>NZ_KI535608.1:21998-2477741 GCF_000492855.1 Enterobacter sp. MGH 38 | reverse complement strand
GCTGACGAGTGGCGGACGGGTGAGTAATGTCTGGGAAACTGCCTGATGGAGGGGGATAACTACTGGAAACGGTAGCTAATACCGCATAACGTCGCAAGACCAAAGAGGGGGACCTTCGGGCCTCTTGCCATCGGATGTGCCCAGATGGGATTAGCTAGTAGGTGGGGTAACGGCTCACCTAGGCGACGATCCCTAGCTGGTCTGAGAGGATGACCAGCCACACTGGAACTGAGACACGGTCCAGACTCCTACGGGAGGCAGCAGTGGGGAATATTGCACAATGGGCGCAAGCCTGATGCAGCCATGCCGCGTGTATGAAGAAGGCCTTCGGGTTGTAAAGTACTTTCAGCGGGGAGGAAGGCGATAAGGTTAATAACCTTGTCGATTGACGTTACCCGCAGAAGAAGCACCGGCTAACTCCGTGCCAGCAGCCGCGGTAATACGGAGGGTGCAAGCGTTAATCGGAATTACTGGGCGTAAAGCGCACGCAGGCGGTCTGTCAAGTCGGATGTGAAATCCCCGGGCTCAACCTGGGAACTGCATTCGAAACTGGCAGGCTAGAGTCTTGTAGAGGGGGGTAGAATTCCAGGTGTAGCGGTGAAATGCGTAGAGATCTGGAGGAATACCGGTGGCGAAGGCGGCCCCCTGGACAAAGACTGACGCTCAGGTGCGAAAGCGTGGGGAGCAAACAGGATTAGATACCCTGGTAGTCCACGCCGTAAACGATGTCGATTTGGAGGTTGTGCCCTTGAGGCGTGGCTTCCGGAGCTAACGCGTTAAGTCGACCGCCTGGGGAGTACGGCCGCAAGGTTAAAACTCAAATGAATTGACGGGGGCCCGCACAAGCGGTGGAGCATGTGGTTTAATTCGATGCAACGCGAAGAACCTTACCTACTCTTGACATCCAGAGAACTTTCCAGAGATGGATTGGTGCCTTCGGGAACTCTGAGACAGGTGCTGCATGGCTGTCGTCAGCTCGTGTTGTGAAATGTTGGGTTAAGTCCCGCAACGAGCGCAACCCTTATCCTTTGTTGCCAGCGGTCAGGCCGGGAACTCAAAGGAGACTGCCAGTGATAAACTGGAGGAAGGTGGGGATGACGTCAAGTCATCATGGCCCTTACGAGTAGGGCTACACACGTGCTACAATGGCGCATACAAAGAGAAGCGACCTCGCGAGAGCAAGCGGACCTCATAAAGTGCGTCGTAGTCCGGATTGGAGTCTGCAACTCGACTCCATGAAGTCGGAATCGCTAGTAATCGTGGATCAGAATGCCACGGTGAATACGTTCCCGGGCCTTGTACACACCGCCCGTCACACCATGGGAGTGGGTTGCAAAAGAAGTAGGTAGCTTAACCTTCGGGAGGGCGCTTACCACTTTGTGATTCATGACTGGGGTGAAGTCGTAACAAGGTAACCGTAGGGGAACCTGCGGTTGGATCACCTCCTTACCTTAAAGAACCTGCCTTTGTAGTGTCCACACAGATTGTCTGATGAAAAGTAAATAGCAAGGCGTCTTGCGATTGAGACTGTACGTCCCCTTCGTCTAGAGGCCCAGGACACCGCCCTTTCACGGCGGTAACAGGGGTTCGAATCCCCTAGGGGACGCCACTTGCTGGTTCGTGAGTGAAAGTCACCTGCCGTCATATCTCAAAACTGACTTACGAGTCACGTTTGAGATATTTGCTCTTTAATAATCTGGATCAAGCTGAAAATTGAAACGACACACAGCTCATGTGTGTTCGAGTCTCTCAAATTTTCGCAATCGGAAGTGAAACATCTTCGGGTTGTGAGGTTAAGCGACTAAGCGTACACGGTGGATGCCCTGGCAGTCAGAGGCGATGAAGGACGTGCTAATCTGCGAAAAGCGCCGGCGAGGTGATATGAACCTTTGACCCGGCGATGTCCGAATGGGGAAACCCAGTGTGTTTCGACACACTATCGTTAACTGAATACATAGGTTAACGAGGCGAACCGGGGGAACTGAAACATCTAAGTACCCCGAGGAAAAGAAATCAACCGAGATTCCCCCAGTAGCGGCGAGCGAACGGGGAGCAGCCCGGAGTCTGAATCAGCTTGTGTGTTAGTGGAACGGTCTGGAAAGTCCGACGGTACAGGGTGATAGTCCCGTACACGAAAGCACACTTGCTGTGAACTCGAAGAGTAGGGCGGGACACGTGGTATCCTGTCTGAATATGGGGGGACCATCCTCCAAGGCTAAATACTCCTGACTGACCGATAGTGAACCAGTACCGTGAGGGAAAGGCGAAAAGAACCCCGGCGAGGGGAGTGAAAAAGAACCTGAAACCGTGTACGTACAAGCAGTGGGAGCACCTTCGGGTGTGACTGCGTACCTTTTGTATAATGGGTCAGCGACTTATATTCTGTAGCAAGGTTAACCGTATAGGGGAGCCGAAGGGAAACCGAGTCTTAACTGGGCGTTAAGTTGCAGGGTATAGACCCGAAACCCGGTGATCTAGCCATGGGCAGGTTGAAGGTTGGGTAACACTAACTGGAGGACCGAACCGACTAATGTTGAAAAATTAGCGGATGACCTGTGGCTGGGGGTGAAAGGCCAATCAAACCGGGAGATAGCTGGTTCTCCCCGAAAGCTATTTAGGTAGCGCCTCGTGAACTCATCTTCGGGGGTAGAGCACTGTTTCGGCTAGGGGGCCATCCCGGCTTACCAACCCGATGCAAACTACGAATACCGAAGAATGTTATCACGGGAGACACACGGCGGGTGCTAACGTCCGTCGTGAAGAGGGAAACAACCCAGACCGCCAGCTAAGGTCCCAAAGTCATGGTTAAGTGGGAAACGATGTGGGAAGGCACAGACAGCCAGGATGTTGGCTTAGAAGCAGCCATCATTTAAAGAAAGCGTAATAGCTCACTGGTCGAGTCGGCCTGCGCGGAAGATGTAACGGGGCTAAACCATGCACCGAAGCTGCGGCAGCGACACTTATGTGTTGTTGGGTAGGGGAGCGTTCTGTAAGCCGTTGAAGGTGTGCTGTGAGGCATGCTGGAGGTATCAGAAGTGCGAATGCTGACATAAGTAACGATAAAGCGGGTGAAAAGCCCGCTCGCCGGAAGACCAAGGGTTCCTGTCCAACGTTAATCGGGGCAGGGTGAGTCGACCCCTAAGGCGAGGCCGAAAGGCGTAGTCGATGGGAAACAGGTTAATATTCCTGTACTTGGTGTTACTGCGAAGGGGGGACGGAGAAGGCTATGTCAGCCGGGCGACGGTTGTCCCGGTTTAAGCATGTAGGCGGAGGTTCCAGGTAAATCCGGTACCTTTTAACGCTGAGGTGTGATGACGAGGCACTACGGTGCTGAAGTGATAAATGCCCTGCTTCCAGGAAAAGCCTCTAAGCATCAGGTAACACGAAATCGTACCCCAAACCGACACAGGTGGTCAGGTAGAGAATACCAAGGCGCTTGAGAGAACTCGGGTGAAGGAACTAGGCAAAATGGTGCCGTAACTTCGGGAGAAGGCACGCTGATAGGTAGGTGAAGTCCCTGCGGACGGAGCTGAAATCAGTCGAAGATACCAGCTGGCTGCAACTGTTTATTAAAAACACAGCACTGTGCAAACACGAAAGTGGACGTATACGGTGTGACGCCTGCCCGGTGCCGGAAGGTTAATTGATGGGGTTAGCGGCAACGCGAAGCTCTTGATCGAAGCCCCGGTAAACGGCGGCCGTAACTATAACGGTCCTAAGGTAGCGAAATTCCTTGTCGGGTAAGTTCCGACCTGCACGAATGGCGTAATGATGGCCAGGCTGTCTCCACCCGAGACTCAGTGAAATTGAACTCGCTGTGAAGATGCAGTGTACCCGCGGCAAGACGGAAAGACCCCGTGAACCTTTACTATAGCTTGACACTGAACACTGGTCCTTGATGTGTAGGATAGGTGGGAGGCTTTGAAGCGTGGACGCCAGTCTGCGTGGAGCCATCCTTGAAATACCACCCTTTAATGGCTGGTGTTCTAACGTAGACCCGTGATCCGGGTTGCGGACAGTGTCTGGTGGGTAGTTTGACTGGGGCGGTCTCCTCCCAAAGAGTAACGGAGGAGCACGAAGGTTGGCTAATCCTGGTCGGACATCAGGAGGTTAGTGCAATGGCATAAGCCAGCTTGACTGCGAGCGTGACGGCGCGAGCAGGTGCGAAAGCAGGTCATAGTGATCCGGTGGTTCTGAATGGAAGGGCCATCGCTCAACGGATAAAAGGTACTCCGGGGATAACAGGCTGATACCGCCCAAGAGTTCATATCGACGGCGGTGTTTGGCACCTCGATGTCGGCTCATCACATCCTGGGGCTGAAGTAGGTCCCAAGGGTATGGCTGTTCGCCATTTAAAGTGGTACGCGAGCTGGGTTTAGAACGTCGTGAGACAGTTCGGTCCCTATCTGCCGTGGGCGCTGGAGAATTGAGGGGGGCTGCTCCTAGTACGAGAGGACCGGAGTGGACGCATCACTGGTGTTCGGGTTGTCATGCCAATGGCACTGCCCGGTAGCTAAATGCGGAAGAGATAAGTGCTGAAAGCATCTAAGCACGAAACTTGCCCCGAGATGAGTTCTCCCTGAGACTTTAAGTCTCCTGAAGGAACGTTGAAGACGACGACGTTGATAGGTCGGGTGTGTAAGCGCAGCGATGCGTTGAGCTAACCGATACTAATGAACCGTGAGGCTTAACCTTACAACGCCGAAGGTGTTTTGGCGAAGAGACGAAATTTTCAGCTTAGATTCAGAGTCCGAAGGATTTTGCGCTGAGACAAGGCGGCAAACGAAGGAAAGGAAGGAGCATACTGAGGTATGTGACTGACTTTACGAGAGCAGCCAACGCAGTATCAGTGCGAAAGACACAGGACAGAGCACAAGAATTTGCCTGGCGGCTGTAGCGCGGTGGTCCCACCTGACCCCATGCCGAACTCAGAAGTGAAACGCCGTAGCGCCGATGGTAGTGTGGGGTCTCCCCATGTGAGAGTAGGGAACTGCCAGGCATCAAACAAGAAAAACCCCGTACCGTAAGGTACGGGGTTTTTTGCTTTGGGCGCGGAAAACATGCTGGATGGCGGCTTCCCCTTATCCGGCCTACAATTGTTAAAACAATTTTAACAATGGTGCCGCTTTGACTCGTCCCTTTGATTATCAACAAGATTTTGCCAATATTAATTTTCGCGAACATCCCGAACGGTATCAGGTGGGCCGGGGTGAGCAGGGCGTATTGATGGTCGAGCCTTATAAAAGCGAAATCCTTCCACACTGGCGTTATAAAAATGCTGAAGTCGCAGCGCGTTCGGCAGAAGAGATCTACGCCCTCTTTGAAGAGTACCGCAGGAATAACGATTTTGTAGGTATGGATATGGCGCGTAAATTCATACAGATGGGATACACCCGTGCCCGGCGATACGCCAATCATAAAGGCGGAAAAAAGTATGATGAGAAGCGCCAGGTCAAACCCCTCGATCACGATCCAGTAAAAGCAGAGGCCGCTGCGGTATTCAAAACGTGGTGGGATAAAATTCGTGCCGATGAAGATTATTTGCAGCGAAAAAAGGCTCACCAGCAAGCGTGGGGATAATTACTACGTCCGCTAATAATTCGATACCTGATCGAGTTCACAAAATCCAATGAAACATATTGGAAACATTTTATTTACCTAACGATTCGTTTTAAATCCGGTTTTACTGTTTGTGGGCAATGGCCCGCAATGTGAGACAGGGGATTTTAAAATGACAGAAACCGTAGCCAGTGCAGATACGGATAACACAAGTTTAGCAGGCAAGGATACTCGCCGTCGGGTTTGGGCAATCGTTGGAGCTTCATCGGGGAACCTTGTAGAGTGGTTTGATTTTTACGTCTATTCATTCTGTTCACTCTACTTTGCGCATATCTTTTTCCCATCAGGGAACACCACAACGCAGCTTCTGCAAACCGCAGGCGTTTTTGCCGCCGGGTTCCTGATGCGTCCCATTGGCGGATGGCTGTTCGGCAGGATCGCGGACAGGAAAGGGCGCAAGACATCCATGCTCATCTCCGTATGCATGATGTGCGTCGGCTCGCTGGTGATTGCCTGCCTTCCCGGATATGACACTATCGGAACATGGGCACCGGCGTTGTTGCTGCTGGCACGTCTGTTCCAGGGGCTGTCAGTGGGTGGCGAATACGGCACCAGCGCGACATACATGAGCGAAGTGGCTGTTGAAGGGCGCAAAGGTTTCTATGCATCATTCCAGTATGTAACCCTCATTGGCGGACAGCTACTGGCGTTACTGGTTGTGGTGCTCCTTCAACAAATCCTTAGCGATGAAGATTTACGCGCCTGGGGCTGGCGCATACCGTTTGCCCTGGGGGCCGCCCTGGCGGTTGTGGCGCTGTGGTTACGCCGTCAGCTTGATGAAACCTCCCAACAGGAGGTCAGGGCGCTGAAAGAAGCCGGTTCGATGAAAGGGCTGTGGCGTAACCGCAAAGCATTTTTGATGGTACTAGGCTTTACCGCCGCAGGCTCGCTAAGCTTCTATACCTTCACCACCTATATGCAAAAATATCTGGTCAACACCACGGGCATGCATGCTAACGTTGCGAGCGTCGTCATGACGGTGGCGTTACTGGTCTTTATGCTCATACAGCCGATTGTTGGCGCGCTGTCGGACAAAATAGGTCGCCGCACCTCCATGCTGATCTTTGGTGGCATGCTCACCCTGGGGACTGTTCCGCTTTTGACGGCGCTACAGCATACAACCTCTCCGTATGCCGCTTTCGCTTTGATTATGGTGGCACTTATTATTATTAGTTTTTACACGGCAATCAGTGGCATTTTGAAAGCGGAAATGTTTCCCGCACAGGTGAGGGCGCTGGGCGTAGGCCTCTCTTATGCGGTCGCTAACGCCCTGTTTGGCGGTTCGGCAGAATATGTCGCGCTATCCCTAAAGTCATGGGGCAGTGAAACGACCTTCTTCTGGTATGTCACCATCATGGGGGCGCTGGCGTTTATTGTCTCCCTGATGCTGCATCGTAAAGGAAAAGGGATTCGCCTTTAATAATGCGCCATCTGCCAGACGGCGTAGCCGGTTGTTGCCCCGGCTACGTCCCAGGCAAAATCTTTCCAGCTCCAGCCGCTTCCCGAGGGGCGGCTATCCCAAAGTTCTTTTGATGCCCCCAGGCTAATGGAGAACATGAGCCCCATTGTGGCACTTCGATCCCGGCTATACCCCTGGTGCAGCGCATACTCATTACCCGCAGCGGACAACATTGCAGACGCCAGAAAGTGTTGAGCTTTATCCTGACCCGACCAGTTATCATTAGCCATATGGCTGCAACCGGTCAGGAAAAGAGGGATTATCAGGAAAGGCGTACGCATTAACAGACTCCATAAAAAAAGCCCCGTCGATGACAGGGCTCGTGTATTACAGAATGCGGCTGATGAGGCGGTCGATACGGATCCGACGTAGACGGCGAATCAGCTTGCGAACTTTCACCGGATAATCAGCGATGCTTTGCAGATCGCGATAATGACGAACCACGGTGGTATGCGTGCGTATAAGCTCCAGCTCACGATCGCGTTTCGCGGCTAACGCATGGTGAGGATCATGAATAAGGATGGCGTTTTCCAGATCCAGACGCCAGGCGCGTGGGTTCAGGTTATTACCGGTCAGCAGCATCCACTCGTCATCCACCCACATCCCTTTGAGGTGATAGCTGTTGTCTTCATCTTTCCAGAGACGCACAACCAGCTGGTCCGTGTTCACATAGTACTGTAAACGGCTCAGGAAGCGGCGCAGGTTAATCTCATAGAGATAAGGCAGTGCGCCGATGATCTTGAAAGGCTGATCTTCCGGAATGAAAAAGTCATTTGCCGTTTTATCCCCGACAATGATTTCCACCTTTTTACCATCACGCAGCAGCTGAATGATATTACGCACCAGAACGGCGGGAAGGTTAAAGTAAGGGGTGCAGATGGTGAGCTTATGTTCAGCGCACGGCATCAAATGAAAGATGGTCTTGTTCAGCAGGCTGGATTTCCCCAGGCCTACCAGGGGCGTAACGGACAGTTCTTCATTACTGGCATCACCCTGAAAACGATAAACCGCATCGCGCAGTTCCTGGCGGAAGGAGCGAACGTCGTTTTTGATTTCCGGGCTTTTCGGGCGATGAGGATCGTCAAGACGGTGCACACCCCGACCATGAACCAGGTTTTTATCAACCCAGTTGAACATGATGTCAGCCATCTGCGGATTGCGGATCAGATGGTAGCGATCGTAGCGGTATTTATCGAGCTGATGGAGATACACATCATTCAGGCTGGCGCCGCTATAAAGGACGCTGTCATCAATGATAAATCCTTTAAAATGAAGAACGCCAAGCGCTTCACGGGTATTCACCGGTACGCCATACACCGGGATATCAATACCCGGATTTTCCTGGGCCGTGCGGCAATACCAGTCAGCATTGGTATTCGAGGCAGCCGCACCAATACGGCCACGCTGAGCACGGTGCCAGTCAACCAGCACGCGAACATCCAGTTCCGGACGCTGACGTTTCGCTTCATAGAGCGCGTTCAGGATCGCACGCCCACCTTCATCTTGTTCAAGATAGAGCGCCACAATGCAAATACGTCGCGTAGCGCTGGCAATCTTTTCAAGAAGCGTCTCCCGGAAATGAGCGGGAGCATAAAAGAACTCTACATCATCAACTGACTGAGAAATCTTCGGTAGTTGAGCAAGGTGTTGTTGATGTTTATTACGCTTAAATTTTGACAACATCACAGTGCGTTTCTTCTCTGTTCATTGAAGGGTTGTCTGTACCAGGCAAACAACATAAGCGGACAATGATACCCCAGTGCCGGTAAAAGTGGGTAACATTTCCAGCAG
Source organism: Enterobacter sp. MGH 38 (assembly GCF_000492855.1). NCBI lineage: Bacteria > Pseudomonadati > Pseudomonadota > Gammaproteobacteria > Enterobacterales > Enterobacteriaceae > Enterobacter > Enterobacter sp. MGH 38. The sequence continues at coordinate 2,468,872 of NZ_KI535608.1, read as the reverse complement.
CTTACTCTTGTTTATCCGTCGAAGTCAGGCTGAGGGACAGAGAGACAATGCCTTCATCCAGCTGGATATCAACGTCAAAACCGAGCTTCCGCGCCAGGGTCACCATACCCCGATTGTTTGGCATAGTAATGCCATTCAGGCGTGACAATCCGTGATCGCGCGTATAACCAATGAGTTTTTCGAGCAGCCGTCTGCCCAACCCCAAACCCTTAAGATCGGAACGCACCAGTACGGCAAACTCGGCATCCACGTTATCCGGGTCGGAAATAGCGCGCGTCACGCCGAGGATCTCCTCTCCCGCTCCGGAACGGCGGACCGCCACAATCGCCATTTCTCGATCGTAGTCGATCTGGGTCATATTGGCTAAATCGTCGTGGGTAAATTCATTGATTTCGCTGAAATAGCGATAGTACAAATCTTCCTTCGTCACCTGCGAGATGAACGCCCGCAGCAGCGGCTCGTCTTCCGGCAGGATAGGGCGAAACAGCGCCCGCTCCCCATTTTTCATCTCCACCCACTCTTCCAGATGAAGAGGATAAGGACGAATGGCGAGACGGCTTTCCGGGTCACCGATATAGGGCGCAATATCCAGCGTCACGTCCAGGGCTGTAAATTCATTTCCGGAGGCAAGAAGGGGGTGAATATCCAGGCGCTGGATCTCCGCACAGTCAACAATGAGGTTGGAGACCTTCACCAGAAACTGGCTTAATCCGGCGATATCAAGCGGCCGCAGAGCGCTTCTCCCGCGGATTTTTTTGCTTTTGATGGCCTGAATAATTAAATAACGCGCCAGGTTCATGTTCAGAGGGGGAAGCGCGACAACCGCCTGTTCTTCTGGCCGCCACTCAACGCCGCCTTCACCCAGCATAATGAGCGGACCAAAAACCGGATCGTGTTCGACAACCACGCGCAGCTCCTGCGCACCTGCACGGTTGGCCATGCTCTGCACCAGCAGGCCGTGGATCCTGGCCTGTGGCCACGTCATTTTTACGCGATCGATAATGGCATCCGCGGCCTGTTGTACTTCTGTCGCGGTGCGCAGATACAGCATGACGCCCTGCACATCCGATTTGTGCGGAATATCGGGAGAGCGCAGCTTCAGCGCGACCGGATAACCAATCTGCTCAGCAATATGTACCGCCTCAGCGCTGTCGCCGGCAATCCAGGTGGGCAGGGTTTGCATTCCATAACTGCCAAGAATGGGTTGTACCTCATGTGTATCAAGAGAAGTGGCGCCCTCTTCGATGGCCTGCTGCAAAAGCCTGTGCACATCCACCGAATTTGCGGTGAGATTGCCCGGCAGGGCAGGCGTTTCACGCAGCTGCTTCTGGTTGCGGCGGTATTCAACCATATGCATAAACGCGGTAATGGTGCCCTCTGGGGTACGGTAGGTTGGCAACCCGGCTTCACTAAACAGACGCCGTGCCTCCTGCGAGGAGAATTCGCCGCACCAGTTGGTCAGCAGGGTAACGTATTTACCGCGGGGATGGTTTCGGACCGCCTCAATCAGCGCACGCGCACTTTCGCTGCCTGGCGCAACCGCGCTGGGCGAATGGATAATCATCAGCGCATCAAAGTCCTGGCTATCCAGCAAAATCGTGATCGCCTTAATGTAACGATCGCTGCTGGCATCATCGCGCAAATCGAGGGGATTATCGGGAACAACGCTTCCCGGTAACGCATCCCGCAGGCGCCGGAGCGTCTCTTCACCCAGCGTGGCCAGCTTGCCGTTGCGTAGCCAGAGCTCGTCCAGCGCCAGGGCGGCGGGAGCTGCACCGTTGCTGACAATCATCAGCTTTTCACCGCGCAGGGGGCGCATGTGGCTTAACGTTTCGACGGCGGAAAAAAGCTCGTGCGTATCCTGTACCCGCAATAAACCGGCGCGCTGGATCGCTGCATCCCATGCGGGATCCATCCCGGAACGGGAATGTAGCAGGCGCTGAGCCGCGGGGCTGCGCCCGCTTTTGATGACCAGAATCGGTTTATTACGTGATGCGCTACGCGACGCCGACACAAAACGACGGGCGTCGCTCAGGTGTTCAAGGTAGAGCAGGATAGCGCTGGTTTTGCTGTCACGCGCCAGGAAATCCAACAGCTCATCGACGTCAATGTCCAGGCTGTCGCCGAGGGCAATGAAATAGGAAAAGCCCATCTCACGCTGCTGCGCCCAGTCGAGGATGGTATTGGATACCGCAGCCGACTGCGAAATAAAGGCCAGTTTGCCTTTACGGATCGGAACCGGGGAAAAACTGGCATTCAGCCCTTGCCAGGGCGCAAGCAGACCGAGGCTATTTGGACCAAGAATGCGCATCTGGTAGCGGCTGGCGCAGGCCAGCAGTTCGGGCTGCTGTTCAGGAGGCGAGGAAAGAATAATGCAGGTTTTACAGCCTTTCTGACCGAGCGACTCAAGCAATTCGAGGTTTCGTTTCGCATGCGTACAGAGCACGGCGAGGTCGGGAACAAACGGTAAACTTTGCACGTCCGGCCACGCCAGCACCCCCTGTACCGCCTTATAAGCGGGCGTAACGGGCATGACCGGGCCGTTAAATCCGCCAGCCAGCAGATTGCGCATCATCAGATACCCTGCGCGGTCCGGTTTCATCGAGGCGCCAATAACGGCAATGGATTTCGGACGGAGTAGCGCTTCTAACCCTCTCTGGCTCATGCAGGCCTCCTGTGAATGCAAGCGACCTGATGATTTTAAACGCTTTCTGCCTCAGTTGCTGTGACACTACCCTTATGAACGGTTTTTCCCGCAAGATAACGTTCGCGGAAGCAGGAGAAGTGACTGCCCAGCGCGCCGGCCGCCTGGGTATCGCCCGCCAGATCCAGTAGCGCTATGGCGACTTCAGCGGTGCAATATTGACCGTCGGCATGCGCTTCACGCAAGCGATAGGCCGAAACACGCGACAGATCGACGGAAATCACCGGCAGCGCATCAAGATAAGGGCTTTTGCGAAACATCTTTCTTGCTTCGGTCCAGGTGCCGTCGAGCATAATAAACAGCGGCGGCTTACCGGATGGTGGCGCCGTAAGTACCTGACGTTGTTCGCCTGCATATGATGCCGGGAAAACGACCATGGGCTGATAGTCCGGGCTTGCCACCAGGTCGAGCAGAGCCTGAGGTGGCTCAGTGCGCGACCACTGAAACGCTGCGGTGTTGGGTAGAATATCGGCGATCAAACGCCCTGTGTTGCTGGGCTTCATCGGTTCGGTATCGAACATGACCAGACAAAAGCGGCTTTTCGCCTCGCTCGGCGCAAGCGTTTCGCACAGACACACTTTCAGCGGTAAAAGGCAGCGCTGGCAGCGGCGAATACGATTGCCTCGGGCCAGAAAAGGGCGGGTGGCGCGCGCAAGGCGCTCGGCGCGTAATTGAAGTACAGCGTTATCAGTCATGGGCGAAAAGGCAGGAAAAACCCCATTTTCGCAGAGGAGAGAACGGGGCACAAGATATGCCCCGCGAATGTTACAGGGATTCGTTTAACCAGCTGTCGAAAGGCGCTTTTGGTACTGCACCATTGAGCATGTCGATCACTTCACCATTTTTGAAAATCATAATGGTTGGAATGCTGCGAATGCGAAAACGGGCGCTGAGTTCACGTTCCGCTTCGGTATTCACTTTGACAAAACGCATTTTCCCGCTGCGCTCTTCAGCCACGTCTTCGAAGATGGGCGCAAAGTTACGGCAGGGGCCGCACCACGGTGCCCAGAAATCGACCACAACAGGCAGATCGTCCTTGAGGAGTTTGTCCAGCGTAGCACCCGTCGCGTTAATGACATCGCCATCAAATAATTCGTGGCCACAACGCCCGCATTTCGCACCGTCATCCATCCGATCGTCCGGAATGCGGTTTAAAGCCTGACAGTTGGCACATACGGTATTCATAACTAACCTCTGATAGAGCCGTGGAACAACGGCAGAACGCCGATAATGTTTCTGATATGTTACATATTATCAGTGAGCCTGTATGAAACGACAACGCGTTTTATTCAATGGGAACAATAGTCACAGGCTTTTGTACGAAATTATGGCTATGAGCTTGCACATCGGGTAATCTGCGCGCTTCGCGCAGCGCTGGTGGAGAAAAGCATGAACGACGAAATGAAAAACAAAAGCGGCAAGGTCAAAGTGATGTATGTCCGCAGTGATGATGACTCTGATAAACGCACCCAAAATCCGCGTACCGGAAAAGGTGGCGGGCGTCCGGCGTCTTCTCGTGCAGACGGTGGCCGTCGCCCCGCCCGCGATGACAGAAATAACCGCGGCGATGACCGCAAACGTGATGACCGTAAGCGTGACGATCGCAAACGCGATGATTTTGTCCGCGACGGTGGATCGCCATGGCGTACCGTTTCTCGCGCGCCCGGTGAAGAGACGACCGAAAAAGCCGATCACGGCGGTATCAGCGGAAAAAGCTTTATCGATCCGGAAGTGCTGCGTCGTCAGCGTGCGGAAGAGACCCGTGTCTACGGTGAGAACGCCTGTCAGGCCCTGTTCCAGAGCCGCCCGGAGTGTATCGTTCGTGCATGGTTTATCCAGAGCGTGACCCCGCGCTTTAAAGAAGCGCTGCGCTGGATGGCGGCGAACCGCAAAGCCTACCACGTGGTTGACGATGCCGAGCTGACAAAAGCGTCCGGTACAGAACACCACGGCGGCGTCTGCTTCCTGATCAAAAAACGTAACGGCACTACCGTGCAGCAGTGGGTTAGCCAGGCGGATGCCGATGACTGCGTACTGGCGCTGGAAGATGTGGGTAACCCGCATAACCTGGGCGCTATGATGCGTAGCTGCGCGCACTTTGGCGTGAAAGGCGTTCTGTTGCAGGATGCCGCGCTGCTGGAATCCGGTGCGGCGATTCGTACTGCGGAAGGTGGTGCAGAGCACGTTCAGCCGATCACCGGCGACAGCGTGCTGGAAGCCCTGGAGCAATTCCGTAAAGCGGGCTACACCATTGTCACCACCTCAAGCCGTGCCGCTACGCCGTTGTTTAAAGCGACGTTGCCGCGCAAAATGGTGCTGGTGTTAGGTCAGGAGCGCGATGGTCTGTCTGATGCGGCACTCTCCAGCGCTGACCTGAGCGTCTCTATCGACGGCACTGGCAACGTTGAAAGCCTGAACGTATCCGTTGCGACCGGCGTGCTGCTGGCGGAATGGTGGCGTCAGAACAAGGCATAAGCCTTTTATGTGCCGGGCCTGACCCGGCACATTCAAACCCTACTCGCTCTCTGCCGGTAACACAGGCATCCAGTCAATCGGCTTTTCGCCACGCTTTTCCAGCCACTCATTCGTCAGAACAAAATGATTACTGCCAAAGAAACCACGATGCGCAGACAGCGGCGACGGGTGCGGCGCCTTCAGCACGTGATGACGCTGACGATCGATAATCGCCCCTTTCTTTTGGGCATGCGAACCCCAGAGTAAAAACACGACGCCTTCACGATGCTCATTGATCAGGCTGATAACCTTATCGGTAAAGGTTTCCCATCCCAGACTGGCGTGGGAGTGTGCCTGACCCGCCCGGACAGTTAATACGGTATTCAGCAACAGCACGCCCTGGCGCGCCCAGCTTTCCAGATAACCGTGATTAGGGCGGGTGAAACCCGGAATCGTTCCTTCCAGCTCTTTATACATATTCAACAGAGAAGGGGGGATGGCCACGCCCGGACGTACGGAAAATGCCAGTCCGTGAGCCTGCCCGGGGCCGTGGTATGGATCCTGCCCCAGGATAACCACCTTTACATCGCTCAGTTCGGTGTAGCGGAAGGCGTTAAACACATCTTTCTGCGGCGGATAAATTGTCTGGCCGGCCTGCCGTTCAGCCGCAACGGTACTGAGGGTATTTATAAAATAGGGCTGCTGCTTCTCTTCAGCCAGCACGTCATGCCAGGTTAAAGGTGTTGTCATCTCGCTCTCCTGCGAATCTCATTCTGTGTCTAGCTTACCTGTTAAACACCAATGAGCAAAATTACCCGCGGAAAAGCAGGCTAAGTGACTCAATTTATGTTGAAAACCAGGCAGGATAAGTTGAATTGGTAAACCTTTAAAATTGATCTAAAACAAAAAATACAGACCACACTCTTTGTGTGGTTGGTGGTTTTGTTGATTTAAATCAATAAATCACCCGGGACTGAATGTTATATATACACACAACAAACAATGGTTTTACCAATTGGCCGCAAAAGGCCAGCATCAGTTAATGTAGCCTAAGGGAGGCAACACATGATTACAGGTATCCAGATTACTAAAGCTGCAAATGACGATCTGCTGAACTCTTTCTGGCTGCTGGACAGCGAGAAAAACGAAGCGCGCTGTGTAGTAGCGAAAGCAGGTTTTGCGGAAGACGAAATCGTTCCGGTGAGCAAACTGGGCGAAATTGAATACCGTGAAATTCCAATGCAAGTGCAGCCAGAAGTACGCGTGGAAGGTGGTCAGCACCTGAACGTTAACGTCCTGCGTCGCGAAACGCTGATGGATGCCGTTGAGCACCCGGAAAAATACCCGCAGCTGACCATCCGTGTGTCTGGCTATGCGGTGCGTTTCAACTCTCTGACCCCGGAACAGCAGCGCGACGTTATCGCACGTACCTTTACTGAAAGCCTGTAAGGTTTCAGCTTTGGGGGTGGAATAAAAAAGCCGGGAATGTCCCGGCTTTTTTTTACTCTTCCGTTTTTGTCTCTGACGCAGCAGAGCTTGGCTTACGGCGCTTACCAATATTTTTGGTATCGCGGTGGCGCTGTTTAACGCGCGGCTTCTCTTTTTCTTTCTCTTTTCTCTCAGCACGTTTCGCGAGCGCTTTCTTGGACGGTTTACCCGTCATTTTTTCACTCGGCGCACGTGTGGTCGGACGAAGTCCGTCAATCACGCGAGCTTTCAGCGGCTCCTCAACGTAGCGGCCAATTTTCTGTAGCAGCAAATGGTCGTGCGCTTCTACCAGAGAGATAGCAATACCTTTGCGGCCCGCACGGCCGGTACGACCAATACGGTGCAGGTAAGTATCACCGCTGCGCGGCATATCAAAGTTGATCACGTGGCTCACGTCCGGGATGTCGATCCCGCGCGCGGCAACGTCGGTGGCAACCAGCACATTCACGCGGCCATCGGTCAGGCGCTTAATCCCTTCGGTACGCTTAACCTGCGCCATTTCACCTTCGAGATAGCAGTTGTTGATACCGGCATTGCGCAGCATTTCTGCCAGTTCATGCACGCGCTCACGTTTGCGTACGAATACGATGGTACGGGTTGCCTCTTCCTGCTTCAGCAGGTGTTTCAACAACTCAACCTTATGCTCAAGGTTATCTGCGCGGTAGTACCACTGGTGGATCTTCTTACGCTCACGGGTCGATGGCGTAGCGGACACTTCCACCGGATCTTCCAGCAGACGTTCGGCGAAATCTTTAATGGCATCCCCTTCAAGGGTTGCCGAGAACAGCATTGTCTGGTTACGCCAGCGCGTTTCACCCGCGATGTGTTCGATGTCCTGGGCAAAGCCCATGTCCAGCATGCGGTCAGCTTCATCGAGAATCAGCGTTTCCACTGCGCGGCAGTCGAAGTTCTCTTCTTTTATGTATTGCAGCAGACGGCCTGTCGTCGCGACAACGATATCCTGGTTTTCGCTGAACACTTCGGCGTGGTTCATATACGCTACGCCGCCGGTGATGGTCGCGATATCCAGATGGGTGTTCGCCGCCAGCTCACGCGCGTGTTCGGCAACCTGCATCGCCAGTTCACGGGTCGGGGTCAGGATCAAAATGCGCGGCGGGCCTGATTTTTTACGCGGAAAGTCGAGCAAATGCTGCAACACAGGCAGCAAGTAGGCTGCTGTCTTCCCCGTGCCGGTTGGCGCAGAACCGAGCACATCGCGGCCCTCAAGCGCAGGCGGAATGGCCGCGGCCTGAATGGCGGTCGGGCGTGTAAAGCCTTTGCTCTCAAGGGCATTGAGCAGGCTTTCATCGAGTTCAAGTTCGGAAAAAGTCGTTACAGTCATGTTCTACCTCTGTGTGGGGCGCTGATTATAGACGTTACGGCTGTAATCTTCATCTGTTTGTATGGATATCGCTTTTCGACCACTTCGCTTTCCCCTATGCTACTCCAGTTTCACTCAGAAGGTTGCCCTGACATGTCTCAACTCAAAGCGCAGTTGCGCCGCGATGGTTTTACGTTTAAACAGTTTTTTGTGGCGCACGATCGTTGTGCGATGAAAGTCGGTACAGACGGTATTTTACTGGGGGCATGGGCTCCTGTCGCAGGTGTAAAACGCATTCTGGATATTGGTACGGGCAGCGGACTTCAGGCGCTGATGCTGGCGCAGCGAACGGAAGAACACGTCACGATTGATGCCGTTGAGCTTGATCCTCAGGCGGCCCGGCAGGCAAGTGAAAACGCTGCCGACTCTCCGTGGGCAGAACGCATCAGGGTAGAATGCGCCGATGTCCTGACCTGGGCGCCGGAGCAGACCGCGCGTTACGATTTGATTGTCAGCAATCCGCCGTATTTCACGCCAGGCGTGGAATGTGGCACGCCGGAACGCGAGCAGGCACGTTACACCGGCTCGCTCGATCACAAGGCGCTACTGACCAGTGCGGCGGAGCTCATCTCGGAAGAGGGATTTTTCTGCGTGGTCTTGCCTGAAAGCACGGGTAATACCTTCATTGAGATCGCACATGAGATCGGCTGGAATCTGCGTCTTCGTACCGATATTTCGGATACGGAAGGACGCTTACCGCACCGCGTGTTGCTGGCACTCTCGCCGAAAGAGGGCGAGTGCTTTATCGACAGGATGGTCATTCGTGGGCCAGACCAGCGTTATTCCGAAGATTACACAGCTCTGACCCAGGCCTTTTATCTTTTTATGTGAACCTGCGGCGTCAACACCGACGGCCCGGACGTTTCAAGCGGTTCGGGATAGTCCAGCGTATAATGCAGGCCACGGCTCTCTTTGCGCATCATTGCACAGCGCACAATCAGCTCGGCAACCTGCACAAGGTTGCGCAGCTCCAGCAGATTATTGGAAACGCGGAAGTTGGCGTAATATTCATCAATTTCCTGCTGCAACATCATGATGCGGCGTAACGCGCGTTCCAGACGCTTCGTTGTGCGTACAATCCCGACATAATCCCACATGAAAAGCCGCAGCTCGTGCCAGTTATGCTGGATAACCACCAGTTCGTCCGGGTTTTCTACCCGACTTTCATCCCATGCCGGCAAGTGTGTTGTCGGACGTGCATAGGGCATGCGTTTGGTAATATCTTCCGCAGCCGACCACCCATACACCAGACACTCCAGCAGCGAGTTTGAGGCCATGCGATTCGCACCATGCAGGCCGGTATAGCTGACCTCGCCGATCGCATACAAACCATCCACGTCGGTACGACCATGATCGTCAACCATCACCCCGCCACAGGTATAGTGGGCGGCAGGTACAATCGGCACCGGATCGCGGGTTAGATCAATACCCAGACTCAGCAGCTTTTCATAAATCATCGGGAAGTGCTGGCGAATAAAGTCTGCCGGTTTATGGCTAATGTCCAGATACATACAGTCCACGCCAAGCCGCTTCATCTCGTGGTCAATGGCGCGGGCCACGATATCCCGCGGTGCCAGTTCACCTCGGGGGTCGAAGTCCGGCATAAACCTGGAACCGTCCGGACGCTTCAGATACGCGCCTTCGCCACGCAACGCTTCAGTTAACAGGAAGTTACGCGCCTGCGGATGGAACAGGGCGGTAGGATGGAACTGGTTAAACTCCAGATTCGCCACGCGGCAACCTGCGCGCCAGGCCATGGCGATACCGTCTCCGGAGGCGATATCCGGGTTAGTCGTGTACTGGTAAACCTTGGAGGCGCCGCCGGTGGCCAGCACAACGGCTTTTGCCTGGCAGGTTTCCACCTTCTCTTTATTCCGATTCCACACCCATGCGCCGACAACACGGCGCGTGCCGGGCAGGCCAATTTTATCGGAAATAATCAGGTCGACGGCGTTGCTGCGCTCCAGTACCCGAATATTGGGATGGCTGAGGGCTTTGCTGACCAGCGTGGTTTCAACCGCTTTTCCCGTTGCATCAGCAGCGTGCAGAATACGGCGGTGGCTGTGCCCGCCTTCACGGGTCAGGTGATAGCTCTCTTCACCATTAGGCTGAACCTGCGTATCAAACAGCACGCCCTGATCGATAAGCCATTGCACGCAGTGGCGGGCATTGCTGGCGACAAACTCTGCGGCATGCTCATCCACGATCCCGGCACCGGCAATCAGGGTGTCTTCTACGTGCGAGGCAATGCTATCCGTTTCATCAAACACCGCGGCAATACCGCCTTGTGCATAGAAGGTGGAACCTTCGCTCATCGGCCCTTTACTCAGCACGATTACGTTCTGATGTTCCGCCAGGCGCAGTGCGAGGGAGAGGCCGGCAGCACCGCTGCCAATGATCAGTACATCACAATGAAGTTCAGGCGTCGTGTTCATGATGTTTGTTTAATTTACTAAACATGGTGTGGGGAGAATAGCATTGCGATGCGAGATATCGCACGTTTTTTTTGAGATGTGTTGCAATGACTAAACGGAATCCCGGAGGTTAAATCTGCGCTAAATGGCCGGAAATATTTTGCGAAGCAGATCGTTAGCTTCAGATTTTGTGGTGAAATAAAGCCTGTGTTGCGTTACTCTTCTGACGATAAAGTTAATGATTCTTGTCAGAAAGCGGGTGCGTATCGTGAACAGACTTATAATGAGAGAAAATGAATGGTCTGCGGCGCGATGAACAAAAACAAAAGCGTTACGGAACTTATTGAAGAACAGTCACTCTAATTCGGTGCTTGCTCAAAGTGCAATGTTGTTAGAGTGGCGTTTCGATAACGCGTGGAATTTGGTTTGGGGAGACATTACCTCGGATGAGCGAGCAGTTAACGGACCAGGTCCTGGTTGAACGGGTCCAGAAGGGAGATCAGAAAGCTTTTAACCTACTGGTGGTGCGCTACCAGCATAAGGTAGCGAGTCTGGTTTCCCGCTATGTACCGTCAGGCGATGTTCCTGATGTTGTACAAGAGTCTTTTATTAAGGCCTATCGCGCGCTGGATTCATTCCGGGGGGATAGTGCTTTTTATACCTGGCTGTATCGTATTGCAGTCAATACGGCTAAGAATTATTTGGTTGCTCAGGGCCGGCGTCCGCCTTCAAGTGATGTTGACGCTATCGACGCAGAAAACTTCGAAAGTGGCGGCGCGCTGAAAGAAATTTCGAACCCTGAGAACTTAATGTTGTCAGAAGAACTGAGACAAATCGTTTTTCGCACGATCGAGTCGCTCCCGGAAGATTTACGCATGGCAATTACGTTACGGGAGCTGGATGGCCTAAGCTATGAAGAGATAGCCGCCATCATGGATTGTCCGGTCGGCACGGTTCGTTCACGAATTTTCCGTGCGCGAGAAGCCATTGATAATAAAGTTCAACCGCTTATCAGGCGTTGACGATAGCGGGATACTGGAAAAGGTATTAGGCATGCAGAAAGAAAAACTTTCCGCTTTAATGGATGGTGAAACGCTGGATAATGAGCTGCTCGATGAGTTGTCTCATTCTCCCGAAATGCAACAGACCTGGGAGAGCTATCATCTTATCCGCGACACGCTGCGCGGTGATACCAGTGAGGTTCTCCATTTCGATATCTCAGCACGCGTTATGGCGGCCATTGAGAACGAACCTGTTCATCAGACCACGCCGCTGATTCCTGAAGCGCAGCCTGCACCTCACCAGTGGCAGAAAATGCCGTTCTGGCACAAGGTGCGTCCATGGGCCAGCCAGCTCACCCAGATGGGGGTCGCTGCGTGCGTATCGCTTGCAGTTATCGTTGGGGTCCAGCACTATAACACTCAGTCTGAAGCCAATCAGCAACCTGAAGCGCCAGTGTTTAATACGCTGCCGATGATGGGTAAAGCCAGCCCGGTTAGCCTGGGCGTACCGGCAGATGCCTCCGCAAGCGGCGGACAGCAACAGCAGGTACAGGAGCAGCGCCGTCGCATTAATGCGATGTTGCAGGATTACGAGTTGCAGCGCCGTCTGCACTCCGAGCAGCTTCAGTTTGAGCAGGCCCAAACCCAGCAGGCTGCTGTGCAGGTGCCAGGAAACCAAACTTTAGGAACGCAATCGCAGTAATGAAGCAACTTTGGTTCGCCATGTCTTTGATGGCGGGTAGCCTGTTCTTCTCTGCTAACGCCTCGGCTGATGTTTCATCCGGGGCGTTGTTGCAGCAAATGAATCTGGCCAGCCAGTCACTCAATTACGAGTTGGCATTTATCAGCATCAATAAGCAGGGTGTCGAATCGTTACGCTATCGCCACGCCCGCCTTGATAACCAGCCGCTCGCCCAGCTTTTACAGATGGATGGCCCGCGTCGGGAAGTGGTCCAGCGTGGGAACGAAATCAGCTATTTCGAGCCTGGCCTTGAGCCGTTTACGCTCAATGGTGACTACATCGTTGACTCCCTGCCGTCGCTCATTTACACCGATTTTAAACGTCTCGCCCCCTACTATGATTTTATCTCGGTGGGGCGAACGCGTATTGCCGACAGGCTGTGCGAAGTGATCCGCGTTGTTGCGCGGGATGGGACGCGTTACAGCTATATCGTCTGGATTGACGCAGAGACGAAGCTGCCGATGCGCGTTGATCTGCTCGATCGCGACGGTGAAACGCTGGAGCAGTTCCGTGTGATCTCCTTTGACGTAAACAGTCAGGTCGGCAACAGCATGCAGAATCTGGCCAAAGCCAGCCTGCCGCCTTTGCTTTCCGTGCCTGCCGGCGATTCTGTCAATTTTAACTGGGTACCATCCTGGATCCCGCAAGGGTTCAGCGAAGTTTCCAGCAGTCGTCGCCAGCTGCCCACTATCGAAACTCCGGTTGAGTCGCGACTCTATTCCGATGGGCTGTTTAGCTTCTCGGTGAATATTAATCGCGCTACGGCGAACAGTTCCGAACAGATGCTCCGTACCGGTCGCCGGACGGTCAGCACGACGGTGCGCGATAATGCGGAAATTACCATTGTCGGTGAATTACCGCCGCCAACGGCAAAACGTATTTCAGACAGCATTAAATTCAGGGCTGCGCAATGATTAAAGAGTGGGCCACGGTCGTATCCTGGCATGATGGCGTAGCGCTTGTTAGCTGTGACGTTAAAGCATCATGCAGCAGTTGCGCTTCGCGAGCCGGTTGCGGCAGCCGCGTGTTGAATAAGCTGGGGCCGCAAACGTCGCACACTATTACTGTGCCGAGCGCTCAGCCGCTGGTGGCAGGGCAAAAAGTGGAGCTCGGCATCGCTGAAGGTAGCCTGCTCACTTCCGCCATGCTGGTTTACCTTTCTCCGCTCGCAGGCCTGTTCGTGATGGGCGGGGTTTTCCAGATGCTGTTCGGCACAGATTTGGCCGCCATGTGCGGGGCCGCGTTGGGCGGCGTGGGCGGGTTCTGGCTTGCTAAAGGCGTTTCCCCAAGGCTTGCCGCCCGGGAAGCGTGGCAGCCCGTTATCCTCAGCGTTGCACTGGCACCCGACCAACTTCGTGTTGAGACGCTCTCTTCTGAGGCCCGGTGATCTGCCGGGCTTTATTATTATTTACATCGCAATAAAGAAAACGCCGTCTCTTCGCGCTATACCTGGCTCTAAGTGCAGTTCCAGCTGACGAGGATGTAGTGTAGAATGCTGCGTTTTCGCACTGAAAAACGTCAGGCTAAGAACAGCGGCCTCCAGGAATTCGTAAGGCATAATTATTTAACTATATGAAGAACATACGTAACTTTTCGATCATTGCTCACATTGACCACGGTAAGTCGACGCTGTCTGACCGTATTATCCAGATTTGCGGTGGCCTGTCTGATCGTGAAATGGCAGCCCAGGTTCTGGACTCCATGGACCTGGAACGCGAACGCGGTATTACCATCAAAGCGCAGAGCGTGACGCTCGACTATAAAGCTTCCGATGGTGAAACCTATCAGCTGAACTTTATCGACACCCCAGGGCACGTTGACTTCTCTTATGAAGTGTCACGCTCGCTGGCGGCCTGCGAAGGCGCGCTGCTGGTGGTGGATGCCGGACAGGGCGTAGAGGCCCAGACGCTGGCAAACTGCTACACCGCCATGGAAATGGATCTCGAAGTGGTGCCGGTTCTGAATAAAATCGACCTGCCAGCCGCCGATCCTGAGCGCGTAGCGGAAGAGATTGAAGACATCGTCGGTATTGATGCGACCGATGCAGTGCGCTGCTCGGCGAAAACCGGCGTCGGTGTTCCGGATGTACTGGAACGTCTGGTGCGTGATATTCCGCCGCCGGAAGGTGACCCGGATGCGCCGCTACAGGCGCTGATCATCGACTCCTGGTTTGATAACTACCTCGGCGTTGTTTCGCTGGTGCGTATTAAAAACGGCACCATGCGTAAAGGCGACAAAATCAAGGTCATGAGCACCGGCCAGGTCTACAACGCTGACCGTCTGGGCATCTTCACGCCAAAACAGGTTGACCGTACCGAGCTGAAATGCGGCGAAGTGGGCTGGCTGGTCTGTGCCATTAAAGACATCCTCGGCGCGCCGGTGGGTGATACCCTGACCGGTGCACGTAACCCGGCAGATAAAGCGCTGCCAGGCTTCAAAAAGGTGAAACCGCAGGTTTATGCGGGTCTGTTCCCGGTCAGCTCTGACGATTACGAAAACTTCCGCGATGCGCTCGGAAAGCTGAGCCTCAACGATGCCTCCCTGTTCTACGAGCCAGAAAGCTCAACGGCGCTGGGCTTCGGCTTCCGCTGTGGCTTCCTCGGTCTGCTGCACATGGAGATCATTCAGGAACGTCTGGAGCGTGAATACGATCTGGATCTGATCACCACCGCCCCGACGGTTGTCTACGAAGTAGAAACCACGTCGAAAGAGGTGATCTACGTCGACAGCCCGTCCAAGCTCCCGCCGCTGAATAATATTCAGGAACTGCGCGAGCCTATCGCAGAGTGTCACATGCTGCTGCCGCAGGAGTTCCTCGGCAACGTGATCACCCTGTGTATTGAGAAGCGTGGCGTGCAGACCAACATGGTTTACCACGGTAACCAGGTGGCGCTGACCTATGAAATTCCGATGGCGGAAGTAGTGCTCGACTTCTTCGACCGTCTGAAGTCTACCTCCCGTGGCTATGCGTCGCTGGACTACAACTTCAAACGCTTCCAGGCCTCGAACATGGTTCGCGTGGATGTACTGATCAACGGCGAGCGTGTTGATGCCCTGGCGCTGATCACCCACAACGATAACGCACCGTACCGTGGTCGTGAGCTGGTTGAGAAGATGAAAGATCTCATCCCGCGTCAGCAGTTTGACATTGCGATTCAGGCGGCCATTGGTAACCACATCATTGCCCGTTCAACCGTGAAGCAGCTGCGTAAAAACGTTCTGGCTAAGTGCTATGGCGGCGACGTCAGCCGTAAGAAAAAGCTGTTGCAGAAGCAGAAAGAAGGTAAGAAGCGTATGAAGCAGGTCGGTAACGTTGAGCTGCCGCAGGAAGCATTCCTTGCCATCCTTCATGTTGGTAAAGACGGTAACGGTAAATAACCTTAAGGAGTTGGCATGGCGAACATGTTTGCCCTGATCCTGGTCATCGCTACCCTGGTGACAGGTCTGTTGTGGTGCCTGGATAAGTTTATCTTCGCCCCAAAACGCCGTGAACGTCAGGCTGCCGCGCAGGCAGCCACGGGCGATGCGCTGGACGCGAAAACCCTGAAAAAAGTCGGCCCAAAACCGGGCTGGCTGGAAACAGGGGCATCGGTATTCCCGGTGCTGGCGATTGTGCTGGTGGTGCGTTCTTTTATCTATGAACCGTTCCAGATCCCGTCAGGATCGATGATGCCAACGCTGCTGATCGGTGATTTCATTCTGGTTGAGAAGTTTGCCTATGGCATCAAAGATCCGATCTACCAGAAAACGCTGATCGAAACGGGTCATCCGAAACGTGGCGACATCGTGGTGTTTAAATATCCGGAAGATCCACGGCTGGATTATATTAAACGCGCGGTAGGTCTGCCGGGCGATAAAGTGACCTACGATCCGGTGGCGAAAGAGGTGACCATTCAGCCAGGCTGTAGCTCTGGAACTGCATGTGAAAATGCGCTGCCAGTCACTTACTCCAACGTTGAGCCAAGTGATTTTGTGCAGACCTTTGCCCGCCGTAACGGCGGTGAAGCGACCAGCGGATTCTTCCAGGTGCCAAAAGGTGAAACCAAAGAGAACGGTATTCGTCTGGTTGAACGGAAAGAGACGCTGGGCGATGTCACTCACCGCATTCTGACCGTGCCAATCGCACAGGATCAACTGGCAATGTACTACCAGCAGCCAGGCCAACAGCTGGCGACCTGGATTGTGCCGCCGGGACATTACTTCATGATGGGTGACAACCGCGATAACTCTGCGGACAGCCGTTACTGGGGCTTTGTGCCGGAAGCGAATCTGGTCGGTAAAGCAACCGCTATCTGGATGAGTTTTGAGAAGCAGGAAGGCGAGTGGCCGACCGGCGTTCGCCTGAATCGTATTGGCGGAATTCATTAATTTTCGTCAAAAATAACACGTAGCGGCTTTTATTCGCCGCTACGTGAATTATTTCAGCGATAAATCTCTTTGAACTAACGACATCCCCTGTCGTTGTGTATAGAATATTCCCCCGAAGTTTAAGGTTGGCCCTGCAAAGGTGCCACGGCACACGAAACCGCGTTGGTTTTCTCAGGTCGGTTTCGTGTGCTGCATTTTTGACGCATTCATTTATTGGTATCGCATGAACCCCATCGTAATTAATCGGCTTCAACGGAAGCTGGGCTACACTTTTCATCATCAGGAGTTGTTGCAACAGGCATTAACCCATCGCAGTGCCAGCAGCAAACATAATGAGCGTCTCGAGTTTTTAGGCGACTCTATTTTAAGTTTCGTGATTGCAAATGCGCTTTATCATCGTTTTCCGCGTGTGGACGAAGGTGATATGAGCCGCATGCGCGCCACGCTGGTGCGCGGCAATACCCTCGCTGAAATCGCACGCGAGTTTGAGCTGGGTGAATGTCTGCGTCTGGGGCCAGGTGAGCTGAAAAGTGGTGGTTTCCGTCGTGAATCCATCCTTGCCGATACGGTCGAGGCATTGATCGGTGGCGTGTTCCTGGACAGCGATATACAGACCGTAGAAAAGCTGATCCTGAACTGGTATCAGACCCGCCTGGACGAAATCAGCCCGGGCGATAAACAAAAAGATCCTAAAACGCGTCTGCAAGAATATTTGCAGGGTCGTCATCTGCCGCTGCCATCCTATCTGGTGGTGCAGGTACGTGGCGAAGCGCACGATCAGGAATTTACCATCCATTGCCAGGTCAGTGGCCTGAGTGAACCGGTGGTCGGCACGGGTTCAAGCCGTCGTAAGGCTGAACAGGCTGCCGCCGAACAGGCGTTAAAAATGCTGGAGCTGGAATGAGCATCGACAAAACCTATTGCGGATTTATTGCCATCGTCGGACGTCCGAACGTTGGCAAATCCACCCTGCTGAATAATCTGCTTGGGCAGAAGATTTCTATCACCTCGCGTAAGGCGCAGACCACGCGTCACCGCATCGTCGGTATCCATACTGAAGGCGCGTATCAGGCGATTTACGTCGATACCCCGGGCCTGCACATGGAAGAGAAGCGCGCCATCAACCGTCTGATGAACAAGGCGGCGAGCAGCTCCATTGGCGACGTAGAGCTGGTGATTTTCGTTGTGGAAGGCACCCGCTGGACGCCGGACGACGAAATGGTCCTGAACAAGCTGCGCGACGGCAAAACGCCGGTGATCCTTGCGGTCAATAAAGTGGACAATGTGCAGGAAAAAGCCGATCTGCTGCCGCACCTGCAATGGCTGGGCAGCCAGATGAACTTCCTGGACATCGTCCCGCTGTCTGCGGAGACGGGTCTGAACGTTGATACCATCGCGGGCATCGTGCGCAAGCATCTGCCGGAAGCGACTCATCACTTCCCTGAGGACTACATCACCGATCGCTCTCAGCGTTTTATGGCGTCTGAAATCATCCGTGAGAAGCTGATGCGTTTCCTGGGCGCTGAACTGCCGTACTCTGTGACGGTGGAGATCGAGCGTTTCCAGAGCAACGAGCGCGGCGGTTACGATATTAACGGTCTGATCCTCGTTGAGCGTGAAGGGCAGAAGAAGATGGTGATCGGTAATAAAGGTGCCAAGATCAAAACTATCGGAATCGAAGCCCGTAAAGACATGCAGGACATGTTTGAAGCACCGGTTCACCTGGAACTGTGGGTGAAAGTGAAATCTGGCTGGGCCGATGATGAGCGTGCGCTGCGCAGCCTCGGTTACGGCGAAGATCAGTAACCTAAGACGACGAGCATATGGATGGATGGCAGCGCGCCTTTGTCCTGCATAGTCGTCCCTGGAGCGAAACCAGCCTGATGCTGGACGTCTTCACGGAAGAGTCCGGTCGCGTGCGCCTTGTTGCCAAAGGCGCACGTTCCAGACGTTCTAATCTCAAAGGTGCCTTGCAGCCTTTCACCCCACTGCTGGTCCGCTTTGGCGGGCGAGGGGAAGTCAAAACCCTGCGCAGTGCTGAAGCCGTTTCCCTCGCGCTTCCTCTTTCTGGTATCACGCTCTACAGCGGTTTGTACGTCAACGAACTCATCTCACGGGTGCTTGAACATGAGACCCGCTTCTCTGAACTTTTCTTTGATTACCTGCACTGTATCCAGTCGCTCGCTGGCGCAACCGGCACTCCTGAGCCTGTGCTGCGTCGTTTCGAGCTGGCGCTGCTCGGTCACCTTGGATACGGTGTTGATTTTCTGCACTGCGCGGGGAGTGGGGACGAGGTAGAAGATACCATGACCTATCGCTATCGTGAGGAAAAGGGCTTTATTGCCAGTGTCGTCGTCGATAACAGCACCTTTACCGGGCGCCAGCTCAGAGCACTGTATGAACGCGAGTTCCCGGACGCCGACACCCTGCGTGCGGCAAAACGCTTTACCCGAATTGCGCTCAAGCCGTATCTTGGGGGCAAACCTTTAAAGAGCCGCGAATTATTCAGGCAGTTTATGCCGAAACGCTAATGTTTTACCCCTCACCCCAGCCCTCTCCCGGAGGGAGAGGGAGAAGGTAAATGAACAAAAATACCGAGGATTGTCATGGCTGAATTACTGTTAGGCGTCAACATCGATCACATTGCCACCCTGCGCAACGCGCGCGGCACGGCGTATCCGGATCCGGTTCAGGCGGCGTTTATCGCCGAGCAGGCTGGGGCGGACGGCATTACCGTCCATCTGCGTGAAGACCGTCGCCACATCACCGATCGCGACGTGCGTATCCTGCGCCAGACGCTGGATACCCGCATGAATCTGGAGATGGCAGTAACGGAAGAGATGCTGACGATTGCCTGCGATACGAAGCCGCATTTCTGCTGCCTGGTGCCGGAAAAACGACAGGAAGTGACCACCGAAGGCGGTCTGGATGTGGCCGGGCAGCTCGACAAAATGCGCGATGCCTGCAAACGCCTGGCGGATGCCGGTATCCTGGTTTCACTGTTTATCGACGCCGATTTCACCCAGATTAAAGCCGCTGCCGACGTGGGCGCGCCGTATATTGAAATTCACACCGGCTGCTATGCCGATGCTGAAAACGACGCAGCGCAGGCGAAAGAGCTGGAGCGGATCGCCAAAGCGGCAACCTACGCCGCGAGCCTGGGACTGAAGGTTAACGCCGGTCACGGCCTGACCTATCACAACGTAAAAGCCATCGCTGCCCTGCCGGAAATGCACGAGCTGAACATCGGCCACGCTATCATTGGCCGTGCGGTGATGAGCGGCCTGAAAGAAGCGGTTTCCGAGATGAAGCGCCTGATGCTGGAAGCGCGTCAGTAATGGCTATTCTGGGCTTAGGCACCGACATCGTTGAAATAGCCCGCATTGAAGCGGTGATCGCCCGGAGCGGCGATCGCCTCGCAAGACGCGTGCTGAGCGATAACGAATGGGCTATCTGGGAGGCGCATCAGCAGCCGGTGCGCTTTCTGGCAAAGCGTTTCGCGGTAAAAGAGGCGGCGGCGAAAGCGTTCGGCACGGGCATTCGTAACGGCCTGGCGTTTAACCAGTTTGAAGTGTTTAACGATGAGCTGGGTAAGCCACGTCTGCGTTTATGGGGCGAGGCGCTTAAGCTGGCGGAAAAGCTGGGCGTGGCGCACATGCACGTAACGCTTGCAGATGAACGCCACTACGCCTGTGCGACGGTGATTATCGAAGGTTAAATTTTGTCCGCATGGTGCATCAGGACAAACTTATCCCACAGCTGTTCTTCGTTCTCGACATGTGCCGGATCTTTTAAGATCGTATTGGGAATGGGGCACACCTTCTGGCAGGTCGGCGTCTCATAGTGGCCAATGCACTCGGTGCAGCGGTCGCTGTTAATCTCATAAATGCTGTCGCCCATCGAAATCGCCTCGTTCGGGCATTCGGGTTCGCACATATCGCAGTTGATGCATTTTTTGGTGATTAACAGCGCCATCAGGAAATTCTCAGAAACATCACAAACAGGGCGGGCATTATACGCTCATTCGTTGTTCAAACCAGTTTTTTTACCAGCTCTTCGCTGTGACGAATACGCTCTGGCGCACGCTCCAGATCCTGCTGAACCAGCGCCATAAACAGCAGGTCCGTTAGCATCATCTGCGCACTTGTCGACGAAATCGCCGCGCTGCGAGTGGCCTGTTCCTCGGCGATGGTATACAGACAGCGGGTGGCCCGCTGCTGGAGCGCATTCGGGCTGAAGCCAGTAATGGCCAGAATTTTTCCTCCTACGCGCAGGGCTTCGTCGGTAGCCATATTAATTTCACGGCGCTCGCCGGAATAGGAGATGGCCAGCAGTAAATCGTCAGGATCCATGGCCTGCACGGTCGCCAGCAGCGCGTGCATATCCTGTTCAACGATGGCGTTATAGCCGATTTTTGTCAGCTTCCAGCCAAAGTTACGCGCAACCAGTCCGGACGCACCGATCCCGGTCAATACAATACGCCGCGCGTCGCGAAGCATGGCTACGCTTTCCAGCAGCTTCTCTTCCGTGTTCACATCCAGCGTGGCATGCATTGCCGCCACGTTCTCTTTGATCAGCTTTTCGCCGACCAGACGCATCGGATCGTCGCCGCGGATCTGGTTATGCACCGGCATTGACTGCGGATTAGGGTTGCTTACCAGTGCTTCACTGATCGCCAGTTTTAGCGCCGGAAAGCCTTTATAGCCTATCTTTTGGGCAAATTTCACCACGCTCGACTGGCTCACCCCGGCTTCGCCTGCCAGCTGCTGGGAGCTGAGGTGTCGCGCGCGATCGGGCTGGGAAAGTAAATAATCCGCCAGCTTTTTGTCACTCTGGGCAAACCCTGCGTAGCGCTGGCGAATACGAATTAAACAGTTCATACGGTCTCCTGGCGAAAATGTGATTACCCGCGCAAATACGAATTATGCTCGCCTGAATGAATTTTATATTCCATTATAGTGCGTTTATTATGAATTAAAAATTCCAGAGGTAAATAACATGAATCTAGGCTCTCTTGTTTCTGAAACGCGTAACCCGCAAACCATGGATCTTGATGCACTGTCCACGCTGGAGCTGGTAAACCGCTTTAATCAACAGGATACCCTCGTCGCGCTGGCAGTCAAAGAGACATTGCCCGAGGTGGCGAAAGCCGTAGACGCCGCTGCCGACGCTCTGAAAGCAGGAGGACGCATTATTTATATGGGGGCGGGTACCAGTGGGCGCCTCGGTGTGCTGGATGCCTCAGAATGTCCCCCGACGTTTGGCGTTCCGCACGGTCTGGTCGTTGGCCTGATTGCCGGTGGCCCCGGCGCGCTGCTGAAAGCGGTGGAAGGGGCAGAAGATAATAAACAGCTTGGGGAGGACGATCTCAGGGCGCTGAACCTGACCGCGCAGGATCTGGTCGTCGGGCTGGCGGCTTCTGGTCGTACGCCGTACGTCATTGGTGGGCTGGAATACGCCAGACAGACGGGATGTACCACGGTGGCCATCTCCTGTAACCCGGGTTCGCCGATTGCGCAGGTGGCCGCCATTGCCATCTCTCCGGTCGTCGGGCCGGAAGCGCTCACCGGCTCCACGCGCCTGAAATCCGGAACCGCACAGAAGCTGGTGCTCAATATGATCTCCACCGGCGCGATGGTGAAATTTGGCAAGGTCTACCAAAACCTGATGGTGGATATGCAGGCCACCAACGTCAAGCTGGTGGACAGAGCCTGCCGCATGGTGATGGAAGCGACAGGCGCCAGTCGTGAAGAGGCGGAAAAGGTGCTTCAGCAGACCGATCACGATGTAAAACCCGCCATTCTGATGATATTAACCGGGCTGGATGCAGCCGCGGCCAGAGCCAGGCTTGAAGCCCATCACGGGTTTTTACGGGCGGCATTAGAACATCAATAAGAGGCGTTTATGGACAAAACAGCAGCGCTCGCCAGCGACATCCTGCTTGGGATCGGTGGGGAAAAAAATATTCAGCGTCTGGAAAACTGCATGACGCGTGTACGCGTCGAGGTGTACAACGACGAAAAGCTTGATTTAACGCGCCTGAAGCAGCTCCCCGGCGTGAGCGGGTACGTTAAACAGGGGCAACAGCACCAGCTGATTGTCGGTCCGGGCAAAGCGGCGCAGGTGGTTGATGCCATGCGCGCCCTGATGACGGGCGGTGAAACGGCTCCCGCCTTTGACGACGCGGAACGCACCAAAGCGCAGGCGAAAGCCAAATACAAAGCCCCCATGAGCGATGCGCTGCGCCAGCTGGCAAACGTCTTTATTCCTCTTATCCCGGCGTTTATCGCGTCGGGGCTGATCACCGGGATTATCAATATCCTCAAGCGTCCGGATATTGTCGGGAATTTCGCCACCCAGTATCCGAACCTGCTGGGTATTCTGGCGATTTTCGGCAGCGCGGTGTTTGCCATCATGAATATTCTGGTGGGGGTGAACACGGCCAAAGTGTTCGGCGGCTCGCTGGCGATGGGCGGCGTAATGGCGGGTATCCTCTCCAGCCCGCAGCTGGCGCAGATTACGCTGTTTGGCGAGGCGCTTCAGCCTGGCCGCGGTGGGGTGATTGCCGTGCTGCTGGTGGTCATTCTGATGTGCTGGATTGAGAAAAAGCTACGCGAGTTGCTGCCAGGCTCGATTGAACTGATCCTCAACCCGCTGCTGACCACATTGATTACCGGGAGCGTGGCGATTGTGGCGCTGCAACCGTTAGGCGGCGCGATCTCTGAAGCCATCGCCCACGGCGCGTCTCTGGCGATCGATCGCGGCGGGCTGCTGGTGGGGGCCGTGCTGTCCGGGACCTTCCTGCCGTTAGTGCTGACCGGTCTGCATCAGGGGCTGGTGCCGATTCACGTCGAACTGGTACAGGCGCACGGCTATAACGCCCTGCTGCCGATCCTGTCGATGGCTGGCGTTGGGCAGGTCGGCGCGGCCATCGCGGTGCTGATGAAAACCCGCAACGCGCGTTTAAAAAAGGTCATTAAAGGGGCGCTGCCGGTCGGGTTGCTCGGTATCGGCGAGCCGCTGATTTTCGGCGTGACCTTGCCGCTGGGTAAGCCGTTCCTGGCCGCCTGTCTCGGTGGGGCGGTGGGCGGGGCGTTAATCAGCTACTGGAAAGTGGCGACCGTCATTACCTTCGGGATCTCCGGGTTACCGCTGGCATTAACCATCGTGACCGGAAAAGTGATGCTCTATCTGTTAGGCTATCTGGTAGCGGTGATCGCCGGGTTCCTGTTTACCTGGCTGTTAGGATTCAACGACCCAGAGGAGTAAGGTTTGGCCAGTCACGAGCGTCGCGTTGTCTTTTTTGATCTGGATGGAACGCTGCATCAGCAGGATATGTTCGGCACCTTTATGCGCTACCTGCTACGGCGCCAGCCCCTTAACGCGTTGCTGGTATTACCCCTGTTACCCGTTATTGGCATCGCGCTGCTGGTGAAAGGCCGTGCAGCGCGCTGGCCGATGAGCCTGCTGCTCTGGGGATGCACGTTTGGTCATAGCGAAGCGCGCCTCAAGCAGCTCGAACAGGATTTTGCGCACTGGTTTCGCGGGCACGTCGCCGCGTTTCCCGTGGTACAGGCGCGCCTGACCAGCTATCTCGACGCCAATGATGCCGATATCTGGCTGATTACTGGCTCCCCGCAGACGCTGGTGGAGCAAGTCTATTTTGATACGCCCTGGCTGCCGCGCGTAAATCTTATCGCCACTCAGATCGCGCGCGGCTACGGCGGCTGGGTGCTCACCCTGCGCTGCCTCGGACATGAAAAAGTGGTGCAGCTGGAGAAACGCATCGGTACGCCGCTGCGTCTGTACAGCGGCTACAGCGACAGCAAGCAGGACAACCCGCTGCTCTATTTTTGCCAGCACCGCTGGCGCGTCACGCCTCTGGGCGAACTTCAGCAACTCGAATAGTCTTATCTGTACCGGCTGTGTATAATGCCGCCCGCTTTTCGACTGGAGTATCAGCCCTTGTCCAACCCTGAACACAATCATGAATACTGGATGCGCCATGCGCTGGCGCTGGCTCAGCGCGCCTGGGAAGAGGGCGAAGTGCCCGTGGGCGCGGTACTGGTCCATAACAATCAGGTGATTGGGGAAGGGTGGAACCGTCCGATTGGCCGTCACGATCCTACCGCGCATGCTGAAATTATGGCGCTGCGTCAGGGCGGACTGGTGCTGCAAAACTATCGTCTGCTTGATACCACCCTGTATGTCACCCTTGAGCCGTGCGTAATGTGCTCCGGGGCGATGGTGCACAGCCGAATCGGTACGCTGGTGTTTGGCGCGCGGGATGAAAAGACGGGCGCTGCTGGTTCACTGATGGACGTACTTGGGCATCCGGGGATGAACCACCAGGTGAAAACTATCGGCGGGGTACTTGCACCAGAATGTTCGGGTCTGTTAAGTGACTTTTTTCGAATGCGTCGGCAGCAGAAAAAGCAACAAAAGGCAGAATTGAAACCACAGGGTGATTAAGCTCTTCCGGTGCGACCACCGGATAGCTTTCAGCCAGCTGTTGCGCCTCGGCCGCCTCTTTTTCTTTCTCCAGCAGATATCCCACCAGGCTTATCTGATACTTACGAATATTTTCCACGTAGGCATACGCTTCATGGCCGCGCGCATAGCCATACGTCAGCTTCTGGTACCGCTGTTTCTGGCCAAGCAGCGGCAGGCGCTGTTTTACATCTGACCAACTGTCCGGGTTACCTTTGGTTTTCGCCGTCAGCGCCCGCGCGTCGAGCATATGCGCATACCCCATGTTATAGGCGGCTAGCGCAAACCAGATCCGCTCCCCTTCCGGGACCGTCTCCGGCACTTTCGCCATCATATCCTGTAAATACTGCGCGCCGCCGCTGATGCTCTGTTCCGCATCGGTCCGGTCGCTGATGCCGAGGCTCTGGGCGGTATTTTTGGTGAGCATCATCAACCCGCGCACGCCCGTGGGGGAGGTGGCCTGAGCATCCCAGTGCGATTCCTGGTAGGAAATTGCCGCCAGCAGCTTCCAGTCAATCTCCTGGGCGTACTTCTCAAACAGCGGTTGCAGGTCCGGCAGCACGCTGTCCACCGCGCGCAGGAAGGTGCGGGTGTCAACGTAATCAAAATCGTCCCCGTGACCGAGATATTTCTCTTCCAGACGCGCCAGGGTGCCGTCTTCATTGATGGAATTAAAGAAATCGAGCATGGCCGCAGAGACGGTTTGATCGTCGTCCAGCTGGGTAAACCAGGTCACCGGCTGTTCGTCGGTCACATCCAGCGCCACGGCGATTTCAGGATGAACGCGCTGGAAAAGACTGATCGCCACCGAATCAGCAATGGTATAGGCCAGCTTTTTATCTTTTACCTGCTCCAGCAATTCGGTCGTGCCGAGTTTAGGATCGACCGTCCAGCTGAGGTTAGGGTATTTTTTCTCTTTCAACGCCCGCAGATCGTCAATCACCACATGGCCTGGCGCAATGGTCAATTGCTGGTCGGTGATGTCGGCCAGTGAGCGCGGGCGCAGGCTACCCACACGATAAACCACCTGCTGCGACACGGAGTAGTAGGTCGGGCCCGGCTGATAGTTTTTGCTGCGTTCGCTGTTGTACACCAGACCTGCGGCGAGAATATCGGCACGGTCATGGTCCAAATCATCAAACAGCTGGTTGATGTTCTGCCGCACGGTAACTTTCAGCTTCACGCCCAGATAGTCCGCAAACAGCTGTGCCAGTTCGTAATCAAGACCGATGGTTTTACCGTTGATATCGTCGTAAATAAGCGGGGAGGAGAGGGTACTGACGCGCAACTCCCCCCGCTCCTGAATGGCGGCGATACGGTTTTCGGCCTTGCCGAACCAGGGGATAGACGGCCAGAGGGCCACTGCCAGCAGCAACGTAACAATGCCGATGAGCAGATAATTAATCTTTAATTTTTTCAATTAGTTAATTCTCTGCGACGCCGGTTGCCTCAGTGTGCTGTAGTCATGTTAAGAGTAGAGTTTGCCATTGATTGAGCGGCATTTTGCGCAAAGTAGCGCCAGTTGGCAACCAATTAGAGAGACAGGTCACATCTATTGTTAAACATAAAGGTTGATTTTATTTCGACGCAAACGGTTTCGTCGGCGCTCAGGATTCTCTATAATGACGCCCGTTTTCCCCCCTTGCGCACACTGTAAGCGCCCCGGCGCTTCGAAGACGAGAGACTTATGATGGAAATTCTGCGTGGTTCGCCTGCACTGTCTGCCTTCCGTATTACCAAACTGCTGGCACGTTTTCAGGCGGCCGACCTTCCGGTAAGCAATATTTACGCTGAGTATGTCCATTTTGCTGACCTGAATGCCCCCCTGAATGCAGAGGAGCGCGTACAGCTGGAACGTCTGCTTAAATATGGCCCAAGCCTGAGCAGCCATACGCCGACCGGCAAATTAATCCTCGCCACGCCACGCCCTGGCACCATCTCCCCCTGGTCTTCCAAAGCAACAGACATCGCTCACAACTGCGGCCTGAACCAGATTAACCGTCTGGAGCGCGGTGTGGCGTACTACGTGGAAGCCTCTACCCTGAGCGACGCGCAGTGGCAGGCGGTTGCGGCTGAACTGCACGACCGCATGATGGAGAGCGTGTTTGACTCTCTGGATGATGCGCAGAAACTGTTCTCCCACCATCAGCCTGCGCCGGTACAGAGCGTGGATCTGCTGGGGCAGGGGCGTCAGGCGCTGATCGACGCAAACCTGCGTCTTGGTCTGGCACTCGCAGAGGATGAAATCGACTACCTTCAGGATGCATTCGTTAAGCTGAATCGCAACCCGAACGACATCGAACTGTATATGTTCGCGCAGGCCAACTCCGAGCACTGCCGCCACAAGATTTTCAACGCCGACTGGATTATCGACGGCGAACAGCAGCCGAAGTCGCTGTTCAAAATGATCAAAAACACCATGGAGCAAACCCCTGACCACGTGCTGTCTGCCTATAAAGACAACGCCGCGGTGATGGAAGGTTCCGAGGTGGGCCGCTTCTTCGCCGATCGCGAAGCAGGGCGCTATGACTTCCATCAGGAGCCCGCGCATATCCTGATGAAAGTGGAAACCCACAACCACCCGACGGCGATCTCCCCATGGCCGGGTGCGGCGACCGGCTCCGGCGGTGAAATCCGTGACGAAGGGGCGACCGGTCGCGGCGCGAAACCAAAAGCGGGTCTGGTCGGTTTCTCCGTCTCCAACCTGCGTATCCCGGGCTTTGAACAGCCGTGGGAAGAAGATTTCGGCAAGCCAGAGCGCATCGTGACCGCGCTGGATATCATGACCGAAGGCCCGCTGGGCGGCGCGGCGTTTAACAACGAATTTGGTCGTCCGGCGCTGAACGGTTACTTCCGTACCTATGAAGAGAAAGTGGACAGCCACAACGGCGAAGAGCTGCGCGGCTACCACAAACCGATCATGCTGGCGGGCGGGATCGGCAACATCCGTGCCGATCACGTGCAAAAAGGCGAGATCGTCGTCGGCGCGAAGCTGATCGTGCTCGGCGGCCCGGCGATGAATATCGGTCTGGGTGGCGGTGCGGCCTCTTCGATGGCCTCCGGTCAGTCTGATGCGGATCTTGACTTCGCGTCCGTGCAGCGTGACAACCCTGAGATGGAGCGTCGCTGTCAGGAAGTAATCGACCGCTGCTGGCAGCTGGGCGATGCTAACCCGATTCTCTTTATCCACGACGTGGGAGCGGGCGGTCTGTCCAACGCCATGCCGGAGCTGGTGAGCGACGGCGGCCGCGGTGGTCGTTTCAACCTGCGCGATATCCTGAGCGATGAGCCTGGCATGAGCCCGCTGGAAATCTGGTGTAACGAATCCCAGGAGCGCTACGTGCTGGCGGTTGCGGCCGACCAGCTGCCGCTGTTTGACGAGCTGTGCCGCCGCGAGCGCGCGCCGTATGCCGTCATCGGTGAAGCAACCGAAGAGCAGCACCTGACTCTGAGCGACACCCATTTCGACAACCAGCCTATCGATCTGCCGCTCGACGTGCTGCTCGGTAAAACGCCGAAGATGACCCGGGACGTAACAACCCGTAAAGCGGCGGGCAAAGCGCTGGATCGCCAGGGCATCACCGTGGCAGAAGCCGTTAATCGCGTGCTGCACCTGCCTGCTGTGGCTGAGAAAACCTTCCTGGTCACCATTGGCGACCGTACCGTTACCGGTATGGTATCCCGCGATCAGATGGTTGGCCCGTGGCAGATCCCGGTGGCGAACTGCGCCGTGACCACCGCGAGCCTCGACAGCTACTACGGCGAAGCGATGGCGCTAGGCGAACGCACCCCAGTGGCGCTGCTGGACTTCGCCGCCTCTGCGCGACTGGCCGTTGGTGAAGCGCTGACCAACATCGCGGCGACGCAGATTGGCGACATTAAACGCATCAAGCTCTCCGCGAACTGGATGGCCGCCGCCGGTCACCCGGGTGAAGATGCAGGCCTGTACGAAGCGGTGAAAGCTGTGGGCGAAGAGCTGTGTCCTGCGCTCGGCCTGACCATTCCGGTGGGTAAAGACTCCATGTCGATGAAAACCCGCTGGCAGGAAGGTAACGAGCAGCGCGAGATGACCTCTCCGCTGTCGCTGGTGATCACCGCGTTTGCGCGCGTGGAAGACGTACGTCATACCGTTACGCCGCAGCTTTCCACTGAAGATAACGCCCTGCTGTTGATTGACCTCGGCATAGGCCATAACGCCCTGGGCGCCACCGCGCTGGCGCAGGTTTACCGCCAGCTCGGCGATAAGCCAGCCGACGTGCGCGACGTCGCCCAGCTGAAAGGCTTCTACGACGCAATTCAGGCGCTGGTGGCGCAGCGTAAGCTGCTGGCCTACCACGACCGTTCCGATGGTGGCCTGCTGGTGACGCTGGCAGAGATGGCCTTCACCGGTCACTGCGGCGTTGAAGCAAACATTGCTACGCTTGGCGAAGACCGCCTGGCGGCGCTGTTTAACGAAGAGCTTGGCGCGGTCATTCAGGTACGCGCCGCAGATCGCGACGCGGTAGAAGCGATTCTGGCGCAGCACGGTCTGGCAGACTGCGTACACTATCTCGGTAAAGCGGTGCAGGGCGACCGTTTCGTGATTGAAGCCGACGGCCACGCGGTGTTCAGCGAAAGCCGCACCACGCTGCGCATGTGGTGGGCGGAAACCACCTGGCAGATGCAGCGGCTGCGTGACAACCCGGAATGCGCCGATCAGGAACACAACGCGAAGGCGAACGACAACGATCCTGGCCTGAACGTGAAGCTCAGCTTCGACATAAACGAAGACATTGCCGCGCCGTACATTGCGACCGGTGCGCGTCCGAAAGTGGCGGTGCTGCGCGAGCAGGGCGTTAACTCCCACGTTGAGATGGCTGCGGCCTTCCACCGCGCGGGCTTTGATGCCATCGACGTCCACATGAGCGACCTGCTGGCCGGGCGTACCGGGCTGGATGATTTCCAGGCGCTGGTTGCCTGCGGAGGGTTCTCCTACGGTGACGTGCTGGGCGCGGGCGAAGGCTGGGCGAAGTCTATTCTGTTCAACAGCCGCGTGCGTGACGAGTTCGAAACCTTCTTCCATCGTCCGCAGACGCTGGCGCTGGGTGTGTGTAACGGCTGTCAGATGATGTCTAACCTGCGCGAGTTGATCCCGGGCAGCGAAGCCTGGCCGCGCTTTGTGCGTAACCAGTCTGACCGCTTCGAAGCGCGCTTCAGCCTGGTAGAAGTAACCCAAAGCCCGTCTCTGCTGTTGCAGGGAATGGTGGGTTCGCAGATGCCAATCGCGGTTTCGCACGGCGAAGGTCAGGTTGAAATGCGTGATGCGGCGCACCTGGCTCAGCTTGAAAGCAAAGGACTGGTAGCGCTGCGCTTTGTTGATAACTTCGGCAAGGTCACCGAAACCTATCCGGCTAACCCGAACGGTTCGGCAAATGGCATTACCGCGGTCACCAGCGAAAGCGGTCGGGTGACCATCATGATGCCGCACCCGGAGCGTGTCTTCCGCACCGTGAGCAACTCCTGGCACCCGGAAAACTGGGGCGAGGACAGCCCGTGGATGCGCATTTTCCGCAACGCGCGTAAACAACTGGGTTAAGTTTCAACGCCCTGACTGTAGGCCCGGTAAGCGCGAGCGCCACCGGGCTTTTTTGTACCTGTCGCAAAATTGCGACAATCCTCTGGATTGAGTGTCTCCAATAAGAGACATATAAATTGTTGATTTATCTATGGCAGGACAGGTTTCCATTAAGGTGTTGCTTAATAGCGACACTTAGCCTGGAAATCATTCACCTGACAATCAATGCATTTTAATAATAAAACAATTATTAATCATAAGGATAGTATCAAAGTTTGCAATCTGGCACGCATGTTGCATAATAGTAGCCAGTGGCTCATTCACCTTCTTATGTCAGCCCCTTCGGGACGTGCTACATAAACTTCGAATGACGCACAAAAAGGTGCCTGCCGTCCAACTACTGATTATTGCAATGCTTTATCAGGCCAGGGCGAAACGTCGAGTTAGGCACCGCCTTATTCCATGACAAAGCCGGGTTTTTACCCGGCTTTGTTGTATCTGAAGGGCAGACTCAGTTACGCTCTCCTCAAACCCGGATGATGAGAGTAATGTGTTGAAACGCTGGCCCGCTTTCCCTCGCTCCCTGCGACAGCTCGTTATGATGGCCTTCCTGCTGATCCTGCTACCTTTGCTGGTTCTGGCGTGGCAGGCATGGCAAAGCCTGAATGCGTTAAGTGCCCAGGCGGCCCTGACTAACCGCACCACGCTTATTGATGCCCGCCGTAGCGAGGCAATGACCAACGCCGCGCTGGAGATGGAGCGTAGCTATCGCCAGTACTGCGTGCTGGACGACCGTACGCTGGAGAGGGTCTATCAGAACCAGCGTAAACGCTACAGCGAAATGCTGGATGCCCATGCCGGAGTCTTGCCGGATGACAAACTCTATCAGGCGCTGCGTCAGGATCTGAACGATCTGGCGCAGCTCCAGTGCAAAAACAGCGGTCCTGATGCCGCCGCCGCCGCCCGACTTGAAGCCTTCGCGAACGCCAATACGGAGATGGTGCAGTCCACCCGTACGGTTATCTTTTCCCGTGGTCAACAACTCCAGCAGGAGATTGCCGAGCGCGGCCAGTTCTTCGGCTGGCAGGCGCTGGTGCTGTTCCTCGTCAGCCTGGGGCTGGTACTGCTCTTTACCCGCATGATCATCGGCCCGGTAAAGGGGATCCAGCGGATGATTAACCGCCTGGGGGAGGGCAAATCTCTCGGGGATACGGTTGTTTTTAAAGGCCCGCGCGAGCTGCGCTCGGTCGGTCAGCGCATCATCTGGCTTTCTGAACGCCTGGCGTGGCTGGAATCGCAGCGTCACCAGTTCCTGCGCCATATCTCACACGAACTCAAAACACCGCTGGCCAGTATGCGTGAAGGCACGGAGCTGCTGGCAGACGAAGTGGCGGGGCCGTTATCCCCTGAGCAAAAAGAGATCGTGGCGATTCTGGATGCCAGTAGCCGCAATTTACAAAAACTTATTGAACAACTGCTGGACTATAACCGCAAGCTGGCGGATGGTGCTGTGGTGCTTGAAAGCGTTGAGATTGAACCGCTGGTGGACATGGTGATCTCCGCCCATAGCCTGCCAGCAAGAGCTAAAATGATGCATACCCAGGTGGATCTCAATGCGCCATCCTGCCTGGCAGAGCCGATGCTCCTAATGAGCGTACTGGATAATCTTTATTCCAATGCGGTGCACTATGGTACTGAATCCGGTACCATTTATATCAGAAGCAATAACAACGGTTCGCGGGTATTTATTGACGTAGCGAATACGGGAAGCCCGATTCCGGATGATGAAAAAACGATGATCTTTGAGCCCTTCTTCCAGGGGAGTCATCAGCGAAAAGGTGCGGTAAAAGGAAGTGGTCTGGGGCTGAGTATTGCCCGCGACTGCATACGACGCATGCAGGGTGAGCTTAACATCGTGAGTGATGAACGCGCCGATGTCTGTTTTCGTATCGAACTGCCTCTTGAGCCGGAAAAATCAATGAAATGAATAACAACCTGGTGAGTATGTCACACGTCTTTTACCGCGCACTGCGCGCGGTGTTTTCCAGCAAAAATGTGCGCCTCAGCCTGCCCTGCTTACTGCTGGCCGGCTGTGTAACCCATGCACCAAAAAGTGCGATTAGCCACAAACAGGAAGATAAATGGCCGCAAAAACAGCTGGCCGATTTCCTTTCAACACGTTGCGATGATATCTGGAGCCTGTCGGGGCGTGATGTTGAATCCAATCCGCTGTTCTGGCTGCGCGGAATAGACTGCGCCCAGCGACTGGCGCCCGCCGAGGCCCGTGCCCAGGCGGCGATGCTGATGGACGATACCTGGCAGGACGCGTTTAAACGCGGGATCGTGATGGCGGATGCCAGAATCACGCCTGTCGAACGCCGCGCCAACGTGACGCGGCTGGATACTTACGTGATCAATATTCCCCCCCAGGTGCGCCCGGTTTATCAGCTCTGGCGGGACGGACAAACCCTGCAATTACAGCTGTCCGAAGAGCGTTTCCGCTACAGCAAATTGCAGCAGTCAAGCGACAGCGAGCTTGATGCGCTTCGCCAGCAGCAGGAGTCGCTGCGCGAGCAGCTGGAAACCACCACCCGCAAGCTCGAAAATCTGACCGATATCGAAAGACAGCTCTCGACGCGTAAGCCGGCAGGCAGCTATCTGCCCGATGGGTCGAAAGGCAACTCTGCCACGACGCCAGACAGTGAGACGCCGAAACAAGAGGATGTGAAGCCATGACAAGCCGTAAACCTGCCCATCTGTTACTGGTGGATGACGATCCCGGGCTTTTAAAGCTGCTGGGGATGCGTCTGGTCAGCGAAGGCTACAGCGTGGTCACCGCTGAAAGCGGGCAGGAGGGGCTGAAAGTGCTCAGCCGCGAGAAAATCGATCTGGTGATCAGCGATTTGCGCATGGATGAAATGGATGGCCTGCAACTGTTCACGGAGATCCAGAAGCAGCAGCCCGGGATGCCGGTGATTATCCTCACCGCTCACGGATCTATTCCTGATGCGGTGGCCGCGACGCAGCAGGGGGTATTCAGCTTCCTCACCAAACCGGTGGATAAAGACGCCCTCTATAAAGCGATCGACAGCGCTCTTGAGCACGCGGCGCCATCCGGCGACGACGGCTGGCGTGAATCCATCGTGACGCGTAGCCCTGTGATGCTGCGCCTGCTGGAACAGGCGCGGATGGTGGCGCAATCCGACGTTAGCGTGCTGATCAACGGCCAGAGCGGGACCGGGAAAGAGATCCTGGCCCAGGCGATCCACAACGCCAGCCCACGCAGTAAAAATGCCTTTATTGCCATCAACTGTGGCGCGCTGCCGGAACAACTGCTTGAGTCTGAGCTCTTCGGCCATGCCCGCGGCGCCTTTACCGGCGCGGTGAGCAGCCGTGAAGGGCTGTTCCAGGCGGCTGAGGGGGGCACGCTGTTCCTTGATGAAATTGGCGATATGCCCGCGCCGTTGCAGGTCAAACTGCTGCGCGTGTTGCAGGAGCGGAAAGTGCGTCCGCTTGGCAGCAACCGCGATATCGATATCAACGTGCGCATTATTTCCGCTACCCATCGCGATTTGCCCAAGGTGATGGCGCGCAACGAGTTCCGCGAAGATCTCTACTATCGACTGAATGTCGTCAACCTGAAAATCCCGGCGCTGGCCGAGCGTGCGGAAGATATCCCGCTGCTGGCAAATCACCTTTTGCGCCAGGCCGCTGACCGCCACAAACCATTCGTGCGCGCGTTCTCCACCGATGCGATGAAACGCCTGATGACAGCAAGCTGGCCGGGCAACGTACGCCAGCTGGTGAACGTGATTGAGCAGTGCGTGGCGCTGACGTCATCGCCGGTGATCAGCGATGCGCTGGTGGAGCAGGCGCTCGAGGGGGAAAACACGGCCTTACCGACGTTTGCGGAAGCGCGAAACCAGTTCGAGCTGAACTATCTGCGCAAGCTGCTGCAAATCACCAAAGGCAACGTGACCCACGCGGCGCGCATGGCCGGGCGTAACCGTACCGAGTTTTATAAATTGCTCTCACGCCATGAGCTGGAAGCGAACGATTTTAAAGAGTAATACCGCAAAATTCGCCTGAATATGATACTGTGAGCAACCGATTACGAGGCTGCTTACTGGCAAGAGTTTAAGGACCCACCATGAAAAAGATTGATGCGATTATTAAACCTTTCAAACTGGATGATGTACGTGAAGCGCTGGCAGAAGTAGGCATCACCGGGATGACCGTAACTGAAGTGAAAGGTTTTGGTCGTCAGAAGGGCCACACCGAGCTATACCGTGGCGCAGAGTACATGGTGGACTTTCTGCCGAAAGTGAAAATCGAGATCGTGGTAAGCGATGATATCGTCGATACCTGTGTGGATACCATCATCCGCACGGCGCAGACCGGTAAAATTGGCGACGGGAAAATCTTCGTCTTTGACGTGGCGCGCGTGATCCGTATCCGTACCGGCGAAGAAGACGACGCGGCGATTTAAAAAAGATTTGGTAGGCCGGGTAAGGCGCAGCTGCCACCCGGCGAAAAAAAAGCCCCTCGTTGAGGGGCTTTTTGCATTACAGCACTTTATGCGGGCCGAAACATTCGTAATGAATGTTGTCTTTATTCACGCCCAGGTCTACCAGCTGCTTCGCGGCATACTGCATAAACGCTACCGGCCCACAAACGTAGAACTGCATCCCCGGTGCGCTGAACGCCCCTTCATGCTGCCCTAAATTCATCAGGCCTTCGCTGTCGAAACGAGCCGCTGCGCGGTCGGCTTCCGTGGGTAAACGATACCAGGTATGCGCGGTAAAGTGTGGCAGACCCGCTCCCAGCGCTTTCACTTCGTCCGCAAAGGCGTGAACATCACCGTTCTCCGCCGCGTGGAACCAGTTAACCTGCGCGCTGTGGTTTGCTTTCGCCAGCGTATCCAGCATCGCCAGCATTGGCGTCTGACCCACGCCTGCGGAGATAAGCGTCACCGGGGTATTCGTTTCAACGGCCATAAAGAAATCGCCCGCCGGTGCCGCCAGATGGACCACGTCGCCCACGCTGGCTTCGTTATGGAGCCAGTTGGATACCTGACCACCTTCCTCACGTTTAACCGCAATGCGATAGCCTTTGCCGTCTGGCTTGCGGGTCAGGGAGTACTGGCGAATCTCCTGATGCGGGAAGCCTTCAGGCTTCAGCCAGACGCCCAAATACTGGCCCGGCTGGTAATCGGCAACTGGCTGACCATCAACTGGCTCAAACTCAAAGCTGGTGATCAGTGCGCTGCGCGGGGTTTTCTCAACGATGCGGAAGGCGCGCGTGCCTTCCCAGCCGCCATTCTTGCTGGCGTTTTCGCTGTAGATCTGTGCTTCACGGTTGATGAATACGTTTGCAAGTACGCCATAGGCCTTCCCCCAGGCATCCAGTACTTCCTGGCCCGGGCTGAACATTTCGTCCAGGGTCGCCAGCAGGTGACTGCCGACGATGTTGTACTGCTCAGGTTTGATCTGGAAGCTGGTGTGCTTCTGCGCGATTTTTTCCACCGCAGGCAGCAGAGCCGGCAGGTTTTCGATGTTGCTGGCATAGGCGGCAATAGCGTTAAACAGCGCTTCGCGCTGATCGCCGTTACGCTGGTTGCTCATGTTGAAAATCTCTTTGAGCTCCGGGTTATGCGCGAACATGCGATCGTAGAAATGGGCGGTCAGTTTAGGACCCGTTTCAACCAGCAGGGGGATTGTGGCTTTCACGGTAGCGATGGTTTGGGCGTCGAGCATAGCAGCTTCCTTCTGATGTTACTTTAATGATGTATTTTATATGCATCTTATAAAAATACCCCTGCAATGTAAATGGTTCTTTGCATCGTGAAAAATATGCATCACAAAGCTGAAAAGAAATCCGTTGAAAATGGTGAGAGCTTTATTGCTCAAACCCTTGCGTGGCGTGGAGGTAAACGTTTGCGTAAAATCGTTTGTCAAGACCTGTTATCGCAGAACTATTCAGTTATACTGTTGCCCGTCGTCCAACAGGACTGCCTTTTCAGGCCAAAAATTTACTTGTTAGCTGAGTCAGGAGATGCGGATGTTAAAGCGTGAAATGAACATTGCCGATTATGATGCCGAACTGTGGCAGGCTATGGAGCAGGAAAAAGTACGTCAGGAAGAGCACATCGAACTGATCGCCTCCGAAAACTACACCAGCCCGCGCGTGATGCAGGCGCAGGGTTCTCAGCTGACCAACAAATATGCTGAAGGTTATCCGGGCAAGCGCTACTACGGCGGTTGCGAATACGTTGATATCGTTGAGCAGCTGGCTATTGACCGTGCGAAAGAACTCTTTGGCGCTGACTACGCGAACGTCCAGCCGCACTCTGGCTCTCAGGCTAACTTCGCTGTTTATACCGCGCTGTTGCAGCCGGGCGATACCGTTCTGGGTATGAACCTGGCGCAGGGCGGCCACCTGACTCACGGCTCCCCGGTTAACTTCTCTGGTAAACTGTACAACATCATCCCTTACGGTATTGATGAGTCCGGTAAAATTGACTACGAAGACATGGCGAAGCAGGCCAAAGAGCACAAGCCGAAGATGATCATCGGTGGCTTCTCTGCTTACTCCGGCATCGTTGACTGGGCAAAAATGCGTGAAATCGCTGACAGCATCGGCGCGTACCTGTTCGTCGACATGGCGCACGTTGCCGGTCTGATTGCCGCTGGCGTTTACCCGAACCCGGTTCCACATGCGCACGTTGTGACCACCACCACCCACAAAACCCTGGCGGGTCCACGCGGTGGGCTGATCCTGGCGAAAGGCGGTGACGAAGAGCTGTACAAAAAGCTGAACTCCGCCGTGTTCCCAAGCGCCCAGGGCGGCCCGCTGATGCACGTTATCGCCGCGAAAGCCGTCGCGCTGAAAGAAGCGATGGAGCCAGAGTTCAAGGTTTATCAGCAGCAGGTTGCTAAAAACGCCAAAGCGATGGTGGAAGTGTTCCTGAATCGTGGCTACAAAGTGGTCTCTGGCGGGACTGAAAACCACCTGTTCCTGCTGGACCTGGTTGATAAGAACCTGACCGGTAAAGAAGCTGACGCAGCCCTCGGCCGCGCCAACATCACCGTGAACAAAAACAGCGTGCCAAACGATCCGAAGAGCCCGTTCGTGACCTCCGGTATCCGTATCGGTTCTCCGGCCGTAACTCGTCGTGGCTTTAAAGAAGCGGAAGTAAAAGAGCTGGCGGGCTGGATGTGTGACGTTCTGGACAACATCAATGACGACGCGGTTATCGAGCGCGTTAAAGGTAAAGTGCTGGACATCTGCGCACGCTTCCCGGTGTACGCATAATTCTCTGCGTTGCAGAACTGAAAAAGGCCGCTCATGCGGCCTTTTTTTATGGGCTAACGTCGATCGAGGGAGATGGCCCCCGGCCCGGTAATCGCCAGCAAAATAAATGCGCCAGCGATACTCACATTTTTGTAGAAGTTAATCATATTTGGCAGGACCGCATCGCCCGTCATATCCCAGTAGTGGTGACCAATCACCGCCGTTCCCAGCGTATAGAAGACAAAGATCACCGCGAGAGGGCGGGTGAAAAAGCCCAGCACGATTAGAATCGCGGCGGGGACTTCCATCACCACCGCAATAATCGCGGCCAGCATGGGCATGGGGGCGCCGAGCGACGTCATATACTGAACGGTGCCGCTAAACCCCGTCAGCTTGGGATAACCGAAAATAATAAACAGGACCACGATAGCAATGCGGGCAATTAAAAGCAGGAGAGAACGAGAGGAGCCGAAATCGAAATAACGTAAGCTGTTCATGGCAAACGACCTCTTCAGGCGATGTCTTATAAACGTAATACAGTTTTACCGCTCTCGCCATACGCTGTCCGGCTGGTGATGATGTTAATTTTTAGTTAATTTATAGCGCGCTAACGACTTGCTAAAGTCAGGGATTAACGCCAGACTATCGCCTCCATTTCGGGAGGGATTCATGGTCTTGCATTCCACGCGCTGGCTGGCGCTCAGCTATTTCACCTATTTCTTTAGTTACGGTATTTTTCTGCCTTTCTGGAGCGTCTGGCTCAAGGGAATTGGTCTGACGCCAGAGACCATTGGCATCCTGCTGGGCGCGGGGCTGGTGGCACGCTTCCTGGGTAGTCTGCTGATTGCGCCCCGCGTCAGCGATCCCTCCTTACTGATTAAAGCGGTGCGAATTCTGGCCCTGCTGACGCTGGTCTTTGCAGCCTGCTTCTGGGTTAGCCACCAGTTTGCCTGGCTGATGGTGGTAATGGTTGGCTTTAATCTGTTCTTCTCCCCGCTGGTGCCGCTGACGGATGCCCTGGCGAACACCTGGCAAAAGCAGATCACCATGGACTATGGCCGCGTGCGCCTGTGGGGATCGATTGCCTTCGTGATCGGCTCTGCGCTGGTCGGGAAACTGGTCAGCCTCTATGACTATCGTGCCATTCTGGCGCTGCTAACGCTCGGCATCGCCTCAATGCTGCTCGGTATGTTGCTGCGTCCGTCGGTGATGCCGCAGGGCGAAAGCCGCCATCAGGAGAGCGCCGGCTGGCCCGCCTGGCGCTCGCTGGTGGCGCAAAGCTGGCGTTTCCTGGCCTGCGTCTGTCTGCTTCAGGGGGCGCATGCGGCCTATTATGGCTTCAGCGCCATCTACTGGCAGGGGGCGGGTTACTCGGCTTCTGCGGTAGGCTACCTGTGGTCGCTCGGCGTGGTGGCGGAGGTTATTATCTTCGCGCTGAGCCAAAAACTGTTCCGTCGTTTCGGGGCGCGTGACCTGCTGCTGCTTTCCGCCGTGTGCGGCGTGGCGCGCTGGGGCATCATGGGCTGGACGACGGAGCTGCCGTGGCTGATTGTGGCGCAAATTCTGCACTGCGGAACCTTCACCGTCTGCCATCTGGCGGCGATGCGCTACATCGCGGCGCGAGAGGGTGGGGACGTTATTCGTCTTCAGGCGGTCTATTCAGCGGTGGCGATGGGCGGCAGTATTGCGGTGATGACCGTATTTGCCGGTTTCCTCTATCAGCACCTGGGGCACGGTGTGTTCTGGGTGATGGCGCTGGTCGCTTTACCGGCCATCGTTATTCGCCCTAAAGTCGCTGCTCGCACGTAACTACGATTCGAGCATTACGCGAATGTGTTCCTGCTGCTGCGTGTTCAGGGTCTCAACGGCATGAATGAGCGGCGGCGAGAACAGCGGCAGGGCGGTTGGATAAGGCGTAATAACCAGCGCCGCTTCGCGGGGCGCGCCCTCCTTCTTAAACGCCTCCAGGCTAAGATAACGAATATTGAGCGGCAGCAGCGTCAGCTCGCGAAGCTGCTGCTCAATTAACTCTTCACAGGCTTTATTTTCCCCCGTTAACAGGACCACCTGTTTTTCATGCAGATCGGTCTCCTGCATCAGCCAGGCACCAAAAATCACCGCCACCAGAGCCATCTCTTCACCGGAGAATCGCAGACCAAATTCGGCTTCCAGCTCAAACAGCGCCTCTTTAGTGGTGCGCAGAAGCCGGGGGTATAAACGGTGGATCTCTTCCGGCAGACTGTTGTCGATGCCGATGTCAAACAAGGAGCGGTCCAGCGCCTGAGCCAGATGGATATAAAGCTGATCGGTCAGACCTTGCTCATCGCTGAAGTTCATCCCGGTTTGTGCCCGGAAGCGGGCAATCATACGCACGATGGCGCGACGCAGGCGCTGATCCTGCTGGTGTTTATCCATCACCGGGTCGGGTGTGCGAAGCATCATAAACAGCAGCGCCAGGAACAGCTGTTCATCGCTGTGCGTTCCCTGCGGGACGCGCCGTTTCCAGTGGCGGACAATTTCCTGCGCCGTAAAGTATTCCCCTCGGGACTGCGTCCAGCTGCGCTGAACGGGCGAAAACTCCGGCGTATTGCCCAGATGATGCTGAATCAGACAATATTGCAGATAGAGCTGTAAAAATTGTACGTCGCGGGACTCAAACTGGCGCTGAAGCTTGCGCGCGCAAAAGTTGATAAGCGCCCGAAGGTTCGCATCGTCATAAAGCGGGCGGGCAATGCCGTGCTGTTTGAGCGCGGTTTTTAAGGCAGGAGTAAACTGTTGGGCGACAAAATGTGGACACAGCCGAAGCGCCCTGCGCAGCCAGTGCAGCAGGCACAAACGTTGATTCAGGGCGGTACCCTCAATTCGGTAGCAGCCATCATGGTGCGTGACGATATCAAGCCGATGATAGCGCTGGATTTCATCGCGCGTCTCGGCTATATCTTGCCGTGCCATGACGTCGTCCAC
This sequence comes from Enterobacter sp. MGH 38, assembly GCF_000492855.1. Lineage (NCBI taxonomy): Bacteria > Pseudomonadati > Pseudomonadota > Gammaproteobacteria > Enterobacterales > Enterobacteriaceae > Enterobacter > Enterobacter sp. MGH 38. The sequence continues at coordinate 2,428,019 of NZ_KI535608.1, read as the reverse complement.
GCCGTTGGCAGCGATTATGCTCTGTGCGGTGACGGCAGCATCGGGCAGGTAAAGCATCAAAAGCACCTGGCAGCGGCGCTGCGAACTGGAAAGCACAGATGGAATTTCAAGCGTCGTCATCATCTGTCGGGTATCCAGTGTGAATGTTTGATAAGAATAGCTAAAGGATGGGCGCTGAAAAGCGCACCGGCAGGCCTTTCACTCAGGATTGCTGGCGAACATCACAGAATTTTTGACGTGAGGAACAGATGCAAATAGTTAAACAAAGCGCGGTAGCGTTATTTTTGGCGGTTTTCACTTTCGCCGCCGGCGCACATCCTCACAGTTTTATCAGCCTGAAAACCGAACTGGTGACGGACGGCACACAGCTCAGTGGCCTGAAGATGCACTGGACGATGGATGAAATCACCTCCGCCGACCTGCTGTACGATGCCGGAAACGCAAAGCCCGGCGATGAGATCTGGAAAAAGCTGGCGGCGGAGGTGATGGCCAACGTGCTGGGTCAGCACTACTTCACCGAGTTCTGGCACAACGGACAAAAGGTGAAATTTCTTAACCGTCCCACGGAGTACGGCATGACCCGCGAAGGTCATCAGGCGGTGCTTACGTTCGTGCTTCCGCTGGCGCATCCTCAGCCGCTGGCCGGGCAAACGTACCGCTTTTCCACTTTTGACCCTACCTACTATGTCGATATGCGCTATGACAAAGACAGCGACGTACGGCTGCCGGACGCGCTGCAAAAAAGCTGCAAAATTGGCGTGCACACCCCTAAACCCAGCGAAGAGACGCTGAACTTTGCGATCTCGCTGGATAAAGCAGATGCCCCGCCTGAGGACATGGAGCTGGGTAAACAGTTCGCGCAGGAGGTGACGTTACAATGTCAGTGATCTCCTCTCCCGTCAGTAAGCCGCGTCGCTGGCTGCACCTCTGGCCTCTGGCGCTCTTTTTGTTGTTAGCGGTTGGCGGCGCGCTCTGGCTGTGGCAGGCATGGCCGCAGGTGATGGTGAAAAGCGTCCTCTGGCAGCGGGAAGTTAATCAGCAGATGAGCGTGCTGCTGAAAGCCGTGGCGGAAAATCCGACCAAAGCGGGCGGCGCTCTTCTGGCGTTCAGCTTTATCTATGGCGTGCTGCATGCCCTGGGACCGGGGCACGGCAAAATTGTCATCACGACCTGGCTTGCCACGCATCCGTCGAAGCTGAAATCGAGTATCGGCCTGACGCTGGCTTCTTCTTTACTTCAGGGCGGGGTGGCGATTGCGCTGGTCGTGGTCGTCCTCTCGCTGCTACAGCTGCCGGCTCGCCAGCTGCATATGAGCAGCTTCTGGCTGGAGAAGGGGAGTTACGCGCTGGTAGGCGTGCTGGGGTTGATCCTCTGCTGGCGGGCGCTGAAAAAATTGCGCGCGTTGCTGCAAAAACCAAAATTCAAAGCCTTTACGCCGCATCACGTTCACCATGAAAACTGCGGGTGCGGGCATCAGCATCTGCCGACGCAGGAACAATTACAGAATGGTGACGACTGGCGTGCGCGTCTGATGATTGTGCTCTCAATGGGGATGCGTCCGTGCTCGGGCGCAATCATGGTGCTGTTGTTCAGCAAAGTGACAGGCGTATTTGGCTGGGGCATGCTCTCGGCGCTGGCGATGGCGGCGGGAACGTCTCTGACGATCTCTTCGTTAGCCTTGCTGGTGCACAGCTTCCGTCAGCTGGCGGTAAAACTCAGCGGCAATAAAACGCCGGTATTGTGGCGACAGGTTGGCTGGACGACGCTTGCGTTGGCGGGCGGGGTGATTCTGCTGGTGGCTGCGGTCACGATGTGGATGAGCGCGGTGCCGGTGGGAAGGGGGTTGCGGCCTTTCTAGCCGTATCTGAGGCGTGTTGTAGGCCCGGTAAGCGTAGCGCCACCGGGCTTAACAGACTGAATTAACGCTTCAGCGCATCGCTCAGTTCATCACGCATGTTTGCCAGCATGGCTTTAACAACGCGCGGGTTACCTGCAACGATGTTGCCGGTAGACATATAGTTATGGCCGCCGGTGAAGTCGCAAACAATCGCGCCAGCTTCACGTGCGATCAGCTCGCCCGCCGCGAAGTCCCACGGCTTCAGTGACAGCTCAAAGTAACCGTCAACGCGGCCGGTCGCCACGTAGGCCAGATCCAGTGCAGCAGAGCCAGTGCGACGGAAGTCCGCGCATTCGGTGAACAGCTTGCCCAGGATATTCATATAGGTGGTTGCGTGCTGCTTCGCCTTGAACGGGAAGCCAGTCGCCAGAATCGTGCCGTCCAGATCGCGTGCATTGCTGCAACGCAGACGGTAGCCGTTCAGCTGCGCGCCCTGACCGCGGGTTGCGGTGAACAGTTCGTTACGCATTGGATCGTAAACAACGGCGACTTCAGTACGGCCTTTGATGCGTACTGCAATAGACACAGAGAAGTGTGGCAGGCGTTTAACGAAGTTGGTGGTGCCATCCAGTGGATCGATAACCCATTGAACATCCTGATCGGTACCTTCATGTTCACCGCTTTCTTCGGTGATGATGGTGTGCTGCGGGTAAGATTTGCGGATCGTTTCGATAATAATCGCTTCTGCGGCTTTATCGACGTTAGTCACGAAATCATTGCTGCCTTTCTGGCTGGTTTCTACGGAGTCTGGGGTTTCGTAGTGTTTGGCAATTACATTACCCGCCTTGCGCGCTGCGCGCACGGCGATGGTCAGCATCGGATGCATCGGTCTCTCTCACTGGATGTTAAAGAACAGGAAAATCGGCGCAGAGTATAGCAGCGGGATCGGATTATGTCTCTCGTTTATGATAATATGCCCGAATATTCTTCAGACACTGAATCCAGACATCTAAAAATTATGCTGCAAAACATTCGAATCGTGCTGGTCGAAACATCGCACACCGGCAACATGGGCTCTGTGGCCCGCGCTATGAAAACCATGGGCTTAACGAACCTGTGGCTGGTTAATCCGCTGGTGAAACCAGACTCTCAGGCTATTGCTCTGGCGGCCGGCGCCAGCGACGTGATCGGGAATGCGCAGATCGTGGACACCCTGGACGAAGCCCTGGCCGGTTGCAGTCTGGTGGTGGGGACCAGCGCGCGCTCCCGTACGCTGCCCTGGCCGATGCTGGACCCGCGCGAATGCGGCCTGAAAAGTATCTCAGAAGCGGAACAGGCGCCGGTTGCGCTGGTGTTTGGTCGTGAACGCGTTGGCCTGACCAACGAGGAACTACAGAAGTGTCACTACCACGTGGCGATTGCCGCCAATCCGGAATACAGCTCGCTGAACCTGGCGATGGCGGTGCAGGTCATTGCCTACGAAGTGCGCATGGCATGGCTGGCGACGCAGGAGAAACCGGTCGAACCTAAAGAAGAGACGGCCTACCCGCTGGTGGACGATCTGGAGCGCTTCTACGGTCATCTGGAGCAGACGCTGCTCTCAACCGGCTTTATCCGTGAAGGCCACCCGGGTCAGGTGATGAACAAGCTGCGCCGTATGTTCACCCGCGCCCGCCCGGAAAGCCAGGAGCTGAACATTCTGCGCGGGATTCTGGCGTCGATTGAGCAGAAGAACAAAGCGTAGTGTCGATTTCCCCCTCTCCCCGTGGGAGAGGGCTGGGGTGAGGGCATCAGGCCGCACCTATATTATGAAGGCACAGAAGGTTAAATACCTGACTAAAACAGTCAAGTAAATAGTTGACCAATTTAGTCAGGAATGTCAGACTTGGCCCTGCTATGCAATACCCCCATTTTACAATAAAAAACCCCGGGCAGGGGCGAGTTTGAGGTTAAGTAAGACATGAGACTGACATCTAAAGGGCGTTATGCCGTGACCGCGATGCTGGACGTTGCGCTCAACTCCGAAGCGGGCCCGGTTCCGTTGGCTGATATTTCTGAACGACAAGGGATCTCCCTCTCTTACCTGGAACAGCTGTTCTCCAGACTGCGTAAAAATGGACTGGTGTCCAGCGTTCGTGGCCCGGGCGGCGGTTATCTGCTGGGTAAAGACGCGGGCAGTATTGCGGTTGGCGAAGTGATTAGCGCGGTTGACGAATCCGTTGACGCGACCCGTTGCCAGGGTAAAGGCGGCTGTCAGGGCGGCGATAAATGCCTGACCCACGCGCTGTGGCGCGATCTGAGCGACCGTCTGACCGGCTTCCTGAACAACATCACCCTCGGTGAGCTGGTGAATAACCAGGAAGTTCTGGATGTCTCTGGGCGTCAGCATAGTCAGGATTCACAGCGCAGCACCCGCACGCAGGACGCCATCGACGTTAAACTGCGCGCGTAATTAAAAAGATAAGTATTCAGAATCAGGCCGGGGTGGTCACACCCCGCGTACTCGGTCGTACATCCAGCCGGTTGCCTGATTCCTTGCATTGAAGCGATGTACGGAGTTTATAGAGCAATGAAATTACCGATTTATCTCGATTACTCCGCAACCACGCCGGTGGACCCGCGTGTTGCCGAGAAAATGATGCAGTGTCTGACCCTGGACGGAAACTTTGGTAACCCAGCTTCCCGTTCACACCGTTTTGGCTGGCATGCTGAAGAGGCGGTTGATATCGCCCGTAATCAGATTGCTGACCTGGTCGGTGCCGACCCGCGTGAAATTGTTTTCACCTCCGGTGCGACCGAATCCGACAACCTGGCGATTAAGGGTGCAGCCAACTTTTATCAGAAAAAAGGCAAGCACATCATCACCAGCAAAACCGAACACAAAGCCGTGCTGGACACCTGCCGTCAGCTGGAGCGTGAAGGGTTCGAAGTCACCTATCTGGCGCCACAGAGCAACGGCATTATCGATCTGAAAGAGCTCGAAGCGGCGATGCGTGATGACACCATTCTGGTCTCCATCATGCACGTCAACAACGAAATCGGCGTGGTACAAGACATCGCGACCATCGGCGAAATGTGCCGCGCGCGCGGTATCATCTACCACGTGGACGCGACCCAGAGCGTGGGCAAACTGCCTATCGACCTGAGCCAGCTGAAAGTGGACCTGATGTCCTTCTCCGGTCACAAAATCTATGGTCCGAAAGGTATCGGCGCGCTGTACGTTCGTCGTAAGCCACGTATCCGCATCGAAGCACAGATGCACGGCGGCGGTCACGAGCGCGGCATGCGTTCCGGTACGCTGCCTGTTCACCAGATCGTGGGCATGGGCGAAGCCTACCGCATTGCAAAAGAAGAGATGGAAACCGAGATGGCACGCCTGCGCACGCTGCGTAACCGTCTGTGGGACGGCGTGAAAGATATGGAAGAAGTGTATCTGAACGGCGATCTCGAGCAGGGCGCGCCGAACATCCTCAACGTCAGCTTCAACTATGTTGAAGGCGAGTCGCTGATCATGGCGCTGAAAGACCTGGCCGTTTCTTCCGGCTCTGCCTGTACCTCTGCAAGCCTGGAGCCATCCTACGTGCTGCGCGCGCTGGGTATGACTGACGAGCTGGCACACAGCTCTATCCGTTTCTCTTTAGGTCGTTTTACTACCGAAGAAGAGATTGACTACACCATCAAGCTGGTTCGTAACTCCATCGGCCGTCTGCGCGACCTTTCTCCACTGTGGGAAATGTTCAAGCAGGGCGTGGATCTGAACAGCATTGAATGGTCACATCACTAATCGGTACATAAGGAGAATTCAATCATGGCATACAGCGAAAAAGTCATCGATCATTACGAAAACCCGCGCAACGTTGGCTCTTTTGACAACAGCGACGAATCTGTTGGTAGCGGCATGGTCGGTGCACCAGCATGTGGCGACGTGATGAAGTTGCAGATCAAAGTCAACAATGAAGGTATCATTGAAGACGCGCGCTTCAAGACCTACGGCTGCGGTTCTGCTATCGCGTCCAGCTCCCTGGTCACCGAATGGGTGAAGGGCAAGTCTCTGGACGAAGCACAGGCAATCAAGAACACGGATATTGCTGAAGAACTCGAACTGCCGCCGGTGAAAATTCACTGCTCAATTCTGGCAGAAGACGCGATCAAAGCCGCCATTGCGGATTACAAAAGCAAACGTGAAGCAAAATAATTGAGGTTTGAGTATGTCGATTACCCTTAGCGACAGCGCTGCCGCGCGAGTAAGCTCTTTTCTGGCGAACCGTGGTAAAGGCTTTGGCCTGCGACTGGGCGTACGTACCTCCGGCTGTTCTGGTATGGCTTACGTACTGGAGTTTGTTGACGAACCGGCGTCTGATGACACCGTGTTTGAAGACAAGGGCGTGAAGGTGGTGGTCGATGGCAAAAGCCTGCAATTCCTCAACGGCACTCAGCTGGACTTCGTAAAAGAAGGCCTGAACGAAGGGTTCAAATTCACGAACCCGAACGTCAAAGACGAGTGTGGTTGCGGCGAAAGCTTCCACGTTTAACCGCGCGTCATCCGAAACCCCACCGTGGCTTTGCTACGCGTGGGGTTTGTTCTAACAGGCTACCCCTGAGATTGTTATGGATTACTTCACTCTCTTCGGACTACCCGCTCAATACCCGATCGATCTCCAGGTGCTGACGGTCCGTTTTCAGGATCTCCAGCGTCAGTACCATCCGGATAAATTCGCCAGCGGGACGCAGGCAGAGCAACTGGCTGCGGTATCACACTCCGCCACCATCAACCAGGCCTGGCAAACGCTGCGTCATCCGCTGGCGCGTGCAGAATATCTGCTCTCGCTTCACGGTTTCGATCTGGCGAGCGAACAGCATACCGTGCGCGACACCGCCTTTCTGATGGAACAACTGGAGCTGCGCGAAGAGCTGGATGAAATTGAACAGGCTAAAGACGAAGCGCGCCTGGAAAGCTTTATCACGCGCGTAAAGGGTATGTTCGATACCCGCCATCAGCAGATGGTGGAGCAACTGAACAACGAGACCTGGGACGTGGCGGCAGACACTGTGCGCAAACTCCGTTTTCTCGATAAACTGCGAAGCAGTGCTGAACAACTCGAAGAAAAGCTGCTCGATTTTTAATTTCGGAAGCAATTATGGCCTTATTACAAATTAGTGAGCCTGGCTTAAGTGCCGCACCGCACCAGCGTCGTCTGGCGGTCGGTATTGACCTGGGCACCACCAATTCCCTCGTGGCGACCGTGCGCAGCGGCCAGGCGGAAACGCTGGCTGACGAGCAGGGGCGCCATCTGCTGCCTTCTGTAGTCCACTACCAACAGCAGGGTCACGCGGTCGGGGTTGATGCCCGCGCTAACGCCGCGCGCGATCCGGCCAATACCATCAGCTCGGTTAAGCGCATGATGGGCCGCTCGCTGGCTGATATCCAGACCCGTTACCCGCATCTGCCGTATCAGCTACAGGCCAGCGAAAACGGCCTGCCGATGATCGCGACGTCAGCCGGTTTGCTGAACCCGATTCGCGTTTCTGCTGACATCCTTAAAGCGCTGGCGGCACGCGCCACGGCGACGCTCGGCGGCGATCTGGACGGCGTGGTGATCACCGTTCCGGCCTATTTCGACGATGCACAGCGTCAGGGCACCAAAGACGCCGCGCGTCTGGCGGGCCTGCACGTGCTGCGTCTGCTGAACGAACCGACGGCGGCGGCGATTGCCTACGGCCTCGACTCCGGTCAGGAAGGGGTGATCGCGGTCTACGATCTGGGCGGCGGCACCTTTGATATTTCTATCCTGCGCCTGAGTCGCGGCGTGTTCGAAGTGCTGGCGACCGGCGGAGATTCCGCGCTCGGCGGCGATGACTTCGACCATCTGCTGGCAGATTACATCCGCGAGCAGGCGGGCATCAGCGATCGCAGCGATGCGCACGTGCAGCGTGAACTGCTGGATGCGGCCATCGACGCCAAAATCGCCCTGAGCGATGCACAGTCCGTCAGCGTGAACGTCGCAGGCTGGCAGGGTGAGATTACCCGCGATCGGTTCAGCGAACTGATTGCGCCTCTGGTTAAGCGTACCCTGCTGGCCTGCCGTCGCGCATTGAAGGATGCAGGCGTTGAGGCTAACGAGGTGCTGGAAGTGGTCATGGTTGGCGGCTCAACCCGCGTGCCGCTGGTACGCGAGCGCGTGGGGGAATTCTTTGGCCGCACGCCGTTGACCTCTATCGACCCGGACAAAGTGGTTGCCGTCGGCGCCGCTATCCAGGCCGATAACCTGGTCGGCAACAAGCCGGACAGCGAAATGCTGCTGCTGGACGTCATCCCGCTGTCTCTGGGTTTAGAAACCATGGGCGGCCTGGTGGAGAAAGTCATTCCGCGTAACACCACCATTCCGGTGGCGCGCGCGCAGGAGTTCACCACCTTCAAAGACGGCCAGACCGCGATGTCCATCCACGTGATGCAGGGCGAGCGTGAGCTGGTGCAGGACTGCCGCTCTCTCGCGCGCTTTGCGCTGCGCGGAATTCCAGCGCTGCCTGCGGGCGGGGCGCATATTCGCGTCACCTTCCAGGTGGATGCGGACGGCCTGCTGAGCGTCACGGCGATGGAAAAATCGACCGGTATCGAGTCGTCTATTCAGGTTAAGCCGTCCTACGGCCTGACCGATGGCGAAATCGCCTCCATGATTCAGGACTCAATGAGCTACGCCGAGCAGGATGTGAAGGCGCGTATGCTGGCGGAACAAAAAGTTGAAGCCGCACGCGTGCTGGAAAGCCTGAACGGCGCGCTCGCTGCCGACGCCGCGCTGTTAAGCGCCGCTGAGCGCCAGGTGATTGACGACGCTGCCGCGCGCTTAAGCGCCGTGGCCGAAGGCAATGACGCTGACGCGATAGAAGAAGCCATTAAAAACGTTGATAAACAAACCCAGGACTTCGCTGCTCGCCGCATGGACAAATCTGTCCGCGTCGCGCTGAAAGGCCAGTCCGTGGACGAGGTTTAATATGCCAAAGATTGTAATTTTGCCTCATGCGGACCTCTGTCCGGATGGCGCTGTTCTGGAAGCGAAGACCGGTGAAACCATTCTCGATGTAGCCCTGCGTGCAGGTATCGAAGTGGAACACGCCTGTGAAAAATCCTGTGCCTGCACCACCTGCCACTGCATCGTGCGTGAAGGTTTCGACTCTCTCGCCGAGAGCACCGAAGACGAAGACGACATGCTGGATAAAGCATGGGGTCTGGAGCCAGACAGCCGCTTAAGCTGCCAGGCCGCGGTGACCGATGAAGATCTGGTCGTGGAGTTCCCACGCTACACCATCAACCACGCACGCGAGCATTAATATGGGACTGAAGTGGACAGACAGCCGTGAAATCGGCGAAGCGCTCTACGACGCGAACCCGGATCTCGATCCGAAGACCGTACGATTCACCGACATGCATCAGTGGATCTGCGATTTAGAGGATTTCGACGACGATCCCAACGCATCCAATGAAAAAATTCTGGAGGCGATTCTGTTAGTCTGGTTAGATGAAGCAGAATAAATAACAAAACGGGCTGCCTTCAGGCGGCCCGTTTGCTAGTTGCTAATAAGGAAAAATAAAATGACCGAAGCGATGAAGATTACGCTCTCGAATCAGCCTGCCGACGCGCGCTGGGGCGAGAAAGCCACCTACAGCATTAATAACGACGGCATTACCCTGCACCTGACGGGCAACGATGATTTGGGCCTGATCCAGCGCGCCGCGCGTAAGATTGACGGTCTTGGCATTAAGCATGTGTCGCTGGAAGGGGAAGGTTGGGACACCGACCGCAGCTGGGCGTTCTGGGCAGGCTACAAAGGGCCGAAAGGCACCCGTCAAATTGAGTGGGCGAACCTCGACGAAGCCGGTCAGAAAGAGCTGGAAAGCCGCCTGAACATTATCGACTGGGTGCGCGACACCATTAACGCACCGGCGGAAGAGCTGGGGCCGGAACAGCTGGCGCAGCGCGCCGTTGACCTGCTGTGCGGTGTGGCGGGCGAAAAGATGTCCTACCGCATCACTAAAGGGGAAGACCTGCGCGAGCAGAACTACATGGGTATCCACACCGTGGGCCGTGGCTCAGAGCGTCCTCCGGTCCTGCTGGCGCTGGACTACAACCCAACCGGCGACAAAGAAGCGCCGGTCTTTGCCTGTCTGGTCGGGAAAGGCATCACCTTCGACACCGGCGGCTACAGCCTGAAGCAGAGCGCATTCATGGACTCCATGAAGTCCGACATGGGCGGCGCGGCGACCATTACCGGCGCGCTGGCCTTCGCTATCACCCGCGGCCTGAACAAGCGCGTGAAGCTCTACCTGTGCTGCGCGGATAACATGGTGAGCGGCAACGCCTTCAAGCTGGGTGACATCATTCGCTACCGCAACGGTAAAAACGTTGAGGTGATGAACACCGACGCCGAAGGCCGTCTGGTGCTGGCCGATGGCCTGATCGACGCCTCTGCGCAGAAGCCGGAGCTGATTATCGACATGGCGACCCTGACTGGCGCGGCGAAAACTGCCCTGGGTAACGACTATCACGCCCTGTTCAGCTTCGACGACAAGCTGGCCGCTCGCCTGCTGGCCAGCGCGGCGGCGGAAAACGAACCGTTCTGGCGTCTGCCGCTGGCCGAGTTCCACCGCAGCCAGCTGCCGTCTAACTTCGCCGAGCTGAACAACACCGCGAGCGCAGCGTACCCGGCGGGGGCAAGCACCGCAGCAGGCTTCCTGTCTCACTTCGTTGAGAACTACCATGAAGGCTGGCTGCACATTGACTGCTCCGCAACCTACCGTAAAGCGGCGGTTGAGCAGTGGTCTGCGGGTGCGACCGGTCTGGGCGTGCGTACCGTAGCGAACCTGCTGACGGCTGAGTAATGCTCTTTGCCCTCACCCTAACCCTCTCCCCATGGGAGAGGGCAGGGGTGAGGGGGAAATTCGACATCTGGAATTGTTATGTCAGAAACCAAAAACGAATTAGAAACCCTGTTGGAGCAGGCGGCGACCGAGCCCGCCCACCGTCCGGCCTTTTTCCGCACGCTGCTGGAATCCACCGTCTGGGTGCCGGGCACCGCAGCGGAAGGGGAGCAGGTTGTCGAAGACAGCGCGCTGGATCTGCTGCACTGGGAGAAAGACGACGGCACGTCGGTGATCCCGTTCTTTACTTCGCTCGAGGCCTTGCAGGAAGCGGTAGAAGACGAACAGGCGTTCGTGGTGATGCCGGTGCGCACGTTGTTCGAAATGACCCTGGGGCAGACGCTGTTCCTCAACGCCAAACTGCCGACCGGGAAAGAGTTTACTCCGCGCGAAATCAGCCACCTGATTGGTGACGAGGGCAACCCGCTCAGCACTCAGGAGGTGCTGGAAGGGGGCGAAACGCTGCTGCTGTCTGAAGTGGCCGAGCCGCCCGCGCAGATGATTGACTCCCTGACCACGCTGTTTAAAACCATCAAGCCGGTAAAACGCGCGTTTCTCTGCTCCATCAAAGAGAGCGCTGACGAAAAGCCTGTTCTGCTGATAGGGATTGAGGCCGACGGCGATATCGACGAGATCATCCAGGCGGCGGGAAGCGTGGCGACCGACACCCTGCCGGGCGATGAGCCGATTGATATCTGTCAGGTGAAGAAAGGTGAGAAGGGGATCAGCCACTTTATTACCGAGCACATCACTCCGTTCTACGAGCGTCGCTGGGGTGGCTTCCTGCGCGATCTCAAGACCAACCGCATTATCTGATTACGGCGGGGTGATCTTCACCCCGTTGCTTCCAGCAGCAGTAAATCCATCAGCAGCACCAGATTCGACTCAAACGACGTCACACCTGCGGCTTCGGCGGCGAAATGTACCGCTTCGTCATAGAGAGCAAAATGCACGTCCGCCATACCCGCCAGCGTATTGGCCGACGCGCGGGTAAACGCGACGATCGTCATGCCGACGTTTTTGGCGATCCGCGCTTTATCCAGTACCTGCTCCGTTTCGCCGCTGCGTGAAACGGCAATAAACACCTGATAGCGCGCGGCGTTGCTGAGAAAAATATTCCGGCTGTCTCCCGCCCCGGAGATGAAGGCCGTTTTTCCCAGCACCTGCAACTTCTTGGTCAGGTACTCGGCAAAAAGGTACGAAAACCCGGCACCGTAGAGAAAGAAGCTCTCTTTCTGGCGCAGCAGGCTGGCAAACTGCTGGCGTTTGTCCTGAGTGACCCACTGGAAGGTCTGCTGATAGTTGGCAACGAACCGGGTAAAAAGCGCGGGCATTTCCGCATGTTGCTCAGGCTGTACGGTGATATGCGGCGTGTCAGAAAGCAGCTGCTTGCAGTGCCAGATAAACTCGCTAAAGCCGCTAAACCCCAGCTTCTGGCACAGCCGCATAATCGTCGCGGTAGAGACAAATGTCGCCTGCGCCAGCTCGCGCACCGTGATGTTGCCCACCAGCAATGGATGCTCAGTGAGGTGGGCGAGGACGCGATACTCCGCGCGGGTCAGCGACGACCCGCGCGTTAACAGCGTTGCCAGGCGGTTATCCATTATTTCGCCGGTTCAACCGGCAGATCGTCTCGTGCACCCCATTCACTCCAGGCGCCGTCGTACAGGGTCACGTCATTTGCGTCAAGGGTTGCCAGCGCCAGGATCACCACGCAGGCCGTTACGCCGGAGCCGCAGCTGGCAATAACCGGACGATGCAAATCCACGCCCTGACGTTCAAAAATGGCACGCAATTCATCGGTGGTTTTCAGCTCGCCTTCAAACACCAGATCGCCCCACGGCACGTTCAGCGCCCCCGGGATATGGCCGCGTTTCAGTCCCGGTCGCGGCTCGTCCGCTTCTGCGTTGAAACGTGGAGCGGGACGCGCATCGACGATTTGCGCCGTGTTTTCGTGGCTCACGACCAGCACGTCGGTCAGGCGCTTGACCACGTTAGCGTCAAACGTGGCATCAAATTCCCCTTCCGGCAGCGTGACGTCACCCTGCTGAAGCGGTAGTTCGTCGCGCTTCCAGCCTGCAAGTCCGCCCGCCAGAATCGATACCTTTTCCACGCCGAAGTTTTTCAGCATCCACCACGCTCGCGGCGCGGAAAACAGATTACCTTCATCGTAAACAACAAGATGTTTATCTTTGCTGATGCCCAGCTCGCGCATCGCCACGGAAAACGCTTCCGGGCGAGGCAGCATGTGCGGCAGGGAAGAGGTGTGATCGGAGAGGGCTTCGATATCAAAAAATACCGCGCCAGGCAGGTGCCCTGCCCGGTATTCAGCGGGAACGTCACGATGCTCCTGGCCCGGAGGGGCCATGCGCGCGTCGATAATCTGAACTTCCGGGTCGTCGCCGTGCTCAATCAGCCAGTCGGCAGCGACAAAATATGAGGTGGACATGGTTGCCTCCATTCTTTTCCGTAAAAAAGGATTGTCGGTGTTTTTTCTGACACCGACAAGCTCACCACGTTCAACTCGCGAGCAAGCCCCTATTTTTTCACCGCTTCACCGTCCTGCCAGGCCTTTTGCAGCGCAGGCCAGTAGTCGCGGTTGGCTTCGATCATCTCATCCAGAATCGCTTTCGCGTGCTCCATGGTCGGCACGGTGCGGTTCAGAGTGAACGCCTGCAACGCTTTCTCGTAGCTGCCTTCGATGGTTGCCTCAACCAGCAGCTGTTCAGAGGCCAGCTGCTGTTGCAGGAGCGTCTGGTGGAACAGCGGCACCAGACCCACGCGGACAGGCTCCGGCCCTTCGGAAGTGATATAGGCAGGCACTTCCACCACCGCATCGTACGGCAGGTTGGTAATCGCCCCGCGGTTTTCCACCATCACCAGATGGCGTTGGCGCAGGTTGAATGCCAGCGAGCAGGCGACATCGACGATAAATTCGCCGTGAACACCTACGTGGAAGGCGTCCGGTAAGATCCCGCTGCGCTGGTACTCTTCGGCGGCGGCGAACAGCTTTTTCTCGCGCCCGTTCATCACTTCGTTGGCGCGGGTATAGTCCGGGTTTTGATGCTCCACAATCTGGTTCGGCATCAGGTAGTACTGTAGATACGGGTTCGGCAGGTACTCCGGGAAGTTATCCATAATCGGCTTGATGTTGCGCCAGGTTTTCACCCACGATGGATCCGAGTGCTGCGGGTCGGTTTTTGCGGCATCTTCCGTCAGCAGGCCAAACTTCGCGATATGCTTACGCAACTCCGGGAGCTTGTCTTCGCCGTCCACCAGCACGCGGGTAAACCAGCCGAAGTGGTTCAGGCCGAAGTAGTCCACTTCCAGTTTATGACGATCCACGCCCAGAATGGCACCCATATTGCGCATCGCGGCAACCGGCATATCGCAGATGTTCAGCACCCTCGCGTTCGGACGCAGGCGGCGCACGCCTTCCGCGACGATCGCCGCCGGGTTGGAGTAGTTCACGATCCAGGCTTTCTCGTGCGCGTAGCGATCGACCAGATCGATAAGCTCCACCATCGGCAGGATCGTGCGCAGGCCGTAGGCCAGCCCGCCGGGGCCGCAGGTTTCCTGGCCCACCACGCCGTGACGCAGCGGGATCTTCTCATCCTGTTCACGCATTTTGTACTGCCCGACGCGCATCTGGGCGAAGACAAAATGCGCGCCGCTAAAGGCCACTTCCGGGTCACTGGTGACGGTAAATTTGATGCTCTGGCTGTGGTCGCGAATAACCTTCTCCACCACGGGCGCGATGGTGTTCTGGCGCGCCGCGTCAATGTCATACAGGCGGATCTCTGCCAGAGGGAAATCGTGCAGACGCACCATGAGGCTTTTCACAATACCTGGCGTGTAAGTGCTACCGCCGCCGGCAATCGACAGAATAAATGGGGGTGTAAACATCTTTAGCTCCTTTCAGAGAAACGTCTCAACGGCTTCTCGCATTTTTTTGACATGCAGCCCGTAGACCACCTGAACGTTGTTACCTTGTTTGATAATCCCTTTCGCGCCGGTCGCTTTCAGGCGCGGTTCGTCGATGATGGCGACGTCCTTCACCGTGACGCGTAAGCGGGTGTAGCAGTTATCCACCACCTCTATGTTTTCCCGACCGCCCAGACCCACAACGATCGATTCGCCCAGCCCGTCGTTATTGCCCTTCGCCTGGTACTCCTGCTTGCTGTAAAGGCGTGTCTCCTGGTCCTCATCTTCACGCCCCGGCGTTTTCATGTTGAAGCGCAGGATCAGGAAGCGGAATACCACGAAATAAAGAGTGAACATGATCAGCCCGACCACGATGTACATGGGCCAGTTGGACTTCTCCGTGCCGAGCGGCAGGTTGTAGAGGATGAAATCGATAATCCCGTTGGCGCCGATGGCGTGAACGCCAAACAGCGAGAACAGCATCATGCCGATACCGGTCAGCACCGCATGCACCACGAACAGCAGCGGGGCGACAAACAGGAAGGAGAACTCAATCGGCTCGGTTACGCCGACCAGCAGCGAGGTCAGCGCCGCCGGGATCAGAATCGCTTTCGCCGCCGCTTTACGCTCTGGCCTGGCGGTCATATACATCGCCAGCGCCGCGGCAGGCAGGCCAAACATTTTGCTGATGCCGCGCGCATCCCACACCACGGTACTGCTGAGCTGCTTCACGTCCGGGCAGGCCATCTCGGCGAAGTAGATATTGCGCGCGCCCTGGTAAGCCGTACCGCACACCTCCTGCGTACCGCCCAGTTCGGTATACAGGAACGGCGTATAGACCAGATGATGCAGGCCCGTCGGCACCAGAATGCGTTCAAGGAAACCGTAGATCGCCACGCCAAACGGACCGGACCCTTTGATCGCCAGCGCCAGGGCGCTTATTCCATGCTGTGCGTACGGCCAGAGTTCGCTCATGATCACGCCGAGCAGCATAGAGACAGGCAGCATTACAATCGCGACAAAGCAGTGGCCGGAGTAAATCGCCATCGCGCCGTTAAACTGGACACCGGAATATTTGTTGTACAGATAACCGGAGAGCGCCCCGGTCAGGATCCCGGCGAAAACGCCCATTTCCAGCACCTGGACGCCCAGCACCATGCTTTGTCCGGCGGCTTTCATCTGTTCCGCAGGGGCCAGTTCCCCCTGAAGCTGTAACGTCACGTTCATGGCATTGATAAACACGATAAAAGTTACCAGCCCAATCAGCGCCGCGTAGCCTTTGTCTCGGGTTGCCAGTCCAATGGGGATACCAACGGCAAACACCAGCGCCAGGTTGACCAGCACCGACACGGCAGACTTGGCGATCAGCTGGCCGACACTCTGGATCAGCGGGTGGCCAAGAAACGGCAGGTACTCGGCCAGATTGCCGTTACCCAGCACATTCCCAAAGGCGATAAACAGGCCTACGATGGGTAAGATAAGTACAGGTCCGTAAAGTGATTTTCCGAAATTTTGTAGGGCGTTCACGGCTCGTTTCATGGCTTTCTCTCTTATTGAACCGCGCACTCAGGGTGCGTCATGGTCATAAAACTAGCAGGCCTGATGCGAGCTTATCCAGCTATCTTCTTGTTTTAAAAACAAATGACGTGAAAGGTAACATGTAACGTTATGCGCTGTGATCGCGGTTCCATCACGGCGTAGCGGCGTGATGCCATTCTGCGAGGTGCTTTCCAGATTATAAAATTGGACTTTTTGTATTAACGAAACTTGCGGATAATACTTATCCGGACGATGACCAACAGGCCCCTCAGGCCAGGGACACAGGATGAAACCGTTTCGCTTAGCTGCGATCTCTCTCGCGCTGCTCACCACCTTTACGCTTGTCGGCTGTGATAACAGCGACGACAAACCTCAGGCCGCTGCCCCCGCAGCGTCTACTGCATCAGAAAAGAAAACCCCGGCGACACCGGATCCTGAA
Source organism: Enterobacter sp. MGH 38 (assembly GCF_000492855.1). Lineage (NCBI taxonomy): Bacteria > Pseudomonadati > Pseudomonadota > Gammaproteobacteria > Enterobacterales > Enterobacteriaceae > Enterobacter > Enterobacter sp. MGH 38. Next base: position 2,411,366 of record NZ_KI535608.1, on the reverse strand, counting down.
AAGCTGGCTAAGCTGGCCGCGCAGAGTCAGGGTAAGGCGTTGACGCTGCTGGATGCCTCGGAAGTGCAACTCGACGGCGCCGCGACGCTGGTTCTGACCTTCTCTGTACCGCTGGATCCCAGCCAGGATTTTGCGAAAACGGTACATGTGGTGGATAAAAAAAGCGGCAAAGTGGACGGCGCCTGGGAACTGGCCCCCAATCTGAAAGAGCTGCGCCTGCGCCATCTGGAGCCGAATCGTAATCTGGTTGTCACCGTCGAACGTGATTTGCTGGCGCTGAACAAAGCGACATTCGGCATTGACTATGAAAAAGCGATCACCACCCGGGATGTTGAACCGACGGTCGGATTCGCCAGCCGCGGATCGCTGCTGCCGGGTAAAGTGGTGGAAGGGTTGCCGGTGATGGCGCTCAACGTCAACAATGTGGACGTGAACTTCTACCGCGTTAAGCCGGAGTCGCTGGCCTCGTTTGTCAGCCAGTGGGAGTACCGTAACTCGCTGACCAACTGGGAATCTGACAACCTGCTGAAGATGGCGGAACTGGTCTACACCGGCCGTTTCGACCTCAACCCGGCGCGCAACACGCGTGAAAAACTGCTCCTGCCGCTTAAAGATATTAAGCCGCTCCAGCAGTCTGGCGTCTATATCGCCGTGATGAATCAGGCTGGTCACTATAACTACAGTAACGCCGCGACGCTCTTTACCTTAAGTGATATTGGGCTGTCCGCTCACCGTTATCATAACCGCCTGGACATCTTCACCCAGAGTCTTGAAAACGGTGCGGCGCAGTCAGGCGTGACCATTACCCTTCTGAACGATAAAGGGCAGACTCTGGCCGAGGCGAACAGCGACGCCGATGGTCATGCGAAACTGGAAACCGATAAAGAAGCCGCGCTGATCCTTGCCAGTAAAGATGGCCAGACCACGCTTCTTGACCTCAAACTTCCGGCGCTGGATCTGGCGGAGTTTGATATCGCCGGTAACCCGGGTTACAGCAAACAGTTCTTTATGTTTGGCCCGCGCGATCTCTATCGTCCGGGTGAAACGGTGATCCTTAACGGCCTGCTTCGCGACAGCGATGGCAAACCGCTTCCCGAGCAGCCGGTAAAACTTGACGTGCTGCGTCCGGACGGACAGGTGGCGCGTACGGTCGTTGTGCAACCTGAGAATGGCCTTTATCGCTTCAACTATTCGCTTGATAGCGGCGCCCAGACCGGCATGTGGCATATTCGCGCGAATACGGGGGATAACCAGCAGCGCATGTGGGATTTCCACGTCGAAGATTTTATGCCTGAGCGTATGGCGCTGAATCTGACCGGGCAAAAAACGCCGGTTTCCCCGCAGGAGGATGTGGACTTTAACGTTGTGGGCTATTACCTGTACGGCGCGCCAGCTAACGGCAATTCTCTGCAAGGCCAGCTTTTCCTGCGTCCGCTACGTGACGCGGTGCCTGCGCTGCCTGGCTTCCAGTTCGGTGATATTGCCGAGGAGAACCTGAGCCGCAGCCTGGATGAAGTGCAGCTTACGCTGGACGAACAGGGGCGCGGACAGGTTACCACCGAAAGCCAGTGGAAAGAGGCGCACTCGCCGCTGCAACTGATTTTGCAGGCCAGCCTGCTGGAATCAGGTGGGCGTCCGGTAACGCGACGCGCTGAGCAGGCTATCTGGCCGGCGGCTGAGCTGCCGGGTATTCGCCCTCAGTTCGCCAGCAAGGCGGTTTACGACTACCGCACCGATACTACCGTCAACCAGCCGATCGTCGACGAGAACGGCAACGCCAGCTTCGACATCGTCTATGCCGATGCCAGCGGAGCCAAAAAGGCCGTTTCCGGATTACAGGTACGACTGATTCGCGAGCGTCGTGACTACTTCTGGAACTGGTCCGAGAGTGAGGGCTGGCAGTCTCAGTTTGATCAAAAAGATCTGGTTGAGGGCGAGCAGGAGCTAAACCTCAAGGCCGATGAAACCGGTAAAGTCACCTTCCCGGTGGAGTGGGGCTCATACCGTCTGGAAGTGAAAGCCCCTGATGACATGGTCAGCAGCGTGCGCTTCTGGGCAGGCTACAGCTGGCAGGATAACAGCGACGGCACCGGGGCCGCGCGCCCTGACCGCGTGACGCTGAAACTGGATAAGCCATCCTATCAGCCAGGCGATACCATCCAACTGCACATCGCCGCGCCGGCCGCAGGCAAGGGCTATGCGATGATCGAGTCCAGTGAAGGGCCGCTGTGGTGGAAAGAGATCGACGTACCGGCTAACGGTCTGGATCTCGCTATCCCGGTCGACAAGGCCTGGAAACGTCACGATCTCTATCTCAGCACGCTGGTGGTTCGTCCTGGCGATAAATCAAAATCCGCCACGCCAAAACGGGCGGTTGGCCTGCTGCATCTGCCAATGGGGGACGAAAATCGTCGCCTGAACATCGCACTGGATAACCCGCAAAAAATGCGTCCGAACCAGACGCTTTCTGTGAAAGTGAAAGCCAGCGTAAAAGAGGGGGCTGTGCCACAGAAGGTGAACGTGCTGGTCTCGGCTGTCGATAGCGGCGTGCTGAACATTACCGACTACGTCACGCCGGATCCGTGGCAAGCTTTCTTCGGTCAGAAGCGCTATGGCGCGGACATCTATGATGTTTACGGCCAGGTGATTGAAGGTCAGGGACGTCTGGCCGCACTGCGCTTTGGCGGAGACGGCGATGAACTGAAACGCGGCGGTAAGCCACCGGTGAACCATGTCACCATTATTGCCCAGCAGGCGCAGCCGGTTACGCTTGATGCCAACGGCGAAGGTACCATCACGCTGCCGATTGGCGATTTCAACGGTGAACTGCGTCTGATGGCGCAGGCCTGGACGGAAGACGATTTCGGCAGCAGCGAAAGCAAAATCATTGTGGCGGCTCCGATTATCACCGAGCTTAACACGCCGCGGTTCCTCGCAAGTGGCGATACCTCCCGCCTGACGCTGGACCTGACTAACCTGACTGACCAGCCGCAAACGCTGAACATTGCGTTAACCGCAGCCGGTAAGTTGTCGCTCGAAGGTGCTCAGCCAGAGCCGGTTAAGCTGCCGCCTGGCGCACGTAGCACCCTGTTTATACCGGTGCGTGCCCTGGAGGGCTATGGCGATGGGCAAGTGACTGCTCAGGTGACGGGCCTTCAGCTCCCAGGTGAGACGTTTGCGCCGCAGCAGAAGAGCTGGAAAATTGGCGTGCGTCCCGCATTCCCGGCGCAAACCGTGAATACGGGCACGATGCTGAATCCTGGCGAATCCTGGAGTGCGCCAGCACAGCATATCGAAGGTTTCTCGCCTGCCACGCTACAGGGGCAGCTGTTGCTCAGCGGTAAACCACCTTTGAACCTGGCGCGCTACATACGTGAACTTCAGGCCTATCCGTATGGATGTCTTGAGCAGACCACCAGCGGCCTGTTCCCGTCCCTCTACACCAACGCGGCACAGCTGAAGGCATTGGGCATTAAAGGCGATACCGACGATAAACGCCGTGCGGCCATTGATATCGGGATCTCCCGTCTGCTGCAAATGCAGCGTGACGATGGCGGTTTTGCCTTGTGGGATAAAAACGGCCCGGAAGAGTACTGGCTGACCGCCTATGTCACGGACTTCCTGGTGCGGGCAGGGGAGCAGGGTTACAGCGTGCCTGCCGAGGCGGTGAATAACGCCAACAGCCGACTGCTGCGCTATTTACAGGATCCGGGCATGATGTCCATCCGCTACAGCGACGACACCCAGGCCAGCAAATTTGCTGTCCAGGCGTATGCTTCGCTGGTGCTGGCGCGTCAGCAAAAAGCGCCGCTCGGTGCGCTGCGTGAAATCTGGGAGCGCCACGCTCAGGCTGCTTCCGGGCTTCCGTTGATGCAGCTGGGCATGGCACTCAAACTGATGGGGGATGCACCGCGCAGCCAGCAGGCGCTGGATCTGGCTCTCAAAACACCCCGTAACGACAGCCGAAACTGGATGGCGGATTACGGCAGCCAGCTGCGTGATAATGCCCTGATGCTCTCCCTGCTGGAAGAGTACAAGCTGCTGCCGGATGCGCAAAACAGGCTGCTGAACGCGTTATCTGAAGACGCGTTCAGCCAGCGCTGGCTGTCTACCCAGGAGAGCAATGCGCTGTTCCTGGCCGGACGATCACTGCAAACCTTGTCAGGTGCGTGGCAGGCAACGACCTCCCTCTCTGAACAGACCCAGAGCAGTGATAAAGCGCAGGTAGAAAACCTGAACGGCGATCAGATTGGTGCGTTGCAGATGACGAATACCGGCACTACGCCGCTGTGGGTACGACTGGACACTACTGGCTATCCGGAGTATGCGCCTCAGCCATCCTCGAATGTCTTGCAGATTGAACGTCATATCCTGGCGACAGATGGCAGCAGCAAGTCGCTCTCTTCTCTGAAGAGCGGTGAACTGGTTCTGGTATGGCTGGAAGTGAAGGCCAGCCAGAACGTGCCGGATGCGCTGGTGGTGGATCTGCTCCCGGCAGGTCTGGAGCTGGAAAACCAGAATCTGGCGAGCAGCAGCGCCAGCTTGCAGGACAGCGGCAGTGAAGTGCAAAACCTGCTGAATCAGATGCAACAGTCTGATATTCAGCACATGGAATTCCGCGACGATCGCTTTGTGGCCGCGGTGCCGGTCAATGAAGGTCAGCCGGTCACGCTGGTTTACCTGGCCCGTGCCGTTACGCCGGGAACCTACCAGGTGCCTGTTCCGATGGTCGAGTCCATGTACGTTCCGCAGTGGCGGGCAACGGGGGCGGCCAGTGGCCCGCTGATCGTTGTTCCGTAAGATGCGGATAGCACGCCTGATTCGCTCCCGCTGGCTGTGGCTGGCGGGAGCGCTTCTCGTTTCAGGGGGGCTGATTGTCGTCGCTGACCGCGTGTGGCCGTTGCCCCTGAAAGAGGTCAACCCTGCGCGAGTGGTGGTGGATGAGCAGGGTGTTCCGTTGTGGCGTTTTGCCGACAGCGAAGGCATCTGGCGCTATCCGGTTACCATTAAAGAGGTTTCCCCACGCTATCTCGAGGCGCTGATCCAGTATGAAGATCGCTGGTTCTGGGATCACCCGGGCGTCAATCCGCTTTCTGTAGTGCGTGCCGCCTGGCAGGATCTCACCTCCGGGAGAGTGGTTTCTGGCGGGAGCACGCTTACCATGCAGGTGGCACGCCTTCTGGATCCGCATCCGCGAACCTTTGGCGGTAAAATTCGTCAGCTGTGGCGGGCGATGCAGCTGGAGTGGCATCTCTCCAAGCGTGAAATCCTGACGCTGTATCTGAACCGTGCCCCGTTTGGCGGCACGTTGCAGGGCGTGGGCGCGGCAAGCTGGACTTACCTTGGCAAACCGCCGTCTCAGCTGAGCTATTCCGACGCGGCGCTGCTGGCTGTACTACCACAAGCACCCAGCCGTCTGCGCCCGGACCGCTGGCCGGAACGTGCCGAAGCGGCGCGGAACAAAGTACTCGACCGCATGCTGACTCAGGGCGTCTGGTCTGAGAAGCAGGTGAAAGAGTCCCGTGAAGAGCCGGTCTGGCTGGCCCCCCGGCAGATGCCGCAGCTGGCGCCGCTCTTTTCCCGCATGATGCTGAGTAAAAGTCGTGACACAAAAATAGTCACCACGCTGGATGCAGCATTGCAACGACAGCTTGAAGAGCTGGCAATGAACTGGAAATCACGCCTGCCCGCCCGCAGTTCGCTGGCGATGATCGTCGTGGATCATACATCCATGAAAGTGCGTGGCTGGGTAGGCTCGGTAGATATCAATGATGACAGCCGTTTCAGCCACGTAGATATGGTCAATGCGATCCGATCGCCGGGATCGGTTCTCAAACCATTCATCTATGGCATGGCGCTGGACGATGGTCTGATCCATCCCGCTTCGTTATTACAGGATGTTCCAAGAAAAACGGGGGATTATCGTCCCGGCAACTTTGACAGCGGCTTCCATGGGCCGGTCAGTATGAGCGAAGCCCTGGTGCGTTCCCTCAACCTGCCTGCGGTGCAGGTTCTGGAAGCGTACGGCCCAAAACGTTTTGCCGGAATGCTGAGCAACGCGGGATTACCGCTCATTCTGCCTGCGGGGGCACAGCCCAACCTCTCTCTGATCCTGGGGGGCGCAGGCGCACGCCTGGCTGATATCGCTGCCGCCTATAGCGCCTTTGCGCGTCAGGGTAAGGCGGGCCGGCTGCGTTTACAGCCGGGCGATCCGCTGATCGAAGGTCCGCTGTTATCGCAGGGGGCGGCGTGGATTATTCGTCGCATTCTCGCTAATGAAGCACAGCCCCTGCCGGACAGTGCGCTGCCCCAGGTTGCGCCGCTGGCGTGGAAAACGGGCACCAGCTATGGCTACCGGGATGCCTGGGCCATCGGCCTGAATGCCCGCTATGTCATCGGAATCTGGACCGGACGCCCGGACGGCACGCCCGTTGCCGGGCAGTTTGGTTTCGCCAGCGCGGTACCGCTCCTGAATCAGGTCAATAACATGCTTCAGTCCCGCTCGATGGTGGATGAAGCGCGCCTGCCGCGCGATCCGCGTCCCGCAAGCGTAGGACGGGGCGTGATTTGCTGGCCGGGGGGCCAGTCCCTGCCTGAAGGGAGCGAAAACTGTCGGCGTCGGCTGTCAACCTGGCTGCTGGAAGGCAGTGAACCGCCTACGCTGCTGCTGCCGGAACAGGAAGGTATTCGCGGGATCCGTTTCCCGGTCTGGCTGGATAAAGAAGGCAAACGCGTTGCGGCGGATTGTCCTGATGCGACAGAAAAAGTGCTGGATGTCTGGCCGCTGCCGCTGGAGCCCTGGCTGCCTGCTGCCGAAAAACGGGCTGCTCGTCTCCCCGCCCGTTCAGCAATTTGCCCTCCGCTGGATAACCATAATGCGGCGCCGCTGATGTTGTCAGGCGTCAGAGAAGGGGCGGTAATTAAACGTCTTCCAGGTGAGAAAAATATTACCCTCAACGTTTTAACCAGCGGCGGGGAGGGGCAACGATGGTGGTTTTTGAATGGCGAACCGCTGGACGGGCATCAGAAGAATTATTCACTGCAATTATATTTGCCTGGTAAATATCAATTAATTGTATTAGATGAAACAGGACAAACGGTGACGGTGAATTTTGAATTAGATCGCTAAGTGTTACTCCTCAAGAGTTAGCTTGATAATTATCAATATTCGTTCCTGAAAAAAAACGAGAATGCGTTTTTATTTGAAGGAACGAGCAATGAAAAAAAATAAACATCAGGGAGAAGGGCTTATTCCCGCCATATCCCGGCGTCATTTTATTCAGGCAGGGTCGGCGCTCGCCGCCCTGCCGTTTGTCGTCAAAACCGGCAAAGTACAGGCACAGGACGCGGCGGTTTCAGACGCTACGCCTGAAGAAAAAGTGGTGCAAACCTGTAGTACGTTTGACTGCGGCGGCAAGTGTGATATTCGTGCTCACGTCAGTGATGGCGTTGTGACCCGAATTTCAACGCGACCGGATAACGCGCTGGATCCGCAGATGCCAGTGATGCGCGCCTGCGTTCGGGGTCGGGCTTATCGGAAATTTGTTTATCATCCCGATCGGCTTAAATATCCAATGAAACGCGTGGGTAAACGTGGCGAAGGAAAATTCGAACGTATTACCTGGGATGAAGCCACCACCCTTATTGCGAATCAATTAAAAACTATTACGCAAAAATACGGTGCTGCGTCACGCTATGTTCATGTGGGCACCGCGGTGTCCGGCGGGACCTTTTCCGGCGATAAAATGGTTCGTCGTCTGCTCAACTTAACCGGCGGCTATCTCGAAAGCTATCACTCGGTCAGTATGGGTAACACGGCGGCGGCAACGCCGTATACCTATGGCACCGCCGCCAGCGGCAGCTCTCTGGACACGCTGCTGGACACCAAACTGGTCATTCTCTGGGGGCATAACCCGACGGAAACCATCTTCGGGCACAGCAACCACTTCTACCAGAAGATGAAGCAAAACGGCACGCGCTTCATTGTTGTCGACCCACGCTATTCCGATACGGTTTCCTCCCTTGCCGATCAGTGGATCCCATTGCTTCCTGCCACGGACAACGCCCTGATGGACGCGATGATGTATGTGATCGTCACGGAGAATCTGCACGATCGCGACTTTATTCAACGCTACACCCTGGGCTTTGACGAAGACGCCATGCCAGAAGGCGTTCCGGCCAATGAATCCCTGATGGCTTACCTGAGCGGTGCAAAGGATGGCGTGGCGAAAACGCCCGAGTGGGCAGAGAAAATCACTCACGTGCCTGCACAAACTATTCGTCAGCTGGCGCGCGACTACGCAACCACCAAACCCGCCGCGCTGATCCAGGGCTGGGGACCGCAGCGTCACAACTGCGGCGAGCGCACCGCGCGCGGCTCGACGATACTGGCCACGCTGACGGGTAACGTTGGGGTGAAAGGCGGCTGGGCAGCAGGCTATGGAGGCTGCGCAAACCGCAAATTTGCGGCCGGGCCAGAGATGCCGGACAACCCGGTCAAAGCCAAAATTTCGGTCATGAACTGGGTGCAGGCTGCTGATGATGCTTCTAAGGTAACCGCGGAAGATGGCCTGAAGGATGCTGAGAAGCTGGACAGCAATATCCGCATCCTGTTCTCGCTGGCGGGCAATTATCTGGCTAACCAGAACCCGGATCTTCATCAGGCAACCCGTGTCCTGGAAGACGAGTCGAAAATCGAGTTTATCGTCGCAAGCGATCTGTTTATGACGCCTAGCGCCAGATACGCCGACCTGCTTTTGCCGGAAACCAGCTTTATGGAACGCTGGAATATCGGCGAAACCTGGGGCACGGCAAGCTATCTGATCCTGTCAGAAAAGCTCATTGAACCTGAATTTGAACGCCGTTCAGACTACGACTGGCTGCGGGAGGTCGCTGCTAAGCTTGGCGTCGAGCCAGCGTTCAGCGAGGGCCGTGACGAAAAAGCGTGGATTGAGCACATCTGGGAGCAGACGCGGCTGTCCATGCCGGATGAAAACCTGCCGGACTTCGCGACGCTACAGAAGACGCGTCAGCATCTTTTCAAAAGCGCGCCGTACGTTGCCTTTGAAGACAACATTCGCGATCCGCAGAATCATCCGTTCCCGACGCCGTCCGGAAAAATTGAGATCTTCTCGAAGCGTCTGTACGACATGCATCACCCGGAAATTCCGGCGCTGTCGCACTACGTGCCTGCCCATGAAGGGCCGGAAGACGAGCTGGCGAAAACCTTCCCGCTCCAGCTGATCACCTGGAAAGGGAAAAACCGCGCTAACTCCACCCAGTACGCCAACCCGTGGTTAATTGAGGCGCAGCAGCAAAAGCTGTGGATCAACCCGCAGGATGCGCAAAAGCGCGGCATTGCGCAGGGGGATACCGTGCGTATTCATAACGCGCGCGGCATTTGCGAGATCCCGGCGGAGGTCACGCCGCGCATCATTCCAGGCGTGGTGGCCATGCAGGCAGGCGCCTGGTGGCAGCCGGACGAGCAGGGTATCGATAAAGGCGGCTGCGCGAACGTGCTCAGTTCCGCCCGTATTACCGCGCTTGCGAAAGGGAATTCCCATCAAACCATGCTGGTGGAGGTAGCTAAAGCATGAGTCAGTTTAAACATTACGCACCGGTGAGCGACAAACAGCTGGGTTTTTATATCGACTCTTCTCGCTGCTCGGGCTGCAAGGCATGCCAGGTGGCGTGCAAAGATAAAAACAACCTTGAGGTCGGACGTCGTTTCCGTCGCGTTTATGAAGTCAATGGCGGGAATTTCATCCCAACCGGGCAGGGCGGCGTCAGCAACAATGTGTTTGCCTACACGCTCTCTATTTCCTGTAACCACTGTGCAGACCCAATCTGCACTAAAAACTGTCCGACCACGGCGATGCACAAGCGTCCGGGAGACGGCATTGTGCGCGTTGATACTGATAAGTGCGTCGGCTGCGGCTACTGCGCGTGGTCTTGCCCTTACGGCGCGCCACAGCTCAACGAGCAGACCGGGCAGATGTCCAAATGTGATTTCTGCGTGGATCTCCAGGCGAAGGGAGAGCAGCCCGTCTGTGTGGCAACCTGTCCACTCGAAGCGATTAAATTCGGGCCGATTGATGAACTGCGGGCGAAGTATGGTGCGGTCTGTGATGTGAAAGGCTTGCCTGATTCCTCCATCACCAAACCAAACCTGGTGATCAAAGCGCATCAGGGCGCAGAGAAAGAGGGGAAACGTCATGCATGAGTTACCGCTGCTGATTTTTACGCTGTTCCTGCAAGGATCGGTTGGCGTTACGCTGTGGCTGGCGTTCGGAAGCACGCAACGTAGCGCGCTGCTGCCGGCTGCCGGAGCGTTTGTGCTGGCGAGCCTGGGGCTGCTTGCCTCCGCGCTGCACATGGGCTATCCGCTTAATGCTTTTAACGCGCTGCGCCACGTATCCAGCTCCTGGCTGAGCCGTGAGATTATCTTTGCCAGTCTTTATCTTGCGGCACTTGGCCTCGCAACGCTGCTGATGTTTGTCAAAAAGCCTGGCTGGAAGCCACTGCTGGTTGTGGCAGGTCTTGTCGGGCTGGTGGATGTGTTCTGCATGGCGCAGATCTACATGCACGCATCCGTGGTGACATGGCAGCATGTTAACACTCTGGTGCTGTTTATCGGTTCGGTGGGGATTATCGGTTCAGCCTGCATGGTTGTTGGGACGCGTTCCCAGTCAACCGTGCGTGCGGCGGTTGTCATTATCACGCTGCTGGTGCTTGTGCGTCTGGTGATGCAGCCCGTCTGGCTGGCAGATATTACGGCTATGGACCACACCGTGGTGACGTTCCCTCACGCACCGCTACAGATGCTGGAGCAACTGCGAACCGTTCATCTGCTGAGCTGGTGCGTATCCGTTGCGGGTATGCTGTGCTTTGCTGCGGGCGGCTTAAAAGCGGCGCGAGGCACAATGCTGTTGGGCAGCGCCTTGCTAATTGTGGGTGAGCTGATGCTGCGCTTTGTTTTCTTCAGTATTGGCTGATGGGCGGATTAACCTTTGCCCCGGCGATGGACGTGACGCATGCGTGCGTCCGTCGTCGTTTTCGCCACTCTTCCTGCTGTGCCTGCGCGGACGTCTGTCCCGTGCAGGCTTTTTCTTTTACCGACTCAGGCGTCTCGGTTGATGACAGCCGCTGTATTGAATGCGGTGACTGCCTGTTCGTCTGCCCCGCTGGGGCCATCACCGGCATCACGCCGCGAAAACGCTTTCTGAGTGGCGATACGCTTGTTGGGCCGTTTACTGACCGTGCACCAGGGGTGAATGAGCTTCTGCTGTGGCACGCGCAGTACCACGTTCGTTTTATCAGTATCGACGCGGAGCAGAATCCTGACTGGTTGCTGGCGATTGCCCGGCTGAATCTGGCGCTTCGTCGACGCGGTGAAGCGGCGTGGGCGTTTAAACATATACCCGTCAACGAGGTTAATACCGCCCGGCGTGCGCTGATGCACGTTCCCCGTGAGGATGTCCGGGTCTGTAGCGTCGTGGCCGGTCAGCGTGAGCTGCGCAGGGCGTTTTCTGCGTTTAGCGAGGCAGAGATAACTCTCGATACCGAATCCTGCGTACTCTGCGGCGCGTGCTGGCGGAGTTGTACGGAAAACGCGATTCGGTTTGAGAACGCTGAACTGGTCGTGGAAACCGGACGCTGTACGGGGTGCGGCGGCTGCGAAGCGGTATGCCAGCATGCGGCGATAAACGTGACGCAAACAGAAGGAACAGCGAAAAGCGTGACCATACCGGCATATGAAGCCGTTTGCCTGACGTGCCACCGTCATTTCTGGTCATTTACGTCTGATGAAAAGCAGTGTCCGCTCTGTTTTCATCATCAACGCGGTATGCGAAATACGAGCTGTTGCTAATCTTCGTCTCATTTTAAAAAAATGTTATGCATAACCATAGGCAATGGCGCTATTGCTCTTTATAATCCGCGCCACACCATACTCAGGTATGCAAAAACAACAGAACATTTTACAGAGGTTATCAATGGCTATTGAACGTACTTTTTCCATCATCAAACCAAACGCGGTGGCAAAAAACGTTATTGGCAGCATCTTTGCTCGCTTTGAATCAGCAGGGTTTAAGATCGTTGGCACCAAAATGCTGCACCTGACCGTTGAGCAGGCTCGCGGTTTCTACGCTGAGCACGAAGGTCGCCCATTCTTTGACGGTCTGGTCGAGTTCATGACTTCTGGCCCAATCGTGGTATCCGTACTGGAAGGCGAAAACGCGGTACAGCGTCACCGCGATCTGCTGGGTGCAACCAACCCGGACAACGCACTGGCAGGTACTCTGCGCGCCGACTACGCAGACAGCTTCACCGAGAACGGCACCCACGGTTCCGACTCTGTTGAATCTGCTGCGCGCGAAATCGCGTTCTTCTTCGCTGAAGGCGAAGTGTGCCCGCGCACTCGCTAATAATTTCGTAAATGCCGCGTGCAAACGTGGCATCCCTGCGCCAGACTTTGTACAATGCAACGCCCCGGACGAGCAGACTGCTTACCGGGGCGTTTCTTTTCAACCCACCAAGGGCCACAACGTGTAACAACGAGGCCGGAAAAAATTATGTCTGAATTAGTGAATACCTCCGAAGTCGCCATTCCTGCGGTTCCCAATAAAAATGGAAAAATTAACCTGCTGGACCTGAACCGTCAGCAGATGCGCGAGTTCTTTAAAGAGATGGGCGAGAAGCCGTTTCGTGCCGATCAGGTCATGAAATGGATGTACCACTATTGCAGCGACAACTTTGATGACATGACGGACATCAACAAAGTGCTGCGCAATAAGCTTAAAGAAGTGGCTGAAATCCGCGCACCGGAAGTGGTGGAAGAGCAGCGCTCTTCAGATGGCACCATCAAGTGGGCCATTGCCGTTGGCGATCAGCGCGTTGAAACCGTGTATATCCCGGAAGACGATCGCGCCACGCTGTGCGTCTCTTCTCAGGTGGGCTGTGCGCTGGAGTGCAAATTCTGCTCTACGGCGCAGCAGGGCTTTAACCGTAACCTGCGCGTGTCGGAAATCATCGGCCAGGTCTGGCGTGCCGCGAAAATCGTGGGCGCGGCGAAAGTCACCGGTACACGTCCAATCACCAACGTGGTGATGATGGGGATGGGTGAACCGCTGCTCAACCTGACCAACGTCGTTCCGGCGATGGAAATTATGCTCGACGATTTCGGTTTTGGCCTGTCCAAGCGCCGCGTTACGCTCTCTACTTCCGGCGTGGTGCCTGCGCTGGACAAACTGGGCGATATGATTGACGTTGCGCTGGCCATCTCTCTTCACGCGCCAAACGACGCCATCCGTGACGAAATTGTGCCGATCAACAAAAAGTACAATATCGAAACCTTCCTGGCTGGCGTGCGCCGTTACCTGGAGAAATCCAACGCTAACCAGGGCCGTGTGACCATTGAATACGTGATGCTGGATCATGTTAACGACGGTACCGAGCATGCACATGAGCTGGCTGAACTGCTGAAAGATACGCCATGCAAGATCAACCTGATCCCATGGAACCCGTTCCCGGGCGCGCCGTATGGCCGTAGCTCGAACAGCCGTATCGATCGCTTCTCAAAAGTGCTGATGGAGTATGGTTTCACCACCATCGTACGTAAAACGCGTGGCGACGATATCGACGCAGCCTGTGGCCAGCTGGCGGGTGACGTTATTGACCGTACCAAACGTACGCTGCGTAAGCGTATGCAGGGTGAGTCAATCGCGGTTAAAACCGTTTGATTATTATGCAGACACGGCGCATTTTTTGCGCCGTGAAGCATTAATTTACTGAATATTCAGTCACAATCATCACGACTGATTAATAATTACGGTGCGTTTCATACGACTTTCGGGCAGTATGTAACGACGTAACAACAGTTTAGCGTGAAGGCCTGCCAGCGCTGTCATCTGCGGCCCGACAGTCTTATACTGTTTGTTCCAGGTTAACTGACCTAAAGTTTCGCGGTGCGGGTGGCATTGTGACTCACCGGCACCTGAACCCTTATTTTCACGTACCAGTAGTTGTAGCGAATGAATACTGAAGCCACTCACGATCAAAATGCAGCACTCTCCACTGGCGTTCGTCTTCGCAACGCCCGTGAACAACTCGGACTTAGCCAGCAAGCCGTTGCAGAACGCCTGTGCCTGAAGGTTTCCACCGTTCGCGATATTGAAGAAGATAAGGCACCCGCCGATCTGGCTTCAACGTTTCTGCGCGGTTATATCCGTTCTTACGCCAAACTGGTTCATATCCCTGAAGACGAATTACTGCCGATGATGGAGAAGCAGGCGCCTGTGCGTGCGGCAAAAGTTGCGCCGATGCAAAGCTTCTCTCTGGGTAAACGTCGTAAAAAACGCGATGGCTGGCTGATGAGCTTTACCTGGCTGGTCCTGTTTGTGGTTGTTGGCCTGACGGGCGCATGGTGGTGGCAAAACCACAAAGCGCAGCAGGAAGAGATCACCACCATGGCCGATCAGTCCTCCGCTGAGCTTAATCAGTCTGGTAATAACGGCGCGCAAAGCGTGCCGTTGAGCACCGAAGGGGCGACCTCCAGCGAACCTCAGTCGGCAGCAAGCAACACGCCTGCAACCGAGCCAGCGGCGACGCCAGAAGCGACGGCGAATACCGCGCCAGCCACCCAGACCCAGGATCAGAACGCGGTCGTATCACCTTCTCAGGCCAATGTTGATACCGCCCCTGCGGCAACGGCACCGGCAGAGAACACCGCGGCGTCACTGCCAACTGACCCGGCTGGCACGGCGGCACCTGCCGTGGACCCGAATGCGCTGGTGATGAATTTTACGGCTGATTGCTGGCTGGAAGTGACTGACGCGACAGGTAAAAAGCTGTTCAGCGGCCTGCAACGTAAAGATGGCACGTTAAATCTAACGGGCCAGGCACCTTACAAGCTTAAAATCGGCGCACCGGCAGCGGTACAGATCCAGTATCAAGGAAAACCTGTCGATCTGAGCCGCTTTATCAGAACTAACCAGGTTGCGCGTCTTACCGTTAATGCCGAACAATCAGCAGCACAGTAACAGACGGGCAATGCGGGAGATTTTACATGCATAACCAGGCTCCTATTCAACGTAGAAAATCGAAACGGATTTACGTTGGGAACGTGCCAATCGGCGATGGGGCGCCTATCGCCGTCCAGTCGATGACCAATACGCGTACTACGGATGTAGAAGCGACGGTCAATCAAATCAAAGCATTAGAACGCGTCGGCGCGGACATTGTTCGCGTCTCTGTGCCTACCATGGACGCCGCCGAGGCGTTCAAACTGATCAAGCAGCAGGTGAGTGTTCCGCTGGTTGCCGATATTCACTTCGATTACCGTATCGCGCTGAAAGTCGCTGAATACGGTGTCGATTGTCTGCGTATTAACCCAGGCAACATCGGCAACGAAGAGCGCATTCGCATGGTGGTTGACTGCGCCCGCGACAAAAACATTCCAATCCGTATCGGCGTAAACGCTGGCTCTCTGGAAAAAGATCTCCAGGAAAAGTACGGTGAGCCGACGCCGCAGGCGCTGCTCGAATCCGCCATGCGTCACGTCGATCACCTGGATCGCCTTAACTTCGATCAGTTCAAAGTGAGCGTGAAAGCGTCTGACGTCTTCCTGGCCGTTGAATCGTATCGTCTGCTGGCAAAACAGATCGATCAGCCGCTGCATCTTGGCATCACCGAGGCGGGCGGTCTGCGCAGCGGTTCGGTAAAATCGGCGATTGGTCTCGGCCTGCTGCTCTCTGAAGGCATCGGCGACACGTTACGCGTCTCCCTGGCCGCCGATCCGGTGGAAGAGATCAAAGTCGGTTTCGACATCCTGAAATCACTGCGTATCCGCGCGCGTGGGATCAACTTCATCGCCTGCCCAACCTGTTCACGTCAGGAGTTTGACGTGATTGGCACCGTGAATGCTCTGGAGCAGCGCCTGGAAGACATCATCACCCCGATGGACGTTTCCATCATCGGCTGCGTGGTGAACGGTCCGGGTGAAGCGCTGGTGTCCACGCTGGGCGTGACCGGCGGTAACAAGAAAAGTGGTCTCTATGAGGATGGCGTTCGTAAAGATCGTCTGGATAATAGTGACATGATCGACCAGCTCGAAGCCCGCATTCGTGCAAAAGCGACGATGATGGACGAAGCGCAGCGCATCAGCGTTCAGCAGGTTGAAAAATAACGTGATGGGAAGCAGGCTGCTTCCCATGTATGATTGAACCCATTCTTTGGGTTCTTTTTTGTATATAGAAAGAGAATAAACGTGGCAAAAAACATTCAAGCCATCCGCGGCATGAACGATTATCTGCCTGGCGAAACCGCCATCTGGCAGCGCATTGAAGGCACACTGAAGCAGGTGCTCGGCAGCTACGGTTACAGCGAAATTCGTTTGCCGATTGTAGAGCAGACCCCGTTATTCAAACGCGCGATCGGCGAAGTAACCGACGTGGTTGAAAAAGAGATGTATACCTTTGAGGACCGCAACGGCGACAGCCTGACCCTGCGTCCTGAGGGGACGGCGGGTTGCGTACGCGCCGGCATCGAACATGGTCTCCTGTACAATCAGGAGCAGCGCCTGTGGTATATCGGCCCGATGTTCCGCCACGAACGTCCGCAAAAAGGCCGCTACCGTCAGTTCAACCAGCTTGGCGTGGAAGTGTTTGGTCTGCAAGGACCAGATATCGATGCTGAACTGATTATGCTGACTGCCCGCTGGTGGCGTGCGCTCGGTATTTCTGAACACGTATCCCTGGAGCTGAACTCTATCGGTTCTCTGGAAGCGCGTGCGAACTATCGCGATGCGCTGGTGGCGTTCCTGGAACAGCACAAAGAGAAGCTCGACGAAGACTGTAAGCGTCGTATGTACAGCAACCCGCTGCGCGTACTCGATTCCAAAAATCCTGACGTACAGGCGCTGCTGAACGATGCGCCAGCGCTGGGTGACTACCTGGATGAGGATTCTCGCGAACACTTTGCCGGCCTGTGCAAGCTGCTTGAAGCGGCGGGCATTGCTTATACCGTTAACCAGCGTCTGGTGCGCGGTCTGGACTACTACAACCGCACCGTATTTGAGTGGGTCACCACCAGCCTCGGTTCGCAGGGCACCGTCTGTGCTGGCGGTCGTTATGACGGTCTGGTCGAGCAACTGGGTGGTCGCGCAGCACCGGCAGTAGGCTTCGCGATGGGCCTTGAGCGACTTGTTTTGCTGGTTCAGGCAGTTAATCCGGAATTTAAAGCCGATCCTGTTGTCGATATATACCTGGTGGCCTCAGGTGCGGATACGCAGTCTGCGGCAATGCAGCTTGCCGAACGCGTGCGCGATGCGCTGCCGGACGTTAAGCTGATGACCAACCACGGCGGCGGCAACTTTAAAAAACAGTTTGCTCGTGCCGATAAGTGGGGCGCAAGTATCGCACTGGTGCTGGGTGAGTCCGAAGTGGCCAACGGCGAAGTGGTAGTTAAAGACCTGCGCTCTGGTGAGCAAACTACGGTAACGCAGGATGGCGTTGCGGCGCACTTGCGCACTCTATTGGGCTAAGGAGAAGGACTGCGTGGAAATTTACGAGAACGAACACGACCAGGTTGATGCGGTTAAACGCTTCTTTGCTGAAAACGGCAAGGCACTGGTTGTAGGGGTTATTTTAGGTGTTGGTGCGCTGGTAGGCTGGCGTTACTGGAACAATCATCAGGCTGACTCTGCTCGCGGTTCGTCCCTGAACTACGAAAATACCGTTAGCGCAATCCGTGCCGATCAGCCGCAAACGCTGACGGCTGCGGAGAAATTTGCCGCTGACAACAAAAACACCTACGGCGCGCTGGCTGCGCTGGAAGTGGCTCAGCAGTATGTTGATAAAAACGAACTGGACAAAGCCGCTGCGCAACTGTCTCAGGGGCTTGCTGCTGCCAGTGACGATAATCTGAAAGCGGTGATCAATCTGCGTCTGGCGCGTATCCAGGTTCAGCAGAAAAAAGCCGACGACGCGCTCAAAACGCTTGATACCATCAAAGGCGAAGGCTTTGCCGCTATTGTTGCCGATCTTCGCGGTGAAGCACTGCTGAGTAAGGGTGATAAAGCGGGCGCGCGTAAAGCGTGGCAAGCTGGCGTGGATAGTAAAGCTTCACCTGCGCTGAGCGAAATGATGCAGATGAAAATAAATAATTTGTCCGTCTGAGAGGGACCCAATGCAATTGCGTAAATTACTTCTGCCAGGACTGCTTTCTGTTACGTTATTGAGTGGTTGTTCACTGTTCAGTGGCGAAGAAGACGTTGTTAAAATGTCCCCGCTGCCGACGGTTGAAAACCAGTTCACCCCATCTACCGCCTGGGACACTTCCGTAGGCGATGGTATTGGCGATTTTTATTCCAACCTGCACCCGGCATTTGCTGACGGCGTTGTCTATGCGGCCGATCGCAAAGGCACCGTTAAAGCGCTGAACGCTGATGACGGAAAAGAAGTGTGGTCCATTAACCTGGCGGAAAAAGACGGCTGGTTCTCCCGTAAACCTGCACTGCTTTCTGGCGGCCTGACCGTTACTGGCGGTCACGTGTATGTGGGCAGCGAAAAAGCGCAGGTTTACGCGCTGAATGCCAGCGACGGTTCGGTTGCATGGCAGACCACCGTTGCCGGTGAATCCTTGTCGCGTCCGGTTGTCAGCGACGGCCTGGTGCTGATCCATACCAGCAACGGCCAGTTGCAGGCGCTGAACGAAGCCGATGGTCTGGTAAAATGGACGGTTAACCTGGATATGCCAGCGCTGTCTCTGCGTGGTGAATCTGCTCCGGCAACCGCATTTGGTGCCGCCATTGTGGGCGGTGACAACGGCCGTGTCAGTGCGGTACTGATGCAGCAGGGCCAGATGATCTGGCAGCAGCGTATTTCCCAGGCGACCGGTTCAACTGAAATCGACCGTCTGAGTGACGTGGACACCACGCCAGTTATCGTCGACGGTGTGGTTTACGCGCTGGCGTATAACGGCAACCTGACGGCGCTGGACCTGCGTAGCGGCCAGATCATGTGGAAACGTGAGCTGGGTTCCGTGAACGATTTCATCGTCGACGGCAACCGTATTTATATGGTGGATCAGAACGACCGCCTGCTGGCGCTGAGCACCGAAGGTGGCGTAACGCTGTGGACGCAAAGCGATCTGCTGCACCGTCTGCTGACCGCACCGGCACTGTATAACGGCAGCCTGGTGGTGGGCGACAGCGAAGGCTATATGCACTGGATCGATCCAGAGAATGGCCGCTTCGTGGCACAGCAGAAAGTGGATAGCTCAGGCTTCCTGACGGAGCCCGTTGTGGCTGACGGCAAACTTCTGATTCAGGCAAAAGACGGCACGCTGTACGCGATCACGCGTTAATTACACGGCGGTTGTAGTATACTAAACGGCTCCTGTTCACTCAGGAGCCGTTTTGACATTTTTAAAAACGCTGCGAAAGCGACGTTATTTTGAATTTTATGAGGCTTCAAACATGGTACCTGTGGTCGCGCTTGTCGGGCGCCCTAACGTTGGAAAATCCACTCTTTTTAACCGTTTAACACGCACCCGTGATGCGCTGGTTGCGGATTTCCCGGGGCTGACGCGTGACCGTAAGTACGGTCGTGCAGAGGTGGAAGGACGCGAGTTCATCTGTATCGATACCGGGGGTATTGACGGTACGGAAGACGGCGTAGAAACCCGCATGGCAGAGCAATCTCTGCTGGCTATCGAAGAAGCAGATGTGGTTCTGTTTATGGTGGATGCTCGCGCTGGCCTGATGCCCGCGGATTCTGCTATCGCTAAACATCTGCGTTCACGCGAAAAGCCAACCTTCCTGGTGGCGAACAAAACTGACGGCATCGATGCCGATCAGGCCATTGCGGATTTCTGGTCTTTAGGCCTGGGCGATATCTATCCTATCGCGGCCTCGCATGGCCGTGGCGTCACCAGCCTGCTGGAAACCGTTCTGCTGCCGTGGGTTGATGAAGTAAACCCACCGGAAGAGGTGGACGAGGACGCTGAATACTGGGCGCAGTTTGAAGCCGGAGAAGAAGGAGAGGAAGAGCCGGAAGACGACTTCAACCCGCAGGATCTGCCTATCAAGCTGGCTATC
Organism: Enterobacter sp. MGH 38; assembly: GCF_000492855.1. Lineage (NCBI taxonomy): Bacteria > Pseudomonadati > Pseudomonadota > Gammaproteobacteria > Enterobacterales > Enterobacteriaceae > Enterobacter > Enterobacter sp. MGH 38. The sequence goes on along the minus strand of NZ_KI535608.1, from coordinate 2,391,271 downwards.
GTGGGTCGCCCAAACGTGGGTAAGTCTACGCTTACTAACCGTATTCTCGGCGAAGAGCGCGTGGTGGTTTACGACATGCCAGGCACAACGCGTGACAGCATCTACATTCCAATGCAGCGCGATGAACGTGAGTACGTACTTATCGACACCGCAGGGGTGCGTAAGCGCGGGAAAATCACCGATGTGGTGGAAAAATTCTCGGTGATCAAGACCCTTCAGGCGATTGAAGACGCCAACGTGGTGCTGCTGGTTATTGACGCACGTGAAGGTATCTCCGATCAGGATCTCTCTCTGCTCGGCTTTATCCTCAATAGTGGGCGCTCACTGGTTATCGTCGTCAACAAGTGGGACGGCCTGAGCAATGAAGTGCGCGAGCAGGTGAAAGAGACGCTGGACTTCCGTCTGGGCTTTATCGACTTTGCCCGCGTTCACTTTATCTCTGCCCTGCACGGGAGTGGTGTCGGCAACCTGTTCGAATCCGTTCGTGAAGCTTATGACAGCTCTACCCGCCGTCAGAGCACGGCGATGCTGACCCGTATCATGAACATGGCTGCTGAAGACCACCAGCCGCCGCTGGTGCGCGGTCGTCGCGTGAAGCTGAAATATGCTCACGCCGGGGGATATAACCCGCCTATCGTGGTGATCCACGGTAACCAGGTGAAGGATCTGCCGGACTCCTACAAACGCTACCTGATGAACTACTTCCGCAAGTCGCTGGACGTGATGGGTACGCCTATCCGTATTCAGTTCAAGGAAGGGGAAAACCCGTTTGCGAATAAACGCAACACCCTGACGCCGAACCAGATGCGTAAGCGTAAGCGTTTGATTAAGCACATTAAGAAAAGCAAATAAGCTTTCATCGTAAATTGCTAGCTATCATAAGCATCCTAAAGCCCGAATATTTCGGGCTTTTTTGTTTTCAGGGGCTATCATAAGAGTTCAGGAAAGTGCATCCTTTAGGTGTACACAGATGTGTACCCAGCATGCTGTTATGTCGTTTTGGGTACACCTTTACGCTTTTGGGTACACTTTTTGATGTACCAGTAGATTGTTAGGTATACGTGCATGCCAAAACTTACCGATATGCAGATCCGAGCGTGGATCAAGAGTGGCGAACGATTCGAGGGTAGGTCCGATGGCGAAGGACTTTATCTCCGCTTTCGCAAAGAAGACAAAACTCCATTCTGGCGTTTTCGATACAAACTTGCCGGCAAGCCTCGGACCTTAATGATTGGTTCTTATTCTGTTATCTCGCTTGCTAAAGCAAGGGAGATTGCTAAGGAACTTGCAGCCCGTGTTGCTCTTGGGCATGACGTGGCTGCAGAGAAGCAACAACGCAAGGCTGAAGCGATAGCGAAAATTGAAGCTGAAAAGAACGCTATCCACGTTTCTGAACTTGCAGCTGAGTATTACTCTCGTCAGATCGAGCCTACGTATAAGCATCCAGAGCTTTTCCTCGCTAGCCTGCAAAAGAATATTGTGGCCTTAATTGGAAAAATGAAGGTCGAAGAAGTTCGCCCACGCCACGTTGATAGTGTTCTTCAAGACGTTCTTAAGCGTGGGTCGCCCACAGTCGCTAATGACGTTCTCCGTATGCTCAAACGCCTGTTTGACTTCGCGGTCGTTCGAGGCATGATTGATGTTAATCCTGCTATATCATTCGGCTCAAAAGATGCTGGGGGAAAGGAGAAGGGAAGAAAGCGGGCATTGAGTCGTGATGAGTTAATAATGTTCTTTAAAGCGCTGCGTAGTGGGCAAGGAATCAGCAGGGAAAATGAGCTAGTTTTTAAACTTATTTTGGCGCTGGGTGTGCGCAAAATGGAGTTATGTGCTGCTGAATGGACTGAGTTCGATCTTGAGAAGGGCGTCTGGCATCTTCCCGGCTCAAGAGCAAAGAATGGCGATGAGATTGATATACCATTGGCGCAGCCGGTGATCGAGTGGATAAAAGAAATAAGACTTTTTGCTGGAAACAGCCGTTGGTTTATACCCGGCAGGAGAGCCAGTAGCAGAACTCACATTAGCCGAGCAACTCTCAATATGGTCATGCCGTCTGTGTTGAGGGAAATGCATGGAATCGAGCCGTTCAGTATTCATGACTTGCGCCGTACTATGCGCACTCAAATGGCGGCGTTAGGCATTGATCCTTTGATAGCCGAGCGTTGCCTAAACCATAAAATCCCCGGCGTTGAAGGTATCTATAACCGGCACCAGTACTTCGAAGAGAGAAAAGCTGCATTATCGTGTTGGGCCGAATTAATGGTGACGTTGGAAAGAGGGGATAACTGAGGAGTTATGACATCTAAAGTGAAAGGGAGTAAAGCATGAAAGACATCTTGAGGAAATCACCAATTGAGAGGTTATGTGCTTCTGTATCCATCACGCCACAGGAAATGGCATTGGCACTCGCCGGTTTGAATCCACTAATGCGTCTCAGTGATGTACCCCCTGAGCACTCTGACTATGTTGATCTTACTCGCAAATCAATTGCGAGGGCGCTAAAAGTTCACAGGGATAAAAAAATAACTACAGATGAAGCTTGTAACGCCTTAGACATTTTTTTAGCTGCTTTCCCGTTCGTTGAAGAAAGTACACCCGAAGTAATCGCTCAAAAAGTTAAAGAAGCTATTGATGATTTGCGCGGCACTAAAGGATGGGAGGAGAAGGCTCGTAATTTAGGTGGCCTGCAGCTTATAAATTACATAAAAGAAACAAACAGAAGTGGACGTGGCCAACATCGTAAACAAGATGAACAGGAAGGAACGATGAAGATGATGGGGGTTCTCATCCATCTCTTAGTTAAAAAGTCCGGGGCATCCTCATATGTTAACTCGGGAAAGCCCAATATAAGTGCAATTTATAGTGACGTATTGGAATTGTTAGAATCTGAAGGTTTATCAACGAAAGGCATAAGCCGAGCGGCATTTGCAGCAAAGGCAAAACAGGCGCTATTAGCGATGTATGCTGCAGAATAGAGTTTAGTTAGAGTGCCCGTTGCGTACTTGCACGAAGACAAAATGGGCATCTTATCGGTTTTCATTACTCAATATTTATCCGCCTTACTAAGCTGTTCCGCAACAAAAAAACTCATTCATTTCCTGATCTCCCCCCCTCGATATCCACTTTCCCCTTTTATGTCATGGTTAGTCCGCTGTATTACTTAGCGCACTTGTACGCAGTTTCGCGCAGTTTTGTGCGGTTTTATGATGTTGTGGGCTATTGAATATTGTTGGATGACGTTGAGTGATGTTGAGTGATACGACGTTATGCATTGGTAGGTTAAGTCTTCTCATATAACCTCACTGCAAGTCATAGCTGGGCATTAACGGCCAATAACAGTCATTAACAGCCAATGTAACCCATTGAGTTACATGTGATGAGCATACATACCAAATGATACCTAGAGATACCTAGACCTACAAAAAGATGTAAAGCGTTGATAACTCATCATGTTCGTATGACTTGTAATGTCCTGTTTTATAACAGTGATCAAATTTTCGGCGGTCACCTTGTTTTTCAAAAGATATTCATTATTTCAAAAGAAACCCAATTTCTTTCAAAAGAATCTATTTATGCTGGAAATGCTGCGTAAGGAATCATTAAACTTCATCTAACCTTACCAGCTATCACAGGAGCATAAAAATGTTGGAAAAACAGGAAGTTTACTCAGCTATTCCTACTGAAGGTTACATCCGTCGTTTCCGTATGCCTGCGTTGCTTGGGGTATCCATGCCCACAATTGATCGTTGGGTCAAAAATGGAATCTTGCCACGTCCCGTCAAGTTAAGTGACAACGTGACTGCTTTTGATGCGCTAGAGATTAATCGCTGGCTAGAAGAGCGGCGCAAAGCTAACTAAGTCAGATCTTCACTTCTGTAAATTAGATTCGAGGAAAAGTATGAAATCAAATAATGGCCTTAATGGTCAGGGCTTCCCTCACCCTGAAAACTGTAGTGATGATATTTCCGTTATCAATTTTGAGGGGCTAAAAGTTCGCATTGTTAAGCTCAATGGTGAACCGTGGTTCGTTGCAAAGGATGTTTGCGCGGCGCTGGAATTATCCAATTCGCGTATGGCGTTGCAGGCTCTGGATGATGACGAGAGAAATACCGTAACTTTAACTTACGGTATTCGTGGAAACCCAAATCATAGTGCTGTCTCTGAATCTGGTTTCTACAAACTGATCGCCCGTAGCCGCAAAGCTACTACGGCAGGCACATTCGCCCATCGTTTCAGTAATTGGGTATTTCGCGAGGTGATTCCCTCAATCCGCAAAACTGGCTCTTATGGCGTGCCGTTCGTGTTCCTGAACGATTTTAGCCGGCGTATGGCAGCCTATCAGCAGGAGGCCAGTAAACGCGGTTATAAGTTGCAGCAATGTAAGGGTGCTAAAGAGGCTCTTGAGCGCGAGGAGATTCAACTGTGGCGTAAGTATCAGCCTGAGCTGTTAGGTGAAGATGTTCACGAGCCGTTCACTGAGGTTCGCCCAGCTACGGATGGAAACAACAATCGGGTTCATGAATAACTTGCGTGCTCTTGCGATGTAGAGCACTCAAAATAAGTTTGTCGCGACAGCTCACTAAACAATTCAAAAAGGTTAATGCCATGAAGAACAATTATGCCCGTCTGGGGCAGGGCTTCGCTCACCCTAAAAACTCCTTGCCTTGTTATTCAACTGAAGGGTATGCTTTAAAAGCACCAGCAAAATCTGGTGTCGGGCGTGAGAACCCGGATAAGCAAAAGGCGATACCAGACGCCTATAGCGTCTTTTTTTGTGTCGTAAAGCCAGTACATCTTCATTCTGCGGGGAAGATCCGCGTCGAATCTATGGTGGCGCTGGCGGGGCAGCCGAAAGGCTGGCCGGTATCCTTTTGCACCGGTATTCTCACCCCCGTCAGTGTCACCACCCTTTATGAGCGTGAGAACTCAGGTGGTGACTCCAGTAAGCAAAAGGAGGCTGCCACATGGCTACTACCCCAACCCAAAAACTGCCCAAATTCACCTGGCTTTTCCTCGGTACGCCGAAAGGCCGGACCTGCACTCCCGTTGTTATCCGCATCGTTGCCGACAGTGAGCAAGAGGCCCGCGAGTTTTATTCCCGCTGGGATCTTATCTTTGCCGCCAAAATTCGCTCTGAATGTTCGCTTTATCAGTACAGCAGCGGCGCGTTTGAACTGGATGTTGCGAAATTGGGAGGTAGCCATGTTTAACCTACAGACCCTGACAGCTAAAGCCCGCGAGCTGCGCGGTAACGTGGTAAAAGCTACTACCACGAAAGGCACCCGCACCATGACGCCCGTTTACGAACGGGAAGAGCAGCGCAAACTGCGCGAACGTATCCAGCAGACCCAGCCGGACTGGGTTTTACTCTGGTGGGATATTGCGACCGTTACCGGCTGGCGTACCAGCGACGTGTGCAACTTCCGTTACTCCTGCATCAACTGGGAAACCGGCATTGCAACAATTATCGTAGCGAAGCAGACCAAAGCAGCGGAAGCCAGAGCGACCCGGAAGGGGATCGAGATTGTTCGCCAGCAGCGCAAGGACGCCGCCCGGCTTGCTGGCGATCACATTGGGTACATGCACTGGGATAGCGTGAGCTGCGACGAGCTGGCCGCCGGCATGACGGAAGAAGAACAGGCGATCGTGTTTGAGCTGGTGGCAAAGGCTGAAGTTAAGCACGATACCAAACAGCTGCCGCCGGGCATCATCAAACGACTGCGTGAACGCATGGAGCGCAATCTTATCGGTGACGACCTGGTATTTTCCCGCAGCCAGATTGAAAGTAACCGTTGCCAGTCTCTGGAAGGTAGCGTGAGCCGCCAGACGATCTGGAAGAAACTGCACAACGTAATGGTGTGGTTTACCCGAGTGGTAAACACGCGTCTGCGGCTGAGTGCCTATTCCAGCCGCAAGATTGCCGCCTTTAATCTCATGTCCGCCGGCGGCGAACAGGGTTTGCTGGTCGCCTCTGAAATGCTCGGGCACAGTAACCCGGCAATCACCCGAACTTACCTCCAGTTAGGCAGCAAGGCCTCCGCCATTCAATCCCGTCTGGCCATGGAGGTATCTGTATGAAAATGGTTATCCAGTTTTGCCGTCTCGGCGCTTTTGCCGATCACGTATCTGAGCAATTAAATAGTGCGCGATATTGTTTTGCCAGCCAGTTATTAAGGGACGGGGAGGAGAAATTGTGACTCCTGTTTACGATCTGGTTCGCCGGGCCGACGGCAGAAACGTTTTCAGTTTCCCGGCCGGCGGCCGCTATCTGGTGGACACGTCAAATGGTCTTCAGTCGATGCGCCCCCTTATGGACGACGAGATCATTTTTACGGTGGAGAGTGCCGCGCGCTTTCTGAGGAAAATTGGTTATCAGGTAATCCCGCCAGCGGCGTGAGGTAAAAAATATGACGATTAAAAATTCCGGCTTAGCTGCTGGTGGCCGCGCTCACCCTGAAATCAGGCCGGGCGATAAATGGAAGGACGGTCGGGGCAACATCGTAATTATCGAAAGTTACCGATTCGACAGAGTGACATATTGCCGCGAGGGGTACAGCTCACCCTGTTTTTGCACGCCAGAAAGACTGGTGCGGGAATTTGAATTTGTTTCTTCCGCGCCGGTCGCCGGCGAAAAAGATATCGATCGGATTATGCGGGTACAGGGCATCGAGCGAATTCGTGTCATGCGGGAAATCATCAGGGAGCGAGGGAACAGAAAATGAAGAATGCACCAAACCTTAAAAAGCAGCCGGCGGATCTCATGGAGGAGTCAATCATCTTTGCCGGCGCCGATGCCTGGACGTTCGCCAAAGCATGGCAGGAAATGAACCCGATTGGCGACACGGTGCCGCCGGTTGTGCTGGATAAAAAGCAGCTGGCGGAGCTGGAGAATATCCGCATTGTTGATGATGGCCGGCTCTATGCCCGGGTTTGCCGCGGCGGGCATCTGACCGAACGGCAGATAACCATTCTCGCGACAAAGCTGGCGGTGGCCGGCGTGGAGCGCGCGCAATTCTACTCTGAAGGTTATCAGCTTCTGGAGGACTGGACGCCCCAGTTGCCGCGCCTCAAAGCCGATGCGGAAGCCGGCAAAAGCATGGTGATCGGCAAACCGCTGACGGATGTAAACCTTCGCGACCTGGCTGATAACGAAAAGGCGCTCATACTGGCCGCGCGTTACACCGGCATTGCGATCAATGAAAACAGCGAAGGCGTGTACGTCTACCGCGCGGGCATCTGGGAGAAAACGTCACTGCTCGAGCTGAGCCGCGAAATGGTGTCTATCTACAACGAGAACAAAACCAACTTCAGCAAGCGCGCGATCAACAACGTTATCGACGCCCTGAAAATCGTTATCCCGGTAATGGGGGAGCCGCGGCGCAGCCTGATCCCCTTTGCTAATGGCGTCTACGATATGGAAACCGGCGTTTTCTCCGAACACAGCCAGGATAACTGGCTGACCAACCACAACGGCGTGACCTACACACCGGCGGTGCCGGGCGAAAACCTCCGCGACCACGCGCCGAACTTCCATAAGTGGCTAAGTTACGCATCAGATAGAGACGCAATTAAGATGCAGCGCATCGCTGCGGCGCTCTTTATGGTGCTGGCAAACCGGTACGACTGGCAGCTCTTCCTCGAGATAACCGGGGAGGGCGGCAGCGGGAAAAGCGTCTTTACCCACATCGCCACGATGCTGGCCGGCGCGCATAACACCGCCAGCGGGAACATGGCGGCGCTCGACAGCGCGCGCGGGCGGGCGCAGTTCGTCGGCAAGAGCATGATAACGCTTCCTGATCAGCCCAAATATTCAGGAGAGGGCACCGGGATAAAAGCGATAACCGGCGGGGATGCCGTGGAGATAGACCCGAAACACGAGCACCAGTACACCGCCGTTCTGCGGGCGGTGGTTGTGGCCACGAACAACACGCCGATGATTTTCACCGAGCGTGCCGGCGGCGTTTCCCGGCGCCGCGTAATTTTCCAGTTTAACCGGCGCGTCAGCGAAGAGGATAAGGATCCCGAACTGGCAGAAAAGATATCCGCTGAAATTCCGGTGGTTGTTCGCCGGCTGCTGGCGAACTTTGCGAACCCGGAAAAAGCGCGGGCGCTGTTGCTGGAGCAACGGAACAGCGAAGAAGCGTTGGAGGTGAAGCAGAAAACGGATCCCCTGTACGCCTTCTGTGCGCATCTGGAGCGCCTGGCTGATTGCGTGGGAATGCTGGTGGGCAATCGTAATCCGCCTCATCGCCCCCGCATTTACCTCTATCACGCTTATCTGACGTTTCTTGAGGCGAACGGTTTCGAGAAGCCGCTGACGCTGAATAAATTCTCTGAGGGAATGGAAAGCGCCATGCGGGAGTTTAATCACGAGTACCGCAAGGAGAGAAAGACCCGCGGCGTGGTGACGAACGTCGAACTTTCAGAGAGTGCGGAGGACTGGCTGCCGCAGGCGCACCCGTTACCTGAGGAAAAAAGATGAATGTTTAGCTAAATATGGCGAAAGGTGTTCATAGTGTTCATTGATTGGGTAAAGTTCAATTGAATCAATAAGATTGACTATGAACACCTTTGTGTAAGGTATTCATAGGGTATTCATAGTGTTCATAGGTCACTTTAACTCTGTGCTCATTAAGTAAACAGAAATATGAACACCATGAACACTTGTAAACCCTGTATGTAACCGGTGTTCATGGGTTAATGTATTGTTTTGTCTGTAATTTATCGCCTTTATGAACACCATGAACACCTTGAGGGCAAAATCTTTAAAACGCATCCACTCTTTTCACGTTGCGGACCCCTGCTATTTCATTAATATCGTTTCATAAATCGCAACTGATAAATTGATTGTTGCGATTAATGGAACTTTAACAGTCGCTATAACAGGGGGCATTATGAGCAAGGTTAACGTTAAGCCCGTTCTGCTGAACGGGGAGCAGATTCAGGCTCTGAAAACCATCCAGGAGAGGGAGCGCCAGAAGTCGGGCATGGGGATCGCGCCGTCAATCCATGCTGTTGCACGCAAGGTATTTGATGCAGGGCTATCAAAAATGGAGGCTGGCCAGTGAGCTACTCAATCAAAATAGGGAAACACAGCATCGAGCTGGCAGGTTATGCCGGTAAGGTTGTTGCGCCAAATACTCAGATGGCCGCTTTATTCCGTGGCATGGCGGGCGAACTCACCAGCCTGAGGACAACGGCGCAGCAGGCCGAAGCCGAGGCGGATTTGCTGAACGTTATCCGCAACGATCCGGATCTGAACGAACAGGCAAAAAACCGCAGGGCAGGTGAAGCCCGGAACCCGGACACGCTCAAAGACTTTACCCGCGGGATGGCAGCCGTAAGCGAGCAGGCCGCAAACATTCTCGATTACCTGAAGAACAAGCTCGCTCCGGTTAGTCCACTGGCATCTGATGATGTTCAGGGATTCATGCGTGACAGCGAAATGCGCCTGGCATTCGCCCGACTGGATCGCCGCAGTCAGGAAAAAATGCTGCTGTCGATGCACAGTGGAAAGCATCAGGAGCTGGCGGACGCCTTACTAAGGGCGCACGCTGTGTGTTCGGGACTCGATACGGAACAGCTAAAACGTCTCGGCTTCTCCCGTATTGCATCAGAGAACGGGCTGGTGATTAACGCGGTTGCCGATCTGGTCGACGCGGTAAGGAAGGACGTCGCACAAATTACAGCTGTCCGAACCTGGTATAACAATCTCGTCTACGGGAAGAACGACGATCCATCAGACGTACAGCCACGCATGACCGGCCTTGACCAGTTAAGCGAACATGTCAACGTGATGCTCAAAGGCAGCCAGCGGCAGACACATTCAGAAGAGAAGCAGGCCGCCTGAGGGCGGCTTTTTTCTGCCCGGAGGGAAACACAGGATGCTGTTAAGTAAATCAGCCTACGCCAGGCATATGGGCGTCAGCCGGCAAACTGTTTACGGCTGGATAGCCCGCGGTGAAATTGTAATTTCAGGCGATAAAGTGGATGTCGAAGCATCGCAGGCTAAACAAAATTCTGCTGGTGCTGGTGCTGGTGCTGGTGCTGGTGCTGGTGCTGGTGCTGGTGATCATCACAATGCAATGACGTGGGCGCAGGCCGCCGCGTGGGTATGGGAGCATGACGGCGGGAAAGAGCTGCCAGCTGATATTAATGCTGGCCAACGAATAGAGGCAGCAGCCGCTGAGCTGGGTTTTGATGTTCAGCACGAGCCCGATGAACAACTGCTGACTCTCTTCCGTCTGGATGAAGAAACCCACAGCTTCTATGGCAAAGATCACATGGCTGGTGGTCTGCGTTTCCTGCGTTCCGAGCTGGCCTATGTAGCCGCAATGCATCCCGACAATCAGGATGACTGGAGCGAAACAGGATTAAAGGCACTCTGTCTGCTGTCAGGTGAAAAACTGTAAACCCCCGGCCAAACCTAACTCCTTTAACTTGACACTTTTTCGTGAAAAACAGGGAAAAGTGTCAACCCAACCTAACGGATCCTAACGCCTACGAACAGCAGCTATAGCAGAAGTGTAAAGGGCTGGCGTTGAGATTTGTTGAGCCTTGGCTGTTAGCTTTTGTTAATCCTGATGCGAAGCAGGGCAGGTGTCAGCCTGTTATGGTTTGTTATGCCTTACTAGGGAAAACTAGGGGTAAAGTGTCAACCGCTACCGCTTTAGAAAACTTCAGGTACACGAACTCGGGAAGGGGAGGTGTTAAGCACCCCACCTTGCAACCATCCTCGAGCCTCTTTCAGATCGCTGTGCTGGTTTGCCCGGACGCTGGCGTTCAGATTGAGTTGTCAAAAGTTGTCACCCACCGACACCGTCAAGGGATTTTTGGCAGAACGCGCTCTAAGTTACAGTTGCTGCAATGTGTTCAACATTATACCGCAACAAATTCTGTTGTGAGTATCACTAAACATAAGAATTCCTTGCGTTTTCTGACATAAGCTTATGATTTTTTTTGTTATAAATGATATGGTGTGCTTTAGATAGCATTTACTGAGATGGCATCCCGATGTCAAATATTGAAAAAGCACCCTTAAAATTTTGTATAAATGATGAAGCTTCTCGGAGCAAATCACTAAGTTTTATTGGGAATGTTATCAACAAATTGCATTTCAGTACTGACCCATTAACAATTGATTTGTCTGATGTAAAATTTGCAAGTGCAGCTGCTTCCGTGCTTCTTTTTGCTGTAATCAACAGAGCATATTTTGTACTTGAAGGTAAGGCCATACCTCGTATCATTCAACCAAAAAAGGATGATAACCCTGAGGGGTACAGGTGGATAGTGAGTACTGGTTTAGCAAAAGCATTGCTTGCTAACAATTTGGACAAACTTAATGCTCTTGTGGCTCAAAAGCGTTACTTCCAATCCTCTGTTGATCCGGAGGAGGCTCTTGCAACAACGATGCAGATGCTTAAAGAGAAAGCGTTATTAGACATCGATCAAGAAACGATGCTGATGATGGGGATTAACGAGGCAATGCTAAACGTTAAGAACCATGCTTATGAAACCCCAGAACTTCAGATCATCACCGAAATGATGGGAGGCAAACGATGGTGGCAATGTTCCTGGTTTGATCCTAAAGGTGACAGAGTTGTATTCATTATCTGTGACTTAGGTATGGGAATAGCCACGTCTTACACGAACGAAAAACTGGATAGCACAACACAGTTTGTACTCGAACAGAACCAGGTGGTCGAGGCATTAACCTCAGGTAACTCGCGCTACAGAAAGCCCGGCAGGGGTAATGGCTCGGAGGACATCAAGAGGCCAGTCGCTATGGCAAAAACAAGGCACGAAAAACTGATGGTTTTCACTCAGAGTTCACTATATGTGCTAGATTCTGAAACTAAGGGGAAAGATCCGGTTATGTCTACACTTAAACCGAGTATACCTGGTACAATAATACATTGGACGTTAGCACCGAAGCGAGGTTGATATGTCATACATTAATGTTGCAAAAGAATTCTCCAGAACTCCTTTTGGCAGAGATGAGCATGACGGCCCAAACAATGGGACACGCTTTCGTAAGGAGAGGCTATTACCTGAGTTACGGAAGAATCAAGGGCGTGAGGCTGTTGTTACCGTTGATTTCAATGGCATAGCTTTGGTAATTGGCTCATCTTTCTTTGAGGAAGCTTTTGGCGGTTTAGTTCGCATCGAGCATTATAATAAAGAAGAGTTGCTGAGAAAATTAAAAATTATAGCCAGAACCCCAATTTATGAAATTCAGATTAAGAAATTTATTTCTGAAGCTGATACTGAAAACAGGTAATTGAAAGGGAATATTTGAGATGGATTTTTCTGAAATTCAAAGCAATACATGGATTTTCAGTATTGGCAGTATTTTGTTGGTTTTTATTGGGTGGAAGGTCGTTTACCATAATGCAAAAAAAATAGCGACCAGGTCCGAAAGTAAAGCTTTGGTTGACCATGTACTTAAACTAAGCAATGAATCAGTTGAGATTGCTATTAAATACTGGTCATCTAAAGATGATGCGGATGATGATTTCATTATGACCTCCAGAGCATTTACAATTTCCTTTGGTTCAAAAATGTCGCAAATTCTTAATTTCATAGGAAATTTGGAGCGGAGAGATATCTGTATTGATTATGCCTTGGCTGCAAGCTTCCAGGATGATGCAACTTTGTATGTTGAAAACAAAAAAAACATGACCTTGGAAGAAAAACATGAAAAATGCCAATTGATTGTTGATTCATCTTTAAAATTCATTGGGAATTTGTATAGTGAATTTGAAAAAACGCACCCTCCATACTCCAAAGTTAAGTATTTCCCTTATTATTTAGAGCATTTTGAACCTTATTGCCATTATTGTTCGAAGTCGTACGATTAAAAATATGATGTTTGTGTTTTAAACTTGCTTGATATTTCTTTCGGTTTTTTATGTCTAAATTAATAACGACATTAAGTAGACAATCTTTCAATGAAATGGGGGTGCCTGAAAGATTTGATTTTATATTGTTAGTTAAGTCAATGAGTTAAATTGTGGTATTCACTCCTATTATCGCCTCTTTCAGGTCGCTGTTCTGGTTTGCTTAGAAGTTGGTGATCTGATTGAGTTGTCAAAAGTTGTCACCCACCGGCACCGTCAAAGGGATTTTTGGCTATACGCGCTCTAAGTTATCGTTGCTTTCTACATTCAAGTTTGTTGAACTTATTTATATAATTTCATTCGGCTCGAAAGCTTCGACTAACATTTAAGGACTTGAAACATGCATCATTTTTATGAACTGGCTTATAGGTGCACCTATTTTTCGTTAAACGCGATAAACGAAGCCTATGAAAGAACCGTCGATGAGTTGTCGGAAACCGGATCGACACCGCCTGTCAAAAATCTCCAGGCGCTCAATCTCCAGAAGATGATTCATGCGGTTGGGTTGTTTTCAATTTTTGAAGCTCATTTACAGCGGGGGTTGGGTGCCAAAAACGGTTACAGAGAAGCAGAGTTAATACTTGAACAAGTAGGGCAAGTTGCATTGAAGGAGGATTTCCATAATTGTTATCTTGCTATCAACGCCTTAAAACATGGTGATGGAGCAAGTTATAGGCTCTTGCTAGGTAAAATTAGCTCATTACCTTTTGTGGTGGAAACACCAAATGTACCTGTTTTCGAAGAGGGTGATGTGTCCGGCATTGATGGGCTGGTGAAAGTTGATGATGCCTTTATCGAATATTGTCTTAAATTAATTGAAAAAGTCTCTGCTTGCATTTCAACCCATCGCCCTGATTTCATGCTTTGAAGTTTGAGCTACAGATGGTGTCATCGGTTAACAAGGACTCATCAAGCCATTGGCTAGTTGTTCTATTTGTGTACACAAGAGTGTACACAAAAGACTAAGTTTAAATACAAAAACCTTTAAAAACAATTAGTTATTTTGGTTTCCCTCTTTCACATTAAGAAAAGCAAATAATCCTTACCGATCTCACTAAAACCCGCGCCTGTCGCGGTTTTTTTTTCGCTCATTCAAAAGGCCCGCCTTCCCTGTGTGATGTCAATCACTATTCGCTTTGAACCATGTTTATATCTAAGAAAGTAGACAATCGTCGAATTTTCGTCTTAAAGTCCAGGGTTCGGTACTAGACAAAACTAGCGCCTGGTTATCAAATGGTTAACCAACATTTCGCCGCATGTAAAAAATCGATCGGATACGTAACCGTTCGGCGTACATGCTGGTGTTTACAAGCACGACACATACCTTTTCGGGAGAATTATGCAATCCTCTGTTAATCAAAAAGAGAGCCGAACCTTCTTCGGCCATCCTTATCCGCTCGGTTCTCTGTTCTTCACCGAGATGTGGGAGCGTTTCTCGTTTTACGGTATTCGCCCGCTACTGATCCTGTTTATGGCCGCCACCGTGTATGACGGCGGAATGGGCCTGGCGCGTGAAAACGCCTCGGCGATTGTCGGTATTTTTGCCGGCACCATGTACCTCGCCGCGCTGCCGGGCGGCTGGCTGGCGGATAACTGGCTCGGCCAGCAGCGGGCCGTCTGGTACGGTTCGATTTTGATTGCGCTTGGGCACCTGTCGATTGCCCTGTCGGCCATCATGGGCGACAACCTGTTCTTCATCGGCCTGATGTTTATCGTGCTCGGCTCCGGCCTGTTCAAGACCTGTATCTCGGTCATGGTGGGGACACTGTACAAAAAGGGCGATGCGCGTCGTGACGGCGGTTTCTCGCTGTTCTATATGGGCATCAACATGGGCTCGTTCATTGCCCCTCTGATTTCCGGCTGGCTGATTAAAACCCACGGCTGGCACTGGGGCTTTGGTATCGGTGGTATCGGGATGCTGGTCGCCCTGATTATCTTCCGCGTGTTTGCCGTTCCGGCCATGAAGCGTTACGACAGCGAAGTCGGTCTGGACTCCACCTGGAACAGTCCGGTAGTGAAACGTAACGGCGTGGGCGCCTGGCTGCTGGCGCTGGCTGTGGGTGTTGCAATCATCGTTACGTTGATTGCCCAGGGCGTGATTGTGATTAATCCGGTCGCGGTCGCCAGCGTGCTGGTGTATGTGATTGCCGCCTCCGTCGCGCTCTACTTCATCTATCTGTTCATCTTCGCCGGGCTGAATCGCAAAGAGCGCGCAAGGCTGCTGGTGTGCTTTATTCTGCTGGTCTCCGCCGCGTTCTTCTGGTCCGCGTTCGAGCAGAAGCCAACCTCCTTCAACCTGTTCGCCAACGACTACACTAACCGCATGATCGGTGATTTTGAGATCCCGGCGGTGTGGTTCCAGTCGATTAATGCCCTGTTCATCATTCTGCTGGCCCCGGTATTTAGCTGGGCATGGCCGAAGCTGGCGAGCAAAAACATTCGTCCGAGCAGCATCACCAAGTTCGTGATCGGTATTCTGTGTGCAGCGGCGGGCTTTGGCCTGATGATGCTGGCGGCGCAGAACGTACTGAGCAATGGTGGGGCAGGGGTTTCTCCGTTCTGGCTGGTGGGCAGTATCCTGATGCTGACGCTCGGGGAACTGTGCCTGAGTCCGATTGGTCTGGCGACCATGACCCTGCTGGCGCCGGAAAGAATGCGCGGCCAGATGATGGGCCTGTGGTTCTGCGCCAGTGCACTGGGTAACCTGGCTGCGGGGCTGATTGGCGGTCACGTGAAGGCCGACCAGCTGGATATGCTGCCAGACCTCTTTGCCCGTTGCTCCATCGCGCTGCTGATTTGTGCTGCGGTGCTGTTCGTCCTCATTGTTCCGGTACGTCGCATGCTGGAAAATGCGCAAACTAAACCGGCTACCGAAGCCTGATACCATTCAGTCTGCCGGGGCAGTTGTCCTGCCCCGGCCCAACTCAACAGGAGAGAGCATGTCGATTACCTGTCCGGATTGCCACGCAGCGCTCGAGCCGCAAAACGGTATCGCGCACTGCGACAGCTGCAATAAAGATATTCCCCTCGAAGCGCGCTGCCCTGACTGCCATCAGCCGCTTCAGGTACTTAAGGCCTGCGGCGCGGTGGATTACTTCTGTCAGAACGGCCACGGGCTGATCTCAAAAAAACGCGTCGAGTTCGTCAGGGCTGGGGCTTAATCGCACACGCAGCCTTCTCCTTTTTGCCATAGCTCGATCAGCGATTCCGGCGCTTCCTGCTCCGGAACCAGCACAATAATATCGGTATACTGCGCCTGATTGTGCCGGGTCCAGATTATCTGAATGCGAAAATAGCGCTGATCGCCGCTGCCCGGAGACGACGCCTGGCCCGGTGGCTGTCCGCGCGGGATAGCCTGTTCCAGAATATTCACCACGCGCTGACGCTGCGCCTCGTTGAGCGTGGAGAGGGCGATCGTGCGCTGACCGCTCAGCTTAGGAATAAAGGCGACGCCGCCTTCCCGGGCCAGCTCAACCACGGCGTCATCCGTCAGTTCCGGTACCTGCATTACAGTACTCCCACCTGTTCCCAGGCTTGTTTAATGGCCGCCCCAACGTCGCTACCGGAGCGTTTCTCGCCGTGGGCGATCGTCAGTTTTGCGAAAGCGTCAAAATCCGCATCCTGCGCCAGGTTGCGATCGCAAACCGTGTCGTACCAGGCATAACCCGCTTTTTCCCAGGCGTAGCCACCGATTGCCGTTGCGGCCAGGTAAAACGCCCGGTTGGGGATGCCAGAGTTAAGGTGTACGCCGCCGTTATCCTCGCGCGTTTTGATAAAATCTTTCATGTGCGCGGGCTGCGGGTCTTTGCCAAGGAGGGGATCGTCGTAGGCGGTGCCGGGTTCAGACATTGAGCGCAGCCCTTTGCCGTTAATCCCCGCTGCCAGCAGCCCTTCGCCAATCAGCCAGTCTGCCTGGTCGGCGGTTTGCTTAAGATAGTATTGCTTCACCAGCGAACCAAACACGTCGGATAACGACTCGTTCAGCGCGCCAGATTGTTCAAAGTAAATGAGCCCGGCTTCGGTCTCCGTCACACCGTGGCTCAGCTCATGCGCCACCACGTCGATGGCAATGGTGAAGCGGTTGAAGATTTCCCCGTCGCCATCGCCAAAGACCATCTGCTGGCCGTTCCAGAAGGCGTTTTGATACTCACGGCCGTAATGCACGGTGCCGGTCAGGATCAGCCCCTTATTATCGAGCGAATCCCGCTGATACTCCTTCCAGAAGAAATCATGGGTGATCCCCAGATAATCGTACGCTTCATCCACCGCCACATCGCCGTTGGAGGGCTGGCCTTCATAGCGCACCTGGCTACCCGGCAGCTCCTGGGTCTGTTTCGCATCGTAGATGTCACGCTCAAGCTGACCGGCTTTATTCACATGCGGCGCGGCGGGTTTACCCGGCATATGCGCCATCAGGGTTTGCACATGGGTTAATGTCTGACGGGCGCAGCGCTGCTGGGGCTCTGAACCGCTTTCGATAATACGACGAAGAATATACGGAGGGATGACGCTATGAAGATGGGGCATGCTGCTCTCCTTATTAAAAAAGGCAATAGCAGCAGTATAGTTTGTAACCGGCGAAGATTTATCCGCTTTTACGCTGGCGCGTTTTTTTCACCGGTTTGATCTCTTTTACCTCACTCTCGACCCAGCCGTCAGAAAGCCGGGTGGTGAGCACATCCCCGGCTTTAACCTGTTTCGTTTGTTTCAGCACTTTGCCGTCCGTCGCGGTGGTCACACTATAGCCGCGAGCCAGCGTGGAGAGCGGGCTGACGGCTTCCAGATGGGTGACCGCATTGCCAAAACGCTCGCGGGTGGCGCTCAGGCGTGAGCGGATATTTTCCGCGAGGCGATACTCAAGCTGCTGGATACGCGTTTGTGCGCGATAAACCTTCGGCTGTGGATTCTGCTGGTTCAGACGCTGCGTCATGCGCTGCTGGCGCGATACCGCCCGCTTAAGCTGGTTATCCAGCGCGAAGTTCATCCGCTGACGCAGACGTTCCAGCACGGTTTGCTGACGCGCCAGACGCAATTGCGGATGCTGCTGTTGCAGACGATGGTGAAGCTGGGTAAAGCGGCGGGTACGGTTGGCGAGGAAGTAGTCCATCGCCATCTCCAGGCGCTGCTGCCCGTTCTGGATCTGACGCAGCAGCTCCTGCTGGTTACGACTGACTACCTCTGCCGCCGCGGACGGCGTGGGCGCGCGTAAATCCGCGACAAAATCCGCTATCGTCACATCCGTTTCATGGCCGACGGCGCTTACCACCGGGATAAGGCTGGCAAAGATTGCCCGCGCCACGCGCTCGTCGTTAAAGCTCCACAGGTCTTCCAGCGAGCCGCCGCCGCGCCCGACGATCAGGACATCACACTCCTGACGCGCATTCGCCAGCTCAATGGCGCGCACGATCTGCCCCGGCGCATCGTCACCCTGAACGGCAGTCGGGTAGATAATGACGGGCAGGGAAGGGTCACGGCGCTTAAGGACGTGCAAAATATCGTGCAGGGCCGCACCGGTTTTCGACGTGATAACCCCAACGCAGTGGGCTGGTGAGGGAAGGGGTTTTTTAAACTGCTGGTCGAACAATCCCTCAGCCGAAAGCATGGCTTTTAGCTGCTCGTACTTCTGTTGCAGCAAGCCTTCACCGGCGGGCTGCATGCTCTCGACGATAATCTGATAATCGCCGCGCGGCTCATACAGGGTAATGATGGCGCGAACCAGAACCTGCTGGCCATGCTGAGGACGGAACGTCACGCGACGGTTGCTGTTGCGGAACATCGCGCAGCGCACCTGAGCGGTGTCGTCTTTCAGCGTAAAGTACCAGTGGCCGGAAGCAGGCTGCGTGAAGTTAGAGATTTCACCGCTGATCCAGACCTGTCCCATTTCCTGCTCAAGAAGCAAACGCACCGTCTGATTAAGGCGGCTGACAGTATAGATTGAGGGGGATTGAGAGGATAACATGTGAGCGGGATCAAATTCTAAATCAGCAAGTTATTCAGTCGATAGTAACCTGCTGAGAGGTGAGCGCAAGCATTTTTTTCAAAAAAGTGTGGATGCAATCGGTTACGCTCTGTATAATGCCACGGCAATATTTAACCACCCAGGTCAGAGATATTGCCCATGCTACGTATTGCTAAAGAAGCACTGACGTTTGACGACGTCCTCCTCGTTCCCGCTCACTCCACCGTTCTGCCGAATACTGCCGACCTCAGCACGCAGTTGACGAAAACCATTCGTCTGAACATTCCTATGCTCTCCGCAGCAATGGACACCGTGACTGAAGCGCGTCTGGCTATCGCCCTGGCACAGGAAGGCGGCATTGGCTTTATCCACAAAAACATGTCTATCGAGCGTCAGGCGGAAGAAGTTCGCCGCGTGAAGAAGCATGAATCCGGTATCGTGTCCGATCCTCAGACCGTTCTGCCAACCACCACGCTGCACGAAGTGAAAGCCCTGACCGAGCGTAACGGCTTTGCAGGCTACCCGGTAGTCACTGAAGACAACGAACTGGTCGGCATCATTACCGGTCGTGACGTGCGTTTCGTGACTGACCTGAACCAGCCTGTAAGCGTCTACATGACGCCAAAAGAGCGTCTGGTGACCGTGCGTGAAGGCGAAACCCGCGACGTGGTGCTGGCGAAAATGCACGAAAAACGCGTTGAGAAAGCGCTGGTTGTGGACGCGAACTTCCACCTGCGCGGCATGATCACCGTTAAAGATTTCCAGAAAGCAGAACGTAAACCGAACGCCTGTAAAGACGAGCATGGCCGTCTGCGCGTCGGCGCTGCGGTTGGCGCGGGCGCAGGTAACGAAGAGCGCGTTGACGCGCTGGTTGCCGCGGGCGTTGACGTGCTGCTGATTGACTCCTCCCACGGCCACTCCGAAGGCGTTCTGCAACGTATTCGTGAAACCCGTGCTAAATACCCGGATCTCCAGATTATCGGCGGTAACGTGGCAACAGGCGCAGGCGCTCGCGCGCTGGCGGAAGCGGGTTGCAGCGCGGTGAAAGTGGGTATCGGCCCTGGCTCTATCTGTACCACCCGTATCGTCACTGGCGTAGGCGTGCCACAGATCACGGCGGTTTCTGACGCGGTTGAAGCGCTGGAAGGCACCGGTATTCCGGTTATCGCGGACGGCGGTATCCGCTTCTCTGGCGACATCGCCAAAGCGATCGCCGCAGGTGCCGCAGCCGTGATGGTGGGCTCCATGCTGGCCGGTACCGAAGAATCTCCGGGTGAAATCGAACTCTACCAGGGGCGTTCTTATAAATCCTACCGCGGTATGGGCTCCCTGGGCGCGATGTCCAAAGGTTCCTCCGACCGTTACTTCCAGACCGATAACGCTGCTGACAAACTGGTACCGGAAGGTATCGAAGGTCGCGTGGCGTATAAAGGCCGCCTGAAAGAGATCATTCACCAGCAGATGGGCGGCCTGCGCTCCTGTATGGGTCTGACCGGCTGTGGTACCATTGACCTGCTGCGTACCAAAGCGGAATTCGTACGCATCAGCGGTGCGGGTATCCAGGAGAGCCACGTTCACGACGTGACGATCACCAAAGAGTCCCCGAACTACCGTCTGGGCTCCTGATAAATTTCCGCGCCCGGCTCAATGCCGGGCGCTTTGTTTTGTTTCACTTGCCTCGGAATTAGCGTCAATGACGGAAAACATTCATAAACATCGCATTCTCATCCTGGACTTTGGTTCTCAGTACACTCAGCTGGTGGCGCGCCGCGTGCGTGAGCTGGGCGTTTACTGTGAGCTGTGGGCGTGGGATGTCACGGAAGCACAGATTCGCGAATTCAATCCAAGCGGCATCATCCTGTCCGGCGGCCCGGAAAGCACCACCGAGGAGAACAGCCCGCGCGCGCCGCAGTACGTGTTCGAAGCGGGCGTACCGGTGTTCGGCGTTTGCTACGGTATGCAGACCATGGCGATGCAGCTGGGCGGCCACGTAGAAGGCTCTAACGAGCGTGAGTTCGGCTACGCACAGGTTGAAGTTGTCACCGACAGCGCGCTGGTGCGCGGTATCGAAGACTCCCTGACCGCAGACGGCAAGCCGCTGCTGGACGTGTGGATGAGCCACGGCGACAAAGTCACCGCTATCCCGTCCGACTTCGTGACCGTTGCCAGCACCGAAAGCTGCCCGTTCGCCATCATGGCGAACGAAGAAAAACGTTTCTACGGCGTGCAGTTCCACCCGGAAGTGACCCATACCCGTCAGGGTATGCGCATGCTGGAGCGCTTCGTGCGTGACATCTGCCAGTGTGAAGCCCTGTGGACCCCGGCAAAAATCATCGACGACGCCGTGGAGCGTATCCGCCAGCAGGTTGGCGATGACAAAGTGATCCTCGGCCTCTCCGGTGGCGTGGACTCCTCTGTGACCGCGATGCTGCTGCACCGCGCCATCGGCAAAAACCTGACCTGTGTCTTCGTGGATAACGGCCTGCTGCGCCTGAACGAAGCGAAGCAGGTTATGGACATGTTTGGCGACCACTTCGGTCTGAACATCGTTCACGTGGAAGGCGAGCAGCGTTTCCTGGACGCGCTGAAAGGCGAGAACGATCCGGAAGCGAAACGTAAGATCATCGGTCGCGTGTTCGTGGAAGTGTTCGACGAAGAAGCGCTGAAGCTGGAAGACGTGAAATGGCTGGCGCAGGGCACTATCTACCCTGACGTGATCGAGTCTGCGGCCTCCGCAACCGGTAAAGCGCACGTTATCAAATCTCACCACAACGTGGGCGGCCTGCCGAAAGAGATGAAGATGGGTCTGGTGGAACCGCTGCGTGAGCTGTTCAAAGACGAAGTGCGTAAAATCGGTCTGGAGCTGGGGCTGCCGTACGACATGCTCTACCGTCACCCATTCCCGGGCCCGGGCCTCGGCGTACGCGTGCTGGGCGAAGTGAAGAAAGAGTACTGCGACCTGCTGCGTCGCGCGGACGCGATCTTCATCGAAGAGCTGCACAAAGCTGACCTGTACAACAAAGTGAGCCAGGCGTTCACCGTGTTCCTGCCGGTACGCTCCGTCGGCGTGATGGGCGATGGCCGTAAGTACGACTGGGTTGTTTCCCTGCGTGCGGTGGAAACCATCGACTTCATGACCGCGCACTGGGCGCACCTGCCGTATGACTTCTTAGGCCGCGTGTCTAACAGAATAATCAATGAAGTCAATGGCATATCGCGTGTCGTGTATGACATCAGCGGCAAGCCACCGGCGACGATCGAGTGGGAGTAAGCCCATAACCTTTCCTGCGAAGTTATAAGCAGGTAAAACTGATAAAACCCTCTGTTTACAGAGGGTTTTTCTTTTGTAGCTGATATCCGAACGGGACGTGAGCTACTGGCTCATCTGCCGGGATCCACGGCAGCCGATACTGCGTCGCCATGCCCCTGGCGCCTGACCATACTGACGCTTAAAGCTGCGATTGAAGGACTGCTGAGAGTCAAAGCCCAGCGCGATCGCCACGTTCAGAATCGGTTCATCGCTGTGGGCTAAGCGCTCAACCGATTTTTGCAGCTTTTGCGCGCGAATATATTCGGCGAGAGGGGAGCCGGTATGTTCTTTGAAAAGCCGCTGGAGGTGCCATTTCGAATAGCCGGCTCGCCTGGAGACGGTTTCAATGTCCAGACGGCTATCGAGGTTGTTGTCGATCCAGTCGAGTAAATCGTGAATGAATGCACCCGTGTTCATCTTGCTTCCCCCTACGCCAAGCATTAAAAAGCATCTTTGTTTGTTGCACTTAAAGGTGACCCGTTTTTACATTAATTGCAAGTTTTATTGTTGCATTTAAATCCCTGTTCAAAACACGTGATTTACCTTTGCCGCAAATAGCACATAAAGTGCAACAATTATTCTTGCACTTAGTTAAGCGCCTTCCTACAATCGCCGCGAATAGTGTATTCGCAACTGTTACAGTTTTGTGGCGATGAACGACACAAATGGCCTTTAGCCAGCTACCGGACAAAGGAAGTGGCGCGGCGTCTCCCGCTGCGTCTTGCCCGGCGGCTACAATAACCGGAATAAAAATAATGAGCCTGCAAAAAACCTGGGGTAACTTTCATCTGAGCGCGATGGGGGTGGTTTTACTCTCCGTGCTTCTCGTCGGGTGCGATGACAGCGTCGCGCAAAATGCCGCGCCGCAAGCGCCCGTTGTCAGCGCTGCTGACGTGGTGGTGAAATCCATTAGCCAGTGGGACAGCTTTAACGGTCGCATTGAAGCGGTGGAAAGCGTTCAGCTGCGTCCGCGCGTGTCCGGCTACATTGAGAAAGTGAATTACACCGACGGCCAGGAAGTGAAGAAGGGCGAGGTGCTGTTCACCATTGATGACCGTACCTATCGCGCCGCGCTGGAACAGGCGCAGGCGAACCTGGCGCGGGCCAAAACGCAGGCCAGCCTCGCGCAAAGTGAAGCCAACCGTACCGATAAGTTGATCAATACCCATCTGGTCTCACGGGAAGAGTGGGAGCAGCGTCGCTCGGCTGCCGTTCAGGCGCAGGCCGACATTCGCGCCGCGCAGGCGGCGGTTGACGCTGCGCAACTTAACCTTGACTTCACCAAAGTGACCGCGCCTATCGACGGTCGCGCCAGCCGGGCGCTGATCACCAGCGGTAACCTGGTGACGGCGGGCGACAGCGCCAGCGTGCTCACCACCCTGGTCTCGCAGAAGACGGTTTATGTCTACTTCGACGTGGACGAGTCAACCTACCTTCACTATCAGAAACTGGCCCGCAGCGGGCAGGGGGCGTCAAGCAATCACACGGCGCTGCCGGTGGAGATTGGCCTGACGGGCGAAGAGGGCTATCCCCATCAGGGCAAAGTGGATTTCCTGGATAACCAGCTTACGCAGGGTACGGGGACCATCCGCATGCGCGCGCTGCTGGATAACTCACAGCGTCAGTTCACGCCGGGACTGTTTGCCCGCGTACGCCTGCCGGGCAGTGCGGAATTTAAAGCCACGCTTGTTGACGATAAGGCGGTGCTAACCGATCAGGATCGTAAATACGTCTATATCGTGGATAAAGACGGAAAAGCGCAGCGCCGCGACATCACGCCCGGGCGTCTGGCCGACGGTTTACGTATCGTACAGCAGGGGCTGAATCCCGGGGATAAAGTCATCGTCGATGGTTTACAAAAAGTGTTTATGCCGGGTATGCCGGTTAATGCAAAAACCGTTGCCATGACCGCCAGCGCCGCCCTCAACTGATCCCTTACCTGAGAATCCAATCCATGGACTTTTCCCGTTTTTTCATCGACAGGCCGATTTTTGCCGCCGTACTGTCGATTCTGATTTTTATCACAGGATTAATCGCCATCCCGCTGCTGCCGGTGAGCGAATACCCTGACGTCGTGCCGCCAAGCGTGCAGGTGCGCGCCGAGTATCCGGGCGCCAACCCGAAAGTGATTGCTGAGACCGTGGCAACACCGCTGGAAGAGGCGATTAACGGCGTTGAAAATATGATGTACATGAAATCCGTCGCGGGCTCTGACGGCGTGCTGGTGACTACCGTCACCTTCCGCCCGGGCACCGATCCGGATCAGGCGCAGGTTCAGGTGCAAAACCGCGTCGCGCAGGCCGAGGCGCGTCTGCCGGAAGACGTGCGGCGTTTGGGCATCACGACTCAGAAACAGTCGCCAACGCTGACGCTGGTGGTGCATCTGTTTTCGCCTGGTGGTAAGTACGATTCACTGTATATGCGTAACTACGCCACGCTGAAGGTGAAGGACGAGCTGGCGCGCCTGCCCGGCGTCGGCCAGATCCAGATTTTCGGCTCCGGTGAGTACGCGATGCGCGTCTGGCTGGACCCTAATAAAGTGGCGGCGCGCGGGCTGACCGCCTCGGACGTGGTCACGGCGATGCAGGAGCAAAACGTACAGGTCTCCGCCGGTCAGCTTGGTGCCGAGCCGCTGCCGAAAGAGAGCGACTTCCTGATCTCCATTAACGCCCAGGGCCGCCTGCATACCGAAGAAGAGTTTGGCAATATTGTCCTGAAAACAACGCAGGATGGTACGGTCGTCCGCCTGCGCGACGTGGCGCGGATTGAAATGGGCTCCGGGAGCTATGCCCTCCGTTCCCAGCTGAACAATAAAGACGCGGTCGGGATTGGTATCTTCCAGTCGCCGGGGGCGAACGCCATCGATCTGTCTAACGCGGTGCGCGCGAAAATGGACGAACTGTCCACGCGCTTCCCGGCAGACATGAAGTGGGCGGCACCTTACGATCCGACGGTCTTCGTGCGTGATTCAATCCGTGCGGTGGTGCAAACGCTGCTGGAAGCGGTGGTACTGGTCGTGCTGGTGGTGATCCTGTTCCTGCAAACATGGCGCGCGTCGATTATCCCGCTGATTGCGGTGCCGGTATCGGTAGTGGGTACCTTCAGTATTCTCTACCTGCTGGGCTTTTCGCTGAATACCCTGAGTCTGTTCGGGCTGGTGCTGGCGATTGGTATCGTAGTGGACGATGCCATCGTGGTGGTGGAAAACGTCGAACGAAATATCGAAGAGGGGCTCGCCCCACTTGCGGCAGCGCATCAGGCGATGCGTGAGGTGTCCGGGCCGATTATTGCCATTGCGCTGGTGCTCTGTGCGGTATTCGTTCCGATGGCGTTCCTCTCCGGCGTGACCGGTCAGTTTTACAAACAGTTTGCGGTAACGATAGCCATTTCCACGGTGATCTCCGCCATCAACTCGCTGACGCTCTCGCCAGCGCTGGCCGCGCTGCTGTTGAAGCCGCATGGCGCCCCGAAAGATTTCCCGACCCGGCTTATCGCTCGTCTGTTCGGCTGGATTTTCCGTCCGTTTAACCGCTTTTTCCACCGCAGCTCGACTGGCTATCAGGGGCTGGTGAGCAAAACGCTCGGCCGACGCGGGGCGGTGTTTGTGGTTTATTTGCTGCTGCTTTGCGCTGCGGGGGTGATGTTTAAAGCCGTTCCCGGCGGGTTTATTCCGACGCAGGATAAGCTGTACCTGATTGGCGGCGTGAAAATGCCGGAAGGCTCGTCGCTGGCGCGTACCGATGCGGTGATCCGCAAAATGAGCGAAATCGGGATGAATACCGAAGGCGTGGATTATGCGGTCGCGTTTCCTGGCCTGAATGCGCTCCAGTTCACCAATACGCCGAACACCGGGACGGTCTTCTTTGGCCTGAAGCCGTTCGACCAGCGTAAACATTCCGCGGCGGAAATTAACGCGGAGATCAACGCGAAAATCGCGCAAATCCAGCAGGGCTTTGGCTTCTCGATTCTGCCGCCGCCGATTTTAGGGCTGGGTCAGGGGTCGGGCTATTCGCTGTACATACAGGATCGCGCTGGTCTGGGCTATGGCGCGCTGCAAAACGCGGTGAACACCATGTCCGGGGCGATTATGCAGACGCCGGGGATGCATTTCCCCATCTCAACCTACCAGGCTAACGTGCCGCAGTTGGACGTCCAGGTTGACCGCGATAAGGCGAAAGCGCAGGGCGTGTCGCTGACCGATCTCTTCGGGACGCTGCAAACCTATCTGGGCTCGTCGTACGTCAATGATTTCAACCAGTTCGGGCGTACCTGGCGCGTGATGGCGCAGGCCGACGGGCAGTTCCGCGACAGCGTGGAAGATATTGCGAATCTGCGTACCCGCAACAGCCAGGGCGAAATGGTGCCGATTGGCAGTATGGTGAACATCACGACCACCTACGGTCCGGATCCGGTGATCCGCTACAACGGCTACCCGGCGGCGGATCTGATTGGTGATGCCGACCCGCGCGTGCTCTCTTCCGCGCAGGCGATGACGCAGCTGGACGCTATGTCTAAGCAGATCCTGCCGAACGGGATGAATATTGAATGGACGGACCTGAGCTTCCAGCAGGCCACCCAGGGCAACACGGCGCTGATCGTCTTCCCGGTCGCAGTGCTGCTGGCGTTCCTGGTGCTGGCGGCGCTGTATGAAAGCTGGACGCTGCCGCTGGCGGTGATCCTCATCGTGCCGATGACGATGCTCTCCGCGCTGTTCGGCGTCTGGCTGACCGGGGGCGATAACAACGTCTTCGTGCAGGTAGGGCTGGTTGTGCTGATGGGGCTGGCCTGTAAAAACGCGATACTTATCGTGGAGTTTGCCCGCGAGCTGGAAATTCAGGGCAAAGGCATCATGGAGGCTGCGCTGGAGGCGTGCCGCCTGCGTTTACGCCCGATTGTAATGACTTCTATCGCCTTTATTGCCGGGACTATTCCACTGATCCTAGGTCACGGGGCAGGGGCAGAAGTGCGCGGCGTCACCGGGATCACCGTCTTTTCCGGGATGCTGGGCGTGACGCTGTTTGGTCTGTTCCTGACGCCGGTCTTTTACGTGACGCTGCGTAAGTTCGTGACGCGCGGCAAAGCGGAAAGAGAGGTGTTGCCTGCGTAGGACGTAGCAGATAGCAAAAAGCCACCTTCACAATGAAGGCGGCTTTTTTTTCGCAGTCTGTCAGGATTAAGGCGCTTTTTTATGCTGCGTAAAGAGTTCCGGCACCGGATCGCACCCGCTGGTATCGGCTTTTTTCACCTCTTCCAGCGCGCTGGCGACGGTATGGCGCGCTAAAACCGCTAACGAAGCCTGCTCCGCTTCATCAGCGATTGATTTGAAGTACCAGCAGGCGTTGGCGCTGACCACGCAGCGGGCCGGGACGTCAGGACGGGACGCCCACAGCTTTTTATCTTCAGTGACGGAAAGGTAGATATCACGCAGGGTGATCTCTTCAGCCGGGCGGCCAAGATGAATAGAGCCGTTGCGGCCAAGCGTGGAGACGATAATGCCGTCGCGGGCGAGAGGAACCATTAATTTGCGGATAAAGCTCGGATTCGCTTCCAGGCCGTAAGCCAGGATTGCACTCGTCGAACGTTCACCCGATTGCTCCGCCATCGCTACGCTGAGAACCATCTGCAAAGCTGTCGGGAAGCGGTAATCTAACATTTTTCTGTCCTGGGTTGCGGTGAATCTTGTTCTTTTTGGCACCGCAGAGGTGAATAATCAGTAAGTAACAATATAACAAATACGGTAATTTTATTGAAGCAATCTGCGGCATACGTGAAGTAACGCTGCGCTGACACATGTCAGGACGTGTAGCGCCGGGTTTACGTTCATGCGAACGCCGGATTCGGGAAATCAACGGTCACCATAAGACCACCTTCGGCTGACGTACTCAGATTGACCCTGCCGTTGTGTTGCTGCGTAACGGCTTTGACGATGGCAAGCCCCAGTCCACTCCCGCTTTGGGTCTGATTAGGATCGCGGAAAAATCTGTCGAACACGCGCTCCCGCAGTTCAATCGGGATACCGGGGCCCGCGTCTGAGACGCGCAGCTGAGCGCACTTATCACGCGATTGCAGTTGTACCTCAATGCGTCCACCCTCAGGGCTGTACTTCACGGCATTCTCAATTAAATTGTCGATCAGCGACACCAGACGTTCCCGAATGCCTGCGACATGGATTTCATCGTCGGCGAAGAATTCAAACTCAATTCTGCGTCCGGACGCCAGCGGTTCCAGGGCAGCCATTCGCTCCTGAATAAGCGTTGTCAGCGGCACAGGCGACATCACCGTGCTGATGTGTGCTTCGCTGTGCATCATCAGCAGAAGCTGATTGACGAGACGCGCAGCACGGCTATTGCTGCGAACAATGCCCGCAAGCAGTTCCTGCTGGCTTTCGCTGATGACCCAGGACTGCAATGCCTCGACGTTGATCCGCATCGCGGCCAGAGGCGTACGCAGTTCGTGAGCGGCATCGGCAATAAACATTTTTTCCCTTTCGGCGCTTTCCCGCACCCTGGCCAGAAAGTCATTAATCGCGTCGACCGTCTGGCGAAGCTCCCTGTGTCTGGGGACGGCTTTTAAAGGCGAGAGATCGTCCGGCGTGCGCAATGAAATTTCATCTACCACCTTGTTCCAGGGGCGCATCGCGATGCGGATGGACAGCCACGCGGGGAACAGAAGAAAAGGGATGCATATCATCAGCGGCATGACGTAGTAGCCGCGCGAGTTCAGATAGATAAAGAAATTCCAGCTACCGGCAGGGGTAAAAAGGGTGACCTCCACGTCGGAGTGCGCGGATTTGAGGGTACGGCTTGTCCATGTATGGTCCTCACTCTGGACATGCTGCATGACCCTCAGACGGCTATTTTTTACCCCCGTTGGCGCACCATCCGAAGAAAAAATAATCTCGTTATTCTTGCGAACAATGAGGTTGATGGACAGCTCCGGGTCTTCACCGCCGCCATAGCCCTCCCGCAGCGCCTTGCTGAACGCTGCCAGCACAGCATCACGCGCCTGCGGACGATCGTCCATACTCTCCACCAGGGAAAAAACGGTTTCATAAGTCTCACTGCCCGTCAGTATGGGAGGGCTACGCAGGTCTTCCAGCAAAATGAAGGTTAAAAAGAGACACCAGAGCAACGTAAGCAGCAGCATCTGGGCGACCAGCATTCGCCTGACCAGCGTGGGAAGCCGGAGGTGGTGCCAAAAATTACGCATCAACCTGCCGCCTTCTGAACGGGTACGGTATCAATGACATACCCAACGCCTCTTACCGTTCGCACAAAGCCATCGCCAATTTTTCGCCGCAGGTTACCCATATGCACGTCAAGCGCGTTGCTGAGGTTTTCTTTCGTGCCAAATATCCTTTCTTCCAGATACCGTCGCGTAAGCACGCGATCGGCGCGCAGCATTAACGTTTCAAGCAGCGCATATTCGCTTGCCGTCAGCTCAACGTGGCGTGCGCTCACCGTTACGCGACGCGTCGGAATATGAAGCGACAAACCGCGAATTTCTATTGCCTCATTTTCAAAACCGTAACTGCGCCGCGCAAGGGCTCTCACGCGCGCCAGCAGTTCGGCGAGAACAAAAGGTTTGACCAGATAATCGTCTGCACCTGCATCCAGCCCGCACAGGCGGTCCTGTAGCGTGCCTCGCGCCGTCAGGATGATGACGGGGACGCCCTTAAGCTGTTGACGCAGGCGCGTCATCAGGCTCATGCCATCGCCATCGGGCAGCCCCAGGTCGAGCAAAATAAGTTCCGGCACGCAGATCCCAAGCTGATGCAGCGCATCCTCTTTGCGGCGTACCCATATGACATCAAATCCTTGATCTGCAAGGGCGATACGCACGCCATTGCCGAGATCCAGGTCGTCTTCAATTAGTAGAATTTTCACATTGGTAACTGTATCAACAGTGCATGAAGAACAACTGAAGAAAAAACGGTAACAGGAATTCTTCAGGGTTTACAGAACCTTCACGTGCTTCAGCATTTCTTCATTTACGGCTCATAAGAACCTTAGGGTGAGTATTCAGAATGAGCGCTCTGGCGTTTAACACCGCTTGTATCGCAATCATCTGAATCCAAAGGGCTTCTTTAATGAGAAACATCACACTGCGTAATAGTTTCCCCCGTTCACGCATCGGTCGCAGCATGAAAAGCATCTTGCCGGGGGCCGTCCTGGCGTTACTGGCTACCCCGACCCTGGCGGCAGATCAGCCTCAGGGCAACGTGTTAACCCTGGGAGGCGGCGTGGATGTTGCGCCACGCTATTCCGGTTCGGACAAGAGCCGGGTCTCTGCGGCTCAGGTGGTTGATTACGCGATGGCCAATGGTTTTTTTGTCAGCACCACGCGGGGGATCGGCTACGGCAACAGCTTTGGTAACCTGGACTACAACGCAGCGCTGAGCTATCGCGCTGGACGTAAGGATCGCGACGTAAGCAGCGATTCGATCGCCTCCGGCAGCGACGACCTGCGAGGAATGGGTGACATTAAAGGCTCAGCTATCGTTGTGCCAGGGCTGGGATACAGGGTGACTGACTGGCTGACCGTGCAGTTGCAGGCAGAGGTCCCGGTTTCTGAGAGAGACAATGGTGAAGCTGTGCATTTCGGCATTGCCAGCCCGCTCTATACATCTCCGAAAAATGCGTTAACGCTGGCGCTGACCGGTAGCTGGGGATCCAGTAAGTACGTGCAAACCTATTACGGGGTGAATGCCGCCCAGTCGGCCGCATCGGGTTTTGCCCGACACGATGCCGGATCGGGACTATATGCGTATTCGCTGAACCTGGACTGGACTCATAAGCTCACCTCCCGCTGGAGCCTGCTTGCCGCAGCTGGCGTTACGCAGCTGACGGGAGAGGCAGGCGATAGCCCAATTGTTCAGCGAAAAACGTCTCCTGTGGGAAGTTTGAAGGTGACGTACAGCTTCTGATGGTTAAGAGTGGGGGGAAGGCGCGTTTGTGACAAAACCGCACATAACCCCGTTGCAGGAGCCAGAAGTGCATAAAGCCCGCAGGATGGCGTGGCCCGAAGTCGGACCGTTCATCATGCGGGCTTTTTTATCACTGTTGACCCGATAACGCCTGTTCAATCGTACGGGTAACGACGTCCGGCTGGCTGACCATCGATACATGGCTTGCCGCTACCTCCGTGGTGTTGGCGTTGATTTTCTTCGCCATTGCGCGCTCAAGCTCAGGATTGATCATCCGGTCATTTTTGCTGATCACATACCAGCTCGGTTTGTCATGCCAGGCGGCATGCGCGACTTTCTCCCCAAACGCATCGGCCTTAATAGGGCTTTGCGTCGCGGCAATCACGCTGCGCTCAACGTCCTTCACGTCAGGGGCAAAATTCTCGCTGACCGCTTTTGTCGGCAGATATAAATACCCCTCTGACGTTTTAGCGAGGCTGGCGCTCCCTGGCGGAGCAGGATAACTGTCTGCCAGATCTGCGGTCGACTGGCCGGAATCCGGCGCAAAAGCGGCAACGTAAACCAGAGACTTCACCCGCGCATTATTGCCCGCTTCGCTGATTACCGACCCGCCCCAGGAGTGCCCGACCAGCACAACGTCGCCATGAGCCCGGGCGATAGCACGCTGCGTGGCGGCGACATCATCTTTCAGAGACGTGAGCGGAAGTTGTACCGCAATGACCTCGGTATGGTGTTTTTGCAGCCGGGTAATCACCTTATTCCAGCTGCTGCCGTCGGCAAACGCCCCGTGCACCAGCACCACGCTGGCTTTCGTCTCTGCCAGCGCGCTGGTGGAAACCGCCAGCAGCGCCGCTGTTAATACAGACAATGCTTTCATAACAGGCTCCTTAAAAGTGGTGAACCGCGGCGTGTGGCGGCACGGTGAATTCAACGGTTTTATGGTCGATGGGCTTATGCGTCGGGTCGGCAACGATGATGGTTACCTTGTGTTTCCCGGCGGGCAGCCCGACCAGGATCACCGGCTCGCCGCTGGTATCAGCCCAGTGCCAGGGCGCGTCATCCACCACAACGTGAATATGGCCGATACGCGGAGTGACTTTCAGCGCGTCGGGTCCAAATACAGGTTCAATGCGCAGGTTTTCGACGCGGTACTGAATAAAGACTGCACCTTTACTCAGCGGTCCCGCCAGCGGTGGGTCGACGATCAGTTTTGCTGGCGGCTGGGGTTTTTCCTGCGGCGCTACGGCGGCCGGGCCATTAACATCAGCAGCGCTCAGGCCATCTAACGGTGCGGCCAGTGCGCCAGCAAAGGACGTCAGCGCAAATACAGGAAGCAGGAAATATCGACGAATCATCTGTGTCTCTCCTCATCAGTTTATTATGGCGAGGGATACAGAAGACCATTTTTATGTATCGGGGATGTTTGCTTCTGCGGGCGTTTTGTACCGGTTTGTCAGCGTAGCGCTCGGGATACAGTGCGATACAGTTTGTTTGCCTGGGCTGCGCACGAGCGCCACTGCGAACCCCGCAATGACCAGCGTCAGTCCTGCGGAAACCCACATTCCGCCTGTTATACCCAGCGACTTATTCAGCCACGCATACGCAAACGGAGAGGCGGCTGCCATCAGTTGGCCTGGAATAAGCAGCAGCCCCGTGCGGCTGGCATAGCGCTCTGTACTAAACAGTTCCAGGGGTAGCGTCGCTTTGACGATAGTCACCAGCCCGTTAATGGCACCAAAGCCGAACACAAATCCGGCGGCACACCAGGCCAGCATGTCGCTGCTCAGTCCGATGAGAAAACAAAGCGGCATGGCGAGCGCAGTGAAAAGCGTCAGTTTTAGCGGAGTGAGGCGCGCCCCTGCCAGCACCTCCATAAGGCGTGCACCGGTCTGCCCCATTCCCCACAGCATGCCGACGGCGACCGGCAGGCCGAAGCTGGCGATAAATTCGGGAAGGTGGGTAGAGGTGCCGTTAGAGACGAAGGTGATGAGAGCAATGAAGGTTGCATAAAGCCAGCCGTTACGCCTGTCATGAGGGGAAACCTGCGTACATGCTTTGGGCTTGACCGTAAAGCGCTGGCGCGGGAAGCGCCGAAGAAGCAGGGCACTGAGCAGACCGAACAGGGCGTAGATCTTCAGCGCATCCTGCCAACCCATCACGTTCAGTAAGGCGTCTCCCAGCGGCCAAAAGACAGCGGACGCCAGCCCGCCCGCCAGGGTGACACGAGAGATTGTCCTGCGTGCCTGCGGTCCGTATAGGTCCACAAGAGCGGAGAAAAGCGCATCATACAGCGACAGGCGCATCCCGATGCCGGTCAGCAACCAGGCGCCATACCAGCCTGAAAGTGTGGGCGTAAAGGCCATTGACAGACAGCTTACGGCGATCAGCAAGGTCCCGCTCATTACCACCCTTTATCCACCAAAACGCGCCAGCAGAGGAGCGACAAACGGCGAGACAATAGCCATAACCAGCATGGCCAGCGTCAGGCCGAGATAGATTTCGGGGGACGACCAGCTTCGGTCTGCTGTAATGGCATGAGCAAAGGTTCCCGGCATGTAAAAGGAGATCCCCCAGTTAATGAGTTGATTACATCCCGCAGTGAGCGCAAGACGGCGAGGGAGTGCAGGTGTTTCCATTATTTTTCATTCCGTTAGGCAGTTGTCCCGAGCATACAGGGCGCGGTATTGTGCTGGCAGAGCCGTATCCTTATTCACCCTATAAGAGAAACTTTGCATGACGACGCTCAATCTGGGACACCTCGCCACTTTTCGTCTGGTCGTTCAACGCGGCAGCTTTTCTGCGGCAGCAGATGTAATGGGTATTTCCCAGCCCGTCGTCAGCCTGCAAATACGCCAGCTGGAGCAGTTTCTTCAGACGCGGCTGATCGAACGTACGGGGCGTGGAATCAAAGCCACTGCTGCCGGTGAGGCGCTACGGGTGCACGGTGAACGTCTTGAACTGGCGGTTGAGGAGACAATTCGTTCGGTTAGCGCATTCAATCAGGAAGTGAGCGGCACCATCACGCTTGGCACGGGCGCGACGGCCTGTATTCATCTGCTTCCAGCGCTGTTGCAGCAGCTTCGTGAGGAGTATCCCCTGTTACGGATCGGAGTGACGACGGGAAATACGCCAGATATCGTCAGGGCGATTGAGGAGAATCGGCTGGATATGGGGCTGGTCACGCTACCGGCGAGCGGTCGTACGTTGGCGATTATGCACGCGATGGAGGAAGAGTTTGTCTGGATTGGCGCGCAGGTTCAGCCGGAAGAAGGGGAGCAGTTTACGCCAGACTCTTTATACGCTCAGCCGCTCATTGCGTTTGAGTCGGGCAGCGGTACGCGAACGTTGATTGACGGCTGGTTTGAAGCCCGCGGACTAGCCGTCTCACCGGTTATGCAGCTTGGCAGTATTGAGGCCATCAAACGCATGGTACGTGCAGGGCTGGGCTACAGTATTGTGCCGCGAATGGCGGTGGAGCATGCCGACGACCGGGAGGGATTACGCGTTCAATCGTTAACGCCCGTTCTGCGCCGGCAACTGGCGATAGTGATGCGTCAGGATAAGATCCTCAGCAAAGGGATGACGGTAATTATTCGGCTGTTACAGCGTGAACATGGACGTTAGCGCTCGGGCGAATCCACAACGAGGCCTGATTGCTGCGACTGAATTTTGTCCTGATGGTGATACCAGGCGCCAATGGAGGAATAAACAAAGCGGCCAAAGAAAAACAGGAAACTGATGAGCAGTATGATGCGGGTCATCCGGGTGTTAAATCGATGTCGTTTTCGCATACGCGTAGCCTGACTCACTTTCTTTTCCTGAGTATACCCTTTTGGGCGATACGGCTATTAAGGCACAGCCGCAAGTCTGGGTCAATTCGGCGAAATGTAAAATACCGTCAATGCTTACATTAATTTATGTTATTAAAAACAACGCTTTTATTTATCGCATTGATAATTACAGGAAAAATATTCAAAAAAAACGTAAGAAAGGTTTATTCAGATAAATTAATTTGATTTAGGTCAACCGCATCCCGTCGTTGATATTTAAAATCCCTCCTCCACTGTGCTTGCCAGGAATTTTCCGGGCAACGTGTACGTCAGGTTGGATGCCTGTCTTCCTTTACCCTCTGGAGCGCAAGGGTTGTAAACGAGCATCTATGAATATTCACCACATCCTGAAGCAAAATAAAGACCGCTGGTGGGCACTTCCTCTTATTTTACCCGTCGTGTTACTCCCGGTACTAAGTGTGGCTAATACCTTAACGCAGCTGGGCGACGGTATCGTTGCGCTCTATTATCTCCCGCTCTCTTTTCTGCTGGCGCTGATGTTGTTCTTTGGCCTGGAAGCCCTCCCCGGGGTGGTGGTATCGCTATTTTTACGTTATTACCCCTCCGTTGGGTTATTTGAAACCGTGGCTGGCATTCTGCATTTTATCGTTCCTCTGGTGCTCAGCTGGGGCGGTTATCGCGTATTTGCGCCCCGGCGTAATATGACCGCTTACGGTGACATACGCCTGATGGGGCAGCGTATTTTCTGGCAGGTATTTTGTCCGGCAACGCTTTTTCTGGTGCTGTTTCAGTTTGCGGTTTATCTCGGCATTTATGAGAGCCGCCAGAGCCTCGCGGGACTAAATCCCCTCAATATTCGGACACTTATTAACTATCAGGGGCTACTGGTGAGCGGGCTGACGGGCGTGCCGCTAAGCTACCTGCTGATCCGCCTGATACGGCATCCGCGCTATATCAAGGGACTGATGTCCCAGCTCCGCGCGCAAATAGACAAAAAGGTGACGGCCGTTGAGTTTGTGGTGTGGTTTTTAGCCCTGGGCGGGTTGCTGGTCATGCTGCTGCTGCCCATGAATGCAAACAGTTCCATTTTCAGTACCAACTACACCTTGTCCCTGCTGATGCCCGTGATGCTCTGGGGGGCGATGCGCTTTGGCTACAAGCTGATGTCACTCATCTGGACGCCGGTCCTGCTGGTGTCGATTCACTTTTTTTATCACTACATTCCGGTGCAAGAGGGGTATGGCATTCAGCTGGCGATCACCTCATCCAGCTATCTGGTCTTTTCCTTCGTTGTGACGTACATGTCGATGCTGGCGACACGCCAGCGCGCCATCAATATTCGCTCCCGCAGTCAGGCTTTTCTCGATCCGGTGGTGCATATGCCCAACCTGCGGGCGCTGTCGCGCGAGCTGGCCAGTCATCCGTGGTCAGCGCTCTGTTTACTGCGCGTGCCCGAGCTGGAGGTACTGGGACGCAATTACGGCGTGATGCTGCGGATCCAGTATAAACAGCAGCTGGCGCAATGGATAAACGGCACTCTACAGCCCAATGAGCGAGTCTATCACCTCACCGGGTATGACATGGCGGTGCGTCTGGATGCGGAGTCGCATCAACAGCGCATTGAGACGCTGGACGAGCATATCAAGCAGTTCGTTTTTGTCTGGGATGGTATGCCGGTACAGCCTCAGGTCGGCATAAGCTATTGCTATGTGCGCTCACCCGTCAATCACCTCTATCTGGTGCTGGGGGAGCTGGGCATCGTGGCCGATCTCTCCCTTTCTACCAACCACCCGGAAAATCTTCAGCAGCGCGGGGCTGTTCACTTGCAGCGTAGCCTGAAAGATAAGGTCGCGATGATGAGCCGTTTACAGGCCGCGCTGGAGCAGGACGCTTTTACCCTGCTGGTTCAACCCGTTCGCGGGCTGCGCGGCGATTGTTATCACGAGGTGCTGCTGCGAATGCGTGATGATAATGGGGCGCTGATCTTTCCCGAACAGTTCCTGCCCATAGCACAGGAGTTTGGTTTATCGTCGCGTGTCGATTTATGGGTACTGGAGCGTACGTTGAGTTTCCTGGCACAGCACCGCCAGCGGTTGCCGGGCCAGCGCTTTGCGATCAACCTCGCACCTTCTACCGTCTACCGGGCGCAGTTCCCGCTTGAAGTGAGCCGCCTGTTAGCCAAATACGCCGTTGAAGCATGGCAGTTGATCTTTGAAGTGACCGAAAGCAGCGCCTTTGGTCATGCGGATCTGGCGGCGTCTACCCTCAGGAAATTACAAAAAATGGGCATCCGGATCGCCATTGATGATTTTGGCACCGGCTACGCCAGCTATGCGCGGTTAAAAAGCGTGGACGCCGACATCCTCAAAATCGACGGCGGTTTTATTCGCAATATTGTCAGCAACAGCCTGGATTACCAGATTGTGGCTTCTATTTGCCATCTGGCCCGGATGAAGAAAATGCTGGTGGTGGCGGAATATGTGGAAACAGAAGAGATACGTAGCGCGGTGCACGCGCTAGGTATCGATTATGTGCAGGGTTATTTGATTGGGTTGCCGGCTGAGCTTGATACGTTGCTCGACACGGAGCCTTCTCAGGAGAGCGCCTGAGCCGTTACGCTGCCGCCTCAGAACTCTCTTCTTCAATCTTCAACAGCCAGCCGGTGACCGCTTCCCAGTACTGCTGCTCTTTTTCCAGATCCAGCAGTACCAGCGCGTTCTGGCTGAACCAGTCGTGCGGGAAGCTCAGCGTCCAGTGATAGTCATCCGTTTTTAGCTTCAGCGTCGGCGGCGTGGTGGTCGCCTGTCGCTGATTATTGAGCAATACGCCCAGGCGCAACAGCTGAATGAGCGGCAGGAACTGCTTTTTCTTAAACAACGTAAAGCGCGGCAGATCGTCGAGCTTGATGGCTTTGCGGTGATAGCGGACCAGCGTCGCCATCATGGTTTGCTGCTCCTGGTTGAAGCCAGGCAGATCGCTGTTTTGCAGAATATAGGCTGAATGGCGATGCATTCCGCTGTGGTTAATGTTCAGCCCCACCTCGTGCAGCATGGCGGCCCATTTTAACAGTGCGGCCAGCTGCGGATGCGCCAGCTTAGGATTTTGCTCCTCCCACTGCTCGTACATCTGCACCGTGGTTTCGAGAACGCGCTTCGCCTGTTCACGGTCGATGTTGTACTGGTTGGCCAGGCTCTGCGCGGTACGGCTGCGAATATCCTGATGACGGAAACGTCCTTCCATCTCATACAGCACGCCTTCACGCAGGGCGCCGTCAGAGAGACGCAGCTCTTTGATCGCCAGCGCGTCAAACACGCCGCAGAGGATCGCCAGCCCCGGTACGAACACGGCTTTACGTTCGTCGGACAGACCCGGCAAACTCAGGGCGTCGAAGCTCTTATGCTTAAGCACCTCTTCGGTGAGTTTCACCAGGCGCTCAGGCGTAATAAACCCGTCTTTTTCACCCATCGCCAGCAGCACTTCATGGGCCGCTTTAATCGACCCTGATGCGCCCAGCGCCACGTTCCAGCCCTGAATACGGTATTGCCAGGCCAGATTTTCCAGTTTTTGTACGGCGGCCATGCGCGCGCGCTGGAAGTTTTCGCGGGTGATGACGCCGCCCGGGAAATACATCTGCGCGAAGCTGACGCAGCCCATACGGCGGCTTTCCACCAGACGCGGCTCGAAGTCTTCGCCAATCACCAGTTCCGTGGAGCCACCGCCGATATCAATCACCAGCTTGCGGCCTTTTTCCGGCTGCGTATGCTCCACGCCCATAAAAATCAGGCGCGCTTCTTCGTTACCGGAGATGATCTCAATCGGGTAGGGGATAACCTTTTCCGCGCGCTTAAGAAATTCCGGCGCGTTCAGCGCCTGTCGTAGCGTATGCGTTCCAACGATGCAGACGCTGGACGGTGAAAAGCCTTGCAGACGTTCTGCGAACAGCGACAGGCAGTTCAGCCCGCGCTCCATAGCCTCTTCGCTCAGCATGTTACGTGCGTCGAGACCATCGGCCAGATGCACACGCTGCTTCAGACGACCGATGATCTGCATCGCGCCATCCACCTCGCGGGCGATGACCATATGGAAACTGTTTGAGCCAAGATCGACCGCAGCGAACTCCTGCGGGCGTGGGGTATTATCGTTTATTGGCATAGGTTAATCGGGTTGCTCAAGTGATTTAATGTAATCGTAAATCGCCAGCTGCGAGCGCACTTTACGGCGATTGCCGCGCGGTACATAGCGATTACTGAGTTCTTTGTCGATATAACGTGCTTTCACCGTATCGCTGAACAGGATCTCGATAATGTCCAGGATACGCTGCTTCAGGCGAGGATCCAGCAGCGGTGCCGCCACTTCAATACGGTAATCAATGTTACGCGTCATCCAGTCGGCGGACGAGAGGTATACGCGCTTATCACCGGCGTTATCGAAAATATAGACGCGATCGTGTTCAAGATAGCGATCCACAATGCTGATCACGCGGATGTTATCGCTAATGCCTTCCAGTTCCGGAATGAGCGAGCACATGCCGCGAATGAGCAGATTTACCGGAACGCCAGAGCTGGAGGCCGCGTACAGGCGGTCCACCAGCCCTTTGTCCACCAGATTGTTAAGCTTCAGCGTGATGCCGGACGACAAGCCGTTCTGCGCATTGGCAATCTCTTTGTCGATCATATCGTACAGCAGGCGCCGTGAGTTCTGCGGTGACACCAGCAGATAATCGAAGCTCACCGGGCGGTACGGGTTCTCAATGAAGTTGAACACCCGACGCACTTCGTTGGTGATGCGGGCATCGGCAGTCAGCAGCGAATAGTCGGTGTAGATTCTCGCGGTTTTCTCGTTAAAGTTCCCGGTACCGATATGGGCGTAGCGCACCACGTCGTCACCCTCTTTACGGGAGATCAGGAACAGCTTGGCGTGAATTTTCAGCCCCGGCGCGGAGAAGATGACGTGCACGCCCGCTTCCGTCAGTCGGCGCGCCCAGTGGATGTTGGCCTCTTCGTCGAAGCGAGCCTGGAGCTCAACTACCACGGTCACTTTCTTGCCGTTGTGCGCCGCGTGGATCATCGCATCGATGATGCGGGAATCTTTCGCCACGCGATAAATATTGATTTTAATCGCCAGCACGTTCGGATCGAATGAGGCCTGACGCAGCAATTCCAGCACGTGCTCAAAGGTATGATACGGATAGTAGAGCAGTACATCCCGTTCGCGGATGGCGTCGAACCCGTTGCGGAACTTATCGAACCAGATATGGCGCAGGCGCGGCAGCGGTTTGTTCACCAGATTGGCTTTGCCGACGTTCGGGAAGCCAATGAAATCTTTAAAGTTGTGGTAACGCCCGCCGGGAATAATGGAGTCGTAGCGGGAGATGGTCAGCTTATCGCGCAGCATCTCCACCATTGCGTCCGGCATATCACGCTGATAGACAAACCGCACCGGCTCCGCCGTCAGGCGCTGCTTGAGGCTGGAAGACATCAGCTCCATCAGGCTGGCTTCCATCTCATGCACCAGATCGTACTCGGCGTCACGGGTCATCTTCATAGAGTAGGCGTTGAGCGCGTCGTAATCGAAGAAGCCTTTGAAGATATCGTCCAGGCAGTAGCGCAGGATGTTATCCAGCAGGATCATCGGTTTACGTCGGCGCGGGGTTTCCGGCGGCAGGTTTACAAAGCGTGGGACTTTATCAGACGGTATTTCCAGCAGCGCGTAGTTAATGGTCTCACCACGAATGATTTCTACCGCCAGATAGGTGTAGTCATCTTTCAGGAACTGCACCAGATCGGTTTCACGGTTGATCAGAATCGGGGTGATATGCTGGCGCAGATAATGTTTAAAATAGTGGCGCAGCCAGTTTTGCTGATTCGCGGAGAGCTGGCGTTCGTTGATCAGGAAGATTTGGTTGCGTGCCATTTCCAGCAGCAGCTCGTTATAGAGGCCATCAAATTCCTGATCGGCTTTCATGACGCGAGACTGGATTTTTCCAAGCAGATGTCGCGAGTGGGAGTTTAAGCCCTGTTCTTCGCTGATGATGATTCGGCGTTTCAGTTCGGCGAAGCGAACCTTGTAGAACTCATCCAGATTGTTGGAATAGATGCCTAAAAAACGCATACGTTCAATCAGCGGGTTGGTTTTATCGGCCGCTTCCTGAAGAACACGTTCGTTGAATGCTAACCAGCTTAGCTCTTTCTCGATGTATAACTTTTCCTGACCCATTACAGCTCACACTCCAGTTCAATCACAGGACGTGGTAAATCCGTCTCGTCCTTATTATGGCGAGCATTTCCACGATATGTCCAACAGTGCCAGAAAAGTATGACAGTTATTTTTTTATTGGGGAATTTAGAGGGTTGGGGGAGGGGATGTCGGGTGGCGCTGCGCTTACCACGACCTACGGGACCGTAGGCCCGTGCAAGCGAAGCGCCGCCGGGCAATTCAAACACACTACTCTTCGGCAGCATAACCCTGCGGGGGCAACTTCACGCCGTCCAGCCAGGCTGCGCCGTTGCGCATCTCCAGACGTCCATCGACAAACCAGCTTACCACCAGCGGATAAATGGCGTGTTCCTGCGTCTGCACACGTTCGGTCACGTCGTCTTCGTTGTCGCCGTCAAAGACCGGTACTTTTGCCTGCAAAATGACCGGACCGCCGTCCAGCTCGTCGGTGACGAAATGCACGGAGGTACCATGCTCCTCATCGCCGTTCTCCAGCACCTGACGATGGGTGTGCAGACCGGGGTATTTTGGCAGCAGGGAAGGGTGGATATTGAGCAGTCGTCCGGCGTAGTGTGCAACAAAAGCCGGGCTCAGGATGCGCATGTAGCCTGCCAGCACCACCACGTCAGGCGCGTAGGCGTCAATCTCCTGCACCAGCTCACGGTCAAAGGCTTCACGCCCGGCGAACTGGCTGGCTTCCAGCGCGTGCGCAGGAATGTTCGCTTCCCGCGCGCGCTCAAGGCCGAATGCATCGGCCTTGTTGCTGAATACTGCCCGAATGGTGCCATTGATTTTCTTCTGTTTGCAGGCGTCTATGATTGCCTGCAAATTGCTTCCGTTGCCGGAAATGAGCACCACGATGTTTTTCATTCAATGACCACACGCTGTTCGGAATCGGAAGCTTTAATCGTACCGATTTTCCACGCGTTTTCACCTTTTTCTGTCAGCAGTTTAATCGCTTTATCCGCTTCGCTGGCGGGCAGGGCGATAACCATGCCCACGCCGCAGTTAAAGGTGCGGTACATTTCGTGAGAGCTCACGTTGCCTGCGGTTTGCAGCCAGTTGAAGACGGACGGCCACTGCCATGAGGAGGCGTCGATCACCGCCTGGGTATTATCCGGCAGTACGCGCGGAATGTTTTCCCAGAAGCCGCCGCCGGTGAGGTGAGCGATGGCGTGCACGTCGACGTTCTCAATCAGCTCCAGCACGTTTTTCACGTAGATGCGGGTCGGGGCCAGCAGGTGATCGGCCAGCGGTTTGCCGTCCAGCTCGGTGGTCAGCGGGTCGCAACCGCTCACTTCGAGGATCTTACGCACCAGAGAGTAGCCGTTGGAGTGCGGACCGCTGGAGGCCAGCGCAACCAGCACATCGCCGTCAGCCACTTTGCTGCCGTCGATAATTTCTGATTTTTCTACCACGCCGACGCAGAAGCCTGCGACGTCATAATCTTCACCGTGATACATGCCAGGCATTTCTGCGGTTTCACCGCCGACCAGCGCACAGCCGGATTGCAGGCAGCCTTCGGCGATACCGTTAATGACGCTGGCTGCGGTATCCACGTCCAGCTTGCCGGTCGCGT
Organism: Enterobacter sp. MGH 38; assembly: GCF_000492855.1. Taxonomy (NCBI): domain Bacteria; kingdom Pseudomonadati; phylum Pseudomonadota; class Gammaproteobacteria; order Enterobacterales; family Enterobacteriaceae; genus Enterobacter; species Enterobacter sp. MGH 38. The sequence goes on along the minus strand of NZ_KI535608.1, from coordinate 2,348,591 downwards.
AGTAATCCAGGAAGAACAGCGGCTCAGCGCCCTGTACCACCAGGTCGTTGACGCACATCGCCACCAGATCGATACCAATCGTATCGTGACGCTTAAGATCCATCGCCAGGCGCAGTTTTGTACCGACACCATCCGTACCCGAGACCAGCACAGGTTCACGATATTTTTGCGGCAGCGCGCACAGTGCGCCGAATCCACCCAGGCCACCCATCACTTCCGGGCGGCGGGTTTTTTTCACCACACCTTTGATTCGGTCAACCAGCGCATTACCTGCGTCAATATCAACACCGGCATCTTTGTAGCTGAGAGAAGTTTTGTTGGTCACGGCTTAAATCCCCACGCGATTGCATAGCTAGTAAGAAAAATCGGCGCAATTCTAACAGTCCAGGCAAACGTTTGCGAGCCTATTCTCGGCGCGGGGATCTTTTTTTCTGTGCGGCCTGTCCAGGGCAACAAACTTGACTCTGTTCACGAAAATGAAACCGGTTTCGGCGATCTGCTTGCAACGGCAATCCCGTTTGCACATCATCAAACTGAAACCGGTTTCTGTAACTGTTTTTGCAGAAAATAACGCAGAATGAGGGATAGCGAATGTCAGGATTTAAATCAGGTTTTCTGTGGGGTGGGGCCGTTGCGGCGCACCAGCTTGAAGGCGGCTGGAAAGAGGGCGGCAAGGGCGTGAGCGTTGCTGATGTCATGACGGCAGGCGCCCATGGGGTACCGCGTGAAATCACCAACGGCGTGATGGAGGGGAAAAATTACCCAAACCACGAAGCCATCGACTTCTATCACCGCTATAAAGAAGACATCAAACTCTTTGCCGAAATGGGGTTCAAATGCTTTCGCACCTCCATCGCCTGGACGCGTATCTTCCCGAAAGGCGACGAGCTGGAGCCGAACGAAGCGGGACTCCAATTCTATGACGATTTGTTCGACGAGTGCCTGAAGCACGGCATCGAGCCGGTGATCACGCTTTCCCACTTCGAGATGCCTTTCCACCTGGTGACGGAATACGGCGGCTGGCGCAACCGTAAGCTGATCGACTTCTTTGTCCGCTTCGCGAAGGTCGTTTTTGAGCGCTACCAGCATAAAGTGAAGTACTGGATGACCTTTAACGAGATCAACAACCAGGCCAACTTCCACGAAGACTTTGCGCCGTTTACCAACTCCGGGCTGAAATATGCGCCGGGAGAAGATCGCGAGCCGGTGATGTTCCAGGCGGCGCACTATGAGCTGGTGGCCAGTGCTCTGGCGGTGAAGGCGGGGCGCGAGATCAACCCGTCACTGCAAATTGGCTGCATGATTGCCATGTGCCCCATCTATCCGCTGACCTGTGCCCCGGACGACATGATGATGGCGATGAACGCCATGCATCGCCGCTACTGGTTCACCGACGTTCACGTGCGCGGCAAGTATCCGCAGCATCTGCTCAACTACTTTGAACGTCGCGGCTTCGCGCTGGATATTACCGAAGAAGATAAAGTGGCGCTGACGCAGGGCTGCGTGGATTACATCGGGTTCAGCTACTACATGTCTTTCGCTACCAAAGCGACGGCGGATAATCCGACGCTGGATTACGACGAGAGCAAGAGCCTGGTTTCTAACCCGTACGTGCAGAAATCGGACTGGGGCTGGCAGATCGATCCTGTCGGGCTGCGCTACTCCCTGAACTGGTTCTGGGATCACTATCAGCTGCCGCTGTTTATTGTGGAAAACGGCTTTGGCGCGATCGACGTGCAGGAGAGCGACGGCACGGTGAACGACCAGTACCGCATTGACTACCTTTCCGCCCACATCCGCGAGATGAAAAAAGCGGTGGTGGAAGACGGCGTGGATCTGATGGGCTACACGCCGTGGGGCTGTATCGACCTGGTCTCTGCCGGCACCGGCGAGATGAAGAAACGCTACGGCTTTATCTTTGTCGATAAAGATAACGAAGGTAACGGCACGCTGAACCGCAGCAAGAAGAAATCGTTCGACTGGTATAAGCAGGTGATTGCCAGCAACGGCGATAACCTGTAATTGTCGGGTGGCGCTAACGCTTACCCGACCTACACTACACGTAGGCCCGCGTAAGCGCAGCGCCACCGGGCAGAACCCGCACCCAAGCCGGAGCTTCGCCTCCGGTTTTTTTGTCTCTAAATCACTTTGATTGATATACGTCAAGCAAGATGGGTATGGCCTAATCCGAAAAAAGCGGTATAATCCCGCGATTTTTTTGCGGATGCCACCTCAGAGGAGAAAGAGAATGAAGATTGTGGAAGTGAAACACCCACTCGTTAAACACAAGTTGGGCCTGATGCGTGAGCATGACATCAGCACGAAGCGTTTTCGCGAACTGGCTTCTGAAGTGGGTAGCCTGCTGACCTACGAAGCGACCTCTGATCTGGAAACGGAAAAAGTGACCATCGAAGGCTGGAACGGCCCGGTACAGGTTGAGCAGATCAAAGGTAAAAAAATTACCGTGGTGCCAATCCTGCGTGCGGGTCTGGGCATGATGGAAGGCGTGCTGGAGCACGTCCCAAGCGCGCGTATCAGCGTGGTGGGTATCTACCGTAACGAAGAGACGCTTGAGCCGGTCCCGTACTTCCAGAAGCTGGTCTCTAACATTGATGAGCGTATGGCGCTGGTGGTTGACCCGATGCTCGCGACCGGCGGTTCGATGATCGCCACCATCGACCTGCTGAAAAAAGCGGGATGCAGCAGCATCAAAGTGCTGGTGCTGGTTGCGGCGCCGGAAGGTATCGCGGCGCTGGAAAAAGCGCACCCGGACGTTGAACTCTATACCGCGTCTGTCGACCAGGGACTGAACGAGCACGGGTACATCATCCCGGGGCTCGGCGATGCCGGCGATAAGATTTTTGGTACTAAATAATCGAATAACGATAAAGAAGCCGACTTTGATAGTCGGCTTTTTTTTGAATAAAAACCAACAATGACACTCAGAGGAAAACACTATGACGCGCCGTGCTATCGGGGTGAGTGAAAGACCGCCGCTTTTACAGACAATCCCGCTTAGTTTGCAGCACCTGTTCGCCATGTTTGGCGCAACCGTGCTGGTGCCAATCCTGTTTCACATTAACCCGGCTACCGTGCTGCTGTTTAACGGCATCGGTACGCTGCTTTACCTCTTCATCTGTAAAGGCAAAATCCCGGCCTATCTCGGGTCGAGCTTCGCGTTTATCTCCCCGGTACTGCTGTTGCTGCCGCTGGGTTATGAGGTCGCGCTGGGCGGCTTCATCATGTGCGGCGTGCTGTTCTGCCTGGTCTCCTTCATCGTGAAGAAAGCCGGTACCGGCTGGCTGGACGTGATGTTCCCGCCTGCGGCAATGGGGGCCATCGTTGCCGTCATCGGCCTGGAGCTGGCGGGTGTCGCGGCGAACATGGCTGGGCTGCTGCCTGCGGACGGTCAGTCACCGGATTCTAAAACCATTATTATTTCGCTGGTGACGCTGGGCGTGACGGTATTCGGTTCCGTCCTCTTCCGCGGCTTTATGGCGATTATCCCAATCCTGATCGGCGTGCTGGCGGGTTACGCGCTCTCCTTCGTGATGGGCGTTGTGGATACCACCCCGATTGCCGAGGCGCACTGGTTCGCGCTGCCAACCTTCTACACCCCGCGCTTTGAATGGTTCGCCATTTTCACCATTCTGCCTGCCGCGCTGGTGGTGATTGCTGAGCACGTCGGCCACCTGGTGGTGACGGCGAACATCGTGAAGCGCGACCTGATCCGCGACCCGGGCCTGCATCGCTCCATGTTTGCCAACGGTTTCTCCACCATCATCTCTGGTTTCTTCGGCTCCACGCCAAACACGACTTACGGTGAGAATATCGGCGTAATGGCGATCACCCGCGTCTACAGCACCTGGGTTATCGGCGGCGCGGCGATCATCGCCATTCTGCTCTCCTGCGTTGGTAAACTGGCGGCAGCGATCCAGATTATCCCGGTGCCGGTGATGGGCGGCGTTTCTCTGCTGCTGTACGGGGTGATCGGTGCCTCCGGTATTCGCGTGCTGATTGAATCCAAAGTGGATTACAGCAAGGCGCAGAACCTGATCCTGACCTCCGTTATCCTCATTATCGGCGTGAGCGGCGCGAAGGTGCACATCGGCGCGGCAGAGCTGAAGGGTATGGCGCTGGCGACCATCGTCGGCGTCGGCCTGAGCCTGATTTTCAAGCTGATCTCGGTGATCCGCCCGGAAGAGGTGGTGCTGGACGCGGACGACAGCGAAAAAGCGCCACATTGATCGTCATGCCGGGCGAAGGATCGCCCGGTTCTCTCCTTGCAGGTTCCGTGTTAAACTCCATTCCGATTTTATGTAAGATCTCTGGTTGAGGTATTTCTGAACGGACCGGCACAGCTCTCTCTGCCACTTTATCTCCCTGACGATGAAACTTTCGCGAGTTTCTGGCCGGGTGATAACCCCTCTTTACTGGCTGCACTGCAAAACGTGCTGCGCCAGGAACACAGCGGATACATCTATATCTGGTCACGCGAAGGCGCGGGACGCAGCCACCTGCTGCATGCCGCCTGTGCGGAGCTTTCGGCGCGCGGTGACGCGGTAGGCTATGTGCCGCTGGATAAACGCACCTGGTTTGTGCCTGAGGTGCTGGAGGGCATGGAACATCTCTCCCTGGTCTGCATCGATAATATCGAATGCGTGGCGGGGGACGAACCGTGGGAAATGGCGATCTTTAACCTCTACAACCGCATTCTGGAGTCGGGCAAAACCCGGCTGCTGATCACCGGCGATCGTCCGCCGCGCCAGCTCAATCTGGGGCTGCCGGATCTGGCGTCTCGTCTGGACTGGGGGCAAATCTACAAGCTGCAACCGCTGTCGGATGAAGACAAACTCCAGGCACTTCAGTTGCGCGCCAGACTGCGCGGATTTGAACTGCCGGAAGACGTAGGGCGCTTCCTGCTCAAGCGTCTGGATCGGGAGATGCGCACGCTCTTTGATACGCTCGATCAGCTCGATCGCGCCTCCATCACCGCCCAGCGCAAGCTGACCATTCCGTTTGTGAAAGATATTCTTAAGCTTTGAGTTTTTTGCCCGGTGGCGCTGCGCTTACCGGGCCTACGAAAACCCGTCATACCTTGCAGGCCGGGTAAGGCGCAGCCGCCACCCGGCTAAAGATCCCCCAACAAGTGCTCCACCAGCAGCGGAATCGGTCTTCCCGACGCCACGCTCCGTCCGTTTTCTCGCCACAGCGCCGTCCCGCTGATATCCAGATGCGCCCACGGAATAGTCGGCGGGCAGAAATGGTGCAGCAGCCACGCCGCCGAGGCGCTGATCGCCGCATTGTTGGTCGGCGTGTTGCACAGATCGGCAATCGCGCTGTCGGTTTGCTTTCTCAGCCTCGCATCCAGCGGCAGGGACCACACCTCGTCGCCGCTCCGTTTGCCCGCGAGCGTCAGTGCCTGACGCAACGGCTCATCCTGGGTCATCAGCCCGCTCAGCTCATACCCCAGCGCTTTCACCACCGCTCCGGTTAAGGTCGCCATATCAATAATATAATGCGCCTGCGGATGGCGCTGACTCGCCCAGGCGATAGCGTCTGCCAGCACCAGCCGGCCCTCGGCATCGGTGTTGTTGATTTCCACCGTAATGCCGTTGCAGGCTGTTGCCACCGTGCCGGGCTGCATGGCGTCGGGGCCGATGGCGTTTTCCGCCAGCGCCAGCACGCCCATGATGCGCACGGGTAATTTCTGCTCCGCAACGGTCAGCATCAGCCCGAGCACGTTAGCCGCGCCGCACATGTCATATTTCATGGTGTACATGCCCGCGCCTTCCTTCAGCCACAGGCCGCCGGTGTCAAAGGTAATGCCTTTTCCCACGTAGCAGCGCACCGGGCCATCAGACACGCCGTTATAGTGAATAGCCAGCAGGCGAGGCGGGCAGGTCGCCCCTTTGCCAACGGCGTGCAGTAGCCCCAGCCCCTGCTCAACAATTTGCTTTTCATCCAACACCTCGCAGCGCAGGGCAGGGCTGGCGGCACACAGTTTTTGCGCCTCTTCCACCACAAACTGCGGCGTACAGCGGTCGGACGGCATATCCGCCAGACGTCGTGCCGCAACCATGCCGAGCGCAATGGCCTGCTGCTGGCGGAAGGTCGTCTCCAGCTTCGCCTGCTGTTCCGGCAGGCAGAGGGCAGTGATGCAGGTAAGACGCAGCGCTTCGTCCGTCTTCTTCAGCTTCAGGTCACTGAGCATGTGCGCCTGATTAAAGAGAAAACGCAGTACCTGCGCCAGCACCACATCGTCGATATCCGTCACGTCCAGCACGAGTTCGGCGCTGGCGGGGGCGGTAAGCAGCGGTCGCAGGGCCGTGATCAACCCTTCGGTCAGGGCGTCATGCCAGAGCGCATCCGGCAACAGAGTGATGCGGGCAAACGGCGCGCAGCCAAAGCGCGCGTCCGCGACGGTGCTCTGCTGGCGCATTTCAGCGATAAGAGCGCTATCCGGTAACAGGGAACTGTCAGCGCGCGCAATCAAATGGCTCTGCGGCTTCGCGTCTGAAAGCGCGTTGATAAACTGGTACGTGATCATCATAACTCCTCAATCGGTGCGCAGATCCGCGCGGCATAGGCCTGCATCCACTCCTCATCTACCGCGTGATAGTGCGTTTTGTCCCGCAGGCGTTCAGTACGGAAAACGGTGAGGGGCTGGCGAGCCGTCGCCACCACGAACGAGAAGGTTTTGATGTTGGTCGCGGCGCCAAATTCTCCTTTGCTGTTCATGCACACCACGGAGAGATCGCCCGCGCGACCGAAGCGCGACATCAGTTTGTCTTCCAGTTCGAACACGACCGAATCCGCCGCCTGCTGCGGCGTCATGCCTTGCGCCATCCGGCGAACGATTTCGTAGCTGGTACAGCCCTTCATCAGATCTTCACCGACGCCCGTGGCGGTGGCCGCGCCGGTTTCGCTGTCGCAGTAAAAGCCGGAGCCGATGATGGGTGAGTCACCGAGGCGACCGCGTTTTTTCATAAACAGGCCGCTGGTGGAAGTGGCGACGCTCATCGAGCCCTGTTTATCGAGGCCGATGATGCCGACGGTGTCATGTCCGTCGTAGGGGCTTAACCCCTTATCCAGCGTTTCGCGGCAGCGCTTACGGTAGTGTTGCATGGCGCGATCCGTGAGCATGGTTTTATCGGCAAAGCCCTGACTCAGCGCCCATTCGCGCGCGCCCTGGCCGACCAGCAGGCTGTTATAGCGCTGACGGCTGAGCGCGTGCGCCACGCGCACCGGGTTGGCGATATCCACCAGATTGCCCACGGCGCCGAACGCCAGCGTGTCGCCGTCCATATAGGCCGCGTCCAGCTCCACCTCGCCGTTCTCTGTCGGCAGCCCGCCGTAGCCGACGGATTTATACAGCGGAAAGTCCTCGACGGCGGCGACGGCATCCACTACCGCCGCAGCGACCGGTTTGCCCGCAGCCAGCGCAGACGCAGATTCCGTGACGCCTTCAAGCGCCATTCGCCAGGTTGCGATAATTCCCCACATGCTTTACTCCTGTTTTGCAAGGGTGGTGTCGGTTTGCGTAACGCTGGCTATTTCCGCCGCGCGGTACTGTTTATCCAGGATACGCATGAAAGGCAGGTACAGCATGGCGCCAATCAGCAGGTTGATCAGCTGCATCACGCTGCCGCTCAGGTGCCCGGTGACGATAAAGCCGCTAATAACCGGCGGCAGCGTCCAGGGGATAAACACCCCGGTGGTGACGGCGACCGCACCAATTTTCATCGCCGCATACTGCACGGTGACCAGCACCAGCGGCACCAGATTGAACGGGATGAGCATGATTGGGTTCATGATCACCGGCAGGCCAAAGAGAATCGGTTCGTTGATGTTAAACACCGAGGCACCCGCACCGAGGCGCGCCACTTCGCGCATGTTTTTGCTGCGGGCGAAAATCAGCATCGCAATCACCAGCGACAGCGTGGCGCCCGCGCCGCCCATCCAGATCATGTCAAAAAACTGTTCGGTGATGATGTGCGGCGGCGTCGTTCCCGCCTGAATCGCGGCGATGTTGTCGGTCTGGTTCTCCATCCACAGCGGACGAATAATCCCGTTGATCATCGAACCTGAGTTAATGCCCACTGACCACAGAATGGTGATGCTGAATACGGTCATCAGCGCCCCGAAATAAGAGGTGCCGTAGTGGCGCACCGGGGTGGCAACCACTTCATAAATAAACTGGTGGATGGTGTGGTAGTGGGTGTTTTCAAAGATGATGCGGATAAGCAGCACCAGAATCATCACCAGCAGGGCCGGGATCAGGGCCGCGAACGACTCCTGCACCGCAGGAGGCACGCCGTCCGGCATTTTGATGACCAGCTTTTTGCGCTTCAGCCAGCAGAACAGTTCCGTCCACAGCAGGGAACCGATCATCGCCACGAACAGCCCTTTGCTGCCAATCCACTCCACCGGCATCACGGTAATGCCGCCGTTTTCCGCCACTTTGATAAAGGGCGTCAGGATCAGAAACGCGACCAGCGCCAGGATGCCGCAGGAGATGCGGTCCTCGCCATAATGCTCAGCCAGGCGGTAGGCCACCAGGAAGCTGATAAACAGCGACATGGTTGAGAACACCGCGTTAAACGGGATCTCTATAATCGCACTCCAGCTCTCACCAAAGGCCTGAGACATAAACTGCTGATAGGCCTGATTCGGGAAGGAGGAGATCACCAGCAGGATGGAGCCGACGATGATAAACGGCATGAATGAAACGTAGGCCCCACGAATGGCCCCAAGATGACGCTGCTGGGCCGTTTTCGCCGCCAGCGGCATCAGTTTTGCTTCAAGAAATCCCAGAACATTGTTCATTGTGAACTCCGTACAAGATTGAGAGGTGTTGTTTATGTTATGTCTGTGGATTATCAGTGAAGCGCGGCGAGCGAAAGGTGAAATCGGTCACAAAGCATTCGCTGCTCTGATATAAATCTCATAAGATTAGTTGCGGAGAGAGACGCGATGGAAATCAAACTGCATGCCAACGCCACCACCACACCGCGTATCCGTCGTTATCTTCAGCAGTCAGATAAAAGCGACAGAGAGCTTGCCGTTGAGTTGGGTATCTCGGTCACCACCGTCAGGCGCTGGCGCAACCGCGACCAGGTTTCGGATAACCACACCACGCCAAAAGTGATACATAAAGCGTTGAGACAAGAGCAGGCAGCACTGATAAATGCTCTGCGTGATATCACCGGTGCACCGCTGGATGAACTGCTGCTGCTGGTGAATGACGGACTCGGGATCGCCGTTTCCCGCGCGACCCTGAACCGCTACCTCAAACCGGCTTCGGTAAGACAAAAGGGGGCGTCGTTGCAGGGCAAAAAGGCGCTGAAGGCCGGTATCATGCCGCAGAAGCTACTTCTGCATCATCAGCCGCTATCGCTGCATATGGACGACGGTGGGGAGCAACACCTGCTCTGGGCGCGTGAACCCGTTAGCGGCTGGTGCTACGCCCGGCTTTATGCCGGTGTCTCGCCGCAGTTGCTGACCCGCTGGACGAACGAGGTGCTGGCTGCCTGTCCGGCTGATATTCAATCTGTTGAGACTTTTGGGCTGGCAGTGAACTTGCCGGAGCATAACGTCACCGTAAAAGTGCATTCACAGTATTATCTTGCCCTTCAGGCCACCGTGCCGTTACGTGAGATCATTCCGCGGGTGAACAGTGAACCGGCGGGAGCGCTGTTGATCCAACTGTGTGAGTTTTACAACCGGGGAAAAGCGCAGAAAAAGCTGGGAGAGCGTACGCCGCAGGCGTTTCTGGAAGCGCTGCGGCGTAACGATTAGACGATCCCGAGCACGTCTTCCGGTGGACGGCCTATACGCGCCTTGCCGTTCGCCACGACAATCGGGCGCTCAATCAGCTTAGGATTGTCGACCATCGCCTGAATCAGCCGATCTTCAGTGAGACTGGTATCGTTCAGATTAAGCGACTTATACAGATCTTCTTTCTGACGCATCAGGTCGCGTGCGCTGCCCATGTTAAGCATCTTCAGCAGCTGGCGGATCGTCTGCGCATCCGGCGGCGTCTCCAGATACAACACCACTTCCGGATCGATGCCGTTAGACTTCAGCAGATTCAGCGTCTCGCGGCTCTTGGAGCAGCGAGGGTTATGGTAAATTTTTACCGCGTCTGTCATGACTTCTCCTTTATTACATCTTCTCGTACGGCTTAAAGCGTTGTTGCAGGCCGCGCAGCTGGTCGATTCGCGCATCGTAGCGGGCCTGTTGCAGGCTGCCAAGCTTCACCTGTGAGCTGGCGCTGCTCAACAGGGAAATGGCCTGATCGAGGCGACCCGCCAGCGCCAGGCCTTCCGCACGCGCGGCCAGCTCCTGATCGCGGTTACCCAGTTGCCCCTGGGCCTGGGCGAGCAGTTCCCAGCCGTTCTGGTCATCTTTATTGTTAAAGGTGTAGCGGTTCAGAATGGTCACCGCCTCGCCGGGCTGGCCGCCCTGTAGGTAGGCGTTCGCCAGGTTAAGCTGCAATACCGGATTGTTGCGAATGTCTTTCGCCCCTTTCAGACGATTGATCGCATCGGTCGCTTTTTTCTGCCCCAGATCGATATCGGTGGCGAGGTCAAGATACCATGGATTGTCAGGCGCCGACGCCAGCAGCGGCTGTAGCGCTTTACGCGCTTCATCGTACTTGCTGGCCTCCATCGCCTGGAGCGCCTGACCATACTGCGCCGCGTTTTTCTCGCGCACGTTGCCTTTCGCCAGCGCGTCCAGCAGATCGCTGGTGAGCTGATTACGTCCGGAGTTGTACATGCCAAGCGTTCTCACTTTGGCCATGTAGAAATCCTGCGAAGACTGCACCACGACCGGACGCATCTGGTTGGCACGGTTACGGGCATCCGAGAGTCGGCTTTCCGGCAGCGGGTGGGTCAACAGAATTTCAGGCGGGCGCGACGAGTAGCGTGCCTGGTCGAGCAGTTTTTCCAGGAAGCTCGGCATGGCCTGCGGGTCAAAGCCGGAACGCTGTAAAACCTGAATGCCGATGCGGTCTGCTTCCTGCTCGTTCTGCTGGGTAAAGCTGATCATCCCCTGACGCGTCCCCGCCAGCGTCCCGGTAAGCGCCGCCATCCCGGCCTGCGGGCTGGCCATCGCCAGCAAAATGGAACCCAGCGCGCCCACCCAGGTCAGGGGGGCGTTACGCTTCTGATCTTCCATCGCACGCGCCAGATGGCGCTGGGTGACGTGCGAAATTTCGTGCGCCATGACGGACGCCAGCTGGCTTTCGTTATCGGAATAACGGAACAGCGCCGAATGCAGCACCACGTTCCCGCCAAAGAAGGCGAAGGCGTTGATTTCGTCGTTATTGATTAAATAGAAATGGAAGGGCGTTTTTACCGAGTCGGCGTGCGCCACCAGCCGCATCCCCAGACCGTTGATGTACTGCACCAGCAAAGGGTCGTTAATCAGCGGAGCACTGCCGCGCAGCTGGCGTACGTAATAATCACCCATCTGCATCTCCTGCCCGATGGAGAGCGTGCTTCCTGCCGTGGTGCCCATGTCCGGCAATGAATCGGACGAGTCAGCGAAAGCGGGCAACACCTGACCCACCGTCACGGCGGCAATCAGTGTCGCAACCAGTGTTTTTCTCAACTGCCTGAACATAACCACTGTCCTGTATTTTGGATGTGCTAATTTGACCGATGAACCCGCATAACGTTCATCTCCGCTGCTCTGCGAGTGTAGCCGTGTTAAGAGATGAAGAAAATCCCATTCATCAGGGTTTTGCGAAACCTGACAGTGAAACAAAAAGGAAAGTCTTTTTTGTGACAGTTAGATACAATTCACCGTCTCACTCCCGCCATTCGATTCAGGGAAGGGTTGTATGCTCGAAATGTTAATGCAGTGGTATCGGCGTCGGTTTAGCGACCCGGAAGCCATTGCTTTGCTGGTCATTCTGGTTGCCGGATTCGGTATCCTGTTCTTCTTTAGTGGCCTGCTGGCACCGCTACTGGTGGCGATTGTACTGGCGTATCTGTTGGAGTGGCCCACCGCGCGTCTGGAACATATCGGCTGTTCCCGCCGCTGGGCGACCAGCATTGTCCTGGTGCTGTTTGTCGGTATTCTGCTGCTGATGTCCTTCGTGGTGATGCCCATCGCCTGGCAACAGGGGATCTACCTGATCCGTGATATGCCCGGCATGCTGAATAAACTGTCTGATTTTGCCGCCACGCTGCCGCGCCGCTATCCTGCGCTGATGGACGCCGGGATTATCGATGCGATGGCCGAAAACATGCGCGCCCGCATCATGACCATGGGTGATTCGGTGGTGAAATACTCTCTGGCCTCGCTGGTGGGGTTGCTGACGCTGGCGGTTTACCTTGTTCTCGTGCCGCTAATGGTGTTTTTCCTGGTCAAAGATAAAGAGCAGATGCTGAACGCGGTGCGCCGCGTGCTGCCGCGCAATCGCGGTCTCGCCGGTCAGGTCTGGCAGGAGATGAACCAGCAGATCACCAACTACATTCGCGGCAAAGTGCTGGAGATGATTGTGGTGGGCGTGGCGACCTGGATTGGCTTCGTGATCTTCGGGCTGAACTACTCGTTGCTGCTGGCGGTGCTGGTCGGATTCTCGGTTCTGATCCCGTATATCGGCGCGTTTGTGGTGACCATTCCGGTTGTGGGGGTGGCGCTGTTCCAGTTTGGTCTGGGTACGGAGTTCTGGAGCTGTTTCGCCGTATACCTGATTATTCAGGGACTGGACGGAAATCTGCTGGTACCGGTGCTGTTCTCAGAAGCCGTTAACCTGCATCCGCTGGTGATTATCCTGTCAGTGGTGATTTTCGGCGGGCTGTGGGGATTCTGGGGGGTATTCTTCGCCATTCCGCTGGCGACGCTGATTAAAGCCGTGGTCCACGCGTGGCCGGATGTGCCGGCGGTGGAAGATAAGTAGATTTAGTGCGGGCTGATGACCTCACCCCAACCCTCTCCCACGGGGAGAGGGGGGCAAACACTAAAAACGGTAGCATGCGCTACCGTTTTGCATATACCTTGTAGGCCGGGTAAGCGCAGCGCCACCCGGCACTAAAATGATCACGCGTTCTCTTTCAGCCACTTCAACACCACGTCGTGGTGGTTGCTGGTTTTGAAATCATCAAACACGTGCTCAACTTTACCGTCAGCGCCAATCAGGAAGCTGATACGGTGAATACCGTCGTACGTTTTGCCCATAAAGGACTTCTCACCCCAGACGCGAAACTGCTCGCAAACCTGGTGGTCTTCATCGGAAAGCAGCGTGAAGTTCAGCAGCTCTTTTTCCGCAAAACGTGACAGCTTCTCTGGCTTATCGGTGCTGATGCCCAGCACTTCCACACCGACCTTTTTCAACTCATCCATGTTGTCGCGTAGACCGCAGGCCTGTACGGTACAGCCCGGGGTCATGGCTTTCGGGTAGAAATAGACCAGAACACGCTGTCCCTGGAAGTCGGTCAAATTTACTTGCTCGCCGTCTTGATCCGGTAAGCTAAATTTCGGTGCGATATCACCGGCTTTCAGTGGGTTCATTACTCAACTCCATCCTGTTCGTGCTGCGAATAATCGACGACGCTTATACTGCCTTGCGCGTGTAATTCTGTACAGAGGGCTTTGAACGCTTGCTCGATATTTGACGCATCCTGCGAGGCAGGGCTGTGTGCGGTAATTTGAATAAACAGCGTCGGGATTGCGTTTTCATCGCCCGGCTGTGTGCGGGAAACCAGTTCGGCAATGTTCATCTGATGGCTGTCAAACAGCGCCGTAAAACGTTCAATCAGATGAGGTGAATCAGGCACTTCAACCTGTACCCAGACCGTGGCAGGCAGAGCCGGACGCGGGCGCGCGGTGGTGCGCTTCATCACAATCAGTAAATCCAGCTCTGCGCCTTTCAGCGGCAGGGTAGATTCGATGAGGGTAATGGCATTCCATGTTCCGGAAAGCAGCATGATGAACGTGAACTCTTCGCCAAGCATAGCCAGCCGGCTGTCTTCGATGTTGCAGCCGCAGCTGCTCACGTGGCGAGTGATGGTATTCACGATACCCGGCCTGTCAGCACCCAGCGCAGTGATAACCAGGTAATGTTGTGATGAGGTTGTCAAACCTGTTCTTCCTTTGCGTGGTTAAGTCTTCCTAAGGAAAGCATAAAAAAAACATGCATACAACCGCCTGAGAGCCTCAGGTCGCTTGCTTTTATTACAGTTCCAAACGTAACATTGAGGCTCTTGTTCGCACAGAGGATGGCTCATGTTCACGGGAAGTATTGTCGCGCTTGTTACACCGATGGATGAAAAAGGTAATGTCTGCCGGTCAAGCATGAAGAAGCTCATTGATTACCATGTCGCCAATGGAACCTCGGCGATCGTTTCGGTAGGGACTACCGGTGAATCCGCTACGCTGAGCCACGAAGAGCACGGCGACGTTGTGATGCTGACCCTGGAACTGGCGGACGGGCGTATTCCGGTCATCGCGGGGACGGGCGCAAACGCAACCGCAGAAGCTATCAGTCTGACCCAACGTTTTAACGACAGCGGCATTGTCGGCTGTCTGACGGTGACCCCTTATTACAACCGTCCTACTCAGGAAGGTTTGTTCCAGCATTTCAAAGCCATCGCTGAACATACTGACTTGCCACAAATTCTGTATAATGTGCCGTCCCGTACCGGTTGCGATATGCTGCCGGAAACCGTTGGCCGTCTCTCGAAAGTAAAAAATATTATCGGGATTAAAGAGGCGACAGGGAACTTAAGCCGCGTTCATCAGATCAAAGAGCTGGTTTCAGACGACTTTATCCTGTTGAGCGGTGATGATGCGACCGCGCTGGACTTTATGCAGCTCGGTGGTAACGGCGTGATTTCCGTGACGGCGAACGTGGCGGCGCGCGATATGGCTGACATGTGCAAACTGGCCGCAGCCGGTCACTTTGATGAAGCTCGCGTGATTAATCAGCGTCTGATGCCGTTGCACAATAAATTATTTGTCGAACCCAATCCGATCCCAGTGAAATGGGCATGTAAGGAGTTGGGGCTTGTAGCAACCGACACGCTGCGTCTGCCAATGACACCGATTACCGACCACGGTCGTGAAATTGTCGCTGGCGCGCTGAAGCATGCCGGTTTGCTGTAAAGTTTAGGGAGATTTGATGGCTTATTCAGTACAGAAGTCGCGCCTGGCGAAGGTTGCGGGTGTTTCGCTTGTTATGCTCCTCGCTGCCTGTAGTTCAGACTCGCGCTACAAGCGCCAGGTGAGCGGTGATGAATCCTATCTGGATGCGCCGCCGCTTGCTGAACTTCACGCGCCTGCCGGCATGATCCTGCCGATCCAGAACGGTGATTATAATATTCCGGTTACCAACGGCAGCGGCCTGGTGGGTAAAGCGCTCGATATTCGTCCGCCAGCTCAGCCTCTGGCGCTCGTGAGCGGCGCGCGCACGCAGTTCACCGGTGATACAGCTTCTCTGCTGGTGGAAAGCGCACGCGGTACAACGCTGTGGCCGCAGGTTGTAAGCGTCATTCAGTCGAAAAACTATACGATTGATAAACGCGACGACGCCAGCCAAGCTTTAACCACCGACTGGATTGAGTGGAACCGTCTCGATGAAGACCAGCAGTACCGTGGTCGTTATCAAGTCTCCGTTAAGCCGCAGGGTTATCAGCAGGCGGTTACCGTTAAGCTGTTGAATCTTGAGCAGGCAGGTAAACCGGTTGCCGATCCGTCCGCCATGCAGCGCTACAGCACTGAAATGCTGAACGTGATTGCAGCGGGTCTGGATAAGAACGCTACCGATGCCGCAAACGCCGCGCAGAACCGTAACGGCTCAACCTTTGACGTGCAGAGCGGTGCAGACGATACCGGTCTGCCGATGCTGGTGGTGCGTGCGCCGTTTAACCAGACCTGGCAGCGTCTGCCAGCAACGCTTGAAAAAGTGGGCATGAAGGTGACTGACAGCACCCGTTCAACGGGCAGTATCACAGCGACCTATAAGCCGCTGTCTGATAGCGCCTGGCAGGAGTTGGGGGCAAGCGATCCACAGCTGCCTTCCGGTGACTACAAAATCCAGGTCGGCGACCTCGATAACCGCAGCAGCCTGCAATTTATCGATCCGAAAGGACACACGCTGACCCAGGCGCAGAACGATGCGCTGGTCGCTGCCTTCCAGGCCGCATTCAGCAAATAATAGTGAGGGCTGGTTAATCCAGCCCTTTTTATTTTCGTGCTACGCAAACGTGTGCGTGGCATAATATGGCCAGTTTTGAATACAAATCATCACACCAGGAGTAATGAAGATGCAGAAGCAAGCTGAGTTGTATCGTGGCAAAGCGAAAACCGTATACAGCACGGAAAACCCGGATCTGTTGGTGCTCGAATTCCGCAATGATACGTCAGCAGGAGACGGCGCACGCATTGAGCAGTTCGATCGTAAGGGCATGGTGAATAACAAGTTCAACCACTTCATTATGACCAAACTGGCCGAAGCCGGTATCCCGACTCAGATGGAAGCGTTGTTGTCCGATACGGAATGTCTGGTAAAAAAACTGGATATGGTGCCGGTTGAGTGCGTGATCCGTAACCGTGCCGCAGGCTCCCTGGTGAAGCGTCTGGGCATTGAAGAAGGTATCGAACTGAATCCACCGCTGTTCGATCTGTTCCTGAAAAACGACGCCATGCATGACCCGATGGTCAACGAATCCTACTGTGAAACCTTCGGCTGGGTAAGCAAAGAGAACCTGGCGCGCATGCAGGAACTGACCTACAAAGCCAACGACGTGCTGAAAAAGCTGTTTGATGACGCGGGCCTGATCCTGGTCGACTTCAAGCTGGAGTTCGGTCTGTACAAAGGCGAAGTGGTGCTGGGCGACGAATTCTCTCCGGACGGCAGCCGCCTGTGGGACAAAGAGACGCTGGATAAAATGGACAAAGACCGTTTCCGCCAGAGTCTGGGTGGCGTGGTCGAAGCGTACGAAGCGGTTGCTCACCGTTTAGGCGTTAAGCTCGACTAAACTGCGCATTTGCCAAAGGATGTTGGCATCCTTTGGCGTCTTATCCTTGTTTACTATGGTAATCCTTTCATTAACCGCCTACGATCATAGCTATTATAAATGGAATAGTTCGAGGTGTTTATGCGCTGGCAAGGGCGTCGTGAAAGTGACAACGTAGAAGACAGACGCAGCAGTGGTGGCGGTGGTCCGTCTATGGGCGGGCCAGGTTTCCGGTTACCCAGCGGCAAGGGCGGTATTATTCTGCTGGTCGTCGTGCTGGTGGCGGGCTACTACGGTGTCGACCTGACCGGTTTGATGACCGGTGAAACCGGGCAACAGCAGCAGTATTCTCAGCGCTCCATCAGCCCGAATGAAGATGAAGCGGCGAAATTTACTTCCGTTATTCTCGCGACGACCGAAGATACCTGGGGTCAGCAGTTCGAAAAAATGGGGCGGACTTATCAGCCTCCAAAACTGGTGATGTACCGGGGCGCAACCCGCACCGGCTGTGGCACCGGGCAGTCCGTTATGGGGCCGTTCTACTGCCCGGCGGACAGCACCGTCTATATCGATCTCTCCTTCTATGACGACATGAAAAGCAAGCTGGGCGCCGACGGCGATTTTGCCCAGGGCTACGTGATCGCGCATGAAGTCGGCCACCATGTGCAGAAGCTCCTCGGCATTGAGCCTAAAGTGCGTCAGATGCAGCAGAATGCGTCTCAGGCGGAGATGAATCGTCTTTCCGTACGCATGGAGCTTCAGGCCGACTGCTTCGCTGGCGTCTGGGGACACAGCATGCAGCAGCAGGGCGTGCTGGAAACAGGCGATCTGGAAGAGGCCCTGAATGCCGCACAGGCGATTGGTGACGATCGCTTGCAGCAGCAGAGCCAGGGGCGCGTTGTGCCGGACAGCTTTACCCATGGCACCTCAGAGCAGCGCTACAGCTGGTTTAAGCGTGGCTTCGACAGCGGCAACCCGTCGCAGTGTAATACCTTCGGCAAAGCTATGTGATGTTGGGGTTTGAACAGCTGGTTAACCAGCTTCAGCGTACCGGGCACCGCCGGCTGGTGGTGCTCAGCGGCGATGAAGCGTGGACGTTGAGCCAGGTGACCCATCTGCGCGATACGTTACCAGGAGACTGGCTGTGGCTGGAGGAAAACCCCTCTAAGGCCATCAGCGGCCTGCTGGGACGTGAATACCTGCACGCCGTTTTTGACGCGCGAGACGGGTTTGACGTCTCGGCCTTCGCCGCCCTCAGCGGGACCCTGCGCGCCGGAAGCCTTCTGGTGCTGCTGGTGCCGCCGTTCTCCGTCTGGGCCGACAGGCCCGACAGGGATTCTCTGCGCTGGAGCGACAGCGCAGAGCCGATCGCCACCCCGCACTTTGTTCACCACTTTTGTCGGATGCTTGCCGCCGATTCAGATGCCATCGTCTGGCATCAACATCGTCCTCTGTGCCTTCCCGTTGCGCCAGATTTACCCGCCTGGCAGCCCGCCAGCGGTGAACCGCAGCGCGAGCAGGCTGAAATCCTCGACGCTCTTCTGACCATGTCTGCGGGCGTGGCCGCCGTGACGGCGCCGCGCGGACGCGGAAAGTCCGCCCTGGCGGGCATGTTGCTGAGCGGCATTCAGGGGAGTGCAGTAGTGACGGCACCGGCAAAAGGGGCGACGGATGTCATCGCGCGTTTCGCCGGGGAACGTTTTCACTTTATGGCCCCGGATGCGCTGCTGGCCTCCACCACAGAAGCTGACTGGCTGATTGTCGATGAGGCAGCCGCTATCCCCGGCCCGCTGCTGGAGAAGCTGGCGTCGCGCTTTCCCCGCGTGTTGCTGACCACCACGGTGCAGGGTTATGAAGGCACGGGCAGGGGATTCCTGCTGAAGTTCTGCGCCCGGTTCAGCGGGCTGCGGCGTTATACCTTATCCACGCCAGTTCGCTGGGCTACCGGATGCCCCCTTGAGCGGATAGTGGCGAACGCGCTGCTGTTCGACGATGCGCTTATCGATCGCAAACCGGCAGGGGAGGTACGTTTAACGTCGCTGGAGCCCGGGATATGGGAGAGCGATCCGGCGCGCGGGGCAGGCGTGTATGAACTGCTTTGTGCCGCGCACTACCGAACGTCCCCCCTCGATTTACGCCGGATGATGGACGCCCCCGGCCAGCACTTTGCTGTTGCTCAGGCGGGCGCGGAGATCGCTGGCGCGCTCTGGCTGGTGGAGGAGGGGGGATTACCCCCTGAACTTAGCCGCGCAGTATGGGCGGGGTTTCGTCGGCCGCGTGGAAATCTGGTGGCGCAGTCGCTGGCGGCGCACGGCGGTTCGCCGCTCGCGGCGACGCTGAAAGGCCGACGCGTCAGCCGCATTGCGGTTCATCCCCATCGCCAGCGGGAAGGCATCGGCCAGCGGCTGATCCGCAGTGCCAGCGGAGAAGATTATCTCTCGGTCAGCTTTGGCTATACAGACGAGCTGTGGCGTTTCTGGCGGCAGTGCGGGTTTGTGCTGGTGCGGATGGGCAGCCACCGGGAAGCCAGCAGCGGGTGCTATACGGCGATGGCGTTGCTGCCGCTGAGCGAGGCGGGGCATCAGCTCTGCGAACAGGCGCATCAGCGTTTATGTCGTGATATGCGCGTCCTGTCGGCCTGGAATGGCGAAAAGATCCCGGTGACGGATGCATGGGAAGCTACCCTTAATAGTGATGACTGGCTGGAGCTGGCGGGGTTTGCCTTTGCTCACCGGGCGTTTTCAACCTCGGTTGCGGCGTTAACGCGATTGGTGTTAGCCGTGGACATCCCACTCCCGGCGCTGCGCGGGAAAATGGAAGGGAATACGCACGATTTCGGGCGCAAAGCGTTGCTGGCGAAGCTACGCGAGGAAACCGCACACGCGCTTGAAAGGCTTGATTACTCCCGTAGCCAGCAGCTGAAAGCCGACATTTTGCAATGGCAATTTTTTCAATGACTTCTTCAGTAAAGTGGCATGGTCATTACCCCGCAGAGGCGTAAAATCCTGCTTATCAATTAAGGAGATCGCCATGAAACATGACCATTTTGTTGTGCAAAGCCCGGATACGCCTGCTAAACAGCTCCTGCTTCTGTTTCAGGGCGTGGGCGACAATGCCGTCAATATGGGACAGATTGGCAGCTGGTTTGCACCCGTTTTCCCACACGCGCTGATCGTCAGCATCGGCGGCGTGGAGCCGTGCGGTCCGGACGGTCGGCAGTGGTTTTCCGTCGAGGGCGTGACGGAGGAGAATCGTCAGGCGCGTATTGATGCCGTTATGCCAGCCTTTATCGATACCGTGCGTTACTGGCAGCAGCAGAGCGGCGTAGGCGCCGACGCAACGGCGCTGATTGGCTTCTCTCAGGGCTCAATCATGTCGCTGGAAAGCGTAAAAGCGCAGCCCGGACTGGTGTCCCGCGTGATTGCCTTTAACGGGCGTTTTGCGACGTTACCGCAAAGCGCGACCACGCAGACCACGATCCATCTCATTCATGGGGGGGAAGACCGGGTAATTGAGCTTTCGCATGCAGTAGCTGCCCAGGAGACGCTGATGCGCGAGGGTGGAGATGTGACGCTGGATATTGTAGACGATCTGGGGCATGCCATTGACGATCGCAGCATGCAGTTCGCGCTCGATCATCTGCGTTATACCGTACCGAAGCACTACTTTGATGAAGCGCTCAGCGGCGCTAAGCCGAATGACGATGATATCGTCGAGTTTATTTAAACATTTCCCCTCACCCTAACCCTCTCCCCAGAGGGAACAAAACCCCCCTCGTCCCTCTGGGGAGAGGGGCCGGGGGTGAGGGGTGTGTACAATTACTTCTTCTGGTCCTTCTTCGGCCAGTCGTCTTCATCGTCCCACTTGTCGTTAAAATCACGGTGCGGCGGAAGATCCGGTTTGTTGGCAAGGAACTTTTTGTGGTCAACGCGCTTGAGATCTTTAATCACGTTAAGCAGCACGCCTACCAGAAATACCAACACCAGAATCCACCAGTACTTTGAAAGCCAGTCCATTCGCTAATCCTCTTTAAGCACCCGTCAGGCGACGAGTTGCTCCATAATACGTTGATACATGCGGGCCAGCAGTTGTAAATCGGCAGCGTTCACGCATTCATTGATTTTGTGAATCGTCGCGTTAACCGGACCCAGTTCGACAACCTGTGCGCCCATGCGGGCGATAAAGCGTCCGTCAGACGTGCCGCCCGTTGTCAGCAGTTGTGGCTTAATTTCATTATAGTGCGCAATGGCGTTCACTACCGCATCCACCAGTTTACCGCGCTGCGTCAGGAACGGCTGGCCAGACAGCCACCAGTCGAGGGTATAGCGCAGCTGATATTTCTCGAGCAGCGCAATCACTCGCGCTTTGATCATCTCGTCAGTCAGTTCGGTGCTGAAGCGGAAGTTAAACTGGACGAAGAGATCGCCGGGAATGACGTTGTTGCTGCCGGTGCCAGCCTTGATGTTGGCTATCTGCATGCTGGTTGGCGGGAAAAATTCATTGCCTTTATCCCATTCAATGCTCACAAGTTCGTTCAGCATCGGCGCGGCGCGGTGTACCGGGTTATCCGCCAGGTGCGGATAGGCAACGTGGCCCTGCACGCCATGAATAGTCAAATTGCAGGTCAGGGATCCACGGCGGCCATTTTTCACAACATCGCCCACCACTTCGGTGCTGGACGGTTCGCCCACCAGACAGTAGTCCAGACGTTCATTGCGCGCCATCAGCGCCTCAACGACCTTCACGGTGCCGTTATGGGCGCTGGCTTCTTCGTCGGAGGTAATCAAAAACGCAAGACGGTTTTTATGGTTCGGATGCTGGGCGACGAAACGCTCTGCCGCCACGACCATCGCAGCCAGGGAACCTTTCATGTCCGCAGCGCCGCGTCCGAAAAGCATGCCGTCGCGGATGGTCGGCTCAAAAGGCGGGTTGATCCAGCGGTCTGCGTCGCCCGCGGGAACTACGTCAGTATGTCCGGCAAACGCCAGCGTCTCCCCCTGACCGCGCCATGCCCAGAAGTTCTGCGTATCGCCAAAATCCATGTGCTCCACGGTAAAACCGATGGCACGCAGGCGCTCAATCATTAATGCCTGACAACCTGCGTCGTCCGGGCTAAGGGAAGGACGGCGAATAAGCTGCTGAGTCAGCTCAATGACCGGGCATGACATAGACTACACCTCAACGAATAAATCTGAATAAAGGGTTTCACTGAAACCCAGCAGCATAGGCTGACCTGGCTTGCAGAGCAATGGGCGTTTGATGATTGCCGGCATTTCAAGCATCAATTTGGCTGCGCTGTCGGCGTCGTTGATCGTGGCCCGGAGAGATTCATCCAGTTTTCGCCAGGTGGTCCCGCGGGTATTCAGCAGCGCTTCCCATCCCAGTTCGTTGATGGCGGAATGGAGAAACGCGGGGTCAAGCCCGTCGGCACGGTAATCGTGGAAGCGATAGTCGATGTTGTGTGCTTCCAGCCAGCGGCGGGCTTTTTTAATCGTGTCGCAATTCTTAATGCCGTACATCACAACCATAGTGAATCCTTTTGTTCTTTTGTGGATTTAATGTTCAATATTTTCGAAGATATATCCTTAAGTGGAATATAACACATTCGGAATTTTTCGGGATTTACAATTCTCCATAATTCAACGAACAGCTGTAAGCTGAATAGTCTTTCATCTTTTAAGCATAGTTGTCCACCCTGTTTAAATTGCCAATAAACTCAGGGGGAAATTAAAAATGCTGTCATTTTTCCGACTATTTCAAAATATTGCTGTAGGTCACATAAAATTTAACCGGCAACGCTCATAGTGATCCTAAACCTACCAGTACAGCAGGGCTCAATCACAGCAATCGGTTAAAGTGGCTTCACAATGATGATACGTTTTCGTAGAATGCGCATAATAATAAGAGAGGTTGTTATGATTGAACGTGAACTGGGGAACTGGAAAGATTTTATCGAAGGCATGCTTCGTAAATGAATTTCCGGTAAGAAATGCAAGAGCACTTAATTAACTAAAATAACCATAGTGTGAAAGAATCACACAATAAAAAGGCGGCCTGTAAAGCCGCCTTTTTTTATTTCAACGGGTTATTCCGGCTTATCCTTCAGCGGGAAACGACGACGTATCAGCACAAAGAACAGCGGTACGAAATAGATAGCCAGTATCGTCGCGGATATCATTCCCCCCATAACGCCCGTACCCACTGCGTGCTGGCTGCTGGAGCCTGCGCCGGAGCTGGTGGCCATCGGCAGGACGCCAAACACAAACGCCAGAGAGGTCATCAGGATCGGACGCAGGCGCTGACGACAGGCGTGCAGCGTGGCGGCCATCAGTTCGTGACCTTTGGCATTCATCTCATTGGCAAATTCGACGATCAGAATGGCGTTTTTTGCCGACAATCCGATCACGGTGAGGAGTCCGACCTGGAAATAGACATCATTTTCCAGGCCGCGCATCCAGGTTGCCAGCAGCGCGCCGATGACCCCGAGAGGCACCACCAGCATCACCGAGAACGGCACTGACCAGCTTTCATACAGCGCCGCCAGGCAGAGGAATACCACCAGCAGCGAAAGAGCATACAGGGCAGGCGCCTGAGCGCCGGAAAGCCGTTCCTGGTAGGACATCGCCGTCCACTCCAGGCCAAAGCCGGTCGGTAACTGCTGAACCAGTTTTTCCATAATGTCCATTGCGGTACCGGTACTGACGCCCGGCGCGGCTTCACCGACAATCTCCAGCGCCGAATAGCCGTTGTAACGCTCCAGACGCGGCGAACCGGTCTCCCAGCGTGACGTCGCAAACGCCGAGAACGGCACCATGCCGCCGGTGTTATTGCGCACATACCAGCGGTTGATATCGTCCGGCAGCATGCGGTATTTGGCGGCAGACTGAACGTAGACCTTCTTCACGCGGCCGCGATCCATAAAGTCATTTACGTAGCTTGAGCCCCATGCCGTTTGCAGGGTGTCGTTAATGTCGTCGATGGAGACGCCCAGCGCCTGCGCTTTACGCTGGTCAATATCTACCTGTAGCTGAGGGCTGTCATCCAGACCGTTATGACGAACGCGGGTAAGCTGCGGATCTTTCCCGGCCAGCTCGAGCAGTTTATCGCGAGCAGCCATCAACGCGTCATGCCCGGCACCCGCGTGATCCTGAAGCTCCATATCAAACCCGGCTGAGCTGCCCAGGCCGCTGATGGCGGGCGGGCTGCTGGCGAAAACGCGCGCTTCCTTGATTTTGTTGAACGCTTTGGTTGCACGCTCAATGATGGCAAAGGAGGAGCCGGTATCGCTGTCGCGCTGGTCCCAGTCTTTCAGGCGCACAAACATACGCGCCACGTTCTGCCCGTTACCGCCGGGGCCAGAGCCGACGGTGGAGAAGACCGAGACCACGTTATCTTTCTCCTGAGTATGGAAGTAGTTCTCAACCTTCTGCACCACTTTCAGGGTCTGCTGCTGGGTCGAGCCGCTCGGTAACTGTACGGAAGTAATAAACATGCCGCGATCTTCCAGCGGCAGGAACGAGGTTGGCAGCCGCAGGAACAGGAAGACCATGCCGCCGAGCAGCAGGACATAAACCACCATCCAGCGCACGCTGCGGTGCAGTACTTTACCCACGCCCGCTTCATAGCGCGCCGCATTGCGGTTAAACATGCGGTTAAACCAGCCGAAGAAGCCTTTTTGACCGTGGTGTTCGCCCTTATGCAGCGGTTTGAGCAGCGTCGCGCACAGGGCAGGGGTAAGGATCATTGCCACGAGTACGGAGAGCACCATTGCAGAGACGATGGTGATCGAGAACTGGCGATAAATCGCGCCCGTGGTGCCGCCAAAAAATGCCATCGGGATAAATACCGCCGACAGCACCATGGCGATACCGACCAGCGCGCCCTGAATTTGTCCCATCGATTTGCGCGTGGCCTCGCGGGGCGAAAGCCCTTCCTCGCTCATAATGCGCTCGACGTTTTCCACCACCACGATGGCATCATCCACCAGCAGGCCGATGGCCAGCACCATGGCGAACATGGTCAGGGTGTTGATGCTGTAACCGAAGGCATACAGCACCGCAAAGGTTCCCAGCAGCACCACCGGCACCGCAATGGTGGGGATCAGCGTGGCGCGGAAGTTTTGCAGGAACAGGTACATCACGAGGAACACCAGCGCGATAGCTTCGAGCAGGGTTTTCACCACATCTTCGATGGAGGCTTTTACGAATGAGGTGGTTTCGTAGGCGACTTTGTACTCCAGTCCGTGCGGGAAGTAATGCGACAGTTCATCCAGACGCTCTAACACCCGCTGCGCGGTCGCCATTTCGTTGGCGCCGGAGGCCAGTTTTACCCCCAGTCCGGACGCGGCATTGCCGTTAAAGCGACTCAGGTAGTCATATTTTTCCGCCCCCATTTCCACGGTGGCGACATCCCCCAGACGCACTTCCGAACCGTCCTGATTCACGCGCAGAGTAATATTGCGGAACTGGTCAGGTGTCTGGAGCAGCGACTGGGAGTTGATGGTGGCGTTAAGCGCCTGGTTGTCCACGGACGGCGTACCGCCGAGCTGCCCCACGGCAATCTGGGCGTTCTGCGATTCGATAGCGTCGGTGACATCTTTGGCGGTCATCTGCACGCTGTTCAGCTTGTTGGGATCCAGCCAGATACGCATGGAGTACTGCGAGCCGTAGGCGTCGATATCCCCCACGCCGTTGATACGGCTGAGCGGGTCCTGAATATTACTGGCGACGTAGTCCGCGATGTCCTGCTTATCCATCGAGCCATCGGTTGAAACAAACGCGATGGTCAAAATATTGGTGTCACCGGTTTTACGCACGGTCACCCCCTGGTTCTGCACCGCCTGAGGCAGTTTACGCAGGGCCGATTGCAGCTGGTTTTGCACCTGCTGCACCGCTTCATCCGGATCCGTGCCCGCCGTAAAGCTCAGGGTTACCGTCGCCTGGCCCGTGGCACTGCTCTGCGAGGACATGTACATCAGGTTATCAAGACCCGTCATGTTCTGCTCGATAACCTGCGTGACGGTATTTTCCAGCGTCTGTGCCGAGGCGCCAGGATAGTTCGCCGTGATACGCACGTTGGGGGGCGCGAGGTCGGGGTATTGCTCAACAGGAAGGGAAGTAATCGCCAGGACACCCGTCAGACACAACAGGATTGCAAGCACCCAGGCAAAAATGGGGCGATCGATGAAAAAATTCGCCATTAAAGTGTGACCTCGTTTTGCTGCACGTCATTATTGTTTATTGCCCGCCTAACTTTAGCGGTAAGGCCCAGGTCAAACGTGGAGAAATAAAGGAGATAATGTAAATTATCATGCGCTTTTTTCAGCGCGCCTTCTTTCCCACTATTTTTCAGCCTGCGCCGCAGGCGTCCGGAACGTTACGCTGACCTGTGTCCCACCCTGTGGCGGCTGAGAAAAGTGTAATGTCCCGCCGAGCCGTCCCGCGCGTTCGCGCATGATATTCAGCCCGTAATGCCCCGGCGGTTCACTGGCGTCGCCGATACCAATACCGTTGTCGCGGATCGTGACTGTGTGAGTGCCGTCCGCGGTGGTGACGCAGCTGACCACAATCTCGCTCGCGTCGGCATGTTTAATCGCATTCAGCACTGCCTCACGCACAATCTGTAAGAGGTGCACCTGTTTTTGCGCGTCCAGCGCCAGCGATGAGAGACGGCAGTCGAGCACCAACTTCGCGCTGGTCTGGCTTTGCAACCCGTCAAGAGACTCCTGTAGCGCGGCAGGAAGATTGGCGTGATTGAGCGTCAGGCGGAAGGTGGTGAGCAGCTCGCGTAGCTGATGCCAGGCGTTATTCAGCTCGCGGGAGAAGTCCGTAATGATGGCCTGCGCCGGGGCATTGTCGCCCGGCACGGCATGCTTCAGCAGCGTAAGCTGAATACGCAAAAAGGAGAGCACCTGCGCCAGCGAATCATGCAACTCGCGCGCGATGGTGGCGCGCTCTTCCATCAGCAGCAACTGCTGATAATGTTTCTGCGCCTGATTGAAATAGAGCCCCCGGCCCAGCATCGTCGCCACGCTTTCCATGAGCGGCAGCGGAACATCCCCGGTCGCGCTTTGCCAGCGCAGTTCGCCGTACAGGGTGTCCTGCATCAATACCGGTAAATTGTGCATTTTCTCGCCCGGGGACTCCTGTCCTTCGTAAAGCTGCCAGTCGTCACTGGTGCGCAATTGCAGGTAATTCATCTGCGTATAGTCATGCACAATCTGCAAAATATGCCGGAAGCAGTGGCTGTCTATCTGCCCGGTATTCAACGCCTGTGAGCATTTGAACAGCATTTCAAGCTGCTGATGCGCTTCATTCAGGTGGCGGGTTTTTTCGGCAACGGAGTGCTCCAGGGAACGGTACAGGGTGTGTAATTCCGCCGACATATGGTTGAAGGCGCGGGAAAGCTGGCCCAGCTCGTTGGGAAGCATAATATCCGGTGCGGGGGTGTCGAACTGCCCCTGTTCGATACGTTCGCTCGCTGCCACCAGATTATTCAGCGGCAGCACAACCTGACGGCGGATGCGCCGCAGGGTCACCACCGCCAGCAGCAGGATGCCCAGGCCGCCCGTCAGCGACATGAAAATCACCAGCTGAATTTTATGTTCGGTGTAGTGCTGTAGCGCCAGCACAAAGGCATCTATCCGGCCCACAAAATCCTCAATGTGGCTCTGATACCACCCGGTATCGCCGCTGGCGATTCGCGTGTTCATCTCCTGCCAGCCAAGCTGCAACTGCTGGTAACGCTGTTTGACGTCCTGTGGCACATACCAGCGGTTTAGCTTCCGCAACGCAGGCGCGCTCAGCGTTTTCTGCCAGAACGCACGGTGCTCCGCCAGCGACGGGCTGGCGCGCTGCAACTCGTAGCCCAGGCGGTAGCTCTGCATACGCAGCGAACCGGCAATGTTAATCGCCTCGGCGTCGCGCTGGCTGCTGGCGAGTGTAACCAGCGCAATGGCGCTGATCAGAACGGACAAGACAATCATCGAAAAGAAAGCCCGGGCCAGGCTTCCCGATACGGGGCGTTTAACGGTCACTCATCGGCTTCCTGAATTAAATTGATCTGCCACAGGTTCACTGGAAATAGTTCGCCTTCCAGGGCATTTGAACATTGCGTCGCCATGCCACTGTGGGTAAATACGATAACAATAGAAAGAATAAGGTTATTGAACCAAAAACAGGTGTTGTTATGAATCGTTTTATTATGGCCAACGCTCAACAGTGTATCGGTTGTCGCACCTGCGAAGTTGCCTGTGTGATGGCGCACAACGGGGAGCAGCACGCGCTGAGCGAGCGCCATTTTCATCCCCGCATTACGGTCCTTACCTCAGGCTTGCGAAAAAGCCCCGTGACCTGCCACCACTGTGAAAACGCGCCCTGCGCGCAAAGCTGCCCGAACGGAGCCATCACGCAACACAGCGACAGCGTACAGGTCAATCAACAAAAATGCATTGGCTGTAAAGCCTGCGTGGTGGCCTGTCCGTTTGGCACGATGGACATGCTGATCGCCCCGCTGGAAAACGACAGCGTAAAGGCCTCGGCGCACAAATGCGACCTCTGCCTGGAAAGGCCGCAAGGCCCGGCCTGCGTTGAAAACTGCCCGGCAGAGGTGCTTACGCTCGCCACCCCAGCCGTGCTGGATAAGCTGGTTAAACAGCGCCGACAGCGCAGCGCAAGGCTGGACGCGCTGCCGTGGCACAGCGAGGCGGTTCAGTCAGTCCCTCCGCAAACCAAACGGCAACAGATGCAAAACACCCCGGCGCGCGGTGAGCCGGATAAGCTCAGCCCCGACGCGCGCGCAGGTCATTTTAACGAGATCTACCTGCCGTTTCGCCCGGAACAGGCGCAGCGCGAAGCATCCCGGTGCCTGAAATGTGGCGACCACAGCATTTGCGAGTGGACCTGCCCGCTGCATAACCATATTCCACAGTGGATTGAGCGGATCAGGGCGGGGGATATCATCGGTGCGGCTGAGCTTTCTCACCAGACTAACTGTTTACCGGAAATTACCGGCCGCGTCTGTCCACAGGATCGATTATGTGAAGGCGCCTGCACCCTGCGGGATGCGTCAGGGGCGGTAACCATCGGGAATATCGAACGGTATATCTCGGATCGGGCGCTGGCGATGGGCTGGACGCCGGACGTCAGCCACGTTAAACCGGTCGGTAAGCGCGTCGCCATCATCGGTGCCGGTCCGGCAGGGCTGGCCTGCGCCGACGTACTGGTGCGCAGCGGCGTCGGTGTGACGGTCTACGATCGCCATCCGGAAATCGGCGGATTGCTGACCTTTGGTATTCCGGCCTTCAAGCTGGATAAATCCCTGTTAGCGCGGCGCAGAGAGATATTCAGCGCGATGGGCATCCGCTTCGAGCTGAACTGCGAGGTGGGAAAAGACGTATCGATGGCCCAACTGCAAAACGACTACGATGCCCTGTTCATCGGCGTAGGGACCTATCGTTCCATGAAAGCGGGTATCCCTCACGAAGACGCGCCGGGCGTGTACGACGCGCTGCCGTTTTTAGTGGCGAACACGCGGAACGTGATGGGCCTTGACCCTGCCGCAGACGAGCCGTTTATCGACACGCAGGGGTTAAACGTGGTGGTGCTGGGCGGGGGCGATACGGCGATGGACTGCGTACGCACCGCGCTGCGACATGGCGCGGCGAAAGTCACCTGCGCCTATCGGCGGGACGAGGCCAACATGCCGGGCTCAAAGAAAGAGGTTAAAAACGCGAAAGAAGAGGGCGCGGCCTTTGAATTTAATGTCCAGCCGGTTGAGCTCACGCTGGATACCGACGGGAAGGTCAACGGTATCCGGATGCTGCGCACCCGTCTGGGCGAGCCGGATGCGCAGGGGCGGCGTCGTCCTGTCCCGGTGGCGGGCAGTGAGTTTGTCATGCCAGCGGATGCGGTGATCATGGCGTTTGGGTTTAATCCGCACGCCATGCCGTGGCTTCAGGCGCAGGGCGTCGACACCGACGACTGGGGGCGCATCAGGGCCTCCGTGGAGAGCCGTTATCGCTACCAGACCTCGAATCCGCAGATTTTTGCTGGCGGTGATGCGGTACGCGGTGCAGATCTGGTGGTCACCGCGATGGCGGAAGGGCGCCATGCCGCGCAGGGGATCATGGACTGGCTTGGCGTGCCGCCGCGCAACATGCATTAACGCAGACGGGCGACAAAGCGGGCTTCACAGCGTAGTATAAACAGACTCATTTTGCCGTGGAGCCCGTATGTCTCTGAACATTAGCGTTATTAAAGACAAAATCCTTTCTGAAAATTACTTTGTCCTGCGTAACATCACTTACGATCTCACCCGTAAGAACGGGGACGTCATTCGCCATAAACGCGAAGTCTACGACCGGGGCAATGGTGCAACCATTCTGCTGTATAACCGTGAAAAGCAAAGCGTAGTGCTGATCCGCCAGTTTCGCATCGCGACATGGGTCAATGGCAACGCGGACGGACGTCTGATTGAAACCTGTGCAGGTCTGCTGGACGACGATGAGCCGGAAGTGTGTATCCGCAAAGAAGCCATTGAAGAGACGGGTTTTGAGGTGGGGACGGTGCAGAAAGTCTTTGAGCTGTTTATGTCCCCTGGCGGGGTCACCGAGCTGATCCACTTCTTCATTGCGGAATATACCGATGCCCAGCGCACGCACCGGGGCGGTGGCGTGGACGACGAAGACATTGAAGTGCTGGAAATGCCTTTCGCTAAGGCTGTTGACATGGTGAAACGCGGCGAGATCCGCGACGGTAAAGCGGTGATCCTGTTGCAATATCTGCAAACCAGCGGGCTGATGAATGCCGCGGCGGAAGCGCGATAAGTTGTATTTCAGATAAATCTATCCGATAAATCCGATTGAGCCAGCCCGCCCAGGGCACGAAGATACGCCCCAGATTGACCTATTCGTTTGCGGGGCTGTGCCGTTCATGCGCTACTGCGTTTTTCTTATCTTCTTCATTTGCGTGCTTCCCGCGCCTCGGGTGTGGGCTGCGCCTGCGCAGCAGTCTTTTTCAGACTGGCAGGTGACCTGCAATAACCAGAACTTCTGCGTAGCGCGCAACACTGGCGAGCATCGCGGTCTGGTCATGTCGCTGAGCCGCAGTGCGGGGGCAAAAACGGACGCCAGCCTGCGCATTGATCTCGGTGGGCTTTCGGCGCCTCCGGTGAAAGAGCCTGACATCGCCCCGCGCCTGCTGCTCGACAATGTGCCGCTTAAACTCACGTCGCAACACTGGCAGTTAACCCCCTGGCATCTTAAAACAGACGATACGGGCACCATCACCACGTTTCTGAAAACCATTCAGGAAGGTCAGGCGCTGACTCTGCGCGGGGGGAAGCAGACAATCTCTCTGGCCGGGCTGAAAGCGGCGCTGCTGTTTATCGATGCCCAGCAAAAACGCGTCGGAAGTGAAACGGCATGGATTAAAAAAGGGGATAGTCCACCGCTGAGCGTGCCGCCTGCGCCGGCATTAAAAAAGGTGGCGGTGGTGAACCCCACGCCAACGCCGCTGACGCATAACGAATTGAACAATCTGCTGGATTACGGTAACTGGCGCATGAACCACAGCCAGTGCTCTCTCGATCCGAACCGGCGTGAGGTGCGCGTGACCGCGCTGACCGATGACAAAGCGCTGATGATCATCAGCTGTGAGGCGGGGGCGTACAACACCGTCGACCTGGCGTGGCTGGTGTCGCGTAAAAAACCGTTTGCGGCCAGGAGCGTGAGATTGCGTCTGCCGTTTACCCCTTCCAGCCAGAGTAGCGACATGGAGCTGATGAATGCCAGCTTCGATGAAAAAACGCGCGAGCTGACCACGCTGGCGCTGGGACGCGGGATTGGCGACTGTGGGATCCAGACCCGCTGGCGTTTTAACGGCCAGCGCTTCCGTCTGGTACGCTACGCGGAAGAGCCAAGCTGTGATAACTGGAATGGGCCAGATGCCTGGCCCACGCTGTGGATCACAAGGTAGGGTTTTGCCGATTTGTAGGCCGGGTCAGGCGCAGCCGCCACCCGGCAACGCAGATCGCACTACAGCACGCTCAGCGCCTTCTCCACTACGTTCTCAACGGTAAAGCCGAAGTACGGGAACAGCTTATCGGCCGGGGCGGATTCACCGTAACCCTTCATGCCGACAATCGCCCCTTTCAGACCCACATATTTGTACCAGTAGTCGGCAATGCCAGCTTCAACCGCCACGCGCGCCGCGACGTTTGAAGGCAGCACCGATTCGCGGTACGCCTCATCCTGGGCATCAAAGATATCCGTTGAAGGCAGGGAAACCACGCGCACCGCGTGACCCTCGGCGGTTAGTTTCTCCGCCGCTTTTACCGTGATTTCCACCTCTGAACCGGTGGCAATCAGGATCACGTCTGGCTTGCCGCCGCTGTCTTTCAGGATGTACCCGCCGCGGGCGATATTTTTCACCTGCTCCGGCGTGCGCTCGATCTGCGCCAGGTTCTGGCGCGACAGGATCAGCGCCGTGGGTCCGTTATGACGCTCTACGGCCAGCTTCCAGCCCACTGCCGCTTCAACCTGATCGCACGGACGCCAGGTACTGAAGTTTGGCGTCAGGCGCAGGCTCGCCAGCTGCTCTACCGCCTGGTGCGTCGGCCCATCTTCACCCAGTCCGATGGAGTCGTGGGTGTACACCATGATTTGCCGCGCCTTCATCAGAGCCGCCATACGCGCCGCGTTACGGGCATATTCGACAAACATCAGGAAGGTAGCGGTGTACGGCACGAAGCCGCCATGGTGGGCGATGCCGTTGGCAATGGCGGTCATCCCGAACTCGCGCACGCCGTAGTGGATGTAGTTCCCGGCAATGTCCTCCTTCAGGGATTTAGAGCCGGACCAGATGGTAAGGTTACTTGGCGCCAGATCCGCCGATCCGCCCAGCAGTTCGGGCAGGATTGGGCCAATTGCGTTCAGGGTGTTTTGTGATGCCTTACGGGTGGCAATTTTCGCCGGGTTGGATTGCAGGTTTTCAATCAGCGCCTGGGTTTTCTCTTCCCAGTCTTCCGGCAGGCCGCCGCTCATGCGGCGGGTAAACTCAGCCGCCAGATCCGGATACGCTTTTTTGTAAGCGGCAAACTTCTCGTTCCAGGCCTGCTGCGCTTTTTCACCTGTTTCGCGAGCATCCCAGGCCTTGTAGATCTCTTTTGGGATCTCAAAGGCCGGGTGTTTCCAGCCCAGTTTCTGGCGGGTCAGCGCCACTTCCTCTTCACCCAGCGCCGCGCCGTGCGCCTCTTCTTTGCCCGCTTTGTTCGGCGAGCCGAAGCCGATGGTGGTGCGGCAGATGATCAGGGACGGTTTGTCCTTCACGCTCTGCGCTTCCTGAATCGCTTTTTTCACCGCCTCAGGATCGTGACCGTCGATCTCGTGCACCACGTGCCAGTGATAGGCTTCAAAGCGTTTTGCCGTGTCGTCGGTAAACCAGCCCTCGGTTTCCCCGTCAATGGAGATACCGTTGTGATCGTAGAAGCCAATCAGCTTGCCCAGGCCCAGGGTGCCCGCCAGCGAGCAGACCTCGTGGGAGATCCCCTCCATCAGGCAGCCATCACCCATAAAGACATAGGTGTAGTGATCGACAATCTCGTGGTCGGGCTGGTTGAACTGCGCGGCCAGCGTACGCTCTGCAATCGCCAGGCCGACGGCATTCGCCAGCCCCTGGCCCAGTGGGCCGGTAGTGGTTTCAACACCCGGCGTATAGCCGATCTCCGGGTGGCCCGGCGTTTTGGAGTGCAGCTGGCGGAAGTTTTTTAACTCCTCAAGCGGCAGATCGTAGCCGGAGAGGTGCAGCAGGCTGTAGAGCAGCATCGATGCGTGACCGTTGGAGAGAATAAAACGGTCGCGATCGTACCAGGTCGGATCGGTCGGGTTGTGCTTGAGGAAGTCGTTCCACAGCACTTCGGCAATATCAGCCATACCCATGGGGGCGCCAGGGTGGCCGGAATTGGCTTTTTGTACGGCATCCATGCTGAGGGCGCGAATGGCGTTGGCGAGCTCTTTACGGGACATAGTTCACTCCGTGGCAAGGTTAAAGTTTGGCAGCGAGAAGATCTTCGAGTTTGCGCTGGTCGACGGCGAACTGACGGATGCCGTCCGCCAGTTTTTCCACGGCCATTGGGTCCTGATTGTGCTCCCAGCGGAATTCCGCTTCGGTCATGGGTTTTGGTTTTGGCAGAACGGTAGAGGTCGGCACAAGCTTGCGGATCACCGTCTCTTCACTCTCCTGAAGCTTTTTCAGCAGCTCAGGGGAGATGGTCAGCCGGTCGCAGCCCGCGAGCGCCAGGATCTGCTCGGTGCGGCGGAAGCTGGCCCCCATCACGATGGTTTCGTAGCGGTGCTGCTTGTAATAATCGTAGATATTACGCACCGATTTCACGCCAGGATCTTCTTCCACCACGTACGGATCCATTGGCTGTTTCGCCTGATACCAGTCGTAGATACGTCCGACAAACGGTGAAATCAGGAACACGCCCGCTTCGGCGCAGGCACGCGCCTGGGCGAAGGAAAACAGCAGCGTCAGGTTGCAGTGGATCCCCTCTTTCTCCAGCACTTCCGCCGCGCGGATGCCTTCCCAGGTAGAGGCAAGCTTGATCAGGATGCGTGATTTATCGATCCCCTGCTCCTGGTAGAGTTCCACCAGGCGGCGAGCCTTGCTGATGCTCTTTTCCTGGTCAAACGAGAGGCGGGCGTCCACTTCGGTGGAGACGCGTCCCGGTATGCTTTTAAGAATTTCCGCACCGATATTGACCGCCAGCTTGTCGCTGGCCTCGGCGACCTGCTGCTCCTGCGTTTTCCCGCGCTGTTTGCCATAGGCAAGGGCGTCATCAATCAGATGACTAAAGTGCGCAAGACCGGCCGCCTTGAGCAGCAGAGAGGGATTGGTGGTCGCGTCTTCCGGCTGGTAGTGACGAATCGACTCGATGTCGCCGCTGTCTGCAACCACGGTGGTAAATTGTTTGATGCCGTCTAGCTGGTTCATAATTACTCCTTGGAAATAAAAGAGTTAGTCGAGTGCGTTAGTTCACACTTCTGAGAAAATCATGATGGACTTAACAAAAAAGCATAGCAGACGGGGGAGGCATTGCTTTCTGAGACGGGTAACATGGCTGTTATAAATTGATAACAATTTTTATTCTGCAATGGTGAGAGTTTGGCAGCCTTCAAAGTTTAGGAGCCTGCCTGCGGCGATACTATGCGGCACACCAGGGTGTGCATAGGAACGTCAACATCACCCTTTTTGACCGAAACGTGAAAGGAATAACAAGATGGATGATCAGTTAAAACAAAGCGCTCTCGATTTTCATGAGTTTCCTGTTCCGGGTAAAATCCAGGTATCCCCGACCAAACCGCTGGCGACCCAGCGCGATCTGGCGCTGGCCTACTCGCCGGGCGTGGCTGCTCCGTGCCTGGAAATCGAAAAAGATCCGCTGGCAGCGTACAAATACACCGCGCGCGGCAACCTGGTGGCCGTTATCTCTAACGGTACGGCGGTGCTGGGGTTAGGGAACATCGGTGCGCTGGCCGGTAAGCCGGTGATGGAAGGGAAGGGCGTTCTGTTTAAGAAATTTGCCGGTATCGACGTCTTCGATATCGAAGTGGACGAACTGGATCCGGATAAATTCATCAACGTGGTGGCGGCGCTGGAGCCGACCTTCGGCGGCATCAACCTGGAAGACATCAAAGCGCCGGAATGTTTCTATATCGAGCAGAAGCTGCGCGAGCGTATGAACATTCCCGTGTTCCATGACGACCAGCACGGCACGGCGATTATCAGTACCGCCGCCATTCTGAACGGCCTGCGCGTGGTAGAGAAAAATCTCTCCGACGTGCGCATGGTGGTCTCCGGCGCAGGCGCCGCGGCCATCGCCTGTATGAACCTGCTGGTGGCGCTGGGCATGCAGAAGCACAATATTGTGGTCTGCGACTCCAAGGGCGTGATCTACAAAGACCGCGAGCCAAACATGGCGGAAACCAAGGCGGCCTATGCGGTGGAAGACGATGGCAAGCGCACGCTAGAAGACGTCATTGAAGGTGCCGACATTTTCCTCGGCTGTTCAGGCCCGAAAGTACTGACCCAGGAGATGGTGCAGAAGATGGCGCGCGCGCCAATGATCCTGGCCCTGGCGAACCCGGAGCCGGAAATTCTGCCGCCGCTGGCGAAGGCGGTGCGTGAAGACGCGATCATCTGTACCGGACGTTCGGACTACCCGAACCAGGTGAACAACGTGCTCTGCTTCCCGTTCATCTTCCGCGGTGCGCTGGACGTCGGCGCTACGGCAATCAACGAAGAGATGAAGCTCGCCGCCGTTCATGCTATCGCAGAGCTGGCGCACGCCGAGCAGAGCGAAGTGGTGGCCTCCGCCTACGGCGATCAGGATCTGAGCTTCGGCCCCGACTACATCATCCCTAAACCATTTGACCCGCGTCTGATCGTGAAGATCGCGCCAGCGGTGGCTAAAGCGGCGATGGACTCCGGCGTGGCGACGCGGCCGATTGAAGATTTCGATGCCTACGTCGATAAACTCACCGAGTTCGTCTACAAAACCAACCTGTTTATGAAGCCGATCTTCTCCCAGGCGCGCGCTGACGCGAAGCGCGTGGTGCTGGCGGAAGGGGAAGAGGCGCGCGTGCTGCATGCCACGCAGGAGCTGATCACCTTAGGGCTGGCGAAACCGATCCTGATTGGTCGTCCGAGCGTGATCGAGATGCGTATTCAGAAGCTGGGCCTGCAAATTAAGCCGGGCGTCGACTTTGAGATCGTCAATAACGAATCCGATCCGCGCTTCAAAGAGTACTGGAACGAATACTATTCGATCATGAAGCGTCGCGGGATCACCCAGGAGCAGGCGCAGCGGGCGGTGATCAGCAATACCACGGTGATCGGCGCGATCATGGTTCATCGCGGTGAGGCGGATGCGCTGATCTGCGGCACCATCGGCGAGTACCATGAGCATTTCAGCGTGGTGCAGGAGATCTTCGGCTATCGCGAGGGCGTCCATACTGCCGGCGCAATGAACGCGCTGCTGCTGCCAAGCGGTAACACCTTTATCGCCGATACCTACGTCAACGACGATCCTTCCCCGGAGGAACTGGCGGAAATCACCGTGATGGCGGCGGAAACCGTGCGCCGCTTTGGTATCGAGCCGAAAGTGGCGCTGCTGTCGCACTCTAACTTCGGGTCATCCAAATCCGCGGCGGCGTGCAAAATGCGCCAGACGCTGGACCTGGTGCGCGAGCGTGCGCCGGAGCTGATGATCGACGGCGAGATGCACGGCGACGCCGCGCTGGTGGAGAGCATCCGTAACGAACGCATGCCGGACAGCCCGCTGAAAGGCTCGGCGAACGTGCTGATTATGCCAAACGTGGAAGCGGCGCGTATCAGCTATAACCTGCTGCGCGTGTCGAGTTCTGAAGGGGTGACCGTAGGGCCAGTGCTGATGGGGGTGTCAAAACCGGTGCATGTGTTAACGCCGATTGCCTCCGTGCGTCGTATCGTCAACATGGTGGCGCTGGCGGTGGTTGAGGCACAGACGCAGCCGCTGTAATTAACCCCACCCCTCACCCTAACCCTCTCCCCTGAGGGGAGAGGGGACAGCTCCGAGCCGTCTTTTCACCCTCGCCCCTTTGGGGAGAGGGCCGGGGTGAGGGGTAAGGGTTACACCCAGTCCCGAACCCGAATAAACTCACTCAAGGCAGCCTCCGGGCTGCCTTCTTTTGGCGCGTAGCTGTATTCCCAGCGCACCAGCGGCGGCATCGACATCAGAATGGACTCCGTGCGCCCACCGGTTTGCAGGCCAAACAGCGTCCCGCGATCCCATACCAGGT
The DNA here is from genome assembly GCF_000492855.1 of Enterobacter sp. MGH 38. NCBI lineage: Bacteria > Pseudomonadati > Pseudomonadota > Gammaproteobacteria > Enterobacterales > Enterobacteriaceae > Enterobacter > Enterobacter sp. MGH 38. The sequence continues at coordinate 2,310,779 of NZ_KI535608.1, read as the reverse complement.
TAAACTCCACGTAGCGCCCGCGGCGGTAAAGCTGGAACTCACGCTCGCGCACGCCGTAGTCGGTGTTTTTGCGGCGTTCGACAATCGGCAGATAGGCATCGGTAAAGCCTTCACCCACCGCGCGCATAAAGCTGAATGCGGTATCAAAATCCGGGGTGTTGAGATCGTCAAAGAACAGTCCGCCGATGCCGCGCTGCTCGTCGCGGTGCTTCAGATAGAAATAGTCATCGCACCACTTTTTGTATTTCGGGTAAACGTCTTCGCCAAACGGCAGGCAGAGGTCGCGCGCGGTGGTGTGCCAGTGCACGGCGTCCTCTTCGAAGCCATAGTAAGGCGTTAAGTCGAAACCGCCACCAAACCACCAGACCGGATCGGCCCCCGGTTTTTCCGCGATGAAAAAGCGCACGTTGGCGTGGCTGGTTGGCACAAACGGGTTATGCGGATGCACCACCAGCGAGACGCCCATCGCCTCGAAGCTGCGGCCCGCCAGTTCAGGCCGATGCGCCGTGGCGGACGCTGGCATTGCATCACCGTGGACGTGGGAGAAGTTGACCCCGGCCTGTTCAAAAATACCGCCGTTACGCAGCACGCGGCTGCGCCCGCCGCCGCCCGCTTCGCGCTGCCAGGCGTCTTCCTGAAATTCACCGCCGTCTGCGGCGGAAAGTTTCTGGCAAATCGCGTCCTGTAGCTGCATCAGGAAAGTTTTGACCAGCTGTGCATTCGGTTTCATCAACGTTTCCTGGAGTGCGCTTTTTGATTATCGAACCAGTTGAAATAACTGATGACCCCGGAGGCGATGGCGTTCGCGATCTTCTGACGAAACGCCGTGGTGCCGAGTAAACGCTCTTCTTCCGGGTTGGTAATGAACGAGGTTTCCACCAGCACGGACGGAATGGACGGGGACTTCAGCACCACAAACGCGGCCTGCTCGGTGCTTTTGCTGTGCAGACGGTGCACGGGCTTAATCCGTTTAAGGATATGCGAGCCGAGCGTCAGGCTGTTTTTGATGGTATCGGTCTGCACGAGATCAAACAGAACCTGCTGTAACAGATGGTCTTTGTCGGTAGCTTTTTTCCCGGCCACTTCATCCGCCCGGTTTTCACGATCGGAGAGGTATTTCGCCATGGCGCTACTGGCGCCACGGTTGGAGAGAGCGAACACCGAGGCGCCTGCGGCGGAAGGGTTTGTGAAGCCATCCGCGTGAATGGACATAAACAGGTCTGCGCCGTGCTTGTGGGCAATCTCCACGCGATCGTACAGTGGGATAAACGTGTCGCCCGTGCGCGTCAGGCGGGCGTCAATACCGTTGCTGCGTAAAATTGCGCGCACATTTTTTGCAATTGCCAGCACGACGTGTTTTTCTTTCGAACCGTTTCGGCCAATGGCGCCGGTGTCGATCCCGCCGTGGCCTGGATCGAGCATGACCAGACGCTTTGCGCCGGCTTTTTTGGTTTTCGGTTTGCTGTGTCCGTTACTGGTTTTAAGCGTGCTCTCGTCTTTTGCCTGAGCCTGCTTTGCGATGCCCGTTAACGTTAAGGCCGCCAGCCCCGCTTTGAGAACCTGACGACGCGATGTGAGTGCTTTTAATGGTTTGAATGTGCTCATGCGGCCTGAATTGTAAAAATTGGGGTCCTGGTGTTATATCGTATCGCGTTTTGCGTGACGACATTCCTTATTGAGAATTGTTTTACTTTTCATTTCAATACGTGACAAAGTGACATTATGCCAAATTTTGGCGAGTTTTTCCCCGGTTATTGGCTAAATGCCCTGTTCACGCCATAATCACTGTTTTTAAACCCGAAAAGGCGGTTAATACCATGGAGATACGCGTTTTTCGCCAGGAAGATTTCGAAGAGGTGATCACCCTTTGGGAGCGCTGCGATCTGCTGCGTCCATGGAACGATCCGGAGATGGACATCGAACGGAAGGTGAATCACGACGTCAGTCTGTTTCTGGTCGCTGAGGTCAACGGCGAAGTAGTCGGGACAGTGATGGGCGGGTACGACGGCCACCGCGGCTCGGCCTACTATCTGGGCGTGCACCCGGAATACCGCGCGCGCGGCATCGCCAACGCGCTGCTTAACCGTCTGGAAAAGAAGCTGATCGCCCGTGGCTGTCCGAAAATCCAGATCATGGTGCGGGAAGATAACGACGTGGTGCTGGGCATGTATGAACGCCTGGGCTACGAGCATGCGGATGTACTGACGCTGGGTAAGCGCCTGATCGAAGATGAAGAGTACTGAGTTCCACCCTGGCGACTATGATGTTCACGGTCGTCTGCGTCTGCCTTTTTTGTTCTGGTGCGTTCTGCTGTTGCAGGCCCGCACCTGGGTGCTGTTCGTGATGGCTGGCGCGTCGCGCGGGCAGGGCGATACGCTACTGAATCTCTTTTATCCCGATCACGATGCGTTCTGGCTGGGGTTACTGCCCGGTGTACCGGCGGTGCTGGCGTTCCTGTGCAGCGGACGGCGGCAGTTCCTCCCGCGCTTCTGGCGCGCACTTCGCTGGCTATTGATTCTGGCGCAGGTTGTGCTCCTGGTCTGGCAGCCCGTGCTCTGGCTGTACGGCGAGCCGCTATCAGGTATCGGGATTGCGCTGGTGGTGGCGGATATTGTCGCGCTGCTGTGGCTGGTCACGAATCCCCGTTTACGCGCCTGTTTTACGCAAGAGCCAGATTAAAACGGCACTTTTTGCCGATACTGCACTCCAACAAGCGTTGATTTACTACGTAAGGACGTCTCAATGAAATCGCTGCGTTTACTTTTATGCGCTCTCCCGCTGGCGTTAACCGGCTGTTCCACGCTCTCATCCATCAACTGGTCTGCGGCCTATCCGTGGAACTGGTTTGGATCCTCAACGGAAGTGACCGAGCAGGGCGTGGGCAAAATTACCGCCTCGACGGCGCTGGATCAGGATGCCATTCAGGATGCCATCGGCAGTGATTATCGCCTGCGCAGCGGCATGAAAACCGAGAACGGCAACATCGTGCGCTATTTCGAAGCGTTGAAAGATGACAAGGTGGCAATGGTCATCAACGGCGATAAAGGTACGGTCAACCGCATTGCGGTGATGGATGAAGAGATCCCGACCTCAGGTGGCGTGAAGGTAGGTACGCCGTTTGGCGAGCTCTACCAGAAAGCGTTTGGCCACTGCGCCAGTGTGCCGTCGGAGGAGAGCGTGGCGGTCGAGTGTAAGGCCGACGGCAGCCAGCACATTAGCTATGTATTCAGCGGCACCTGGAACGGTCCGGAAGGGTTAATGCCGTCTGACGACACCCTGAAAAAGTGGAAAGTGAGCAAAATTATCTGGAAGCAGTAATTTGCGCCTGAGCAAGCCGCCTCGCTGAAATCCAGGTATAATAGCCGCCATCAATGCCACGCAGTCGTGGCATCTTTTTTTCAGGAGGAGCGATGTCTCAGGTTCAGAGTGGCATTTTGCCAGAACATTGCCGCGCGGCGATTTGGATTGAAGCCAACGTCAAAGGGGATGTGGATGCCCTGCGCGCGGCCAGCAAAGTTTTCGTTGATAAACTGGCCACCTTCCAGGCCAAATTCCCCGAAGCCCATCTGGGCGCGGTGGTTGCCTTTGGCAATACCGTCTGGCGTCAGCTGAGCGGCGGCGAAGGCGCAGAAGAGCTGAAAGATTTTATTCCTTATGGCAAAGGTCTTGCGCCCGCCACCCAGTATGACGTCCTGATCCATATCCTCTCCCTGCGCCATGACGTGAACTTCTCCATCGCTCAGGCAGCGATTGAGGCCTTTGGTGACAGCATCGACGTGCAGGAAGAGATCCACGGTTTCCGCTGGGTAGAAGAGCGCGATTTGAGCGGCTTCGTCGACGGCACCGAAAACCCGGCCGGGGAAGAGACGCGTCGCGAGGTGGCTGTAATCAAGGATGGCGTGGACGCGGGCGGCAGCTACGTGTTCGTCCAGCGCTGGGAGCATAACCTCAGGCAGCTCAACCGCATGAGCGTGCATGACCAGGAGATGATGATTGGCCGCACCAAAGACGCCAATGAAGAGATTGACGGCGATGCGCGTCCGGTCACGTCCCACCTGTCCCGCGTTGACCTTAAAGAAGACGGTAAGGGGCTGAAGATTGTTCGCCAGAGCCTGCCGTACGGCACCGCGAGCGGTACGCACGGCCTGTACTTCTGCGCTTACTGCGCGCGCCTCTACAACATTGAACAGCAGCTGCTGAGCATGTTTGGCGATACCGACGGCAAGCGTGACGCCATGCTGCGCTTCACCCGTACGGTGACTGGCGGCTACTACTTTGCGCCGTCCGTTGAGCGCCTGCTGGCGCTGTAAATCGCTCTCCATTCGTAGGCCGGGTAAGCGTTAGCGCCACCCGGCAATTTCTCTCGCACCCTTATTCCCTTTTCTGCTTCTAAATCACCAAACGGTATATAAAACCGTTACTCCTTTAGACTCCGTTATAAATATTATGACTATAAGATAGTCATCACATTTATAAGGGTGCGCAATGGCCGTTACTGTACTGAAAAAAGGATCGCTGGCACTGGCAGGTTTACTGTTGGTGGCGCAGGCGCAGGCAACCGAGTTGCTGAACAGTTCTTATGATGTTTCGCGCGAGCTGTTTGCCGCCCTTAATCCCGCATTTGAACAGCAGTGGGCGAAAGAGAACAACGGCGACAAGCTGACCATCAAACAGTCGCACGCTGGCTCATCCAAGCAGGCGCTGGCCATTTTGCAGGGGCTGAAAGCCGATGTGGTGACCTACAACCAGGTCACGGACGTGCAGATCCTGCACGACAAAGGCAAGCTTATCCCGGCGGACTGGCAAAGCCGCCTGCCGAACAACAGTTCGCCGTTCTACTCCACCATGGGCTTCCTGGTGCGCAAGGGCAACCCGAAAAACATTCACGACTGGAACGACCTGGTGCGTTCTGACGTCAAGCTGATTTTCCCGAATCCGAAAACTTCCGGCAACGCGCGTTATACCTATCTGGCGGCGTGGGGCGCGGCGGACAAAGCTGATGGTAACGATAAAGCGAAAACCGAACAGTTTATGACCCAGTTCCTGAAAAACGTCGAAGTGTTTGATACCGGCGGCCGGGGCGCAACCACCACTTTTGCCGAGCGCGGGCTGGGCGACGTGCTGATCAGCTTTGAATCCGAAGTGAACAATATTCGTAAACAGTACGAAGCGCAGGGCTTCGAAGTGGTTATCCCGAAAACCAACATTCTGGCCGAGTTCCCGGTGGCGTGGGTGGATAAAAACGTCAAAGCCAACGGCACTGAGAAAGCGGCAAAAGCCTATCTCAACTATCTGTACAGCCCGCAGGCGCAGACGGTGATTACTGACTATTACTACCGCGTTAATAATCCGGACGTGATGAACAAGCTGAAAGACAAATTCCCGCAGACCGAACTGTTCCGCGTGGAAGACCATTTTGGTGCCTGGCCTGAGGTGATGAAAACGCATTTTGCCAGCGGCGGTGAGTTAGACAAATTGCTGGCGGCGGGGCGTAAGTAATGTTTGCAGGATCAACAAGACGTGTGCTGCCGGGTTTTACCTTAAGCCTCGGGACCAGCCTGCTGTTCGTCTGTCTGATTTTATTGTTACCGCTCAGCGCTCTGGTGATGCAGCTCGCTGAGATGAGCTGGTCCCAGTACTGGGAAGTGGTCACCAACCCTCAGGTGGTGGCGGCCTATAAGGTCACGCTGCTGTCTGCGTTCGTGGCCTCGATTTTTAACGGCGTGTTTGGCCTGCTGATGGCGTGGATCTTAACCCGCTATCGCTTCCCGGGCCGCACGCTCCTCGACGCGTTGATGGATCTGCCCTTTGCCCTGCCGACGGCAGTGGCCGGTTTGACGCTGGCGTCGCTGTTTTCCGTGAACGGCTTTTACGGTGAGTGGCTGGCGAAGTTTGATATTAAAGTGACCTATACCTGGCTCGGTATCGCGGTGGCGATGGCCTTTACCAGCATCCCGTTTGTGGTGCGTACCGTGCAGCCGGTGCTGGAAGAGTTAGGACCCGAATACGAAGAGGCCGCGGAAACCCTGGGCGCCACGCGCTGGCAGAGTTTCCGTAAGGTTGTTCTGCCGGAACTTTCTCCGGCCTTGCTGGCGGGGGTGGCGCTCTCCTTTACCCGCAGCCTCGGTGAATTTGGCGCGGTCATTTTTATCGCCGGGAACATCGCGTGGAAAACCGAAGTGACCTCGCTGATGATTTTTGTCCGTTTGCAGGAGTTTGATTATCCGGCCGCGAGCGCGATTGCCTCGGTGATCCTTGCCGCGTCGCTGCTGCTACTGTTTTCGATTAACACTCTGCAAAGTCGCTTTGGTCGACGTGTGGTAGGTCACTGATGGCGGAAGTTACGCAATTGAAGCGCTATGACGCGCCCCGCATCAACTGGGGCAAATGGTTTCTGATTGGTACCGGCGTGCTGGTCTCCGCATTCATTCTCGTCGTGCCGATGGTGTACATCTTCGTACAGGCCTTCAGCAAAGGGATTATGCCCGCGCTGCAAAATCTGGCCGATCCGGACATGCTCCACGCCATCTGGCTGACGGTGATGATTGCCCTGATCACTGTCCCGGTGAATCTTTTGTTTGGCGTATTGCTGGCCTGGCTGGTAACGCGCTTTAACTTCCCGGGGCGTCAGCTGCTGCTGACCCTGCTGGATATCCCGTTTGCGGTGTCTCCTGTGGTGGCGGGTCTGGTTTATCTGCTCTTCTACGGCTCCAATGGCCCGCTGGGCGGCTGGCTGGATGAACACGACCTGCAAATCATGTTCGCCTGGCCGGGGATGGTGCTGGTGACCGTCTTTGTCACCTGTCCGTTCGTGGTGCGCGAGCTGGTGCCAGTGATGCTCAGCCAGGGCAGCCATGAAGATGAAGCCGCGGTGCTGCTCGGCGCTTCCGGCTGGCAGATGTTCCGCCGCGTTACGCTGCCGAATATCCGCTGGGCACTGCTTTACGGCGTGGTGCTGACCAACGCCCGTGCGATCGGTGAGTTTGGCGCGGTGTCGGTAGTATCCGGCTCGATTCGCGGCGAAACCCTGTCGCTGCCGTTACAGATTGAATTACTGGAACAGGACTACAACACTGTCGGTTCCTTTACTGCCGCAGCGTTGCTGACGCTGATGGCCATTTTGACCCTGTTTTTGAAGAGTGTGGTGCAGTGGCGTTTAGAGAATCAGGAAAAACGTCAGCATCAGGAGGGAAATCATGAGCATTGAGATTGCCAATATTAAGAAGTCTTTTGGTCGCACCCAGGTGCTGAATGATATCTCGCTGGATATCCATTCCGGACAAATGGTGGCGCTGCTGGGGCCGTCTGGCTCCGGTAAAACCACGCTGCTGCGTATTATCGCCGGGCTTGAGCACCAGACCAGCGGACATATCCGCTTCCACGGTACGGACGTGAGCCGCCTGCACGCTCGCGACCGTAAAGTGGGCTTTGTATTCCAGCATTACGCGCTGTTCCGCCACATGACGGTATTTGACAACATTGCGTTTGGCCTGACCGTGCTGCCGCGTCGTGAACGTCCAGATGCCGCCGCCATCAAAGCGAAAGTGACCAAACTGCTGGAGATGGTGCAGCTTGCACATCTGGCGGACCGCTTCCCGGCTCAGCTTTCCGGCGGGCAGAAGCAGCGCGTGGCGCTGGCGCGTGCGTTAGCCGTTGAACCGCAAATCCTGCTACTGGACGAACCGTTTGGCGCGCTGGATGCGCAGGTGCGAAAAGAGCTGCGTCGTTGGCTGCGTCAGCTGCATGAGGAACTCCAGTTCACCAGCGTTTTCGTGACCCACGATCAGGAAGAGGCGATGGAAGTGGCCGACCGCGTGGTGGTAATGAGTCAGGGCAACATTGAGCAGGTTGACGAGCCAGAGCAGCTCTGGCGTGAACCGGCGACCCGCTTTGTGCTGGAGTTTATGGGAGAAGTAAACCGCCTTCAGGGCACCATTCGCGGCGGTCAGTTCCACGTTGGCGCGCACCGCTGGCCGCTGGGGTATACCTCCGCGCATCAGGGGCCGGTGGATCTATTCCTGCGTCCGTGGGAAGTGGACGTCAGCCGCCGTACCAGCCTGGATTCACCGCTTCCGGTGCAGGTGCTGGAAGCTAGCCCTAAAGGTCACTACACCCAATTAGTGGTACAGCCCCTGGGCTGGTACACCGAGCCGCTGACCGTGGTTATGCGTGACGACGAGCCGCCGCACCGGGGGGAACGCCTGTTTGTGGGGCTGCAACACGCGCGCATTTATCACGGCAACGAGCGCATCGAGACGCGCGAGGATATTGCTCTGGCGGAGTCAGCCTGATAGGTTATTGAGTATGTTTTTCGCCCGGTGGCGTGATGCTTACCGGGCTTTTTATTGAGTAAAAATCGTGAATACACTCGAACACACCATCGGCAACACCCCTCTGGTCAAACTTCAGCGCATGGGGTGTGACAACGGCAGCGAAATCTGGGTCAAACTTGAAGGCAATAACCCGGCGGGGTCGGTGAAAGACCGGGCGGCGCTGTCGATGATTGTTCAGGCCGAAAAGCGCGGCGAGATAAAGCCCGGCGATGTGCTGATCGAAGCCACCAGTGGTAACACCGGTATCGCACTGGCGATGATAGCCGCCCTGAAAGGCTATCGTATGAAGCTGCTGATGCCGGATAACATGAGCCAGGAGCGCCGTGCCGCCATGCGCGCCTATGGAGCCGAGCTGATTCTGGTGAGCAAAGAGCAGGGGATGGAAGGGGCGCGAGATTTAGCGTTAGCGATGGCGGAGCGCGGGGAAGGCAAGCTGCTCGACCAGTTCAACAACCCGGACAACCCGTACGCGCACTACACCACCACCGGCCCGGAAATCTGGCAGCAAACCGCCGGGCGCATCACCCACTTTGTCTCCAGCATGGGGACCACGGGCACGATCACCGGTGTGTCACGCTTTCTGCGTGAACAGGATAAGCCAGTGACGATTGTCGGCCTGCAACCGGAAGAGGGGAGCAGTATTCCGGGCATCCGCCGCTGGCCGGCGGAGTATATGCCGGGCATCTTTAATGCGCAGCTTGTGGACCAGGTGCTGGATATTCATCAGCGCGAGGCGGAAAATACCATGCGTGAGCTGGCCGTACGTGAAGGCATCTTCTGCGGCGTCAGCTCTGGCGGTGCCGTAGCGGGCGCGATCCGGGTGGCTGAGTCCACGCCGGGAGCGGTGGTCGTAGCGATTATTTGCGATCGCGGCGACCGTTACCTGTCTACCGGCGTCTTTGGTGAAGAGAGTTATTCGCAGGGGGCGGGGATTTAAGCGTCATGGAGATGATTTTATTCCGGGATAACACCCGGGCGCAGCAAACCGATATTGTCGCCGTACAGTCGCAGGTGGTGTACGGCAGCGTGGGAAACAGCATCGCGGTGCCGAATATTCGCACCCACCGGCTGAACGTTACCGCCGTGCCGACGGTGCTGTTCAGCAATACGCCACACTACGACACCTTCTACGGCGGGGTGATCCCGGACGAGTGGTTCAGCGGCTACCTGAAGGCGCTGGAAGAGCGTGAGATTTTACGCGCGTTAAAAGCGGTGACAACCGGGTATATGGGCAGTGCCAGCCAGATCGTGCTGCTGGCGCAGTGGCTGAAGGCGATCAAAGTGCAACATCCCGATCTGCTGGTGCTGGTTGACCCGGTAATCGGGGATATCGACAGCGGGATGTACGTGAAGCCGGATATTCCTGAAGCCTACCGTGAACATCTGCTCCCGCTGGCCCAGGGCATTACGCCCAACGTGTATGAACTGGAAGTGCTGAGCGGCAAACCGTGCCGTACGCCGGAGAGCGCCATTGCCGCCGCGCAGGGGCTGCTGTCCAACTCGCTGAAATGGGTGGCTATCACTAGTGCGCCAGTGGCTGACGATCCGCAAAATATCCACGTCGTGCTGGTAAGCGAGGAGGGTGTTACCGTTAGCGCGCACCCGCGCGTAGAGACGGACCTGAAAGGGACGGGGGATCTGTTCTGTTCGGAGCTGGTGAGCGGTATCGTCGGGGGTAAAACCGTGGCCGACGCCATTCGCATGGCGGGCGACAGGGTGACTGACGTGATGATCTATACGCAGTCGAAAGGCTATGACGAGCTTATCCTGCCTGCATAAACAAAAATGGCGCCCGAAGGCGCCATTTTACCGTGCGGCAAGAATTACTTCTTGATGCGGATAACCGGGGTTTCACCCACGGTAACGCTGCCAGACAGTTTGATCAGTTCTTTGATTTCGTCCATGTTGGAGATAACAACCGGAGTCAGGGTAGACTTCGCTTTTTCTTCCAGCAGTGGCAGATCGAATTCAATTACCGGGTCGCCAACTTTAACACGCTGGCCTTCTTCCGCGATACGTTTAAAGCCTTCGCCTTTCAGTTCAACGGTGTCGATACCGAAGTGAACGAACAGTTCGATACCGCTATCGGATTCGATAGAGAACGCATGGTTGGTTTCAAAAATTTTACCGATGGTGCCGTCAACTGGAGCAACCATTTTGTTGCCAGTTGGTTTGATAGCAATGCCATCACCAACGATTTTCTCAGCAAACACTACATCCGGCACGTCTTCGATGTTGACGATCTCGCCGGAGAGCGGAGCAACAATCTCAATAGTTCCGGAGTCTTTCTTGTCATCAGAAACCAGAGATTTCAGTTTATCGAACAAACCCATGATCTTCTCCTAAGCAGTAAATTGGGCCGCATCTCGTGGATTAGCAGATTGTTTTTTCTTCAATGAACTTGTTAACCAGCGTCATTAACTCGTCCGTTGTCGGTTGAGCAAGAGCCTGCTCTGCTAACACCTTCGCATCTTCGAAGTTCGTGTTACGGATAATCTTCTTAATGCGCGGGATGGAAATGGCGCTCATAGAGAATTCGTCCAGACCCATACCCAGCAACAGAAGTGTAGCACGTTCGTCGCCTGCAAGCTCACCACACATGCCAGTCCATTTACCTTCTGCATGAGAAGCATCAATAACTTGCTTGATCAAATTCAGTACGGACGGTGACATTGGCTGGTAGAGATGTGAAATCATATCATTACCACGGTCAACTGCCAGGGTGTACTGCGTTAAATCATTGGTACCGATACTAAAGAAATCAACTTCTTTGGCTAAATGACGCGCAATGGTCGCGGCTGCCGGTGTTTCCACCATCACGCCGATCTCAATGGATTCGTCAAATGCTTTACCTTCGTCGCGCAGTTCCTGTTTGTAGATTTCGATCTCTTTCTTCAGTGCACGCACTTCTTCAACAGAGATGATCATCGGGAACATGATGCGCAGTTTACCGAAAGCGGAGGCACGCAGAATAGCGCGAACCTGGTCACGCAGGATCTCTTTGCGATCCATGGCGATACGCACGGCACGCCAGCCCAGGAACGGGTTCTCTTCTTTCGGGAAGTTCATGTACGGCAGCTCTTTGTCGCCACCGATGTCCATGGTACGGACGATAACCGCCTGCGAGCCGCACGCTTCCGCAACCGCTTTGTACGCTGCAAACTGCTCTTCTTCCGTTGGCAGAGCGTCGCGATCCATGAACAGGAATTCAGTACGATACAGACCCACACCTTCCGCGCCGTTGCGCTCAGCGCCGTCAACGTCACGTACGGTACCGATGTTAGCGCACACTTCAACCTGATGGCCGTCCAGCGTGATGGCTGGCAGATCTTTCAGTTTAGCGAGTTCCGCTTTCTCGGTAGCAACCTGCTCCTGAACGGCGCGCAGTTGCTCGATCACATCGTTAGTTGGGTTGACGTAAACCACGTTGTTTACGGCATCCAGAATCAGATAGTCGTCGTTTTTAACCTGAGAGGTAACGCTACCGGTACCCACGATGGCTGGCAGCTCCAGAGAACGCGCCATGATTGAGGTGTGGGAGGTACGTCCACCTGCGTCAGTAATGAAACCCAGCACCTTGTTCAGGTTCAGCTGTGCGGTTTCAGACGGGGTCAGGTCAGCGGCAACCAGGATCACTTCGTCCTGAATCGCGCTCAGATCGATGATGGCCAGACCCAGGATGTTGCGCAGCAGGCGCTTACCGATGTCACGTACGTCAGCCGCACGCTCTTTCAGGTATTCATCGTCCAGCTCTTCCAGGGCAGATGCCTGACCTTCGATAACTTCATGCGCAGCCGCGTCGGCCGTCATGCCTTTATCTTTAATCAGGGCTATGATTTCCTGCTCCAGCTCCTCATCTTCGAGCAGCATAATGTGCCCTTCGAAGATGGCTTCTTTTTCTTCACCGAAAGTTTCGCCAGCTTTAGTTTTAATCGCTTCCAGTTGCGCAGATGCCTTGGCACGACCGCTCAGAAAACGTTCAACTTCCTGATCAACCTTGTCGGCAGAAATTTTTTTCCGGTCAATGACGATTTCGTCTTCTTTCAGCAGCAATGCTTTGCCGAAAGCGATACCCGGGGATGCTAAAATGCCTGAAATCATAACCCTACCTTACTTGTGACTGATATTGAAAAGAACCCGGTAAACTTACTCGAGTTCAGCCATCAGCTTAACCAGATGCTCAACTGCTTTCTGCTCGTCTTCACCTTCAGCGGAGATGGTAACAACGGTACCCTGAGTCAGGCCCAGAGTTTGCAGCTTGAACAGGCTTTTTGCGCTAGCGCTTTTGCCGTTGGAAGTCACAGTGATTTCAGAAGTGAAGCCTTTCGCTTCTTTAACAAACTGAGCAGCAGGGCGGGTGTGCAGACCGTTCGGAGCGGTAATGGTAACTTCTTGCTGGAACATTGTATTTCCCCAACTTATAGGTTTAGTGTTGTGGAACTAAAGTCTAGCCTGGCGACTTAACTTTAGCCTGTATAGTTAGCGCTGACGTTTCAATCGTCATTAAACATTATGCAGTGAAAGCAAGACTTGAACCAAATCATAAAATCGATTCAGCAGCGCTATTTCGTTCACCGATTAATTTCGCGCATCAAAATAATTGCTGGTTTAAATACCAGACCCAACGGGGTGAAGCAATGCCAGGAGGGGTAAAACTTTGAAGCAGGCCACAAAAAAGCACCTGAAAAGGTGCTTTTTTACGCGTTTTTAACATGCTGGCATCACTGTTGCAGTTCTTTCTCTGTGAAGAGATCGGCAAACAGTGCTGTGCTTAAGTAACGCTCACCCGAAGACGGTAGGATAACCACAATGTTCTTATTGGTAAAGGTTTCGTCTTCCAGCAGTTTGAGCGCTGCCGCAACCGCCGCACCGGAAGAGATACCCGCCAGAATGCCTTCCTCGTCCATCAGGCGACGCGCCGTAGAGATGGCTTCTTCATTGGTGATGGCGACCACTTTATCGATCAGCTTCAGATCGAGGTTGCCTGGAATAAAGCCAGCCCCGATACCCTGGATTTTGTGCGGACCTGGTTTGATCTCTTCGCCTGCCAGCGCCTGAGCGATAACCGGCGAGTCGGTTGGCTCAACGGCAACGGTAATCAGATCTTTTTTACCTTTCGTGCCTTTAATATAGCGAGACACCCCGGTCAGCGTACCGCCGGTGCCTACGCCGGAGATAAACACATCAACCTGACCGTCGGTATCTTCCCAGATTTCCGGGCCGGTGGTTTTCTCATGAATTTCCGGGTTGGCCGGGTTGCTGAACTGCTGGAGCAGCAGATATTTTGCAGGATCGCTGGCGACGATTTCTTCGGCCTTCTGAATCGCGCCCTTCATGCCTTTCGCGCCTTCGGTCAGGACCAGGTTCGCACCCAGCGCTTTCAGCAGCTTACGACGCTCAATGCTCATGGTTTCAGGCATAGTCAGCGTCAGCTTATAGCCACGCGCCGCCGCAACATAGGCCAGAGCGATGCCGGTATTGCCGCTGGTGGGTTCAACCAGCTCAACGCCAGGTTTCAGCACGCCACGCTTTTCAGCATCCCAAATCATATTCGCACCGATACGGCATTTAACGCTGAAGCTTGGGTTACGAGATTCGACCTTCGCCAGAATGCGTCCATTACCGATACGGTTCAGTCGAACCAGGGGCGTATGACCGATAGTCAGCGAGTTGTCTTCATAAATCTTACTCATGGCCTGTCCTTAACTGTATGAAATTGGGATACCGACCCAGCATACCTGTTGAACAGGTATGGGGAAGTAAGGAAATCGCATATCTATATGCTGCAAGGAAATAATGGGGATCAGTATGGAATAAGGGGCGGCATAAGCCACCCCTCTTTTACACATTTTTGCATTACTTCCATAACGCGTGCTTAGCACGGTAGCAGTCCACCCACATCGCCGTCGCGCCGCATACGGCAACGGGCATGATGAACAAATTCAGGAAAGGGATCATGGTGAACAGGCTGGTCAGCGCGCCAAACTGCATATTGGCAACCTTCTGAGTGCGCAGGGCAGTGCGCATCTCTTTAAACGGCACTTTGTGGTTATCGAACGGATAATCACAGTACTGGATAGCGAGCATCCAGGCGCTGAACAGGAACCACAGCACGGGCGCGACCGTCTGTCCAATCCCGGGTACAAAATAAAGGATAAGCAGCACAATCGCCCGCGGCAGGTACCAGGCGAACTTCTGCCATTCACGCTTCATGATGCGGGGGAGATCTTTCACGATCCCCAATACGCCCGTGTCAGGTGGCGTCGCACCGGTCAGGCGCGCTTCAAGCTGTTCGGCCAGCAGACCGTTGAACGGCGCGGCTATCCAGTTTGCTATCGTCGAAAAGAAATAGCCGAAAACCAGCAGCACGGAGATAACCGCAATCGGCCAGAGCAGGGAGTCTAGCCACTGTAACCAGTACGGCACATAGCTCATCAGGGAAGGGATCCACCTTTCCAGTCTGGTGAACAGCCACCAGAAGGCCCCGCCCATCAGAATAATGTTGATCAGTAACGGCAAAATAACGAAGCGTCGAATGCCCGGCAGGGAGACCAGTTTCCAGCCCTGAGAAAAGTACCAGACCCCGCTGCGTGGGGCAGAAGAAGATGTTGAAACCATACCAGGCTGTACTCCTTTTTACACAACCAGTGGAATTGCCCGCCTATATTATCCAGTTACGGGCCAATGACCAGTTCGGAAATGTTCGAAAAACCAGCAAAAAGCACGATTTAGTTCATCTTTATGCTGTGAATGCTCTGCATACACTTGCACTTGACGTAAACGGCAAATACTCTTAGTGAGTAAATGTTTGCCGTGGTGGCAAGGTGTTAGAACAACAGAGAATATAATGATGCAGGATTTGCGTCTGATATTAATCATTGTTGGCGCGATCGCCATAATCGCTTTACTGGTACATGGTTTCTGGACCAGCCGTAAAGAGCGTTCCTCTATGTTTCGCGATCGTCCACTGAAGCGCATGAAGTCCAGTCGTGACGACGATGACGTTGAAGACGACATCGACGGTCTTGACGACGACGGCGTGGGTGAAGTTCGTGTTCATCGGGTCAATACTGCGCCCGGCGCAGCGCATGGAGAGCATGAAGCCCCCCGCGCTCCGCAGCACCAGTATCAACCACCGTATGCCTCTGCCCAGCCGCGCCAGCCAGCGCCGCCGCCAGTGGAAGAACCTGTTCGTCATCCGCCGCACCAGCCTGTGCAACAGCAGCCCGTTGCGCCACAGCCTGTACAGCCGCAACCTGTCCAACAGCCTGCGCAGCCAGTGCATCAGCCACAGCCTGTTCAGCAGCCGCAGCCGGTACAACAACCGCAGCCGCAGCCTGAACCGCCTGCGCCACAGCCCGCCCCGCGCGCTGAGCCAGAGCCGGTTGCAGAGCCAGAACCGGTTGTTGAAAAGCCGCAGCGTAAAGAAGCGGTGATCATTATGAACGTGGCTGCTCATCATGGCACCCATCTGAACGGTGATGTGCTGCTTAACAGCATCCAACAGGCAGGCTTCAAGTTCGGCGACATGAATATTTTCCATCGCCACCTGAGTCCTGACGGCAGCGGTCCGGCGCTGTTCAGCCTGGCCAATATGGTCAATCCAGGCACGTTTGACCCGGAAATGACCGGTGATTTCGTCACGCCAGGCGTTACGATCTTTATGCAGGTGCCGTCCTACGGTGACGAGCTGCAAAACTTTAAGCTGATGCTACAGTCCGCTCAGCACATCGCCGACGAAGTGGGCGGTGTGGTGCTCGACGATCAGCGTCGAATGATGACGCCGCAGAAACTGCGCGAGTATCAGGACCGCATCCGCGAAGTTAAGGAAGCGAACGCGTAATCGTCGCGTTAACTTAACTCCACCTCAACCCCCGCCTGTCGGGGGTTTTTCTCATTGATGGTGCGATATGGACTCAATCGAACAACAACTTACTGAACTGCGAACCACGCTTCGCCATCATGAATATCTCTATCATGTTATGGACGCACCGGAAGTGCCGGATGCGGAGTATGACCGCCTGATGCGTGAACTGCGCGAGCTGGAAGCGCAGCACCCCGAAATGATTACGCCCGATTCTCCAACGCAGCGCGTCGGTGCGGAACCGCTGGGAGCTTTCAGCCAGGTGCGCCACGAAGTGCCGATGCTGTCGCTGGATAACGTGTTTGATGAAGAGAGTTTTCTGGCTTTCAACAAGCGCGTGCAGGATCGCCTGAAGAGCGTCGACAATCTGAGCTGGTGCTGCGAGCTAAAGCTGGATGGTCTGGCCGTCAGTATTCTTTATGAGAACGGCGTGATGGTGCGTGCCGCAACGCGCGGCGACGGCACTACCGGGGAAGACATCACCACCAATGTGCGCACTATTCGTGCGATCCCGCTGAAACTGCGTGGCGATAACATTCCCGCCCGGCTGGAAGTGCGCGGGGAAGTGTTCCTTCCGCAGGCGGGCTTCGAGAAGATCAACGAAGAAGCGCGTCGTACCGGCGGGAAAGTGTTTGCTAACCCGCGTAACGCGGCGGCAGGTTCGCTGCGTCAGCTCGATCCGCGTATCACCGCGAAGCGACCGCTTACTTTCTTCTGCTACGGCGTCGGGATCCTGGAAGGCGGTGACCTGCCAGATACCCACCTGGGGCGTTTAATGCAGTTCAAAGAGTGGGGATTACCGGTAAGCAACCGCGTGCAGCTCTGCGACTCTCCGGAGGCGGTGCTGGCGTTCTATCACAAGGTTGAAGAAGATCGTCCCACGCTCGGGTTTGATATTGACGGCGTGGTGATCAAGGTTAATTCGCTGGCGTTGCAGGAACAGTTGGGATTTGTGGCCCGTGCGCCACGCTGGGCGGTGGCCTTTAAGTTTCCGGCGCAAGAGCAGATGACCTTCGTTCGCGACGTGGAGTTTCAGGTCGGACGTACGGGGGCCATTACGCCTGTGGCGCGTCTGGAGCCTGTGCAGGTGGCTGGCGTGCTGGTAAGTAACGCCACGCTGCATAACGCCGATGAAATTGCGCGTCTGGGGCTGCGAATTGGTGACAAAGTGGTGATTCGCCGCGCGGGTGATGTGATCCCACAGGTGGTTAACGTTGTGGAGTCTGAACGTCCTGCCGACACCCGTGCCATCGAGTTTCCAGCCCACTGTCCGGTATGTGGTTCTGACGTTGAGCGCGTGGAAGGTGAAGCGGTAACGCGCTGTACGGGCGGGTTAATCTGCGGCGCGCAGCGTAAAGAGTCCCTGAAGCACTTCGTCTCCCGCCGGGCGATGGACGTGGACGGAATGGGTGACAAGATTATCGACCAGTTAGTTGAGAAAGAGTACGTCCATACGCCTGCGGACCTCTTTACCCTGACGGCAGGTAAGCTGACCGGTCTTGAGCGTATGGGACCGAAATCTGCCCAGAACATTGTTAACGCGCTCGAGGCGGCCAAAAACACCACCTTTGCCCGTTTCCTTTACGCGCTCGGCATTCGTGAAGTCGGAGAGGCGACGGCGGCAGGGCTGGCGGCGTATTTCGGCACGCTGGACGCGCTGGAGAAAGCCACCATCGACGAGCTACAGAAAGTTCCTGATGTCGGCATTGTGGTCGCCACCCACGTCTTCAACTTCTTCGCCGAAGAGAGCAACCGTGAAGTGATCGGTAAATTACTGGAACAGGGCATTCACTGGCCCGCACCGGTAGTGGTTAATGCCGAAGAGATCGACAGTCCGTTTGCCGGTAAAACGGTGGTGCTGACCGGCAGCCTGAGCCAGCTCTCGCGCGATGATGCGAAAGCGCGCCTGGTGGCGCTGGGGGCAAAAGTGGCGGGAAGCGTGTCAAAGAAAACCGACCTGGTGATTGCCGGGGAAGCGGCCGGTTCGAAGCTGGCAAAAGCGCAGGAGCTTGGCATCGAGGTAATCGACGAAGCGGAAATGATGCGCCTGTTAGGAGAGTGACGTGGAAAAAGAGCAGCTCGTTGAGATCGCCAATACAGAGATGCCGTTCGGTAAATATAAGGGTCGCAGGCTGATTGATTTACCGGAAGAGTATCTGCTGTGGTTTGCCCGTAAGGATGAGTTCCCCGCCGGGCGTCTGGGCGAGCTGATGGCTATCACGTTACTGATCAAAACAGAGGGGCTGACCCAGCTGGTTCAGCCCCTGAAACGTCCTTAAACTTTCGCGGCGTGGGTCTCTTCCTGCGCCAGCTTTTCAGTCTGCGCCTTGTAACGCCGCGCCAGTACCGCACACACCATCAGCTGGATCTGATGGAAAATCATCAGCGGCAACACCATCATCCCAATGACGGACGTCGGGAACAGGATATTGGCCATCGGGATCCCGTTGGCGAGGCTCTTTTTCGATCCGCAAAATACAATGGTGATTTCATCGGCCTTGTTGAAGCCGCATTTGCGGGCCACAAAGACGTTAACCGCGATGACAATGGCCAGCAGAACGATGCTTACCACCACAATAAACAGCAGCGATCCAGCACCCACCCTGTGCCAGATGCCGTTCACCACGGCTTCGCTGAAGGCCGTGTAAACCACCAGCAGAATGGAGCTTTGGTCCGTTTTCCCGATCCATTTTTTATGTTTCGCCACAAACTCCCCAATCCAGGGACGGGATAAGTGTCCGAGCACAAACGGCAGCAGCAGTTGCAGACAAATTTTACCCACCTGCTCCAGATTGCCTTCCGCCCCGTGCATGTTCATCAGCAGACCGACCAGCAGCGGTGAAACAAAGATCCCGAGCAGGCTGGAAGCGGAAGCAGAACAAACCGCCGCCGCGACGTTACCGCCCGCCAGCGAGGTAAAGGCAATTGCAGACTGCACGGTGGCCGGCAAAATGCACAGATAAAGGAAACCGGTATACAGCGCCGGATCGACATTCACCGGAGCCCACCAGGCGAACAGCACGCCCAGAACCGGGAAGAGGATAAAAGTGCTGCACATTACCCACAGATGCAGTCGCCAGTGGCTACCGCCTGCAATAATGGCTTCCCGGGAGAGTTTGGCGCCATGCATAAAGAACAGCAGGGCAATGGCTGCCGTGGTCAGTCCTTCAATAACCGGAACGAAACTGCCCCGCGCCGGGAAGAACGAGGCAAGCAAGACGACACCAATCAGGGTCAGCGTAAACGGATCAAGGATACGAAAAAGTTTCATAATCACTCCTGAAAACAGATGCCGCTATTGTGCTTTCTTCCCTTTGAGAAATAAAATTGATTTATTGCATCCATTCATGAAT
The DNA here is from genome assembly GCF_000492855.1 of Enterobacter sp. MGH 38. Taxonomy (NCBI): domain Bacteria; kingdom Pseudomonadati; phylum Pseudomonadota; class Gammaproteobacteria; order Enterobacterales; family Enterobacteriaceae; genus Enterobacter; species Enterobacter sp. MGH 38. The sequence continues at coordinate 2,291,229 of NZ_KI535608.1, read as the reverse complement.
TAAACAGATGAATTATTCGTTACGTCAGCTTCGCGTTTTCGTCACCGTCGCGCAGGCCCGCAGCTTTAGCCGGGCAGGGGAGATCATTGGCCTCAGCCAGTCGGCGGTGAGCCATAGCGTTAAGGAGCTTGAAACGCAAACGGGCGTGAAGCTGCTCGACCGCACGACGCGAGAAGTGGTGCTCACCGAAGCGGGACAGCAGCTGGCAATGCGTCTGGAGAGGCTGCTGGATGAACTGAACAGTACGCTCAGGGATGTCGGCCGGCTCGGACAACAGCTTTCCGGCACCGTGAGAGTGGCGGCGAGCCAGACGATTTCGGCGCATCTTATTCCCCAGTGCATCGCTGAAAGTATTCACCGCTATCCGGATATTGATTTTGTTTTGCATGACAGGCCGCAGCAGTGGGTACTTGAGAGTATCCGTCAGGGGGATGTGGATTTTGGCATCGTTATTGATCCCGGAGCGGTAAGCGACCTGGAATGTGAAGTGGTACTCTCGGAGCCCTTTTTATTGCTCTGCCGCGATGATGATCCTCTGGCATCGCTGCCGCAGGTGGCCTGGCAGGCCTTGCAGGGGGCAAACCTGGTGTTACAGGATTATGCATCAGGCAGCCGCCCGCTGATAGATGCCGCACTGACCGCGCAGGGTGTTAAGGCAACCATTGTGCAGGAGATCGGGCATCCTGCCACGCTGTTCCCCATGGTCGAAGCGGGGATTGGCATCAGCGTTCTGCCGGCGCTGGCGCTGCCACTGCCGCAGGGGAGTCGTTTAACCGTGAAGCGTTTCGTACCCTGTGTCGAACGCCAGCTGATGCTGGTACGCCGTAAAAACAGGTCTCTTTCCGGCGCGGCGCATGCCTGCTGGGATGTGGTGCGTATGCAGGCCGAACGTTTGATGGAGGCCCGCACACGCGATCCACTTTTTAACGAAACCAATAATCAGATGTAGATATTAATCTTATGTTCTGCGGAGGGCTTATTGATGCCTTCCGCGACTGCCTCACCTTTTTCCTGCTTTGGCATCGCCTCTTCGGCCTGCTGACGCTGCAATTGCGCCAGCTGTGCCTGCAACATAGCCAGCTGAGATTCGAGTAATTCTTGCTGCTTTTGCTTTTCTTCTGCTGTGGCATCACCCATGGCCACTTCTTTGAGCTGCTGAGTGACTTTCGTTATCTGTTTGGTCAGACGGGTGATTTGAGAAGCAATGTCGTTTCCGCCGGAGCTGTTATCTACGCTGCCGATTTCCATCGCCGACAGAGAAACGGGCTTAAGAGTTGTCATATTGAGATCCTTTTCGCCATAAAATAGAGGTATCGGCAAAGAAGGCGTGAGCTTGAGTAAAACAAGCGGTCTGGCTGCAATGGGGATGTGCTATATCGCAGATAGCAAAAAAACGCCTTTAGGGCGCTTTTTTACATTGGTGGGTCGTGCAGGATTCGAACCTGCGACCAATTGATTAAAAGTCAACTGCTCTACCAACTGAGCTAACGACCCGAAATGGTGGGCGATGACGGGCTCGAACCGCCGACCCCCTCCGTGTAAAGGAGATGCTCTACCAACTGAGCTAATCACCCCCGCTGTGTGGAGTCGCATTATAGGGAGAGTTGAAAATGAGTCAACGCATTTTCTAAAGTTTTTATTCGTTCGTCGTAAAATTAGTCAAAACGATCGCAAAACGGACTGTGGCGCATGATTTATAAACAAAAACAGCAATCTCGAACCGGATAAAGTGATCGACATTGAGGAATCGGCCCACAGTGATAGAATATTGCCCATTGTTTTCTTCCCGGAATTTGCCGATTACCGGCATCTTTATAACGTAAGGCCATTTCATGAAAATCAAAACTCGCTTCGCGCCGAGCCCGACAGGCTATCTGCATGTCGGTGGTGCACGTACCGCTCTCTACTCCTGGCTTTTCGCACGTCACAACAAAGGTGAGTTTGTGCTGCGTATTGAAGACACCGATCTGGAGCGCTCAACGCCGGAAGCAATTGAAGCCATTATGGATGGGATGAACTGGCTGAATCTGGCGTGGGACGAAGGCCCATACTTCCAGACCAAACGTTTTGACCGCTATAACGCCGTAATTGACGAGATGCTGGTGGCAGGCACGGCCTATAAGTGTTACTGCTCCAGGGAGCGTCTGGATGCGCTGCGCGAAGAGCAAATGGCAAAAGGCGAAAAACCGCGTTATGACGGTCGTTGCCGCCATGACCACAGCGAGCATGCTGCTGATGAGCCTTGCGTAGTGCGTTTTGCTAACCCGCAGGATGGCTCTGTTATCTTTGATGACCAGATCCGTGGTCCGATCGAATTCAGCAACCAGGAACTGGATGACCTCATCATTCGTCGTACTGACGGATCGCCAACCTATAACTTCTGCGTAGTTGTGGACGACTGGGATATGGAAATCACTCACGTGATCCGTGGTGAAGACCATATCAATAACACCCCGCGTCAGATCAACATTCTGAAAGCGCTGAACGCACCTGTACCGGTATATGCGCACGTATCAATGATCAACGGTGACGACGGTAAAAAGCTGTCCAAACGTCATGGCGCGGTGAGTGTGATGCAGTACCGTGATGACGGCTATCTGCCGGAAGCGCTGCTGAACTACCTGGTGCGTCTGGGCTGGGCTCATGGTGACCAGGAGATCTTCAGCCGCGAAGAGATGATCGAGCTGTTCTCTCTGAACTCGGTCAGCAAATCAGCCAGCGCGTTCAACACTGACAAACTGCTGTGGCTGAACCATCACTACATCAATACCATGCAGCCAGAATATGTAGCGACTTATCTGCAATGGCACATTGAACAGGCAAACATCGATACCCGTACGGGCCCTGAACTGGCGGATCTGGTGAAGCTGCTTGGCGAGCGTTGCAAAACGCTGAAAGAAATTGCTGAAAGCTGCCGTTACTTCTATGAAGAGTTTGACGCGTTCGACGCCGACGCGGCCAAGAAACACCTGCGTCCGGTTGCGCGTCAGCCGCTGGAAGTGGTGCGTGACAAACTCGAAGCCATTACCGAATGGACTGCGGAAAATGTTCACCACGCGATTCAGGCTACCGCTGATGAGCTGGAAATTGGCATGGGTAAAGTCGGTATGCCGCTGCGCGTTGCGGTGACGGGGGCAGGCCAGTCTCCGGCGCTGGACGTGACCGTTCATGCCATCGGCAAATCACGTAGCGTTGCGCGTATCAACAAAGCGCTGGACTTTATTGCTGAGCGCGAAAGCCAGCAGTAATGCTCGTGTAATACAAAAAACGGCAGGGTAACCTGCCGTTTTTTTATGCCTGTTATTCAGCAATACCAAGACGCGTGAGAAAACCCTGCAACCCTTCACGAGCGAGCAACTTGTGCAAACGTTCCTGTTCGACAGTCGTCATGTTTTCCAGCGAGTCGATAATTTGTGGAAGCAGGCTGGATGAGGTTGCCACGCCGTAGTGGGAAGGGCTTTCCGCCACATGGTAAACAGCCCGACGGTTACGAATGGCAGGAAGGCTAATGATGTGCTCCTTAACGTGCGCATCAATACATATCACCCTCGCTCTACCGCCTTTTACACCGTTGATACCTTCCGTTTTCCATCCCTTCTGTCGTATCCAGCGATTAACGGTTTGTCGGGCTACGCCCAGACTGTCCGCCAGCTCTTCCGTGGTCATTTTGCTGCGTAATCTTTTCATATCAGCGTTGGTCGCGAATCCCTAAACGTTGTAACAAGCCGGTAATCCCTTCCCGCAGTAACAGCGATGTCATCTGCTTTTGCTCTTCCGGCGTCATTTCATTCGCCAGCGTCAGGAGCAGGGCATGAAGCGAGCCCTCGTGGTACGTATCTGGCAGTTCCGGCGTCTCTGTTGCCCTGCGCGCGCTGCGAATAAAGTCGCGCACTTTTTCATTGACGTGTACCAGACGCGCCTTGCCACCCTGAACGCCTGGCTTTGGCGATGTAATCCAACCCTCTTTGCGTACCCATTTATTGATGGTCTGTCGGCTATAGCCAGTCAGCAGGGCTAACTCTTCTGGCGTCATTCGTTCCTTGATCATACAATTTCCTGAATATCTGTGGGGTTAATTAGTGGTTCATTTTATAGCACCGTTTTACGTGAAAACGTGACAAGCTTAACTCCTGGCTGCAAGCAGGCTCGCAAAGTGATTCATTTGCATGATTTTTCGGCGGTTGAAAGGCGGAGGTGGAATTTGCCGTTGACACTCTGCGGCGGAATTCATATTATGCCGCCCGTCAACATGACAGCTTTACGACGGGGCTATAGCTCAGCTGGGAGAGCGCCTGCATGGCATGCAGGAGGTCAGCGGTTCGATCCCGCTTAGCTCCACCAAACTCTGAACCCAACAGAGTGCGGTAGGTAAAGTAACATGTGGGGCTATAGCTCAGCTGGGAGAGCGCTTGCATGGCATGCAAGAGGTCAGCGGTTCGATCCCGCTTAGCTCCACCAAAATTTAAACCCTCGTCGCAAGACGGGGGTTTTTTTATATCTTGTAAAATGTTTAGACTCTTTTTGTTGCCAGCAATGTCGTTTTCTATACATCACCTCAACCCAAATCAATAAACAAGTCTATAAATAGACCTGAACTTGATTCGTGCAATTAATAAACCTATTATCCATCCGGTCAATAAGACGATGGTTAAATAGATCACACGGATTAATGAATAGAAAAATTTACAATAATGTAAAAATATTTATGATTGTCCTGGCGTTAAGCCTGATTACGATCCCCTTTTCCCGTTATATCTCCCCGCGCGCTATCGTCAACGAAAATGATGTTTATTTAGCGTGGTTGCCCTTAAGCGCCATGCTCGCCATCGTATTGTTATTTGGACGTCGGGCAATCATTCCTTTACTGATTGGATTTAGTGTTACTAACATTTATTACTTTGATTTAGCATTACTACAATCTTCCGTGTTATTAATTTGTCAGACGTTTGCCGTCTTCGCTGCCTGTGGCGTCATCCGTCTGATGCTGGGCAAACGCTGGCGACACAGCATCCCGAATAAGTACATCGGTATACGTATTTTCTGGCTCGGATTTGTGGTTCCTGTAGGCATCAAATTATCGATGTATCTGGCGGGATATTTATTTGATTTTCCGGTGACAATCTCCTCCTATTTCGGCGAAGGCTCTGCAATTTATAACGTTATCGATATTCAAAGCCTGATTTGTGCCGCCCTGATTTTCACCATGATGTTCTACTACCCGTTAAGAATGATAATTAATCCCCGGTATGCCCGAACATTCTGGCGGCGAAGCGTGAAGCCCCTCTTTTGTCACAAAAAAGTGTTATTTATCGTTGTGTGGCTGATGCTGTTGGTCTCGATGATCGCTATTTTGTGCGCGCCTTTCGAGTCACAGTTTATTGCTGGTTATTTGATGCCAATCGTTTTTATTCTTTTTACCCTGGGGATTGGTCGTCTGAGCTATGCGCTCATCTCTTTACTCTGGGCGGCCTCGGCGCTCATGCTGTTGACCTACAATTATAATTTTCTTAATGGCGTTGAATCGGGCCACTCGCTCTCCTTTATCTTGTCGGTAATGATCTCTTTCGCCATCTGCCTGCTTTACATGTCGCGGATCTATCAGAAAAGTGAATGGCTGAAACAGGGGTGGCAGGAGAGGGCGCTTACCGATCCGCTCACCGGTCTGCCTAACATTCGTGCGCTGGAAGTGTTTTTACAGCACCATCCCGAAGCCAAAATCTGCTGCCTGCGCCTGGATAATCTGGAATTTCTGAGCCGTCATTACGGCATCCTCATGCGTGTACACTGTAAAAAGATGATCACCGCGTCGCTGCAACCGTTATTGCAAAAAGACGAGAAGCTCTTTCAGTTGCCAGGCAGTGAGCTGGTGGTGGTCTTGTTGGGTCCGGGCACGGCTGAACGTCTGCAATATATGGTTGATCATCTGAACAGCCGTAAGATTGTCTGGAACAAGACTGAGCTCGACATTGAGTTTGGCGCCTCCTGGGGCGAAGTGCCGGATGGGGAAAGCCTGCACCACACGCTGGGTCAGCTGAGCTGGCTGTCCGAGCAATCCTGTGGCGGGCATAACGTTCTGGCGTTAACCAACAGTCTGGATGATGTCTCTGGTCAGACGACGGACAGGGTGCTAATGCTGGCCCGCATAAAACGCGCCCTTGATATCGGCGGTCTTCACCTTTACGCCCAGCCAATTCACAACGCGCGCGGAGAAGGGTACTTTGAAATCCTCTCCAGGCTGGAAAGCGATGGCGAGATCATCACCCCTGACCGCTTTATTCCGCTGATTGCTCAGTTTAACCTGAGCCACCGGTTTGACCTGAACGTGTTGGAAAAATTGCTGATGTGGATGCGCAGCCATCCGTCCGGACGTGCAGGAACGCGCTTCTCCGTTAATCTGATGCCGCTGACGCTGATGCAAAATGAGATTGCGGCTGAGATCATCGCGCTTTTTGAACGCTACGCCATTGCGCCGCAAAATATCATCATTGAGATCACCGAGGAACAGGCTTTCTCAGACTCGGGAAGCAGCATCAAAAATATCCAGCAGCTGCGTGATTACGGCTTCCGCATTGCCATAGACGACTTTGGTACCGGCTATGCCAACTTTGAGCGCCTGAAGCGGCTGGAGGCCGATATCATTAAGATCGATGGTTGCTTCGTGAAAGATATCTGCACCGACAGCATGGATGCGATGATCGTGCAGTCCATTTGCAACATGGCAAAAACGAAATCGCTGTGTGTGGTGGCTGAATATGTGGAAACGGCTGAACAACGCGAGATGTTGTTGCGATTTGGCGTAGATTATTTGCAGGGCTATTTGATTGGTAAACCCCAGCCTCTGGCGGCGCTGGAAGCATAAAAAAACCGGGAGCGAGGACTCCCGGTTTTTATTACGCGGTATGAATTACAGAACCAGTGCTGCAATAGAGGCAGACAGGACGCTCACCAGCGTTGAACCGTAAACCAGCTTCAGGCCAAAGCGAGAAACCACGTTACCCTGCTCTTCGTTCAGGCCTTTAATCGCGCCAGCGATGATACCGATGGAAGAGAAGTTCGCGAAGGAGACCAGGAAGACGGACAGGATCCCTTCCGCACGTGGGGAGAGTGTGCTGGCAATCTTCTGGAGATCCATCATCGCCACGAATTCGTTGGATACCAGTTTCGTTGCCATGATACTGCCCACCTGCAACGCTTCGTGAGCGGGCACGCCCATCACCCAGGCAACCGGGTAAAAGATGTAGCCCAGAATACCCTGGAAGGAGATACCGAGTACGGCCGCAAACAGGGCGTTCAGCGCAGCGATCAGCGCGATAAAGCCAATCAGCATCGCGGCAACGATAATTGCAACCTTGAAACCCGCCAGAATGTATTCACCCAGCATTTCGAAGAAGCTCTGCCCCTCGTGCAGGTTAGACATCTGAATGTTCTCTTCGCTGGCATCCACGCGGTACGGGTTAATCAGCGAAAGCACGATAAAGGTGCTGAACATGTTCAGAACCAGGGCCGCAACCACGTATTTTGGTTCCAGCATGGTCATATACGCGCCCACGATAGACATGGAAACGGTAGACATTGCGGTTGCCGCCATGGTGTACATGCGGTTACGGGACATCTTGCCGAGGATATCTTTATACGCAATGAAGTTCTCAGACTGACCGAGGATCAGTGAGCTGACTGCGTTAAAGGATTCCAGTTTACCCATGCCGTTAACTTTCGATAACAGGAAGCCGATCGCACGGATAACCACCGGAAGAACGCGGATGTGCTGAAGGATACCGATCAGGGCAGAGATGAAGACGATAGGGCAGAGTACCTTCAGGAAGAAGAAGGCCAGACCCTGATCGTTCATGCTGCCAAAGACGAAGTTTGTCCCTTCGTTGGCAAATCCGAGCAGTTTTTCGAACATTTCGGAGAAGCCTTTCACGAAGCCGAGGCCTACGTTGGAGTTCAGGAAGAACCACGCAAGTAAAACTTCAATGACCAGCAGCTGGACAACATAGCGAATACGAATTTTTTTGCGGTCTGTGCTGACCAGCAATGCAAGTGCAGTAACGACAACAAGTGCCAGGACAAAATGAAGGACGCGGTCCATATTTGCTCCAAATATGAGGCAGGTTTAATTTCCGTGCACATTCTATGTAACAAGCACAAAGAAAACGAGATCAAGCCCACACTATAGTTACATCCTGTGACGAGTCTCAAAAATAGTGATCAACAATACATTTTTGTTATGTTAGGTAAATGAGTGAAAAGTTAAGTTTGTGTGCTACGCTTCACAAATGTCTGCGCATTTTCACATTCTGTGACCTTGCTCCACCTGCCTGTCTATCGTTCCTGGCTATCAGAGAAATCATGTTAACCATTTTAAATGAACTTGATAATCATTCTCATTTTGATAGCATAAAACATAGCAAAGGCTATATTTCCAGAGGCAGAAATGACGAATAGTCGCGTAGAGAGTAGCAGCGGCAGAGCGGCACGCAAGCTGCGGCTCGCATTAATGGGACCGGCATTCATTGCCGCGATTGGCTACATCGATCCGGGTAATTTTGCGACCAACATTCAGGCCGGGGCCAGCTTCGGCTATAAACTGCTGTGGGTTGTGGTCTGGGCCAATCTGATGGCGATGCTGATTCAGATGCTCTCCGCGAAGCTGGGTATTGCTACCGGAAAAAACCTGGCGGAGCAAATCCGCGATCATTATCCACGTCCGGCAGTTTGGTTTTACTGGGTTCAGGCGGAAATTATCGCCATGGCCACCGATCTCGCCGAGTTTATCGGGGCGGCGATCGGCTTTAAGCTTATTCTGGGCGTATCTCTGCTTCAGGGGGCCGTGCTAACCGGTATCGCCACTTTCCTGATTCTGATGCTCCAGCGGCGGGGGCAAAAACCGCTGGAGAAAGTCATCGGCGGCCTGCTGCTGTTCGTCGCTGCCGCCTATATTGTTGAGCTGATTTTCTCCCAGCCGAATCTGGCGCAGCTGACGAAAGGGATGGTGATCCCGTCGTTACCTACTTCTGAAGCCGTTTTTCTGGCTGCCGGGGTGCTGGGGGCGACCATTATGCCGCACGTCATTTATCTACACTCTTCATTAACCCAGAATCTGCATGGCGGGACGAGTAAAGAGCGCTACTCCGCCTCGAAATGGGATGTGGCTATCGCGATGACCATTGCCGGATTTGTGAATCTGGCGATGATGGCCACCGCCGCCGCCGCGTTCCACTTTAACGGGCATACCGGGGTTGCCGATCTTGACCAGGCTTACCTGACGCTGGAGCCGTTGCTGAGTCATGCCGCTGCCACCATTTTTGGTTTAAGCCTGGTTGCTGCGGGCCTTTCATCTACGGTTGTGGGGACACTGGCCGGGCAGGTGGTGATGCAGGGGTTCGTACGTTTCCATATTCCGCTGTGGGTTCGCCGCTCGGTCACGATGCTGCCTTCCTTTGTTGTGATCCTGATGGGGCTGGATCCGACCCGCATTCTGGTGATGAGTCAGGTGCTGCTGAGTTTCGGGATTGCGCTGGCGCTGGTGCCGCTGCTGATCTTCACCAGCAACAAATCACTGATGGGCGATCTGGTGAATTCGACGTGGGTGAAACGCGCCGGGTGGGCCATTGTGGTCGTGGTGGTGGCGTTAAACTTGTGGTTGCTGATAGGCACAGCCGCAGGCCTGTAAAAGAAAAAGGAGCCGGAAGGCTCCTTTTTGTTGTTAATGGTGATGGCCGTGACCGTGGCCTCTGCCTTTTCCGTGACCCCAGCCGCCACGGCGGTCGTCACGATCTTTCCAGCCTTCGCGGTAGCCGCGTTCGTAAGCCTTACGCTTATCCCAGCCACGGTGATAGCCGTTATCGTGTTTCCACCAGCGGTTTTGACGCCATTCATAATGGCGATGCCAGTAGTCACGGTCGCGCCAGTAGCCACCGTCCCAGTATCTGCCGTAGTCATCACGATCGCCAATTTGTAATTTAATCGATGGCAACAGGGTGATTTCGCCCGCATTGGCGACCAGCGGGGCCGAAGCCAGTAATACCGCTGCAAGAATCAGTGACCTGAACATACTCTTCTCCTTCACGATCGGGGCCGCTGTGCGACCTGTTAACGCAATTTTACGAGTTGGTAAACATTCGTTTCATCGCCTCAACTCCTAAATCATGAACGAGAGCACTTTTTGCTAAAAGTGTTTTTAATCTGAACTGGACAGGATCGTATCTATCGTCTTGAGCTCTTCTGCCGTGAACCGACAATTTTCAAGCACGCCTGCTGCATCATCAATTTGTCCGGTCTTGCTTGCGCCGATGAGCACGGATGTCACCGCATCGTGGCGCAGGATCCAGGCCAGTGCCATTTGCGACAGCTTTTGCCCCCGTTTTTCCGCCAGCGCATTCAGCTTACGTACCTTTTCCAGCTTTTTGTCGGTGATCTGTTCCGGATTAAGGAACTTACTGCCGCTTGCTGCGCGAGAATCCGCTGGGATGCCGTTCAGAGAGCGATCGGTCAACTGTCCGCCCGCCAGTGGAGAGAAGGGGATACATCCCACCCCTTTTTGCTGCAACACGTCCAGCAACCCCTCTTCAGGCGCACGTTCAAACATGGAGTACTTCGGCTGGTGGATCAAACATGGCGTGCCCAGATCCTCCAGTATTTCAATCGCCTGCCGTGCCATTTCTGCCGGGTAGTTGGACAGACCGATGTACAGCGCTTTGCCCTGACGCACCACATGGTCAAGCGCTTTCATGGTTTCACGTAGCGGCGTGTGTGGATCCGGGCGGTGGTGATAGAAGATATCGACATACTCCAGCCCCATACGCTTGAGGCTCTGGTCCAGGCTTGCGATCAGATATTTACGCGAGCCCCAGTCACCATAAGGCCCGTCCCACATGGTGTAGCCCGCTTTAGTGGAGATGATCAGCTCATCGCGCCAGGGCAGGAAATCCTCCTGCAAAATGCGCCCAAAATTACGTTCGGCCGAACCAGGAGGCGGGCCGTAATTATTGGCAAGGTCAAAATGCGTAATACCCAAATTGAAAGCACGCTGTAAAAGTTGACGGCTGTTTTCGAGCAACGTCGCGTCGCCAAAATTATGCCACAGCCCCAGCGAGATGGCGGGAAGCTTAAGACCGCTTTGCCCACAGCGGCGATATTGCATTGTCTGATAACGATTTTTGTCAGGCTGATAACCCATTTGTGAGACCTCTGGCGCTGGAAAGAAACATCCGTGTATACGTTTACACTAATCTGAAGAAAATGAGCATAGCGCAGCTTTTTTCGTAAAGCATTCTTTCCAGCCCCTGATTGTCGTCAATTCTGGACACGCTTCACGCTTATTTAATACTCAGAGTGAGGTCAACGTCAGAAGGACACTTATAATATGCGTACCCCCTATTGCGTCGCCGATTACCTGCTGGACCGACTAACAGATTGTGGTGCCGATCATCTGTTTGGCGTGCCGGGCGACTATAACCTGCAATTTCTCGATCACGTGATAGATAGCCCGGACATCTGCTGGGTGGGCTGTGCCAACGAACTGAACGCGTCTTACGCCGCAGACGGCTATGCCCGCTGTAAGGGCTTTGCCGCACTCCTGACGACATTCGGCGTTGGGGAGTTAAGCGCCATGAACGGTGTGGCGGGCAGCTTTGCCGAACATGTTCCCGTCCTCCATATTGTAGGGGCCCCGGGTATGGCGGCGCAGCAGCGAGGAGAGTTACTGCACCATACGTTGGGCGACGGCGAGTTCCGCCACTTCTATCATATGAGCGAACCCATCACCGTTGCGCAGGCGGTGCTTACGGAACAAAACGCCTGCTATGAAATTGACAGAGTCCTGACCACCATGCTGCGGGAGCGCCGTCCGGGCTATCTGATGCTGCCCGCCGATGTGGCGAAAAAAGCCGCTACACCTCCTGTAAGCGCTCTCACTGTTAACCCCGCACCGGCCGATTCAGCCTGCTTGCAGGCGTTCCGTGAGGCTGCCGAAAAGCGCTTGTCTACGAGCAAACGCACCGCGCTGTTAGCGGACTTCCTGGTACTCCGCCACGGTCTGCGCGCGGCCCTTCAGACGTGGGTGAAAGAGGTGCCGATGGCACACGCCACCATGCTGATGGGCAAGGGCATTTTTGACGAACGACAGAGCGGTTTTTACGGCACCTACAGCGGATCGGCGAGCGCCGCGCCGGTCAAAGAGGCCATCGAGGGTGCTGATACGGTGCTGTGCATTGGCACGCGCTTTACCGATACGCTCACTGCCGGATTTACCCACCAGCTTACGCCAGACCAGACGATAGAGGTTCAGCCTCACGCGTCCCGCGTCGGCGACGTCTGGTTTACGGGTATCCCGATGAGGGAGGCCATTGAAACGCTGACAGCGCTGTGTAAAACCTATGTTCGTGATACGCGAGCGCCATCGGATCACAGCGGCTTTTCGTTCCCGACTATTGAAGGGGCGCTGACTCAGGAGAGCTTCTGGCGTGCCCTGCAAACGTTTATTCGCCCCGGAGACATTATTCTGGCTGACCAGGGGACGTCTGCTTTCGGCGCTATCGATCTGCGTTTACCGGCGGACGTGAACTTTATCGTCCAGCCGCTGTGGGGATCGATTGGCTACACGCTGGCGGCGGCGTTTGGCGCGCAAACGGCGTGTCCGAATCGACGCGTGATTGTCCTGACGGGCGACGGCGCCGCGCAGTTGACCATTCAGGAGCTGGGATCCATGCTGCGCGACAAGCAGCGCCCGATTATTCTGGTGCTTAACAACGAAGGATACACGGTGGAAAGGGCCATCCACGGGCCGGAGCAGCGCTATAACGATATTGCCCTCTGGAACTGGACGCAGATACCGCAGGCGCTGAGCCTGGCGCCTCAGGCAGAGTGCTGGCGCGTCAGCGAAGCGGAAGCGCTGGCGGAGGTGCTGGATAAAGTGGCACACCATGAGCGGCTTTCGCTGATCGAGGTCATGCTGCCGAAAGCCGATATTCCGCCGCTGCTGAGCGCGCTGACCAAAGCGCTGGAGGCGCGCAATAACGCCTGATTACCTGTCGTTTCGCCATGCCATCAGCATCGGTTTGCCCGCCAGCAGGAGCCAGGCGGGCAACATCACGATACAGAGCAGCGGCAGAAGCGTGGTATCCGGCACGACAACGGCCGCCATAAACAGGCTCAGCCACGCATCGCGCGTGACCACCAGTACCAGCCCCAGAATGGAGCAGGAGACGGTAATCGCCGCAGGGACAGCGTCAACGTGCTCATGCAGCATCAGCCCCAGCGCGACGCCAACAAATACCGCCGGGAAGATACGACCTCCCCGGAAACCACAGGCCGCCGCGACCACCAGCGCCGCCAGTTTCACCAGCGCGAACAGCAGATAATCTGAGACGCTGAAGACCTGGCTGAAGGCCAGCTGCTGCATCTCGTCCAGACCCTTAAACAGCGTAACCGTCCCGCCGATAGCGCCTAAAACGCCCAGAATAAAACCCCCCATGCCCAGAATCAGCACCGGATGCTTCAGCCTGTGCATCAGGCGATGCAGGCGAGGAAGACACCACACCGCGACCATCCCCAACGCAATGGCGATCGCGACGACGACGGCGCCGCTGAAAATATCGGTGAGTTGCATCTGGCCGTAGTGGGGAATGGAGAGTGAAAAATGGGGATGGAAAAACAGGCTGGTGGTGAGGGCTCCCGCAGCGGCGGCCATTAGCGGCGCGAAGAGTTTATCCCAAAGCGGCACCTCATGATCACTGCTGAGCGTTTGCGAAAAAATGAGCGCAGCCGCGACCGGAGTGCCAAACAGCGCCCCGATGGTGCCAGCGGAGGCCAGGATCGTCCAGTCCAGCGCGCCAACGCGCGGGAAAAGACGCGCCCCCAGAAAGACCGCCAGCGCGATATTCACCGCCATAATGGGATGTTCAGGCCCGAGGCTTACGCCGCCCGCAAGACCGATTATCAGCGCGATGATAAGCCCCGGCAGAGCCGAGGGGGAGACAGGCGCGCCAATCAAGGGTTCCAGTGCCGGGTCCGGCCCGGCATGGCCCGGGCTATAGCGGATCACCAGCCCTACGGCAATCCCGGTCAGGGTCAGCATCACCATGATCCAGCCCGGCGAGTCAATGCTGATGCCGAGTTTTACCGGAAGCGCGGTCCATAAAATCGTTTGCAGCACCGCCGCCACTTTCATGACGACGATGAGCACCAGGCTCGACGCCACGCCAATAATCAGCGCCGGGACAGCCAATAACAGCATGGTTCTGGCTCGCGGATGGAGCATGATGATTTCCTTGTACAAAACGGCTTAACGTTACTTTGCACAATCAGCATTGTGGCAATAGTGCAAAAGGTGCTGAAACGGTAAAGTTATTATGTGACGAAGATCGATAATCCATGGGCAGTCACCTTCTGGTCGTTGTTGTTATCACGCCTTGAATTTACAGTGTCCCAAAGATTTATTCTGACTTTAGCGGAGCAGTAGAAGAATGACAAAGTATGCTTTGGTAGGTGATGTAGGCGGCACCAACGCGCGCCTTGCCCTGTGCGATGTGAACAGCGGTGAAATTTCTCAGGCGAAAACCTATTCAGGGCTGGATTACCCAAGCCTGGAAGCGGTGGTTCGCGTCTATCTGGAAGAGCATAAAGTGAGCGTTGAAGACGGTTGTATCGCCATCGCCTGTCCGATTACCGGCGACTGGGTGGCGATGACCAACCACACGTGGGCCTTCTCAATTGCCGAAATGCGGAAAAACCTCGGCTTCTCGCACCTTGAAATTATCAACGACTTCACTGCGGTTTCCATGGCTATCCCAATGCTTAAACCAGAGCATCTGATTCAGTTCGGCGGTACGGCCCCGGTTGAAGGCAAACCGATTGCCGTTTACGGCGCGGGAACCGGTCTGGGGGTGGCGCACCTGGTCCACGTCGACAAACGCTGGGTCAGCCTGCCGGGCGAGGGCGGTCACGTGGATTTTGCGCCGAACAGCGAAGAAGAGGGCATTATTCTTGAGGAGCTACGCGCCGAGATTGGTCACGTGTCGGCCGAGCGGGTGCTTTCTGGTCCGGGTCTGGTGAACCTGTATCGGGCGATTGTCAAATCAGACGGTCGTCTGCCGGAAAATCTGCAACCGAAAGATGTGACCGAACGCGCGCTGGCCGACAGCTGTATTGACTGCCGCCGTGCTTTGTCGCTGTTCTGCGTCATCATGGGGCGTTTTGGCGGCAACCTGGCGCTGAACCTTGGCACCTTTGGCGGGGTCTATATTGCGGGCGGGATCGTGCCGCGCTTCCTCGATTTCTTTACCGCCTCCGGCTTCCGTGGCGGCTTCGAAGACAAAGGCCGCTTCAGGAGCTATGTCCAGGACATTCCTGTTTACCTGATTGTCCACGACAACCCAGGCTTACTGGGATCCGGCGCGCATCTGCGTCAGGTTCTTGGTCAGATCCTCTGACGCTCATTTCCCTCTCCTGCGGGAGAGGGAACGTGCTACAGGTGCATGAGCTGGCGGAACTCTTTCACTCTGCTGCGGCTTACAGGCACCTGAAAATCCAGATCCTTCAGCCGCAATATATAGGTGTTGTTAAACCAGGGTTCGATTTCGCGGATCTTGTTCAGGTTGACGCAGAACGAGCGGTGGCAGCGGAAGAAGTGGGCGGCCGGGAGTTTATTGCAGAATTCGGTGATGTTCATCGCCATGACGTAGGATTCACGCCGCGTATAGACAAATGTCATTTTTTCATGCGCTTCGGCATAGTAAATATCGTCGACAGGCGTGACGATGATCCGTTCGTCCTTCACCAGATTAATTGTGTCGTTTTCCCGCGCTACCGGGCTGGCACTGGCGGGTAAGGACTGCTGCTGCCACGCGGCTTCCAGCTTATGCAGCATGCTGATAATACGCGACTCCTGGTACGGCTTTAGAATATAGTCAAACGCCTCAAGCTCGAAGGCCTCCACGGCATGCTCTTTCCACGCGGTGACAAACACAATAAACGGCTTGTGGGCGAACTGATTGATATTTTGCGCCAGCAGGACGCCGTCCAGCGACGGAATATTAATATCGAGGAATATCGCGTCGACCCGGTTATGCTGTAAAAATTTCAGCACGTCCAGACCATCCTCAAAACAGCCAACAATCTCCATCTGGCTGTGGGTTTTGATAAGCCAGCTCAACTCCTGTTGAGCCAGAAATTCATCTTCTACGATGATGACTTTCATCTGTTACTCCGGCCTACGGCAACAAGGATATGGGGGCATTCACGGGCGTTCGCTCATTCGGAACATAAAAGGCAATTTCGGTGCCCGGCTCAAGGCGGTGAATATGCAGCCCGTCACCGTACAGCAGTTTGACCCGGTGATGCACATTCAGCAGTCCGATCTTGTTGCCCGGCATTTCGTTTGATTTGACGCGTTCGATAACTTTCGGATCGATGCCGTGCCCGGTATCGCGCACGGCGATACGCACGCGGTTACCGCTTTCCGTTACGCTAATTGTTACCACGCCTTTGCCTTTACACGGCTGAATACCGTGAACAATGGCGTTTTCCACCAGAGGCTGGATCAGCAGGCTTGGGATCACGCAGTTGACCTCTTCATCAATATCGTAAATGACCGTCAGCTTATCGCCAAAGCGAGCCTGCTCGATCGCGATGTAATCCTTGATTTGATACAGCTCTTTTTTGATGTCGATCTGCTCGTCGTCTTTTAGCTCAATGTTGTAGCGAAGATAGCGCGACAGATTAAATATCAGCTGCCGCGCGGTGTCCGGATTCAGACGGATGGAAGAGGAGATAGCGTTCAGCGCGTTAAACAGGAAATGGGGATTGATCTTGCTTTGCAGGGCGCGCAGCTCTGCCTTATTTGCCATCTCGCGCAGCTGCTCTGCACGCGAAACCTCTAGTTGAGTGGAGATGATCTGCGACAGGCCAATCGCCATCTCCTGGAGCGAGGAGGTGATTTGGTGCGCATGACAGTAGTAAATTTTCAGCGTCCCCGTGACCACGCCTTTTTCCCACAGCGGGATCACCAGCATTGAGTGGATCTCTGGCGTCCGGTGGGCTTCGTCATTGTTTTTAATGATGATTTTTCCGTAGTTAATCGCCTGTCTGGTGGTCGGGCTGATGGTGTCGTCGCTGTCGCGATAATTGTGCTCACCAACGCCAACGTAAGCCAGCACGTGATCAATATTGGTGATAGCGACCGCATCGGCGTGAATATCACGGCGGATGATATCGCAAACCTGACGTAAAGATTCGGCGTTAACGTGCCGGAAAAGCGGCAGCGTCTTGTTGGCGATATCCAGCGCCAGCTTGGCCTGACGCGCGGCGCTGGCCTCTTTTTCACCTTCCACGCTTTGCACCAGCAGCACGATAAAACCGATACAGACGCTCCCGAGGATCATCGGAATACCGATCTTCGAGACGATATCCAGCCCCAGCGCAACGGTTGGCGCCCAGACGATGACCAGGATCATGGTCAGCGTTTCGCAGACCATCCCCGCGATAATCCCTGCACGCCAGTGCTGCTTTTTCGGGATTTTGCGGTTAATCCAGCCCGAGAGCAGCCCGGCAATAATGCTGGTGATAAAGCAGGGGACTGCCGTCACGCCGCCAATATCAATCAGGTATCGATGGGTGCCAGCGATAATGCCTGTGATAATCCCGACCCAGGGACCAAAGAGGATCCCGCCCGACATGACGGCGATGATGCGCACGTTCACCAGCGAGCCTTCTACCGGCACCCCGGACCAGGTGCTGAACAGGGCAAACATCGAAAAGATAAACGTGACGGCCAGCAGCTCTTTTGGCGAATGGGCAGATTTATGCAACAGTTCGCGGAACAAGCGGATGCGGATAAGGAAAAAGAGACAGATCAGCATTAATGCCGCGCGGTCGAACACCGCGAGGAGCATATTGAAGATTTCGTGCACGGTCAGGCCTGGGAAAACGGGAAAAATCTATGATAGAAAACATAGGGCCTGATGACCAGCTATCCATCAGATTTATCAAATGGGGAAAAACCATAATTCTCAAAGGGGATTGATGGCTTTTGACTGAAAGCCGGCGCTTTTCCGTTTGGGGAGAAACGTCAGGTAACGATACTGAAAATATTGTGTTAAATTGTAGAGCTTAAAACTGCCTGTTCGCGATAGGAGTTCCGCTTTTCACTGCAATCGCATTCCCGTTTTAGCGCAAAATATTGTTTTGCCGTTATCCTCTCGACAGCCTCTTTTTCTTCAGGTTATTTTCTAAGCATGCCACACGGGTGGCAGCGTCGCTCGGACGGTCCGGGCGCTAACGTGACTCTGAGGAATCTATGGCTGAATTCAGTCCTGAACGCCGTTTTACGCGTATCGATCGTCTACCCCCGTATGTTTTCAATATCACTGCTGAACTGAAAATGGCTGCGCGTCGGCGCGGCGAAGACATTATCGATTTCAGTATGGGTAACCCTGACGGCCCAACGCCGCCGCATATCGTTGAGAAACTCTGCACGGTTGCCCAGCGTCCCGATACCCATGGGTATTCCACCTCGCGCGGCATTCCACGCTTACGTCGGGCGATCTCCCGCTGGTATCAGGATCGTTATCAGGTCGATATCGATCCTGAAAGTGAAGCGATTGTGACCATTGGCTCCAAAGAGGGGCTGGCCCACCTGATGCTGGCGACGCTGGATCACGGCGATACCGTACTGGTGCCGAATCCGAGCTACCCGATTCACATCTATGGGGCGGTGATTGCCGGGGCGCAGGTGCGTTCTGTCCCGCTGGTGGAAGGCGTCGACTTCTTTAACGAGCTGGAACGGGCGATTCGTGAAAGCTATCCGAAGCCGAAAATGATGATCCTCGGTTTCCCGTCAAACCCAACGGCACAATGCGTTGAACTCGAATTCTTCGAGAAAGTGGTCGCGCTGGCTAAGCGTTACGACGTGCTGGTGGTACACGATCTCGCCTACGCCGATATCGTTTATGATGGCTGGAAAGCGCCGTCAATTATGCAGGTACCGGGTGCCCGTGATGTGGCGGTTGAGTTTTTCACC
The DNA here is from genome assembly GCF_000492855.1 of Enterobacter sp. MGH 38. NCBI lineage: Bacteria > Pseudomonadati > Pseudomonadota > Gammaproteobacteria > Enterobacterales > Enterobacteriaceae > Enterobacter > Enterobacter sp. MGH 38. The sequence goes on along the minus strand of NZ_KI535608.1, from coordinate 2,272,208 downwards.
CTGTCGAAAAGCTACAACATGGCGGGCTGGCGAATTGGTTTTATGGTGGGAAACAAAACGCTGGTGAGTGCCCTGGCGCGTATTAAAAGCTACCATGACTATGGCACCTTTACGCCGTTACAGGTTGCGGCCATCGCGGCGCTGGAAGGGGATCAGCAGTGCGTGCTCGATATTGCCGCTCAGTACAAACGCCGCCGAGATGTGCTGGTAAAAGGGCTTCATGAAGCAGGCTGGATGGTGGAAATGCCTAAAGCCTCCATGTACGTCTGGGCGAAAATCCCCGAGCCGTATGCGGCGATGGGTTCTCTGGAATTTGCCAAAAAACTGCTTCAGGATGCGAAGGTTTGCGTCTCTCCAGGCATTGGCTTTGGTGACTACGGTGACACGCATGTGCGTTTCGCGCTGATTGAAAACAGCGACCGTATCCGTCAGGCAGTGCGGGGCATTAAAAGCATGTTCCGTGCGGATGGCCTGCTTGCAGCGAAGAGCGTTGCGGAACAACCCGAGTCGTAACAGACCCCAAAAAAAACAGGCGCCAACGGCGCCTGTTTTTTTGACTGCATTTTCTTAACTAGATCATCAGAGCAAACGTTCCGGCCCAAACTAAAACAATAACCGAAATGCCCATAAAGAAATATTTCACGTTTCATCGCTCCGCGTATCTTCCGGTACGCATTAAAAAAACAGAGTCCAACTGAGTATAGAGAGTTGAAATCATGCGAAAGGGGAAATCGGAATTATCCCGTTACGTCGCTAACTTCAGCTCTGAATTCTGTGCTTTCCTGTCGCCAGACGGCGCTAATGTACGCCTAAATTTCAGGAGTGACAAGAGGCATTTTTTTAAATAATTTCCGACACTTACGAGTGTCGTGGAACGGCGACAGTTTGATTTCGGTACGCAATAAATGCCTGTTGAGCGACGGTCGATAAAAGCCGTTACGCACTGTGATTACAGGTGTTTGAAAAGGTTAGTTTCTTAGCGAAACTAACCTTCGAAAGGGGTCAGATATAGAGTGAGGCTTCGCCCAGGGGACGGGTTTTAAAGCGGCGGTGCATCCACAGATACTGCTCAGGCGCACGCATAATCTCAAACTCAATCACCTTATTGATAAAGGTCGCGGCTTCACTCTCATCTTCAGGATAGTTCGCCATCTCTGGGGAGATATGCAGACGATAGCCTGACTTATCCGCTTTTCTGACCATGGTCACCGTCAACATCGCGGCGCCTGAGAGACGTGAAATCACAAAGGTACCGTTCGTCGTAGCGACATCTTTAACCGCAAAGAAAGGGGCAAAGCTGCTGCCTTTAGGACCGTAGTCCTGATCCGGGGCAAACCAGACTGCTTCACCTTTTTTCAGGGCGCCAACCATACCGCGCAAATTGTTACGGCTGATCATCGCCTTATTTGAACGCATGCGGCCCCGCGTTTGTACCCATTCCATCAGCGCGCTGTTATGCGGGCGATAGGTTGCCATCATCGGCTGACAAAGGCCCATAACGCGGCCACCCAGCTCAAGCGACATAAAATGCACACCCACAACCATCACGCCGCGGTTTTGCATCTGGGCACGTTTCAGGTTATCCAGACCTTCCACGTCAAACCATTTACGGACACGCTCGTCTGGCCAGAACCAGGCCATACCGGTTTCAAGCAGCGCCATACCGATAGATTTAAAGTTTTCCGCAATCAGCGTTTCGCGCTGCTGCGCATTGTAATGCGGAAAGCAAAGTTCGAGATTTTTTCGGGCAATGGACTCACGACGCTTAAGGAAGTGACGCGATGCGCTGCCGAGCTTCGAACCCAGGAAACGGATCACGGGATAAGGAAGTTGAACCAGCAGCCAAAGTACGCCAAGGCCAAACCACGTAAACCAGTAGCGCGGGTGCAGAAACGCCCGCTGAAATTTGGATTGAGACAAAATAGTGGAACCTATGTAAAGCCTGTGAAGGTAGCGCAGACTTCGCGATACCACGTGCCATTAAGACCGTAGGACGAGGTCATGGTTGCAGGCTTTACCGTTCTTTACGACGTTGCCTGGCCATTGCTGACTTGGGTGGGCGGCATAATGTAGCACCGTTATACATTATGAGCTATCACTCGTTTTTGTTTAAAAAAGCGGCAATTGCGGAGTGGTTTGATTTTGCTATTGTTAAATCTGCGTTCCCGCATGCCTCCTGAAGGTGCAGACCATGGAAACCTACCTGCAAACGGTGAAAGAAGAATGGGTGAAGCTAATTAATGAAACCGATCCCGATGTGCATCGGCTTGCGACTGAGCTTGCCAGGGACAACGCAACGCCCCTGGTCGCTGAATTCTATCGTGTTGTGCTGGCAGATCCGTCGGCAGCTGAATTCCTGACCACCGAACAGGTGGAGAGGCAGCTTCAGGAGGCGCTTCGTCGCTGGCTTATTGATGTGCTCTCATGCCGTGTGGAGCAGGTTGAAGAGCAGATGCGGGCGCAGCAGCGCGCTGCGGATGTTCATGCCCGTATTGGTATTTCGGTTGATTTAGTTGAAATGGGCTTCCGTGTTCTGAAAAAGCTGCTGTTACCTGTCATTACTACCAGCGCCCATTCGCCTGAGGTGAAGCTGCATATTTATCACTACGCGATTAACAGTATCGATCTGGCCATGGAAGTGATGTCGCGGGCCTATGTATTTAGCGAGAACAATGCGGCGAAAGAGGACGAAAATTACCGCATCTTTTCCTTAATGGAGAACGCAGAAGAGGAGAAGGAGAGACAGACCGCGGCGCTGCTGTCATGGGAAATGGTGCTTCTGTATAAGATCACGCTTAATTCCAGTATCGGCAACAGTCTGCCGCTGGGGCAGTCTGAATTTGGACTGTGGTTTAGCCATAAAGGTCGGCACTATTTCAGCGGGATCGCTGAGGCTGGTCATATCTCTCGTCTGATTCAGGAATTCGATGACCTTTTTAACGAGGTCCGTCTTTCAGGGCAGGGTCTGAGTGATAAAGCGCAGCGGGATAAATTCTTGCAGCGAATGCGTAATACGCTCTCGCAAATCATCACGCTTTTGCGCGAACTGTTTGACGAAGTGTCGCGACACGAGGTGGGGGTTGATGTCCTGACCCGCCTGTTGAATCGCCGTTTCCTGCCAACCATCTTCAAACGCGAAATCCTGCACGCCACCCGGGCGGGAACAAAGCTCTCGACGCTGCTGATTGACGTCGACAAATTTAAACAAATCAACGATACCTGGGGGCACAATACCGGGGACGAGATCCTGCGAAAAGTCTCCGGCGCGTTCTACGACAACGTGCGAACCTGTGATTACGTTTTTCGCTACGGCGGCGATGAATTTCTGATTGTGCTAACGGAAATCTCAGAGGTGGACGCGCTGCGAATCGCCGAGCGTATCCGCAGGCGGGTGGAAAAAATCAAGGTTAACTCCCCAACCGGCGATATTATCCCGCTCTCCCTCTCGATAGGCGTGGCGATGTTCAACGGGCATCCCGATTACGAGCGATTGATTCAGGCGGCGGATGAAGCTTTATACGGCGCGAAACGGCGTGGCCGAAACTGCGTGGAGCTTTGGAAGGGGGCGTAAGGAAATACAGAAGTGTCCCCTGCAGGAATCGAACCTGCAACTAGCCCTTAGGAGGGGCTCGTTATATCCATTTAACTAAGGGGACGAAGCGGCAAGAGTATAGCGTTATTTACACTTTTCGTTAAGCGCATTGCCGCCTGACTGGTCAAAGAGTCACCGTTCACGCCGATTTTTCGGCAGTTTTATCCTTTTTTTCCTGAGCCTTAAGCTCGGCCTTACGCTTGTTGGACATGTCGTTACGGATTTGCGCATGGCTCAACAGCGCAAAGATAAAGGTCCCGCCACAAATGTTGCCTGCGAGGGTTGGCAGGGCGAACGGCCAGAAAAAGTCGCTCCAGTGGAGTGTGCCGTTAAATACCAGATAAAGGATTTCAACGGTTCCGACAACAATGTGCGTGGTATCGGCGAGTGCGATAAGCCAGGTCATCAGGATAATCACCACGATTTTCGCGCTGCCCGCTGAGGGGAACATCCACACCATAGTGGCGATGATCCAGCCGGAAATTATGGCATTAGAGAACATTTCAACCGGCGTGTTTTTCATCACATCCATGCCAATTTTCACAAATGCGTCGCGGGTCGGTTCATCAAATATTGGCATATACTCGAACGCCCAGGCGGCTATACCCGTACCGATGAGGTTCCCCAGCAGCACGACGCTCCACAGGCGCATCAGTAAACCGAAATTACCGAGGGTCGGATTTTGCATGACGGGCAGTACGGCAGTGACGGTATTCTCCGTAAAAAGCTGCTGTCTCGCCATAATGACGATAATAAAGCCGAACGTGTAGCCTAAATTTTCCAGCAAAAACCCGCCCGGTACGCCTTCCAGCTGAACGTGAAATATCCCTTTGGCGAGCAAAGAGGCGCCCATTGACAGACCGGCTGCAATGGCTGACCACAGCAGGGCCATCGCGTCGCGCTCCATCTCTTTTTCCCCGTCCTGGCGAATATGCTCATGAATAGCCATGGCGCGTGACGGCAGGCGATCTTCATCGACTTCTATCTCTTCTCCCCGGTCTTTCTCCTCACTTTCAATCTCAAGTTCTTCATTGTTCTCGCCAATTTTTTCTTCGTTAATGTCTTTCATAACAGCTCCTTCGGGGTAATTGCTCATTTAAGCGTAGCGGCTTTTAGCGCCTTGCCCGTGGGGATGCTCTTAAATTGCTGTAAATGGCAATAAAGGTGAGACATCTCTTTCAAAGCCAATATAAAATTGCCAGCGAAACGAATTCTGAAAGACAGGCTATGCTGAAATTAGCGTGATGACGCGAGCGGGTCGTCATTGTCCTCGTAGACATCGGTAAGCGTGCTGTTACAATCACTTGCACGTTTCAGGCGGAGCATCACCGGCTCCGTCACAGATGGCATTCAACGATAGCCATATTGAACAGGGAGAAATTTATGAAGCTTCGGCTGTCGGCGCTTGCGCTGGGCGTAACAATGCTTGTGGGCTGCGCCAGCTCTGGCGAGCAAACGGGACGCTCCGATCCTCTCGAAGGATTTAACCGTTCAATGTACAGCTTTAACTATAATGTGCTGGATCCGTATCTGGTTCGTCCGGTTGCCGTGGCATGGCGTGACTACGTTCCGCAGCCGGCGCGTAACGGGCTGAGCAACTTTACCAGTAACCTGGAAGAGCCAGCGGTTATGGTCAACTACTTCCTCCAGGGCGACCCGTATCAGGGGATGGTGCATTTCACCCGCTTCTTCCTGAACTCCCTGCTGGGTATGGGCGGCTTAATTGATGTCGCGGGCATGGCGAACCCGAAATTACAGCGTGAACAGCCGCACCGTTTCGGCAGCACGCTGGGGCATTATGGCGTAGGTTATGGGCCGTATGTGCACCTGCCATTCTACGGCAGCTTTACCGTGCGTGATGATGGCGGCGACATGGTGGATACGTTGTATCCGGTGCTGTCATGGCTCACCTGGCCGCTGTCGATTGGTAAATGGACCGTGGAAGGAATTGAAACACGTGCGCAACTGCTGGACTCTGACGGTCTGCTGCGTCAGTCTTCCGATCCGTACATCATGGTCCGCGAGGCCTACTTCCAGAACCATGACTTTATAGCCAACGGCGGTAAGCTGAAGCCGGAAGATAATCCGAACGCGAAAGCCATCGAGAACGAATTAAAAGATATCGATTCGGAATAAATAAAAAAGGTGAGCGATGCTCACCTTTTTTAATCGTGTTGGAATTAGAACGCGTAGTTGAAGTTGGTACCAAACAGCCAGGCTTTACCTTCAGAGGTAAACTCGTAAGGGCCTTCCTGGAAGGTCACTTTCTGTCCATGCATGTACGACACGCCCGCGTCGATAGAGGCATTCTCGTTGAACGCGTAGGTTGCCCCCGCACTCACCCAGAAACGGTCCTGATCCGGAATGGAGATAGAACGCTTATCTGCCGGTACCGGGCTGTCATCAAATGCCACGCCGGTACGGAACGTCCAGTTGTCATCCATATAATAGGTCGTACCAAGTGCGATACGGTAAGCATCGTGGAAGCTTTCGTCTTTATAGAACAGCGTCTGGCCGTTGCTGCCGGTGGCTTTCAGCTCCTGGAACTGGCTCCAGCTGGTATACGCGAGGCTATAGTGAATAGCCCACTGCGGCGCAACGCGGTTATAACCTGACACTTCCCACATTTCTGGCAGATGCAGTGACAGTGAACCCGGTACGGTTTGATTCGAGGTACCCCATGGAATGGTGGTGCCTGCGCCCGGTACCATACCGTTGACTGGGCTCAGGATGCCGCTTTTGTAATCGCCATCGAAGTCAATCTTCACTTCTGAGCGGTAGGTCAGACCCCAGCGGTTGTTTTTATCCAGTTCATACAGGATACCGGCGTTCCAGCCGTAGCCCCATTCATCGCCTTTCAGGCTGGCAATTTTATTGCTGTTTTTCGGCAGCGCAGCAGTTTGCTCCCCGGAGTAACGCTCGATTTTTGCATCGGCGTAGACAGCATCAAAGCCCAGACCAAAGCTCCAGTTATCGTTCAGACGATATGCGCCGCTCAGGTTGAGGTTCAGGGTCGTCAGGTCGGTTTTACCGCCGTATTCCCCGGCCGGATAGTTGTTATTGAACTCCGTTGCCAGGCCATAGTTAGAGGTGACAGAGGCACCCCAACCAAACTGTTCATTGATTGGCGCAACAAAGTGCAGGTTAGGCACCCACGCGGTCGGCGCAATGTTATCCGCCTTCAGATCTGCGCCGGTGAACTGAGATTTGCCAGAAATATTGACATCAGGATCGATGTAAACCGCACCGGCAGAGAAGGTAGGGCGATCAAACATCATGATCAGCGCCGGGTTACGGCTCGCGTTGCCTGCGTCATCGGCAATCGCACCTTCCCCGGAATACGCACGGCCAAGGCCAGAGGAAGAAAATTCGTTTAACTGGAAGCCCGCTGACCAGGCGGACGTTGAGACGATTGCCACTGCAACTGCTAAAGCAGTTTGTTTGAACAGGGTTTTCTGGCTCATGACCATAACCTCATTGAGTTATTTTTATTCAATAATTGTTACATACCGTAACAGGAGCGCGAAGTGTAGGGTCTGAGGTATGACTTACAAATCAGACCAGTGGCGAGAGTATAGGTCTGACCAGCTGGGATGTTGCAAGTTTGTTTATTAATATTTTCAGATATGTTTCTTGAAACGAGATCTGGTTGGCAAAATTGTGACCAGTGCGATTCCTCTGAAAAGGGGAATTTTGTTTTAGATCATTTTTTAGTGTGATATTGCTCACTTATCCGATTTTGCGCCATTAACGGCTGGAGGGGGCTCGTCCGGGGGCGTAAAATAGACGCATCGTGTTTATCTCGCGCCCTGCGCGAATACAGAGGAAATTGAGCTATGAGTAAATGCAGTGCTGATGAAACCCCGGTTTGCTGCTGTATGGATGTTGGCACCATTATGGACAACACCGATTGCACCGCCTCTTACAGCCGCGTATTCCCTAACCATGCTGAAGCGGAAGAGACGCTGGCCGCGCTGAGCCAGCGCGCGCGTGAAGTCGAATCCGATCCGTGTGAAATCAAATCCACCTTCACGGAAGTGGAAGGCGGCGTGCAGCTGGATATCGACTTTGTGTTCGCCTGCGAAGCAGAAACGCTGATCTTCCAGTTAGGCCTGCGTTAATACTTTTTGCACGGGCCTATGATCGTGTAGGCCGGGTAAGGCAACGCCGCAACCCGGCAACAAATCTCACAAATGCCTCTGCCATGCAGGGGCATTTTCTTTTTCTTCTCTGTGCCTTAGCTCGCAATTTTTCGCTTCCCCGATTGGCTCAATGTAAAAAAATAGTTAAGACTATTATCAGGTCAGACCACTTAATGTGCGCGCAAAATTTTTTTACAGGGGAGTGTTATGAGTCAGGCATTACCGCTTATCACCCGACACGGTGACCGCATTGCCATTATCAGCGGGTTACGTACGCCGTTTGCGCGTCAGGCAACCGCGTTTCACGGTATACCGGCAGTCGATCTGGGAAAAATGGTAGTGGGGGAGATGCTGGCTCGCAGCGAGATCCCGCCAGAGGTTATTGAGCAACTGGTTTTCGGCCAGGTGGTGCAAATGCCGGAAGCGCCCAATATCGCACGTGAAATCGTGCTGGGCACCGGCATGAATGTTCATACCGACGCCTACAGCGTCAGCCGCGCCTGCGCCACCAGTTTCCAGGCGGTGGCGAACGTGGCGGAAAGCCTGATGGCGGGGACCATTCGCGCGGGGATCGCCGGCGGCGCGGATTCCTCCTCCGTGCTGCCCATCGGCGTCAGCAAACAGCTGGCCCGCATCCTCGTGGATGCCAACAAAGCTCGCACTACCGGTGCAAAGCTTAAACTCTTCTCGCGTTTACGCCTGCGCGACCTCATGCCCGTGCCACCTGCCGTTGCTGAATACTCCACCGGCCTGCGTATGGGCGACACTGCCGAGCAGATGGCAAAAACCTACGGTATTACCCGCGAACAGCAGGATGCACTGGCGCATCGCTCGCATCAGCTCGCTGCGAAGGCCTGGTCGGAAGGCAAACTTGCCGACGAGGTGATGACTGCTTATATCCCGCCTTTCCGCGAACCGCTGGTGGAAGATAACAATATCCGTGGCACCTCGACGCTGGAGGATTACGCAAAACTGCGCCCGGCGTTTGATCGTAAACATGGCACCGTTACGGCGGCCAACAGTACGCCACTGACGGACGGTGCCGCCGCCGTGATCCTGATGACGGAATCCCGGGCGAAAGAGCTTGGCATCACACCGCTGGGCTATTTGCGTAGCTACGCCTTTACCGCCATTGATGTCTGGCAGGACATGCTGCTCGGTCCGGCCTGGTCCACGCCGCTGGCGCTGGAGCGCGCGGGGCTAACGCTCTCCGATCTCACGTTAATTGATATGCACGAAGCCTTTGCCGCACAAACGCTGGCAAACGTGCAGCTTATGGCGAGCGAACGTTTTGCCCGCGACGTGCTGGGCCGCGCCCACGCGACCGGCGAAGTGGATCAGAGTAAGTTTAACGTGCTTGGCGGATCCATCGCCTACGGCCATCCATTTGCGGCGACCGGCGCGAGAATGATAACCCAGACTTTGCACGAGCTGCGTCGCCGCGGCGGCGGTTTTGGTCTCGTTACCGCCTGTGCGGCGGGCGGCCTGGGTGCAGCAATGGTTCTGGAGGCTGAATAATGGAAACGACATCTGCATTTAACCTGGCTGTTCGCCTTGATAACGTGGCTGTTATCACCATTGATGTACCCGACGAAAAGATGAACACCCTGAAGGCCGAGTTCGGCGTTCAGGTGCGTGCGATGCTCAGACAGATCCGCGAAAACAAAGCGATACGTGGCCTGGTATTTATCTCGGCAAAGCCGGATAACTTTATTGCCGGGGCCGATATCAACATGATTGCCCGGGCGAAAAGCGCTCAGGAAGCAGAAGACCTGGCGCGTCAGGGGCAGCAGGTAATGGCGGAGATCCATGCGCTGTCGATACCCGTTGTCGCTGCGATCCACGGGGCCTGCCTGGGCGGTGGGCTTGAGCTGGCGCTGGCCTGTCACAGCCGCATTTGTACCGACGATGCGAAAACGGTACTCGGACTGCCGGAGGTACAGCTTGGATTGCTGCCCGGTTCAGGTGGCACGCAGCGCCTGCCGCGTCTGGTGGGCGTCAGTACGGCGCTGGAGATGATTTTAACCGGTAAACAGCTGCGCGCCCGTCAGGCATTAAAGGCGGGTCTGGTTGATGAGGTCGTTCCGCACGCCATCTTGCTTGAGGCCGCCGTTGAGCGGGCGCTGAAAGGTCGTCAGGCGAAACGCCCTCTGCCGGTGCGCGAGCGTATCCTCGCCGGGCCGCTGGGGCGCACGCTGCTGTTCAATATGGTGGGTAAAAAAACCGAGCAAAAAACCAAAGGGAATTATCCGGCAGCGACGCGCATTCTGAAGGTGATTGAAACCGGTTTATCGCAGGGCAGCAGCAGCGGTTATGCTGCGGAAGCGAAAGCCTTTGGCGAGCTGGCGATGACGCCGCAGTCGCAGGCGCTGCGCGGCATTTTCTTTGCCAGCACGGAGGTTAAAAAAGATCCGGGCAGTGAAGCTGAACCGGCTCTGCTGCGCGCCGTTGGCGTTCTGGGTGGTGGGCTGATGGGCGGCGGCATCGCATTTGTCACCGCCAGCAAAGGCAAATTGCCCGTACGTATCAAAGATATCAACCCTAAGGGTATCAACCATGCGTTGCAGTACAGCTGGCAGAACCTTGATCGCAAAGTGAAACGCCGCCATATCAAGGCCAGTGAGCGCGATAAAACCCTCGCGATGATCACTGGCGCCACCGACTACAGTGGGTTTGCACACCGCGATCTGGTGATTGAAGCCGTGTTCGAAGATCTGGCCCTTAAGCAGCAGATGGTGGCGGATGTTGAACAGCACTGCGCGCCGCACACCATTTTCGCGTCAAATACCTCGTCTTTGCCGATCGGCGACATCGCGGCGAAAGCCGTGCGCCCGGAGCAGGTGATAGGGCTGCACTATTTCAGCCCTGTCGAAAAAATGCCGCTGGTGGAGGTTATCCCACATGCCACAACCAGCCCGCAAACTATTGCCACCGTGGTGAAGCTGGCGAAAAAACAGGGCAAAACCCCGATTGTGGTCGCGGACAAAGCCGGCTTCTACGTCAACCGCATTCTGGCGCCGTACATTAACGAAGCGATGCGGTTGCTGACGGAAGGGGAGAAAATTGAGCACGTCGATGACGCTCTGGTGAAGTTTGGTTTCCCCGTCGGCCCAATCCAACTTTTGGATGAGGTAGGAATTGATACGGGGACTAAAATTATCCCTGTGCTGGAAGCGGCTTATGGCGATCGTTTTGCGCCGCCTGCAAACTTTGTTTCTGCAATTTTGAAGGACGATCGCAAAGGCAGAAAAAATGAACGCGGTTTCTATCTTTACGCCGCGAAAGGGCGTAAAAGCAAGAAACAGGTCGACCCTTCGGTTTATGCGCTTATTCCTGTCACGGGTCAGGCAAAATTGTCGGCGGTTCAGTGTGCTGAGCGCTGCGTAATGATGATGCTCAATGAAGCGGCGCGCTGCTTTGGTGAGCAGGTGATCAAGAGCGCACGCGACGGCGACATCGGCGCCGTGTTTGGTATCGGTTTTCCGCCATTCCTTGGCGGTCCGTTCCGGTATATGGATACCCTCGGGGCGGGTGAAGTGGTTGCGATCCTGCAACGTCTGGCCTCGCAATATGGTCCACGGTTTACACCTTGTGACGAATTATTGCAGATGGCGGAACGGGGTCAGACATTCTGGCCCGTAAGGGAAACTGATTGCGTAAACTGAAGTCAAAGAAGGGTAAATCCTGAGGTGATGGAACCTGTTCTGGCGAAATTGTAAACAGAGATTGACTATACTTACGCCATTGAGGTAAAAAACAGCGTTTCATTCACCGAATGGATCAGGCACAATGCCCGGCCATCGGGTTTTCTACCTCAGAGCATTAATCGCGGGTAGTTAACGCCGGTGATTCTGGTTAACAAAAGCGGTGCAATATGCAAGTTTTTATCATGCGTCACGGCGACGCGGCACTCGATGCCGCCAGTGACTCAGTACGTCCTTTAACCGTCTGTGGCTGCGACGAATCCCGTCAGATGGCGACATGGCTTAAAGGTCAAAAAGTGGACATTGAACGCGTTCTGGTGAGTCCGTTCCTGCGGGCAGAACAGACGCTGGATGTGGTAGGGGAGTGTATGAACCTGCCATCCAGTGTGGATGTGCTCCCTGAACTTACGCCGTGTGGCGATGTTGGCCTTGTCAGTGCTTATCTTCAGGCGCTGTGCAATGAAGGTGTCGCTTCCGCACTGGTCATTTCCCACCTGCCGCTGGTCGGCTATCTGGTATCTGAGCTGTGCCCGGGCGAAACGCCACCGATGTTCACTACGTCCGCCATTGCCAACGTCACCCTCGACGAAACCGGCAAAGGGGTCTTTAACTGGCAAATGAGTCCGTGCAACCTGAAGATGGCAAAAGCCATCTGACGTGACGTGCGATATGGCGGGGTGCAGCGTGCCTCCCGCCATCCTGTCAGGGCAACTCTGGCGGCTGCCACTCCTCCACTTCAATCAATACCAGCAATGCGGCATCTCCGCCGTACTCTTTGGGTGCCTGATGAAACGCCATCACGTGCGGGTGCTGAGCCAGCCACAGCGGTGTCTGTTGCTTAAGAATATGTTTGCCGTGGCCGTGCATTACGCAGGTGCAAAAAACATGCTCGCGACGACATGCCGCGATCAACGCCCCCAGCTCCTGTTTCGCCTGCATCTGGGTCAACCCATGCAGATCGAGGAACAGCTCCGGCGAGTAATCTCCCCGGCGTAATTTTTTCAGTTCAAAATGGCTGACGTCTTCGCGCACGTATTTCACCGCACCCTGAGTATTGAGCAGCGGCTGAAACTCATCTGAAAAATAGTGGCTGTTATCGGCCTGCTCCTGGAGCAGACGTTTGACCGGAACCTCGCTGACTTTTTTACGCTGCGGGCGATGGACAATGGTGTCGTGCGTGATTTGACGCGTCCCGGTCATCAGCTGGCGGAAGAGAGCCTGATCCTCCTCGCTGAGCGATGTTTTCTTTTTCATTCGTCATTCTCATCTCGTATTTCCGATAGTGTACCCGACTAAACGCATTTTTTAACCTCAAGCGACACGCGTCATTGCTGATTTATCGCCGTCTTCATGGCAAACTAGCCGCCGAAAATTATGCGAGCATGCCCTGGAGGAAAGAGTGGATAAAATTTTTGTCGATGAAGCAGTAAACGAGCTGCATACCATACAGGACATGTTGCGCTGGTCGGTTAGCCGCTTCAGCGCCGCCAATATCTGGTACGGCCACGGTACGGATAACCCGTGGGATGAGGCCGTTCAGCTGGTGCTGCCGTCTCTCTATCTGCCGCTGGATATTCCGGAAGACATGCGCACCGCGCGCCTGACCTCCAGCGAAAAACACCGCATCGTTGAGCGCGTGATCCGTCGCGTGAACGAGCGCATTCCGGTGGCTTACCTGACCAACAAAGCCTGGTTCTGCGGCCATGAGTTCTATGTTGATGAACGCGTGCTGGTGCCGCGCTCGCCGATTGGCGAGCTGATCAACAACCACTTTGACGGCCTGATTAACCATCAGCCGCAGCACATTCTTGATATGTGCACCGGCAGCGGCTGCATCGCCATTGCCTGCGCGTACGCCTTCCCGGAAGCGGAAGTGGACGCCGTCGATATCTCCACCGACGCGCTGGCCGTCACCGAACACAACATTGAAGAGCACGGGCTGATTCATCACGTCACGCCTATCCGCTCTGACCTGTTCCGCGACCTGCCGACGCTGCAATACGACCTGATCGTCACCAATCCGCCGTACGTGGATGCAGAAGACATGTCCGACCTGCCGAACGAGTACCGTCACGAGCCGGAGCTGGGTCTGGCGTCCGGCTCTGACGGGCTGAAGCTGACCCGCCGCATCCTGGCCTGCGCGCCGGATTATCTGACCGACGACGGCGTTCTGATTTGTGAAGTGGGCAACAGCATGGTACATCTGATAGAGCAGTACCCGGATGTGCCGTTCACCTGGCTTGAGTTCGACAACGGCGGTGACGGCGTCTTTATGCTGACCAAGGCGCAGCTGCTTGATGCACGCGAATACTTCAGTATTTACAAAGATTAATCCAGCGGGCTTCGGCCCGTTTCACAACGCTCAAACACAAACAACAACATCGGAGCCGTGATGGCAGGAAACAGTATTGGACAGGTATTCCGTGTGACCACCTTTGGCGAGTCGCACGGTCTGGCACTGGGTTGTATCGTTGATGGCGTCCCGCCAGGCATCGAACTGACCGAAGCCGATTTACAGCATGACCTTGACCGTCGGCGTCCGGGTACCTCTCGCTACACCACGCAGCGTCGCGAGCCGGACCAGGTCAAAATTCTCTCCGGCGTATTTGAAGGCCGTACCACCGGGACCAGCATTGGTCTGCTGATTGAAAACACCGATCAGCGTTCTCAGGACTACGGCGCGATTAAAGACGTCTTCCGTCCGGGCCACGCTGATTACACCTACGAACAAAAATATGGCTTTCGCGACTATCGCGGCGGCGGACGTTCTTCCGCACGTGAAACCGCGATGCGCGTGGCGGCAGGGGCGATTGCCAAAAAATATCTCCAGCAGAAATTCGGCATCGTTATCCGCGGTTGTCTGACCCAGATGGGCGACATTCCGCTGGCTATCAAAGACTGGGAGCAGGTAGAACTTAACCCGTTCTTCTGCGCCGATGCCGACAAGCTGGACGCGCTGGATGAGCTGATGCGTGGCCTGAAAAAAGAGGGCGATTCCATTGGTGCGAAAGTCACCGTGGTGGCCGATGGCGTGCCGGCTGGCTGGGGCGAGCCGGTATTTGACCGCCTTGACGCCGACATCGCCCACGCGCTGATGAGCATCAACGCGGTGAAAGGCGTTGAAATCGGCGACGGTTTTGACGTGGTTAAGCTTCGCGGCAGCCAGAACCGCGACGAAATCACGAAGGCGGGTTTCCAGAGCAACCATGCGGGCGGCATTCTGGGCGGCATCAGCAGCGGGCAGCAAATTATTGCCAATATCGCGCTGAAGCCCACGTCCAGCATTACCGTGCCGGGCCACACGATTAACCGCGCTGGCGATGAAGTTGAGATGATCACCAAAGGGCGTCACGATCCGTGCGTGGGGATCCGCGCGGTACCGATCGCAGAAGCGATGCTGGCGATCGTGCTGATGGATCACTTCCTGCGCCAGCGCGCGCAGAATGCGGATGTGACGACCACCATTCCACGCTGGTAACTATGAAAAAAACCGCAATCGCTCTGCTGGCGCTGCTGGTCAGTGGAGCAAGCCTGGCCGCTACGCCGTGGCAGAAAATCACCCATCCGGTAGCGGGGAGCGCGCAGTCCATTGGCGCTTTCTCCAACGGGTGTATCGTCGGCGCGCAGGAACTTCCGCTGCAATCGGATACCTATCAGGTGATGCGCACCGACCAGCGCCGTTATTTCGGCCATCCTGACCTGGTGCTTTTTATTCAGCGTCTTGGCAACCAGGTGCATAATCTGGGGCTGGGCACGATGCTGATTGGCGATATGGGGATGCCTGCCGGTGGCCGCTTTAACGGCGGTCACGCCAGCCACCAGACCGGACTGGATGTGGATATCTTCCTGCAATTGCCGAAAACGCGCTGGAGCTCAGCGCAACTGCTGAAACCGCAGGCGCTGGATCTGGTCTCGGCCGACGGTAAACGTGTCGTCGCCTCGCGATGGTCGCCGGAAATTTCCAGCATGATTAAGCTGGCGGCAAAGGATAACGACGTCACGCGGATCTTTGTTAATCCGGCCATCAAGCAGCAGCTTTGCCTGGATGCGGGAACGGATCGCGACTGGTTGCGTAAAGTGCGCCCGTGGTTCCAGCATCGTGCCCATATGCATGTTCGCCTGCGCTGCCCGGCGAACAGCCTGGAATGTGAAGATCAGCCGCTGCCACCGCCTGGCGATGGTTGTGGTTACGAACTGCAAAGCTGGTTTGAACCAGCCAAGCCTGGAACCTCTAAGCCTGAGAAGAAGACACCGCCTCCGTTGCCGCCTTCCTGCCAGGCGCTACTGGATGAGCATGTACTTTAATGGATAATTTCGTCGACCTGTTCATGGTGTCACCGCTGCTGCTGGCGGTGCTCTTTTTTGTTGCAATGTTAGCCGGATTTATCGATGCCCTGGCGGGCGGCGGCGGGTTGCTCACCGTTCCGGCGTTGCTGGCGGCAGGCATGAGCCCTGCCCAGGCGCTTGCCACCAACAAACTCCAGGCATGCGGCGGTTCGCTCTCCTCGTCGCTCTATTTCATTCGGCGTAAAGTTGTGAATCTCGCCGATCAGAAGCTCAATATCCTGATGACGTTTATTGGCTCAACGGCGGGCGCGCTGCTGGTCCAGCACGTACAGTCCGACATTCTGCGCCAGATCCTGCCGCTGCTGGTTATCTGTATCGGCCTCTATTTCTTACTCATGCCAAAGCTCGGGGAAGAAGATCGACAGCGTCGCCTTCACGGCCTGCCGTTTGCGCTGATCGCCGGTGGCTGCGTCGGTTTTTACGATGGCTTCTTTGGCCCGGGGGCAGGCTCGTTTTACGCGCTGGCATTCGTGACGCTGGCCGGGTTCAACCTCGCCAAATCCACCGCCCACGCCAAAGTCCTCAACGCGACCTCCAACGTTGGCGGTCTGCTGCTGTTTATCATTGGCGGCAAGGTTATCTGGGCAACCGGGTTTGTGATGATGGCAGGGCAGTTTTTGGGCGCGCGCGCAGGCTCGCGTCTGGTATTAAGCAAAGGGCAAAAGCTGATCCGCCCGATGATTGTTGTCGTCTCGGCGGTGATGAGCGCCAAACTTCTTTATGACAGCCATGGACAGGAGATCCTCACCTGGTTGGGGATGAACTAATGAACAGTACGCATAACTACGAACAGCTGATTGAGATCTTCGATAGCTGTTTTGCTGATGATTTTAATACCCGTCTGATTAAAGGCGACGACGAACCGATCTATCTTCCAGCTGATGACGAGGTTCCGTATAACCGCATCATCTTTGCCCACGGCTTTTACGCCAGCGGTTTGCACGAAATTTCGCACTGGTGTATCGCCGGGAAAGCGCGTCGCGAGCTGGTGGACTTTGGTTACTGGTACTGCCCGGACGGGCGCGACGCCGCCACCCAGGGGCAGTTTGAAGATGTGGAGGTGAAACCCCAGGCGCTGGAATGGCTGTTCTGCGTGGCGGCGGGTTTCCCGTTCAACGTGAGCTGTGACAACCTCGAAGGCGACTTCGAGCCAGACCGTATCGTCTTCCAGCGCCGCGTTCATGCGCAGGTGATGGAATATCTTGAGAAAGGCATCCCGGCACGTCCGGCACGCCTGATCGAGGCTTTACAGAATTATTACCACACGCCGGAGATCACGGCGGAACGCTTCCCGTGGCCGGAAGATCTTTAACAGAGGAAAGAAGATGATCGCAGAATTTGAATCACGCATTCTGGCGTTAATTGATGACATGGTGGAACACGCCAGTGATGATGAGCTGTTCGCCAGCGGTTATCTGCGTGGTCACCTGACGCTGGCGGTAGCCGCGCTGGAAGCCGGGGACGATCACTCTGCCGACGCCGTTCACGCGGAAGTCACTCGCAGCCTGGAAAACGCTATTCAGGCCGGGGAACTCTCTCCGCGCGACCAGTCTTTAGTGCTGGGCATGTGGGATAATTTGTTCCAGCAGGCGAAAGCGAAGTAAGTGTATCACCGCCCTCTCCCACAGGGAGAGGGCCGGGGTGAGGGCACCAGACCGCACCCTACTTGACCATTTTCCCCTTCAGCAATTTCCGCACCCACAGTCGGTTTGGATTCAGCCCCGCGAGCGTAACCCTGTCCAGCGGAACCGGCTCGTCGCTCATTTGCGCGGCTAACGCTTCAGCCAGCAGCGGCGCGGAGCACAATCCCCGCGAGCCTAAGCCACCCAGCATAAACAGCTCGGGGTGAACGGGCGCACTTACCGCCGTTTCATTGCTGTCTGCAAGATCCTGATAGACTTCAAGCGTGGCGTCATAGTCCGGCACGTTTCCCGCCATCGGCAGGTGATCGCGGGTCGCGCAGCGTACGCCGCAGCGCGCCTGACCCTCACTGACATCAACCTCTTTCGCCCACGACGCATCCGGAAAACAGTCGACCAGGCGCTGTCGGTTTTGCTGCTGATCCGCTTCGCTGTACTGCATATCTGTTTCACCGCGATGGTAGCTGGCGCCGATGCAGTGATGGCCGTTGGAGGGATTTTGCGGCGTCAGGTAGCCGTCGTAACACAGCACCTTACGCAGTTTGCTCAGTTCGGGCGCGGTCGGGATATGGCTCACCTGGCCGCCGACTGGATAAACCGGCAATGACGCTGTCTGGGTAAACTGAGTGATGTGATGTCCGTTGGCCAGTACAACGCTGGCATGCTGCGCCTCTTTACCGTCAGCGAAACGCAGCTTCCAGTATGCAGTGCGGCTTAGCGATTGAACCTTATGGGCATAATGCACTGTCAACCCACGCGACTGCCCGAGGGCTATCGCCGCAGAAGTCAGTTCAGCCGGACACAGCCAGCCGCCGAGTGGATACTGAATTCCGCCGCAGCCGGTGTCTACACCAGCGGTCTCAGCAACCTGCTGAGCCGTCACTGCATGGGCGATGGTTTCCGGCAGCCCCAGCGACAGCATTTGGGTGATTTTCTGCTGGCTCTTCTCGTCCCAGCCGAGCTGCGTCACGCCGCACCAGTCGTGGTCGAACGCAACAGGCAGGCTATCGTAAAGGCGGCGAGCAAACGTAAACGCCGCCGGGAAGAACTGGAACAGTGCCGGATCGTGTGCACTTAATAAGGGATAAAGCGCGCCCTGACGGTTGCCTGATGCGCCCGTCGCCGGTGCCTCGTCAGCGCAGTAGAGCGTCACCTGCCAGCCACGGTGCAGCAGCGCCAGCGAGAGCAGGGCGCTGGCAATACCCCCGCCCACAATAGCGACCTCACGCGAGGTGCTGGCGCGGCGGGCAAACCAGGGGGCCTGCGCCGGGATCGCCAGATCCTGTTCCATCACCCCGACCAGCATGTCGCGTTTGCGGCCAAAGCCTTTGGTTTTCCGCATGGTAAACCCCGCCTCCTGCAACCCACGACGGACAAAGCCCGCGGAGGTGAAGGTAGCAAGCGTCGCGCCCGGGCGCGCCAGACGTGCCATGGCGCTGAACAGGTGCGGGCTCCACATGTCCGGGTTTTTAGCGGGCGCAAAACCGTCCAGGAACCAGGCGTCCACTTTCTGATTCATTGAGTCATCAAGCTTATCGGTCAGGTCGTTAATATCGCCCAGCCACAGGTCGAGGGTGACGCGTCCGTCATCCAGAATCAGACGATGACAGCCGCCGATAGCCGGTGGCCACTGGGTCTGAAGCTGTTCCGCCCAGTGGGCAAGCTCCGGCCAGCGCTGATGGGCAAGCCGCAGATCGTGCGCGGTAAGCGGAAATTTTTCGAAACTGATGAAATGTAATCTTTGTAAGGTAGCCTCGGGGTATGCAGCGCGAAAACAATCGAATGCCTGCCAGAGGGTCAGAAAATTCAGCCCGGTGCCGAAACCGCTCTCCGCCACGACGAACAGACTGCGCGGATGCTCAGGGAAGCGGGTGCCGAGATGATTTCCGTCGAGGAAAACATAGCGCGTCTCTTCCAGTCCGTTATCATTAGAAAAGTAGACGTCATCAAAATCTCGGGAAACAGGTGTACCCTCAGCGTTGAATTCGAGGTTGGCAGGTTGTATGGCGTTTTGTTTCACGTAAGTTACTCGTCCGACAGGCAGTGGCACGATCTTAGCGATGTGAGCCCATCGGTGCAAATTTCCACAGAAAATGGCTGATCGGACTTGTTCGGCGTACAAGTGTACGCTATTGTGCGACTCGAAACTTTTTATAGTGCGACTTACAGAGGTATTGAATGAAACGTGCAGTGATTACTGGCCTGGGCATCGTTTCCAGCATCGGTAATAACCAGCAGGAAGTCCTGGCATCTCTGCGTGAAGGACGCTCCGGGATCACTTTCTCTGAAGAGTTTAAAGATTCTGGAATGCGTAGCCACGTATGGGGTAACGTTAAACTGGACACCACCGGTTTAATTGACCGTAAAGTGGTTCGTTTCATGAACGATGCCTCTATCTACGCCTATCTTTCCATGCAGGAAGCGATCAAGGATTCTGGTCTGAGCGAAGACGTTTACCAGAACAACCCACGCGTGGGCCTGATTGCAGGTTCCGGCGGTTCTTCTAAAGCTCAGGTGTTCGGTGCTGACGCCATGCGCAGCCCGCGCGGCCTGAAAGCGGTCGGTCCATATGTTGTGACCAAAGCCATGGGTTCAGCGGTTTCCGCGTGCCTGGCAACGCCGTTCAAAATCCACGGTGTGAACTACTCCATCAGCTCCGCATGTGCGACCTCCGCACACTGTATCGGTAATGCGGTTGAGCAGATCCAACTGGGCAAACAGGACATCGTATTTGCTGGCGGCGGCGAAGAGCTGGGCTGGGAAATGGCCTGTGAGTTCGACGCGATGGGCGCACTGTCCACTAAATACAACGAAACGCCAGACAAAGCGTCCCGTACTTATGATGCACACCGCGACGGTTTTGTTATCGCTGGCGGCGGCGGTATGGTTGTGGTTGAAGAGCTGGAACACGCGCTGGCGCGTGGCGCGCACATCTATGCTGAGATCGTGGGCTACGGCGCAACGTCTGACGGCGCTGACATGGTTGCTCCATCCGGTGAAGGCGCGGTGCGCTGCATGAAGATGGCGATGCACGGTGTTGATACTCCAATCGACTACCTGAACTCCCACGGCACCTCAACGCCGGTAGGCGACGTGAAAGAGCTGGGTGCGATCCGTGAAGTGTTCGGCGACAACAGCCCGGCTATCTCTGCAACCAAAGCCATGACCGGTCACTCTCTGGGCGCGGCGGGCGTGCAGGAAGCGATCTACTCTCTGCTGATGCTGGAAAACGGCTTTATCGCGCCAAGCATCAACATCGAAGAGATGGACGAGCAGGCGGCTGGCCTGAACATCGTGACTGAAACCACCGAACGTGAGCTGACGACCGTTATGTCCAACAGCTTCGGT
The DNA here is from genome assembly GCF_000492855.1 of Enterobacter sp. MGH 38. NCBI lineage: Bacteria > Pseudomonadati > Pseudomonadota > Gammaproteobacteria > Enterobacterales > Enterobacteriaceae > Enterobacter > Enterobacter sp. MGH 38. Next base: position 2,251,435 of record NZ_KI535608.1, on the reverse strand, counting down.
TTCGGCGGCACCAACGCCACGCTGGTGATGCGTAAGCTGAAAGCGTAAGCGTTTGAAGGTATAGTAGAAGGGAGCCGCGCGGCTCCCTTTTTTTATGCCTGAACACGGAGTTATGCATGAAGGCTGTTACCCCTGAGAAGAGCGCTCCTTCCGGGAACCTTTCCCTTTTCCGCATCGCCTTTGCGGTGTTTCTGACCTATATGACCGTTGGCCTGCCGCTGCCGGTGATCCCCTTGTTCGTTCACCAGGAGCTGGGCTATGGCAACACCATGGTCGGCATTGCGGTGGGCATTCAGTTTTTAGCGACGGTATTAACCCGGGGCTACGCCGGTCGCCTGGCGGATCAGCACGGCGCAAAACGCTCGGCGTTGCAGGGCATGTTTGCCTGCGGGCTGGCGGGGGGAGCCTGGCTGCTGGCGGCGCTGTTGCCAATAGATGCAGCGTATAAATTCGCGCTGCTGGTGGCAGGGCGCCTGATCCTCGGCTTTGGCGAAAGCCAGCTGCTGACCGGCACCCTGACCTGGGGAATGGGGCTGGTGGGACCTGCGCGTTCCGGAAAAGTGATGTCCTGGAACGGGATGGCGATTTACGGCGCACTGGCGGCAGGTGCGCCGCTGGGGCTGCTGATCCACAGCCAGTTTGGTTTTGCGGCGCTGGCAGGCACCACCATGGTATTGCCGCTGCTGGCGTGGGCGTTTAACGGTTCGGTGCGTAAGGTGCCCGCCCATAAAGGCGAGCGTCCTTCGCTGTGGAGCGTGGTGGGGCAAATCTGGCAGCCGGGGCTTGGGCTGGCGCTTCAGGGGGTGGGCTTCGCGGTTATTGGTACCTTTGTCTCCCTCTATTTCATGAGCCGCGGCTGGGCGATGGCGGGCTTTACGCTGACGGCCTTTGGCGGCGCGTTTGTATTGATGCGCGTGCTGTTTGGCTGGATGCCGGATCGCTTTGGCGGCGTGAAGGTGGCCGTGTCGTCACTTGTCATTGAGACCGTGGGTCTGGTACTGCTCTGGCAGGCGCCCTCTGCATCCGTTGCGCTGCTGGGTGCGGCGTTAACCGGCTGCGGCTGCTCGCTGATCTTCCCGGCGCTGGGCGTTGAAGTGGTGAAGCGCGTGGCTCCGCAGGTGCGCGGCACGGCGCTGGGCGGCTATGCGGCGTTTCAGGATATCTCATACGGCATCACCGGGCCGCTGGCGGGGCTGCTTGCAACGTCGTTTGGCTATCCTTCCGTATTTCTCGCCGGTGCGGTGTCAGCGGTGGTGGGGATTGTGGTGACGATGGTGGCGTTTCGCAAGCGGTAGTATGTTGCCGGGTGGCGGCTTCGCCTTACCCGGCCTACGGTTCGAGCCGTTGTAGACCCGGTAAGCGAAGCGCCACCGGGCAAATCCTCACGCAACCAGCCAGAAAATCGCCAGCGCAATCACCAACGCGATCAACATCAATCCCGGACGGGCAGAAAGCGTTTTGAACGTATCAACTACGGGGGCAAACAGCGGGTTGTAGATCGGCTGAATGTTTCTTACCTCCGGCACGCCGCCTTCCCGCTCGGCGCGGCGAACAAAGATCTGATTGAGCACATCCTGCACCTGGGCGGTGGTCAGCACCGTTTGCGGCGTAGCCTGCCAGCTCTGCTGAGCGTAATCCCGGATCGTATCGAACTCGTGCGGTTCCAGCGGTTGTTTCAGCGCCGCCTGTACGCTGTGCAGGGTCGGGGCGCTCTGGGTGCTGAGCGTCTGACGCGCCTGGAGCCAGGTGACCAGATGGGTAAACTGTTTTGCCGGGATCATCTCGCCCGCTTTCACACCGGAAAGTTCCAGCATGGATTGCCAGATAAGCTTTGTTGGTTCGCCGGTTGCGGCAGCCAGCTTAGTGACCATCTGCTTGAGCGTATTATGCTCCGCAGGCTGCAATGGCCGTTCTGTAGACGGGCGCTGTTGCGGCTGCGGGATAGAAAGCTGATTGCTTTGCAGCAGGGTCAACACGGTTTTCAGCTGTTCCGGCGAAAGCTGGCTCAGGGCGGTATGACCGTACTGTTGACGGATAAAATCACTCACCGCCTGGCGATTATTCCCCTGGCCCAACAGCTCGGTCAGCTGCGAGATAATCTGGCGGGTGGTATGTTGCTGCTGTGCGCTGGTAAGACGCTGGTTCAGGTTTTGTTCGGCGGCAGGGAAATGGCGCGACTGTAGCGGCGCATCGTTTCTGACGCCCAAATCGTGCTTCACGCCGGCCCACACCTCTGCGTTTTGCTGTGAGGTCAACGCAATAAGACGCGTGATCAGACGCTCCAGTACGGTGCGTTGCTGCGTGGAGAGCGGTTGTTCGCCTGGCGTGTTGGGCGTTACGGGGCCTTCACCCGGAGGGCGCGGAGGCGTACCTGAAATGGGCTGCATCGTCAAAAATCCTTAAAGTCAAACTCTGCGTAACCGGGCGGAGATATATGCCCGGCGGCGAGATTATGGCACACTTGGCAGGTTTACTTCCTCTCAAACAGGTACTCAGACGTGAAAATCCTCGTTGATGAAAATATGCCTTACGCCCGTGAGCTGTTCAGCCGCCTGGGTGAGGTTAAGGCTGTCCCTGGTCGCCCGATTCCGGTCAGCGAACTGGACGATGCAGACGCCCTGATGGTGCGCTCGGTGACTAAAGTAAATGAGGCGCTGCTCACCGGCAAAGGGGTTAAATTTGTCGGGACGGCAACGGCCGGGACCGATCATGTGGATGACCAGTGGCTTAAGCAGGCGGGGATTGGTTTTTCCGCGGCGCCAGGCTGTAACGCCATTGCCGTCGTGGAATATGTTTTCTCCTCGCTATTGATGCTGGCCGAGCGCGATGGTTTTACGCTGAAAGATCGCACCGTCGGGATTGTGGGGGTGGGCAACGTGGGCGGACGTCTGCAAAAGCGTCTGGAAGCCTGGGGAATCCGCACCCTGCTGTGCGATCCGCCGCGTAAGGATAACGGTGATGAAGGCGACTTCCGCACACTGGATGAGCTGGTCGACGAGTGCGACGTCATCACCTTCCATACGCCGCTCTTTAAAGAGGGGCCGTATAAGACCCTGCACCTGGCCGACGAAAAGCTGATCCGCCGTCTGAAGGCTGGCACTATTCTGATAAATGCCTGCCGGGGACCGGTGGTGGATAACGCGGCGCTGCTGGCATGTCTCGACGAAGGACAAGAGCTTAGCGTCGTGCTGGACGTCTGGGAGCCAGAGCCTGATCTCAACGTCGCATTGCTGGATAAGGTAGACGTGGGTACCGCACATATCGCGGGTTATACCCTTGAAGGCAAAGCGCGTGGCACAACCCAGGTGTTTGAGGCTTACAGCGCCTTTATCGGCCATCCGCAGCAGGTGGCGCTGGATACGCTGCTGCCCGCCCCGGAATTTGGCCGCATTACCCTTCATGGCCTGCTGGATGAGGCAACGCTGAAAAGACTGGTGCATTTGGTGTATGATGTGCGCCGCGATGACGCGCTGCTGCGTAAAGTGGCGGGTATTCCGGGTGAGTTTGACAAGCTACGCAAAAATTACCTTGAGCGCCGCGAGTGGTCTTCCCTGTATGTCATGTGCGATGACGCGTCAGCGGCGGGGCTGCTGCATAAACTGGGATTTAACGCCGTTCACCACCCGGCACGTTAATGTCTTCTTAATGCTCCCTGTCGGATGTTCCGGCAGGGACGCTTTTTATTTCTGGAGTAAACCACCATGTCTGAAGGCTGGAACATTGCCATTTTGGGTGCCACTGGCGCCGTGGGCGAAGCCCTGCTTGAAACCCTTGCTGAGCGTCAGTTCCCGGTGGGTGAGATTTACGCACTGGCGCGTACCGACAGCGCAGGAGAACAGCTGCGTTTCGGCGGGAAATCCTTGATGGTGCAGGACGCCGCCGCGTTTGACTGGACGCAGGCTCAGCTGGCGTTTTTTGCCGCAGGTGCGCAAGCCACGGCGTCTTACATTGAAGAAGCGACAAATTCAGGCTGTCTGGTGATCGACCTGAGCGGCCTGTTCTCCCTGGAGCCGGATGTGCCGCTGGTGGTGCCGGACGTCAACCCGTTTGTGCTGGCTGACTACCGCAACCGCAACATCATTGCAGTACCGAACAGCCTCACCAGCCAGCTGCTGACCGCGCTGAAGCCGCTGATCGACGACGGTGGCCTGTCGCGTATTTCCGTGACCAGCCTGCTGTCAGCCTCCGCTAACGGCAAAAAAGCCGTAGACGCACTGGCAGGGCAGAGCGCGAAGCTGCTGAACGGTATCCCGATCGACGAAGATGATTTCTTTGGCCGCCAGCTGGCGTTCAACATGCTGCCGCTACTGCCGGATCGTGAAGGTTCGGTGCGGGAAGAGCGTCGTATCGTCGATGAAGCACGCAAAATTTTGCAGGATGACGGGCTGATGATCTCCGCGAATGTCGTGCAGTCTCCGGTCTTTTACGGCCACGCGCAGATGGTCGGGTTTGAAGCCCTGCGTCCGCTGGCGGCTGAAGAAGCCCGCGACGCGTTTGGCCGCGGAGAGGACATTGTCCTGTCCGAAGAGAGCGAATTCCCGACGCAGGTGGGCGACGCCACCGGCAGCGCGCATCTCTCTGTGGGCTGTGTGCGTAACGATTACGGTATGCCTGAGCAGGTGCAGTTCTGGTCTGTTGCCGACAACGTGCGTTTCGGCGGCGCGCTGATGGCGGTCAAAATCGCGGAAAAACTGGTGCAGGAGTATCTGTACTGATGTCAGATGTGGAACAAAAGCCGGTCCACAGAATTGCCCTCGGCATTGAATACGATGGCAGTAAATACTATGGCTGGCAGCGGCAGAATGAGGTGCGCAGCGTCCAGGAGAAGCTGGAGAAAGCGCTCTCTCAGGTAGCGAATGAACCGATAAGCGTCTTCTGCGCGGGCCGCACCGATGCCGGCGTTCACGGCACGGGGCAGGTGGTGCATTTTAACACCACCGCCGTGCGCAAAGACGCGGCCTGGACGCTGGGTGTAAATGCGAATTTGCCTGGTGACATTGCCGTGCGTTGGGTGAAAGCTGTGCCGGATGATTTTCACGCGCGTTTCAGCGCGACGGCGCGGCGCTACCGTTATGTCATCTATAACCAGCGCCTGCGCCCGGCGGTGTTAAGCCAGGGCGTGACGCATTTTTATGAACCGCTGGATGCAGAACGTATGCAGCGTGCGGCGCAGTGTCTGATTGGAGAGAATGATTTTACGTCGTTTCGTGCGGTGCAGTGTCAGTCCCGTACGCCGTGGCGTAACGTCATGCACATTAACGTCAGTCGGTATGGCGCGTATGTGGTGGTGGATATCAAAGCCAATGCCTTTGTACATCATATGGTGCGGAATATTGTGGGCAGCCTGATGGAAGTGGGCGCCGGACACCAGCCGGAGAGCTGGATTGCAGAACTGCTTGCAGCGAAGGACAGAACGCTTGCGGCAGCAACGGCGAAAGCGGAAGGGCTGTATCTGGTTTCGGTGGATTATCCGGACCGGTTCGACCTGCCAAAACCGCCAATGGGCCCGCTGTTTTTAGCGGACTAAACAAAGGTGCAATTAGGGCTTAGACAATATGGACGTAATACGTTTTCTGATTGATTTCATCCTGCATATTGATGTTCACCTGGCGGAGCTGGTCGCGCAGTACGGCGTCTGGGTTTACGCCATTCTGTTCCTCATTCTGTTCTGTGAAACCGGCCTTGTGGTTACGCCGTTCCTGCCTGGAGATTCACTGCTGTTCGTGGCGGGCGCGTTATCCGCACTGCCAACGAATGACCTGAATGTCCATCTGATGGTCGTCCTGATGATCATCGCCGCGATTGTTGGTGATGCGGTCAACTACACCATCGGGCGGGTGTTTGGCGAGCGGTTGTTCAGTAATCCGGACTCGAAGATTTTCCGCCGCAGTTATTTAGATAAGACCCATGCGTTCTATGAGCGCCATGGCGGGAAGACCATTATCCTTGCCCGTTTTGTGCCTATTGTGCGTACATTTGCACCGTTTGTGGCGGGAATGGGTCACATGTCCTATCGTCATTTTGCCATGTACAACGTGGTGGGCGCGCTGCTGTGGGTGCTGCTGTTCACCTATGCAGGCTACCTGTTTGGCGATCTGCCGGTGGTTCAGGAAAACCTTAAGTTACTGATTGTAGCGATTATTGTGCTTTCCGTACTGCCTGGCGTCATCGAAATTATCCGTCACAAACGCGCGGCGGCAAAGCAAGCGAAGTAAATGCACGCTGGCGGTTCGACCACTTTTTTATCCAAAGTTTCGGGCTGTTATGTTTTAATGTGCAACATTCATGGTCTGTTGGAGGCAAAAATGGCATTATTCGCCTCTTACAGCAAAACTGGCATACGACCAGGTTCAGGCAGAAAGGTTATCAATGAGCTGGATTGAACGAATTAAAAGCAACATTACCCCAACGCGTAAAGCGAGCATTCCTGAAGGGGTATGGACGAAGTGTGATAGCTGCGGCCAGGTTCTGTATCGCGCAGAGCTGGAACGCAATCTTGAGGTGTGTCCGAAGTGTGACCACCATATGCGTATGTCGGCGCGCAACCGCCTGCATAGCCTGCTGGACGAAGGTTCTCTGGTAGAACTGGGCAGCGAACTGGAGCCAAAAGATGTGCTCAAGTTCCGCGACTCCAAAAAATACAAAGATCGTCTGGCCTCTGCGCAGAAAGAGACCGGCGAGAAAGACGCGCTAATCGTCATGAAAGGCACCCTGCATGAAATGCCGGTGGTTGCCGCCGCGTTTGAGTTCTCCTTTATGGGCGGCTCAATGGGCTCCGTGGTCGGCGCGCGTTTCGTGCGTGCCGTTGAGCAGGCGCTGGAAGACAACTGCCCGCTGATCTGCTTCTCCGCCTCCGGTGGCGCACGTATGCAGGAAGCGCTGATGTCCCTGATGCAGATGGCGAAAACCTCTGCGGCGCTGGCGAAAATGCAGGAGCGCGGTCTGCCGTACATTTCGGTACTGACCGACCCAACCATGGGCGGCGTTTCTGCAAGCTTCGCCATGCTGGGCGACCTGAACATCGCGGAGCCAAAAGCGCTGATCGGCTTTGCCGGTCCTCGCGTTATCGAGCAGACCGTACGTGAGAAACTGCCGCCGGGCTTCCAGCGCAGTGAGTTCCTCATTGAGAAAGGCGCTATCGATATGATCGTCCGCCGTCCGGAAATGCGCCTGAAACTGGCCAGCATTCTGGCGAAGCTGATGAATCTGCCAGCGCCTAACCCGGACGAGCCGCGCGAAGGCGTGGTGGTACCGGATCAGGAACCCGAGGCCTGATAACTGAAAAGGGCAGGGCCGAATGGCGCTGCCCTTTTGCTTTCTAAACCGTTAATGACAACCGGGCATCATGGAAAATAAAAGCATTCCTCAAGCCACGTCGCCCCTGGCCGCGTGGCTTTCTTATCTGGAAAACCTGCACAGTAAAACTATCGACATGGGCCTTGAGCGCGTAAGCCAGGTTGCCGCGCGTCTTGACGTGCTGAAACCCGCGCCTTTCGTGTTTACCGTCGCCGGCACTAACGGTAAAGGCACCACCTGCCGCACGCTGGAATCTGTCCTGATGGCGGCGGGGTACAAAGTTGGCGTTTACAGCTCGCCGCATCTGGTGCGCTATACCGAGCGCGTGCGGGTGCAAAACACCGAGCTGGCGGAATCGGCCCATACGGCGTCGTTTGCCGCTATCGAAGCGGCGCGCGGCGAAACCTCATTAACCTATTTCGAATATGGCACCCTGTCGGCGCTGTGGCTGTTTAAGCAGGCGCAGCTGGACGTGGTGATCCTGGAAGTGGGGCTGGGCGGGCGTCTGGATGCCACCAATATGGTGGATGCGGATGTCGCCGTCGTCACCAGCATCGCGCTGGATCACACCGACTGGCTGGGCCCGGACCGCGAGAGCATTGGCCGTGAGAAGGCCGGTATTTTCCGGGCCAATAAGCCTGCCGTGGTAGGCGAACCGGACATGCCACATACCATCGCTGAGGTAGCGAAAGAGAAGGGCGCTCGTCTGCTGCGTCGCGGCGTGGACTGGCAGTATGAGGTGCAGGACAACGGCTGGCGCTTCAGCGATGCGCAGGGCGTGCTGGAGAGTCTGCCCCTGCCGCAGGTGCCACAGCCTAACGCGGCGACTGCGCTGGCAGCCCTGCGCGCCAGCGGATTAGCGGTAAGCGAGCAGGCAATCCGCGATGGCATTCAGAACGCACTGTTACCAGGACGTTTTCAGATTGTGAGTGAGTCACCGCGTCTGATTCTGGATGTTGCACATAACCCGCATGCGGCGGCGTACCTCGCAGGACGTCTCAAATCGTTACCAAAAACCGGGCGCGTGCTGGCGGTTATCGGTATGCTTCATGATAAAGATATCGGCGGCACGCTGGCCTGCATGGAGAGTGTGGTCGATAGCTGGTATTGTGCTCCTCTGGAAGGGCCGCGCGGCGCGACTGCTGAGCAGTTGATGGAACATCTCGGCAAAGGCGAAATCTACAGCAGTGTGGTTTCGGCCTGGCGTGCCGCGATGGCGGAGGCTAAACCAGAAGATACCGTGCTGGTGTGTGGGTCATTCCACACGGTGGCACATGTCATGGAAGTGATGGACGCGGGGAGAACCGGTGGCGAGTAAGTTTCAGAACCGTTTAACAGGAACCATTGTGCTGGTCGCGCTCGGGGTGATTATTCTCCCGGGATTGCTCGACGGGCAGAAAAAGCATTACCAGGATGAATTTGCGGCCATTCCGCTGGTACCCAAACCGGGCGATCGCGACGAGCCCGATATGTTGCCAGCGGCAACGCAGGCGCTGCCTGCCCAGCCGCCAGAAGGCGCAGCGGAAGAGGTGCGCGCAGGTGATGCAGCCGCGCCGTCGCTCGATCCCTCGCGCCTGGCGACGAACAATAACATCGAGATTGATCCGGTGCCGGTAGAACAGCCTAAGCCTGTTGAGAAGCCGAAACCGGTGGAGAAGCCGCAGCCGAAACCGCAGCGGGATAAAGCGGCCGAGCAACTGGCAGCCGCTTCAGAAACGCCACCGCAGGCAAAACAGGACGCGGCCCCTACCGGCAAAGCCTATGTCGTTCAGCTCGGTGCGTTGAAAAATGCAGATAAGGTCAATGAGATCGTGAGTAAACTGCGCGGCGCGGGATACCGTGTTTATACTTCACCCACCACGCCGGTACAGGGTAAAATTACGCGTATCCTCGTGGGGCCGGATGCGTCGAAAGATAAGCTCAAAGGTTCGCTTGGCGAGCTGAAGCAAATCTCCGGCCTGAGCGGTGTGGTGATGAACTACAGCGCCAACTGATAGAAATTATCCCCTCACCCTGGCCCTCCCCCTAAAGGGGCGAGGGGTCGGTTTACTCCCTCTCCCTTGAGGGAGAGGGCCGAGGTGAGGGGGAGGCAGACGTTCACAGAAACGTCAAAGGTGCGGGGCGTTGAGCATTTTTTCAGCGCCTTTTTTATTTACGCGTGGGAAGGAAATCCCTACGCAAACGTTTTCTTTTTCTGTTAGAATTCGCCCCGAACTGGATGACAGGGCGTTAAATCGTGGGACACATATGGTCTGGATTGATTACGCCATCATTGCGGTGATTGGTTTTTCCTGTCTGGTTAGCCTGATCCGTGGCTTTGTTCGTGAAGCGTTATCGCTGGTAACCTGGGGTTGTGCTTTCTTTGTTGCCAGTCATTACTACACTTACCTGTCTGTCTGGTTCACGGGCTTTGAAGATGAACTGGTCCGAAACGGAATCGCCATCGCGGTGCTGTTTATCGCGACGCTGATTGTCGGCGCTATCGTCAATTACGTGATAGGTCAGCTGGTCGAGAAAACCGGTCTGTCAGGAACGGACAGGGTGCTCGGCATCTGTTTCGGCGCGTTGCGAGGCGTGCTCATTGTGGCCGCGATCCTGTTCTTCCTGGATACCTTTACCGGGTTCTCCAAAAGTGAAGACTGGCAAAAATCGCAGCTCATTCCGGAGTTCAGCTTCATCATCAGATGGTTCTTTGACTATCTGCAAAGCTCGTCGAGTTTCTTGCCCAGGGCATAAACCCTGAGATGTGGCTTAACGAGGAAAAGACGAATGTGCGGTATTGTCGGTATCGCCGGTTTCATGCCGGTAAACCAGTCGATTTATGACGCGTTAACGGTGCTTCAGCACCGTGGGCAGGATGCTGCGGGTATCATCACCATTGATGCAAACAACTGCTTCCGTTTACGCAAGGCGAACGGCCTGGTAAACGATGTATTTGAAGCCCGCCATATGCAGCGTCTGCAAGGTAATATGGGGATCGGTCACGTTCGTTATCCTACTGCTGGCAGTTCCAGCGCCTCTGAGGCTCAGCCTTTTTACGTTAACTCCCCGTATGGCATCACGCTTGCCCACAATGGCAATCTGACCAATGCCCACGAGCTGCGTAAAAAGCTGTTTGAAGAGAAACGTCGCCACATTAACACCACCTCTGATTCTGAAATCCTGCTCAATATCTTTGCCAGCGAGCTGGATAACTTCCGCCATTATCCGCTGGAAGCAGACAACATTTTTGCTGCCGTTGCCGCGACTAATCGCCAGATCCGTGGCGCGTATGCTTGCGTGGCGATGATCATCGGTCATGGCATGGTAGCCTTCCGCGATCCAAACGGCATTCGCCCGCTGGTGCTCGGCAAACGTGATCTCGGCGATGGCCGTTCCGAGTACATGGTTGCCTCCGAAAGCGTGGCGCTGGATACTCTGGGCTTCGAATTCCTGCGTGATGTCGCGCCAGGCGAAGCGGTCTACATCACTGAGAAGGGCCAGCTGTTTACCCGTCAGTGCGCCGACAATCCGGTGAGCAACCCGTGCCTGTTCGAATACGTTTACTTCGCGCGTCCGGACTCGTTCATCGACAAGATTTCCGTTTACAGCGCGCGCGTCAATATGGGGACGAAGCTGGGCGAGAAGATTGCCCGCGAGTGGGACGATCTCGACATCGACGTCGTCATCCCAATCCCTGAAACCTCCTGTGATATCGCGCTGGAGATTGCCCGTATTCTGGACAAGCCGTACCGTCAGGGCTTCGTGAAAAACCGCTACGTGGGCCGCACCTTTATCATGCCGGGCCAGCAGCTGCGTCGTAAGTCAGTACGTCGTAAGCTGAACGCTAACCGCGCCGAGTTCCGCGACAAGAACGTGCTGCTGGTGGACGACTCTATTGTGCGCGGCACGACGTCTGAGCAGATCATCGAGATGGCGCGTGAGGCCGGGGCGAAGAAAGTGTATCTTGCCTCCGCAGCGCCGGAAATTCGTTTCCCGAACGTGTATGGCATTGATATGCCAACCGCTAACGAGCTGATTGCTCACGGTCGTGAAGTAGACGAAATCCGGCAGATCATCGGTGCCGACGGTCTGATTTTCCAGGATCTGAACGATCTGATCGACGCGGTGCGCGCCGAGAACCCGGATATTCAGCAGTTCGAATGCTCGGTATTCAATGGGATCTACGTGACGAAAGACGTTGACCAGCAGTATCTCGACTATCTGGATTCTCTGCGTAACGACGATGCGAAAGCCGTCCAGCTGCAAAACGATCTCGAAAGCTTAGAGATGCACAACGAAGGTTGATGCGTATGCAGGTGAGGGCGCTCGCCCTCACTTGCAACTCCCCGTAAAATCCTGCACAGTCTGCCCTGAAATCAGCAAGGGCGAAAATCATGAAACGACTCATTGTAGGGATCAGCGGTGCCAGCGGCGCGATTTATGGCGTCCGGCTGTTACAGGTGCTGCGTGACGTTGCAGGCGTAGAAACCCATCTGGTGATGAGCCAGGCGGCGCGTCAGACCCTCTCTCTTGAAACCGATCTCTCTCTGCGCGACGTTCAGGCCCTGTCTGACGTTGTCCACGATGCCCGCGATATCGCCGCCAGCATCTCTTCGGGCTCGTTTAAAACGGCCGGCATGGTTATTTTGCCCTGTTCGATTAAAACCCTTTCCGGCATTGTAAACAGCTATACCGACACGCTGGTGACGCGTGCAGCGGATGTGGTGCTGAAAGAGCGTCGTCCTCTGGTGCTCTGCGTGCGGGAAACGCCGCTGCACCTGGGACATCTGCGTTTAATGACGCAGGCAGCCGAACTGGGGGCCGTGATTATGCCGCCGGTCCCCGCGTTCTATCATCGTCCGCAAACGCTGGATGATGTCATCAACCAGACCGTTAACCGCGTGCTGGATCAGTTCGATATCGACCTGCCGGAAGATCTCTTTACCCGCTGGCAGGGGGCGTGAATCTGTGCACAAACAAGGTGCATGAAAAGACAATTTGCCCTGTTTCAGGGCAAAACTGCAACCGCGATCATATCCTCGACATTTAATTCGCTTTTTCCTTTTTTCTCTTTCCGGTTCGTTCGGCAGACCTGCTATCTTTCACCATTAAGGCAGTATCGCAACGTTTTATTAACATATTTAACGTCGTAGTTTTATCCCGACGACAATGTGGCATAAGACCTGCAAGAGCAGCCTGCAACACAACACACAACATAAACCATAATAAAATCACGGTTCTTGAGGGTAAATGTATGAAGAAGACGGTTCTGGCTCTGTCTTTGCTCGTGGGCTTGAGTGCGGCAGCAAGTAGCTATGCAGCGCTTCCACAGACAGTTCGTATCGGTACAGACGCAACCTACGCGCCATTCTCCTCTAAGGATGCGAAAGGCGACTTCGTGGGGTTTGATATCGATCTGGGAAATGAGATGTGCAAACGCATGGAAGTGAAATGCACATGGGTGGGCAGTGACTTTGACGCGCTGATCCCGTCGCTGAAAGCCAAGAAAATTGATGCCATTATCTCTTCTCTCTCCATCACGGAAAAACGTCAGCAGGAGATTGCCTTCTCTGAGAAGCTCTACGCTGCCGACTCACGTCTGATTGCCGCGAAAGGCTCGCCAATCCAGCCGACCATCGACTCGCTGAAAGGCAAACATGTTGGCGTGCTTCAGGGCTCGACCCAGGAAGGTTTCGCCAATGCAAACTGGCGCGAGAAGGGCGTCGATGTGGTGGCTTACCAGAACCAGGATCTGATCTACTCTGACCTGGCGGCAGGCCGTCTGGATGCCGCGTTTCAGGATGAAGTCGCCGCGAGCGAAGGCTTCCTGAAACAGCCTGCGGGTAAAGAGTACGCCTTTGCCGGCCCGTCGGTAAAAGACAAAAAATACTTTGGCGACGGTACCGGTATTGGCCTGCGTAAGGATGATACCGAGCTGAAAGCCGCCTTCGACAAAGCGTTTAATGAGCTGCGTAAAGACGGTACCTACGACAAACTGGCGAAGAAATACTTCGATTTCAACGTCTACGGTGATTAATGCCTGAAATAGATGCACTGAAGTGGTGCATCTCTGCGGGGTTATGTTCCAGCATGGTGCAACGCATGCACCATGCTGGATCGCTGTGTGCATAGTTAAGCATTTATAATGCAAAAATTCCCGTACAAAGGCATTAATCTTTGCCTGAATGAGGGGATTAATGGCACATTAACAACACCCCGTCGTCGTAAAAATCTCGTATTAAGACAGTTTGTTGAGGACAGATATGAAAAAACTGGTGTTGTCACTTTCTCTGGTACTGGCTTTTTCCAGCGCCACCGCGGCATTCGCAGCAATTCCGCAGAAAATTCGTATTGGAACTGACCCAACCTATGCACCTTTCGAATCGAAGAATGCGAAGGGGGAACTGGTCGGTTTTGACATCGATCTGGCTAACGAGCTGTGCAAACGCATTAAAGCGCAATGTACCTACGTTGAAAACCCGCTGGATGCGCTGATCCCGTCTCTGAAAGCGAAGAAAATTGACGTGATCATGTCCTCCCTGTCCATCACTGAAAAACGTCAGCAGGAGATTGCCTTCACGGACAAACTCTACGCGGCGGACTCACGTCTGGTGGTGGCGAAATCCTCTGACATTCAGCCAACCCTTGAATCTCTGAAAGGCAAACGCGTGGGCGTGTTGCAGGGTACTACGCAGGAAACCTACGGCAACGAGCACTGGGCGCCAAAGGGGATTGAAATTGTCTCTTACCAGGGTCAGGAAAACATCTACGCAGACCTGACGGCAGGCCGCATTGATGCAGCATTCCAGGATGAAGTGGCGGCAAGCGAAGGTTTCCTGAAACAGCCTGTGGGTAAAGATTACAAGTTCGGCGGTCCGTCCATTAAGGACGAAAAACTCTTTGGCGTTGGCACCGGTATGGGCCTGCGTAAAGAAGACAACGAACTGCGTGAAGCCCTGAACAAAGCGTTCGCCGAGATGCGCGCGGACGGCACCTATGACAAGCTGGCGAAAAAGTACTTCGATTTTAATGTTTACGGCGGCTAATCGCCCCGTCTGATAACGTGCGGCCCCTCCCGTTCCGGGAGGGGAAAAGACACGGTTCCACCACTCACGAGACGACAGGGCACGCGGTATGCTGTACGGATTTTCTGGCGTTATTTTACAGGGCGCGCTTGTCACCCTTGAGCTGGCTATCAGCTCCGTGGTGCTGGCGGTGCTGATAGGCCTGGCGGGCGCGGGGGCAAAATTATCCGCCAACAGACCGCTGGCGCTGATATTTGAAGGCTATACCACGCTGATTCGCGGCGTGCCTGACCTGGTGCTGATGCTGCTGATCTTTTACGGCCTGCAAATCGCACTTAACGGCGTAACGGATGCCATCGGCATGGAGCAGATCGATATCGACCCGATGGTGGCCGGTATTATTACCCTTGGTTTTATCTACGGTGCCTATTTCACTGAGACTTTCCGCGGCGCTTACATGGCCGTGCCGAAAGGGCATATTGAAGCGGCGACCGCCTACGGTTTTACCTCCTCACAAACGTTTCGCCGGATCATGTTCCCGGCCATGATGCGCTACGCGCTGCCGGGCATCGGGAACAACTGGCAGGTTATTCTCAAGGCAACGGCGCTGGTCTCCCTGCTGGGTCTGGAAGATGTGGTGAAGGCCACGCAGCTGGCAGGTAAAAGCACCTGGGAACCGTTCTATTTTGCGGTGGTTTGCGGCCTAATCTATCTGGTCTTTACGACCGTCTCCAATGGTGTGCTGCTTCTGCTTGAACGTCGCTACTCCGTGGGTGTGAAGAGGGCTGACCTGTGATTGAGATTATTCAGGAGTACTGGAAATCCCTGCTTTGGACGGATGGCTACCGCTTTACTGGCGTGGCGATCACGCTGTGGCTGCTGATCTCCTCGGTGGTAATGGGCGGCATTCTGGCGGTGTTTCTTGCCATTGGCCGCGTGTCGAACAATAAATTTATTCAGTTCCCTATCTGGCTGTTCACCTACGTGTTTCGCGGTACGCCGCTGTACGTACAGCTGCTGGTGTTCTATTCCGGGATGTACACGCTTGAGATCGTAAAAGGCACTGAAATGCTGAATGCGTTCTTCCGCAGCGGTCTGAACTGTACGGTGCTGGCGCTGACCCTCAATACCTGCGCCTATACCACCGAGATCTTCGCCGGGGCCATCCGTTCTGTGCCGCACGGTGAGATCGAGGCGGCGCGCGCGTACGGCTTCTCGTCCGTGAAGCTCTACCGCTGTATTATTCTGCCTTCGGCGCTGCGTATTGCGCTGCCGGCGTACAGCAACGAAGTGATTTTAATGCTGCATTCGACGGCACTGGCGTTTACCGCCACGGTACCGGATCTGTTAAAGATTGCCCGCGATATTAACTCTGCCACCTACCAGCCGTTTACGGCGTTTGGCATTGCAGCAGTGCTCTATTTGATCATTTCTTACGTCCTGATCAGCCTGTTCCGTAAGGCTGAAAAACGCTGGTTGCAGCATATAAAACCGTCGACGCACTGAGAATTTATGATGGCTGAGAACAAATTAAACGTAATTGATTTGCACAAGCGCTACGGCGAACATGAAGTGCTGAAAGGGGTGTCGCTGGAGGCTAACGCGGGCGACGTGATCAGTATTATCGGCTCATCAGGTTCGGGTAAAAGTACCTTCCTGCGCTGCATCAACTTCCTCGAAAAGCCGAGCGAAGGGTCAATTGTGGTGAGCGGACAGAACATCAACATGGTCCGTGATAAAGACGGCCAGCTTAAAGTGGCGGATAAAAATCAGCTACGACTGCTGCGTACGCGTCTGACAATGGTGTTCCAGCACTTCAATCTCTGGAGCCACATGACGGTGCTGGAGAACGTGATGGAAGCGCCGGTTCAGGTGCTCGGCTTAAGCAAGCAGGAAGCCCGCGAGCGTGCGGTCAAATACCTGGCGAAAGTGGGTATCGACGAGCGGCAGCAGATCAAATATCCGGTGCACCTGTCAGGGGGGCAGCAGCAGCGTGTTTCTATCGCCCGTGCGCTGGCGATGGAGCCGGAAGTGTTGCTGTTTGACGAACCGACTTCCGCGCTGGATCCTGAACTCGTTGGCGAAGTGCTGCGCATCATGCAGAAGCTGGCGGAAGAGGGCAAAACGATGGTGGTGGTGACGCACGAGATGGGCTTCGCCCGTAACGTTTCTAACCACGTTATCTTCCTGCATCAGGGCAAGATAGAAGAGCAGGGGCATCCGGACGAGGTGCTGGCGAACCCGCAAAGCCCGCGTTTGCAGCAGTTCCTGAAAGGCTCGTTGAAGTAGGTTTGGCCTTTCTCCCTCTCCCTGTGGGAGAGGGCCGGGGTGGGGGCATCAGGCCGCAGAGCCGCCCAATTGCCCGGTGGCGCTTCGCTTACCGGGCCTACAAAAACCGTAGGCCGGGCAAACGCAGTGCCGCCCGGCATTCAACACTCGAGCCGATACACCCAGTCGTCATACCGTACGCCGTTAATCTCGTACGCCTTCTCCAGCACCTGCGTGCGCACAAAACCCGCTTTCTCAAGGACCCGCACCGACCCGACGTTATCCGCCAGCACGTACGCGTTTATCGCCTTCACGCCCGTCTGGTTAAATGCATACTCACACACCGCGCGCAGCGCTTCGCTGGCAATGCCTTTTCCCTGCGCGGCAGGCACAACCGTGTAGCCAATATCCGCCTCTTCACGGTTCGCCGCACTGATTTGCAGGCCGATATCCCCGAGCGGCGTAACGTCGTTATGCAGACGGATCACAAAGACATGCTCCGCCATCAGGCGTGCGGCAAATACGCGGCGCGTCTCTTTTTCCGGTGTAATAGCGGCCATATAGCGCATGATGGCGGGGTCTTCGCGCAGAGAGCGGAAGAATGCCCAGTCAGAAGGTTCGAAAGGGGTGAGGTTAAGCCGGGTTGTGGTGATGGTTGCCATAGTTACGCCATATCATCCAGACATGGCGTATAACTCTAACATATTCACTGCACCACATCCCCCAGCGCCTCTTCCAGGTCATACCAGCGGAACGTAAACCCGGCCGCTTCCAGCCGTTTTGGCAGCGCGCGCTGCCCGCCCAGTACCAGCACCGAAGACTCACCCATCAGCAGACGAATCGCCGTCGCAGGCACGCGCAGCACCGCCGGGCGATGCAGGGCATGACCCAGGGCATGAGCAAATTGCTCATTACGTACCGGATACGGAGAGACCATGTTAAACGGCCCACGCAGGTCGTTATCCAGCAGCCAGAGAATACCGTTGACCATATCGTCGATATGGATCCACGCCAGATACTGACGACCGTTTCCGATGGGCCCGCCAAGCCCCATTTTAAACGGCGGCAACATTTTACCGAGAATACCGCCTTTCGGAGCAAGCACCACGCCGGTGCGCAGCAGGCAGACGCGGGTGTTATCGCTCTGCGCCCCGCAGGCGATACGCTCCCATTGGGCGCAGAGTTTATGGGTAAACTCGTTGTGCGGCGGCTCTTCTTCGGTCACCACCACTTCACCAAGATCGCCATAGTAGCCTGTAGCAGAGCCTGAAATCAGCACCGAGGGCGGCGTCTCGCTGTTGCGAATCAGCTCAACCAGCCTTTCGGTCATATTCCAGCGACTGCTGCATAAACGCTGTTTTTGCTCTTCGGTCCAGCGTTTATCGGCGATTGGTTCGCCTGCAAGGTTGATGACGGCGTCAAAGCCGTTCAGATCCTGCCTTTCCGCCAGGCCTTTCCAGATCTCAACGCCGGTGCCCAGCACCTGGCGCGCTTTCTCCGGGCTGCGCGTGACCACGGTAATGTCGTGATGCAACGCCTGCAAACGTGGAATGAGATGGCGACCAATCAGGCCCGTACCGCCGGTGAGCAGGATCTTCATACAACCTCCAGGTTTACGCCTGGCGCTGCCAGCTTAACGTCATGGAGACGGAGTCGGCGTAGCGCAGGGCGTGAAGTTTATCGATCTCCACTTCAGCATAAGTGACCCAGTGGTGTTCGCGTGCGATGTCGAGCACATCCTGAGTTAATTTTTCCAGTAGCGCAAAACGGTTGTTCTCAACGTACTGGATGATGCTTTTGGTGATCGTGCGATAGTTCAACGCGTCATTGATGTCTTCGCTGGCGCGCGCCTTGTCTGCCGGATAGTGGATCACTACATTCACCACGATATCCTGGCGATTCGCGATCTCCTCCTCTTTGATACCAATGAAAGTGCGTAAGCGTAAGTTTTTTATACGAATAATAGCGTCATGCTGGGACATTGCAGGTCTTCTCCGTGTCAGTATTTTCACCTCATCATACATGAGGAGAACACCTGCACCCAACGGGGCGCAGGATCAAATCTGATGGATTTTTTGCATGGCGCGTTCGGTGGCCGGGCGGGTCCGGATGCGCTCAAACCAGTTGTTCACCGCCGGATAAGTGGCCAGGTCGATCCGGTGGCGTTCATGGGTGTTGATCCACGGCCAGCAGGCGATATCTGCGATGCTGTAATGCTCACCTCCCAGCCACGGTGATTTTTCCAGCCGACGGTTCAGTACCCCGTACAGGCGCTGGGTTTCGACCTGATATCGCTCAATGGCGTAAGGGATCGTCTGCGGCGCATAGGCCGTAAAGTGGTGATTCTGCCCCAGCATCGGCCCGAGGCCGCTCGACTGCCAGAATAACCATTGCAGCGTGTGATGACGCTCGCGCAACTCACCGCTCAGGAGCTTGCCGGTTTTCTCTGCCAGATAGAGCAAAATCTCTCCGGACTCAAACAGGCTTAACGGTTTGCCGCCGTCAGAGGGCAGGTTATCAATGATGGCCGGAATTTTATTGTTGGGCGAGATGGCCAGAAAAACGGGGCGGAACTGGTCGCCTTTACTGATATCCACGCGAATGATCCGGTAGTCCACTTCGGCTTCTTCAAGAAAGAGTGTGATCTTATGGCCATTAGGGGTGGGGGCATAATAGAGATCTATCATTCTCAACTCCTGTCAGTGCGAATAGTGTTGCCATGAAAAATCAGTATAGGTGCTTGTTGTAAATCGTGAGTTTTCATCAAGTGACAGCGAGGCAAAGAGATTATATGTTGAGTGAAAACCGATCAGCCGAAGAGGATGTTATGAGCCAGCCTGTAATAACGTTGTGGTCCGATGCGAACATTTTTTCTCCTTATGTCATGAGCGTTTATGTGGCGCTGGCAGAAAAGGGGCTTACTTTTACTCTGAAAACCGTTGACCTGGACAGCGGCGAACACCTGAAGCCTCAGTGGCAGGGCTACGCGCTCACCCGCCGAGTCCCTGTGCTGGAGATCGACGGTTTTGAGTTGAGTGAATCTTCGGCGATTGACGAGTACCTTGAGGACCGCTTTGCCCCGCCTGAGTGGGAACGCATCTATCCTCACGATCTGCAAAAGCGCGCCCGCGCCCGCCAGATCCAGGCGTGGCTGCGTAGCGACCTGGTGCCGATTCGCACAGAACGCTCCACGGACGTGGTGTTCGCTGGCGTCAAAAAGCCCGCCCTCAGTGAGGAAGGCTTATCCAGCGCCCGGAAGCTGATTGAAACTGCGTCATCGCTGCTGGCGCAGGGTAACCCCAACCTGTTTGGCGAGTGGTGTATTGCCGACACCGATCTGGCGCTGATGCTCAATCGCCTGATCCTCAACGGGGATGACGTCCCACAACTGCTGGTGGATTACGCCACATTCCAGTGGCAACGCGCGTCGGTACAGCGCTATCTGGCACTCTCTGCTAAGCGCGCGGGCTGATAAGACGGGACGCTTGAGGTATGATAGGGGCAGTCTGTATTCCCGAGGAGTAACTGATGAAACTGATGTTTGCGTCGGATATTCATGGATCGCTGCCCGCGACCGAACGCGTGCTTTCTCTGTTCGCCCAAAGCGGGGCGCAGTGGCTGGTGATCCTGGGCGATGTGTTAAACCACGGCCCACGCAATGCGTTGCCGGAAGGCTATGCTCCCGCACAGGTGGCGGAAAAACTTAATCATTTTGCCTCGCGCATTATCGCCGTTCGCGGCAACTGTGACAGTGAAGTTGACCAGATGCTGCTGCATTTTCCCATTACCGCTCCCTGGCAACAGGTGTTGATGGAAAACAGCCGTTTGTTCCTGACCCACGGGCACCTGTTCGGCCCGGATAACCTGCCGTCACTCGCCGCTGGCGATGTCCTGGTTTATGGTCATACTCATATTCCGGTGGCGGAAAAGCGCGGGGCGTTTTATCACTTTAACCCCGGGTCTGTCAGCATTCCTAAAGGCGGCAACCCGGCAAGCTACGGCATGTATGAAGACGGGACATTAAGCGTTATCGCACTTAATGATCAGCAAGTTATTGCGCAGATAGCGATTAATCCGTAAGTTACACCACAACTGCAAACGCGCCGAAAGAGCGCTTAGACGAGAAGGTTTCCCGATGGTGGAGCAGAATCATTTGGCAAGTACTGAATGGGTTGACATTGTCAGCGAAGAAAATGAAGTGATCGCGCAGGCCAGCCGCGAACAAATGCGTGCGGAACGTCTGCGTCACCGCGCGACGTACATCGTTGTTCATGACGGCATGGGCAAGATTCTGGTCCAGCGTCGCACCGACACCAAAGATTTTCTTCCTGGTATGCTGGATGCCACAGCGGGTGGCGTCGTGCAGGCCGATGAAGTGCTGCTGGATTCCGCGCGTCGTGAAGCGGAAGAAGAGTTAGGTATCGCTGGTGTGCCGTTTGCCGAGCACGGGCAGTTTTATTTTGAAGATGAGCATTGCCGCGTCTGGGGCGGGCTGTTTAGCTGCGTTTCCCATGGGCCTTTCGCCTTGCAGGAAGAGGAAGTGAGCGAAGTCAGCTGGATGACGCCGGAAGAGATTACCGCGCGTTGCGACGAATTCACTCCGGATTCCCTTAAAGCACTGGCGCTGTGGATGACCCGCAACGCCAAAAACGAATCCGCTAAACCGGAAAATAAGGCGGAAAAAGAGGAAGAGGCTGAGTAAGCCTTAACAGCTTTCCCGCAGACACAGGCTGGACGCGATGGGTTTATGGTCGCGCCAGTCTCCGTCATTAAGACGTTCCAGTAACGCTTTCCCGGCTTCAATCCCAATCTTGCGATGCGGTACTGCCATCGTCGTCAGCGGCGGCTGACAGACGCGACTGACGTCGCTGTCGCCAAAACCTACGACCGCTAAATCGTCCGGCACCTTGATGCGCCGACGCTGGCACTCATACAGCGCGCCGCAGGCCAGTTCATCTGACACGCACACCAGCGCATCCAGCTCCGGCCACGCCAGCAGGAACTCTGGCAATTGTGCCGCGCCGGTGGAGAAGTTCGGCGGCATGGCGGCATTAATCACTCTGTTCGGCGCCAGGTGGTGGCGCAGCATCGCCTTGTACCAGCCCTGCAAATGCTGCTGAAAAATCCACTGTTCCTGGTTAGCGCACAGCAGGCCGATATTCTGGTAGCCGCGCTGAATCACCATCTCGGTAAGTTCATA
Organism: Enterobacter sp. MGH 38; assembly: GCF_000492855.1. Taxonomy (NCBI): domain Bacteria; kingdom Pseudomonadati; phylum Pseudomonadota; class Gammaproteobacteria; order Enterobacterales; family Enterobacteriaceae; genus Enterobacter; species Enterobacter sp. MGH 38. Next base: position 2,229,664 of record NZ_KI535608.1, on the reverse strand, counting down.
CATGGCGGCGACGTTATCAATCCCGATATTCATATCAATCGGATCGGCACGCATTGCACCCATTTCCATCACCGGGATAGAGGCATTTTTTAGCCAGTGTCGCACGGTATCGGAGTGCTCGACGCTGAGCAGTATCGCCGCGGCGATGTTCGAGGCCAACAGCGTTTCAAGCAGTTTCTCTTCCTGTTCAAGACGATGCTGAGATTCCGCCAGCATGATCTGATATCCGGCTGGCTGGAGCACCTGCTGTAGCCCGGCGAACATCTCGGAACAGCCAGCTTCGGAAAGATTGGGTACAACCATCGCAATCGTCCATGACGATGCCGATGCCAGTGCGCTGGCGGCAAGATTGGGCATGTATCCCAGCTCCTGCACCGCGGCTTCAATTTTTTCACGCAGTTTATCGGAAACCTGTTCGGGCGTGCGGAGGGCACGGGAAACAGTCATCGTGCCGACGCCGGCAAGCTGCGCGACATCCGCGAGCGTTACTTTTCCGGTACTGCGCCGTTTTCGGGTTAAAGACATACATCTTCCTGCTGACAGGACGCGATTCAGTTTCATCCTTCATTTTACGTGACAGGCAGTATACGCCTTAAATCCCTTTTTTTGCTGTGATTTCGCACCATGATAGTAATTTGATAGCGCTATCACAGTTCTGCATGTTAGTTGTTGGTAGCGCTATCTTTGTGATCGCGATCGCAGTCATTAATTGATGGGTTGAATAGAGTTTGCCCATGTCTTGTCTTTAGCGGGAGTGAAAAATGCTCAAAAAGTGGATATATGATACAACCATCATCCTACAGGATAGCGTTGAAAGCTGGCCCCAGGCGCTGGAACTGTGCGCGAAACCGCTGCTGGATTTGCAGGTCATTGCGCCGGAATATGTCACGGCTATCATCGAGCAGCATCACACGTTAGGTCCCTACTATGTGCTGGCTCCAGGGCTGGCAATGCCCCATGCGCGACCGGAAGAAGGGGCGAAAGGACTTGGCCTGTCATTATTAAAACTGAAACAGGGTGTCTCTTTTGGTGCCGGTGAGTTTGACCCCGTCGATGTGATTGTGATGCTGGCGGCGCCGGACAAGCATAGCCATATCGAAATGATCTCAGCCTTAGCGGAATTATTTTCCAGCGACGAAGATATGGCTGAATTACATCGGGCGAATACGCTGGAGGAGATAAAAACCATCATCGATCGCTTCTGATTTAATTATTTAATCCGATTCATCTCAACATTACGCGTCAGCGTGATGGGGCGTACTCTACTCAAAAAAGGGGATAACAATGAAAATCATGGCTATTTGCGGCTCCGGCCTGGGCAGCAGTTTTATGGTCGAAATGAATATTAAAAAGGTGCTCAAAAAACTGGAAATTGAGGCCGAGGTTGAACACTCCGATCTCTCCTCGGCTACGCCGGGCGCGGCGGACCTGTTTGTAATGGCGAAAGACATTGCCGCAAGCGCCAGCGTGCCGGAAAGCCAGCTGGTGGTGATCAACAATATCATCGATATTAACGAACTCGAAGCGCAGTTGCGCGCCTGGTTCGAAAGACAATAATCCTGATAAGGCGAGGTGGATATGTTTATCCTTGAAACGCTGAACTTCGTTGTTGATATTTTAAAAGTCCCTTCAGTGCTGGTCGGTTTAATTGCCCTGATTGGTCTTGTGGCGCAGAAAAAAGCCTTTTCGGATGTGGTAAAAGGCACAATTAAAACCATTCTCGGCTTTATTGTACTGGGCGGCGGCGCAACCGTGCTGGTGGGCTCATTAAATCCGCTCGGCGGTATGTTTGAGCACGCCTTTAATATTCAGGGCATTATTCCCAACAATGAAGCTATTGTGTCGATTGCCCTGGAAAAATATGGCGCTTCCACCGCGCTCATTATGGCCTTCGGGATGGTGGCGAATATTATTGTTGCGCGCTTTACCCGCCTGAAATACATCTTCCTCACCGGGCATCACACCTTCTACATGGCATGCATGATTGGCGTGATCCTGACGGTTGCAGGCTTCGAGGGGGTCGGGCTGGTCTTTACCGGCTCGTTGATCCTCGGCCTGATTATGGCCTTCTTCCCGGCGATTGCGCAGCGCTATATGAAGCGTATTACCGGCAACGATGAGATCGCCTTCGGTCATTTCGGCACGCTGGGCTACGTGCTGTCCGGCTGGATTGGCAGCAAGGTCGGTAAAGGTTCGCGCTCCACCGAAGAGATGAACCTGCCGAAGAACCTTAGCTTCCTGCGTGACAGTTCAATCTCCATCTCCCTGACCATGATGATTATCTACCTGATCATGGCGGTGAGCGCCGGACGTGAGTACGTGGAGGCCACCTTCAGCGGCGGCCAAAACTACCTGGTGTACGCCATCATTATGGCCATCACCTTCGCGGCAGGCGTGTTCATCATCTTGCAGGGCGTGCGCCTGATTCTGGCGGAAATCGTCCCGGCCTTTACTGGCTTCTCGGAAAAACTGGTGCCCAATGCGCGGCCTGCGCTGGACTGCCCGGTAGTCTACCCGTATGCGCCAAACGCGGTGCTGATTGGCTTCCTGTTTAGTTTCCTCGGCGGGATTGTGGGCTTGTTCATCTGCGGTCAGTTTAGCTGGGTGCTGATCCTGCCGGGCGTCGTGCCGCATTTCTTCACCGGTGCAACGGCGGGCGTGTTTGGTAACGCCACCGGTGGACGCCGCGGGGCAATGATTGGCGCCTTTGCTAACGGCCTGCTGATCACCTTCCTCCCGGTCCTGCTGCTGCCTGTTCTGGGCGCAATTGGCTTTGCGAATACGACCTTCTCGGACGCTGATTTTGGTGCGGTCGGGATTGTGCTGGGCAACCTGGCGCGCTTCCTGTCGCCGTTTGCCATCACCGGACTGGTTGTTGTGTTGTTCGCGCTGCTGGTGGCCTACAACGTCTTCGCTAAAAACAAACCTGCCAGCGGTAACGCGCAGGAAAACCCCGGAGCCAAATCATGAATGAGAATGAAATAACCGAACTGGCGCGTCAGATTCGCCTTGAGACGCTGAAATCCCTTACGCAGCTGGGTTTTGGGCACTACGGCGGCAGCATGTCAGTCGTTGAAACGCTGGCGGTGCTGTACGGCGCGGTGATGAAAATTGACCCGGCCGATCCGGACTGGCCAGAGCGCGATTACTTTGTGCTGTCGAAAGGCCATGCGGGCCCGGCGCTGTACAGTACGCTGGCGATTAAGGGCTACTTCCCGATTGACGAGCTGAGCACGCTGAACCAGAACGGGACGCGTCTGCCAAGTCACCCGGATCGCCTGAAAACACGCGGCGTGGATGCCACCACCGGATCACTGGGGCAGGGGATCTCCATTGCTGGCGGCATGGCGCTGTCGCACAAGCTGGCAGGAAGGCCAAACCGGGTGTTCTGTATCGTCGGTGACGGGGAGCTGAACGAAGGACAGTGCTGGGAAGCCTTCCAGTTTATTGCTCACCATCGACTGAACAACCTGACGGTATTCGTGGACTGGAACAAACAGCAGCTCGACGGCGAGCTGGACGAAATCATCAGCGCCTTCGACCTGGAAGGCAAATTCCGCGCCTTTGGTTTTGACGTGGTAACGGTGAAAGGGGATGACATTCCGGCGCTGCTGGAGGTGACCGCGCCGATCCCTGCGGCCGATGCGCGTCCGCGGGTGGTGATCCTCGACAGCATCAAAGGGCAGGGGGTGCCATACCTGGAACAGCTCAGCAACTCGCATCACCTGCGATTAACTGAGGAGAGCAAAGCGGCGCTCAACGAGACGATTCGCCAACTGGAGGCTTCACATGATTAAGGTTGCACCGACAGGACAGAAAGATGCCGTTGAGATGCGTAAGGTCTACGCGGGTTTTGTGGCAAAACAGATTGAGGCCGGGAGCGAGATTATTGCGCTCGAAGCGGATCTGATGAGTTCGATGGCGATGGACGGCGTAGCGCGTGATTATCCACAGCACGTCATCAACTGCGGCATTATGGAGGCTAACGTGATTGGGACGGCCGCCGGGCTGTCGCTCACCGGACGTAAGCCGTTCGTCCATACCTTTACCGCCTTTGCCAGCCGTCGCTGCTTCGACCAGCTGTTTATGTCCCTGGACTACCAGCGCAATAACGTGAAGGTGATTGCCTCGGATGCGGGCGTGACGGCCTGCCACAACGGCGGGACGCATATGTCGTTCGAGGACATGGGCATCGTGCGCGGTCTGGCGCATTCAGTGGTGCTGGAGGTGACCGATGCGGTGATGTTCGAAGATGTGCTGCGTCAGCTTATCGACCTGGAAGGCTTCTACTGGGTGAGGACCATCCGTAAACAGGCCCCGAGCGTGTATGCCCCGGGGTCAACCTTCACCATCGGCAAGGGCAACGTGCTGCGCGAGGGAACCGATATTACCTTGATTGCTAACGGCATTATGGTGGCGGAAGCGCTGGAGGCGGCGCGCCAGCTGGAGCAGGAGGGGGTAAGCGCAGCGGTCATCGACATGTTTACCCTGAAGCCTATCGATCGGATGCTGGTGAAAAACTATGCCGAGAAAACCGGGCGTATTGTGACCTGCGAAAACCACAGCATTCACAACGGGCTGGGGTCGGCGGTGGCGGAAGTGCTGGTGGAAACCTGTCCGGTGCCCCTGCGTCGGGTGGGGGTGAAGGAACGATATGGTCAGGTGGGCACGCAGGATTTCTTGCAAAAGGAGTATGGCCTGACGGCACATGACATTGTGTCGGCGGCGCGGGAGCTGTTGTAATAAAAAAAGACGACCGTGTGGTCGCCTTTTTGTTGCCCGGTGGCGCTGGCGCTTACCGGGCCTACGGTCCTGTAGGCCGGATAAGCGAAGCGCCATCCGGCAAAACATTACTGCTGTTGCGAAGACTGGATCGCCGTCAGCGCGATGGTGTAGACGATATCGTCAACCAGCGCACCACGGGACAGGTCGTTCACAGGTTTGCGCATGCCTTGCAGCATTGGCCCGATGGAGATCAGGTCTGCTGAACGCTGTACCGCTTTATAGGTGGTGTTACCGGTGTTCAGATCCGGGAAGATGAACACGGTAGCACGACCTGCAACCGGCGAGTTTGGCGCTTTGGATTTCGCCACGTCAGCCATTACCGCGGCATCGTACTGGAGCGGGCCGTCGATCATCAGATCCGGACGTTTTTCCTGCGCAATGCGGGTCGCTTCACGGACTTTCTCTACGTCACTGCCTGCACCAGAGGTACCGGTGGAGTATGAGAGCATCGCGACGCGCGGTTCGATACCGAAGGCAATCGCGGAGTCCGCAGACTGGATAGCGATTTCTGCCAGCTGCTCTGCGGTTGGATCCGGGTTGATCGCGCAGTCGCCGTAAACATAAACCTGTTCAGGCAGCAGCATGAAAAACACGGAGGAGACCAGAGAGCTGCCCGGTGCGGTTTTGATCAACTGCAACGGTGGACGGATGGTGTTCGCGGTGGTGTGAACCGCACCGGAAACCAGACCGTCAACTTCGTCCTGCTCCAGCATCAGCGTACCCAGCACGACGTTGTCTTCCAGCTGCTCGCGCGCAACGGCTTCGGTCATGCCCTTGTTCTTACGCAGTTCAACCAGGCGAGCAACGTAGCTTTCGCGAACCACTTCCGGGTCAACGATCTCAATGCCAGCGCCCAGCTCAACGCCCTGAGACGCCGCAACGCGGTTGATCTCATCCGGGTTACCCAGCAGCACACAGGTCGCGATACCGCGTTCTGCACAGATGGCTGCCGCTTTAACGGTACGTGGTTCGTCGCCTTCTGGCAGAACCACGCGTTTGCCCGCTTTACGCGCCAGCTCGGTCAGCTGGTAACGGAAGGCTGGAGGAGACAGACGACGGCTGCGCTCGGAGGTCGCAGTCAGGGATTCGATCCAGTCCGCATTGATGTAGCCCGCAACGTATTCCTGAACTTTCTCGATACGCTCGTGGTCATCAACCGGCACTTCGAGGTTGAAGCTTTGCAGGCTCAGGGAGGTCTGCCAGGTGTTGGTGTTCACCATGAAGACTGGCAGGCCAGTGGCGAACGCACGCTCGCACAGCTTGCTGATACGCGCGTCCATTTCATAGCCGCCGGTCAGCAGAATTGCACCGATTTCCACGCCGTTCATTGCAGCCAGGCACGCTGCAACCAGCACGTCTGGACGGTCAGCAGAGGTCACCAGCAGTGAACCTGCGCGGAAGTGTTCCAGCATGTGTGGAATGCTACGTGCGCAGAAGGTTACGGACTTCACGCGGCGGGTGTTGATATCGCCTTCGTTGATCACGGTGGCGTTCAGGTGACGCGCCATATCGATTGCACGGGTGGCAATCAGATCGAAGCTCCATGGCACCGCGCCCAGAACAGGCAGCGGGCTGGAATCCTGCAACTTAGCCGGGTCAACTTTGATGACTTTCGCTTTGGAGGAGTCGTCAAAAATTTCGGACAGGTCAGGACGCGTACGGCCCTGCTCATCTACTGGCGCGTTCAGCTTGTTAACAATCACGCCGGTGATGCTGGTGTTTTTCGCACCGCCGAAGCTGCTGCGCGTCAGTTCGATACGCTCTTTCAGCTGCTCTGGGGTATCCGTGCCCTGAGACATCACAAAAACGATCTCTGCGTTCAGGGTTTTCGCGATTTCAAAGTTCAGAGACTGGGCAAACTGGTGTTTACGGGTCGGGACCAGGCCTTCAACCAGCACCACTTCCGCGTCCTGCGCGTTTGCGTGGTAGTTGGCAATGATCTCTTCCATCAGCACGTCTTTCTGGTTGCTGGAGAGCAGAGATTCAACGTGGCTCATCTTCAACGGTTCAGCCGCTGGCAGATTGGAGTTCTTGCGAACGATGGTGGTGGTCTGGTCTGGCGCATCGCCACCGGCACGTGGCTGGGCGATAGGCTTAAAGACGCTCAGACGAACGCCTTTGCGTTCCATAGCGCGGATCACGCCGAGGCTGACGCTGGTCAGGCCGACGCTGGTTCCGGTAGGGATCAGCATAATAGTACGGGACACGGTTTATCCTCTTTCGTTACCGCCGCGTTGGGCGGGTTACAAAACAGCACCGCCAGCATTGCTGGCGGTGTGGAATCAGGCAGTCAGGCGGTGTGCGTCTTGCGCGATGACCAGCTCTTCGTTAGTTGGAATAACGATAGCAGGGCGGGTGCCTTCTTTGTTGATGAAGCCAGACTTGCCGAAGCGGGCAGCCAGGTTACGCTCATGATCAACTTCGAAGCCCAGAACGCCCAGTTTGCCCAGGGACAGTTCACGTACCATTGCCGCGTTCTCACCGATACCACCGGTGAAGATAACAGCATCCAGACGGCCTTCCATCAGCGCGGTGTAAGAACCGATGTACTTCGCCAGGCGGTGGCAATAAACGTCCATTGCACGTTTAGCGTCAGCTTTTTCTGCGTAGTTGTCTTCAACGTAACGGCAGTCGCTGGTGACCTCGGTCAGGCCCAGCAGGCCAGACTCTTTGGTCAGCATTTTGTTGATGTCGTCAACGCTCATGCCCAGGGTGTCGTGCAGGTGGAAGATGATCGCCGGGTCGATATCACCGGAACGGGTACCCATCACCAGACCTTCCAGCGGGGTCAGACCCATAGAGGTGTCAACACACTTACCGTTGCGGATAGCGGAAACAGAACCACCGTTGCCCAGGTGGCAGGTGATAATGTTGACTTCTTCAACCGGCTTGTTCAGCACTTTTGCGGCTTCCTGGGTCACATAGAAGTGGCTGGTACCGTGAGCGCCGTAACGACGGACGCCGTGCTCTTTGTACAGGCTGTATGGCAGGGCATAGAGGTAAGACTCTTCCGGCATGGTCTGATGGAACGCAGTATCAAACACGGCCACGTTTTTGTCTTTCAGACTCGGGAAGGATTTCAGTGCTTCAGCGATACCGATCAGGTGAGCCGGGTTATGCAGCGGTGCGAAAGACGCAGAGTCTTTGATGCCCTGAATCACGGAGTCGTCGATTACCACGGAACTGGTGTATTTTTCGCCGCCGTGGACGATACGGTGACCAATTGCGGTCAGCTGAGCAGACAGTTCTGGTTTTTGTGCCAGAATAGTGTTAACGATAAAGTTCAGCGCTTCACTGTGAGCGGCGCCTGCACCTAAAGCCGCTTCTTGTTTGCTGCCGTCCATCTTCCACTTGATACGTGCTTCAGGCAGATGGAAACATTCGGCCAAACCAGAGAGGTACTCGTCACCGTTGAGCGCATCGATGATGGCGAATTTCAGTGAGGAGCTACCGCAGTTCAGAACCAGTACTAACTTACTCGACATGGAAGTACCTATTATTGATACGTGGCTAAAAAAACGTCAGTGAGTCTAAAAGCGTAACGCATGCTGACCCAGACATTTATGATTAACATCATGCCAAACGAACATTCTGGCAGGATGAAAGAAATACCTATGATTTTAAGCCATTTTGAACATTTTTCAGACAATGGCATAATATGCGATAATTTGACGAGTTAACGCTTATCGTCTACGGCCCTATCAGGCTGGCACAGGATACCCGATACGGGGTAGCGATGACAAAATATTTTGAACGTTGTCATAGCCTGTTGTGGTTTTGCACGAAAATTTTAATTTTTATATGTGAAGTTGAGGTACAGCCATGTCGACACCCGAAATCCCGTCCGTGAACTTTTTTAGTCTGTTTCGTCGGGGACAGCATTACGCAAAGACATGGCCGATGGAAAAGCGCCTCGCGCCCATGTTTATTGAAAATCGCACTATTCGCGCCACGCGCTATGCGATTCGCTTTATGCCCCCGATTGCCGTTTTTACCCTGTGCTGGCAGATAGCGTTAGGTGGGCAGCTTGGCCCTGCCGTCGCGACGGCGCTCTTTGCGTTAAGCCTGCCGATGCAGGGGCTATGGTGGTTAGGTAAACGTTCCGTCACGCCACTTCCGCCTTCTATTTTACACTGGTTTTATGAAGTGCGTGGAAAACTGGAAGAGGCTGGCCAGGCGCTGGCACCGGTTGAAGGTAATCCGGACTATCAGGCGCTGGCGGATACCCTCAAGCGTGCGTTTAAACAGCTTGATAAAACATTCCTCGATGACTTGTGATTGATCATCGAAACGACGACCAAAAGAAGGCACAGTAACAATCAGTTACCGTGTCTTTTTTTTACAGTGCAATGCGCTACAGGAGTCGAAAGATGGAAATGACCCATGCTCAACGTCTGATTTTGTCTAACCAGTACAAGATGATGACTATGCTTGATCCCGATAACGCTGCGCGCTACAGCCGCCTGCAAACCATTGTTGAACGTGGTTTTGGCTTGCAGATGCGCGAACTGGATCGCGAATTTGGCGAACTGAAAGAGGAAACCTGCCGTATCGTTATCGACATCATGGAGATGTACCATGCGCTGCATGTGTCCTGGACCAATCTGAAAGACCAGCAGACCATTGACGAGCGCCGCGTGACGTTCCTGGGCTTTGATGCTGCGACGGAAGCGCGCTATCTGAGCTATGTACGCTTTATGGTGAATACCGAAGGTCGCTACACCCATTTTGATGCGGGTACGCACGGCTTCAACGCCCAGACCCCGATGTGGGATAAGTATCAACGTATGCTGAGCGCGTGGCACGCCTGTCCGCGCCAGTACCATTTAAGCAGCAACGAAATTCAACAAATCATTAATGCCTGACGGAGGTGCGTGTGCAGTGTAAAGGTTTTCTGTTTGATCTGGACGGTACGCTGGTGGATTCGCTGCCGGTGGTGGAGCGCTCGTGGTGCCACTGGGCCGACCGGCACGGCATTGACCATCAGGACGTACTGAATTTCATCCATGGCAAACAGGCCATTACCTCATTGCGGCACTTCCTGGCGGGACGTTCTGAGGAAGAGATTCAGGCGGAGTTCCGCTATCTTGAGCAGATTGAAGCTACCGATACCGAGGGTATCACCGCGCTGCCCGGTGCGCGTGAACTGCTTGAGCACCTGAATGAAGCGCAGATCCCGTGGGCTATCGTCACCTCCGGCTCGGTTCCCGTCGCGCATGCACGCCATAAAGCGGCAGGTTTGCCGACGCCGGACGTCTTCATTACCGCTGAGCGCGTGAAGCGCGGCAAGCCTGAACCGGATGCGTTCCTGCTCGGCGCTGAACTGCTCGGCCTTGCGCCAGCAGAGTGCGTGGTGGTGGAAGACGCGGCGGCAGGCGTGCTGGCCGGGCTGAACGCCGGCAGCCACGTCATTGCCGTTAACGTCCCGGCGGGTTCCCCCCGGCTGGAGGAGGCGGATTTCGTGCTTAACACCCTGACCGCCATCGACGTCTCGAAGGCGTCAGACGGAGTTGTAACCGTCTCGCTAAAAATGTAATCCCATGATATAGCCCCGCATTACCGGGGCTTTTTTATGGCAGAATTGCTTCTCCTCCACTGACAAGGACATGTTGTGAACGGTGAACTGATTTGGGTCCTGAGCCTGCTGTTAATCGCCATCATTCTTTTTGCCACGGGCAAGGTGCGCATGGATGCCGTCGCCCTGTTTGTGATTGTCGCATTCGTTCTAAGCGGTACCCTTTCCCTGCCGGAAGCCTTTTCCGGGTTTAGCGATCCCAACGTTATTTTGATTGCCGCTCTGTTTATTATTGGCGACGGGCTGGTCCGCACCGGCGTGGCGACAATGATGGGGTCGTGGCTGGTGAAAGTGGCGGGCAGCAGCGAAACCAAAATGCTGATTTACCTGATGCTGACGGTCGCCGGGCTGGGCGCGTTTATGAGCTCTACGGGCGTCGTGGCCATCTTTATTCCGGTCGTGCTGAGCGTCTGCATGAGGATGCAGATCTCCCCTTCGCGGCTGATGATGCCGTTGAGCTTCGCCGGGCTCATCAGCGGCATGATGACGCTGGTCGCGACGCCGCCGAACCTCGTCGTGAACAGCGAACTGATCCGTGAGGGGCTTGAGGGGTTTAGCTTTTTCAGCGTTACGCCGATCGGGCTGGTGGTACTGGTGATGGGCATTATCTATATGCTATTGACCCGTTTTGCGCTGAAAGGGGAGAAGCAGGATAAAGCCAAAGAGGGCTGGAAGCGGCGCTCTTTCCGCGATCTGATTAAAGAGTATCGTCTGACCGGGCGTGCCCGACGTCTGGCTATCCGCCCGGGGTCGCCTATGGTGGGGCAGCGGCTGGATGACCTTAAGCTACGCGAACGCTATGGCGCGAACGTCATCGGGGTTGAGCGCTGGCGTCGTTTTCGTCGGGTGATCGTTAACGTGAACGGGGTGTCAGAGTTTCGCGCGCGTGACGTCCTGCTGATTGATATGTCCACCGCAGACGTGGATCTGCGGGAGTTTTGTAGTGAGCAGCTGCTGGAGCCGATGGTCCTGCGCGGCGAGTATTTCTCTGACCAGGCGCTGGATGTGGGAATGGCCGAGGTGTCGCTGATCCCGGAATCGGAGTTATTGGGCAAAACCGTGCGTGAAATCGGCTTTCGTACCCGCTATGGCCTCAACGTGGTAGGCCTGAAGCGCGATGGCGTAGCCCTTGAAGGGGCGGTGGTGGATGAGCCGATCCTGCTGGGGGATATCTTCCTCGTGGTCGGCAACTGGAAACTGATTAGCCAGCTCGGGCAGAAAGGCCGCGATTTTGTGGTGCTAAATATGCCGATTGAAGAGAGCGATGCATCACCGGCGCACAGCCAGGCGCCCCATGCAATTTTTTGCCTGGTATTGATGGTTGCCCTGATGCTGACGGACGAGATCCCTAACCCGGTGGCGGCAATAATCGCCTGTCTGTTAATGGGCAAATTCCGCTGTATCGACGCCGAAAGCGCTTACAAAGCGATTCACTGGCCGAGCATCATTCTCATCGTCGGGATGATGCCCTTCGCCCTGGCGCTACAGAAAACCGGCGGGGTGGATTTGATCGTAAAAGGCTTAATGGACGCGGGCGGGGGATATGGTCCGTACCTGATGATGGTTTGCCTGTTCGTCATGTGCGCCACCATTGGTTTGTTCATCTCCAATACCGCAACGGCGGTGCTGATGGCGCCCATTGCGCTGGCGATGGCAAAATCGATGGGCGTTTCGCCGTATCCGTTTGCGATGATGGTTGCGATGGCGGCGTCCGCGGCATTTATGACGCCGGTCTCTTCCCCGGTCAATACGCTGGTGCTGGGGCCCGGGAATTATAGGTTCAGTGATTTCGTGAAGCTGGGTGTGCCGTTCACCGTGCTGGTAATGCTGGTATGCGTGGTGTTAATTCCGGTGTTATTCCCGTTTTAGCGTGAGTGCAGAAACGTAGGCCGGGTAAGGCGGAGCCGCCACCCGGCAAAAAACTACAGCGGCGAATCCTGGCTAATCTCATCCAGTGACAAATGGAAGCTCGGCACAAACACGCGCATAAAGTAGTCCATCTCTTCGCTGCGACGAGATTCCAGCGTTTTTTCCAGACGCGTTTTTGCCAGTAAAAATTCGTTATTCCCGGCGGACAGCTCTTCCAGACACTTCAGGTAGGCGCACAGCGCATCGGCCTGCTTAACCAGGGATTTCTCCTCTTCCGTATACTGATGCTCGTCGATCAGCGGCCCGAAGATATCGCGCAGCTCTTCAGGCACCATGTCGATCAGCTTCTGCTGGGCAATCTTCTCAATAGCTTTATATTCCTGGGCAATCTGCGAGTTGAAATATTTCACCGGCGTAGGCAGATCGCCGGTCAGCACTTCCGATGCATCGTGGTACATCGCCAGCAGGGCGATACGTTCGGCATTCACCTGCCCGTTGAATTTGCGGTTTTTAATCGCGGCCAGCGCGTGCGCGACCATGGCAACCTGTAAACTGTGCTCAGACACATTTTCAGTGCGCACGTTGCGCATCAGCGGCCAGCGGTTGATGAGTTTCAGGCGGGAGAGGTGGGCAAAGAAATGACTCTGACTCATAGGTTACCTTATGTCTTCACTGCGACAGACTTCATTGTGCGGGGAGGGGAGGGAAGATGCAAATTTGCGGATGTTGCAGGCCGGGTAAGCGCAGCGCTACCCGGCGGATAGTCAGCGCTACTGATGGTACCCGGAGAGGAAGCGCCCGAAGCGGCTGATGGCCATTTCGAGATCGTCTTCGCGCGGCAGGGTGACGATACGCACGTGATCCGGCCACGGCCAGTTAAACGCCGTACCCTGAACCAGCAGCACTTTTTCCTGCAACAGGAAGTCGAGCACCATTTTCTGGTCGTCGTGAATATTAAAGCGCTTCGCGTCGATTTTCGGGAACATGTACAGCGCGCCGTTAGGCTTCACGCAGGAGACGCCCGGAATATCATTAATCAATTCCCATGCACGGTTGCGCTGTTCATACAGGCGGCCGCCTGGAACGATAAACTCGCTGATGCTTTGATAGCCGCCGAGTGCTGTCTGGATCGCATGTTGCGCCGGTACGTTGGCGCACAGACGCATGGATGCCAGCATCTCCAGCCCTTCAATGTAGCCTTTCGCATGTTTTTTCGGACCGTTCAGTACCATCCAGCCCTGACGGAAACCGGCAACGCGGTAAGTTTTAGACAGTCCGTTAAAGGTGACCGTTAGCAGATCGGGTGCCAGCGCGGCGATAGAGTGGTGCTGCGCCGCGTCGTACAGGATCTTGTCGTAAATCTCGTCGGCAAAGATGATCAGGTTGTGCTGGCGGGCGATCTCGACGATCTCCATCAGCAGCTCTTTTGAATAGACCGCGCCCGTCGGGTTATTCGGGTTAATGATCACGATACCCCGGGTGCGCGGGGTAATTTTGGCGCGAATATCATCCAGATCCGGGAACCAGTCAGAGGATTCGTCGCACAGGTAGTGCACCGCTTTACCGCTGGACAGGGACACCGCAGCCGTCCACAGCGGATAATCTGGGGCAGGAACCAGCATTTCATCGCCGCTGTTCAGGAGCGCCTGCATCGCCTGAACGATCAGTTCCGAGACACCGTTGCCAATGTAGATATCTTCAACGGTGACGTCGCGCATACCGCGAGCCTGATAGTGCTGCATGATGGCTTTACGGGCGGAGTAAAGCCCTTTTGAATCGCAGTAGCCTTGTGCAGTGGGCAGGTTACGGATCACATCCACCAGGATCTCATCCGGCGCTTCAAAACCAAATGGCGCGGGGTTGCCGATGTTGAGTTTCAGAACCTTATTGCCTTCCTCTTCAAGGCGTTTTGCCTCTTTGAGTACCGGGCCACGGATGTCGTAACAGACGTTGTCGAGCTTACTGGATTTTTCGATAGGGGACATGAACCTTTAACCTTTTCGCTATTATTGCAACTTCCTGCCGTGGAAGTGTGCACGGAACAATGTACTCCCCCCGCGCTTCGTTTTGAAGGGCGCACAGAAGAAGATTTCGTTCCACCGGGGAATGTCGCTGTGATCGCTTACTCTAACGAGGGAGTGATTTTGTGCCTGAATTTATCGTAATAAAGGTTATTAATGGGTTTTTTATGCTAAAATTTGCATGTAACTATGAATTTTATTCTGGTGTAAATAAAAAGACGATTCGGGCTGATGCATTAGTCCCCCTGAGTGATCATTCGTAAAACCTGAATGCTGAGATACCGATTGCCATATTAGCAAAGCCAGGCTAAAAGTTACTCATGTGAAATTAATGTTAAGGGTTATTAATGAATGGCCTGAATCTAAATTAAACTTTATTTATTATTAACGACGAAAATGCAACTTTCGTTAATTTTAATAAAAAGAGTGTAGTTGCTTATCATTGGCGGTAACTCCTTAATATTGCAATAAGACTTATAAATATAGTGGATTTGGGTTAAGATGTGTTTCGGGAATGCAGCATAGCGATAGGCCTGTTACGTATATCGGCTTCTGCTTTTCTGTATTAATCGATTGTTATTGTTAAAGTTATCTCTGGCTGATTGGGTAAGTCACATCTTGCGACGCTGGCAACGCTGCGATATAGATGGCAGAAAACATGTCTTACTCTTTATGGTATTTACATCGACCTGCAAACAACGAAATATCCTGGACGCAAGAGAATAAAAATAACGTCATGAAACGTGATTTCTGACTGGTGATATACCGCAGTACAATAACTATCTGTCAGGCAGTCTGCCGGGCCGGGATGCGAGGGAAACTCTTCAGAAGGAATTGCTTAACTGTTACACACAGCTTCAACCCGGGCAGCTCCGCACGAGCAACCTGAAAGTGAAAAGATATGATAAATGCAAATCGTCCGATAATGAATCTCGACCTCGATCTGCTGAGAACGTTTGTTGCGGTCGCCGATCTCAACACTTTTGCAGCAGCTGCTGCCGCCGTTTGCCGTACCCAGTCCGCCGTGAGTCAGCAAATGCAGCGGCTGGAACAACTGGTTGGTAAAGAGCTTTTTGCGCGTCATGGACGTAATAAGCTTTTAACAGAACATGGTATTCAGCTTCTGGGGTATGCCAGAAAGATACTGCGCTTTAATGATGAAGCCTGTATGTCATTAATGTTTAGCAACCTTCAGGGAGTGTTAACATTAGGGGCGTCAGATGAATCAGCAGATACCATTTTACCCTTCCTTCTCAACCGAATTAGCTCGGTTTATCCGAAGCTTGCCCTGGACGTTAGCGTTAAACGCAATGCCTTCATGGTTGAGATGCTGACAGAAAACGAGGTTGACCTGGTGGTCACCACGCATCGACCTGGCCAGTTTGACAGCCTGACGCTGCGTACTTCTCCAACGCACTGGTACTGTGCCGCGGAGTATGTATTGCAGAAAGGTGAGCCGATACCCCTTGTCCTGCTGGATGATCCCAGTCCGTTCCGCGATATGGTGCTGGCAGCACTCAACGAAGCCAGTATTCCATGGCGCCTGGCGTACGTGGCGTCAACCTTGCCCGCAGTGCGAGCGGCGGTGAAGGCTGGGCTTGGCGTAACGGCCCGTCCGGTGGAAATGATGAGCCCCGATCTGCGTGTGCTGGGTCAATCCGAGGGACTCCCGTCGTTGCCGGATACGGAGTACCTGCTGTGCCATAACGCCGCCAGCAACAACGAGCTGGCAAAAGTGGTATTCGAGGCAATGGAAAACTACCACAATCCATGGCAGTACGCGGCTGTTACTCCCGAAGGAGGGGATGACTCCCTGATTGTGGAAGGGGATTTTGAGTGATCATTCCCTCAAAATTCTCGTAACAAAATGTAAGTGCAAAAAAGAGCCACTCGCATGATTTTTTCCTGCGAGTGGTTTTTTTTGCTATTCATAACCGCGGGCGGAGCAGGGATAAAGCAAATACCGCTTATTTATCAATGCAGAAAATGCTTTTGATTAAGATGTAAACAAGACCTGTTCTAACTTACCTCATACCCCACCGATGTTAAAAAAACAGGAAATATGTTGCTGTTTTTTTGATTGAATTAACAAAAGCGTGTCTCAGATCAAGAAAATACTCCCATTTGGGGGGAGGAATCGTTGGCAAATCCTGTCAAAATAGGAGGGTTATTTTTTTTACTTCCAAAACGGACACGATTCAACAAGATGCATTTGACGGAAAGTCATGTACCCACCAGGGTTAAAGGGCACCAAATGTTAATGAGAATCGCACGTTGTAATTTAATGTGAAGAAACCTTTGTTAAAGTTGACAAAAGGTTATAGAAAGGAGTAAAAAACCCCATCATTTTGCTGTCTATGTCTCATTTCTGACAGTTAGTGTAAGGTTATTTTGTTCCTCCCCATGAATCGATGTGATGCCCATCTGCCAGCAAGAGCAGTGTCGTCGGTATCACTTTTGATGAGTAAGCAATGAGTATGTCAACATCCACAGAAGTCATCGCTCATCACTGGGCATTCGCAATCTTTCTTATTGTAGCCATTGGCCTGTGCTGCCTGATGTTAGTCGGCGGCTGGTTCCTGGGCGGTCGCGCCCGCGCAAGGCACAAAAACACACCTTTCGAATCAGGTATTGATTCAGTAGGTACCGCTCGCTTACGCCTGTCTGCCAAGTTTTACCTGGTAGCCATGTTCTTCGTCATTTTTGACGTGGAAGCGCTTTACCTCTTCGCGTGGTCTACCTCCATTCGCGAAAGTGGTTGGGTGGGCTTTGTCGAGGCCGCAATTTTCATTTTAGTGTTACTGGCCGGTCTGGTTTATCTGGTGCGTATTGGCGCGCTGGACTGGACACCTGTGCGTTCACGCCGTGAACACATCAACCCGGAAAACAGTATCTCTAATCGTCAGCAGTAACAGCGAGGCAATAAGATGGATTATACGCTCACCCGCATAGATCCTAACGGTGAGAATGACCGTTACCCCCTGCAAAAACAGGAGATCGTAACCGACCCCCTGGAGCAAGAAGTCAACAAAAGCGTGTACATGGGCAAGCTCGAACATGCCATGCACGACATGGTCAACTGGGGTCGTAAGAACTCCATCTGGCCATACAACTTTGGCCTTTCTTGCTGCTACGTTGAAATGGTGACGTCATTCACTGCGGTGCATGACGTTGCGCGTTTTGGGGCCGAGGTACTGCGTGCTTCTCCGCGTCAGGCTGACCTGATGGTGGTGGCAGGGACCTGCTTTACCAAGATGGCACCGGTTATTCAGCGTCTTTATGACCAGATGCTGGAGCCAAAATGGGTTATCTCCATGGGCGCATGTGCAAACTCCGGCGGTATGTACGACATTTATTCCGTTGTGCAGGGCGTTGATAAGTTCATTCCGGTGGATGTGTACATCCCGGGTTGCCCGCCGCGTCCAGAGGCCTATATGCAGGCGCTGATGCTGCTCCAGGAGTCAATTGGTAAAGAACGCCGCCCGCTTTCATGGGTTGTTGGCGATCAGGGTGTCTATCGCGCGAACATGCAGTCTGAGCGCGAGCGTAAACGTGGTGAACGTATTGCCGTCACCAACCTGCGTACGCCTGACGAAATTTAATTTGCGCCTGTGGGCCTGGAGAACACCTTCGCATATCACTACTCAAATAGCGCGAAGCCAGGCTTAACAGTCACCACGGACCATTTGCAATGGTGAACAATATGACCGACTTAACCGCGCAAGAAGCCGCCTGGCAGACTCGGGATCATCTCGATGACCCGGTCATTGGCGAACTGCGCAACCGTTTTGGGCCGGATGCCTTTACTGTTCAGGCCACCCGCACCGGGGTACCCGTTGTTTGGGTGAAGCGTGAGCAATTACTGGAAGTTGTCGATTTCCTCAAGAAATTGCCAAAACCTTACGTCATGCTGTTTGACTTACACGGCATGGACGAACGTCTGAGAACGCACCGCCAGGGTCTCCCTGCCGCGGATTTTTCCGTTTTCTACCACCTGATCTCAATAGACCGCAACACGGATATCATGCTCAAGGTGGCATTGTCTGAAAACGACATGCATCTGCCGACGATCACCAAACTTTTCCCGAACGCCAACTGGTACGAGCGTGAAACCTGGGAAATGTTCGGCATGACCTTCGACGGCCACCCGCATCTGACGCGCATCATGATGCCGCAGACCTGGACCGGCCACCCGCTGCGTAAAGACTACCCGGCACGCGCCACCGAATTCGACCCGTTTGAGCTGACCAAAGCCAAGCAGGATCTGGAGATGGAAGCGCTGACCTTCAAGCCGGAAGACTGGGGCATGAAGCGCGGCACCGAAAACGAGGACTTCATGTTCCTCAACCTGGGTCCAAACCACCCGTCTGCGCACGGTGCTTTCCGTATTATCCTTCAGCTTGACGGCGAAGAGATTGTCGACTGCGTCCCTGACATCGGCTACCACCACCGTGGTGCCGAGAAGATGGGCGAACGTCAGTCCTGGCACAGCTACATTCCGTATACTGACCGTATCGAATACCTCGGCGGCTGCGTGAACGAAATGCCATACGTGCTGGCCGTTGAGAAACTGGCAGGCATCACCGTCCCGGATCGCGTTAACGTGATTCGCGTAATGCTGTCTGAACTGTTCCGTATTAACAGCCACCTGCTGTACATCTCCACGTTCATTCAGGACGTCGGCGCGATGACGCCGGTCTTCTTCGCCTTTACCGACCGTCAGAAAATCTACGATCTGGTGGAAGCGATTACCGGTTTCCGTATGCACCCAGCCTGGTTCCGTATCGGTGGTGTGGCGCACGATCTGCCGCGCGGTTGGGACCGTCTGCTGCGTGAATTCCTCGACTGGATGCCGAAACGTCTGGCGTCTTACGAGAAAGCCGCGCTGCGTAACTCCATCCTGAAAGGCCGTTCCCAGGGCGTTGCTGCCTACGGCGCGAAAGAAGCGCTGGAGTGGGGGACTACCGGTGCTGGCCTGCGTGCGACCGGGATTGATTTCGACGTGCGTAAAGCGCGTCCTTACTCTGGTTACGAGAACTTCGACTTTGAAGTCCCGGTTGGCGGCGGTGTTTCCGACTGCTACACCCGCGTGATGTTGAAAGTGGAAGAGCTGCGCCAGAGCCTGCGCATCCTTGAGCAGTGCCTCAACAACATGCCGGAAGGCCCGTTCAAGGCGGATCACCCGCTGACGACGCCGCCACCGAAAGAGCGCACGCTGCAACATATCGAGACCCTGATCACCCACTTCCTGCAAGTTTCCTGGGGCCCGGTCATGCCGGCACAGGAATCCTTCCAGATGATTGAAGCGACCAAGGGTATCAACAGCTACTACCTCACCAGCGACGGCAGCACCATGAGCTACCGCACCCGCGTGCGTACGCCAAGCTTCGCGCACTTGCAGCAGATCCCGGCCGCCATTCGCGGCAGTCTGGTCTCCGACCTGATTGTGTATCTGGGTAGTATCGATTTTGTTATGTCAGATGTGGACCGCTAATTATGCACGAGAATCAACAACCACAAACCGAGGCTTTTGAGCTGAGTGAAGCAGAGCGTGCCGCCATTGAGCACGAGATGCACCACTACGAAGACCCGCGTGCGGCGTCCATTGAAGCGCTGAAAATCGTACAGAAACAGCGTGGTTGGGTGCCGGATGGGGCGATCTATGCGATCGCAGAAGTGCTGGGCATTCCGGCAAGTGACGTAGAAGGCGTAGCCACGTTCTACAGCCAGATCTTCCGTCAGCCGGTAGGCCGCCATGTGATCCGCTACTGTGACAGCGTGGTCTGCCACATCACCGGTTATCAGGGCATTCAGGCTGCGATTGAGAAGAAACTCAATATTAAGCCGGGCCAGACCACGTTCGACGGACGTTTTACTCTGCTGCCAACCTGCTGCCTGGGTAACTGCGACAAGGGGCCGACCATGATGATTGATGAGGACACTCACAGCCATCTGACGCCGGAAGCGATTCCTGACCTGCTGGAGCAGTACAAATGAAAACTGTAATTCGTACTGCTGAGACGCATCCGCTGACCTGGCGTCTGCGTGATGACAAACAGCCGGTATGGCTCGACGAATATCAGAGCAAAAACGGCTATGCCGGTGCGCGTAAAGCCCTTGGCGGCATGGCGCCGGACGACATCGTTAACGCGGTGAAAGAGTCTGGCCTGAAAGGCCGCGGTGGTGCGGGCTTCTCCACCGGTCTGAAGTGGAGCCTGATGCCGAAAGATGAATCCATGAACATCCGTTACCTGCTGTGTAACGCCGATGAAATGGAGCCGGGTACCTATAAAGACCGTCTGCTGATGGAACAGCTGCCGCACCTGCTGGTGGAAGGCATGCTGATCTCCGCGTTCGCGCTGAAAGCGTACCGTGGCTACATCTTCCTGCGCGGCGAATACATCGAAGCGGCGGAAAACCTGCGTCGCGCGATTGCCGAAGCCACCGAAGCGGGACTGCTGGGTAAAAACATCCTGGGCACCGGGTTTGACTTCGAGCTGTTCGTGCACACCGGTGCCGGGCGTTATATCTGCGGTGAAGAAACCGCGCTGATTAACTCCCTGGAAGGCCGCCGCGCGAACCCGCGCTCCAAGCCACCGTTCCCGGCAAGCTCCGGCGTGTGGGGTAAACCGACCTGCGTCAACAACGTCGAAACCCTGTGTAACGTCCCGGCGATCCTTGCGAACGGCGTGGAGTGGTATCAGGGCATCTCCTCAAGCAAAGATGCTGGTACCAAGCTGATGGGCTTCTCCGGTCGCGTGAAGAACCCTGGCGTCTGGGAGCTGCCGTTCGGCACCACCGCACGCGAAATTCTTGAAGACTACGCCGGCGGCATGCGCGATGGCCTGAAATTCAAAGCCTGGCAGCCGGGTGGGGCAGGGACGGACTTCCTGACCGAAGCCCACCTTGACCTGCCAATGGAGTTCGAAAGCATTGGTAAAGCAGGTAGCCGTCTGGGTACCGCGCTGGCGATGGCCGTCGACCACGAGATCGGCATGGTATCCCTGGTGCGTAACCTGGAAGAGTTCTTCGCCCGCGAGTCCTGCGGCTGGTGCACACCGTGCCGTGATGGTCTGCCGTGGAGCGTGAAGATCCTGCGTGCTATCGAACGTGGCGAAGGCCAGCCTGGCGATATCGAGACACTTGAGCAACTGTGTCGATTCTTAGGACCGGGTAAAACCTTCTGTGCCCACGCACCGGGCGCCGTCGAGCCGCTGCAAAGCGCGATTAAATATTTCCGCGACGAATTCGAAGCAGGCATCAAGCAGCCGTTCAGCAATACCCATTCGATCAATGGTATTCAGCCGAACCTGCTGAAAGCGCGCTGGTAAAAACAGAATTTTGATTAACGCTCGGTTTCGGCCGAGCCAACTGGAAGCATGCTAATGGCTACGATTCATGTAGACGGCAAAGAATACGAAGTCAACGGGGCGGACAACCTGCTGGAAGCTTGTCTGTCTCTTGGCCTCGATATTCCGTACTTTTGCTGGCATCCGGCGCTGGGCAGCGTCGGTGCTTGCCGCCAGTGTGCGGTGAAGCAATATCAAAACGCGGAAGACACGCGTGGTCGCCTGGTGATGTCCTGTATGACGCCAGCCGCCGAAGGCACCTTTATTTCGATTGATGACGAAGAAGCCAAACAGTTCCGTGAAAGCGTGGTGGAGTGGTTGATGACCAACCACCCGCACGACTGTCCGGTGTGTGAGGAGGGCGGTAACTGCCACCTTCAGGATATGACCGTCATGACCGGTCACAGCTTCCGTCGCTATCGCTTTACCAAACGTACCCACCGTAACCAGGATCTGGGGCCGTTCATCTCTCACGAAATGAACCGCTGCATCGCCTGCTACCGCTGCGTGCGTTACTACAAAGATTATGCAGACGGTCAGGATCTGGGCGTGTATGGCGCGCATGACAACGTCTACTTCGGTCGTCCGGAAGACGGTACGCTTGAAAGTGAATTCTCCGGTAACCTGGTAGAAATCTGTCCGACCGGCGTATTCACGGATAAAACCCACTCTGAACGTTACAACCGTAAATGGGACATGCAGTTTGCGCCAAGCATCTGCCAGCAGTGCTCCCTTGGCTGTAACACCAGCCCGGGTGAACGTTACGGCGAACTGCGTCGTATCGAAAACCGTTACAACGGTACCGTTAACCACTACTTCCTCTGCGACCGCGGTCGTTTCGGCTATGGCTATGTGAACCTGAAAGACCGTCCGCGTCAGCCGGTTCAGCGCCGTGGCGATGACGTCATTACCCTCAACGCTGAGCAGGCGATGCAGGGCGCGGCAGATATTCTGCGTCAGTCGAAGAAAGTGATCGGCATTGGCTCCCCGCGCGCCAGCATCGAAAGCAACTTCGCGCTGCGCGAGCTGGTTGGGGCGGAAAACTTCTACACCGGTATCGCCCAGGGCGAGCAGGAACGTCTCCAGCTGGTGCTGAAAGTGCTGCGTGAAGGCGGCATTCACACGCCTGCGCTGCGCGAAATCGAATCCTATGATGCGGTTCTGGTGCTCGGGGAAGACCTGACGCAGACCGGCGCACGCGCGGCTCTGGCGGTTCGCCAGGCAGTGAAAGGCAAAGCACGTGAAATGGCAGCGGCGCAGAAAGTGGCTGACTGGCAGATTGCGGCGATCCTCAACATCGGCCAGCGCGCGAAGCATCCTCTGTTTGTGACTAACGTCGACAACACCCGTCTGGACGATATTGCGGCGTGGACCTACTGCGCGCCGGTTGAAGATCAGGCGCGTCTTGGCTTTGCCATTGCCCACGCGCTGGACAGCAACTCACCGGCCGTTGAGCTGGATCGCGACCTGCAAAACAAGGTTGACGTGATTGTTCAGGCCCTGGCCGGTGCGAAGAAACCGCTGATTATTTCCGGTACCAACGCCGGTAGCGCTGAAATCATTCAGGCCGCAGCGAACGTTGCCAAAGCCCTGAAGGGACGCGGCGCTGACGTTGGTGTGACCATGATTGCCCGTGCGGTGAACAGCATCGGTCTGGGTATGATTGGCGGCGGCTCGCTGGAAGACGCGTTAAGCGAACTGGAATCCGGTGCCGCTGACGCCGTTGTGGTGCTGGAAAATGACCTGCATCGCCATGCTTCTGCCGCTCGCGTTGACGCCGCGCTCTCCAGAGCGCCGCTGGTGATGGTTATCGACCATCAGCGCACCGCGATCATGGACAAAGCGCATCTCGTTCTCTCTGCGGCAAGCTTCGCAGAAAGCGACGGGACGGTGATCAACAACGAAGGTCGCGCCCAGCGTTTCTTCCAGGTTTATGACCCGGCCTACTACGACAGCAACACCGTGATGCTGGAAAGCTGGCGCTGGCTGCACTCTCTGCACAGCACCGTGCAGAGCCGTGAAGTTGACTGGACGCAGCTCGACCACGTTATCGACGCGGTTGTTGAGAAACTGCCTCAGCTGGCGGGTATTAAAGATGCCGCGCCGGACGCAAGCTTCCGCATTCGCGGCCAGAAACTGGCGCGTGAGCCGCACCGCTACAGCGGTCGTACCGCGATGCGCGCCAACATCAGCGTGCACGAACCGCGTCAGCCGCAGGATAAAGACACCATGTTCGCCTTCTCGATGGAAGGGAACAACCAGCCGTCTGCGCCGCGTTCGCAAATCCCGTTTGCATGGGCACCGGGTTGGAACTCCCCGCAGGCATGGAACAAATTCCAGGCTGAAGTGGGCGGTCACCTGCGCCACGGCGATCCGGGCGTGCGTCTGATTGAAGCCTCCGAAACCGGTCTGGACTTCTTCACCACCGTTCCGGCGAGCTTCCAGGCGCAGGAAGGTCACTGGCGTATTGCACCGTACTACCATCTGTTCGGTAGCGACGAAATGTCCCAGCGTTCTCCGGTATTCCAGCAGCGTATGCCGCAGCCGTACATCAAGCTCAACCCGGCGGATGCCGCGAAGCTTGGCGTTAACGCGGGTGCGAACATTGCCTTTAGCTACGACGGCCAGACAATCAGCCTGCCGCTGATTATTTCTGAACGCCTGTCAGCAGGGCAGGTGGGTCTGCCGATGGGTATGCCTGGCATCGCGCCGGTCCTGGCGGGTGCGCATCTTGATAACCTTCAGGAGGCAAAAGCATGAGTTGGTTAACGCCGGATCTTATCGACATCCTGCTGAGCATTCTGAAAGCGGTTGTGATTCTGCTGGTGGTGGTCACCTGCGGCGCGTTCATGAGCTTTGGTGAACGTCGTCTGCTCGGTCTGTTCCAGAACCGTTACGGACCGAACCGCGTGGGCTGGGGTGGTTCACTCCAGCTGGTCGCGGACATGATCAAGATGTTCTTTAAAGAGGACTGGGTTCCGCGCTTCTCGGACCGCGTGATCTTTACGCTGGCGCCGATGATCGCCTTCACCTCGCTGCTGCTGGCGTTTGCTATCGTTCCGGTCAGCCCGACCTGGGTGGTCGCTGACCTGAACATCGGCATTCTGTTCTTCCTGATGATGGCAGGCCTCGCGGTTTACGCGGTGCTGTTCGCAGGCTGGTCCAGTAACAACAAATACTCGCTGCTGGGTGCGATGCGTGCTTCCGCGCAGACGCTGAGCTACGAAGTGTTCCTGGGTCTCTCCCTGATGGGCGTGGTGGCGCAGGCCGGTTCATTTAACATGACCGACATCGTCAACAACCAGGCCGACATCTGGAACGTTATCCCGCAGTTCTTTGGGTTTATTACCTTTGCCATCGCGGGCGTGGCGGTGTGTCACCGTCACCCGTTTGACCAGCCAGAAGCCGAACAGGAACTGGCCGACGGTTACCACATTGAATATTCCGGTATGAAGTTCGGTCTGTTCTTCGTGGGCGAGTACATCGGTATCGTCACCATTTCGGCGTTGATGGTAACGCTGTTCTTTGGTGGCTGGCATGGCCCGTTCTTACCGCCGTTCATCTGGTTCGCGCTGAAAACCGCGTTCTTCATGATGATGTTCATTTTGATTCGCGCAGCGTTACCGCGTCCGCGTTATGACCAGGTAATGTCCTTCGGCTGGAAAGTGTGCCTGCCGCTGACGCTCGTCAACTTGTTGGTAACGGCGGCTGTCATTCTCTGGCAGCAGCCATAAGGGGCTTTGAGATCATGACCTTAAAAGAATTATTGGTAGGTTTCGGCACCCAGGTACGCAGTATCTGGATGATCGGCCTGCATGCGTTTGCCAAACGCGAAACCCGGATGTACCCGGAAGAGCCGGTATATCTGCCGCCGCGCTACCGTGGACGTATCGTGCTGACGCGCGACCCGGACGGTTCCGAGCGTTGCGTTGCCTGTAACCTGTGTGCGGTAGCGTGTCCGGTGGGCTGTATCTCTCTGCAAAAAGCAGAGACGGTAGACGGCCGCTGGTATCCTGAGTTCTTCCGCATCAACTTCTCACGCTGCATTTTCTGCGGTCTGTGTGAAGAAGCGTGCCCAACCACGGCGATTCAGCTGACTCCAGACTTTGAGCTGGGTGAGTACAAGCGTCAGGATCTGGTGTACGAGAAAGAGGATCTGCTGATTTCCGGTCCGGGCAAATACCCGGAATATAACTTCTACCGGATGGCGGGTATGGCAATCGACGGCAAAGATAAGGGCGAAGCAGAGAACGAAGCCAAGCCTATCGACGTCAAGAGCCTGTTACCGTAAGGAGAGGGCAATGGAATTCGCTTTTTATATCTGTGGCCTTATCGCCATCCTGGCTACGCTGCGAGTGATCACGCACACCAATCCGGTGCATGCGCTGCTGTATTTAATCATCTCGCTGCTGGCTATTTCCGGGGTGTTCTTTGCGCTGGGCGCGCACTTCGCCGGTGCGCTGGAAATCATCGTCTACGCCGGGGCCATCATGGTGCTGTTCGTGTTCGTGGTGATGATGCTCAACCTGGGCGGCTCTGAAATTGAGCAGGAACGTCAGTGGTTAAAACCGCAGGTGTGGATTGGCCCGGCGATTCTGTCGGCCATCATGCTGGCGGTGATTGTTTACGCCATTCTGGGCGTCAACGACCAGGGTATCGACGGGACGCCAATCAGCGCGAAAGCCGTGGGTATCACCCTGTTTGGTCCGTACGTTCTGGCGGTTGAGCTGGCCTCGATGCTGCTGCTGGCGGGTCTGGTTGTGGCCTTCCACGTTGGCCGCGAAGAGCGTGTCGGCGAGGTGCTGAGCAACCGCACTGACGACCGCGCGAAAAGAAAAACGGAGGAACGCGCATGATCCCCTTAACACATGGACTGATCCTCGCTGCGATTTTATTCGTTCTGGGCTTAACCGGTCTGGTTATCCGCCGCAATCTGCTGTTTATGCTGATCGGTCTGGAAATCATGATAAACGCTTCCGCGCTGGCCTTTGTGGTCGCCGGCAGCTACTGGGGCCAGACCGATGGTCAGGTGATGTACATTCTCGCCATCAGCCTCGCGGCTGCTGAAGCGAGTATTGGCCTGGCGCTGTTGCTACAGCTCCATCGTCGCCGCCAGAACCTGAACATCGATTCAGTAAGTGAGTTGCGTGGATGAACATGCTTGCCTTAACCATTATTTTTCCGCTGATTGGCTTCGTGCTGCTGGCGTTTTCTCGCGGCCGCTGGTCTGAGAATCTGTCTGCCACCGTGGGCATTGGCTCTATCGGCCTGGCTGCGCTGGTCACAGCGTATGCGGGTATCGACTTCTTTAACAATGGACGTCAGGCCTACAGCGTACCGCTGTGGAACTGGATGTCGGTCGGTAACTTCAACATCGGTTTCAACCTGGTGCTGGATGGTCTGTCTCTGACCATGCTCTCCGTGGTCACCGGCGTCGGCTTCCTGATCCACATGTTCGCCTCCTGGTACATGCGCGGTGAAGAGGGATACTCCCGCTTCTTCGCCTACACCAACCTGTTTATCGCCAGCATGGTGGTTCTGGTGCTGGCCGATAACCTGCTGCTGATGTATCTGGGCTGGGAAGGCGTGGGTCTGTGCTCTTACCTGCTGATCGGTTTCTACTACACCGATCCGAAGAATGGCGCAGCGGCCATGAAAGCGTTCGTCGTGACCCGCGTGGGTGACGTCTTCCTCGCTTTCGCGCTGTTCATTCTCTACAACGAACTGGGCACGCTGAACTTCCGCGAAATGGTGGAACTGGCGCCGGCGCACTTCGAAGCAGGCAACAACATGCTGTGGTGGGCAACGCTGATGCTGCTGGGTGGCGCCGTGGGTAAATCCGCGCAGCTGCCGTTGCAGACATGGCTGGCCGACGCGATGGCGGGTCCAACCCCTGTCTCCGCGCTGATCCACGCCGCGACCATGGTTACCGCCGGTGTCTACCTGATTGCGCGTACCCATGGCCTGTTCCTGATGACCCCGGAAATTCTGCATCTGGTGGGTATTGTCGGTGCGGTTACGCTGGTGCTGGCAGGCTTTGCCGCGCTGGTGCAGACCGACATCAAACGCGTTCTCGCGTACTCCACCATGAGCCAGATTGGTTACATGTTCCTGGCGCTGGGCGTTCAGGCGTGGGACGCAGCCATTTTCCACCTGATGACGCACGCGTTCTTTAAAGCGCTGCTGTTCCTCTCATCCGGTTCGGTGATCCTGGCCTGCCACCACGAGCAGAACATCTTCAAAATGGGCGGACTGCGTAAGTCCATCCCGCTGGTCTATGTCTGCTTCCTGGTGGGCGGCGCGGCGCTGGCGGCACTGCCGCTGATTACCGCGGGCTTCTTCAGTAAGGACGAAATCCTTGCGGGCGCCATGGCGAATGGTCATATCAATCTGATGGTTGCGGGTCTGGTCGGTGCGTTCATGACCTCCCTGTACACCTTCCGTATGATTTTCATCGTCTTCCACGGTAAAGAACAAATTCACGCTCACGCAGGGAAGGGGATTACCCACCACCTGCCGCTGATTGTTCTGCTGGTCCTGTCCACCTTCGTTGGCGCGATGATTGTGCCACCGTTGCAGGGTGTACTGCCGGCAACAACCGAGCTTGAGCACGGTCGCGTTCTGACGCTTGAAATCACCTCCGGCGTAGTGGCTATAGCGGGCATCCTGATTGCCGCATGGCTGTGGCTGGGCAAACGCACGCTGGTAACTGCCGTTGCCAACAGCGCGCCGGGCCGTCTGCTGGGCACCTGGTGGTACAACGCGTGGGGCTTCGACTGGCTGTACGACATGATCTTCGTGAAGCCGTTCCTGGGCATTGCGTGGCTGCTGAAGCGCGATCCACTGAACAGCCTGATGAATATCCCGGCGATCCTCTCTCGCTTTGCAGGTAAAGGCCTGCTGTTTAGCGAGAACGGTTATCTGCGCTGGTATGTGGCGTCCATGAGCATCGGTGCGGTTGTCGTGCTGGCGCTGCTGATGGTGTTGCGTTGATCGTAAAGTGAATTTTATTCGATTCGTTGAAAATCAGGCCCCTGCTGGGGGCCTTAAAAAGGAATGTAAATCGCCATGTTACTACCCTGGCTAATATTAATTCCCTTCATCGGCGGCTTCCTGTGCTGGCAGACCGAACGCTTTGGCGTGAAGATGCCGCGCTGGATCGCGCTGATCACCATGGGATTGACGCTCGCGCTTGGCCTGCAACTGTGGTTGCAGGGTGGCTACTCACTGACCCAGTCTGCGGGCCTTCCGCAGTGGCAGTCTGAGTTCATTCTGCCGTGGATCCCACGTTTCGGTATCACGATCCACCTCGCGATTGACGGTCTGTCGCTGCTGATGGTGGTGCTGACCGGTCTGCTCGGCGTTCTGGCGGTACTTTGCTCCTGGCGAGAAATCGAAAAATACCAGGGCTTCTTCCACCTGAACCTGATGTGGATCCTGGGCGGCGTGATCGGCGTGTTCCTGGCCATCGACATGTTCCTGTTCTTCTTCTTCTGGGAGATGATGCTGGTGCCGATGTACTTCCTGATCGCGCTGTGGGGCCATAAGGCGTCCGACGGTAAAACGCGTATCACGGCGGCCACCAAGTTCTTCATCTATACCCAGGCGAGTGGTCTGGTGATGCTGATTGCCATCCTGGCGCTGGTGTTTGTGCATTACAACGCGACCGGTGTCTGGACCTTCAACTACGAAGACCTGCTGAAGACCCCGATGTCCCACGGCGTGGAATACCTGCTGATGCTGGGCTTCTTTATCGCCTTCGCGGTTAAAATGCCGGTGGTTCCGCTGCATGGCTGGCTGCCAGACGCGCACTCTCAGGCGCCAACGGCAGGTTCCGTTGACCTGGCGGGCATCTTGCTGAAAACCGCGGCTTACGGTCTGCTGCGTTTCTCCCTGCCGCTGTTCCCGAACGCCTCCGCAGAGTTCGCGCCGATTGCCATGTGGCTGGGCGTGATCGGTATCTTCTACGGTGCATGGATGGCCTTCACGCAGTACGACATCAAACGTCTGATTGCTTACACCTCCGTTTCCCACATGGGCTTCGTGCTGATTGCCATCTACACCGGCAGTCAGCTGGCGTACCAGGGCGCGGTGATCCAGATGATTGCGCACGGCCTGTCCGCTGCCGGTCTCTTCATCCTGTGTGGTCAGCTGTACGAACGTCTGCATACCCGCGACATGCGTATGATGGGCGGTCTGTGGGGCAAAATGAAATGGCTGCCGGCGCTCTCGATGTTCTTCGCGGTGGCGACTCTGGGTATGCCGGGTACCGGTAACTTCGTCGGCGAGTTTATGATCCTGTTCGGCAGCTTCAACGTGGTACCGACGATCACCGTCATCTCCACCTTTGGTCTGGTGTTTGCCTCCGTGTACTCGCTGGCGATGCTGCACCGCGCTTACTTCGGTAAAGCGAAGAGTGAAATTGCTGCACAAGAATTGCCGGGGATGTCGCTGCGAGAGCTGTTCATCATCCTGCTGCTGGTCGTACTGCTGGTGCTGTTGGGCTTCTATCCGCAGCCGATTCTGGATACCTCGCACTCCGCGATGGGTAACATCCAGCAGTGGTTTGTTAATTCTGCTTCTACTACAAGGCCGTAATTCGCCATGACAATAACTCCACAACAACTGATCGCGCTGCTACCGCTGCTGATCGTCGGATTGACGGTGGTGGTTGTGATGCTCTCCATTGCGTGGCGACGCAATCACTTCCTGAATGCGACCCTGTCCGTTCTGGGTCTGAACGCTGCGTTAGTCTCCCTCTGGTTTGTTGGCCAGGCGGGAGCGATGGACGTCACGCCGCTGATGCGCGTTGACGGCTACGCCATGCTCTACACCGGTCTGGTGCTGCTGGCGAGCCTGGCAACCTGTACCTTTGCGTACCCGTGGCTCGAAGGGTACAACGACAACAAAGAAGAGTTTTACCTGCTGGTACTGATTGCTGCACTGGGCGGCATTCTGCTGGCGAACGCGAACCACATGGCCGCGCTGTTCCTCGGTATTGAGTTGATCTCACTGCCGCTGTTCGGCCTGATTGGTTACGCCTTCCGTCAGAAGCGCTCTCTGGAAGCGGCTATCAAGTACACCATTCTTTCTGCTGCCGCGTCGTCGTTCCTGCTGTTCGGTATCGCGCTGCTGTATGCACAGACGGGTAACCTCTCCTTCCTGGCCATCGGTAAGAGCCTCGGCGACGGCATGATGCATGAGCCGCTGCTGCTGGCGGGTCTGGGCATGATGATTGTTGGCCTTGGCTTTAAACTCTCTCTGGTTCCGTTCCACCTGTGGACGCCAGACGTCTACCAGGGTGCGCCTGCACCGGTCTCTACCTTCCTGGCGACGGCGAGTAAAATCGCTATCTTCGGCGTGGTTATGCGTCTGTTCCTGTACGCCCCGGTGGGTGACAGCGAAGCGGTTCGCGTGGTGCTGGGCATTATCGCGTTCGTTTCTATCATCTTCGGTAACCTGATGGCGCTGAGCCAGACCAACATCAAGCGTCTGCTGGGCTACTCCTCTATCTCCCATCTGGGTTACCTGCTGGTGGCGCTGATTGCGCTGCAAAGCGGTGAGATGTCGATGGAAACCGTGGGTGTGTATCTGGCCGGTTACCTGTTCAGCAGCCTCGGCGCGTTCGGCGTGGTGAGCCTGATGTCCAGCCCGTACCGCGGCCCGGATGCAGATTCCCTGTTCTCCTACCGTGGACTGTTCTGGCACCGTCCGATTCTGTCTGCGGTAATGACCGTGATGATGCTCTCTCTGGCGGGTATCCCGATGACGCTGGGCTTTATCGGTAAGTTCTACGTGCTGGCCGTCGGTGTGCAGGCGGGTCTGTGGTGGCTGACGGCGGGTGTCGTTATCGGCTCCGCGATTGGTCTCTACTACTACCTGCGCGTAGCGGTGAGCCTGTACCTGAGCGCGCCTCAGCAGCTCAACCGCGATGCGCCGTCCAACTGGCAGTACAGCGCCGGCGGTATCGTGGTGCTAATCTCCGCGCTGCTGGTGCTGATCTTCGGTATCTATCCGCAGCCGCTGATTGATATCGTGCAGCGAGCGATGCCGCTGATGTAAAAACAAAAAACCCGCCTCGGCGGGTTTTTTATTGTTTTCTCCCTCTCCCCGTGGGAGAGGGCCGGGGTGAGGGCACCAGCCCGCACAGAGTAAAACATGCCCAGGGCGCTACGCTTGCAGGGCATACGGGTCTTGTAGGTCGGGTAAGCGAAGCGTCACCCGACTAAGCTAACTGCTTCCTGCTTATAAGCGGCCCTTCAATCTTCTTCATCGAGCGGTCCAGCACCTCTTCAATCACCGACGATAGCTCATTTAGCTCAAACTTCGCCACATAGCCGTCCGCCTTCACTTTGCGAATATGATCTTCGTTCGCGTTGCCGGAAAGAGACGAGTGGATCACCACCGGAATATCTTTCAGTACCGGGTCGGTTTTGATTTTGCGCGTCAGCGTAAAGCCGTCCATCTCCGGCATTTCGAGGTCGGTCAATACCAGGGCAATCTTATCGGTAACGGGGACGCCCTCAGCCTGAGCCTGCGCGGCCAACTGAGTGATTTTCTCCCACGCGTCTTTGCCGGTGATATGCAGCTGGGCCGGGATCTCCATCGCCTGCAATCCCTTCTCCAGCATTGAGCGCGCCACTTTCGAATCTTCTGCAACAATCGCGACAGAGCCAGGCTTGATGTTGAATTTGGTGGTTTCCAGATGGGTGGCGTGCAGATCGTGGTTCGCCGGGGTGATGTCGTACAGGATCTGCTCCACGTCCAGCACCATCGCCAGATCGTTGGTATCCGTCTTCTCGTCCAGGCAGGCAATGCTGGTAATGTAGCGACCGCTGACGGCAGTTTCCGCAGCATGCACCTGCTTCCAGTCCAGACGCATGATGTTTTCCACCGATTCCACAGCAAACGCCTGCACGCTGCGGGCATATTCGGTGATCAGCAGGATGTTCAGCCCGGTGGCTGGCTTGCAGCCGGCGACGGCGGCCAGATCGATCACCGGGATCACCTGGTCGCGAATGTTCACCATCCCCATCAGTGGAGACTTCATTCCCGCCGGTTTGGTGAAGGTCGGCATCGGCACAATTTCGCGCAATTTGAACACGTTGATGCCGAACAGCTCGGATTTATTTTCGTTCAGAGAGGTGCCAAGACGGAACAGCAACAGTTCAAAACGGTTGGACAGGGTCAGGTTCGCCCTGTCATCAATATCTTTCTGGAAATTATCCATTCTACCCTCAAGAGAAATGCTGGCCTTTTAATCGTTATCGGCACGCTGAGGGAAAAATGAAGGACTAAACGCTGACCTGAGCAAAATCTTCCGCCAGCTCGCATGCCGGAAATACTTCCCGACACTCTGCCAGCAGGCTTTCAGCGCCGCGGACGTCATAGCGTGAGCTGACGTGAGTGACAATCAGTTTCCGGACGCCAGCCTCACGCGCCAGCTGCGCCGCCTGACGCGTTGAGCTGTGCCCCCGGCTGTTGGCTTTTTCTTCCATCGCCGCTTCCAGCGTCGCCTCATGCACCATCACATCCACACCCCCGGCAAGCCTGAGCGCCGAAGGGCAGGGGGCGGTATCCCCAAAAATAGCCAGTTTTTTGCCTGGCTGCGGCGGCGCGAGGTAATCCTGACCGTTGATGACGCGCCCGTCCTCCAGCGTGACGGTCTCGCCGCGCTTCAGACGCTGGAACAGCGGGCCAGGTTTCACCCCATCGGCCTGCAACGCGGCGGCGTTCAGCGCACCGGGCTTGTCATGCTCCTCAACGCGATAGCCGTAACATTCCACCGGATGGTTAAGCGGGTAAGCGCGCACCTGATAATCTCCGTCGTCGAACACCAGACCTTCGCCGATCTCCACCACCTCCAGCGGATAATCGGTCCACGAGCCGCTCAGGCGCAGCGTGGTTTCAACAAATTCCTGAATACCCGCAGGGCCATAAATGGTCAGCGGGTTAGCGTTACCGGCCATCGAACGGCTACACAGCAGGCCCGGCAGGCCAAACAGATGGTCGCCGTGTAGATGGGTGATAAATATTTTATCCACTTTCCCCGGGTGGTATGAGGTATGCAGCAGCTGATGCTGCGTACCCTCGCCGCAGTCAAACAGCCACAGCCCACCGCGGGTAGGATGCTTAAGATCCAGCAGAATCGCCGTCACGTTTCGTGAGCGGGTTGGCACCCCGGCGGACGTACCCAGAAAAATCAGTTCCATAACGCAATCAGCCCTTTGCCGAATGGGAAGGGGTTTAGTATAACGTGATGAACCCCAGGAAGGAGAAACACATGATCCAGTGGCAAGATCTACACCACAGCGAACTGACCGTGCAGTCACTCTACGCCCTGCTCAAACTGCGCAGTGAAGTCTTCGTGGTTGAACAAACCTGCCCGTATCAGGATATCGACGGCGATGACCTGGTCGGCGAGAACCGGCACATCCTCGGCTGGCGCGATAACGAGCTGGTGGCGTATGCGAGGATTCTGAAAAGCGAAGAGGAATTTGACCCTGTCGTCATTGGGCGCGTCATTATCAGTGGCCGCGCGCGCGGTGAAAAGCTGGGCTATCAGCTGATGGAAAAAACGCTGGACGCATGCCAGAAACAGTGGCCGGACAAGGCGTTATACCTGGGCGCGCAGGCGCATTTGCAATCATTCTATGGCCATTTTGGTTTTACCCCGGTCACGGACATTTACGACGAAGACGGCATCCCACACATCGGCATGGCACGCGAAGCGAAACAGGCGCAATAGCAATACGTTGTCTATAGTTACCGGACTGGTGTACTAACATGGAGAAAAATATGTCATTTCAATCCTGGGATACCCGAGTCGACGACGACCTGACGCTGCTAAGCGAAACGCTGGAAGAAGTGCTGCGCTCTTCAGGCGATCCTGCCGATCAGAAGTACATTGAGCTCAAAGCCCGCGCCGAGCAGGCGCTGCATGACGTGAAAAACCGCGTCAGTAACGCCTCCGACAATTATTACTACCGCGCCAAACAGGCGGTTTATCGTGCCGACGATTATGTGCATGAAAAACCGTGGCAGGGCATTGGGGTCGGTGCGGCCGTAGGGCTGGTGCTGGGTCTGCTGTTAGCCCGTCGTTAAGCCGGTAAACCACTCCCTACACGTGGGTACTGCTATTTATCGTCAGTACCCCGTATAATATAAGGCTTTAACAGGGAGAGGTTCGCGTGCACTCGATTTTCCTCGCGCTGCAAAGCCTGCGCACTCAGCTTGCGCAAGCATTGCCTGCTATACCCGGTTTACGCCATTTCGATGTCTCTTTCCCGTTAAACGACGCCTTCGATCCGCTGGCCTGGCTGGGTGTGCAGCGATGCTATCCTCAGTTTTACTGGCAACAGCGCAGCGGCGATGAAGAACTTGCCGCGCTCGGAAGCCTCGCCCAGTTTGATTCTCTGGCTTCGGCCTCGCGGTTTTTGCATGCCCATGACGTAGCCAATGACACCCGTATCTGCGGCCTGAACGCCTTCAACCCGGCGCAGGGCAAGCTGTTTTTACCGCGCCTTCTCTGGCGACGGTCTGGCGGGGTCGCCACGCTGCGTCTGCAACTGTGGAGCGAAACGTCGCTGCGGGAAGATGCCCGTGAGGCGCTGAATTTTGTCGATAACCTGCGCGACGCCGCGCCGATCCGCCCGTTGTCCGTGCAGATTGTGCAGGAAACCCATCATCCGGAAAAACCGGACTGGCTGGCGTTGATTCGTCAGGCGACGGATACCCTTGCTCGCGGTGATTTTGAGAAAGTGGTGCTCGCACGTGCTACAGACGTTCAGTGCCAGCAGCCCGTGAACGCCATCGCGCTGATGGCTGCAAGCCGCGCGCTAAACCTCAACTGCTATCATTTTTGTATGGTCTTTGACGCCAGCAATGCCTTCCTCGGCTCGACGCCCGAGCGCCTGTGGCGGCGACGCGGCACGCTGCTGCGCACTGAAGCGCTGGCAGGCACCGTCGCCAGCCATTCTGACGATAAGCAGGCCCAGCGTCTGGGCGACTGGCTGATGAACGACGATAAAAATCAGCGGGAAAATATGCTGGTGGTGGAAGATATCTGCCAGCGTCTTCAGCACCATACCCGGACGCTGGAGATCCTGCCTGCGCAGGTGCTGCGTCTGCGCAAGGTGCAGCATTTACGCCGCTGTATCTGGACCGAACTTAAACAGCCTGACGACGAACAGTGTCTGCATATTTTGCAACCGACGGCGGCGGTGGCCGGGCTGCCGCGACAGGCGGCCCGAGAATTTATTGCGAAAGTCGAGCCGTTTGACCGGGAGTGGTACGCCGGTTCGGCGGGCTATTTATCGCGCGATCAGAGCGAATTCTGTGTGGCATTACGCTCCGCCCGCGTTCACAACGCTGCGCTGCGTCTTTATGCGGGGGCGGGCATCGTCAGC
The DNA here is from genome assembly GCF_000492855.1 of Enterobacter sp. MGH 38. Taxonomy (NCBI): domain Bacteria; kingdom Pseudomonadati; phylum Pseudomonadota; class Gammaproteobacteria; order Enterobacterales; family Enterobacteriaceae; genus Enterobacter; species Enterobacter sp. MGH 38. Next base: position 2,193,657 of record NZ_KI535608.1, on the reverse strand, counting down.
GGCTCCGATCCTGAGCAGGAGTGGCAGGAGATCGAAAACAAGGCCGCCGGGCTGCGTTCCCTTCTCCTAAGGGATTAATACTGATTCGTGCAATCCCGATTCATATCAAAATTCTGACTTTTTCTATTATTTATACTGTGTCGCATTCTTGATACTGGACAATCTCATGTCAGTAAGTTCTTTTAACCGACGCTGGGCGGCGGTGATCCTTGAAGCCCTGACCCGTCATGGTGTCAGGCATGTGTGTATTGCCCCGGGCTCTCGCTCCACGCCGCTCACCCTTGCTGCCGCGGAAAACCGGGCTTTTATTCACCACACCCATTTTGATGAGCGTGGTCTGGGCCATCTGGCGCTCGGGCTGGCGAAAGTCAGTAAAGCGCCCGTGGCGGTGATCGTCACCTCCGGCACGGCGGTGGCGAACCTCTATCCGGCGCTGATAGAAGCGGGATTAACCGGCGAAAAGCTGATTTTACTCACCGCCGACCGTCCCCCGGAACTTATCGACTGCGGCGCTAACCAGGCTATTCGTCAGCCTGGCATTTTTGCCTCGCATCCTTCACAGACGGTCTCGTTGCCGCGCCCCACCCAGGACATTCCCGCCAGCTGGCTGGTCTCAACCCTCGACCACGCCATGAACGCACTGCGCAGCGGCGGGCTACACATTAACTGCCCGTTTGCCGAGCCGCTGTACGGTGAAATGAACGATACTGGCCTCGTCTGGCAACAGCAGCTGGGAGACTGGTGGGAGAGCGAAAAACCCTGGCTGCGCGAGCAGACGCATCTGGAAAGCGCTAAACAGCGCGACTGGTTCTTCTGGCGTCAGAAGCGCGGCGTGGTGATAGCCGGGCGGATGAGTGCGGCGGAAGGTAAGCTTGCGGCGGAGTGGGCACAAACGCTTGGCTGGCCGCTGATTGGTGACGTGCTTTCCCAGACGGGCCAGCCGCTGCCCTGCGCCGACCTCTGGCTGGGGAACGCGAAAGCGGTCACCGAGCTGGCGCAGGCGCAGATTGTCGTCCAGCTGGGATCGAGCCTGACGGGGAAGCGTCTGCTCCAGTGGCAGGCCACCTGTACGCCTGAAGAGTACTGGCTGGTGGACCCGCTCGAAGGACGCCTTGACCCGGCGCACCATCGTGGCCGCCGCCTGGTGAGCGATATTAACAGCTGGCTGGAATTGCATCCGGCGGAAAAACGCAAACCCTGGGCGGTGGAGATCCCGGCGCTGTCACGTCAGGCGTGGGAACTCACCAAAGCGCAGTGCGAGGCGTTCAGTGAAGCCGGGCTGGCGCACCGTATCCGCAAATATCTTCCCGAGCAGGGACAACTTTTTGTCGGTAACAGCCTGGTGGTGCGCCTGATTGACGCCTTTTCGCAGCTGCCGGCGGGTTATCCGGTGTACAGCAACCGGGGCGCGAGCGGCATTGACGGCCTGATCTCCACCGCCGCTGGCGTACAGAGGGCCAGCGCGAAATCCACGCTGGCGATTGTGGGGGATCTCTCAGCCCTCTACGATCTCAACGCGCTGGCGCTCCTGCGTCAGGCGTCGGCCCCGTTCGTGCTGATTGTTGTGAACAATAACGGCGGGCAGATTTTCTCGTTGCTGCCGACGCCGCAAAGCGAACGTGAGCGCTTCTATCTGATGCCGCAAAACGTGCAGTTCGAACACGCCGCCGCCATGTTCAGCCTTAAATACCATTGCCCGGAAAACTGGGACGCGCTGGAGACGGCGCTGAACACCGCCTGGCGGCAGCCTGGCGCGACGCTCATTGAGCTGGTGGTAAACGATGCTGACGGCGCGCAGAAGCTGCAACATCTGTTGGCGCAGGTGAGTCACCTGTGATCCTCGCAGGCGTCACCCAGCCAGGAAATCCAGGCTACCCCTGGCTGGTTTTCCTGCACGGTTTTTCCGGCGACTGTCGCGAGTGGCAGGCTGTCGGGGCGTCGCTGCATGACTACCCCCGGCTCTACCTTGACCTGCCCGGGCACGGTGGTTCAGCGGATACGGACGTGACGGGGTTTGCAGAGGTGAGCGATTTGCTCACGCACACCCTTTTTAGTTACAACATACTAAAGTACTGGCTGATAGGGTACTCCCTCGGCGGCCGCATTGCGATGTTCCATGCCTGCCAGCATCCAGCGGGGTTAGACGGGGTTATTGTGGAAGGTGGACACCCGGGCCTGCAAGACCCCGATGCGCGCCAGGCGCGGCTGACCTCTGACCGCCGCTGGGCATCACGTTTACGCAGTGAGCCGCTGGAGGCCGTCTTTGCCGACTGGTATCAACAGCCGGTCTTTGCCTCCCTTACTGATGAACAGCGCAAGGCGCTGATCGCGCTGCGCAGCCGGAACAACGGCCCGAGGCTGGCAGAGATGCTGGAAGCCACCTCGCTTGCCGTTCAGCCTGATTTACGTCCCGCGCTCACCGCGCGTGATTTTTCTTTTGACTATCTCTATGGCGAACGTGACGGGAAGTTTGCAGCTATCGCCGCTGAACTTAACGCCACGCGTCATGCTATCCCTCACGCCGGACACAACGCCCACCGGGACAACCCGGAAGCGGTTGCCGCGAGTCTGGCTCAGATACTGCGTTATCGAACAAAGGACACGCTATGATCTATCCTGATGAACACATGCTTTACGCGCCGGTTGAATGGCAGGACTGCTCCGAAGGCTATACCGACATTCGTTACCACAAATCCGCCGATGGTATCGCCAAAATCACCATCAACCGTCCACAGGTGCGCAACGCGTTTCGTCCGTTGACCGTAAAAGAGATGATCCAGGCGCTGGCGGATGCCCGCTATGACGACACTGTCGGCGTCATCATCCTCACCGGGGAAGGGGAGAAAGCCTTCTGCTCCGGCGGCGATCAGAAAGTCCGCGGTGACTACGGCGGATACCAGGATGATGCGGGCACGCACCACCTGAACGTGCTGGATTTCCAGCGCCAGATCCGCACCTGTCCAAAACCGGTGGTCGCGATGGTGGCAGGGTATTCCATCGGCGGCGGTCACGTGCTGCACATGATGTGTGACCTGACGATCGCGGCGGAAAATGCCATTTTCGGTCAGACTGGCCCGAAAGTCGGCTCTTTCGACGGCGGCTGGGGCGCGTCCTATATGGCGCGCATTGTCGGCCAGAAAAAAGCCCGCGAAATCTGGTTCCTGTGCCGTCAGTACAATGCGCAGGAAGCGCTGGATATGGGGCTGGTTAACACCGTGGTGCCGATCGCCGATCTGGAAAAAGAGACCGTGCGCTGGTGTCGCGAAATGCTGCAAAACAGCCCAATGGCGCTGCGCTGCCTGAAAGCGGCCCTCAACGCCGACTGTGACGGTCAGGCGGGCCTTCAGGAGCTGGCAGGTAACGCCACCATGCTGTTCTATATGACCGAAGAGGGTCAGGAAGGGCGCAACGCGTTCAACGAAAAACGCCAGCCGGACTTCAGCAAATACAAACGGAACCCGTAATGCGTCGCGTGCAGGTTTACCGCTGGCAGATACCGATGGACGCGGGCGTGGTGCTGCGTGAACGGCGGTTAAAAACCCGTGACGGCTTTTTCATGCATCTCCGGCAGGGCGAGCGGGAAGGGTGGGGCGAAATCGCCCCGCTTCCGGGCTTTAGCCTGGAAACGCTCGACGAGGCGCAGGCCGCGCTGATGGCCTGGACGCACGCCTGGCGCGAGGGAGCAGATCCGGCGCTGCCGGACGTTCCTTCCGTCGCGTTCGGCATCAGCTGCGCGCTGGCAGAGCTGGACGGCAGTTTGCCGGAGGCGGCGAACTATTGCGCCGCGCCGCTCTGTACCGGCGATCCGGATGAACTTTTCGCGCTCCTTTCCGCGATGCCTGGCGAGAAGGTGGCGAAAATAAAGGTCGGCCTGTACGAAGCGGTGCGCGACGGGATGGTGGTTAATCTGTTACTGGAAGCCATTCCCGATCTGTACCTGCGCCTGGACGCCAACCGCGCCTGGACACCGCTCAGGGCGCAGCAGTTTGCGAAGTACGTCAACCCGGCGTACCGCAACCGCATCGCGTTTCTCGAAGAGCCGTGCAAAACGCGCGACGACTCTCGCGCCTTCGCCCGGGAAACCGGCATCGCCATTGCCTGGGATGAGAGCCTGCGCGAAGCCGATTTCGCGTTTGCCGCCGAGCCGGGCGTCAGGGCCGTGGTGATTAAGCCAACGCTGACCGGCAGCCTCGACAAGGTGCGCGAGCAGGTTGCGGCGGCCCATGCCGCAGGGCTGACGGCGGTGATCAGTTCATCCATCGAATCCAGCCTCGGCCTGACGCAGCTGGCGCGCATCGCTGCATGGTTAACGCCGGACACCGTTCCCGGTCTCGATACGCTAAACCTGATGCAGGCCCAGCTGATTCGCCAGTGGCCTGGCAGCACCTTGCCGTGCCTCGACGTCGGGGCGCTGGAGCCATTGCGATGAGTTTTACCGACTGGCCGTGGCGGCACTGGCGCACCCGGCGTGCCGATAAACCCGCGCTGCGTTTAGACGATGCAACGCTCAGTTGGACTCAGCTGGGCAAGCGTATCGATCGTCTGGCAGCCGGTTTTCAGTCTCAGGGCGTTGCTGACGGTGACGGCGTCATGCTGCTCGCCCACAACCACCCGCAGACCCTGCTGGCCTGGCTGGCGCTGCTTCAGTGCGGCGCCCGCATTTTGCCGGTGAACCCTCAGCTTCCCCGTCCGCTGCTGGACGTCCTCCTGCCGCAGATGACCCTGCGTTTTGCGCTGGTGCTTAACGGTGAGTATGACGGTCTGCCCGCGCTGGCATTAAGAGAGGGCGAGGGGCAGGGGGGCGTGACGTGGCGGGCAGAACGACTGGCCTCAATGACGCTCACCTCCGGCTCCACCGGTTTGCCAAAAGCGGCGGTGCACACCTGTGCCGCCCACCTTGCCAGCGCAAAAGGGGTGCTGGCGCTGATGCCTTACGGCGATAGCGACGACTGGCTGCTCTCTCTGCCGCTGTTTCACGTCTCCGGTCAGGGGATTTTGTGGCGCTGGTTACAGGGCGGAGGCCGTCTCACCGTACGCGTAAAACAGCCGCTTGAGCAGGCGCTACAGGGCTGTACCCATGCCTCGCTGGTGCCAACGCAGCTGTGGCGACTGCTTAATTCACACCATCCCGTCGCGCTGAAAGCCGTGTTGCTCGGCGGGGCGGAAATCCCCGTTGCGCTGACCGAACAGGCGCGCGAGCAGGGGATCCGTACATTCTGCGGCTACGGTCTGACCGAGTTCGCCTCCACCGTCTGCGCCAAAGAGGCCGACGGCGCGCCGGACGTGGGCAGCGCGCTGCCGGGCAGAGACGTTCAGGTGGTAAACGGTGAAGTCTGGATCCGGGCGGAAAGCATGGCGGCAGGCTACTGGCGAGACGGCGCATTATTGCCGCTGGTCAATGCGCAGGGCTGGTTCGCCACCCGCGATCGCGGCGAGTGGCATGACGGACGCCTGACCATTCTGGGCCGAATGGACAATCTCTTTTTCAGCGGCGGAGAAGGGATCCAGCCGGAAGCGCTGGAGCGCGTTATCGCCACGCATCCGCAGGTAAGCCAGGCGTTTGTCGTTCCGCTGGATGATGCTGAGTACGGGCAACGTCCGGTGGCGGTAGTGGAATGCGAGCCGGGCACGGATATCACGCTGCTGCCGGAGTGGGTTCAGGGCAGGCTGGCGCGCTTTGAGCAGCCGGTACACTGGCTGGCGCTGCCGTCAGAACTGAAAAATGGCGGGATTAAAATCTCCCGCCAGGCGTTAAAGCAGTGGGTCAATGCCCTGTTGAGGGGCTAATCAGCCGATATCCGGCTGCGGTTTGTGCTGGCGTCGGCGGATCCAGCGCAGCACCGGCGGCACGACAATCACCATAATCGCCATTGCCAGCAGGATCTTCGTCACGCTGCTCTCCCACAGGATCCCCATGTTGCCGTTGCTGATGGAGAGGGCGCGGCGCAGGTTCTGCTCCAGCATTTCCCCCAGCACAAACCCTAAAATCAGCGGCGACATCGGGAAGTGCATCTTGCGCAGAATGTAGCCCAGCACGCCGAGCAGCACCATCAACACCAGGTCGAAGGTGGTGCTGTGCACCGCGTACACCCCAACCGCAGAGACGGCGGCGATGGCCGGGACCAGGAACCACAGGGGAATGGTCAGCATGCGGGTGAACAGGCCGATCAGCGGGATGTTCATTACCAGCAGCATCACGTTGGCGATCAGCAGGGCGGCAATCAAACCCCAGACGATATCGGGCTGCTCGGTAAACATCGCCGGACCCGGGGTGATGTTATAGAGCGTCAGCGCGCCCATCATTACCGCCGTGGTGCCGGAGCCCGGCACGCCGAGGGTCAGCATCGGGATAAACGAGCCGCAGGCCGAGGCGTTATTCGCCGCCTCCGGCGCCGCCACGCCGCGGATATCGCCTTTGCCGAAGCTGTCGCTGTTACCGCTCAGCTTTTTCTCGGTCATGTAGGTGATGGCGCTGGCGATAGTCGCCCCCGCGCCGGGCAGAATGCCGACGAAGAAACCGATCACCGACGAACGCAGGGTGGCTCCCACACACTGCGCCCCCTCTTTGGCATTAAAGAGCATACGTCCGGTTTTACGCACCAGCGTCTGCCCGCTGCTGGTATGTTCCAGCATCAGTAAGATTTCTGAGACAGAGAACAGACCAATCACCACGACGATAAACTGCACGCCGTCGGAGAGATGAACGCTGTCGAAGGTAAAACGATAAACCCCGGTGTTGGCATCCACGCCGACGGTGGCCAGACTGAGGCCAATCAACGCAGACAAAAACGACTTCAGCGGATTCTGCGCCATCATGCTGCCGAGACAGGCGATGGCGAACACCATCAGGGCAAAATACTCGGCCGGACCAAACGCCAGCGACCACTGGGCCAGCGCCGGGGCGAAGAGGATGATGCCGCCAATGGCGATCAGGGAGCCAAAGAACGAGCTGACGGCGGAAATAGAGAGCGCCACGCCGCCGCGTCCCTGCTGCGCCATTGGATAGCCATCCAGCGCGGTCATAATGGCGGCGGCATCGCCGGGCACGTTTAGCAGTATCGAGGAAATTCGTCCGCCGTACTCGCAGCCGATATAAACCGTCGCCAGCAGGATCAGCGCCGATTCCGCAGGCAGGTGCAGCGCAAAGGCCAGCGGCAGTAAAATCGCCACGCCGTTGATAGGTCCAAGGCCCGGCAGCAGGCCGACGATGGTCCCGACGAAACAGCCGATCAGGGCGATCACCAGGTTTTCCGGGGTCATCGCTACCGCGAACCCCTGAGAGAGATAGATCCAGGTATCCATAGCGTGCTCCGTTAGTTAAACCATGCGCCAAGCGGCAGGGTCACGTCCAGCAGGCGGTCGAAGGCGTACCAGAGTAAAATGCCCAGTACGACCCCGGAGATCCCCGCCGCAGGCAGCGAGGCGTTAAATAGTATGCCAATCACCATCGTCAGCAGGGCGGTGGCAATCGGGAAGCCGAGCCATTCAAAGCCCCACGCGTACATCAGCAGGACAATCACCATTACCAGCAGACGTTGCAGCGTTCGGCGTGGCGGCCACTCCACGGTATCCGGATGGCGCAGCAGCAGCGCTACCGAGCAGAGCAGCATCAGGCCGACAATGCCGACGGGAAAGGGGCGTGGCCCCACGGGTTCATAGCTGTATTCGCTGTGGATCTGCCAGGCGACGAACATGCCGCCAATGCAGAGCAGCAGCCATATCCCGGCAAAAATGCGATCGCTCATAGCGCCTCCGGTTATTTCGCCAGACCAAAGGCTTTCGCCTGTACGCGGTAGTCATTCACCTGTTTTTTGACATACTCGTCCAGCTGCTTGCCGTTCAGGTTGAACTCAAACAGCCCGCGCAGATCGCGCTGTTTTTTGAACTCCTCGGTTTGCTGAAGTTTTGCGAAGGTATCCACCCACCACTGGTATTCGGCGTCGGTCACTTTTGGCCCGACGAAGAAGCCGCGGATGATCGGCCAGACCAGGTTATAACCCTGCTCTTTGGCGGTTGGGACGTCTGCCAGCTGGCCCGGCAGACGGTTTTCTGAGAAGACCGCCAGCACGCGGATCTTATCCCCGCTCAGGTAGGGCACCATTTCGCTGAGATCGCCCGATACCGCCTGGACGTGATTGCCCATCAGCGCCGTCACCGGCTCGCCGCCGCCTTCAAAGGCCACGTAACGCATCTTGTGCGGATCCACTTTGGCCTGCTGCGCCAGCAGCGCGGCTTTCATCCAGTCCTGGCTGCCAATAGAGGCGCCCGCGCCAATGACCACGCTGTTCGGATCTTTTTCCATGGCGGTCAGCAGATCTTTGAGGGATTTCCACGGAGAGTCCGCGCGCACGGCGATCATGCCGTAATCGGTGCCTACGGTGGCGAGCCAGCGCACGTCGTCCACGTCATAACGGCCAAATTTCCCCTGTGACAGATTCAGCAGCGAACCGCCGGAGAAGGCCACCACTGTGCCCGCTTCGGCAGGGCGCTGGGCGACGATGGCGTTATAGGCTACCGCGCCCACGCCGCCGGGCATGTAGGTAACGCGCATCGGTTTCTCAATGGCCTTCGTCTCCAGCAGGCTGACCTGAATCAGCTTACAGGTCAGGTCGAAGCCGCCGCCGGGTTTGGCCGGGGCGATACATTCGGTACGGGATGGCGCGTCCTGCGCCTGGACGACAGAGGCACTCAACAGCAATACGCTTGCAGCAAGGGTAGAAAGTAATTGTTTTTTCATCGTTTATCCTCACGCCGGAGAACCGGGAGTACGGGTACGGGTGTCTTTTTTCTGATTATGTGAACCACCTTGTAGCGGTTCCGTTGCGTGATTGTTAAAACAATAACCTTTCATTTCCCTTTCACTGCGACACCAACTTTACAGGATGTGATATGCGTCTCTTACTGGCGGAAGATAATCGTGAGCTGGCTCACTGGCTGGAAAAAGCGCTGGTACAAAACGGATTTGCCGTGGATTGCGTCAACGATGGACGGGCGGCCGATCATCTTTTGCAGGGAGAAAACTATGCCGTCGCGATCCTTGATATCGGCATGCCCGGTTTCGACGGGCTGGAGGTGGTGCATCGGCTGAGAAAGCGCGGGCAGACGTTGCCCGTGCTGTTTCTTACCGCCCGCAGCAACGTGGCAGACAGGGTTAAGGGGCTGAATGCCGGGGCGGATGACTACCTGCCGAAACCGTTCGAGCTGGAGGAGCTTGATGCCCGCCTGCGTGCGCTGCTGCGCCGCAGTGAAGGGCGAACCCAGGAGCGCCAGCGGCTGGGAGAGCTGGAGTACGATGATGAAGGCTTTTTTCTGCTGCGCGATGAACCCCTTTCCCTCACGCCGCGCGAACTCTCTTTGCTGAAGGTGCTGATGCACCGTCGGACCCGTCCCGTCTCCCGGCAACAGCTTTTCGACCAGGTGTTCAGCCTGAACGACGACGTCAGCCCCGAGAGCATCGATCTCTATATTCACCGTCTGCGTAAGAAGCTGACCGGCAGCGGCGTGCGGATCACCACCCTCCGGGGGCTGGGCTACGTGCTGGAGTGCGGCGATGAAGTGGGTTAAGCCGCAGTCGCTTTACCTGCAACTTATGCTTTTTCTGGGTTTGCCGCTGCTGCTGTTATGGGGGCTGTCAGCCTTTAACAGCTACGTTAGCGCGCTACAGGCGGCGACGCAGGCCTATGACCGCACGCTGTTATCCTCGGCGCGCACGGTGTCAGAGCGGCTGGTGGTGCACAACGGCAAGCTCCAGGTGAACGTGCCGTGGGTCGTGCTCGACAGCTTCGAGCTGAACATGAACGATCGCCTCTACTACAAGGTCGTGGACCCTGACGGGCGGACGATCTCCGGCTATGACGATCTGCCGAATATGCCCCCCTCCACGTCGCGCACCTCCCACTATCCGGCGCTGGCGTGGTTTTATCATACCGAGTATCGCGGGCAGGCGATCCGCGTGGCGAAGCTGCTCCAGCCGGTTAACGAGGAGAGTGTGTTCGGCATGGCGGAAATCTACGTCGCCGAAACGTTGCAGTCGCGGCGCTATCTGGCCACTCAGCTGCTGTTTTCCTCGCTCGTGTCGCAGGGGCTGCTGGTGCTGCTGACGCTGGTCCTGACCGCGTGGCTGCTGCGTCGCGTGCTGCGCCCGATGCGGCAGCTCTCTTCGCTGATGGTGCGCCGTGAGCCCGGGCTACTGGCCCCGCTGCCGGAGCTGCTGCCCTGGTCGGAAACGCGGCTGCTGATTGTGGCATTTAACCGCTATATCGACAGGTTACGCGGCGTGCTTTCGCGACAGGCGCGCTTTAATGCTGACGCCTCACACCAGCTCAAAACGCCGCTGGCGGTGCTGAAAACCCAGGTATCGGTTGCCCTGACGCGTAACGATCCGGCCCTGTGGCAGGAGAGCTTACGGGCGATGAACGTCACGCTGGATAACACCATCGTGCTGACGGAAAGGCTGTTGCAGCTTTCAGCGGTGAAGCGAAAAGAGCAGGGGGAGCGACAGTTTGCCCCTGTCGATCTGGTGCAGGTGGTGCAAAACTGCTGCTTTTCCCGGCTGGCGCAGGCGCGCAGCAAGGGTATCGATCTCGGTTATGACGGCGTACAGCAGCCGGTAATGATTGAGGGTGATGACGTGCTGCTGGGTGAACTCTGCGCCAACCTGCTGGAGAACGCGATCAAATACACGCCGGAGCAGGGCATCGTGACGGTGTACCTGCGCACGGCTAACGATGCCGTTGAGCTGAGCGTGGAGGACAGCGGACCGGGTATTGCTGAAGACCAGATCTCCCAGGCCATGCTGCCGTTTCATCGTCTGGAAAACGTGGGTGATGCCGCCGGGTCCGGCATTGGCCTGGCGCTGGCTAACGATATTGCCCGCCTGCACCGCAGCCATCTTCAGCTGATGCCCAGTGAAAATCTGGGTGGGCTGAGCGTGAAAATGCGCTTTCTGATGCTGATATAAATGCCGATATTATCAAATCGTTACAAACTAATTGCCTGCCGCACGTGGAGTCCATTGATCACACAGGCAGGCAGGTTAAAATCTCGCGGTTTTTGGACATCTCTGAATAAATTGTGCGGGATCACGACAATGAAAAAAGTGGCATTAATGGGCTTAGGCGGCCTGATGTTTGTTTCAGCAGCGGCAAACGCAATTTCCTTCAACGGCTCGGCGGGACAAGATTATACCCATCTGGGCTTCGGTCTTGGCACGGACAGCGCAGGCCTGGCAATGACCGGCGGCTGGACGCATAACGACGACGACGGCGATGCGGCAAGCCTGGGCCTCGGCTTCAACGTGCCGTTGGGTCCCTTCCTGGCGACCGTCGGCGGTAAAGGCATTTACACCAACCCGAACGACGGCGACGAAGGCTACGCGGCGGCAGTGGGCGGCGGCTTGCAGTGGAAAATTGGCGACAGCTTTGGCCTGTTCGGTGAGTACTACTACTCTCCTGATTCCCTCTCCAGCGGCATCGACAGCTATCAGGAAGCTAACGCCGGCGCGCGCTGGACCATCATGCGTCCAATCACCATCGAAGCGGGTTATCGCTATCTGAACCTGGCCGGTAAAGACGGCAACCGCGACAACGCCCTGGCAGACGGCCCGTACGTTGGCGTTAGCGCCGGTTTCTAATCCTCTCGGCGCGGCGTTCAGTCGCGCCAGTTTCTCTCTTCCCCCGGTCTTTGATTGCGCTATAGTGTTTTGACCATTGAAATGGGAGAACACAATGATAAACGTGGAAATGTTATCCACTGGCGACGAAGTGCTTCATGGGCAAATCATTGATACCAATGCCGCCTGGCTCGCCGATCTCTTCTTTGAGCAAGGATTACCGTTAACGCGCCGCAACACCGTAGGTGACAACCTTGAGTCGCTGGTCAACGTTCTGCGCGAGCGCAGCGAACGCTGCGACGTGCTGATTGTGAACGGCGGGCTGGGACCTACCAGCGACGATCTCAGCGCGCTGGCCGCCGCCACGGCCAAAGGCGAAGGCCTGGTCCTGCACGAGGCGTGGCTGGCGCAGATGGAGCGCTTTTTCTCCGGGCGTGGCCGCGTGATGGCCCCCAGCAACCGCAAGCAGGCTGAAATTCCCGCCAGCGCGGAACTGATTGATAACCCGGTCGGCACCGCCTGCGGGTTTGCCGTTCAGTTGAACCGCTGCCTGATGTTCTTCACTCCGGGCGTGCCGTCGGAATTTAAAGTGATGGTCGAGCAGCAGATCCTGCCGCGCCTGCGCGCGCGCTTTACGCTGCCTGAACCGCCGCTGTGCCTGCGTCTGACCACCTTTGGTCGCTCGGAAAGCGATCTCGCTCAGAGCCTCGATCACCTGCAACTGCCTCCCGGCGTGTCGATGGGCTATCGCTCCTCCATGCCGATTATTGAACTGAAGCTGACCGGACCGGCGTCAGAGAAAGCCGCTATGCTGGCACTGTGGCCGGAAGTGCGGCGCGTCGCCGGGGAAAGCCTGATTTTCGAAGGCACGAAAGGGCTGCCGGCGCAGATCGCAGCGCATTTGCAGTCCCGCCAGCTGAGCGTGACGTTAAGCGAGCAGTTTACCGGTGGGCTTCTGGCGCTTCAGCTTACCCGGGCGGGTGCGCCGCTGCTGGCCAGTGAAGTGGTGCCGTTCCAGCAGGAGACGCTGGCGCAGACGGCGCGCTGGGCATCCGAGCGCAGAGTGAAGCATTTCGCCGGACTGGCGCTGTTTGTGGGCGGGCTGGATGAGGAGCACCTCAACTTTGCCCTGGCAACGCCGGAAGGAACGCACGCCCTGCGCGTCAGGATGAGCATTACCCGCCACAGCCTGGCCGTACGTCAGGAGGTGTGCGCGATGATGGCGCTGAACATGCTGCGCCGCTGGCTGAACGGGAAAGAGGTCGCCAGTGAGCACGGCTGGATCAACGTCGTGGAATCGCTGTTCGTAGAGTGAGAGTGTGCCGGGGCAGTGTCCCCGGCAACGGTTACGCCAGCGCTTTTGCCAGCAAGGTAATGGGATGTTCACAGCGTTTGCTGGTGGACATCTCGATCTGCCACTTGCAGGTTTCACAGTCCGTCACCACGATATCTGCGCCGCTCTCTTCAATCTGCCGGAACAGCGGCGCGCCAATGGCCTGTGACGTTGGGTAGTTTTCACGCTTGAATCCGTAGGTGCCAGCGATGCCGCAGCAGCGTGAGTCCAGCACCGTCAGCTCCAGCCCCGGGATCAGCCGCAGCAGCTCAAGCGTATAGATCGACCAGCCCATCTTCTCCATATGACATGGCGTGTGATATACCACCTTCAGCGGCAATTTGCCCAGCGGTAACGTCTGCCCGCTGTCCAGTTTGCGCCAGAGAAAACGGGTCGCCAGCTCAATGTGCTCGCGCAGGCCGGTGTTATCCACATCCAGCAGATGCGGATATTCATCGCGCAGCGTGAAGGTACAGGTTGACGACGTCGCCAGTACCGGTATCCCTTTGTCGACGATCGCCTCACGTAAAGAGGTGACGTTGCTGCTCGCCTGCTTGCGCGCTTTGTCGATGAAACCGTTGGCAATCAGCGGAACGCCGCAGCACTTTTCTTTGCTCAGCAGCTGAACGCCCGTCCCCATGGCGTTCAGCACTTTCAGCAGGTCTTTTCCCAGCTGCGGATGGTTGTAGTTCACGTAGCAGCCGTGGAAGAAGGCGACCTGCTCAGCGAACTGCGCCTGTTCTGCCGCCACGGATTTATACCAGCGGCGGAAGGTGCCGTGAGAATATTTCGGCAGACTGCGGTGATGGTCGATTTTGAGCGTCGCATCCAGCAGCCTGCGCACCGGCTTCAGGGCGGTGGCGGCATTGACGACCGGCGCGAAAGGCGTCGAGAGGCTGCCCATTAGATCGGTGTGGCTCAGTATCGCGTCACGCAGCGTCGGTTTTTGCGTACTGTAGCGGGCGCGGGCGCGCTGGATGATATCGCCTATTTTCACGTCCGACGGGCAGGCAACTTCGCAGCGTTTGCAGTTGATGCAGTATTTCAGCGCCTCGTCGTAGAGCGCGCCATCCTTCAGGCGCAGACGCTCCCCGTCGGGACCGGCCTGTTTCGGGCCGGGATAGCGCGGATCGACGCCGCTGACCGGGCAAACCGTGGTGCAGACCGTGCATTTGATACAGCTTTCAAATGGGGTGTCGTTCATTGTGCTCCCTCCCTGCGCTGGATAATCTGCTCCGCGACATGCAGCGCAGTGACGGCGCAGACGCCGCCACCGCAGCCCTGCGCCACGGGATCGTACCCGCCCAGAACCGAGCCGATGGCGTAAAGATTTTCAACCGGTTCACCGCCCAGCCGCGGGCGCAGTTGGCTGTCGACGATCACGCCGAACTGCTGCCAGGGCTGCGGGGTGAAGAAATCGCTTTGATACCAGTCCGCGCGGGAAGCGCTTTGCCGGACATCCAGCCCGAGTATTGCCTCACGCACGCCATCCCGGCTGCTCAGCAGACCGTTACTGAAGAAACTGCCGCTTGCCAGCACCGTATAGCGTGCGCGAAGCGGGATGTCGCCGTGGTTGCGGGTCCAGATATCGCTTACCGCGCCCTCAACCAGGGTGATTTTTTTCACTTCGTCGCCTGCCATCCAGACGCCACCCTGGGCGACAAACTGACGCTGAAGCTGGGTATGCAGACGAATGCCGGGCACGGAAGGGGGGAGCGTCGGCAGTAAACCGAGCGTACAGGGCAGGCGCGCCGAGAGCCAGCGCCAGAGCCGGTTGTCCGTTAAGCCAAAACAGGCGGGCATAAACAGGGCGTCGCAGGTCTCGCCGAGCGGTTGAAGCGCCGCGTACAGCTGCGGCCAGTAACTTTCATTATCCAGCAGGCGGGCAATGTTCACCGCACGAAACTCGCTGGGGTTTTCGCGCAGCACGTCGAGCTCGGGGAGATCAATCTCCGCTGTATCCACCTGAACACCCTGCTGTCTGAGAGACGCGGCGGCCAGATGTGGCTGGAAATCAAGGAAACCGCTGATCCCCACCACCCGCACGCGCTCGGCAGCGATGGGAGCGACAGGCACCTCTTCCGGGCTAAGCCAGGCGGCGCGCAGGGTGCCGAGTGGCGTGACGCGCTGATGGTTTTGCTCGGCGTCACCCTGCATGCGTGCGCCGCAGGCAGTGAGCAGGTGTTCGGTTTCGCAGGCAAAGCGGGCCATATTCTCTGCGCCCGTCAGGCGGTAGGGATGTTCAGGCGGCAGATCGGCGAACGATAGCGCGCCCAGTAAATCCAGCGAGCCGGAGGAGAAGTGCAGAGCACTCTGACCGCGAGTGACAATGGCGCAGCGCAGACCCCGCTGCGTCAGTTTGAGGCCGCACAGCAGGCCCGCCAGCCCCCCACCCACAATCACGGTATCAAATTTCATGGTTGTGCTCCTTCTCCAGACCGCAAAGCCCCTGATAGACCCAGCGGGTAAATTCGCTTTCGCGCAGGGCATCGCCCCAGGCGACGGGCTGAATGCCTTTCCAGCGCTCGTTTAAAAAATCGCTGAGTTGGGCAAGCGACTGGGTTGACGTGGTGGCGTGAAAACGTTGCAGCAGCCCGGCGGCACGGCAGGCGCATAGCTCCCCCTGACAGGTGCCCATCCCGACGCGCGTGCGGCGGCGTAAATCGAGCAGGTTGTTCACCGTCAGGTTTTCCACGGCATACTGCACCTCGCCTGCGGTCACGGCTTCGCATTCGCACACCAGGCTGCGGCTGAGTCGCCCTTCACCGAGCCAGGTCGGGGTGCGGTCGCCGTGGCGGTAAATCGCCGAACCGCGAAGCGGGGCAGGGAGTGAAATGATTTTGTGCAGCGTTTTTTCTGTCGATTGCTGCGAGCCGGGCAGGGCCTGTTCCGCCGTCACGCACGGCGCGGTGTTGCCGAGCTTACGGCAGACGGCATCGGTGGCCCACTGGGCCATCAGCCGGTAGGTCATCAGCTTGCCGCCGGTAATGGTGATAAATCCGTCCATGCCGTCACGTTCGGCGTGATCGAGCAGTACGATGCCGCGGCTGACGTTACGCCCGCTCGGATCGTTATCGCTGGCGACGAGGGGACGCACGCCCGCGTAGGCACGCAGAATACGCGTCTGCGCCATCACCGGGGCCAGCTTTTCCCCTTCGCGCAGCAGGATATCCACCTCTTCAGCGGTGACGCGGTTGTAATCAATTTCGCTGTAGTCCACATGCATTGAGGTCGTGCCGATTAACGAAATGGTGTCCCCCGGCACGAGGATATCGGCGTCAGACGGTTTACGGCAGCGGTTGATGACATGGTTATTGATGCGGTGGTCGAGGATCAGCAGCGAGCCTTTCGCCGGGAACATGCGCACCGACAGGTCCGCGTATTCCGCGATGCGCTGGCCCCAGATCCCCGCCGCGTTGACCACGACGGCGGCATACAGCTCGCGGTGTTCGTTGTACTGCGCATCAAACACGCGCACTCCGCGCACGGTATTCCCTTCGCGAATAAGCCCGGTGACGTGATGCCCGGTCAGGATCTGGGCGCCATGTTCCCGCGCGTCGAGCATATTGGCGGCGGTCAGGCGGAAAGGATCAACGGTTCCGTCCGGTACTTTTACCGCGCCCAGTAACGCCGGGTTTACCGAGGGTTCAAGACGGCGCGCCTGCGCAGGATCGATCGCCTCGGCCTGAATGCCTGCCGCCGTGCAGGCGGTGATAAAGGTTTGCTGAAAGCCGAGGTCGTCTTCTGGAAGGGTGATAAAAAGACCGTTGGTCGGTTCAACGCAGTGGCGGGCGATGCGCCTGAGGATCTGGTTTTCAGCGATACACTCGCGCGCTGACTCAGCGTCAGTGACCGCATAGCGGGCGCCGCTGTGCAACAGACCGTGGTTACGTCCCGTCGCGCCGGTGGCGATATCGTGGCGTTCCAGAAGCGTGACGCTCAATCCCCGCAGGGCGCAGTCGCGTGCGATGCCGGCACCCGTCGCGCCACCGCCAATGATAATCACATCGCTGAAGCGTGGATCGTGAATTGTCATTGCCTTTCCTCTATGTTCGTTTTTTTGCATTTAGCCACATTGATCGTGTGGTTTGTTTGATTTCGAACATAAACGCGCGAAATTCGAAAGTGAAACGTGATTTCATGCGCTTTTTTGCGCATTCTGTCATATTTCTGTAACAATCTGTGCGTTGATTCACAGTAACATTCACCGTGATTTCTTAACATCGCCGCCTCTGTAGCCGGGCGCGAGATGCCCGGTCATTTTTTGAAAGGCCACGGAGGCTGTTATGCTCAGTATCTTTAAACCTGCGCCACATCGTGCGCGACTGCCAGAGGCAGAGATTGATCCTCTCTACCGCCGTCTGCGTTGGCAAATCTTCCTCGGGATCTTCTTCGGGTATGCGGCGTACTATCTGGTACGTAAAAACTTTGCGCTCGCCATGCCGTACCTGGTGGAGCAGGGCTTCTCTCGCGGCGATCTGGGATTTGCGCTGTCGGGGATCTCCATCGCGTACGGTTTTTCAAAGTTCATTATGGGGTCGGTGTCGGATCGTTCGAATCCGCGCGTGTTCCTGCCCGCCGGTCTGATCCTCGCGGCAGCGGTGATGCTGTTCATGGGCTTTGTGCCGTGGGCGACCTCAAGCATTGCCATCATGTTCGTGCTGCTGTTCCTCTGCGGCTGGTTCCAGGGGATGGGATGGCCGCCATGCGGACGCACCATGGTTCACTGGTGGTCACAGAAAGAGCGTGGTGGAATTGTATCGGTCTGGAACTGTGCGCATAACGTCGGGGGCGGGCTTCCGCCGCTGCTGTTCCTGCTGGGGATGGCCTGGTTCAACGACTGGCACGCGGCGCTCTATATGCCTGCCTTTGGCGCCATTCTGGTGGCGATTATCGCCTTCGCTCTGATGCGCGACACCCCACAGTCCTGCGGCCTGCCGCCGATTGAAGAGTACAAAAATGACTATCCGGATGATTACAGCGAGAAGCACGAAGAAGAGCTGACCGCGAAGCAAATCTTCATGAAGTACGTGCTGCCGAACAAGCTGCTGTGGTACATCGCGGTGGCGAACGTGTTTGTCTACCTGCTGCGTTACGGCATCCTCGACTGGTCCCCGACTTACCTGAAAGAGGTGAAGCATTTCGCGCTGGATAAATCTTCCTGGGCCTATTTCCTGTATGAATACGCGGGCATTCCCGGCACGCTGATCTGCGGCTGGATGTCGGACAAAGTGTTTAAGGGCAACCGTGGGGCAACGGGCGTGTTCTTTATGACGCTGGTGACCATCGCGACGGTCGTTTACTGGCTTAACCCGCCGGGTAATCCGGGTGTGGATATGGCCTGTATGATCGTCATCGGCTTCCTGATTTATGGTCCGGTTATGCTGATCGGCCTGCACGCGCTGGAGCTGGCACCGAAGAAAGCGGCAGGCACGGCTGCGGGCTTTACCGGTCTGTTCGGCTATCTCGGCGGTTCGGTCGCGGCGAGCGCCATTGTGGGCTATACCGTTGACTTCTTCGGCTGGGACGGCGGCTTTATGGTGATGATCGGCGGAAGCGTGCTGGCGGTACTGCTGCTGGTTGTTGTGATGATTGGTGAAAAACGTCACCACGCCGAAGTGCTGGCGCGTCGTCAATAAGGAGCATTGCGATGAAATTAACTCAGTTAGCAACCGGCCTGCTGCTGGCGGGCCTGATGACAGGCTCCGCGCTGGCGGCGGATAAAATCGTTATCGCCCACCGTGGCGCCAGCGGTTATCTGCCGGAGCATACGCTGCCGGCAAAAGCGATGGCCTATGCCCAGGGCGCGGATTATCTGGAGCAGGATCTGGTGATGACGAAGGACGACCAGCTGGTCGTCCTGCACGACCATTATCTTGACCGCGTGACGGACGTGGCAGAGCGTTTCCCGGATCGCGCCCGTAAAGATGGTCGCTACTACGCTATCGACTTCACGCTGGCGGAGATCCGCTCCCTGAAGTTCACCGAAGGCTTCGAGATTGAAAACGGCAAGAAGGTGCAGGTCTATCCGGGACGTTTCCCGATGGGCAAATCTGACTTCCGGATCCATACCTTCCAGGAAGAGATTGAGTTTGTTCAGGGACTGAACCACTCCACCGGTAAAAACATCGGCATCTACCCGGAAATCAAAGCCCCATGGTTCCACCATCAGGAAGGGAAGGACATTGCCGCGAAGACGCTGGAGGTACTGAAAAAGTACGGCTACACCAGCAAGCAGGATAAGGTTTTCCTGCAGTGTTTTGACGCCGCCGAGCTGAAGCGCATCAAAACCGAGCTGGAGCCGAAGATGGGGATGGATCTCAATCTGGTGCAGCTGATTGCCTATACCGACTGGAATGAAACCCAGGAGAAACAGCCGGACGGGAAGTGGATGAATTACAGCTACGACTGGATGTTCAAGCCGGGCGCGATGAAGCAGATTGCGCAGTACGCTGACGGCATCGGGCCGGATTATCACATGCTGGTGGCGGAAGGCTCAACGCCTGGGCACGTGAAGCTGACGGCGATGGTGAAAGAGGCGCACGCCAGCAAGATGCAGGTGCATCCGTACACGGTGCGTGCCGATCAGCTGCCGCCATATGCCACCGATGTGAATCAGCTTTACGAGGTGTTGTATAAGCAGGCGGACGTGGACGGGCTGTTTACGGATTTCCCGGATAAAGCGGTGACGTTCTTAAAATAGAAAAAGGGCCGTAAGGCCCTTTTTTACATCTCGATCTCAATATCGCCTTTTGCCCGGCAGCAGCAGGGCAAAATTTCCCCTTCATTGATAAAGGCCAGCGGTTCGGTCAGCCAGTCCACCTGGCCTGCGACCAGACGGCAGCGGCACGAACCGCAATAGCCTTCACGACACTGGTACTCTACCTCCACCTGATGCGCTTCAAGCGCCACCAGCAGAGAAGGATGCTCTTCCTGGCACAACACCTCTGTACCAGAAAGGCTCAGCGTTACGCGGCTCATCAGAGCTGGAAGTCGCTCAGGTCGTCGGTGTTGACTTCAGAATCAATCTGACCGACCAGATAAGAACTCACTTCCACTTCCTGCGGCGCAACCTGCACGTTATCGGACACCAGCCAGGTATTGATCCACGGAATTGGGTTAGAGCGCGTCTGGAATGGCAGATCGAGACCCACAGCCTGCATGCGGATGTTAGTGATGTACTCCACGTACTGGCACAGAATGTCTTTGTTCAGGCCAATCATGGAGCCGTCGCGGAACAGGTAGTCTGCCCACTCTTTCTCCTGCTGGGCGGCCTGCAAGAACAGGTCGTAGCACTCCTGTTTGCACTCTTCGGCGATTTCCGCCATCTCCGGGTCGTCCGCACCGCTGCGCAGCAGGTTCAGCATGTGCTGGGTACCGGTCAGGTGCAGGGCTTCGTCACGGGCGATCAGACGGATAATTTTGGCGTTACCTTCCATCAGCTTGCGCTCGGCAAACGCGAAGGAGCAGGCGAAGCTCACGTAGAAGCGGATTGCTTCCAGCGCGTTGACGCTCATCAGGCACAGATAGAGCTGCTTTTTCAGGGCCCGCAGGTTTACGGTAACGGTTTTGCCGTTCACGTTATGCGTGCCTTCGCCCAGCAGATGCCAGTAGCTGGTCATCTCGATCAGCTCGTCGTAGTAGTGCGCAATGCCTTCGGCGCGCTTCTGGATCTGTTCGTTGGTGACGATATCGTCAAACACCACCGCCGGATCGTTCACAATGTTGCGGATGATGTGGGTGTAAGAGCGGGAGTGGATCGTCTCGGAGAACGCCCAGGTTTCTACCCAGGTTTCCAGCTCAGGAATCGAGATTAGCGGCAGCAGCGCCACGTTCGGACTACGTCCCTGAATGGAGTCCAGCAGCGTCTGGTACTTCAGGTTGCTGAGGAAGATGTGCTTTTCGTGTTCCGGCAGCGCCTGGAAATCGATACGGTCGCGGGAAACGTCAACTTCTTCCGGACGCCAGAAGAAGGAGAGTTGCTTTTCAATCAGCTTTTCGAAGATGTCATATTTTTGCTGATCGTAGCGTGCCACGTTGACCGGCTGGCCGAAGAACATCGGCTCTTTGAGCTGGTCGTTTTTCGTCTGTGAAAAGGTGGTATATGCCATTGCGGTGAGTCCTGTGGTGTTATTTCCCCTCACCCCGGCCCTCTCTCACAGGGAGAGGGGGAAAGAGTTCCCTCTCCCTGTGGGAGAGGGTTAGGGTGAGGGAATTTATTAGATCTTACATGCGCCGCTTTCGCAGCCATCGTCCTGAATTGACGGCGCCAGGTCGTCCTGGGCGTCTTCCGCACCATCACGGGTGTTGTGATAGTACAGCGTTTTCACGCCAAATTTGTAGGCTGTCAGCAGGTCCTTCAACAGCTGCTGCATCGGTACCTTGCCGGACGGGAAGCGCGTCGGGTCGTAGTTGGTATTGGCAGAGATCGACTGGTCGATAAACTTCTGCATGATACCCACCAGTTGGAGGTAGCCGTCGTTGTTTGGCATTTCCCACAGCAGCTCGTAGTTGTCACCCAGCGTTTCGTAATCCGGTACCACCTGACGCAGCACGCCGTCTTTCGACGCTTTAATGCTGACGTGCCCGCGCGGTGGCTCAATACCGTTAGTGGCGTTGGAGATCTGCGAAGAGGTCTCGGACGGCATCAGGGCAGAGAGCGTGGAGTTACGCAGGCCGTGAGTTTTAATGGACTCGCGCAGGCCTTCCCAGTCGAGGTGCAGCGGCTCGCTGACGATCGCATCCAGGTCTTTTTTATAGGTGTCGATCGGCAGAATGCCTTTCGCGTAAGTGGTTTCGTTGAACCACGGGCACGCGCCTTGCTCTTTCGCCAGCTCGTTAGAGGCTTTCATCAGGTAGTACTGGATCGCTTCGAACGTCTGGTGCGTCAGATTGTTGGCGCTGCCGTCGGAGTAACGCTTGCCGTTTTTCGCCAGCCAGTAGGCGAAGTTGATTACGCCGATACCTAAAGTGCGACGGCCCATTGCGCCGCGTTTTGCCGCCGGGATTGGGTAATCCTGGTAGTCCAGCAGGGCGTCGAGGGCACGAACAGCCAGCACCGCCAGCTCTTCCAGCTCGTCCAGGCTCTTAATCGCACCCAGGTTGAACGCAGAGAGCGTACACAGCGCGATTTCGCCGTTTTCGTCGTTCACATCGTCCAGCGGTTTGGTCGGCAGGGCGATCTCCAGGCACAGGTTGGACTGGCGCACTGGGGCAACCACCGGATCGAACGGGCTGTGGGTGTTGCAGTGGTCAACGTTCTGGATGTAGATACGGCCGGTAGAAGCACGTTCCTGCATCATCAGGGAGAACAGATCGACCGCCTTCACGCGCTGCTTACGGATGCTGTCGTCTTTTTCATATTTGGTGTACAGACGCTCGAACTCATCCTGATCGGCGAAGAACGCGTCATACAGGCCCGGGACGTCGGATGGGCTGAACAGGGTGATGTCTTCCCCTTTCAGCAGGCGGGTGTACATCAGCTTGTTGATCTGCACGCCGTAGTCCATGTGACGCACGCGGTTGCCTTCCACGCCGCGGTTGTTCTTCAGAACCAGCAGGCTTTCCACTTCCAGGTGCCACATCGGGTAGAACAGGGTCGCAGCGCCACCGCGCACGCCGCCCTGAGAGCAGGATTTTACTGCCGTCTGGAAGTGCTTGTAGAACGGGATACAGCCGGTGTGGAACGCTTCACCGCCGCGGATTGGACTGCCAAGCGCACGGATACGACCGGCGTTGATGCCGATACCGGCACGCTGGGAAACGTATTTCACGATGGCGCTGGAGGTCGCGTTGATGGAATCCAGGCTGTCACCGCACTCGATCAGCACGCAGGAGCTGAACTGACGGGTAGGGGTGCGCACGCCAGACATGATTGGCGTAGGCAGAGAAATCTTGAACGTCGACACCGCATCGTAGAAACGCTTCACGTAGTCCAGACGGGTTTCGCGTGGATAATTAGAGAACAGGCAGGCGGCCACCAGAATATAGAGGAACTGGGCGCTTTCGTAGATCTCACCGGTTACACGGTTCTGAACCAGGTATTTGCCTTCGAGCTGCTTCACCGCCGCGTAGGAGAAGTTCATGTCGCGCCAGTGATCGATAAACCCGTTCATCTGCTCGAACTCTTCTTCCGTATAGTCTTCCAGCAGATGCGTGTCGTATTTGCCCAGCTCAACCATTTTCACTACGTGATCGTAAAGCTTCGGCGGCTCAAACTGACCGTAGGCTTTTTTACGCAGGTGGAAAATCGCCAGACGCGCAGCGAGGTACTGATAATCCGGTGCGTCGCGGGAGATCAGATCTGCCGCTGCTTTGATAATGGTTTCGTGGATATCAGACGTTTTGATGCCGTCGTAGAACTGAATGTGAGAACGCAGTTCAACCTGGGAGATAGATACGTTGTTCAGTCCTTCTGCTGCCCAGTCGAGAACTCGATGGATTTTGTCCAGATTGATACGCTCGGTGGTACCGTCGCGCTTTGTCACCAGCAGACTCTGATTCATGTGGGTTTTTACCTGTCCGTGAAATAAAAAATATCCCCCGCTTATCCACAGACCCGTCTTGTGACTAACTCTGTGGATAAATACTACATATAGGGGTTTTGCGATAAGAAGAACGCTATATGGTGAGTATTCTAGTAAGGATTCTTTTCAGTACAAGGGTTGATTTTGACGTTAAATTGAGGTTGTGAAAGGGTAAAAAAGGCTAAGTCCTCGTGCCGTAAGGCCTGGAAGAGATGTCAATAATTAAGAAAAAAAATTCAAAATTTGATCGAGTGCTGATTTCTTCATCGGGAGGTCAGAATTGCGCAACATGATGTCGCGCAATCTTTATAAGAATAACGAATGACGTTAGTCGTTTTTGGCGGTTGTGTGCAACATATAGTTAACATCCACACCCGGGGCAAGTTTGAATTTATCCGTCAACGGGTTGTAGTGCAGGCCCGTCATGTGCTGCTCCTTAAGCCATGTCTGGTCAACCCAGCCCAGCAGTTCGGCAGGCTTGATGAACTTCTTCACGTCGTGCGTCCCTTTCGGCACCATGCGCAGCACATATTCCGCGCCTACCACGGCCATCAGCCAGGCTTTGCCGTTGCGGTTGATGGTCGAGAAGAAGACCTGTCCACCCGGTTTCACCAGGTTTGCACAGGCGCTGACGACCGACTGCGGATCGGGAACGTGCTCCAGCATCTCCATGCAGGTCACCACGTCATACTGGTGCGCATGTTTTGCCGCGTGCTCTTCCACGGTTTCCTGAACGTATTCTACCTGTATGCCGGACTCCAGCGCATGAAGACGCGCAACCTGTAGAGGTTCGAAGCCCATGTCCAGACCGGTGACGGTGGCCCCTTCACGCGCCATACTTTCCGCCAGGATGCCGCCGCCGCAGCCGACGTCGAGCACTTTCTTACCGAACAGACCGCCGGAACGCTCCGCGATATAGCCCAGACGCAGCGGGTTAATACGATGCAGAGGTTTGAACTCACCTTCGAGATCCCACCAGCGGGACGCCACCGCTTCAAATTTGGCAATCTCTTCGTGGTCAACGTTGTGAGCCACCGGGGATTTTTCGGCATTCATGGGCGCTTTTACTCCTTATTTAGCAAGACAAATGAGTATATCAGGCAATCCCTGTGAATAAAGCGTATAGGTTTACCTGTATCACCGCGGCTGTGTTATAATTTGCGACCTTTGAATCCGGGATACAGTAGAGGGATAGCGGTTAGATGAGCGACCTTGCGAGAGAAATTACACCGGTTAACATCGAGGAAGAGCTGAAAAGCTCCTATCTGGACTATGCGATGTCGGTCATTGTTGGCCGTGCGCTGCCGGACGTCCGCGATGGCCTGAAGCCGGTACACCGTCGCGTACTATACGCCATGAACGTATTGGGCAATGACTGGAATAAAGCCTACAAAAAATCTGCCCGTGTCGTTGGTGACGTAATCGGTAAATACCATCCTCATGGTGATTCCGCGGTGTACGACACCATTGTCCGTATGGCGCAGCCCTTCTCGCTGCGTTACATGCTGGTAGATGGTCAGGGTAACTTTGGTTCTATCGACGGCGACTCCGCCGCGGCAATGCGTTATACGGAAATCCGTCTGGCGAAGATTGCCCATGAGCTGATGGCTGACCTGGAAAAAGAGACGGTTGATTTCGTTGATAACTACGACGGCACGGAAAAAATTCCTGACGTCATGCCAACGAAGATCCCAAACCTGCTGGTGAACGGTTCGTCCGGTATCGCCGTCGGTATGGCAACCAACATTCCGCCGCACAATATCACGGAAGTGATCAACGGCTGCCTGGCCTACATTGACGATGAAGACATCAGCATTGAAGGGCTGATGGAACACATCCCTGGCCCGGACTTCCCGACGGCGGCAATCATCAATGGCCGTCGCGGTATTGAAGAAGCGTACCGTACCGGTCGCGGCAAGATTTACATCCGTGCCCGCGCCGAAGTGGAAGCGGACGCCAAAACCGGCCGTGAAACCATTATTGTTCACGAGATCCCGTATCAGGTGAACAAAGCGCGACTGATTGAAAAAATCGCCGAGCTGGTAAAAGAAAAACGCGTTGAAGGCATCAGCGCGCTGCGTGACGAGTCTGACAAAGACGGTATGCGCATCGTGATTGAAATCAAGCGCGACGCGGTGGGTGAAGTTGTGTTGAACAACCTTTACTCCCAGACTCAGCTTCAGGTCTCCTTCGGTATCAACATGGTTGCGCTGCACCATGGCCAGCCGAAGATCATGAACCTGAAAGAGATCCTGAGCGCGTTCGTGCGTCACCGCCGTGAAGTGGTGACTCGCCGTACCATCTTCGAACTGCGCAAAGCGCGCGACCGTGCCCATATCCTTGAAGCACTGGCCGTTGCGCTGGCGAACATCGACCCGATCATCGAGCTGATCCGCCGTGCGCCGACGCCAGCAGAAGCGAAGGCGTCGCTGGTTGCGCGTTCATGGGATCTGGGCAACGTGGCGGCGATGCTGGAACGTGCCGGCGATGACGCTGCGCGTCCTGAGTGGCTGGAGCCGGAATTCGGCGTGCGTGACGGTCAGTACTACCTGACTGAACAGCAGGCCCAGGCGATTCTGGATCTGCGTTTGCAGAAACTGACCGGCCTTGAGCATGAAAAACTGCTCGACGAGTACAAAGAGCTGCTGGAGCAGATTGCCGAGCTGCTGCATATCCTGGGTAGCGCAGAGCGCCTGATGGAAGTGATCCGTGAAGAGCTGGAGCTGGTTCGCGATCAGTTCGGCGATGAGCGTCGCACCGAAATCACGGCCAACAGCTCTGATATCAACATTGAAGATCTGATCAACCGCGAAGACGTGGTAGTGACGCTGTCTCACCAGGGCTACGTGAAGTATCAGCCGTTGACCGACTACGAAGCTCAGCGTCGGGGCGGTAAAGGCAAATCTGCGGCGCGTATTAAAGAAGAAGACTTCATTGATCGTCTGCTGGTGGCGAACACCCATGACACGATCCTCTGCTTCTCCAGCCGGGGCCGTCTGTACTGGATGAAAGTCTATCAGCTGCCGGAAGCAAGCCGTGGCGCGCGTGGACGTCCAATCGTCAACCTGCTGCCGCTGGAAGCGAACGAACGTATCACCGCCATACTGCCGGTACGCGAGTACGAAGAGGGCGTGAACGTCTTTATGGCGACCGCGAGCGGTACCGTGAAGAAAACCGCACTGACCGAGTTCAGCCGTCCACGTTCTGCCGGGATTATCGCGGTGAACCTGAACGAAGGCGACGAACTGATCGGCGTGGATCTGACGTCCGGTTCTGATGAAGTGATGCTCTTCTCTGCCGCCGGTAAAGTGGTGCGCTTTAAAGAGAACGCCGTGCGCGCAATGGGTCGTACGGCGACCGGCGTGCGTGGTATCAAGCTGGCGGGTGAAGACTCCGTTGTTTCCCTGATCGTTCCTCGTGGCGAAGGCGCAATCCTGACCGTCACCCAGAACGGCTACGGTAAACGTACGGCGGAAAGTGAATACCCAACCAAGTCACGCGGCACGCAGGGCGTTATCTCCATCAAAGTGACCGAGCGCAACGGTTCCGTTGTTGGCGCGGTGCAGGTGGACGACGCGGACCAGATCATGATGATCACCGATGCCGGTACGCTGGTGCGTACCCGCGTGTCAGAGATCAGCGTGGTAGGTCGTAACACCCAGGGCGTTATCCTCATCCGCACTGCGGAAGATGAAAACGTCGTCGGTCTGCAACGCGTTGCTGAGCCGGTGGATGACGAAGAGCTCGACTCTATCGACGGCAGCGTCGCGGAAGGGGATGATGAAATCGCCCCGGAAGCGGACATCGATGATGAAGCAGCGGATGACGCTGACGAGTAACGTCTCCTGACGCATAAAGGGCCGGTTTCCGGCCCTTTTGTTTTGCGCAAGCAGACAAGTGAACGTTGCGACAAGCCGCGTTTACCGCTACCTTAACCACATTCTTTTTGACCCCGACGGCGGAGCCTCGCCCCTTTGAAATACCTCGTCTCCTTTCGTACCACGTTAAAAGTCTCCCGCTATCTGTTTCGGGCGCTTGCGCTACTGCTATGGTTGCTGGTGGCACTGCTCTCGGTGTTTTACATCGTTAACGCGTTACACCAGAAAGAAGCGGAGATCCGCCAGGAGTTTAATTTGAGCTCGGATCAGGCTCAGCGCTATATCCAGCGTACGTCTGACGTGATGAAAGAGCTTAAGTATATTGCTGAGAATCGACTGACGGCGGAGAACGGCATTCTTGCCATCCGCGGTCGGGATGAAAAAACCGAAGTGCCTGATTTCGAACCGCTCTTCCCGGATTCCGATTGTTCCGCCATGGGCAAAGCCTGGCGTGGTTCACTGGAGTCCCTGTCATGGTTTATGCGCTACTGGCGCGATAACTTCTCGGCCGCTTACGATCTGAACCGCGTCTATCTGATTAGCAACGAAAATCTCTGCATGGCAGATTTCGGCCTGCGGGATATGCCCGTCGAACGTGAAGACGCGCTGAAAAGTCTGCATGAGCGCATAGTGAAATATCGCAATGCGCCTCAGGAAGAGCGCGGGAACAACATCTTCTGGATAAGCCAGGGGCCGCGCATGGGGGTCGGCTATTTCTATGCCCTGACTCCGGTTTACCTCGGAAACCGCCTGCAAGCGCTGCTGGGGATTGAACAAACCATCCGCATGGAAAACTTCTTCACGCCGGGCAGTCTGCCGATGGGCGTGACCATTCTGGATGAAAACGGCCATCCGCTCATCTCCCTTACCGGGCCTGAAAACCGCCTGAAGGTGGAACCCAGCTGGATGCAGGAGCGGTCATGGTTTGGCTATACCTCCGGGTTCCGCGAGCTGGTGCTCAAGAAAAGTTTACCGCCATCGTCGCTGAGCATTGTCTACTCGCTGCCGGTGGATAAGGTGCTGGAGCGCATTCGCATCCTGATCCTTAACGCCATTTTGTTGAACATCGCGGTAGGTGTCGCGCTGTTTATGCTGGCGAGAATGTATGAGCGGCGGATCTTTATTCCGGCGGAGGCGGATGCTCAGCGTCTGGAGGAGCACGAGCAGTTTAACCGTAAAATTGTCGCCTCGGCACCGGTGGGGATCTGCATCCTGCGTACTCAGGACGGGACAAATATCCTCAGTAACGAGCTTGCCCATAACTACCTGAACATGCTCACGCATGAAGACCGTCAGCGGTTAACGCAGATCATCTGTGGGCAACAGGTTAACTTTGTGGATGTGCTGACCAGCACCCACACCAACCTGCAAATCAGCTTTGTCCATTCGCGCTACCGTAATGAAAACGTGGCGATTTGCGTGCTGGTGGACGTCTCTGCGCGCGTGAAAATGGAAGAGTCGTTGCAGGATATGGCGCAGGCGGCGGAGCAGGCCAGTCAGTCGAAATCGATGTTCCTCGCGACCGTCAGTCATGAGCTGCGTACGCCGCTGTACGGTATTATCGGTAACCTCGATCTGCTCCAGACCAAAGAGCTGCCGAAAGGGGTCGACCGGCTGGTGACGGCCATGAACAACTCGTCCAGCCTGCTGCTGAAAATCATCAGCGATATTCTCGACTTCTCTAAAATTGAATCCGAGCAGTTGAAAATAGAGCCGCGCGAGTTCTCCCCGCGCGAGGTGATGAACCATATCTGCGCTAACTATCTGCCGCTGGTGGTGCGTAAACAGCTTGGGCTGTACTGCTTTATCGAGCCGGATGTGCCCCTGACGCTGCATGGCGATCCGATGCGTCTGCAACAGGTCATCTCAAACCTGCTGAGCAACGCCATCAAATTCACCGATATCGGCTGTATTGTGCTGCACGTCTGTCGGGCAGGGGAGTACCTGACCATTCGCGTGCGCGACACGGGGGTGGGGATTCCGGCGAAAGAAGTTGTTCGCCTGTTCGATCCGTTCTTCCAGGTAGGAACCGGCGTCCAGCGTAATTTCCAGGGGACCGGGCTTGGTCTGGCTATTTGCGAGAAGCTTATCAGCATGATGGACGGGGATATCTCTGTCGATACTGAGCCGGGTATGGGCAGCCAGTTCACCATTCGTATTCCGCTCTATTCGGCGCATTATCCGGCGAAAACCACGGTCGACGGCCTGAGCGATAAGCACTGCTGGCTGGCGGTGCACAACGCCTCCTTACATGATTTCCTGACCTCAATGCTGACCAGCAGCGGCGTGCGGGTTTCGCGCTACGAAGGCCAGACGCCGGGCGCGGATGACATGCTGATCACCGACGTTGAGCCGGAACAGGCGTGGGCGGGGCGCGGCGTGGTGATGTTCTGCCGCCGTCATATCGGTATTCCGCTTGAGCGTTCGCCTGGAGTATGGGTGCACAGCGTGGCGACACCGCACGAGCTGCTGGGCTTGCTGGCGCGCATTTACAGCGTGCAGCTTGAAGACAGCGACGGCGCCACCGTGCTGGCTTCCCCTGATGAGCTGGCGTCGGTGAATGACGATATGATGATTCTGGTCGTCGACGATCATCCGATTAACCGTCGTCTGCTCGCAGACCAGCTTGGCTCTCTGGGCTATCAGTGTAAAACGGCCAATGATGGCGTGGATGCCCTGAATGTCTTAAGTAAGAACCATATTGATATTGTGCTCAGCGATGTGAACATGCCTAACATGGACGGCTACCGTCTGACGCAGCGTATCCGACAGCTGGGGCTGACGCTGCCGGTGGTGGGGGTGACAGCCAACGCGCTGGCGGAGGAGAAGCAGCGCTGTCTGGAGTCGGGAATGGACAGCTGCCTGTCGAAGCCGGTCACGCTGGATGTACTGAAGCAGACGCTATCCGTCTATGCGGAGCGGGTACGAAAAGCGAGACAATAAAAAAGGCCCGAAAGGGCCTTTTTTATGTGCCCGGCGGCGCTGCGCTTGCGCGGGCCTGCGGGGTTTGTAGGCCGGGTAAGCGCGAGCGCCACCCGGCATAGACAGCGAAGATCAGTCTTTGTCCGTTGCGCTCAGCGTCACGGAAGAGAGATAGTTCAGCAGGGCGATATCGTTATCCACACCCAGCTTCATCATCGCGGATTTTTTCTGGCTACTGATGGTTTTAATACTGCGGTTCAGCTTCTTGGCGATTTCAGTGACCAGGAAACCTTCAGCGAACAGACGCAGAACTTCACTCTCTTTAGGCGAGAGACGCTTGTCGCCATAACCACCCGCGCTGATTTTTTCAAGCAGGCGTGAGACGCTCTCAGGAGTGAATTTCTTCCCTTTCTGTAGCGCCGCCAGCGCTTTTGGCAGATCGGTAGGTGCGCCTTGTTTCAGCACAATCCCTTCAATATCGAGATCCAGAACGGCGCTCAGGATCGCCGGGTTATTGTTCATGGTCAGAACAATGATCGAAATGTCCGGGAAGTGGCGTTTAATGTATTTGATGAGCGTGATCCCATCACCGTATTTATCTCCAGGCATGGAGAGATCGGTAATGAGCACGTGCGCATCAAGTTTAGGCAGGTTGTTAATGAGGGCTGTGGAATCTTCAAATTCACCGACTACATTCACCCACTCGATCTGTTCAAGTGATTTGCGAATACCGAACAGTACAATCGGATGGTCATCGGCAATAATTACGTTCATATTGTTCATGTATAAGGCTACCTTGCTACAGCAAGCTCTTGACGTAAGCGTCAATGTCGCTGATGTATTTTTCAATGCCAGAGGCATCTTTCTCACGAATTAGATGTTCCAGCGTTTCACATAACTGCTTGCCGGGAACCAGATTAAGCATGGCAAACACCCCTTTAAGCCGGTGTGCTGTCTGTGCCAGCGCTGCAAAATCCTGCGCAGCGGACTCAGTATACAACCGCTTAACATCATCTGGTACTGTATCAACGAAGAGCGAATAATATCCGCTGGCATGGAGTTCGGCATTTTCATCGCCGCCTAACGGTGACTCCAGGATCTCTTCCTGCGCCAGATTCTCTTCAATCAGTTGTAATACAGCTTCCTGCATTGCATTGCTCATATTAAAGTTGACGCGCAGCTGCCCAGGGCCGATTTTCCGCACGCCTGGCTCATCATCGCTTAAAAGCAAGCCTGAGGCAGTAAGATTAGACGGATTATCAGTTAAAAATAGATCAAATTCTTGACTCGCGAGCCTTTCGTCCGGGGTAATGCAGGACGCACCCCAGTTTTCCAGCTGACGTACGACGATATTTCGGATCTCACTGGAGGTCACATCCACCATCACCACCACATCGTCCAGCAGACGCTCTTCATCCTCTTCCTGTGGATTCGCCGCCATTTTAACGTGTAAAGAGTAGCGGGTGCCGAGGGATTCGCGCGCCTTAATGTTCAGATGACCGCCCAGCTTACGCGCCAGCTGATCGCAAAGCCAGAAGGTGAGGGCATTCGCCTTACCGTAGTGGTCGCGCTGGGTATCGTTCAGGAACGGGAAGTGCAGGTTATCAATTTCGCTCACGGTCACGCCTTCGCCCGTATCCAGGATGCGGAACGTCAGACGATCGTCGGTGGACTCATCGGTGCTGACTTCAAGGGTGATCTTGCCGATCTGCGTCGTGGTGACGGCATACTGAATCAACATCATCAGGATGCGACGCAGGGCATCGCGATCGCCATGACGTTCGTCGTTGGCCGGTAAATGGTTGTTGATCAGCAGCTGGAGTCCCTTGCGCTTGATCACCGGCAGGACTTCCGGCACCACCTCATCAATCAGGTCCTGGATGGAGAAGAGCGTAGGGGTGCCCTTCCAGATGTCATTCTCCAGCATGTTCGCAAGCTGGATTTCGTCCACCAGACGAACCAGTGAATCGGCCTGGCTGCTTAGCTGTCGGCTTTCTGGCGTGCTCAGATCAGCAATCTGCGTGGCGAGTGACTTCAACGGCTGTTTAAAGGCATCGCCAATATTTTGCATAAACGCGGCGCGGCCATGCTGGTTTTTCTCGTACAGTCTTTGCGCCTGCTTGAGCTTTTTATTCACCAGCACTTCGCGATCCTGATCGCGAATGATGAAGATTTGCGTGCGCGACGCGACCTGACTGCGGAACTGACGGATCTCATACAGTTCATTATTAATGGTGGCCTGGATGACACCCTGATGCTGGTCCGCCATGGCCGTAATATTTTGCAGGTTAAGATGCGGCAGAAGGTGATCGGCAATTTTATTGCTCATTACCGTGCGGTTTGCCTCCTGATCGTGAACGAGCACCCCAAGCGGCAGCACGGAAATAATCTCTTCATTCAGGGCACGAAGAATGCGCAGCTCGTTGCTGGTCCCGGCTGATACCGACGTCGAGTCGCTCTGGCGGCCCGACTGGAAACGGAAGGTGCTGTAACCAAACAGCGCCAGCGCCAGCAGGCCGATATTCAGCAGCAGCGGCAGCAGAATGTTTTGCAGAGTATCAAGCATCAGGGTGCCAAAAGGCACCTGCCACACCAGACGCATACCGGTTGAGTTGAGCGATGAGGCAATCTCAATCTTTGAGCCATTAAATGAGATGGCTACGCTGTCCGCGCCTTCTTTATCCGACGGCGAGCGCATATTTTGGGTGCTGTTGTCTGGCTCCAGACGGAAGCTGTCCAGCGGCATATCCGGTGGGATGAGATCGTTAATCGGCAGGTCGAAGGCAACCACGGTCGCCAGATGGCCCGGCTGGTTAAAGGTGGTTCGCAGCGTGAAGTAGTGACCATTCTGCCAGGCAAGACGGCGTAATGACGAGAAACTTTCGCGCTCGTCCAGCGCGTTGGCCTGTTGCAGCATTTCTGCCCGACGGGAATCGACAATACTGCCAACGGTGGTCTCTTTAAAGCCCGACGAGAGATCCTTAAGCGGCAGGGTCGAGATCAGGATCATGCTGTTGTCCTGACCGTTCAGGTAATACATGGACCACGGTACGGTCTCGGCGCCCCACAGGGTGTCCAGATAGGAGGAGATCCGCTGCGTCATCTCAAGCGTTGCGCTGTCGTGCGAGCCGAAAATCAGGGCTTCCGTCTTACGCTGCGGTTTTTCAAGGTAATACACATCCTGCTTAAGGCGCGTTTCCTGCAACCCTTCGCCTGACGAGGTGGCAGGCGCGGCAGCGATATTGTCGTAGATTTGCCAGGTCGCATAGCGCCACGTATCAATGCGTTTATGCACCGCATGGGTGATATCGACGATTTGATAGCTTTTATCTTTAAGCCAGGTGTTAACGGCGCTCTGGATCATCACTCCCATTGTGACTAACAGCACAACGATCAACAGAAGAAAGAAACGGGTGATGCTGCCCGGTAGAAGGGAGAATTTGCTCGGGGCGGTAGTTTCAGTCTGACTCATCGATGTGTTTAACCCGTAATGGCCGCGCGGTAATGGGATAGGGCAGTATAAAGGGTAATAACTGAATTTCCAGCGTCGTTATCGGTATAACCTTGACTTTTTATCCGGGTAACCGGCTTCAACGTCCCCGGGTGAAAGGTGTACAAAACCACATGAAATGTATAAATACGCCGTCGCACCGGCAGAAAAATAGCACGAATAAACAAGAAATTAATTTCTATAGCATAAAAACAATTAAGTGCAAGCCGTATTCGGGATTTAGTTAATAGTCGTTATCATTACCAAGCGGTAGCACATTAAATGTAGGTTGACGTAAAGAAAGGTAAAAAAAAACCGAATGCGAAGCATCCGGTTCAATTAGGGATAAACAGACATTCAGAACTGAATGACGGTAATAAATAAAGTTAATGATGATAGCGAGGGTTATTTTAGTGGTGTTGAAGGGAATTTTTTTGTCATTCAGTGCTGTACTGTTTTTTACGGCAATTTGCTGAATTTAATGCGATATATTTTTGTTTTGATTATCCGTGCTATATTTTTAAACTATTAATGCTCTGTAAAAGTTCCTCCAAATTTACAAATTGAAACATCTTGATGGTAAAGTGAAACATCTTCAAAGTTTTCGTATCATATTCCTGTTGGATTATTCTGCATTTTTGAGGAGAATGAACTTGCCGACTGGTTAAGAGGGTTGACCAGTAAGCAGTGGTAAATAATAAGGCATATAACAGAGGGTTATAAAATGAAAGTTAAAGTACTGTCCCTCCTGGTACCAGCTCTGCTGGTGGCAGGCGCAGCAAATGCGGCTGAAATTTATAACAAAGACGGCAACAAATTAGATCTGTACGGTAAAGTGGATGGCCTGCACTATTTCTCTGATGACGACAGTGCAGACGGCGACCAGACCTACATGCGTCTGGGCTTCAAAGGCGAAACTCAGGTTAACGACCAGCTGACCGGTTACGGCCAGTGGGAATACCAGATCCAGGGTAACTCTGGTGAGAACGAAAACAACTCATGGACGCGTGTGGCGTTCGCAGGTCTGAAATTCGCTGATGCGGGTTCATTCGACTATGGTCGTAACTACGGCGTTGTTTACGATGTAACTTCCTGGACCGACGTTCTGCCGGAATTCGGCGGCGATACCTACGGTTCTGACAACTTCATGCAGCAGCGTGGTAACGGCTTCGCGACCTACCGTAACCAGGACTTCTTCGGTCTGGTTGATGGTCTGAACTTCGCGTTGCAGTACCAGGGTAAAAACGGCAGCGCAAGCGGCGAAGGCCAGACCAACAACGGTCGTGAGGCACTGCGTCAGAACGGTGATGGCTACGGCGGCTCTCTGACCTATGATCTGGGCGAAGGCTTCGCTATCGGTACGGCAGTCACCAGTTCTAAACGTACTGCTGACCAGAACGCTGCGGGCTACTACGGTGAAGGCGATCGCGCAGAGACCTACACCGGTGGTCTGAAATATGACGCGAACAACATCTACCTGGCTGCACAGTATACTCAGACTTACAACGCGACCCGTGCGGGCGACCTGGGCTGGGCTAACAAAGCGCAGAACTTCGAAGTGGTTGCGCAGTATCAGTTCGACTTCGGTCTGCGTCCATCCGTGGCGTACCTGCAATCTAAAGGTAAGGACCTGGAAAACGGCTACGGCGACCAGGATCTGCTGAAATATGTTGATGTTGGCGCGACTTACTACTTCAACAAAAACATGTCCACCTACGTTGATTACAAAATCAACCTGGTTGATGAGAACGACTTCACTCGCGCAGCAGGTATCGGTACTGACGATATCGTCGCGCTGGGTCTGGTTTACCAGTTCTAATTGCTCATACAGCGACAAAGGGGCCTTCAGGCCCCTTTTTTCATGCTTTTTTAGGGTCTTCAAATACGCTGTTTTAGTGTACTCTTGCCGCCCTGGCATGAGGATAATAACCAATGGATATGACTTTTTTACGCGCCAGCGTTCTGGCGACTTTTTTACTCCTGACCGCGTGTGACTCTTCCACACAGCCCGCAAAAATCGACGCACCCGCCGCGACGGTGCTGGAAGGGAAAACCATGGGGACCTTCTGGCGCGTCAGCGTGATGGATATTGATAAATCCCGCGCTGAAGAATTACGCGGTAAAATTCAGGCGCAGCTGGATGCCGACGATCAGCTACTCTCTACCTATAAAAATGACTCAGCGCTGATGCGTTTCAATCGCTCCAGCAGCACCTCGCTGTGGCCGGTGAGCGAAGCGATGGCCGATATCGTCACGGAATCCATGCGCGTGGGCTACAAAACCAACGGCGCAATGGATGTGACCGTGGGGCCGCTGGTGAACCTGTGGGGATTTGGCCCCAACAAGCAGCCGGTGACTACACCCGATCAAGCCGCCATCGACGACGCCCGCGCCCGTACAGGGTTACAGCATCTGGCGGTGATCTCCCAGTACGGTCAGCAATACCTGCAAAAAGATATTCCCGACCTGTTTGTCGATCTCTCCACGGTAGGCGAGGGGTATGCTGCGGATCATCTCGCGGCCCTGATGGCGCAGGAAGGCATTCCGCGTTATCTGGTTTCCGTCGGGGGCGCGCTCGTCAGCCGGGGCATGAACGCCAGCGGCAGGCCGTGGCGAGTGGCCATCCAAAAACCAACCGATCAGCAGAACGCGGTGCAGGCGATTGTCGACATCAACGGGCACGGTATAAGCACCTCCGGAAGCTACCGCAACTATTACGAGCTGGATGGCAAACGTATCTCGCACGTGATTGATCCGCAAACCGGACGCCCGATTACCCATAACCTGGTGTCCGTGACGGTGATAGCCCCAACCGCGCTGGAGGCGGATGCCTGGGATACCGGATTGATGGTGCTCGGCACGGAGAAGGCCAAAGAGGTAGTGCGTCAGGAAGGGCTGGCCGTCTATATGATCACTAAAGAGGCTGACGGGTTTAAAACCTGGAGTTCGCCGCAGTTCAATAGCTTCCTGGTGAGCGAAAAAAATTAAAAAGCAAGGTTGCGGGTTTTTGTTCGGTGGCGTTCAGGCAAGCTGAGCGTATGCTTGTAAGAGGAGCCGATAATGAAAAACACAACCTATCTTACCGATGAGGATCGCTGGCAGGCCGTACTGGCCCGCGACCCGCGTGCGGATAACCAGTTTGTCTTTGCCGTGCAGACGACCGGCATTTATTGTCGTCCGTCCTGTCGCGCCCGCCACGCGCTGCGTAAAAATGTCTGCTTTTATCCTGATGCTCACCAGGCCGCGCAGGCGGGTTTCCGCCCCTGTAAGCGCTGTAGGCCGGACCAGGGCGACCCAATGGCGCAGAAAAAGGCCAACATTGCGCTGGCCTGTCGACTGCTTGAACAGGATGCCTCGCTGAACCTGGAGGCACTGGCGCAGCAGGTTGCCATGAGTACGTTCCATTTCCACCGCTTGTTTAAATCCGTCACCGGCATGACGCCGAAAGCATGGCAGCAGGCCGCGCGTGAACAACGCCTGCGCAGCCTGCTTGCACAGGGCGGTAAAATCACCGACGCCGTACTGGCCGCTGGCTTTCCGGACGGCAGCAGTTACTACCGTAAAGCCAACGGCGCGCTGGGCATGACGGCAAAACAGTACCGCAACGGAGAGGCTGCGGTCCGCTATGCCATCAGTGACTGCTCGCTAGGCCGCTGTCTGGTGGCGGAAAGCGAGCGCGGGATCTGCGCAATACTGCTGGGTGATGACGACGCCGGGCTGACGGCTGAGCTGCTGTCACTGTTTCCGCTTGCCGTCCGTGAACCGATGGAAGGCGCATTTGCCGGGCGTGTACGTCAGGTGATTGCCTCTGTCGACAGCCGCACGACGCCGCTGACGCTGCCGCTGGATATCCGGGGTACCGCCTTCCAGCAGCAGGTCTGGCAGGCGCTGCGGGCTATCCCCTGCGGAGAAACGGCAAGCTATCAGCAGGTGGCAAAGGCCATTGGTAAACCCAATGCCGTACGTGCCGTGGCGGGGGCCTGCGGTGCCAACAAACTGGCGATAGTCATCCCCTGTCACCGCGTGGTGCGTAACGACGGTGCGCTGTCGGGTTATCGCTGGGGCGCAGCGCGTAAGGTGCTATTGTTGAAACGTGAGGCGAACAACCCGGAGGAATAATGCTCGATCTTTTTGCTGATGCTGAACCCTGGCAGGAGTCGCTCGCGCCGGGGGCGACGATCCTGAGACGCTTCGCGCTTTCCCGCGCGGCGGCGCTGTTCGACGGCATTAAAGCCGTCACCGCCCGTTCGCCGTTTCGCCATATGGTTACGCCGGGCGGGTATACCATGTCCGTGGCGATGACCAACTGCGGCGAACTGGGATGGGCGACGAATGAGCGGGGCTATGTATATGCCGCGTACGATCCGCTGACGGATCAGCCGTGGCCGCCGATGCCGGAGGCGTTTCAGGCGCTGTGTCATGATGCCGCCGTGGCGGCCGGCTATCCTGATTTTCGACCCGATGCCTGTCTTATTAACCGCTATGCCGTTGGGGCAAAGCTCTCCTTGCATCAGGATAAGGACGAGCCGGACCTGCGCGCGCCGATTGTCTCGGTATCCCTTGGGCTGCCCGCTGTCTTTCAGTTTGGCGGCCTGCGGCGCAACGACCCGCTCAAACGGCTGATGCTGGAGCATGGCGATGTGGTTGTCTGGGGCGGTGAATCACGGCTTTTTTATCACGGTATTCAGCCGCTTAAACCAGGCGATCACCCGGTGGCGGGGGAGTTTCGCTACAACCTCACGTTCCGCCAGGCAGCGTACAGAGAATAAAAATAAGAATTATTCTTGATGTGTGTGAAAGGCAGTTTACACTGCTGGCTGATTTTTCTTGTCCGGATTGCTCTGCATGCAACTACTTCTTCTTGTCTGGCGGCAGTATCGCTGGCCTTTTATCGCGGTGATGGCGTTAAGCCTTGCCAGCGCGGCGCTGGGGATCGGCCTGATTGCCTTCATTAACGTGCGTTTGATCGAAATGGTCGACACGTCACTCTCCGTCCTGCCGGAATTTCTGGGTTTACTGCTGCTGCTGATGGCAGTCACGCTCGGGTCACAGCTGGCGCTGACCGCGCTCGGCCACCACTTCGTTTTCCGTCTGCGCAGTGAGTTCATCAAACGGATCCTTGATACTCAAGTGGAACGCATCGAACAGCTGGGAAGTGCTTCTCTGCTGGCGGGGCTGACCAGCGATGTGCGCGCCATTACCATCGCCTTTGTGCGCCTGCCGGAGCTGGTGCAGGGCATCATCCTGACCTTTGGCTCGGCAGCCTATCTCGCCTGGCTCTCCAGCAAAATGCTGGCGGTAACGGCGCTGTGGATTGTTATTACCATCTGGGGCGGGTTCCTGCTGGTATCACGCGTCTATAAGCACATGGCGGTGCTGCGCGAAACGGAAGACAAGCTCTATAACGATTACCAGACGGTGCTGGAAGGGCGTAAAGAGCTGACGCTGAACCGCGAGCGCGCCGAACATATCTTCAACCATCTCTATATCCCGGATGCGCACGAATATCGTCATCACATTATTCGCGCCGATACGTTCCACCTGAGCGCCGTGAACTGGTCCAACATCATGATGCTGGGCGCGATTGGCCTGGTGTTCTGGATGGCGAACAGCCTGGGGTGGGCGGATACCAACGTGGCGGCAACCTACTCCCTGACGCTGCTGTTTTTACGCACGCCGCTGCTGTCGGCCGTTGGCGCACTGCCGACGCTGCTGAGCGCACAGGTGGCCTTCAACAAGCTGAAGAAGTTCGACCTTGCGCCGTTTAAGGCTGAGTTCCCGCGCCCGCAGGCCTTCCCGAACTGGCAAACGCTGGAGCTGCGTAACGTTACCTTCCGCTATCAGGATAACGCCTTCTCAGTGGGGCCGATCAACCTGACCATTCACCGCGGCGAACTCCTGTTCCTGATCGGCGGTAACGGCAGCGGCAAATCCACGCTGGCGATGCTGCTGACGGGCCTCTACCAGCCGCAGTCGGGTGAAATTTTGCTGGATGGTAAAGCGCTGAGCGCGGAGAAACCGGAGGACTACCGCAAGCTCTTCTCGGCGGTATTTACCGACGTCTGGCTGTTCGACCGGCTGCTGGGACCGGAAGGGCAGCAGGCGGATCCGGCGCTGGTGGAGAAGTGGCTTGCGCACCTGCAAATGTCGCACAAGCTGGAGCTTCAGGATGGCAAAATCCTGAATCTCAAGCTGTCGAAAGGGCAGAAGAAGCGCGTGGCGCTGCTGCTGGCGCTGGCCGAAGAGCGCGACATCATCCTTCTGGATGAATGGGCCGCCGATCAGGACCCGCACTTCCGTCGCGAGTTTTATCAGGTCCTGCTGCCGCTGATGCAGGCGATGGGAAAAACCATTTTTGCCATCAGCCATGACGATCACTACTTCATTCACGCCGACCGTCTGCTGGAGATGCGCGACGGCAAGCTGAGCGAGCTGACCGGCGATGAGCGCGATGCGGCGTCACGGGACGCGGTGGCGCGTACGGCCTGATTGCAATTGTGCCGGGTGAACCCCGGCACACTAATTTTTCATATATGCCGTTTTTTTCTCCATCCCGACCCGCCGTTTATTCTTATTTACATATCCCCGCGCTATGCTTAACGCCAACTCATTTAATGGATTTATGATTGATGTCGGTATTAAAGAAAAACAGCGCCAGGCAGCGTGACCAGGAGCGTGCGCGGCTCATCTGGCTCCTGACGACCGATAAAGCGGTCACGTCAACGTTATTGGGTAAGCTAACCCTGGCTGAGCAATATGATGTCGGCACGCTGGCCGACGATATTGCTGAGGTAGGTGCGCTGGTTGCACATTTACCACCTCCGGATCTGGCGGACACCCTGGAGGCA
Source organism: Enterobacter sp. MGH 38 (assembly GCF_000492855.1). NCBI lineage: Bacteria > Pseudomonadati > Pseudomonadota > Gammaproteobacteria > Enterobacterales > Enterobacteriaceae > Enterobacter > Enterobacter sp. MGH 38. Next base: position 2,153,049 of record NZ_KI535608.1, on the reverse strand, counting down.
TTGCCTTCCGAGGAGCGCCACGCCCTGTGGCGGCTGGTGCAGGATCACGAGCGCGGTCAGGTGCTGCTGGAAGCCTCGGAAAACGTCTGGGATGACCTTATCGATGAGATGAGCGACCGGGACATTCTTGACGCACTGCAAACGCTGGATATCGATGAGCAGATTTACCTCGTTCAGCATCTTCCGCGCAACCTGACCGGACGCCTGCTGGCTTCCCTGCCTGCCGAAGAGCGGGCGCGCGTGCGTCAGGTGATGCACTACGAGAAAAACAGCGTCGGCGCGATCATGGAGTTTGGCGTCATCACCGTGCGTCCGGACGTCACCCTGGGGACGGTGCAGCGCTATCTTCGTCGCCTGGGCAGTATGCCGGACAACACCGATAAACTGTTCGTCACCTCGCGGGATAAAACCCTGCTCGGGGAGCTGGAGCTGAAAACGATCCTGCTGAACAGCACCCAGCAGCGGGTGAGTGAGGTCATGGAAACCGAGCCGATGGTCTTCTCGCCGGAAGACGATGCCGAAAAAGCGGCGCGTACTTTCGAACGTGATGACCTGGTGAGCGCGGCGGTGGTGGATTCGGTGGGCAAGCTGATGGGGCGTCTGACCATCGATGAGATCGTTGACGTGGTCTATGAAGAGACCGATAACGACCTGCGAGCCCTTGGCGGGATCAGTGCCGAAGACGATGTTCATGCCTCCGTCGGCAAGGCCGTCAAAACCCGCTGGGCGTGGCTCGCCATCAATTTATGCACCGCGTTCGTGGCGTCCCGCGTTATTGACGGCTTCGAACATACCATTTCCCAGCTGGTGGCCCTGGCGTCGCTGATGCCGATTGTGGCGGGGATCGGCGGGAACACCGGCAACCAGACTATCACCATGATCGTTCGCGCCCTGGCGCTGGAAAACATTCAGCCGGGTAATTTTTCGTGGCTGATTTTCAGGGAGATGGGCGTCGCGCTGATTAACGGCCTGGTCTGGGGCGGCATCATGGGCGGCATTACCTGGTGGCTGTACGATGATATGGCGCTGGGCGGGGTCATGATGCTGGCGATGGTGCTGAACCTGCTGGTGGCGGCGATGATGGGCGTGATTATCCCATTGACGATGACCCGGCTGGGGCGCGACCCCGCGGTGGGGTCGAGCGTGATGATCACCGCCATTACCGATACCGGCGGTTTCTTTATTTTTCTTGGACTGGCGACGATTTTTCTTCTCTAGCCAGTGCTTTTTGCTTAAGTCGGGCAGGGAGGATGAACATCATCACAATCCCGCCCAGCACGCCAATCGCCAGGTTGCCGGTGTAAACCGTTGCCACAACCGTCACCAGCATCACGACGGTTTCAGCCACCGGCGCGTTTTTCAGCGTTCCGGGCTGAACGCTATGCCAGCTAAAGGTCTTGACGGCCACAATGGCCATAATACCCGCCAGTACCGCCATCGGGATTTTGGCCATCACCTCGCTGAGCGCCGTAACCAGCACCAGCAGTACGATACCCGCCGCAAGGGTGGAGATACGGCTTCTGCCTTTCCCCATCTCCACGTTTACGATGGTCTGCCCAATCATCGCGCAGCCCGCAATGCCACCGTAGAACCCGGCCATAATATTCCCCACGCCCAGACCGATGCTCTCGCGACGCTTACTGGAGGGGGTAGCGGTCAGTTCATCCACCAGTTTTGCCGTCAGTAAGGATTCCAGCAGGCCAACGAAAGCGATACTTAGCGCGCACGGCCAGATAATGCTCAGGGTTTCCAGATTGAGCGGCACCAGCAGTTGCGTAAAGCCCGGCAAACCGCCGCTCATGGAGCCTTCATCCCCTACCGTCGGCAGAATTTGCCCGCTGGTGACGGTGAACAAAGTCAACAGCACAATGGCAATCAGCGGGGAGGGCACGCTTTTGATATAGCGTGGCACCCACAGCACAATCAGCAGCGTCAGCACGAACAGGCCCACAATCAACGGGCTTCGGCTCCAGAAATGGGGCACCTGGGCAAAGAAAATCAAGATGCCAAGGGCGTTAACAAACCCGGTCATCACCGACTGGGGAATAAAGCGCATCAGCCGCGCCATACCCAGCGCGCCGAACAGGATCTGAATCATGCCTGCCATCACCACCGCGGGCAGAATGTACTGTACGCCGTGTTGATGGACCATCGGGCCAATCACCAGCGCGACGGAACCTGCCGCCGCCGTCACCATGGCCGGACGCCCGCCGAGCAGGGAAAGGGCGAAACAGAGCACCACGGAGGCGATAAGACTCACTTTCGGATCCACGCCCGCGACCACGGAAAACGAAATCACTTCCGGGATCAGCGCCAGCGCGGTAATCACACCGGCCAGGGTTTCGCGCATCAGACGGTGAGGCGAACGTAAAACAGTGGCGACATGGCCTTCTTGAGGTAAAGACGAGTGGGGTAATGACATAACAATTCGCTGGTAGGGGCAGGCTTCCGTGCGCGCGATCACAAAGTGCAGCATCATAGCCAGGAAAATCGTCGGGTGCCAGCCTGTCTGCCAAAACCCTACAAACAATCCATCATTAAATTTCACAATTACAATAATTTCGTAACCTTTAAACAATATTTAAAAGTTGCTACCGTGCCACCGCAGCGTGTTTCACCTGTAATTTCCACGCATCAAGCACTATTCAACTAAGGCATAAATGATGAAAAAAATGACTGCCGTGCTCTTTTCTCTGGCCGTGGGGCTGAACGCCGTCTCGCTGGCGGCGAAGGCTGACGCACCAAAAGAGCAGGAAACGGATGTCCTTTTAATTGGTGGCGGCATCATGAGCGCCACGCTGGGAACGTATCTTCAGGAATTAGAGCCGAACTGGTCCATGACCATGGTCGAGCGCCTCGATGGCGTGGCACAGGAAAGCTCTAACGGCTGGAATAACGCCGGGACGGGGCACTCGGCACTCATGGAACTGAACTATACGCCGCAGAAAAAGGACGGTTCCATTAGTATCGAGAAGGCGGTAGAGATCAACGAAGCGTTCCAGATCTCACGTCAGTTCTGGTCTCACCAGGTGAATAGCGGTGTGTTGCACAATCCGCACTCCTTCATCAACACCGTACCGCACATGAGCTTTGTGTGGGGCGATCAAAACGTCAACTTCCTGCGCGCGCGCTACGCTGCCCTGCAACAGAGCACGCTTTTCCGCGGGATGAAATACTCTGAAGATCACGCTCAAATCAAAGAGTGGGCGCCGCTGGTCATGGAAGGCCGCGATCCGAACCAGAAAGTGGCGGCGACCCGCACTGAAATTGGTACTGACGTTAACTACGGTGAAATCACCCGTCAGCTGGTGGCCTCTCTGAAGAAAAAAGAGAACTTTAACCTGCAACTTAGCTCCGAAGTGCGTGGTTTCAAGCGCAATGCGGATAACAGCTGGAGCGTGACCGTTGCCGATCTGAAAAACAACGAAGCCGAACATGTGATTAAGGCCAAGTTCGTGTTTATCGGTGCGGGCGGCGCGGCGCTGAAACTGTTGCAGGAGTCCGGTATTCCGGAAGCGGACGACTACGCCGGCTTCCCGGTTGGCGGCCAGTTCCTGGTGTCGGAAAACCCGGAAGTGGTTAACCGTCATCTGGCAAAAGTGTACGGTCAGGCCTCTGTGGGCGCACCACCGATGTCCGTTCCGCATATCGACACCCGCATGCTGGACGGTAAGCGTGTAGTGCTGTTCGGGCCGTTCGCCACATTCTCCACCAAGTTCCTGAAAAACGGTTCCCTGTGGGATCTGTTGAGCGCGACCACAACGTCAAACGTCAAGCCAATGATGGACGTGGGGCTGGATAACTTCGATCTGGTGAAATACCTGATTAGCCAGGTGATGCTCTCTGATGAAGAACGCTTCGAGGCGCTGAAAGAGTACTATCCGCAGGCGAAGAAAGAAGACTGGCGTCTGTGGCAGGCAGGTCAGCGTGTGCAGATCATCAAACGCGATCCGAAAGAGGGCGGCGTGCTGCGTCTGGGTACCGAAGTGGTAAGCGATAAGGAAGGCACCATTGCCGCGCTGCTGGGGGCATCTCCGGGGGCGTCTACCGCTGCGCCAATCATGCTGCACCTGATGGAAAAAGTGTTTAAGGACAAAGTATCCAGCCCGGAATGGCAGGCGAAGCTGAAAACCATTATTCCATCCTACGGTACGAAGCTGAACGGTAACGTTGAGGCCACGGAACAAGAGCTGGAATACACCAGCCGCGTTCTGCAACTGCAATACGTCAAACCGCAGGCTGCGGATGCTGCGCCAAAGGCAGAGCTGAAGCCTCAGGCGGAAAGCAAGCCGGTAGCGGATATCGCGCTGTAAGATAAACGCAAAACGGTAACATCCGTTACCGTTTCTAGTGTTTTCTCCCTCTCCCTGTGGGAGAGGGTTGGGGTGAGGGCACCAGAACGCACCCTTTCCAGGTCGGGTAAGCGAGAGCGCCACCCGACTTATTTTTAACGAACTACTGCTTGTCCTACCGTCTCATCCGCCTTCCATACGCGATATTTCACATCCACGTTTTCCGGCGTATATACGACGATCGGCAGCTTGCTGTTATAGCGCAGCAGACTGTTATCGCCCAGATACGCGGTAATAAATTTCTTCTCTTTCTTGCCGTCCGGGCACGCCATCATGGTGGAGACTGGCGAGGTTACTTTGTCGAAGACATAGTAGTCATAGCCCCAGCCTTCCAGCGTTTTGCTTTCCAGCTGGCCGCCCAGGCGATGCTGGTTGCAGTCCACTTCCAGCGTCTGGCCGATTAACAGCTCAACTTTGAAATTTGCTTCATCCTGCTGAGCCGGGAGCTGAATAACCTGGCGCTTCATCCCTTTGTCCGCTTGCGGATACGGAGCAACTTTTTCCAGCGGCTGCTCTTTCTGGGTTTCGCTGGCGAAAGCACTGCTGCTGGCGCACGCAGCGGCGATGAGGGCGATGGCAAATTTAGGTGCGTTTTTCACTGTCATTCCTTTTTGTTAAAACGATCCTGGAAAGACTAACATAATATACGTGAATGGTTGGCGTAATTTACTCACATTTTCATTTTAAACGGAGTAATGCACTGCTTTTGTGTTCTTTTACTGGTGTTTAATGCTGTAGTGGAGTCGATGCGGCGATCGTGTTATTTTACGCGTTAATTATTGTTATTTATCTGTAAAGGGAGGAGAGATGGTACGGGAAAAACTGAAGACACCTGAAGGCCGCAAGTTCCTGCTGGCGTTACTGGTTGTGTTTATGATTGCTGCTGCATGCGTGGGGCGAGCAACCATTGTCGGCGTAATCGAGCAGTACAACATCCCGCTCTCTGCGTGGACAACCAGCATGTTTGTCCTGCAATCGGCGATGATCTTTGTTTACAGCCTGGTGTTCACCGTGCTGCTGGCGATTCCGCTGGGGATTTTCTTTCTCGGTGGGCGTGAAAAACACTAAGCATTGCGCATGCGGAGACAGGCAATAAAAAACCAGCCATAAGCGGCTGGTTTTTTTGTGTAGTTTTGGTCGGCACGAGAGGATTTGAACCTCCGACCCCCGACACCCCATGACGGTGCGCTACCAGGCTGCGCTACGTGCCGACGCATAAAAGGAATACTACTCTATTCCTTTTTGAATGCAAGGGGCAAGCAACGCTAACTGATTCATAAATAATCAGTTAGCGATAAAGCGCTTCTCGTCTGTCAGCACCTGCAACAGCAAACTGAGCTGCGGTTTCTGGTCTTTCAGCTTCTCACCTTCGAGGCTATACGTCTGGTAATTGCCGTTGCTGTTCAACACCAGGGACAACGTCGGTGTGGTCACCACCAGCGTGTTTCCGCCAGCAGCCGTGACCCAGTTATGACGCCGCGTGGCGCTAAAGAGGTCTTGGCCCTGCGAGTACTCAATTGCCGGTGTGCTGACGTGCAGCAGCCGCTGCATTAACGTGGTCATGACGTCTTTATGGTCGGTCAGCATGTTGATGCGCTGCGCGGGAGTGCCCGGCCAGTGGATCACCAGGGGAACATGCAGGTTCGGACGCGACCACTCCATGCCCTTCGCCTCGTCGCCGAGCGGCACGCCATGCCCCGCCGTGATAATAACGACCGTATTGTCCAGCTTGCCCGCGTCGCGCAGGGCGGTCAGCACGCGGCCGATCTGCGCATCAACATCGCCCGCCGCACGGCTATAGCGGCGCGCGAAGCCTTTCTGATTGCTGTCATCAAGCGTTGTGCCGTTAAACGCAACCCAGGAGAACCAGCGGTTATCTTCCTGCGCATAGCGCTTCAGCCAGTCTATCCACTGGTCAGCGGTCCGATCGTCAGACTGGCTCTGCGCGGCGGGCAGTGAGAAATCAGACAGCAGCGCCTGGCGGTACAGCGAGCTGTTGAAACCATCAGAGGCGAACAGCCCCAGCTGGTAGCCCTGCTGATTAAGCCCGGTAATCAATGCCGCCGGAATACGGGCCGACAGCACGCCGTCCATATAGCTCGGTGAAATGCCATAGAACAGGCCGAAAATACCCGCGTCGGTCGAATTACCGGAGCTCATATGCTGAGTGAATACGATATTGTTCTCAGCGAATTCAGCCAGCGCTGGCATCTGCTTCTCATAGCGGGAATAGTTCAGGCCATCGACGGTAATCAGCAGCACGTTCTGACCGCGCCCCATGTCGCGATATTTCAGATCGCTCAGGGGATACTGCACGCTGACCGCTTCCGGATTACCCTGTTCGACCAGACGACGCTGATACTCCTGCGCGTCCAGCAGGCCGTGTTTTTCGAGGAAACGACGCGCCGTCATCGGATAGGAGAGCGGCAGGTTTGCGCGCTGCATGGTAATCGGGCGGTAGAAGTTCGCATCTGCCCAGATATACATCAGGTGCGAACCGATAAATGAGGCGAAAAAGAGCGCCGCGACGGGCTTCGCATAATGGCGGCGTCGGGTCAGACTGCGGAGTTTTTGCCAGCTCCACGTGGCGAACAGCATTTCGATCAGCAGGATAATCGGCACGCTGATAAACATCAGCTGCCAGTCGCGCGCGGTCTCGTTCTGATCCGGGTTAATCACCAGCTCCCAGACGACAGGATTCAGGTGCAGGTGGAATCGGGTAAAGACTTCGCTGTCGATCAGCAACAGCGTCATGCCCGCCGTTGCAAGAATGGCAGACAGGAAGCGCATCAGCCGCTGCGACATGACGATAAACGTCAGTGGGAACAGGATCAGCAGATAGGTGGCGAAGACCAGAAAGCTAAAGTGACCCACAAGGCTCATCCACGAGTAGACGCGCCCGGTTAATGTGGTTGGCCAGTCCGCCACAAACAGATAACGGCAGCCGAGCACCATCGCCAACAGAATGTTGAACAGGGCAAACCAGTGCCCCCAGCTGACCATCTGGGAGACTTTTTCACGGTAGCGCTGACGATTCGTCACCATAAACTGTTGTTCGTTTCCCTTAGTGTGCCTGGTCGTCGCTAACGGAGGACTGCAAAGCCTGGGCGAAAGATTTGGCGATCGCCTGACGCTGAGCCGGAGCAACGCTGGTATTGATCAGGTTGGTAACCATATTTCCCAAAACCATCAGGGAGAGATCGGTTGGCGTTTTATGTTTTTCCAGTACGTTGACCAGCTCACTGAGCAGTTGTTCAACGTGTTCGTCACTGTAGCGGGAATGTTGTGGCATAAATCAAAATCAGTTTGTTGAGAGAAGGGCGACATATTACCGTAGCAACAGCTTTTTTTCCCCTTTTTTATCTTCTGTTGCACACATGCGTTGGTGGTGGTTGAATACCGCCCGGTCTAAAAGGAGAGTTTATCATGAGTCTGGAAATCAACCAGATTGCCTTGCACCAGCTTATCAAGCGTGATGAGCAAACCCTTGAAGTGGTGCTGCGCGATTCGTTACTGGAACCAACGCCTACCGTTGTCGAGATGATGGCGGAGTTGCATCGCGTCTACAGCGCGAAAAATAAAGCCTATGGCTTGTTCAGCGAAGAGAGCGAACTGGCGGATAGCCTGCGCCTGCAACGTCAGGGCGAAGAGGATTTCCTGGCATTCAGCCGCGCTGCTACTGGCCGTCTGCGTGACGAACTGGCGAAATATCCCTTCGCCGATGGCGGTATCGTCCTGTTCTGCCACTACCGCTATCTGGCGGTAGAGTATCTGCTGGTCACCGTGCTGAATAACTTAAGCAGCATGCGCGTGAACGAGCAGCTGGATATCAGCTCAACGCACTACCTGGATATCAACCATGCGGATATTGTGGCGCGTATCGATTTAACCGAATGGGAAACCAACCCGGAATCGACGCGCTACCTGACCTTCCTTAAAGGTCGCGTGGGCCGCAAAGTGGCCGATTTCTTTATGGACTTCCTCGGTGCCAGCGAAGGGCTGAATGCCAAAGCGCAGAACAAAGGTCTCCTCCAGGCGGTGGATGACTTTACGGCTGAGGCGCAGCTTGATAAATCTGAGCGTCAAAACGTGCGTCAGCAGGTTTACAGCTACTGCAACGAGCAGTTACAGGCCGGGGAAGAGATTGAGCTGGAGTCGCTGTCCAAAGAGCTGGCAGGCGTCAGCGAAGTCAGCTTCCAGGAATTTACCGCGGAAAAAGGCTATGAGCTGGAAGAGAGCTTCCCGGCGGATCGCAGTACGCTGCGTCAGCTGACGAAATTTGCCGGTAGCGGCGGTGGGTTAACCATTAACTTTGATGCCATGCTGCTCGGGGAACGTATCTTCTGGGACCCGGCCACCGACACGCTGACCATTAAAGGCACGCCGCCGAATCTGCGCGACCAGCTTCAGCGTCGCACCTCAGGCGGTAAGTAACAGCCATAAAAAAACCCCGCAAACGCGGGGTTTTTCTCGACAGGTTTGCGATTACGCGCGAACGAAGTCGATGTGAGTCAGTTTTGGCTTGAACGCGTGACGCTGAACAGCCTGAACTTTCACTTTTTCTTCTTTACCGCCAACAACGATGGTCAGAACTTCGCTGTAGAACTCAGCTTTGGTCTGCATGTTCCATACTTTGTCGTGATCCAGTTCAATAGCAACTGGAGCAGCTTCGCCACCGTAAACGATAGCCGGGAACTTGTTTGCGGTACGCAGGCGGCGGCTCGCACCCTTACCCTGCACGTTACGTACTTCTGCTTCGATAGTGAACATTGATTTCTCTCTGTATTTAAAACCCTACTACAGGCGACCCAGCAGCAGGTGAGTGTTCTGCCTCACGGATGTGAAGCGGGCGGCATTTTATACTCAAATAGCTCGCACATCAACGAAAAGTCCCGTTAACCGCGCAATTCGTTTGCCCGGCGAAAGCGTCCTTCATAGTCAAAGACCTTCTCACGTACCTGCCAGAACTGCCCTTTTTTGCGGGCGACAACAAAATCAGGATGCCGCAGCAACGCCTGCTGGCGCACGATATCGGCAACGGTTAGCCAGCGCAGCGGTACGCCAGGCGTGCGGGTATGCGGGCGGATAAAGAGCTGCTCGAACGCGGTGCGCTGGGCGGACGTCTGGACCCGGAACCGCTCGCTGACGTCTGCGCCATCCTCGTCGTAATAGGTGATTTTTAGCCACTCGCCTTTTTCATCCGCGCCGGGTTGTAAGGCCATGCCGGAACAGCGCAGCACCAGCGCATCCTTTAGTTTCAGCGCTGCTTTCAGCATGTCGTCCGGGTCGACCAGGACCGTGTCGCACTCCCGACAGCGGCGGGCGGCAATGTCGTTTTCAGCGTTGCACTGCGGGCAGTTTTTGAAGCGGAAGCGGAAATCACACTGTTCGCGATGGCCTTCATCGTCTTCAAACCAGCCCTGACAGCGGCGGCCAAAATGTTCAATCAGCGTGCCGTCGGCGGTGGTTTTCCCCCAGAAGGTGTTGGCAAACCCGCAGGCAGGGCAAAAAACCTGAACGGGAACGTTGTCGCTCTTGCCTTTTGGCGTGCCTACTTCTGGCGAATAGAGATCGTGCGGGTTACCGGCGTAATCAAGGATCAGACAGTCGGTTTTGCCCGGCGCCAGACGCAGCCCGCGGCCAACAATCTGCTGATACAGGCTGACGGATTCCGTCGGGCGAAGAATCGCAATCAGGTCGACGTGCGGGGCGTCAAAGCCGGTGGTTAGTACGGAGACATTCACCAGATAGCGGAACCGCTGAGCTTTGAAGTCCTCGATCAGGCTGTCGCGCTCCGGGCCGGGGGTTTCACCGGTAATTAACGCCGCGTCGTCGGCGGGCAGCAGCCCCGTAATTTCGCGCGCGTGTTCGACAGTGGCAGCAAAAATCATCACCCCTTTGCGCGTTTGTGCGAACTCTTCAATCTGTCTGATGATATGCGGCGTGATCCGCTTCTGTTTTTTCAGCTCATGGTTAAGATCTGCCTCGCTGAACAGCCCGTTGCTCTGCGCCTGTAAGCGGCTGAAATCGTACTGCACGACGGGCATATCCAGCCGCTCCGGCGGCGTCAGGTAGCCGTGCTTGATCATGTAGCGCAGCGGAAGCTCATAGATACAGTCGCGGAACAGGGCCTTTTCATCGCCACGCACCATGCCGTGATAATGAAACTGATAAATCCAGCCCTTGCCCAGACGAAACGGCGTGGCGGTGAGGCCAAGCAGACGGAGGTGAGGATTCACCTTTTTCAGATGAGTGAGGATTTGCTGATACTGGCTGTCGTCGTCATCGCTGATGCGATGACACTCATCGACAATCAGCAGGGAAAACTCGCTGCGAAACAGTTCCAGGTTGCGCGCAACGGATTGTACGCTGCCAAACACCACTTTTCCGTGGCTCTCTTTGCGCTTCAGTCCGGCGGCAAAAATGTCGGCCTCCAGGCCGAGCGCGCAATATTTGGCGTGGTTTTGCGCCACCAGCTCTTTGACGTGCGCCAGCACCAGCACGCGTCCGCGGGCCAGGCGCGCCAGTTCGGCAATCACCAGGCTTTTGCCGGCTCCGGTCGGGAGTACGATGGCGGCGGGCTCCCGATGCTTGCGAAACCAGGCGAGGGTGGCATCAACGGCTTCCTGCTGATAGGGGCGTAATGTGAACGTCATGGCTTCTCTATTCAGTTAACTCGCATATAGTATGCCACGAAACTTTTTCCCTTGAGTGGCGCAACCAGACCATTATACTGAACTGTTTCTGACTGCTTCTTTTTCGGACGCGTAGTCCGACTTCCAGCACCATTAAGGCTAAAAAGATTTCATGCGACTTGATAAGTTTATCGCTCAGCAACTCGGCGTAAGCCGCGCTATTGCCGGGCGTGAAATTCGCGCCAGCCGCGTAACCGTGGACGGCGACATTGTGAAAGACAGCGCTTTTAAACTCCAGCCTGAGCACCAGGTGGAGTATGACGGCAACCCGCTGACCCAGCAGAATGGTCCGCGCTACTTCATGCTCAACAAACCGGAAGGTTACGTCTGTTCAACGGACGATCCGGATCACCCGACGGTGCTCTACTTCCTCGACGAACCTGTGGCGCACAAGCTGCATGCGGCAGGGCGACTGGATATCGATACCACCGGCCTGGTGCTGATGACCGATGACGGCCAGTGGTCGCATCGCATCACCTCCCCGCGCCATCACTGTGAGAAAACCTATCGGGTGACGCTTGAGTCTCCGGTCTCGGATGACACGGCAGAGCAGTTCGCAAAAGGCGTTCAGCTGCATAATGAAAAAGATCTGACCAAACCGGCGGTGCTGGAAATCATCACTCCAACCGACGTGCGCCTGACCATCAGTGAAGGCCGCTATCACCAGGTGAAACGGATGTTTGCCGCCGTGGGCAACCACGTTGTGGGGCTGCATCGTGAACGTATCGGCGCGATTGAACTCGATCCAGACCTGGCGCCAGGGGAATATCGCCCGCTGACGGAAGAAGAGATTGCCAGCGTCGGGCTGCCTTCACGCTAAATTCAGGAGAACTCTGTGACCACCAGGCCACACTCGTCGTTTAAAATTGTATTTATCCTTGGCCTGCTGGCCATGCTGATGCCGCTGTCTATCGATATGTATCTGCCCGCGCTGCCGGTGATTTCCGCGCAGTTTGGCGTACCGGCAGGCAGCGCGCAGATGACGCTCAGCACCTACATTCTTGGTTTTGCCCTCGGTCAGCTCTTTTATGGCCCAATGGCCGACAGCCTGGGGCGTAAACCAGTTATTCTGGGGGGGACATTGATATTTGCCGCGGCGGCGGTGGCCTGCGCGCTGGCGCAGAGTATCGATCAGCTGATTGTGATGCGTTTCTTCCATGGCCTGGCGGCGGCTGCGGCAAGCGTGGTAATTAACGCGCTGATGCGCGACGTCTACCCGAAGGAAGAGTTCTCACGCATGATGTCGTTCGTCATGCTGGTCACGACAATTGCGCCGCTGGTCGCCCCCATGGTGGGCGGGGCGGTGCTGGTTTGGTTCAGCTGGCATGCGATTTTCTGGATCCTGGCGATTGCCGCGCTGCTGGCCTCGGTGATGATCTTCGTCTTTATCGATGAAACGCTGCCGGTCGAGCGACGTCAGAAGTTCCACGTTCGCACCACGCTTGGCAACTTTGCCTCGCTGTTTCGCCATAAGCGTGTGCTCAGTTATATGCTTGCCAGCGGCTTCAGCTTTGCCGGAATGTTCTCGTTCCTGAGTGCGGGGCCGTTTGTGTACATCGAACTGAACCATGTGTCACCCCAGCATTTTGGTTACTACTTCGCGCTGAATATTGTGTTCCTGTTTGTGATGACCATTATCAACAGCCGCTTTGTCCGGCGGGTTGGGGCGCTGAATATGTTCCGCGCCGGGCTGTGGATCCAGTTCGTGATGGCTATCTGGCTGGTATTGAGCGCGTTGCTGGGCGTCGGTTTCTGGGCGCTGGTGGTGGGCGTGGCGGCGTTTGTCGGCTGCGTGTCGATGGTTTCATCCAACGCGATGGCGGTGATCCTCGACGAATTCCCGCATATGGCGGGTACCGCCTCGTCGCTGGCAGGAACGTTCCGTTTCGGGATTGGCGCGATAGTCGGGGCGCTGCTCTCGACGGCGACGTTTAATACCGCCTGGCCGATGCTGTGGGCGATTGCCCTCTGCGCGACCTGCTCCATTCTTTTTTATCTTTACGCCAGCCGGCCGCGAAAGACGGCGCATAAATGACCACTTAAGGCCCGATACGGGCCTTTTTGTTGACCCATATCAACCAACCCTACGTTCGTTTACCCTGTGTTTGTTTCTTTTATGTAAAATCTATTTATGTAAAAAGTCACATCATTGTATTTAAAAAGGTTGAGTTAGATCGCAGAAACGGGTACATATAGCGCCGACGCGAGCCTGCAACGCCTATAAAATCCGCTAAACAGTGCAGGTTGGCGATGATGTGTTACTATAAATGTAAATAAATTGTGAAGTAAATTTGCTTCCGGGGATCTGAACGTGAATACATTACAACTCTCCATTGTCCATCGCTTGCCCCAGAGCTATCGCTGGTCGACGGGTTTTGCAGGTTCGAAAGTTGAACCGATTCCGCAAAGCGTTGCCGGGGAGGATAATTGCCTGGTGGCGCTCAAACTGCTCAGCCCGAGCGATGAAAATGCGTGGCCGGTTATGGAACGTCTCAGCCAGGCGCTGACGGACATAGAAGTGGACAGCTCCGTGCTGGAATGCGAAGGTGAGCCGTGCCTGTTTGTTAACAGCCAGGATGAGTTTGCCGCCACCTGTCGTCTGAAAAACTTCGGCGTGGCCATTGCCGAGCCGTTCTCCGGTCAATACCCTTTCTGAGTGCTAGTCAGCGGACAATAGCTGGCGCGTGTAATCCTGCGTCGGCGCGGTGAATACGCGCTGGCACTCTCCCTGCTCAACGACTTCTCCCTGCCGCAATACCACCACCTGATGGCAAAGCGCACGCACCACCTGTAAATCGTGGCTGATAAAGATATAGGCCAGCCGATGCTTTTCCTGTAGCCCCTTCAGCAGCGCCAGAATTTGCGCCTGCACGGTGCGGTCCAGGGAAGAGGTTGGCTCGTCCAGCACGATCAGCTCCGGTTTCAGGATCAGTGCGCGGGCAATCGCTATACGCTGGCGCTGTCCGCCAGAAAACTCAGCCGGATACCGGTGCCGGGTCTCGGGATCTAAACCCACTTCCGCCATCACCCGCTTCACGTCGATTTCACGCTGTTGCGCCGTCATTGTCGGCTGGTGGACGCGCAGGCCCTCTTCAATAATCTGTAATACGCTCAGGCGCGGGTTAAGCGAAGAGTTTGGATCCTGAAATACCACCTGCATCCGCGGGCGGACAGGAAGCATCATCCGGCGATTCAGGTTTTGCAGCGGCATGCCGTCAAAGACAATGCTTCCCTGAGAGGCGATCAGGCGCAGCAGCGCCAGGCCAGTGGTGCTTTTGCCCGAGCCGGATTCGCCCACAAGCCCAAGCGACTCGCCCGGACGCAGAGCGAAACTCATGTCTTTCAGGACATGATTGTGATCGACCACGCGACGGAGAATGCCTTTGCGGATCGGGAATGACACCGACAGCCCCTCAACCCTCAGCAACGGCGCGCAGTCAGCGTTAAGCGGAACCGGGTCGCCAGCGGGTTCGCTATCGAGCAGGCGCTGTGTATACGGGTGCTGAGGCGCGTTCAGCAGGACGGATGCCCGGTTCTGTTCCACGCAGCGGCCGTTTTGCATCACGGCCACCGTGTCAGCAAGCTTTTTCACGATGCTCAGGTTGTGCGTAATGAACAACAGGCTCATTTTCAGCTCGTCGCGAAGCTCGCGCAGCAGTTGCAGAATTTGCGCCTGCACCGTGACGTCCAGCGCGGTGGTGGGTTCATCGGCAATCAGCAGTTCGGGGCGCGTGAGCAGGGCCATTGCGATCATCACGCGCTGGCGCTCGCCGCCGGAAAGCTGGTGCGGGAAATCGTTCAGCCGTTTCGCCGCATGACGAATACCGGTGCGTTCAAGGCAGTCCAGAATTTCACCCCGCGCTGCCTCTTTACGCATTCCCCGATGAAGGGACAGCACTTCATAGAGCTGTTTTTCCAGCGTATGCAGAGGGTTGAGCGACACCATCGGCTCCTGAAAAATCATGGCGATGTTATTGCCACGAATGCCGCGCAGGGTTTGCTCGTCAGCGTTCAGCAGCGATTGTCCATGGAACAGAATATCCCCCTGCGGATAGCTGACCGGCGGGGAGGGGAGCAGGCGCAGCACCGAAAGTGCCGAGACGCTTTTACCGGAACCGGATTCCCCGACCAGCGCCAGCGTCTCTCCGCGCTGGATCTGCAACGATAAATCCGTCACTACCGTGCGTGATTCGCCCTGCTTTGAAAACGCAATCGACAGGTTTTCAATGCTCAGAAGAGGCCGGGTCATGTCATACCGCCTTGTTGGGATCGAAGGCATCGCGCACGGCTTCGCCAATAAAAATCAGCAGGGAAAGCAGCACCGCCACGGAGAGGAATGCGGTGATGCCCAGCCAGGGGGCCTGGAGATTGTTTTTGCCCTGCAACAGCAGTTCGCCAAGGGACGGTGAGCCCAGTGGCAAACCGAAACCAAGAAAATCAAGCGACGTCAGGGTGGTAATGGAGCTGCACAAAATAAACGGCAGGAAGGTGAGGGTCGCCACCACCGCATTGGGAAGCATGTGGCGGAAGATGATTGCGCGATCGCTCACGCCTAACGCTTGCGCGGCGCGAATATAGTCGTAATTCCGCGTGCGCAGAAACTCCGCGCGCACCACGCCGACCAGCGCCATCCAGCCGAACAGGACGGTGATCCCGAGCAGCCACCAGAAGCCAGGCTGTACCACACTGGACAGCAGGATAATCAGAAACAGCGTTGGCATACCGGACCAGACTTCAATCACGCGCTGTCCCCATAAATCTATTTTACCCCCGTAATAGCCTTGCACGGCGCCCGCCACAACGCCCATTACGCTGCTAAAGAGCGTCAGCAGCAGCCCAAACAGGAGCGAGATGCGGGTGCCATAGAGGATGCGCGCCAGCACATCGCCGCCGTTGGCGTCCGTTCCCAGCCAGTTTTGCGCGGAAGGCGGCGAAGGGAAGGGGGTAGACGTGGCGAAGTTAATACTGTTCGCGCCAAAACGAATCGGTGCCCAGATAGCCCAGCCGTGCTGCGCTATCTGCTCACGTAACCAGGGATCCTGGTACTCGGCTGGCGTCGCAAATGGGCCGCCAAAATCGCTTTCGCTATAGGTAGTAAGCACCGGTACATACCAGCGGTCTTTGAAATGCACCAGCAGGGGTTTATCGTTGGCAATCAGTTCCGAACACATACTTAAAGCGAACAGGACGGCGAAGATCCACAGCGACCAGTAGCCGCGACGGTTGTGGCGAAAGCGCGCCCAGCGGGCCTGATTGACGGGGCTTAAACGCGACATCAGCGGCCCTCAAAATCGATACGGGGATCGACCAGCGTATAGCTGATATCGCTGATGATGTTCAGCAGCAGGCCGATCAGGGTGAAAATGTAGAGTGTGCCAAACATCACCGGATAATCACGGGAGACGGTGGCCTCATAGCCCAGCAGCCCTAATCCGTTGAGCGAGAACATCACTTCTATCAGCAACGAGCCGGTAAAAAACATACTGATGAACGTGGCGGGGAAACCTGCAATCACCAGCAGCATGGCGTTACGAAAAACGTGCTTCCACATGATCTGCTTTTCACCGACGCCTTTGGCGCGCGCGGTGACGACGTACTGTTTGCGGATCTCATCAAGAAAGGCGTTTTTGGTCAGCATCGTAAGCGCCGCAAAACCGCCGATGACCGTCGCCAGCACCGGCAGCGTGATGTGCCAGAAGTAATCGGTGATTTTCTGATACCACGGCAGCGTGCTGAAATCCGCGGAGACCAGCCCGCGCAGCGGGAAGAGGTCGAAATAACTGCCGCCTGCGAAAAACACAATCAACAGCACGGCAAACAGAAACGCCGGAATAGCGTAGCCGATGATAATAAACGTACTGCTCCAGATATCGAAACGGCTACCGTTGTAGACCGCTTTCCTTATCCCCAGCGGAATGGAGACCAGATAAATAATCAGCGTCCCCCACAGTCCGAGCGTGATGGAAACCGGCAGGCTTTGTTTGATCAGGGTTAACACCGAGGCGCTGCGAAACAGGCTGTCGCCAAAATCGAAACGGACATAATCCCATAGCATCCTGAAATAGCGCTCGTGCAGCGGCTTGTCAAAACCATAGCGATGGGTGATCTCGGCGATCACCTCCGGATCCAGTCCCCGACCGCCCCGGTAGTGGCTTTCGCTGATGTTGCCCACGCCCGTCCGGGCATGGCTGGCCCCCATTCCTTCGCCGCCGCCGCCCGGCATGCCGCCAGCGTGACCAAATTCTATTGCCGCAATCGCCTGGTCCACCGGACCGCCGGGGGCGATCTGGACGATAAAAAAGTTAATGGTAATGATGGCCCACAGCGTCGGGATCACTAACAGCAGCCGGCGGATAAGATAAGCGCCCATCGTCACTCCTTAACGCCGCTCTGCGGGCAATTTTGCGGCTTTATTCACGTCATACCACCAGGTGTCAAAGCCGAGGGTGTAAACCGGGCGAACGGCAGGCAGGGAGAATTTATCCCAGCGGGCCACGCGATCTTCGCCCATATACCACATCGGCAGCATGTAATAGTTCCAGGTTAATACCCGATCGAGCGCGCGGCCAAGCGGCAGAAGCTTGTTCTTATCGCCCTGAGCGGCCACAATTTTTGCAATCAGCGCATCAATCACCGGGCTCTTTACGCCCGGGGCGTTGTAGGAGGAGTCGATATACCCCGATGCCCAGGAGATTTGCAGATCTGAACTCGGCCACGGCTGGGCGGCCCACAGGGTCTGCATCATATCGTAATCGCGACTGCGCTTGCGGTTAGTCAACTGGGCCATATCGACCTGGCGGATATTCATAGTGACGCCAAGCCGGGCAAGGTTCTTCTTAAACGGCAGCACCCACTGATCGTTTGCGCCAGAGGCAATCAGCAGTTCGAAGCTGAGCGGTTTACCGGTTTGCGCATTAACCCGTTGCCGATTTTTCAGCACCCAGCCAGCGTCATCCAGCAGGCTGCTGGCTTTCAGCAGGTTGTCCCGGTCGAACCCGTTTCCGTCGGATTTGGGCGGTTCAAATATGCGGGTGAACACCTCCGGCGGTAGCTCCGCTTTCAATGGCGCCAGCAAAACCAGCTCGTCCGCGTGGGGATAATCACGGGCGGCATATTCAGTATTCTGGAAATAGCTGTTCGCCCGGCTGTAGGCTCCGTAAAACAGCGCTTTGTTCATCCATTCGAAATCAAACGCCAGAGTAATGGCTTCACGCACCCGACGATCGGAAAAAACCGGGCGCTGAATATTAAACGCCAGCCAGCGCGTGTCCTGCGCGGATTCGTTTTTGTGTTCGTCTTTAACGATATAGCCTTTCGCGAAATTTTTTCCGATATAGCGGGTCGCCCAGTTTTTGGCGCTGTTCTCGACACGTAAATCAAATGCGCCTGCCTTAAATGCCTCGAAGGCCACGTTATCATCCAGGTAGTAGTCGTAGCGGATTGTATCGAAGTTCCAGCGGCCCCGGTTTACCGGCAGCGTGGCTGCCCAGTAATCTTTCACACGGGAATAGATCACATACTGGCCCATTCGCCAGTCGGTAATGCGATACGGCCCTCCGGCCAGCGGCGGGGTAGAGAGGGGATCGCTCAGCTTATGGTTTTTCCAGAAGGATTCGGGCATGACGGGCAGGGAGAACAGGCTCAGCATATTCTCTTTGTTCGCCTCAGGGAGTTCGATTCGCACGGTCAGCGGGGCGATGGCTTTCACCGTGGTGCCCTTGTACACCAGACGAAACTGCGGCACGCCTTCGGTCATAAATTTATTAAAGGTGAACGCCACGTCGCGGGCGCTAACCGGCGTACCGTCGTGAAAACGCGCCCGCGGATTAATCGCGATTTCTGCCCAGCTGAAATCTTCGGCGTAACGTACGTTCTCGGCGACCAGGGGATAATAGCTGCCGGGCTCGTCGTCGGAGGTGACGAACAGCGTGTCATAGAGGGATTCGGTACGCGCTGCCGCTACGCCGCGCAGGGCAAAGCGGTTAAAGTTGTCAAATGTTCCCGTGGCGGAAAGCGTCACGTTTCCGCCTTTCGGGGCGGCTGGGTTGACGTAATCGTAGTGGTTAAAGTTAACCGCGTACTTCGGCTCGCCAATGACGGCAAAGGCCGTGCTCTCTTTGATGGTCTGCGCCTGGCTCGACAGGCTCACCAGCGCCAACAGCGTCAACACAACGCGCATAATCATAGTGCGGCGGATCCCTTTGTTCACAGACAGGCTCGGTTGAACAGAATAATAAGGGACAGCGCCGTGATTGTGAAATTATTCCCCGAGCGTGATATCGGGTTGCCACGTCCTGAACTGCTCCAGCGGCATCGGGCGGCCAATCCAGTAGCCCTGAAGATAGTTTACGCCATGCTCGCGCAGCCACGCCGCCTGCTCGGGCGTTTCAACACCCTCGGCGACGGTTATCATATTCAGACGTTCTGCCAGCGTCAGCACCGCGTCAAGCACTGGCGAGGTGACGGTTTCAGTCCCGATGGCATTCACGAAGCCACGGTCAATTTTCAGGTAATCCATCGTGAAGCGTTCCAGATAGATCAGCGCGCTGTGGCCAGTGCCAAAATCATCGATGGCGATTTCAAAACCTTCATTGTGCAGCCATTCGAACAGCTGATTTGCCTCGCGGTGGTTAATCATGTCGCGCTCGGTTATTTCCAGCACAATCTGGAAGTGATCGGGCGGAAGGGCGGCGAGAAACGCGCGCATATCCTCTTTAAAGCTTTCCGCATGCAGATGCCCGGGCGCGATGTTGATCCCAAACTTGGCCCCAGGCGGGAGCACCGTTTGCAGGACAGGGGCATCGCGGATAATCAGGTCAAAAAGATGCAGCGTCAGCGGGACAATCAGCTTCTGCGCTTCAGCGAAGTTAATAAAGGCATCCGGTGGAATTTCGCCCATCACCGGATGCTTCCAGCGCATCAGGACTTCCAGCCCGGTCATTCTGAGCGACTGCGCATCCACGACGGGTTGATAGACCACGTAAAACTGGTCGTGCTTGATGGCCGTGAGGATCTCTTTCCCCGGATTGAGACGGATAGTAAGAATATAGAAATTCAACAGGCCCGCCGCGATACCGCAGACCAGTCCGAAAAACACCGCGTAGAGCAGTTCATCGGTTGTCCAGGCTTGCGCATAAACGTTAACGGTCAATGGAATATTTTTCAGCGTGGCGCTACGGGCAGGGACGTCAGGCAAATCCCGCGCCTGGATCAGCATTCCGGACTGTGTAGATAACGCGGAATCGCCAATGACGATCGATATCCCGGCAAATTCATCCTGACGTGACGTATAGAGAAGATAGGGCGACAGGTTGAGGTTGACGGACGTAAACACGCCGCCGTCTTTCACCAGCGGATTGCGATACCAGATGGCGATCGCGGGCTTATCCGGCAGCATTGGCGTGCCCGGCAGGAGCGCGATATCAACAGGTTTGCTGATATGTAGCTGAGGGATAAGCTTTTCCATCGGGGTATTCATCGGGCCTGTTGCCGAGGAGCAGAAGGCCTGTTTATCCCTGACCAGCAAAAAGGCGCGCACGTTGATGCTAAAGGCCGCCCGGGATGTCAGGGCGGCACTCACTTCCTCGCAGCTGTTCAGCGTGAGTGGCTGGAGCGTATCAATCGACATTTTGAGCTCATCGAAATAGCTCTCCATGTAGACGCTTAAATCGGTAATGAGAGTATCGAATCTGACTTCTCGCTTGTGATAACTCCAGTAAAACTGTAATGCTCCCAGAAGCAGGGCAGTGAATAACCCCGTAAGGAAACTGATAAACAGTATCTTGCGGTTGCTGGAGAAGTAGCGGGTAAACATAGATGTCGTGATTCCTGAAATGCCGCTGGATAGTTATCAGTGTAACGGGCAAAAAAAAACACTGCCGGAGCAGTGCTTTTTTTATCGTATCGCCAGCCAAGGGATAACCAACGATACGACAACAATATTAACTACGGCTCAGAACGCGGCGAGCTTCGTTGTAGCGTTTCTTCCAGTAAGGTTCGTTCATGCTGGAAATCGTCACACCACTGCTGGTGGAAGCATGGACAAACTGATCGTTACCGATATAGATGCCAACGTGTCGACCGGTTGAACCTGCTCTGAACAGGACTAAATCGCCCGTGCGTAGTTTAGTGCGCGAAATGGATTTGCCCATCTCTTGCTGTTCATAGGTAGAACGCGGAAGATCTAACCCAAACTGCTCACGGAACGTACGCTGTACGAAAGCGGAACAATCGATGCCTTTCTTGGTGCTGCCGCCCAGACGGTAACGCACGCCTTTCCAGTCAGCATACTGATCCATAATACGCGACTTAACGTCGAGATTACGTACCATATTTTCAAATTCATCCTGAGAGGCTTGCAGTGAAGAGGAATCTTCCATTCCCACAACACGCGTCTCAGGATGCATATTCTTCGCGGTATTCGTCGTACTACATGCCGAAAGCAGAACCGCCACTGCAATCGCCGGGATCCCCCGCAAGATATATCTCAAGATTGGTTGAGATTTGACCATTTTGTTTGTTTTCCCTTGAAGTCCTTAACGAAAATATCGTTATAAAAATGCCAACCGTGACGAGACTAATTATCTGTTCACAATGAGACAATTCTTTATGGTGAAAACTGTGGCTCAACGCACAAAATTATTCACCATGATAATAATTATCTCAGTGGGGCAAAACGAGTTCGAGGTTAACCGATTGCACGGGGTATTGCGAGCAAAAAAGTCCGATTTTTTATAAGAAAATGTGATACACAAAGTTACAGCGCGGAATTGCTCAAAATGCCGCCATTCATACCGATAATCCCTGCAATTGCTTCATTTTTATCACGAATTGTATGACAGGATGATGACAGCGTTGAATGACGCCGGAAAGAAGAGACTCAGGGACCGAAAACGATCCCTGATGAATGGTGTTAATTTGCGTTATTTATCTGTTTCTGACTTGTTTAAATTTACCGGGAAGATAGCGATCAAAAATACCTATTACGCGATCGCTCAGTGGGGTCATCAGCACCCACGGTAAACCAATTAACACCGCCGTGAGGGAGCCTACGGCGATATCTGTCAGCCAGTGAGCACCAATCATCACTCGCGGGAATGCAAATACCACCACAATAACCAGGGCGATGGCGAAGGCTTTTTTACCAAAATAGCGCAGCATGAAGCCTGCAAAAATCAGCAGCATCATACCGTGGTCGCCCGGGAAACTGTCCTTCGAGGCATCTTTGGTTGGAATATGAAGCAGCTCGCTGACGCGGTTAATATTCGGGAAAAAGAGCGACGGACTGGCGCGTTTAACCGGCATCAGATGCTGCGCCAGCTGGTTGATAATCACGGCCGTCAGCAGCATCACCAGGCCGATAATCAGAATACGGCGACGACCCGTTTTGTCTTCCTTCAGCCAGAAGGAGAGCATCAGACAGCCCATTGCCAGCAGCGAACAGCCGTCAAACGCGCGGTTGTTGGTGATCGCCACCAGCCACAGGAAGGCTTCACTCTTCGCCAGCGCCTGGTTAAAGAAGTGGAACAGCCCGGAATCCAGCGGGAACCAGAAACCGTGATCCGCCGGGATATACCAGGAGAAAAAGAGCGCCAGACCGGCAGCGTTGAGCAATAAAATAGCAGGAAGTCGAGTCGTCATAGTCTTCAGCAATGTGTGAAATCAGGGGCAACGTTAGCCGCCCAAACTTAAACGAAGCTTCAACAGGCTTGACTGGAGAGCATTCCAGTCGGTATTAACCGCACTAATTAACTCTATCCGGCTGTCGGGTGGCGCGACATTCTGGGTTTCAATAAAGAAATCCTCGCCCTGACGGTTAATGCGCACCAGACCATCCGGAGTGCGCATGATCCCTTTTACCCGCTCAACCGGCGCCAGTCTCGCCCATTCCAGTATACCAATGGTGTCGAAAACCGTATCGGCATCGAAGATCCACCCGCAGGCCTGGTGCCCCTGACCGCTGTTCAAATTTCGACGCCAGCGCTGATGTTCCGGCAGGCTCAGTGCAGCCAGGCCTTGCTTCGCGCCGTGGCTATGCGAATGCTCTGCGCTGGCAGGCAGTTGCGTCTGGTTGAGGCGGGGAAGATCGAGCAGGGCGCCATCAATGTTGCCCTGGGTGGTCTGCACGTATTGACGTCCACCGCCAGCCTGCTGCCACCAGGACTCGAACGCGGCCTGACTCTCAGCCGTCGCGCGATCGGATTTATTCGCCACGATAATATCTGCCGAGGCGAGCTGGTCGCGGAAATTGTCGTTGTTGATCGTTTTTTCATCCAGCAGCTGGCGGGGGTCTAACAGGCAAAGCGTCGCACGCAGCTCAAGCCACGGCTCGTATACCGGGGCGGTCAGTAAATCAAGGATTTGCTTAGGATGACCCAGCCCGGTAGGCTCAATCAGCAGACGGTCAGGCTTGCCCTGACGCAGCAGCGTATTCAGCCCGACCTGCATCGGCAGACCATTCACGCAGCACATACACCCGCCCGGGATCTCTTTCACCATCGCGCCGCTGTCGGCGAGCAACGCGCCGTCGATGCCGACTTCGCCAAATTCGTTGACCAGCACGGCCCACTTTTCCGCCGGATCTTTATTGGCCAGCAAATGTAGAATGGACGTAGTTTTACCGCTGCCGAGAAAACCGGTGATCAGGTTGGTTTTGGTCACGTGCGCTCCGATAAATAATTGTGATGTAGTAGCAACTACCTATCATCCTGACGAAAAAATCGGGCATTGAGAAGAGGAAGGGCGAACGGAGCGTAAAACCGTTCGCCTTAAACGCAATAATCGCTAAATTTTTAACGTTTCGATAACGGCCTGACGCGCGCCGAGGCGGGTGATGCGCCGGTACGCCCCGGCTATCGCGTCGACAAAGACAGGGTTTTGCGGCAGGTCGTCGCCAAAAATTTCTTTCAGCGTCAGCAGGGCGTTAACGCGTTCTGCGTCGCTGCTGGTGGCGACAATGGCCTGAAACTTGTCGCTCAGCGGATCGCGGACGTCAATGGCGTTGCCCTGTTCGTCCGTACCGCTGACGTAGCGCATCCAGCCCGCCACCCCCAGCGCCAGTAATGGCCAGGCGGTGTTACGCTCAAGATGCATGCGGATCCCATCCAGCATGCGCTGAGGCAGCTTCTGGCTGCCGTCCATGGCGATTTGCCATGTACGATGCTGAAGGGCCGGGTTGGCGAAGCGGTTAAGCAGGCTGTCAGCATAGGCTGTCAGATCAACGTTGGTGATGCGCAGCGTAGGGGCCTGCTCATTCAGCATCAGCCTGCGGGCAGCCTCGCGGAAACTGTCGTCCTGCATACATTCATTTATGTGCGCGTAGCCAGCAAGGTAGCCCAGATACGCGAGGAAGGAGTGGCTGCCGTTCAGCATCCGAAGCTTCATCTGCTCCCAGGGCAGGACATCCTCAACCATCTGTACGCCTGCAACCTCCCACTCCGGACGTCCGGCGACAAAGTTATCTTCCACTACCCACTGAATGAACGGTTCACAGCTGATGGCGCAGGGATCTTCAACGCCAAGTTCCTGGGTGATTTCCGCGAGTGAGGCGTCGGTGGCGGCGGGCACGATTCGGTCGACCATGGTGCCAGGGAAGCTCACGTGCGCCTCGATCCATGCGGCCAGCTCTGCGGAACGCTTTCCGGCCATGCCGAGAACGGCATTTTTCACCACGTGGCCGTTGTCGGGAATATTGTCGCAGGAGAGCACGGTAAACGCCGGCAGGCCACGCTCGCGGCGGCGATGAAGCGCTTCGACCAGAATACCCGGTGCGGAATGTGGTTCAGACGGATGCTCGAGATCGTGCAGGATACGGCTGTTCTGCATATCCAGTTTTCCCGTCGCCGGATCGATGCAGTAGCCTTTTTCGGTAATGGTGAGGGAGACAATTGCCACCTGTGGTTCGCAGAACTTCTCAATAATGGCTGCCAGCGAGTCGAGTTTGGCGTTCAGGCACTCTTTTACTGCACCGATAATAATGGGCTGATTGCCTTCGGCACCTTTCTCCAGAACGGTAAACAGATGATCCTGCGCCCGGAGCTGGCGCATAAGGACATCGCCGCTAAAGAGGCTAATCTCACAAATTCCCCAGTCGCCTCCTCTGGCATTCAGTACCCGGTTTGTTAACAACGCCTGATGCGCCCGGTGGAACGCGCCAAAACCGAAATGGACGATGCGGGAGCGTAACTGCTCGCGATCGTAGCGGGGCTGCTGGACATGAGCAGGAAGCGCGGTGGAGGCAATAGTCTTCATGTAGTACACACCTGATTAACCATTAATTAACAATGCCAGTGTAAAGTTATATGACAACAAATTAAATTGGTAAGCCGTAAATATCCCTGTTATGTGAGTTTGATCAATCAATGTCACGCGCTGTAT
Source organism: Enterobacter sp. MGH 38 (assembly GCF_000492855.1). NCBI lineage: Bacteria > Pseudomonadati > Pseudomonadota > Gammaproteobacteria > Enterobacterales > Enterobacteriaceae > Enterobacter > Enterobacter sp. MGH 38. The sequence goes on along the minus strand of NZ_KI535608.1, from coordinate 2,127,626 downwards.
TGACCACTTCGATTAAACATGTATGGTAGTCGTCATTGAGGTAACACGTATTGGTATAACAACTTGAGAGGGTGGGGCAATGGAACAAACCTGGCGTTGGTACGGGCCGAACGATCCGGTTTCTCTTGATGATGTGCGTCAGGCTGGCGCAACGGGTGTGGTCACGGCGCTGCATCATATTCCGAACGGTCAGGTGTGGCCGGTGGAGGAAATCCAAAAGCGTCAGGCTCAGCTGGCAGAGAAGGGGTTAACCTGGTCTGTTGTGGAAAGTATTCCGGTTCACGAAGATATCAAAACCCACTCCGGTGAGTGTGATACCTGGATTGCGAATTATCAGCAGAGCATTCGTAACCTGGCAGCCTGCGGTATTGATACCGTCTGCTACAACTTTATGCCGATTCTGGACTGGACGCGTACCGACCTGGAATATGTAATGGCCGATGGTTCGAAGGCGCTGCGTTTCGATCAAATCGCTTTTGCGGCTTTCGAGCTGCACATTCTGAAGCGTCCGGGTGCGGAAGCAGACTACACCGCCGAAGAGCAGCAGCAGGCGCTGGCGTGGTTCAATGCCGCCAGTGAAGCGGACATTGAGAAGCTGGTTCGCAATATCATCGCGGGCCTGCCGGGGGCGGAAGAGGGCTATACCCTCGATCAGTTCCGCGCGCGCCTGGCGGAATATGGCGATATCGATAAAAACCAGCTGCGTGAAAACATGGCGCGCTTCCTGCGCGCTATCGTGCCGGTGGCAGAAGAAGTCGGCGTGCGGCTGGCGGTTCATCCGGACGATCCACCGCGTCCTATCCTCGGCCTGCCGCGTATTGTGTCTACGATTGAAGATATGCAGTGGCTAAAAGAGACGGTGGATAGCATCTACAACGGCTTTACCATGTGTACGGGCTCGTATGGGGTGCGGGCGGATAACGATCTGGTGCGGATGATCGAAACCTTCGGCGATCGCATTCATTTCACCCACCTGCGTGCAACCTGCCGTGAAGAGAATCCAAAAACCTTCCACGAAGCAGCCCATCTTGGCGGCGACGTGAACATGGTTGCGGTGGTGGATGCCATTCTCTCTGAAGAGGTTCGTCGTAAGCAGGCAGGAGATGTTCGTCCTATCCCGTTCCGTCCGGATCACGGGCACCAGATGCTGGACGATCTGCGCAAGAAAACGAATCCAGGGTATTCGGCGATTGGCCGTCTGAAAGGGATGGCGGAAGTGCGCGGTATCGAGCTGGCGCTGAAAATGACGAAGTATCCTGAACTTCTTTAAGTCTCATTGCCCGGTGGCGCTACGCTTACCGGGCCTACGAAAAACCGGCTCTGAGGCCGGTTTTTGTGTTTTTGTAGGCCGGGTAAGGCGTAGCCGCCACCCGGCAAATGCCACAATCAGTCAGCACGACCCATATAGCGTTTTTCTTCGATATGGATACGGATTTTCTCGCCCGCCGACAGGTACTCTGGCACCTGTACGACCAGACCGGTAGTCAGGGTAGCCGGTTTGTTACGCGCACTTGCAGACGCGCCTTTGATGCCCGGTGCCGTTTCAACAATTTCCAGATCAACGGTCTGCGGCAGTTCCAGCGCCAGCAGCACGCCATCCCAGGTCAGCACCTGCATGTCCGGCATCCCACCTTCAGGAATAAACAGCAGCTCTTCTTCGATCTGATCTTTGGTGAAGATATACGGGGTGTAATCTTCTTTATCCATGAACACGTATTCGTTGCCGTCAATGTAGGAAAAATCAACGTAGCGACGGGTCAGGGTTACGGTATCGACGATATCGTCGCCTTTAAAACGTTCTTCCACTTTCAGGCCGGTGCGGACATCGGAGAAACGCATTTTGTACAGCGTTGCTGCGCCACGGGCGCTGGGTGCCTGAATGTCGATATCTTTCACAATCAGCAGTTTGCCGTTGTAATTCAGTACCATACCTTTCTTAATTTCGTTCGCTCTTGGCATTGCAGTAATCCTGTTTACGGGAGGTAAAAAATATCGCGCCAAATTACTCGCGCGCGGCCTTTCAGGCAAGCGGAATTCGTGGGTTTTGCTATCAATACATAAAAGGTGTTACTGTGCGCGCAATGCCCGACTGCGCGGGTATCAGCCACCAACAGAGGGCATGTATGGATTGTCGTTCCGACTGTGGCGCGTGCTGTACCGCACCGTCCATCTCAAGCCCCATTCCAGGCATGCCGGCGGGCAAGCCTGCCAATACCCGCTGCGTTCAGCTCTCTGACACTAACCTGTGCATGATCTTTGGCTCGCCTTTACGCCCGAAGGTGTGCTCCGGGCTCCAGCCAACCGCCGAAATGTGCGGCAGTACGCGCCAGCAGGCCATCACTTATCTGCTTGAGCTGGAAGCGCTCACCGCGCCTTAAACGTCTTTGATTCGCGTCAGGCAGCTCAGCGTCATGACGCACATCACCAGCGCAATCCAGAACACCGTATGATAGTTCCAGATTTCAGCCACAACGCCCGCCAGTGAGCCTGCAATAATCCAGCCCACGCGGGTGGTATTCGTATAAAGGGTGGTGGCAGAGCCTGCCTGACCCGGCATCAGGTCCTGAAAGTAGAGCATGCCGATACCGGCCAGAATACCGATGTAAATGGCGTTCAGCAGCTGTAAAGCCAGAAGCAGGGCTGGCGTATGAACCGTCAGCATACCGACATAAAACAGCAGCCCGGCTACGGCGGCGACGCGCATCAAAAAGCGCTTGCCGAAGCGCTTCGCGTAATAACCCGCAATCAGCATGGTGGGGATCTCAAGCCCCGCGGCGGTTCCCATCATGATCCCGGCCAGCTTCTCCGGCAGATGCAGCTCATCAATAATAAACAGCGGCATATTAATGATATAGAGGCTGTTCGTTCCCCACATCAGCGTACAGATAATGAATAACAGCAGTGCGTCGCGGCGGTTGCGTCGCGGAGCTTCCAGCGTACCAGTCGCCACTTTCGGCTCTTTACGCATGGAGGGCAGGAAGAACCAGACCATCGCGCCGCATACCACGAAGGCCACGGCTGCGCTGAGGTACATCACCGTAAAGCCAAAACCCATCGCCAGCGCGTAGGCAAGCGGGGGGCCAATCACCCACGCCAGCGACACCTGCGCGCGCAGTATCGAGCTGAACATCACCGCTTCCCGCCCGGTGTGGTCGGCATGCTCGCGGGCAAGGGCGAACATCTGCGGGTTGGCGGTCGAGCCGAAGCTGCTCAGGAAGACGCCCACGAACAGCAGAATGAAGTAGTTACGGTTCCAGGCAAACAGCAGGCAGGCAAATACCCCGAGCAGGCAGCAAAAAACGATCAGGCTTTTGCGATCGCCTTTGCGGTCTGAACGACCGGCAAGAAACTGGCTGACAAAAATGCCAATGATGGCGCTCCCGGTAAAGAAGAAGCCAACCATCGCCGGGCGGGCGTGGACTTCGTTGGTCAGAAAGAGGCTCAGCGTAGGCGTTTGTAACGCACCGGCAATACCGGTGAGGAAAGCAACGATCAAAAACGCCGTTGACGTCAAATCAAAGGGCTTTGGTGAGGCGGCAGCGGGGGTGTTATGCATGTTCAGTCTTTGCGAGTAACAGAGAGAGGCGGAGTTTACGCCGCCCGTCATTAAATAAACAGAGGGTAAAGTCAAGATTGCTACAAAAAATCAAAATGGCATTTCACTTTCGCGCCGCCTCGCTGAAGCGTGCTGAACCTGTTTGCTGAACATCAACAAAATCCCCTGAACTGAAGAAGAAATGTGCTGCACTTCTAAATTCTGCAACAAGAAATGTAACTTTTCTTGCAACCTTTTGTAGAAAAGACAAGACTTCTTGAAACGTTTCAGCGCTATCTTGCATGTCCTGAAGAAGCAGGTTAGCGCCTATTTTCTCAGTTAAGCTGAAACGATTCAATTTCAGCAGGAGAGGAGAATCATGTTCCAGTTATCTGTTCAGGATATTCACCCGGGCGAACAGGCCGGGAATAAAGAAGAGGCTATTCGCCAGGTCGCCGCTGCGCTCGTGCAGGCTGGCAACGTGGCTGACGGCTACGTCAACGGCATGCTGGCGCGTGAACAGCAGACCTCCACCTTCCTCGGTAACGGTATTGCAATTCCGCACGGCACCACGGACACCCGCGATCAGGTGCTGAAAACCGGTGTGCAGGTCTTCCAGTTCCCGCAGGGCGTGCTGTGGGGCGAGGGTCAGGTGGCTTATGTGGCGATCGGCATCGCGGCCAGCGGTGACGAACACCTGGGCCTGCTGCGTCAGCTGACGCACGTGCTGAGTGATGATGCCGTCGCGGAACAGCTTAAATCCGCCACCACTGCTGAAGAACTGCGTGCCCTGCTGATGGGCGAAAAACAGAGCGAAGCGCTGAAGCTGGATAATGAAACCCTGACGCTGGACGTCGTTGCGTCCGATCTGGTAACGCTCCAGGCGCTGAATGCGGCTCGCCTGAAAGAGGTCGGTGCGGCGGATACCGCTTTTGTGACGCGCGCAATCAATGATAAGCCATTAAACCTGGGGCAGGGCATCTGGCTGAACGACAGCGCTGAAGGTAACCTGCGCAGCGCTATCGCGGTCAGCCGTGCTGCGGTTGCCTTTGAGACCGACGGCGAACGCGCCGCGATGCTGGTAACGGTTGCCATGACTGACGATCAGCCGGTTTCCGTGCTGAAGCGTCTGGGCGATCTGCTGCTGAACAATAAAGCTGAAAAACTGCTGAACGCAGACGCGGCGACGGTGCTGGCTCTGCTGACCAGCGACGATGCGCTGACGGATGACCTGCTGAGCGCAGAGTACGTGGTGCGTAACGAACATGGCCTGCATGCCCGTCCGGGCACCATGCTGGTGAATACCATTAAACAATTTGAAAGTGAGATCACCGTGACCAATCTGGACGGTTCGGGTAAACCAGCCAACGGGCGCAGCCTGATGAAAGTTGTCGCGCTGGGCGTGAAGAAAGGCCATCGTCTGCGCTTTACCGCGCAGGGTGCGGATGCTGAACAGGCGCTGAAAGCGATTGGCGACGCCATCGCGGCCGGTCTGGGGGAGGGCGCATAATGAGCAGACGTGTTGCGACCATTACGCTGAACCCGGCTTACGATCTGGTGGGCTTCTGCCCGGAAATTGAGCGTGGCGAAGTTAACCTGGTGCGGACGACCGGCCTGCATGCCGCAGGAAAAGGGATTAACGTGGCGAAGGTGCTGAAAGATCTCGGCATCGACGTCACCGTTGGCGGTTTCCTCGGTAAAGACAACCAGGACGGTTTTCAGCAGCTGTTCAGCGAGTTGGGCATCGCCAACCGTTTTCAGGTTGTGCAGGGCCGTACCCGCATTAACGTTAAGCTGACCGAGAAAGACGGTGAAGTGACCGATCTGAACTTCTCCGGCTTCGAAGTGACCCCGGCTGACTGGGAGCGCTTTGTTGCCGATTCCCTGAGCTGGCTGGGCCAGTTTGACATGGTGTGCGTCAGCGGCAGTCTGCCCTCCGGCGTCAGCCCGGAAGCGTTCACCGACTGGATGACGCGCCTGCGCAGCCAGTGCCCGTGCATTATTTTCGACAGCAGCCGCGACGCGCTGGTCGCCGGTCTGAAAGCCTCTCCGTGGCTGGTTAAGCCTAATCGCCGCGAACTGGAGATCTGGGCGGGCCGTAAGCTGCCAGAATTAAAGGATGTGATTGACGCTGCCCATGCGCTGCGCGAGCAGGGTATCGCTCACGTGGTGATTTCGCTGGGTGCAGAAGGTGCCCTGTGGGTTAACGCCTCCGGGGAATGGATTGCCAAACCGCCTTCAATGGAGGTGGTCAGCACCGTGGGTGCCGGGGATTCGATGGTTGGCGGTCTGATCTACGGTCTGCTGATGCGCGAATCCAGTGAACATACCTTACGTCTTGCTACCGCCGTTGCGGCCCTGGCCGTGAGCCAGAGCAATGTCGGTATTACCGATCGTACCCAGTTAGCCGCGATGATGGCGCGCGTTGACTTAAAACCTTTTAACTAACAGCAGGAGAGGAATAATGAAAACGCTGCTGATCATTGACTCCGGTCTCGGACAGGCTCGTGCCTATATGGCGAAGACCCTGCTGGGCGCGGCGGCACAAAAAGCGCACCTGGATATCATTGATAACCCGGGTGATGCTGAAATGGCGATTGTTCTGGGCGACAAAATCCCCGCTGACAGCGCCCTGAACGGCAAAAAAGTGTGGCTGGGTGATATTAATCGCGCGGTGGCACATCCTGAACTGTTTCTGAGCGAAGCAAAAGGTCATGCGACGGTTTACAGCGCACCTGTTGAGGCGGCGCCGGTTGCCGCCGTTGGGCCGAAACGCATTGTTGCGGTAACGGCCTGCCCGACAGGTGTGGCGCACACCTTTATGGCGGCTGAAGCCATTGAAACCGAAGCGAAAAAACGTGGCTGGTGGGTGAAGGTTGAAACTCGCGGCTCTGTTGGCGCGGGCAATGCCATCACGCCTGAAGAGGTGGCGGAAGCCGATCTGGTGATTGTGGCGGCGGATATCGAAGTGGATCTGGCGAAGTTTGCCGGCAAGCCGATGTACCGTACCTCTACCGGCCTGGCGCTGAAGAAGACCGCGCAGGAGTTTGATAAGGCGCTGGCAGAAGCCAAACCGTATCAGGCAACCGGTGCGGCTAAAACTGCGACTGAAGGGAAAAAAGAGTCTGCGGGTGCGTATCGTCACCTGCTGACCGGCGTGTCCTACATGCTGCCGATGGTGGTGGCGGGCGGCCTGTGTATTGCGCTCTCCTTCGCCTTTGGTATCGAGGCGTTTAAAGAGCCGGGCACGCTGGCGGCCGCGTTGATGCAGATTGGCGGCGGCTCCGCGTTTGCGCTGATGGTGCCAGTGCTGGCGGGCTTTATCGCCTTCTCCATTGCTGACCGTCCGGGTCTGACGCCGGGTCTTATCGGCGGTATGCTGGCCGTGAGCACCGGTTCTGGCTTTATCGGCGGTATCATTGCCGGTTTCCTCGCCGGTTATGTGGCGAAGCTGATCAGCTCGAAGCTGAAGCTGCCGCAGAGCATGGAAGCGCTGAAGCCTATCCTGATCATCCCGCTGATTTCCAGCCTGGTGGTCGGTCTGGCGATGATTTACCTGATCGGTAAGCCGGTCGCGGGCATTCTGGAAGGTCTGACCCACTGGCTGCAAACCATGGGGACGGCGAACGCGGTGCTGCTGGGCGCAATCCTCGGCGGTATGATGTGTACCGACATGGGTGGTCCGGTGAACAAAGCGGCATATGCGTTTGGCGTTGGCCTGCTGAGTACCCAGACCTACGCGCCGATGGCGGCGATCATGGCGGCAGGTATGGTGCCACCGCTGGCGCTTGGCCTGGCGACGATCATTGCCCGTCGTAAGTTCGATAAAGCGCAGCAGGAAGGCGGTAAAGCTGCGCTGGTGCTGGGCCTGTGCTTCATCACCGAAGGCGCAATTCCGTTTGCGGCGCGCGATCCAATGCGTGTTCTGCCGTGCTGTATCGTGGGTGGTGCGGTGACGGGGGCTATCTCCATGGCCGTAGGTGCGAAACTGATGGCGCCGCACGGCGGTCTGTTTGTCCTGCTGATCCCTGGCGCCATCACGCCGGTGCTGGGTTATCTGCTGGCGATTGTTGCCGGTACGCTGGTGGCGGGCCTCTCTTACGCGGTGCTGAAACGTCCGGAAGCGGAAGTTGTGGCGAAAGCAGCGTAAGCGGTAAGCAATAAAAAAGCCGGGTGCTAATGCAACCCGGCTTTTTTTATGCCGCTTGTTCAGCGGTTTGCTGTGCCTTCAGCCAGGCAATCTCTTCTGCCCAGATGTCCGGATTGATGGTTTCCAGCACCATCGGAATACCGTCGAAGCGAGCGTCCTGCATGATAAAGCGGAACGCATCGTGGCCGATGTTGCCTTCGCCCAGGCTGTGATGGCGGTCAACGCGGCTACCAAAGGCGCTTTTCGCATCGTTTAAGTGCATACCGCGAAGATATTTAAAACCAACAATACGCTCGAACTCCTCGAAGGTATTTTTTGTGGCCTCGGTTGTGCGCAGGTCATAACCGGCCGCAAACGCGTGGCAGGTATCAATGCACACGCCCACGCGGGATTTGTCTTCCACGCCGTCGATGATCGCCGCCAGATGCTCAAACTTAAAGCCGAGGTTGCTGCCCTGACCGGCGGTATTCTCAATCACCGCCGTCACGCCCTGGGTTTTATCCAGCGTCATGTTAATTGACTCGGCGATGCGCGCCAGACAGGCGTCTTCGTCGATTTGCATCAGATGGCTGCCGGGATGGAAATTCAGCAGCGTTAGCCCCAGTTGCTCACAGCGCTGAACCTCATCCAAGAACGCTTCGCGGGATTTTTCCAGCGCCTCGGCAACCGGGTGACCGAGGTTAATGAGGTAGCTGTCATGGGGAAGGATCTGGCCAGGCCCGTAGCCGTATTTCTCGCAGGCGGCTTTGAAGTCATCAATCACTTCCGCGGTGAGGGGAGCTGCGCGCCACTGGCGCTGGTTTTTGGTGAACAGGGCGAAAGCGGTCGCCTCGATTTCGGCGGCGCGAATGGCGGCATTCGCAAGGCCACCGGCAGCGCTGACGTGCGCTCCAACATATTTCATAAAAAGACTCCTGTTAACCCGAAATGCCTATGATAACGGGTTAACAGGAGAAGGACGAGATGGTTTATGCCAACAGGCTGTGTACCGCAAGGTTAATCGCACCGCCGCCAACTATCAGCCAGATGAACAGCACCAGCGCCATCAGCAGCGGTTTCGCCCCGGCTTTTTTCAGCGCGCTGACGTGCGTGGTGATGCCCAGCGCCGCCATTGCCATCGCCAGCAGGACCGTATCCAGCGTGACCAGCATATCCACCATCGCTTTTGGCAGCAGGTGGAAAGAGTTGAAGACAGCGACCACGATGAACAGGATCGCAAACCACGGAATGGTGATTTTGCTTTTCTCGCTGCCGCCTGCCGGAGCAAGCTGTTTAACCCGCGCCGCGAGGAAAATCAGGAACGGGGCCAGCATCATTACGCGCAGCATTTTGGCGATGACCGCCGCGTTTTCCGCTTCCGGGTTAATGGCGTGACCTGCCGCCACCACCTGCGCCACTTCGTGCATGGTTGAGCCGATATAAATGCCGTAGGTTTCCGGACTAAACCAGTGCGCCACCAGCGGATACATGGCCGGATACAGGAAGATCGCCAGCGTACCGAAGATAACTACCGTCGCGACGGCAACCGTGACTTTACTGGCTTCGGCTTTAACGACGGGTTCTGTTGCCAGTACCGCCGCCGCGCCGCAGATGCTGCTACCCGCACCGATCAGCCAGCTGGTCTGTTTGTCCAGCCCAAAGATCTTCTGGCCGATAAAGCACGCCAGTAAAAAGGTGCTCGAAAGGGTCAGGACGTCAATGGCAATCCCGCTGACACCCACATCCGCAATCTGCGAAAAGGTGAGACGGAAGCCATAAAGGATGATCCCGAGACGTAATAAATGCTGCTTGGCGAAAATCACGCCGCCGTCGCAGGATTTCCAGATGTGCGGGTAAACGGTGTTCCCGACCACCATGCCGAGCAGAATGGCCAGCGTCAGGGCGCTGAACCCTGCACCGGCAACCGCCGGTATACTGCCGCCCCATAAGGCCACGCCGGTAACCACGGCGCTGAGCGCGAGACCCGGCACGAAGTGCCACACTGTACGATGATGTTGTAAGGTGATTTCTGACATAACCTTCTCCTTTGTCTGGCTAAAGGTTACGGCGCTCTGGCTTAAAAATAAAATTGATTATATATTTATAATCAATCTTTATAAGTGGTAAGCAACCATGCACATTACATTGCGTCAGCTGGAAGTTTTTGCCGAGGTGCTGAAAAGCGGCTCGACAACCCAGGCGTCACAAATGCTGGCGCTCTCGCAGTCCGCCGTTAGCGCGGCCTTGACCGATCTTGAAGGGCAACTGGGCGTCCAGCTTTTCGACAGGGTAGGGAAGCGGCTGGTGGTGAACGAACATGGCCGCCTGCTGTATCCGCGTGCCCTGGCTTTACTGGAGCAGGCGACGGAGATTGAACAGCTGTTCCGCGAGGACAACGGCGCTATTCGCGTCTACGCCAGCAGCACGATCGGTAACTACATCCTGCCGGAAGTGATTGCCCGCTACCGCCGGGATTTTCCGACCCTGCCGCTGGAGATGAGCGTCGGCAACAGCCAGGACGTGATCAACGCGGTGATTGATTTCCGCGTGGACATCGGGCTTATCGAAGGGCCGTGCCACAACGTGGATATCATTGCGGAGCCCTGGCTGGAGGATGAGCTGGTGGTGTTTGCCTCTCCGGCCTCTTCTTTACTCCAGGGCGAGGTCACGCTGGAGCGGCTGGCGCAAGCGCAGTGGATCCTGCGAGAGCAGGGCTCCGGCACGCGTGAGATTGTCGATTATCTGCTGCTGTCCCATCTACCGCAGTTCCAGTTAGGGATGGAATTAGGTAACTCCGAGGCCATTAAGCATGCCGTACGCCATGGTCTGGGCATTAGCTGTCTTTCCCGACGGGTGATTGCCGAACAGCTGGAAACCGGCTCACTGGTTGAGATCCCCGTTCCGCTGCCGAAGCTGGTGCGCACGCTGTGGTGCATCCATCATCGTCAGAAACACCTTTCCAGCTCGCTCCAGCGTTTTCTGCGCTACTGCGAGATGTAAAAGCGCCCCTCACCCTGGCCCTCTCCCCAAAGGGGAGAGGGAAAAATTATGCTTTACTTATAATCCTGGCCGAATCATGAAGCTCTCTTATAACTGAGTATTTCTGCCGGAAGCAACGCAGATCGTCTGCTACAATCGCGCCTCATTTATTGAATGGACAGCATTTTCACATGGTTTCAGAAACTAAAACCACACAAGCGCCCGCGCTACGTCGCGCACTTAAGGCGCGTCACCTGACGATGATCGCCATTGGCGGCTCCATCGGTACGGGTCTTTTCGTTGCCTCTGGCGCAACAATTTCGGCAGCCGGCCCGGGTGGGGCATTATTCTCTTATATCCTGATTGGCCTGATGGTCTACTTCCTGATGACCAGCCTGGGCGAACTGGCGGCATACATGCCGGTGTCTGGTTCGTTTTCGACCTACGGACAAAAATACGTTGAGGAAGGCTTCGGCTTCGCGCTGGGCTGGAACTACTGGTACAACTGGGCGGTGACCATCGCCGTTGACCTCGTCGCGGCACAGCTGGTAATGACCTGGTGGTTCCCGGACACGCCCGGCTGGATCTGGAGCGCCCTGTTCCTGGCGGTCATCTTCCTGCTGAACTACATCTCCGTGCGCGGTTTCGGCGAAGCGGAATACTGGTTCTCTTTGATTAAAGTGGCAACCGTCATCATCTTTATCGTCGTCGGTGTGGCGATGATCGTTGGTATTTTCAAAGGGGCTGAACCGGCGGGCTGGAGTAACTGGACAATAGGCGATGCGCCGTTTGCCGGGGGCTTCTCGGCGATGATTGGCGTGGCGATGATTGTCGGCTTCTCCTTCCAGGGTACCGAGTTGATTGGCATTGCGGCCGGTGAATCCGAAAACCCGGAGAAGAATATTCCGCGCGCGGTGCGTCAGGTGTTCTGGCGTATCCTGCTGTTCTATGTGTTCGCGATCCTGATTATCAGCCTGATCATTCCGTATACCGACCCAAGCCTGCTGCGTAACGACGTAAAAGACATCAGCGTCAGCCCGTTCACGCTGGTCTTCCAGCACGCGGGTCTGCTCTCAGCCGCGGCGGTGATGAACGCGGTGATCCTGACGGCGGTACTGTCTGCGGGTAACTCCGGGATGTACGCCTCCACCCGCATGCTCTACACCCTGGCCTGCGACGGTAAAGCGCCGCGTATTTTCTCGAAACTGTCTCGCGGTGGCGTGCCACGCAACGCGCTGTATGCGACCACGGTGATTGCGGGTCTCTGTTTCCTGACCTCCATGTTCGGCAACCAGACGGTCTACCTGTGGCTGCTGAACACCTCTGGTATGACGGGCTTCATTGCCTGGCTGGGCATTGCCATCAGCCACTACCGTTTCCGTCGCGGGTACGTCAAGCAGGGGAATGATCTGAATAACCTGCCGTACCGGTCAGGATTCTTCCCGCTGGGGCCGATCTTCGCCTTCGTTCTGTGCCTGATTATTACCCTGGGTCAGAACTATGAGGCCTTCCTTGCGGACACCATTGACTGGGGCGCCGTCACGGCCACCTATATTGGCATTCCGCTGTTCCTGATCATCTGGTTTGGCTACAAACTGACGAAAGGAACACGCTTCGTTCGCTACAGTGAAATGGATTTCCCGGAACGATTTAAATAATAACCGCACTTCCTCTCTTTTAGCCCGCTCAGTTGAGCGGGCTTTTTTATGGGCAGATCAGAAGCTGTAGGTCATGCCAACGGTATAGCGGCGGCCATCCAGCACGGTGTCATACGTATCGTAATCAATCTGCTTATCGAGCACGTTATACACACCGGCAGTAACCAGCAGGTTTTTGTTGGCGTTGTAGCGCATACCGACATCAATCTGAGTGTAGGACGGTGTACCCTGGGACATTGACGTGCGGCTCAGGTACTCAGACGTTTTACCGCGCAGGTTCAGACGGCTCCAGAACCCGACGTCTGGCGTCGCCTGCCAGTCCAGGGTGGTGTTGAACATGTGTTTCGGCATTTTGTTCAGCGGCTTGCCGGAGAACTGGCCGCTCTTCTGCTCGGACTCTGTATAGGTGTAGTTTGCAGTCCAGTTCACATCACGCGTGATCTTCCACCCGAAGGAGGACTCCACACCGCGCATGTTGGCTTTGTCCACGTTGACGCGATCGCTGACGAAATCATAGCTGTGACCGCCAATCGTACAGGCGGGATCGGCGCTGCTGTTACAGCGGCGAACTTCCGTAATTTTGTCCTTGAAGTCGGTATTAAACAGCGTTACGCCGGCATTCAGGTTATCGGTGTTATCCCAGAGCAGGGCGAGCTCTTCGCTCAGACTCTTCTCTGGTTTCAGATCCGGGTTGCCGACGATGATACCGTCAAGACGGCCGCCACCTGTCACCTGGCCCCAGCTGGCAGACGACTGACGCAGATCCGGCGCACGATAGCCAGCAGAAACCCCGCCTTTCAACGTCCACTGATCGGCCAGGTGCCATACGCCGTAACCGCGCGGCGTCCAGTTAGTACCGTAGTTTTGGTCTTTGTCCATACGCAGGCCGCCGGTCAACGTAAAGCTTTCCGTCATTGACCATTCATCTTCGGCAAACAGGGCCCAGCTCCAGCGCGTCAGTTTGTTCAGGCCGTCAGCAGCTTCCAGCTGATTACCGTTGTCGCGCAGTTTCTCATAGCGATACTGCCCGCCGAGGGTCAACGTATGATCGCCGAGGAAAATCTGGTTCTGGTTGTTGAAGGTGGTGTTATAGGAGCGCATTTCGCGACCTGGATTATTGGTCTCTTCCTGCTGGATATAGCTGGTGGTATTGAAGTCTTCGTAATAACCACTGTGGGTTAACGAGTAGGTCGTGTGCTCATAGCGCGAGTCGCTTTTGGTATTTGGCGTACAGGTTGTTCCCCGGCAGGTTTCAGCCGCTTTCGACATCCCCGGGGTGCTGTTTCTGTCCTGAAGTTCGCGAGCAAAGTCGAGGTCGAAATCGTTCTTCTCGTCCGGCGTGAAGTTCAGCGTAATGCCACCGTTACGCATTTTCTGCTCGTTATAGCCGTTCACGATTTTATCTTCTGCGCGGCGTGACAACAGCCCCGTCACCTTTGCGCCCAGAAGTCCGTCGATCAGGGGACCAGAGGCGTAGGCGTTGGTCTGGAAGATATCGCCGGAATCATGATTTTCCTGGAAGGTTGCATCGCCATGCAACGAACCGGTCCAGGCTTTGGTGTTCGAGACTTTTTTGGTAATGACGTTAATGACGCCACCCATCGCATCGGAGCCGTAAAGCGAGGACATCGGGCCGCGGATGACCTCGATGCGCTCAATGGACTCAAGCGGCGGCAGCCAGCCTTGTTCAATACCCGAGTTGTCGCTGTTGGGGCGGGTGCTTCGCGTACTGACGCGTTTGCCGTTCACCAGGAACAGGGTGTACTGAGAGGCCATGCCGCGAATACTGATATCACTGCTGCTTCCGCCGCCAGTGACGACAACACCCGGGACATCTCTCAGGGCATCGGTAACATCACGGTAGGCTTTATCTTCAATCTGCTGTTTTGAAATCACAGAGATGGAGGCGGGGGCATTCTGGATCTTTTGTTCAAAACCCGTTGCAGTGACGACAACGGTGTCCTGATCGGCTGCGTGAACGAAGGGGGAACATGTGGCAGCGCCAATGGCGACGGCCAGGAGCTTAATGCGTGGTATTGTCATTTGTACATTCCGTATAAAAATGAAAAAAACTCCATCGGGATAACCCTGAGAACTGTATGTTTTTGTCTTGTAAGAACTCTTTGAGATGGAGAAGAGCTTGGAATTGTACAAAAGAATGTAGAATTGTAAACACAAATGATAATTGAAATCATTTGTGTTTGAGTGATGACGACGGAAAACAGGCTGGATTCAAGCGGATAGAAGTATGTAAAGAGGGGGAGGGGAAAGACCCGGCAGGCGGGAGGCGCTACCGGGCAAAAGGCGGAACTTACCTGAACAGATGCTCCGCATGGAAGCGGAGATGATCCTCAATAAAGGACGCCATGAAGTAATAGCTGTGGTCGTATCCCGGTTGAATGCGCAGCGTCAGCGGCCAGTCCTTCTGGCGCGCGGCTTCCGCCAGCACCGCAGGCTGTAACTGCCCGGCGAGGAACTGATCGGCATCACCCTGATCCACCAGCATAGGGATAGCGTCTTCTGACTGGCTCGCCAGCATCAGCGCGCAGCTATCCCATTCCTGCCATTTCTCTACATCTTCACCCAGATATTGCCTAAAGGCTTTTTGCCCCCACGGCACCTGCGTTGGGTTCACAATCGGCGCAAATGCGGACACGCTGGTGTATTTCCCCGGATTTTTTAGCGCCATTATCAGCGCCCCGTGGCCACCCATCGAATGTCCGCTTATCGCGCAGCGCTCGCTGACCGCGAACTGAGAGTGCACCAGGGCAGGCAGTTCATCGCGAATGTAGTCATACATGCGGTAATGGCTCGCCCACGGTTGTTCCGTGGCGTTGAGATAGAAGCCGGCGCCTTTACCCAAATCGTATCCGGCATCGTCGGCCACGTCCTCGCCACGCGGGCTGGTATCTGGCATCACCAGCGCAATGCCCAGTTCGGCGGCAATACGCTGGGCGCCCGCTTTGGTGGTGAAGTTTTCGTCGTTGCAGGTCAGGCCTGAAAGCCAGTACAGCACCGGTGGATTGTCCGCAGGGGGCAGGAAAATGCTGAACGTCATAGCACAATTCAGCGTGGTGGAGTCGTGCCGCCAGCGCTGCTGTCGACCTTCAAAACAACGATGCTCTTCGAGCAGTTCCATGCAGGGCTCCTAATACGAAAGACTATTCATAAAACGCATAATACAGAGTTTTCATTGACCTGTGAGCAACTTTCACTTTCGCAGGACGGCGAGATGTTGCATCATAAATTTACTTTTCTTTAACAATTGGAGCGATCATGGCGCTGCGTATCGCGCTCAGCGGATTTGTGGTTCTGGTCGTGGCGATGGGGATAGGACGCTTCGCCTTCACACCTCAGGTGCCGCTGATGATAGCCGCCGGGCAACTCACGCTTACCAGCGCGGGGCTGGTGGCGGCAATGAACTATCTGGGCTATCTGGTAGGGGCATGGGATGCCATGCGCGCCCATCGCTTCGTTGAAACACGTCTCTGGCTTGGCATCACCGGTGCGGTGGCGCTGACGCTGCTCTCCGCGGCGGCAGAGAATGCCGTTGTTCACGGTCTGCTGCGCTTTGTGATCGGCTGCATGAGCGGCTGGTCGATGGTGCTGATTGCCGCCTGGACCAACGAGCGGCTGGGGCAGCTGGGCAAACCGGGACTCAGTGCGGCCGTCTTTGCCGGACCCGGGGCCGGCATCGCCCTGAGCGGCCTGCTGGCGGTCTATATTCAGGCGAAATCCTTGTCCGCCGGGGCGGCATGGCAAATCTACGGCGTACTGGCGCTGGTGCTGATCGTACTGGTGGCGCGCTACCTGCCGCGCGCAGGTCAGCTTCATCGCCCTGGTACCGCGCCTGAGCCGTTGCTGCTGACTGCGGATCTCAGGCGTCTGGTCTGGAGCTACAGCCTGGCAGGGTTCGGCTATATCCTCCCGGCGACCTTTTTATCGCAAATGGCGGCGGTGCGTTTTCCCGGCAGCCTGTTTGCCCAGTTTGTCTGGCCAATATTTGGCGCCGCCTCGGTGGTGGGGATTGCGCTCAGCATTGCCCTGCGGAATATATCAAGCGCTAACCGCAGGCTGGCGATTGTTCTTTGGTTACAGGGGATTGGCGTGCTGGCGGCCTGGTTGCTGCCGGGCATAGGCGGCTTGCTGACGGGTGGGCTGCTGGTGGGCGGCGGGTTCCTCTGCGCCGTGCAGCTCTCTCTTCTGTACGGTCGCGAGCTGGCGCCAGACCACACGCGTTACATGGCGGGACTGCTCACCACCGGGTATGCCATTGGTCAGCTGGTGGGTCCGGTCACGTCGGCTCTGTCGACCTGGCTCACGCACCGTCTGGAACCTGCGCTGGGGCTGGCGGGGATCGCGCTGTTCGTTGGCGGAGCGTTAGTCTGGAACCGTCAGGCTGAAAGGCAACAGCAATTGCAATAATTATCGTCGTGAATACTGGATTATGTGCGTCGCCTCACGCACAATGAGCGCACACTTTTGCCACAACGAGGGCAAAAGACGCCACACCTGCAGGAGAAAAGAATGTCATCACTCAGTAAAGAAGCAGCCCTTGTCCATGAAGCGCTGGTTGCGCGCGGTCTTGAAACGCCACTGCGCCCGCCCGTGCAGGAGCTGGACAATGTTACCCGCAAGCGTCTGATCGCCGGCCATATGACGGAGATCATGCAACTGCTGAATCTCGATCTGAGCGACGACAGCCTGATGGAGACGCCGCACCGCATCGCGAAGATGTACGTCGACGAAATTTTCTCCGGCCTGGATTACGCGAACTTCCCGAAAATCACCGTCATTGAAAATAAGATGAAGGTCGATGAGATGGTGACGGTACGCGATATCACGCTGACCAGCACCTGCGAGCATCACTTTGTGACCATCGATGGTAAAGCGACGGTGGCCTATATTCCAAAAGATACGGTCATTGGCCTGTCCAAGATCAACCGCATCGTGCAGTTCTTTGCCCAGCGTCCGCAGGTGCAGGAACGTCTGACGCAGCAGATCCTGACCGCACTGCAAACCCTGTTGGGGACTAACAATGTGGCGGTGTCTATCGACGCGGTGCACTACTGCGTGAAAGCGCGCGGCGTGCGTGATGCTACCAGCGCAACCACCACCACTTCGCTGGGCGGCCTGTTCAAATCGAGCCAGAACACCCGCCAGGAGTTCCTGCGCGCCGTGCGTCACCACAACTAATCAGACAGGGCAGGGACCATGGAGCGAAACGTCACGCTCGATTTTGTTCGCGGCGTCGCCATTCTCGGTATCCTGCTGCTGAATATCAGCGCCTTCGGTCTGCCGAAGGCCGCCTATCTGAATCCTGCGTGGTATGGCGACATCACGCGTAGCGACGCCTGGACGTGGGCAATCCTCGATCTCTTTGCACAGGTGAAATTCCTGACCCTCTTTGCGCTTCTGTTTGGCGCGGGACTTCAGCTTCTGCTCAAACGCGGTACGCGCTGGATCCAGTCGCGTTTAACGCTGCTGGTTATCCTCGGTTTTATTCACGGGCTGCTTTTCTGGGACGGCGATATTCTGCTCGCGTATGGTCTGGTGGGCCTGATTTGCTGGCGGCTGATCCGCGACGCACCCGGTGTGAAAAGCCTGTTTAACACCGGCGTGATGCTCTATGTCATGGGACTGGCCGTGTTATTGCTGCTTGGCATGATTGCCGATGATTCCACCAGTCGTTCATGGATCCCGGATGCGGCCAACCTGCAATATGAGCAGTTCTGGAAGCTGAAAGGCGGCATGGAAGCGATCGGCAACCGGGCCGATATGCTCGGCGATAACCTGCTGGCGCTGGGCGCGCAATACGGCTGGCAGCTGGCGGGGATGATGCTGATGGGTGCAGCCCTGATGCGCACCGGCTGGCTGAAAGGGGAATTTAGCCTGCGACACTATCGTCGTACGGGTGCAGGGCTGGTGCTGCTCGGCGTGATCATCAACCTCCCGGCGGTGATGATGCAGTGGCATCTACAATGGGATTACCGTTGGTGTGCGTTCCTGTTGCAGGTGCCGCGCGAACTGAGCGCGCCGTTCCAGACCATTGGCTATGCGGCGCTGATCTATGGCTTCTGGCCCCAGCTTTCTCGCCTGTGGATCGTCAGTGCGGTGGCCTGCGTCGGGCGGATGGCGTTAAGCAATTACATCCTGCAAACGCTGATATGCACCACGCTTTTCTACCGATTCGGCCTGTTTATGAAATTCGAACGCCTGACGCTGCTGGCGTTTGTTATTCCGGTCTGGATTGTTAACGTGGTGTTTTCAGTTGTCTGGCTGCGTTTTTTCCGTCAGGGCCCGCTGGAATGGGCATGGCGACAGTTAACCGCTCGTGCTTCGGGCGTGTCATTGCGTAATACATCCAGATAACGATCTGGATCACAATCATTAACAAAACGAATGTAAGCGTTTTCATCTGTGTGAGCTTCTTCACGTAGTCTCCTCTCTCTCGCTGCCAGAATAGCCACCTTGCTAAACACAGGGGGTGTCTGTGAGTTGCTGCAATCCTTTAAAGGGTGGTGAATATGATCACCATTCGTGACGTCGCCCGCCAGGCGGGTGTTTCTGTTGCTACTGTCTCCCGTGTGCTGAACAACAGTGCGCTGGTCAGCCCTGAAACGCGTGAAACCGTAATGAAAGCCGTGACCCAGCTGGGGTACCGGCCAAACGCCAATGCCCAGGCGCTGGCGACGCAGGTCAGCGATACCATTGGCGTAGTGGTGATGGACGTGTCGGACGCCTTCTTCGGCGCGCTGGTCAAAGCGGTGGATGTGGTTGCCCAGCAGCACCAGAAATATGTGCTGATTGGCAACAGCTATCACGAGGCTGAAAAAGAGCGTTATGCCATTGAGGTACTGATCCGCCAGCGCTGTAACGCCCTGATTGTGCACTCAAAAGCCCTGAGCGATGAAGAGCTGGCCGGGTTTATGGAGCAGATCCCCGGCATGGTGCTGATCAACCGTATCGTCCCCGGCTACGCGCATCGCTGCGTCGGTCTGGATAACATCAGCGGCGCGATGATGGCGACGCGGATGCTCATCAGCAACGGCCATCAGCGCATAGGTTATCTGGCTTCCAGCCACGGTATTGAAGACGACATGATGCGCCGCGAGGGCTGGCAAAACGCCCTGAAAGAGCAGGGCATTGCGCCGCTGGAGAGCTGGGTAGGTACCGGTTCGCCGGACATGCAGGGCGGTGAAGCGGCAATGGTTGAACTGCTGGGGCGTAATCTTCAGCTGACGGCCGTGTTTGCCTATAACGACAGCATGGCGGCAGGTGCGCTTACCGCGCTGAAAGATAATGGCATTGCGGTACCGCAGCATTTATCGCTGATCGGTTTTGATGATATCCCCATTGCCCGTTACACCGATCCGCAGCTGACAACGGTACGTTATCCCATTGCGTCGATGGCGAAACTGGCGACAGAGCTGGCGTTACAGGGGGCGGCTGGGCTGTTAGATCCTGACGCAACGCATTGTTTTATGCCGACTTTAGTACGCCGCCATTCGGTCGCTATCCGGCAAACTGTGGCTCCGATCACTAACTGATAACATCACGTGATGTAACCGTTTTCAATCTGTGAGTAAATTCACAGTATCTTAACAAGCCGCTGTCTATGATGTCAGCGTTTTAGGGGCTGAAACACAATGTAACGGTGATTATTCACTTTTACCGTTATCACAATGCCTCAAACAACGAATAAAACGCATTTCTGGAGCGTTACCGAACACGGAAGCTGGACATTTTATAAGTGAACTTCGGCGATCAGTAACGTTTTATTAACATCTGCCCGCCGACCGTTTTTCACAAGAACTACCCTGCATAAAAAAAACCGGAGATACCATGAATAAGAAGGTGTTGACTCTGTCTGCTGTCATGGCAAGCATGCTTTTTGGCGCAGCAGCACACGCAGCGGATACCCGTATTGGCGTGACTATCTATAAATACGACGATAACTTCATGTCCGTTGTGCGTAAAGCAATTGAAAAAGATGCTAAATCAGCGCCAGACGTGCAGCTGCTGATGAATGACTCCCAGAATGACCAGTCCAAACAGAACGATCAGATTGACGTTCTTCTGGCAAAAGGCGTGAAAGCGCTGGCTATTAACCTGGTTGACCCGGCTGCGGCAGGCACGGTGATCGAGAAAGCGCGCGGCCAGAACGTGCCAATTGTCTTCTTCAACAAAGAACCTTCCCGTAAAGCGCTGGACAGCTACGACAAAGCGTATTACGTGGGTACCGACTCCAAAGAGTCCGGGATTATCCAGGGCGATCTGATTGCGAAACACTGGGCGGCGAACCCAAACTGGGATCTGAACAAAGATGGTCAGATTCAGTTCGTTCTGCTGAAAGGCGAACCGGGCCATCCAGATGCTGAAGCACGTACCACCTACGTTATTAAAGAGCTGAACGACAAGGGCCTCAAAACCCAGCAACTGGCGTTAGACACCGCAATGTGGGATACCGCTCAGGCGAAAGATAAGATGGACGCGTGGCTGTCCGGCCCTAACGCCAACAAAATTGAAGTGGTCATTGCCAACAACGATGCGATGGCAATGGGTGCGGTAGAAGCGCTGAAAGCACACAACAAATCCGCCATTCCTGTATTCGGTGTGGATGCCCTGCCAGAAGCGCTGGCGCTGGTGAAATCTGGCGCTATGGCCGGTACCGTGCTGAACGATGCCAACAACCAGGCGAAAGCCACCTTCGATCTGGCGAAAAATCTGGCCGATGGTAAAGGTGCCGCAGACGGGACTAACTGGAAAATTGACAACAAAATCGTTCGCGTTCCTTACGTGGGCGTAGACCAGTCCAACCTGGCTGAGTTTATCGGTAAATAAGTTATCTGCATTGTCTTCACTGGGCGCAATTCGTTGCGCCCTTTTATAACGCGATATGCGAGGCCAACAAGGTATAATTATGGTCAGCACAACTACTCAGTCGTCCGGTGAATACTTGTTGGAAATGACCGGTGTCAATAAGTCATTCCCCGGTGTTAAGGCGCTCGATAATGTTAATTTAAAAGTTCGTCCTCACTCTATTCATGCATTAATGGGTGAAAACGGTGCGGGTAAATCAACATTATTAAAATGCCTTTTTGGGATCTATCAAAAAGATTCTGGCAGCATTCTTTTTCAGGGAAAAGAGATCGACTTCCATTCAGCGAAAGAAGCGCTGGAGAACGGTATCTCGATGGTACACCAGGAATTAAACCTGGTCCTGCAACGTTCAGTTATGGATAATATGTGGTTGGGTCGTTATCCAACCAAAGGTGTCTTTGTCGATCAGGATAAAATGTATCGCGACACCAAAGCCATTTTTGATGAGCTGGATATTGATATCGACCCGCGCGCCCGCGTCGGGACATTATCCGTTTCCCAGATGCAGATGATCGAAATTGCCAAAGCGTTCTCATATGATGCGAAAATTGTGATCATGGATGAACCTACATCGTCATTAACGGAAAAAGAGGTTAACCACCTTTTTACCATTATTCGTAAGCTGAAAGATCGCGGCTGTGGCATTGTCTATATCTCACATAAAATGGAAGAGATCTTCCAGCTGTGCGATGAAATCACCATCCTGCGCGACGGTCAGTGGATTGCCACCCAGCCGCTGGAAGGGCTGGACATGGACAAGATCATCGCCATGATGGTTGGCCGTTCTCTGAACCAGCGCTTCCCGGATAAAGAAAACAAGCCAGGCGAAGTGATTCTGGAGGTGCGTAACCTGACCTCGCTGCGTCAGCCGTCTATCCGCGATGTCTCTTTCGATCTGCACAAGGGGGAGATCCTTGGCATCGCAGGGCTGGTGGGCGCTAAGCGCACCGATATCGTGGAAACCCTGTTTGGTATCCGTGAGAAAGCCGAAGGCACCATTACGCTGCACGGTAAGAAGATCAACAACCACAACGCCAACGAAGCCATTAATAATGGCTTTGCGCTGGTGACGGAAGAGCGTCGTTCCACCGGTATTTACGCTTATCTGGATATTAACTTTAACTCGTTAATTTCTAATATTCGCAATTACAAAAACAAGGTCGGGCTGCTGGATAATTCCCGCATGAAGAGCGATACCCAGTGGGTGATTGACTCCATGCGCGTGAAAACGCCGGGCCACCGCACGCAAATTGGCTCACTTTCGGGAGGAAACCAGCAGAAAGTCATTATTGGTCGCTGGCTATTAACCCAGCCTGAAATTCTGATGCTGGATGAACCTACGCGCGGTATCGACGTGGGTGCAAAATTCGAGATTTACCAGCTTATCGCAGAGCTGGCGAAAAAAGATAAAGGGATCATTATTATTTCTTCCGAAATGCCGGAATTGTTAGGGATCACAGACCGTATTCTGGTTATGAGCAATGGTCTCGTTGCCGGTATTGTTGAAACCAAAACGACAACGCAAAACGAAATTTTGCGTCTTGCGTCTTTGCACCTTTAAGATCAGGGGCTCCTCATGAGTGCGTTAAATAAAAAAAGTTTTCTCACTTATCTGAAAGAAGGCGGTATTTACGTTGTTCTTTTAGTCTTGCTGGCGATTATTATTTTCCAGGACCCTACGTTCTTAAGTCTGCTGAACTTGAGTAACATTCTGACCCAGTCTTCCGTCCGTATTATTATCGCGCTTGGCGTGGCGGGGCTTATCGTTACTCAGGGGACTGACCTTTCGGCAGGGCGCCAGGTGGGTCTGGCGGCGGTCATTGCGGCGACCCTGTTGCAGTCGATGGAAAACGCCAACAAGGTATTCCCGGAGATGGCGACCATGCCGATTTTCGTGGTGATCCTGATCGTGTGTGCCATCGGCGCGGTAATTGGCCTGATTAACGGCATCATTATTGCTTACCTGAACGTGACGCCATTCATCACTACGCTTGGCACGATGATCATCGTTTATGGTATCAACTCCCTGTACTACGATTTCGTCGGCGCGTCTCCAATCTCTGGCTTCGACAGCGGCTTCTCGACCTTCACGCAGGGGTTTGTTGCGCTCGGCAGCTTCCGTCTCTCCTATATCACCTTCTATGCGCTGATTGCGGTGGCATTCGTCTGGATCCTGTGGAACAAAACCCGCTTCGGTAAAAACATCTTTGCTATCGGCGGTAACCCGGAAGCGGCGAAGGTCTCCGGGGTCAACGTGGCTCTGAACCTGCTGATGATTTATGCTCTGTCCGGGGTCTTCTACGCCTTCGGCGGGATGCTGGAAGCAGGCCGTATCGGCTCTGCAACCAACAACCTCGGCTTTATGTACGAACTGGATGCGATTGCGGCCTGCGTGGTTGGCGGCGTCTCCTTCAGCGGCGGCGTGGGTACCGTGCTGGGCGTGGTGACCGGTGTGATCATCTTCACCGTTATCAACTACGGTCTGACCTACATCGGTGTGAACCCGTACTGGCAGTACATTATCAAGGGTGCGATCATCATCTTCGCAGTTGCCCTGGATTCACTGAAGTACGCGCGTAAGAAATAAGCGCTGGAATGAAAGAACCCGCAGCGATGCGGGTTTTTTTATGAGAAAAGTGAAGCGATAAGCGATTTTGAAACGGGCACTAGTCCGGTTTGAAGCCCAAAGGGTTTAAAGATTTTATTTATGACGTCAGCGGAATAATTGCCTCTGTTATTTTCTACATCCGACAATGTTTTCCGGGATACGCTGACCAGCTTTGCATATTCATCCTGCTTCAGCCCTAACACCTCGACCCTGAGCCTTTTCAGCGCCTCTCCCTGTGTGATTTTCCCCAGCAAAATGTCCCGTATGGCTGCATGCAGTACAGCCTGGCGATCGAGAGTACTAATCCGCGTTAAGCCTTGTGTAACGCGTTGCCTCTTCACTACCGATGGCTTATCCGGCTCTTCCGCCTCGTCATGATGTCGCTTTTTATTTACGCTGCGTACTTGAGCTAATGTCTGTAAAAGCTCTGATTCAGCTTCATTAGGTGTTTTCATAATAAACCCCAACGGGAAAGTTTATCCGGGATGTAGCGAAAACCCATCGCGGGCATTTCCATTATCTGTTCGGGAACGCCTCGCGCCGCCAGCCTTTCCGGGAGATCAATAAGCTGAACGGCTGTTTCATGCAGAGCATCAAGTAATGTTGCGGGAGGGATCCACTCCGCCAGCGTTTGTGCGATAGTGTTGAAATTATAATCCCCCCCTGATTCGCAAGATAATGACCACTTCAGGGTTCTTGGTATCCCTATAGGATCGGCTTTCATCGGCGCAAAGTCATATACAGGGGAGAGCATAATTTGATTTTCAGCCTTCACAAAGGCGGTATTTCGCCCATGGTTGTCACTATTTCCAAAAATAATATTTAGCAGATCGCGACGCACCCATTCTGTTACAAATCCCGGAATATCAAAATGATAACCCTGCTGCTGGACCATATGGCTGGAGGTGATTTTATTAATTAACGCGCGCAACGTTGTCTCATGATCAAGGAGGGTGCCGGGTGCCTTTTGTAATAGCGAATACACCGATTCCATACCCAGCCTGACCAGTTGGTCCTGCTCATTTCTCACTATGTCGAAACGCGGTAACCACAGAGACGGGTAATGGCTACCTTCTTCAAGGCGCATTGTTTCCACTGGGATCGTGGAAAAACCCATCGCGTTAAGCTCATGATAATAATGGAATTCAGCTCGCAGAATATTACAATCCACTTCTGTCCTGTTACCGCGTGGATATTTAACCAAATAATAGCGGTCCCGGTTATCCGGCTCGTTTTGCCAAGTATCGATCCAGATGGCATCAGTTTCACTACAGCGCAGCAAAAGTTTAGGCGCTTCACCGCCAGCACCGGTTGCACCACCCGCCGCCGCGCCTCTTTCCTGGGCATAATCCAGAAAATCGGCCGCACGATCGATGACGTCCGCAACCGTAAACGTTTTAGTGCTGGCGAATTTATTCCATTCTGGGACGGATTCCTTTATGCGCAAATTCCCCACAGGGGACATTGTGCCAAATTTCAGCAATAAGAAATTTTGCTGGCCAACGGGTAACTCACTGATGTCGAGCGCATTAATCCAGTAACGGCGGCTTGCTCCGGCGGGAATGATATCGTCGATAAATCGCAGCCAGCCCGGTTGGCCATGGTCATCAAAAAAGAGTGATACAGGGTGATTGACTGAGACTGCGTGAAAATCATCATAGTCGAGAAAATTAATCGCATACTCAGTAAGATAGTCTAACTGCGTGATATTCCAGTCATTTTTTTCACTTCCAGGATATTTGATGAGAGCGATATCCGTCCATGTTTCGTTCAGATATGCCTGTACGGTTAACGTCTCCATCTCACCTCCATAACGCGACAATGTGTAAAATATTACTCATAGTCAGTGATAAAAACAAGTATTGCTACTTATATCACTCATTAGGTGTCTAAAAAGAGAGTAATGCGTTTTATATCACGCACTGTAGATCTGGATTACTTCTTCTGAATTTCCAGCAACTGCTCCGGCGTTACCGCCGGATAACCCTGCGCATCTTCCGGCACTTCATGCATCGTTGGGATCGGCACCAGCGGGCCTAAAAAGCGCGGTTCACGTTTGAACAGGTACAGGTCAGCCAGCGCGCCGAAACGGGCGCCAAACTCACGCACGCGCACGCTCAGCATATCTTTTGGCGAAGGCACCGCATAACACTGCGCCTGAATGCCCATATGCAGGGCGATAAACAGCGCCCGCTCGCAGTGGAAACGCTGGGTAATGATGATGAAATCATTGGTGTCGAACACCTTGCGGGTACGCACGATGGAATCAAGCGTGCGGAATCCGGCGTAGTCGAGCACGATATCGGCCGGGTCGACGCCTGCGGCAATCAGATCTTTGCGCATCGTCACCGGCTCGTTATAGCTTTGCAGCGCGTTATCGCCGCTCAACAGCAGATAGTTCACCTTGCCGCTGTTATAGGCGTTCAGCGCGCCCTGAATACGATACCGGTAATACTGATTTATGACGCCGGTGCGGTAATACTTGGCGGTGCCAAGCACCACGCCAACCTGACGGTAGGGGAGGTCCTGTAGGTCATCAAAAATGTAGGGGGCTGTTTTCCAGCTCATCCAGCGGTCGAGACCCAGCACGATCAACAGCAGTATGCCGACCAGGACAGACAGGCTGTAAAACACGCGCTTTAACATGCAGATGGCTCGTACCGATGATGAAATTTCCCTCAGGCTACTGTACCCGCCTGGTTAGCGCAAGAAACAGCGATTCAACTGAGGGGTTTTTCGTCAGACTGGCGGGCAACTCTGCCCGCCGAACAGATTATGCCAGCAGCACGCGGTCGATGGTTGAACAGCCCAGCGCTTTCAGCGTGGCTGCGGTCGCGTCCCACTGGATCAGCGGCGCATCGGCCTTTTCAGCCAGGATTGCGCGCTGAATATCCGGGTAGTCATACCCGTTCAGGCTAAGCAGGTTCAGGGCGCCCTGAAGCGGAGGCAGCGTCGGGTTAAACGCGGCGTTCTCTGCGTAACTGCCGGTGAAGATGCGGCCGTCGCGGCACTGAAGGGCGACGCCGCTTGGAGATTTGCTGTATGGCGTGTGGCTTTTATTGGCGGCGGCAATGGCCGCTTCGCTCAGCTCATCCCCTGAGAGCGCATAACCGTGGTCCTGCTCGTCCATCAGCAGGGTTTTGATCTCAAGATCTTTCGGGCCGAAAGCATCCGGCAGGTAATCACTCAGCGTATGCGGTGCGCGTCCCGGCAGGTTGATACGCAGTTCAAGACCGCTGTTCAGCTCATTCATAAACTGGCGGCAGTGGCCGCAAGGGGTATAGTTGACGGTGATGGCGCGCAGGGCTTTTTCGCCGCGTAGCCAGGCGTGACTGATGGCGCTCTGCTCCGCGTGGACGGTTTGCTGCATGGTCGCACCGAGAAACTCCATGTTTCCGCCGAAGTACCAGGTCCCGCTCACACCGCGCGCAATTGCGCCTACGTTAAAATGGGAAAGGTCAGCGCGGGCGCAGGCAGCCGCCAGGGGCAGCAGGGCGAAAGCCAGCGCGTCTTCGTCCAGCCCCGTTGCCTGTTTAAGCGTCGTGACCTGATCTGCTGTCAGCAGGGCGGGGAAATGCGCATCCGCCAGAACCGGAGCCAGGGCTGATTGCAAATTCTCTGCAAGCTGAGAGAAAGCAGCTTGAAAACGTGGATGCATGACGTTGCCTCATCAAGGTTAATGGATCGGTAGTGTACGGAGCCGTACGGCCTTTATATGTGATCCAAATCTCATTATGTTTGCAACTTATGAAATGAAAATGAAATTTGCGCGACGCATCGCAAATTTTAGCCCATTACTGCCAGAATAATCGGGAAGATAAACGGCGCGACCAGGGAAGTGATAATCCCGCAGATCACCAGCGCCAGCGAGCTGAATGCCCCTTCCTGATAATCCAGTTCCGCGCAGCGTGCGGTGCCCAGCGCGTGCGAGGCGGTACCCATCGCCAGACCGCGTGCCGCTTTGGTACGAATTTTCATGATATTCAGCAGCGTATGACCAAACACCGCGCCCAGGATACCGACGAAAATCACGCACACGGCGCTGATGGCCGGAATGCCCCCGATGCTGCCGCCCACGGCCATGGCAATCGGCGTGGTGACGGATTTAGGCAGGATAGAGGCGGCGATCTGCGGCGATGCGCCCATCATTAAGGCCACCGAGGTGCCGGTGATCATCGCAACAAGGCTCCCCACGAAGCAGATGGTTATGATGGATTTCCAGCGCGCGCGGATCTGATGCAGTTGCTCATATAAAGGAAACGCCAGCGCCACCACGGCAGGCTGCAACAAATCGTTAAGGATCTTGCTCCCGGCGAAGTAACGCTCATAAGAAATGCCGGTGAGCAGCAGAAAAGGAATAATCACCACCATGGCGACCAGCAGCGGGTTGAGCAACGGCATTTTGAAACGCACCGCAAGCTTACGCGCAGCAAAGAACACCACCAGGGTTAACGGCAGGGACCACCAGATATTCGCCATCATTTTTTTGTTTTCTCCCCGACGACCTTACGTTCGCCATGCACAATGTGTGAACTCCAGCTGACGACCAGGAAAACCACCAGCGTACTGATGGCGCAGGAGACCACAATCGGGCCGAACTGCGCTTTAAGCACATCGTAATACTGCATAACCCCAACGCCGATAGGCACAAAAAGCAGGGCCATGTAGCGAATGAGAACGAAGCACCCTGGGTTGACCCATTTTGCGGGCAGCACCTGTAATGCCAGCAGTACAAACAGGATCAGCATGCCGATAATGCTGCCGGGTATCGTAATCGGCAGCAGCGAAGCGATAAAAATGCCGGCGTACAGGCAGGCATAAATGAGGACGAAGGCGCGAAGGTATTGCCAGATAGTATTCAGTGATTTGCTCATGGTGAAAGTCCTTGCTGAGACGTATTCATCATACAATTAAACCTGAAAATGTGCCACGGATCACATCATGAATTTTGGGCATACCAGACATTCCGGAATGGAACGCCGGGCTTTCAACATACATAGAGAGCAGCTACTATAGCGCGTCTTTTTTCACAGGTACTCAGAATGCGTGTTTTACTGGCCCCGATGGAAGGCGTGCTCGACTCTCTCGTGCGCGAGCTGCTTACCGAGGTGAACGATTACGATCTCTGCGTGACGGAGTTTCTGCGCGTGGTCGATATGTTGCTGCCAGAAAAATCATTTTATCGTCTCTGTCCGGAACTGCATCGTCAGAGCCGCACGCCGTCCGGTACGCTGGTGCGCGTCCAGCTGCTCGGCCAGTATCCTGAGTGGCTGGCTGAAAACGCCGCCCGCGCGGTAGCGCTTGGTTCGTACGGCGTCGATCTTAACTGCGGCTGTCCGTCAAAGCTGGTCAACGGCAGCGGCGGGGGGGCGACGCTACTTAAAGATCCGGAGCTGATTTATCGCGGCGCAAAGGCCATGCGTGAGGCAGTGCCATCGCATCTGCCGGTGACGGTCAAAGTCCGTCTGGGATGGGACAGCGGCGATAAGCAGTTTGAAATTGCTGACGCGGTGCAGCAGGCGGGCGCCACCGAGCTGGTGGTGCACGGGCGAACCAAAGAGGATGGTTATAAAGCCGAGCGCATTAACTGGCAGGCGATTGGCGAGATCCGCAAACGGCTTACGATTCCGGTGATTGCCAACGGCGAAATCTGGGATTACGAGAGCGCGCAGGCCTGCCTCAAAGAGACCGGCTGTAATGCCGTGATGATTGGCCGCGGTGCGCTGAACGTGCCGAACCTCAGCCGGGTGGTGAAATATAATGAGCCGCGGATGCCGTGGGCGGATGTGGTGAAACTACTGCAAAAATACACGCGGCTGGAAAAGCAGGGCGATACCGGCTTGTATCACGTCGCGCGCATTAAACAGTGGCTGAGTTATTTGCGTAAAGAGTACGACGACGCGCTGGGATTATTTCAGGAGATCCGTACCCTACAGACGTCTGCGGATATTGCCCGGGTGATCCAGTCGAAGTCCTGAGCGAAGTGTGAAGAGTTTGCCCGGCGCGGAGCCGGGCAACGGAATCAGAAAATCATCTTGAATACGCCGGTTACCACCAGCAGCCCTATCAGAAATATAATCAAAATAACCCACAATAATATTTTCATTCGCCTCTCCTGCGTATGTCTGTCGAAGTAAGTGTAGCAGTCAATTCATAATTAGCATGAATACATGAAATTAACTCATTGTCTTGGGGAATAAATTTCCGGATATGAAAATGTATAACAATATGCGGATTGCCACGCATTACTAAAAAACGGAACGTCAGTAAGCGTAAGTTGCGCCTTTATTTTTTTGAGTTCATGGCGTAATGAAACGTTCTCTTACTTTATCTCTGAGTACTCCTCTTGTTTTTATGCTGGCCGCCTGCGCGCCGGAACATGCCACGGTGTCACCAGTAAAAACGCAAGCCGCCGCCGCAACTGTAAATACCCAACTGCGTCATGCCGACTGGCCAAAAAGCGAATGGTGGAAAGACTTTAACGACCCCCAGCTCAACGCGCTGATCGACAAAGCGCTGGCGGATGCGCCGGATATGCAAATTGCCCGTCAGCGTATCACCCTGGCGGAAGCACAGGCGAAAGCCGCTGTCGCTGCTGAGGGTCCACAACTGGATTTTTCCGCAGATGTGGAACGGCAAAAGATGTCGGCAGAGGGGTTGATGGGGCCATTTGCACTGACCGACCCGGCAGCGGGGACCACCGGCCCCTGGTATACCAACGGCACCTTTGGTCTGACGGCGGGTTGGGATCTGGATTTATGGGGTAAAAACCGCGCCCAAATTGAGGCCCGCATCGGTAAGGTGAATGCGCAAAAAGCGGAGCTGGAGCAGACCCGCCAGCTGCTCGCCAGCAGCGTCGCGCGGCTGTACTGGGACTGGCAGACCGAGGCCGCGGTGGGTGACGTGCTCGCGCAGATCAAACGGGAGCAGGAAAATATCATCGGTGCCGATCGGGAACTTTATCAGCACGGCATTACCTCCTCGGTGGAAGGGGTTGAAACGGATATCAGTGCCAGCAAAACCGATGAACAGCTCGCTGACGTGCACGGCAAAATGAAGGCCATTGAGGCGCGTCTGAATGCGTTGACCAATACCCCTTCAGTCACGCTCGCACGGCATGCCTTACCTGACGCAGAGGCATCGCTGCCATCAACGCTCGGTTATGAACTGCTGGCTCGGCGGCCGGATTTGCAGGAGGCGCACTGGTATATCGAAGCATCCATGAGCGAAGTCGATGCCGCCAGAGCCGCGTTCTACCCTGACATCAATTTGATGGCGTTCTTGCAGCAGGATGCATTGCACCTGAGCGACCTGTTCCGCTCATCTGCGCAGCAAATGGGCGTAACCGCGGGGCTGACGCTGCCAATTTTTGACAGCGGTCGGTTGAATGCGAACCTGGATATCGCCCAGGCGCAAAACAACCTCTCCGTGGCGAACTACAACAAGGCCGTGGTAGATGCCGTAAACCAGGTCTCCCGGACGGCCAGCGAAGTGGAAACGCTGACCGCCAAAAATCAGCACCAGCAGCAGATCGAAAAAGATGCGGCGCGCGTCGTTGCGCTGGCGCAGGCGCGCTTCAGCGCGGGGATCATTGCCGGCTCCCGGGTGAGTGAAGCAAAAATTCCGGCGCTCAAAGAGCGTATTGCCGGGTTGATGCTGAAAGGTCAGTACGTGGATGCCACGCTCCAGCTCACCTCCGCGCTGGGTGGCGGATATCATCACGGCTAACATTGCGCATTATCTATACTTACCTCTTTGCAGATTTTCAGGAGGTGAGTATGACGCGAGTCGCAATTGTTACCGCATCGGATTCAGGAATTGGCAAAACGACGGCCCTGATGCTGGCCGAGCGCGGGTTTGATATCGGGGTGACCTGGCACTCAGATGAGGAAGGGGCGCTGGCAACCTGCCGTGAAATTGAAGCGCGCGGGCAGCGTGCCGAGGCCATTCAACTCAACTTAAGCCATTTACCGGAAGGCGCAAAGGCCATTGAAACCCTGATTACGCGTTTCGGGCGGCTGGATGTGCTGGTTAACAATGCCGGGGCGATGAACAAAGCGCCATTTCTAGACCTGTCGTTTGACGACTGGCGGCACATATTCACCGTTGACGTGGACGGCGCGTTTCTCTGCTCGCAAATCGCGGCGCGTCAGATGGTGAAGCAGGGGGAAGGGGGGCGGATCGTGAACATCACCTCGGTGCATGAACATACGCCATTGCCGGACGCCAGCGCCTATACGGCGGCCAAACATGCGCTGGGCGGGTTAACCAAGTCGATGGCGCTGGAGCTGGTTAAACATAAGATTCTGGTGAACGCCGTTGCGCCCGGTGCGATCGCCACGCCGATGAATGATATGGACGACAGCGAAGTGAAAGAAGGCTCAATGCCGGAAATCCCGCTGGCACGGCCAGGGCATACCAAAGAAATTGCCAGCCTGGTGGCGTGGCTGTGTGACAGTGACGCCAGCTACACCACCGGGCAGTCGTTTATCGTTGACGGCGGTTTTATGCTGGCGAATCCGCAGTTTAAGCCGGAAGGGTAGATACCCTTCTCCCTCTCCCTGTGGGAGAGGGGCGGGGTGAGGGCAGCAGGCCGAACTCACTCTTCATCCTGCCGCTTTTCACGATGCTTCAGCCACAGCCGTACCCCAATCACCGCCACAACCACCAGGATCAACCACGCCCAGTGCTTCAGGTGCTGGTCAAGATTATGCAGCCATGGGCCAATCACTTCGCCACCCACGTAGCCAAGCGTGGTGAAAATCAGCGCCCAGGCAATCGCCCCGAGAATGTTCAGCGGCAGGAAAATTTTCGGTGGTAAACGACTCGCGCCAATCAGTATCGGCCCAATGATGCGAAAACCGTACATAAAGCGGGTACCAATCACAAACAGCCAGGGACGTCGCTGGATAAGCCGCTGAGCACGGCGAATTTTCTTTTGATGCCTGGCAAAACGTTGCAAAAGCGTCGGGCCAAAGCGCAGCCCCAGAAAGTAGAGCAGCTGATCGCCAATCATACCGCCCAACGCGACGGCGGCGACCACCAGCGAGAATTTCAGCAATCCCTGGTGTGCGGCCACCCCGCCCAGCAGCGTGATGGTTTCGCCTTCCGCCACGCTGCCGATCACCAGCGCGGCGTATCCATATTGTTCAATAAGACCGTTGATATCCATTACGTAAACGTCGTCTCCCTTACTGTGCCTGCGTTAATCATATACCCCATCCATTAACCGCGCGGCAATCAACGGAAATTTCCCACTGTACATAAAATAATCTAAAGCCTGCATTATACTTAAGCTATCGCTGACGGGCCGACAACAAGGGGGCGTTATGAACCATGTCTGGGGACTTTTCTCCCATCCCGATCGTGAAATGCAGGTCATCCGTAACGAGAACGAAACGGTCGCGCATCACTATACCCACCATGTCCTGCTGATGGCAGCGGTGCCGGTGGTCTGCGCATTTATTGGTACTACGCAGATAGGCTGGAACTTTGGTGACGGCACCGTGGTTCAGCTTTCGTGGTTTACCGGACTGTACCTGGCCATTCTGTTTTATGGCCTGATGCTGGCCGGGGTGGCGGTGATGGGGCGGGTCATCCACTGGATGGCGCGCAACTATCCGCAGCGCCCGTCGCTGGCACACTGTATGGTCTTCGCCGGATACGTCGCGACCCCGCTGTTTTTAAGCGGTATTGTCGCGCTCTATCCACTGGTCTGGCTGTGCGCGCTGATCGGTACGGTTGCCCTCTTTTATACCGGTTATCTGCTGTATGTAGGGGTGCCAACCTTCCTCAATATCAATAAAGAAGAGGGCCTGAGCTTCTCCAGCTCTACGCTTGCCATCGGCGTACTGGTCCTGGAGGCGCTACTGGCCCTGACAGTTATTCTTTGGGGTTATGGATACCGTCTCTTCTAAGTTCCCTGCATTGCTGGCGTAAATGCCAGCAATGCAGCATCTGGTTATGATTCTCCGCTGGCGACAACGCACGGTGACCGCTATGATGCCGAAGCCAGCCTGTGTTTATCCGTCGACACAGGCGGTGTACGTCATAACGTGCGTGAATCATTATCAGAAGTCTCATCATGCTGAAATTTCGAGTGTCACTCCTTAGTCTTGCGCTGCTGTTGGGCGTCTCCGCTACCGCGCCAGCCATCGCCAAAACGACCGCAGTCGCCACCGCTGCTGCGCAACCCCAGATTGCGTCCGGCAGCGCGATGATCGTTGACCTGAATACCAACAAGGTGATCTACGCCAGTCATCCGGATCTGGTGCGCCCGATCGCTTCCATAACCAAAGTCATGACCGCGATGGTGGTGCTTGATGCACGACTGCCGCTGGACGAAAAGCTAAAAGTGGATATCAGCCACACGCCAGAGATGAAAGGGATCTACTCTCGCGTGCGTCTGAACAGTGAAATCAGCCGTAAAAATATGCTGCTGTTGGCGCTGATGTCCTCAGAGAACCGCGCGGCGGCGAGCCTTGCCCACCATTATCCTGGCGGTTACGACGCGTTTATCCGCGCGATGAACGCCAAAGCCAAAGCGCTGGGGATGAAAAATACCCATTTCGTGGAGCCAACCGGTCTATCGATCCATAACGTCTCGACGGCGCGTGATTTAACAAAGCTGCTGATCGCCAGTAAGCAATACCCGCTGATTGGTCAGCTCAGCACCACGCGTGAGGAGATGGCGACATTCTCGAACCCGGCGTATACGCTGCCGTTCCGCAACACTAACCATCTGGTGTATCGCGATAACTGGAATATTCAGTTAACCAAGACCGGATTCACCAATGCGGCAGGACACTGCCTGGTGATGCGCACCGTATTTAACGGTAAGCCAGTGGCGCTGGTGGTGATGGACGCCTTCGGCAAATATACCCACTTCGCGGATGCCAGCCGCCTGCGTACCTGGATTGAAACCGGGAAAGTGCAGCCGGTGCCGGCTTCAGCGCTGGCGTATAAAAAGCAGAAAGCGGAACAGATGGCGACGGCGCAGAACGATTAGGAAAAAGCAAAACGGTAACGCATGTTACCGTTTTTTATGTTTTCTCCCTCTCCCTGTGGGAGAGGGCCGGGGTGAGGGCACCAGACCGCACTGCGTTTATTCCGGCAGCGTCCAGTCCCCGTCGTTGAGCGGGCGCTGCATCATCACCGTGTCCCGCCAGTCGCCTTTTTTATATCCCACACTTCTGAGCTGACCCACAATTTCGAAACCGTGCTTTTTATGCAGCCGCAACGACCCGGGGTTATTTTGCCCGTCGCCGACCACGGCAATCATCTGCCGCCACGGTCCTTGTTCACAACGGGCGATCAGTGCCTGGAGTAAGGCCGAGCCAAACCCGCGGCCGGTGGTGCTGGCATCCACATAAATGGATTCTTCAAGGGTATAGCGATAAGCCTGGCGTGGACGATAAAACGTGGCGTAGCAGTAGCCGACAACAATGCCGCGATACAGCGCAACCAGCCACGGTAAACCGCTGTCGGTCACGCTCTTCATCCGCTGACGCATCTCATCGACGGTGGGGGGAACTTCCTCGAAGGACGCACGGCCATGAAGCACATGCCAGGCGTATATCGCCGAGATGGCATGCGCATCGTCAGGAAGGGCGTCGCGCACCTCGATTTCAGTTTCGGGGAAAGTTTCTACAGCCGACATGTTCTGCCCGCTCCTTGTTTGGAAAGCCAGAGAAACGTTTCTCTGGCAACAGGCAGATACTCTAGTACGTTTGAGGAGAGCTTAACAATCTCTTAAATTTGGCTATATGAGTTCATCAGAGGCTTGCGTATTGTGCTGCTCTGATTCAGCACTCTCTTTCCAGTATTTCTTCCGCGTTGTCTTACCAATGCCGGGGTTCATACTGTTTGTAGGGTCATTTTTGCGATAAAACTGTTTAAGCGTCTCCGGCGCTTTATACAGGTGTCCCACGTTGTGCTCGGCAGGATATTGCGCGCCACGCTCGTGCAGCAGCGCCAGCATCTGTTCTTTCAGCGCGTGTGCATCAACCCCTTTTTTCACGATGTAATCCTGGTGGAAGACATAGCACATAAAGTGGCCGTAATAGAGCTTATGCACCAGCTTGCTGTCGATCTCCGGCGGCAGATGTTCAAACCACTCGGTATCGTTGCGACGCAGGGCGATATCCAGCGCCAGAATATCCTCCACTTCTTCGGAATGCACCGCCTGATAACGGATAGCGGCACCCGCCGCGGCGAAACGATGC
The DNA here is from genome assembly GCF_000492855.1 of Enterobacter sp. MGH 38. Lineage (NCBI taxonomy): Bacteria > Pseudomonadati > Pseudomonadota > Gammaproteobacteria > Enterobacterales > Enterobacteriaceae > Enterobacter > Enterobacter sp. MGH 38. Next base: position 2,091,610 of record NZ_KI535608.1, on the reverse strand, counting down.
AGGAAGGCTTTGCTGCCTTCTTCCGGCGTGCAGGCAAAGAAATCCCCGTCGGCGGTTTTGAAGAATTCGGTGAGCCAGCTCTGCGCTTCGTCAATTCCGTCCCCGGCCATTTTCAGCAGCAGATGGTGCTCATACTTGTCGCGCCAGGTCTTCATCCGCTCCGGTAAATGCGCCGGGAAGACGTTGCCCAGCTTCTGCATAAAGCGGTCGGTGAAGTGCGGCTTGAAGAGCGACACTTTCTCCAGCATCGCATCGGTGCGGCCCTTCATGGTGAAGAAGAACGGCATTTTGTCGGTGCCGAGCTTGTCGATCATCAGGAAGGTATCTTTGCCGTAGCGCTCGGCGATGTCGTAAATGTCCCGGTGCATATACTCGCCCGCCACCGGCAGGTGAGTGAACTCGGCCAGAATATGACGGCGGATCTCCGTCAGCACCTCCGGCTGATTGGTGCCGATGTAAAACACCTGCTGCTTTTTCTCTGCCGGGAAGGTATCGAGGCGCACCGCAAAAACGGCCAGCTTGCCCGCGCAGCCGGAGGATTCAAACAGGCGATCCGGATCGGCGTTATAGCGCGCCGGTGTATCGGCATTGATATCGCGCACGCGGGTGATGTAATCGTGGTCATGCGCGTGACGGCCATCGTGCTGAACGTCTTCGTCCTTCACGCGGTCATCGTCAAGTTTGCTGAGGATCTGCTCTGGCGTTACGCCCAGATCGATCCCCAAATGGTTAACCAGCGTCAGCTTGCCGTTTTCATCGATACGGGCAAACAGCGACATCTCCGTGTAGGCCGGGCCGCGCTGCACCAGCGAGCCGCCGGAGTTATTGCAGATCCCGCCGATCACCGAGGCACCAATGCACGACGAGCCGATCACCGAGTGCGGTTCGCGACCCAGCGGCTTAAGCGCCTTTTCCAGCGAGTAGAGCGTGGTGCCGGGGAAGGCGAGTACCTGTTCGCCCTTGTCCAGCAGGTGCAGTTTGTCGAGGCGCAGGGTGCTGATAATCACGATGTCACGATCGTAATCGTTGCCGTTCGGCGTGGAGCCTTCAGTCAGGCCGGTGTTAGCAGCCTGCATTAAAATAATCTTGTCTGCCGCAACGCAGGCGCTGAGCACGCGCCACAGTTCGAGCAACGTACCGGGGAAGACCACCGCCAGTGCCTCGCCCTGACCGGAGCGGAAGCCCTTGCGGTAGCGGGCGGTTTTAGCCGGGTCGGTAAGCAGGTGAGAGTGACCAACCAGGCGCGACAGTTCGTTAATAAATGTAGTGTTATCGTCAGTTCGAACAGAAGACATCTTCCACTCCTTGTGGTGGGGCAAATTTCTCGCTGTAAAGCATAGCGCGATTAGCCGTTGAGCGGTCGGGTATTCATGAGAAAAATCAGAGAATAACCCTGCAAGGTTTTCAGGCTTTGTGGCACACTGCGCTTTTCGCACGGTCTGGCCGGGTGCTTCCCGCGGTTATTGATGAGAGAGAATAACAACATGAAATGGCTATGTTCTGTAGGTGTCGCCGTCAGCCTGGCGCTGCAACCTGCGCTGGCAGAGGATTTGTTTGGTAATCACCCGCTCACGCCCGAAGCCCGCGACGCCTTTGTCACGGATTTACTCAAAAAAATGACGGTCGATGAGAAAATCGGCCAGCTGCGCCTGATCAGCGTCGGCCCGGATAACCCGAAAGAAGCCATTCGCGAGATGATCAAAGACGGGCAGGTAGGAGCCATTTTTAACACCGTTACCCGCCAGGATATCCGCAAGATGCAGGATCAGGTGATGGAGCTGAGCCGCCTGAAAATCCCACTGTTCTTCGCTTATGACGTGGTGCACGGCCAGCGTACCGTCTTCCCGATCAGCCTCGGCTTAGCCTCCTCCTTTAACCTCGATGCGGTGAAAACCGTCGGGCGCGTATCGGCATATGAAGCCGCAGACGACGGCCTGAACATGACCTGGGCGCCGATGGTTGACGTCTCCCGCGATCCGCGCTGGGGCCGCGCTTCGGAGGGCTTTGGAGAAGACACGTATTTAACCGCCACGATGGGCAAAACCATGGTGGAAGCGATGCAGGGCAAAAGTCCGGCAGATCGTTACTCGGTGATGACCAGCGTCAAGCACTTCGCCGCCTACGGCGCGGTGGAGGGCGGTAAAGAGTACAACACCGTCGACATGAGCCCGCAGCGCCTGTTTAACGACTACATGCCGCCATACAAGGCAGGGCTGGACGCGGGCAGCGGGGCGGTGATGGTAGCGCTGAACTCGCTGAACGGCACGCCTGCCACCTCCGATTCGTGGCTGCTGAAAGACGTGTTGCGCGACCAGTGGGGCTTCAAGGGCATCACCGTTTCTGACCACGGCGCGATTAAAGAGCTGATCAAACACGGCACGGCGTCTGACCCGGAAGATGCGGTACGCGTGGCGCTTAAGTCCGGCATCAACATGAGCATGAGCGACGAGTACTACAGCAAATACCTGCCGGGGCTGGTGAAGAGCGGCAAGGTGACGATGGCGGAGCTGGACGATGCCGCTCGCCACGTGCTGAACGTGAAATATGACATGGGACTGTTTAACGATCCTTACAGCCATCTGGGGCCGAAGGATTCAGACCCGGCGGACACCAACGCCGAAAGCCGTCTGCACCGTAAAGAAGCCCGGGAAGTAGCTCGCGAAAGCCTGGTGCTGTTGAAAAACCGTCTCGACACGCTGCCGCTGAAAAAAACCGGCACCATTGCCGTGGTCGGTCCGCTGGCCGACAGCAAGCGCGACGTCATGGGCAGCTGGTCCGCCGCAGGCGTGGCGGATCAGTCCGTTACGGTGCTGACCGGCATTAAGAGCGCCGTGGGTGATAACGCAAAAGTGGTTTACGCCAAAGGTGCGAACGTCACCGACGATAAAGACATCGTGACCTTCCTCAACCAGTATGAGGAAGCGGTGAAGGTGGATGCGCGCACGCCGAAAGAGATGCTCGACGAAGCGGTTAAAGCCGCGAAGCAGTCCGACGTGGTGGTCGCCGTGGTGGGTGAAGCGCAGGGGATGGCGCACGAAGCCTCCAGCCGTACCGATATTACCATTCCGCAGAGCCAGCGCGATCTGATCGCGGCCCTGAAAGCCACCGGCAAGCCGCTGGTGCTGGTGCTGATGAACGGGCGCCCGCTGGCGCTGGTGAAAGAAGATCAGCAGGCTGACGCCATTCTGGAAACCTGGTTCGCCGGTACCGAAGGCGGTAACGCCATTGCCGACGTGCTGTTTGGCGATTACAACCCGTCCGGCAAGCTGCCGATGTCCTTCCCGCGCTCCGTCGGGCAGATCCCGGTTTACTACAGCCACCTGAACACCGGTCGTCCGTATAACGCCGACAAGCCGAACAAGTACACGTCCCGTTACTTCGACGAAGCTAACGGCCCGCTCTATCCGTTTGGCTATGGCCTGAGTTACACCACCTTCAAGGTGTCTGACGTCAAAATGTCGGCGCCGACCCTGAAGCGTGACGGCAAAGTGACCGCCAGCGTAGAGGTGACCAACAGCGGCAAACGCGAAGGCGCGACGGTGATCCAGATGTACGTTCAGGACGTCACGGCCTCCATGAGCCGTCCGGTGAAACAGCTGCGCGGCTTCGAAAAGGTCAACCTGAAACCGGGCGAAACCAGAACGGTCAGCTTCCCGATTGACGTAAATGCGCTGAAGTTCTGGAATCAGCAGATGAAATACGATGCTGAGCCTGGCAAATTCAACGTCTTCATCGGCGTGGATTCCGCCCGCGTGAACAAAGCCGAGTTCGAACTGCAATAATCTTACCTTTCTCCCTATCCCCCGCCTGGCGGGGGATGCCTCTCATCTTGTACGAAAAACGGTTAAATTCACTGTTTTAAGCTACGCTTTTCTCTCAAGCCTATGAAAAAGGCCACAAAATAATGAGGAAAGCAGAATGACGATGATTAAGGGGATAACAGGGTCGGCGGTGCTTCTGGCGGCGCTGAGCCTGCCGTTACAGGCCGCAGAGCCGGTTAAGGTGGGTTCCAAAATTGATACCGAGGGCGCGTTGCTCGGCAATATCATTTTGCAGGTACTCGAAAGCCACGGCGTGAAAACGGTCAATAAAGTACAGCTTGGCACCACGCCTGTCGTGCGCGGTGCCATCACTTCCGGCGAGCTGGATATCTACCCGGAATACACCGGCAACGGGGCATTCTTCTTCAAGGATGAAAACGATCCGGCCTGGAAAAATGCCAAAGCCGGGTACGAAAAAGTCAAAAAGCTGGACGCAGAAAAAAATAAGCTGGTCTGGCTAACGCCGGCACCGGCCAACAACACCTGGACCATCGCGGTGCGCAAAGATATCGCCGAGAAAGGCAAGCTCACCTCGCTTGACGATCTCAGCCGCTACCTGAAAGAGAAGGGCGAGTTTAAGCTCGCGGCCTCGGCAGAGTTTATCGAGCGCGCTGATGCCCTGCCAGCGTTTGAAAAAGCCTATGATTTCAAGCTCGATCAGGCACAGCTGCTCTCTCTGGCAGGCGGCGACACGGCAGTGACCATTAAGGCGGCGGCGCAGCAAACCTCCGGCGTCAACGCGGCGATGGCCTACGGCACAGACGGCCCGGTCGCGGCGCTTGGCCTGCAAACCCTGACCGACCCGAAAGGCGTTCAGCCTATTTACGCCCCAACCCCGGTCGTGCGCGAGGCGGTGCTGAAAGCCTACCCGGATATTGCGGAATGGCTCAAACCGGTATTTGAAAAACTGGATGCGAAAACGCTGCAACAGCTGAATGCCAGCATTGCCGTTGAGGGGCTGGATGCCAAAAAAGTGGCTGCCGACTTCCTGAAACAACAAGGGCTTGTGAAGTAACGGGATAAGGCTGTGCCAATAAAATGCCATAACCGCGTCCTGCTGCTGTTGGCCTGTGTGGCCATCGCGGCGGTCGCGTTACCTTTTGTGAATGTCGCGCCAAACCGTCTGGTGTCGGGCGAACCGCGCGCGCTCTGGCAGATCTGGGCATTTACGCCGCTGCTGCTGGGCGCGGCGCTGGCGAGTACTGTTGCTTTAGCCTTCTGGCCGGGGCGAACCGCCCTGTGGCTGACGTTTTTGCTCAGCGAAGCGCTGTTTATCGTACTGTTCTGGAGCGCGGGACAGGCGGCAACGCAGATGGCCGCGGTTGAAAGCCCGCTGGCGCGCACGTCGGTTGGTAGCGGGCTGTGGCTGTGGCTGGCACTTTGTCTGCTGGTCTGTAGCGATGCCATTCGCCGTCTGACGCCGCAACCCGTCTGGCGCTGGCTGCTGAACGCGCAATTCTGGGTTATCCCTCTGCTGATCCTCTTCAGCGGCGATCTGAATCAGCTCTCGCTGTTAAAAGAGTACGTCAACCGCCAGGAGGTATTTGACAACGCGCTGGCGCAACATCTGACGATCCTGTTCGGGACGCTGATCCCGGCGCTGCTGCTGGGCGTGCCGCTGGGCATGTGGTGCTACCGACATACCAGCCGCCAGGGCGCCGTCTTTACCGTGCTCAACGTTATTCAGACCATCCCCTCCGTCGCCCTGTTTGGCCTGCTGATTGCCCCCCTCGCCGGTCTGGTGAAATCCTTCCCTGCGTTGGCTGCGGCAGGCATTGCCGGAACCGGGCTGACGCCAGCGCTGATTGCCCTTGTGCTGTATGCGCTGCTGCCGCTGGTGCGCGGCGTGGTGGCGGGGTTAAGCCAGGTTCCGCCCGACGTGCTGGAAAGCGCCCATGCGATGGGGATGAGCGCGCGCCAGTGTTTCTGGAAAATACAGCTGCCGCTTGCGCTTCCGCTGCTGGTTCGCAGCCTGCGGGTGGTGACAGTGCAAACCGTGGGGATGGCGGTTATTGCCGCGCTGATCGGGGCGGGCGGCTTTGGGGCACTGGTCTTCCAGGGGCTGCTCAGTAGCGCGCTGGATCTGGTGTTGCTGGGCGTCGTGCCCACAATTGCGCTGGCGGTCGTACTGGATGCCCTGTTTGCCCTGTGGCTCGCGCTGCTCAGGAGAAGAGCCAATGATTGAATTTCATGATGTGAGTAAAACCTTTGCGGGCCGTCCGGCGGCAAGCCACCTTAATCTGCATTTTGCCGAGGGGGCGTTCTCGGTATTGATCGGGACATCGGGGTCGGGAAAATCGACGACGCTGAAGATGATCAATCGGCTGGTGGAACACGACAGCGGGACGATTCGCTTTGCCGGAGAGGAGATCCGCAGCCTGCCGGTGCTGGAGCTGCGGCGGCGTATGGGCTACGCCATTCAGTCCATCGGCCTGTTTCCCCACTGGACGGTGGCGCAGAACATTGCCACCGTGCCACAGCTGGAAAAATGGTCCCGGGGGAAGATCAATGAGCGTGTCGACGAACTGATGGCGCTGCTGGGCCTGGACGCGTCGCTTCGTAACCGCTATCCGCACCAGCTTTCCGGCGGACAGCAGCAGCGGGTCGGGGTGGCGCGCGCGCTGGCCGCTAACCCGCAGGTACTGCTAATGGATGAGCCCTTCGGCGCACTGGATCCGGTCACCCGCGGCGCACTTCAGGCCGAGATGAGCCGCATCCACCGTATTCTCGGGCGCACCATCGTGCTGGTGACGCATGATATCGACGAAGCACTGCGGCTGGCCGATCGTCTGGTACTGATGGATCACGGCGAAGTCGTCCAGCAGGGTACGCCGCTTGAGCTGTTAACGTCGCCGGCAAACGATTTTGTGCGTGAATTCTTTGGCCGCAGCGAGCTGGGCGTCAGGCTGCTCTCGCTGCGCACCGTCAGGGACTATCTGCGTCCGCAGGATGCGCAAATCGGTGGTGAACCGCTGCACGATGGGATGAGCCTGCGCGATGCCCTGTCGGCGTTTGTCGCCCGGCAGTGTGAGGTGTTACCCGTTTCGGACGGGCAGGGGACACCATGCGGGACGATCCATTTTCGCGATCTGCTGGCGGGGGAGGTGACGCGTGAAGTGGGTCCGTGATCCGTTACTCTGGCTGACAGGGCTGTTTATCGCCTTACTCTACCTGATGCCGCACAGCGCGGCGCTGTTTAATGCGCTTATTCCCGGGCTGCCACGTCCGGTATACCAGCAGGAGAGCTTTGTTAATCTCACCCTGGCGCACTTCTGGCTGGTGGCGGTGTCAAGCGTGATTGCTATCGTGCTGGGCACAGGCGCCGGTATTGCGGTGACGCGGCCTGCGGGCAGGGAGTTCCGTCCGCTGGTGGAGACCATCGCCGCAACGGGGCAGACCTTCCCGCCGGTGGCCGTGCTGGCGATTGCCGTGCCGGCGATCGGTTTTGGGCAGGAGCCTGCCATCATTGCGCTGATTTTGTACGGCGTGTTGCCCATTCTGCAAGGGACGCTGGCAGGGATTGCGGCGGTGCCTGCATCGGTGCTGAGCGTAGCGGAAGGAATGGGGATGAGCGCCTGGCAGCGGCTGGTGAAGGTCGAACTGCCGCTGGCCGCACCGGTGATTATCGCTGGCGTGCGAACGTCCGTGATAATCAACATTGGTACGGCAACCATCGCCTCGACGGTCGGAGCCAATACGCTGGGAACGCCGATCATTATCGGGTTAAGCGGGTTTAATACGGCTTACATTATTCAGGGGGCGATTCTGGTTGCGCTGGCGGCAATTGTGGTGGATCGCCTGTTTGAACGCCTGGCCGGATACCTCAGCCAACACCGCCGCGAACAATAAATGAATAACCTGCAAGCATAACGCCACCGATACCGCTGACAGCCATCAGTGCAAAAAGGGTAATTACGGCCAGTTTCGTTGCCTTCATCATGTGCTCCTGTTGTTAACGGAACAATTATACGGTGAAGCGCAGCTGTTAATGAACCATTAAATGCCGTTACGACGCATTTGGACCCAGTGAGTAAACGGGATAACCATGTTCGCGCCACTCCGTAAGGAGCTGCTGCTGGGAAGCGGAGGGGACTTCGCCGCACCAGACCAGCAGCGTCTGTCCCTCAAACAGTTCCGGCCTGAGCTGGGCCAGGGAGTGGGCAAGCACGTCAACGCGCCAGCCCTGCTGGGTGGCAATCCAGGCTTCGAGCCACAGCCGGGTGGTATCGTGTACGTTCCAGCCGATCACCAGTGCATCTTTGCTGTTTTTATTCCGCGCTGAGGCAAGACAGACGGAAATATAGTTAATCAGCACGCCATCAAGCATGCTGAGCAGCGCCTGTAAGGTGGCTTGCTGACACTGAAGCCGACGCCGTAGGGGAATAAAAAGATGAGTGATCAGGGTTTGCGCCGGGTAGTCTCGACCCTGTTCTTTGATCCAGCCGCGCAGACGCTGCAAATTGCCACTCTGCAACAGCCTCAGCAGGGTTTCCTGCTGCTCGCGCCAGAGATGCTGCGTATCAGGATCGTCCTGGCTTAGAAGCGATTTTACCTTGCCGACCTGTACGCCGTTGTCGATCCAGCTTTTTATCTCGCGGATCCGGTCAATATCCGCATCGTTAAACAGGCGGTGCCCGCCGTCCGTTCTTTGCGGCTTAAGCAATCCATACCGTCGCTGCCACGCCCGTAGCGTAACGGGATTGATATCACACAGGAGTGCCACTTCACCTATTGTGTAAAGCGCCATTTTCGCCCCCAGGCTTGCGCGTCCCCAGCTTAACTGTAGACCCACTTTGCGGAACCAGGAAGATTTGATTCTTTTTGTACAAATTATACGAAAGAAAGGTTATCTCCGGCAAAAGGTGTGATGACGGACACGATTTATCGCTTTTTTGGCACGTTTCAAAGAAAGTTAACCGCTATCAGTGTATGTTACGCGTTTTTAGAATGTGCGGTTTGTGAGTATGTACGAGTTTAATCTGGTGCTGCTGTTGCTTCAGCAGATGTGCGTGTTTCTTGTCATCGCCTGGTTGATGAGCAAAACGCGTCTGTTCATTCCGCTGATGCAGGTCACCGTCCGTCTGCCGCACAAATTCCTCTGCTACGTCGTATTTTCCATATTCTGCATTATGGGGACCTGGTTTGGTCTCCATATAGAGGATTCCATCGCCAATACGCGCGCCATCGGCGCGGTAATGGGCGGGCTGCTCGGAGGCCCGGTCGTGGGCGGTCTGGTGGGGTTAACCGGCGGCCTGCACCGCTATTCGATGGGCGGTATGACGGCGCTAAGCTGCATGATCTCCACCATTGTCGAAGGGCTGCTCGGTGGTCTCGTCCACAGCTATATGATTAAGCGCGGACGCCCGGATAAAGTGTTCAGTCCCTTTACCGCAGGGGCGATTACCTTCGTGGCGGAAATGGCGCAGATGGCGATCATCCTGCTGATCGCGCGCCCGTTTGACGATGCGTTACATCTGGTCAGCAGCATTGCCGCACCGATGATGGTCACCAATACCGTAGGTGCGGCGCTGTTTATGCGCATTCTGCTCGACAAACGCGCCATGTTCGAAAAATACACCTCGGCATTTTCTGCCACCGCCTTAAAAGTTGCGGCGTCGACGGAAGGGATCCTGAGGCAGGGATTCAACGAGGAGAACAGCATGAAGGTGGCGCAGGTGCTGTATAAAGAGCTGGATATCGGGGCCGTGGCGATTACCGATCGCGAAAAGCTGCTGGCGTTTACCGGCACCGGCGACGACCACCATCTGCCGGGCAAACCGATCTCATCGGCCTATACCCTGCGCGCTATTGAAACGGGTGAAGTGGTGTATGCCGACGGAAATGAAGTGCCGTACCGCTGTTCCCTGCATCCGCAGTGCAAACTCGGCTCTACGTTGGTCATTCCCCTGCGGGGCGAAAATCAGCGCGTTATGGGCACCATTAAGCTTTACGAAGCCAAAAACCGCCTGTTCAGCTCCATCAACCGCACGCTGGGGGAGGGGATCGCCCAGCTGCTTTCGGCGCAAATCCTGGCGGGGCAGTATGAACGGCAAAAAGCGCTGCTGACGCAGTCAGAAATTAAGCTCCTGCACGCTCAGGTGAATCCGCATTTCCTGTTTAACGCGCTTAATACGCTGAAGGCAGTGATCCGCCGCGACAGCGATCAGGCCGCGCAGCTGGTGCAATTTCTGTCGACCTTTTTCCGCAAAAATTTGAAGCGTCCCTCGGAGATCGTCACCCTTGCGGACGAGATTGAGCACGTAAACGCCTATCTGCAAATTGAAAAAGCGCGCTTCCAGTCACGTTTACAGGTGTCGTTATCCGTCCCGGATGAGCTGGCGTATCAGCATCTTCCGGCCTTTACCCTGCAACCGATTGTAGAGAACGCCATTAAGCATGGGACCTCGCAGCTGCTGGGTACCGGAGAAATCATGATTTCCGCTTCCCGTTTTAACCACCATCTGGTGCTGGATATCGAAGACAACGCGGGGCTGTATGAAGCTTCCGCGTCAGGCGGTCTGGGCATGAGCCTGGTGGATAAACGCCTGCGCGCGCATTTTGGTGACGACTGCGGTATCACCGTTGCCTGTGAGCCAGACCGCTATACCCGAATTACCTTACGATTGCCGCTGGAGGAGAACGCATGTTAAGAGTGCTGATTGTTGATGATGAGCCGTTAGCACGGGAAAACCTGCGTGTCCTGTTGCAGGAGCAGAGTGATATCGAGGTTGTGGGGGAATGTGCCAATGCCATTGAAGGCATCGGTGCGGTGCATAAACTGCGCCCTGACGTGTTGTTCCTCGATATTCAGATGCCGCGCATCAGCGGGCTGGAGATGGTCGGCATGCTCGACCCGGAGCACCGTCCCTATATCGTCTTTCTGACGGCCTTTGATGAGTACGCGGTAAAGGCGTTTGAAGAGCACGCGTTTGATTATCTGCTGAAACCGATTGAAGAGAAACGGCTTGAAAAGACCCTGACCCGTCTGCGCCAGGAGCGTACCGCGCAGGACGTGACGCTGCTGCCGGAGCATCAGCAGCCCCTGAAGTTTATCCCCTGTACCGGGCACAGCCGGATTTACCTTCTGCAAATGGACGACGTTGCTTTTGTCAGCAGCCGTCTGAGCGGGGTATACGTCACCAGCGCCGAAGGCAACGAAGGCTTTACCGAGCTGACCCTGCGCACGCTGGAGAGCCGCACGCCGCTGATCCGCTGCCATCGTCAGTATCTGGTGAACATGGCGCACCTGAAGGAGATCCGCCTGGAAGATAACGGCCAGGCCGAGCTGGTGTTACGTGCCGGGCAAACCGTTCCCGTCAGTCGTCGCTACCTGAAAAGTTTGAAAGAGGCGATAGGGCTGTAAAACTGATACACTGCGCGCCATTGCATCATCGACATTCGAAGGCTCTATGCTAAGTAACGATATTCTTCGTAGCCTGCGCTACACCCTGAAAGCGAACAATAATGACATGGTGCGCATTCTTGCGCGCTCCGACATGGAATCCACGTCCGCCGGGTTCGACACCTGGATGACTAAAGAAGATGAAGAGGGTTTTGTTCGCTGCCCGGACATCATTCTGTCGGGCTTTCTGAACGGCCTGATCTACGACAAGCGCGGCAAAGATGAATCTGCTCCTGAGCTGGCGCTGGAGCGTCGGGTGAATAACAACACGGTGCTGAAAAAACTGCGTATTGCTTTCTGCCTGAAAACTGACGACATTCTGGCGATCATGACCGAGCAGAAATTTCGCGTGTCGATGCCGGAAATCACCGCCATGATGCGCGCGCCGGATCATAAGAATTACCGCGAGTGTGGGGATCAATTTCTGCGTTATTTCCTGCGTGGGTTGACGCAGCGGGTGCATAACCAGAAGGGGTGATTTTTAGCCGGATGGCGGCTTCGCCTGACCCGGCCTACAAAACCCGTCGGCCCGTGCAAGCGTAGCGCCGCCAGGCAAAAAAAAGCCGGATTCTCATCCGGCTTTTTTATTACTTCACCTGCTGACCCGGCTTCGCGCCTTCGTCAGGGCTTAACAGGAAGATGTCTTTTCCGCCCGGGCCTGCGGCCATCACCATCCCTTCGGAGATGCCGAAGCGCATTTTACGCGGCGCCAGGTTTGCCACCATCACGGTCTGACGACCGATCAGCACCTGCGGATCAGGGTACGCGGAACGAATGCCGGAGAAGACGTTACGTTTCTCGCCGCCCAGATCCAGCGTCAGACGCAGCAGTTTGTCAGAGCCTTCCACGAACTCCGCGTTTTCGATCAGCGCCACGCGCAGGTCGACTTTAGCGAAATCATCAAAGGTGATGGTCTCCTGAATCGGATCGTCCGCCAGCGGGCCGGTCACCGGTGCGGCAGCCGCTTTCACCTCTTCTTTGGATGCTTCCACCAGGGCTTCAACCTGCTTCATCTCGATGCGGTTGTACAGCGCTTTAAAGGTGTTCACCTTGTGGCCGAGCAGCGGCTGCTGGATGGCATCCCAGGTCAGTTCGGTGTTCAGGAATGCTTCCGCGCGGGCTGCCAGCTGCGGCAGAACCGGCTTCAGCCAGGTCATCAGCACGCGGAACATGTTCAGACCCATGGTGCAGATCGCCTGCAAGTCGGCGTCGCGACCTTCCTGTTTCGCCACCACCCACGGCGCCTGCTCGTCCACATAGCGGTTGGCCACGTCTGCCAGCGCCATGATTTCGCGAATGGCTTTACCGAATTCACGGCTTTCCCAGGCTTCGCCAACCGCAGCGGCGGCGTCGGTGAAGGTTTTATACAGCTCAGGATCGGCCAGTTCGGCAGAAAGCACGCCGTCAAAGCGTTTGGCGATAAAACCTGCGTTACGGGACGCCAGATTCACCACCTTGTTGACGATGTCCGCGTTCACGCGCTGCACGAAATCTTCCAGGTTCAGGTCGATATCGTCGATGCGGGAAGAGAGCTTCGCGGTGTAGTAGTAGCGCAGGCTGTCCGCGTCGAAGTGGTTCAGCCAGGTGCTGGCCTTAATAAACGTCCCGCGAGATTTAGACATCTTCGCGCCGTTCACCGTTACGTAGCCATGTACGAACAGGTTGGTCGGCTTGCGGAAGTTGCTGCCTTCCAGCATTGCTGGCCAGAACAGGCTGTGGAAGTAAACGATGTCTTTACCGATGAAGTGATACAGCTCGGCATCGGAATCTTTCTTCCAGTATTCGTCGAAGCTTACGGTGTCGCCGCGCTTGTCACACAGATTCTTGAAGGAGCCCATGTAGCCAATCGGCGCATCCAGCCAGACGTAGAAATATTTGCCCGGTGCGTTCGGGATTTCGAAGCCAAAGTATGGCGCATCGCGGGAGATATCCCATTGTTGCAGACCGGATTCGAACCACTCCTGCATTTTGTTCGCGACCTGCTCCTGCAATGCACCGCTGCGGGTCCACGCCTTCAGCATTTCGCTGAACGACGGCAGGTCGAAGAAGAAGTGCTCGGAGTCACGCATCACCGGCGTCGCGCCGGAAACCACGGATTTCGGTTCGATAAGCTCGGTCGGACTGTAGGTCGCGCCGCACACTTCGCAGTTATCGCCGTACTGGTCCGGGGATTTACATTTCGGACAGGTGCCTTTAACGAAACGGTCCGGCAGGAACATGCCTTTTTCCGGATCGTACAGCTGAGAAATGGTGCGGTTTTTAATGAAACCGTTCTCTTTCAGACGGGTGTAGATCAGCTCCGACAGCTCGCGGTTTTCGTCGCTGTGTGTGGAGTGATAGTTGTCATAGCTGATGTCAAAGCCAGCAAAATCGGTCTGATGCTCCTGACTCATTTCGGCGATCATCTGTTCCGGGGAAATGCCCAGCTGCTGCGCTTTCAGCATGATCGGCGTGCCGTGGGCATCGTCCGCACAGATAAAGTTCACCTCGTGGCCGCGCATTCGCTGGTAACGGACCCAGACATCAGCCTGGATATGCTCCAGCATGTGGCCGAGGTGGATTGAGCCGTTGGCGTACGGCAGGGCGCACGTTACCAGAATTTTTTTCGCGACTTGAGTCATAGTAGGCATTACTTCTTTTAACTGTGAAAAGGGTTTTCGATATTACCAAAAGGGGCATTATTAAGTAAGCACAAACCGCGGCCTTTCAGGTAAACTTGTTTGTCTAAGGTCTTATTCACAAGAACAAAGGAGTCGGGATGAGTTCTCAATCCCAGGCCAAATCACCGGAAGCCTTACGAGCAATGGTCGCCGGGACGCTGGCTAATTTTCAGCATCCAACCCTGAAGCACAATCTCACGACGCTGAAAGCGCTTCATCACGTCGCATGGCTGGACGATACGCTGCACATCGAGCTACAGATGCCGTTCGTCTGGACCAGCGCCTTTGATGCCCTGAAAGAGCAAACCAGCTCTGAGCTGCTGCGCATTACCGGCGCAAAAGCAATTGACTGGAAGCTAAGCCACAGCATCGCCACGCTCAAGCGCGTGAAAAATCAGCCGGGCGTTAACGGCGTGAAGAACATCATCGCCGTCAGCTCTGGCAAGGGAGGGGTGGGTAAATCATCTACCGCCGTGAATCTGGCGCTTGCACTGGCGGCAGAAGGGGCGAAGGTCGGCATTCTGGATGCGGATATCTATGGCCCGTCCATTCCAAACATGCTGGGGGCGGAAAACCAGCGTCCAACTTCGCCGGACGGCACCCACATGGCGCCAATCGTGGCGCACGGTCTGGCGACCAACTCCATTGGATATCTGGTTACTGACGATAACGCGATGGTCTGGCGTGGCCCGATGGCCAGCAAAGCGCTGCTGCAAATGTTGCAGGAGACAATGTGGCCTGACCTCGATTATCTGGTGCTGGACATGCCGCCGGGCACCGGTGATATCCAGCTGACGCTGGCGCAGAACATTCCGGTTACCGGCGCCGTCGTAGTCACCACGCCGCAGGATATCGCGCTGATCGACGCCAAAAAAGGCATCGTCATGTTCGAGAAGGTAGAGGTGCCGGTACTGGGTATCGTCGAGAACATGAGCATGCATATTTGCAGCAACTGCGGACACCATGAGCCCATCTTTGGTACCGGCGGTGCGGAGAAGCTGGCTGCGCAGTATCACACCCAGCTGCTGGGGCAGATGCCGCTGCATATTTCCTTGCGTGAAGACCTGGACAGCGGGAAACCAACGGTGGTCAGCCGCCCGGACAGCGAATTTGCCCAGATGTATCGCCAGCTTGCAGGGCGCGTTGCGGCGCAGCTCTACTGGCAGGGAGAAGTGATCCCGGGTGAAATCGCCTTCCGCGCGGTGTAACGCCTCTGCGCGTTAGTGCCGGGTGACGGCTTTGCCTTACCCGGCCTACCTCGATTTTGTAGGTCAGGTAAGCATAGCGCTACCTGACTTTACCCAAGCCGATAGTGCATCAAATAATACTCCCCGTCCGGAGAATCTCCCGTCGCTTCAATGTGCCAGCCGTGGCGATGGTAAAACGCAATAGCCCGTTCATTCTTCACCAGACACTTCAGCGCGCCTGTACTGGTAAACGTCTTCTGTACTTGTTCCAGTAACAAATGACCCACTCCCAGACGCTGATACTGCGGATCGACAAACAGGTTGTGCAGAAAATTATCGTTCGTCCAGACTGAGGCAAAGCCAAGTCGGTGCCCATCCTGCTCCGCCACCCAAATCTCTTCGTCCAGGGTTGCCGCGTCAAAATCTTCAAGCTGCCACGCAGAACTGTCCAGCCACGGCCAAGCTTCACGCCGGGCGTGGAGGAACAGCGTGCGCAGGAAAGGGCGATCGCTCTCCTGCCACGGACGGATTAGGATCGTATCAGCGGTGATAGAAAATATCTCCGTTATAGGCTTTGTAGATTTTGCCATCGGCATCGCCAATCAGAACATAATTCTCGCCCATGTAGGTCCAGTGTGTGCCGGCATCGGGCGCAGGAAGGTTACGTAGCTGGTACTGTTTGATGGTGTACTCGGGCGTCTGATACTGCGCGGGCGCGGTGTCGCCAATTTTGAACTTCGTAAAATCGGCAATAAACTCTTGTTCTTCGTAGGCCTTGATGCCGGAAGGCGCTGTCGACGCTTGCGGTGCAGCGTGCGCGGCCCCCGCCAGTGACACTAATACACCCAGAAGCAACAATTTACGCTTAGCCATTTTTTCTCCAGTCATATCGTTACTGATACTTTTTGTGTGCAGATCCGCAAACGGATGGCAGACAGTTCATTTTAAGTATCCTCACAGGGTGAGTTTGCAAAAAATGTAACAAAAGCGCACGGTTTTGTGTAGTCGCAACCGTCATTAATTATTTCTTCGATGAATAAATATTGGCTTACGCAGATAACATAATTATGGGTTTATTAATTAATTCTGAAAAAACTTTTTCAAAGCAAATTTACAAAGATCCAGGCATGCATTAAACGAATAGAACATTTAAGATTGCCCGAAACCCTCTTTCCTAATCCGTAAGTCAGACGATGCATGGCTGTAAAAGCCAGGCCGCAGGAATGCTGTGGTTTTTTAAATATTACTGCCATCACTGTTAATTAATTTAGCGGTAAGGGGTTGTTTTAGAATGGAAAGCATCATTTCGGCACGTATTCGATAATCAATACTATAAAAAGATATTTTTACTCAATGAAAAACACAACAGTCTTTTCGATATTGTTTTTAATTATTACGCCATTATCTGGCTGCGTATTTTCACCGGGTCAGCATCTGGATCTTGCTGGAAAACAGGTGATGGCCACAGAAAATGCAAACGATCGTCTGGAGAAGCGGATTGATGTTTATCCTCTTACGCCTTCGTTAATTGAAAAATTGCGACCATCGGCCCTGAAATCTCAGGCAAATCCTAAGCTGGATGAACAGGTCAAAAACTGGGAATACCGTATCGGCGTTGGGGATATTTTGACCGTCACCGTCTGGGATCACCCTGAACTGACAACCCCGGCAGGGCAGTATCGCAGCGCCAGTGACACCGGTAACTGGGTTAATGCCGACGGTACGCTTTTCTATCCTTATGTCGGTAAATTGCAGGTGGCAGGCAAAACGGTCGCACGGGTACGCGAGGAGATCACGGCCCGGCTGAACAATGTCATTGAAAGTCCGCAGGTGGACGTCAGCGTCGCCTCTTTCCGCTCGCAAAAAGCCTATGTGACGGGCGAGGTGGTGAAGTCGGGGCAGCAGGCTATCACCAATATCCCGTTAACGGTAATGGATGCCGTGAACGCCGCAGGGGGGCTCTCTGCCGACGCGGACTGGCGCAATGTCGTGCTGACGCATAATGGGAAGGATATGCGCCTCTCGCTATATGCGCTGATGCAGCATGGCGATCTCACCCAAAATAAGCTGCTCTATCCCGGCGATATTCTGTTTGTCCCCCGTAACGATGCGCTGAAAGTGTTCGTCATGGGCGAGGTCGTTAAACAGAGCACGCTGAAAATGGATCGCAGCGGCATGACCCTGGCCGAAGCGCTGGGCAGTGCGGGTGGGCTGAACCAGAATATGGCCGATGCCACCGGAATTTTTGTCATTCGTTCGCTGCCGAAAAGCGAGCGTTCAGAGAAAATTGCCAACATCTACCAGCTCAATGCTCAGGACGCATCAGCCATGGTGTTAGGCACCGAGTTTCAGCTTGAGCCTTATGACATTGTCTATGTCACCACTGCACCACTGTCCCGCTGGAATCGCGTGATATCACTGCTTGTTCCGACCATCAGCGGGGTGCATGACCTTACCGAAACGGTTCGTTACATCAGATCGTGGCCGCAATAATGTTCAAATCAATACTCGTGGTTTGCACCGGAAATATCTGCCGTTCTCCGATTGGGGAGCGGCTTTTACGCCAGCACCTGCCCGACAGACATATCGCCTCGGCGGGGATATACGGGCTTGAGGGGTGCCCGGCGGATGACAGAGCCCAGGACGTGGCCTGGCGGCATGGGATCTCCCTCGACGGTCATGTGGCGCGCCGGCTGACACGCAATCTGATGCAGGGAGCCGATCTTATCCTGGTGATGGAGCCGGAACATCTTCGCTTCATTGCGGCCATGGCGCCGGAGAGCAGGGGAAAGTCGCTGCTTTTTGGGCAATGGCTGGAGCCGCAGGATATCCCCGATCCCTACCGTAAAAGCCGGGAAGCGTTTGAATATGTGTTCGGGCTATTGGGTAAAGCCAGCCAGGAATGGGCACGTCGTTTAGGTCAGAAAGGAATGAAGCATTAATGTCGTCTTACACAACAGACAATTATGGTGCAGCGGCACCCCAACAACATGAAGTCGATCTCGTTCGTTTGCTCGTCGAGATGATCGACCACCGCACGATGATTCTGTGCGTAACATTCCTGTTCACTCTATGCGCCGGTCTCTATGCCTGGGTTACGCCCCCTGTTTATCAGGCGGATGCCATGGTGCAAATAGAAAGCAAACAGGATAACAGTCTGCTTAAAGGGTTGAGTCAGCTGGGCACCGATGTTTCGCCGGATGTTGCCCCTGAAATTTTACTGCTGAAATCACGCATGATCCTCGGCGAGACCGTCGACAAATTAGGTCTGACGCAGCAGGCAAAGCAGCGCGTTTTGCCTGTGGTGGGGCGTCTCTGGCAGCGTCTGCAAGGGCGTGGGCAGGGTAAGATCACGTTAGGCGAACTCCAGATCCCGCAGGTGGAGGGCAAAGCGCAAGAGCTCACGCTGACCGTACAGGAAGCGGGAAAATATCACCTGACGGGCGAAAACATTGAGGCAGACGGTCGGGTTGGGAAAACGCTGGTCACGCAAGGGATCGTTCTGCTGGTGACGTCGATTGAGGCGACGCCAGGCACGCAATTTTCGCTTAAATCGTTGACGCGGCTGGAGACGATCAACGCCCTGAAGAAGAGCCTCACGGTTGCGGAGTCGGAGAAACAGAGTGGTATCGTGACCTTAACCCTGACGGGTGAAGATCCTGACAACATCGCCCGGGTGCTAAATGCGATTGCTGACAATTATCTTCAGCAAAATATCGCGCGCCAGGAGGCTCAGGATTCTCGTAGTCTGGATTTTTTACAAGAGCAGTTGCCGAAAATCAGAGCGGATCTGGATCAGGCTGAAGCACGGCTGAATGCTTATCGGGCGCAGCGTGACTCGGTGGATCTGTCTTTAGAGGCAAAATCCGTACTGGATCAGGTAGTGAACGTTGAGAACCAGCTAAATGAGCTGACGTTCCGGGAGGCAGAGATCTCCCAGCTCTTTAAAAAGAGTCACCCTACCTATCGTGCATTGCATGAAAAGAGACAGACCCTTGAGCGGGAACGGGATCGCCTGAATAACCGTGTGTCAGCTATGCCCTCCACGCAGCAGGAGATTTTACGCCTGAGCCGCGATGTTGAGTCGGGCCGCACCATTTATTTACAGCTATTGACGCGTCAGCAGGAGCTGAATATTTCCCGCTCCAGCGCTGTCGGGAACGTGAGGATCATTGATGAGGCGGTTACGCACCCGGATCCGATAAAGCCGCGAAAAGCGTTAATCATCATTCTTGGTGCGCTGTTCGGCCTAATGCTCGCAATGGGGACCGTGCTGGTACGCCAGGCGTTCAAACGTGGGATCACGCTTTCCGAGCAGCTGGAAGCGCAGGGGCTGCCGGTTCTGGCTACGTTGCCACGTTCCCAGTGGCTGTGGAGTAAAACGCATTTGCGCAGAAAAAATCCGTTCTCTCGTCGCTGGAAACACAAAACCTCGGATGTGCCTTTCCTGCCCGTCGATCGCCCTGCTGATATGTTTGTTGAAGCGGTACGCGGGCTGCGAACCAGTCTGTATTTCGCCATGATGGAGGCTGAGAACCGCATTGTGATGATTTCTGGCCCCACTCAGGACTGCGGAAAAACGCTGGTGGCGACGAATCTGGCGGCCGTCGCCGGGCAGAGCGGTCAGCGGGTGCTGTTTATTGATGCGGATATGCGCCAGGGCTATGTTCATAATATTTTTGGCCTGGAGAACCGCTACGGATTGTCCTGCCTGCTCGAAGGGAAATGCGACTTTACAGAGGTCATTCAGCATGCTGAAAAAGCGGGGATTGACGTCATCACCTGCGGCCCGGAACCCCTGCGTCCGTTAGAATTGCTGTTAAGCGAACGCTTCCTTGACATCATGTCCTGGGTTAACGAGCAATATGACATTGTCATCATCGATACACCGCCAGTCCTGGCCGTCACCGATGCCTCGCTGGTCGCCAGAGCAGCCGGAACAACGCTAATGGTTGCCCGTTTCGATAAAACCAGCGTGAAAGAGATGGAGAATACTGTTAAACGTCTCCAGCATGTTGGTGTGAAGGTCAGCGGCACAATCCTCAACGATATTGTTAAATCCGCAGCGCTGTTTTACAGCTCGGGGTACAGCCAGTGTGATTACGGTTATGCTTCGAGGAAAAAAGGAGACAGGCGTTAGAGCGGGAAAAACAATCCCTCTCCCGGGTGGGAGAGGGATAAGCATTACTTCGCCATCACTTCCTGCGCGGTACGCTCAACCAGAGACAGCAGGACTTTAACATCCTCCAGCGTCACGGTTGGGTTCAGCAGAGTCAGCTTCAGGCAGGTGATACCGTTATGCTCGGTCACACCGACGTTTGCACGGCCAGACTCCAGCAGCGCATCGCCAATTTTCTGGTTCAGCAGGGCAATACCGGCGTCATCCATTTGCGCCTGCGGACGGAAGCGGAACAGCACGCTTGCCAGCTGGGGTTGCATCACCAGTTCCAGAGCAGACTGCTCTTTCACGTAAGCCGCAACCTGCTGTGCCAGCGTCACGCCGTGATCGATGATTGCCGCGTATTGCTCCTGACCCAGCGCTTCCAGGCTCATCCACAGTTTCAGCGCGTCGAAACGGCGCGTGGTTTGCAGAGATTTGGAGACCAGGTTAGGTACACCTGCTTCTTCATCGAACTCAGAGTTCAGATAGGCCGCCTGATAGCGCATCAGCTCATAGTGACGCGCTTCCTTCAGCAGGAACGCACCGCAGCTGATGGTCTGGAAGAACTGCTTGTGGAAGTCCAGGGTGACGGAATCCACCAGCTCGATACCGTCCAGGTAGTGACGATACTGCTCAGACATCAGCAGCGCGCCGCCCCAGGCCGCATCAACGTGCACCCAGATATTGTGTTTCGCAGCCAGCTCAGCAATAGCACGCAGCGGATCGATAGCACCCGCATCGGTCGTACCGGCCGTGGCCACAATCGCCAGGATCTGCTCGCCGTTCGCGTTGCACTGTTCGATTTTCGCCGCCAGATCGGTGAGATCCATGCGGGAGAATTCGTCCGTTTTCACCTGCACCACGGACTGGTAGCCCAGACCCATCAGCGCCATGTTTTTCTGCACGGAGAAGTGTGCGTTTTCCGAGCACAGAACGCGGATCTTACGCAGATCGCCTGTCAGACCGTCCTGCTGAACAGAATGGCCCTGACGCGCAAAGAACGCGTCACGCGCCAGCATCAGCCCCATCAGGTTACTCTGGGTACCGCCGCTGGTGAAGACGCCTGCGTTGCCAGCCTGATAACCCACGCGGGTACGCAGCCACTCGATCAGTTTGATCTCAATGATGGTTGCGGACGGGCTTTGATCCCAGGAGTCCATACTCTGGTTGGTGGCGTTAATCAGTACTTCCGCCGCCTGGCTAACCACCAGGCTTGGGCAGTGTAGATGCGCCACGCACTGCGGGTGATGAACGGACAAGCTGTCTTTCAGGAAGAACTCCACGGCGCGTTCAATCGCCGCTTCGTTGCCCAGCCCTTTCGGGTTGAAATCCAGCTTAATACGGTCGCGCAGCTCCGCGACCGTTTTGCCCTGGTACATCTCAGGCTGTTTCAGCCACTGCATCACAGCCTGAGTGCTTTGTTCAATCGCCTGCTGGTAAGCTTCAATGCTCTGCGCAGAGGAGAACAAAATTGGGTTTGAATCAGACATCGTAATCAATAACTCCGGTTACGCCGGGCTAACGCCCGCAGCAAGCAGTGCCTGCTCGAATTTATCCAGGAAGACTTTCAGCTCGTCATCGCTGATCAGCAGAGAAGGCAGCAGACGCAGAACGATACCGTTACGGCCGCCACGCTCCAGAATCAAGCCTGCTTCGAAGCACTTCTTCTGAATCAGTGCAGACAGCTCGCCGTCGCCCGGGAAGCAATCCATGTGGTCAGCGGCTTCGTGCGGCTTAACGATCTCAATACCGATCATCATGCCCAGACCGCGAACGTGACCGATAACCGGATAGCGTTTCGCCATCTCTTTCAGCTGGCCTTTCAGCCATTCGCCCTGTGCGGCCACTTTGCTCGCGATATTCTGGTCTTTCAGGATCTTCAGCGTCGTCAGACCGGTTGCCATCGCCAGCTGGTTGCCGCGGAAGGTACCGGTATGGTGGCCTGGCGCCCATGCATCGAACTGCTTTTTGATACCGAGCACGGCCAGCGGCAGACCGCCACCGACTGCTTTAGACATCACGATGATGTCTGGCTCGATACCTGCGTGTTCGAAGGCAAAGAATTTACCGGTACGGGCAAAGCCAGCCTGGACTTCGTCGAGGATCAGCAGGATACCGTGTTCCTGAGTGACTTTACGGATGCGCTGCAACCACTCAACAGGTGCCGGGTTCACGCCACCTTCACCCTGAACGGCTTCGAGGATCACCGCGGCAGGTTTACGCACGCCGCTTTCAACGTCGTTAATCAGATTTTCGAAGTAGTAGGTCAGCGCCTTCACGCCCGCTTCACCACCGATACCCAGTGGGCAACGGTACTCGTGTGGGTAAGGCATGAACTGGACTTCTGGCATCATACCGTCAACCGCTTCTTTAGGAGACAGGTTGCCGGTGACGGACAGTGCGCCGTGGGTCATACCGTGGTAACCACCAGAGAAACTGATGATACCGCTACGACCGGTCACTTTTTTCGCCAGCTTCAGCGCCGCTTCAACGGCGTCAGCCCCGGACGGGCCAGTGAATTGCAGGCAGTACTCTTTGCCCTGACCAGGCAACAGAGAGAGAAGGTATTCTGAAAACGCGTCTTTCAGCGGCGTGGTCAGATCCAGGGTATGTAACGGCAAGCCGCTGGTAATGACATTTTGGATGCTTTTCAGCACATCAGGATGATTGTGTCCAAGCGCGAGGGTGCCTGCGCCTGCTAAACAGTCAAGGTATTCTTTATTATCTGCATCGGTGATCCACACGCCTTCTGCTTTTGTGATCGCTAAAGGCAGTTTGCGCGGATAACTCCTGACGTTAGATTCAAATTCGGCCTGACGGGCCAGATAGGTTTCGTTGCTTTTGTGGGCATCTACGGTGTCAATACGGACTTTATCCGTCATCATATCACTCCTACAACCGCCGCTTCGTTATGAGCCACGATTGAATAAAAAGTTAAAAAACAGATGGGGCCTGAAAAAAACGCCGCCAATATAGAGCCTTTTGTCACCGGGCTCAATGGTTAATTTGTTTACTGTTTTGTGACACAGGGCACAGGGCAGGGAAGAACGCCGTTTGTATGGGGAAGATTGCACTTTATGCTAAATAAAAACAGCAGCTTACGTATGATTTGTCAGCATTGTAAAATCAGACAAAAGAGTGTGACAAATCGTGCGATTGGCAGGCGAAAAGGAGGCAGAGAGCCTCCTTACGCTGTTTATTTCTGACTAACGCGTAAAACGCCGTGTTCGCGTCCCTTCGTTTTATTCCATGACGCGTCCGTAATACCGTTTTCATCCAGGCTTATCGATATCACAAAACCGTTACCATGGATCTCATAGAAATTCGCATTCAGACGTTTAACGCTGGCTTTTTTGCCGTTCACGGTAGCGCTAAAAAAGCCGTTAGAAAGCGTGGCGTTAACCGTGTCCGACGAGAACGAGGCTTCACGCAGGGGATCGTGAACGGATGCCGTTGGTTCGTGTTGTGCCGTGTTTTCCGCTTTGGTTTTGCTGACATCGCAAGAGCCATCGCCAGCGCTAATTTACGTGCATCCCGAACGTTCTAATTGAGCGCGATAATGGTCGTTTATGGCGTGCGCAGGCGAGACACAACCTGCAAGCACGGTACCACTTATGACTAACATCATTAATTTTTTCATTTTATTGCCTTAAAAACGACACAAATACCAGGAGACATACATCACGCCGATCCAGATCCCGACCGAAATCAGCATTAGATACAGGGCTACCGAAATAAAAATATATTTAGACATCTTTTTGTATCAACGAAATGCTCATCCGCAAAATGAGGCTTTATACTTGTCCCGACGATTGTTTTACGCTTTAAAAGCCCATACCAATCCCAACCGAAGCGCCCATATTATTCGCAGTGTCATCTGAGAAGCTCACTTTCGCGATGACATGGGAATTAAAGTTAACGGACGCACCGACAGCAAGCGCGCTCTCACCGTTGTAAGTCGCACCACCAGCAGAGAACATGACGCGCTGATTGGTTTGCACTTGTGGCAAACCCGCCATCGCCATCGCCCCTGAAATACCGGCATTAGCCTGCTTCTTATTATTGTCCACTTCATCACGCAGAGATTTAAATTGCTGGCTGGTGTTAGTATTCATTGCCTGTAATGACTGCCTGGTGGCTTGCAGATCCTGCGTGGCGGCAGTAACAGCCATGCTATTTTTAGCGACCTTCGCCTGGGTAGCTGTATCCAGCTGTCGTTGTGTCACGGTGGTTGTCACACCATCTTTACCGTTATGACCGTCTGCACCGTCGCGACCGTTTCTTCCCGCAATGCCTTGTGCGCCAGTATCACCCTTATCACCTTTCATACCTGTCGCGCCAGCATCGCCTTTTTCACCCTTCGCGCCAGTTACACCGGTATCCCCTTTATCGCCCTTTGCGCCAGTCGCGCCGGTATCCCCTTTATCACCCTTTGCGCCAGTCGCACCGGTATCCCCTTTATCACCTTTCGCTCCATCTGCACCGTTGATGGGTTTAGGTGCATTTTCGAGAGCAGTAAGGCGGCTATCCTGAATATTATCGACGTGTTGAAGGTTGATAATGGCTGTGCCGTTAGTCGCCACACCCTGTAAGGCCGTCTCACTTTTCAGACTGGCGGTATCGGCAAGTGCGCCAGCAAGCAACGCTTTCTGATGTGCGTCGTTAGCCATTTTATCCACGACTAACACGCCCAGTTTTGTGGACTGAAGGTCGTCGTTAACCTGCGTTAAGCGGTTATCCGTTGCGCTATCACGGTTAATACTATCAGCGTTGTTTTGTGTAATTTGATCTTGATGGTCATTTACAATATTAGTGATTTGCTGATCGTCCCAAACCGTATTCGCGGCTTCAGCCTGGCTCATTGTACCCGCTAAGACAATGCCCATTACAAAAATAGCAGTAAAGTTTTTATTCATAGATTTCATTTAAAAAGCTCACATCATTAATTATCGAAAATACTGAAGCTGAACAGCTTTATTTTTTGGATTTAAAAAACGGTTGAAGATTATCTAAATCTTATTTAGTAACGAGAGTGAACTATCAATTAAACGCAAACCAATGATGTTGATCTAAGTCATAAATACTATGAATAGTTCCGAGGGCGTAAAAGTCATTTTGCGGTTGTTATTAATGTAAACATTAAAGTGAAAATGACGAGGAAAATGAGAGGGTCAGATTAAGTAATTGACAGAAATAAATTTCTGCAAAATAAATGTTTGCATTGATGCCTGAGTTTATTTCATACGAAAGCAGGTGGGCTGTCTTATAAAATCACTCCCGGTGAGTCATTATGGATAAAAATAAAATTTCTCAGCACAAAAAGTAAATATTATATTTAATGAGTTCTTAACAAATATGGCGGGATAATTAACTGAACAATAATGTATACATATTGAGCGTAGTTAATATCTTGTCGTTTATTGTTCGTTACAGGGGGTTAACGGACAGCCCAAAACTCCTTGCACCCGGGTTACCCCCCGGTTACACTACATGACTACGAAATGCCATTTTGTAAGTAACTGTTTTATAAGTAATTTGACTCGGGGTGCCCTTCTTTGTGAAGGCTGAGAAATACCCGTATTACCTGATCTGGATAATGCCAGCGTAGGGAAGTCAGATGCCTACCCGGTCATCGCTTCTTCACGCACGGCAGGAGCGAAACCATGCAGCCTGACCTGCTCGACTCACACGTTTTACATCAATTCCGAACCCGTTCCCCGCTCACGCATTGTATGACCAACGATGTCGTGCAGACCTTCACCGCCAACGTGCTGCTCGCGCTGGGCGCTTCCCCGGCAATGGTGATCGAAGCCGAGGAAGCGGAACAGTTTGCCGCGCTTGCCGATGCTCTGCTCATCAACGTGGGTACACTCACCGCACCGCGCGCCCAGTCGATGCGTCGGGCTATTGAGAGCGCTGTAGCCGCGGGCACACCCTGGGTTCTGGATCCGGTTGCGGTTGGCGCGCTGGCGTTCCGCACCCGTTTTTGCCAGCAAATATTATCCCTTAAACCTGCGGCCATTCGTGGAAACGCCTCCGAAATCCTCGCCCTTGCCGGAATGAGTGCGGGCGGGCGCGGGGTTGATTCCACCGATACGGCAGCGAGCGCGTTGACCGCTGCGCAGACGCTCGCCCGTCAGACCCATGCCGTTGTGGTCGTCACAGGAGAAGTGGATCACATCACTGATGGTCAGCGAACCCGTACGGTCGCGGGCGGCGACCCGCTGATGACCCGCGTGGTAGGAACTGGCTGTGCGCTCTCGGCGGTCGTCGCCGCCTGCTGCTCGCTGCCTGGCGACAGGCTTGATAAAGCGACGGCTGCCTGCGGCTTCATGAAGCGCGCAGGGTCAGTTGCCCTGACTCAAAGCCGGGGGCCCGGCAGCTTTTCCTCCGCGTTTCTGGACGCGCTTTACGCGCTGGAGGAACAGGTATGACACGCATAAATGCCCTGACTATTGCGGGAACCGATCCCAGCGGCGGAGCGGGGATCCAGGCAGACTTGAAAACCTTCTCTGCGCTCGGCGCTTATGGATGCTCGGTTATCACCGCGCTGGTGGCGCAAAACACGCGCGGTGTACAGTCGGTGTATCGCATTGAGCCGGATTTTGTCGCCGCACAGCTGGATTCGGTATTCAGCGATGTACGTATCGACACCACCAAAATTGGCATGCTCGCAGAGGCGGACATTGTTGAAGCTGTTGCTGAACGTCTCAAACGTTATCAGATAAAAAACGTGGTGCTCGATACCGTGATGCTGGCCAAAAGCGGCGATCCGCTGCTCTCCGCCTCGGCCGTCGACACCCTGCGTAAAAAGCTGCTGCCGCAGGTGGCGCTGATCACGCCAAACCTGCCTGAGGCCGCCGCGCTGCTGGATGCGCCACACGCGCAAAACGAACGTGAAATGAAAGAGCAGGGCAATGCGCTGCTGGCGATGGGGTGTCGCGCGGTACTGATGAAAGGCGGTCATCTCGATGATGCAGAAAGCCCGGACTGGCTCTTCACCCACGATGGCGCGCAACGTTTCACCGCCCCGCGCGTACGGACCAAAAACACCCACGGCACGGGCTGTACGCTCTCGGCGGCGCTGGCGGCGCTGCGTCCCCGAAACGCGAACTGGGCGGATACGGTACAGGAGGCGAAGATCTGGCTCTCGGACGCGCTGGCAAAAGCCGATTCTCTGGAAGTGGGTCACGGTATTGGGCCGGTTCACCATTTTCATGCATGGTGGTAAGCCGTATACTGGCATAAAACCTTATGCCAGAGAAAAACAGAGATGGAACAAGCGCATACCCGGTTAATTGCTCAACTCAAGGAACGAATTGCCGCACCGGACAACACGCCGCTGTATCTGAAATTTGCCGAAACGGTTAAAAACGCGGTACGCAGCGGCGTGCTCGCGCACGGTAATATTTTGCCTGGCGAGCGCGATCTGAGCCAGCTTGCCGGTGTGTCGCGCATTACGGTGCGTAAAGCGATGCAGGCGCTGGAAGAGGCTGGCGTCGTCACCCGCGCGCGTGGATACGGTACGCAAATCAACAATATCTTTGAATATTCGCTAAAAGAGGCGCGCGGGTTTTCTCAGCAGGTGGTGCTGCGGGGCAAAACGCCCAACACGCTGTGGGTTAATAAACGCGTCGTGAAATGTCCGGAGGAGATCGCCCGCCACCTTTCCCTTGCGCCAGACAGTGATGTATTTCTGCTTAAGCGCATCCGCTATGTGGATGACGATGCAGTATCGATAGAGGAGTCCTGGGTACCAGTAGGATTAATTCCCAACCCGGACGACATTGGCGTCTCGCTTTATGATTACTTCCGCAGCCAGAATATCTTTCCGCAGCGCACCCGGTCCCGCGTCAGCGCCCGGATGCCGGACAGCGAGTTTCAGGCGCATATCAAGATGGACGATAAGATACCGGTGCTGGTGATCAAGCAAGTCGCGCTCGATCAACAGCACCGGCCAATTGAGTACAGCATCAGCTACTGCCGCAGCGACCTATACGTCTTTGTGTGCGAGGAGTAGGGCCTCGCGCGTGGGGGCGCAGTCGCCACCGCGATGGCTGACTACCCAGGCTGCTACGGCATTGCCAAGCTGCACCGCCTCTGGCAGTGACCATCCCGCGGCCAGACCGGCAAGGGTACCTCCCGCATGGCTGTCACCCGCGCCGATGGTATCGACCACGGTAGCAGGAAACGCCGGAACGTGTCCGGAAGCGTCACCGTCATACCAGACCGCCCCGTCTTTATCATGGCGTACGATCAGCGCAGCGCCAAACCTCTGCTGCCACCGTGTGCCGAGCTCTTCCACGCTTACGCCAAGCCATTCTGCGGCAAGTTCCGCCTCCTGACGATTAAGCGAGACCATCGGTTTGCAGGCCATAATCCTTGCCATCAGCGGGTCGGGAATATCCGCGATGCGCGGACCGAAATCGATAAAGAGCGTCGCATCCTGAAGACTTTCCAGCCAGGCCGTCAGCAGCTCACCGCTGGGGGACGCCAGCTGGTAGCCGGACAAAGAGATCAGGCTCCCTGCCGGCACGCTTAACCCGTCCAGCCAGCGCTGCTGCCACTGATTCTCCACGCCGCTGAACGACATAAAGGTCCGTTCACCGTCAGGCTCCACCAGCGCCAGGCACCAGCCGTTATCACCCGTTTCCGCTTCCACGGCGCTGTGCAGATCCTGCTTCGCCATGGCGTTACGGATAATATCGGCCCACACGCCGTGGCCGACAGGAAGCGCGTTTTGCGCAGCAATGCCGAGCCGCTTCAGGGCGATGGCGATATTCAGCGCGCAGCCGCCAATATTCACTCCCTGTTGCTTCAGTTCGATATCACACCCGCGCCAGGGCAGGGCGTAGGCGTCGGCAATCACGTCGATGACCGCCGCGCCGAGCACCGTTACGGGACGCGTGGCGTGAAGGGTTTCGAGACGGCGGGCAAAAGCACTCATACGCCCTCCCTGTGCTCCCGGAAGTGCAGCAGTTTTTCACAGTAGTGGCCGAAATCGAGCCGGTTTACGGCATCAAGTTCGTTTTTGAGTGCCGGATCAATGGCCTGTACACCGTGCAGCGCACCGCAGATGGCCGTTGCCATCGCGCCGATAGTGTCAGTATCACCGCCCAGGTTGGCGCATAACACCGCGCAGCGGTTCGGATCGGTGCCCGCGAGTTCGACCATCGCAATCGCCGCCGGAACGGACTCAAGGGTGCTCGTGCCCGCGCCAATAAGCTGATAGATCTGCTCGCTGGCGGACTCGGTACCGTTGGCTTCGCGCACGGTTTTCAGGGCCAGCTCAATACGAGCGGAAAGTGATGCGCTGAAGGTGGTCGTGTTCGCCTCCTGTGCCGCACGGGCAATACCCGGCAGGGCATCGGCGATGTTCTGCCAGCGCTCGCCGTCGATAGCGCGTGAAACCGCCCAGGCGATCACCACCGCACCGGCGATGGCGAGATCCGATTTATGGGTCGGGCTGGAGGCTAACGCAACCTGTTCCACAAAGTGCGCCAGACGCGTGGCCGGCAGCAGGCATCCCAGCGGGGAGGCGCGCATCGCCGCACCGTTGGTGACGCCGTTGTTTTCCAGCTGGCTCACCGGCTTGCCGTCACGGATGGCGTTCAGGGCAATTTTGGAGGTCGGGCCGAGTACATTCTTATTGAACGCGTCAAAATCCAGCGCCCAGTCCAGAATATGCTTACCGATAACGTCAGGGTTAATTTCCCCCTCGCATTCGATAATCGCATCGGCCAGGCACAGCGCCATCGACGTATCATCCGTAAATTCGGCCTGCTTAAAGTAACAGGCGGCATTATTCTCAGCCGGGCCGGGTAAGAAACGGTCGATCCAGCCGAAGTGCGCTTTCACCCGCTTGCGCGGCCACAGCTCCGACGGCATTCCCATCGCATCCCCTAACGCCTGCCCGTAAAGAGCACCGAGAATACGGTCTTGTTTCATTTAACTTCCCCTCGTGTCAGCGCGGTATCGCCATCAACCACCTCAATTGCGGTGATCTCTTTATCCGATTCGCGGAAAAACAGCATAAACAGCACGGCAATCACCACAATCATGATTGCACCAAACGTCCACATTCCGGCCCAGTTGAAGGTCAGCCCATTCACCGGCTCTTTATATGCGAACATTTTTTCCATCATCACGCCGCCGAGACGGTAACCCAGCAGGCTACCAAAGCCCTGACAGCACAGCGTGATCAAGCCCTGCGCCGCGTTGCGCATATGCACGGGCGCTTTTTTATCCACGTAGATGTACGCGGTGACGTAATAGAAGTCATAGCTTACGCCGTGCAGCAGAATGCCGAGGAACAGCAGGGCGTAGGTGAAGTATTGCTCGGCGCCGCCGTAAACAAAGAAACCGTAGCGAATGGCGGCGGTGATCAGGCCCAGCAGCAAGACCTTCTTAATACCAAAGCGTTTGGTAAAGAACGGCAGAGCGAGCATGAAGAAGATTTCAGAGAACTGGCCGAGGGTCATCCAGCCGGTGGCGTTTTTCATCCCCACTTCGGTGAGATAGCCGTTGGCAAAGATGTAGTAGAAGGCCAGCGGCATGGCGAACAGGAACGAGCAGAAGAAGAACACCAGAAAGTTTTTATCGCGCAGCAGGATCAGCGCATCCAGCCCCAGCATCACTTTGAAATCCAGCTTGCCGGTACTCTTCGGCGGGGTATTCGGCAGGAACAACGCGAAGACGCCGAGCAGAAGGGAGCTGGCAGCGGTCATTAGCAGCGGAATATTGGTGTCAGAGATGTCGCTATAGCCCATCATCTGCGGCAGGAAGCCGCACGCCAGGCCGGAGGCAATCCAGCCGATGGTGCCCATCACGCGGATGCGCGGGAAATCAGCCTCTACGTCATCGACGTTTGCGAAGGCGATGCTGTTGGTCAGCGCGATGGTCGGCATATAGGTCAGGGAGTAGGCCAGCAGCAGCGGGAAGAAGGTGCTGAACTGGGTTTGCTGTGCTGCGAAATACATCAGAATCGCGCCAGCGAACATCAGCACGGCCAGCACTTTCTGGGCGGCGAAGAAACGGTCCGTCAGCGAGCCGACCAGGATAGGAGAGAGGATCGCGGCAATCGCGGTACAGGCATACGACCAGCCAATTTCCCCGGCGGTAAACCCGCTCTTACTCAGCCACAGCCACAGCGGCACAAACCATGCGCCCCAGATAAACCATTCAACGAACATCATGAATGACAGTTGGACTTTCGTTTTCATTTTTTAATCCTGCATGTCAGAGGTACGCATGTAACATACCATGTGATAATACCTTTTAAATACCTTTAAGGCGATTGTTTGATCAGTGTAACAAAAATGTTGTACACGAAACGAGCCAGCAGATTGTGCTTAAAAAAGTTGCAAATGGTGGAAAATAGGTTAAGTCGGTACCAGGCTTACTCTGCCTGCAAAAACGTGGGCTTGGATCACACGCTCCGACATCATGTCGGACTTACGGGAGCATCACTATGACTGATATTGCGCAGCTGCTTGGCAAAGACGCCGACAGCCTTTTACAGCATCGTTGTATGACCATTCCAGCCGACCAGCTTTATCTGCCTGGCCATGATTACGTAGACCGGGTCATGGTCGACAACAACCGTCCGCCTGCCGTACTGCGAAACATGCAGACGCTTTACAATACCGGCCGTCTGGGCGGGACCGGCTATCTCTCCATTCTGCCCGTTGACCAGGGCGTAGAGCACTCGGCGGGAGCGTCGTTTGCTGCTAACCCGCTCTACTTTGACCCGAAAAACATTGTCGAGCTGGCGATTGAAGCAGGGTGTAACTGTGTGGCATCGACGTATGGCGTGCTGGCCTCCGTTTCTCGCCGCTATGCTCACCGCATTCCGTTCCTCGTCAAGCTGAACCACAACGAAACCCTGAGCTACCCAACCGAATATGACCAGACGCTGTACGCCAGCGTCGAGCAGGCGTTCAACATGGGCGCGGTGGCGGTCGGGGCAACCATCTATTTCGGCTCTGAACAGTCGCGACGTCAGATTGAAGAAATCTCCGCGGCGTTCGAGCGTGCCCACGAGCTGGGCATGGTAACCGTGCTGTGGGCCTATCTGCGTAACGCGTCATTCAAGAAAGACGGCGTGGATTACCACGTATCAGCGGATCTGACCGGTCAGGCAAACCACCTGGCAGCAACCATCGGCGCGGACATCGTGAAGCAGAAAATGGCCGAGAATAACGGCGGCTATAAAGCGGTGAACTTTGGCTATACCGACGACCGCGTGTACAGCAAGCTGACCAGCGACAACCCGATCGATCTGGTGCGCTACCAGCTGGCGAACTGCTACATGGGCCGCGCCGGGCTGATTAACTCCGGCGGTGCGGCAGGCGGTGAAACCGACCTGACCGACGCGGTGCGCACGGCGGTCATTAACAAACGTGCGGGCGGTATGGGGCTGATCCTGGGCCGTAAGGCGTTTAAAAAATCCATGGCCGACGGCGTGAAGCTGATTAATGCGGTTCAGGATGTCTATCTGGACAGTAAAGTCACGATTGCCTGACGCCACCGTATCCCTCTCCCCGGTGGGCTGAGGGTTCCTCACAAAATAATGCCTGCACAAACGGCCCCCTCTCCCTTGAGGGAGAGGGGGGCTCAGTCGCCACCACCCTGGCGACCCGGGCTCCCGGCGGTAAATCGCCGCTTCGCGGTCCCTTCGGCTTATTCCTTCCGGCTTATCGGGGACGGGCGGAAGTAACATCCCTGTACAGCCCGCCCTCTCGGCGCATCCCTGCGCCTCGCCCCGGCCTACAGGAAACGCCTCAGCGATTTACAGCCGGACCGAGGCATCGCTGAAAGCCCTCAGTGATTCTGAGGCAACGTTATCGCTTTTGCTTTCAAATTACTGGGGAACCCTCAGCCCTGTGGGGAGAGGGCATTATCGCGCACGCTGTAAAAAATCAGCGCAACAGCACGCAGTCCGGCGGCAATCGGCACTGCAACGCCCCGGGCAACACCTCAATGCGGAATCGCTCGCCGCTGAGCGGCTCTCCGTCGAGGTTAAAGGTCATGCCGTGTGGGGCGATCACTTCAAACCACGCGGATTTCCCGTCGATGATATTGGGGCTCTCCTCTGGCTGCGTCAGCGTCGTAAACAGCGCAGGCAGCAGCCCGTCGCCGGTAAAAATACGCAGCTGTAATTGACCGTCGTTGATCAATGCTTCCGGGCAAAGCTGCTGACCGCCCCCCGCCTGCCGCCCGTTGCCGATACCAATCACCAGCGCGTCGCCCTGCCAGTGGAAGTTCTCACCGTGAATTTCACAGCTGTCGGGCTTGAGGGTGTCCATGCGCATTAGGCCATGGATGAGATACGAAACGCCGCCCAGCGCGGCCTTCAGTTTTTCCGGCGTTTCGCTGGTAATGCGGGTGCCGAAACCGCCCGTCGCCATATTGATAAAGCAGGTTTTTTCATTCACCTGAGCAATATCGACGGCGGTAGCTTTCCCGAGGATAGCCAGTTGCAGTGCTTTGCCTACATCCTCCGGAATACCGGCGCTGGTGGCAAAATCATTGGCGGTACCGAGCGGTAAAATGCCCATCGCCGGGCGATGGGCTGTGTCGAGATCAATAAGCGCGCCAGCAATCTCGTTGATTGTTCCGTCGCCGCCGCCGGAAATGATGGTCTGAACACCTAACCTGATGCCCTCGTCGATGTAGCGCGCCGCATCGCCTTTTTCAAATGTCACGCGCACGTGAATGCATGCTCCATCTTCACGCAATTCGGTGATCGCCTGGCGCAACAGATCGTTGCCTGCACTCTTGCCGTTAAGAATTAATAAACTGTCTGGATAGGTTGCCATCCGGGTTGCTCCCTTTTTTAGCTATAGAAAGAGTGTATCCCAGAGAGGGAAAAAGCGGGTAAGAACAGGATGAAAGGCAAAAAATAAGCCCGCGTAAGGGCTTTGAAATCGACTAAAGAACCCCGTAGCGCTTACAGTGCATACTACTGCCGCTCAATTGACTATTGTGGTCAACGTTTGAGGTGTGACATTGGCCTTGCCTCGATTTTGAGCTGCTTACGCCAGACCCGATTATGTAGCGTTAGCGCAATGGAGCGGTAAAAAATCGATGAATTCATCCACATAATGTTCAGAAAGAAACATCCCAGCCCCAGCAAAGAGGTTATTTGCGGTGTGTAGTTCTCAACAGGGCCGAATAAAAGCGAAATCCCCGTCCAGATGAAATAAATGATGCTCATTATGCCTGTCAGCGTAATGACGAAAATATGCAGTTTATATCCAGGTAAAGAACCTCGTGTAGTCAGAAACATCGTGCTCATCACTACCAGACAATACACAATCGCTGCAATGAATACTCCCATCATAACCTTAAATTCGGGTAAGCCGAGCCAGCGAAACAGCAACAACCAGAGGGACACTTGCAGCATGGCGTAGCAAAAAATAGCCAGTAACGTGCTCACTGCCAAAGGAATTCCTGTCATATGGACGCCCACAGGAACGCCGAACCGATCTTTTAACTGTTCTTTTAATGTTTCAAGCTGGTTGAGATCATCGGTCGCCATTTTACTTTTAACCAAAGCACTTAATGCAAGGCTATCTTTAATGTATTTCATCATGGACGGGTCAATAACTTCCTGTAAATGAAAAAGACTGAATTAAACCAAAAATGTATTTACCCGTTTGTGCAACATTCTGTGGATTTCTGATATTTCCTGAGATGGCACTTCCAACGAAGGCAGAAGAATTTGAAATGGTATTCAGCAACTCACGCTGTAAGAGCAACTGCAACGCTTCTGACGGATAACGTTTGGGATACACGCCTGCCTTCATTGCTGCTTTTACACCTGAATTCGAGATGCCGGGATTGCGGATACGAATAATCTCCTCTGTTAATCGCGTACGGTCGGCCCGGCTCATTTTTTGTAATAAGGAGAGCAAACTCTCAGACGATGAACGGTTAAGAAGGCGATATGTTAATGCAGCGCTTTTTAAACCCGCAGCAGCCCCGGCAAGAGAAATCGCATCCAGGGCTGTGTTGGTTGCTGTATACCACTCCTGGGAATCCATCCACGCAACGTAATCATCATGATTCATAGCAATCAACGATAGTCGGCCAAGCCCATTTGCACATTGAATTCCAGTTGCTACACCACCGGCTAAAATCACAGCGGCTATAGCACCGGAAGACCCTGCAGTGAGAGGTATAGCCATACCGGCCCCTGCCGCAAGTACAACAGTAAGAATTGCGGCTCCGCAGGAAATGGCCGTTGAACCAATTTCAGTTGCCAGGGAAGGGGAATTAATCGTCGCCGTTGTTGCCTGAACAGGGTTAACTAATGAGGCATTTACTTTGGTTATGACTACATGACTAACCGAGCTTTCGTTTGGTGTCGCAATCCTTCTTGATGGCCGTACTAGCCACTGACGTGTACCGTCTGAGTAGATAATCCCGGCCTGGCTAAAATTTCTGCTACAGTCCAGTTGACCTGCAAGTGCTGTGAAATTTATATCGCCGCCAGAGGCAAGACCAAGACTGCGTGCGAGTTCGTAATCTGGAAGATCCTTTGAAAATTGTCCTGTGAATGTCACTTCATCTCTCCGTCCATGTGAAACGTTGATTGTTAATAAATCAAGAGTAAAGGTCCTGTTAACACTTAAAATTAGGAATATTCCGAATAGTGTTCATCCCTCTCAAATCCATTAAAAAATGTGATTAGGATCCTTTGTTCGTTCGATTTGCTTAGATGATACGCCTAATGCTGACACAAACCTTTCCCGGGTCAATGCAACGCCATATTTATCAGGGGGAAAAATTTCAGGAGTTAACAAAAAAAATAAGCCCGCGTAAGGGAGATTACGCAGGCTAAGGAGGTGGTTCCTGGTACAGCTAGCATTTATGGGTTATGTTTTTCAGCGGGGGGATAATACCCGTATTGAACGAAGCGGTATGTGATCCGATTCTAAGAATTATCCCAGCGTGAAAAAATCCCGTTGATTGACTATTTGCCGTGTGGATTTCGGGTATTTTCACCTTCAAAATTACGCATCAGCAGCGCAAACTCCAGCTCCACCTCTTCAGGAACCGGCAGCCAGACCACATGGCCGTCGCCAGGTGCGACCTCAATCGCCTCACCTTTTTTGTTTTCCAGGTGCTCCAGTCGGAAGTTCATGTTGCCCTGCGGCGTCATCAGCTCCAGGCTGTCGCCTTTAGTGAATTTGTTTTTTACGGCGACGGCGGCCAGCGGGCCTTTACGCTCGCCGGTGAAGTCGCCTACAAACTGCTGGCGTTCGGAAATCGAATAGCCATGCTCGTAGTTCTGGTAGTCGTCGTGAGTGTGACGACGCAGGAAACCTTCGGTATAGCCGCGATGCGCCAGACCTTCCAGCGTTTCCAGCAGGCTGGTGTCGAACGGTTTACCGGCAGCGGCATCGTCGATGGCTTTGCGATATACCTGTGCGGTACGGGCGCAGTAGTAGTAAGACTTGGTGCGGCCTTCAATTTTCAGGGAGTGTACGCCCATCTTGGTTAAACGCTCGACGTGCGCGATGGCGCGCAGATCTTTAGAGTTCATGATGTAGGTGCCGTGCTCGTCTTCGAAGGCGGTCATGTACTCACCCGGACGTTTGGCTTCTTCGATCATAAACACGCTGTCGGTAGGCGCGCCAATTCCCAGCGTTGGCTCAACGTTGGTGACCGGAATCGGCTCGTGTTTATGCACGATGTTACCGATGTCATCCTCTTTGCCTTCCTGAACGTTATATTCCCAGCGGCAGGCGTTGGTGCAGGTACCCTGGTTCGGGTCACGCTTGTTGATGTAGCCAGAGAGCAGGCAGCGGCCGGAGTAGGCCATGCACAGCGCGCCGTGAACGAAGATTTCGATCTCCATATCCGGCACCTGGGTGCGGATCTCTTCGATCTCTTCGAGGGACAGCTCGCGGGACAGAATGACGCGGGTCAGCCCCATCTGTTTCCAGAATTTCACCGTTGCCCAGTTGACGGCGTTAGCCTGCACTGAGAGGTGAATGTCCATCTCCGGGAAATTCTCCCGAACCAGCATGATTAAACCCGGGTCCGACATGATCAGCGCGTCCGGCCCCATCTCCACGACCGGCTTCAGGTCACGAATGAATGTTTTCAGCTTGGCGTTGTGCGGCGCGATGTTCACCACCACGTAGAATTTTTTGCCCAGGGCATGCGCTTCATTGATGCCGAGCTGAAGATTTTCGTGGTTGAATTCGTTGTTACGCACGCGCAGCGAGTAGCGCGGCTGGCCCGCGTAGACGGCGTCGGCGCCATAGGCGAAAGCGTAACGCATATTTTGCAGCGTTCCCGCCGGGGAAAGGAGTTCCGGTTTAAACATGTTTGTTCTCGTTCTGATGACAGGTCAGATCCGCATGCACCTGATGCAGCGGTAAGGGGAGATCCCCCACTTTAAGGGCGGGCATTGTAGCGCTGCGGGGAAGAGAGGTAAAGCTTTGCCCCTCACCCTAACCCTCTCCCCTTTGGGGCTGAGGGTTCCCCACAAAATAATGCCTGCACAGACGGCCCCCTCTCCCTTGAGGGAGAGGGCTGGGGTGAGGGGGAACATACGGCTCTGGTGGTCATTCCGTTCACGTTATGTTCCTTGCTACTCTGTCACGACATGGCCGGTGAACGTGCCAGGGTGGCTCAGTCGCCACCACCCTGGCGACCCGGGCTTCCGGCGGAAAATCGCCGCTTCGCGGTGTCTTCGGCTTATTCCTACCGGCTTATCGGGGACGGGCGGAGGTAACATCCCTGTAAAGCCCGCCCTCTCGGCGCATCCCTGCGCCTCGCCCCGGCCTACAGGAAACGCCTCAGCGATTTACAGCCGGACCGAGGCATCGCTGAAAGCCCTCAGTTATTCTGAGGCAACGTTATAGCTTTTGCTTTCAAATTGCTGGGGAACCCTCTCCCTTTGGGGAGACGGCAGGGTGAGGGGGGTTATTCAGGCAATCCTGCACGCATCCGCTTCCCAGCGATACCCCACGCCGTACACCGCGCGAATAAACGACTGGTCGGCGTCCAGCGCCTCCAGCTTGCGGCGCAGGTTTTTGATGTGGCTGTCGATGGTGCGGTCGGTCACCACGCGGTAATCGTCATACAGATGGTTAAGCAGCTGCTCGCGGGAAAACACTTTGCCCGGCTCGTGGGAGAGCGTTTTCAACAGGCGAAACTCTGCGGGGGTGAGATCCAAAAGTTTGCTGCGCCAGCTCGCCTGGAAACGGCTTTCGTCGACGATCAGCGGGCTTTGCGCATCCAGCACCTGCAATTCACGCTGCGGCTTACAGCGGCGGAGGATGGTTTTCACGCGAGCGACCACCTCCCGCGGGCTGTAAGGCTTGCAGATGTAATCGTCGGCGCCGATTTCGAGCCCCAGCAGACGATCGATCTCTTCGATTTTGGCCGTCACCATCACGATGGGCACATCGGAGAAACGACGAATTTCGCGGCACAGGGTTAGGCCGTCGGTACCCGGCAGCATCAGATCCAGCAGGATCAGATCCGGCGGCGTCTGGCGCACGTAGGGCAGCACCTGGTCGCCGTGGCTGATAAGCGTTGGCGCGTAACTCGCAGCGCGCAAATAGTCGATCAGCAGTTGCCCAAGTTTAGGCTCGTCTTCCACGATCAAAATACGCGGTGTGTTGTCGTCAATCGGTAACTCGGTCATGCTTCCCTCGATAAATCCCGTTCCAGAGGTAACTCTACTGTAATGCTAACCCCGCCAAAAGGCGAATGGGCGGCGCGGATGGTGCCGCCATGGGCCTCCACAATGTTAACGCAAATGGCCAGCCCAAGGCCGGAACCGCCGCTGGCGCGGTTGCGTGAACCTTCGGTGCGATAGAAGCGCTCGAACAGTTTTTCCAGCTGCGCATCCTTCACGCCAGGGGCGGAGTCCGCAAAGGTCAGGGCAAAGCGCCCGTTTTCCTGCCTGCCGGAGATATGCAGCGCGCCGCCGCCGTCGGTGTAGCGGAGGCTGTTCTCCAGCAGATTATTGAACAGCTGCATCAGGCGATCTCTGTCGCCGAACACCACCGCACTGTCCGGCAGCGAAAGGTTGATTTTCAGGTCACGGCTGGCGAAGCGCTCGCGGAATGCGCCGGTCACGACTTCAAGGATATTGATCACATCGATCGGTGCTTTCTGGTAAGCCAGGGCGCCTTCGTCGGACATGGAAAGCTGATGCAGATCGTCCACCAGTTTGGTCAGCGTACCGACTTCCGCCTGAAGCGAGGCCACCGACTCGGGGGTGAACTGCCGCACGCCGTCCTGAATCGCCTCCAGCTCGCCGCGCAGCACCGCCAGCGGGGTGCGCAGCTCGTGCGAAATGTCGGCCATAAAATCGCGGCGCATCTGCTGGTTTTTTTCCAGCGTGCTGGCGAGCTGGTTGAAGTCCTGCGCCAGCTTGCCCAGTTCATCCTGGCTGCGGGTGTCCACGCGGGTCGAGAAATCACCCGCCGCCAGCTTGTGCGTGCCTTCCACCAGGCGCTTAACCGGCGCCAGCAGGCCGCGCGCCAGCGGGAAGGTGGCGAGCGCCGCAAGCAGGGTAGAAAGCGCGACAATCAACCAGCTGGTCTGACGCTGCTGGCGGTCAAAGTTGATGTCGGTGTTGCGCGTCAGCCGCTCGACCGGGGAGGCGATAACCCAGCCCACCGTGGCGCCGTTCGAGGTAATGGCGCGCTTTGTGCCGTCCGGCGGTACCGGAGAGCGTGGGCCAACGAGCACGCGCATCTCCTGATCAATTACCCAGAACTGGGTGCGCCAGCCGTGCGGCGGCATGCCCGGTCCCGGACGGTCGTCGTCATTATCGTGCTCCAGCGAGCGCAGAATTTGAAATATAAAGCGATCGTTGTTGCGCAGAAAACGCCAGTTACCGTGCAGGCTATACTGTTCCCCCAGCGCGTCGCTTAAGCCCTGTAAACGCTGTTCGTTACCGTGCTTGATGTAGTCAATAAAGCCGCGCTCAAAGCTGACCCGCACCGCCCAGTGCATAGTAATCAGCAGGACGATACAGGTGGCGAAAATCGCCACAAAAAGCTTACCGGTGATCCCCGGACGCCAGAATTTCATGGTGCACTCCTTTTGCCGCGTCGGATCACGACGTTTTTGGTCGTGTCATTCGGCACTCTGGCAAAGATAAAAGCGGGCAGAGCGATAATTACCGCCATGCTGAGGTAAGTGTATAAAAAGACCTGATGCGCGACGGGGGTGTCGGCGCTGAGATGGTGCTGACCGTACATGCCGAGCAGCAATCCGGCAACCGTGACCCCCACGCTCATGGAGAGCTGCATGATCATCGACAGCAGACTGTTACCACTGCTTGCCAGCTCGTCCGGCAGATCTTTCAGCGTCAGGGTGTTCATCGACGAGAAGCGCATGGAGTTGATGATCCCCTGGCAGAACAGCACCAGCGGCAGGATGTAGTACCAGCCCAGCAGCGCCACGGCCA
The DNA here is from genome assembly GCF_000492855.1 of Enterobacter sp. MGH 38. Lineage (NCBI taxonomy): Bacteria > Pseudomonadati > Pseudomonadota > Gammaproteobacteria > Enterobacterales > Enterobacteriaceae > Enterobacter > Enterobacter sp. MGH 38. Next base: position 2,050,930 of record NZ_KI535608.1, on the reverse strand, counting down.
TAAACAGCAGGCAGACCAACGCCAGCCCGATCGTGGCGGCCACCAGCACGCGGCGATAGCCAAAGCGGTTCACCACCTGCACCACAATACGCTTCATCCCCATGCTGCCAAGTACCATCGGGATCATCATCAGCCCGGCATGGAACGGCGAGAAGCCCATCCCAATCTGTAAAAATACCGGCGTCATAAACGGCAACATGCCGCTGCCGATGCGTCCGGCAAAGCTGCCGAACAGACCAAGACGGTAGGTGGGATTCTTGAACAGATTCAGGCTGAACAGCGCGTTAGCGTTACCTCTGGCATGCCACAGATACCAGAGAATGGCGGTGACACCCAGCGCTACCAGCAGGGCGAGCGACAGGGAGGAGATCCCCAGCCCTTTTTGCCCGTCGAGCGCGAGGGTAAGCGTCGCCATGCCAGCTGCCAGCAGGATGAAGCCAAAGAAATCAAAGCGCCGGGTCTGCATTTTATAGTTCGGCATCAGCGTCAGGGTGGCAATCGCGCCGATAATACCGACCGGCAGGTTGATCAGGAAGATCCAGTGCCAGGAGGCATACTCCACCAGAATCCCGCCCAGCGCCGGGCCAAGCAACGGGCCGACCTGACCGGGCAGGGTGACGAAGGTCATCGCCGCCATATACTGCGCGCGCGGAACAATTTTCATCACCGTTAACCGCCCGACGGGTACCATCATCGCGCCGCCGACGCCCTGTAGCACGCGCGCCATCACCAGCTGGTCGAGGGTATTGGCCTGGGCGCAAAACAGCGACCCGGTGGTAAACAGCACAATGGCGGTGAAGAAGATGTTTCGCACGCCGACTTTATCCGCCAGCCAGCCGCTGGCAGGCAGCATCACGGCGACCGTCAGCACGTAGGCGACAATCACCATATGCATGTGCAGCGGGCTCTCCCCCAGGCTTTTCGCCATCGAGGGGAGGGCGGTGTTCACGATAGTCGTGTCCAGCGACTGCATAAAGAAGCCGAACGCGACGATCCACAATTGCCAGCGAACGTTACTGGGTAGGTCGGTCATTTACTCGGTCACCGTGGTTCTCTTTTTACGCGAAAAACGCAGCCGCAGGCGGTCAAAGAACAGATAGACTACCGGCGTCGTGTAGAGCGTCAGCAGCTGGCTCATCACCAGGCCGCCAACGATCGTGATCCCCAGCGGCTGGCGTAGTTCAGAGCCGTCACCGCCGGATATGACCAGCGGCAGCGCGCCGAACAGCGCGGCCAGCGTGGTCATCATGATCGGGCGAAAACGCAGCAGACAGGCCTGGAATATCGCCTCGTCCGGCGTCAGGTTGCCGTTGCGCTGGGCGTCCAGGGCAAAGTCGACCATCATTATCGCGTTTTTCTTCACGATGCCAATCAATAGCATGATCCCGATAAGCGCGATAAGACTGAATGGGGCACCGAACAGCTCCAGCGCCAGCAGCGCCCCCACGCCCGCAGAGGGAAGCGTGGAGAGAATGGTCAACGGGTGCACGTAGCTTTCGTACAGCACGCCCAGCACGATATAAACCGTGGCAATGGCCGCCAGAATCAAAATAACCTGCGAGTTCATGGTGTCCTGGAACACCTGCGCCGTACCGGCAAAGCTGCCGCGCACCGAGGAGGGCACCCCGAGCTGGGTCATGGCGCGATTAATGGCATCGCTGGCCTCAGACAGCGACGAGCCGGTTGGCAGGTTAAACGAGACGGTCGAGGCGGCGGAAAGCCCCTGGTGGTTCACCGACAGCGGGGCGTTCGACGGCTGCCAGCTGGCGAAGTACGACAGCGGAATCGCCTTACCGTCATCATTGATCACAAACATCTTGTCCAGCGCGCTGATGTCCTGGGTGTAGCGCGGATCCACCTCCATCACCACCTTGTACTGGTTCATCGGCTGATAGATGGTAGAGACTTCACGCTGCCCGAAGGCGTTGTTCAGCAGGCTGTTGGCCGCCTCCACGTTAATGCCCAGGCGGGCCATGGTTTCACGATCGTAGGTGAGCGCCATCTCCGCACCGTTGTTTTGGCTGTCAGAGTTCACGTCCGCCAGCTGCGGCAGCGCGGCCAGCGCTTTACGGATCTTCGGCTCCCACTCGCGCAGGGCGGCTAAGTCATCCGAGAGCAGGGTGTACTGATAGCTGGCGTTAGCCTGTCGTCCGCCGACGCGGATATCCTGAACGGCCATCAAAAACAGATTTGCCCCCGGCTCTTTGGCAAGCTTCAGCCGCAGGCGGTCAATGATCTGCTGCGCCGTTTCGTGACGTTCACCGCGCGGCTTAAGGGTAATAAACATCATCCCGCTGTTAACGCGCGAGCCGCCGGTAAAGCCGGTGACGTTATCCACGGCCGGATCTTCCCGGATGATTTTCATAAAGTCTTGCAGTTTGCCGCGCATCGCCTGGAACGAAATGCTCTGGTCCGCCTGAATGCCCCCCATCAGCACCCCGGTATCCTGCTCCGGGAAGAAGGTTTTCGGGATGGTGATATACATCCAGACGTTGAGGACGATGGTGCCGATCAGCACCAGCCCGACAATACGCGTGTGGTTCAGCACCCATTTCAGCGATTTGCCGTAGCCGGACTGCATCGCCATCAGGACGCGGCCAAAGCCTTTCCTGCGCGGCTGCGAGTGCGGTTGGCTGCGCTTTAGCATCCAGCCGCACATCATCGGCGTCAGCGTCAGCGAAATCACCAGTGAGATACCAATGGCGACGGAGAGCGTGACGGCAAATTCGCGCAGCAGTCGCCCCGGCAGGCCGCCCATCAGCAGCAGCGGCAGGAATACCGCCACCAGCGACAGGCTCATGGACAGGACCGTGAAGCCCACTTCGCGCGTCCCCTGAAGCGCCGCCTGGAGCGGCTTCATGCCCGCTTCCAGATGGCGCGAGATATTCTCCAGCACCACGATGGCGTCATCCACCACAAACCCGGTGGCAATCGTCAGCGCCATCAGCGACAGGTTGTTAAGGCTAAAGCCGCACAGGTACATGGCGGCAAAGGTGCCTATCAGCGATACCGGCACCGCCACCGCCGGGATCAGCGTCGCGCGCCCCGAGCGCAGGAACAGGAACACCACCAGGATCACCAGCGCGACGGAGATGATCAGCGTTTGCTCTACCTCCTCAAGCGAGGCGCGGATGGTGGGGGAGCGGTCCTGCGCAATCTGGAGATCGATGGCCGCCGGAATCGTTTCCTGAAGCTCCGGCAGGCGCGCGCGGATGCTGTTCACCGTCTGAATGATGTTGGCTTCCGGCAGCTTGCGGATCATCAGCAAAATCGCCGGTTTGGCGTTGGTCATCCCGGCGTTACGCACGTCCTGCACCGAATCGGTGACGCTGGCGACGTCGCTCAGGCGCACCGCCGCGCCGTTGTTGTAGTGAATAATCAACGGCTGATACTCGGCGGCGGTTTTCAGCTCGTCGTTAGTCTGGATCTGCCAGCGGTGGCTGTTGTCCTCAATCGCGCCCTGCGGCTTACGCACGTTGGCGTTGCTGATGGCGGAACGCACGTCGTCCAGCGACACGCCCTGGTTAAACAGCGCCTGCGGATTCAGCCCCACGCGCACGGCGGGCAGGGAGCTGCCGCCGACGTCCACGTCGCCCACGCCGTCAATCTGGGCGATGGTTTGCGCCAGCTGGGTGGAGGCAAAATCGTACAGCTCGCCCTGGGAGTAGGTCTCTGACGTAAGCGTCAGGATCATGATCGGCGCGTCGGAGGGGTTGGCCTTGCGATAGGTTGGACGGCTCGGCATGCCGCTCGGCAGCAGGCTTTGGGCGGCGTTAATCGCGGCCTGCACGTCACGTGCCGCGCCGTTGATGTCCCGGTCGAAATTGAATTCCAGAATGATGCGCGTGCTGCCCAGCGAACTGCTGGAGGTCATCTCGTTAACCCCGGCAATTCTGCCAAGCGAGCGCTCAAGCGGCGTCGCCACCGATGAGGCCATGGTTTCCGGCGAGGCACCCGGCAGCGAGGCGCTGACCATGATCACCGGGAAATCGACCTGCGGCAGCGGGGCCACCGGCAGCAGCCGGAAGCCCAGCACGCCGCACAGGGTGATAGCGACGGAGAGTAAAATCGTCGCCACCGGACGGTAAATGAAGAGGGCGAAAAACTTCACTTACGCCTCCTCTTCACGTTTCGGGAAGCGGCTTTTCGTCCACAGGGCCAGACGGTCAAACAGCAGGTAGATAACCGGCGTGGTAAACAGCGTCAGCACCTGGCTTACGAGCAGGCCGCCGACCATCCCGATGCCCAGCGGACGGCGCAGTTCGGCCCCCACGCCGGTGCTCAGCATCAGCGGCAGCGCGCCCAGCAGGGCGGCGAGGGTGGTCATCAGGATCGGGCGAAAACGCAGCAGACAGGCCTGGTAAATGGCCTCGCGCGGCGCCATACCCTGCTCGCGCTCGGCGGCCAGCGCAAAGTCGATCATCATGATGGCGTTTTTCTTCACGATGCCGATAAGCAGAATGATGCCGATGATCGCAATCACGTCCAGTTCGCTCCCCGCCAGCATCAGCGCCAGCAGTGCCCCCACGCCCGCCGTCGGCAGGGTGGAGAGAATGGTGATCGGGTGGATAAAGCTTTCATACAGCACGCCAAGCACGATATACATCGCCACCACCGCCGCGACAATCAGCCAGACGGTGCTGCCCAGCGCGGCCTGGAACGCCAGAGTACTGCCCTGGAACTGGGTCTGAATATCGGACGGGAAGCTGAGTTCTTTCTCCGCACCCAGAATGGCCTCCACCGCTTCGCCCAGGGAATAACCGTCCGGCACGTTGAACGAAATGGTGGTGGATGGGAACTGATCGAGATGGTTAATCGACAGCGGGGTGTGACGCTCTTCCACGCTGGCAATGGCGCTGAGCGGCACAATCCCGCCGTCTTTGCTGGTCAGGCGTATCGAGTCCAGCGCGGCAAGCCCGGGCGTGTTCTCGGTGTTATGTTCCAGCACCACGCGATACTGATTCGCCTGGGTGTAAATGGTGGAGATAAGGCGCTGGCCAAAGGCGTTATACAGCGCGTTATCCACGTCGGACATGGTAATGCCCAGACGGCTGGCGGTGTCGCGGTTGACGTTCACGTACGCCGCCAGCCCTTTATCCTGCCAGTCGCTGCTGACGTCAGAAATCTGCGGCAGTGCTTTCAGCTTGTCCACCAGCTGCGGCACCCAGGTGCTGAGTGCATCAAGCGAGGTGGCCTGGAGCGTAAACTGGTACTGCGTGCGGCTCACCTGCGTATCAATGGTTAAATCCTGGATCGGTTGCAGATACAGCTCAATGCCCGGTACGCGCGCCACAGCGCTTTGCAGACGCTCAATAACCGCGTTGACGCGATCGTCACGGTCATCGAGCGGTTTAAGGTTAATTTGCAGGCGCGCGCTGTTAAGCGACGGGTTGGTGCCGTCTACGCCCACGTAGGCAGTCAGGCTTTCCACCGCCGGATCTTTCATGATGATCTCAGACACCTGCTGCTGGCGCTGCGCCATGTTGGCGAAGGAGACCGTCTGTGGCGCCTGAAGCGTGCCCTGAATAATGCCGTTGTCCTGAATCGGGAAGAAGCCTTTCGGAATGAAAATCCACAGCATGACGCTGAGCGCCAGCGTGCCGAGGGCCACGCCGAGCGTCGCCCAGGGATGGTTCAGGACTTTCGCCAGCACGCGGCCGTAGGCGGCAATAATGCGCTCGAACATCCGCTCGGAGGCGAGGGAGAAGCGGTTTTGCTTGCGCAAAGATTCGTGGCTCAGCATGCGGGCGCACATCATCGGCGTCAGCGTCAGCGACACCACGGCAGAGATCAGAATGGCGACCGCCAGCGTCACGGCAAACTCGCGGAACAGCCGCCCGACGATATCGCCCATAAACAGCAGCGGGATCAGCACCGCAATCAGCGAGAAGGTGAGCGAAATAATGGTAAAGCCGATCTCCCCCGCGCCCTTCAGCGCGGCGGCTAACGGCTTTTCACCTTTCTCGATATAGCGCGAGATGTTTTCGATTACCACGATGGCGTCGTCCACCACAAACCCGGTGGCGATGGTGAGCGCCATCAGCGTCAGGTTGTTAATCGAGAAGTCGAGAAATACCATTACCGCGAACGTCCCGACCAGCGAGAGCGGCACGGCAACGGCGGGAATGATGGTTGCCGGAACGTTGCGCAGGAACAGGTAGATGATCATCACCACCAGCGCAATCGCCAGCATCAGCTCGAACTGGGTGTCAGTCACTGACGCGCGAATATTCGTGGTGCGGTCAGAGAGCACTTTCACGCTGACCGATTTTGGCAGGCTTTCCACCAGCTGCGGCAGCATGGTGCGAATGCTGTCGGCGGTATCAATAATGTTCGCGCCCGGCTGGCGCTGAACGTTCATGACAATCGCCTGCTGCTTATTAGCCCACGCCCCGAGCCAGCTGTTTTCCGCGCCTTGTTCGACGGTTGCCACGTCGCCCAGGCGGATCGGTGCGCCGTTCTGGTAGGCAATAATCAGCTGACGGTATTCATCGGCGGACTGCATCTGGTCGTTGGCGGAGAGCGTGACCGCGCGGGTCGGGCCGTCCAGCGAGCCCTTCGCTGAGTTAACGTTGGCGCTGCTGATGGCGGTGCGAATGGTTTCGCTGGTTAACCCCAGCGCGGCAATGGCCTGGGCATTGAGCTTAACGCGCACCGCGGGGCGTTGTCCCCCTGCGAGCGTAACCAGCCCGACGCCGGTCACCTGCGAAATCTTCTGCGCCACGCGGGTTTCGACCATGTCTTCCACCTGCGTCATCGGCATGGCGGAGGAGGTGACGGCAAGCGTCATGATCGGCGGGTCTGCCGGGTTCACCTTGCTGTAAACCGGCGGGTTCGGCAGGTCAGACGGCAGCAGGTTGGTGGCGGCGTTAATGGCGGCCTGCACCTCCTGTTCCGCGACGTCCAGCGACAGGGCGAGCTGGAACTGAAGCGTGACGACCGAGGCGCCGCCCGAGCTCTGGGAGGACATCTGCTTCAGGCCAGACATCTGGCCAAACTGACGCTCCAGCGGGGCGGTGATGGCGGATGTCACCACATCCGGACTGGCGCCCGGATAGAGGGTGACAACCTGAATAGTCGGGTAGTCCACTTCCGGCAGCGCCGACACGGGCAGAAAACGGTAGCCAATGATCCCGGCCAGCAGGATCGCCACCATCAACAGGGTCGTCGCAACTGGACGTAAGATAAACAGGCGTGATGGCCCACCTGTAGAGCTCGGCGGCATCACCTGCATCAGGCTTTTGCTCCTGCATTCTGCGCTTCCACCACCTCGACCTGCGCCCCTTCGGTCAGCCGGTCAATACCGTCGGTTACGACGCGGTCGCCTGCGGACAGCCCGGCGCTGATCACCACCGTCTGACTGTCCTGGATCCCGGTTTTCACCAGGTGTTTGCTGACCTTGTTTTCGCTGTTCAGCACCCAGACAAAGTTGCCTTCACTGCCCATTTGCAGGGCCGCCGTCGGGATCACCACGGCGTTTTCTTCGGTCGCGACCAGCATTCGCGCATTGACGAACTGATTCGGGAACAGGGCATCGTCCTGATTGTTGAAGCGTGCTTTTAACTTGATGGTGCCGGTGGTGGTGTCGATCTGGTTATCCAGGCTCAACAGCGAACCTTCGCTCAGCTTCTGCTTGTTGGTGCGATCCCAGGCTTCAACTACCAGCGATTTTCCGGCCTTCTGCGCCTGTATCACCGTCGCAATGTCGCTTTCCGGCAGGGTAAAGACGAGATCGATAGGGTGCGTCTGGGTGATCACCACGATGCCCGTGGTATCGCCGCTGGAGATTTGGTTCCCGATATCAACCTGTTTCAGGCCCACGCGGCCGTCAATCGGCGCGGTGATCCGGCTCCAGTCGAGCTGGAGCTGGGCGCTGGCGACCGCGGCTTCGTCGGCCTTGATGGTGCCCTGAGATTCACTGACCAGAGATTGCTGGGTATCCAGCTCCTGGCGCGACACGAGGTTGGTTTTTACCAACTGCTGATAGCGGGCTAAATCGCGGCGGGCATTGGCGAGGGTGGCTTTGTCTTTCGCGAGTTGCCCCTGCGCCTGCGCCAGGGCCACCTTAAACTGGCTTGGATCGATTTCCGCCAGCAGATCGCCCGCTTTCACCTGTTGACCTTCCTGGAAGTGGATGGCCATCAGCTGACCGTCTACGCGGCTACGTACCGTCACGGTGTTGGCGGCAGTGATGGTTCCCAGCCCGGAGAGATAACGAGGCACCGCTTTATTCACCGCCGTTGCCGCCTGCACCGGTGCCAGCGCACCGCCGCGCATACCGTGGCGCCCGCCGCCCGTTGGGCGTTGTGAGGGGCTACTGGCGCCAGCAGGTGCCGTGGAGTTCGCGGACTGGCTGTGCCAGTACCAGGCGGCGGCCAGGACCACCACAATCAGACCAGCGGCGATTGCCCAGCGGGATTTGTTACTGCCTTTCATCGTTATACGTTCTCATCCTGAAACTCTTTCGGGGAATGATACTAGTTTAGTCAGGTAACACAGTGGAAAAATGGAGGAAATATGGAAGACTGTCAGGAATGGTCTGAGTGTGGTGCCGCGGTTTCGCCTTCGCCGGGTGGCGCTGCGCTTACCCGGCCAACGGTTGGAGGATCTTGTTGGCCGGGTAAGGCGAAGCCGCCACCCGGCACAACTCCATTAGCTAAACACCACCTGCGCCCAGCGCGCCAGCCCTGCTGTAACGGAGCCAAAGTCATCGCCGCCGGCAATCGGGATCCCCGGCAGCTGTTCCGCCAGCGCTTTCTTGATCAGCGGCGAACGGGCGCTACCGCCGGTCAGGTAAATCACGTCCGGCTTCACTTTGCCATTCTCAAGCGCCAGCTGCACCTGCTCCAGAATACGCTGAAGCGGCTGAGTCAGCGCCATTTCCAGCCCTTCCTGGGTGATAGCCGTAGCCAGATCGTCACTGATAAACGGCAGCGAAACCGCATGCTCAGGACGATCGGAAAGGGCGATTTTGCTCTCTTCGGCGGTGCGCACCACGCGGTAGCTCAGGCGCTGACGCCACACCTTATACAGCAGCGCGACCTTCTCTGCATCCTGTGCATCACGCACCAGATCGTTGAGGAAATGGCCATTCGCGGTGCTGTAAAAATCACTCTGGGCAGGGACGTCGTTGATGGCAATCGCGTTCCACCACGGCAGGATCGGCAGGGCGATGCCTTTCTCGGTTTGACCGCCCATGCCGAGCAGCGGCATCAGGCTCTTGAATGCCAGGGCAATATCCAGATCGTTACCGCCCACTCGGCAGCCGCTGTGCCCCAGCAGACTGTTTTCACGATCGCGACGGTGATGCCACTTCGGACCCATCAGCAGTAATGAGCAGTCCGTCGTTCCGCCGCCGATGTCCACTACCAGCACCCGTTGTTCTTCTGTCAGCGTGGCTTCAAAATCCAGCCCCGCTGCAACCGGCTCATACTGGAATACCACGTCACGGAAGCCAGCCCGGTGCGCTGCACGCTCAAGGATCCCCTGCGCCTGCTGGTTGGCGTCGTCGCCGCCCAGCCCCTGGAAGTTGATCGGACGGCCAATCACCGCCTGGGTGATGGCATCCGGCACCTGGGACTGCGCCTGATTGCGGATGTGCAGCATCATCGCGCAGACCAGATCTTCAAACATCGCCACTTGCTGTGGCTTCAGGCCGCTGGCGCCGAGGAAGGATTTCGGCGATTTAACGAAGTAGACCTCTTCCGGATCTTCAATGTACTGCCCGAGGGAAGAGAGGCCGAACTGCACGCTGGAAGGGGTAACGTCGATATCTTCCTCGCGGTTAAAGCTGACCGCACGGCGCAGCAGCGCCTGGGTTTCCGCTGCGGTAGCAGGAACCTGATGATGGCGGAACAGCCACTCGCTCACCGCTTCACGCGTCGGCGCACAGAGCATTGACGGCAACAGCGTACTGCCGTTTTCCATTTTCAGGAGCTGCGGTTGTCCGTTTTGCATTATCGCAACCGAGCAGTTTGCGGTGCCGTAGTCGAATCCAATAAACACAATAAATCCCCATGCCGGTGAGAAGGGGCGAGACTTTAGCGAAATGTCTGCCAGGCGACAACAGGAATATGAAAGCAAGGCGCAACGCGATCTTTCGGTTTATGCTGAGGTAAATACAAAAGGAGAGACAATGTACACCCTGAACTGGCAACCGCCTTACGACTGGTCGTGGATGTTTGGCTTTCTTGCCGCGCGTGCGGTCACGGGGGTTGAGACCGTTACGAAGGATTACTACGAGCGCAGTTTTGGCTATGCCGGGCACAAGGGCGTTTTCCGGGTTACGCCAGACAGCGCAACCCATACGCTTGCGGTGTCGCTTAGCCCTGGCCTGATCCCGGTGGCGGATATCTGCCTGGACCGCATCGCCCGCCTTTTTGACCTCGATTGCGACCCGCAGCACATTGCACAGACCCTCGGCGATCTCGGCGCGGCGCGGCCGGGGTTACGTTTGCCCGGCGCAATGGATGCTTACGAGCAGGGCGTGCGCGCCATTCTCGGACAACTGGTAAGCGTGGCGATGGCGGCTAAACTGGCGTCACGGGTGGTGGCGCTGTGCGGTGAACCCATCCAGGACGCGCCGGGCTACCTCTGCTTTCCTCCGCCAGAGGTACTGGCCGCGGTGGATCCGCTGGCGTTGAAAGCCCTCGGGATGCCGCTCAAGCGTGCGGAGTCGTTGATTCATCTGGCGCAGTCGGTGGTGGACGGTGAATTCCCGCTGTTCCCGCCCGCGAACGTTGAGGACGGGATGAAGGCGCTACAGCAGCGCCCCGGCATCGGGCGCTGGACCGCGAATTATCTGGCCCTGCGCGGCTGGCAGGCGAAGGATGTTTTCCTGCCGGATGATTATCTGATTAAACAGCGCTTTGCCGGTATGACGCCCGCGCAGATCCGTCGCTACGCCGAGCGCTGGCAGCCGTGGCGCTCGTATGCGCTGTTACATATTTGGTACACCGACGGCTGGTCGCCGTCAGTTGATGGCGAAATAGCTGGTATTCAGCAGTAGATCGAGCGGCTGCGCTTCCCCAATGGTGTCGCCGTAGATAAAGTCAACGCCGATGCCCGACAGCGTATTCATCATGATCGACTGATGGCATGGCCCGGCAATGGTTTTTATGCCCAGACGCTGGGCATGGCCCTGAATGATGGTCACCATCATCTCGTCCATCAGATTGCCGTGGACGTTGGTCACCACGTCTGCATCCAGCAGCAGATAATCAGCGGTGTTGGCGCTGAGCTGGCTGAAGACGTTCATATCGCGTCCAACCCGCGTCAGCACCACGCGACAGCCAGCCTGACGAAGCTTTTGCAGACCCTGCTGCACGTTTTCATCCGTATTGCTCAGCACATCAGCGGCAATCGCCAGATGCAGCAGCCGCGCCGGCAGCGGACCTTTGGTAATGAGGTCGAGCAGCTCATCCACCAGCGTGACGCTGGCTAAACCCGCTTCTGAGAGCGGCAGCGCGACGCCCATTCCTTTGGCCGCCACCTGTGCGGCATAGGTACGGAAGAATTCGCTGAAGATACGTCGGTCCAGGGCGTGCAGCAGCTCCGGCTCCGCCAGCCCGGCGCGGAAGGCATGCTCTTCCAGCACTTCCCCCTGGCTGGTCCACAGCCGCAAGGAAATCAGCCAGAAGCTACTGCTCTCGGGAATGCGCGGCGAGGCGACGCTGCGGGCGATCATCAGCAGATGGTTATCTTTAATCATGTGCCACTGCTCATCCAGCGACATCATGCTGCGCGTGCTGTGGATCCTCTCCTGCTGGGGTTCGTAGACGGTGACCACGCCGCGCCCGCTGTTTTTCGAGGCGTAGCAGGCGATATCGGCCTGAGACATCACTTCCGCAGCCTGATAATTGGTGTCGTCAATCAGCGTAATCCCCGCACTGGCACCAATACGGTGCAGGCGTCCTTCCCAGGAAAAATGATAGTTGTTGATGGCGTCGATCAACCGGCCCGCAATGTAGCGTGCGCTTTCGACGTTGCAGTCCGGCAGCAGCAGGCCAAACTCGTCGCCGCCCAGACGCGCCAGCACGTCGCTGGAACGCAGCATAGTCAGCATCAGCGAAGAGAGTTCGCGCAGGAGCGCGTCGCCCGCCGCGTGACCTGCGGTATCGTTCACCGCCTTAAAACGGTCAAGATCGATAAAGACCAGCGCGTGATGCTGATGGGTCTCCTGTACTGTCTGCAACAGACGCTTCAGATGGTTTTCAAAGCTGACGCGGTTCGCCAGGTGGGTCAGGGCGTCATGTGAGGCGCTGTAACTCAGCTGGCGCAGCATTTTGCGCGACTCGGTCACGTCCTGAATCACCAGCACCGAGCCGATGGTGTTACCTTCCAGAGTGCTGAGGGGGGTAATGCTGTAATGAATGTCGAAACTGCCGCCATTGCGGCAGTTAAGCACCACGTCCTGTTCGATATCGGTACGGGACATATCGCCGCTGTGGATGTTTTCCATTAACGGACCGTTCTCGCCGAAGGTAATGTGCAGCACCTTCAGAACGGGCTGACCCAGCGCTTCGCTTTGCGACCAGCCGCTCATCTTCTCGGCGACCGGGTTCATAAAGGTGATGTTCATGTCGATATCGGTGCACAGCACCGCTTCGCCGATGGAGTCGAGGGTGATATGCAGGCGCTCTTTTTCCTGGAACAGCGCCTCGTTCAGCTGCTTCACCTCGGTCATATCCATGTTGATCCCTAACAGCCGCTCCACTTCGCCCTGTTTGTTCAGTACCCGGTTCGCCAGCGAACGAATGTGGCGGATGCCATCCTTGACGCGAATGCGAAATTCCAGCTTGAAAGGCACCCTGGCCTGAAGGGATTCTCGCAGCACCTGTTCGGCGTGGGTGCGATCTTCAGGCACCATGGCCGCATGCCAGAGCTGCCAGGTGGGTTTAATGTGCGGGGGGATCTCGTACAGCTCAAACATCCGCTTATCCCAGCTGATCACGTCCGGCTCGAGATCCCACTCCCATATCCCTATGCCACCGGCTTCGTTCGCGAGGGTGATACGCTCCATCAGACGCTTATTGACCCACTCGGTCTGTTTCAGGTCGTTGATATCTTCAATCTGGGCAATAAAGTAGAGCGGGGTGCCGTCGGCATGGCGCACAACGGAGACGGCCAGCAGCGCCCACACCACCTCTCCGCTGCGAGTGTAGTAGCGTTTTTCGAGGCTGTAGCTATTGATCTCCCCGTTAATCAGCTGTCCCAACTGCTCCAGGTCGGTATTTAAATCTTCTGGCCAGGTTAACTGCTGAAACGTGAGCGACTGGAGTTCAGACTGGCTGTAACCGAGGAAATTGCACAGCGCCTTGTTGGCCTGGAGCCACTGGCCCTCAATGCCCACCAGCGCCATACCAATCGCGGAATATTCCATCGCATTACGAAAACGTTCTTCGCTTTCCGTAATATGTTTACGCTCGGCCCGGAAGGCATACATCACCATCGTCATAATATTGGCGGGGAGCAGCATCATCAGGAAGGGGAGCCACGGCGCGTTGAAGGTGACGATCATGGAGGAGGGCGTCATGGAGAGCGGATTTCGCGCCATCATCAGGGACACCATCATGATGGTGAATAAAAATATCAGGAACGCTTCCATACGCGGCAGACGTACCGCGCTCCACATCAGCAGAACGATGATGCAGGTGAATGGCCACGGCAGCCAGGTGATTGCCGTCCAGCAAAGAACCAGCGTAACGACCAGGGTCACCAGCGTTTCCAGCAGCAGTTTCGGATTGCGGTGGCGCAGCAGGTAATGCGGTTTAAACAGCAGACCTAAAGGCAACAGCGCCAGCGCGCCAATGGCCTCTGAAAGTACCCAGACAAGGAAATTACGCAGCGGCTCCGCGCTCGGCACCAGAAAATGAACCAGAACGCCCCCCACCAGCGGCGGCACAAGGGCACTGCCGAGGGCAAGCCGGACCCAGTCGTTGAGGTTTTGCAGCGGATTATACCAGGGGAGCAGTTTACGCAGTAACAGCGCGCCAACCGTGGCCTCAATGATATTAATCGCCGTGTAGGTGATGTTGAGCGATTCCCATGAGAAGAGCATCCACGAGGCAAAGATATTGCCAAAAGAGCAGGCGAGGGCAATGCCGGGCCACATTTTTCCCGCGTGGCGGTAAAACGCTACCATCATTATTGAAGTCGGGAACCACAATGGCGCCAGCAGCGTACCGAAGCGAGTCAGTTCGAGGGAAAATAAGGTGAAGATGAACGTGACCAGACCCAGACAGACAAGCCGCAGTAAAGGATGTGGGGTAGTAACCAAAACCCGCTGGTATTGTTTATTCATTACCGCTCTATCCAGGGACGCCATGTTGTCAGGAGCCAGGTCCGGACGCGTGAAATTAATAATTTGGTTTATGCTAGTACAAACATTTTACAATTCATATGCCGAGTGCTCAGATTTTGACTTCATAGACTTATAAAATAGTTACTCTGCGAAGAATGGTGATGAAATGGTGAAAATCCGCGCGTAAAAATTTCGCTAAAGGCGTGAAACGGCGCTTTTCAGCCCGCCTCGCATAACCTGCGCATTCGACTGGTATCACGCCCCCGAAATCCCTATAATTGCCGCGTTTGACGCTCCGGCGTCGTCCTTCCTTACATCCAGGTTAATCAGGTCGCTAAATTTATGACTGATAAGTCTCATCAGTGCGTCATCATAGGCATCGCCGGCGCATCGGCTTCAGGTAAAAGTCTTATTGCCAGTACGCTTTATCGCGAACTGCGTGAACAAGTGGGTGATGAGCATATCGGTGTTATTCCCGAAGATAGCTATTACAAAGATCAATCCCATCTTTCGATGGAAGAGCGCGTAAAAACCAACTACGACCACCCCAGTGCGATGGATCACAGCCTGCTGTTCCAGCATCTGGAAGCGCTAAAGCGCGGCGAGGCAATTGAGCTGCCCGTCTACAGCTACGTGGAACATACCCGCACCCAGGAAACGATCCGTATCGAGCCCAAGAAGGTGATTATCCTTGAAGGGATTTTGCTGCTCACCGACGCCCGTCTGCGCGAATCAATGAACTTCTCGATTTTCGTCGACACCCCGCTGGATATCTGCCTGATGCGGCGTATCAAACGCGACGTTAATGAACGTGGCCGCTCCATGGACTCGGTGATGGCGCAATATCAGAAAACCGTTCGCCCGATGTTCCTGCAATTTATTGAGCCTTCGAAACAATACGCCGATATTATCGTGCCTCGTGGCGGTAAAAACCGTATTGCCATTGATATCTTAAAAGCGAAAATCAGTCAGTTTTTTGAATAAGCCGTGTGAATTGTGTACCGTTCAGAGATAACCTGGTTTTGCCCTGACGCCGTAAGGCTTCAGGGCGCGATGCACGAAAGGAGAAAGTGCCATGCGTCTTTGTGACCGCGATATAGAAGCCTGGCTGGATGAAGGCCGCCTGTCTATCACCCCGCGTCCGCCGGTTGAGCGTATTAACGGCGTGACCGTCGATGTGCGTCTGGGGAATAAATTCCGCACCTTCAGCGGCCACACGGCACCGTTTATCGACCTCAGCGGGCCGAAAGACGAAGTCAGCGCGGCGCTGGATCGCGTCATGAGCGACGAAATCGTCATCGACGAAGGAGAGGCGTTTTATCTCCATCCTGGCGAACTGGCGCTGGCGGTGACCTTTGAATCGGTCACGCTGCCTGCGGATCTGGTCGGCTGGCTTGACGGACGCTCTTCCCTGGCGCGTCTGGGCCTGATGGTGCACGTCACCGCGCACCGTATCGATCCGGGCTGGTCGGGCCGTATCGTGCTGGAGTTCTTTAACGCCGGTAAACTGCCGCTGGCGCTTCGTCCGGGAATGATGATTGGTGCGTTGAGCTTCGAACCGCTGACCGGCCCGGCAGACCGTCCTTATAACCGCCGTCAGGACGCAAAATATCGCGACCAGCAGGGTGCGGTTGCCAGTCGTATCGATAAAGACTGATCTGTGAGTTCACTGAGGAAGCCATGAGAAGAGTTCTGACAACGCTGATGATTTTGCTGGTGGTGCTGGTGGCTGGCCTTTCAGCGTTGGTGCTGCTGGTTAACCCGAATGACTTCCGGGCCTACATGGTGCGGCAGGTGGAAGCGCGCAGCGGGTATGAACTCAAGCTGGACGGGCCCCTGCGCTGGCACGTTTGGCCGCAGCTCAGCATTCTCTCCGGACGTATGTCGCTCACCGCGCCGGGCGCCGCGCAGCCGCTGGTGACGGCGGATAACATGCGTCTTGATGTTGCGCTCATCCCGCTCTTATCCCATCAGCTCCAGGTTGAACAGGTGATGCTGAAAGGGGCGGTGATTCAGCTTACGCCGCAAACCGAAGCCGTTCGTCAGGCGGATGCGCCGGTCGCACCGCGTGAAAACACCTTGCCTGACGTCCCCTCTGATACCGGCTGGTCGTTCGATATTGGTAATCTGAAAGTTGCTGACAGCGTGCTGGTTTTCCAGCATGAGGATGACGAACAGATCACCGTACGCAATATCAATCTCAGGATGGAGCAGGACGCCAATCATCACGCCACCATGGAGTTCTCCGGGCGGATCAACCGCAATCAGCGCGATCTCAACCTGTCGATGAACGCAAACGTGAACGCTTCTGACTATCCGCACCAGCTGACGGCGGACGTTCAGCAGCTCAACTGGCAGCTGACCGGCGCGGATTTACCCGCGAAGGGGATTGCCGGCCAGGGCACGATGCAGGCGGTGTGGCATGAAGAGCGCAAACAGCTCGAACTGAACGCGCTCAACCTTCAGGCCAACGACAGTTCCCTGAAGGGGCAGGCGAGCGTCACGCTTGATGAGAAACCTAAGTGGGTGCTGGATCTGCAATTCGACAAGCTGAATCTCGAGAACCTGCTTCCGCTCCAACCGGTGAACGCGACCGATGAGGGAGCCACGCAGGTAGGGCAAAGCCAGGCCACGCAGTCGCGTCCGGTGATCTCCTCAAATCTCGATCTGCCTGACTACAACGGCCTGCGCGGATTTACCGCCGACATTCTGCTGAAAGCGAACAGCGTGCGCTGGCGTGGAATTGATTTTACTGACGTCAGCAGCCAGATGTTCAACCACAACGGCCTGCTGGTCATCTCCGAGCTCAGCGGAAAAATGGGAGCAGGGAACCTCTCCCTGCCGGGCACGCTGGATGTACGCAAAGACGTTGCCAGCGCCGCGTTCCAGCCGCGTCTGGAAAACGTTGAAATTGGCACCATCCTGAAAGCCTTTAATTACCCAATTGCCCTCACGGGGCAGCTGTCGCTGGCAGGGGATTTCTCTGGCACGAAGATTGATGCGGATGCCTTCCGTCGTAGCTGGCAGGGGCAGGCGCACGTTGAGCTGAAAGATACGCGCATGGAAGGGCTGAACTTCCAGCAGCTGGTGCAGCAGGCGGTAGAGCGCAGCAGCAGCGTGAAAGCGAATGAAAACTACGACAGCGCAACCCGTCTCGACAGCTTTACCAGTGAGCTTGCCCTCGACGACGGTCAGCTCTCGCTGGACGACATGCAGGGCACTTCGTCACTGCTGGCGCTGACCGGAACCGGCGCGCTGGATCTGGTGAAAGAGACGGCAGACACCCGCTTCAACGTCCGCGTGAAGGCTGGCTGGGAAGGCGAAGGCCAGCTTGTAGAGTTCCTGAAAGAGACGCCGATACCGCTGCGCGTTTATGGAAAATGGCAGGCGCTGAATTACAGTTTGCAGGTCGATCAGATCCTGCGTAAGCACCTTCAGGATGAAGCGAAACGTCGGCTGAATGACTGGGCGGACCGCAATAAAGAGTCTCAGTCAGGTAAGGACGTGAAAAAACTGCTCGATAAGCTGTGATGCCTGTTGTGCCGGGTGGCATGTACGGCCTGATGCCCTCACCCCGGCCCTCTCCGACGGGGAGAGGGAGCAAACACTAAAAACGGCAACGAGGTTGCCGTTTTGCTTTTTACCTACACCTCAAAATCCATCTCATCTTCACCGCGCAGCGGTATCAGCTGCACCTTCTGCACGCGATGGCTCTCTACCTGCAAGGTTTTGAGCATGTAATCCCCCACCTGGACCTCTTCCCCCGGCTGCGGAATACGTTGCAGATTTTCCATCAGCAAACCGGCGATGGTGTGATATTCGCGCTTCTCGTCCAGCGGAAGCGGAACGAACTGCACCAGATCTTCGAGCGGCATGTGGCCGTTGGCGGTCCAGCTGCCGTCGGCGTTTTTCTGAATATCGTGGCGCGCATCGATCTCATCCACCTCATTAGGCAGATTACCGGCGATGGTTTCCATCACGTCGCTGAGCGTCACCAGCCCTTCCACAGAACCAAACTCATCAACGACAAACGCGAAGTGGGTGCGCGCGTTGCGGAACTGCTCCAGCGCGGAGAGCAGCGGCAGCGCTTCCGGGAAGACCAGCGGCTGGCGCACCAGCGCGCGCAGGTTTAGCGGCTCGCCGTGAAGCTGCTGTTGCAGCAGGTCAATCACGTGTACCACGCCCAGCAGCTCTTCTTCCTCTTCACCGCCGGTCACGACCACGCGGGTGTGCTGGTTTTTATCCAGCAGGGCACGGATCTGCTCTTCCGGCGCCGTCAGGTCAATATGCTCAATGTCATGGCGGGAGGTCATGATACTGCTCACTGTGCGCTGGTTGAGGTTAAGCACGCGCTCTATCATCCGGCGTTCCTGCGGGTTGAAGATCTGCCCGTCGCTATGGTCGGCAAGCATCGCCGCGGATTCAGCATCCAGCTCGGCATCCTCTTTTTTGCCGCTCAGCAGGCGCATCACCGTATCTGCGGTGCGCTGACGTAATGTCTGGTTCGCGGAAAGAAAACGGCGACGGTTGAAAATGGCCAGTTGGTTGAGAAACTCAATCAGCACCGAGAAACCAATGGCGGCGTACAGATACCCTTTCGGGATATGGAAGCCAAAACCATCCGCTACCAGGCTAAAGCCAATCATCAGCAGGAAGCTCAGACAGAGGATGACGATAGTCGGGTGACTGTTCACGAAGCGCGTCAGGGCTTTACTGGCGAGCACCATCAGGGTGATGGCGATGATCACGGCGGCCATCATCACCGCCAGATGGTCAACCATCCCGACGGCCGTGATCACGGAGTCGAGAGAAAAGACGGCATCCAGCACCACTATCTGTGCGACCACCGGCCAGAATTTAGCGCCGCGTCGCTGGGTGGGGTTTTCACTGTCTTTTCCTTCCAGCCGCTCATTAAGCTCAACCGTGGCTTTGAACAGCAGGAACAATCCGCCGAAAAGCATGATCAGGTCGCGGGCGCTAAAGCTCAGACCCTGCACGCTGAATAAGGGTTTGGTCAGCGTCACCAGCCACGAGATTGAGGCCAGTAACAGCAGACGCATCACCATGGCGAGCAGAAGACCCGTCACGCGGGCGCGGTCGCGTTGTGAAGGGGGTAATTTATCGGCAAGGATGGCGATAAACACCAGGTTATCAATGCCGAGCACTAATTCGATGACGACCAGCGTCACCAGCCCGGCCCAGATTGATGGATCGGCAATCCATTCCATAGTAAATGCAATACCTTCTGTTATATGACTAATGTCACACTTCGATCATGGATAAAGCCGACGGAAATTGCAATGCCGGGGTGAGATTTCTCTTAATGCTACACTCAGGTAAACCCCATTTGCCGGGCGGTGTAAATAAGTTAATTGCGAAGATTTAATTACAGAAGTCGTTATTTAGGAAATATCGCAATAAATGGTCCGGCGATCTATTTTGTCAATATAAAGAAAATCCGAAAACCTTAAAACTTTGCTCTTAATATTAATCTTAAAAACGAATATTAGGACGGTTGTCTCCTTGCCTGCTATTAGGTTAGCTGCAACAATTCTTCCAGCATCAAATGTTAAAACTCCTTGTTGCTATTTTTGTTTCGGTCTTTGGTGAAGGTTATACATTATCAATCGCCCCTGTGAGGCGTTTGATATATTTCGCAAAAGGCCTTATCCAAGAGGGTGTCCAACCATAACGCATTGTTTAGTCAGTGGATTGGTAACTGAAAGCCAAGGGCGGTAGCGTGCCTGAAAGCGTGTGAATCAGCCTCAATTATTCTGTCAATAGCCAATGGATGAATAAGCTTTTTTTAGGACTGATGCCAGTTATATTGCTAAATGATTAACTGCATTCTGATTGTCACCACGACCCGCGCTTATTTTAATTGCACAGGATAATTACTCTGCCAAAGTGATAAATAATCAATGATGAAATCCAAAATGAAATTGATGCCATTATTGGTGTCTGTGACCTTGATGAGTGGTTGCACGGTCTTTCCCGGCAGCAATATGTCGACAATGGGCAAGGATGTGATTAAACAGCAGGATGCTGATTTTGATCTCGACAAAATGGTGAATGTGTATCCATTAACCCCACGTCTGGTGGAACAATTACGCCCACGTCCAAATGTTGCTCAGCCAAATATGTCTCTGGACCAGGAAATTGCCTCTTACCAGTATCGCGTGGGTCCGGGTGATGTCATTAACGTGACCGTCTGGGATCACCCGGAGCTGACCACGCCTGCGGGCCAGTACCGCAGCTCAAGCGACACCGGTAACTGGGTACAGTCCGATGGCACCATGTTCTATCCCTACATTGGCAAAGTGCACGTCGCGGGCAAAACGCTTGCTGAGATCCGTAGTGATATTACCGGCCGCCTGGCGCAGTACATTGCTGACCCGCAGGTGGACGTTAATATCGCCGCGTTCCGATCCCAGAAAGCCTATATCTCTGGCCAGGTCAATAAATCCGGCCAGCAGGCTATTACTAACGTCCCGCTCACCGTTCTTGATGCGATCAATGCCGCAGGCGGCTTAACCGACGGCGCCGACTGGCGCAACGTGGTGCTAACCCACAACGGCAAAGAGCAGCGCATTTCGCTTCAGGCGCTGATGCAAAACGGTGACCTGACCCAGAACCGCCTCCTCTATCCGGGCGACATTCTGTACGTGCCGCGCAATGACGATCTGAAAGTGTTCGTGATGGGTGAAGTGAAGAAACAGAGCACCCTCAAGATGGACTTCAGCGGTATGACCCTGACCGAAGCGCTGGGCAATGCGGAAGGCATCGACCTGACCGCCTCCAACGCCAGCGGTATCTTCGTGATCCGTCCTATCAAAGGCGAGAACGCGAAGGGCAAGATTGCCAACATCTACCAGCTGGATATGTCCGACGCGACGTCGCTGGTCATGGCAACGTCGTTCCGTCTCCAGCCGTACGATGTGGTCTATGTCACCACCGCGCCGGTCGCCCGCTGGAACCGTCTGATCAACCAGTTGCTGCCTACCATCAGTGGCGTTCGCTACATGACGGATACGGCGAGCGACGTTCATAACTGGTAAGCCGCGATGTTTAACAAAATTCTGGTGGTGTGCGTGGGGAACATTTGCCGTTCCCCCACGGCTGAAAGGCTGTTGAAAAATTACCAGCCTGCGTTAACGGTCGACTCCGCAGGGCTGGGCGCGCTGGTCGGAAAAGGTGCCGACGAACGTGCCGCAAGCGTTGCCCTTGAGCATAACCTCTCACTCGACGGGCACGTTGCCCGTCAGGTCTCTGGCCGGATGTGCCGGGAATATGACCTGATCCTCGCGATGGAAAAACGCCACATTCACGCGCTGTGCGATATCGCACCGGAGATGCGCGGCAAGGTGATGCTGTTTGGTCACTGGGATGGTGAGCGCGAAATTCCCGATCCGTATCGCAAGAGCCGCGAGGCCTTTGAGGCGGTATACACCTTACTAGACCAGTCTGCCCGTCAGTGGGCGCAGGCACTGAAAGCTCAGCAGGGATAACAATGACAGAAAAAACAAGACCTTCTGCCGCCCCGACGTCGGGCAGTGATGAAATCGATATCGGTCGCCTGGTCGGGACCGTTATTGAAGCGAAATGGTGGGTGCTGGGTATTACCGCCATCTTTGCCGTGGCGGCGATCGTTTATACGCTGTTCGCGACGCCTATTTACAGCGCCGACGCGCTGGTGCAGATCGAACAAAATACCGGAAACTCGCTGGTTCAGGATATCGGTTCGGCGCTGGCCAACAAGCCGCCGGCATCGGAAGCCGAAATTCAGCTGATCCAGTCGCGCCTGGTACTGGGCAAAACGGTTCACGATCTGGGGCTGGATATCGCGGTCACCAAAAACACCTTCCCGGTGTTTGGCGCAGGCTGGGATCGCCTGATGGGGCGCAGTAACGATACGGTAAAAGTGACCGACTTCGTGATCCCAAAAGGGGCAGGGGACCAAACCTTTACCCTGACCGTGCTGGGACCAAAACAGTATCAGCTGACCAGCGACGCGGGCTTCAGCGCGCGCGGCGAGGTGGGGCAGATGCTGACTAAAGAGGGCGTCAGCATCAAGGTCAGCGCAATTCAGGCGCATGAGGGCGGGGAGTTTACGGTCACCAAATTCTCGACGCTCGGGATGATCAACAACCTGCAAAACAACCTGACCGTCACCGAAAACGGCAAGGATACCGGCGTCCTGAGCATGACCTTCACCGGTGAAGACAAGGATCAAATCCGCGACATCCTTAATAGCATCACCCGCAACTATCTTGAGCAGAACGTAGAGCGCAAGTCAGCGGAAGCCGCAAAAAGCCTGGCGTTCCTCAGTAAACAGCTGCCGGAGGTGCGCGCCCGTCTGGATGACGCTGAGAACAAGCTTAACGCGTACCGTCAGGACAAAGATTCCGTCGATCTGCCGCTGGAGGCGAAATCGGTTCTCGACTCCATGGTGAATATTGATGCGCAGCTGAACGAGCTGACCTTCAAAGAGGCGGAGATTTCCAAGCTCTATACCAAACGTCACCCGGCGTACCGCACTTTGCTGGAGAAACGTCGTACCCTGGAAGAAGAGAAGGCAAAGCTGAATGACCGCGTGACCGCGATGCCGAAGACGCAGCAGGAAATTGTACGCCTGACGCGTGATGTGGAATCCGGCCAGCAGGTTTACATGCAGCTGCTGAACAAACAGCAGGAGCTGAAAATCACCGAAGCCAGCACCGTCGGCGACGTACGTATCGTTGACCCGGCGATTACCCAGCCGGGCGTGCTGAAGCCGAAGAAGGCGCTGATTATCCTCGGCAGCATTATTCTCGGCCTGATGCTTTCCATCGTCGGCGTGCTGCTGCGCTCGCTGTTCAACCGCGGTATCGAAAGCCCGCAGGTGCTGGAAGAGAACGGGATCAGCGTGTACGCCAGCATCCCGCTCTCCGAGTGGCAGAAGTCCCGTGACAGCGTCAAAACCGTTAAGGGCGTCAAGCGTTACAAACAGAGCCAGCTGCTGGCCGTGGGTAACCCGACTGACCTGGCGATTGAAGCGGTGCGCAGCCTGCGTACCAGCCTCCACTTCGCCATGATGCAGGCCAAAAACAACGTCCTGATGATGACCGGCGTTAGCCCATCAATCGGTAAAACCTTCGTCTGCGCCAACCTGGCGGCGGTGGTGAGCCAGACCAACAAACGCGTGCTGCTGATCGACTGCGATATGCGTAAGGGCTACACCCATGAGCTGCTGGGGACCAACAACGTTAACGGTCTGTCGGAAATCCTGCTCGGTAAAGGGGAAATCAGCGAGAGCGCCAAGCCGACGTCGATTCCGAAATTTGACCTGATCCCGCGTGGCCAGGTGCCGCCGAACCCGTCTGAACTGCTGATGAGCGAGCGCTTTACGCAGCTGATTGAGTGGGCGAGCAAAAACTACGACCTGGTGCTGATCGATACCCCACCAATTCTGGCGGTTACCGACGCCGCCGTGGTAGGGCGTCATGCGGGCACCACGCTGATGGTCGCACGCTATGCGGTGAACACCCTGAAGGAAGTGGAAACCAGCCTGAGCCGCTTTGAGCAGAACGGTATTGAGGTGAAGGGGGTCATTCTGAACTCCATCTTCCGCCGCGCGACCGGGTATCAGGATTACGGCTATTACGAGTACGAATACAAGTCTGACAGTAAATAACAAAATGCACCCCACACCCCTCACCCTAACCCTCTCCCCAAAGGGGAGAGGGGACTGTTCGGTGCTGGATTTGGGGGACGAACGTAATGATAACCACTGGATGCCTTTCACCCTCTCCCCTATGGGGAGAGGGCCGGGGTGAGGGGAAAATATGACCACACAACGCCCTTTGATTTCTATCTATATGCCGACATGGAATCGTCAGCAGCTGGCGATCCGCGCGATTAAATCGGTCCTGCGTCAGGATTACGATAACTGGGAACTGATTATCGTGGATGACTGTTCCTCCTCTTACGAACAACTGCAAAAGTTTGTTGAAGACCTGAACGACCCGCGCGTGGTGTACACGCACAACGCCATCAACTCCGGGGCGTGTGCGGTGCGCAACCAGGCGATTATGCAGGCGAAAGGGCAGTATCTGACCGGTATCGACGACGATGACGAATGGACGCCAAACCGTCTGTCAATCTTCCTGTCGCACAAAGCGCAGCTGGTGACCCACGCGTTTCTGTATGCCAATGACTACGTTTGCCAGGGTGAAGTGTACTCGCAGCCGGCCAGCCTGCCGCTGTATCCGAAATCACCGTATTCCCGACGCCTGTTCTACAAGCGCAACATTATCGGCAATCAGGTGTTTACCTGGGCATGGCGCTTTAAGGAGTGCCTGTTCGATACCGAGCTGAAGGCCGCGCAGGATTACGACATTTTCCTGCGGATGGTGGTGGAGTACGGCGAGCCGTGGAAGGTGGAAGAGGCCACGCAGATCCTGCACATCAATCACGGGGAGATGCAAATCACCTCGTCGCCGAAGAAATTCTCGGGCTACTTCCATTTTTACCGCAAGCACAAGGACAAGTTTGACCGTGCCAGCCGGAAGTATCAGCTCTTCACCCTGTATCAGATCCGTAACAAGCGCATGAACTGGCGCACGTTGCTGACGTTGCTGTCGGTACGTAACGGCAAGCGTCTGGCTGACGGGCTTCGGGGGAAATAATGTTTCTGGAAGATTGCCGCGCTAACAGCTGGAGCCTGCGCCCGTGCTGCATGGTTCTGGCCTACCGTATTGCGCACTTTTGCTCGGTGTGGCGCAAAAAAAATGTGCTGAACAATATCTGGGCCGCGCCGGTGCTGGTGCTGTACCGCATCATCACCGAATGCTTTTTTGGCTATGAAATTCAGGCCGCAGCCACCATTGGCCGCCGCTTTACCATTCATCACGGTTATGCGGTGGTCATCAACAAGTTCGTCGTCGCGGGTGATGATTTCACCATTCGCCACGGGGTGACGATCGGCAACCGCGGGCCGGACAGCCTGGCCTGCCCGGTCATCGGCAATAACGTCGAGCTGGGCGCCAACGTGGTGATGATCGGGGACATTACCGTGGGCAATAACGTGACGATTGGCGCAGGCAGCGTGGTGCTGGACAGCATTCCGGACAACGCGCTTGTGGTGGGCGAGAAAGCCCGCGTGAAGGTGATAAAATGAACATTCTGCAATTTAACGTACGCCTCGCAGAGGGCGGGGCGGCAGGCGTAGCGCTGGATCTGCACCAGCGCGCGCTGCAAAAAGGATTACAGTCGCGCTTCGTTTACGGTTACGGCAAAGGTGGCAAGAAAAGCGTCAGCCATGATAACTATCCGCAGGTGCTGAAGCAGACGCCACGTCTGACCTCCGTCGCCAATATCGCGCTGTTCCGCCTGTTTAACCGCGACCTGTTCGGCAACCTGAATAATCTCTACCGCACCGTCACCCGCACTCGCGGCCCGGTTGTGCTGCACTTTCACGTGTTGCACAGCTACTGGCTGAATCTGGAAGAGGTGGTGGCGTTTTGTGGCAAGGTGAAGGCGCATAAGCCGGATACCCGATTCGTCTGGACGCTGCACGACCACTGGAGCGTGACCGGACGCTGCGCCTTTACCGACGGCTGCGAAGGCTGGAAAGATAACTGTCAGAAATGCCCTACGCTCAGCAACTACCCGCCGGTGAAGATCGATCGCGCGCATCAGCTGGTTGAGGGTAAGCGTCAGCTGTTCCGCAATATGCTCTCGCTCGGCTGCACCTTTATCTCCCCAAGCCAGCACGTGGCGGATGCTTTTAATAGCCTGTACGGAGCAGGGCGTTGCCAGATCATCAACAACGGTATTGATGTGGCGACGGAAGCGATCCTGGCCGAACTGACGCCCGTAGCCGTTACCGCCGGTAAGCCGAAAATTGCGGTCGTCGCCCATGACCTGCGTTACGACGGCAAAACCAACCAGCAGCTGGTGCGCGACATGATGGCGCTCGGCGACAAGATTGAGCTGCATACCTTTGGCAAATTCTCCCCGTTTGAAGGCGCTAACGTGGTGAACCACGGGTTTGAAACCGACAAACGCAAACTGATGAGCGCGCTGAACGGTATGGACGCGCTGGTGTTCAGCTCCCGCGTGGACAACTACCCGCTGATCCTGTGCGAAGCGCTTTCCATCGGCGTGCCGGTGATTGCCACCCACAGCGACGCCGCGCGGGAAGTGCTGGAGAAATCCGGCGGTAAAACCTTCAGTGAAAACGAGGTGCTGCCGCTGGTGCAGTTGTCGAAGGCCGATATCGCGCAGGCTGTTTTTGGCACTGACCTGGAATCGTTCCGCAACCGCAGCCGTAAAGCGTACAGTGGACAACAGATGCTGGAGGAGTATGTCTCGTTCTATCAGAATCTGTAGTTATCTGCTGCTGCCGCTAATCTACCTGCTGGTCAACGTTAAGATTGCCCAGCTCGGCGAAAGCTTCCCGATCACTATCGTCACCTTCCTGCCGGTTCTGCTGTTGCTTTACGTTGACAAGCTTAACCTCAAAAAGCTGATGATTGCGCTGGGCATCGGGTTTGGTCTTACGGCGTTTAACTACATCTTTGGTCAGTCGCTGGACGCCAGCAAATATGTCACCTCCACCATGCTGTTTGTTTATATCGTTATCATTATTGGCATGGTGTGGAGTATTCGCTTTAAAACTATTTCTCCGCACAATTATAGGAAAATCCTCAGGTTCTTTTATATTGTCGTCGGGCTGATTGTTGTGCTTGCGGCAATGGAGATGGCGCAAATTATTCTCACAGGCGGAAGCAGCCTGATGGAAATAATTTCGAAATATCTTATATACAGTAACAGCTATGTACTGAACTTCATTAAGTTTGGTGGCAAGCGTACAACCGCGCTCTATTTTGAACCGGCGTTTTTTGCTCTGGCATTAATCTCAATTTGGCTCAGCATCAAACAGTTCGGTATCAAAACCCCCAAGACCGATGCTATGATTCTTGCAGGAATCGTTCTGTCAGGGTCGTTCTCCGGGGTAATGACGTTTATTCTGTTTTACCTGCTGGAGTGGGCGTTCCAGTACCTGAACAAAGAGGCGATTAAGAAAAAACTGCCGCTGGCGATAATCTCTCTGACGGTATTTTTAGTGGGCGTAATATTTGCGTTTCCGTACATTTCTGAACGTCTGGGTGATTTGGGAACGGAAGGTTCGTCGTCCTATTATCGCATCATTGGTCCACTGGTGATGGTGGGTTATTCCTTAACCCATATTGATGGCGTAGTAAGATTCGGCTCACTTTACGAATATGTTGCATCATTCGGAATCTTTAACGGTGCGGATGTCGGTAAAACCATAGACAATGGTCTGTATCTGTTAATTATCTATTTTTCCTGGTTCGCCGTACTGTTGACACTGTGGTATCTGTTTAAAGTTTTCAAAATGATGATTAACGCGTTTGGTGATAACCAGAACTTTCGCGTGCAACTTTATCTGTTCACACCGGTGTCGTTGTTTTTTACCGGGTCAATATTTAGCCCGGAATATGCATTCTTAATTGTATGTCCGTTTATTTTGCGCAAAGCGCTGAATATTACGAGCGTATGACGAAATGAGGTGATTTATGTTTCTTAGCGTCATTACTGTCGCCTTTCGTAACTACGAAGGGGTGGTAAAAACCTGGCGCTCGCTGCGCAACCTGGCGCGCGATCCGAGCCTCACGTTTGAGTGGATCGTGGTCGATGGCGGCTCGAACGACGGCACGGCGGAGTTCCTGGAAAAACTCAACGGTGAGTTCAACTTACGTTACATCAGCGAGAAAGATAAAGGCATTTACGATGCCATGAATAAAGGCATCAACATGGCGCAGGGGCGTTACGCCATCTTCCTCAATTCCGGCGATGTGTTCCATGAAGATGTGGCGCTGTTTGCCCGTCAGCTGGCGCGCCAGAAAGAAGATGCCATGTTTATCGGTGATGCGCTGCTTGATTTCGGCGAGGGGAAAAAAGTGCTGCGCGGTGCGAAACCAGGCTGGTATATCTACCACAGCCTCCCGGCCAGCCATCAGGCTATTTTCTTCCCAATGAGCGGCCTGAAAAAACAGCCTTACGATTTGCGCTATAAAGTGTCATCAGATTATGCCCTGGCCGCCAGCCTTTACAAATCTGGCTACCCGTTCCGTCGAATTAAAGGACTGGTATCTGAATTTTCAATGGGCGGCGTGTCAACCTCGAATAATCTGGAACTGTGCCAGGATGCGAAAAACGTGCAGCGTAAAATATTACGCGTGCCAGGGGTCTGGGCGAAATTATCTTATTTCTTACGTCTGAAAACGACGGGTAAAGCGAAAGCCTTATATAACAAAGCCTGAGATATAAGGAAACGTAATGCAGGAATTAAATGGATTCTCCGTACCGAAAGGTTTTCGGGGCGGGAGCGGTATTAAAGTTCAACTGTGGTGGGCTGTACAGGCAACGTTATTTGCCTGGTCGCCGCAAATACTGTACCGCTGGCGCGCATTTTTACTGCGTCTGTTCGGCGCAAAAATAGGAAAAAACGTAGTCATTCGACCTTCGGTGAAAATTACTTATCCCTGGAAATTAACGCTTGGGGATTACGCCTGGGTTGGGGATGACGCGGTGTTATATACCCTTGGTGAGATTACGATTGGCGCAAATTCGGTGGTTTCACAGAAGTGTTATTTGTGCACCGGTAGCCACGATTTTATGAGCCCGCATTTTGATATTACCGCTTCGCCTGTTGTGATCGGTGAAAAATGCTGGCTGGCAACAGACGTCTTTGTTGCACCCGGTGTTTCTGTTGGTGATGGCACGGTAGTCGGTGCCCGCAGCAGCGTTTTTAAATCGCTTCCGGCAAATAAAATTTGCCGTGGCAACCCCGCAGTGGTGATACGCGAACGCGTTGAAACTGATTAAATTCATAAGTAGAGGAATATAAACATGTCTAAAGTCGCTCTCATCACCGGCGTTACCGGGCAGGATGGTTCTTACCTGGCAGAATTGCTGCTGGAAAAAGGGTATGAAGTTCACGGTATTAAGCGTCGTGCCTCTTCATTTAATACCGAGCGTGTCGATCATATTTACCAGGATCCTCACGCGGCGAACCCGAAATTCCACCTGCATTACGGCGACCTGACCGATACCTCCAACCTGACCCGTATCCTGCAAGAAGTACAGCCGGATGAAGTGTACAACCTGGGCGCGATGAGCCACGTTGCGGTTTCCTTCGAGTCCCCGGAGTACACCGCTGACGTGGACGCCATGGGTACGCTGCGTCTGCTGGAAGCGATTCGCTTCCTGGGTCTTGAGAAGAAAACTCGCTTCTACCAGGCATCTACCTCTGAGCTGTACGGCCTGGTGCAGGAAATTCCGCAGAAAGAGACCACGCCGTTCTACCCGCGTTCTCCGTACGCTGTGGCGAAACTGTACGCCTACTGGATCACCGTGAACTACCGTGAATCCTACGGCATGTACGCCTGTAACGGCATTCTGTTCAACCACGAATCTCCACGTCGTGGCGAAACCTTCGTGACCCGCAAAATCACCCGCGCGATCGCTAACATCGCTCAGGGCCTGGAGTCTTGCCTGCACCTCGGCAACATGGATTCCCTGCGTGACTGGGGTCATGCGAAAGACTACGTGAAAATGCAGTGGATGATGTTGCAGCAGGAGCAGCCAGAAGACTTCGTGATTGCGACCGGCGTGCAGTACTCCGTACGTCAGTTCGTTGAGATGGCTGCGGCACAGCTGGGCATCAAGCTGCGCTTCGAAGGCACCGGCGTGGAAGAGAAGGGTATCGTTGTTTCCGTGACCGGCCATGACGCACCGGGCGTGAAGCCAGGCGACGTGATTGTCCAGGTTGATCCGCGTTACTTCCGTCCTGCTGAAGTGGAAACCCTGCTGGGCGACCCAACCAAAGCGCACGAGAAGCTGGGCTGGAAACCAGAAACCACCCTGCAAGAAATGGTATCCGAGATGGTGGCCAAAGATCTTGAAGCAGCGAAAAAACACTCCCTGCTCAAGTCTCATGGCTACGAGGTTGCCATCGCGCTGGAGTCCTGAGAATGACAAAACAACGTATTTTTGTCGCCGGTCATCGCGGAATGGTGGGTTCCGCGATTGTTCGCCAGCTGGAACAGCGCGGTGACGTGGAGGTGATTGTTCGCACCCGCGACGAGCTGAACCTGCTTGACAGCAAAGCGGTGCAGGACTTCTTCGCCAGTGAACGTATCGACCAGGTGTATCTGGCGGCGGCGAAGGTGGGCGGCATCGTCGCTAACAACACCTACCCGGCGGATTTCATCTACGAGAACATGATGATTGAGAGCAACATCATTCACGCGGCGCATATCCACAACGTGAATAAGCTGCTGTTCCTCGGCTCATCCTGTATCTACCCGAAAATGGCGAAGCAGCCGATCGCCGAGAGCGAACTGTTGCAGGGCACGCTTGAAGCCACCAACGAGCCGTATGCGATTGCCAAAATTGCCGGGATCAAGCTGTGTGAATCCTACAACCGTCAGTATAACCGCGACTATCGCTCGGTGATGCCGACCAACCTGTACGGACCGCACGACAACTTCCACCCGAGCAATTCCCACGTGATCCCGGCGCTGCTGCGTCGTTTCCACGAGGCGACTGCCGAAAACGCCCCGGACGTGGTGGTGTGGGGCAGCGGTACGCCAATGCGCGAGTTCCTTCACGTGGACGATATGGCGGCGGCCAGCATTCACGTCATGGAGCTGGATCGCGAAGTGTGGCAGGAAAACACCGAGCCGATGCTGTCGCACATTAACGTCGGGACCGGCTTAGACTGCACCATTCGCGAGCTGGCGCAGACCATCGCGCAGGTGGTGGGTTACAAAGGACGCGTGGTGTTTGACGCCACCAAACCGGACGGCACGCCGCGCAAGCTGCTGGACGTGACCCGTCTGCATCAGCTGGGCTGGTATCACGAGGTCTCACTGGAGCAGGGGCTGGCCAGCACCTACCAGTGGTTCCTGGAAAACCAGCACCGCTTCCGGGGGTAATGATGTTTTTAAGTCAGGAAGATTTTGCCACGGTAGTGCGTTCCACTCCGCTGATCTCAATTGATTTGATCGTGGAGAACGAACGCGGCGAGTTCTTGCTGGGGAAACGAACCAATCGTCCTGCACAGGGCTTCTGGTTCGTGCCCGGCGGGCGCGTGCAGAAGGATGAGACGCTTACCGATGCGTTTGAGCGTCTCACTCTGGCGGAACTGGGCCTGCAACTGCCGATGGCAGCGGGCCAGTTTTACGGGGTCTGGCAGCACTTCTATGACGATAACTTTTCAGGCACCGGGTTCACCACGCACTACGTCGTGCTGGGGTTCCGCCTGAAGGTGAGTGAGGCAGACCTGCGTCTGCCTGATTCTCAGCATGACGATTACCGCTGGTTAACGCCAGAGGCGCTGCTGGCAAGCGACAACGTCCATGACAACAGTCGGGCGTACTTCCTTGCGGAACGTCAGGCCGAGGTGCCAGGTCTATGAAAATCCTCGTCTACGGAATTAACTACTCGCCGGAGCTTACCGGTATCGGGAAATACACCGGCGAGATGGTCGAGTGGATGGCGAGCCAGGGACATGACGTGCGGGTGATTACTGCCCCGCCGTATTACCCGGAGTGGAAGGTAGGCGAACGCTATTCCAGCTGGCGCTACCGCCGCGAAGAGGGCGCCGCGACCGTCTGGCGCTGCCCGCTCTACGTGCCGAAACAGCCCTCGACGCTGAAACGTTTAATTCATCTGGGCAGCTTTGCCCTGAGCAGTTTCTTCCCGCTGATGGCGCAGCGTCGCTGGAAGCCGGATCGCATCATCGGCGTGGTGCCGACCCTGTTCTGCACGCCAGGCATGCGCCTGCTGGGAAAACTCTCCGGCGCGCGCACCCTGCTGCACATTCAGGATTATGAAGTGGACGCCATGCTCGGGCTGGGTATGGCCGGGAAAGGCAAGGGCGGCAAGGTGGCGAAGCTCGCCAGCGCCTTTGAGCGCAGCGGCCTGCACAACGTGGATTACGTCTCGACCATCTCGCGCTCGATGATGAACAAGGCGCAGGAGAAGGGCGTCCCGGCGGAAAAAGTGATCTTCTTTCCGAACTGGTCCGAAGTGGCGCGCTTCCGCGATGTGACAGACCAGGACGCGCAGGCGTTGCGCGCGCAACTCGGGTTGCCTGCTGAGCAAAAAATCATTCTTTACTCAGGCAACATCGGCGAAAAACAGGGGCTGGAGAGCGTGATTGACGCCGCGCTTCAGCTGAGCGAACACCCGTGGATGTTCGTGATAGTCGGGCAGGGCGGTGGTAAAGCGCGGCTGGAAAAAATGGCCAGCGAGCGCGGACTGACCAATATCCGCTTCTTCCCGCTTCAGTCTTATGACGCGCTGCCCGCGCTGCTGAAAATGGCGGACTGCCATCTGGTGGTGCAAAAACGCGGCGCGGCGGATGCGGTGCTGCCGTCCAAGCTGACCAACATTCTGGCAGTGGGCGGAAACGCGGTGATTACGGCAGAAGCCGCAACAGAATTAGGCCAGCTGTGCAACAGCTACCCGGGCATTGCCGTTTGCGTAGAGCCTGAATCGGTTCCTGCGCTGGTGACCGGAATTGAGCAGGCACTCGCCATGCCAAAAGAGAACACGGTGGCACGTGAATATGCCGAACGCACGCTCGAGAAAGAGAACGTGCTGAGCCAATTTATTGCAGATATACGGGGATAAATCATGAGTCAAACCACTTTGTATCCGGTCGTAATGGCGGGTGGATCCGGGAGCCGGTTGTGGCCACTGTCCCGCGTGCTTTATCCAAAACAATTTCTGTGCCTGAAAGGCGACCTCACCATGCTGCAAACGACGGTTAACCGTCTGCACGGCGTGGAGTGTGAAAGCCCGGTGGTGATCTGTAACGAGCAGCACCGCTTTATCGTTGCGGAGCAGCTGCGCCAGCTGAACAAACTGACCGAAAATATCATTCTGGAGCCTGCCGGACGCAACACGGCGCCTGCCATTGCCCTTGCGGCGCTGGCGGCAAAACGCAGCAGCCCGGACTGCGACCCGCTGATGCTGGTGCTGGCGGCTGACCACGTCATCCAGCAGGAAGAGGCCTTCCGCGACGCGGTACGCGCCGCGATTCCTTACGCTGAGAACGGCAAGCTGGTGACCTTCGGCATCGTGCCGGATCTCCCGGAAACCGGCTATGGCTACATTCGCCGCGGCAGCGTTACGCCTGGTGAAGGCGACAGCGTGGCCTTTGACGTGGCGCAGTTTGTCGAAAAACCGAATCTGGAAACCGCCCAGGCCTACGTGGCCAGCGGTGAATACTACTGGAACAGCGGTATGTTCCTGTTCCGCGCCGGTCGCTACCTGGAAGAGCTGGAAAAATACCGTCCGGATATCTTAAGCGCCTGCGAAAAAGCGATGGCGGTGGTGGATCCGGATCTCGATTTTATCCGCGTGGACGAAGAAGCCTTCCTCGCCTGTCCGGAAGAGTCCATTGACTATGCGGTGATGGAACGTACGGCAGATGCGGTAGTGGTACCGATGGATGCGGGCTGGAGCGACGTCGGCTCCTGGTCGTCACTGTGGGAGATCAGCGCGCATACCCCGGAGGGTAACGTCCATCACGGTGATGTGATCAGCCACAAAACGGAAAACAGCTACGTCTACGCCGAATCAGGCCTCGTCACTACGGTAGGGGTGAAGGATCTGGTGGTCGTGCAGACCAAAGACGCGGTGCTGATTGCCGACCGTAATGCCGTGCAGGACGTTAAAAAAGTGGTGGAGAAGATCAAGGCCGATGGCCGTCACGAACACCATATTCACCGTGAAGTCTACCGCCCGTGGGGCAAATATGACTCCATCGACGCCGGCGAGCGTTATCAGGTGAAACGCATCACCGTGAAGCCGGGAGAAGGGCTGTCGGTGCAGATGCACCATCACCGCGCCGAACACTGGGTGGTGGTGGCAGGGACCGCCAAAGTGACCATCGACGGTGAAGTGAAGCTGCTCGGTGAAAACGAGTCCATTTATATTCCGCTGGGCGCCACCCACTGTCTGGAAAACCCGGGGAAAATTCCGCTCGACTTAATTGAGGTGCGTTCCGGCTCCTATCTGGAAGAGGACGACATCATCCGCTTCCAGGATCGCTACGGGCGCGTGTAGCACTCCGCATCATGCCCGGTGGCGCTGCGCTTACCGGGCCTACGAATGAAAAAAATAAATTTGGCCATTACATGGTCAGGGCCAACTGTTGCCTGAAAAAGGGGTCATCATGGAAAAATTAACCTGTTTTAAAGCCTACGATATTCGCGGCAAGCTGGGCGAAGAGCTGAACGAAGACATTGCGTGGCGCATCGGCCGCGCGTACGGCGAATACCTGAAACCACAAACTATCGTGCTTGGCGGCGACGTGCGTCTGACAAGCGAATCCCTGAAGCTGGCGCTGGCGAAAGGGCTACAGGACGCGGGCGTCGATGTGCTGGACATTGGCCTTTCCGGTACCGAAGAGATCTATTTTGCCACATTCCACCTGGGCGTGGACGGCGGTATCGAAGTGACGGCCAGCCATAACCCGATGGACTACAACGGCATGAAGCTGGTGCGCAAGGGCGCGCGTCCTATCAGCGGCGACACCGGCCTGCGCGACGTGCAACGTCTGGCCGAGGCCAACGACTTCCCGCCGGTGAACGAAGCGAAGCGCGGCAGCTATAAGCAGATTAACCTGCAAAAAGAGTACATCGACCACCTGCTGGGCTACATCAATGTGGCAAACCTCAAACCGCTGAAGCTGGTGATTAACTCCGGCAACGGCGCGGCAGGCCCGGTTGTCGATGCACTTGAAGCCCGCTTTAAGGCGCTGAACGTGCCGGTGACCTTCGTCAAAGTGCACAACACGCCAGACGGCAACTTTCCGAACGGTATTCCTAACCCGCTGCTGCCGGAGTGCCGCGACGACACCCGCAACGCGGTGATTGAGCACGGCGCCGATATGGGTATCGCCTTTGACGGCGACTTCGACCGCTGCTTCCTGTTCGATGAGAAAGGGCAGTTTATCGAAGGCTACTACATCGTTGGCCTGCTGGCGGAAGCGTTCCTCGAGAAAAACCCGGGGGCGAAAATCATTCACGATCCGCGTCTTTCCTGGAACACCGTCGACGTGGTGAAGGCCGCGGGCGGCGAGCCGGTGATGTCCAAAACCGGCCACGCGTTTATCAAAGAGCGTATGCGTGAGGAAGACGCCATCTACGGCGGCGAGATGAGCGCCCACCACTATTTCCGTGATTTTGCCTACTGCGACAGCGGGATGATCCCGTGGCTGCTTGTGACCGAGCTGCTGTGCCTGAAAGGGCAGAGCCTGGGCGAACTGGTGCGCGACCGCATGGCGGCGTTCCCGGCCAGCGGGGAGATCAACAGCAAACTGGCACAGCCCGCTGAGGCCATTGCCCGCGTGGAACAGCACTTTGCCATTCATGCGCTGGAGATTGACCGTACCGACGGTATCAGCATGGCGTTCCCGCAGTGGCGCTTTAACCTGCGCTCGTCCAATACCGAGCCGGTGGTGCGCCTGAACGTGG
Organism: Enterobacter sp. MGH 38; assembly: GCF_000492855.1. Taxonomy (NCBI): domain Bacteria; kingdom Pseudomonadati; phylum Pseudomonadota; class Gammaproteobacteria; order Enterobacterales; family Enterobacteriaceae; genus Enterobacter; species Enterobacter sp. MGH 38. The sequence continues at coordinate 2,015,065 of NZ_KI535608.1, read as the reverse complement.
AGTCCCGCGCTGACACCGCGCTGATGGAAGCCCGAACGAAGGACATTCTGGCGCTGTTGAATCAGTAAAAAGAAAACCTTACCCCTCACCCTAACCCTCTCCCCAAAGGGGAGAGGGAACTTGAACACCCTCTCCCCTTTGGGGAGAGGGCCGGGGTGAGGGGCGAGGGGTAAGGTTTAGAACTAAAGGAACAACGATGACAAATCTAAAAAAGCGCGAACGAGCGAGAACGAATGCATCGTTAATCTCTATGGTGCAGCGTTTTTCTGATATCACCATCATGGTCGGCGGACTGTGGGCGGTGTGTTGGGTCAGCGGGCAGTCGTTCTTATACATGCACTTGCTGATGGCGTTGATTGCGCTGGTGGTGTTTCAGATGATCGGCGGCATGACCGATTTCTATCGTTCATGGCGCGGCGTCAAAATGACCACCGAACTGATGCTGCTGCTCCAGAACTGGACCTTAAGCCTGATTTTCAGCGCAGGCCTGGTGGCGTTCAGCCATGATTTTGATAACCGTCTTGTGACCTATCTCTGCTGGTATCTGTTAACCAGCATTGGCATGGTGGTCTGCCGCTCGCTGATCCGCTTTGGCGCGGGCTGGCTGCGCAACCGCGGGTATAACCGTCGCTTCGTTGCCGTGGCGGGCGATCTGCCGGTGGGGCAGGTGTTGCTCGACAGCTTCCGCAAAGAGCCGTGGTTAGGTTTTGAAGTGGTCGGGATTTATCACGACGCGAAGCCCGGCGGCGTGCCGTCCGACTGGGCTGGTAACTACGAACAGCTTATTGACGATGCGAAAGCCGGCAAAATTCATAACGTCTACATCGCCATGCAGATGAAAGATGAATCCCGCATCAAGAAACTGATGCGCGAGCTGGCGGATACCACCTGCTCGGTGATCCTCATCCCGGATGTCTTCACCTTCAATATTCTCCACTCCCGTATTGAAGAGGTGAACGGGGTACCGGTTGTTCCGCTGTACGACACGCCGCTGTCGGGGATTAACCGCGTGCTGAAGCGCGTGGAAGATATCGTGCTTTCGTCCCTGATCCTGCTGCTCATCTCCCCGGTGCTGTGCTGCATTGCGCTGGCGGTAAAGCTCAGCTCGCCGGGGCCGATCATCTTCCGTCAGACCCGATACGGCATGGACGGTAAGCCGATCATGGTGTGGAAATTCCGCTCCATGAAGGTGATGGAGAACGACAAGGTGGTGACCCAGGCGACGCAGAACGATCCGCGAGTCACCCGTGTGGGCAACTTCCTGCGCCGTACCTCGCTCGATGAGCTGCCGCAGTTCATCAACGTGTTCACCGGCGGGATGTCCATCGTCGGGCCTCGTCCTCACGCCGTGGCCCATAACGAGCAGTACCGTACCCTGATTGAAGGCTACATGCTGCGCCATAAGGTGAAGCCGGGCATCACCGGCTGGGCGCAGATCAACGGCTGGCGCGGCGAGACCGATACGCTGGAAAAAATGGAAAAACGCATCGAGTTCGATCTGGAGTACATCCGCGAGTGGAGCCTCTGGTTCGATATCAAGATTGTTTTTCTGACCATTTTCAAAGGTTTCGTGAACAAAGCGGCGTACTAAGATGAGCTTACGAGAAAAAACCATCAGCGGTGCGAAATGGTCAGCCATGGCCACCATCGTCATCATTGGCCTCGGCCTGGTGCAGATGACGGTGCTGGCGCGCATTATCGATAATCACCAGTTTGGTCTGCTGACCGTCTCGCTGGTGATTATCGCCCTGGCCGATACGCTGTCGGACTTTGGTATCGCCAACTCCATTATCCAGCGCAAAGAGATCAGCCATCTGGAGCTGACCACCCTCTACTGGCTGAACGTCGGGCTGGGTATCTTCGTTTTTGTGCTGGTGTTCCTGCTGAGCGATGTGATTGCCGGCGTGCTGCATAACCCGGACCTGGCGCCGCTGATGCGCACCCTGTCGTTCGCTTTCGTGGTGATCCCGCACGGGCAGCAGTTCCGCGCGCTGATGCAGAAAGAGCTGGAGTTCAACAAAATCGGCATGATTGAGACCAGCGCCGTGCTGGCGGGCTTTACCTTCACCGTGGTCAGCGCCCATTTCTGGCCGCTGGCGATGACCGCCATCCTCGGCTACCTCGTTAACTCTGCCGTGCGCACGCTGCTGTTCGGCTTCTTTGGCCGTAGGATTTATCGCCCGGGGCTGCATTTTTCGCTGGCGTCTGTTTCATCCAACCTGCGCTTCGGCGCGTGGCTGACGGCAGACAGCATTATCAACTACGTAAATACTAACCTCTCCACGCTGGTGCTGGCGCGCATTCTGGGCGCGAGCGTCGCGGGTGGCTACAACCTGGCGTATAACGTCGCGGTTGTCCCGCCGATGAAGCTCAACCCGATTATTACCCGCGTCCTGTTCCCGGCGTTCGCCAAAATTCAGGACGATACCGAAAAGCTGCGCGTGAACTTTTACAAGCTGCTCTCCGTGGTGGGGATCATCAACTTCCCGGTCCTGCTGGGGCTGATGGTGGTCGCCAGCAATTTCGTACCGCTGGTGTTTGGCGAGAAGTGGAACAGCATCATCCCAATCCTGCAACTGCTGTGCGTCGTGGGGCTGCTGCGCTCGGTGGGGAACCCGATTGGTTCTCTGCTGATGGCAAAGGCGCGCGTGGATATCAGCTTCAAGTTCAACGTGTTTAAAACCTTCCTGTTTATTCCGGCAATTATTGTGGGCGGGCACATGGCGGGTGCCATTGGCGTGACGCTCGGCTTCCTGCTGGTGCAAATCGTCAATACCGTGCTGAGCTACTTCGTGATGATCAAACCGGTGCTGGGCTCCAGCTACCGTCAGTACATCCTCAGCCTGTGGCTGCCGTTTTATCTCTCCTTGCCGACGCTTGCGGTGAGCTACGGCCTGGGCGTGGTGCTCAACGGGCATCTGCCGCTGGCGGCGCTGCTTGCGGTGCAGGTCGCGGCAGGCGCGCTGGCGTTCGGCGTGATGATTGTGCTGTCACGCAATGCGCTGGTGGTCGAGATGAAGCGCCAGTTTTGCCGTAACGAAAAAATGAAAACGCTGCTTCGCGCAGGCTAATTTTACGAGGCCATTATGAAATTACTTATTCTTGGCAACCATACCTGCGGCAACCGTGGCGACAGCGCCATCCTGCGCGGTTTACTGGATGCAATTAACACTCTTAAGCCTGAGACAGAAGTGGATGTGATGAGCCGTTATCCGGTCAGCTCATCCTGGTTACTGAACCGCCCGGTGATGGGCGACCCGCTCTACAGCCAGATGAAACAGCACAACAACGCCGCGGGCGTGATGGGGCGCGTGAAGAAAGTCCTGCGTCGCCGCTATCAGCATCAGGTGCTGCTTTCTCGCGTAACCGACACCGGCAAGCTGCGCAACATCGCCATCGCGCAGGGCTTTACCGATTTTGTGCGTCTGCTGTCCGGCTATGACGCCATTATTCAGGTGGGCGGTTCGTTCTTCGTCGATCTCTACGGCGTGCCGCAGTTTGAGCATGCGCTTTGTACCTTCATGGCGAAAAAGCCGCTGTTTATGATTGGCCACAGCGTCGGGCCATTCCAGGATCCGCAGTTTAACCAGCTGGCGAACTATGTCTTCGGCCACTGCGACGCGCTGATCCTGCGTGAATCGGTCAGCCTCGACATGATGAAGCGCAGCGAAATCGACACCACCAAAGTGGAGCACGGTGTAGACACCGCCTGGCTGGTGGATCATCAGGATGACAGCTTCCAGGCCAGCTACGCGGTACAGCACTGGCTGGACGTGGCGGCAAAGCAGAAAACCGTCGCCATTACCCTGCGTGAACTTGCGCCGTTCGATAAACGCCTCGGCACGACCCAGGCGGCGTACGAGAAAGCCTTTGCCGACGTGGTGAACCGCGTGCTGGACAGCGGTTACCAGGTGCTGGCGCTCTCCACCTGTACCGGTATCGACAGCTACAACAAAGATGACCGTATGGTGGCGCTCAACCTGCGCAACCTGGTGAACGATCCGTCCCGCTATCACGTGGTGATGGACGAGCTAAACGATCTTGAGATGGGCAAGCTGCTCTCCGCCTGCGACCTGACCGTGGGCACGCGTCTGCACTCAGCCATTATCTCGATGAACTTCGGCACGCCAGCCATCGCCATTAACTACGAGCACAAGTCCGCGGGCATTATGCAGCAGCTCGGTATGCCGGAAATGGCCGTTGATATTCGTCATCTGCTGGACGGATCGCTGGGTGCGATGGTGGGGGACACGCTCGGCCAGCTGCCTGCGATCAACGAACGTCTGGCGATAGCGGTAAAAGCCGAACGCGAAAAAGGTATTGGCATGGTGAAATCCGTACTCGACCGCGTCCGGGAGGGGAAATGAAGGTTGGTTTCTTCTTACTGAAATTTCCGCTGTCGTCTGAAACTTTTGTGCTGAACCAAATCACCGCGTTTATCGATATGGGGTATGACGTGGAGATTATCGCCCTGCAAAAGGGCGATACGCAAAACACCCATGCGGCGTATACCCGGTATGGGCTGGAGGCAAAAACCCGCTGGTTGCAGGATGAACCCGCCGGACGGATGAACAAATTGCGCCATCGCGCCGGACAGACGCTGCGCGGCCTGCATCGCGCCTCGACGTGGCGGGCGCTGAATATGTCGCGCTATGGGGCGGAGGCCCGCAACCTGATCTTATCCGCCATTTGCGGGCAAACGGCCCAGCCGTACCGGGCAGATGTCTTTATCGCCCACTTTGGCCCGGCGGGCGTAACGGCGGCAAAACTGCGTGAGCTGGGGGTGATTGACGGCAAAATCGCGACCATTTTCCACGGTATCGACATCTCCAGCCGGGAAGTGCTGAACCACTACACGCCGGAATATCAGCAGCTGTTTCGCCGTGGCGACATGATGCTGCCGATAAGCAACCTGTGGGCCGGGCGCCTGAAAACCATGGGGTGCCCGAGCGAGAAAATCACCGTTTCACGCATGGGCGTGGACATGGAACGCTTCACCCAGCGACCGGTCAAGGTGCCGGGCAAGCCGCTGCAAATTATCTCTGTTGCCCGCCTGACCGAAAAGAAAGGGCTGCACGTAGCCATCGAAGCCTGTCGCCAGCTGAAGGCGCGTGGTGTGGACTTCCACTACCGCATCCTGGGTATCGGGCCGTGGGAGCGTCGCCTGCGCACGCTGATTGAACAGTATCAGCTGGAAGACGTGGTCGAGATGCCGGGCTTCAAGCCGAGCCACGAAGTGAAAGCCATGCTTGATGACGCGGATGTGTTCCTGCTGCCTTCCGTAACCGGCGCCGACGGCGATATGGAAGGCATTCCCGTGGCGCTGATGGAGGCGATGGCGGTCGGCATTCCGGTGGTCTCGACCCTGCACAGCGGGATCCCGGAGCTGATCACCTCTGAGCATTCCGGCTGGCTGGTCCCTGAAAACAATGCGCTGGCGCTGGCGGATCGTCTGGCTGCGTTCAGTGATATCGATCAGCAGACGCTGATCCCTGTGCTGCAAAATGCGCGGCAAAAAGTTGAAGCAGAATTCAATCAGCAGGTGATTAATCGCCAGTTAGCGAGCCTGCTGCAAACGCTGTAACGCTGAGGTTGTATGCTGAAAAAGATTACCCGACGCCGATTTGTCTCTTCTTTATCCGTCCTGGCTGCCATGCCGCTGCTGTCACCCCGCGCTGCGCGGGCGGCGACCGGGAAGACGGTTTCTGTCGATCGCTACAACAATAACGACTGGATCGCCGCCTTTAAGCAGGCATTTACCGAGGGCGATACCGTTGTTGTTCCCGCCGGGTTAACCTGTGAAAACATCAATACCGGCATTTTCATTCCTGATGGCAAAACCCTGCTGATCCGCGGTGCGCTGAAGGGCAACGGCCGCGGGCGGTTTGTGCTCCAGGAAGGCTGCAAGGTCATTGGGGAAGGAGAGGGGCGCACGCATAACATTACGCTGGACGTGCGTGGCTCCGACTGTGTCATTAAAGGGCTGGCGATGAGCGGCTTCGGCCCCGTCACCCAGATCTACATCGGCGGTAAAAAGCCGAGAGTGATGCGTAACCTGCTTATCGATCGCATTGCCGTGAGTCAGGCCAACTACGCCATTCTGCGCCAGGGTTTCCATAATCAGGTGGACGGTGCGCGCATTACCAACAGCAAATTCAGCCATTTGCAGGGTGACGCGATTGAGTGGAACGTGGCGATTAACGACCGTAACATCCTGATCTCTGACCACGTGATCGATAACATCAACTGCACAAACGGCAAGATCAACTGGGGCATAGGCATTGGGCTGGCTGGCAGCACGTACGACAATGACTATCCGGAACAGCAGACCGTTAAAAACTTCGTGGTGGCGAATATCACCGGCAGCAACTGTCGGCAGCTGGTGCATGTCGAAAACGGTAAACACTTTGTGATCCGTAATATCAAGGCCAGCAATATTACTCCCGACTTCAGTAAAAAGGCCGGAATTGATAACGCAACGGTAGCTATTTATGGCTGTGATAATTTCGTTATCGATAATATCGATATGGTGAACAGCGCCGGAATGTTAATCGGGTATGGCGTGATCAAGGGCGATTATCTGTCGATACCGCAAAACTTCAAACTTAACGATATTCTCCTGGATAACCGACAGCTTGCCTATAAGCTGCGCGGGATACAGATTTCCTCCGGCAATGCCACCTCGTTTGTTGCCATCACCAATGTCAACATGCAGCGGGCAACGCTTGAGCTGCATAACAAACCCCAGCACCTTTTCTTACGTAATATCAACGTGATGCAGGAATCAGCGACGGGGCCAGCGCTTAAGATGAACTTCGACTTGCGCAAAGACGTGCGCGGGAAGTTTATGGCCAAAAAAGAGACGCTGTTGTCGCTTGCGAACATAAAAGCGGTTAATGAAAAGGGGCAGAGTTCGGTGGATATTGATCGGGTCGATCAACACGTGGTGAATACGGAACGGTTGAATTTTGCGCTGCCGCACAGGTAATCGCACAGACTATTTTGCGACTATTCCTGGAACAGAATCGCGATCTATTCAGATTACAACTACTGTAATTTGTGGTGGGGTGACCTAAGATTACTTCATATTTACGGCAAAACATGCTGGCGAAAACAGGTTTAAAAGCTATAATTCGTCAACCATTTTAAGGTGGAAGAAATAATGATTAATTTGAAAGCAGTCATACCGGTAGCGGGTTTGGGCATGCATATGTTGCCCGCCACAAAGGCCATTCCTAAAGAGATGCTGCCGATCGTTGACAAGCCGATGATTCAGTACATCGTCGACGAGATTGTTGCTGCGGGGATCAAAGAAATCGTTCTGGTGACGCACTCTTCGAAGAATGCCGTTGAGAACCACTTCGACACCTCTTATGAACTCGAAGCGCTGCTTGAGCAGCGCGTTAAGCGTCAGCTTCTGGCAGAAGTTCAGTCTATCTGTCCTCCTGGCGTGACCATCATGAACGTGCGTCAGGCGCAGCCGCTGGGTCTGGGCCACTCAATCCTCTGCGCGCGCCCGGTGGTGGGTGATAACCCGTTCATCGTGGTTCTGCCGGACATCATTATTGATACCGCTTCCGCCGATCCGCTGCGTTACAACCTGGCGGCAATGGTTGCTCGCTTCAACGAGACGGGCCGCAGCCAGGTGCTGGCGAAACGTATGAAGGGCGATCTCTCCGAGTATTCTGTTATTCAGACTAAAGAGCCACTGGAGACAGAAGGGCAGGTGAGCCGGATCGTTGAGTTTATCGAAAAACCCGATCAGCCGCAGACTCTGGACTCTGACCTGATGGCAGTCGGCCGTTATGTGCTGAATGCGGATATCTGGGCTGAGCTGGAAAAAACCGAGCCGGGTGCCTGGGACCGTATCCAGTTGACCGATGCGATTGCCGAGCTGGGGAAAAAGCAGTCCGTTGATGCCATGCTCATGACCGGCGACAGCTATGACTGCGGTAAGAAAATGGGGTATATGCAGGCGTTTGTGAACTATGGCCTGCGTAACCTGAAGGAAGGGGCGAAGTTCAGAGAAACTGTAGTCAAGTTGCTTTCCTCGTAATAATTTGTTAGAGCTAAAATTTGATTGTTATTTAAGCTAATAGTTCTATGAAAGGAACCATTAGTATCATAATGTAGCACTGGCTGAAGTTTAGCCAGTGCGGTAGCGTGCCTACTAATTATAGTTTTATATTAAAATCTGAGTAAAAAATGATCAGCTGTGGTCATTTATTTGAGTGACCAGTTCGATATAGTTTCTAAGTTACAATAATCCAAGTACTCAAAATGTTAACACTAGGGTTGGTTTTTTTATCTGTTTGATTTTTTTAAGGACAAAAAATAGTAATTACAGTATTTACTACATTTGTTATATTTCTTTTTTTATAATATGTCATTTCGTGTATTTTATAAGCAAGGATGGTTTTTTAGACATTAATTTGAATGACTCAGAGTGGCAAGCTTTTTGGCAAACTGTCATATTATTATTAGTGACAGTTGTAACCTATCGTTTTGCATCTGTCATTATCAAAATTGGTCCACCTCAAATCAATATTCTTAAATTTAATGTAGGCCATCGGTTTCTTCTTTTGTTATATTCAATTGGAGTTGTTATTTACACTCTGCAAAATGGAATCGCACTTGGACTGTCTTATAATGAACGCTTGACTGCAAATACAGGCGGAGGTTGATCCATCATATTAATGTACGCATATATACCGGCAATGATTTTAGCATATATAAGTATGCCTAACAGAAAAAATCTATTTCTTTGTCTTTGCTTGAGTACATTATGTGGCATTATATACTATATTGTTATTGGCGGTTCCCGAAACGTATTAGCGGCAGGTGTGTTTTCTTTAGTTTATCTGGCACTTTTATATAAGAATATAAACAAGAAACAACTCTTTTTGGCACTGGCCATAGGGGTTATGACATTGATGCTCCTGGAGTTATATCGTTATGTAAATAATTTTTCTGACGCATTAGATTTTATCTTCAATGGAGGAGTCCAGGTCATCTTATTTGCGTTTGAGTCTTTTTCCCCTATGCATGCAGTATTGAATATAAATGATGCATTAACAAAGAATTATTTCGAGATTCAATATGCGACCACTTTCTTAAATGAATTTTCGATAATTATTCCTAGGTTTTTATGGGAAGGGAAACCTATCAATGTTTACAATAACGGCTATTTTTACACAGCCGAAATATTAGGCTTAGATACAAATCTGACAATGTCACCTACTTTCTTAGGAAGTTGTTTGATTATGTTTGGGCAGACGTTCTATTGGATTGGCGGTATACTATGCGGTTTAATTATTTTTATATTTGATAAAATAATATCGTCTTCAAAAACACGCTACATGAAACTATTATTGTTAAGTAGTATTGGATATCTGTTCTTCTGGGTGCAGGACGGATTTGAAGTATATTGCTATGTCTTGATAAAGTTCGGGATAATAATGATGATTATGTATGCTTTTAATTCATTTATGAGTTCGTTGATTATAAAAAGATGAATAGAATAAACTTAATTTTCTCAATGATTGTTAGCGATAAATTTTGGTCACTGCTTTTTACGGTTTTGCCTGGTGTAAATAGAGTGGTGTTGTTCTTTATCGTATCGCACGTAGTTACAACACATACTTTTGCGCTTTTCTCTTCCGTATATTCTATCGCTGTTATCATATCAATGATTGGTGGAGTTGGTGTTGGAACAGTAATATTAAAAAATAATACCGAATTTGGTATGCTGGGCTTCGTTAAAGCTACAATAATTGGTTTCGTGACTAGCCTATGCTCAGCGCTAATTATTTTATTTTTCTTTAAAGATCTTTTATCATCAAGTTGGCTAGGTTTAATTATTTTATCTGTTGGTTTGATTATGAATCAAATACTCAGATATATGATCGTCCTGAACAAAAACTTTAAAATAGGTGCATTAAACGAATTAGTCCTTATGTTGCCATCTTTAATTTTTTTGATGATGAGTCGAATGGACTTGATTTCTATTTTAGGAATAATGTATATCATACAATCGTTACTCATTGTTCTAATTTTTTTCAAGAATTCAAATAACCCTAAACTGAGTTCCTTCAAAGGAACTTTTTATATAGGTAACTCCAATCTTATCTCTTCAGGTATTCTATATTTCCTACCAATGATTGCGTTTTCATTGTCTGGAGCGGAGATAACGTCAATCATCTCCCTAATGGTTACAGCTGCTGGGATAATTACTGTCTTTCCAAGAGCTATGCTAAATTTGAAAGTAAAGGATTTTCATTTAATACTGTTAAATAATAAAGATGAATATCATGAGCAATCAAGAACTTTCAAAAAACAGATACTATATATAATGATGTTGGGATTCGTTGCTATGATCAGCTATGTTTACATCGCTGCTAAAGACGCTTCTACTATTGAGATTTTGATCGTAGGTTTATGTATATTTTCATTTATCTCCGTTGGCCAATATTCAATTATTGAATCGACATTGATAAATCTTGTCGGAAAAGAAAAACTATCATTATTATTAAATGCTATTACGTTTACAATTTTTATCATTATGTATTACGTAATGCATAAATTTATTTCGTTCCCACCTTTAATAGCTATTGTTATTTTAAGTGGTACAGTGCTTATGGCTTACTATGTAAGATATTTTATTATGAAGAAAGTATTGGCGGAGGTCTAAGGTGTCTTTTTTAACTTATAACAGCAACATAAATTTAGAGTTTGATAATTTTATACGTACCTCAAAAACATCATATAAATTTACTCTAGCTAATGAGGAAGGCTGTATATATTATGATTCAAGCGATTGGCTAGATGTGCCCCATATGAAATCTAATCAAAGTGAGATAATTGTTTCAGGTTGGTTTGTAAATGACAAATATGAACGTAATAACATACATTGGTTAAAAAAATGTCTTGATGAAGGTGAGGAGTTTGCAACTATAACTAAAAAAATAATTTCCGGCATGTTTATAGCTTTTTACCACGATAAAAATGTTGGTAAAGTTAAGGTCTTCACTGATCCTTTTTCTCTATCACCTCATTATTACAATGTTTCTGACGGCAGTCTTCATATTTCTCCATGCGCAGCAGTATTCTCTCAGCCAAAAAACAAAAAAATTGAAGAAATCCTTTTAGCACAGGGACATCTTTTCGGTAACTATACAATTTATGAGGATGTGTATCGCTTTATACCCGGAGATATAATTGAAATAGAAAATTCTAATATTAAGATTTCTAACTATGGCTATGAAATTGAAGCAGCTAATATTGATGTGATTCAAGAAGCAAGAGCCCTTTTGTCAACCACACCTTCTGATTTACAATCTATAGCATTATCAGCAGGATTCGATTCGAGATTTATTCTCTCAGTTTCAGAACCTCAATTTGCGTATACTTGGGGGCCCGAGAATTCTGCTGACGTACAGAATGGTAAAAAATTAGCTGCATACCGTAACATTAAATTCGAGTCTTTTAGGTTTAAAAGTAACCCAGTTACCGAAATCGATAAATCAATATGTAAACAGCTTTTCAGTGGAAGTGTCAAAGCATATAACCCCCAATTTTTTAGTAACTATCGCCATGCTGCCAGTTTATCGGAGAAAAACACCATTGCTCTTGATGGCTATTTAGGGGATGTATTGCAGCGAGGTGTTTATATGTCCTTTGGAGGAAAGTTAGGTGAGTTTTATAAACTTTTCCCGTTTTTATCCTCTTCTTTTTTAAAGCCTGAGTATTTGCTAAGAAAGCGTTACAAAAAATTGAACAATCAGCAGTTTAAATATGTTTTAGAAGATTTTTATAATAAAACCTCAAAAATAAATGCCATAGATTCTTTACAAAAAGTTACATACTATGAGTTTATTTATGGCAGAGGACTTCGTTTTATTACTAGTGGGGCTTTAGTAATGAATCTTTGTTTTAAAACAACTATTCCCTTATTCGCCTCGCGCAATATATTTAATTACTTTATTAATCAAAAAGCTTCAGATATATTAACGTATAAAACTTTTTACAAGGTTTGGAAAAATGAAGATGACTTTTACAGGAAAATGAAATCTGAGGGTGCCTACAGTCCTGGAACAAATCCAAATTTAGTGCCTTTTTTGAATCTTTTCGGAAGAGTTATTACAAATTTCCATCCGAAATTTAAAAATTATACAAAGGAATAAGAATGAATATTCTTTTGATCAGTAACATGTATCCTTCAAAGAAACATCCTGATTTTGGGATTTTTGTAGAAAGAATAGTAAAAGAGCTTGAAGCCAACAATAATAATATTCACTTGTGCGTGAGAGATAGTAAAGGTGAAAATAAACTTGCCAAAGTTATAAGCTACCTTACCCTATATTTTAAAACGATCTATAAGTTATTCTTTAATAAATACGACTTCATTTATTGCCATTATGTGTCTCATACAGCATTGCCAATTTTAATTGCTTCATCTTTCGGTAAAAAAATGAATATTGTAAGCCATGTACATGGCGGTGATATTAAACTCTTGAAAGGAAGAAATAAATTATTCCATCGATTGAAAAATCAACTTACTACATCAATTTTTAAAAAAAGTTCCACAATAATATGCCCTTCACCCAGTTATTCAGAATTCTTGCTCGCAAATTTTAAAGCAAACGATAAAAATATTGTCGTATATCCTTCTGGAGGCGTGGATAGGTGCTTTAATTATAAGGGGGCAGTTCTAAGATCCAAAGATGAAATAGTGATTGGATATGCTGGAAGGTTGGTTCAATCAAAAAATGTTGATCTGATAATCAAGGCAATCAAAGGAACTGAAAAGTTAAAGTTATCAATTGTAGGAGACGGTGAGCAGAAAAATGAGTTGATGGCGATCAGCAAAGATGTAAATGTAGAATTCATCAAACCATTACCTCATACCGAACTTGCTTCTTGGTTTAAAAAAATCGACCTGCTAATTTATCCTTCTGAAAGTGAAAGCCTTGGATTAGTTCCTTTGGAGGCTATGGCTTGTGGTGTATACTGTGTTTTAACAAAAATACCTGCTTTTAATGAATTCAAAAGCCAGGGGTTGAATTTCTTACAAATTGATAATTTTGAATCTGACGCGATTCGAGACGCTATTGTGAAATTTTCCCAGTTTGGGGACGATGAATTAAATAATATAAACAAATGCAATAGTGAAATTGTTATTCAAAAATATGGAGCTGATAATGTTAAAGAGGTGCTAAAAGGTGTTTTTCAATAAAAAAACTAAGCAAGTATTGATGTTTGTTTATGGCGAAGGTGGGCATGAAGCTCAAATGAATAGATTTGCGCCGAACCTTTTAAATAAACTTGATAATTATTATGCTATAACATTATCTGATTCTAAGAAAAAGCCATTATGGGCAGATGAGCATTTTATTACTCAAGAGTTCAGAAATAAATATGCTTGGGTAAATGTCCTGAAAAATTTAGGGCCGTTGAACATTTTTTTAAAGACTTTCTTAATTATACGTCGGACTAACTGTCGTGCAATTGTTACTACAGGACCCGGTATTGCGATTTCTGCTGCAATTGCAGCGAAACTACTAAATGTTAAAATCATTCATATTGAAACATGGTCACGCTTTACAACACGCTCATTTTCAGGACGAATTATGTATCATTTGGCTTCAAAATTTTATGTTCAAAATGAGTCTTTATTGCAATTATATCCTAAAGCAATTTTTTCAGGAAGATTATGAAGGTTTTTGTCACAGTAGGTACAACTTCTTTTGATTCAATGATTAAAAGAATTGATGAGTACTTTTTTGGACGAAAAGACTATGAGGTAACGTTCCAGATGGCTGATGGAAAATATATGCCTCGTAGCGGTGAGTACTTTGGTTTTACTGATGATATCCAAAGTTACTATATCAATTCTGATTTAATAATCACCCACTCCGGAGCTGGTACTATTTATTCTTTGGTTGAAAAACGAAAGAAAATTATAGCTGTTCCAAATTTAGAAAGGATAGACAAGCATCAAAGTGACTTAGCATGTTATATGGAGAGATTCGGTTATCTCTTAGTATGGTGGGATTATATCAATTTTGAAGATTTAATGAAAAGGATCGAAACTTTTGTACCTAACGAATATCAAAAGATCCCTTTCAATAAGTATGACGCAATAGCGGATTATATTAACTCATTGCCTTAACTATATTGGTTATTATAGTTTTTGTGGCACATCAAAATTTGTATATACTCATAATAAAACCTAAGTTAAGATATTTATACTTTCAAGCCGCGCACAGTCGCGGCGACCACACCTGACAGGAGTATGTAATGTCCAAGCAACAGATCGGCGTTGTCGGTATGGCAGTGATGGGGCGCAACCTGGCGCTCAACATCGAAAGCCGTGGTTATACCGTCTCCGTTTTCAACCGCTCCCGTGATAAGACCGAAGAAGTCATCGCTGAGAATCCAGGCAAAAAACTGGTTCCTTTCTATACGGTTAAAGAGTTCGTTGAGTCTCTGGAAACACCTCGTCGTATCCTGTTAATGGTGAAAGCGGGCGCAGGTACCGATGCAGCTATCGATTCACTGAAACCGTATCTGGATAAAGGCGACATCATTATTGATGGTGGCAACACCTTCTTCCAGGACACCATTCGTCGTAACCGTGAACTGTCTGCTGAAGGCTTCAACTTCATTGGTACCGGCGTATCCGGTGGTGAAGAGGGCGCTCTGAAAGGTCCATCAATCATGCCTGGCGGTCAGAAAGAAGCGTACGAACTGGTTGCGCCAATCCTGACTAAAATCGCAGCCGTAGCTGAAGACGGCGAGCCGTGCGTGACCTATATCGGTCCTGATGGCGCTGGTCATTACGTGAAAATGGTTCACAACGGCATTGAATACGGCGATATGCAGCTGATTGCTGAAGCCTACTCTCTGCTGAAGGGCGGTCTGAACCTCTCCAACGAGGAGCTCGCAAAGACCTTCACCGAGTGGAACAAAGGCGAGCTGAACAGCTACCTGATCGACATCACCAAAGATATCTTCACCAAGAAAGATGAAGAGGGTAAATACCTGGTTGATGTGATTCTGGATGAAGCGGCGAACAAAGGTACCGGTAAATGGACCAGCCAGAGCTCTCTGGATCTGGGTGAGCCATTATCCCTGATCACCGAATCCGTATTTGCACGTTATATCTCTTCTCTGAAAGAGCAGCGCGTTGCGGCATCTAAAGTGCTGTCTGGTCCTCAGGCTAAACCCGCTGGTGACAAAGCTGAATTCGTTGAAAAAGTCCGTCGTGCACTGTACCTGGGTAAAATCGTCTCTTACGCGCAGGGCTTCTCTCAGCTGCGTGCAGCTTCAGACGAGAACAACTGGGATCTGAACTATGGCGAGATAGCGAAGATCTTCCGTGCCGGCTGTATCATTCGCGCCCAGTTCCTGCAAAAAATCACCGATGCCTATGCTGAAAATGCGGGTATCGCAAACCTTCTGCTGGCGCCTTACTTCAAACAAATTGCTGACGAATATCAGCAGGCGCTGCGTGATGTTGTTGCGTACGCGGTGCAGAATGGTATCCCGGTTCCGACCTTCTCCGCTGCGGTGGCATACTACGACAGCTATCGTTCTGCCGTTCTGCCAGCTAACCTGATTCAGGCACAGCGTGATTACTTCGGTGCGCATACCTATAAGCGTACGGATAAAGAAGGTGTGTTCCACACCGAATGGCTGGATTAATATACGCTTAGCCATGCGATCAAGCCCGGTAGAGATACCGGGCTTTTTTATCTTGCCCGATCCACCTACTGTTTAATGGAATAGATTGCGTGAAAATTCTAGTTACTGGCGGTGCCGGTTTTATCGGTTCCGCGGTTATCCGACATATTATTAGCAATACTCGGGATAGCGTTGTTAACGTTGATAAATTGACCTATGCCGGTAATCTGGAATCCTTGCGTGAAGTAAGCGATAGCGAACGCTATGTTTTTGAGCATGCCGATATATGTGATAAAGAGGCAATGGCGCGTATTTTTGCTACCCATCAGCCTGATGCGGTAATGCACCTGGCTGCCGAGAGCCATGTCGACCGTTCTATTACAGGTCCCGCTGCGTTTATTGAAACCAATATTGTTGGCACGTATAACCTGTTAGAAACGAGCCGTGCTTACTGGTCTTCACTGGACGAGGCAGCAAAATCTACCTTCCGTTTCCATCACATTTCAACTGATGAGGTTTACGGCGATCTGCCACATCCTGATGAATATCATGATTCTGTCCCGTTACCGCTGTTTACCGAGAAAACAGCGTACCAGCCAAGTAGCCCTTACTCAGCGTCAAAAGCGTCCAGCGACCATTTAGTTCGGGCCTGGATACGCACCTATGGTTTACCTGGGATTGTGACAAATTGTTCGAATAATTATGGCCCATACCACTTTCCTGAAAAGCTGATCCCTCTTGTTATCCTTAATGCGCTGGATAATAAACCATTGCCGATCTACGGTAAGGGCGATCAAATCCGTGACTGGTTATACGTTGAAGATCATGCTCGTGCACTGTATACGGTTCTGACCACGGGTAAGCCGGGAGAAACCTATAATATTGGCGGCCATAACGAGAAGAAAAATATTGAAGTCGTTCAGACCATTTGTGATCTGCTCGATGACATGGTACCGAAAGAAACATCCTATCGCGCACAAATTACTTATGTAGCGGATCGTCCTGGACACGACAGACGTTATGCAATTGATGCTCATAAAATTAGCGACGAGCTCGGATGGACTCCTGTGGAAACCTTTGAAAGCGGCATCCGTAAAACGGTTAAATGGTATTTGAATAACCTGGAATGGGTATCGAATGTGAAAAGCGGCGCCTATAAGAGCTGGATTGAGCAGAATTATGGGGAGCGTAAGTAAATGACGAAACGTAAAGGGATTATATTAGCTGGCGGATCGGGTACACGTCTTTATCCCGTGACTATGGCCGTAAGTAAGCAATTGTTGCCAATTTACGATAAGCCAATGATCTATTACCCGCTCTCTACGCTTATGCTGGCAGGTATACGGGATATTCTGATTATCAGTACGCCTCAGGACACTCCGCGTTTTGAACAACTGCTCGGGAACGGTAGCCAGTGGGGATTGCATATCCAGTACAAAGTGCAACCAAGTCCTGATGGATTGGCACAAGCTTTTATTCTGGGTGAAGAGTTTATCGGTGAGGATAATTGTGCGCTGGTATTAGGCGATAATATTTTCTACGGACACGATCTCCCCAGACTGCTTGAAGGCGCAGCAAGCCAGCAAGAGGGGGCGACCGTATTCGCCTATCATGTCAGCGATCCGGAACGCTATGGCGTCGTTGAGTTTGATAAAGACGGTACTGCAATTGGTCTTGAGGAGAAGCCTCAGCAACCCAAGAGTAATTACGCAATAACCGGTCTTTATTTTTACGACAACGATGTGGTTGAGATGGCCAAAAGTTTAACGCCGTCCGAGCGAGGTGAACTCGAAATTACCGACATCAACCGCATCTATATGCAGCAGGGACGATTGTCTGTCGCAATGATGAGGCGCGGTTACGCCTGGCTGGATACCGGAACGCATCAGAGTATGATCGAAGCAAGCAATTTTATCGCCACAATTGAAGAGCGACAGGGGCTAAAAGTTTCATGTCCTGAAGAGATTGCGTTCCGACGAGGTTTTATTGATGCCGAACAACTTCGGGTACTCGCTGAACCATTGAAAAAGACCGGGTATGGGCAGTATCTGCTGAATCTGACCAAGGGATTAGTCTGATTTGACGAAGTAAGCAGTTTTCCTCTGCTTACTCTCGACAGCCCTTTAACGTCTTATTGTCGCTGTAAAACAGGTACTTTGCTTAGTGTAACGACAGGACTTTTTGTTGAGCAAAAACATTTTTCAAAAATCCTGAAACCTTGACAGTGAATGAGTATTAGCGCTAAAAAACTCCTAGTTAATCATTGTGGTGGCCACTATAGGGCTATCAAAAACTCAAACGTGTAGAAGTCAAACAAATGAAAATAACCATCTCCGGAACAGGCTATGTTGGTCTCTCAAACGGTATTCTGATTGCACAAAACCATGAAGTGGTTGCGCTGGATATCGTGCAGGCAAAAGTGGACATGCTTAACCAGAAGAAGTCCCCGATCGTCGATAAAGAGATTGAAGAATACCTCGCGACTAAGCCGCTGAACTTCCGCGCTACCACGGACAAAGAAGACGCATACCGCGATGCGGATTTCGTCATCATCGCCACGCCAACCGACTACGATCCTAAAACCAACTACTTCAATACCTCAACTGTTGAAGCGGTGATCAAAGACGTTACGGCAATTAACCCGAACGCAGTGATGATCATCAAGTCGACGATTCCAGTGGGCTTCACCAAATCGATTAAAGAAGAGTTGGGTATTGATAATGTCTTCTTCTCGCCGGAATTTCTCCGCGAGGGCAGGGCGTTATACGATAACCTGCACCCATCCCGTATCGTGATTGGCGAGCGTTCCGAGCGTGCGGAGCGTTTTGCTGCGTTGCTTCAGGAAGGCGCAATCAAAAAAGATATTCCGGTGCTGTTCACCGATTCCACCGAGGCAGAGGCCATTAAGCTTTTCGCTAATACCTATCTGGCGATGCGTGTGGCTTACTTCAACGAGCTGGACAGCTATGCCGAGAGCTTAGGTCTGAACACCCGTCAGATCATCGAGGGCGTGTGTCTTGACCCGCGTATCGGTAACCACTATAACAACCCGTCATTCGGTTACGGCGGCTACTGTCTGCCAAAAGACACCAAGCAGTTGCTGGCTAACTATCAGGCGGTGCCGAACAACCTGATTTCTGCCATTGTGGATGCCAACCGTACGCGTAAAGACTTCATCTCGGATTCTATTCTCGCGCGTCAGCCTAAAGTGGTGGGCGTGTATCGCCTGATCATGAAGAGCGGTTCCGATAACTTCCGCGCTTCTTCCATTCAGGGGATCATGAAGCGTATTAAGGCGAAGGGCGTACAGGTCATTATTTATGAACCGGCCATGCAGGAAGACGAGTTCTTCCATTCGCGTGTGATCCGCGATCTGGATGCGTTTAAGAAAGAAGCGGACGTGATTATCTCCAACCGTATGGCGGAAGAGCTGGCGGACGTGAAAGATAAAGTCTATACCCGCGATTTGTTCGGCAGCGACTGATCAAAATCGTGATATAAAAAACCCGGCACTGTGCCGGGTTTTTTGTTTTTAAACGTTATAGAAGTTGCGGTACCAGTCGACGAAGTTTTTCACGCCTTCTTTGACTGAGGTTTGTGGTTTAAACCCAATAACGTCATACAGCGCTTTGGTGTCCGCACTGGTCTCCAGCACGTCCCCCGGCTGGATCGGCATCATATTTTTCATCGCTTCTTTGCCCAGCGCCTCTTCAAGCGCGATGATGTAATCCATCAGTTCGACAGGTGAGCTGTTACCGATGTTATACACGCGATACGGGGCAGAGCTGGTTGCTGGCGAACCGGCTTCGACCGTCCAGTCGGCATCGGCCTGAGGAATAACGTCCTGTAGGCGAATAATCGCCTCCGCAATATCATCGATATAGGTGAAGTCGCGCTTCATCTTGCCGTAGTTGTATACGTCGATGCTGTTGCCTTCAATCATGGCTTTGGTGAATTTGAACAGCGCCATGTCCGGGCGTCCCCACGGGCCATAGACGGTAAAGAAGCGCAGGCCAGTGGTAGGCAGATTGTACAGATGCGAATAGGTATGCGACATCAGCTCGTTAGCTTTTTTGGTTGCCGCATACAGGGATACCGGATGATCCACGGAGTCGTCAGTAGAAAACGGCATCTTACGGTTGAGGCCGTAAACAGAACTGGATGAAGCATACAGAAGATGCTGAACCTTGTTGTGGCGACAGCCTTCCAGCACGTTCAGGTGACCTACCAGGTTCGCATCCGCATAGGCATGCGGGTTTTCCAGCGAGTAACGCACGCCCGCCTGGGCGGCAAGATGGATCACGCGGTCAAATTTCTCATTGGCGAAGAGCGCAGCCATGCCCTCGCGATCCGCTAAGTCTAGCTTGTGGAAAGTGAAACTCTCGGATTTGAGCAGTTCAAGGCGAGCGAGCTTGAGGTTAGGGTCATAGTAATCATTCAGATTATCAATCCCAACAACTTCATGACCTGCATCAAGCAGGCGCTTACTGACATGAGAACCGATAAAGCCCGCGGCGCCCGTTACAAGAAATTTCATAGCTTCCCTCATTCACAGTGTTCTTGTTGATGTCCCAGGACATCAGAATCCGACTATGATAGCGCGTCGCACTTCACTTACATAACCCATCTTTCCGATATAACTCATCGTATTCTTATAGAAAAATCGCCAGCAACAGATACACTATGGAAACAAGATTGTTTTTGCCCTTTTTCATCTGTTAGGGATTGTATGACGCACAACAACGATAACCTGGTCACACGCAACAATGACCCGGAGCAAATTGATTTACTGGATTTAGTGCTACAGCTGTGGCGTGGTAAGTGGGTAATAGGGGCCGTTATTGCTGCTTTTATCGTTCTCGCCGTTGTTTACATCACTGTTGCTAAAGAGAAATGGACATCATCGGCTATCATCGCTCAACCTGATGCTGCTCAAATAGCTACTTATTCCAATGCGTTGAATATTCTCTATGGCGGTGCTGCTCCCTCAATGCTGGACATTCAATCTCGAGCTATCAGTCGTTTCAACTCTTCTTTCTCTGCTTTGGCACAAGCACTTGAGAATCAGGAAGACCCCGAAGAACTGACTATTGAACCTACTGTAAAAGGTCAAGGTTTACCTTTGACCGTAACCTACCAGGGGGAGACAGCTGAAGCGGCACAAAAGCAGCTTGCGCAATATATCCAGCAGATCGATGAACAGACAGCAAAAGAACTGGCGCTTGACCTCAATGACAATCTCAAGCAGCAGATCACAACCCTGAACGACTCCCTCCAGAACCAGGAGAAAGTCGCACAGGAGCAAAAAGATCTGCGTATTAAACAGATCACTGAGTCATTTAAGAATGCGGAAGCCGCGAAGATTACTACACCCCAGATTCAGCAAACACAGGATGTGACTCAAGAAACTATGTTCCTGTTGGGGACAGCAGCGCTGAAATCAATGATTGATAACGAAGCGTCTCGCCCACTGGTCTTCTCAGGCGCTTACTACCAAACCAAACAAAATTTACTGGATATTCAGAACCTCAACGTTAACCCAGACACTATTCACGTCTATCGTTACGTCATGAAGCCGAACCTTCCTATCCGACGCGACAGCCCGAAAATTGCTATTACCCTCATCCTTGCCGTTCTCCTCGGCGGGGTCATCGGTTCTGCTGTCGTCCTCGGCCGTAACGCGCTGAGAAACTACAAACCAAGAGCCTGATTTACACACAAAAAAAGACCGGGTTTCCCCGGTCTTTTTTATTTATGCCGTTTCCGCAAATTCTCAATCACCGTCGTTAAATCCAGCTCCTGATCCTGAAGCAGTACCAGCAGGTGATACATTAAATCCGACGCTTCGTTCGTCAGCTCCTCCCGATCATGCACGGTGGCCGCCAGCGCCGTTTCAACGCCTTCCTCACCCACTTTCTGCGCAATACGTTTGGTGCCGCTGGCGTACAGTTTCGCCGTGTACGAGCTCTCGGGATCCGCTGATTTACGCTCTGCCAGCAGCTGTTCCAGCTGATAGAGGAACAGCCACTGGTGGCTCGCCTCGCCGAAGCAGCTGCTGGTGCCTTTGTGGCAGGTAGGCCCAATCGGGTTGACCAGCACCAGCAGGGTGTCGTTGTCGCAGTCTGGCGTAATGCTGACCACATTCAGGAAGTGACCCGAGGTTTCCCCTTTCGTCCACAGGCGCTGTTTGGTGCGCGAGAAAAACGTCACTTTGCCGCTGTCGAGCGTTTTTGTCAGTGCCTCCTGGTTCATGTATCCCAGCATCAGCACTTCGCCTGAAACGGCATGCTGTACAACCACCGGCAGTAATCCGTCAGTTTTTTCCCAGTCCAGCTGCGCCTGTTGTTGCTCTGTTAACATACCCTGATCTCCACGCCCTGGTCGGCCAGGTACGTTTTTAACTCACCAATATTGATAATCTGTTTATGGAACACGGAAGCGGCCAGCGCGCCGTCCACGTTCGCATCGCGGAAGGCTTCAAGGAAGTGTTCCATGGTGCCCGCGCCGCCGGAGGCAATCAGCGGAACCTGGCAGACCGCGCGCACTTTTTTCAGCTGCTCGAGGTCGTAGCCGTTACGAACGCCGTCCTGGTTCATCATGTTCAGAACGATTTCACCCGCACCGCGTTTTTGCACTTCCTGCACCCAGTCCAGCGTCTCCCATTGGGTGACGCGCGTGCGGCTTTCATCGCCGGTGTACTGGTTAACGTGATATTTTCCCGTCGCGGTATCAAACCAGGTGTCGATCCCCACGACAATGCACTGCACGCCAAAGCGGTCCGCCAGACGCGTAATCAGCTCCGGATCTGCAAGCGCAGGGGAGTTAATCGAAATTTTGTCCGCACCGAAAGAGAGAATTTTCGCCGCATCGTCAGCAGATTTAATCCCGCCCGCCACACAGAAGGGAATATCAATCACCTCTGCCACGCGCGCCACCCAGCTTTTGTCCACCACGCGGCCATCGCTGGAGGCGGTGATATCATAAAATACCAGTTCGTCTGCGCCTTCTTCGGCATAGCGTTTTGCCAGCGGAACGATGTCGCCAATGATCTCGTGGTTGCGGAACTGCACGCCTTTTACAACCTGACCATCACGCACGTCCAGGCAGGGAATTATTCGTTTTGCCAGCATTGAATCGCCTCCTTCACCGTAAATTTGCCTTCCAGCAGCGCGCGACCCACGATCACGCCGCGTACTCCGGTTCCGCGCAGAGCGGCGATATCCGCCAGGTCGCCGATACCGCCAGAGGACTGAAACGCCACCTGCGGATAACGCGCGCATACCTCTTCATACAGCGAGACGTTAGATCCTGCGAGCGTACCATCGCGTGAAATATCCGTGCACAGCACATGCTTCAGCCCTACCGGGAGATACATCCCGACCAGCTCTTCCAGCGTTACGCCGGAGTTTTCCTGCCAGCCGCTGACCGCGACCTGCTTATTACCCTGCTCGTCAATGCGTACATCCAGCGCCAGCACCAGCGCATCCGCACCGAAGCGGCGGAACCAGCCCTTGACCGTCTCAGGATCTTTCACAGCGGTCGAACCGACCACCACGCGCGCCACGCCCGCGTCCAGTAAGGCGGCAACATCGGCTTCCGTACGCACGCCGCCGCCCACCTGCACCGGGACGTCCACGCCAGCCACCAGTGTTTTAAGCAGCGGGATCTGGCGCTTCGCCGGATCTTTCGCGCCGGTCAGATCGACCAGATGCAACACCTCAGCGCCCTCGGCGGCGTAAGCCTGTAATCGCGGCAGCGGGTCGTTGCCGTAGTCGCGCTGCTGCCCGTAATCGCCCTGGTGGAGACGAACAACCGTGCCGTCAATTAAATCTAAAGCGGGAATTATCATCACATCTCCAGGAAATTTTTCAGCAGTTGCGCACCGGCGGCACCGGAGCGTTCCGGGTGAAACTGCACGCCGTAAAAGTTATCTTTCTGCACGGCGGCGGTGAACGCCTCGCCGTAATTGCACTGGGCGATGGTGTAGGTATTCACGGGCATGGCGTAGCTGTGGACGAAATAGAAGTACGCACCGTCTTCAATACCCTGGAACAGCCTGTTGCCCGCCTTCGGATAAACGCGGTTCCAGCCCATGTGCGGCAGCGGCAGGCCGTGGTCGGTCATTTTCGGCACGTCTTCTTCAATAATGCCCAGCAGATCAACGCCGTTGCTTTCTTCGCTGCGGCGGCCAAGCAGCTGCATGCCGAGGCAAATGCCCAGCACCGGTTGAGTACAGGCTTTGATGAGATCAACCAGCTCGCGCTCGTGGATCTGATCCATCGCCGCCTGGGCGGTGCCTACGCCCGGCAGAAAGAGTTTATCCGCACGCAGCACCACGTCCGGGTCGCGGCTCACCACCGGCTCGTAGCCGTGGCGCATAATCGCCGACTGTACGGAGTTCAGATTGGCGCATCCGGTGTCCAGAATCACCACGTTCATTACAGCACTCCTTTCGACGAGGGCAGGGCGTCACCTTCCACGCGGATCGCCTGGCGCAGGGTACGGCCAAAGGCTTTGAACAGGCTCTCGACGCGGTGGTGATCGTTTTTGCCTTTGGTTTTCAGGTGCAGCGTCAGGCCCATAGTGTAAGAAAGCGAGCGGAAGAAGTGTTCCACCATCTCGGTGCTGAGATCGCCCACGCGCTGGTAGGTGAAGTCAGCTTTATATTCCAGGTGCGGACGTCCGGAGATATCCATCGCGCAGCGCGCCAGGCACTCGTCCATCGGCAGAACAAAGCCGAAGCGGTTGATGCCGCGCTTGTCGCCGAGCGCCAGCTTCAGGGCTTCGCCCAGCGCCAGGCCGGTATCTTCCACGGTGTGGTGATCGTCGATATACAGGTCGCCCTTAACCGTGATCTCCATACGGAAGCCGCCGTGAGTGGCGATTTGATCCAGCATGTGGTCAAAGAAACCGACGCCGGTGTGGATCTTGCTGCCGCCTTCGCGGTCGAGCCAGACCTTCACGTCGATCTGCGTCTCTTTGGTGTTGCGTTCAACGTGGGAATAGCGGTCGCGTCTGGTGAGCTGCTCGCCAATCATCGCCCAGTTTAGCGTGTCGCGGTTATAGCGCAGACCCGCAATGCCCATGTTTTCCGCCAGCGTGATATCCGTGACGCGATCGCCAATCACATAGCTGTTGGCTTTATCCAGCGCCTCTTCAGCCAGATAACGTTCAACAAGCTTCAATTTCGGCTTCCGGCAGTCGCACTCGTCGGCAGGCATATGCGGGCAGATAAGCACCTCGTCGAAGGCGATGCCCTGCGAGGTCAGCACCTGCATCATCAGGTTGTGCGGGCCGTCAAAGTCCGCCTGCGGGAAGCTGTCGGTGCCCAGACCGTCCTGGTTGGTGATCATCACCAGCTTATAGCCTGCTTTCTGAAGCTTCAGCAGCACCGGGATCACGTCGGGTTCAAAGGCCAGCTTGTCGAAACGATCGACCTGAAAATCGCTGGGTGGCTCCGAGATGATGGTGCCGTCACGATCGATAAAGAGATACTTCTGACTCATACTTTCTCCGCTTTCAGGGCGTCAATCACGCGCTGGCTCTCTGCACGGGTGCCGACGGTAATACGCAGGCAGCCGCTCAGGGTAGGTTGTTTATTCTGGTCTCGTAAGATAATGCCCTGATCCCACAACGATTTAAATATCGCGCTTGAGGCGGTGAAGCGCACCAGGATGTAGTTGGTTTCCGAGTCGAACACCTCTTCCACGCACGGAATCGTTTTCAGGGCATCGACAAGATACTGACGCTCTTCCAGGATCTGCGCCACACGCTCGCGCATCGCGCTGATGCCCTGCGGGGCCAGCGCCTGTGCCGCAATATCGGCAACCGGCGTCGAGAGCGGATACGGGGCGATGACTTTCAGCAGCAGGTCGATAATCGCTTTATTTGCCAGCGTAAATCCACAGCGAAGGCCGGCGAGGGCGAAGGCTTTGGAAAGGGTACGCAGCACAACGAGATGCGGATACTCTTCAAGCCAGCCAGCAAGCGTGGCCTGCGGACAAAACTCAATATAGGCTTCGTCAGCCACGACCAGCGCTTTGCCGCGCGTCATTTCCAGCAGGGCACGAATATCCTGCGGATTGATAATCTGCCCGGTCGGGTTGTTAGGGCTACAGACAAACACCACCTTCACGCCGTCGAGGTTATCGGCGATGCCCTGCAAATCCAGCTGCCAGTTGTCCAGCGCCTGCACGTTGCGGCAGGCCACGCCAAAGGTTTCGGCGCTGACGCTGTACATCCCATAGGTGGGCTGGCAGTACATCACCGCGTCTTTACCCGGCTCGCAGAAGGCGCGGATCAGCAGCTCAATCCCTTCATCCGCCCCACGGCTGACCAGCACCTGCTCAGGCTTTACGCCTGCATACTGCGCATAGTTCTCGATCACCGCTTTCGGCTGACACTCCGGGTAGCGGTTCAGCGTCTGCTGCGAAAGCTCAAAGGCCACCGGCGTGGGGTATTCGTTGGCATTCAGCCAGACATCGCCGTTGCCGCCAAGACGACGCGCAGACTGATAGGGCGTCAGGCGACGGACATTTTCGCGGGCTAATTCTTCGATGTTCATGCTTGCTCCTTCAGGGCGGCAACGCGCAGCGTCACGGCATTTTTGTGGGCAGTCAGACGTTCGGCGGCGGCCAGGGTTTCAATGGTCGACGCCAGCGAGGCAAACCCTTCGCGGGAGAGTTCCTGCACAGTCATGCGCTTCTGGAAATCCGCCAGCCCCAGGCTGGAGCAGGTTGAGGTATAGCCATACGTGGGCAGCACGTGGTTGGTGCCGGAGGCGTAATCCCCGGCTGATTCCGGTGACCAGTCTCCGAGGAACACTGAGCCTGCGCTGGTGATGCTGTCGACCAGATCGCGCGCGTTACGGGTCTGAATAATCAGGTGCTCAGGACCGTACTGATTGGAGATGGCGATGCACTGGTCAAGATCGCGGGCCACAATCAGGCGGCTGGCCAATAGCGCCTGACGCGCCGTTTCCGCACGCGGCAGGTCAGCCAGCTGACGCTCAACGGCGTCGCCCACGCGTTTTGCCATGTCGGCATCTGGCGTCAGTAAAATCACCTGCGAGTCAGGGCCGTGCTCGGCCTGCGAGAGCAGGTCAGAGGCCACGAAATCCGGTGTAGCGCCGCTGTCGGCAATCACCAGCACCTCAGACGGACCGGCAGGCATATCAATCGCCGCGCCGTCCAGACGCTGGCTGACCTGGCGTTTCGCCTCGGTCACGTAGGCATTGCCCGGGCCAAAGATTTTGTCGACCTTAGGAATGGATACTGTCCCGAACGCCAGGGCAGAAATCGCCTGCGCACCGCCCACTTTATAGATCGCCTGCACGCCGCACAGCTTCGCCGCGTACAGGATCTCATCGGCAATTGGTGGAGGAGAGCAGAGCACCACCTTCTGACAACCGGCAATACGTGCCGGGGTGGCCAGCATCAGGACGGTCGAAAACAGCGGAGCAGAGCCGCCGGGAATATAGAGGCCGACGGACGCCACCGGTCGCGTCACCTGCTGGCAGCGCACGCCGGGCAGGGTTTCCACATCCACCGCCTGCGATTTCTGCGCTGTGTGGAAGGTATCAATATTTTTCACCGCGACGGCCATCGCCTGTTTGATGTCATCACCCAGACGATTGCTGGCATCAATGATTTCCTGCTCGGTAACCTGTAAAGCGCCGACTTCCGTCTTGTCAAACTTCGCGCTGTACTCGCGCAGCGCGTCGTCCCCGCGGGCTTTGACGTTATCGAGGATCTCCGCCACGGTGCGGGTGATGCTCTCCGAGGCGGAAATTGCCGGGCGCATCAGCAGCTCGCGCTGTTGCGCGTCGCTACAGGTATTCCAGTCGATGATTGTGTTAAAGCTCATGGTCGTTACTCCATCATCTTCTCAATTGGCAGCACCAGAATGGAGCTTGCGCCCAGCGCCTTCAGTTTTTCCATGGTTTCCCAGAACAGGGTTTCGCTGCTCACCATGTGCATCGCCACGCGCTGCTGGTCGCCCGCCAGCGGCAGAATGGTTGGACGCTCAGCGCCCGGTAGCAGGGCAATCACTTCCTCCAGACGCTCGGTTGGCGCATGCATCATGATGTATTTGGATTCACGCGCCTGAATCACACCCTGAATGCGGGTCAGCAGTTTGTCGATGAGCTGCTGTTTGGCGTCGGCCATCTCGCCGTCGCGCTGGATAAGGCACGCTTTGGAGCGGTAGATCACCTCCACTTCGCGCAGGCCGTTCGCTTCGAGCGTGGCGCCGGTGGAGACGAGGTCACAGATGGCATCGGCCAGGCCCGCACGCGGCGCCACTTCAACAGAGCCGTTCAGCAGACAGGATTTAAACTGCACGCCTTTTTGATCGAGGTAACGCTTCAGCAGGTGAGGGTAAGAGGTGGCGATACGTTTGCCGTTCAGCGCGGCCGGGCCGTCCCAGGCTTCATCGACCGGCGTGGCCAGCGACAGGCGGCAGCCGCCAAAGTCCAGACGACGCAGGGTAAAGTAGCGCGGATCTTCGCCCTGCGCGCGGCGGGTTAACAACTCTTCTTCCAGTACGTTTTCGCCGATGATGCCGAGATCAACGACGCCATCCATCACCAGGCCCGGGATATCGTCATCACGTACGCGCAGAATGTCGATCGGCATATTTTCAGCCAGGGCGATCAGGCGCTGGGTGTGCAGGTTGATTTTAATCCCGCAGCGGGCCAGCAGTTCGCGTGAATCGTCGCTTAAACGGCCTGATTTTTGAATAGCTATGCGTAAACGTGAGTTATCTAACATTCTGTGTTCCTCGTTAACCTGTTTTAACCTGTCTGAATGCGGTCCAAAAAAAAGCCCCCGGAAGAAGATCTTCCGGGGGCTTTTTCATGCGTTCATGCACCACTGGAAGATCCAAACGTCTTCCAGCACACATCGCCTGAAAGACTAGTCAGGATGATGGTGATGATGGTGGTTTTTAAAAGGAACGCGTGTCATATAAATTCTCGTTGAATGCTTATGCATTTGATGTCTTTTAACCTAAACCAGTTGTACGCCATAAAGCAAGGGCTTTTTTTGATCATTAATTCATTTCATATTGATGGTATGAATTGTGCGTTCCACCAGGCTGGCGTAGCCTTATAACAGGCATCGTTAAGCGGAGAATGTAATGAAAAAGGTCGCGATTGTCGGGTTAGGGTGGTTAGGAATGCCACTGGCGATGTCATTAGCCGCGAAAGGCTGGCAGGTGACAGGGAGTAAGACCACCCGAGATGGGGTTGAAGCGGCACGCATGTGCGGCATTGATGGTGTCGAGCTGCGTCTCGAACCCGAGCTTATCTGCGATACCGACGAGCTGGATGAACTGATGAATGTGGACGCGCTGGTCATTACCTTACCGGCGCGGCGCAGCGGCCCGGGCGAGACGTTTTACTTGCAGGCGGTGCAGGAGATTGTCGACAGCGCCCTGGCGCACCATATCCCGCGCATCATTTTCACCAGCTCCACCTCCGTCTATGGCGATATCGACGGTACGGCGAAAGAAAACACCGAGCGCCGTCCGGTGACCGCCAGCGGACGGGTACTGAAAGAGCTGGAAGACTGGCTGCACAATCTGCCTGGCACGCAGGTGGATATTTTACGCCTCGCCGGGCTGGTGGGGCCGGGGCGTCATCCGGGGCGCTTCTTTGCCGGTAAATCCGCGCCGGATGGCCAGCACGGGGTTAATCTTGTGCACCTTGAGGATGTTATCGGTGCAATAGAACTGCTTTTACAGGCTCCGAAAGGGGGGCACATCTATAATATATGTGCGCCTTCGCATCCGCCGCGTAGTACCTTTTATCCGCTGATGGCGCGCCAGCTTGGCCTGGCGCCGCCGGTATTCAGTGATGCGCAGGGGGAGCGCAAAGGCAAAATTATTGATGGCAATCGTATTTGCCATGAACTGGGATTTGAATATCAGTATCCCGATCCGCTGGTAATGCCCATGGAATAATTGCGCCGGCGGAGACAATCGCACACCGCAAGGGGGCGAAGATGAAACCGCTGCTGGATGTTCTTGTTATTCTGGATGCGCTGGAAAAAGAGGGGAGCTTTGCCGCCGCCTCGGCGAAGCTCTATAAAACCCCTTCGGCTCTGAGCTACACCGTGCAAAAGCTCGAGAGCGATCTTAATATCCAAATCCTTGACCGCACCGGGCATCGCGCGCGTTTCACCCGTACAGGGCAGATGTTGCTGGAAAAAGGGCGTGACGTGCTGCATACGGTTCGCGAGCTGGAAAAACAGGCCGTCAAACTTCATCAGGGCTGGGAAAATGAGCTGGTGATTGGGGTTGATGATACATTCCCTTTCTCCCTGCTTACCCCGCTTATTGAGGCGTTCTATCAGCGCCACAGCGTCACGCGGTTGGTTTTTATCAATGGCGTGCTGGGCGGTTCCTGGGAGGCCCTGACGCAGGGCAGGGCGGATATCATCGTTGGCGCGCTGCATGAGCCTCCCCAGTTGAGCGAATTTGGTTTTGCGCGGCTGGGTGTTCTGGAGCAGGTTTTTGCCGTTGCGCCTCATCACCCGCTGGCGAATGAACCGGAGCCGGTTACCCGACGCGTCATTAAAAACTATCGTGCCATTGTGGTTGGAGACAGTTCTCGCCCCGAGTGCGGCATTTCATCGCAGCTGCTGGATGAGCAGGAGGCCATCACCGTTTTTGATTTTAAAACCAAGCTGGAGCTGCAAATAAGCGGCCTGGGGTGCGGTTACCTTCCCCGTTATTTAGCGCAGCGGTTTATTGACAGCGGAGCGCTGGTGGAAAAACAAGTTTTAGCGCAGAGCAGTAACGAATCGGTATGGGTGGGCTGGAATGAACAGACCGCCGGCCTTGCCAGCGCCTGGTGGCGAGACGAAATTTTAGCAAATAGTGCTATCGCGACAGTTTACACTCAGGCAGATGATGGTAAATCAACCAGTTAGAAAAATTATTTTATGGGCAGGTTTCTCAATGTATTGCCTTTTGTATCTTGAATAGGGCAAAATGCCGCCGCTGCAAACAAATAAATAATCGACGATATAAAAGGCGTCGGTTATTTTTTTTTGCATGTACGAAACGAAACTAAAAACCAAGAGGCCGGGCTTCGTACCGGATAGATACTTACTAAAATCCGACAGTTGTTGTCGCTGAGGAAGAAAGAAATGGGGCAATTTTTCGCTTACGTGGCGGTTATCACCGTAAAGGAGAATAACTATGTCGCATAACGCAACTCCAAACACCTCTCGCGTGGAATTACGTAAAACGCTTACGTTGATTCCGGTTGTCATGATGGGCCTTGCCTATATGCAACCGATGACGCTGTTCGATACATTCGGTATCGTTTCAGGCCTCACGGACGGTCATGTGCCGACGGCTTACGGCTTTGCACTGATTGCGATCCTCTTTACCGCGCTCAGCTACGGTAAACTGGTGCGCCGCTATCCGTCTGCCGGTTCCGCCTACACCTATGCCCAGAAATCCATCAGCCCGACGGTGGGCTTTATGGTGGGCTGGTCTTCGCTGCTCGACTATCTGTTCGCGCCGATGATCAACATTCTGCTGGCAAAAATTTATTTTGAAGCGCTGGTGCCATCGATTCCATCCTGGATGTTCGTCGTGGCGCTGGTGGCCTTTATGACGGCCTTCAACCTTCGCAGCATCAAGTCCGTTGCCAACTTTAACTCCGTTATCGTTGTGCTTCAGGTTGTACTGATTGCCGTGATCCTCGGCATGGTGATTTACGGTGTGTTCCACGGTGAAGGCGCGGGCACTCTGGCGAGCAGCAAGCCGTTCTGGTCTGGTGATGCGCATGTGATCCCGATGATTACCGGGGCGACGATTCTGTGCTTCTCCTTTACCGGTTTTGATGGTATCAGCAACCTGTCTGAAGAAACGAAAGATGCAGAGCGCGTAATTCCGCGTGCAATCTTCCTGACGGCGCTGATTGGTGGCCTGATCTTTATTTTCTCGACCTATTTCCTCCAGCTGTACTTCCCGGATATCTCTCGCTTCAAAGATCCGGATGCTTCTCAGCCGGAAATTATGCTCTATGTGGCGGGTAAAGCGTTCCAGGTCGGCGCGCTGATCTTCTCCACCATCACCGTACTGGCGTCCGGTATGGCCGCGCATGCAGGCGTTGCGCGTCTGATGTACGTTATGGGCCGCGATGGCGTATTCCCGAAAAGCTTCTTCGGCTACGTGCATCCAACATGGCGTACCCCGGCGATGAACATCATTCTGGTCGGTGCGATCGCGCTTCTGGCGATTAACTTTGACCTGGTGATGGCAACGGCGCTGATTAACTTTGGTGCGCTGGTGGCGTTTACCTTTGTTAACCTGTCGGTGATCTCTCAGTTCTGGATCCGTGAAAAGCGTAACAAGACGCTGAAAGACCACTTCCAGTATCTGTTCCTGCCGATGTGTGGTGCTATGACCGTGGGCGCGCTGTGGGTTAACCTGGAAGAGAGCTCAATGGTGCTTGGCCTGATTTGGGCAGGTATCGGCCTGGTTTACCTGGCCTGTGTGACGAAGAGCTTCCGCAACCCGGTTCCTCAGTACGAAGACGTCGCGTAAGACTGCGTCGGGTGGCGGCTACGTCTTACCCGACCTAAATACCCCGCAGGCCCGCGTAAGCGAAGCGCCATCGGGCAATAAAAAAGCCGGAGACATCGCCTCCGGCTTTTTTGTACCCGCTATTCAGACAATCTCTTGCGCATACTGGAACAGCGCTTTCAGCAGCGCCTGCTTCTCAGCATTCCCTTCATACTGACCGTAAAGCATCTCCAGCTCCTGGGCGTAGCTATTAAGAAACTCCGGCGTAAACACGTTGCGCCGATGCTGTAACCAGCGCTCCTGCTCTGCTTCATCCAGCGTGCCGGGATAGTTGCGCGCGCGATAATTAAACATCAGCTTCTCAATGCGCTTATCTGCGAAGGTGATATCCAGCGCGGGCAGGTTACGCGGGTCGGTTTGCAGCACGATATTCATCGCCGCGCGATCGGCGTCGCTGAAGAAGCCGTTATAAAGCTGCGCATCCACATTCTCAGACGGCACGAACGGCTCTGCTTCGGCAAAAATGGCGACGACTTTCTCGCGCACCTGCGGGTTGTCGCGCAGCACTTTCAGGTTATCGAGGCAGTGCTGACGGTTAATCCCCAGCCGGTCGGCGTCTTCCGGGCGTAGCGTGTTGGCCTGCGCCAGCACCGGGCACTTATTAATGTGCACCAGTTTTACCGGTACGGCTGGCAGGTCACCCAGCGCCTCTTTCGGCGTATAGAGCCGTTCACGTAAGGTGTCGCTGTCGAGCTCAAGCAGCGGGGAGATATCTCCGGCAAGATCCACCATGATGACGGCGTTACGGTTGTCCGGATGCCAGGCAAGCGGCGCCACCCAGCTTGTGTTCCCGCGCCACGCGCCGAACATCCCTGAAATATGCACCAGCGGTTTCATCTGCGGCACGTCAATCAGCGTCATCAGCTTTTGCTTGCTGCGATGGCTCAATAGATACTCAAACAGGCGCGGCTGCGCGGTTTTTACAAGTTTCGCCATTGCGATGGTCGCGTAAACGTCTGCCATCGCGTCGTGGGCATTGCTGTGCTCAATGCCGTTGGCCCGCGTCAGGTGCTCGAGCCTGAAGCTCGGCAAGCCGTCGTCGTTCTCCGGCCAGTTAATCCCCTCCGGGCGCAGCGCATAGCAGGCGCGCATGATATCCAGCAAATCCCAGCGTGAATTACGGTTCTGCCAGCTCCAGGCATACGGATCGTAGAAGTTGCGGTAGAAGATATTGCGCGTCACTTCATCGTCAAAACGGATATTGTTGTAACCCACCACGCAGGTATTGGGCACCGTGAACAGGTCGTGGATGCGACGGGCAAATTCTGCTTCGCTAACGCCTTTATCCCGCGCTTCCTGAGGCGTGATGCCCGTCACCATCACCGCGCCCGGCTGCGGCAGATAGTCATCGGCGGGCTTACAGTAAAACACCTCGGGTTCGCCGATGACGTTAAATTCGTCATCGGTACGGATAGCCGCAAACTGCGCCGGTCGGTCCAGCGCCGGATGGGTGCCAAAGGTTTCGTAATCGTGGAACAAAAAAGTCGGGCGCGCGGCAGAGTCAGACACCAGTAATCTCATCCTGTTAAAAATTGACGTCTCTATGGTAAACGATTGGGGTGAGCAGTCCGAACAAAAAGCACCGTCAGGCAAGAAATTTGCGAGATTTGTTCCGAAAAAATCTGCGTTCTGTCACATTTTTTTGCAATTAAGGCAGGTAACGACATCAGAACTGCCGTAAAAAGGTCATCGATTTTTACTGACCTGAGGATATACCGTTGAAACGCCGTCTGTTTATTGCTGTTTCTTTACTCGCTTCGAGTATTTCATCCGCGCTGGCTGCCGAGCCGCTGGATTTTTCACCTCAGCCGCCTGCCATCCAGGCTGGCTCCTGGGTATTGATGGATTACACCACGGGTCAAATCTTAACGGCGGGCAACGAACATCAGCAGCGCAATCCGGCGAGCCTGACCAAACTGATGACGGGGTACGTTGTCGATCGCGCCATTGATAGCCACCGCATCAGCCCCGATGACATTGTGACGGTCGGACGTGACGCCTGGGCAAAAGGCAATCCGGTCTTTGACGGTTCGTCACTAATGTTTCTGAAGGAGGGCGATCGGGTTTCCGTGCGCGATCTCAGCCGCGGCCTGATTGTTGATTCCGGCAATGATGCCTGCGTGGCGCTGGCGGATCACGTGGCGGGCGGTCAGCCGCAGTTCGTCAGGATGATGAATGACTATGTTGAAAAACTGAACCTGCGCGATACCCACTTCGAAACCGTACACGGGCTGGATGCACCGGGTCAGCACAGCTCCGCTTACGATCTTGCCGTGCTTTCACGGGCCATCATTCACGGCGAGCCTGAGTTCTACCACATGTACAGCGAGAAGAGCCTGACCTGGAACGGCATCACCCAGCAGAACCGCAACGGCCTGCTGTGGGATAAGACCATGAACGTGGATGGTCTGAAAACGGGACACACCTCGGGCGCGGGCTTTAACCTGATTGCCTCCGCGGTGGACGGTCAGCGTCGACTGATTGCGGTGGTGATGGGGGCAGACAGCCCGAAAGGACGTGAAGATCAGGCGCGCAAGCTGCTGCACTGGGGACAGCAAAATTTTGATACGGTGCAGATCCTGCATAACGGTAAAAAAGTGGGAACCGAGCGCATCTGGTACGGCGATAAAGAGCAGATCGCGCTGGGCACGGATCAGGACTTCTGGCTGGCATTACCCAAATCGGAAGTGCCGAACATCAAGGCGAAATACGTGATGGATAAAAAAGAGCTGGAAGCGCCGATCGCCGCGCATCAGCGGGTAGGGGAGATCCAGCTGTACGATCGTGACAAGGTGGTCGCGCACTGGCCATTGGTTACGCTGGAAAGCGTTGAAAAGGGTGGGCTTTTCTCCCGTCTTGGCGATTATCTGCATCATAAACTCTGACCTTTTCGGGCAGACTGGCAGTGTTGCGAGTCTGCTCACATAATAAACACTCCTGGATTGCCGATAATCTCGATTCTGCTTTACAGTGTATATATATACAGTAATAAACGGAGGCAGCATGGACTACAGCATCAGGCAGCAACAGAAACGTACGATTGCAGGCTTTCATCTCGTGGGGCCGTGGGAAAAGACGGTCAAGCAGGGATTTGAACAGCTGGTCATGTGGGTAGATGGTCGTCATATTCAGCCGCAGGAGTGGGTGGCCGTTTATTATGACAATCCGGATGACGTGCCGGCAGAAAAGCTCCGCTGCGTTACCGCCGTAACGGTAGTAGACGATTTCACTATTCCTGAAAACAGCGAAGGGGTGATGAAGACCGAAATTGCTGCCGGAGAGTATGCTATTGCCGCCGCGCGCGTCGAAAATCATGATTTCGCCACGCCGTGGTATCAGTTCTTCAACTCCCTTCTGGAAGACAGCAAATTCCAGATTGCACCAAAACCCTGCTTCGAACGCTATCTGAACGATGGCAATGCTGACGGCTACTGGGATATTGAGATGTTTGTACCGGTAGAGCACAAAGTGGGATAATCCTGCGAAACGCAGGGTTTTTCAGCCGGGCGCGATCCACCCGGCTGAAAACACAGTACAATTGTGGTTTGCCGTAGAGCTGGAGACGGGTGTGCGCCCCGACAAGTCATTAACCCCTTTTGACATTCGGTTATACAAACATTATCGCGTGGTGCACGGTT
Source organism: Enterobacter sp. MGH 38 (assembly GCF_000492855.1). Lineage (NCBI taxonomy): Bacteria > Pseudomonadati > Pseudomonadota > Gammaproteobacteria > Enterobacterales > Enterobacteriaceae > Enterobacter > Enterobacter sp. MGH 38. The sequence continues at coordinate 1,979,141 of NZ_KI535608.1, read as the reverse complement.
GCCGCATTGCGCTGGCGTTTGTGTTGACCTTCGTACTGGTTCGTTTGCTGGATATCCCGGAAGGGACGTGGCCGCTAATCACGCTGGTGGTGGTGATGGGGCCGATCTCATTCTGGGGGAACGTGGTCCCTCGCGCTTTCGAACGCATAGGCGGTACCGTTTTAGGCTCAGCGCTTGGGCTTATCGCCCTGAAACTGGAGCTGATCTCGTTTCCGTTCATGTTGCTGTGGTGCGCGGTGGCGATGTTTCTTTGCGGATGGCTGGCCCTTGGCAAGAAACCGTATCAGGCGCTGCTGATTGGCATTACGCTCGCGGTTGTGGTCGGCGCACCTGCGGGCGATATGACCACCGCATTGTGGCGAAGCGGGGACGTGATCCTCGGCTCGTTGCTCGCCATGCTGTTTACCGGCATCTGGCCGCAGCGCGCCTTCCTGCACTGGCGCATTCAGATGGCAAACTACGTCACGGCATTTAACCGGGTCTACCAGGCCGGGTTTTCGCCGAATCTGATTGAGCGTCCGCGGCTGGAAAAGCATCTGCAAAAAATCCTCAATGATGTGGTCAAAATGCGCGGGTTAATTACGCCAGCAAGCAAAGAAACCCATATCCAGAAAGCCATCTTTGAAGCTATTCAGACGGTCAGCCGTAATCTGGTCTGTATGCTTGAACTGCAAATCAATGCCCACTGGGCCTCACGCCCCAGCCATCTTCTGATGCTCAACGCGCATACGCTGAAAGAGACGCAGCAGATGACGCAACAAACCCTGCTGACCATCGCTCATGCGCTCTATGAAGGTAACCCGCAGCCAATACGGGCGAACAGCGAGCGGCTGAACGAAATCGTCGCCGAGCTCAAACAGCTGATGAATGAGCGCCAGGGCGACAATGTGGCGGAAACGCCCATCCATGGTTATGTCTGGCTGAGTATGGAGCTGGCGCGGCAGCTGGAGTTGTTATCGCAGCTGATTTGCCGGGCTCTGCGCAAATAAAAAGCGTATGTGATGCCTGCTGCTTCGATTCAGCAACAATTAGGGTTATGATGGTTTTAAACGATATACTCATTGTCATTCGCAGCCGCTGTCTGTTAAAACGGTTGCTTTAACGAATCCGAATCTCACATTATCAGGGGTGTAAAAATGGAAACTACCAAGCCTTCGTTCCAGGATGTTCTGGAGTTCGTCCGCCTGTTCCGCCGCAAAAACAAGCTACAGCGCGAAATCCAGGACGTAGAGAAGAAGATCCGTGACAACCAGAAACGAGTCCTGTTGCTGGACAACCTGAGCGACTACATCAAGCCAGGAATGAGCGTTGAAGCTATTCAGGGCATCATCGCCAGCATGAAGAGCGATTATGAAGATCGCGTTGATGACTACATCATCAAAAACGCTGAGCTGTCCAAAGAGCGTCGCGACATCTCCAAGAAGCTGAAAGTGATGGGCGAAATCAAAAACGTCGACGCTAAAGGCGAGTAATCGCACACTCTGTTGCCCGGTGGCGCTGCGCTTACCGGGCCTACAGGACTGTTATCACGTAGGTCGGGTAAGGCGAAGCCGCCACCCGAAAATTTTACCGAACGCAAAAAAGCAAAAAGCCTGCTCTAAAAGCAGGCTTTTTAAATTTGGCTCCTCTGACTGGACTCGAACCAGTGACATACGGATTAACAGTCCGCCGTTCTACCGACTGAACTACAGAGGAATCGTTGTGGAGGCTTATCTTAGCGGCGAAAAAACTTTTGTCAAACCTGATCTCAAGCAAAAGCGTTTGTTTGATGATTCTGTCGTCATTTTGTTGTAAATCCAAACATAATTTTATGGAAAATACTTTGCAGGATACGCATTTCTGCCCCATCATTTGAAATGGAGTTTCAACTTTCTCGCTAAGGTCCATTTTGAACGTCACCGCACCCCTACGCCAGGCGATTATGCGCACGCCCTGGTATGCAAAACGTAAGAGTTATCGAGTTCTCTTCTGGCGTGAAATCACCCCCCTTGCTGTGCCTATTTTCCTGGAGAATACCTGCGTCCTGTTGATGGGCGTGCTGAGCACATTCCTGGTGAGCTGGCTCGGTAAAGAAGCTATGGCCGGGGTAGGGCTGGCGGACAGTTTCAATATGGTTGTGATGTCCTTCTTTGCCGCTATCGATCTCGGTACGACGGTGGTGGTGGCGTTTAGCCTGGGTAAGCTCGATCCGAAGCGTGCCCGCGAAGCGGCCAGACAGTCGCTGATGATCATGACCCTCTTTTCGATCATCCTTGCGGCGGTTATCCATTATTACGGCAAAGAAATTATCGACTTTGTCGCGGGAGAAGCGACCAGTGAGGTGAAGGATCTGGCTCTCACCTACCTGGAAATGACGGTGCTGAGTTATCCGGCGGCTGCCATCGCGCTGATTGGTAGCGGTGCGCTTCGTGGAGCAGGGAATACCAAAATCCCGCTGCTGATCAACGGCGGCATGAACATCCTGAACATCATTATCAGCAGCGTTTTGATTTATGGCGTCTTTTCCTGGGAGGGGCTGGGCTTTGTCGGCGCGGGTTTAGGGCTGACCATTTCCCGCTATATTGGTGCGGCAGCGATAATTGGCGTACTGATGGCGGGAATTACGCCATCGCTGCGCCTGACGCTGAAAAGTTATTTCCGTCCGCTTAACTTCGCCATCATCTGGGAAGTGATGGGGATCGGGATTCCGGCCAGTATCGAATCCGTGTTGTTTAACGGCGGGAAACTGCTGACGCAGATGTTTGTTGCCGGGATGGGAACAGACGTCATCGCCGGCAACTTTATTGCCTTCTCCATTGCCTCACTCATTAACCTGCCGGGAAACGCGCTGGGGTCGGCGTCGACGATCATCACCGGCAGACGTCTCGGAAAGGGGCAGATAGGGCAGGCGGAACGGCAGCTTCGGCATGTCTTCTGGCTTTCAACCATTGGACTGACGGCGATTGCGTGGGGAACTGCGCCTTTTGCCGGGCTGATGGCCTCGTTCTATACGCATGAAAATGACGTGAAAGAGGTCGTGAAGGTACTCATTTGGCTCAACGCGGCGTTTATGCCAATCTGGGCCGCGTCCTGGGTACTTCCTGCCGGGCTGAAAGGGGCGCGCGATGCCCGGTTTGCGATGTGGGTCTCCATGCTCGGCATGTGGGGCTGTCGCGTCGTGGCGGGCTACACGCTGGGGGTAATGTTAGGTATGGGCGTTGTCGGCGTCTGGCTGGGGATGTTCCTTGACTGGGCCGTGCGCGGCGCGCTGTTCTACTGGCGCATGGTGAGCGGGCGCTGGCTGTGGAAATATCCGCGAAAAAAACCGGAGCAGGAGGTTTCGGAAACGGCAAGTGCCTGACAAATGTGCGAAGTGGAGAATAAATCGGCAAACGATTGAAAATCTGCATTCACCCTTTGACATCCTCAGGGCGCATCGATAATATGCGCCCCGTTCACACGATTCCTCTGTAGTTCAGTCGGTAGAACGGCGGACTGTTAATCCGTATGTCACTGGTTCGAGTCCAGTCAGAGGAGCCAAATTTAAAAAAGCCTGCTTTTAAAGCAGGCTTTTTGCTTTTCTGCGTTCGGTAAAATTGTCGGGTGGCGGCTTCGCCTTACCCGACCTACGAAATCCCAGGCCGGGTGAGTGGTGTGCGTGATGTGTCCTTGTTATCAGCGGAACGGTGGCTCATTGAAGGTGCGCAGCTTGCGGGAATGCAGTTTGTCGCCCTCTGCACGCAGTAAATCGATGGCGCGAATACCAATCTGAAGGTGCTCTGAGATCGCCCCTTCGTAAAAACGGTTCGCCTGGCCCGGCAGTTTGATCTCGCCGTGCAGCGGTTTATCGGACACGCACAGCAGCGTGCCGTAAGGGACGCGGAAGCGGTAGCCCTGCGCGGCAATGGTGGCGCTTTCCATATCGATTGCGACCGCACGGCTGAGATTGAAACGCAGGGCGGAGGCGGAATAGCGCAGCTCCCAGTTACGATCGTCGGTGGTAACGACCGTACCGGTACGCAGGCGCTGTTTCACCTCTTCACCCGGCATGCCGCTCACCTCTTTGGTGGCGTCGTACAGAGCGCGCTGCACTTCCGCGATACTCGGGATAGGAATATCCGGCGGCAGAACCGCGTCAAGAACATGGTCGTCACGCAGATAAGCGTGGGCGAGGACGTAATCGCCAATCAGCTGGCTTTCACGCAGGCCGCCGCAGTGGCCGATCATCAGCCAGACGTCCGGGCGCAGTACCGCCAGATGGTCGCAGATGGTTTTCGCATTCGACGGGCCAACGCCGATGTTAATCAGCGTAATGCCCTGACCGTCGGCGGTGATCAGGTGCCAGGCCGGCATCTGGTGCTTTTTCCACGCCAGGTCGGAGATGGCCTCTTCCGGTGCTTCGGTTTCGGCGGTGATCCAGATCCCGCCCGCGCAGGAGAGGGCGACGTAAGGACTGTCCGGATCGAGGATCTGGCTACAGCCCCAGCGAACAAATTCGTCTACATAGCGGGTGTAGTTGGTAAACAGCACGAACGGCTGGAAATGTTCGGCTGGCGTGCCGGTGTAGTGGCGCAGGCGTGCCAGCGAGAAATCGACACGGCGGGCATCAAAGTGCGACAGGGGTGAAAACTCTGCCGGGTGATAGATCCCGTCCGCCGTCTCATCGCCAATCTGCGACAGCTCAGTGGTCGGGAAATGACGGGTCAGCCCTGCGCTCATGGAGCGATCCAGCGTCAGCGCTGAGCCGTCTATCACGTACGGGTAAGGGATCTCGTGCAGGGACGGCTCAACGCTGATATGCGCGCCGTAATCCTGATACAGCAGGGTAAGCTGCTCTTCCAGGTAGGGGCGGAACAGCGCAGGTCGCGTGATGGTTGTGCTGTAACAGCCGGAGTGGGTGAAACGCGCATAGGCGCGGGTTTTCGGATTGCTGCTGGCGCTACCGTCCCAGGTGACAGAGAGCGATGGATAAACAAAAAGGCCCTGGGTTCTGGCCTTTTCATCGGGAAGTTTCCCTGTTTCGATATAGTCACTGATGGCGCTGCGCAGTGCATTGACAGACTGTTCATACAGCGCGTCGAGTTTTTCCAGCGCCTGAGCCGGGGTCAGGCTGGAGCCCTTATTATTCATGTCTGTCTCCTTGTTCCACAGGTGTGCGGCTATACCCGATAGTATGTCACACGCCTGTGAAACAAAAGTGAGGAGATCAGCTGTGCGCGGTTTCCTTCATCAACAGGGCGGTGGCAGCAGAAAGCAGGCAACCCGCCAGCAGATAAATCGCCACGCTATGCCAGTTACCGCCGGAGAACGTCACCAGCGCGGCGGCGATAAACGGCGTAAACCCGCCGCCGACCACGCTCGCCACCTGATATCCCACGCCCGCGCCGCTATAACGGTAGCTTGCGCCAAACAGCTCGGTGAACATTGGCTGCTGCACGCAGACCACCATGTCGTGAGCGATGTTCGCAAGCATGATCGCGAAGAAGACAATCCAGAAGACCGACTGTGCCTCCAGCGCCATAAAGAACGGCCAGGCGCTGAGTGTGCCGATGAGCGCCCCGGTGATATACACCCGTCGACGCCCAAAGCGATCCGCCAGCCAGGCGAAGCAGGGGATGGTCAGGCAGCTGATCCCGCCCACCACCAGGCCAATATTCAGGAACAATTCCCGCGGCAGGCCGAGGTTTTGCGTGGAATAGTTGAGGGCAAAGGCGGTGACGATATACATCGTCAGCAGTTCGCACAGGCGCAGGGCGATAATTTTCAGAAAAGCGCCAGGGTGCTGCACCAGCGCTTCCATCACCGGCAGCCGTTTTTTGGCGACCGGTTTTTCGCGCTGCTGCCGCTCAAACTCAGCCGACTCTTCCATGCCGTTACGGATCCACAGGGCCACCACGACCAGCACAATGCTGAAGATAAACGGAATACGCCAGCCCCAGCTCAGGAACTGCTCGTCTGTCGTGAGCTGGCTTATTAGCGACACCAGACCCGTGGAGAGCAGCAGACCCACGCCATAACCTACCTGCACGCCGCTGCTGTAGAACGCTTTCTTGTTCTTCGGCGCGCTTTCCACGGACAGCAATGCCGCGCCGCCCCATTCGCCGCCAACGGCAAAGCCCTGAATGGCGCGCAGCGTCACCAGCAACACCGGGGCCCACCAGCCAATCGATGCAAAGGAGGGCAAAATACCGATTAGCGCGGTGGCAATACCCATCATCCACACGGTGAGCATCAGCATACGTTTACGGCCAAGGCGATCGCCGAAGTGGCCGAAAATTATCCCGCCCAGCGGACGAAACAGAAAACCGACGCCGAAGGTGGCAAACGCAGCAAGCGTACCCATGGCGGGGCTGATCTGGGGAAAGAATTCACGGTTAAAGACCAGCGCAGCGGTAATACCGTAGAGCAGAAAGTCATACCAGTCGACGACGGCGCCTGCGAAGCTACCTAAAGCGGCGCGGCGGGCGCGGTTAAGCGAAGGTGTCTCCTCGTTGCGGCGAGCGGAGATAAGGGTGGAGTCCATAGTTGTCCTGTCTGTACTGATTTTTAATTATTGGTATAAGAAAAGGTCACTCACATCACGGCCGTCATATTGGCGGAACGTATGAGACTACCGCGACACGCGGCCTGAGAAAACGTTTTTATCTTTCCTGAAAGCGCAGAATAAATAAATTTCATCTTATCGGGCGACAACATAAATCAGCCTGTTTGGCTCCGGTTAGGGCTGAATGGTTTACAGTAATAATGATCGCTGTATGACGTAAGCTGAGGGAATAACGATGCAACGCCTCTTTCCTGCACTGTGGGTAGTCCTGTTTTTAGTCGTATCTCCGCTGCATGCGGAGCCGAAAGTCTATGGCGAACAGCGTATTCATCGCTGGTGGGATGCAGTAACGGACGATATTGCGCAAACCTGGGAACAGCCGGATCGTTACGATCTCTACCTTCCGTTTTTGAGCTGGCATGCACGCTTCATGTATGACAAAGAGAAAACGGATAATTACAACGAAATGCCGTGGGGCGGGGGGCTGGGCGTGTCTCGCTACAACGACGAGGGCAACTGGAGCGCGCTGTTTGCCATGATGTTTAAAGATTCCCACAACGAGTGGCAGCCCGCGATGGGCTACGGCTGGGAGAAGGGGTGGTTTCTGGATAACGCAAAAGATTTCCGTCTGGGGCTCGGGGCCGCCGCGGGGATCACCGCGCGCGACGACTTTGCCAACTATGTCCCGCTGCCGTTTATCTTCCCGCTTTTCTCTGCCGGATATAAGCGTGTCACCGTCCAGTTCACGTATATTCCTGGGACCTACAACAACGGCAACGTGCTGTTTGCCTGGCTGCGCCTGGGCTTTTAGAGGGTGATCACTTTTTTGGCCACTGTGTTGGACAGGATCAGCAGCGAAAACAGGACCGACGTAACAAACGTAAGCACAATCAGAGCAAGTTTGGTGCTCAGGGACGTCACCGGAATGAGCGCGGTCAGCAGGTGAAACACCGAGTAGTGCATGATATAGACCCCGGTCATCGTTTTGCTAATGGCGGCCAGCACGGACTCTTTAAACTCCGCATTGCGGCGAAACCGCACGCCATTTGCCGCAATCACCAGGGCAATAATCAGAATGTAAATTTGCGATCCGGTGAGGATAAAGGCGTTTCTGTCTGCTTTAAATAGCGCAAAAAAGAAGTGCCGTTCGTAAAACCATGTGAAGAGATAGATGAACGGTATCGCAATCACCGCGGCCCTGACCACGTTTTTGCGGCCGATCCACGCCGCGATCTGCGGATCGCAAAAGAGCTGGCCTGTCAGATAAAACAGCAGCCACGTCCACAGGCGATACTGCGGCGACAATGAAAGGACGTGGGCATCAGGATAGAGGGCCGACAGCAAATCGTACCCGTAAGAGAAAAGCAGCAGGGCGGTAATCACCCCGCAAAAGAGCATTCGTCGCTGGCTGAGCCGCTCCACCACCGGGTGAAACGTGTAAATCACGATAAACGCGAACACGAACCAGGGCTGGATCAGATATCCGCGCTGATAGGGTTCCCACAGGTAGTAAATCGTTACCCAGAACAGAAAGACGATCACCAGGCGTTTGATCTTATCCAGCTGCCAGCGCGTGCCGTGTCGGGATTGCCCGTCCAGATACCCTGCAACCACAAAAAACAACGGCGTGGCGATGGTCGAAATGAAGGTTAAAAAACCGAGGATCCAGTGATAGTCATAATCGTAATGATCCCAGGTGTTGTAGATGGTGAAAAAGGTAACCGCCGTCATACAGCCCAGCGTCTTGATGATATTCAGCCCTGTCGCATTCATTGTTGTTCAGCTTTGTCCTTACGATGGAAACACGCGTAAATTACGGGGAGTACCAGCAGCGTCAGGATTGTAGCAAACCCAAGCCCAAACATAATCACAACGGCCATGCTCTGGAAGAACACATCCAGCAGCAGGGGGGCGAGGCCGAGTACGGTCGTAAAGGCGGTGAGGAGGATGGGACGCAGGCGCGACGTGGCGGCGTAAACGATCGCACTGTGCTGATCCTGCTGCGCTTTCTGCTGCTCTATCTCTTCCACCAGCACAATGCCGTTGCGGATCAGCATCCCGCTCAGGCTCAGCAGGCCAATCAACGCCATAAAGCCAAAGGGGATGCCGGTAATTAAAAACCCCGGCGTCACGCCGATCAGCGCCAGCGGCACGGTCAGCCAGATAGCGACGGCGTTTTTCACCGAACTGAACATCAGCACCGTGATCACAAACATCACCAGATACCCGATCGGCAGCGTGGTAAATAGCCCCTGCTGCGCTTCGCTGGAATTCTCCGCGTCCCCGCCCCACTCAATGCTGTAGCCGTGAGGCAGGGGCAGGGCATCTATTTGCGGCTTCACGCGGGCGAGAATATCGCCGGACGTTTGCTGGCTCAACGGGTCAGGGTCGGTCTGCACGGTCAGCACGCGCGAGCGGTCGCGACGCAGGATCAGCGGATCTTCCCACTCCAGCGCGAAGCCGCTGACGACGTTGCTCAGCGGAATATACTGCTGCCGGGTCTGGCTCCAGACCAGGACGTTGTTCAGGTGGTTGGCGTCCAGCCGCTCGCTTTCCGGCGGGCGCACCACCACGGGTAACAGATCGCTTCCTTCTCTGTACAGTCCTGCCCGGCTGCCGGAGAAATTCATCTCCAGTGCGTTATCGACGTCCTGCTTATCCACGCCAAGCTCACGTCCGAGCGCGGTGACGTACTGCGGGCGGATCACTTTGCTGCGGTTTTGCCAGTCGTTCCTGACGCTGTCCGTCGCCGGATCGCGCGTAAGAATGTTGTCTACCTGGCTGGCGATCAGACGCAGCCTGTCGGGATCGGGGCCTTTAATACGCACTTCAATAGCGCTGTCGCCGGAGGGGCCAAACATCACCCGCTTCGTGCTGGCGTTAACCTGCGGATAGTTCCGGGCGATGTACTCATCAACGTGGCGGGTCAGGGCGGGGATGTTACGCTGGTCGTCCATTCTCACCATGATTTGCGCATAGTTGCTGTACTGCCGCTGTCCGCTGTAGGTCAAAATAAATCGCATACTTCCCTGACCAATCGTCGAGACCGTGGTTTCCACGCTAGGCTGGCCGTTAATGGTTTTCTCGATATCACTGGTCATCTTCTCGGTCCATTTAATGTCGGTACCGTAAGGGAGCCAGAGGTCGACAAAGAAAATCGGCGTGCTGGAGGAGGGGAAGAAGTTCTGCCGCACCGAGCCAAAGCCCCAGATGGCGGCTGCCAGCAGTGCGGCCATCACCACCAGCGTTGGCGCTTTACGCCGTAACAGCGCGTTGAGCACCGCCTGATAGATCCGATAGATGCGTTTGTCATAGGGATCCGTTTCGTCAGCCTCTGGCGGCGCAGCGTCCCGTTTAAACAGCCACCATTTGATCAGCACCGGTGTAATGGTGAGGGCAGAGAACCAGCTCAGCATGAGCGAAATCAGCAGAACCTGAAACAGCGACTTACAGTATTCGCCGGTAGAGTCCTGCGACAGCCCGACGGGCGCAAAGGCCAGGATGGCGATCACCGTCGCACCCAGCAGCGGCAGCGCAGAACGGCGAATAATGTTGCTAATGGCGTTCATCAGGGACGAGCCCTGCTGCCGTGCTATCAGTACCCCTTCGACAATAACAATGGCATTGTCGACCAGCATGCTGAGGGCGATGATCAGCGCGCCCAGTGAAATGCGCTGTAGTTCAATACCCCAGAGATACATGATCAGCAGCGTACCCAGCACATTAAGCGCGAGGGAAAAGGCGATAATGATCCCGCTGCGTAAGCCCATAAAGATCAGCAACACACCGACGACAATCGCCAGCGCCATCAGGAAGTTAATGATAAATCCGTTAACGGAATGCCCGACCTCCGCCGCCTGATCGTAGAACAGGTCGATATGGATACCTGCCGGTTTCTCGGCTGACATCTGCTCAAGCTTCGCCTCCAGGGCATCTCCCACGTCGATCACGTTAACGCCGGGGATAAAGGAGACGCCCATGGTGACGGCTTCTCTGCCGTTGGCATGGTAGATGCTGGCAGGGGAGGCATCCAGCCCGCGTGAAAGGGTGGCAATATCCCGTAAGCGGGTAGCCGCCCCAACGCCCGGCGGGGTCACGATGAGATCGGCCAGCTCGTCAATACTCTCGAATTCACCGGTAGGATGCAGACGAATTGACTCGGTACCGGAGGGGATCTCTCCCGCGCTGGAGACCACGTTCAGCCTGCTGAGCTGGGCAGAAAGCTGGTTCAGCGTTATCCCGCGCGCGGCCATTTTGCTCAGAGAAATATCCACGTTAATCTGCTGGGTGAGGGCTCCGCCGATGGCCACTTTGCCCACGCCTGGCACGAGGACCAACTCCCGGCGCAGCTGCTCGGCATACCGGACCAGTTCCGGATTGCTGAATTCATCGCCGGAAATGGCAAAGAAAAAGCCGAACACATCGCCAAAATCGTCATTCACAAACGGGGTCACTACGCCGGGTGGAAACTGTCGGGCGGCATCACCCACCCGGCGACGCAGTTCATCCCAGATTTGCGGCAGCGCATTTGAGTGGTAGCGCGAGGCTATATTGACCGTAATCTGCGACAGGCCGCTGGAGGAGATGGAGCTGACGTTATCCAGGTAAGGTAATTGCTGAAGCGCGTTTTCCAGCGGCAGGGTGACCTCTTCCTCAACCTGCTGCGCCGACGCGCCCGGATAATGGGTGATCACCACCGCCGTTTTGATGGTAAACGCCGGATCTTCCAGTCTGCCGATGTTCAACAGGGCAATAATGCCGCCTACGCCCAGCAGCAAAATCGTCAGCCAGACGCGAACCGGGTTGCTGATAAACTGACGAGAGATATCCATTATAGTCCCCGTTCACGCGTCCAGATACGTACCGGCTGGTTGGGATGTAACTCCCTAACGCCTGCGGCCACCACGCGTTCACCCGCCTTAAGCCCACCGACGATGATGACCCCCTCAGCGCTGACTTGCCCCACGCTGACCTTACGATCTTCAAGGTGCAACGTATCGCCTTCGCCCGTCACCACCCAGACGTGTGGCTCATTGCGCGGGCGGTTATCCGGGTTAAAGACCGCTTCAACCGGCACCACCAGCGCCTCACTGCCCACGCCCGCCGGTAGGTTGGTTAAATTGATGGTGACCGTTCCGCTGACGCCGCCCACGACGGGAAAATCATCCGGGCGGGGCATGGTTAAAATTACCTGCCAGGTCAAAGTGTTGCTGTCGCTACTGCCTGAGTGCTCTTTGTACACAGCGGTAAACTCGCGACCGGGCAGGGCGTTGATCCTCACTACCGGTTTGTACTGCGCATTGCGAATATCGAAGGTGTTAAACAGGTTCTCTGGAAGGCTGAACACCACGTCCAGTAGATCGGTACGGGTCAATGTGACGACGGGCTGGCCGGCTGAGACGACCTGATGGTTTCGCACATGTACGCTGGCCGCTGTCCCGCTAAAGGGGGCGACGAGCGTCATCTGACTCAATTCTTCGCGTGCAATCTGAAGCGCGGCGTTTGCAGAATCGCGGTTTGCGCGCTGGACATCCATCTCGGCCTTCGACACGGCCTGGCGTCCTGCCAGGGTCTGGAAGCGGTCGAATTGCCGCTGAGCCAGGGTCGCCGCCGTTTGCCTGTCGTTCAGACGCTGCCGGGCTTCGCGATCGTTAAGACTGGCGAGCCGTTGCCCCTGTTTGACAACGACACCCTGGCGAATGTCCAGGGTCTCAATCTGCCCGGCACGTTTGAACGCAAGATCCGTGGCGTCGCCGGATTCGATACGGGCGGGAAAGACGCGCTGCTGCGCGTTGCCAGCCTTCACCACCTCTGCGACTTTTACCATTTTCGGCAGGGGCGCGGCGCGGTCGGATTTCGGATCGCACGCCGTCAGCAGCAATAAAACAGCAGGCAGAAGAGAGAGGTAGCGCTTCACAGTATTCCCCTGATAATAATTGTTTTATTTATTTCGTCATCAATGCTGGGGTGGCGCTATTCTGCCAGGGCCGAGACGACCACATAGGTAAATAAACCGATTGCTGTGCTGGCGATAGTGGCGAGCGCAATAAACAAACCAAGGCGAATCAGGCTTAAACCGTACATGCATTCCTCCATGAGGTTGAAGGTGGCGCGGGATAAAGAGAATGAACGTGTTGCATGCCTGACTATGAGCATAGTCGGTGAATAAATAAATGTTAAATAACCATTATTAGTGGCGTGACATACTCAGGCGAAACAAGCGTTACGATAGCGTATCCCCTTTGAATAACATCCTGATATTCCTGTGCTACGTTTAATAGCATCCATTCCTTTTTTCCGTAAAAGGCATTCACGCCTGTACCCATGGGGTTGATGCGATCTCTCCTGATTCACTCACTGTTGTGTTGGTTATAAAAAGGATGCTTGATATGTATAAAACGATTCTGGTGCCGGTGGATGTATACGAAACAGCGTTGTCTGATAAAGCGCTACAGCATGCCCAATTCCTGGCGCAAAGCGCATCGGGTAATGTCCATCTGCTGTACGTTATGCCAAAGTTCTCGGCGGAACTGACCCGCGGTTTTATTGCAGACGCGAGAAAGATGAATGAATATATGATTAATAATGCAAAAGAAAAACTGGCTGCGCTGGTAAAAAAAATCAACCTGCCGGAAGCAAATGTCCATCTGCATGTTCGCAGCGGGAATATACGTGATGAGGTAATCAAACTGGCGGATGAACTTAACGTCGGTGCGATTATTGTGGGATCGCGTAATCCCAATATTCAAACCCATTTATTAGGGTCAGAGGCGGCGAGTATCGTTCGTTATGCGCATGTTCCTGTTTTCGTTATTCGTTAATGACATGAAAGCAAGGTGATTTCTGAAAAGAACCCGAGGAAGGAACGATGATAACAGAAAAGCCTCACCGCCCGTATTATCAACAGACCGTTGATGAAACCCTGACAAATATCCAATCCAGCCTCGACGGACTCAGCAGTACAGAAGCGACCGCCAGGCTGGAAAAATACGGCGAAAACGCCTTACCGCAAAAACCGGGTAAACCCGGCTGGCTGCGCTTTCTGGCCCATTTCAACGATGTCCTTATTTACGTCCTTCTGGCGGCGGCGCTGCTGAAGCTGATAATGGGACACTGGGTGGATATGTTTGTCATTCTTGGGGTGGCTATCATTAACGCCCTGATTGGCCATATTCAGGAGAGCAATGCGGAGAAATCGCTGCAAAGCATTCGTAATATGCTCTCCAGCGAGGCTGTGGTCATCCGGCAGGGCAACCATGAAACTATCCCGACGACAGCGCTGGTGCCCGGAGATATCGTGGTGATACGCGCCGGGGATCGCATTCCTGCCGATCTTCGCGTGATAGAGGCGCACAACCTGCGGGTGGAAGAAGCTATTCTCACCGGCGAATCCACGGTAGTGGAGAAAAGCAGCGATGTGCTCAGCGGCGAACTCCCGTTAGGTGACCGTTACAATCTGCTGTATTCGGGCACCACCGTCAGCTCCGGCGGGGGAAAAGGGCTGGTGGTGGCAACCGGTGGGGAGACCGAACTCGGCCATATCAACCAGATGATGTCAGACATTGAAAAACACCGTACCCCGTTGATGGTGCAAATGGACAAGCTCGGCAAGACCATTTTTATCACCATTCTGGTGATGATGCTGGCGCTGTTCGTTTTCAGCCTCATCTTCCGCGATATGCCCGTTTCAGAGCTGGTGCTGTCGCTGATTAGCCTTGCGGTGGCGGCGGTGCCGGAAGGATTACCGGCCATTATCTCGATCATCCTCTCGCTGGGCGTGCAGGCGATGGCGCGTCGCAAGGCGATTATTCGCAAGCTGCCTACCGTGGAAACGCTGGGGGCGATGACGGTTATCTGCTCGGATAAAACCGGCACCCTGACCATGAATGAGATGACGGTAAAAGCGGTGATTACCGCGGACACCACCTACCGCGTCGAGGGAGACAGTTACGAACCGGTGGGCGCTATTCACCCTGTTGACGATCCAACACCGGTCACCGTGACCCAGGGATCTGTGCTTGAGCGCTATCTGCGCACCGTCGATCTCTGTAATGACAGCCAACTGATCAAAGATGAGCAGGGGCTATGGAAAATCACCGGCGGGCCAACCGAAGGCGCGCTGAAGGTGCTGGCGGCCAAAATCCCGCTTCCGACAATTGACGCCGAATTGCGCAGTAAAATCCCATTCGATTCGCAATATAAATACATGTCCACCCTCTATCGCCTGGGCGACGAAGAGGTGATGTTAATCACCGGTGCGCCGGACGTCCTTTTCCGTCTTTGCCAGCACCAGCAGACCCAAAACGGGCTGGAGCCGTTCAACCTGCACTATTGGGAAGAGAAGATTGAAGAGTATGCGCGCGAGGGATTGCGCATGGTGGCTGCGGCCTGGAAACCGGCCGCCAGCGGGCAGCGCGAGCTGACGCATGCGGATCTGCAAGAGGGGGTCATACTGCTCGGCATTGCGGGCATGATGGATCCCCCGCGCCCGGAAGCCATTTCGGCCATTGCCGACTGCTTGCAGGCGGGCATTCGCGTGAAAATGATTACCGGGGATCATCCACAAACGGCGATGAGCATTGGACAGATGCTGGGTATTGGCAACGCGGCGAGCGCCATTACCGGGCGCGAGCTGGAAGCGATGGACGACCACCAGCTGAGCGAGGCGGCGCAAAAATACGATATCTTTGCCCGAACCAGCCCGGAAGATAAATTCCGCCTGGTGCAGGCGCTGCAAAGTAAGCAGGAAGTGGTCGGAATGACCGGGGACGGGGTGAACGATGCGCCTGCGCTGAAGCGGGCGGATGTCGGCATCGCGATGGGGATCAAAGGTACTGAAGTCACCAAAGAAGCCGCCGATATGGTGTTAACGGATGATAACTTTGCCACCATTGCCCGGGCGGTCCATGAAGGGCGTCGGGTCTACGACAACCTGAAAAAGACCATTTTGTTCGTTATCCCGAGCAACATCGCCCAGGCCCTGCTGATCATTATTGCCCTGCTGGCGGGGAACCTGATCCCGTTAACACCGGTACTGATCCTGTGGATGAACATGGCAACCTCGGCAACGCTGTCGTTTGGCCTGGCGTTTGAAGCGGGTGAGAAGGACATCATGAACCGGCCGCCGCGTAAGTCTAACCTGCATGTGATGGACGGTTATGCCATCTGGCGAGTGGTGTTTGTCGGCCTGATGATTGCCATCAGCGCCTTTGTGCTGGAGGCCTGGCTGCAACCTCGCGGCTACTCGCCGGAGTTCATCCGCACCGTGTTGCTGCAAACGCTGGTCACCGCCCAGTGGTTTTACATGCTCAACTGCCGCGTCACTGACGGCTTCTCCCTGAGTAAAGGTCTGCTGGCTAATAAGGGGATATGGATCGTGAGCGGCGTACTTCTGGCCCTTCAGCTTCTGATCATCTATGCGCCGTTCATGCAAATGCTGTTCGGTACCGAAGCGCTACCGTTCCGCTACTGGATCATTACCTTCCTGATTGGGTTTGCGATGTTCATGATTGTTGAAGCAGAAAAAGTCCTTACCCGGAGATGGCGCACGACGAAAAGATGACTGAATGAGCAGGCTAAGCCTGCCCACCGGCAGGCTTTCTCTTTGACTGAGTACAGAACACTATGATTCGATTTGCCTCGTTCGTTTTTACGCTTGGTATTCTGGTTCCCGCTGCATCTGCTGTAACCTACCCCCTCCCTCCCGAGGGCAGCCGCCTGGTGGGGGTGCCGATCACCATCACCGTGCCTGAGGGCAATACTCTGCCGCTCGAAGCGTTTGCAGCGCAGCACGGACAGGGGTTGAGCAATATGCTGGAAGCCAACCCGGGGGTGGATCCGTTTTTACCGCGAGCCGGAACACAGCTTGCGGTACCCCAGCAGCTTATTCTGCCGCCAACGGTGCGTGAGGGAATTGTGGTGAACGTCGCGGAAATGCGGCTTTACTATTATCCACCCGGCAGCAACACGGTTGAGGTGCTGCCTATTGGCATCGGTCAGGCCGGGCGCGAAACGCCGCGTAACTGGGTAACCGCCGTTGAGCGCAAACAGGAAGGCCCAACCTGGTCACCCACGCCAAATACGCGACGCGCTTACGCGAAGGAAGGGAAAACGTTGCCCGCGTTCGTTCCCGCCGGGCCGGATAACCCGATGGGGCTGTATGCCCTTTATATCGGCAGGCTGTACGCGATCCACGGTACTAACTCAAATTTCGGCATTGGTCTGCGCGTCAGCCAGGGCTGCATTCGCCTGCGTAATAACGATATCAAATACCTGTTCGATAACGTTTCGGTGGGGACGCGGGTACAGCTTATCGATCAGCCCGTAAAAGTGACCACGGAGCCGGACGGTAGCCGTTGGGTAGAGGTTCACGAGCCGCTTTCACGCAATCGCGCGGAATTTGAATCGACAAATAAGGTGCCGCTGCCCATTTCAGCCGCACAAAGGACGCAGCTGATAAGTGAAGGGGCGGGCGCTGAACTGGAACGGCGGTCGGGGATGCCGGTGAAGCTTGCTATGACTGGTAGCGCTTCGCTTGCCGGGCCTTGAGTACCGTAGGTCGGGTAAGCGGAGCGCCACCCGACAAACTTACCGAACGCAGAAAAGCAAAAAGCCTGCTTTAAAAGCAGGCTTTTCAAATTTGGCTCCTCTGACTGGACTCGAACCAGTGACATACGGATTAACAGTCCGCCGTTCTACCGACTGAACTACAGAGGAATCGTGTGAACGGGGCGCATATTATCGACCTCCGTACGCCTTGTCAAAGGATGGATCGCCCACTTTAGACTGTTTGCTGACAAAACCAGCAAAGTGACGTTTTTGCCAACGGAATGCACCATTATTGTGCAGATATACCCCGAATGGGGCAGATCGGAAACCGTTGTCCCCATCTCAAAACAGGCATCAGTGATTGGCTTTCCTTATTTTCAGCCGCTTAGCAGAGACATACACCCGCTGCAAAAAACTGGCATCCATATTGCAAAACCTGTTTAACAACACAGCCGTTACCGGCACGCTATTTTCGAACAGGGGGCAACATGAACTTAAGACGACTGAAATACTTCGTAAAAATCGTCGATATCGGCAGCCTGACCCAGGCGGCTGAAGTGCTGCATATCGCGCAGCCTGCGCTGAGCCAGCAGGTCGCGACTCTGGAAGGCGAAATGGACCAGCAACTGTTGATCCGCACCAAGCGCGGCGTAACGCCTACCGAAGCGGGAAAAATTTTATATACCCATGCCCGCACGATCCTGCGTCAGTGTGAACAGGCGCAGCTGGCCGTGCACAATGTGGGTCAGACCCTGAGTGGCCATGTCTCCATCGGGCTGGCGCCGGGAACGGCCGCATCGTCGGTAACCATGCCGCTGCTTCAGGCGGTGCGCGCAGAGCTACCGGAAGTGCTGGTTTATCTGCATGAGAACAGTGGTTCCGTGCTCAATGACAAACTGCTCAACGGTCAGCTGGATATGGCGGTGCTGTACGATCGCTCCCCGGTTGCCGGGATCACCAGCCAGCCGCTGCTGAAGGAAGATCTTTATCTGGTCGGTACCCGTGATTGCCCTGGCCAGAGCATTGATTTAACCGCTGTGGCAGAGATGAACCTGTTTCTGCCGCGCGACTACAGTGCCGTGCGCGTGCGCGTTGACGAAGCGTTTTCGCTGCGCCGTCTGACGGCGAAGATCATCGGCGAGATCGACTCCATCTCCACGCTGACTGCCGCCATTGCCAGCGGCATGGGTGTAACGGTTCTGCCCGAGTCTGCCGCACGTTCACTGTGCAGCGCGGCAAACGGCTGGATGGCGCGTATCACCACGCCATCCATGAGCTTACCGCTGTCGTTAAATATGTCCGCGCGCGGCTCCCTGTCACCGCAGGCGCAGGCGGTGAAAGAGATCCTGATGTCTCTGGTCAGTAAGCCGTCGCTGGAAAATCGCGAGCTGCAACTGGTCAGCTGATATTCCAAATAAGCATAAGATGCTGGTTTTTATTATTTGTTCTCCAGCCCGGCTGACTCTAACAATAGCCTTATGTCAGATGCGCCGGAGTGAATTGTGAATTTCCAGCAACTTAAAATTATTCGTGAGGCGGCCAGGCGGGATTACAACCTGACCGAAGTCGCCAATATGCTTTACACCTCTCAGTCGGGCGTCAGCCGGCATATCCGCGAGCTGGAGGAGGAGTTAGGCATTGAGATTTTTATCCGTCGCGGCAAGCGCCTGCTGGGTATGACCGAGCCAGGCAAGGCATTGCTGACCATCGCTGAGCGCATTCTCAACGAGGCCAGCAACGTTCGCCGGCTGGCGGATCTCTTTACCAACGACGCTTCCGGTGTGCTGACTATCGCCACCACCCATACACAGGCGCGCTACAGTCTTCCGACGGTTATCAAAGCATTTCGTGAGATCTTCCCGGACGTACGTCTCGAACTGATCCAGGGCACGCCGCAGGAAATCGAAGTGCTGCTGCATAACGGCGGGGCCGATATCGGTATCGCCAGTGAACGGCTGAGCAACGACCCGCTGCTGGTGGCGTTCCCGTGGTTCCGCTGGCACCACAGCCTGCTGTTACCCGCCGATCACCCGCTGAATCAGGTTTCGCCGTTGACGCTGGAAGAGATCGTCAAATGGCCGCTGATTACCTACCGGCAGGGCATTACCGGGCGCTCGCGCATTGATGAAGCGTTCAAGCGTAAAGGGCTCACGCCGGACGTGGTGCTGAGCGCGCAGGATTCCGACGTGATCAAAACCTACGTCGAGTTAGGGCTGGGGATTGGCCTGGTGGCCGAGCAGTCTGGCGGAGAATATGAGGCCGGAAATCTGGTGCGTCTGGATACGCGTCACCTGTTCGATGCGAATACCGTCTGGCTGGGGCTAAAGCGCGGGCAGCTTCAGCGTAACTACGTGTGGCGTTTTATTGAGCTATGCAACGCGGGGCTGTCGGTGGATGAGATCAAACGCCAGGTGATGGAGCCGGAAGAGGTGGCGATTGATTATCAGATTTAGTCGCTAATCAGTAGGCCGGGTAAGGCGCAGCCGCCACCCGGCAAATTTACCGAACCCACAAAAGCAAAAAGCCTGCTTTAAAAGCAGGCTTTTCAAATTTGGCTCCTCTGACTGGACTCGAACCAGTGACATACGGATTAACAGTCCGCCGTTCTACCGACTGAACTACAGAGGAATCGTGTGAACGAGGCGCATATTATCGACCTGCGTGCGCCTTGTCAAAGGGGAAAACACCGTTTTTGTTCGTTTGTCGACAATTTCAGCAAACCGATGATTTAATAGCAAATTTGCTTTCAAATTGCACAGCAAATCGCGCCGCCCGCAGACAGGCGGCGCGCAGGATCAGAACAGAACGGAGTAATTCAGACCAAACGTACGTCCACGGCCTTTATAAGTATAAAGACCCGGTGCGCCGTAGGTTGGGCTATACAGCCCCGGTGCGCGCTGGCCCCAGGCGGTGGTGTAGTCTTTGTCCAGCAGGTTCTCCACGCTGAAGCTGACTTTGCCCACCGGCAGGGCGTAGCTACCCAGGAAATCAACGGTGTTATAGCCATCAATCTTCTTACCGTCGGCGTCAGACACGTCAAAGGTTTGTGTGCTCTGCACGCGTAGCGTCCAGTCGCCCGGCGCCCAGTTGACCCATGCGCTGGCTTTAGACGGGCTGGCGCTGTCGACCGTCAGCTTCTCCCATTTCCCGTTTTCACGCGTTTCGGACTTGATGGCGTTAAAGTTCGCCCCGGTGCTCCAGTCGCTGTCGGTAAAGAAATAGTCCACCTGGCCTTCAACCCCATAGATACGACGTTTGTCGTCCTCCAGGTTGATGGTCATGTCGCTCTTGTTGATGGTGATGGTTTTATCCGAGAGCGAGTAGTATGCCGCCACCTGGGTACGCAGGTTATCGCCGGTGAAGCGCCAGCCGAGCTCGTAAGCATTGACCTTAATCCCGTCCAGCGTTGAGTCGTTCACATTGACGCTGTTTTGCAGACGATAGTGACCATCGACCAGCTGATAGGTGCCGGAGCCGTAGTACTTCGCCAGGTCCGGGATCTCGAAGCCCTGGGAGAAGTTAAACCACAGCTGTTGCTGTTCGGTCAGACGTCCAAGGATCCCGGCGTTAAACAGGAAGTTGTTGTAGTCGGTTTTCCCGCCCGGCACCGCGTCAGCGGAGGTGGCTTTGCCCGTGGCGATTGCCTGCTGCTGGGCGTAACCGACAAAATCGTCCACCTTGTTTTCGGTGTACTGATAACGCACGCCGCCGCTCAGGGTGATGGCGTCAATGTCATAGCTGGCTTGCAGGAACGGCGCGAGGTTGGTAATGCTGTAACCCGGATAACGGCCCACGTTGTAGGCATTGTCCAGCTCCATGCCGCCGCTCGCCGCCGCTTTGCTTAAGTCGAAGAACTGCTGGTTGGCATCGAACGTTTCATGGTCGGCATCCACGCCCCAGGTGAGGGTCAGGTCGTCCATCGGCTTGCTGTTCAGCGTCAGCTTGCCGCCGTAAAAATCGGTTTTCTGCTGGGACGCGCCAATGCTGGTCACCGCGCCTTTGCTCAGCGTCGGGAACGGGTAGTAGGTCAGGCTCTCGTCACGGTAGTAAATCTGCGCAACCAGATCCTGACCCCAGAAATCGGTGTTCGAGTATTGCAGGTTGATCAGGTGACGCTCTGTGCCCGGGATACGGTCAGAGTTCAGGTTGTCTTTGTTATAGGCTTTGGCATCGCCCGTGACCGCAGCGAAATTCTCCCCAAGGAACAGGCCGTGCTTGCCGTCAGATTCGCTCTTGTAGTACTGCGTGGTTAACTGGAGCTGCTGATGATCGTCGATGTTGATGGTGCCTGTCCCCATCACGTCGATACGGTCGGAATACTGCAAGCCGGTCTGGGTGTTATCGATAATCACCTCGTCGCCGTTGCCGTCATACCAGCCGCCGTAGCGCTGATAGGAGACCGACAGACGACCAGAGGCGTTGTCATTGCCGCCGCTCACGGCTGCGGAGACGTTCTCATCATGGTCGTTATGGCTGTTAAACCCGCTTTTTGCCCCGGTCTGGAACTCCACTTCGGTCTCCGGCTGGCCTTTTTTGGTGACGATGTTCACCAGCCCGCCGGTACTGCCGCCGCCGTACAGCGAGGTGGCGCCGGAGATCACTTCGATGCGGTCAATGTTGAACGGATCGATAGAGTCGAGCTGGCGGCTGTCGCTGCGGGACGAGTTCAGACGTACGCCGTCCACCATCACCATCATGGAGCGACCGCGCAGGTTCATGCCGTAGTTGGTACGTCCCTGGCTGCTGACGTCCATGCCGGGGATCAGCTGGGCCAGAACGTCTTTAATCTCTTTCCCGCCCTGAACCTGCTGTTCAATTTCCGCCCGCTCAATAACCCAGGTGGTTTGCGCCATCTCTGCCACGCTGCGATGTGCCCGGCTGGCGGAGACCACAATATCTTCTTCCTTTTGTTCTTCCGCCCACGCAGAGGTAGAAAGCATGGCAAGCAAGCACGGATTTAAAACCCAAAGATGAGAACGTTTCATTGTTATGTTGATCCTGAATGTGTGTGTCAGTACTCGGTGGTCTTTATTAATGATTTAAAAACCTGGCTGCTCTCCGGGCTGGTGGTGCTCCGCCAGTGGATCACGCCGGGGGTGGTTGCCAGCTCAAACGGCTCGTCATCGTGAGCGCGATTCAAAATTCGCGCCGCGCGCCAGGCCATCAGGCTGAGCTGGGGTTCGGCAATACCGAGACGGTGCATCCCGGCATTCACGGCAAACAGGCGGTTGCTCTGCGGGCCGTCCCATTCAAGGGTAAAATCGTTGTTGATGCAGAAGGCTTCATCCTCATCCAGACGCAGTCGGGAAGAGAGCGGGGCGAGAAAAGCAGGCTGCACGGCGCGGTAGCCGGTGGCGAAAATCACCACGTCGCTTTCAAGCTGTTCGCGCCCGCCGTCCAGGTGATGCTGGATGCTGAGGCGAGGTCCGGTTTCCTGGCGCGTCAGCGCCGTCACCGAGCGGGACGGCATCAGGTGCGCCCAGGGTTTTTCACGCAGCACTTCGAAACGGTGGTACATGGCGCGGTAAATCGCCAGCAGGGACTCGGTGGTGATCCCGTCGGAGGTCATTTTCTGCTCCTGCAACATCTGACGTCGGGCGTCGTCATCGAGGGTCGAGAAGCTGTCCACATACTCTGGCGTGAAATACTCGTTAGCAAACGCGGCTTCATCCAGCGCGTTGTAGTTGTTGCGGCGCGACACCCAGTTGAGGCTCAGCGGCTGGCCCCATTCCCCACGGAAGATATTCAAAAACAGATCCGCACCGCTCTGGCCGCCGCCGACGACGGTGACGCGCTTGCCCGATAAATCCGGCGTGCGCAGCATCATTTCGCTGGCGTGGAAGCAGGTATCGTCCTGCGCGGTGACGCAGTCTGGCAGATTGATCTGCTTCCCAATCCCCACGCAGACGTGCCGCGCCAGGAAGCGATCCCGCTGGGTCACGATCTCAAACAGGCCGTTTTGCTCATCAAAGCTGACCTGCTGTACCTGCTGGCTGAAGGCCAGGTTGGTGAGGTTATCCGCCGCCCAGCACAGGTAGTCGGCAAACTCCTCGCGCGACACGGTGCGCTGCTCGGTGGTGAGGAAACGGTAGAACTTTTTGCGCTGTACCAGGTAGTTCAGGAAGCTGTGGCGGTTGGTTGGCTCTACGGCGCTGACCAGATCCTTCAGGAAGCTGGTCTGCATATGGCAGTCCGGCACCATCATCCCCGGGTGCCAGGAGAAGTGCGGCTTGCGTTCAAGAAACAGCGAGCTAAAACCGTCCAGCCCCTCCGCCAGCGCGGCAATACTGAGGTTGAACGGACCGATACCAATGCCGATGAAATCATAGGTTTTCATTGCGCTGACTCCCGGGAGACCAGAAAAAGAGGGTTATCAAGATCGCAGACGTAGTTCGGCAGCATGCGGCTGCCACCGTCGTGTTCAGAGAAGGTCAGTTTGACCGGGTTGAGGATCACGCGAATAATCTGCGGCTTAAACAGGTCGAACTTCGCGAAGCGCGCCGCAAGATCCGGATGGGCGGCCATATAACGATGTAACACCAGCGCCAGGATCTGATAGAAGCGGGTTTCATTCACGCCGCATTGCAGGGTGAGGCGGGATATAAAGCGCAGCACCGTGACAAAGTTGCCGGTTTGCAGGTCGTGGATGATGTAATCCGCGCTGAGGCGCGCCGTCACCGCTTTTACCTGCTCCGGCAGGCTCTGCGCCTGCGGGAAATCTTCATCCACCAGGCGCATATCGCCCTGGAAATCCTTCAGCAAAATGCGCTGCGGAACGTAATCTTTCATCACCAGCGTGACGTTCTGGCCGTGGGCGATGAGCGCCACCCCGTAGCGACAGAGCAGGTGATAGAAGGGGATCACCGTCGCCTCAAACAGCTTTTCCAGCCATGCGTCAGCGGTTAACCCCGAGCGTTTGATCCATGCGTCAATCAGCGGGCGCCCCTGATTATCGGTTTCCATCAGCGCCGCCATCAGCACCGCCTGTTCACCATCCTGTAAATAGCAGGATGGGTTCTCGCGCCAGATCACCCCCAGCATCTCCTGATAGCGGTACGGCGCCTCAGGCAATGCGGCATAACCCGGATGCGACAGATATCCGGCAGCGGGTTCGCCAAGCACCTGCGCCCCGGAGCGAATCAGCGTGGCATCGCTGGCAAACTGCTGCTGTAGCCAGCGCGAGGCCAGCGGACCGGCGGCAATATACTTGCCCGGAATACCGCGATAGCAGGAGGTGTTGTAGATGGTCAGCGGCAGCTTGATGTCATACGGCGCGCGACGGCTGGCGTTGGTCAGCGTGCGCAGGGACTGCTGCGCCAGATACTCATCGCCGAACTCACCCAGCTCCACCATTTCACCGCGTGCGAGCTGCGCCAGGAAATGAATGGCAATTTTTTGCTGCCACTGCCACGGGTGCAGCGGCACCGGCAGCCAGCTATCATCCAGATCCAGCTCCTGCCAGCGGGCGTCGAACCGCTCGCGCTCGGCATCGTCCATGGCGCTGGAGAGCAGGGCGTTAATATCGCAATCGGCGTCGCTGCTCCAGACCAGACGATCGCGCTGCACGGCGACCCAGTGCAGGCGAAAACGCCCGCGATATTCCGGCGCGTACAGGCGCAGGGCATCCAGCCCCCAGCCGCGGCGTCCCTTATTGAAAATAAACTTCGGGTGACCGCGCATCAGGCACTGTAGCTCGTCCGGGTCAAGGTGGATCAGCGCATCGGCATCCAGCGTTTCACGCGCCTGCAACAGCTGCATGTCGCCCCGCAGCGTGGCGTAGAGATCTTCCATGTGCTCCGCCGTTTGCGCGTCGCTCATCTCCAGTACGGTGGCCAGTTGCAGCAGCGCGTTTTCCGCTTCGACCGCCGCGCCGCTGGTGGTGGTCAGGGTATCAGGGTCAATATGCAGCCAGCCCCAGATCCCACGCGTGGCGCGAAACTGCCAGCACGCGTTGCCCATACTGATGCGCCAGTAGTCCGTCGAAACCGGCTCGGCGCGCAGGATGCGTTCATATTCCAGTTCGGCGAGGATCTTCGCCACCATCTCGCGGTTCACTTTCTGCCAGAGCGCGTTCACAGTTCCACCTCGTGGAAGAAGCGATGACGCTCGCTCATGATGAGGCGGGAGCGTTTGTGCGGGAAGTCGAACTCTTTCACCGTGTCGAAACCGGCGGACGCCAGATGGCGGAACAGACGCTGGTTGTCGAAGCGCGGTTCCGCCACAATGCGCGCCGTGCGCGGTTCATCGAGATACAGATAGTGGCTCAGGCCGCGCAGCCAGCTGCGGATACACTGCGCTCCGCGCCAGTTCTCTTCGCCCACCAGCATATGCAGCCCGCGGTCAAAGGGCTGCCAGCGATAGTGGCGGCCAATGCGGTCTTCCGCCGCCCAGTAGAGTTCAAAATAGCCGAATGGCTGATCGTCAAAGCAGCCGATCACCGGATAGCAATAGGTCGAGTCGAGCTGGCGACGCAGGTAGTTCTCCTGCTCGGCCTGCGGGCCGGCCATCTCCCAGAAAGCGTTCACGCGTGGGGTGTTCATCCAGCGGGTAAAACGCTCGCCGTCCAGCGCCACGTCCGCCACGCGGAAGCTCAGGGTGCGCTTAATCTGCGGATCGTAACGGCGATACACCTCGCCCTGCGGGCGGTGAGGGCGCAGCGGGAAGTACAGCTGACGGCTTTCGTCAAACTGCATTCCGCCGCTCGCCTGCGGGCGTTCGCCTTTCAGCCACAGCGGCAGCTGCCAGAAAATTTCACGCGCCAGATAATCTCCGTGAACGAGGCTAAACAGCGCCTGCGCCTGAGGTTCATCCTGCCAGGCTGCCCACGGCAGGGTAATGCCGGTCAGGGCGGGCGCGGCAACAAACAGCTGGTCGAGGGCGTCCACCAGCCAGCCGTCCGGGAGCCCGATCAGCCGCTCCATCACCGCGCTGCCGTCGAGACCCAGCGTCAGCGGCAGGTTTTGTTCCGTGACCGTGCAGCGAAAGCCGTAGCCGGAATGGACGATATTCGCGTTTGCCATCACGCCTTCTCCTTATAAAACGGGTTGCTGAAGTCGAAATAGATCACCGCCGGATCGACGATGGTGTTTTCGTTGCGATCGTGCAGATAGCAGAAGAAGTTGCCTTTACAGTTCCAGGTCGGGCTGTCGAGCACATAATCAAGGCAGCGGGTCTGCTTCGCCGTCGTGCGCAGTTCGGCCAGCGCGTCACGCACGCGGGACATCAGGTTCTCTTCGCTGTCGAAACCGGCAGCGGCGAGCGCGGCGGTGACGGCAAGGGTAGAGTTCAGCAGCAGGTAATAAGGGAAGTAGCGCAGCAGCTGGCTCTCACCGAAGCGGTTTTCAACTTCGGTTTCACCTGCCTCATTCAGCCACGCGTCGGCCCCTTCGGTCCAGGCGCTGCCCTGGCAGTCACGGTAGATCAGTCCAACGGGGAAATCCTGCTGCATCTCAACGAGGATATTTTGCTGGTGCGCCAGCAGGACCAGACCGTAGTCCGCCTCGGCGCTGAACAGCGGAAGCAATACGCGGTCGCAGTAGGCGTCCAGCCAGCAGCGCGCGGCCTGGGCGAGGGGTAAGTCCAGACGCTGGCTCAGACGACGCACCGCCGCGGCGAGCAGGCTGTCGCCGCCGTCCGGCGCGGCCTGGGTCAGGCTCACCAGCACGTTGGTTTGCGTTTCAGGGGTATCGAACAGCAGATTGACGCGCAGGGCCATCAGGCTCTCTTCCTGAATGACGCCGTGCTCATCGCGCAGCCCCGCCCAGCCGTCCTCCTGCATCACGCGCATGGTCGGGTAGCGCGCCTGAAGTTCCTGCCAGCGTGCCGTTTTCGCCAGCCGCGCCAGGCGCATGCCGCGCTTAACCTCTTTCACCGACAGCGTGCGCACGGAGTTGGTCAGCCGCACGCTCAGGGAAAACTTAATCATGTCGCTGTTGGTTTCACTGTACAGCGAGCGGGAAGAGCTGGTGGGTAGCCATGGCGCACCGGCTTCGCCCAGATCGCGCAGGGCGCCTTTTTCTACCAGACGCTGGCACCAGTCCTGCTCCAGCAGATAGTCGGCCTGCCATGGGTGCATCGGCAGTAGCCAGCAGGTGTCGGTGAAGTGACCGAGAAGAGCCGGCGCGCTCTGCGCTGCAAAGCGCAGCAGACGTTCCCGCAGGGAGACATTCAGGCTGTCGCCGGTAATCAGCTCATGCTCAACCGCAAACCAGCGCAGCGGGAAGCGGGAGGCGAAATCCGGCAGATAGCGACGCGCCTCGGCCTCGTTAAACGGCTCGTGCGACTTTGGGGCAGGATGAAAAGCATGGCCGACCAGCAGCGCCTGTTCCGCTTCGGCAAAGGTCAGCGGCTTATCGCGCAGGTTTGCCCAGTTGTGGCGTAAATCAATGGCCTGCCAGGTGTGTGTATGGCTTTCCAGGACGCGCTGCTTAAAGCGAGCCAGCGTATCGGCATCCAGAGCGCCTTTAACCGTCTCTTTTTCAATAATTAAATCAATCAGTTGATGGAATGTGACCGTGTCACCGCTGTCGCTGTCGGCCTGAATCAGCGTTGCCGGGAAACGATACTGGTGATGCTGTGTGGGGGAGAAATAGCGTACCGGAACCCGAATGGCCTGGGTTGGGGAGAGCGGGATATGAATCTGCGATAACTCATCCGCACGGGTTGCGGGAAGATAGTGCCAGTCCTTCGTTTCGCGCAGTAGCGCGTTCAAAAAACACTGGGCCGCAACATCTGTACCGGCGGAGCGGGGCAGAGTACGCATAGTTGTACCTCATTCCATGACTGATAATAATTCTCGTTATGATATTCATTCTGTTTACAGTGGCAACTATTTTTGCAATATTTGTTTTCATAAACTTCATAATTTCCACACATTTATTGACATTATCTTCACAATTTTATGCGCACCCGTACCGAGAATCTCACTGACGTTGTGGCCCCCAAAGCTAACTGGCCCCTGGCACTGGGCGCCGGTTTATTAGGTATTGGACAAAACGGTTTGCTGGTCATGCTGCCGCAGCTGGTCTCCCTGACCGGATTGTCGCTCTCCGTCTGGGCCGGGCTGTTGATGTTCGGCTCGATGCTCTTTTTACCCGCATCGCCTTGGTGGGGACGCCAGAGCGAGCGGCACGGCTGTAAGATCGTTATGCTGGCCTCGCTGGGCGGCTACCTGGCGAGCTTCGTCGTGATGGCGCTGGTAGTCTGGGCGATGGCGAACGGCGCGCTGAATGCCCTCTGGGGAATGGCGGGCCTGGTTCTGTCGCGCATGCTGTACGGCCTGACGGTATCAGGGCTGGTGCCTGCGGCCCAGACGTGGGCCATTCAACGCGCGGGGTTGGATAAAAGGATGGCGGCGCTGGCGACGATAAGCTCTGGCCTGAGCTGCGGGCGTCTGCTGGGCCCGCCTCTTGCCGCGCTGATGCTCGGCGTCAGCCCGGTCGCACCGCTCTGGCTGATGGCGCTGGCGCCGTTGATCGCGCTGCTGCTGGTGCTGCGCGAAGCCGCCGATCCCCCGCTGCCGCCGGTGGCGCACCAGTCGACGCGGTTACAGGCCTCCATGCTGCCTTTCCTGGTGCTGGCGCTGCTGCTGGCAGCGCTGGTCAGCCTGATGCAGCTTGGCTTATCGCCGCATCTTCATCCGTTATTCAATGGCGATGCCGTGCAAATCAGCCATCATGTCGCGCTATTGCTGAGTCTGGCCGCCCTGGCGACCCTGGCGGCGCAGTTTCTGGTGGTACGCCCGCAGCATTTTACCCCGAGAGTTTTACTCTTAATTGCCGCAGTGCTGATGGTGGCGGGTCTTGGGCTGATGTCTCTCGCCAGTTTAGCCCTATTCTACGTGGGCATTGTCATCACTTCGCTGGGGGCCGCCATGGCAACGCCGGGATACCAGCTTTTGCTCAACGATCGGCTGACGACGGGCAAAGGCGCAGGGGTGATCGCCACCAGCCATACGCTGGGCTACGGGGCCAGCGCGCTGCTGGTACCCGTGGTGACGCGCTTTTACGGTGAGCAGTTTTTGATTACTGCCGCATGGGGAATGGCACTGCTGTTTCTCGCGGTGAGCGTGTGGGTACGATCGACCGATCGTACCCCTTAAACATTAGTGGAACGGATGAGAGGATGTGCTGGCTGCGTCCTCACTTTGCCGCAGACGCTGGAGTGGATCCTGCTGATAAAACTGGCAAAAACGCTGCCACAGCGCCGGGAAGCGCGGGGCAAAAAGCTCAGGTGCGCTAAAGAAATACTCGGACAGCACCGCAAAGCACTCGGCGGGATCGGTCGCGGCGTAGGCATCAATGCTGGCCGCGCTTTCACCCACCAGGTCGATCTCATCCTGAATGTTTTCCATCGCCGCGTGCAGGTCGTGCTCCCATCCCGCGACTTCACGCAGCGGGATCAGCGGCACGCCGCTGGCGCGATCGCCGTTACGGGTATCCAGCTTATGCGCCACTTCGTGAATGATCAGGTTGAAGCCCGAGGCATCGAACGAGTCTTGAATATCCAGCCAGTTGAGGATGATTGGCCCTTGCTGCCAGCTCTGCCCGGACTGCACCATACGCTGGTTGTGCACCAGCCCGATGTCATCCTCCCACTCATCATCGACGATGAACGGCGCCGGGTAGATCAGCACTTCGTGGAAGCCATCCAGCCATTCGATACCCAGCTCCAGCACCGGCAAGCAGAAGAGCAGGGCGATGCGCGAATTTTTAAGCGGATCCAGTTCGAAGCCCTGTAGCGGTACCAGCCGTTTTTGCTGTAAAAAACGCTCGGCCAGCTGAATCAGCTTTGATTGCTCTTCAGGCAAGAGATTCGCCAGCACGGGGATCGCCAGAGCCTCATCCCAGGGGAGCGCCATATTTCGACCAGCGTCGTTCGTTTTCCAGGGCCACTTAATCATCGCTTTGCTCGTTACTCGCACGTGAACAAAATGGAAAGGTCAGGGGCTGTTAGCATGCCAACATACTCTGTTAAGCAGTATGACACTCCTCATCGGCTGCATGCAGAGTGGCGGCCTGTTTAAGAGGAATCCAGCCCGCATAAACTATCACTATGTGCCGTCAGGTTGATAGCGCTTTAGGGGTATCCCCTTCATTTTGTGAAGTATGTCGTGCGCGGCTATGATAAATCTCTTCTTACCCTACCGTGCTTAAGGATCCCGTCAGTATGCCCGTCAATTTTGACCTCAACGATCTCTATGCCTTCCGCGCTTTACTGGAATACGGCAATTTCCGTCTTGCGGCAGAATCTATCTGCCTTTCCCAGTCGGCGTTGAGTCGCAGAATTGAAAAGCTGGAGGCGGCACTGGGGACAAAACTGTTCGACAGAACCACCCGGCGCGTCACGCTGACCCTGTATGGACAGACCTTTGCCGACCGGTGCGGGCAACTGCTTGCTGACGTGGAGTCCATGCTTTCGGATATCGATAAGGCCAGCGAAGAGCGCACGGGGCTAATCACCGTGGCGACGGTGCCGTCAGCCGCCTGTTACTTTATGCCGGATGTGATCCGCCGCTTTCAGTCCCGTTACCCCCGCGTGCGCATAAAACTGATCGACAGCAGCGCCGGAAATGTTATCGAGGCCGTCACCCGCGGACAGGCGGATTTTGGTATCTGCTTTGCCCGGAGTTTGCAGCCCGACATCGAGTTTGTCCCGCTGGTGGAGGATGTCTACGTGGCCGCCTGCCGACGCGACAGCCCGCTTGCAAAAAGAAAAAGCCTGACGTGGCAGGCTTTTTATCAGCAGGATTATATCGGTCTGGATAAGACCTCCGGCAACCGCAATCTTCTCGACCAGCGGGTCGGGCATATTCGGCCTGAGCGCCCCAGCATCTGCGAAACGCGGCACGTGACGACCATGCTGGGGATGGTTGAAGCCGGGATCGGCATTGCGGCCGTTCCCGCCATGTCAATGCCCCGCGCAGAGCATTCGCTGCTGACGTCGGTACCTTTAACCGAGCCTGAAGTCAGGCGAACCGTGGGGCTGATCCGCCGCCGCGGTCGGATCCAGTCCTATATTGCTGCCGAACTCGAAACGCTGATTACCGAGCAGTATCGCGAGGTGCACTGACGGGCGTTAAGCCCGTTGCCGTAATGACGCTGGCGGCCTGTGGCGAGGCGAGAAAAGTCAGCAGCGCTTTTCCCTGTTCAGGATGGTCGGCCTTCTGCGTTACGGCTCCGGCGAAACGGGTAATGTACTGCATGTCGTCAGGCAACTTACCGACAAACGTCACCCCCGGGACCGGCAGAAGCTCGCTCACCTGCTGAAAGCCGAGGTCGTATTTCCCTTTTGCCACTTCAGACGCCACCGGGATACGCTCAACCCGGTGCGCTTTATCATGGACCTGGCCGTCTATGCCCAGCTTACGGAACAGCTGGCTCTCAACATACCGGCCGCTGGCGCTGTCGGAATAAGCCATGGAATGCGCCTTCAGCAGCGTTTGCCGCAGGGCAGGCACCGTACTGATATCCGGCACCGGCGCGCCCGCTTTGACGACCATCCCGACGGGCGAATCCGCCAGCTCCACGCGGGAGCCCGCCGCCGTCCTGCGATCCTGTTCCAGTTTCGCCAGCGCATCGCCCACCATAATCACCACGTCCGCTTTTTCGCCCCGGGCGAGCCGGGCCGGAATGGCCTGCGGCGTTTTGCCCATCGACGGGCCGGAGATCACAATGAGCCTGTCGCCGCTTTGCGCTTCGTACTGCGGCGTCAGCTTCTCCAGCGCCGCTTTGAAGCCGCCAGAAATCATCACCGTCACATCCTGCGCAAGCGCGCCCGCGCTGAGGGTGGCGAAGGTCAGGGCGGCAATCACCGTTCTGAATGTAAGCATGAGGGATCACTCCTTAACGGCAGTTTGCAGGATTAACGTGCGACGACGATAGAGATAGAGCGTTGCCAGCAGGGCGCAAACGGCGGCAAAGCTCATCCAGTAGCCCGGAGAGGCTTTGTCGCCGGTGTACTCAATTAAGGCAGTCGAAATCACCGGCGTGAAACCGCCAAAGACCGCCGTTGCCAGGCTGTAAGCCAGCGAGAAGCCCGCCACGCGCACCTCTGCTGGCATGATCTCAGTCAGGGCCGGGATCATCGCGCCGTTATACAGACCGTAGAGGAAAGAGAGCCACAGCAGCACGGTCAGCATCATTGAGAAGCTCGGGGCTGCCGCCAGCATCGTCAGCGCCGGATAGCTGGTTGCCAGCGCCAGCAGCGTCATGGCGATCAGCACCGGTTTACGCCCGAAGCGATCCGACAGCGCGCCGCCCACCGGCAGCCAGATGAAGTTGGACACCGCCACCAGCAGCGTGACCAGAAGACTGTCCGACGCGCTGAGCATCAGGACTTTTTTACCGAAGGTCGGCGCGTAAACGGTGATCAGGTAAAACGCGGTGGTGGTCATCGCCACCATCAGCATGCCCGCGACGACGACCGGCCAGTTGGCGAGCAGCGTTGTGAAGACCTGACGCATCGCCAGATGGTGGCGACGGGCGCTGAATTCCTCGGTCTCTTCGAGCTTGCGGCGCAGGAAAAAGATGAACGGCACAATCAGACAGCCAAACAGGAACGGAATACGCCACCCCCATTCGCGAATGGCACTCTCTTCCAGCACCACATTCAGCGCGAAGCCCATCGCCGCCGCGATCATAATGGCGACCTGCTGGCTACCTGACTGCCAGCTGGTATAGAAACCCTTGCGGCCCGGCGTGGCGATCTCCGCCAGATAAACCGAAACCCCGCCCAGCTCGGCACCTGCCGAAAAACCCTGCAACAGGCGGCCGGTCAGCACCAGCAGCGGTGCCCACAGGCCAATGCTCTGATAAGAAGGGATCAGCACAATCAGAAAGGTTCCGGCGGCCATAATCGACAGGGTGACGATCAGCCCTTTACGGCGGCCCACTTTATCAATGTAAGCCCCCAGCACAATGGCCCCGATCGGACGCATCAGGAAGCCCGCGCCAAAGACGGCGAAGGTCATCATCAGTGACGCAAATTCACTGCTTGCCGGGAAAAAAGTATGGGCGATGTAGGTGGCATAAAAGCCGAACAGAAAGAAGTCGAATTGCTCAAGAAAGTTGCCCGACGTGACGCGGAAAATCGCGCCCGCTTTCGCACGAACCGTTGCAGGTGAGGTTGAGGAAACCATGATTATCTCCAGTTTTATAGCGACGTTATGCTCGTCTGTTTCTGAAAACTGGATCAGGAAGTGGAAATTAATAAGCGCAAATAGCGCATAAACCGATGCGTGTGGTGCATTAATGACAATGCGTTGACCAGTATTTACATATTCAACAATAACTTAACATTTCGATGATCTTTTATTTACCACATTTCGCTAAGTCGCTGATATATCAGTTTTGTGACACCGCGCAGATGAGAAGCCAGGCGGGGCCTGGCTTGGGATTATCAGCGCAGCGCGTTCGCAATCGCGCTAAACATCAGCGACGCTTCCAGCGGCTGGGCGCTGAATGACGGCTCTGCCTGCGGCCAGGTGGACCACTGGACGATAACCAGATTTTCTTTCTGATTAACCATGATCATCTGCCCAAAAATACCCAGCGCCCACAGGGAATCCTTCAGCGAATTTTCGACTTTCGGCTCCACATTTGTGGCGGTGACTGGCACTTCGTTGTTCCACCACTGGTAGCCGTACAACCCCTTCGGATGCGCCTCGGACACCGATCCTTTGGCCTGTGTCCAGGCTGAGGACTGTTTCACCCAGCCCTCGGGGAGGATCTGCTTTCCGTCCGGCAGGGTACCGTTATGCAGGATAAACTCCCCGAAACGCCCCCAGTCTTCCAGCGTGGCGTTGAACCCATGCGCACCCACGTCGTGCTGGCCTTTGCTGTAGGCATGCCACACGCCGTCGCTCGCCATACCGTACGGCTGCCAGATGCTTTTCTCCAGATACGCCGCGAGCGTCATGCCGGTGGCGCGCTCAAGCACATCGCCTAACAGCCAGGCACCACCCGAGGAATAGGACCAGTTTTCGCCCGCCGGGTGTTCACGGTGTAACCCCTTCACCAGGGTGCGCACACAGTCGTAGGTGCCCGGTTTCGCTTCGCATTCGGTAAGCCGGGCGAAGTCAGATTGCGCGTTGGTGTAATCTTCAGTCCACGCCACGCCCGAGGTGTGGGTGATGAGCTGTTTCAGCGTTACGCCCTCCCAGGCGGTGCCTTTTAAATCCGGTTCGTATTGGGTGACAAGGTCGTCCAGGGAGTGGATTTTCCCTTCTTTAATCGCAACACCCACCAGCGCGGAGACCACGGATTTGCCCACGGAACGCGACGTCCAGAGCGTAGAGTCGGTATTGCCTTCTCCCAGATATTTATAGGCCACTTTGCCATTTTTCAGCACCAGCATGCCGCTGACGTTCTGGCGTTTCAGGTAATCCTGAAGATTGTAAATCTTACCCTTCACCTGATAGCGGGCATCGGTGAGCGGTTTTTCTGCGGGCAGCAGTGGCGTAGCGTTGCCGTGGCGGAACACATCGCCCGCGTAGTTGCGGTAGTCATTGCGAAAGCCCACCACGCGATCGGCCTGGCTCCAGGTGAGCATGGTATGTGCGTCCGGGAGTCTGGCATCGAAAGGCGCCGGACAGGTCGTGAGTTCGGTACCGTTGCAGGCCGCCATGACGGCGGGCGAGAGCAGGCTGCTGATAACCAGCGCCGCGAGCAGCGTGCGGTTTGTTTTGATTTTCATATTTATCTCGTTTGGCTCAGGAAGGACTTCAGTTTAAGAACCTGAGGCCTATAATAAAAAACGCGTTATGGGGGAAAATCCCCCGGAAAAATCGCGTGGAGAATGACGTGGCATCACTGATCTATTCCTTTGCCCAGCTTGAGGCGTTCACCGCCGTCGCTGAGCACGGCAGCCTGATGAAGGCGGCCAGTAAACTCGGCAAAGATCGTACAACCCTGCGGGATCTGATCGATTTCCTTGAGGATGGGCTGGGCTACGCGCTGTTCCTGCGGGAGGGGCGTAGCCTGCGCCTGACGCCGGAGGGGGAGCAGCTTCAGCGGCAGGCGCACCTGCTGATGCGGCAGGTCAAAGCGTTTGAGGCGTTTGCCCGTACGGTACCGGACAGCGCGAAGCAGGACATTGCCCTCGTTTACGATCCGTTCACCCCCAGAGCCTTTTTGCAGGCGCTGATCGCTACGCTGGCGACGAAAAAGATCCGCCTGAGCCTGACCAGCGCATCGCGCGATGAGGCGGAAGCCATGCTGGCGAACGGTCAGGCCGATCTGGGGATCTGCCAGGCGCGCAACCGCAGCGTGGGCAATGAGATGGAGTGGCGGGCGCTGGGGGCGATCGAAATGGATTTTTACGCCGCAACGGCGCTTTTTGCGGAGGTTGCGTCGCCGGTGTCGCTGCTCGCTCTCTCTCTGGTTCCACAGGTGGTTATGCATGCCGCGTCAGACGAGCCGGTTGCCCGTCGCCTGCAAATTTCAGGGCACACGCTTTTCACTAACGAACTGGAGATGCTGCGCGGCCTGCTGGAGCAGGGCTGCGGCTGGGGATTTTTGCCGACCCATCTTCACGCAACGCAGTGGAAAAACGTAAAAAGGCTGCCCACCGAAGTGGGCAGCCAGGGGATAAGCCAGACGATGGTCACCATCTGGAAGCCGGGCAGCGACAAGCGCGGGTTGATCAACGATACGCTCTCGCAGCTTCCGGCGTTATGGAAACGCTCAGCGCTGTGAGCACCCTTTGCACTGTTTATTCTGGATCTGCTGGAAGAAGTCGTTGCCTTTGTCATCCACCAGGATAAACGCCGGGAAGTTCTCCACTTCAATTTTCCAGATGGCTTCCATTCCCAGTTCAGGATACGCCACGCACTCCAGACTCTTGATGCTGTTTTGCGCCAGCACCGCCGCAGGGCCGCCGATGCTGCCGAGGTAGAAGCCGCCGTGCTTATGACAGGCGTCGGTGACCTGCTGGCTGCGGTTACCTTTGGCCAGCATGATCATGCTCGCACCGTTGGATTGCAGTAAGTCTACGTAGGAGTCCATACGCCCGGCGGTGGTTGGGCCTAAGGAGCCAGACGCGTAACCTTCTGGCGTTTTCGCCGGGCCTGCATAGTAAATCGGGTGATCTTTAACGTACTGCGGCAGTTCTTCCCCGTTGTCGAGCAGCTCTTTCAGCTTCGCATGAGCGATGTCACGCGCCACGATGATGGTGCCGCTCAGCGACAGGCGGGTGGATACCGGGTGCGCGGAAAGCTGCGCCAGAATGTCGGGCATCGGCTTGTTCAGATCAATGCTTACCACGTCGCCTTCTCCCTGCTGGCGCAGGGATTCAGGAATATACTGGCCCGGATTGTGCTCCAGCTTCTCAATCCAGATCCCCTCGCGGTTAATCTTCGCCTTGATGTTGCGGTCAGCGGAGCAGGAGACGCCCATGCCGATCGGGCAGGAGGCGCCGTGGCGCGGCAGACGGATTACGCGAATATCGTGCGCGAAGTATTTCCCGCCAAACTGCGCGCCCAGGCCGAGGTTTTGCGCTTCCTGAAGCAGTTCCTGCTCGAGCTGGACGTCGCGGAACGCCTGGCCGTGCGCGTTGCCTTCGGTTGGCAGGCCATCGTAGTAGCGCGCAGAGGCGAGCTTGACGGTTTTCAGCGTGGCTTCCGCAGAGGTGCCGCCGATAACGAAGGCGATATGGTAAGGCGGGCAGGCCGCGGTGCCCAGGGTCCGCATCTTCTCAACCAGATAATTTTTCAGCTTCGCCGGGGTGATCAGCGCTTTGGTTTCCTGATACAGATAAGTTTTGTTGGCGGAACCGCCGCCTTTCGCCATGCACAGGAATTTATACTCGTCACCATCAACGCTGTAGAGGTCGATCTGCGCGGGCAGGTTGGTGCCGGTATTCACCTCTTTATACATATCCAGCGCCGCGTTCTGCGAGTAGCGCAGGTTGTCTTCAATATAGGTGTTATACACGCCCTGACTCAGCGCCGCTTCGTCGCCGCCGCCGGTCCAGACGCGCTGGCCTTTCTTACCCATAATGATTGCCGTACCGGTATCCTGACAGGTGGGCAGCACGCCTTTCGCCGCAATTTCGGAGTTGCGCAGGAATTGCAGGGCAACGTACTTATCGTTCTGGCTGGCTTCCGGATCGTTAAGAATGGCGGCAACCTGCTTCTGATGAGACGGACGCAGCATAAACGCGGCGTCGTGGAAAGCCTGCTGCGCCAGCAGGGTCAGGGCTTCCGGCTCCACTTTCAGCACTTCCTGACCGTCGAACTCGGCAACGGAGACATGCTCTTTGGTCAGCAGATAGTATTCGGTGTCGTCATGCGCGAGAGGGAAGGGGTTCTGGTAAATAAAGGGTTTGTTTGACATAGCTTGCTCCACAAAAATAAAACCGCCGGAGGATATGTCCGGCGGTCAGGAATCAGAACATCATGGACATCCACGGGTAACCAATCAGCAGCAGGGCCGCCAGGAAGATGGCACCGAAGATGGTGCCGAGGCGCCAGTAGTCTTTGGTTGGCAGGTAACCGCTACCGTAGTAAATCGGACTTGGACCCGTACCGTAGGGGGTAATGATCCCCATCACGCCCAGTGAGGTCACCATCAGCAGGACGAACACTTCCATATTCATGCCCGGAATGGTGGAGGCGATGGTCAGCATCGCCGGCAGCAGCGCCGTGGTGTGCGCGGTGGTGCTGGCAAACAGGTAGTGCAGCAGGTAGAACGCCAGCAGCAGGACGATGGTCGCCACGCCCGGAGAGATACCGCTCATCAGCAGGCCGCCTTCTTTACCCAGCCAGCTGATAAAGCCGGTGGAGGAGAGGCCGTCCGCCAGCGCCACCAGGGTGGCGAACCACACGAAGGTGTTCCAGGCGGCTTTGTTGCCGGTGATGTCGTTCCACTCCAGTACGCCGGTCCACAGCATCAGGCCGACGATGAGCAGGGCAGCCATCGCGGGCTCAATCCATGCGGCGGCGAAGATCCACATCAGCAGCGCACAGCACACGAACACCAGCAGCAGGATCTCATTGCGCGACAGTTTGCCCAGTTTTTCCAGTTCACGGGTCGCCCACAACGGTACTTCGTTGTTTACCTTCACTTCCGGCGGGTAGAACCAGTAAGCCAGCAGCGGCATGGTCAGGATCAGCAGAATACCCAGCGGCAGGAAGGCGAGGAACCAGGTCCCCCAGGAGATATCAATTCCGACCGTGCTTTTTACCAGCGCCAGCGCCAGCAGGTTAGGTGCCAGAGCGGAAAGGAACATCGAGCTGGTGATACAGGCCGCGGTAATTGCCACCCACATCAGATACGAACCGATTTTGCGCGCGCTTGGGTCGTTGGGTTTTGAACCGTACAGCGGCGGCAGGTTGGCGATGATCGGGTAGATGGTCCCACCGCTGCGCGCGGTATTGGACGGGGTAAACGGGGCCAGCAGCAGGTCTGCGAAGGTAATGGCGTAACCGAGCGTCAGGCTGCGACGGCCCAGATATTTCACCAGTATCAGCGCCAGGCGGCGGCCGAAGCGGGTTTTGTCGTAGCCTGCGGCGAACATAAAGGCACCGAAAATCAGCCAGACGGTGGAGTTACCAAACCCGCTGACCGCCCATTTAAAGGAGGCGCCCGCCAGCTTGAATTTTGGGTCAGCCAGCTGTTCCGGGCTAAAGAGCACCCACTGGCTGCACAGCGCAATCGCCACGACGCCGGTAAGACCGATCACGGCGCCCGGCAGAGGTTCGAAAATCAACCCGACGATGACGCCAACAAAGATGGCGAAGTAGTGCCACGCATAAGGCGGCAGCCCGTCCGGAACGGGAACAAACAACAGCAGGACGGCAACAATGACGGGCAAAGCCATCATCAGCAGTCGTTTTGCTGTTCCATTTGATGCCAGATTCGCCGCAGGAGGCGTTACAGCAGTTTTTGTATTCATAGTTTCACGTCTTAAGTTGTCAAAAATTCGTCGTACAGCGAAAACACAAATTCGATTGCTTTATTCGTTTTGCTTTTTTTAGTTATTTAAGGTGCGTTTTTGTGTTTTCAGTAATAGCGATTTAACGCATTTTTGTTTGCGCTAAATAAAAAATGATGATGTTTTTATATTGCTCTTTTGAATGCCATAACTATTGATCACGATCAAAAAAACGGAACTGAATGGCTATTTTTATATTTTTTATAATAACCACTCTGAGTAGTGTGGTTATTCGCTGATTTTACGCATTTTATGTATCAAAACTATAACATTTAAATTTTGGTGCTTTTTCTTGTTGTTGTTTTATTTGGTTTTTTGGTAGTTGTGGTGTATTGGTTTGACCTTTTGTGATTTAACTTTTTTTAAATTATTGTGAACGAGTAAAACATTCGCGCTAACACCAATGTGTTATTAATGTTATCGAAGGGATTAAATAGTTTATTAACTAACGTAATGGCTTTATAAACTAAAAAAAGCTTTATATTACTATCATGACATCGGCAAAAAACACGAAATAAAAAATCATCCCGATAACGAATTCTTAATTTTTAAAGTTTGGAGTTTCTATTATGAGCACTAACGAACGTATTTTAAGCCCCTTCACATTACCGAATGGTACTGAACTGAAAAACCGTTTGTTAATGGCCCCGATGACAACCTGTACCGGTTATTACGATGGCACCGTGACCAGCGAGCTGGTGGAGTACTACCGCGCCCGCGCGGGCAGCATCGGCACCATCATCGTTGAGTGCTGTTTTGTTGACGATCTCGGCCTGGCGTTCCCGGGCGCAATTGGCATTGATAACGACGAGAAAATCGCCGGGCTGGCAAAAATCGCTGACGCCATCAAGTCAAAAGGCTCCAAAGCCCTGCTGCAAATCTACCACGGCGGCCGTATGGTCGACCCAAAACTGATCGGCGGTCGCACGCCGGTTGGCCCAAGCGCCGTTGCCGCGCCGCGTGACGGTGCCGCCACGCCGGTTGCCCTGACCGCGGAAGAGGTGGAAGGCATGATCGGCAAGTTTGGCGAAGCCGTGCGCCGCGCAATTCAGGCCGGGTTCGACGGCGTCGAAATCCACGGGGCGAATACCTATCTGATCCAGCAGTTCTTCTCCCCGAACTCCAACCAGCGCGACGACGAGTGGGGCGGCAGCCGCGAAAACCGCGCGAAATTCCCGCTGGCGGTGCTGGACATTACCCACAAGATGGTGCGCCAGTACGCGGACGACGCGTTTATCATTGGCTACCGTTTCTCTCCGGAAGAGCTGGAAGTCCCGGGCATTCGCTTCGAAGATACCCTGTATCTGCTGGAAAAACTGGCCGCGCGCGGGGTGGATTATCTCCACTTTTCCCTTGGCGCCGCCCTGCGTCCTTCTATCGTCGATACTCAGGACCCGACGCCACTTATCGAAAAATACTGCGCCATGCGCTCAGACACGCTGGCTCAGGTACCGGTGATGGGCGTTGGCGGCGTGGTGAATGCCACGGATGTGAATGAAGCGCTGGATCACGGTTACGACCTGATTGCCGTTGGTCGTGCCACCATCGCCTATCCGGACTGGACCGATCGCATCGCGGCGGGCGAAAGCCTGGAGCTGTTTATGGACAGTACCCGACGCGAAGAACTGAGCATCCCGGAACCGCTGTGGCGCTTCTCGCTGGTGGAAGCGATGATCCGCGACATGAGCATGGGCGAATCTAAATTCAAACCGGGCACCTTTATTGAAAAAGTGCAGGACGATGCTAACGAACTGGTAATTAACGTCAGCCTCGAAACCGACCGCATCGCCGATATCGAACTGGCCTCCGGCCCGAGTGAAGACGTCGAGTTTGTCACCAGCTTCGAAGAGATCCGTACCCGAATTCTTGATGCCAACACTCCGCACGTGGATGCTATCACCGGCGCGACCAGCCAAAGCGAGGCGGTGAAAAAAGCGGTCTCGAAGGCGATGCTGAAATCCAGCAAAGCGCTGGCGGCAGAAGAGGGCGCTGACCCGAATGAGACTAAAAGCGTGGACGTGGTGGTGGTCGGCAGCGGCGGCGCCGGTCTGGCGGCGGCGATTCAGGCTCACGACGAAGGCGCGAGCGTGCTGATCGTTGAGAAAATGCCGACTATTGGCGGGAACACCATTAAAGCCTCTGCCGGGATGAACGCGGCGGAGACCCGCTTCCAGCGCGTGAAGGGCATTCAGGACAGCAAAGAGCTGTTCTACCAGGAAAGCCTGAAAGGCGGTGGCAATAAGAACAACCCTGAACTGTTGCGTCGCTTTGTCGAGAACGCGCCGCAGGCCATCGAATGGCTGGCAACGCGCGGCATTATGCTGAACGACATCACCACCACCGGCGGGATGAGCATCGACCGTACGCACCGTCCGAAAGACGGTTCCGCAGTGGGCGGGTATCTGATCAGCGGCCTGGTGCGTAACGTCAACAAGCGCAACATCGAGGTGATGCTGGATACCTCCGTGAGCGACATCATCTTCGAAAACGGCGAAGTGACCGGCGTGCGTCTGACCACCGAAGAGAACGAAACCCTCACCGTGGCAACCAAAAGCGTGATTGTCGCAACGGGTGGCTTCAGCGCCAACAGCCAGATGGTGGTGAAATACCGTCCGGATCTGGCAGGGTTCGTTACCACTAACCACAAAGGGGCGACCGGGGGCGGTATCGCGCTGCTGGAGCGTATCGGTGCGGGCACAGTGGATATGGGCGAAATTCAGATCCACCCAACCGTTGAGCAGAAAACGTCGTATCTGATTTCCGAATCCATCCGCGGCGGCGGGGCGATTCTGGTAAACCAGCAGGGCAACCGATTCTTTAACGAAATGGAGACCCGCGATAAAGTCTCGGCGTCAATCATCGCGCTGCCGGAGAAATACGCTTACATCGTCTTTGACGAGCATGTTCGCGTCAAAAATAAAGCCGCGGATGAGTACATCGCGAAAGGGTTTGTTACCAGCGCCAGTTCGCCAAAAGCCCTGGCGGAAGCGCTGGGGATGGATCACCACCAGTTCCTGGCAACGCTGGAACGCTACAACGGCTTTGTGGAGAAACAGCACGATGACGACTTTGGACGTACCACCGCGCTGCGTGCGCCAATCAACGAAGGGCCGTTCTACGCCATTCAGATTGCACCAGGGGTTCACCACACCATGGGCGGCGTGACCATCAATACCGATACCTGCGTGCTGGACAGCAACCATAACGTATTGCCGGGAGCGTTTGCTGCGGGTGAGGTTGTTGGTGGCATCCACGGCGGTAACCGCATCGGCGGTAATGCGGTGGCAGATATCATTATTTTTGGTACGCTTGCAGGACATCAGGCGGCTATGCGTTCGAAAACACGGTAAGGCTCCTGTTTCCCCGGCGGCGCGGTGCCTGCCGGGGCTACACCTGAGGACTCATGCAATGCCTGATAGCCATCGCGTTTACAGCTACTCCGCCGTTCTGATGGGATCGCCCATCCTCCTGAAACTCTTTTCGCATGACGAAGCGCTTGCCTCCCGCGTGTTTCGCCTGATCAAACAGTACGAAGATCTGCTCACCGTTAACCGTGCGCACTCCCAGGTAATGGACATCAACCATGCGGCCGGCCAGCATCCGGTTGCCGTCAGTCGTCCGGTGTTTGAGCTGATCCGCTGCGCGAAAGCGGCAAGCCTGCTTAAAGACAGCGCCTTTAACCTGGCGATCGGCCCGCTGGTGAAATGCTGGAAAATTGGCTTTAAGGGGGACGCGGTACCGCCCGCGGACGAGATCGCCGCCTTGATGGGCATCACGGATCCTGCGGACGTGGTACTGGATGAAGCCAATAGCAGCGTGTTTCTTACTCGCCAGGGAATGGAGATCGATCTGGGTGCTATTGCTAAAGGCTATATCGCCGACAGGGTGCGGGATTACCTGCATAAAGAGGGCGCCGAACTCGGGTTGATCAACCTTGGCGGCAACGTCCAGACGTTAGGTTCGCCGGAGGGCGGCTGGCGCGTCGGCCTGAAAAAACCGTTCGCCGGTGACGCGCTGATTGGCGCTATGACGGTAGAGAACCGGTCGGTGGTGACGTCAGGCACCTATGAGCGCTATTTCGAGCAGAACGGCAAACGTTATCACCACATACTTGACCCGCGCACCGGCTACCCGCTGGATAACGAACTGGACAGCGTGACGATTATTTCGCCAGACTCTCTCGACGGCGATATCTGGACCACGCTGATCTACGGCATGGGTGTGGAAAAGGGCTGCGCCGCGCTGCGTTCGCGCCCCGATATTGAAGCCATTTTTGTCACCAAAACAAAAGAAGTGGTGATCTCCTCGATGCACCACTTCCGTTTTACCCTTCTGGACGACAGCTACCGAATTACTGGCAGTACTGTTTGAGCAGTCCGACCTGTTCCGGCTGCAAACGGTAGCGATATACCGGTCGGCCGGTAGCGCCGTAATGAATGCTGGTGAACAGGATATTAATTTGCGCCAGCCAGATCAGGTATTTGCGGCAGGAGACGCGGGAAATGTTGACCGCATTCGCCAGATCGTCGGTGGAAAATTCTATCTCCGGATGGCTGTCGATCCACTGGCAAATGGTGCGCAGCGTCTGCGGCGTTAGGCCTTTCGGTAATTTTTTGCTGTCAGCCAGCTCCGGCGCGCCGCCGTGGATCAGCCTGTCGACGTCGGCCTGTTCATAATACTGATGCGATCCCATCAGGCTGCGCTTTGCCTTCCAGCCGTTCAGCGCCTCTTCAAAACGCGGGAACTGGAACGGTTTAATCAGGTAATCCACCACGCCATAGTGCATGGACGTCTGGATTGTTGCGGCGTCGGAGGCCGACGAGATCATGATGACGTCAATCGGGCGACCCGACGCGCGAATGATGGGGAGCAGATCCAGCCCGTTATCCTGCTGCATATAGACATCCAGCAGCACCAGATCGATCGGCTGGCCTGGGTTGGCGATCAACGCCT
The DNA here is from genome assembly GCF_000492855.1 of Enterobacter sp. MGH 38. Lineage (NCBI taxonomy): Bacteria > Pseudomonadati > Pseudomonadota > Gammaproteobacteria > Enterobacterales > Enterobacteriaceae > Enterobacter > Enterobacter sp. MGH 38. Next base: position 1,935,184 of record NZ_KI535608.1, on the reverse strand, counting down.
CGGCCTGGTTGAGCGTGGAAGCGACGCCGCAGCAGCTAAAACCCTCAACGCGGTTAACATACAGACGGTTGAGGTCGGCTACCATGGCGTCATCATCGACAATTAACACATTTATCACGCGATATTCCTCTCGCTATCCCAGGGGATCTGAACAAAAAATTGGGTAAATACGCCAGGTTCAGACTCGACGGTAATATCTCCGCCCAGATTCTGGATCTGCTGACGCGCAAGGAACAGCCCAACGCCGCGGTTTTCACCTTTTGTTGAGTAGCCCTTTGTAAAAATAGCCTCCAGCCGCTCGGGATCAATACCGGGACCGTCATCGCTGACCTCACCGCTCAGCCAGCCGTTCTGATAATGCAGCAGCAGGCCGATCTCGCCTTCCGGCTGGCCTTCCATCGCATCCAGGGCATTTTCGATTAAATTGCCCAGCACGGTGATCAGCACCGCAACCTGCTCTTCATTGGCGGTGTCAGGAAGCTGACTCTCCTCCGCCAGCGTCAGGGTCACTCCAGCCTCTTTGGCGCGGTTAATTTTACCCAGCAGGAAACCCGCAATGACCGGCGATTTAACTTTGCGCTGTATCGCGCCGATATCCGTCTGATAATTCTGCGCGGTCTGGATGATGTACTCCTCCAGCTTATCGTAGCGCTTCATGTGCAGCAGGCCGAGGATCACGTGCAGCTTGTTCATAAACTCATGCGTATGGGAGCGCAGGGCATCAACATAGTTGACCATGCCATCGATACGCTGCATTAACTGGCTGATTTCGGTCTTATCGCGGAAGGTGCTGATTGCCCCGATCACCTGATTCTGGCTTTTCACGGGGACCATGTTGCACAGCAGTAGCCGTCCGTTACAGCCGATCTCCTGATCCTGGCGAGCAATGCCGGTTTTCGCCACTTCCCGCAGGCTGGCCAGCAGTGGTTCGCCGCTGCTCTCGGAGTGCTCACCCGAGCTCAGGAGCAAAATCTCTCTGGCGGTGTGGTTAATCATCGTCACGCGCCCGTGCATATCCACGGCCATCACGCCTTCGCGCAGGGACTGCAACATGGCCTGGCGCTGCTCAAAGAGGGCTGAGATCTCGTAAGGCTCCAGCCCAAAGAGGATACGTTTCAGAACCCGGACCAGACCCCAGATCGCCACTGAGCTCATCAGAACGCTGAATAAGATGGTCCACACGGCGTTGAGCCGCCCGCGGGCAATCTGATCTTCAACTTTATTCAGCGAAATACCCACCACCACCACGCCGATCTGTTCGTGCTGGTCGTCATACACGGGCGTAAAGACGCGCAGCGCTTCCGCGAGCGCACCGCGGTTAACGGAGACGTTCTCTTTCCCTTCCAGGGCGGGCGTCAGATCGTCGCCAATAAAATGCAAACCTAACAGCGCTTCGTTTGGATGGGAATAACGGATCCCACGCAGGTCGGTGACCACGGTAAACAGCAGGTCGTTGCGCTTCGTCACCGCCTCGGCAATCGGCTGGATGATGCCAGCCTGCGGTGATTCCATCAGGCCACGCTTGATCTCCGGGCTGTCGGCCAGCGTCCGGGCGATACCCAGCGCGGTATCTTTCACGTCATCGCGCGTGGCGCGGGTGATCTGCACAGAGTAGAGCGCGAAGACCACCAGCAGCACCGAGCCGATAATCGCGCACACCATCAGCGTAACCAGCGTATTCAGCTTCATAGGGCGCTTGCGCGTCGGGGGGAAAGGCTGCAAATCGCTCATTAACACTCCGCGATGAAAAAGAAAGGGCTAATTATCGCTGATGACGGGCGTTTCATAAAGCCATGTAAAGAGAGGCGTTTCGTGAGCCTCCTCTCAGGTGACCTATATAAAACACTTTATAGTGTGTGGGTACTCATAATAAGGAGGCAGTTTATGAGCATTATGCTTACCGGTACGGCCAGGGAAAGACGGCACGCCAGCACGATGAACATCGACAGATTATCGACGCTGGATATGCTTAACGTCATACACCAGGATGACGCACAAATCACTTCTGCACTTACCCCTCACTTAAGTATGCTGGCTCGCGTGGTGGATAACGCGGCGGCGACGCTTAGCCACGGCGGACGTCTGGTGCTGACCGGCGCGGGTGCGTCCGGACGCATGGCTGAGCAGGCGGCAGAAGCGTTTGCGCCGGGCAAACACCCCGTCATTGCGTTAACAGCAGGTGATAACGCCGGAAGCTACGCGCGCGGCGTTGCCGACCTTCAGACGATAGAATTTGGCGAGCATGACATGATGCTGGCGCTGTCCGTCAGCGGCAAAACGCCATGGGTTTGGGGCGCGATGCGTCATGCGTGGTCTCTGGGCTCAACGGTTGCGCTCATTACTGAGGATGCGCAAAGTGAAGCGGCGCAGCTGGCGAGTATGGTCATTGCTCCCGATCTGGGCGCGGATGTGGTGGCCGGGTATACCAACGCTAAAGCAGGCATTGCGCAAAGCATGATCCTGCATATGATCACCACCGGTCTGGCGGTACGGACAGGACGGGTGTACAGCAACCTGCGCGTTGATCTGGAGGCAAGCAACACCAGATGGGCCGAACGACAAATTGCCATTGTGATGGAAGCGGGGGGATGTAGCCGGGCGCAGGCGAAGGCCGCGCTGGAAAGCTGTAACCACCAGTGCAAAACGGCGGTACTGATGGTGCTGACGGGTCTGAATGCCTGGAAAGCGCATGAATTGCTGGCGCAGAATAACGGGTTTGTTCGCCTGGCCTTGCAGGAAGCGCCATAACATTTCAGCGTCAAATAAAAAAAGCCCGCATCGCGGGCTTTAATTTTGATAGTGCTTAGAACTGGTAGGTCATGCCTACGCCAACGATGTCATCGGTAGAAATACCGTTCGCTTCGTAGAAGCGTTCATCGTTGTCCAGCATGTTGATTTTGTAGTCAACATAGGTGGAGAAGTTCTTGTTGAAGCTGTAGGTCATGCCCACGTCGATGTAGTTAACCAGATCCATGTCGCCTTTCTGACCCTGCGGGTTGCCAGCGTAGCCTGGATAAGTCATGTCCTTACCTTTAGAGTAAACCCATGCCAGGGATGGACGCAGACCGAAGTCGAACTGATACTGTGCCACTGCTTCGAAGTTCTGAGTCTGATCCGCAATACCATAATCGCCGTATGGGGTCATGTTGCGGGTTTCAGCGTACATCATCGCCAGATAGATGTTATTGGCATCGTATTTCGCGCCAATGGTCCATGCTTCGGCTGTTTCACCGCCAGCAAAGTGGGCGTTATTTCTACCCGCACCGACTTGTTCGTTAGTACGGTCAGAAGAAGAGTATGCAGCACCCAGGCTCAGACCAGACAGATCGCCAGAGAAGTCATAAGAGGTAGACATACCGAAGCCGTCGCCGTTCTGGAAACGAACATCATCATGACCGTTTTTGGTGCCTTCCTGATTTTCGTTTGCGTTAGCACCTTCGTTAGCACCCTGGTATTGCAGCGCAAAGTTCAGGCCGTCGACCAGACCGAAGAAGTCATTATTACGGTAGGTCGCCACACCGTTAGTACGGCCAACCATATAGTTGTCGGTCCAGGTATAGGAGTCGCCACCAAATACCGGCAGCATATCTGTCCAGGCTTCAACGTCATACACGACGCCGTAATTACGGCCATAATCGAATGAGCCATATTCGCCGTATTTCAGGCCAGCAAAGGCCAGACGGTTAAAAGAGGTGTCGCCTGCGCCTTCGGTATCGTTAGCGTAGGTTTTATATTCCCACTGGCCGTAACCTGTCAGGTCGTTCGTGATCTGCGTTTCGCCTTTGAAACCCACCTGTACATAGGTTTCATCGCCGTCGTCGCCTGGGTTGTCGGAGAAGGTATGACGCGCATCAACCTTACCGTACAGGTCAACTTTGTTGCCGTTTTTGTTATACATTTCCGCTGCATTTGCTGCGCCAGCCATTAATAACGCGGGTACGAGAATTGCCAGAACTTTTCTTTTCATTATATATTCCCTTTAAATATAAATTGTCTGAATATATGTAATTACCCTCCGTAACTACATGGCTGATACTATTCTATGGATTATTATTTAGGTTCAAAAATAAATGTAATTAAACTGGTAAAAATATTACAAAATATTTCTTTTTATCTCTTTATTTTTCATGTGAATTAATTAATTGAAAATATAGCGGGTAATTATTATTAAGTATTTCGTAATTCTATTTATTAAAGATTTTGATTCGGATGTATTATAATTCACTCTCTTTGAGCAACAGGATGGGATGATGGAACTTGCGCAGTGGCAGCACCGTTATGAGCGCTGGCTCGACGAAAATCATTTTACTGATGATGCGGCGCACGATATCGCCCATTTTCGCCGCGTCTGGATGACGGCGCAGGGTATTATGGCTGACGAGGATAGCGATCCGCTGGTTGTGTTGACCGCATGCTACTTCCATGACATTGTCAGCCTGCCGAAAAATCACCCGGAACGTAGCCACTCCTCGCGGCTGGCAGCGCGAAAAACGCGCGAGATCCTCAGTCGCGACTTTCCTGATTTTCCGCCGGATCGTTATGCAGCCGTTGAGCATGCTATTGAAGCGCACAGCTTCAGTGCCGGTATCGCGCCGCAAAGCCTGGAGGCCAAAATTGTGCAGGATGCCGACCGGCTGGAGGCGTTAGGCGCTATCGGCCTGGCGCGCGTCTTTGCCGTCTCCGGTGCGCTGGGCGCCGCGCTGTTTGATGCCGACGACCCGTTCGCCGGAACACGAGCGCTGGATGATAAAGCCTTCGCGCTCGACCACTTTCAGACCAAACTCCTGCGCCTGCCGGACACTATGCAAACCGCGCGGGGGCGCAAACTTGCGCGTCACAATGCCGATTTTCTGATCCAGTTTATGGCGAAGCTGAGTGCCGAATTACAGGGCGATTACCTCGGAACCGACAGCCAGATATTGACCCATTTCCGTCGCAGTGTGCGATCCTGAACTGTGGTACTCTGTTTTCTGTCTTTATTGTCCGGTTAAGAGAATGCAGGAAAATCGATCAGTGACTGTGCCCGCGCCTGAGCGGGTTGAGAAATCAACGGCAGCCGTGCAGGCACTCCTGCGTCAGCTGCTGGAAATGTATGATGCTAAAACGCTGGCAAACCAGCTGGTGGCCCATGGCGAGAGTCACTGGAGCCCGGCGATACTCAAGCGGTTGCTGATAAGCGACAGGGCAGGGCACCGCCTGAGCGACGGCGAGTTCCGTTATCTGCGCAACCTGCTGCCGCGTCCTCCTGCTGCGCATCCGAATTATGCCTTTCGATTTATCGATCTCTTTGCCGGTATCGGCGGCATTCGCCATGGCTTTGAAGCTATTGGCGGGCAGTGTGTGTTCACCAGTGAATGGAATAAACATGCCGTCCGTACCTATAAAGCCAACTGGTATTGCGACCCCGACGCGCACCAGTTCAACGCGGATATTCGTGATGTCACGCTGAGCCACAAAACTGGCGTCAGCGATGAAGAGGCCGCCGAACACATTCGCAATACCATTCCGGCGCACGATGTGCTGCTGGCAGGCTTTCCGTGTCAGCCGTTCTCGCTGGCTGGCGTGTCGAAAAAGAACGCGCTGGGACGCGCACACGGCTTTGCCTGTGATACGCAGGGCACACTGTTTTTTGACGTTGCCCGGATTATTGATGCCCGCCGCCCGGCAATTTTTGTGCTGGAGAACGTCAAGAATTTAAAGAGTCATGACGGCGGCAAAACCTTCCGCATTATCATGCAAACGCTGGATGAACTGGGTTACGACGTGGCGGATGCAGAGGATATGGGGCCGGACGATCCGAAAATTATCGACGGTAAACACTTCCTGCCACAGCACCGCGAACGTATTGTGCTGGTGGGCTTCCGCCGCGATCTCAACCTGAAAGGCGATTTTACGCTGCGTGATTTGCCTTCGCTGTATCCGGCGCGCCGCCCGACGGTAGCCGATCTGCTGGAGCCGGCCGTCGATGCAAAATTCATTCTGACCCCGGTGCTGTGGAAATACCTCTATCGCTATGCCAAAAAGCATCAGGCCAAAGGCAATGGCTTTGGGTTTGGCATGGTCAATCCGCTTAATCCTGACAGCGTGACGCGTACGCTGTCGGCGCGCTATTACAAAGATGGCGCGGAAATTCTTATCGATCGGGGCTGGGATAAGGCGCTGGGCGAAAAAGATTTCGACGATCCACAGAACCAACAGCACCGACCGCGGCGCTTAACGCCGCGCGAGTGCGCTCGCTTAATGGGCTTTGAGACGCCGCAGGGCTACAGTTTTCGCATCCCCGTGTCGGACACCCAGGCCTATCGTCAGTTTGGCAACTCGGTGGTAGTGCCCGCCTTTGCCGCCGTAGCTAAACTGCTGGCCTCACGTATCAGCAAGGCCGTTCAGCTTCGTCAGAGTGAGGCCGTCAATGGCGGACGTTCACAATAAGGCCACGCGCAGTAAAAACATGCGTGCCATCGGCACGCGTGATACCGCGATCGAAAAACGGATCGCGGGCCTCCTGACCGCCGTCGGGTTTGAATTCAGGGTTCAGGATGCCACGCTTGCCGGGCGTCCTGATTTCGTCATCGACGCGTACCAGTGCATCATCTTTACCCACGGCTGTTTCTGGCATCATCATGACTGCTATCTGTTTAAAGTCCCGGCGACACGCACCGACTTCTGGCTGGACAAAATTGGCAGGAACGTCGAGCGTGATAAACGCGATGTTTCGCAGCTTTACGCTCAGGGCTGGCGGGTGCTGATTGTCTGGGAGTGCGCGCTGCGCGGAAGAATGAAGCTGAATGACGTGGAACTGACGGAGCGGCTGGAAGAGTGGATCTGCGGCGGCGGTCAGGCCGCGCAGATCGATACCCAGGGCATTCACCCGATCACGGTTTCTCCACCTCACACCTCGTAACAATCGGTTTCGCGGGCAGCAAATATTTACCCAGCGTGACCAGCACCACGGCAAAGACAATCACGCCCAGCGCCAGCCATTCAATCGTCGACAGCACTTCGCCCGCAAAACCGGTACCCAGCAGCACGGCCACCACCGGGTTAACGTAGGCGTAGCTGGTGGCAACCGCCGGTGAGACGTTGCGAATCAGGTACATATAGGCACTGATAGCGATAATGGAGCCAAACAGCGCCAGATACCCGACGGCCAGGAAACCTGAAAGGTCTGGCATCGCCGTCAGTTTTTCACCCGTCAACGCGGAGGCCATCAGCAGCACAATGCCTGCCGCGAGCATCTCAATGGCACCCGCCATCATCCCGGAAGGCAGCTCGATGCGGGAACCGTAGACCGAGCCGAAGGCCCAGCTCATGGAGCCGATCATGATCAGAACGGCAGCCCAGGGGTTCCCGCTCAGGTTACCGCCGCTGTTCAGCAGGATGATACCCACAAGCCCAATCGCGATGCCCAGCCATTCGAGCTTACGGGTGCGGATCCCGAAGAGACGACTAAAGCAGAGCGTAAACAGCGGCACGGTCGCGACGACCACGGCGGCGATGCCCGACGGTACGTTCTGGTGCTCGGCGACGGTTACCGCGCCATTGCCCACCGCCAGCAGCAGCAGGCCAATCAGGGCGGCGTTAAGCAGGGGACGCAGCGGCGGTAGCCTGTGGCCGCGCAGCAATAAAAATGCCATCAGCAGCACGCCGGCCGTAAGGAAACGAATACCGGCCATCATCAGCGGGGGCCAGCTTTCCACGCCTATACGAATGACAAAATAGGTGGATCCCCAGATGATATAAAGAGAAAAGAGTGCTCCAATGAGCGGTAATAAATGCCGAAAACGCATAGTCCCTCACGACGAAATAAAAAGTTCGCTCATAGTTAACGCCAAAACTATCGGGCTGGCGAGTGCTTTAATTGTGTAGTTAATGTGAAATTTTTGTTGACGTGAGGTGCCTGTTTCCGGGCGGTGAGTTTTGTTCCATACTATTCACTTAATTAGCAAAAAAAGAAGGATAGAGATTTTGGCAGGAAGTAGCTTATTAACATTGCTGGATGATATCGCCACCTTGCTGGATGACATTTCGGTTATGGGAAAACTGGCGGCGAAAAAAACCGCCGGGGTACTGGGAGATGATTTGTCGTTGAACGCGCAGCAGGTCAGCGGCGTGCGGGCGAACCGTGAGTTGCCGGTGGTGTGGGGCGTAGCGAAAGGGTCCTTTATTAACAAGGTGATCCTCGTTCCGCTGGCGTTGCTGATTAGCGCCTTTATACCCTGGGCCATTACGCCCCTGCTGATGATTGGCGGGGCGTTCCTGTGCTTCGAGGGTGCCGAAAAAGTGTTGCATATGTTCGCTGCACGCAAAGAGAAAGACACCCCGGAAATGCGCCAGCAGCGTCTGGAAGCGCTGGCCGCGCAGGATCCAAAAACGTTCGAGCGCGATAAGGTCAAAGGCGCGATCCGTACTGACTTCATCCTCTCGGCCGAAATTGTGGCGATTACGCTGGGGATCGTCTCAGAAGCCCCTCTGATGAACCAGGTGCTGATCCTGTCCGGCATTGCGATCCTCGTGACGATAGGGGTTTATGGTCTGGTCGGGCTGATCGTCAAGCTGGACGATATCGGCTTCTGGCTGGAAAAAAAATCCAGCGCAATTGCGCGCGGCATCGGGAAAAGCCTGCTGGTGGTAGCGCCGTGGCTGATGAAAACCTTATCGGTGGTGGGAACCCTGGCAATGTTCCTGGTCGGCGGTGGAATTATCGTGCACGGTGTTGCTTCGCTGCATCACATGATTGAACATTTTGCGTCAGGCCAGGGAGCGGTAGTCGCTGCGATCCTGCCCACATTGCTTAACCTCGTGCTGGGCTTTCTCGTCGGTCTGATTGTGGTAGCCGTTGTTAAGCTGGTTGAAAAAGTACGCGGGAAATCGCATTAATTATTGCTGACCCCGGGTGCAAAAAGACTATTCCTCGTCTAAATTGAAAACGTTTCACCCTGATACAGGAGGCAGGTATGGTCTTTTTGATCAGTGATGAAGTTAAGCCTAAAAATGGTGGTCAGGCATGATCGTCACCGGGTATTCCAGCGGAATGGTGGAGTGTCGGTGGCATGATGGATACGGCATTAAGCGGGAGGCTTTTCGTGAAGACGAGCTTCAGCCTGCTAATAAAAGGCAAAAACGCGACAAGGCTTAATCACACAACGCCCGGCCTTGCCGGGCGTTTTTACTGGCAGAAGACTTATCATATCGGATGGTGAGCGACAATCAGGGAGTGTGTGTGCAGCACGATACCTTTGTTGTAAAACAATCTTTTTTGCAGTGGCTGCATAAGCGTAGCAATCCCAGTTTGATTGTTAACCTCTGTTTTATCGTTGTCCTGATTTTTTCCACTCTCCTGACCTGGCGCGAAGTTGTGGTACTGGAAGATGCTTATATCTCCAGCCAGCGTAACCATCTGGAAACGGTTGCCAGTGCGCTGGACAGACAGCTTCAGTTCAGCGTCGATAAAATGCTGTTTTTTCGCCACAGCATGCATGATGCGCTGGAAACGCCGCTGGCGTTTGGCGCGCTGCATGATGCGGTAAAGCGTTTTGCGCATTTGCGCACGTCTCCCACCTGGCAAATTGCGGTTGATAAACGGCGCACATTACCGATCAACGGTGTTTCGGATGCCTTCGTTGAAAAGACCACTCTTCTGAACCGTGATGATGAGTACCTTGATAATGAATTGTCCGCGGCGCTTGAAGTGGGGTATTTACTGCGTCTGGCATCCAGCCCTTCCCGCAACGAAGAGCGCGTGATTTATGTCTCTCGCGCCGGATTCTTTCTGGAAACGGATACGCCGGGAAATTCCAGCGATATCGTGCAGCGCTATTATCATCTGGTCACTCAGCCCTGGTTTACCCAACAGTCCGAGCGTGAAAACCGTGCGCGTGCCGTGCGCTGGTTTATCTCGCCGCCTTCCTCTTTTGTGGGCAAAAAGCCGCTGATTACCGCCAGCGTGCCGGTTTATTACCATCACGTCTGGTATGGCGTGGTGGCGATGGATTTCACCTTTGCCACCCTGCGTCGCCTGCTGGTGGAAGCCGTGGGCGATAACCCGGAAGGGGAATACCAGCTGTATGACAGCCGGCTTACCCTGCTTGCGACATCTGAGTCACCTGCTGTGGACGTTAATCATTTTGACGCGCGCGAATTAGCCCAGATAGCGCACGCGATAGAATCGGATTCCGAAGGCGGCATTCGTCTGGGGAGTCGTTTTGTCAGCTGGGAGCGTCTTGACCATTTTGATGGCGTCATCCTGCGCGTGCACACCCTGGATGAAGGGGTGCGCGGCGATTTCGGTAGCATCAGCATTGTGCTGGCATTGCTTTGGGCGCTGTTCACCGCGATGCTGCTCATCTCATGGCTGGTGATCCGGCGCATGGTCAGTAATATGTATTCGATGCAGAACTCGCTGCAATGGCAGGCCTGGCATGACCCTCTGACCCGGCTGAATAATCGTGGATCGCTGTTTGATCAGGCGAAAATACTGGCGAAGCAGTGTGAACAGCAGTCGCTGCCTTTCTCGGTCATTCAGATCGATCTTGACTGCTTCAAGAGTATCAATGATCGGTTCGGGCATCAGGCGGGTGATAAGGTGTTGTCCCATGCCGCGGGGCTGATTGCCAGCACCCTCCGTGATAAAGATATTGCCGGACGCGTCGGGGGGGAAGAGTTCTGTGTGGTGCTGCCCGGCATGACGCTTGAAGAGGCGGCGGAAGTCGCAGAGCAGATCCGCGAGCGTATCGACAGCAAAGAGATCCTGATTAAGAAAAGTACCACCCTGCGCGTGAGTGCGTCGTTTGGCGTCTCTGGTGCGCAGGAGAAGGGCAATTATCACTTCGAAAATCTGCAATCCACCGCCGATGCGCGTCTGTATGAGGCGAAACAGCGCGGGCGTAACCGGGTCATCTGGCAAGATCACCTCAAAAAGTAATCAAGTCCCTCGCACCAGCCGGTCGGCCCGGTGTGCTGAGTGTGATAAACCCGGGCTGGATCGTTGTTTATAAGGCTGATACCCTCCCGGTTGAAGCCTTTCACCACCACGGCGAAGCCTACGCTGTCCAGCAGCGGGGCATCATTGGGGCCGTCGCCCAGGCCTAGCGTCGTCGGTTCGTAGCCCTCGTGCAGGCGATACTGGTCCACAAGCCAGTGAACCGCCACGTCTTTGCCGCAGCAGGTGTCCAGAATATGCCAGAAGCGTGCACCCTGGACGATCTTCAGCCGCTGCCGGGCGAGTTCGGCGGCAAAGTATCTCATTTGTTCATCACTGTCACGCCAGATCAGCGTCACGGAAGCCTCGTGCTTGCGCGCAAGCACCGAACGGGGACGGCTCAGCCCGGTCCATTCGGCGACTACGTGCTCGTCCACATCATCGAAGGTGGTGAATTTCAGATGCATCTCCTGGCGTACCCGGGCAATACACTGCCGGATATCGTCATGCTTCTTTTCTGAGATGAACCGTGCGGCGTTTTCCCACCGTACGTCAGGCTGGATCACCGCGCCGTTTTCCGCAATGTAGGGCAGCCCGCCAAGCCCCAGTTCCTGCTGGATGTCATCCATCTCGGACGCGGTTTTGCTGCTGCACAGAATGACCGGTATCTGTTCATCCATTAATTTTTCCAGCCACGGGGCCGCAGGCTGCCAGTCAAGGGTGTGAAAATCCAACAGCGTGCCGTCGAGGTCGGTAAAGACAAGAAGAGTCTCCTCAAGCGAAGGCATAATGTCTCCCGGATGATGCTTTTTCCTAAGAAAAATCTTAAAAAAAATAGGCATTGAAGCGCCGTTTAAGTGGAAACGATCCCGACAAACCCACACGCGGCGCAGGTTTATACTCATAACCAAAATTCACATGTATAAAATATAATATTCGCTAAGAGAATATATGCTTGTAAGACAATTCTGTTGGGGATAACGTCTTACCTGCATCAGATTTCCTGGTGTAACGAATTTACAAGTGCTTCTTGCATAAGCAAGTTTGATCCCGGTCATCCCCATGACCGGGATTTTTTTCGTCTTAGCGGTTCGTCTCCGAGACGCTAAAGTCATGGATATCCAGCTCGAATGCTTCAGCCAGTTCACGGTAGGTATGGTAATCCCGACCATTGACCACGACACGGTCTGAATTATCCTCCGCGCGATGAACTTCGGACTCACTAATTTCATTGATGGCGGCAAGCAGGGCATCGACATCCACTTCAACCTCACGCTTAATGGTGTCGCTGTACTCTTTGTCAGTCTTCATGGCGGGCTCCTCATTTAACCGTCTCAACAGCTAAGTATAGACCGCACACAAAAACGCCATTCGCGCCAGGCGGCGATGCCAGGCAATGTAATTTGTTCTACACTGGCTCAAAACCACAGGAGGAATGTATGAAGGTCAACGATCGGGTAACCGTCAAAACGGACGGTGGGCCGCGCCGCCCGGGCGTGGTTCTGGCAATAGAAGAGTTTAATGAAGGCACAATGTATCTGGTGTCGCTGGAAGATTACCCGCTCGGCATCTGGTTCTTCAACGAACTGGGGCACCCGGATGGGATCTTTGTGGAAACGGCGGAATAGGGCGGCGTCGGGGGCGTCTTCTCCCCGGCTCCGGCTGCTTAAAAGCAAAATCTCTGGCCAGGCCAGAGATCAAGGTAGGGTACAACATGGCCGTGCAAATTAGCGCATATTAACGAAAATCCCATTCGTCACATTATCTGTCAGGCGTACGACATGGTATATCACTTGCTTATTATGCGTTTTAATTTTCCTTTTAATATTTCCTTTGTGTGACGATACTGTTTTTGCCTTGATATTCATCTGGTCTGAGATCTGAATTGTCCCTTGTCCAGCCATCCACATTCTTAGCATACTTGATTCAGTTCTGCTTAATGATAGGGTGGGTAAGTTAATCGCCCCTACATTCTTAACTTCTTTATTCAAATAATCGCCCAGAATGTCATCAAGTGACTCTGGTTTAATCGATTTCGAGCTGATTAATAAGTTTTTACGCACCAACAAATACTCATCGAAATGAATATTGGCGATCGCCATAAAAACAATGAACAGGGTCTTAGGATGCTGATTAATGATCTGCTTAATGTGCTGACTGTTAGCGGGGTCGTGAATGAAACAGTCCTCATTAATAAACACCACGCCGGGCTTGTGGGCGTCACAAGCGGCTGCGAGTTCTTCAACGGTGTGTGCATCGTTGATGTCTCTCTTTCTAACCCCTCTGCTTGCTAAGTACCCGGTTAACCCTAGCCGGGTGTAGCTGCATAAATCCATAATGATCGTTGACATGGCATACCCTCACTCAATGCGTAACGATAATTCACCACCTGCCTGAGAGCTCATAAACAGCCATACGGGATGGAAAAAATCTAATAAAACCTGTGAGCATGACAAAGACTTTCAGGCGAACTCACTATCCCGTAAAGTTACGTATAATTTGCCAGGAATCATCTTAAAGTAAAGTAAATATTAAGTATTGTGAGGTGGTTAGAAACATTTAAACCGCGTCAGATATATCCTGGTAGATGTTTTTCGAGATTAATTTTAGGAATATCCTCAGAAAGACATTGCAAACACTGCGGGTTATTATTTGCGTGGAAGTTCGCTAACAATATCCGCTAACAGATTGAATATCTCACTGAATAAATGTTCGCAGAAGGGGGCGATAAGTGGCATCAATAATGACATTAATAAAAGGCCAACCGTCAACGTCACCGGAAAGCCGATGACGAATACCGACAGCTGCGGAGCCATTCGGTTGAGTAAACCTAATGCGAGGTTAACGGTGAGCAGCAGGGTAATGATCGGCAGCGCCAGCATCAGCCCGTTGAGGAAGATCAGCCCGGCAGCCCTCACCAGCGCCAGAAACGCGTTGCTGTTGACCGGGTTGTCGCCAATCGGCAGCGTGTGGAAGGTGTCCACCAGCATCGAGATGAGCCACAGGTGGCCGTTGAACGAGAGAAACAACAGCATCGCCAGCAGGTCGATAATACGTGCCAGCACGGGCATATTCAGGTGGCTGCCCGGGTCAACGAACGTCGCGAAAGACAGGCCCATTTGCAAACCGATAAGTTCACCCGCCGTTCGTACCGCGGCGAAGGCGAGCTGCATCGTGAACCCGACCGCCACGCCAATCATCACCTGTTGCAGGGCAATCCAGACGGCGTTCGGGGAAAAAATCGGAATATCCACCGCCGGCAGGGAAGGGGCAACGATAATCGTGATAACCATGCCCAGCCCAATTTTGACGCGTTTAGGCACCGACTTTTCACTGAGTATGGGGGCGGTGGAGATCAGCGCCATGATGCGCAGCATCGGCCAGAAATAGATCCCGAGCCACTGAACAAACTGATCGCTGGTGAAATGCAGCATCGTCCGTCAGCCGATGATGTAAGGCAGATTGGTGAACAGGTTGCGCATATAGTCCAGCAGCAAATTGAGCATCCATGGCCCGGCAACGATAATCGCCACGAAGACGGCAATGATCTTCGGGATGAACGACAGGGTCATTTCGTTAATCTGCGTGGCGGCCTGGAGAATACTGATAATCAGACCGGTGACTAGCGCAACCAGCAGCAGGGGCGCGGCGACAGCAATCGCGACTTTCATCGCCTCCGTGCCCATCATCATGACCGACTCAGGCGTCATTGCGCGCTCCTCAACTGTAGAAACTCTGCGCCAGCGAGCTGACCAGCAGCTGCCAGCCGTCGACCAGCACGAACAGCATGATCTTAAAGGGCAGGGCAATGGTCGCGGGCGGAACCATCATCATCCCGAGCGCCATCAGGACGCTGGCGATCACCAGGTCGATAATCAGGAACGGAATGAAAATGGTGAAGCCAATCTGGAACGCGGTTTTCAGCTCGCTGGTGACATACGCTGGCAGCAGGATGCGCATCGGCACCGCTTCCGGTCCCTGTAACTCGCCCGTGTTAGCGAGACGGGCAAACAGGGCCAAATCCGCTTCGCGCGTCTGGCGAAGCATAAATTCACGTAATGGCTGAGCCCCCTTTTCCAGGGCAACCTGCATGGAAATTTTATCTTCGCTGAACGGCTGGTACGCCTCGGTGTAAATCTTGTCGATAACCGGCGACATAATGAAAAAGGTCAGGAACAGGGCTAAACCCAGCAGCACCTGATTGGGCGGTGCGGACGGTGTGCCGAGCGCATTTCGCAGCAGACCAAACACAATGATGATGCGGGTGAAGCTGGTCATCATCAGCAGGATCGCCGGGATAAAGGTCAGCGAGGTGATGAACACCAGCGTCTGCACGGACAGGGACCAGCTTTGTCCCCCGTTCGCCAGCGGCGTGGAAACCAGCCCCGGCAGTTGCGCATACACAGAGGGCGCGAACAGGCCCAGGCCTGCCAGCGTAAGGAATAACAAACGGCGCATCAGGATCTCCCGGGACGCTTGAGCAAACTCTTCATAACGGACTGGAAATCCGCAGGGGCCTGGGCGTTAGCCTCCACCGTGGCAGGCGCAGGGGGCAGCGTGTGAAGAACGTTAATGCTGGAGGCGGTCACGCCCAGCACCAGTCGCGCATCTTCCACCTCCACAATGACCACGCGTTCGCGCGGTCCTAGCGGGGTGCTGGCGCTGACCTTCAACCCGCGGGTACCGGCCGTTTTCCCCGCCAGACCGAAACGCTTTGCCAGCCAGGCGGCGATAAGGATAAAGGCAATAATACCGAACAGCGCGCCGCTCACCTGGAGCAGCGGTGAGCCGGGTACGGCGGAGGGCGCGGACAGTGTTGCCTGGGTTTTCATACTTAACGGCTCAGACGACGCATACGTTCGGAAGGGGTAATGATGTCGGTGATACGTACGCCGTATTTATCGGCCACCACCACCACTTCGCCTTGTGCAATCAGGTAGCCGTTGATCAGAATATCCAGCGGCTCACCCGCTAAACCGTCAAGCGCCACCACGGAACCCTGCGTCAGGCGCAGCAGCTCTTTAATGGTCATGCGGGTGCGACCCAGCTCAACGGTGAGCTTGACCGGAATGTCCATAATCAGGTCGATGTCCTGCAACGTGCCGCTGACGTCGCCGCCGCCTAACTGCTGAAAGACCGCGTCTGCCGCGCTTTTCGTCGGCGTCGTTTTCTGCTCGTTTAACGCGTCAGCCCACAGATCGTCCAGTGCTCCGCTGTTTTCATCGGACGGATTGTTCATGTCACTCATTTGGGCTGTTCCTCATTCAGCGAATTCAAAATCGGGTTGATCAAGTGCTCAACGCGTAACGCATACTGGCCGTTAATCGTGCCGTACTGGCTTGTCAGCACGGGTACGCCATCCACATGGGCAATAATGCGGTCGGGTTTATCTATCGGCAAAACGTCGCCGGGTTGTAATTTCAGGATCTGCGATAACCGCATGGAGATGTCGGCAAAGTTGGCTACCAGCTCCAGCTGCGAGTGCTGCACCTGACGCACCAGGTTCTCACGCCAGTTCTGATCTTCGTGACGTGAGTTCTCCAGCGGCGGGTTCACTAGCAGTTCGCGCAGCGGTTCAATCATGCTGAACGGCAGGCAGATGTTGAACTCACCCGTCAGGTTGCCGATCTCGACGTGGAACGGGGTATTCACGACGATGTCATTCGGGGAGGTGGTGATGTTGGTAAATTTCACCTGCATCTCGGAACGCACGTACTCCACTTCCAGCGGGTTAATCGCTTTCCACGCGTCGCTGTAGGATTCCAGCGCCAGCTTCAGCATGCGGTTAATCACGCGCTGTTCGGTATGGGTAAACTCCCGGCCTTCCACTTTGGTCGGGAAACGGCCATCGCCACCGAACAGGTTGTCCACTGCGATGAACACCAGGCTTGGCGAGAACACCACCAGGCCGGTACCGCGCAGCGGTTTCAGATGGATCAGGTTAAGGTTGGTTGGCACCGGCAGGTTGCGGGCAAACTCATGATACGGCTGAATGCGGATGGCACCGACGGTGATATCCGGGCTACGACGCAGCAGGTTAAACAGCCCCATACGGAACTGACGTGCGAAACGTTCGTTGATGATCTCCAGCGCCTGTAAACGCTCGCGCACCACGCGACGCTGGGTATTGGGATCGTAGGGACGAATATTATCGTCGCCGGTCAGACCCGGTTTCGGTTCGTCACTCTTATCGCTGTCGCCGTTGAGCAGCGCATCGATTTCTGCCTGAGAAAGAATACTGTCGCCCATGTCGTTACCGCAGAATGAAGGCTGTATACAGAACGTCAGTGACTTCCTGCTTAGGTTGGCCGTTTACCAGCGGGGTCGCCAGCGTCTGTTTGATGGCATCGACCAGCTTTTGCTTGCCCACATCGGTGGCGAGCGCGGAGGCATCCTGACGAGAAAACAGCAGCAGCAGACGGCTACGCACTTCTGGCAGGTAGTCGTTCAGACGTGCACGGGTCGCTTCATCTTTCAGACGCAGCGTAATACCCACGTAAAGCACGCGATCCGCATCGCCCAGGTTCACGGTGAACGTATCCAGCGGGTAGAAGACCGGCGCCGGTGGAGGCGGCGCTTCAGCTTTGGCGGCCGCGCTGGAGGGTTCCTGCTGCATACGCCAGTAACTGTAGCCTGCGGTGGCGCAGGCCGCGAGGGTAATCAACACCAGCAGCGGGATCCAGATGGAACGCTTGCTTTTTTTGGTGATAGCGGAGTCTGTCATCTGATACGAGCTTCCTGTTTCGGTACAGCTTAATACGGTGATTATCCCGTGTCCGGCTTAGGTCAAAGCGTGGAAAAGACGGGGATAATCACGTTACCTCTGGCGTTTAGGCAAAGATGTCTACGGCACGGCTGCCGCGCGCGGCGGATTGCAGGGCGGCAGGGGCAGGCAATAACTCTTCACTCTCATCGTTAAACCCGCCATGCTGGCCGGAACGCGAAGCGTGCTGTTGCTGCCCGGATGAGGACTGCTGCTGCCCGGTAAAGCCCTCGCTGCTGACGCTGCTTTGGGAAAGCTGAATGCCGTTTTCCGCAAGCTGCGTGCGCAGGATCGGCAGGGCCGCTTCCAGCGCCGCGCGAACGTGGCTGTGGGGCGAAACCATCTGCAACTGTGCCTGGTTGTCATCCAGCTTAAGCGAAATTTGCACCTGACCCAGATCTTCCGGGTGCAGACGCAGCTCTGCGGTCTGCTGTCCCTGTCTGGTGAACAGGGTGATGTGCTGGCTCAGATTCTGCTGCCATTCGTGCGTGCCCAGCGGCTGGCTTAACACCGGCGCTGTCGCAACGGTAGCGGCAGGCTGTGAAGGCGCCAGGTGACTGACGATCGGGGCCAGCGTCGCGGTTGGGCTGGCGGCAGGCGACGCCGCGCTCGCTACGTCCTGCTTCTCCGCGACGGCGGCGACGGCTGGCGTAACGGCTGCCGTGGCGGGCAGCGAGGTGTCGCTGTCCTGAACCGGCATTTTTTCCTGACCCGTTAACGCATGGCTAAGCGGCTGATGCTGGCCGTTATCCGTCTGGGCTAGCGCAGAGGGGAGGGCGGCACGGGGGGCGATCTCCCCGGTGCTCGCAGGCTGCGTCGCTACCGGGGTGGTGGTCTGCTGGTGCGGTAACATCGCCATCAGCGCGCTTAACCCGGCCAGCTCCTCTTCTTCAGTCGTGGTCTCGCTGTTTGTTTTCGCCTCCGGCTGGGTCAGCGCCTTCAGCGCATCCGTATTCGCGGCGGGTTTCAGGCCGGAGACGAGGCTTTGCAGGGAGACGGCGGTATCTTCATCAGTTAGAGTCTCCTGACGGGAGAGCAGTTCGGCGATTTTGGCCTGGAGCGTGGTATCACCGTTTTTTTCCTTTGCCGCTGTCGAGAGCTTGCTGCCCGCCGCTTTCAGATCCGCCAGCGTCAGCGGGGCATCTTTGCCTTTGCCAGTGGTCTCGGTCAGCGCGCCCGCCAGCAGAGAGAGAAAATCTTGCGCGCCCTCAGCGCCTTTCCCGGCAAGCGTGCCGCCGGACGGGTCGCTGTCGGTCATCAGCAGTTGTTGCAGTGTGATCATTCAGGTTTCCTCATTGATGCGCGCTGGGCAAACTCATCCATTTTTTTCTGATCCAGACGGTTTTCCGCCAGGGTCGAGGCTGCAATCTGCCGGTCCTGTAGGGTTTGCCAGGCCTGCAACCGCTGTTTTTTCTCGCGCCAGAAATTCAGCGCGGTATCGACTTTTTGCGTCCACTGGTTAAGCTGCTGGCGATGCTGCTCAATCGCCTTTTCCAGCGTCTGGATAAACTGCTGATAGTTAATCCAGCGCTGGCTACCAATGCCCTGCGTCATGTCGGTGTTAAGGTTGGTGCGATATTCATGCTGATAGTCGATTAACATCTTCAACTGTTCTTCAGCCTGCTGGCACCCGCGTCGCATTGCACCAAGCTGCAATGCGGCATCATCAACTTCTTTTTCAGCCAGATCTTTCAGCGTTGATAACGCGCTGTTCTGCGCCATGACCTTCGCCCTCCACCTGTGTTACACCTGCGGGAAAATCAGCTCCAGTGCCTGGAGGGAATCTTCCCAGTCGGCGCGTTCAAAAATACCCTGTTGCAGAAATGCCTCCAGCTGCGGCCAGAGGGCAATCGCTTTATCGAGCATCGGGTCGCTGCCTTTGGCGTACGCCCCGACGCTTACCAGATCGCGGTTGCGCTGGAAGCTGGAGAGCAGTTGTTTGAAGTTACGCACGCGGGCGTAGTGTTGCTCGGTGATCAGGGCCGTCATCGCACGGCTGATCGACGCTTCAATATCAATCGCCGGGTAGTGCCCGGCTTCGGCCAGACGGCGCGACAGCACGATATGGCCGTCGAGGATCGCGCGTGCGGAGTCGGCAATCGGGTCCTGCTGGTCATCACCTTCGGTCAGTACCGTATAGAACGCGGTGATGGAGCCGCCGCCGCTGATGCCGTTCCCCGCGCGCTCAACCAACGCCGGGAGCTTGGCGAAGACCGACGGCGGGTAGCCTTTGGTCGCGGGCGGCTCGCCGATGGCCAGTGCAATCTCACGCTGCGCCATCGCGTAGCGGGTCAGGGAGTCCATAATCAGCAGAACGTGCTGGCCCCGGTCGCGGAAATCTTCCGCAATACGCGTGGCGTAGGCGGCACCCTGCATACGCAGCAGCGGCGACACGTCCGCAGGCGCGGCGATCACCACCGAGCGGGCGCGGCCCTCCGTACCCAGAATGTTTTCGATGAAATCTTTGACTTCGCGACCACGCTCACCAATCAGCCCCACGACGATCACGTCCGCCTGGGTATAACGCGCCATCATGCCGAGCAGGACCGATTTACCCACGCCGGAGCCGGCAAACAGCCCCATACGCTGGCCGCGTCCCACCGTGAGCAGGGCGTTAATCGGCCGCACGCCGGTATCCAGTACGTGCTCGATTGGCGTGCGTTGCAGCGGGTTGAAGGGTTGGGTGATCAGCGCGCCGGTTTCGGTGGTATCAGGGGAGGGCAGGCCATCGAGCGGTTTTCCGCTTCCGTCCAGGACGCGGCCCAGCAGCGCCGGACCGAGCGGCAGCTGTTTGCCGCTTTGCAGGCCGTCACCGCTAATGTTTTTCGCGTAGACGCGGGCGCCGGGCAAAATCCCTTCCACTTCTTCAAGGGGCATCAGAAACAGGCGCTGACCGTTGAACCCGACCACTTCGCTTTCCACTTCACGCGTGTCGCCCCCGTCCTGACGCTCAATCACGCAGGTGGCGCCGAGCGGAAGTTGCAGCCCCGTGGCTTCCAGAACCAGACCGGTGGCGCGCGTCAGGCGTCCATAACGACGAACGGATGGCAGCTGCGCCATCTTCGTTTCAAAATTATCAAGCGTGTTAAGCCAGCGCGTAAGGCGAGCGGTCATCAGACGACTCCCGGTGCCGCCAGGCGGCACAGTTCCTGCCAGCGGGTCGCGACGCTGGCATCCAGATCGCCCTCATCCGCCGAGACCTTACAGCCTCCATGATGAAGTGACGGATCGCCGCGCAGCCGCCAGCCGTGCAGGCTCAGCGTCGCGCCGAGGCTCTCTTCCACGCGCTGCAAATCATCAGGATGAACGCGCAGCTGCGGTTTGCCGCTGAACAGCGGCTCCTGCTGGAGTAGCCCCTGGATCTGCTTAATCAGCGCGGCGTTATCCACTATCGGCGTCTGGCCGATCACCTGACGGGCCGCCTCCAGCGCCATCTGCATCAGGCGCGCGGCAATCACGCTGTCGAGCGCATCCAGCGTGTGCTGAAACTCGCTCACCAGCTGCTGCATGCGGGCATGTAGCGGCGCCTGCTGCTGGCGCGCCTGCTCGATGCCCTGCTCTAAACCTTTCGCCAGCCCTTCCTGATAACCCTGTGCGTGCCCGGTCTGACGGCCTTCGTTCATCCCTGCATTGAAGCCCTGTTCGTGCGCCTGCATTTGCATCTGGGCCAGCAACTGGGCGCGCTGTTCCTCTTCACTCAGCTCGGGTTCGCCCGCCCCGGCGTCGCCCTCGTCGGACGACACAACGGCAGGGGTGAACTCTGCGCTGGGAGGGGAGAGGTCGTCAGGCGTCCAGCGCTTCCACGACAGTTCATCAGACATAGGTGTCGTCTCCGCTGCCAATCACCATCTCGCCGGTTTCGGCCAGTCGACGAACAATAAGCAGGATCGCTTTCTGTTCGTTTTCCACCTGAGACAGACGCACCGGGCCACGGTTGGCCAGGTCGTCGCGCAGGATATCGGCCGCACGCTGGGACATGTTGCGCAGGAACTTCTCGCGCAGCGGCTGCTCGGCGCCTTTGAGGGCGATAAGCAGCGATTCGGAGTCCACCTCCTGGAGCAGGCGCTGGATGCTGCGGTCGTCCACTTCGACCAGGTTTTCGAACAGGAACATCTCGTCGATAATTTTCTGCGCCAGCTCGCCGTCGAACTCGCGTACCGCCGTAATAACCGCCTCTTCCTGCTGCGTTTTCATCAGGTTGATGATTTCCGCTGCCGTTCTCACGCCGCCCATTTTGCTGCGCTTGAGGTTCTGGCCGTCGAGCAGGTTGTTCAGCACTTCGGTCAGCTCCGCCAGCGCGGCTGGCTGGACGCCGCCGAAGGTGGCGATACGCAGCATCACGTCGTGGCGCAGGCGCTCGTCGAACAGCGCCAGAATATCGGCCGCCTGGCCCCGTTTGAGGTGGACCAGAATGGTGGCGATAATCTGCGGGTGCTCGTCGCGAATAAGATCGGCGGCGCTTTGCGGCTCCATAAAGTTGAGCGTTTCGATCCCACTGGCGGTGTCGCGCGTTTCGAGAATATCTTCCAGCAGGCTGGCGGCGCGCTCTTCGCCCAGCGCCTTAACCAGCACGGAGCGCAGGTATTCGTTGGCGTTGACGTTGAGGGCGGCAAACTGCTCGGCTTCCTGCTCAAACTCCGCCAGCACCTCGGTCAGCTGCTTGTTAGAGATCTGGCGCACGTTGGCCATCGCCGCGCTGAGGATCTGCACTTCTCGCTGGGAGAGGTGTTTAAACACCTCCGCCGCGCGATCTTCCCCAATGGTCATCAGCAGGATGACGCTCTTATCGGTGCCTGTAAGCGTATTACTCATGTTCGTTACCCATCCAACCGCGGATGACCAGCGCGACGACGCGCGGATCGTTATCTGACATTTCGCGAATGCGCTGGCTCATCACCTCTGCGCCCATGCGCTGGTTAGCACGACGCTGCTGCATCTGTTCATCTTTGCTGAGACGAACTTCAACCGCTTCTTCCTCGTCCGGACGCGCGTTCTTCTGTTCCAGCGCGGCTTTCTCGGCTTCAGCACGACGCTGTAGCTGAGGACGAACGCCCTTACGCCACAGCAGCCACGCGACAATCAGCACCAGCAGCCAGCGGCCTGCGGACATCAGCTGATCGAAGAACGCCTGCTGTTGCCAGAACGGCAGTTCGCCACCGGTCTCATCCACCGGGTTGAACGGTGAGTTCACAACGTTGAGGGTATCGCCACGTTTTTCAGAGAAGCCCATCGCTTCGCGGGTCAAATCTTCGATCTGCTTCATCTGCTCCGCCGTGAGCGGCAGCGGTTTACCGTCCGGCAGCGTTTTGTAGTTCACCACCACGGCAACAGAGAGACGCTGAATATCGCCCGTGTTCAGTTTGGTATGGCGGATGGTCCGGTCGACTTCGTAGTTGGTCGTTTCGTTACGGCTGCTGTTACGCGGGCCGGTACTGTTCGCGGTCGAGGTCGTCTGCTGATTCGTTTGCTGACCGTTCTGCGGGTTTGCCGGCGGGGTGGAGATTGGCGCGGCGTTGGCAGGCGCAGGCTGGTTAGAGAGCGCGCCCGGCACACCGCCAGGATACTGGCCGCCGACCTGTTCCGTCTCATTGATCTGACGCGAGCGTAACACGGCGCGGGAGGCATCCCCGTTCGGAGCGTACTGCTCTTCGGTCTGTTCTTTATTCGAGAAATCAATCTGCGCGGTGACCTGCGCGTGCACATTGCTGCTGCCGACCACCGGGCCCAGAATCGCTTCAATGCGACGCTGAAGACGGCCTTCCACGTCGGCGGCGTATTTCAGCTGGGCGTCGTTGAGATCGCGCCCGGCGGTGTTGGACTGCGTCAGCAGATGACCGCTCTGATCCACCAGCGTGACGTTACCTGGCGGCAGACCGGCCACCGCGCTGGAGACCAGGTGCGTGACGGCGCTGATCTGCCCTTCATCCAGCGCACGGCCAGGTTCGAGGTTAACGGTCACAGAGGCAGAAGGGGACTTTTGTTCGCGGACAAACAGGGACGGCTTAGGCATCGCCAGGTGCACACGGGCACTTTTCACCGGGCCTAAGGTTTCAATCGTACGGGCCAGCTCACCTTCCAGCGCGCGCTGGTAGTTAACCTGCTCGCTGAACTGACTGATGCCGAATTTTTCCTGATCCAGCAGCTCAAACCCAACCGCGCCGCCTTTCGGCAGCCCCTGCTGGGCGAGACGCAGGCGAAGCTCGTGCACTTTATCTGCCGGTACTTCAAGTGCACCGCCGTTATCGGCAAAGCGATACGGGATGTTCATCTGGGTCAACTGGGTGACGATGGCACCGCCATCCTGGTCGGAAAGGTTGCTGTAGAGCGTGCGGTAATCGGGGCTTTTTGCCCATAAGACCATCGCGACAACGATCGCAATGGCGGCAGCGCCTGCCACAATCAACGGGATCTTAGGGTTGGCGCGAAGGCGGTTCATCCACTCGAGTGATTTATTCTGTGGCGCTGTCGATGCTGCTGTCGCACTCATTGCGCACCTCTTAAATCCTGGTGGTTTACGTTATTCGTGTAGAGAAACAAAACTGACTCCCGGGTCGGCAAACACGACAAAAGTTCCATACTGATGGCCCTGCCATTATTTGATGATTCGGGATTTTCTATGCGTCAAATAACCTGGTTTTTTAACGCTATTTACCGCCATTATCTTATTGACAAGCTGTTAGTCTTGACCTCGTAAAAAACCATCCAGGGGAGAGTCATGGCTATACAGGGCATTGAAGGGGTACTCAGTCAGTTACAGGCAACGGCGATGACCGCCCGTAATCAGAGCGTGGCTGACCAGCCGCCGGGCGTCAGTTTCGCCGGTCAACTGCATGCGGCGCTGGACCGGATCAGCGACAAGCAAAACGCGGCCCGTACCCAGGCTGAGAGATTTACCCTTGGCGAACCCGGCGTGGCGCTCAACGATGTGATGGCCGATCTGCAAAAAGCGTCGGTGTCATTGCAGATGGGGTTGCAGGTGCGTAACAAGCTGGTGTCGGCATACCAGGAAGTGATGGGCATGCAGGTTTAATCAATACCTATCTTACGCTGGCAGCCTGATGGCTTTAATGCCACAATATTTTTTTCTTCGCATGCAGGAAAGATGATGAAAAAAGTAGCAATTGTGGCTGCGATGCTGACGTTAGCGGGATGTGTTCAGGTAGATAACTATCAGGAAGTGATTAAGCACCCGGTACCTTCGCAACTGGCAGGTTACTGGCAGTCGAAAGGGCCGCAGAGCGCGATGGTGAGCCCGGAAGCGATCGCCACGCTGGTGGTGACGCCAGAAGGGGATACGCTGGATTGCCGTCAGTGGCAGCGCGTTATCGCGGTGCCGGGTAAGATCATGCTGCGTTCAGATGATTATTATAACGTGACGCGTAAGCTGGATGTCTATCCGCTGGAGCGTGATGGGGCGGCGCTGGAGTATGACGGTATGGAACTGTACAAGGTTGACCGTCCAACGGTGGAATGCGCAGATTACCTGAGTAAGAATCCGCTGGAGAGTAAGCTTCCGTAACTTTTAACCCGAAGCAAAAAACTTGTTTGAGAACGACTGAAGGCTTTCAGCGATGCTCTGGTCCGGCTGTAAATCGCTGAGGCGTTTCCTGTAGGCCGGGGCGAGGCGCAGGGATGCGCCGAGAGGGCGGGCTTTACAGGGATGTTACCTCCGCCCGTCCCCGATAAGCCGGAAGGAATAAGCCGAAGGCACCGCGAAGCGGCGATTTTCCGCCGGAAGCCCGGGTCGCCAGGGTGGTGGCGACTGAGCCACCCTGGCACGTTCACCGGTTATGTTGTGACAGAGTAGCAAGGAACATAACGTGAACGGAATGACCACCAGAGCCGTATGTTCCCCCTCACCCCAGCCCTCTCCCTCAAGGGAGAGGGGGCCGTCTGTGCAGACATTATTTTGTGAGGATGGCGTACGCTTCGGGAGCGGGTCCGCAGACCGCACTGTTCCAGCCCTACAGCGCGTCCTCAATCACCCAGACGCTGACGCTTCCCCCGTTACAGAAGAACGTCCCTTCGCCATCCGCCGCCGTGGTCACGGTTTCCTCGCGGTTGCCTAAAAAATCACGCCAGGTCTTATTGCCGTAATTTTCCCCGAGGCAGATCGTCTTCTCGCCGTCATCACCATTCGACAGCACCACCACACAGCCCGGGTGCTCCTCAGTCCCGCTGCGGCTGAACGCAATGCAGTTTGGATGATCGAAAAACAGCGTCTGCACGCCGTGGGCAAAACGCTGCCGGGCGAGGATAAGCTCGTGGAGTTGTTCAATCACCGGCATATCGATGTGATACGTCTCGCCATCCCCGCCGGTGTCGTCATAGCTGGCGCCAAAAAGATCCGGGTAGAACACGCTCGGCACGCCGTTTTCACGCAGCAGGATGAGCGCGTAGGCCAGCGGTTTGAACCAGGCTTCAACCGGGGCTTCCAGCGCCTGCAAGGGTTGGGTGTCGTGGTTGGCAACCAGCGTCACGGCATGGAACGGATCGGCTTCCACCAGCGTACCGGTGAAAATCTGGCTCATATCGTAGTCGCGTCCCTGGCGTGAGGCTTCGTGAAATTTCATTTGCAGTGGCGCATCAAACAGCATGGTTTTGCCGTCCACCTGATTGATGTAGTGCTGCAATTTATCCACTTCGTGTGACCAGTATTCCGCCACGATAAACAGCGGCTGCGGGGCCACCTCCTGGACGTGCTCAATCCACTCTTTATAGAACCAGGCCGGGATGTGTTTTACCGCGTCAAGGCGGAAGCCGTCGCAGTGGGTTTGCTCCATCACCCAGCGCGCCCAGTATTTGATCTCCTCCGTCACCGCGTGGTTGCGAAAATCAATATTTTCACCCATCAGGTAATCGAAATTGCCCATCTCGTCGTCGACCTGATCGTTCCAGCCTTCGCCAGTGTAGTCGTTCACGATTTTGAAGATACCGTCCTCATTGGGGTTTTCAATGTGGTCGATACCGCTAAAGCATTTGTAATCCCAGATGAACTGCGAATACTGGCCGGCCCGAACGGGAAAGGTGTAGCGCGTCCAGGCTTCGCATTCGATGATCTCATCGCTGATTTGGGTGCGATCCTGCGCATCCACGCGCTGCACGCGGACGGGTTCCTTCTCATCGGCCCCCATTTTGTGGTTGACCACCACGTCCAGAAGCACCGCAATCTGGTTACTTTTTAAGGCGTTGATGGCCTCCAGCAACTGGGCTTTATCGCCGTATTTGGTGGCGACGCTGCCTTTCTGGTCAAACTCA
Source organism: Enterobacter sp. MGH 38 (assembly GCF_000492855.1). Classification (NCBI taxonomy): domain Bacteria; kingdom Pseudomonadati; phylum Pseudomonadota; class Gammaproteobacteria; order Enterobacterales; family Enterobacteriaceae; genus Enterobacter; species Enterobacter sp. MGH 38. The sequence goes on along the minus strand of NZ_KI535608.1, from coordinate 1,908,245 downwards.
CCGAGGTCGAAAAGGTCATAAGAGTCATACCCGACGGAATAGCCGCCGGATGCCCCTTTGTAGGCCGGCGGTAACCAGACCATATTGATGCCGATTTCGTTCAGATTGGGGGCTAATGCCGTGACTTCTCGCCACAGTTCACCGCCGGTGGGGTAGTACCAGTGAAAACATTGTAAAAGTGTTGGGTTGCGCATGCACCATCTCCATGAGGTCGCGAAACTCAAGTATGGAGCAGGTTTGGCAGAAATGCCTGGCGAACGAAACGGTTAACGTTTGCCCGCCAGTTAAATGGCTAATTGATATCGCTATTACTTTGCGGAACCAGGACATGACCGCCCTGGTTACCGTAGGTGGAGAGAACGGTTTTCTGGATGGAAGATTGCCCGACCAGCTTCGCCAGCTCATCCATTCTGGCTTGCAGCAACGTTTTTACCTGGCCTTCGTTGTCCAGGATCACCCGCAGCGTCGGGCGAAGCTGCTCCTGAATCTGCGTCGAAGGTTCACTTTCCTGAGTGAGACGAGCCAGTGAGTGCACCGCATTAACATAGTCGGTTTCACAGATGATCAGATCATCCCATAGTCCCTGCCGGGCCAGTCGCAACATCAACTGGCTCTGCTCAAGGAGTTGCTGATAAAGGGCATAAAGTTGCGGTGCGTTACTCATTAGACGGCGTCCTGCATCAGTTGTGGCGTACCGGCAACCTCCTTCCACCCGTCAGCGATATTGCGCAGCAGGTTTTCCACCTCTTCGATGGCGCTGGCGTCGTTATTCACGTTGGCGTGCAGGAGGCGACGTACCATATAGGCATAAAGGGCAATCAGGTTTTGCGTAAGCTCATCCCCATTATTTTCCACCAGGCCAACCTTCAGCCCGTTTTCGATAATGTTGATGGCTTTTGAGAGCGCCAGCCCTTTTGCCGGGATATTACCGTCTGCCAGGAACAGACGCGCGCGTACCAGCGCGCTGAGGGCTCCATCAAATAGCATGATAACCAGCTGCTGCTGGCTGGCGCTCATCACCGCGCTTTCAACTTCTATCTTTGCGTAGGCTTGCGTGCCTTTTGCGCCGTACATGTTATCCCCCTCGGGTCTGATTAGCGTTTACTACTTGTTGCTGGACGTATTTTCGAACTGCTGCGTCAGGTAGCTGCTGGTGTTGTTCAGCGAGGTCATCAGTACGTCCAGTTGGGTAAACTGGGCTTTGTACTGTGCCACTCTTGCGTCAATACGTTCGCTTACTGAGTTATATTGATCCGTCAGCTTGTTCAGCGTTTTGCTTACGCCATCTTTGGCAGCCTGAATAATCCCTTTACTGGAAAGCCAGTCAGTCAGATGGGTGGCCATGGTGGTGGTGATCCCGGTGGTTTTACCGTCACCCACAACCAAATCTTTCACGGCAGCCGGGTTCTCCGTCAGCGCTTTTTTCAGCTTGTCGCTATCCAGCTCCAGCTTGCCCGTGCTTGGATCGGAAGTAATACCGACCTGAGACAGCGTTTTATAGGCGGTTCCGCCGACGGAGTTGCCCAGCATGGTTTTCAGCTGCGTCTGGATAGTACGCAGCGTACTGTCTCCGAGCAGGGCGCCGTTGCTGGAGTCCTGCGCATCTGTACCCGCATCAACCGCCGTATATTTGGTTAACGATGCAAAGCTGTCCTGGAGGGTGTTGTAGGCATCCACCCAGGCTTTCATCGCCGTTTCCGCTTTCGACGTATCTTTAGCGATCGTCAGCGTCTGGTTACCGGTGGTGACATCGTTCAGGTTCAGGGTGATATCTTCCAGCGCATCGCTGATGGTGTTGCTGCTGTTTTCGATATCGACGTTATTCACCTTCAGCTTCGCGTTCTGCGCGGTGACGCTTTCCGTCATGCCGTTGCTGGCGTCGGTGCTGGTGCCGTTGTAACCCATAAAGGATTGCAGGGCGCTGTCGCCGCTCACGCTGATGCTGACCGCGTTGTCCGCCCCGGTTTCGGTGGAGGTGATGGACAGACGATACTGACCATTACCGACGTTAATAATACTGGCGGTCACGCCGGCGTCAGCTTTGTTAATCGCATCGCGAATGCCGGTCAGCGAGGAGTTTGCCGCGCTGATATCGACGGTCACCGGATCTTTACCGTTACCGGCGGTAAAGGTGATCTTGCTGTCAGCCGTGGCAATGGCCGTTTTGGTATCCGGCTGCGCGTTTTTGGTCGTCAGGGTTTGCGCCTGCGCCAGCTGCGACACGCTGATGGTGTATTTACCGGCAATCGCGCTGCCGGTAGTGGTGGCGCTGAATGCCGTGGAGCTGCTCGACGTGCTGGTCGCCGTAAACAGGTCGGCTTTATTCAGCGCGGTGTTGGCAGTCTGAAAGGCTTCCAGTGAACTCTTCAACGTGCCGTAAGCGCTCAGCTTGGCGGTATAAGATGACTGTTGTTTGGAAATCGGCGTCAGCTGCTCTTTTTCGGCCTTGGTCAGACTATCCAGAATGTCTGCTAACTTAAGACCCGATCCAATCCCCAATGATGAAATACTTGCCATATTTATTCCTTAATCTATCGACACGTAGAACGAATAGTGGGGTTATCGGCTTTTATGGGGGAAAGTTTACGGTTAATTTCTTTTTTTTAATGGCGGGAATAACGGTAATAGAGAAGAGCTTTTCCGTGGCTAAAAAAATTAACGCGATCCTGAAAAAAAATCTAAAGGTTGGTTTGGACCAGACGATAACACTTTTGACGGCGATGAAGCCGAAGGGTGGAAACCCAAATCTAACCAAACAGATTTGATGAACAACAGGAATCGAAATCATGGCACAAGTCATTAATACCAACAGCCTCTCGCTGATCACTCAGAACAACATCAACAAGAACCAGTCCGCTCTGTCTTCTTCTATCGAGCGTCTGTCTTCTGGTCTGCGTATCAACAGCGCGAAAGATGACGCTGCGGGCCAGGCAATCTCTAACCGCTTCACCTCTAACATCAAAGGTCTGACTCAGGCTGCACGTAACGCTAACGACGGTATCTCTCTGGCGCAGACCACTGAAGGCGCACTGTCTGAAATCAACAACAACCTTCAGCGTGTTCGTGAACTGACCGTTCAGGCAACGACCGGTACTAACTCTGATTCTGACCTGTCTTCAATCCAGGATGAAATTAAATCCCGCCTGGAAGAGATCGACCGTGTTTCCAAGCAGACTCAGTTCAACGGCGTGAATGTGCTGTCTAAAACCGGGGAAATGAAAATTCAGGTTGGTGCGAATGATGGCGAGACTATCTCAATTAACTTAAGAGAAATCAATTCAACTAAACTGGGCCTCAATGACTTCAACGTAACCAGTGGTTTCACTGCGGTTGGCTCGAATGTAACAGGTAAAGATGGTACTGATGACGTAACAGTTGCTAGCGCAGACATTAAAGATGCTTCTGGCAACGCTGTCGACTTGTATACTTATGAAGATAAAAACGGTGATACTCAGTACGCAACTAAGGATGCAGATGGTAACTACACTAAGGCAACCGTTGCATTCACTAAAGGTGATGCCACTGCCTCACCAGCTACTGTAGACAAAGCTGTAGTAACGACCACTACTAATGCTGTGAATGATAATTCTGTCATTAAAACAGCCAGCCCTCTGGCCGCGCTGGACTCTGCAATCGCATCAGTAGACGAATTCCGTTCTTCTCTGGGTGCGGTACAGAACCGTCTGAGCTCTGCGGTAACCAACCTGAACAACACCACCACCAACCTGTCTGAAGCGCAGTCCCGTATTCAGGACGCCGACTATGCGACCGAAGTGTCAAATATGTCTAAAGCGCAGATCATCCAGCAGGCCGGTAACTCCGTGCTGTCCAAAGCTAACCAGGTTCCTCAGCAGGTTCTGTCTCTGCTGCAAGGCTAATCACCTGATTAAGCTAAAACCCCGCTTCGGCGGGGTTTTTTCTATCCACGCACAAGCGTAACCCCCCAAATAACCCCTCATTTCACCCACTATTCACCCGATTAAAACCCCTCCAGAATCGGATAATCATGCCGATAACTCAACTAACGCAGGGCTGTTTATCGTGAATTCACTCTATACCGCTGAAGGTGTAATGGATAAACACTCGCTGTGGCAGCGTTATGTTCCGCTGGTGCGTCACGAAGCATTGCGCCTCCAGGTGCGTTTGCCGGCGAGCGTGGAACTGGACGATCTGCTACAGGCGGGCGGTATCGGGTTATTGAATGCAGTTGACCGGTACGACGCTCTGCAAGGAACGGCATTTACGACTTACGCAGTGCAGCGTATTCGTGGTGCGATGCTGGACGAGCTGCGCAGCCGCGACTGGGTGCCGCGCAGCGTTCGCCGCAACGCGCGCGAAGTGGCGCATGCGATGGGGCAGCTGGAACAGGAACTGGGGCGCAACGCGACGGAAACCGAAGTGGCGGAACGTCTGGGCATTCCTGTTGAAGAATATCGTCAGATGTTGCTCGATACCAATAACAGCCAACTCTTCTCTTATGATGAGTGGCGCGAAGAGCATGGCGATAGCATCGAGCTGGTGACGGATGAACATCAGCAAGAAAACCCGTTACACCACTTACTGGAAGGGAATTTACGCCAGCGCGTGATGGAAGCGATTGAAGCTTTACCGGAACGTGAGCAACTGGTGTTAACCCTCTATTACCAGGAAGAGCTCAATCTCAAAGAGATTGGTGCCGTGCTGGAGGTGGGCGAGTCACGGGTGAGCCAGCTGCACAGCCAGGCCATTAAACGCCTGCGCACCAAACTGGGTAAGTTATAGGTGAGTCATTCGCCTTGGAAATGCCGCACAACGTATTGACAACCAGGAGTTATCATGACGGTGCAGCAATCTAAAAGACGGCCTTTAAGCCGCTACCTGAAAGACTTTAAACACAGCCAGACGCATTGCGCCCACTGTAAAAAATTACTCGACCGCATCACGCTGGTTCGTCGCGGTGAAATCGTGAATAAGATTGCGATTTCCCGCCTCGACACGCTGATGGATGAAGCCGCCTGGCTTGAAGAGCAAAAAGAGTGGGTAGCGCTTTGCCGTTTCTGTGGCGATCTCCATTGCAAAGAGCAAAGCGACTTCTTCGATATTATCGGCTTCAAGCAGTTCCTGTTTGAACAAACCGAGATGAGTCACGGCACCGTGCGTGAATACGTGGTTCGCCTGCGCCGCCTGGGTCAGCATTTGACCATGCAAAATATCTCCCGCGATCTGCTGACGACCGGATACCTGGATGAAAATCTGGAGCCCTGGCTGCCAGCCACCAGTACCAACAATTACCGCATCGCGCTGCGAAAGTATGCACAATATAAAGTCCAGATGCCGGGCGTCATAAAGCAGAAAGTCCGCGCCGGAACAACTTCTGATATATATTAAAAAAGAATAAGATGTAGCGCAGCCGCCTTTGACGTTGCAGGCGATTTCTCTACACTACTCAAAAATTCCACTGTATCGGAGTACTTATGAAATTAGCACTTCTGGGTCGTCAGGCGCTGATGGGGATGATGGCCGTTGCGCTGGTCGCGGGGATGAGCGTGAAAACGTTCGCGGCAGAGAATCTGCTCAACAAAGTTAAAGAGCGCGGCACGCTGCTGGTTGGGCTGGAAGGAACATATCCTCCGTTCAGCTTCCAGGGTGACGACGGTAAACTGACCGGTTTTGAAGTGGAGTTTGCGCAGGAGCTGGCAAAACACCTCGGCGTTAAAGCCTCCCTGAAACCCACCAAATGGGATGGGATGCTGGCGTCACTGGATTCCAAACGTATTGACGTGGTGATTAACCAGGTAACCATTTCTGACGAACGTAAGAAGAAGTATGACTTCTCCACGCCGTACACCGTGTCCGGTATTCAGGCGCTGGTGAAGAAAGGTAACGAAGGCAGCATCAAGTCCGCAGCGGATCTGAAAGGTAAGAAAGTCGGCGTCGGTCTGGGCACCAACTACGAAGAGTGGCTGCGCCAGAACGTGCAGGGCGTGGACATCCGTACCTACGATGATGACCCGACGAAATACCAGGATCTGCGCGTAGGCCGTATCGACGCCATTCTGGTGGACCGCCTGGCAGCGCTGGATCTGGTGAAGAAAACCAACAATACCCTGGCTGTCGCGGGTGATGCGTTCTCCCGTCAGGAGTCCGGCGTGGCGGTGCGTAAGGGTAACGAGGATCTGCTGAAAGCCATCGATGGCGCCATTGCTGAGATGCAGAAAGACGGTAGCCTGAAGGCGCTTTCTGAGAAGTGGTTCGGCGCAGACGTGACGAAATAAATCTCTGACTGACAAAAAAAGGCGCTTTTAAAAGCGCCTTTTTTATTTCTCGCGCGTCTGCGTGCATAATGAAATAACAATTGTTTGCGTGACCGGAGGAACCATGTCACTACAGAATTTAACGCGCTTTCCCCGTCTGGAATTTATCGGCGCACCCACGCCGCTGGAGTATCTGCCGCGATTTTCTGACTATCTGGGGCGCGATATTTTCATTAAGCGTGACGATGTGACGCCCATGGCGATGGGCGGAAATAAGCTGCGCAAGCTGGAATTTCTCGCCGCCGATGCCCTGCGCGAGGGGGCGGATACGCTGATCACCGCCGGGGCAATTCAGTCTAACCACGTTCGCCAGACGGCGGCAGTGGCGGCAAAGCTGGGGCTCCACTGCGTAGCCCTGCTGGAGAACCCGATCGGGACGCAGGCAGAGAATTACCTGACTAACGGTAACCGTCTGCTGCTGGATCTGTTCAACGTGCAGGTTGAAATGGTCGACGCGTTGACCGACCCGGCAGCACAGCTCGACGAGCTGGCGACGCGTCTGGAAGCGCAGGGTTTTCGTCCGTACGTGATCCCGGTTGGCGGCTCGAATGCGTTGGGTGCCCTCGGCTATGTTGAGAGCGCGCTGGAAATCGCTCAGCAGTGCGAAGGCGCGATAAGTTTATCCTCGGTGGTGGTGGCGTCCGGCAGTGCGGGGACCCATGCCGGTTTAGCGGTCGGGCTTGAGCAGCTGATGCCGGAGGTCGAGCTGATTGGCGTGACGGTTTCCAGAAGCGTTGCGGACCAAAAGCCGAAAGTCGTCACCCTGCAACAGGCGGTGGCTGAACAGCTTGCGCTTCAGGCGAAGGCGGAAATATTGCTGTGGGATGACTATTTCGCGCCGGGCTATGGCACCCCCAATGATGAAGGGATGGAGGCCGTTAAGCTGCTGGCCCGTCTCGAAGGTATTCTGCTTGACCCGGTCTATACCGGTAAGGCAATGGCGGGCCTGATCGACGGCATCGCCCGGAAGCGCTTTAAGGATGAAGGACCTATTTTGTTTGTTCATACTGGCGGAGCGCCTGCGCTGTTTGCCTATCATCCTCATGTCTAAAAATCAGGTAGAAAAATAATAATGCAAGAAAGTATTCAACTGGTTATTGATTCGCTGCCGTTCTTGCTTAAAGGCGCGGTGTTTACTTTACAGCTCAGTATCGGCGGGATGTTCTTCGGGCTGGTGCTCGGGTTTGTGCTGGCACTGATGCGCATGTCCAACATCTGGCCGGTGCGATGGCTGGCGCGGTTTTACATCTCCGTGTTCCGCGGAACGCCGCTTATCGCCCAGCTGTTTATGATTTACTACGGGCTGCCACAGTTCGGTATCGAGCTGGATCCGATCCCGGCGGCGATGATTGGCCTGTCGCTGAATACGGCGGCGTACACCTCTGAAACGCTGCGTGCGGCGATCTCCTCCATCGATAAAGGGCAGTGGGAAGCGGCGGCCAGTATCGGGATGACCCCGTGGCAGACGCTGCGCCGGGCGATCCTGCCCCAGGCGGCGCGCGTGGCGCTGCCGCCGCTGAGCAACAGCTTTATCAGCCTGGTGAAAGACACCTCCCTTGCGGCGACCATTCAGGTGCCGGAGCTGTTCCGTCAGGCGCAGCTGATCACCTCGCGTACGCTGGAAGTGTTTACTATGTATCTGGCGGCCTCGCTGATTTACTGGGTGATGGCGACGGTGCTGTCCGCTCTGCAAAACTATTTTGAAAACCAGCTTAACCGCCAGGAGCGTGATCCAAAATGAGTGCAATTGACGTCAAAAACCTGGTGAAAAAATTCCACGGGCAAACGGTGCTGCATGGCATTGATCTTGAGGTTGAGCAGGGCGAAGTGGTAGCAATTATCGGCCCGAGCGGGTCAGGCAAAACCACGCTGCTGCGCAGCATCAATTTACTGGAGCAGCCCGAAGGCGGGACGATCCGCGTGGGTGATATCACCATTGATACCGGGAAACCTATCAGCCAGCAAAAAGGGCTGATTCGCCGCCTGCGCCAGCATGTCGGCTTCGTGTTCCAGAGCTTTAATCTCTTCCCGCACCGCACGGTGCTGGAAAACATTATTGAAGGTCCTGTCATCGTCAAGGGGGAACCTAAGGAAGACGCCACGGTCCGCGCCCGCGAGCTGCTGGCGAAGGTTGGCCTGGCAGGGAAGGAGACGAGCTATCCGCGTCGCTTATCTGGCGGGCAGCAGCAGCGTGTCGCCATTGCGCGCGCGCTGGCGATGCGCCCGGATGTGATCCTGTTTGACGAACCCACATCCGCGCTCGATCCTGAGCTGGTCGGGGAAGTGCTGAACACCATCCGACAGCTGGCGCAGGAGAAACGCACGATGGTGATTGTGACGCATGAAATGAGCTTCGCCCGCGACGTTGCCGATCGGGCTATTTTCATGGATCAGGGGAGAATAGTTGAGCAGGGGCCAGCTAAAGCGCTGTTTGCCAATCCGCAGCAGCCCCGTACCCGCCAGTTCCTTGAAAAATTCTTAATGGAGTAGCATTTTAGCGTTCAATTTGCTCCAGATGCCGCTTCTGGAGCAAATTATCCTCCCTTAAACTCCGTTCTGTTGCTTTTTTATTCCGCCTGAAGTGGATAAGCCATCGCCAAATTAAAGATAATCTGCCTGTGGCCGATATTTTATATAAATTATCATGCTAAATGTGTTAGGTTATATTCACCATAATAATGATTATCTTTATCAGAGGCTTCATTCGGCAAGTATGAGGGATATAGACTTTTTCACCTGGCGACGGGAATGCGTCCTCCGGTTTCAGCAAATGACCTGTGCTGACGAGGTATATCAGGAACTTCAGCGACAAACGCAGGCGCTTGAATTCGATTATTATGCGCTTTGTGTTCGACACCCTGTGCCATTTACCCGCCCGCGAACCTCCGTCCATTCCAGTTATCCGCAACAATGGATGGCGCAATATCAATCCGAGAATTATTTCGCCATTGACCCGGTACTGAAGCCGGAGAATTTCATTCAGGGACATTTGCCCTGGACGGATGAATTATTCACGGATGCCCAGCAATTATGGGACGGCGCGCGGGACCACGGTTTACGCAAGGGAATAACGCAGTGTCTGATGATGCCAAATCATGCGCTCGGTTTCCTTTCCGTGTCATGTACCAGCTTACAGGCACACTCGATATCCAGTGAAGAAGTTGAGCTGCGTTTACAAATGCTGGTCCAGATGGCGCTCACTACGCTGTTGCGCTTTGAACATGAGACGGTGATGCCGCCTGAAATGAAATTCAGCAAGCGTGAACGGGAAATTCTGAAGTGGACCGCAGAAGGGAAGACGTCGGCAGAAATCGCCATCATTCTTTCCATCTCGGAAAATACCGTCAATTTCCACCAGAAGAATATGCAGAAGAAATTCAACGCACCGAATAAGATCCAGATAGCGTGTTATGCCGCGGCGACGGGGCTTATCTGACTGATATCACGTTCTGCGTGTCAGACGAGAAAACGGCTGAATGCTTTGCATCCAGCCGTTTTTGTTACTGGCGGTAGGCTTGTTTAATTTGCTTAACCGTATTGGCAAAAACAGCGGATTCCGCCTGGTCTTCCATCTGCGCGATCTGTTTTTCCATTTTAATGATCACACGACCAGCATCAGCCTGGCCCATCGCCTGTAGCATAAGCGTCAGCAGCGACTTCAGGCAGTTTACTTCCTGTGCCAGTTCCTGGTTATTCTCGGCAGTGGCAAATTCAGGTGTGCTCATTTATTTTCCTCATTATAAAACAGCGCATGAGCGCGACGATGAAAGTTAAGGCGGCGGAGTATACCACAAGCTATGGCAAAAAATGCAGTGGTTGTTTTTTATACTTGTCGCGCCGCGATTATTGGTCGACGCGGATTATGAAGGTACTCTGTCCAATATGTTAGCGGCAATTAAATGTTTATCCCCGGTTCGTCATTCGTTAATTGTTGTTACAAAAAATCGCGCGCTCTTTTTCGTTTGGGTTAACAACTGTTTTAGTAACTTTTTGAATATCGATGCTAGAAAATAGCGGTAAAAGCCTAGCGGACAAGGGTTTTCTTTCCACTTGCTGTACAGCCTAATTTCCAAAAACGAGACCAGAATCGTATAGCCGATTTTTTAGCGTTTTAATCTTGCATGGAAAACCGTTAATATAAACCCAATTAGCAGTCAGTAGCGTTATCCCTATTCTGGAGACATTTCCTTTGATCAACGTCCTTCTTGTTGATGACCACGAACTGGTGCGCGCAGGGATACGACGCATTCTTGAAGATATAAAGGGTATTAAAGTTGCCGGCGAGGCGTGCTGTGGCGAAGATGCCGTCAAATGGTGTCGCGCTAACTCCGCAGACGTGGTGCTGATGGATATGAACATGCCCGGTATTGGCGGGCTTGAAGCCACGCGCAAAATCGCGCGCATGTTCGTTGATACCAAAGTTATCATGCTGACCGTCCATACCGAAAATCCGCTGCCTGCCAGGGTTATGCAGGCGGGTGCTGCCGGGTATCTCAGTAAAGGCGCCGCGCCGCAGGAAGTTGTCAATGCGATCCGCACCGTATACGCCGGGCAGCGTTACATCGCTTCTGATATTGCTCAACAGATGGCTCTGAGTCAGATTGAACCGGAAAAAACGGAATCTCCGTTTGCCAGTTTGTCTGAGCGCGAATTGCAGATTATGCTGATGATCACTAAAGGTCAGAAGGTGAATGAGATCTCAGAGCAGTTGAATCTCAGCCCGAAAACGGTCAACAGCTATCGCTATCGGATGTTCAGTAAATTGAACATTCACGGTGATGTCGAACTGACTCACCTGGCCATTCGCCATGGTTTGTGCAATGCGGAGTCGTTAATAAGTCAGTGAGTGAAGCGTTCGATTCAAAAGCATTTCTGAAAACCGTCACCAGCCAGCCGGGCGTCTACCGAATGTACGACGCTGGCGGTACGGTTATCTATGTCGGTAAGGCAAAAGATCTGAAAAAACGCCTTTCCAGCTATTTCCGCAGCAATCTTGCCTCTCGTAAAACCGAAGCACTGGTCGCACTCATCCACAACATTGATGTCACCGTGACGCACACGGAAACGGAAGCGCTGCTGCTTGAGCACAACTATATCAAGCTGTATCAGCCGCGCTACAACGTCCTGCTGCGCGATGATAAGTCCTACCCGTTTATCTTCCTGAGCGGTGATACCCATCCTCGCCTGGCGATGCATCGTGGCGCTAAGCATGCGAAGGGTGAATACTTTGGCCCTTTCCCGAACGGTTATGCCGTACGCGAAACGCTGGCGCTGTTGCAAAAAATCTTCCCCGTTCGCCAGTGTGAAAACAGCGTCTACCGCAACCGTTCCCGGCCGTGCCTGCAATATCAGATTGGCCGCTGCCTGGGGCCGTGCGTTGAAGGGCTGGTAAGCGAAGAAGAGTACGCGCAGCAGGTGGAATATGTCCGCCTGTTTTTAGCCGGGAAAGACGATCAGGTGCTGACGCAACTGATTACTCGTATGGAAAAAGCCAGCGCGGCGCTGGAATTTGAAGAGGCCGCACGCATCCGCGACCAGATCCAGGCGGTGCGCAGGGTGACCGAGAAGCAGTTTGTTTCTAATACGGGCGACGACCTCGATGTTATCGGCGTAGCCTTTGACGCCGGTCTGGCCTGCGTTCACGTGCTGTTTATTCGTCAGGGTAAAGTGCTCGGCAGCCGCAGCTACTTCCCGAAAGTGCCTGGCGGCACCGAGCTGGGTGAAGTGGTGGAGACTTTCGTCGGCCAGTTTTATTTGCAGGGCAGCCAGATGCGTACGCTGCCCTCGGAGATCCTTCTAGACTTCACGCTCGACGATAAAACCCTGCTGGCGGAATCGCTTTCAGAGCTGGCAGGCCGCCGGGTGAATGTCCAGACGAAACCGCGGGGCGATCGCGCACGTTATCTGAAGCTGGCGCGAACCAATGCCGCCACGGCGCTGACCACCAAACTGTCCCAGCAGTCGACCGTCAGCCAGCGTTTAACCGCCCTTGCTACGCTGCTCAAGCTGCCGGAAGTGAAACGCATGGAATGCTTCGACATCAGCCATACGATGGGTGAGCAGACCGTGGCGTCGTGTGTGGTCTTTGATGCGAATGGCCCCCTGCGGGCAGAGTATCGTCGCTATAACATCACCGGCATTACGCCCGGTGACGATTATGCCGCCATGAACCAGGTGCTGCGCCGTCGCTATGGTAAAGCGATTGAAGAGAGCAAAATCCCGGACGTTATCCTTATCGACGGCGGGAAAGGGCAGTTGGGGCAGGCGAAGGCGGTATTCGAATCGCTCGACGTAGAGTGGGACAAGAACCATCCGCTGCTGCTAGGGGTAGCGAAGGGGGCAGATCGTAAGGCTGGCCTGGAAACGCTGTTCTTTGAGCCGGAAGGCGAGGGCTTTAGCCTGCCGCCGGATTCCCCTGCGCTGCACGTGATCCAGCATATTCGCGATGAGTCGCACGATCATGCCATCAGCGGGCACCGTAAAAAACGGGCGAAAGTGAAAAATACCAGTACCCTTGAGACGATTGAAGGCGTCGGGCCAAAACGTCGCCAGATGCTGTTGAAGTATATGGGCGGATTGCAAGGATTACTCAACGCCAGTATGGAAGAAATTGCAAAAGTGCCGGGTATTTCGCAAGGGCTGGCAGAAAAGATCTACTACTCGTTGAAACATTGAGGGCTCTGTAGCAACATAGAGCTAAATTTTACTGACAACAGACAGTTACCGTCATCATGCGATTTAATATCCCTACGTTGCTCACTCTCTTTCGCGTTGTGCTCATTCCGTTCTTCGTCCTGGCATTTTACCTGCCGGTCGTCTGGGCGCCTTTTGCCTGTGCGCTTATTTTCCTGATCGCTGCCGTGACGGACTGGTTTGACGGTTATCTGGCGCGTCGCTGGAACCAGAGCACCCGCTTTGGCGCGTTCCTCGATCCGGTTGCGGATAAGGTGATGGTAGCAATCGCGATGGTGCTGGTGGCGGAACATTATCATACCTGGTGGGTGACGCTGCCTGCCGCGACCATGATTGGACGTGAGATTATTATCTCTGCCCTGCGCGAGTGGATGGCGGAGCTGGGTAAACGCAGCAGCGTGGCGGTGTCCTGGATTGGGAAAGTTAAAACCACTGCGCAGATGGCGGCGCTGGTGTGGATGCTGTGGCGTCCGAATGCCTGGGTAGAGTGGGCCGGCATTGGTCTGCTGTGGGTTGCGGCGGTGCTGACATTGTGGTCAATGCTGCAATATTTGAACGCTGCGCGCGGTGATTTGCTTGAACAGTGATCGTTTCGGCTTAATTTTCAGCAAACGATCCTGAGATGCAAAAAATAACGTTGACTCATAACGTCATATCAGTAGAATGCAACGCATCGAACGGCGGCACAGTTAGCCGGACGATAATGAAATCAAGTGGTTAGGAAGTCGTTAAATAGTTACTTGATGACATGCGGGAATAGCTCAGTTGGTAGAGCACGACCTTGCCAAGGTCGGGGTCGCGAGTTCGAGTCTCGTTTCCCGCTCCAGATTAAAGCATCGGCAGTTTGCGGGTGCAGGTCGAAAGACAACAGATTTAAGGCGCGTTAGCAAAGCGGTTATGTAGCGGATTGCAAATCCGTCTAGTCCGGTTCGACTCCGGAACGCGCCTCCACTTTCTTCCCTGGCCGGATGGTGGAATCGGTAGACACAAGGGATTTAAAATCCCTCGGCGTTCGCGCTGTGTGGGTTCAAGTCCCACTCCGGCTACCATGGGAAAAAACAGAATAATCAAAGCAATAAGCAGTGTCGTGAAACCACCGAAAGGTGGTTTTTTTGTGCCTGCAATTCCCCCTTCCTGACAACAAATCTTATTTTTCGTGCCTGACCCATGCACAACCATAATTTTTCGATCATTATGCGTTGAGGGCGTTTCCTTATCGCGTAAATTCTTATATCTCCGTTTCATCGATTGCCCTGCGGCAGCTTCGCAGATAACTTCATTTGGATTTTCCTTAGAAAAAGTGGAAGAGCTTGCAAATGGGCTGGGCAAGGGTATCAACAAATGATCAAAACATTGTTCTCCGGCGACAAGCTCTCGAACGTACAGGATATGAACTACGGTTGGCAAGGGGCATCTAAAACCGCAATGGCGCTGGATTTGACCACTGGGAGCATTACGGGATGGCAGATGTACCAGATAGCTAAAGAGAATTGATTATGTCACAAGAATTAGAATTTTCGCTTCATCCACCCGTTTGGCCTGCCATCGTCTATTTTGTTGTATCTGTTGCAATTTTTTTCTTGCTCTATCTCGGGAAACTAAAAGTTAACAGGCTGCATAAATACCCGCTATTTATCGCATATATGGTGTTTGTAATCGCTGTTGCAGCCGTTCAGATAAACATCTTTGCTAATGGCTACGAGTTTGTCCGCAGCTTTTTGCATATCGATTTTGACCCCTATCGATATGACTCGGTATATTGGGGATCATTGTTTTTCTCCATAATTTACTTGCTGGCGTTGCCCCGGAACAAGTTTTAGCATAATGAAATTTTCATTTAAGGGACGTTATGTCTTTACCGCCATTGTATGCACTGCGTGCGTTTGAAGTTGCTGCGCGGTTGAACTCCTTCAGTAAAGCCGCTGAAACGCTCAATATTACGCCGGGTGCGGTCAGCAGACATGTTCGTACCCTTGAACTGTGGTTCGACTGCGAGCTTTTCAAAAGGCAAGGTCCTCGCGTGGAGGTCACTGAAGCCGGGCAAGTGCTTGCCGGACAGCTGAACGAGAGCTTCACGAGCATTGAATGGGCCTGCCGGGCATTTCGCAGTGAAAACCACCTGCTGCGGTTAAAAGCACCCAGCACCCTGACCATGAGATGGCTTCTCGACGTGCTGCGATCTTTTCGCAACAACCATGCAAAACCACAGGTTGAGATTGCCAGCGTCTGGATGGACATTGATACCGTTGATTTCAATCTTGAGCCCTACGACTGCGCCATCCTTCTTGGTAATGGCCGTTTTGGTGACACAACGGAAAGTCAGCTGCTTTTTCATGAATGGCTTATCCCGGTTTGTACTCCATCACTTATCGAACCGGCCCGGCAACGGCTTCCGCAATGCGATTTGATCCATCCTTCACCGGACAGACGTGACTGGCGGCGCTGGCTGCGAAGAACAGGATTGTTCCCGGGGCTCGATATGAGCAGCGGTATGGTGTTCGATACCCTTGAACAGGGAAGTATTGCCGCGATGAACGGGCACGGCATCGCTATCGCCGACCTGCATCTCACGCTTGATGCCCTGAAAAGTGGCCTGCTGGGCCTGCCGTTCAGGGAAGCTATTGCGACGGGGGATGGCTACTACCTCGTCTGGCCAAAAAATTCACTCAAAAGAGAGAGCATTCAGCATCTTCTGGCCTGGCTGCAAAACCATACCCCGGTCGTTCCGGCGCTGGATATCGATTATCTGGAATACGATGACAGTCGGGTTTATTAATACCGTTATGAATAAGATATGTTTGCCATCTTTTTATAACGTTCTGGCAAAGCGCTGTTCAGGCTGAGTACCTTATCCAGAATATAAAATGCTGGCGTGTTTTTCTGTTGCTCAGCGTCAATGATTGCCGCGCGTAATAGCGTGGCGGCAGACGAAATTCTGTGAAAATATTCTTCAGTCTCGGGCGTCTGTAATTCACCCGACGTGGCGTAACGCACGTCCGGCCAGCCGGAGAAGTCGAGCAGCGGAAGGGGCTTTCCTGCTTCAGGATGACAGGCTGAAATCAGCGCAGCCGCTTGCTTAGGGTCGCGATGGGCAACGGATAGCATGTATACGCGCTGCGCAAACGGTGACAGAGCCTCAGAGTGATGTTTCGTCGCCATAAGCATGGCCATAAAATCCTGTAAATCATCGGCTGAATCGGTGTCAGGTGGTAATACAGTTTTCAATAACTGATATAACGCATCAAGTGTCATATTTGCCCCGGATCCTCTTATCATTATTATTCAGTTTGCGGCTGAACGTTTTATCGACCCGCGCAAAGGCGGGTCGTGAAGATGATATTTGAATGCGGTCGCATCAGAAAAACGATTAATAATGGCAATCACTGTGAGTTTTTCTCACTATAGCCTTTTCGTTTCACACTCCACCCAGGTACGCCTTCCTCACCTCCGGATCCTTCAGCAACGCCTCGCCGCTGCCGCTTAACCGAATCTGGCCGTTAACCATCACATAGCCGCGGTCGGACAACTTCAGCGCGTGGTGCGCATTCTGCTCGACCAGAAAAATCGTCATTCCGTTACGGGCCAGTTCGCGCAGCGTCTGGAAGATCTGTTTAACCACGATTGGCGCGAGGCCGAGGCTGGGTTCATCCAGCAGCAGAAGTTTAGGACGGCTCATCAGCGCGCGGGCGATAGCCAGCATTTGCTGTTCACCGCCTGAAAGCGTCATCGCCCGCTGGTTACGTCGCTCTTTGAGGCGAGGGAAGAGGTCGAACATGCTTTGCATATCTTCCGCTGCATGCTGATTGCCGACGGGGATTGTCCCCATCAGCAGGTTCTCTTCTACAGACATATCCGGGAAAATGCGTCGTCCCTCAGGTGCCTGCGCGATGCCGCCGGTGGCAACATAGTGGGTAGATTTGTGGCTGATATCCTCGCCGCAGAAGAGGATCTGCCCGTTGCGGATCCGGGGCTGACCAAAGACAGACATCAGTAATGTTGACTTCCCCGCGCCGTTAGCGCCAATCAGGGCCACGGTTTCCCCTTTGTTAACCTCAAGCGAAACCTGCTTCAACGCCTGGATCACCCCGTAGAAAACATCCACATCCTGAAACTGAAGCATCGGTTCGCTCACAGATTTACCTCGCTTTCGTCGGTGCCCAGATACGCGGCAATCACTTTTTCATTGTGCTGAATCTCAGCCGGTTTACCTCTGGCAATTACATCGCCGTGATCGAGCACAATGATGTCATCTGAAATGCCCATCACCATCCCCATATCATGCTCGATCAGCAAAACCGTGATGTCATGGTGGTCGCGCAGGAACCGGATGATCTCACTCAGCTTGTGCGTCTCCACCGGGTTCAGGCCGGCAGCAGGTTCATCGAGACAAATCATCTCCGGGCCGGTACACATGGCGCGGGCGATTTCGAGGCGTCGTTGCTGACCATAGGACATTTCCCCGGCCAGACGGTTCGCGCAATCCACCAGATCCACCACCTCCAGCCAGTAAAACGCCCGGTCCAGCGCATCGTTCTCTGCCCGACGATACGCAGGGGTATTCAGCACCCCCGCCAGCAGATTGCGGTTGACGCGCATGTGCTGTGCCACCAGCAGGTTTTCCACCACCGACATCTCGCGGAACAGGCGGATGTTCTGAAACGTGCGCGCAAGACCCGCGCGGTTCACCAGATGCGTGCCGCCAAACATTTTATAGAACAGGCGTTGACCAAGCTGCGCCGGGTTGAGCCAGTCGCCCGGCTGGAATTTCTGGCCGAGCACCTGAATGACATTGGTGGTTTTATTTCGTGCATTGAACAGAATGTTGCCGCCGGAGGCCCGGTAGAAACCGGTCAGGCAGTTAAAGACGGTCGTTTTTCCTGCGCCGTTAGGCCCAATGAGTGCGGTAATGGAGCCGCGCAGCACCTCAAGATTGACGTCGTTTAAGGCCTTGATCCCGCCGAAGTGCATCATCAGATGTTCTACACGTAAAATCGTTGCGTTCATGGCGCCACTCCTTTACGCACGGTAAATCCGCTGCGGTTGATGCGGATCAGACCGCGAGGACGCCAGATCATCATCACCACCATCAGCATGCCAAACAGCAGCACCCGGTATTCCGCAAAGCTGCGCAGCAGTTCCGGCGTGACGGTCAGCACAAAGGCGGCCAGTACGACGCCGACGGTGGAGCCCATCCCGCCCAGGACCACAATGGCGAGGATCAGGGCCGATTCAAAAAAGGTGAAAGAGGTCGGGTTAACAAACCCCTGGTAGGTGGCAAAAAACACCCCGGCGATACCTGCCGTCGATGCGCCCAGGGTGAAGGCCGAGAGTTTGACCAGAACGTGATTCAGCCCCATGGAACGGCAGGCAATCTCATCCTCACGGAGCGCTTCCCACGCCCGTCCAATGGGCATTCGGGTCAGCCGGTGTTTAATGTAGAGCACCAGCATGACTACCAGGAAAAGTACCGCATAGATGAAAATAAACTTCATGTTGGGGTTATAGGTCAGGCCGAAGAACTCGTGGAAGGGGACGCCGCCTTCTTTGGCGCGTCGGCCAAACTCAAGGCCAAAAAAGGTTGGGGCAGGGGCTGAAACGCCGTTAGGCCCTCCGGTGAAGGTAAGCCAGTTGTTCAGCACCAGGCGGATGATCTCGCCAAACCCGAGCGTGACGATGGCGAGATAATCCCCGTGCATGCGCAACACCGGAAAGCCAAGCAGGGCGCCTGCGCCCGCGGCCATTAGCGCCGCCAGCGGCAGCATGCTCCAGAACCCAAGCCCCAGATACTGATACCCGAGCGCCAGCCCGTAAGCGCCGATGGCATAGAAGGCGACATAACCCAGATCCAGCAGCCCTGCCAGGCCAACAACAATGTTCAGCCCAAGACCGAGCAGGACGTAGATCAGTCCGAGAATGGCAACCGTCAGAAGGTATTTCGTTGCTACAAACGGGAAGCAGATCGCCAGCGTGACAATCAGCGGAATGATCCAGCGCATGCGGCTTTTATACGCCGGCGGCCGGACATACACGCCCGCATTGTCGGATTCAAACCGCGTCTGTAAACGTCTTCCGGCCGCCGTAGCTGAAAAGGAGCTCAGCAAAAAACGTCCCACCATCACCGTGCCAACAATCCACGCCAGCCGCTGGCCGTCAAAGGTAAAGCTGTAACCATCCAGTATCACACCCGCAATCGGGCCGAAAATAATCAGGGCGATCATTCCGGAAAAAATTGCGTCCAGAATGCAGCGCTTCAGGGAAAAACCGTCAGAGGTCATCGCGTTGTTCCTTACACTTTAGCCACGACAGGGCGGCCCAGCAGCCCCTGAGGACGGAAGATCAGAATTAAGACCAGCAATCCAAACGAGAACACGTCTTTATAATCCGAGTTCACCATCCCGGAGAATTGCGCTTCTGCGACGCCCAGAATCAGCCCGCCAAGCATCGCACCGGGCAAAGAGCCGATGCCGCCCAGCACCGCCGCCGTAAAGGCCTTGATGCCGATAACAAACCCGACGTAAAAATCAAAGGTGCCGTAATTCATGGTGATCAGCACGCCCGCCAGCCCGGCCATGGCTGCGCCGATAACAAACACCAGCGAAATTATTCTGTCGGTGTTGATACTCAGGATGGAGGCCATCTTACGATCCTGCTGTACCGCACGGCACATGCGTCCTAAGCGGGTACGGTTGATAATCCAGGTCAGCACCAGCATGCCCGCGAACGAGGCGATGAGGATAAAGACTTTGGTATAGGTTATCTGGACAAACCCTTCGCCAAGGTGAAAACGCAGCACGCCATCAAGCATGGTGGGCACGCCCTGCTGGCGCGGGCCCTGGCTGAGCTGGACGTAGTTTTGCAGTATCAACGACATCCCGATGGCCGAAATCAGCGGCGCCAGACGCGTCGAGTTGCGTAGCGGCTTATAGGCGATGCGCTCAATCGTCCAGCCATAAACGCCAGTGACCACGATGGTGAAAACCAGCGTCCCCAGGATCAGCAGCGGAAAGGAGTGGAGTCCAAAAAACGCCAGCAGGGCCAGGCCAATGGCCGAGAGATAGGCGGAGATCATATACACTTCGCCGTGGGCGAAATTGATCATACCGATGATGCCGTACACCATGGTGTAGCCGATGGCGATAAGACCGTAGACCGACCCCAGCGTTAAGCCATTAATTAATTGTTGCAGAAAGAATGTACTCATGGTCGCGCACCTGAATAAGGGTTACGCCGACAGTCAGACCTGCCGGCGCTGAGCAGATTCCGTCCCGTTATGGCACTTCTTTATATTTGCCTTTGTCATCCCACTGGTAGACCACGTAGTCAGAGACTTTGAGGTCACCTTTGCTGTCCCAGGCTTTTTTACCCATCACCGTGTCGACAGGGTTGGCCTTCAGCCACTCGCTGGCTTTTGCGGAATCCGTCCCTTTCGTGGCCTTGAATGCCGCCGCGATAGCCTGCACAGACGCGTAGGCGTAGAGGGTGTACCCTTCAGGTTCAAATTTACCGGTGCGGAATTTCTCGATGACGGCTTTTCCGTCCGGGATCAGGCGCGGATCTTTACCGAAGGTCATGTAAATACCGTTGGTGTACTGTGCCCCACCGGCGGCGGTGACCATCTCTTCATTGACGATACAGTCTCCCGAGAAGAACTTCGCCTGCACGCCCTGTTCACGCATCTGGCGAACCAGCGGGCCCGCTTCCGGGTGACAGCCCCCGAAGAACACCACGTCCGGTTTTTGTGCGCCGATTTTGGTCACCAGCGCGTTAAAGTCTTTCTCCCCGCGGGACAACCCTTCGTACATCACCTCCTTAACGCCGCGTTTCGCCAGCGCCGCTTTAGTGGCATCCGCCAGCCCCTGACCGTAGGTGTCTTTATCGTGGATGATGACCACCCGTTTGGCTTTCAGCTTATCAAGAATAAAATCGCTGGCGACCTGGCCCTGCTGGTCGTCACGTCCGCACATGCGAAATATGTCGCTCATGCCACGTTCGGTAATCAGTGGGTTCGTTGAGCCGGGAGTGATGGAGAGGATCCCGGCATCGCTATAGACCTCGGAGGCGGGCATGGTCGACGAAGAGCAGAAGTGGCCGACGACCGCTTTCACCTTATCCTGATCGACTAAGCGGTTGGCAACGGCGACGGCCTGTTTGGGCTCGCAGGCGTCGTCGCCCTGAACCAGTTTGATTTTCTCACCGTTGATCCCGCCGGCGGCGTTAATGTCTTCCGCCGCCTGCGTAGCGCCATGCCAGTATTGATCGCCGTAGGTTGCGTTCGGGCCTGTGAACGGCCCGGCCACGCCGATGACGATATCGGCCTGCGCGGAAAAGGCCGTCACCAGACAACCGGCCAGCACCAGGGAGAGGGGAGTTTTGGTAAATTTCAGCGACATTATTATGTTCCTTAGCAAAGAGGTTTTTGCACCAGGTATAAACCCGAACGCCTGATGGCATCGTAAATCCAAAAACAAGAGCGAGAACAAAATGCACTTTAGAAGCAATCTCATGCTTAATACGGCGAGGATCCCACGCACCGCGAAGCGCGCAGAACATTAAGCAAAAAGGTTGCCAGAATGGTTAATCCCTTGACCGGGTCACAACACGTTGAGTATAGAGCGCCGTTTTATGCGCCTTTGCGGGATGATATGAATTTACAGCGGAGATCACATCTCCTTAACAACAAAGCCCATAAGTTGTGCAACGGTCACGATTTGCACGTTTTTGCAGCAATAAAGACCTAAACTTCAGATAGGCACGCGCGGCGATATATGTCAGGATCGTTTTTTTTATCAGGAGTATCAGCAATGGCTGAAGGCCCATTAAATGAAAGCGAGATGGCGTGGCTGGAAGAGACATTAATCTCTTACGGTCACGACGATGCATCCGTGATTGACGTGTCCGAACTGGACGGCATGCTTACCGCAGTACTTTCCGGTCCCGTTGTGGTGGAGCCCGACACCTGGCTGGTGGCGGTCTGGGGTGGTGAGAAATATATTCCTCGCTGGAAAAACGATCGTGAGATGAACCGTTTTATCGATCTCTGCTTTAAGCACATGAACGATATTGCCGAGCGTTTGAGCGAATACCCGGATCAGTTTGAACCGCTGTTTGGCTATAACGACGTTGACGGTCAGAGCTATACCGTGGTGGAAGAGTGGTGCTATGGCTACATGCGCGGCGTGGCGCTGACGGACTGGTCATCCCTGCCGGAAGCGCTGGAAGCGGACCTGGCGGTGATTGCCCTGCACGGGACGGAAGAGAACAGCGAGAAGCTGGATGCGCTGACCGAAGAGGAGTATATGGCCAGCATCGAGAGCATTCAGCCTGCGGCGCTGCGCTTGTATAACTACTGGGTGGCTAACCCGCAGCAGCCGGAAGCGAAAAAGCCGATCGTGAACGGGTCGAAGGTGGGGCGTAACGACCCGTGCCCGTGCGGGAGTGGGAAGAAGTTTAAAAGCTGCTGCCTGCATTAAATCATTAATTACTGTGGCCTGAATGGGGCACGGGTGTTGAGTCCCCGCTAAAATCGGCGAACCGGAGACCAGATGACAAGGGCTGGACGCCATGGATGGCGGCCAGAGGCGAATCGAGACAGGATGTCGAGTTGAGCCGACCGCAGGCAGATGGTCGGGAGGTGAGCGCAGTGCGAAGCACCGATTTTCCGCGGGGCCGCGGGGATTGATAAGGGGGCCGCGGCGGCCCCCTTATCCCGTTCACATGCTGTGAAAAATTTATATTCTGTTGATCTTAAGGTGAACGGAACAGTACCTCAGGACCTGTATAAATAAGTTATCCCACTTCCGGCAGCATCCCCGCTGCAATCAAAATCTGCACCAGAATAATCGCCACGCCGCACCCAAACACCACGCACAGCATTGGCGTACCGCCCGCCACGCGATACCCCTGCTGCGGATGTTGCTGGCGGCTCTTCCACGCCAGCAGGGAAGGCAGCAGCAGGGCCAGTACCGATAACGCCACGCCGGCATACCCCAGCGCCATCACAAACCCGCGCGGGTAAAAGAGCGCGAAGGCCAGCGGCGGCAGGAAGGTCATCGCCCCCGTCTGTAAGCGTCCCGCAACGGTATTGCGCCGCTGGAACAGATCCGCCATATAGTCAAACAGGCCAAGCGCCACGCCGAGGAAGGAGGTTGCCAGCGCCAGGTCTGCAAACAGATGTACCGCCAGCTCCACGTGTGAAGAGGCCACCACGTTACGCAGGGCAACCAGGAATCCATTCAGACCAGAATGCTCTGCCATCAGGCCGATAAAAGTATTGGAATCAATACTGCCCAGCGTTACCAGCTGCCAGAACAGGTAAGCAATCAACGGAATGGCGCTGCCGATAACAAAGACGCGGCGTAGCTTGCGAATATCACCGTTCATATAGCTCACGATGCTCGGTACGCTGCCGTGAAAACCGAAGGAGGTGAAAATAACCGGGATGGCCGAAAGCGCCAGACCTTTCTCCAGCGGGAGGGAGAGCAGGTTAATCTTGTGAACATGCGGTGCCAGCAGCACCAGCATCACAACAAGGAAAAGAATTTTGGCGCTGAACAAAAAACGGTTAAACAGATCGACCAGCGATGTGCCCGCGCAAACCACGCCGCCACCGATCAGCGTAAAGACAATGGCGCCTGTTTCCGGTGAAAGCGACGCACCGAAGCCGTCATTGATACTTGACGCAATCAGCTCCCCGGCGCCGCTGATGTAAGCGGCAGTCAGGGCGTACATCAGGAACATCATGCTGAAACCGGTGATCCACTGCCCGTAGCGTCCAAGATAGCGTGCAGCCAGGGAGCCTAAGCCAGTATCGGCAGGGACATGCTGATAAACCTCCAGCAATAATAGCGCGGTGTAACACATCAGGGCCCACAGACCGCCCAGCAGCACTACGGTAACCCCAAACCCGACGCCAGCGGCAGCCAACGGCATGGCCAACATTCCTGCGCCAATTGTCGTTCCGGCGACGATAAAAATACTTCCCAGAGTTCTGTTCTTCACGCTTTCCTCTACAACGCTTCCATACCGCGACTCATTCTGCGGCGCAGAGTAAGGGAAAAGCCCGGTCTCGTCAAATCACCGTTACATAGGGTGTAAAAATTAATTTACAAAAAGAAAAGGGTAACCTGAGCCAGCGCAAAGCGTGCCGTGGAGGGAGCGTTTAGTCTGCTTTTTATTTACGAGAGGTAACCATGTCAATTCACGGACACGACGTGCTGAATATGATGATTGAGTCAGGTGAGCGGTATACGGAGGAGAGTCTGGTTGAGGCGATACATGCCCGCTTTGGCGAAGCGGCGCGTTTCCATACCTGTTCAGCTTCGGAGATGACGGCCGCGGAGCTGGTGGCGTTTCTGGCGGCGCGCGGAAAATTCATTCCGGCAGCAGACGGATTTTCCACTCACGAAAGTAAAATTTGCCGTCATTAAATAAAACGGTGCTGAAAACTCAGCACCGCTTTTCTGTTAATTCTGCGTGTCGAGCGTCGACAGCTCTTTATCAATGAAGTACAGACCTTCCCCGGATTTACCTGCCAGAGATAATTTATCCAGCACGGATTTAAACAGCTTCTCTTCTTCGTGCTGTTCAGCCACATACCACTGAAGGAAATTAAAGGTTGGATAATCCTGGCTGGTCATGGCGGCATGAGCCAGTTCATTAATTTTCTGGGTGATCAGCTGTTCGTGCTCATAGGTGGCGCGGAACAGTTCATCAAGAGAGCCGTATTCGGCAAAAGGGGATGCCACGTTATCAATACGCGGCAGGCTGCCGGTGTCCGTCAGGTAATCAAACAGACGCTGCATGTGCGTCATCTCTTCCTGGGCATGACGACGCAGGAAGGCGGCCGCTCCTTCAAAGCTGTGATAGCTGCACCAGGCGCTCATCTGCTGATAAAGCAGGGAAGAAAAAAGCTCAAGATTCATTTGCGCATTGAGCTTGTCGATCATTTCAGTTTTTAACATGGTGCAGCTCCGGTTTATTAATTCTGGTTCACGATGAGCGACACTATAATTTGTTATTTAATTATTTGCAAAAAGTAAAATAAATATTTCTTTATTAAAAATACGAATGGGAATAAAACGCATTGCCGATATTTATATTTATTAATGAGAATTGTTTTAGTTCTTATTAAATAAACTGCCAGCATGACTGGCAGTAGCGGTTAATACCACGGATTCTGGCTGGAAGAGGTAACAGCATATCCCTGACATTTATACTGAATGGTCACACTTTCGTTCAGACAGAGTGAACCGCTGATCAGGGTGCAGGTTTTAATTGGCTGCCCGTAGGCTGACGCAGTGGCGTACCCCATATGTTGACAGGCTTTGGTTGCCGTACCGTTATTAACATACTCATCAGACCAGGCGTTTTGCAGCATGGCCTGGCCATAGTCGAGGCGCACAATTCCGTTTGGGGCATCCGTACTGCTGATTTCTGCCTGACGGTTGATACTGCACCCGGCGAGCAACAGGATCGTTCCGGCTATGATTATACGTTTCATGGTTCACTCTGCGTGACGGGAAATACGCCATTGTAACCAACGCGATGTGACGCAATGGCCGGAATAGCCGGAGGATCTGCCCTCTCACTGTGCAACGAGCCGGGCCACCGCGCGAAATTGTGAGCGCATCTTTGTTTTTTAAAACAAGTTTTCACTTAATTTGAAAGTGTGTTTGTTTGATAGTAAGGTTAAGTGGAAAAAGTATCCACAGCGGGATCGCCCGCCATGCATTCAGGAGAGACAAGATGAAAATTGCACTGATGATGGAAAACAGCCAGGCCGCTAAAAATCCCATCATCCTTAATGAGCTGAAAGCCGTTGCTGATGAGAAAGGTTTCCCGGTCTATAACGTCGGTATGAGTGATGAGAACGATCATCATCTCACCTATATTCACCTGGGCATCATGGCGAGCATTCTGCTTAACGCTAAAGCTGTCGATTTTGTTGTCACCGGCTGCGGTACCGGGCAGGGCGCGTTGATGTCCCTGAACATCCATCCGGGTGTGATTTGCGGTTACTGCATCGATCCTGCGGATGCCTTCCTGTTTGCGCAAATCAACAACGGTAACGCGCTTTCTCTGCCTTTTGCGAAGGGCTTCGGCTGGGGGGCAGAACTGAACGTACGCTTTATCTTTGAGAAAGCGTTTACCGGACGCAATGGCGAAGGTTATCCACCAGAGCGTAAAGAGCCGCAGGTGCGTAACGCCGGGATCCTGAACCAGGTGAAAGCGGCGGTGGTGAAAGAAAACTATCTGGATACCCTGCGAGCAATCGATCCTGAGCTGGTTAAAACCGCCGTCTCAGGCCAGCGCTTCCAGCAGTGCTTCTTCGAGAACTGCCAGGACAAAGAGATCGAAGCCTTCGTGCGCGGTATTGTTGGCTGATTCCGTTTTGCCGGGCGGTGCGTTGCCTGCCCGGCAGATAGCGTTACTTTTTCGATGAGACCGCGCTGCCTGCATCTTTGGTCAGACGCAGCGTGTCAACCATTCCCACCAGGCAGATTAGTGCGATCGCCACAAATGCCAGCCGGAAGCTCATTCCCGGCATGCCGGCAATCCCCATCGCCTCACTGACTTTTTCCCCGATACGAATACCAATCGCCCCGAGCGTGATCCCAAGCCCCACGGCAAGCTGCGTTGCGGTTGAAAACAGAGTATTGGCATAGCTCATCTGCACCGATGGCACATCCGCAAAAGCCAGCATACTGATGGCTGTAAACTGAATCGAACGGAAAACGCCGCCCAGATAGAGGATCAGCATGACGAGCCACGCGGGCGTCTGCGGCGTCAGAAACGCGCAGGCCAGCAACGCCAGGACATTCAACGCACCGTTAATCAGCAACAGCCGTTTAAACCCCAGGCTGCGGATAAGCGGCGTCGTCGCCGGTTTAATGGTGAGATTGCCAACGAAAACCGCCAGCACCAGCAGGCCCGAATGGAACGCGTCCATGCCAAAGCCGACCTGGAACATCAGCGGTAACAGGAACGGAACCGCGCTGATGGAGGCGCGAAACAGCGATCCGCCGTACAGGGTGACGCGAAACGTCGGCACCTGCATCGCATCGAGTCTGATCATCGGCCAGGTTGCCCGCTTAAAGTGACGCAGTGCCAGACTTAACGCGACGATACCGACGATAAACAGCGTGGCGGTTAATCCTGTCCGCAGTGGCTCTGCGCCCATCAACTCCATCGCATAAACCAGGCTCACCATGGCAAGGGTGGTGACAACAAAACCCGGTAAATCAAACGGTCGGCGCGTATCTTCATGCAGGTCTGGAATGATGCGCAGTGCCAGCAAAATGGCGATTATCCCCAGCGGCACGTTAATAAAGAAGATCCAGCGCCAGTCGGCATAGCTGGTAATGAACCCACCCAGCGGCGGGCCGATGATCGGCGCGACCAGCGCAGGCCACGTCAGGGTGGCGATTGCCGTGATGAGCTGATGTTTTGGCGTGGTGCGTAGCACGGCCAGGCGACCCACGGGCACCATCAGCGCGCCACCCATGCCCTGAAGGACGCGCATCGCGACGAACTGATCGAGCGTGGTGGACAGGCCGCAAAATACCGAGGCCAGCGTGAAGATTGCCAGCGCGAGGGCAAACACTTTTCGCGCGCCGAAGCGGTCGGCGATCCAGCCGCTGGCGGGGATCAGCACGGCCAGGGTGATCAGGTAGGCGCTGATGCCGATATTCAGATCCACGGCCTGTACACCGAAGCTTTTTGCCATGTCCGGCAGCGCGGTGGCAATCACCGTCCCGTCCAGAAACTCCATAAAGAAAGCACCGGCCACCAGCAGCGCCGCAGGCGATAATCCACGGCTCTCTTTGCCGGATACGTTTTCACTCATTCTCTTCCTGCCCGCTCAAAAAATTTTATAAACATTTACTGGAATTTATAAGCCTGTAACGTGCGGATTTATCATGGCTTTTTTTAACAAACCAGCAGCACTGAGGGTTTAATAACCGTGATGCAGGTCACAAAATGGTTGATTTTTGTGATGGTGGTCATATTATAAGCGTATTGATAATAACACCTGCATAACACGTTACTGGAGCAACATAATGAAACTGCGCAAAATCCTGAAAAGCATGTGGGCAAACTACTGCACAACGTTTAAAGACGTCCCACCGGGTGCGATGTTCTGATAAAAAAACCTGCTTCGGCAGGTTTTTTTATGTCTGCGGACGACGAGAGGGAGATGGAAGGGCGTCTGTTTTGCTACTATGGCGGCCTTTGAATAAGGAGAACCCCATGTCACAAAACCTGAGCGCCGATCAGGAACTGGTATCTGACGTCGTCGCCTGCCAGCTGGTTATCAAACAAATCCTTGATGTGATTGACGTTATCGCGCCGGTTGAGGTACGCGAAAAGATGTCGACCCAACTGAAAAACATCGATTTCACCAACCATCCTGCTGCGGCGGACCCGGTTACGCTCCGCGCGATCCAGAAAGCGATTGCGCTGATTGAACTCCGCTTCACACCGCAGGGTGAGTCACACTAAAATAAATCGATGTTTTAAAATTAGAAACCCTTTTCTGCTTTTACGTCGAAGGGCGACAAAGCCTGTCGCCCGCAGAAGGATCAGAAGAACGACTGCACCAGCAGATAGCTCACCACGCAGGCACAGCTGACGCCAATCAGCCCCGGCAGAATAAAGCTGTGGTTGATGATGAATTTACCGATGCGGGTGGTACCGGAGCGATCGAATCCGATACAGGCCAGATCGCTCGGATAGGTCGGCAGCACAAAGTAGCCGTAGGATGCCGGGAAGAAGGCCACCAGCATTTTCGGATCGATACCCAGCATCAACCCCATCGGGGCTACCGCGGTCAAGGCCGCAGCCTGGCTGTTGACCAGTTTTGATACCAGGAACAGCACGATGGCATACGTCCAGGGATGACTCTTCACCACCCCCTCCAGCGCCATTTTTAGCTCGTCGAGATGCGCCTGAAAAAAGGTATCGCTCATCCACGCCACGCCAAACACCGAGAAAATCGCGACCATCCCCGCCTTAAATACCGCCCCGTTTGAAATGGCCGACGCATTCACCTTGCAGGTCATCAGCATGATGGCCCCGGCGATCAGCATCATCATTTGAATGACAAGGTTCATCGACAGGGCCGTCATTTTGCCTTTGATCTCAAACGCCGGACGCAGCTCGGGCAGCGCACCCAGCAGGACCACTACGGCAATTCCGGCGAAGAAGATCCACGTGGACCAGTAGGCCTGTTTCGGGAAACGCTGATCCATCAACGTCTCCGTTCCTCCATAGATAAACTCCCGCTGTTTCGGATCTTTCAGCTTTTCCTGAAATTCAGTATCGTCTGCGAGGTTTTTCCCCCGGCGCAGGCTCCACAGTGCCGCAATGGCGACGCCAGACAGTGAGGCCGGTACGGAAACGGCGAGGATTTCGAGGATCCCCCACGCGTGACCGATGCCGTGCTGCGCACCAAGAATCGAGACCAGCGAAACGACGGCCACGGAAACGGGGGAGGCGGTGATCGCCATCTGAGAGGCCACCGAGGCCACCGCCATCGGCCGTTCCGGGCGAATGCCTTTTTTCAGGGCGATATCCGCGATAATGGGAAACATGGTGTAGACGACGTGACCGGTCCCGCAGAGGAAGGTCAACATCCAGGTGGTAAACGGTGCGAGAAGGGTGATGTGTTGGGGATGTTTACGCAGCAGGCGCTCTGCAAACTGCATCATTACATTAAGGCCACCGGCGGTCTGTAGCGTGGCCGCACAGCCGATGACGGCGAGGATTGTGAGCATCACGTCAACGGGCGGTTTACCGGGTTGCAGACCAAAGACAAAACTTAAAATAAACAGGCCGATACCGCTTATCAGCCCCAGGCCCATCCCGCCGAAGCGGGTGCCTATCAGCAGGCAGAGGATAATGACAATAAACTCAATGGTGATCATGATGCTCCCTCGTCAATGAATGTAATTAAACAAATCATTACACGATGTGTGGTTATTCATTGGGAGCAAGATCTGATTTGTTAAATGTCAGCAAAAGCAGGGAGTTGGTACCCACCCCCTGACGGGAGCGGGTGAAGGGACTTAGTGGTGTTGCACGGTAGCTATGTCGAGAAGATGGCGGTCCGTCTGCTCCAGACAAATCCCCGCACGTTTCGCGTTGCGGATTTCATCTGCGAGCGTCTTCAGCAGCATGCCATCCTGCTGCTGCTCTCTGTCCATATCGCGTAAAAACGTGAGGGTAATGATGTCCTGTTGCGCTTTGGCTTCATCAGCCAGTTTGCTCAGCTTCGCACAGCGTTGCTCATACTCTTCGAGCGTTTTCTGGAACAGTTCTTCCAGAGAAGTGTAATTATCTTCAATCGTTTCAAGCTCTTTGACGGTAGGGTTTGCCCCGACAGCTTTCAAAAAGTTAAAGACACGCATCATGTGCGTGACGTTACTTTGCGCCTGAGTACGAAAGAAGGTGGCAGTGCCGTTGAGGCTTTTTCTGGAACACCACGCGCTCAAATGCAGATGCAGATTTGAAGCATAAAACTCCAGGTTCATCTGGGCATTCAGTTTTTGCATCATCGTTTGGGTAGTCATTCTCATATCCTTATTGACTGTGGGACTTGATGTCCGCTACTTAACCTGACCCGGCAGGTATTGACGATTGAATGGCAGAAATAGATTTCTGCAAGGTAAAAACTCGAAAATTCACTTCCTGTGTTCGATTTAAATAAGCTTACGCTTCTCTTCGACTTAAGAAAACTCTTAATTGGGCTGTGTTTACCATAGATTACAAATTTAAATATAGCCCAGAATAGAAAGAAGGTTACGAGATTGGTAATTATATAACGTGTTGATTTAAAAGGGTGTAAAATCAATATTGCTCATTTTTATCGTTTCAGGAAACGTTCTTTGGCGGGAAATTCTGTAAAAGTGATAAATCAGAAATAATATTTGCAAATATATCCTGTCGTATCAAATTTGAGCTAAATCAATTTTCACTCAATATACGGTTCTGTGATCGCGGCGCAAGATTGTGATCTGATAACGCGAGAAAATGAAACGATGTTTTACATTGTTTCATTATTTGAGGTTTATGATGGCTAACGTTGCGGTGCTGCTGGCACCTGGTTTTGAAGAAGCAGAAGCGATTATCACTATTGATATTCTGCGGCGTTTACAGATTGAGGTGGAGACGCTGGCCTGCGCGGAGTCCCGTGCGGTAGTGAGTTACCATAATATCCCCATGGTGGCTGACAGTACGTTAACGGAGCGCATTAATAAGCTGTATGACGCGGTCGTATTGCCCGGTGGGCCGCAGGGGAGCGTCAATCTTGCTGCTAACCAGGAGGTGATCCGCTTTGTTTCCGCGCATGACGAGCACGGCAAACTTATCTGCCCGATCTGCTCTGCGGCCGCGCGGGTGCTGGGCGGTAACGGGCTACTGAAGGGGCGC
The DNA here is from genome assembly GCF_000492855.1 of Enterobacter sp. MGH 38. Taxonomy (NCBI): domain Bacteria; kingdom Pseudomonadati; phylum Pseudomonadota; class Gammaproteobacteria; order Enterobacterales; family Enterobacteriaceae; genus Enterobacter; species Enterobacter sp. MGH 38. The sequence continues at coordinate 1,876,830 of NZ_KI535608.1, read as the reverse complement.
CGCTACGTCTGTTCCGGCGATCTGTGGCAGAGCGTTGATGATGGAGTATATGTAGATGCGCCGGTCGTGGAGGATAATAACCTCATCAGCGGCAAGGGGCTGGGGCACGCTTTTGACTTTGCGCTGACGCTCTCTGCTCATTTGTTGGGTGACGACGCCCCCGTGCGCGATCATGCTGAACACATCTATTACCGCTGGTAAATTTTCTGCCGGACGCTAAGGCGTCCGGCTTACAGGGATTTCTTAGCTGACCTTATGGATAATCCTGCTTAACTCCTTTCCATTTGTAGGACAATTACGTCCTTTTTTATGTCATTTTTCGCTGAATTTATGTACGCAATTACTGTAATTCTGCGGTGTGATGTCGCTCTCTTATGGATGATTAATTTCCCGCTAAAACTATCTCCAGCAATAACGCTTATAACAAGGTAAGCGCTAATGCCTTGTTTTAAGTCCGATTAAATAAGTTGTTCGCCATTATTCCCTACAGATAAGAATGCTTAAGCTGGAGTTTACCATGCACAAATTTACTAAAGCGCTGGCGGCCATCGGCCTGGCTGCCGTTATGTCACAATCCGCTATCGCTGAAAATTTAAAGCTCGGTTTTCTGGTTAAACAGCCTGAAGAACCGTGGTTCCAGACCGAATGGAAATTTGCTGATAAAGCCGGAAAAGATTTGGGATTTGAGGTAATTAAAATCGCCGTACCTGACGGTGAGAAAACGCTGAACGCCATTGATAGCCTGGCGGCCAGCGGTGCGAAAGGTTTCGTTATCTGTACGCCGGATCCAAAACTGGGGTCAGCGATTGCCGCGAAAGCGCGCGGTTACGACATGAAAGTGATTGCGGTGGACGATCAGTTCGTGAACGCCAAAGGTAAACCGATGGATACCGTTCCGCTGGTAATGATGGCGGCCACTAAAATCGGTGAGCGTCAGGGCCAGGAGCTCTATAAAGAGATGCAAAAACGCGGCTGGGATGTCAAAGAGACCGCCGTGATGGCCATTACCGCTGACGAGCTGGACACTGCCCGTCGTCGTACCACCGGGTCCATGGACGCCCTGAAAGCGGCTGGCTTCCCGGAAAAACAGATCTACAAAGTCCCGACCAAATCCAACGATATTCCGGGCGCCTTTGATGCGGCGAACTCCATGCTCGTCCAGCATCCGGAAGTGAAGCACTGGCTGGTGGTGGGGATGAACGACAACACCGTACTGGGCGGCGTGCGTGCAACGGAAGGCCAGGGCTTTAAAGCACCGGACGTGATCGGGATCGGCATTAACGGCGTTGACGCCGTGAGCGAACTGTCTAAAGCGCAGGCGACCGGCTTCTATGGCTCACTGCTGCCAAGCCCGGATGTCCACGGCTATAAATCCAGCGAAATGCTCTACAACTGGGTGACCAAAGGGGCTGAACCGCCGAAATTCACTGAAGTGACCGATGTGGTGCTGATCACCCGCGATAACTTCAAAGAGGAGCTGGCGAAAAAAGGACTGGGCGGTAAGTAATACGCTGTGATTGCGCCCCTCCCTCACCGTGAGGGGCCAGACGTACACACTACAGGAATCACGGAGTCGTTATGCAACAGTCTGATCCGTATCTCTCTTTCCGCGGCATCGGTAAAACGTTCCCCGGTGTAAACGCGCTGACCGATATCAGCTTCGACTGCTATGCCGGCCAGGTTCACGCCCTGATGGGGGAGAATGGCGCGGGAAAATCCACGCTGCTAAAAATTCTCAGCGGCAACTACACGCCCACCACCGGCACGCTGGCTATTCGCGGCGAAGAGGTGGCCTTTGCCGACACCACGGCAGCATTAAATGCGGGCGTCGCCATCATCTATCAGGAGCTGCATCTCATTCCTGAAATGACCGTGGCGGAGAACATCTATCTGGGCCAGCTTCCGCATAAAAGCGGCGTGGTCAACCGCTCGCTGCTCAATTATGAAGCGGGCTTGCAGCTCAAGCACCTTGGGCTGGATGTCGATCCGCAAACGCCCCTTAAGTATCTCTCCATCGGCCAGTGGCAGATGGTGGAAATTGCCAAAGCGCTGGCGCGTAACGCCAAAATTATCGCCTTCGATGAGCCAACCAGCTCGCTCTCGGCGCGTGAAATAGAAAATCTCTTTCGCGTGATCCGCGAGCTGCGCAAAGAGGGCCGCATCATTCTGTACGTTTCTCACCGTATGGAAGAGATTTTTGCCTTAAGCGATGCCATCACCGTGTTTAAAGATGGACGCTACGTGCGCACCTTCACCGATATGCAGCAGGTTAATCACGATCAGCTGGTGCAGGCGATGGTCGGACGCGATCTGGGGGACATTTACCACTGGAAACCGCGCGAGTATGGCCCGGAGCGTCTGCGTCTGGATAACGTCAAAGCCCCAGGCGTGCGCACGCCCATTTCACTCTCGGTGCGCAGCGGCGAAATCGTCGGGCTGTTTGGCCTTGTGGGGGCAGGGCGCAGCGAGCTGATGAAAGGGCTGTTTGGCGGGACGCGCATAACCCTGGGCCAGGTTTTCGTCGACGGGAAAAAGGTCGATATTCAGAAGCCTGCGCAGGCGATTAACGCGGGGATTATGCTCTGCCCGGAGGATCGAAAGGCAGAGGGCATTATTCCGGTGCACTCGGTGCGCGACAACATCAACATCTCTGCCCGGCGCAAGTTTATCCGCGCGGGATGTCTGATTAACGACGGCTGGGAGGCGAGCAACGCGGATCACCATATCCGTTCGCTGAACATTAAAACCCCCGGCGCTGAACAGCTGATCATGAACCTGTCCGGCGGTAACCAGCAAAAAGCCATTCTGGGGCGCTGGCTATCGGAAGATATGAAGGTCATTTTGCTGGATGAACCAACGCGCGGTATTGACGTGGGGGCGAAACACGAAATCTATAACGTCATCTATGAACTGGCAAAACGTGGTGTGGCGGTCCTGTTCGCCTCCAGCGATCTGCCCGAGGTGCTGGGCGTCGCCGACCGCATTGTAGTGATGCGTGAAGGCGAAATTGCCGGTGAATTGCTGCATGAACAGGCGAATGAACAACAGGCGTTGAGTCTCGCCATGCCTAAAGTTAGCCAGGCTGTCGCCTGAGTAAGGAGTCAATGATGTCCTCTGTTACTACATCCGGAGCGCCGAAGTCGGCTTTCAGTTTTGGCCGCATCTGGGACCAGTACGGCATGCTGGTGGTCTTTGCTGCCCTCTTCGTCGCCTGCGCGATTTTTGTGCCGAACTTCGCCACGTTCATCAATATGAAGGGGCTGGGGCTGGCTATCTCCATGTCCGGCATGGTGGCCTGCGGAATGCTGTTCTGCCTGGCCTCCGGTGATTTTGACCTGTCGGTCGCCTCGGTGATTGCCTGTGCAGGCGTCACCACTGCCGTGGTGATCAACATGACCGAAAGCCTGTGGATCGGCGTGCTGGCCGGGCTGCTGCTCGGCGTGTTGAGCGGCCTGGTGAACGGGTTTGTCATTGCGCGCCTGAAGATTAACGCCCTGATTACGACGCTGGCGACCATGCAAATCGTGCGCGGTCTGGCCTATATCATCTCCGACGGCAAAGCGGTCGGGATCGAAGACGAGCGTTTCTTCACGCTGGGCTATGCCAACTGGCTGGGGCTGCCTGCGCCAATCTGGCTGACGGTAGGCTGTTTGATCCTGTTCGGTTTCCTGCTCAACCGCACCACCTTTGGCCGAAATACCCTGGCGATTGGCGGCAATGAAGAGGCGGCGCGTCTGGCGGGTGTCCCGGTCGTACGGACCAAGATCATTATCTTCGTGCTTTCCGGGCTGGTATCGGCGGCGGCGGGGATTATTCTGGCGTCGCGCATGACCAGCGGCCAGCCTATGACCTCCATTGGTTATGAGCTGATCGTTATCTCAGCCTGCGTTTTGGGGGGCGTTTCCCTCAAGGGCGGCATCGGAAAAATCTCATATGTGGTGGCGGGGATCCTGATTCTGGGAACCGTGGAGAACGCCATGAACCTGCTCAATATTTCTCCGTTCTCTCAGTACGTCGTACGCGGCCTGATCCTGCTGGCAGCGGTGATCTTCGACCGTTACAAGCAAAAAGCGAAGCGTACCGTCTGATTTATTTTTAGCCACTAACCTGCTCAACTATTAATCATAGTTGACCCCCTGACCGGCCCGCCAGTTTTGCTGACGGGCCGGTTGCTAAATGGCGAGCACCGTCACACTGTCTATACTTACATGGCTGTTTTGTTCACTGTAAGGAGGATTAGGGTGGCTGACTTGTTAACCGCACCGCCTGTACTGCCCGGAAAATTTGCTTTCTTTTTTGACCTCGACGGGACGCTCGCCGGGATTGAACCGCATCCGGATGACGTTGTTGTACCGGACACGGTGTTAGAGAATTTGCAGCAGCTCTCCCGACAGAACGAGGGGGCACTGGCATTGATTTCAGGGCGCTCAATGGCCGAGCTGGACGTGCTCGCCAGTCCTTATCACTTTCCGCTGGCCGGTGTGCACGGAGCGGAGCGCCGCGATATCCATGATCAACTGCATATAGTTTCACTCCCCGACACGCTGATTCAGGCGCTGCATGCGCAACTCTCTTCGGCTCTGGAAATGCTTCCCGGTACGGAACTGGAAGCCAAAGGCATGGCTTTTGCGCTGCACTACCGTCAGGCGCCCCATCATGAGGCGGCGATATTTTCGATAGCAAGAAGCGTGGCCGAAGCCCATCCGGAGCTGGCGTTACAGCCGGGTAAATGTGTGGTCGAGATTAAACCGGCAGGAATTAACAAAGGCGCTGCCATTGCAGCGTTTATGGCGGAAGCGCCGTTCAAAGGGCGTACGCCAGTCTTTTTTGGGGATGACCTGACCGACGAGGCCGGGTTCAGGGTGGTAAACCAGGCCCAGGGCATGTCTGTCAAGGTTGGATCTGGTGAAACCATTGCCGGATGGCGGCTGGAAAATGTCGCCAGCGTCTGGCAGTGGATATCTGACGTCGCTAACCAGCAACAACAACAAATAGCGCAAAACAACGGGAGAAATCATTATGGGTCGCTTAGTCGTCGTCTCTAATCGCATCGCACCGCCGGATGATAAAAAAGCCAGTGCCGGTGGCCTGGCGGTCGGGGTATTAGGTGCCCTCAAAGCCGCGGGTGGTCTCTGGTTTGGCTGGAGCGGGGAAATCAGTAACGAAGAGAAACCGCTAAAAAAGGTGTCACGGGGCAATATCACGTGGGCCTCCTTCGCCCTTAGCGAGAAGGACTATGATGAATATTATTCCGAGTTCTCAAACGCCGTGCTGTGGCCAGCGTTTCACTATCGTCTGGATCTGGTGAAATTCCAGCGTGAATCCTATGAAGGCTACATGCGCGTCAACGCGCTGCTGGCAGATAAACTACTGCCGCTGATCGAAGAAGACGATATCTTATGGATCCACGATTATCATCTGCTGCCCTTCGCCAGGGAGTTGCGGAAACGGGGTGTGAATAACCGAATCGGTTTCTTCCTGCATATTCCGTTCCCGACCCCGGAGATCTTTACGGCGCTGCCGCAGCACGAGGAGATCCTGGAGGCGCTGTCAGATTACGACCTGCTCGGTTTCCAGACGGAAAATGACAGGCTGGCCTTCCTCGACAGCGTGTCGGGCAAAACCCGGCTGGTCACTCACGGCGGTAAATCTCATACTGCGTGGGGACGAAATTTCCATACCGAAGTCTACCCAATCGGTATTGAGCCAGACGAAATTGCCGAGCAGGCCTCCGGTCCGCTGCCGCCGAAGCTTGCCCAGCTCAAGGACGAACTCAAGCACGTTAAGAATATCTTTTCGGTTGAACGACTGGATTATTCCAAAGGGTTGCCGGAGCGATTCCTCGCCTATGAAACCCTGCTGGATAAATTCCCGCAGCATCATGGCAAGATCCGCTACACCCAGATAGCGCCGACCTCGCGCGGTGAGGTTCAGGCCTACCAGGATATTCGTCACCAGCTTGAGACCGAAGCAGGGCGCATCAACGGACGCTATGGCCAGCTCGGCTGGACTCCACTTTTCTATCTGAATCAGCATTTTGAGCGCAAAATACTGATGAAAGTGTTCCGCTATGCGGACGTCGGGCTGGTCACGCCGCTGCGCGACGGGATGAATCTGGTGGCAAAAGAGTATGTAGCAGCACAAGATCCTGCTGACCCGGGCGTGCTGGTGCTGTCCCAATTTGCCGGTGCGGCAAACGAGTTAACCTCAGCGCTGATTGTGAACCCTTACGATCGCGATGACGTGGCAAATGCCCTGAATCGCGCGTTAACCATGCCGCTTGCGGAACGCATTTCACGTCATTCGGAAATGATGGAGACCATCGTCAAGAATGATATCAACCGCTGGCAGGCGCGTTTTATTGACGATTTACGCGCGATCCAGCCGCAAAGTCAGGAAGGTGATCTGCAAAAAAAGATCGCGACCTTCCCTAAACTCGCCTGATTTCCTTCGGGGGCATTAATTGCCCCCGAGAGGCACCAGCAGGACATCCACCTGGCTTGACGAAACGATGGATTTTGCCGAGCATGCCGCCCGGGAAAAAAAGCTCTGGTTATGATTTCCGCAAATGACCAGGTCAATATTCTGTTTCCGACAAATGTCGAGAATATGTTCACTTAATTCCCCGGTGGCAATCACCGTCTGATGGACAGGATAGTTTGCCCGCTCAACCAGCTCGCGCAGAAATTGCTGCGTTTCTTCCTGAAGAACCTCACGAATATCTTCCAGCATAGGCGCTGCCAGTTGGTTATACATTTCGGGTTCAGCTGCCAGGGTGATCAGACTTATGCGGGCGTTGTTCGGGCGGGCAATGGAAACGGCACGGGCGACGAGTTGATGACTTTCTGGGGAAACCGCAACAGAAACAAGAAGATGGGAGTAACTCATCACACACTCCTTTTATGTCAGAATGACACGTTTCTCAAGCTTTACCGCGAATCTGCCGCTTCTGCAAGAGGTACATGCGACAATAGTGTGAACCTTATCATAATTATTCATTAATTATTCTTATAAGAAGAATAACGAAATGGCGGCGCTAAATGAAAGTAATTAACAACTTAACGTAAATCACACATTTAGCCTTCCGTGCTGTTAAATCGCGTTAACCGATCGTCAACGCAAGCGTGATGCTGACCCCTGGAAGCTCCTGTCTCGAATTGAAAGCTTAACCTGCTGTTTTTACTTAATTAACTCTGGCTGTTCCCTGACGTTCGCGCCCGTTCAGACGCGGAAGGGCAGCGCTTCTCCGACATAGCAATTTTCATACCCGATCCACTCATCCCTCTGCATGAGTATTCGTTCCACAAGAATATAACCAAGCTTTGGTTGCTCAATAAATAGTCAAATTACAAGTCGTGCTGATGGATTTATGGGTTACATTCGCGTAAATTATGTGACGAAGATCACATTTTTTTTAAATTCCAGGGGGGGCTGCATTGTATGTGTCAAAACTGACGAGTAGAGTTTGCGTCGAATTAGGAAAAATCTTAGTTATTTGTAAGAAAAGATAAAATGTGTAACCGACATTTTGGCCATGTTAACCGGTCACGCGCTTTACGACGTACAAACCTAAATTCAACTATGCATTTGGCCTTTTCTTTTTATACCGGGTGATTTCCCGGCGACATCACGGGGTGCGGTCTTTCCGCATAAAAATAATAGTTGGTTATTCGGGATGGGAAAAATGCATACATCCGAGTTGCTAAAACATATTTATGACATCAATTTGTCGTATTTATTGCTCGCGCAGCGTTTGATTAGTCAGGACAAACCGTCAGCGATGTTTCGTCTGGGTGTTAACGAAGAGATGGCAACCATGCTGGGTGGATTAACCCTCCCGCAAATGGTCAAGCTGGCTGAAACCAATCAACTTGTCTGCCAGTTCCGTTTTGATAACCCGCAGACCATTACGCGTCTGACTCAGGAATCCCGCGTGGACGATCTGCAACAAATCCACACCGGTATTCTTCTCTCCACCCGCCTGCTCAACGAAATCAGCCAGCCTGATGACGTAGCCCGGAAGAAAAGGGCTTAACAATGAGCGAAAAAAGCATTGTTCAGGAAGCCCGTGATATCCAGCTGGCAATGGAACTCATCACGCTGGGCGCGCGTTTACAAATGCTGGAAAGCGAGACGCAGTTGAGCCGTGGTCGTCTGATCAAGCTGTACAAAGAATTGCGTGGTAGCCCGCCGCCAAAAGGCATGCTGCCGTTTTCCACTGACTGGTTCATGACCTGGGAGCAGAACATTCATGCTTCCATGTTCTGTAACGCCTGGCAGTACCTGCTTAAAACGGGTTTATGCAGCGGCGTTGATGCCGTGATCAAAGCCTACAAACTTTACCTTGAGCAATGCCCGCAGCAGGAAGAGGGACCTCTGCTGGCGCTGACCCGCGCCTGGACGCTGGTGCGTTTTGTTGAAAGCGGCATGCTTGAATTGTCGCGCTGCAACTGCTGTGACGGCAATTTTATTACCCACGCGCATCAGCCTGCGGGCAGCTTCGCCTGTAGTTTGTGCCAGCCTCCATCCCGAGCCGTAAAAAGACGTAAACTTTCCCGGGATGCTGCCGATATTATTCCACAACTGCTGGATGAACAGATCGAACACGCTGTTTAACCCGAACCTGTGGGCAAGATTCCAGCAGCGGTAAGCGATTACCGCTGCTTTTTTTTACCCTGCGTTCAGGTCTCGCGCTCGAAATGAACGTCCTGCCATAGTCACTAGCGGAAGGATGATGTCGTGCTTATCTTATTAGGTTACCTGGTAGTTCTCGGTACAGTTTTCGGCGGTTACATGATGACCGGCGGGCACCTTGGAGCACTCTATCAACCGGCTGAACTTGTCATCATCGGCGGTGCAGGGGTAGGGGCTTTTATCGTTGGTAACAACGGTAAATCGATCAAGGGCACGCTGAAGGCGATTCCGCTGCTGTTTCGTCGCTCGAAATACACCAAAAGCATGTATATGGATCTGCTGGCGCTGCTCTATCGCCTGATGGCGAAGTCACGTCAGCAGGGGATGTTCTCGCTGGAGCGGGACATCGAAAACCCGAAAGAGAGCGAAATTTTCGCCAGCTACCCGCGTATTCTGGCCGACGCGATGATGCTCGATTTTATCGTCGATTACCTGCGCCTGATCATCAGCGGCAACATGAACACCTTCGAAATTGAAGCCCTGATGGACGAAGAGATTGAAACCCATGAGAGCGAATCCGAAGTGCCGGCCAACAGCCTGGCGCTGGTGGGCGACTCGCTTCCGGCGTTCGGCATCGTGGCGGCGGTAATGGGCGTGGTACATGCCCTGGCCTCGGCGGATCGCCCGGCGGCTGAGCTGGGCGCGCTGATTGCCCACGCGATGGTGGGGACGTTCCTCGGTATTTTACTGGCCTACGGCTTTATCTCCCCGCTGGCGAGCGTGCTGCGCCAGAAGAGCGCCGAAACCACCAAAATGATGCAGTGCGTGAAAATTACGCTGCTCTCAAACCTCAACGGTTATGCCCCGCCGATCGCCGTCGAATTTGGTCGTAAGACGCTCTACTCCAGCGAACGTCCGTCGTTTATCGAACTGGAAGAGCACGTGCGCGCGGTGAAAAACCCCAACCAACAGACGACAACTGAGGACGTATGAAAAACCAGTCCCATCCGATCGTCATCGTAAAAAAGCGCAAGCATAAGGCGCACGGGCACGGTTCTCACGGCTCCTGGAAGATCGCGTACGCCGACTTTATGACCGCCATGATGGCGTTCTTCCTGGTGATGTGGCTGATCTCCATCTCCAGCCCGAAAGAGCTTATCCAGATTGCGGAATATTTCAGGACGCCGCTGGCGACGGCGGTCACCGGCGGGCCGCGCATTTCGAACAGCGACAGCCCGATCCCCGGCGGCGGTGATGATTACACCCAGCAGCAGGGCGAAGTGAAAAAACAGCCTAACATCGACGAGCTGAAAAAACGGATGGAGCAGGCGCGCCTGAAAAAACTGCGCGGTGACCTGGATCAGCTGATTGAAGCGGACCCCAAGCTGCGCGCGCTGCGTCCGCATCTGAAAATTGACCTGGTACAGGAAGGGCTGCGTATTCAGATCATCGACAGCCAGAACCGGCCGATGTTTAAAACCGGCAGCGCCGAAGTCGAGCCCTACATGCGCGATATTCTGCGTGCGATTGCACCGGTACTGAACGGTATTCCTAACCGCATTAGCCTGTCCGGACACACGGATGATTTCCCGTACGCCACGGGAGAGAAAGGATACAGCAACTGGGAGCTTTCTGCCGATCGCGCCAACGCCTCGCGTCGCGAGCTGGTGGCGGGTGGGCTTGATGATGGCAAGGTCCTGCGCGTGGTCGGCATGGCTGCAACCATGCGCCTTACCGACCGCGGACCGGATGACGCCATCAACCGTCGTATCAGTCTTTTAGTGCTGAACCAGCAGGCGGAGCAGGCCATCCTGCATGAAAACGCCGAAAGTCAGAATGAGTCACTGGACGATTTAAAACAGCCTGGGGCCGTCCCTTCGGCTGCCGTTCCAACATCGCCACCAGCCAATCCGAGGTGATAGCGTGAGCATGGATATTACCGATTTTTACCAGACATTTTTTGATGAAGCCGACGAATTGTTGGCCGATATGGAGCAACATTTGCTGGATCTGGTGCCCGAGGCGCCGGACTCAGAACAGCTCAATGCCATCTTCCGTGCGGCGCATTCCATTAAAGGCGGAGCCGGAACGTTTGGATTTACCATTTTGCAGGAAACCACCCATTTAATGGAAAACCTGCTGGATGAAGCACGACGCGGTGAGATGCAGCTCAATACCGACATTATCAACCTGTTTTTGGAAACGAAAGATATTATGCAGGAACAGCTCGACGCCTATAAAAGTTCGGCAGAGCCTGATGCCGCCAGCTTTGAATACATCTGCAACGCGCTGCGTCAGTTAGCGCTGGAAGCCAAAGGTGAGGCGTCTGCGCCCGCTGTCCCTGCGGCAAAACTGAGCGTTGTTGACGCCGTGGCCGAACCCGCTACGGCGCCTGACGCGCCCGCAGGAAAACTGCGCGTGGTGCTGTCACGTCTGAAGGAGAACGAGGTCAACCTGCTGGAAGAGGAGCTGGGGAACCTGGCGACGCTCAGCAACGTGGTGAAGGGCAAAGACAGCCTGGCCGCGACGCTTGACGGCGGGATCGGTCAGGATGACATCGTGGCAGTGCTGTGCTTCGTGATTGAAGCGGATCAGATTGCGTTTGAAACCGAGGCGGCGGCAGTTGAAGCGCCAGCTCCGGCAGAGAATACCCCTGCGGTAGTTGCCGCTGCCCCGGCACTGAAAGCCGTGCCAAAAGAGACGGCTGCCCCGGCCCGCGGTGAAAAACCGGCGGCGCGTTCCAGCGAGTCCACGAGCATTCGCGTGGCGGTGGAGAAAGTGGATCAGCTAATCAACCTGGTGGGTGAACTGGTGATCACCCAGTCGATGCTGGCCCAGCGTTCCAACGAGCTGGACCCGGTGACTCACGGCGATCTCATCACCAGCATGGGCCAGTTACAACGTAACGCCCGCGATTTGCAGGAATCGGTGATGTCCATCCGCATGATGCCGATGGAATATGTCTTCAGCCGCTTCCCGCGCCTGGTGCGCGACCTGGCCGGCAAGCTCAACAAACAGATCGAACTCACGCTGATGGGCAGCTCCACCGAGCTGGACAAGAGCCTGATCGAACGCATTATCGACCCGTTAACGCACCTGGTGCGTAACAGCCTCGACCACGGCATCGAGCTGCCGGAAAATCGCGTGGCAGCCGGAAAATCGCCCGTGGGCAACCTGATCCTGTCAGCGGAACATCAGGGCGGCAACATCTGCATCGAAGTGACCGATGACGGCGCGGGCCTGAACCGCGAGCGCATTCTGGCGAAGGCGATCTCGCAGGGAATGGCGGTCAACGAAAACATGACGGACGAAGAAGTGGGCATGCTGATTTTTGCCCCGGGCTTCTCAACCGCAGAGCAGGTCACCGACGTTTCCGGCCGTGGCGTGGGCATGGACGTGGTGAAACGTAACATTCAGGAGATGGGCGGTCACGTTGAGATCCAGTCTAAGCAGGGTGCAGGCACCACGATTCGTATCCTGCTGCCGCTGACGCTGGCCATTCTTGACGGCATGTCCGTTAAAGTGGCGGACGAAGTCTTTATTCTGCCGCTGAACGCGGTGATGGAGTCCCTCCAGCCGCGTGAAGAAGATCTGCATCCGCTGGCGGGCGGGGAGCGCGTGCTCGAAGTACGCGGCGAGTATCTGCCGCTGGTGGAACTGTGGAAAGTGTTCGAAGTGGACGGGGCAAAAACCGAGGCCACGCAGGGTATCGTTGTGATCCTGCAAAGCGCCGGACGCCGCTACGCGCTGCTGGTTGATCAGCTGATTGGTCAGCATCAGGTGGTGGTTAAGAACCTGGAAAGTAACTACCGCAAAGTGCCGGGGATCTCTGCTGCCACCATCCTGGGTGATGGTAGCGTCGCGCTGATCGTCGATGTATCGGCACTTCAGGGATTAAATCGTGAACAACGTGTGGCGAACACAGCCGCCTGATTAAGTAAAAGGTAATAACATGACCGGTATGAGTAACGTAACGAAACTGGCGGGCGAGCCATCGGGGCAGGAATTCCTGGTTTTCACTTTAGGTGATGAAGAGTACGGTATCGACATCCTGAAAGTGCAGGAAATTCGTGGTTACGACCAGGTAACGCGCATTGCGAACACGCCAGCGTTTATCAAGGGTGTGACCAACCTGCGCGGTGTGATTGTGCCTATCGTGGACCTGCGCGTGAAGTTCAGCCAGGGCGATGTGGAGTACAACGATAACACGGTGGTGATCGTCCTGAATCTGGGGCAGCGCGTGGTGGGGATCGTGGTGGATGGCGTGTCTGATGTACTGTCGCTGACCGCAGATCAAATCCGTCCTGCGCCGGAGTTTGCGGTCACGCTGTCGACGGAATACCTGACGGGGTTGGGTGCGCTCGGCGAGCGTATGCTAATTCTGGTGAATATTGAGAAGCTGCTGAACAGTGAAGAGATGGCGCTGCTGGATATTGCGGCGAATCATGTAGCATAAAATGAAGCCGGGTAAGCGTCAGCGCCACCCGGCTCTTTTGTATCCTTACGCCTCCTGCTCCACCAGCTCTGCCTCCGCTTCCCGCGCCCCTTCATTCTGCGACAGCATCGCCGTCGCAATCCCGTTCCCCAGCACGTTAATGGCGGACCGTCCCATATCCAGGAAATGATCAATCCCCATCAGCAGCAGGATCCCGGCCACCGGAATGTTAAAGCTCGGAATGGTTGCCGCCAGCACCACCAGCGACGAGCGCGGTACACCCGCAATGCCTTTCGAGGCCAGCATCAGCGTTAACATCAGCACCGTCACCTCGGTGAAACTCAGGTGAATGTTGTACGCCTGGGCGATAAACATTGAGGCGAACGAGCAGTACACCATGGAGCCGACCAGGTTAAACGAGTAGCCGATCGGCAGGACGAAAGAGGCGATATTACGTGAACAGCCGAAGCGCGCTAACTGCTCCAGCGTTTTCGGGTATGCCGCTTCAGAGCTGCTGGTGGTAAACGCGACCAGCACCGGATCTTTCAGCATCGCCACCAGACGAAAAATCTCTTTTTTCAGCACCATGTAACCTACCGCCAGCAATACCAGACAGGTCAGAAGGATCGCCACATAGTAACCGCCAATAAACGAGGCATAGTTCAGCAAAATGCCCAGCCCCTGGGTGGCAATGACGGACGAAATTGCGGCAAAAATGGCCAGCGGCGCAACGTACATCACGTAGCCCGTCACCTTCAGCATAATGTGGGAGACCACATCCAGCGCCGCGACCAGCGGGGCGTTGAATTTTTGGCCCAGTGACGCGCCGCCAATGCCGAAGAACATCGAGAAGACCACAATTTGCAGGATCTCATTGTTCGCCATCGCGCCGGCAATGCTGGTTGGAATGGTATGTGACAGGAAGGCTTTCAGCGACATCCCACTAACGGCCAGGCCGGTATCAACCGTCTCTGTGGGAATGCTCAGGTTCAGACCGCTGCCGGGTTGTTCAAGGGTAACAATAAACAGCCCCACCAGAATGGAAAGCACGGATGAGCTGATAAACCACACCATCGCTTTACCCCCGACGCGCCCAATCGTCGACGTTTCACCCAGCTTCATAATGCCCACCGTCAGGGTGCTGAACACCAGCGGGGCAATCACCATCTTAATCAGCCGCAGGAAAATATCGGTCAGTAGCGTAATGTTCTCCGACCAGGCCTGTATCGCGTCGGACGAAGCATACTCATGGATCGCCGCACCTGAAAGAATACCCGCCAGCATGAAAATCACGATGAAGAGCGTGAGTTTGTTTGCACTTGCCACAAAAAGATCCTCTATGCGCTAAAAGAGTTTCCTGCGTCGATGCATACAAAATTTTTATTTAAGCGCAGGAAAATATTCGAGGCATAAATTGAAGTAAAGCTGCGTGAGTTACAACTTGTTTTTAATTTTTATGAAATTCGTTGTTTTTATCATAACGATATATTGTGATGCAGATCACATTACACGCGATATATCCTCAGATTAAGCAAGAATAATGCCCGTTTTATTTTGCTAACTCTTTGTAATGTTTGTTAATAGTCTGTTAATTGGGGGCGGGTGTCTCACCTTCGTTGAAAGTGGTTGAAGCGTGAACCATAAACTAAATTCTCAGTAACCGCGCCGGGGAATGTTTAAGCGGGGCTAACATACTGAACAGTATGAATAAAATATGGCAAGCGGACCATTATTTCTTCTGGAGGGTGGTAAATGAAAAGAAAACTTCTTTTTATCTGCGCGGGTACACTGCTGACGGCGGCGACTGTCGGTCAGGCGCTGGCAGTCACCAGTAGCGGTACTATCGGGGCGACGCTGACGTTGACGAACGGTTGTTTGATCAACGGCTCGCCAACGCAAAACGGCATTAACTTCGGGACACTCGATTTCGGGACCCATCCTGCGACATTCTCCACCCTGACAACCCAGTTAACCGGGGCCAGCGGCGGAAATACCTTTACCATTCAATGTACCACTGCCAGTTACACGGTGGCGATCACCGGCAACACCAACGCGACCGCACCCGGAACCGTTGTCGGCACCCCCGGCACACCCGCCCGATATCTGGTGAACACCGCCAATGCGGCACAGGGCGTGGCATACAGCCTCTATAGCGACAGCGGGTACAACAACGTGATTGCTAACAACGCCGCGTTGCCCGTAGCTTCCACAGCGGGCGGGGTGAACAGCTATACCCTCTACGGGCGCATAACGGGCGGCGGCAATAGCGTAACGGTTGTACCGGGAACCTATACCGACACGATTAACGTCAGCGTCACCTACTGATTCAGCCATGAAGGCATTGTGTTTATGTCTGCGCGAAAGCGCAGAGGGCGTCGTGCACCCTTTTTTGGCCCTGATCGTCGGGCTGATGATGATCTGCGACGCCAGGGCGGTGACATCCCAGTCCTTCAGGGTGAGCGCGACGGTAGTACCAGGATGCTCGGTGAGTACCGGCACGGGCGGGCGCTTTGGGACGCTGGATTTTGGAACCCGCAATGGCGTGGACAACACGCCGGTCAGCACCAGCTTTGTCGCCGACGGCGCGTTGTCCATCGCCTGCACACCGGGTGTGGCGCTAAGTATGAGCATTAACGGCGGTCAGAATTATAGCTCTGTGAGGCGGATGACGCGTTCAGGCGGGACAGAGGTGGTCGGTTACCGGCTCTACAGCAGCAGCTCACTGGCCGCGAACAGTGAAATTGGCGTTAACCAGGCCATACCGATTACCTATACCAACAGCAATAACATCGCGCTGCCTCTTTTTGGCGTCGCGCTCCTGACGGGGTTTAGCCTGCCGGGAACATATTCAGATCAACTCACCGTGACCTTGTCATGGTAGGAAAGGGAGAACATCGATGAAGCCATTTTTCAGGCGATCAGGCCTGGTGGGTCTGTTGGGGGCAACGGCTCTGGCAGCGGGCCAGGCGCAGGCAGCGGCAACCATTCTTTTGTGGCCCATCGATCCGTGGCTTTCGGCAGAGGCCAGAGCAACTGAATTGTGGATCCAGAATCAGGGCAACAGCGCCACGACAATGCAGATACGCATTGTGCGCTGGAAACAGGAGGGCGGATATGAGCGTTACACCGCCCAGCAGGATGTGGTCGCCAGCCCGCCGATCGTGACTATCGCTAAAGGCAGTAAACAGCTTATTCGCCTGATCAAGCAGGGGACGATCCCGTCGGGGGTTGAGCAGGCCTACCGCATTATTGTGGATGAAATTCCCCAGCCGGATGCCAAAGCGGAACCGTCCATGGGCCTCAAACTGCAAATGCGCTATTCGATTCCTTTATTTGTTTATGGGCAGGGGATCCCCACCCTCAACGAAGGGGCACACCACGCGCTGGCGAACACCCAACAGCTGAGCTGGCGGGTCGTTCAGGAGGGGGGGAAACCCGCGCTTCAGGTCCGTAATCAGGGGGATGTTCACGTCCGGCTCAGCCAGGTTGCGGTTGAGCAGGGCGGGCAAAAACGCACGGTTGCCGAGGGGCTGCTGGGTTATGTGCTGCCAGGCAGCACCCGAAGCTGGCCGCTTCCGGCAGGGATTTATCAGCCGAACCGGATGAGCGCGCAAATTAATGCCAGGGATACGCAATGGCAATCGACGCCCGTCAACTGAAACCGGCGATGATGATCCTGCTTTGCGTCAGTACCAGCGCCTTTGCCGAAACCGGTGACGACAGTTTACCGCCGCCGCCGGATGCAAGGACGATGAACGGCGAAGCAGTATTCCAGCTCGCCCTGGTGCTGAACCACTATGACACGGGTCTGGTGGTGCCGGTGACGCAGCGCGAGGGCGCCTGGTTTATTTCGGGCGCGGATTTGCTCCGCGCCGGGCTGCCGCCCGCGCATGTGCCTGCCGGAGAGGTGAATCTCTCGACGCTTACGTCGGTACGCGCAGAGTACGACAGCACGGCCCAGCGTCTGTTGCTGACGGTCCCCCGGGACTGGGTCGCCGCGCGGATCACGCCGTTCAGCGAACAGAACACGCATAGCAAGCCGCACTATGGCCGCGGCGCGCTGCTCAATTACGACGTTTATACCAACCATTCCGAGCACACGGGCGGCCAGGCGTCGGTCTGGCACGAGTTCCGCTATTTCAATGAGGATTATTCGTTTTCATCGACGGGTTACGCCCGGCAGAATTTCACCGGTAACAGCGGGCAGCAGGAAGGGTACGTGCGCTACGACTCAACGTTTCTGATCACCAACGAGGAAGATGCCACCACCTGGACCGTCGGGGACGTCATCAGCGATGCGCTGAGCTGGAGCACCAGCGTGCGCATGGGCGGGATCAGCTACGGGCGCGACTTCTCCCTGCGTCCTGATCTGGTGACCTGGCCGCTGCCGGCGTTTTCCGGCGAGGCGGCTGTCCCGACCTCGGTCGATCTCTTTATTAATGGCTACCGTTCCGGCTCCACCCGCCTTCAGCCGGGGCCGTTTACCCTCACCAATCTGCCGTATATCAACGGTGCCGGGGATGCGGTGCTGGTTACCACTGATGCGCTGGGTCGTCAGGTGAGTACCACGCTGCCGTTTTATGTCAGCAGCGATCTGCTTAAGCAGGGGTTAAGCGACGGCGCCGTGACGCTGGGCAGCCTGCGGCGTAACTACGGTATTGAGAATTTTGACTATGGCCCGGCGGCGGGCAGCGGATCGTATCGCTACGGGGTGACCGACTGGCTGACGCTGGAGGGGCATGCGGAAGGGGCGGAGTCGCTGGCGCTCGGCGGAGCGGGCACGGTGCTGAAGCTCGGGCGTTTTGGCGTGGTAAATACCTCGTGGACCCAAAGCCGCATGCGCGGCGATAGCGGCGGCCAGATAAACTGGGGCTATCAGTACAACACCAGCGAGTTTAGCGTAGCGACCCAGCATACCCGGCGCGACCGTGGCTTCGGCAACCTCGCCCTGTACGATCAGCCCACCGTTTATGATGAAAATGATAACCCCGTTGCCAGCCTGAGCCGCAATACCGACCAGTATTCCTTAACCTTTAACCTCGGCGGTTACGGCAATATCGGCGCGGCGTGGATCGGGGTTGAAAGTTTTGACAGCAAAAAAACTGAGCTGCTCAACCTCTCCTGGAGCCGTAATTTGTGGGACTCAAGCAGTATTTATCTGGCTGCCAGCCGTGACCAGCAGCGGGGCGACTGGACGGTTGCGCTGTCGTTGCAGGTTCCCCTCGGCGAACGTGACAGCGCGGCCGTCACCTTTGAAAACACTCCTGACGCAGGCAGCACTCAACGCATTAACTACAACCACTCGATGCCTTCAGACGGCGGCTTTAGCTGGAACATGGCCTGGGCCAACCAGTCGCGGTCGAGTAACTATCAGCAGGCCACGCTCGGCTGGCGGAATAACAACGTGGAGCTACAGGGCGGCGGCTACGGTGAGAAGGGCATGATGACCTGGTGGGGCGAGGCGATGGGTTCTGTCGTGCTGATGGACGGTGAGCTATTTGCGGCGAACAAAATCAACGATGCGTTTGTGGTGATCAGCACCGACGGACATCCGGACGTACCCGTCAGCTACGAAAACCAGCCGGTTGGTAAAACCAATAACAAAGGTTATCTGTTGGTCAGCGGCGTTTCCGCCTATTACCCGGCAAGCTACCGCATTGATACCCTGAACTTACCTGCGGATACCCGGCTGAAAGAGACCGAGCGTCGGGTGGCGATTCGTCGGCATAACGGTTATCTGGTGGATTTCCCGATGGAGCAGGAGCGGGTTGCCAGCGTCATTCTGCACGATGCGCAGGGCAATGCGATCCCGGTGGGAAGCCAGGTCAGACGCGCATCCCGCAGCAGCGCGGTTGTCGGCTATGACGGCCTCGCCTGGCTGGAAAACCTCAACGATGTGAATCCGCTTGAGGTCATCACCCCGGAGGGTAAACGGTGTACGGCAACGCTGACCGTTGGCGCAAACCCTGAGCATAAGCTGCAAACCTACGGTCCGCTGACCTGTCGGGAGGCGCCGTGAGACGCCTGTTAATCGCGCTTCTGCTGCTGTGCTCCGGCGGCAGCTGGGCGGCCTGTACCGTCAGTACGGTGAATGCCTCGTTTGGCAGCGTCACCTCGTTCGCACTCAGCGGCACCGGAGAAGTGGAAACGACGGGCACGCTGGTGGTGACCTGCGATACCGTTCTCAACCTGTTAACCAACGACTCGGTGACGCTGAATTACACTTCGGCATCCGTCTTTGCGAATAGCCGGGCGACCATGAAGCGTACGGACAACGCGGCTATTACCGATGTCATTCCTACGCGCCTGTGCGGGGCGTCCGGCTGCGGCGGAAACAGTGAAGTACAAATCAGCAAAGCCTATACCTGGAGTGGAAACACGCTGCTCGGGCTGCTGGGTTCAAGGCGCTACAACATTCCCCTTTATTTCCGGACCGTAATGGGGCAGAACGTCACTGCCGGGCCGTACCAGGTGTTGTTAACGTTCAGCATCAACTACAACGTGTGCGCTGTTGGCGCGGTCGGTGCGTGCCTGACCCCGCAAACCGGCACGGCAACCACCTCCATTCTCGTCAACATGACCGTCACCAACGATTGCAGCACCATGACCACGCCGGACGTGAATTTTAACAGCGCGCCGCTGGTGCAAAATTTTCCCACCGTTTCACAGTCGGTTGCCGTCACCTGTACCAAAGGCAGCACCTACACCATAGGCATTAATAATGGGGCAAATGCCCTGAACAACGTGCGTCGTATGGTCAGCGGCAGCAACTTCATGAGTTACGACATCTACAAAGAGGCGACCAGCAACCGCTGGGGTAGCAGCGGCAGCGAGCGCTGGGCCAGCGCCAGCTCATCGCAGGTCAGTACGGACGGGCTTTTACGTACCTACAACTACACCGCCAAAGTTCTGACCAGCCAGGCCACGCCGCCTGCCGGAACCTACACCGACACGCTGATTGTCGACGTCGCATTCTGACTCCCGCGCTTTTCCCTTTCGCAAATGTAAAGTTCCTGTGGCCTGTGCCGATAACACCGTTAATAAATCTATGAGAAGGTGTTGTATGTTGAACCGTATCCGCGTTGTCACAATGCTTATGATGGTGCTGGTCATTTTCGCACTTCTTCAGCTTACTTCTGGCGGCCTCTTTTTCTCGTCGTTAAAACAGAACCAGGACAGCTTCGCGGCCTCGAACGATTTGCGAATGCAGCAAAGCGAACTGACCACGACCTGGGATCTGATGTTGCAGACGCGTATCAACCTGAGCCGCTCGTCTGCCCGCATGATGATGGACCCAAATAACCAGCAGAGCAGCGCAAAAACGGAACTGCTGAAGAATGCGCGCGCCACGCTGGCAGACGCGGCGAAACATTACGACGCCTTCAAAAAAATCGCCCCTCAGCCGGCAATGGCGCAGGCGAGCGCGAACATAGATGAAAAATATCAGGCCTACTTCGCCGGCCTCACGGAGCTGGTGCAGTTCCTGGAGAAGGGCAATATGGACGCCTATTTCGCGCAGCCGACCCAGGGAATGCAGAACGCCCTCGGCGCGGCGCTCGGCGAGTACGCCAAAGCCAGTGGCGAGCTTTATCACTCCGCCTTTACGCAAAGCCAGAACGACTACCGTTTCGCGAAATGGCAGATGGCGGTTCTCGCCCTCGCGCTGGTCATTGTGCTGGTGGCCGTGTGGTACGGCATTCGTCATATCCTTCTTAACCCGCTTGGCCGCGTCATTGCCCATATCCGTGATATAGGCCGGGGCGATCTCACGAAAACGCTGTCCGTTATTGGCCGCAATGAGATCTCCGAGCTGGCAACCAGCGTCGACCATATGCAGCGTTCGCTGATTGATACCGTCGCCAACGTGCGCGAGGGGGCGGATGCCATCTATACCGGCACGAGTGAAATCGCGATGGGCAACAACGATCTTTCGTCCCGTACCGAACAGCAGGCGTCCGCTCTGGAAGAGACGGCGGCCAGCATGGAGCAGCTCACCGCGACCGTGAAGCAGAATGCCGACAACGCCCGTCAGGCGTCGCAGCTTGCAGAAAGCGCGTCCGACACCGCCCAGCGCGGCGGTCGGGTGGTCGACGGCGTGGTGAAAACCATGCATGACATTGCCGACAGCTCGAAGAAAATCGCCGACATCATCAGCGTTATCGACGGCATCGCCTTCCAGACCAACATCCTGGCGCTGAACGCGGCCGTTGAAGCGGCGCGTGCGGGCGAGCAGGGCCGCGGGTTTGCCGTAGTCGCCGGCGAAGTGCGTAACCTCGCCAGCCGCAGCGCCAATGCGGCGAAAGAGATCAAAGCTCTGATTGAAGACTCTGTTTCACGCGTGGATACCGGCTCGGTGCTGGTGGAAAGTGCGGGTGAAACCATGAATGACATCGTGAATGCCGTGACGCGCGTGACGGACATCATGGGTGAAATCGCCTCTGCATCGGATGAGCAGAGTCGTGGTATTGACCAGGTCGCCCTGGCGGTATCGGAAATGGATCGTGTGACGCAGCAAAACGCCGCCCTGGTGCAGGAGTCCGCTGCCGCGGCCGCTGCGCTGGAGGACCAGGCGAGCCGCCTGAAAATGGCCGTCTCGGCGTTCCGTCTTACTTCAAAAACAACAAATACGGTCAGCTCGCGGTCGGTGTACGGCGAAGCAGCCCCGGCGCCCGTGACAGCACGTACGCGCGCAGCGGTGACCGGACAAGATGAAAACTGGGAAACATTTTGACTGACAATTAAACCGCGGCTGCTTGCCGCTTGATGGGAGCGTGGATGTTAAATCGTATTCGTATCTCGACCACACTGTTTTTGATTCTGATCCTGTGTGGGGTTTTGCAGGTTGGCAGTAACGGGTTGTCTTTCTGGGCGTTTCGCGATGGCTATCAGAATTTGCAGGAAGTTGAGACGAGTAATCAGCAGCGCTCCGCACTGGCACAAACGCGTGCCGTGCTGTTGCAGGCAAGCACTGCGCTGAACAAAGCAGGGACGTTAACCGCGCTGAGCTATCCGCCGGAGGATATTAAGGCGCTGATGGTTGTGGCCCGCAGCAGCCTGAAGCAGGCCGACGCGCAGTTTAAGGCTTTTACGGCGCAGGAGGCGGTCAGTGAGAAAGAGAAAGCGCTCAAAGTCGCCATGAAAAAGACCTTTGATGTGTGGTACGGCGATCTCGACCATCAGGCGACGTGGCTGGAGAACAACCAACTTTCTGACTTCCTGACCGCGCCGGTGCAGGCGTCTCAGGCGGCGTTTGACGACAGCTTTAACGCATGGCAGCAGGATATTAACCAGTTTGTGGCGCGTGCCGGTGCGGACAGCCGTACCAGTTACCGCATGTCAGGGGTGATATTCCTGACTATGGTAATCCTGGCGGCCCTGCTGACCGGCGGCTCGCTGTGGTGGTCGCGCAAAATGATCGTCCAGCCGCTGGCCATCGTCAGCAGTCACTTCGACAGTATTGCGAAGGGCGACCTGGCGCGTCCGGTGGCCGTGTATGGCAGGAATGAAATATCAGCGATTTTCGCCAGCCTGAAGGCGATGCAGAGTTCGCTGCGGGAAACGGTAAGCAACGTTCGCCAGGGCAGTTACGCCATGCATACCGGGATCTCCGAGATTGCGGCAGGCAATAACGACCTCTCTTCCCGCACTGAACAGCAGGCGGCATCGCTGGCGCAGACGGCGGCCAGCATGGAGCAGCTGACCGCGACGGTAAGCCAGAACGCCGATAACGCGCGTCAGGCGTCCGACTTGTCAAAACAGGCAGCGATGACGGCGAAACGTGGGGGCGATCAGGCTTCTCACGTTGCCAGCACGATGCAGGAGATTGCCGCCAGCTCGCAGAAAATTGGCGACATTATCAGCGTTATCGACGGTATCGCGTTCCAGACCAATATTCTGGCGCTGAACGCGGCGGTGGAAGCGGCGCGTGCCGGCGAGCAGGGGCGCGGGTTCGCGGTGGTTGCCGGTGAAGTCCGAAACCTCGCCAGCCGCAGCGCCAATGCGGCGAAAGAGATCAAAGGGCTGATAGAAGAGTCGGTCTCCCGGGTTCAGCAGGGCTCCGCGCTGGTGGATACCGCCGCGCAGACCATGCACGAGATAGTCACCTCCGTGATGCGGGTTAACGACATTATGGGCGAGATTGCCTCGGCGTCTGATGAACAACGCCGTGGTATTGAGCAGGTGGCGCAGGCCGTTACACAGATGGATCAGGTTACACAGCAGAACGCCTCACTGGTGGAAGAGGCGGCGGCTGCGACCGATCAGCTGGCAAACCAGGCGGATCACCTTACCGGGTTAGTCGCCGTATTTAATGTGAAAGAGCACGTTGAAGCAGTAACAGAAGTCGGACGGTCACAGGCCGTGCCCGTTGTATCCTGAATGTGATTGAGAAGGCGCTATGACATCACCCATGCCCTCAGGGCAAACGTCATTATTGTTGCAGATGACACAGCGCCTCGCGCTGTCCGACGCGCATTTTCGTCGGATATGTCAGTTAATCTACCAGCGTGCGGGGATCGTGCTTGCGGACCATAAGCGAGACATGGTCTACAACCGGCTGGTGCGGCGCTTGCGCACGCTGGGGCTGGACGATTTTGGCCGCTATCTGAGCATGCTCGAAGCGAACCAGAACAGCGCCGAATGGCAGGCATTTATCAACTCATTAACCACCAACCTGACCGCGTTTTTCCGCGAGGCGCATCACTTCCCGGTGCTGGCGGAACACGCCCGCCGCCGTGGCGGAGAGTATCGCGTCTGGAGCGCGGCGGCCTCTACCGGGGAAGAGCCGTACTCGCTGGCCATCACCCTGGCGGACACCCTGGGCATGGCGCCGGGTCGCTGGAAAGTGTACGCCAGCGACATCGACACGGAAGTGCTGGAAAAAGCCCGTAACGGCGTTTATCGCCAGGATGAGCTGAAAACGCTGTCTCCCCAGCAGCTACAGCGTTACTTCATGCGCGGTACCGGCCCGCATGAAGGACTGGTGCGCGTACGCCAGGAGCTGGCGAACTGCGTGGAATTTGCCCCCGTTAATTTACTGGATAAGCAGTACAACGTGCCGGGGCCATTCGACGCCATTTTTTGTCGTAACGTGATGATCTATTTTGATAAAACGACGCAGCAGGACATTTTGCGTCGCTTTGTTCCGTTGCTCAAGCCTGACGGTTTACTGTTTGCCGGGCACTCGGAAAACTTCAGCAACCTCGTGCGTGAGTTTAGCCTGCGTGGGCAAACGGTATATGCGCTGAGTAAGGAAAAAGCATGAGTAAAATCAGGGTATTGTCTGTCGATGATTCGGCGCTGATGCGTCAGATCATGACCGAAATCATCAATAGCCACAGCGATATGGAGATGGTGGCGACAGCGCCCGATCCGCTGGTCGCGCGGGATTTAATCAAAAAATATAACCCCGACGTGCTGACGCTGGATGTTGAAATGCCGCGCATGGATGGCATCGATTTCCTGGAAAAATTAATGCGCCTGCGCCCGATGCCGGTGGTGATGGTGTCATCTCTGACCGGTAAGGGTTCAGAAATCACCCTGCGCGCGCTGGAGCTGGGGGCGGTGGATTTTGTCACCAAGCCGCAGCTCGGCATTCGCGAGGGGATGCTGGCGTACAGCGAGATGATCGCCGAGAAGATCCGCACCGCGTCCCGGGCGAAGCTTGCCGCGCATAAACCGACGGCAGCCCCGGCAACCCTGAAGGCGGGGCCGTTACTCAGCTCGGAAAAGTTGCTGGTGATTGGCGCGTCAACCGGAGGAACAGAGGCAATTCGCCATGTACTCCAGCCATTGCCGCTCTCAAGCCCGGGTATTCTGATTACGCAACATATGCCGCCGGGCTTTACCCGCTCGTTCGCGGAGCGCCTGAATAAGCTGTGCCAGATCAGCGTGAAAGAGGCGGAAGACGGCGAGCGCGTGCTGCCGGGTCACGCCTATATCGCCCCGGGTGACAAGCACATGGAGCTGGCGCGCAGCGGGGCGAACTATCAAGTCAAAATTCATGACGGGCCGCCGGTTAACCGGCACCGTCCGTCGGTGGATGTGCTGTTTCATTCGGTGGCGAAACATGCGGGGCGCAACGCCGTTGGGGTGATCCTGACGGGGATGGGTAACGACGGCGCCGCCGGAATGCTTGCGATGCACCAGGCTGGCGCCTGGACGATTGCGCAGAATGAAGCAAGTTGTGTGGTGTTCGGCATGCCGCGCGAGGCCATCAATATGGGTGGCGTAAGCGAAGTGGTCGATCTTAGCCAGGTAAGCCAGCAGATGCTGGCGAAAATCAGTGCCGGACAGGCAATACGTATTTGACTCAGGAGTATTATTTTATGGCGGATAAAGAGCTTAAGTTTTTGGTTGTGGATGACTTTTCCACCATGCGTCGCATTGTGCGCAACCTGCTGAAAGAGCTGGGCTTCAACAATGTTGAAGAAGCAGAAGACGGGGTGGATGCGCTGAACAAGCTCCAGGCTGGCGGGTTTGGCTTTGTGATTTCCGACTGGAACATGCCGAACATGGACGGTCTCGAACTGCTGAAAACCATCCGCGCGGATGCAGGCATGGCCTCTCTGCCGGTGCTGATGGTGACCGCAGAAGCGAAGAAAGAGAACATTATTGCCGCTGCACAGGCGGGCGCAAGCGGCTACGTGGTGAAGCCATTCACCGCGGCGACTCTGGAAGAGAAGCTCGGGAAGATCTTCGAGAAACTCGGCATGTGAGGTGATGGATATGTTGCAACCTGCTATGAAACCCGTTGAAGAACATTCGCCGAGCGACATTATTGCCCGCATTGGTAGCCTGACCCGCATGCTGCGCGACAGCCTGCGTGAGCTGGGGCTGGACCAGGCGATCGCCGAAGCGGCGGAAGCCATCCCTGACGCGCGCGACCGTCTGGACTACGTCGTGCAGATGACCGCGCAGGCGGCCGAGCGTGCGCTGAACAGCGTTGAAGCCTCGCAGCCGCACCAGGATGCCATGGAGAAGGGTGCGAAAGCGCTGAGCAAACGCTGGGATGAGTGGTTTGAGAACCCTATTGAGCTGGCGGATGCCCGCGAACTGGTAACGGATACCCGTCAGTACCTGGGTGACGTGCCGGGCCACACCAGCTTCACTAACGCCCAGCTGCTGGACATCATGATGGCGCAGGATTTCCAGGACCTTACCGGCCAGGTGATCAAGCGCATGATGGATGTGATTCAGGAGATTGAACGTCAGCTGCTGATGGTGCTGCTGGAGAACATTCCGGAACCGGCTGCCCGTCCGAAACGCGAGAACGAAAGCCTGCTCAATGGTCCACAGCTTGACACCAGCAAAGCGGGCGTGGTGGCAAGCCAGGATCAGGTGGACGATCTGCTGGATAGCCTTGGTTTCTGATTGCCCGTTCTGCCTCAGGTCGTTAACGCGGCCTGAGGCAGCTCAGAACAAAAACAGCGAAAAGAGCCCGAATAAACGGGCTTTTCCCGCCATTGGATTTTCTCTGCGCTGGCATGATACCCGTGAATTAATGGGCTGCGAGCAGGCACAGTGGCAGAAGAGAACGACGACAAAACAGAAGCCCCCACACCCCACCGACTTGAAAAAGCCCGTGAGGATGGGCAGATCCCCCGATCCCGAGAGCTGACATCCCTGCTGATCCTGGTGGTGGGCGTCTGCATAATCTGGTGGGGCGGGGAGATGCTCGCCCGCAGACTGGCGGGAATGCTCTCTGCTGGCTTACGTTTTGATCACAGCATGGTCAATGACCCCAATCTGATCCTCATTCAAATCATCAACCTTGTGAAAAGCGCGATGATCGCCTTGCTGCCGCTGATCGCGGGCGTGGTCATCGTGGCCCTTGTTTCGCCGGTCATGCTCGGTGGCCTGGTGTTCAGCGGTAAATCGCTGCAACCGAAATTCTCCAAGCTCAACCCGCTACCCGGTATTGCGAAAATGTTCTCCGCGCAAACCGGGGCTGAGCTTCTTAAAGCGATCCTGAAATCGCTTCTTATGGGCAGTACAGCCGGGTTTTTTCTGTGGCACCGCTGGCCGGAGATGATGCGCCTGATCAGCGAGTCCCCGATGACGGCGATGAAAAATGCCCTGAACCTGGTCGGGTTATGCTCGCTGCTGGTGGTACTCAGCATTATTCCGATGGTGGCGTTCGACGTTATCTTCCAGATCTATTCCCATATCAAAAAGCTGCGAATGTCGCGTCAGGACATCCGCGATGAATATAAACAGATGGAAGGCGACCCCCACGTTAAGGGCCGTATCCGGCAGATGCAGCGTGCCGCCGCGCGTCGGCGCATGATGGAAGATGTGCCGAAAGCCGACGTCATCGTCACCAACCCGACCCACTACTCCGTGGCGCTTCAGTACGACGAAAACAAAATGAGCGCGCCGAAAGTGGTGGCGAAAGGGGCCGGACTGATTGCGCTGCGCATTCGTGAAATCGCGACGGAAAACCGCGTACCGATCCTGGAAGCACCGCCGCTGGCCCGTGCGCTGTATCGCCACGCGGAAATTGGACAACAGATCCCGGGCCAGCTCTACGCCGCTGTCGCAGAGGTGCTGGCCTGGGTGTGGCAACTGAAACGCTGGCGTTTAGCGGGCGGTCAACGACCTGTAAAACCTGAGAACCTTCCGGTGCCTGAAGCACTGGATTTTTTGAACGAGAAGGACACTGATGGCTAATCTGGTGGCAATGTTGCGCCTGCCCGGCAACCTGAAATCGACGCAATGGCAGATCCTTGCCGGACCGATTCTGATCCTGCTAATTCTGTCGATGATGGTGCTGCCGTTACCGGCATTTATTCTCGACCTGCTTTTCACCTTCAACATTGCGTTGTCCATCATGGTGTTGCTGGTGGCGATGTTCACCCAGCGCACGCTGGAGTTCGCCGCGTTTCCAACGATCCTGCTGTTCACCACGCTGCTGCGTCTGGCGCTGAACGTTGCCTCCACGCGTATCATCCTGATGGAAGGGCACACCGGCGCGGCGGCGGCGGGCAAGGTGGTCGAAGCCTTCGGTCACTTCCTGGTGGGCGGCAACTTCGCCATCGGTATCGTGGTGTTCGTCATTCTGGTGATTATCAACTTCATGGTTATCACTAAAGGTGCGGGGCGTATCGCAGAAGTAGGCGCGCGCTTCGTGCTCGACGGGATGCCGGGTAAGCAGATGGCCATCGACGCCGACCTGAATGCCGGGCTGATCGCGGAAGATGAAGCAAAAAAACGCCGTGCCGAAGTGACCCAGGAGGCAGATTTCTACGGCTCCATGGACGGTGCGAGTAAGTTTGTGCGCGGTGACGCCATCGCGGGCATTCTGATCATGGTGATTAACGTCGTCGGCGGCCTGCTTGTCGGCGTGCTGCAACACGGCATGGACATGGGCCACGCAGCGGAAAGCTATACGCTGCTGACCATTGGTGATGGTCTGGTGGCGCAGATCCCGGCGCTGGTGATCTCCACCGCGGCGGGTGTGATTGTGACCCGCGTCAGCACCGATCAGGATGTAGGCGAGCAGATGGTGGGGCAGTTGTTCAGCAACCCGCGCGTTATGCTGCTCTCCGCGGCGGTACTGGGCCTGCTCGGTATGGTGCCTGGCATGCCAAACCTGGTATTCCTGCTGTTTACTGCCGCGCTGCTGGGCCTTGCCTGGTGGATGCGTGGCCGTGAAACGCAGCCTAAGGCAGAGCCAGCGCCGGTCAAAATGCCTGAGAACACCCAGGCGGTGGAGGCCACCTGGAACGACGTTCAGCTCGAAGATTCGCTGGGGATGGAAGTGGGGTACCGCCTGATCCCGATGGTGGATTTCCAGCAGGATGGTGAACTGCTTGGCCGTATCCGCAGCATTCGTAAAAAATTCGCCCAGGATATGGGCTTCCTGCCGCCGGTGGTCCACATCCGGGACAACATGGATCTCCCGCCCGCGCGCTATCGCATCCTGATGAAAGGGGTAGAAATCGGCAGCGGTGATGCGTACCCCGGCCGCTGGCTGGCAATTAACCCGGGCACGGCCGCAGGCACGTTGCCGGGTGAGCAGACGACCGACCCGGCCTTTGGTCTGGCGGCAATCTGGATTGAGAGCGCTCTGAAAGAGCAGGCGCAGATCCAGGGTTACACGGTTGTTGAGGCCAGTACCGTGGTGGCGACGCACCTCAACCATCTGATTGGCCAGTTCTCTGCGGAACTGTTTGGTCGTCAGGAGGCGCAGCAGCTGCTCGACCGCGTAACGCAGGAGATGCCGAAGCTGACCGAAGATTTAGTGCCGGGCGTGCTGACCTTAACCACCCTGCATAAAGTGCTGCAAAACCTGCTCGACGAGAAGGTGCCCATTCGCGATATGCGTACCATCCTTGAGACGCTGGCCGAACATGCGCCGCTGCAAAGCGATCCGCACGAACTGACGGCGGTGGTACGCGTGGCGCTCGGACGCGCCATTACCCAGCAATGGTTCCCGGGAACCGGCGAAGTGCAGGTCATTGGCCTGGATACACCGCTGGAACGGCTGCTGCTTCAGGCGTTGCAGGGCGGTGGCGGGCTGGAGCCGGGTCTGGCGGACAGATTACTGGCGCAAACCCAGGAGGCGCTGGCGCGTCAGGAGATGCTGGGCGCGCCGCCGGTGCTGCTGGTGAATCATGCGCTGCGTCCGCTGCTGTCGCGCTTCCTGCGCCGGAGCCTGAACCAGCTGGTGGTGCTGTCGAATATGGAGCTGTCCGATAACCGCAATATTCGCATGACGGCGACCATAGGAGGGAAATAATGCGGAAGTGGCTGTGGATCTTACTTTTCCCGCTGGCGGCGCAGGCCGCAGGCGAGGGGGCATGGCAGGCCAACAGTATAGGCTTAACGCTCAACCATCGCGGGGAGTCGATCTCCTCCCGTCCGTTGTCCGCCTCTGAGCCCGTGTCCGGGCAGATGACGCTGGTGGCCTGGAATTACACCCTGACGGGACCCACACCAGCCGGGTTGCGGGTGCGGCTGTGCTCGCTGACCCGCTGCGCGGAAATCGAGGGACAAAGTGGCACCACCCAGGCCTTCAACGGGGTGTCTGCTCAGGAGCCTTTACGCTTTATCTGGGAAGTGCCAGGCGGTGGACGTCTGATCCCGGCGCTGAAAGTTCAGCGCAACGAGGTGCTCGTCAACTACCGCTAACTGCCTGCCTTTTCACCAGTCTTCAGGCATTTCTGAAGGCTGGCTCGCAAAATTGACCTTCCCTTTTGATACAAAA
Organism: Enterobacter sp. MGH 38; assembly: GCF_000492855.1. NCBI lineage: Bacteria > Pseudomonadati > Pseudomonadota > Gammaproteobacteria > Enterobacterales > Enterobacteriaceae > Enterobacter > Enterobacter sp. MGH 38. The sequence continues at coordinate 1,846,552 of NZ_KI535608.1, read as the reverse complement.
GAAACGCTGTTTTATAAATCAGTGACACGCGTATTGACACTCTTTGCATTTTTGCCATTCACCCCTTTGTGATGGCAGAAACAGAAAGGTATCAACAGGTCGATACTTTTACTGTAGCCGTGTAAAAACTCCCGGACGAGGTTTGCTTACAGGGAGTCTCCCAAAACTGATTAGGGTTGACGGCAATGAAAACACGTAAAATTGGACTCGCAAATTATCTTGCTTACGGGTCAGGGGACTTCCTCGGGGCGGGAACCACCGCCCTGACGGCCGCCTGGCTTTTGTATTTTTATACCACCTTCTGTGGACTCACACCGATTGAAGCAACCTTTATCTTCGCCGCCGCAAGGGTGCTGGATGCGGTTGTCAGCCCGTTAATGGGCTTTTTAACCGATAACTTTGGCACCACCTGGCTGGGCAAGCGTTTTGGCCGTCGTAAGTTCTTCATCATGCTCGGTATTCCCTGCGTTTTCAGCTACTCGCTGATGTGGGTAGGGGACATGAGTTTCTGGTACTACCTGCTGACCTATCTGATCTTTGATATCGTCTACACCATGATCCTGGTGCCATACGAAACGCTGGTGCCGGAGATGACGGACGATTTCAAACAGAAAACCAAATTCTCCGGGGCGCGTATCTCTATGGCGCAGATGTCCGCTATTCTGGCTTCCTTCCTCCCGGGGATCCTGCTCACGCATTTCGGCAAAGACAACGCGATCTCCTTCTTCTATGCAAGCCTGGTCTTCTCCGTACTCTGCGCGCTGATGCTTACGTTCGTCTGGTTCTTTACCTGGGAGCGCCCGCGGGAAGAGTGGTCTGAAGCGGCCCTGCGTGCTGAAGAAGAGAAGAAAAAGCTGACCCTGGGCCAGAGCCTGAATCGCCTTTTTGTTGAATTAAGTTCGACGCTGCGTATCAAGATTTTCCGCCAGCATCTGGGGATGTACCTTGGCGGCTACATCGCACAGGACGTCTTTAATGCCGTGTTTACCTATTACGTGGTATTTGTGCTGATGCAGGAGGCGTCAATGGCTTCCAACCTGCTGGGCACGATGGCCATCTTCCAGTTCCTCGCCGTGATCGGCATGATCCCGCTGTGCATTCGCTTCGGGCCTGCGCCGTCTTACCGCATGGTGGTCGTGCTGTTTGGTCTGGCTTCGCTCTCTTACGCGGTACTTTATTACGCGGGCCTGAGCGACGTTTACGCTCTGCTGCTGCTGATCTCTGCGGTTGCCGGTCTTGGTCGCGGGGGGATCAACTACGTACCGTGGAATACCTACACCTACATTGCGGACGTGGACGAAGTGATCACCGGCCAGCGTCGCGAAGGGATCTTCGCGGGCATCATGACGCTGACCCGTAAAGCGTCTCAGGCCGGTGCGGTAATGCTGGTGGGGATCGTGATGCAGATGTCTGGCTTTGTCAGCGGGCAAAAAGTGCAGCCTGCGGAAGTGAGCCACACTATCCTGATGATCCTGAGCGTCGGCACCATTCTGGTACTGTTCTGCGGCTTCCTGGTCTCCCTGCGCTTCAAACTCAATTTGCAGACCCACAGCACCCTGCGTGAAGAGACCGCGAAAATGCGCGAGTCCGGCCATGCGATGCCAGAGGCGGTGACCCCGCAGGCCCGCGCCACCGTGGAGATGCTGGCCGGTATGCCGTATGAATCCCTGTGGGGCAACAACAATATCGGTTATCTGAATCGCAATAAGCCGGCGGCCCCTTCGCTGAAGGATCGCGCGGTACTGAATTCGACATACAACAGAGGTTAAGATGATGAAAGTTTGGCCTGTCAAACATAGCCCGTTACTGCGTCAGCCTGAGCGCTTTATCGCCAGGGATGAGCTGAAATCGCTGATTCAAAAGGTGACGCATAACCTGGTCAATATCCACGACAAAACGGGTGAGTTTTTGCTGCGGCTGGACGACGGGCGCGTGATCGACACCAAAGGCTGGGCCGGATGGGAATGGACCCACGGCGTCGGTTTATACGGTATCTGGCAGTATTACTGCCAGACCGGTGACGAAGGCATGCGCGAGATTATCGACAGCTGGTTTACTGACCGTTTCGCTGAAGGCGCAACCACCAAAAACGTGAATACCATGTCGCCGTTCCTGACGCTGGCGTATCGCTACGAAGAGACCAAAAACCCGGCCTGGCTGCCGTGGCTGGAAAGCTGGGCGGAATGGGCGATGAATGAGATGCCGCGCACCGAACATGGTGGCATGCAGCACATCACCCTGGCGGAAGAGAACCATCAGCAAATGTGGGATGACACGCTGATGATGACGGTGCTGCCGCTGGCGAAAATCGGCAAGCTGCTGAACAAGCCGGAGTACGTCGAGGAGGCGATCTATCAGTTCCTGCTCCACGTACAGAACCTGATGGATCGGGAGACGGGGCTGTGGTTCCACGGCTGGAATTACGACGGCAATCACAACTTTGCCCGGGCCCGCTGGGCGCGCGGCAACAGCTGGCTGACCATCGTGATCCCGGATTTCCTCGAGCTGGTGGATCTGCCGGAAAACAACGCCGTTCGTCGCTATCTGGTGCAGGTACTGAACGCGCAGATCGCCGCACTGGCAAAATGTCAGGACGAGAGTGGCTTGTGGCATACGCTGCTGGACGATCCTGAATCTTATCTGGAGGCGTCGGCCACGGCAGGGTTTGCCTACGGCATTCTGAAAGCCGTGCGCAAGCGTTATGTCGGCGCAGAGTACGCAGAGGTGGCGGAGAAAGCGATTCGCGGTATCGTGAAAAACATCTCGCCGGAAGGGGAGCTGCTGCAAACCTCGTTCGGGACCGGGATGGGAAGCGATCTTGAGTTTTATCGCCAGATACCGCTCACGTCGATGCCGTACGGGCAGGCGATGGCGATACTGTGCCTGACGGAGTATTTGCGGAAGTATTTCTGATAATAAAAAACCCGGCGCTTGCCGGGTTTATTTTTTACATACGTTCTACGGTTTCGATACCCAGAGTGTCCAGACCGAGCTTCAGGGTCTTCGCCGTCAGCTGCGCGAGCTTCAGGCGGCTGTGGCGCACCGCTTCGTTCTCGGCAGAGAGGATAGGGCAGTGTTCGTAGAAGCCAGAGAACAGACCGGCGAGATCGTACAGGTAAGCACACATAACGTGCGGCGTACCGTCACGCGCGACCACGGAGAGCGTCTCTTCGAACTGAAGCAGGCGGGCAGCCAGCTGTGCTTCACGGTCTTCGGTAATAGACACCGTAGCATTCGCCAGCACGCTTTCGTCGATATTGGCTTTACGGAAGACGGAGAGTACCCGGGTATAAGCGTACTGCATGTATGGCGCCGTGTTGCCTTCAAACGCCAGCATGTTGTCCCAGTCGAAGATATAGTCGGTGGTACGGTTCTTGGAGAGATCCGCGTATTTCACCGCGCCAATTCCCACCGCGTTAGCAAGTTTCTCCAGCTCGTCAGCAGGCATGTCCGGGTTCTTCTCGGCCACCAGGCGACGCGCGCGTTCCAGCGCTTCATCCAGCAGATCGGAAAGCTTCACGGTGCCGCCCGCACGGGTTTTGAACGGCTTACCGTCTTTACCCAGCATCATGCCGAACATGTGATGTTCCAGCGGCACGGAATCCGGCACATAACCCGCTTTACGCACGATAGTCCACGCCTGCATCAGATGCTGATGCTGACGGGAGTCGATGTAATACAGCACGCGGTCCGCATGCAGGGTTTCGTAACGGTATTTCGCACAGGCGATGTCGGTGGTGGTGTAAAGATAGCCGCCATCCTTTTTCTGGACGATCACGCCCATCGGTTCGCCTTCCTTGTTTTTATACTCATCAAGGAACACCACCGTTGCGCCTTCGCTTTCCACCGCCAGATTTTTAGCTTTCAGGTCCGCCACAATGCCTGGCAGCATCGGGTTATACAGGCTTTCACCCATCACGTCGTCACGGGTCAGGGTCACGTTCAGACGATTATAGGTAAGCTGGTTCTGGGACATGGTAATGTCCACCAGCTTGCGCCACATCTCGAGGAAGTACGGGTCGCCACCTTGAAGTTTCACCACGTAGCTGCGCGCGCGCTCGGCGAAGGCTTCGTCTTCGTCATAGTGCTTTTTGGCTTCACGGTAGAAACCTTCCAGGTCTGCCAGCGCCATTTCGCCTGCGTTTTCCTGCTGCTGTTTTTCCAGATACGCGATCAGCATGCCGAACTGCGTGCCCCAGTCGCCTACGTGGTTAGCGCGGATCACCTTGTGACCAAGGAACTCCAGGGTACGCACTGCCGCGTCACCGATGATGGTGGAGCGCAGGTGACCGACGTGCATCTCTTTCGCCACGTTTGGCGCGGAGTAGTCAACCACCACGGTCTGCGCTTCTGGCTGAGCCACGCCCAGACGGTCAGATTTCAGCGCCGCGTCAACGTGGCTTGCCAGGAATGCAGGCTCAAGGAAAATGTTGATAAAGCCTGGACCGGCGATTTCGGTTTTGCTGGAGATGCCGGTGAGATCCAGATGCGTCAGTACCTGCTCAGCGAGTTGTCGCGGCGGCATGCCCAGTTTTTTAGCCACTGCCATCACGCCATTAGCCTGATAGTCGCCAAACTGTACTTTCGCTGACTGACGAACCTGTGGTTCGCAATCCGCAGGCGCACCTGCGGCAATCAGTGCCTGACTGACTTTTTCTGAGAGAAGAGCCTGAATATTCACCTGGATACCTTACGTTTTTGATGCGGGTAAAAAACACCCACGCCAGTTTAAGAATTTAGGGCGGGAGTATACTGCAAATGCCCTCGGGCGTCAGCCCTGCGGGGGGCGAAGATCGCTCAGAATCCAGGCGAAGACGGTATGCATAATCATGCAGTCGAAAAAACCGTGATTCTGCTGTTGGTCGACAGAGGGCAACAGAGTAAATTAGCGGCTTTGCGACACGAAACGAGACTGACCTATGGCGAACTGGCACACCATTGACGAACTGCATGATATTTCCGCAGATTTACCGCGCTTCACCCAGGCGTTCACAGAACTTGCCACCCGTCTCGGGCTGGATATCGCGCCGCTTGAGGCCGATCACATCTCTTTGCGCTGCCACCAGAATGCCACCGCCGAACGCTGGCGGCGTGGCTTTGAGCAGTGCGGAGAACTGCTGTCAGAGAATATCATTAACGGTCGCCCGATTTGCCTGTTCAAACTTCATGCGCCGGTAACGGTGGCGCACTGGCAATTCACCGTTGTGGAACTGCCCTGGCCAGGAGAGAAGCGTTATCCGCACGAAGGCTGGGAGCATATCGAAATTGTTCTGCCTGGGGAACCCGAGACGCTGAACGCCCGTGCGCTGGCGCTGCTTTCCGACGAGGGGTTAAGCCAGCCGGGTATTTTCGTCAAAACCAGCTCGCCAAAAGGGGAGCGCGAACGCTTACCGAACCCTACGCTTGCCGTAACGGACGGCAACGTGACGGTGAAATTCCATCCCTGGACTATCGAGCAGATCGTCGCCAGCGAAGCGTAAGCATTGTGAGCGTCGATCCAGACACCAATCGGGCAACGTGCCACGATGATACGTTGAGTGAAATTTAAGGAGGATGACATGGCGCTGCTGGAAATTTGTTGTTACAGCGTGGAGTGTGCCGTCACTGCGCAACGGCACGGGGCCGATCGCATCGAGCTTTGCGCGGCACCGAAAGAAGGAGGATTAACCCCGTCCTCTGGCGTGCTGAAATCAGCCCGTCAGGCCATCACTATTCCGGTGCACCCGATTATTCGCCCGCGCGGCGGTGATTTTTGTTATACGGCGGGTGAGTTCAGTGCCATGCTTGAGGATATCGCCCTCGTCCGTGATTTAGGTTTTCCGGGGCTGGTGATCGGTGTACTGGACGAAGACGGCAACATCGATCTTCCGCGTATGCGTCAGGTCATGCGCGCCGCCCGGGGGATGGCGGTCACTTTTCATCGTGCGTTCGATATGTGTCAAGATCCGATACAAGCCTTTGATACGCTGGCAGAACTGGGCGTGGCGCGCGTTCTGACGTCGGGCCAGCAGTCCTCGGCTGAAAAAGGACTGAAATTAATTACGGAACTAAAAGCACATTCCGGTGTTCCAATAATCATGGCGGGCGCAGGAGTACGCGCCAGCAATCTGGAACTGTTTTTAAACGCAGGGGTGGAAGAGCTGCACAGCTCAGCGGGTAAATGGATACCTTCACCCATGCGTTATCGCAATACAGGGTTGTCAATGTCGACGGATGCTGAAGCGGATGAGTACTCGCGCTACGGTGTGGATGGAGAGTCGGTTGCGGTAATGAAATCGTTGATTGAACGTCATCACGTGTAGCAACGTACCGATTTTTACCGCGCATCATGTCGCCCAATATGATGCTTGCTTGTACCAGGCCCCTGCAATTTCAACAGGGGCCTTTTTTTCTCCTTCATATTTCAAGCCGCAGCCGCGTTGGCCGCCTCGCTCACCCCGGTCACTTACTGATGTAAGCTCCCGGGGATTCGCTGCGTTGCCGCCTTGCTGCAACTTGAACTATTTTGGAGAAAACGTGCGACGCGTAGGCCGGGTAAGGCGCAGCCGCCACCCGGCACAAACTACGGCTTCGTCGCAATCAATACCGCACGCATCGGGGCCGGATAGCCTTCGATGGTTTTACTGTGATCGTCCGGGTCGAGGAATTGCTCCAGCGATTCGGTGATCATCCAGTCGGTGCGACGCTGTTCTTCAATCGACGTCACGCACACATCGGCGATGCGTACATCGACAAACCCACATTTCTCCAGCCAGTTCTTCAGCGCCAGCGCGGAAGGGATGAAGTAAACGTTGCGCATCTGCGCATAGCGATCGCCCGGCACCAGAACGGCATGTTCATCGCCTTCGATAACCAACGTTTCGAGCACCAGTTCGCCGCCGCTGACCAGCTGATCTTTCAATTGCCAGAGATGCTCCAGCGGGGAACGACGGTGGTACAGCACGCCCATCGAGAAAACGATATCAAAGGCTTTCAGGGCAGGGAGTTGCTCGATACCCAGCGGCAACAGGTGCGCACGCTGGTCGTTACCCAACAGCTTACGCACCGCTTCAAACTGGCACAGGAACAGCTGCATCGGATCGATACCGATGACCAGATGCGCGCCTGCGCCGATCATGCGCCACATGTGATAGCCGCTACCGCAGCCCACGTCCAGAATGGTGCGCCCGGTCAGGTCGGATAAATGCGGCAGAACGCGATCCCACTTCCAGTCGGAGCGCCACTCGGTGTTGATGTTTACGCCGTAAAGTGAAAACGGCCCTTTGCGCCACGGCATCAGGTTGCGCATCAGCGTTTCGATGCGGTTGATCTGCCCGGCCGGGAGCGGCTCTTCGCTCTCCGCCGTCACGCTGTGCAGTAAATCCAGACGATGAGGCGTCAGTTCAGGCAGAAACTCCACGGCGTTGGACCACTGCTTCAACAGACCATGCTGCTGATCGCGCTGCCAGGTGGCAATTTGCGCAGGCAGGGTTTCCAGCCAGTGGGAAAGATGGTTTTTGGCAATCAGCTGATAGAAATTACCGAACTCGATCATGCTGCGTCTCCGGCTTTCAGCGCCACCAGAGAACCAAAGTTAAAGCACTGGAACCACAGTTCGCTGTGTTCAAATCCGGCTTTGCGCAGGCGCGCTTTGTGGGTTTCTACGGAATCCGTCAGCATGACGTTTTCAAGCATGCTGCGCTTCTGGCTGATCTCCAGCTCGCTGTAGCCATTTGCACGCTTGAAATCATGGTGCATGTTGAACAGCAGTTCGCCCACGCTGGCGTCTTCAAAGCTGAATTTCTCAGACAACACCAGCGCGCCGCCCGGGTTAAGGCCTTGATAAATTTTATCCAGCAACCGCTGACGATCGTCCGGCACCAGGAACTGAAGGGTAAAGTTCAGAACCACCATCGAGGCGTTCTGGATGTCGATATCGCGGATATCGCCTTCTACCACCTCCACAGGCGTAGGGGCTTTATACGCGTCAATGTGGCGACGGCAGCGTTCGACCATGGCCGGTGAGTTATCGACAGCCACAATCTTGCAGCCTTCGTGATGAACGTTACGACGAATGGACAGCGTTGCCGCTCCCAGCGAACAGCCCAGGTCATAGACCTGCGTGCCGGGTTGAACAAAACGCTCCGCCAGCATGCCGATCATGGAGATAATATTGGAATAACCGGGAACAGAGCGCTGGATCATATCCGGGAAGACTTCGGCTACCCGTTCATCAAAGGTCCAGTCGCCCAGGCTGGCGATAGGCGCGGAAAAAAGCGTGTCGCGATCTGACATAACGTAAAAATCCGGGAAAAATAAAGGGGCATATTGTGCGCTAATGGAAGGAGAAAACCAACTCCCACGGCATATACCAAAGGTTAGCCAGCACCATCAGCAAAAGCGAGCACCAGGTCGCGCTCATGCCGGAACGACGCCAGCGGATCAGGCGGTGGTGAAAACCATAATAATGCATCAAACGCCCTGCTATCAGCAGCAGCCCGCAGACGTGCACCATCCAGGTTTCAGCGCCATCCATCTCCATTAACAGCAGTAAAATTAACGCGACGGGAATGTACTCGACCGCGTTGCCGTGGATCCGGATTGCGCTTTGCAGCTCAGAAAAGCCCCCGTCACCGTACGAGACGCGGTACTGCATTCTCAGGCGCACAACATCAAATGAAAACTTAATCAGCAGTAATGCACCTAACACCGCATACAGCGCGCTGACCATACTAACTCCCTGTTTTTGGCAGATGGCACGTCTCTATGATAGGGGGTGATTTCAGAAAAGAGAAGATTGTTGTGGGATGGACGGCGCGGGGCCAACCGACGGAACCGCCTGCTGCAAGGCCTGCCAGAGAGCATCGACCAGTTCAGGCGCCTGTGCGATATCCGGCGTATGTAAAAAAAGGTACGGCGTGGTGGTGTGCTCCCATTTCGCCAGCGTTTGCAGCCAGACGGCGAACATCTCCTCATTTTGCTGCATGTTATCGCTGCCGATAAACCGGACCATCGGGTTCTGCGCCGTTACGATCGCATGGACGGGCACTTTCGGTTTTTTGCGCTGGGCATCAACAACGGCTTCGCTGTGCGGGATTGCGCTGTGCACGGGGCGGCTGTCGAGGATCACGCGGTTGACCGATCGTTCATGCAGGCCGCGATTGAGCGCTTTCTCCGCGTCGCCTTTGGCAAAGAATTCCGGATGCCTCACTTCTACGCCGTAGGTGAAATCAAGTGGCAGGGCCTCGAGAAACTGCCAGAGGGCGGGCAGGTCGCGTGGGCCAAACGTGGCGGGAAGCTGGAGCCAGTACTGGCCAATACGGTTGGCCAGAGGCGACATCCGGGTGAAAAACTCGTGGGTTAAATCATCGCAGTTGCGCAGCGCGGCGTTGTGGGAGATGGTCGCCGGGAATTTAAAGCAAAAGCGGAAGTCGTCGGTGGTTTGCTCGCGCCAGCGTTCGACGATCTCCGCGCGGGGCAGAGCGTACAGCGTGGTATTGCCCTCCACGCAGTTAAAGTGTCGGGCATACTCTTCAAGGTTGGTAATACCCAGGCGCACCCATTTCGGGTGCGACCACTGGGGCAGGCCCACGTACATCATAGCGCGCTGAGGATCTCATCCGTGCTGCGCACGCGACCGATACGCGGGAAGATATGGGTCATGCTGCCCTGGTGCTGATCCGCAGAGGCTGCGCTGCACGCATCTTCCGCGATCACCAGGTTAAAGCCCAGCTCCCAGGCGTTACGGGCGGTGGATTCCACACCAATGTTGGTGGAGATCCCGCACAGAATAATCGTGTCGATCCCGCGACGGCGCAGCTGGAGCTCCAGGTCGGTGCCGTAGAATGCGCCCCACTGGCGTTTGGTGACTTCTATATCGCTGTCGCGTTTACCGAGCGAGACAGGATATGTCCACCAGTTATCCGGCAGCGCCTGCGCCGGGGCCTGAGCATCAACCGGCTGTTTTAACGCTTCGGCGAAATCAGCGGACCAGCCGACGCGCACCATAATAACAGGCGAGCCGCTGGCGCGGCATTTTTCTGCCAGGCGCGCAGCGCGGCTGACCACATCGTCAGCGGTGTGCGGACCACCGGCAAAAGGCAGAATGCCTTCCTGTAAATCAATGACCACAAGGGCGGTTTTGGTGGCATCAAGTGTAAACATCGTCGCTCCCGTCAAATGATTGCTTTTCTACACCTTACGACGTGATGGCCTGTTATCGGTCGGATAATTTTGTTAATTTTTGTGAGAATAGGCAATAAGAGTTCAGCAAACGCGCGTCAGGCCGTGCTTCGCTCTTATCGTGCGGCAGAATTTCCAGTATAATAGCCGCCTTTTTTCATCCAGTTGTGACATACAGAAAGCTGCGACATCGTAGCCTGCGAGACAGGCGACAATCAGCCTGCGGCTAATTAAGGGATATCTCATGCGTACAGAATATTGCGGGCAGCTGCGTCAGTCCCACGTCGGGCAGCAGGTCACCCTGTGTGGTTGGGTCAATCGTCGTCGCGATCTTGGTAGCCTTATCTTTATTGATATGCGTGACCGCGAAGGTATCGTTCAGGTGTTCTTCGATCCGGATCGCGCTGATGCGTTGAAGCTGGCTTCTGAGCTGCGCAATGAGTTCTGCATTCAGGTGACGGGCACCGTGCGTGCGCGTGACGAGAAAAACGTCAACGCCGACATGGCGACCGGCGCTATCGAAGTGCTGGCGTCCGATCTGACGATCATCAACCGCGCGGAAGCGTTGCCGCTGGACTCCAACCACGTCAACACCGAAGAAGCGCGTCTGAAATACCGCTACCTGGATCTGCGTCGTCCGGAAATGGCTCAGCGCCTGAAAACCCGTGCGAAAATCACCAGCCTGGTGCGCCGTTTTATGGATGACCACGGTTTCCTTGATATCGAAACCCCGATGCTGACCAAAGCCACGCCGGAAGGCGCGCGCGATTACCTGGTGCCATCCCGCGTCCATAAAGGCAAATTCTATGCGCTGCCGCAGTCTCCACAGCTGTTCAAACAGCTGCTGATGATGTCTGGCTTCGATCGCTACTATCAGATTGTGAAATGCTTCCGCGACGAAGACCTGCGCGCTGACCGTCAGCCAGAATTTACCCAGATCGATGTGGAAACTTCCTTCATGACCGCTGAGCAGGTGCGTGAAGTGATGGAAGCCCTGGTGCGTAGCCTGTGGAACGACGTGAAAGGCGTCAAGCTGGGCGATTTCCCAATCATGACCTTCGCGGAAGCCGAGCGTCGCTACGGCTCCGACAAACCAGACCTGCGTAACCCGATGGAGCTGGTGGACGTGGCAGACCTGGTGAAAGCCGTTGAGTTCGCGGTCTTTGCTGGCCCGGCTAACGATCCGAAAGGCCGCGTGGCGGCACTGCGCGTGCCGGGCGGAGCGGCTCTGAGCCGTAAGCAGATCGACGACTACGGCAACTTCATCAAGATCTACGGCGCGAAAGGTCTGGCCTATATTAAAGTGACCGAGCGTGCGAAAGGTCTGGAAGGTATCACCAGCCCGGTGGCGAAATTCCTGAACGCGGACATCGTGGAAGCGATCCTGGAGCGCACCGGCGCGCAGGACGGCGACATGATCTTCTTCGGCGCAGACAACAAGAAAGTGGTTGCGGATGCGATGGGCGCACTGCGTCTTAAGCTCGGCAAAGACCTGAACCTGACCGACGAAAGTAAATGGGCGCCGCTGTGGGTGATCGACTTCCCGATGTTTGAAGACGACGGTGAAGGCGGCCTGACCGCGATGCACCACCCGTTCACCTCGCCAAAAGACATGACGGCGGCAGAACTGAAGGCAGCACCGGAAGACGCGGTGGCAAACGCCTACGATATGGTCATCAACGGCTACGAAGTGGGCGGCGGTTCCGTGCGTATTCACAGCGGTGAAATGCAGCAGACCGTGTTCGGCATCCTGGGCATTAACGAACAGGAGCAGCGTGAGAAATTCGGCTTCCTGCTGGACGCGCTGAAATACGGTACGCCTCCGCACGCGGGTCTGGCCTTCGGTCTTGACCGTCTGACCATGCTGCTGACCGGCACCGACAACATCCGTGATGTGATCGCCTTCCCGAAAACCACCGCAGCGGCGTGTCTGATGACTGAAGCGCCAAGCTTTGCCAACCCGGCCGCGCTGGCTGAGCTGGGCATTGAGGTGGTGAAGAAGGAAGAGAAAAACTGATATGGCATATAAGCGTCCCGTTTCGGTTCTGGTGGTCATTTATGCAGAAGACACGAAGCGGGTGCTGATGTTGCAGCGGCGCGACGATCCGGATTTCTGGCAGTCGGTTACCGGCAGCCTGGAAGAGGGGGAGACCGCACCGCAGGCCGCCGCGCGTGAAGTAAAGGAAGAGGTCGCCATTGATGTTGCTTACGAGCAACTGACCCTGAAGGACTGTCAGCGCACGGTGGAGTTTGAAATTTTTAGCCATTTACGTCATCGCTATGCACCGGGAATTAAGCGCAATACGGAATCATGGTTCTGCCTTGCGCTTCCTCATGAGCGGGAGATCGTGTTCACGGAACACCTGACCTACCGCTGGGTGGATGCGGCGGATGCCGCCGCACTGACCAAGTCGTGGAGCAACCGGCAGGCGATTGAAGAATTTGTAATTAACGCTGCCTGAGAAGGCGCGATTTTTGGAGAACTTTTTATGGCAGGTCATAGTAAGTGGGCCAACACCAAACACCGCAAAGCGGCACAGGATGCCAAACGCGGTAAAATCTTTACCAAAATCATTCGTGAGCTGGTGACAGCGGCGCGTCTGGGCGGCGGCGACCCGGCGTCTAACCCTCGTCTGCGCGCGGCGGTGGATAAAGCCCTGTCCAACAACATGACGCGTGACACCCTGAACCGTGCAATCGCACGTGGCGTGGGCGGTGATGAAGACGCGAACATGGAAACCATCATTTATGAAGGTTACGGTCCTGGCGGTACGGCGGTGATGGTTGAGTGTCTGTCCGACAACCGTAACCGTACCGTTGCGGAAGTGCGCCACGCGTTCACCAAAACCGGCGGCAACCTGGGCACTGATGGTTCTGTAGCGTACCTGTTCAGCAAAAAAGGCGTCATCTCCTTCGAGAAAGGCGACGAAGATGCGATCATGGAAGCGGCGCTGGAAGCCGGTGCGGAAGACGTGGTGACCTACGACGACGGCGCTATTGATGTTTACACCGCATGGGAAGAGATGGGGGCCGTGCGTGATGCGCTGGAAGCGGCTGGCCTGAAGGCGGATAACGCTGAAGTCTCCATGATCCCGTCTACCAAAGCGGACATGGATGCGGAAACCGCACCGAAACTGCTGCGTCTGATCGACATGCTCGAAGACTGCGACGACGTACAGGAAGTGTACCACAACGGTGAAATCTCTGATGAGGTTGCAGCGACTCTCTGATGAGAGCGTGTAGATCCGTTACAGGAGACGCGTGATGTCGATTATTCTCGGGATTGACCCAGGCTCACGCGTCACCGGGTATGGCGTTATCCGTCAGGTGGGACGCCAGTTAACCTACCTCGGCAGTGGGTGTATTCGCACTAAAGTGGACGATCTGCCGTCGCGCCTGAAGCTCATCTATGCGGGCGTGTCGGAGATCATCACTCAGTTTCAGCCGGACTATTTCGCCATCGAGCAGGTCTTTATGGCGAAAAACGCTGACTCGGCGTTAAAGCTCGGTCAGGCGCGCGGCGTGGCGATTGTTGCCGCCGTGAACCAGGATCTGCCGGTGTTCGAGTATGCGGCCCGTCAGGTTAAGCAGACGGTGGTGGGCATTGGTAGCGCGGAGAAAAGCCAGGTGCAGCACATGGTGCGTACCCTGCTGAAGCTCCCTGCGAACCCGCAGGCCGACGCCGCGGATGCGCTGGCCATTGCGATTACCCACTGTCACGTCAGCCAGAATGCGATGCAAATGAGCGAGTCGCGGCTCAATCTGGCGCGAGGCAGGTTACGATAATGACAAATCAGGCTGGATGTTTATCCAGCCTTTTTTTATTATGTCGGCAGATAATTTCTTCCAGAACGCAGGAGCGTCACGTGATAGGCAGACTCAGAGGCATCATCATTGAAAAACAACCCCCGTTAGTGCTGCTGGAAGTGGGTGGCGTGGGCTATGAAGTCCATATGCCGATGACCTGCTTCTACGAGCTTCCGGAGGCGGGCAAAGAGGCGGTTGTCTTTACCCAGTTTGTGGTGCGTGAAGACGCTCAGCTGCTGTACGGATTCAATAACAAACAGGAACGCACCCTGTTCCGCGAATTGATCAAAACCAACGGCGTCGGGCCGAAGCTGGCGCTTGCGATTCTGTCCGGTATGTCAGCGCCACAGTTTGTGAACGCCGTTGAGCGTGAAGATCCGGCTGCGTTAATTAAACTTCCGGGCATCGGGAAGAAAACTGCCGAGCGTTTAATTGTCGAGATGAAGGACCGCTTTAAAGGTCTGCATGGCGATCTGTTCACGCCGGCAGCCGATCTGGTGCTGACTTCCCCGGGCGCGCCTGCATCGGATGATGATGCCGAGCAGGAAGCGGTTGCCGCGCTGGTGGCGCTGGGCTATAAACCTCAGGAGGCCAGCCGGATGGTGAGCAAAATTGCTAAACCGGATGCCAGCAGTGAAACCCTGATTCGTGAAGCGCTGCGCGCTGCATTGTGAGGTAAAGGATGATTGAAGCAGACCGCCTGGTATCGGCAGGCACCATTCAGCCAGATGACGTGGTGGATCGCGCGATCCGTCCCAAACTGCTGGATGAGTATATCGGCCAGCCGCAGGTTCGTTCTCAGATGGAGATTTTCATCCAGGCGGCAAAGCTGCGCGGCGATGCGCTCGATCACCTGCTGATTTTTGGTCCGCCGGGGTTAGGTAAAACCACCCTGGCGAATATCGTCGCCAACGAAATGGGCGTTAACCTGCGTACCACTTCCGGCCCGGTACTGGAGAAAGCAGGGGACCTGGCGGCGATGCTGACCAACCTCGAACCGCATGACGTGCTGTTTATCGACGAGATCCATCGCCTGTCGCCGGTGGTGGAGGAAGTGCTCTATCCGGCAATGGAGGATTACCAGCTGGATATCATGATCGGTGAAGGTCCGGCCGCGCGCTCGATCAAAATCGATCTGCCACCGTTTACCCTGATTGGCGCCACGACCCGTGCCGGCTCGCTGACCTCTCCACTGCGTGACCGTTTTGGTATCGTGCAGCGTCTGGAGTTTTATCAGGTGCCCGACCTTCAGCATATTGTGGGGCGCAGCGCGCGCTACATGGGGCTGGATATGAGCGAAGAGGGGGCGTTTGAAGTGGCGAAGCGCTCCCGCGGTACGCCGCGTATCGCCAACCGCCTGCTGCGCCGGGTGCGTGACTTTGCCGAGGTGAAGCACGACGGCACTATATCGGCCGAGATCGCCGCCCAGGCGCTGGATATGCTGAACGTCGATGCTGAAGGTTTTGACTATATGGACCGTAAGCTGCTGCTGGCGGTGCTGGATAAGTTCTTTGGCGGGCCAGTAGGGCTGGATAACCTGGCGGCGGCAATTGGCGAAGAGCGTGAGACTATCGAAGATGTGCTGGAGCCGTATCTGATCCAGCAAGGCTTCTTGCAGCGTACCCCGCGCGGTCGTATGGCGACGGTGCGGGCGTGGAATCATTTCGGCATTACGCCGCCCGCGATGCCGTAAGTAGCGATAAATTCTAGCCCCGGTAAGCGAAGCGCCACCGGGGACATGCTGACTACTGCGCGGTCTTTTTCATCATACTGAAAATAAACAACACCGCCGCGCACAATACCACCGACGGCCCCGCTGGCGTGTCATAAAACGCCGAGAAGGTTAACCCGCCCGTCACCGCAATCATTCCGATAATCACCGCGATACCGGCCATTTGCTCCGGCGTACGCGCAAAACGGCGCGCCGTGGCGGCAGGGATTATCAGCAGCGACGTGATGATCAGCGCGCCGACAAACTTCATCGCCACGCCGATGGTTAACGCCGTCACCAGCATCAACAGCAGCTTCACGCGCTGAAGCTTCACGCCGTCGACAAAGGCCAGATCCGGGCTGACGGTCATCGCCAGTAAACTCCGCCACTGCCACAGCAGGATCCCGAGCACCACCGCCACGCCAATGGCAATGGAAATGAGATCTTCGGGCGTGACGGCCAGCAGATCGCCAAACAGGTAGGCCATCAGATCTACGCGGATGTTTGACATCAGGCTCACTACCACCAGGCCCAGCGACAGGGCGCTGTGCGCCATAATGCCGAGCAGGGTATCAATTGCCAGGTGAGGGCGTTTTTCCAGCCAGACCAGACCGGCAGCCAGCAGCAGCGTGACGACAATCACCGCATAAAACGGGTTCACGTCCAGTAATAAACCAAACGCGACACCCAGCAATGAAGCATGGGCCAGCGTATCGCCGAAATAGGACATTCTGCGCCAGACGACAAACGAGCCGAGTGGACCCGCGGCGCAGGCAAGCATAATCCCGGCCAGCCAGCCGGGCAGTAACAGTTCAATCATGAGTGTCCATTTCCCCGACGCAGGACAATTCGTCCCTGTAAATCATGGCGGTGATTGTGATTATGGCGATAGATGCCCAGCTGTTCGGCGCCACGATGGCCAAACATGGAGATAAATTCGGGATGCATTGACACCACTTCCGGCGTGCCGGAACAACAAATGTGATGGTTCAGGCACAGTACTTCGTCGGTTTTGGCCATCACCAGATGCAGATCATGGGAGACCATCAGCACCGCGCAGTTAAGCTCCCGACGGAGCTGGTCAATCAGATCGTACAGCGCAACCTGACCGTTGACGTCAACACCCTGCGTCGGCTCGTCCAGGACCAGCAGCTGAGGGCTGCTGAGCAGGGCACGGGCAAGCAATACGCGCTGGGTTTCACCGCCCGACAGCTTTTGCAAGGGCGCCTCAACAAGATGTCCCGCCTGAACGCGTTTCAGCGCCGGGAGGATATCCGCTTTACGCGTACCGGGACGGAGGCGCAGGAAGCGGCTCACCGTCAGGGGCAGGGTGGCATCGAGGTGTAATTTTTGCGGCACATAGCCGATACGCAATTTGTCTTCGCGGACGATAACACCTGCGTCAGGGGCTACCAGGCCTAATACGACGCGCACCAGCGTCGATTTGCCTGCACCGTTAGGGCCGAGCAGCGTGAGTATTTTGCCGGGCTTCAGATTCAGCGACACGTCAGAAAGGACGCGGCGCTGGCCGAATGAGACCGAAACATTTTCAAGAGAAACTAAAGTCGTCATGTCAATTTAAGCTTGCAGAAGTCATCGAATGTTATAATATCACATTCCACGCATTCATTACGATGATTAGTCGCATTATGTTACAGAAAAATACGCTTCTTTTCGCAGCTTTATCCGCTGCTCTTTGGGGTACAACAGCACAAGATGTTAACGCCGCTGTTGTCGCTTCGCTTAAACCGCTTGGATTTATCGCCTCTGCCATCGCGGACGGGGTCACTGAGACACAGGTTCTGCTGCCTGACGGGGCTTCCGAGCATGATTATTCTCTGCGTCCATCTGATGTAAAACGCTTACAGAACGCGGACTTAGTCGTCTGGATTGGTCCTGAGATGGAAGCGTTTATGCAGAAGTCAGCCAGACAGCTTCCCGCTGAGAAACAGGTGACGATTGCCGGGCTGTCCGGCGTGAAACCGTTACTCATGAAAGGAGCTGAGGACGAGGGTGATGAGCATGACCACGACCATGCTCATGGTGAAAAAGGTGACGACCATCACCATCACGGTGAATACAACATGCATCTCTGGCTCTCCCCAGAGATAGCGCGGCTTACAGCGGTTGCAATCCACGACAAATTAGTGGAACTTATGCCGCAAAGTCGAATCAAACTCGACGCCAACCTGAAGGATTTTGAGGCTCAATTAGCCGCAACCGACAAACAGGTGGGTAACGAGCTCGCACCGCTTAAAGGAAAAGGGTACTTCGTTTTTCATGATGCCTACGGGTATTACGAGAAACATTACGGTCTGACCCCGCTGGGGCATTTTACCGTCAACCCTGAAATTCAGCCTGGTGCGCAGCGTTTACATGAAATCAGAACACAGTTGGTTGAGCAAAAAGCGACATGCGTTTTTGCTGAGCCACAGTTCAGGCCAGCGGTCGTAGAAGCCGTGGCCAGGGGAACATCCGTGCGCATGGGAACCCTTGACCCGCTAGGTACGAACATCCAGTTGAGCAAAGCGAGCTATTCGCAGTTCCTCAGCCAACTGGCGAATCAGTATGCGAGCTGCCTGAAAGGAGATTAACGAGGAAGTGAATACGTGCAACAGATAGCCCGCTCTGTCGCCCTGGCATTTAACAATCTGCCTCGACCCCACCGCGTTATGCTGGGGTCGCTTACAGTTCTCACATTAGCGGTCGCCGTCTGGCGGCCCTATGTTTACCACCCGAGTTCCGCCCCAATCATCAAAACCATCGAACTGGAGAAGAGCGAGATCCGCTCTCTGCTGCCCGAGGCCAGCGAGCCTATCGATCAGGCCGCTCAGGAAGATGAAGCGATTCCCCAGGATGAGCTGGATGACAAGATCCAGAATGAAGCTGGCATTCATGAATATGTTGTATCAACTGGCGATACGCTGAGCAGCGTCCTGAACCAGTACGGTATCGACATGGGCAACATCAGCCAGCTCGCCGCATCCGATAAAGAGCTGCGTAACCTGAAAATTGGTCAGCAACTTTCCTGGACCTTAACGCCCGACGGCGATCTGCAACGTTTGACCTGGGAGATGTCCCGTCGCGAAACCCGCACCTACGATCGCACTGCAAACGGTTTCAAAATGACCAGTGAATTGCAGCAGGGCGACTGGGTTAACAGCGTCATGAAAGGGACCGTCGGCGGCAGCTTTGTTTCCAGCGCACGCGATGCCGGCCTGACCAGCGCTGAAATCAGCTCGGTGATCAAAGCCATGCAGTGGCAGATGGATTTCCGCAAACTGAAAAAAGGCGATCAGTTCTCTGTCCTGATGTCCCGCGAAATGCTGGACGGTAAGCGCGAGCAGAGCCAGCTGGTGGGCGTTCGTCTGCGTTCAGACGGCAAAGACTACTACGCCATTCGCGCGGAAGACGGTAAGTTCTATGACCGCAGCGGTACGGGTCTGGCAAAAGGCTTCCTGCGTTTCCCAACGGCGAAACAGTTCCGCGTCTCCTCCAACTTTAACCCGCGTCGTCTGAACCCGGTAACGGGCCGCGTAGCGCCGCACCGTGGCGTTGACTTCGCTATGCCGCAGGGCACGCCAGTGCTGGCGGTAGGAGATGGTGAAGTGGTCATGGCGAAACGCAGCGGTGCTGCTGGCTATTACGTTGCTATTCGTCACGGTCGTACGTACACCACCCGCTACATGCACCTGCGTAAACTGCTGGTCAAACCGGGCCAGAAGGTGAAACGTGGCGATCGCATCGCGCTGTCCGGTAACACCGGCCGGTCGACGGGGCCGCACCTGCACTATGAAGTGTGGATCAACCAGCAGGCGGTTAACCCGCTGACGGCGAAACTGCCGCGCACCGAAGGGCTGACCGGAAAAGATCGCAAAGATTACCTGGCGCAGGTGAAAGAGGTGATGCCGCAGCTGCGCTTCGACTAAGCTCCCCTGATTTAAAAAGCCGGCGTCAGTATGCGCCGGCTTTTTCTTTTGTGCGCGGGCGGCAGCCTCGCTACACTATCCGCATATATTTTTGCGTCACCAGACCCTGGAACCCGCATGGAAACCAAAAAAAACAATATTGAGTACATTCCCGAGTTTGAAAAATCTTTTCGCCACCCGCGTAACTGGGGCGCCTGGATTGGCGTATATGCGTTTGCTGGCATGGCGTTGCTACCTGCTTCCCTTCGCGATCCGGTGCTCGGTAAAGTGGGGCGCCTGGCAGGGCGCTTGGGTAAAAGCGCACGCCGCCGGGCGCAAATAAACCTGTTGTACTGTTTCCCGGATAAAAGCGACGCCGAACGCGAAGCAATCATTGATGACATGTATACCACCGCGCCGCAGGCGATGGCGATGATGGCGGAACTGGCGCTGAAAGGGCCGGAGAAGATCGTTGAACGCGTTGACTGGAAAGGGCTGGAGATCATCGACGAGATGCGTCGCAATGATGAAAAGGTGATTTTCCTGGTGCCGCACGGCTGGGGGGTCGACATTCCGGCGATGTTAATGGCGTCGCAGGGCCAGAAAATGGCGGCGATGTTCCATAATCAGGGAAACAAAATCTACGATTTCGTCTGGAATACCGTGCGCCGTCGCTTTGGCGGACGCTTGCACGCCCGAAACGATGGCATTAAGCCTTTCATTCAGTCGGTACGTCAGGGTTACTGGGGCTACTATCTGCCCGATCAGGACCATGGTCCTGAGCACAGCGAGTTTGTCGATTTCTTCGCAACCTATAAAGCCACGCTACCAGCGATTGGTCGCCTGATGAAAGTCTGCCGCGCCCGCGTGATCCCACTGTTCCCGGCTTATGACGGTAAAACGCATCGCCTGAGCATTGAGGTACGTCCGCCGATGGACGATCTGCTGACCGCAGACGATCACACCATCGCACGCCGCATGAATGAAGAGGTGGAAGTGCTGGTGGGGCCGCATAAGGAGCAATATACGTGGATCCTGAAGCTGCTCAAAACGCGTAAACCTGGCGAAACAGAGCCGTACAAGCGTAAAGAACTTTTCCCGAAGAAATAGGAAACCTTCACCCCTCTCCCCTTAGGGGAGAGGGGATCAGAGCTTACTCTACGGTCAGTACGCGGGTGGTATTGGTTGAGCCGATGGTGCTCATCACGTCACCCTGCGTCACGATAACGATATCACCGGATACCAGATAACCTTTGTCGCGCAGCAGGTTCACGGCATCGTGCGCGGCGGCCACGCCGTCGTTGGTGCTGTCGAAGTATACTGGCGTCACGCCGCGATACAGCGCCGTCAGGTTCAGCGTACGCTCGTGACGGGACATGGCGAAGATCGGCAGACCGGAGCTGATACGGGACGTCATTAGCGCGGTACGGCCAGATTCGGTCATGGTGATGATCGCCGTGACCCCTTTCAGGTGGTTGGCTGCGTACATCGCGGACATCGCAATCGCTTCTTCCACATTGTCGAACTGGATATCCAGGCGGTGCTTGGAGACGTTAATGCTTGGGATCTTCTCTGCACCCAGGCAGACGCGCGCCATGGCGGCCACGGTTTCCGCCGGATACTGGCCCGCCGCGGTTTCCGCTGACAGCATCACCGCGTCAGTACCATCCAGCACGGCGTTCGCCACGTCCATGACTTCTGCACGGGTCGGCATTGGGTTGGTGATCATGGATTCCATCATCTGGGTGGCGGTGATCACCGCGCGGTTCAGCTGACGCGCGCGACGGATCAGCGCTTTCTGGATACCGACCAGTTCAGGGTCGCCAATTTCCACGCCCAGGTCACCACGGGCAACCATCACCACGTCAGACGCCAGGATCACGTCGTCCATCGCGTCCTGATCGCAGACCGCTTCAGCGCGTTCCACTTTTGCAACGATTTTCGCATCGCAGCCTGCATCGCGCGCCAGGCGGCGAGCATAGTTCAGATCTTCACCGCAGCGCGGGAAGGAGACGGCCAGATAATCCACGCCGATCTGCGCCGCGGTCACGATATCCGCTTTGTCTTTATCGGTCAGCGCTTCGGCAGACAGGCCACCGCCGAGTTTGTTGATGCCTTTGTTGTTGGAGAGCGGGCCGCCGACGGTCACTTCGGTGAACACCTTCATACCCTGAACTTCCAGCACTTTCAGCTGTACGCGTCCGTCGTCCAGCAGCAGGATGTCGCCAGGCACAACGTCAGCAGGCAGACCTTTGTAGTCGATACCCACTTTTTCCTTATCGCCTTCGCCTTTGCTCAGGTTGGCGTCCAGCAGGAATTTATCGCCGATGTTGAGGAAGACTTTGCCTTCTTTAAAGGTCGATACGCGGATTTTTGGACCTTGCAGGTCACCGAGGATAGCAACATGGCGGCCCAGTTTAGCTGCGATTTCACGCACTTTGTCGGCACGTAATTTATGGTCTTCTGGCGTACCGTGAGAGAAGTTCATACGCACCACGTTAGCACCCGCGGCGATAATCTTTTCGAGGTTATTATCGCGGTCGGTGGCCGGGCCTAAGGTGGTGACGATCTTGGTTCTGCGAAGCCTTCTGGACATGTAATACTCCGTTGACTGAAACAACTTTGGTGTTGCGTGAACATAGAATCGGCCTTCATCTATCGCAAGGCAGTAGCGAGGGGACCGAATGCCGTAAATCGTACTTCGTCGTTATTAGGGAACATCGCTCTTTATAAGCAATTCTTTATCAAAACGCGATTCTTTCAGGGCTTCCTTGACCCGCTTCAAGTTATCCCGGAATTTTGCGCCCCGGCGTAAGGTAAAACCTGTCGCCAGTACGTCGATGACCGTCAACTGCGCCAGGCGGGAGACCATCGGCATGTACATGTCGGTATCCTCCGGTACGTCCAGGGTAATGGCGAGCGTCGCTTCCCGGGCGAGCGGCGTACCTGCCGTCGTCAGGGCGATGACCATCGCATCGTTGTCACGCGCGAGCTGCGCCAGCTCCACCTGGCTCTTGGTGCGGCCCGTATGGGAGATGAGTACCACGACATCATCTTCGCTACAATTCATACAGCTCATGCGTTGCAGCACAATGTCATCGGAGTAAATCACCGGCACGTTAAAGCGAAAGAATTTATTCATGGCGTCATGCGCCACGGCGGCGGACGAGCCAAGGCCAAAGAAGGCAATCCGTTTGGCCTGCGTGAGAAGATCGACCGCGCGATTTACTGAACTCATGTCCAGAGACTGGCGAACGTGGTCGAGCGTGGCCATAGCCGATTCAAATATTTTTGCGGTGTAAGCATCAACGCTGTCGTCTTCATCGACATTGCGATTAACATACGGGGTGCCGTTTGCCAGACTTTGGGCCAGATGCAGTTTAAAATCAGGAAAGCCGCGCGTGTCCAGACTACGACAGAATCGATTGACCGTCGGTTCGCTGACGCCCGATTCCTGTGCCAGAGCGGCGATGCTTGAATGAATCGCCTGAGCGGGCGCGGCGAGAATAACTTCAGCCACTTTGCGCTCGGATTTGCTAAGGTGTTCCAGTTGAAACTGGATTTTTTCCAGCATGTTCATTGTTAACAAGACGCTCATGAGGGCATAAACGATTTCATAAAGAGATGAAACCTTGATTCGATTTAGCCGATATTACCCCCAGGACTCCCGAAAGGGTAATCGTCGACAAGAAATGTTGTTGTTTTTTTTCATTACTTGATCGACGTCGGGTTTTGCTCTGACCCCGTTGCGCAAAGAATCGACGTTTGTTGCGTCATCAGACGGGCGTAATGGCCCAGGCGACGAAAAATCACCGTATCGCACGCGACGTTAAGCGCTAATGGTTTCAGGAAACGCGTAAAAGCAGTACAGTGCATTGTAATAAAATTACAACGATACCTGGCAGAGTACCAGGCGATCTAACTGAGGAGAATGACATGGCGGTAACGCAAACAGCCCAGGCATGTGACCTGGTCATTTTCGGCGCGAAAGGCGATCTTGCACGCCGAAAATTGCTGCCTTCCCTGTATCAGCTCGAAAAAGCGGGCCAGATCCATCCCGACACCCGGATCCTTGGGGTAGGGCGCGCAGACTGGGATAAGGAGGCTTATACCAAAGTCGTGCGTGAGGCGCTCGAAACGTTCATGAAAGAGAAAATCGATGAAAGCCTTTGGGATAAGCTGAGCGGGCGTCTCGATTTCTGCAACCTGGACGTCAACGATGTAGGCGCCTTTACCCGTCTGGGTGAAATGCTTGACCAGGAAAATCGTGTCACTATTAACTATTTCGCCATGCCGCCAAGCACCTTCGGCGCCATCTGCAAAGGTCTGGGCGAGGCGAAGCTGAACGCCAAACCGGCGCGCGTAGTGATGGAGAAACCGCTGGGTACGTCGCTGGCGACCTCGCGTGAAATCAACGACCAGGTAGGCGAGTTCTTTGAGGAGTGTCAGGTTTACCGTATTGACCACTATCTGGGCAAAGAGACGGTACTGAACCTGCTGGCGCTGCGTTTTGCCAACTCCCTGTTTGTGAACAACTGGGACAACCGCACTATCGACCACGTGGAAATTACCGTGGCGGAAGAGGTGGGCATCGAAGGCCGTTGGGGCTACTTCGACCAGGCCGGCCAGATGCGTGACATGATCCAGAACCACCTGCTGCAAATTCTGTGCATGATTGCCATGTCTCCACCGTCAGATCTGACGGCCGACAGCATTCGTGACGCCAAAGTGAAAGTGCTGAAATCACTGCGCCGTATTGACCGCTCCAACGTGCGTGAGAAAACCGTGCGCGGCCAGTACACCGCAGGTTTTGCCCAGGGGAAAAAAGTTCCTGGCTATCTGGAAGAAGAGGGCGCGAACAAGTCCAGCAACACCGAGACGTTTGTGGCGATCCGCGTGGATATCGACGACTGGCGCTGGGCCGGTGTGCCGTTCTACCTGCGTACCGGGAAACGTCTGCCAGCAAAATGCTCCGAAGTGGTGGTCTACTTCAAAAATCCGGAACTGAACCTGTTCAAAGAATCCTGGCAGGAACTGCCGCAGAACAAACTGACCATCCGTCTGCAACCGGACGAGGGTGTGGATATTCAGATCCTGAACAAAGTGCCGGGTCTTGATCACAAACACAACCTGCAAACCACCAAGCTCGACCTGAGCTACTCTGAAACCTTCAACCAGACGCATCTGGCCGATGCTTACGAGCGTCTGCTGCTGGAAACCATGCGTGGTATCCAGGCGCTGTTCGTCCGCCGCGATGAAGTGGAAGAGGCGTGGAAGTGGGTCGACTCCATCACCGAAGCGTGGGCAGCCGACCAGGACGCGCCAAAACCGTATCAGGCGGGAACATGGGGACCTGTCGCCTCCGTTGCGATGATCACCCGTGATGGCCGCTCCTGGAACGAGTTTGAATAACCACCTTCTCTAGCCCAAAGGTGTTATTTTACCGGTAACATGATCTAACACAGCAAGTGGCATAATTTTTATCTTTTAAGCTCCGAGTGGATTCACCCGCGGAGCTTTTTTTATTACACTCCCTTCAGACATTTTGCCCCTGTGCTCCGGATATCAGGCGTTTCAGCGTTGTTAACAACCGTCAGAAACTGTGTAAACTCCCGAGCCTGGACAGATAAATTAGAGGAGCTTTTATGAATCCGACATTGTTACGCGTAACACAGCGCATTGTTGAACGCTCGAAAGAGACCCGTGCTGCCTACCTTGCCCGCATCGAACAGGCGAAGAGTGAAACGGTCCATCGCTCACAGCTGGCCTGCGGGAATCTGGCCCACGGCTTTGCGGCCTGCCAGCCTGGTGATAAAGACGCGCTGAAAAGCATGTTGCGTAACAATATCGCCATCATTACCTCCTATAACGACATGCTTTCAGCCCACCAGCCGTATGAGGTCTACCCGTCTATCATCCGCAATGCGCTGCACAGCGTGAACGCGGTGGGCCAGGTTGCAGGCGGCGTGCCGGCCATGTGTGATGGCGTAACCCAGGGCCAGGATGGTATGGAGCTGTCCCTGCTGAGCCGCGAAGTGATCGCCATGTCAGCGGCAGTGGGCCTGTCTCACAATATGTTTGATGGCGCGCTCTATCTGGGCGTGTGCGACAAAATCGTCCCGGGGCTGGTGATGGCCGCGCTGTCGTTTGGCCACCTGCCAGCGATTTTTGTACCGTCAGGCCCGATGGCAAGCGGTCTGCCAAACAAGGAAAAAGTCCGTATCCGTCAGCTGTATGCCGAAGGAAAAGCGGACCGTCAGGCACTGCTGGAAGCGGAAGCCGCGTCTTATCACGCGCCGGGCACCTGTACGTTCTACGGTACGGCCAACACCAACCAGATGGTGGTGGAGTTTATGGGGATGCAGCTACCGGGCTCGTCGTTCATCCAGCCGGATGCGCCACTGCGTAAAGCGCTGACCGAAGCCGCAGCCCGTCAGGTGACGCGCCTGACCGGTAACGGCAACGAGTGGATGCCAATGGGCAAAATGGTGGATGAAAAAGTTATCGTAAACGGGATTGTCGCCCTGCTGGCGACCGGCGGTTCAACCAACCATACCATGCACCTTGTCGCGATGGCGCGCGCGGCGGGCATTCTGATTAACTGGGATGACTTCTCCGATATCTCCTCCGTGGTACCGCTGATGGCGCGTCTGTACCCGAACGGTCCGGCGGACATCAACCACTTCCAGGCCGCGGGCGGCGTGCCGGTGCTGATGCGCGAGCTGCTGAAAGGCGGCCTGCTGCATGAGGATGTCAACACGGTGGCGGGCTTTGGCCTGCATCGCTATACCCTTGAACCCTGGCTGAACAACGGTGAGCTGGACTGGCGCGAAGGGGCGAGCGACTCGCTCGATCCTCAGGTTATCGCAACCTTCGAACAGCCGTTCTCTCCTCACGGCGGCACCAAAGTGCTGAGCGGTAACCTTGGACGTGCCGTGATGAAAACCTCTGCCGTGCCGGAAGAGAATCAGGTGATTGAAGCGCCGGCGGTGGTGTTTGAAAGCCAGCACGACGTTTTACCTGCTTTTGACGCGGGTCTGCTTGATAAAGACTGTGTGGTCGTGGTGCGTCATCAGGGACCAAAAGCGAACGGGATGCCAGAATTACATAAACTTATGCCGCCGCTTGGTGTATTATTGGACCGCCGTTTCAAAATTGCACTGGTGACCGATGGACGCCTCTCGGGGGCATCCGGTAAAGTGCCTTCAGCGATTCATGTCACCCCGGAAGCCTACGACGGCGGCCTGCTGGCGAAAGTGCGTGATGGTGACATGATCCGCGTTAACGGTCAGACAGGCGAGTTAACCCTGCTGGTGGACGAAGCAGAGCTGGCGGCGCGTCAGCCACATATTCCTGACCTGAGCGCATCCCGCGTGGGTACCGGACGCGAAATGTTTGGTGCGTTGCGTGAGAAACTCTCCGGTGCGGAGCAGGGCGCAACCTGTATTACGTTTTAAGACGACTTGATTTTAACGATCTGGCGAGAGAAAACTCTGATGAAAAACTGGAAAACAAGTGCAGAAGCAATCCTGACTACTGGCCCTGTCGTGCCGGTTATTGTGGTAAACAAACTGGAGCACGCTGTCCCAATGGCGAAGGCGCTGGTTGCGGGTGGCGTTCGTGTTCTGGAAGTGACCCTGCGTACGGCCTGTGCGATGGATGCGATTCGCGCTATCGCCAAAGAAGTGCCGGAAGCGATCATCGGTGCAGGTACGGTTCTGAATGCGCAGCAGCTGGCGGAAGTGACCGAAGCGGGCGCACAGTTTGCCATCAGCCCGGGGCTGACCGAGCCCCTGCTGAAAGCCGCAACCGAAGGTTCTATTCCGCTGATCCCGGGTATCAGCACCGTTTCTGAACTGATGCTGGGCATGGACTACGGCCTGAAAGAATTCAAATTCTTCCCGGCTGAAGCGAACGGCGGCACCAAAGCGTTGCAGGCGATTGCGGGCCCATTCTCCCAGGTGCGTTTCTGCCCAACGGGCGGTATCTCTCCGGCAAACTACCGTGACTACCTGGCGCTGAAAAGCGTGCTGTGCATCGGTGGCTCCTGGCTGGTTCCGGCGGATGCGCTGGAAGCAGGCGACTGGGATCGCATCACTAAACTGGCTCGCGAAGCGGTAGAAGGCGCGAAACAGTAACAAATGCCCAATGCATAAAGCAGGCCCTCTGGCCTGATGCTGGTCACTTTATGTGACCAGCATGTATAAGTTCTTCTTCTCTACACAACATTTCTAATATCCCTAACCCCAGGCGTATTATTTTTCATTATTAAATAATCCTTCACTTATATATTTGATGAATAAATCATTCTGAATTTATGTGTGATAAAATTGTCTGGTCCTTTTTTATTTATTCTGTGAATAGATTCACTTCCCGTGAATTAATTCAACCTGAAGTTGGGTATTTTAATGGGGGAGTGATGGGTGTATTGTTTTTAATGAACGGAATGTTTGTTAAAAGGATAGCTAATAATGTCAGGGGAATCTGAGGTAGCTCAAAGGCAGGACACGTTAAACAGATATTTATTGTATTTCCCGCGTAGCAAAAATGTTATTTCAGATGTTCATTCTTTTACAGGAAAAGAGATATTAAGCGAGCCTTATCGCTATACCATTCGCTTTACCAGTCCGGATCTAAACATTGCCATTAATGCTGTTCTTAATCAAAGGGCTGAGTTTATTCTGCGTGCACCCAATCTGGAAGCCTCATGGCATGGGCAAACCTCCTGGCTGCCGGTTCGCCAGATTAATGGCACGATCACCCAATTTTCGCGGCTGATGTCTTCAGGTGACGAAGCACTGTATGAATGCGTGCTGGAGCATGAGCTGGCGCTGCTGGATCAAAATTACCGTTCTGCGGTTTACATGAACATGACAGTCCCGGAGCTCGTTACAAAGCTGATGAAGGACAGTGGTCACTTTGACGGCTACAACATTGATTTTGACCAACTGAGCCACAGTTATCCACGACGGGAAATGATCGTTCAGTGGAAAGAAACCGATTTGCGGTTCATCCGTCGGCTGCTGGCAGAGATAGGGATCTGGTTCCGATTTGAGAATCACAACAAAGTGAAAACGGAAACCGTCGTTATTTTTGGGGATTCTGCGCGTCGTTACAACTTCAGCGACAAACAGATGCCTTATGTCCGACATTCAGGCATGACCAGTTATAGCGAATACATTACCGATCTGGAGGAGCAGCACGGCCTGATCCCCAAAAATGTGTTGGTTCGCACCTATAACTACCGTGACCCGCAATCGCCGCAGACGGATAAGACCGTTAAAACGAGCGATATTCCCGAAGGTGTAACGACAGGCCAACACTATCACTATGCCGATCACTATCTGACTGCGGGGGATTTTCACGGTGAAGAGGCGGAAACCGCCGCATTTTACGCTCGTCTGCGTTATGAACGCCTGTTGAACGGACAGAGTCTTCTGGGGGCGACAACCAGCGATCCCGAGCTTCAGCCAGGCATTATGTTTTATCCCTCAGGGCCTGTACCTGACGGGTTTAAGTCCGGGTTTGTGATAACTGCGATGACTATCCGCGGCAGCCGTGCTGAACACTATCGCGCCGTACTTTCTGGGATCCCCTATATCCAGGGCTATAGCTTCCGTCCTGAATACTTATCCCGGCCGGTGATAGCCGGAACGGTGCCCGCCAGAGTGAAGGCTATCGGGGGAGATAAAACCTATGCCGGACTTGATGCGGTTGGGCGCTACAGGGTTAAGTTCGATTTTGACCTTGATGAAAAACGGGTCGGATTCGAAAGCGCCCTGGTACGCCTCGGCAGGCCGTACGCCGGTGACACCTTTGGTATTCACTTTCCGCTACTGGAGGGGACTGAAGTTGCCGTTGGTTTCGAAGGCGGCGATCCGGACAGACCTTTTATCGCGCATGTCATGCACGACGGCAGCCACCCGGATTTAGTCACAAACCGTAACGATACCCGAAACGTGATCCGCACGGCCGCGTTGAACAAGATCCGTCTTGAAGATCGTCGCGGGCAGGAGCACATCAAAATCGCTACGGAGTACGGCAAAGGGCAAGTGAGTGTGGGTCACCTGGTTGATGCTGAAGGCAAAAAGCGCGGGGAAGGTGTGGAGGCTCGCACCGACGACTGGATGGCGCTGCGTGCTGCGAAAGGCGTGATGATCACCACGGAAGCCCAGCCCCGCGCGGGGGGGAAGCAACTGGATATGACAGCGGCTATTGCACAACTTGAAAAGGCGTTGTCGCTGGCGATGACCCTACAGCAAAGTGCGCTTACGGCAGGCGCGAGTAATGTGGAAACCGATCGGCAAAATGCGCTCAGCCAGACGCTGAGTCATCTCGCGGAGCCCGGTATTTTGGCATATGGAAAAAATGGAATTGCGCACGTTACGCCGGACAGCCTGCAACTGTCCGCCGGGAAAGACCTGATTGCCACAGCGGGCGGGAATGCCAGCGTGAATGTGGTGAAAAAATTCTCGCTGGCCGTAGGGGAAAAACTGTCGCTGTTTGCCCGCAAACTCGGCATCCAGATGATTGCCGGTGCGGGGGATATTACGACGCAGGCGCAGCGGGGCGAAATGCACATGCTGTCGCAGCAGGATTTCACGCTCACGAGCACCGCCGGGAAAATGAACGGCAGTGCCAGAAAGGGAATGCAGTTTGTCTGCGGGGGCGGCGGGATCCGTATCAGCCCGACCGGACTGGTCACCATTTTCTCGCCGACGGGCATTGAGCTCAAAGCGCCGAGCCTGAAATACGACGGTCCGGAAAGTGTGTCGGTACCGACGCCATCCTTTGAGAAAGGCGCCTTTAAACTTCGCTACAAACTGCACGCTGGCGATGATCCGGAGCAAATTCTGGCAAACAAAAAATTCAGGCTGACCAGTGCATCCGGACAGGTGGTGGAAGGCGTGACGGACAGCTGCGGTCGTTCACCCCTGCTCGATGCTGACGACCTCGACAGCTATAAAATGGAGATAATGGAATGACGGAGGCGAAGACAAAACCCTACGCTCCACGGGTGGTATCAGAAGGCGATATTCCGGTACACAAAACCCTGGGCGAAGTCGCCCAGACGCGCAACGTCGGGATACCGCGCCCGATGCCCGGCATTGTGATCCTCGTCCATGGCGTGAACGACGTGGGTGAAGCCTACCAGAACCAGGAGAAAGGTATACTTGCCGGGCTGGGTAAGCGACTTAACCGGCAGGATTTTTACGCCCACGAATGGAAAGACTACAGAATTATCACTCCAGGGCGTTCCCCCATCATCCCGTTTTACTGGGGATATAAACCGGTTACGCATGCTGATTACCGGGCGGACCAGAAGCGCTACCGGGAGGAGGTCGGGAAGCTGAGTGACAAAGCGCATCTTCCTTATGATGCGTACCAGGAAGATAACGAGACGAATAAAAAGTCGCTGGGTAATGACGGAAAAGGGCCGTTTCAGTACCAGAACGATAACTTTAAAAATGCACTTGATACGAGTTTTGCCAAGGGGGGCGGGACCTTTGCCAACGCAACGACGACGATCCCGGATATGCTGGGACCCGGCGCCGGTGGCTTCGGCGTTGCCGCTGCGGGATTTGCCTCGCTGCACTTCAATGATGGCGATTTTACCCATCCCATTTATGAAAACCCGCACCGCATTTACCAGTTTTTTGCCGCTCAACGGCTGGCGGATTTGATTATTCAGATTCGAAGTGAGCCGATTACGGCGAAAGATGTGATTAACGTTGTGGCCCATAGTCAGGGCACGATTATTACTATGCTGGCAAATATGCTGGTGAAACAGGCCGGGTATGCTCCGGTAAACTGTGTGATTCTTAATCACTCACCGTATTCTCTTGAGTCGCGCGTGGCTGAAAATATTCAGCCGGGTTATCAACAGACCGACGATGCCAGACAGCAGACATTTAAAAATTTCTGTCGCCTGATGCATACGCAATGGAAAGGGGGTGGGAAAATGGCAGAGAGCGAATTACAGGCTCTGGAGGCCTCCTGTACCCTGCGTAAACCTTCCGATAATCCGCTGCGAACGGATGACAGATATTGCCGAAGCAACGACGGTAAAGTGTATAACTACTTTTGCCCGAACGATGGCGTCGTGTCGCTGGAGAATGTGCAGGGGTTTGGCTGGCGGGGCATTCCTCAGAATATTGCCAGTGATATACCGAATCTGTTTCAGCGTGTGTTTTACCAGCATGGTGAAGTAGGAAACATCCCTGACGCTAACCCCTTTGAGTTACCGCCGCGAAATGAGGGGGATGCAAAATATGCCTTTCTCACGAACGCCAGTTACAGCGCTCGCGATGTGGTGATAAACGGTGAGGAGTTACCGGAACCTTTTATTTTCAAACTTCAGGGGGAGGATAATCACCCGGATAACGATCCTAAAACCAGTGATAAACCGTATACCTATTATGTCGATCCGGACAGCCCGGACGCCTACATTTCCTATTCCGCCAAAGCCAGCGCCATTAAGCGCACGGTAACGACAACCTTTGCAGTGAACCGCTATCAAAATATTGGCTGGCAGCCGGGTCACGTTTTATCTGCTTCAGAGCTTAAAGAAGAGAGTTTTGAACGCAAGCATGAGGTTATTTATGGTGAGGTGTCAGGTTCGCGTGATTTTCAGTTAGTTACCCTTACCTGGAAGAAAACACCGGAAGAACTGCAAGCGGAATGGCAGAAAATCGACCCGGTGGGCTACAGCCAGCACTCCTCTATTGTGATGAGCGAATTTGCGCCATCGCACGCTATGGCGTTTGATTTGGCTATTGGGCAGTGCAAATCATTCGATTATCAGGCGGGGAAATTTTGGGAAGGGTTGTTACATCGTGCAGACTGGCGCGATCCTCAGAATGAAAATCCCTATGCAAGGGCATATTACCGGACGGGTAAGCTAGATGAACCTACAACCAAATTTTTCATGAATAAGCCATATGACGTGCTGCCGAAAGGTGAGTATGGGGTGGTAAATAAGTTCAATAATGCAACGACTGTCAAGCCGTCCAGTGATCTTGTCGCAGGGAATCAGGACGTCGCAAATCTGCAATGGGACATGCCAAAGCCCATAAGTGACAGTCAACTGGCTTAAGGATAGAGCATGAAAATATCATTTATGGGTCTGATGGCCACTGCTGTTTTACTGGCGATCGGATGCCAGGCGAAAGAACCGCCAACGCAGGTGGTGTACCGGTTCGATGATCATCGTTATCTCGAACTGAAAGGCTGGGGCTGCGAAGGCGAACTCTGGTACACGGATACTGAGCTGGGTATACATACCCAACCTGTTAGCCAATTTTACAAGATCTTCACCAAAAAATTCATACATCCATCGGAGCGTTATATAGCTATCCCTACCTGGGGCTCTCCAGGAACAATAATTTCAAAAGATTATGGTAAAACCTGGTCCCCTCAGTTTTATTCAGCGGGTTCTAACGAACCGAATGGAGATTCTTCACCGCCCTACGATGACATTATTTCCTTTACTGTTGTTAAGGACCAGGGATTTATGCTGACCAAACACCGGCTGTATATGTCGTCAAAACCGTTTGAAGACCCGCGCATTCTGCCCGGCGGGCCGGGGATTGCCTATACCGTGGATGACGGAATGGGAAATAAAGTAAGCGGGAAGCTGGACCCCCGTTTCCCTGGCTGGGCGTGGGGAATGGTCTACATGACTAAGCAGGGACTCGAGGGCAGCACGCAGCAACTTAAGGCTAACTGGCAAGATTTACCCGACAGCGTACCCGAGGTGAAGGGCTATACCGGCTGGGAGCACATGCAATGCAACATGGATGCGGGAAAATAGGGAGATAAAGCGATGAAAGGCGTCATTAGGTTAAACGATCCGCTGATAAGCGGAGGAAAAGTCACTAAGGCCTCCGGGGCAGACTTTATGGGGCAGCCCGTGGCCTTAAAAGATGATCTTGCGCAGTGTCCGCTCCATAAAGGGACGTTCGCAATCACTGAATGTCACCCAACCTGGACCATGCATGGCCGTGGGGTTGTGGTAGATGGCTGTCGCGCGGCGTGTGGATGTGAAATCAAAAGTACCTTACCTGTGGCGGGAGCTTCGTAATGCGCGCGTGGTGGTTATACAAACAACAGCCAGACCCGGATTCCACTGTGCCAGTCGTCATGATTGTTTTCCTCTATGTGATAGCCGTCGCAATGGGCCTCGCGATCCGGGCTCTCACCTGGCCTGAACAGGAACACGTTACGGCTCTCTTTTTTGTGCCTTCAGTTATTCTGCCCATCTGTGTTGTATCGTTGCTAGTTTTTACAAGTTTCATATTTCATGACGCCAACATTCATTATGCTGAAACCCGAAAATTCATAGCAAAAGAGCAGGAGATTAATTTAAAGGCGTATGCGCGAAAAAATATCGCTATCGCAGCATGGTCTGCAATCACCCCCCTGGAGGAACCCGCGCTGAATATGTTGAAACTGGAAGGCGAATTTCCGCTGGCACCGAAAACGCCGGTTAATATTCAGCTGGAAGATCGCTTCGACCAGACCAGGAATGAACAGATGTTTTACCGCTTACTGGACCCGATGGCAGAAAAATTGAAGGACTATAACTACCGTATTTTTGAAACTGTTGTCTGGGTTCACGGAGGGAGTGGATCCTGCATTGATGAACTGAGGCGCACTCTGGAGCGGTTGGGTATTGAAACGGCAAGCACGTGTAAAATTGAGTACAGCACAGAATGTCCTGACTACGCGATCGTTAGCCAATGGATGAACTTATCTGATTACAGAGTTGAAAACCGGTTGATTGTTATCGTTGATTTACATGAAGAAAGCGGCGAATCAAAGAGCATGGAAAATGCATGTGCATTCCTGCTGACCAGTCATTATGTCCGGGAGGAGGGCGAAAAACCGGTATATTTATATCAGCCTATGTCTGACGTGACCGATGTAGAGGACAAAATGGCGGTCTTCCTTGAGACGGGTTCGGTACTTACGCCGAAAAATCTCTGGTATACCGGGCTGTCCCGTATTGAAAAATATCCATTAATGCAGGCACTGGATAAAAAAGCGCTCACGGTGGAACGGCTGGATATCGATGCCTCTCTGGGCGCAAAGAGTGCCGGGTATCGGTGGCTGGCTCTGGCATTTGCGGCGGATGCGGTCAAATATGCCCAGGGGGAGCAACTGGCAGCTTATTCAGACAAAAACAAATTTTGTATTACTTCGCTTTCCTCCATGAAGACAGCTATCCCAAAAAAACTTACCTGGTGTAACTGGAGTAATCCCCTTTATCCTGCGGGGATGGCGGCTTTATTCTGCGTGTTATCCCTCATTGCCTATCGTATCAGTTTCCTGGCGCAAAACGATCCGCCAGCAATCTGGGAACTGATTGCGAGCATCATCATTCCCTTCGTTATTTTTATTGGCCTCGGTATTTTTGTTTTCATCTCGAAAACGAATGAAGCCTACGAGGATATGGAATACGAATGGAAGCGATAGAAACGGAACAATGTTAATTATGTAATGTGGCTGGTCGCTTAGTTGACCAGCCTTTAGTTATTTACCCTGTCACTTTTACCGCAGTGGCCGCTATTTTCGCTCTCGCGACGGCTTCGTCCACGTTTTCCCCGGTTGCTAATGCCACGCCCAGACGACGGCTTCCGTCGATCTCCGGTTTGCCGAACAGTCTGACCTGTAAGCCTGCACCAACCGCACCTTCGACGTTATCAAAGGTGACATTCTGGCTGGTCAGCTGCGGCAGGATCACCGCGGAGGCTGCCGGGCCGTATTGACGGATGCCGCCAACCGGCAGGCCGAGGAAAGCGCGCACGTGCAGCGCGAACTCGGAGAGATCCTGTGAAATCAGCGTAACCATCCCGGTATCGTGCGGGCGAGGGGAGACTTCGCTGAAGATCACCTCGTCGCCGCAAACAAACAATTCCACGCCGAACAGGCCGTAGCCGCCCAGCGCCAGCACCGTCTTGCGGGCGATCTCCTGCGCGCGTGCCAGCGCCAGCGCGCTCATCTGCTGCGGCTGCCAGGATTCTCGATAATCGCCGTCTTCCTGACGATGACCAATCGGGTCGCAGAAATAAACGCCGTCCACGGCACTGACGGTAAGCAGGGTAATTTCGAAATCAAACTTCACCACGCCTTCCACGATGACGCGCCCGGCACCGGCACGACCGCCCTGCTGGGCATAGTCCCAGGCCTGGTCCAGCGTGCTGCTGTCGCGGATAAAGCTCTGCCCTTTGCCGGAGGAGCTCATTACCGGCTTAATGATGCACGGGTAGCCAATCTCTTCGACGGCCTGGAGAAACGCAGCTTTATCCCCGGCAAAACGGTAGCTGGAGGTCGGGAGCTGTAATTCTTCTGCCGCCAGGCGACGAATGCCTTCCCGGTTCATGGTCAGTTTTGCCGCAGTGGCGCAAGGCACTACGCGCTGGCCTTCCTGCTCAAGGGCAACCAGCATCTCAGTGGCAATGGCCTCAATTTCAGGCACCACGAAATCCGGTTTTTCCTCGGCAATTAACGCCCGCAGGGCATTGCCGTCAAGCATATCGATGACGTGCGAGCGATGCGCAACGTGCATGGCAGGGGCGTTCGCGTAACGGTCCACCGCAATCACCTCCACGCCCAAACGCTGGCATTCAATGGCCACTTCTTTACCCAGTTCACCCGATCCCAACAGCATGACGCGCGTCGCGGCAGGGCGCAGCGCGGTTCCTAAAAGAGTCATAAAAATCCCCCTGAAAAAGATGCGGGTAGTATAAACGAAAACGTTTGCGTCTGTCTTGTATGGGGATAACCGGACAGGGGGGGGAATTTGCGCTTCTTTAGCACTGACAGACATTTCCTGACACCTGCTCGCTTAGGCTGTGAAGATTACGCACTGTTACGTGAGGAAAAATATGTCAGGCTGGATGAATCAACTGCAATCCCTGTTGGGACAAAAAGGCTCGTCGTCGGGCGAGCAGGGTCTAAGCAAGCTGCTGGTGCCGGGTGCGCTTGGCGGGCTGGCCGGTTTGCTGGTTGCCAATAAATCATCGCGGAAACTGCTTACCAAATACGGTACCGGCGCGCTGCTGGCGGGTGGAGGGGCTATTGCAGGCTCCGTCTTATGGAACAAATACAAAGACAAGGTGCGCAGCGCGCATCAGGATGAACCGCAGTACGGGAAGCAGGTATCGCCGTTAGATTTACGCACCGAGCGCCTGATCCTCGCCCTGGTCTTTGCAGCCAAGAGCGACGGGCATATTGATGCCAGTGAACGTGCCGCAATTGAACAGCAGATGCGGGAAGCGGGCGTTGAGGAGCAGGGCAGGGCGCTGGTGGCGCAGGCCATTGAACAGCCGCTCGATCCGCAGCGTCTGGCGCAAGGCGTGAAAAACGAAGAAGAGGCGCTGGAACTCTATTTTCTGAGCTGTGCCGCCATCGATATCGATCACTTTATGGAGCGCAGCTACCTGAACGCCCTGGGCGATGCGGTGAAGATCCCCCAGGACGTTCGCGAGGGAATTGAGCAGGATATTCAGCAGCAGAAGCAGACTCTCGCGGGCTAGAAGGCCATGTTTCGCTTGCATCATACGCGTGTTTTGCCAACCTTATAGGATGTAAAACGAAAAAGTAAGAATGCCATGCCTCCAAAAGCCCGACGTACTCCTTATGCGATCACCACGCATGGCGATACGCGTATCGATAACTACTACTGGCTGCGGGACGATTCTCGTTCCCGGCCAGAGGTGCTCGACTATCTGCACGAGGAAAACGACTATGGCCGCCAGGTCATGGCCAGCCAGCAGGCGCTTCAGGATCAGCTCCTGAACGAAATGGTGCAGCGTATCCCCCAGCGTGATGTCTCTGCCCCGTGGTGCAAAAACGGTTATCGCTATCGCCATATTTATGAGCCGGGAAACGAATATCCCATCTACCAGCGCCAGTCTGTGCTGAGCGCCGAGTGGGACGAATGGGAGATCTTGCTGGATGCCAACAAACGTGCTGCCCACAGTGAGTTTTATACGCTGGGCGGCATGTCCATTTCCCCCGATAACGCCATTATGGCGCTGGCTGAGGATTACCTCTCCCGCCGCCAGTACGGTTTGCGTTTCCGCAATCTTGAAACGGGAAACTGGTATCCCGAAATGCTGGATAATGTCTCCCCCGATTTCGTCTGGGGTAACGATTCAGAAACGGTCTACTACGTTAAAAAGCATGCCTCAACGCTGCTGCCTTATCAGGTCTGGCGTCATACGGTGGGGACCGATTCCGCCGACGATGAATTAGTCTACGAGGAAAAAGACGAGACGTTCTATGTCAGCCTGCACAAAACGTCGTCTCGCCACTACGTGATCATTTTCCTCTCCAGCGCCACCACTTCAGAAGTGCTGCTGCTGGATGCAGAGCTGCCGGATGCGCAGCCGCTGTGCTTCCTGCCGCGCCGTAAAGATCATGAGTACAGCCTGGATCACTTCCAGCACAGCTTTTACCTGCGTTCGAACCGCGAGGGCAAAAACTTTGGCCTTTATAAAACCAAAGTGCGCGATGAACGCAAATGGGAAGTGTTAATTCCCGCGCGCGATCAGGTGATGCTGGAGGGGTTCACCCTGTTTACCGACTGGCTGGTGGTGGAAGAGCGTCAGCGCGGACTGACCAGTATCCGCCAAATCAACCGCAAAACCCGCGAAGTGGTGGGCATTGCGTTCGATGACCCGGCTTACGTAACGTGGATCGGCTTTAACCCGGAACCGGAATCGTCCCGCCTGCGGTACGGCTATTCGTCGATGACCACCCCGGATACGTTGTTTGAACTGGATATGGACACCGGGCAGCGTCAGGTGATTAAACAGGCTGAGGTCCGGGGTTTTGAGTCGGAAAATTATCGCAGTGAGCACCTGTGGGTGAGCGCACGCGACGGCGTTGAAGTCCCTGTATCGCTCGTCTATCACAAGGCGCACTTCAACAAAGGTAAAAACCCCATCCTCGTCTATGGCTATGGCTCCTATGGATCAAGCATGGACGCCGATTTCAGCAGCAGCAGGCTGAGCCTGCTCGACCGCGGTTTTGTTTATGCGATTGCCCATATTCGCGGTGGCGGCGAACTGGGTCAGCACTGGTATGAAGACGGAAAATTTCTCAAAAAGAAAAATACCTTTAACGACTACCTTGATGTCTGCGATGCGCTGATCGCGCAGGGTTATGGCGATCCGCAGCTCTGCTTTGGCATGGGGGGCAGCGCCGGGGGCATGCTAATGGGCGCCGTCATCAACCAGCGGCCTGAACTGTTTAAAGGCGTTATCGCCCAGGTGCCGTTTGTGGACGTGGTGACGACCATGCTGGATGAGTCCATTCCACTGACCACCGGGGAGTTTGAAGAGTGGGGGAACCCGCAGGATGAAACCTATTATCGCTACATGAAAGAGTATAGCCCGTACGATAACGTCGAGGCGAAAGCCTATCCGCATATGCTGGTGACCACCGGCCTGCACGATTCCCAGGTGCAGTACTGGGAGCCCGCGAAATGGGTGGCGAAGCTGCGTGAGCTGAAAACTGACGATAATTTGCTGCTGCTGTGTACCGATATGGACTCGGGGCACGGAGGGAAATCAGGGCGATTTAAATCCTATGAAGGGGTGGCGCTGGAGTACGCCTTTTTGATTGGCCTGGCGCAGGATACGCTGCCAGGCCGGGCGGGGACTCAGGCTTCGCCTAAATAATGCTTCAGCGTCAGGCGCAGTTCCGGGCTCATTCTGTCGAGGTTGTTGTACAGCCAGCGCAGATAGCCCGGATCTTTGTCCGCCACTTCCGATACTGGCTTCCCGCGATATTTACCGAACGTAAAGGTAGTCAGTAGCGCGGGGCGCCCGGTAATGGTCGCCATATCGTCTGGCGTCCAGCCGGAAGTATTCATGATATCAATCAGGAGCGCTGCGGTGATATAGCAGTCATAGAGGGCACGGTGATGATGCAGCCCTTCCGGCGTTCGCACGCTGAGTTTGCGCGACTTATACAGCGCCATATTGCTGTATTTGATCCCTGGCCACAGACGGCGCGCCAGCTTCATGGTGCAAATCCATTCGCCGGGCATCTCCGGCAGCACGCGGCGGTCAAAGCTAGCGTTATGGGCGACATACCACTGGCTACCGTGGTAAAGAGGGATGATCTCTTCAATCCACGGCTTATCCGCCACCATCGATTCCGTAATACGATGTATAGCCATCGCCTGCGCACTGATGGGACGATCCGGGCGCACCAGATGGCTCATTGGGTTGACTATCTTTCCGTCAATCACGTCGACAGAAGCGACTTCCACAATTCCACCCTGCAAATCACAGGTTTCGGTATCGATAACGCGCAGCATTGATCGCTCCTGATCCTAAAATGCCTAGCCTAATGGAATGATATCGCCTTGCCAACCCTGTTGGCCTAAAGAACCGGTTAGCAGCAGTTCTCCCTTATCGGCACGTACAATCAGCTGACCTTTTTCATCCCATAACGCGCTACCGCCGCGCGCGTTCGCCATTAATACCGCGATGGCGTACTTGTGCGCGAAGCGTTGTAACGAACCGATCGATTGCCGCCAGCGGTGCTCGCCCACGGCCAGGCTGCTGGTGAACAGCGTTGCCTCCGGGTCCAGTTCCGGGGCGTCAGCCTGGTTATCCACGATGGTTAACCGTTTATCGCCAGGAATAACACCCGCACCGTTGCCCTGCGGATAACGCCGGATGGTCGACAGGTTAGGGGTGAAAAGCGCGAGTCCTTTCTGGCGCTGGCCGTGTTGCTGGAGCGTAATACCGGCAATCACCGTGATGAAACGTGACTGGGCGGCGTGAAGGAGGGGGGCAAGCTGCAAATCGTCAGGAGGTGGGGGTAAGGATGTTCCGCCTGGGCCGGTAAGCGAAAGCTCCGGAAAGACGATCAAATCGCACCCATGCCAGGCAGCTTCGGCAATAAAGTGCAGGTGATGTTTTACGTGCTCATCAACACAGTTGTGCCGCGGGGCATACTGAGCCGCGGCAATATTCCATCGTGACATCGTGACTTCCTTATACACTAAGTCGCTGGGATTTTAAGATTACACCTAAATTTATCAGGGTTTTCTTATCCTGCCACATAACGCGTAAGGAAGTGTAACGAGACGTTAAGCTTATTTAACTTTAGGTTCGTACGGCAGGCGCGAGAGATTGACGGAGGCGAGGCGATGCGCAATGAGACGTTCGCGAAACCAGTCGCGCAGATGTGCGGGTTGTTCACGCTCTACCACTTCAGCTACGACGGGCATG
Source organism: Enterobacter sp. MGH 38 (assembly GCF_000492855.1). Classification (NCBI taxonomy): domain Bacteria; kingdom Pseudomonadati; phylum Pseudomonadota; class Gammaproteobacteria; order Enterobacterales; family Enterobacteriaceae; genus Enterobacter; species Enterobacter sp. MGH 38. The sequence goes on along the minus strand of NZ_KI535608.1, from coordinate 1,805,708 downwards.
TTGTAACGCTCTTTGAATGCGACACCCGCGGCGGCGAGATCGACATTCACTTTGTCCATCTCGTCCTGAGGAAGGGCGGCCAGGTTAACGTTCATTTCCTTCTCCTTTTTCTGCGGCGGCAACGTTACCGCGATTGTTCAACGATGACAAGGGAGCAAAGGATGTTCCTCGACTCGTTAATTATACAGAGTTATTCTTTAGCATTCAGGCATAACGAAAAGGAATGATTGTGATGCACTTTACCCCTTCCCGCGTCGCGTGCGCGCTGGCATTTCTGCTCTCTTCAGCAACCGCGACCTCAGCTCTGGCCCATGCGCATCTTAAGCAGCAATCCCCGCAGGAAAATACCGTTGCGGTGGCACCAGAGGTCATTACCCTGAACTTCTCGGAAGGCATTGAGCCTGCCTTCAGCGGCGTGGTGGTGACGGACGCGCAGCAGCACAAGATCCAGACCGGCGCGGTGAAGCGTGACGAGAAGGATAACGCAAAGCTGATTGTTCCTCTTGAGAAACCGTTGACGACCGGCACCTACACGGTGGACTGGCATGTGGTCTCCGTGGACGGCCACAAAACCAAAGGCAGCTATCACTTTAGCGTGAAATAGTATGCTGGCCCTGAGCTACGTCGCGTTACGCTTTATCCATTTTGCTGCGCTGATGCTGCTTTTCGGCAACGCGCTTTACAGCGTCTGGTTTGCACCGTCTTCGTTGCAGCGCCTCATGACCCGGCGTTTCCAGCGGCAGCAGAAACTCGCGGCCTTAATCAGCCTGATGGCGGCTCTGCTGATGTTTGGCCTGCAAAGTGGGTTGATGGGCAACGGCTGGAGCGATGTCATTCGTCCGGCGGTCTGGCGCAGCGTGCTGGGAACGCAATTTGGCGGCGTCTGGTTGTGGCAAATGGTGCTGGCCGCTGTGACGGCGGGCGCTGCATGGCTTACCCCGCAAAAAGGCTCACGGCTGTTACTGCTCGTGATGGGGCAGCTGGTGCTGTTGGCGGGCGTGGGACATGCCGCGATGAACGGTGGCGCACCGGGAGCATTGCATCGTCTCAACCATGCGCTTCACCTGCTCTGCGCCGCGACCTGGGTGGGTGGTTTACTGCCGCTGCTGTTTTGTATGCGTCTGGCGAAAGGCCGCTGGCAGCCAGCCGCTATCTTTACCATGATGCGCTTCTCCCGCGTGGGGCATTACGCCGTGGCAGGCGTGCTGCTGACCGGGATAATCAATACGCTCTTTATTGTTGGCATAAACGTGCCGTGGCATGCGCCTTATGTCCAGCTGTTGTTGTTCAAATGTGCGCTGGTCATGATGATGGTGGCAATTGCGCTGGCGAATCGGTATTTTCTTGTGCCACGCTTTCGCCCGGAGGCCGGGCGGGAACAACAGATTTTTATCAGGATGACACAGGCAGAGGTGGTGCTGGGCGCGCTGGTACTGGCGGCCGTCAGCCTGTTCGCGACCTGGGAACCCTTATGACAAGGTTAAATAACATATGAAAAAGACACTGCTTTCTCTTTTACTTCTCACCTGTGCCAGCAGTGCGCTGGCCGCGCCGCAGGTCATCACCGTCAGCCGGTTTGAAGTGGGCAAGGACAACTGGGCATTTAATCGTGAAGAGGTCATGCTCACCTGCCGTCCCGGTAACGCGCTGTATGTCATCAATCCCAGTACGCTCGTGCAGTATCCGTTAAATGACGTAGCGGAGCAGCAGGTGGCCAGCGGGAAAAGTAACGGACAGCCTGTCAGCGTGATCCAGGTGGATGACCCGGCAAACCCCGGGCAGAAGAAAAGTCTGGCACCGTTTATTGAGCGCGCTGAAAAGCTCTGCTAGCCGTCAGGTTTCCAGTAAAAAAAAACCGCAGGTGCTTGTAAAAGCTCTGCGGTTTTTCACATTTAGTGATGTTCTGACGCTTTTTTTCAGACCACTTTTACTGTGGACTGGAAAACCTGACGTCGTCATCTATTCTTAAAGGGCAAGGCGATTGAGCCTGCATTAATGCCAACTTTTAGCGCACGGCTCTCTCCCAAGAGCCATTTCCCTGGACCGAATACAGGAATCGTATTCGGTCTCTTTTTATCCGCATGAAAATAAACGATAAAATCCGGTTTTCGTCTCAGCAGAAGGTTCACTTCCTGTGCGCCTGCCTCAAACATACCACAACCCGGCAGGCGTAAGTCCAGTCCTTTTTGGCTGTTTTGTTAAATTTTTGTTTGTATTTTGCCTGAGACGACTGCGGGATCAATGCGCGCCTGTACGGAAGCCGCAATATCATCAAGTAACGCAAAGCGGCGACGGTATTCGGCGCGTTTTTTGCTGGCAATCTCCTCCAGTGCTTTACGCTCCATCTGGAGCGGCAACTGCCAGCAGAAGGGGGAGAGTTTCTTTCCGTTCAGGCCTTCCCAGAACTCGTCGTAGCTGGCGTGAAAATGACGGCCTTTGCTCAGACGGTAGCGCAGCGCGCGGAAAACATGGCCTTCATCGCTGACGGCAAAAATCGCGCTGATGTTCGAGCGTGAGGCAAGCTGGAAGATCACCTCCATCAGCACGCGTTTCGGGAAAAGACCATGGCAGGCACGGGTAGCCTGTTTAATCACCTCCCGTGAAACATGACGACGTGGACCCTGAAGGCCGCCGATCACCAGCACCGTACGGCCGTTACTGCGTGCGACACAGAACGTCAGGCTGGCAAGCAGCGTATTGTCATTGTCGTGCAGCCAAAGCGTGCTTTCGCCTTCGCGTTCGGCCTTACCTGCGGACGAGGCGTGGACTGTATAGATTTCGCCGTTTTTTGCCTCGAACCGGACAACCGGCACCTCTTGCGGGCTGGTCAGCGCGTGGGCGAGGGCGATGTTTTTCAGACTATCAATCCACTGATAGTGGCTGACGATAGCATCGGCCCGGTCGTTTGAGTTCAGGCCGCGCATCAGATACTGGCGGTGAGTTTTACTCGGCAAGGTAATTTGAGAGGTGAGCAGCCTGTCGAAATCATCGCGCCCGGACAGGGCCTCCAGCATGCGATGGGTGGAGGACCAGAATAAAAGCGAGCGCAGAAGGAACTTTAACCGGTAATCACGTTTGTGCCAGATTGGGCCGGGAACGCGTTTTCCTCTCACCAGTTCAGAAATAATATTTGTGCGATGCGGATAAAAAACATCGTTTTGCAGGTGTATGTTTGACACGTGAAAATCCCTCTTTTTATTCCGCTCTATTTTAAAGGCCAGGGAATAAGGGATTAATAGCGCAGCGATCTTTATTTCCGGCTGGTTTATGGTTTGTTTGGATTCGCGAAATCCGACGCCAGTTCATGACATTTTCTGTGGCAGCTATACTTCTTACAGGAGGCGTTATGTATCAGAAAATAGAGGGAGAACACTGGCGTCATGTCTGGGTTGTCAGCGATATTCATGGTTGCTATCAGTGGCTTATGGATGAGCTGAAACGACGACATTTTAATCCTGATACGGATCTGCTGATCTCGGTGGGGGATATTATCGACCGCGGGCCTGACAGCGTAAAATGTTTACAGCTGATGCAGGAAAACTGGTTTTATGCGATACGCGGTAATCACGAGCAAATGGCGTTAGATGCGCTTAAAAATAATGATTTTAGTCTCTGGTCGATAAATGGTGGTAACTGGTTTACCGGTCTTAAGGACGCTCAACAAAAACAGGCGAAGGGTTTACTCGACGCGTGTCGGGACTTACCGCACATTATTGAAATAACCTGCAAAAACGGTCTCAACGTGATTGCTCATGCGGATTATCCCTCCGCCGAATATGGCTGGCATAAGCCGGTGGATGCCCAGCGCGTGCTGTGGGATCGCGACCGGTTAATGGGCTTTATGGTGGGCAAAGGGCAGGGCATTAGCGGCGCGGATCACTTCTGGTTTGGACATACGCCTGTGGACAAACGCTACGATTTTAACAATCTGCACTACATTGATACGGGGGCAGTATTCGGGGGCTTTCTGACGCTGGCGCAACTTCAGTAATAAATAACCCGCCTTCGGGCGGGTTCTCTTTGGATCAGGCAAGACGCAAGACCCAGGCATCGGTTTTACTGTCGTAATGCTCACGGTACAGAACGGAATGTTCCCCATCAAGGATTGCTGGGACGCTGGTATCTGCATCCCAGGCGTCCAGCTGCATGCACAAATCCGGATCGGATTTGCAGGGAATACTTAACGTTCGTTCGCCTTGTGATTCGCCGCGCAATTCAGCGTCGTCGATTTCAAAAGCGCCAATGCGTACGCTGGTTTTCGTCATAATGCTCTCCGGTTTGTTGCCCAAAATCTGGTATGACCAGTGTAGTCACCCATTTTTGATCCTAGACAAGGAGAGCGAAATCGCCAGTAAAAAAATGCGTTTTTTTTCAGGCGCTGCGGTTGTTACCGGTAAACAGGCGGCCATCGCGTACCAGTTCGCGCGGATAGCTGTTTTTCAGCCGCGAGCCGACTTTTTTCGCCAGCCCCAGCGGATAGCCCTGATACGTCACGATGACTTCATCCTGTGACGGGCCGTCTTCCGGGTAAACGTCACGACCGCGATACCACTCTTCCGCTTCCTGATGCGTCAGGGCAAAGGTGTTCTCACTGCCGGCCAGCGCAATGACCGCTTCGTGCTGCCAGCGATAGCCTTTGTTGTGGATCTCCGCCAGGCGAATACCGAGGCGGGAGAAACGCACCTTACCAATCAGCGGTTCGATGTTGACCGGGAACAGCCACAGCTCTTTGTCACGCATCCAGAGGCGCAGGCTCTCATCCCAGTGCAGGCCGACTTTGCTCGCAGCCGCTTGCGCCTGTGCCGCCTCACGGCCTTTGACCGGCGCGAACGGGAAGTTGCCGACCTTAAACTTAGGGGCAGGCAAGGGATCGACGGCGCGGGTTTTACGCAGACGGGCAACAAAGAAGCCTTCGCAATCGTAAATCTGCGGGAAGACATGCAGGAAGCCTTCAGGCGTGGCCGCATGGCTGGCCGAGTCGAAGAGGGTGTCCAGCGGCAGAAACTCGACGGCATCCACATAGCGTTGCTTGAGCCACAGGCAGACGTCCTCGTTTTCATCGCGATTCAGCGTGCAGGTAGAGTAAACCAGCGTCCCGCCTGGGCGCAGGGCATGAAACGCGCTGTCGATCAGTTCGCGCTGCGTGGCGGCGATCTCCAGGTTGCTTTCAACGGACCAGTTTTTTAACGCATCAGGATCTTTTCGCACCACGCCTTCGCCGGAGCAGGGCGCGTCGAGCAGGATGGCATCAAAGGCTTCCGGCAGGGCAGCGCCAAACACGCGACCGTCGAAGTGCGTTAACGCGACGTTGTGGATCCCGCAGCGGCTGATATTGGCATGCAGGACTTTAACGCGGCTGGCGGAAAATTCGTTGGCGAGGATCGCGCCGCGGTTGTTCATCCGGGCGGCAATCTGCGTGGTTTTAGAGCCCGGCGCCGCCGCGACATCCATAACCCGCTCAGGCTGGTTCCCGTCGGCAAACAGCGCAGCAACCGGCAGCATGGAGCTGGCTTCCTGAATATAAAACAGCCCGCTCAGGTGCTCGGCGGTGCTGCCGAGCGGCAGGCTCTCCTCGTCATCCCGTTCGATCCAGAAACCCTCTTCACACCACGGCACTGGCGTTAATTGCCAGCCGTAGGGGGAGACGAGATCCAGAAACGCCCCGACGCTGATTTTCAGCGTATTGACGCGAATACTCCGGCGCAAAGGGCGCTGGCATGCGGCGACGAAATCGTCGAAAGAGAGATGAGCTGGAAGCGCCTCGCGCATCTGTGCGAGGAATTGTTCGGGAAGAAATACGGAGTTTTGAGCCACGGGCACACCACAGGGAAACATTCAGGTGCGCAGTGTAACATAAAGGCTCCGGCGCGTTGACACCGGAGCCTGCGAGATTAACGCGGCAGCGCCGTTCCCCATTCGCGCCACTCTTTCGGTTCACTTTCCAGCAGCAGGAAGTGTTTACCTGCCTGCGCCTTAGGCGCCAGAGGCGTGCCAGGCGGCGTCGCGAAGGCAATGCCGCCGCGAATGAACTGATTAAAGGTCCCCGTTTTGACCACGCCACCGGTCAGGCCGAAGTCCAGCGAGTAGCCTGAAGCGAGCCAGAACACCGAGTTGTTGCGAACCAGATGCTGATAACGCTGGCTGATGCGCAGGCCGACCATCACGCGATCGGACAGATTACCCAGCGTCAGGCTTGTTACTGTCCCCACTTCAATGCCGCGGAACAGGACCGGCGTACCGATGCCCAGCGAACCGGCTTCCGGCACTTCAACCACAATGCTCAGACCGTCCAGATAACGGGAGTCGGTGATGGTTGCCTCCTGCAACTCAAATTCACGACGCGCGTTGCCGCGACCCGGTTCAACGTTTATGTACGGCTGAAGTATGGTGTCGAGATGCTCAACCCCTGCGGCAGAAATTTGCGGCGTAACCACCGAGAAGCGCGAGCCTGCCCGGGCGAACGTCTGCACATATTCCGGATAAAGCACGGCGGTCGCCTGAACTTCGTTGCGCGCGGTGATCAGCGTCAGCTTCTGGACCTGCCCGATATCAATGCCGAGATAGCGGATGGGCATGCCTTCAGCCAGTTTACCGGCATCAAAGGTGTGCAGGGTAATCTGCCCCCCGACCGCACGCGCCGCGGTTTCGGACGGGAAGAGGATCCGCTTGTCACCTTTACGCATGTTGCCGCCCGCGCCGCTCAGGTTATCGAAGCTGATCGCACCGCGCAGGGCACGGGAGAGGGGAGACGCCTGTACGGTCAGCCCGCTGCCGTTGAGCTGCACTTTCGCGCCGCCTTCAGCCCAGAACACGCTGTTTGGCGTGAGCAGCTTGCGGTACTCCGGCTTGATATGCAGTTCGATATCAAACGCGTCCGCACGAGGACGAACGGTGATCACTTCCCCGACTTCAAACTTACGATAAAGCACGACGGAGCCTGCCTGGACGTCCGGCAGCGTTTCAGCGCTTAAGGTCAGCGTGGTGGTCGGCAGGTCGCCAAGGCTGTTTTCAATGGCTTTGTCCAGATTGGCGAACAGCGGATAACTCTCGCGCAGCGCACCTTTGCTGCCCGGCAGAATGCGGATCCCGCCGTTAACCCACTCGCTGGCGCTGGCGCCGAGGAACTCAACGCCGTCCAGACCCACCTTCACGTCGACCCGGCTGTTAACCACAAATTTACTGTCGCCGTGAACCAGATTGCTGTACTGCGGATCGATGGCGGCGGAGAAGGAGACCCCTTTTTCTGTCAGCTTACGTTCGAGGACCTGGCCCACCTGCACACCGTGCAGGATCAGCGGTTGCCCGGCTTCGATACCGTAGCTTTCCGGCGCATTCAGCGTAACCGTCAACACGCCCGGTTTTTGCAGCAGGGCTTTATCCGCCGGGGCGATAACAAAGTTTTTGTTCGGCGCGCCTTCACCGGGGATCAGCTCAAAGGTGCTTCCCGTCAGCAGGGAACTGATGCTGGCGTCGCTGAGGGAGAGCTTCGGATTACGCAGTTCAATGCGCGTTTTTTCCCGCAGGAGATCCACCACGCTCGGATCCACCGTCATTTCGCCGGTAACGGAGCCGCCCGCATTGAGGGTTAATTTTGTCAGTTGCCCGACCTCTAAACCCTGGTACATCAACGGGGTCGAACCGGCTTTCAGGCCTTTGGCATCCGGCAGGGTCAGCTTGACGATGACACCGCGCTGGCTGTGCGCCAGGTCGGCGTACAGGCCAAAGGTATCTTCTGCGGCGGCAGGGCTGGAGTCAGCAGGTGAGTCGAAGGCGATAGCGCCATTCACCAGCGCCGCCAGGCTCTCAAGCTTCACTTTCGCACCGCTTAAGCTCAGGTCGGCATCGACGCCGGAGACGTTCCAGAAGCGGCTGCCTTTTTTCACCAGGTTGGTAAAACGGCGCTCGATGAGTACATCAATGGTCACGCCATCTTTGTTCGGGTTAATGGCGTAGTCGTAAACGCGACCAACCGGAATTTTGCGGAAATAGACCAGAGAACCACTGTTCAGCGAGCCCAAATCCGGCGCGCGGAGGTGGATCATCAAATCGCCGTTATTCAGCCGATATTTCGGCTGGGTATCCAGCGCAACAAAGTGATCCTGTGGCTCGCCTTTGCCGGGCATCATGCCGATATAGTTACCGCCCACAAGCGCATCCAGCCCGGAAACGCCGGCCAGGGAGGCTTTAGGCGTGACCAGCCAGAACTGCGTTTCGGCGCGCAGGGCATCCTGCATATCAGACTTAATGCTCGCCCGGACCTGAATTTTGTTCAGCCCTTTGCCGAGGGAAATATCCTGCACGGTACCCACTTCCACCCCCTGGAAGCGAACGGGGGTACGTCCGGCGACAATGCCGTCCGCAGACTGGAAATCAATCGTGATGGTACTTCCGCGATCTTCATAGCTCGTCCAGATAAGCCAGCCTGCGATCATCAGCGCGATGACAGGTAGCAACCAGAATGGCGAAATGCGGCGTTTTGTTTTAATTCTCGCTTCAGTCGGCGAAGCGGGCGTTTCCTGACTCATGTGCGTCCCAAAGTAAGCGGCTGTCCAGCCATTCCACTGCAAGAATAGTCAATATCACCGCAGAGCCGAAATAAAAAGCTGCGGGTCCCATGGTAAAAGCAAGTAACTGATCGCGATTGATGAGCGACATCATCAGCGAAATCACGAACAGATCCAACATCGACCAGCGACCAATCCAGGTCACGAATCGCAGAAGCAGGATGCGGGTGCGTAGTCCTTGTTCGCATTTAAAGTGAATGCTGATAAGCAGCGTAAACATCACCACCACTTTGGTAAAGGGCACCAGAATACTGGCGATGAAAACAATGGCGGCGACCCCCACGTTACTGTGCGCCAGAGAGATAATCCCTGAAAGGATAGTATCTTCCTGACGGGCGCCGTTCACATAAATTACGGAGATCGGCAGCATGTTGGCCGGGAACAAAAATACCAGGGAGGCGATAAGCGCCGCCCAGCATTTTTGCAGGCTGTTGTTGCGTCGCAATCTTAACGGAATGTGGCAGCGCGGACATCTCCCGCGTTTATCCGGAAAACCGGTGTAATGGCACCCCAGGCAGACGCGCAGGTTGTCATCAGGCCGGGTCGCGGGACGCTGCGGGTAAAATCGCTCCCAAAGCTGTTCAACATTGAGATGAATCAGGGTCAGAATACTCAGCAGGACCAGTGAAATAAACGCAAAAAGGCCAATGCCAGGTTGTAAAAATGCATAATCCTGCACCTTGATAGACGCCACGCCGACGCCCACCAGATAGATGTCCAGCATCACCCACTCCTTGAGCTTTTCCAGCATGAGCAGGACGGGGCGCAGGTTCATCCCCAGTATGTTGCCAAACCACAGGTAGGCAATTGCCGCGACCAGCACCAACGGCGCGCCGACGACGCAGAACAGCACCATGGCGGCCGTAAGCGGATCGCCCTGGCGCGTCATCTGCCAGATCCCCTGCAACACGTTAGCGTCAATACGCACGCCAAGCAGGTAGAGCTTTAACAGCGGCTCGGTCCAGGCGAAGGGCATCAGCAGCAGCATGGTGACCGCCATTGCCGCCAGACGCGTCAATGACCAGTCCCGGCCATCGCGAATTTTGGCATCGCAGCATGGACAAAAAGCACTTTGGTGCGATTTCATCTTCGGCAACATAAAAAGCGTATCGCACTGGGGACAACGCTGATAATGTGCACGGGGCAGAGCCTGGCTTACCGTACGGACAACGATCTTTCGTGTCGGCGTAATTTGGGGTGTTTTTAGGGCCATCAGTCGCACACAGATTAGTATTGTTGAAAGTTATAATAACTCATGAACGGATTCATCTTGAGCATGAGCGCATTTAATGCTTATTTTAATAGGCTATGCGGTAACTATGTAAGATAACTAAGTGATTGAATAATGAACAAAACAGAATTCTACGCGGATCTGAATCGCGATTTTAAGGCATTAATGGCAGGGGAAACCAGTTTCTTAGCCACTCTGGCAAATACCAGTGCGTTACTGTTCGAACGCCTTTCTGACGTGAACTGGGCGGGCTTTTATCTGCTGGAAGGCGACACGCTGGTACTGGGGCCTTTCCAGGGTAAACTCGCCTGCGTGCGTATCCCGGTAGGTCGCGGCGTGTGCGGTACCGCAGTGGCGACCCGTCAGGTTCAGCGTGTCGAAGATGTTCATGCGTTTGACGGCCACATCGCCTGCGATGCCAGCAGCAATTCTGAAATCGTACTGCCGCTGGTGGTTAAAAATCAGATTATTGGCGTTCTGGATATCGACAGCACGGTCTTCAGTCGCTTTACTGCCGAGGATGAGCAGGGGCTGCGCGCGCTGGCCGCAAACCTGGAAAATGTTCTGGCAGAGACCGATTATCATAAATTCTTTGCGAGCGTCGCAGGATAATCAACGGATAACGTAGCATTTACTGATAGCGTCATTATAATGTCGCCTGTTCATGCCTGCGCTTGTTGGCAACGTCCGTTGTAATCAGGAAATTTCATGGAAAATCAACCTAAGTTGAATAGCAGTAAAGAAGTTATCGCATTTCTGGCCGAGCGTTTCCCGCAGTGCTTCAGCGCTGAAGGTGAAGCGCGTCCTCTGAAAGTCGGTATCTTTCAGGATTTGGTCGCGCGCGTTGAGGGGGAGATGAACCTCAGCAAAACGCAGCTTCGTTCTGCCTTGCGCCTTTATACCTCGAGCTGGCGTTACCTGTACGGTATCAAGCCGGGTGCGACCCGTGTCGACCTTGACGGCAACCCGTGCGGTGAGCTGGACGAGCAGCACGTAGAACATGCGCGTAAGCAGCTTGAAGAAGCCAAAGCTCGCGTGCAGGCACAGCGTGCGGAACAGCAGGCGAAAAAACGCGAAGCCGCAGCGGCAAACGGTCAGGAAGACGCCCCTCGTCGCGAGCGTAAACCGCGCCCGGCACCGCGTCGTACTGAAAATAACGATCGCAAACCGCGTGCTGACAAACCAGCAGCTAAAGCCCCACGTGCGCCGCGCGAAGAGCCGCGCCACACCCCGGTTTCTGACATCAATGCGCTGAGCGTAGGTCAGTCTCTGAAGGTGAAAGCGGGTAACAACGCGATGGACGCCACCGTACTGGAAATCACCAAAGATGGCGTTCGTGTACAGCTGACTTCTGGTATGTCAATGATTGTACGCGCAGAACACTTGTTGTTCTGAAACGGAGGCCGAGCCTGGCATGAACACTTTTTTTAAGCTCACCGCGCTGGCTGGCCTGTTTGCTATAACAGGCCACGCTTTCGCTGTGGACGATATTACGCGTGTTGATCAAATTCCGGTTCTCAAGGAAGAGACTCAGCACGCGACGGTGAGTGAGCGCGTGACGTCGCGCTTTACTCGTTCGCACTATCGTCAGTTCGATCTCGATCAGGCCTTTTCGGCCAAAATCTTTGACCGTTATCTGAACTTGCTGGATTACAGCCATAACGTACTGCTGGCCAGCGATGTCGAACAGTTCGCTAAACGCAAATCCGAAGTGGGTGATGAGCTGCGCTCCGGAAAACTCGATCTGTTCTACGATCTGTACAACTTATCGCAAAAGCGCCGTTTTGAGCGTTATCAATACGCGCTGAAAGTGCTGGAACGTCCTATGGACTTCACCGGCAACGACACCTTTAATCTGGACCGCAGCAAAGCGCCATGGCCGAAAGACGAGGCTGAACTGAATGCGCTGTGGGATGGAAAAGTCAAATATGACGAACTGAGCCTCAAGCTCACAGGCAAAGACGAGAAAGAGATCCGTGAGACGTTAAACCGTCGCTACAAGTTCGCTATTCGCCGTCTGGCGCAGACCAACAGTGAAGATGTTTTCTCGCTGGCGATGACCGCGTTTGCGCACGAAATTGATCCGCACACTAATTATCTCTCTCCACGTAACACCGAACAGTTCAATACCGAAATGAGCCTGTCTCTGGAAGGTATCGGTGCTGTGCTTCAGATGGACGATGACTACACCGTAATCAACTCCATGGTGGCCGGTGGCCCTGCATCGAAAAGCAAAGCGATCAGCGTAGGCGACCGTATTGTCGGTGTGGGCCAAACCGGAAAGAGCATGGTGGACGTGATTGGCTGGCGTCTTGATGACGTAGTTGCGCTGATCAAAGGGCCGAAGGGCAGCAAAGTTCGCCTGGAGATCCTGCCAGCCGGTAAGGGGACCAAAACCCGTATCGTTACTCTGACCCGTGAGCGTATCCGTCTGGAAGATCGCGCGGTGAAAATGTCGGTGAAAACCGTGGGTAAAGAGAAGGTTGGCGTTCTGGATATCCCTGGTTTCTACGTCGGCCTGACCGATGATGTGAAAGTGCAGCTTCAGAAGCTTGAAAAGCAGAATGTCAGCAGCGTGATCATTGACCTGCGCAGCAACGGCGGCGGGGCATTGACCGAGGCCGTCTCGCTTTCCGGGCTGTTTATCCCGTCTGGCCCGGTGGTACAGGTGCGCGATAACAACGGTAAAGTGCGTGAAGATGCGGATACCGATGGTGTGGTCTACTATAAGGGGCCGCTGGTGGTGCTTGTCGATCGCTTCAGCGCCTCTGCATCGGAAATCTTCGCTGCTGCCATGCAGGATTACGGCCGGGCGTTAATCGTCGGCGAACCGACGTTTGGCAAGGGCACCGTTCAGCAGTACCGCTCTCTGAACCGTATTTACGACCAGATGCTGCGCCCTGAATGGCCGGCGCTGGGCTCAGTACAGTACACCATTCAGAAGTTTTACCGCGTCAACGGCGGCAGCACGCAGCGCAAAGGCGTGACGCCGGATATTATGATGCCGACAGGTACCGAAGAGACGGAAACGGGCGAGAAGTTTGAAGATAACGCGCTGCCGTGGGATAGCATTGATGCCGCGACATTCGTGAAATCGGGTGATATGAAACAGTTCGGACCGGAACTGCTGAAAAATCACAACGATCGCATCGGGAAGGATCCGGAATTCCAGTACATCATGAAGGACATCGCGCGTTTCAACGCCCTGAAAGCAAAACGGAACATTGTGTCTCTGAACTACGCTCAGCGTGAGAAAGAGAACAATGAAGATGACGCGACACGTCTGGCGCGTATCAACGATCGCTTCAAACGTGAAGGCAAGCCTCTGCTCAAAAAACTGGACGATCTGCCTAAGGATTACCAGGAGCCCGATCCGTATCTGGACGAGACGGTGCATATCGCGCTTGATCTCGCGAAGCTGGAAAAAGAGAAACCTGCTGTGCAACCTGCTCCGACAAAATAATCCCCCAACAGGCACAAGCAATTGTGCCTGTTTCTTTTTGTTCCTCATCCTTCCGTCAGGCAGATTTCCAATTGTGTAAAGTTGTGTCTTTCTGGTGACTTACGCCGTCTGGATGCTTGAAAATAGCCGTAATACCCATACGATGTGGGTAATCGCATAGTGCGTTTTGTTAAACTGAGGTTAAAAGAATATTATGATGCGAATCGCGCTCTTCCTGCTCACCAACCTGGCGGTGATGGTGGTATTCGGGCTGGTGCTAAGCCTGACGGGAATTCAGTCGAGCAGCGTTCAGGGTCTGTTGATTATGGCGCTGCTGTTTGGTTTCGGTGGCTCTTTCATTTCACTGCTAATGTCGAAGTGGATGGCACTGAAATCCGTGGGCGGTGAAGTTATTGAGCAACCGCGTAACGATATGGAGCAGTGGCTGATGAGCACGGTTGCTCAGCAGTCAAAGCAGGCGGGCATTGCCATGCCGCAGGTAGCCATCTACCACGCGCCGGATATCAACGCGTTTGCTACCGGTGCGCGTCGTGACGCGTCCCTGGTGGCCGTCAGCACCGGTCTGCTGCAAAACATGAGCCGTGACGAAGCGGAAGCGGTTATTGCTCACGAGATCAGCCACATCGCCAACGGCGATATGGTCACCATGACCCTGATCCAGGGCGTGGTGAACACCTTCGTTATCTTTATTTCCCGTATTCTGGCGCAGATTGCTGCCGGGTTTATGGGTGGCAACCGTGATGAGGGTGAAGAGAGCAACGGCAACCCGCTGATCTATTTTGCTGTTTCAATGGTGCTGGAGCTGGTGTTCGGTATCCTGGCAAGCATTATTACCATGTGGTTCTCCCGTCATCGTGAGTTCCATGCGGATGCCGGTTCCGCGAAACTGGTGGGTCGTGAAAAGATGATTGCTGCGCTGCAACGTCTTAAAACCAGCTACGAGCCGCAGGAAGCAAACAGCATGATGGCCTTCTGCATCAACGGCAAGTCAAAGTCGCTGAGCGAGCTGTTTATGTCTCACCCGCCGCTGGATAAACGTATTGAAGCGCTGCGTAGCGGCGAATATCTGAAGTAACGTAATCGGGTTGAAAACAACCGGGCAGGAGTCCTTCTCCGCCCGGTTTTTTTATGCCTGCGCCTTTGGCTGGGTGACACGAAGACCGCTAATGACAGCCGCGAGGGTCGCCAGTGTCCCTGCGGTAATCAGCGCAACGTGTGTCGCATTCTGCCCGGCCAGGTTAAACATCAAGGCTACCAGTGCGGCCCCGGTGCTTTGCCCTAACAGTCTTGCCGTGCCCAGCATCCCGCTGGCGCCACCGCTGCGATGACGTGGGGCAGAGGTGATAATCGTGTGGTTATTAGGGGACTGGAACAGACCAAAACCGGCCCCGCACAGGATCATGCGCCAGATAATATCCAGATCCCCTGGCGAGGCGGGCAGGAGCGCCAGTGCAAACAGTCCCACCGCCATGACAACCAGCCCAATCGCCCCCAGAAGCCCGGCATGAACGCGCTCAATAAGGTAACCGGCCAGCGGGGCCATCACCATGGTTGCCAGAGGCCAGGGCGTGAGCAGCAAGCCTGTTTCCACTTCCGAACGGCCAATCACGCTCTGCAAAAAGAACGGCAGCGCAACCAGCGCCAGCATCTGTGCGCAGAATGAGCAAATGGAGGTACAAATGGATAGCGAAAACAGCGGAATACGCAGCAAATCCACCGGCAGTAACGGCACGGGCAGCGCCAGCTGACGTCGTACGAAGAAAAATCCGATGATAAGCATGGCAACGATTTCTGCGGCAATGAGCGACAGAGACTGCCCCTGAGCAAATCCGCTCAGCGCGGTAATCAGCAGGCCAAAGGTCAGCGCGTTCATCACGGCGCTGGGCAGGTCAAAACGCGGCATGGTGTTTTTCGGACCATTTTCCGGAAGATAGCGCAGGGCGAAGAAGATCGCCACAATACCCAGCGGCACATTAATGGCAAACAGCCACTGCCACGAGGCAACGGACAGAATGGCGGCGGCAATCGTCGGCCCGGCAGCGGACGACACGGCCACAATAAAGGAATTAATGCCCATGCCGCGCCCCAGGTGGCGGTGAGGATAGATAAGCCGTATGAGGGCCGTGTTCACGCTCATTAGCGCCGCGCCGCCAAAGCCCTGCGCGATACGCGCCAGGGTGAGGGTGTGCAGTGAATCGGAAAGGGCACAGAAGAGCGAGGTGAGGGTAAAGACCACCAGCCCGCACTGGTAAACCCGGCGATAGCCAAACATATCGCCCAGGAAAGAGAGTGACAGGAGGGAAATCACAATTGCTATCTGGTACGCGTTCACAATCCAGATGGAGCTTGCGGGAGAAGCATTAAGGTCTTTTGCAATGGTAGGAAGAGCAACGTTGGCAATCGCACCGTCAAGGACAGCCATCGAAATACCGATGACAATAGTGGCAATTGCCCCGTACCTCTGCGGTAAGGGCAGGCCATCAGAAACGTTTTTTTGCATGGGAAAAGAATGACTCAGCGTGAAATTATTTTCAGAGTAACTATTTTAGCATCGTTATTTCGGTTTTATGTCGCAGATTTGTAACGAAGTAAACCCAGATAGATTGCAGCACGCATCACACGAATTTATAATAAAAACCGGTTCTGATTTTTATAAAACACTCTCCATGAGGTGATAAATGGCAATCGCAGATTTGGATAAGCAGCCAGATTCTGTTTCTTCCGTGCTGAAGGTGTTTGGCATCTTGCAGGCGCTCGGAGAAGAGCGTGAAATTGGTATTACAGAGTTGTCGCAGCGTGTGATGATGTCGAAAAGCACCGTTTATCGCTTTTTGCAGACGATGAAATCATTGGGTTATGTCGCGCAGGAAGGAGAATCAGAAAAATATTCTCTGACGCTGAAACTGTTTGAACTGGGCGCCCGCGCTTTGCAAAACGTGGATCTGATCCGCAGCGCTGACATTCAGATGCGTGAACTTTCACGACTGACGAAAGAGACAATTCACCTCGGTGCGCTGGATGAAGACAGCATTGTTTACATCCACAAAATTGACTCCATGTACAACCTGCGCATGTATTCACGCATCGGTCGTCGTAACCCGCTCTACAGCACCGCAATTGGTAAAGTACTGCTGGCCTGGCGCGATCGCGAAGAGGTGAAGCAGATCCTTGACGGGGTGGAGTACAAACGCAGCACCGACCGCACCATTACCAGTACGGATGAACTGCTGAGCGTGCTGGATAATGTGCGTGAGCAGGGTTACGGGGAAGATAACGAAGAGCAGGAAGAGGGGCTGCGTTGCATCGGTGTGCCGGTATTTGACCGCTTCGGCGTTGTCATTGCGGGCCTGAGCATTTCGTTCCCAACGCTGCGTTTCTCTGAAGAGCGTCTTCATGAATATGTGGCGATCCTGCATACCGCAGCGCGCAAAATTTCAGAGCAGATGGGCTATAACGATTATCCGTTCTGATCGACGCTTTCAATAAAACGCCGCAACAGTGCGGCGTTCTTGTAAGCGAAATTCAACGCTGATTAACCGTTATCAATCACATCAGATGATTTACGCAGCACAGGACAGTTGGTTAACCCGATGATCCCGCTGTCGGAATGGATGTACTGCGCCGTGCTTACCCCCCGGGCGGTAAGATATTTACACTGGATACCCAGACCCGCGGCATTTTCTTTGCTTCCCATTAATACGCCGTACCCACTTAATAACAGGCCGATCCACACAATGGCCAGTACAATTACTGTACGAATAAGTAAACGCATCGTTGCCTCTTTTTTCTTTGTTGTCATGGAGTAAGCGTAACGGGTTTACGCAGTGAAACAAGTGCACGATTCCGAAAAGCGTCTGTTGAAGGTACAGTTAGCCCCTGTTTAAGATAACCGTGATAACCTGGCTGCATCAGGTCATAAGACGGAGTGTGGAGTGAAAAAAATACGCTGGGTAATTCTGATTATAGTGTTGATAGCTTGTGTGGTGCTGTGGACGCAGACTATCAATGTGATGTGCGATCAGGATGTACAATTCTTTAGCGGCATTTGTTCAATCAATAAGTTTATCCCCTGGTAGAGGCCATTTTTACGCTGAGTGATGTCCTTACGTGGCGGCAGTGGTAAAATGACTGTTTTTACTGAGGTGGTGAAATGGGTGAGTTACTGAATTCGGGGCTGCTGAGCATTGCATCCCTGGTAATGTCTTTGGTGGTGCTGGTCGTTGGGCTGGTACTGTGGTTCTTCGTTAACCGCGCCAGCTCCCGCACAAACGAGCAGATTGAACTGCTGGAAGCATTGCTCGATCAGCAGAAACGGCAGAATGCGTTGCTGCGTCGTCTGTGCGAAGCCAACGAGCCGGAGGAGAAAGCGGTACCTAAGGACGCTGTTGCTCAACAACAGGACGAGGAAGACTTCATTCGCCTGGTAGCCGAACGATAGTTTGCCCGGAAAGGGAGGTGGCCTGACGTACGGCGTAAATCCCCTCCCTTATCAAATGTGATCCACAACATCCCAACATATAATTAAGCAGCAGTTAACTATTGGTTCAGCATACTGAAAACTGGTGAATATTTATCCTTATTCGATAATTACCGTTTCGTTGAATAAATTGTGTGTTTTATCTTTCCCGAAGTGTTTTATTTTTATCGAAACGTTTTGCTTGCCTTGTTTTGAGGCAGAGTCATAAAAATTTCATTATTTTGGTGCAGAATAACGCTAATTAAATGGTGGATTTTAATACAATTAGCAAAATGTAATTAACATCGTATATTCCCTGACACATGTCGGTGCGTTGCAATGTTTTCAGCATAACTTTTCACAAAATGTTCTAACTCAGTCATTCTTTTAAAGAAAATCAGGGATTGGGATGGACGCTTTGAAATGATTGAGCTATGTTTAAAAAGTCTTTGATTACAGGGCGCGTCAACGCACCCTGCGGGCAGTGAGGTCAGGTAGCGCTTCATTTGACAATTCGCATAACTGTGCAGATTGTTATGGAGTAACACCTGAATTTGTGCGGCGGATCGAGACATGTTTAAAAATGGCTTGCCATATTAAACGTTGTGTGTGATAACACGTTTTGGGTCAAACGAGGTACAGTTCTGTTTATGTGTGGCATTTTCAGTAAAGAAGTCCTGAGTAAACACGTTGTCGTTGAATACCGCTTCTCTGCCGAACCTTATATTAGTGCCTCAAGCAGTAATGTCTCAGTTTTATCTAAGTCAAAGCCTGCGGGCTAAGAAAACACTCTAAGGAATTTTGCAAATGGCAAAGATTAAAGGTCAAGTTAAGTGGTTCAACGAGTCTAAAGGTTTTGGTTTCATTACTCCTGCTGACGGCAGCAAAGATGTGTTCGTACACTTCTCTGCAATCCAGGGTAACGGCTTCAAAACTCTGGCTGAAGGCCAGAACGTTGAGTTCGAAATTCAGGATGGCCAGAAAGGCCCAGCTGCGGTTAACGTAACTGCTATCTGATCGAATCACTGCTGACTGAAGCGCTCAGCGCTTCGATCCCAGACATAAGCCTCGCCGATGCGGGGCTTTTTTATTCGCTTATTTTTCAAAATATTACGTAATCCTCCGCTGTTATTATCTTGTTGCAAACCCGCGAGATTATTAGCATTGTTTTCCCGCCTTCTTATCCGCTTTTCCCGTTAAATCAGGGCGTTGATCAACAGCCCTGGGGTTAAGGTGAAAAAAAAGACAATAACGACCACCGGAAACTTTACTCCGGCACGTTTTGCACTTCTGTGTCTCGCTATCTTTTGTAGTCTTGCGTTTCTGCTGGGCCGCGTGGCGTGGCTGCAAATTATCAAACCGGATAATCTGGTTAAGCAGGAGGATATGCGCTCCCTGCGCGAAGTGGCGATAGACGCCCCGCGGGGGATGATTGTGGACCGTGAAGGACGACCCCTTGCGGTGAGCGTACCTGTCCAGGCCGTCTGGGCCGATCCCAAAACAGTGCTGGAAAAAGGGGGGATCGGTTATGATTCGCGCTGGCAGGCCCTGGCAAATGCCTTACACCTTTCTCTGAGCACGCTCGCATCGCGAATCAACAGTAACCCGCACGGGCGATTTATTTACCTTGCCCGTCAGGTTGATCCCTCCCAGGCAAAGTGGATCGATAAGCTGCGTCTTCCGGGTATCAACCTTCGCGATGAGTCCCGCCGCTTTTATCCTGCCGGGCACGTGGCGGCGAACCTGATTGGCTTCACCAATATTGATGGTCAGGGCATTGAGGGTGTCGAGAAAAGCTTCAACACGCAGCTTACCGGGAAGGCAGGCGTGCGGCTGGTCAGGAAAGATCGCTACGGACATGTGGTGGAGAACCTCACGGAGGTGGCTCCCGTACCTGCACATAATATCCAGCTTAGTATCGATGAACGCCTGCAAACTATCACCGAAGACGCGCTGGATAATGCCGTGGCGTGGAACAAAGCTGAGTCAGGCGCGTCGGTGCTAATTAATATCCAGACGGGCGAAATTCTGGCAATGGCGAGCTTCCCCGACTTCAACCCCAACAACCGGGAAGGGGCAACGCTGGATGATTTTCGCAATCGCGCGATCAGCGACACCTTTGAACCTGGCTCGACCGTTAAGCCTCTGGTGCTGATGACGGCGCTACAGCAGGGGCTGGTACAGCCTGACAGCGTCATAGACACGCATCCCTACACCATTGATGGCCATCGTATCCGCGATGTGGGCTACTATCCCGAGCTGACGATGACCGGCATCCTGCAAAAATCCAGTGACACGGGCGTGTCCCGTCTTTCGCTGGCGATGCCTGTGCAACGGTTACTGGATACCTATAAACACTTTGGCTTTGGCGAGAGTACCGGGCTTGGCTTAACGGGAGAAAGCGCAGGTTTACTGCCGCAGCGGAAATTCTGGAGCCAGTTAGACCGGGCGACCTTTGCCTTTGGATATGGCCTGATGGTAACCCCCCTCCAGCTGGCGCATGTGTATGCCACCATCGGCAGCTATGGCATTGAACGGCCTCTGTCCATCACCCGAATCGATCCGCCGGTGATTGGCAAGCGGGTGATGCCCGAGGAAATTGTTCACGAGGTGGAGCACATGATGGAGAGCGTCGCATTACCCGGCGGTGGTGGAATCAAAGCGGCGGTGCGTAACTATCGCGTGGCGATAAAAACCGGGACGGCCAAAAAAATCGATGAACACGGTAAGTATGTGGATAAATACGTCGCCTATACCGCAGGCGTTGCGCCTGCCAGCGATCCCCGTTTTGCGCTGGTGGTGGTGATTAACGATCCGCAAAACGGTGCCTATTACGGCGGGGCCGTTTCCGCGCCCGTTTTCAGCGAAATTATGGGGAACGTTCTGCGTCTGGAAAACGTAAAGCCTGACGGGCTGCCGGCAGATTCTGACCATCTGATCGTGATGCATCACCCAGCCGTTTATAACCCTGGCGAATAGCGGTACACTTCGCCTTTTGGTTTACGCCCTGGAGCTGTCATGTCTTTCAGTTGTCCCCTTTGCCACGCGCCGCTGACGCGCGCGGAGAAAACGTTTATCTGTCCACAGGGACATCAGTTTGACCGGGCGAAAGAGGGCTATGTAAATCTTCTGCCGGTACAGCACAAGCGCTCCCGGGACCCGGGTGACAGCGCGGAGATGATGCAGGCGCGCCGGGCGTTTCTCGATGCCGGGCATTATCAACCGCTCAGGGATGCCGTTGTCGCCTTACTCCGTGAATATCTGACAGAAGGCGCATCCGCCATGCTGGATATCGGCTGCGGCGAAGGTTACTACACCGCCACGTTTGCTGACGTGGCGGCTGAGAAGGGCGCCGAAACGTACGGGCTGGACGTATCTAAAGTGGCTATCCGTGCGGCAGCCAAACGCTACTCAGCGGTAACGTTCTGCGTGGCCTCCAGCCACCGCCTGCCGTTTGAGCAAGAGAGTATGGACGCCGTGGTGCGTATCTATGCGCCGTGCAAGGCTGAGGAGCTGGCGCGCGTCGTTAAGCCCGGTGGCTGGGTTATCACCGTCACGCCAGGGCCGCGTCATCTGCTGGAGCTAAAAGGGCTGATCTATGATGAAGTTCACCTGCATGCGCCTCACTCTGAACAGCTGGCAGGCTTTGCGTTAAAGCAGGCGCAGTCGGTAGCGTATGAAATGATGTTGCAGGGAAGTGAAGCGGTGGCGTTACTGCAAATGACGCCGTTTGCGTGGCGGGCAAAACCAGAGGTGTGGGAAACGCTGGCAGCGCAGACAGAATTTCGCTGCCAGACGGATTTCAGCATCCATTGCTGGCAGCGCGAAGGTTAACCCGCGAAGTGTGCCCAAAGGATTTGGGCACCAATCCCGATCAACACGATACCGCCCAGAATTTCGGCGCGTTTGCCTAACAGCGGGCCAATGAACCGACCCACCATCATCCCCAGCGTTGACATGATCAGCGTGGCGCAGCCAATCGCCAGCGCGGTGGCGATAATATTGACCTGCAAAAACGCCAGACCGACACCCACGGCCATTGCATCCAGGCTGGTTGCGATGGCGGTTGTCACCAGAAGCCAGAAGCCGTGGCGTTGCAGCGGCGCATCATCTTCATCGCCGTTGCCACGAAAACCTTCAATCACCATACGTCCGCCGAGGAACACCAGCAGCACGAAAGCAATCCAGTGATTCCACTCCAGCACAAACTGGCTGGCGAGCATCCCCAGTCCCCAGCCGATAAGCGGCGTCAGCGTTTCGATAGCGCCAAAGATGAGACCGGTACGCAGGGCTTCGGAAAATTTAGGTTTATGGAGAGTGGCACCTTTGCCGATAGAGGCGGCAAATGCGTCCATGGACATGCCAAAAGCCAGAAGGATCGTAGCGGAGATATTCATAAGAGCGTCCAGACCGGGGATATCCATATGACACATCACTGCCCCCAGTAAACAGCAGTTGATGTATCTATGGTCTCGCCTGATCGCTTCTGGCACAGTAATTGTGCTTAAAAACGATCCGTACGCGCCACGTTTTTCAACGAGTATGTTGACACGTACATTTCCCGCAGGCAGGAAATCGGCTACTCCCCAACGACGGGCGCAACCTTAACATATTTTGAGAATATAAAACAACAACGAAGATGGCTTTATATAGCCACTATGTTGATAACGATTTTCATTTAGATTTATGCGTGAAAATATCGTTAATAAATATAAGTCAATTAACAGAGGAGATATAGCACCGGCTATATTGCTGGTTCAAGAATAATGCAATATATAGCCGATGCTATAATGATAAATCATTGAGTTTTAACAAGTAATTTGTATATCTTTTCCAGGTCATCAATATTTCTGACCCGGATGAGCAGGCGGCGTTGTTCTAATTGCATCACCAGAACCCCGTCTTCGGATAAATTCATCTCTTTAATACGGTTATATTCTATCCAGACATTGGCGAAGAAGAATCCGTGTTTTTTAAAAATGAGTTTTGGCGAGCGGCTCCAGAACAGGTAAATCGCCATTAATGCCAGCGCACATAATAACCATGTGGTTAATATTGCGCCGTGGCTGGTCACATTATTGTAAATGAGGATGACTACCAGACCGGCGAAGATAAACGCATCAATGCGTCCACGGCGTAAGAGGGGAAGGGTCAGCAGCGTCTCGCCGTGGCGGCGAGGCATAATAAACTCGTCATAGATCGCGTAAGCCAGAAGGGCAACAATAAATAAAACCAGTACGGTGTCCGTGACAGTCATTCATCCTCCAGATAAAAAGACCGGGGGCAAGCCCCCGATCAGTAACGCATTTTATTACAGACCCAGCAGGCCGACAGCGTAGCCCGCGATACCGATGACGAAGAAGCCAACGATGATCCAAAGCGGGTTCACTTTCTTACGCAGCAGCCACATACAGGCGAAGGTTAACAGCAGCGGTACCAGGCCCGGCATCAGCTGGTCCAGAATGGTCTGCACGGTGGTAACGCGCGTCTGACCATCCTGACCGGTGATCGTTGATACCACCAGCGGGATGTTTACGTGCGTCCACTTGTTAACCAGCGCCCCCATTACAAACAGGCCGAGAATTGACGCCCCCTCAGTCAGTTTTTGCAGGAAGCCGCCGCCCATATCCTTAACGATATCCACACCTTTACGATAGCCGTACGCCACGCCGTAGTAACGGGTCAGCAGACGCACCGCGTTGAACAGGATGAAGAACAGCAGAGGACCGAGCAGGCTGCCGCTCATGGCGATCCCGGCGCCCAGCGCCGCAAAGACCGGACGCACGGTACCCCAGAAAATCGGGTCGCCCACGCCTGCCAGCGGCCCCATCAGACCAACTTTGATACCGTTGATGGCACCATCGTCGATTTCAGCCCCGTTCGCACGCTGCTCTTCCATCGCCAGCGTCACGCCCAGAACCGGCGCCGCAACATAAGGATGGGTGTTGAAGAATTCCAGATGACGCTTAATTGCCTGACGGCGTGCTTCGTTGTTTTCCGGATACAGGCGTTTGATGGCCGGCACCATGGAGAAGCAGAAGCCGAGCGCCTGCATACGTTCGAAGTTCCATGAACCCTGAAACAGGTTAGAACGGATGAACACGCCACGAATATCACTCGGAGTGAGTTTTTTCTCAGTGGTAGTTTTTGTCATATCAACCATTTCGCTCACCTGTTAGTCCAGTTCGTTATCGAGATCGTTGTTACCAGCAGCCTGCGCAGGGGCACCCGCGACACGGTTGTATTTCGGGCTGAGCTGGATATAAAGAATCGCCATCACCGCACCAATCACACCCAGCGCAACCAGGTTGAAGTTGGTGAACGCAGCGGTAACGAAGCCGAGGTAGAAGAATGGCATCAGGTAGCCCGCGCGCATCATGTTGATGACCATCGCATAACCGACCACCACGATCATACCCCCGGCGATATTCAGACCGCTGGTGACCACTTCAGGGATCGCATTCAGCATGCCCTGAACTTCGCTGGTACCGACAGAAATCGCCACGATAACTGCAGGGATCGCGATACGCATCGCTTGCAGGAACAGGGAAGAAACGTGGATCCAGGAGAGCGCGGTGAGGTTGCCGTTTTCGGCCGCCTTATCCGCCGCGTGCTGGAAGGCCACGGTAATAGTACGGACAATAATGGTCAGCACCTGACCCGCTGCGGCCAGCGGGATGGCCAGCGCGATACCGGCACCGATACTCTGATGACCGGCGATAACCAGAACGGTCGAAATAATGGACGCCAGCGCGGCATCTGGCGCAACTGCCGCACCGATGTTCATCCAGCCGAGGGCGATCATTTCCAGGGTACCACCGATGATGATACCGGTTTTCATGTCACCGAGAACGGCGCCAATCAACGTACAGGCCACCAGAGGGCGGTGGAACTGAAATTCATCAAGTACGGACTCCATACCCGCAATACACGCGACGATGAACACCAGCACAATCTGAAGAGTAGTAATCTCCATTGCACTTCTCCTATTACATAAGCTCTATATGAAAAACCGGCCCGGGCTTATTTCCCCACTTTGCCGATCAAATCCATCATTTTCAGTTTCTGATCCGTGGAAACCTTACGGGCTTCCAGCTCGATACCGCGTGCATTCAGCTTGTTGAAGGCCTCGATATCTTTCGCATCCACTGAAATCGCGTTGTTGACCTGCGTTTTGCCCTGACGGAAAGCCATACCGCCAATGTTAACGGAGGTGATTTTCACGCCGCCTTCAACAATGCGTTCAACGTCTGTCGGGTTGGTGAACAGAAGCATCACGCGTTCGCCCGCGTATTTCGGGTTGTTGTAAACGCGGATCATTTTGGCGACATCCACGACGTGCGCGGTGACGCCCGGCGGTGCAACCTGGGTAAGAAGGGTTTTACGGACAGTGTCGGCGGCCACTTCGTCACTGACCACGATGATGCGTTGTACGTTGGTCTCTTTGGTCCAGCGCGTCGCCACCTGGCCGTGGATTAGACGGTCATCAATACGCGCAAGGCCGATAACCATGTAATCGTTCGGACCCATTGGCTTCGCCGGTGCAGCGGCTTTTGGTGCAGCAGGGGCAGGGGCAGGTTTTTCGACCGGCTGCGCTTTCAGCGCCTTCACCCCTTCGCGACCGGTTTCCACCGCCAGCGCCACCAGCTCGTCAAAGCCTGGGTTGTCGTCACGCGCCATGAAGGTTTCCACCAACATCGGGATATTCACCCCGGCGACGACTTCATAATGCTCTTTATCGACGACAATGCGGCTGGCAGCGTTGAACGGGCTGCCGCCCCATGTATCCACGAGAAACAGCACGCCTTTGCTGGTATCCAGCTTCTCAAGCTGAGCAGTGTATTTTTCAATCAGCGTCTCGGCATTTTCACCGGGAACGAAATCGATCCAGCCGACGTTTTCCTGCTCGCCCAACAGCATTTCTGCCGTTTTGAGTAACTGCTCCGCAGCCCAACCATGTGTGCCTATGACAATAGCAATGGTCACTTGCTACCTCCTTTTATTATCATTTATACGTCTGCCAGGCAGGCGTACTGAGAATCGTATTGGCGAACCGAATCGATTCAGATAAGGGTTAGAGTTCAAAAAAACTAAGACTTCCGCGAATTATTTTAGATAGTGAAAAAATAATTTATGTGATGAAGATCCGTAATTTAGCTACGCCTTACAGATTTTTCTCTAAGATAATCCGCGTGTGTTACAGAAGTTTGCAAAGGAACGTAAATCTTTGCTAAAAACCAATTGTCTCTGATATGTTTAGCGTCCGTTTAATTATTCAGGAGTATAGGGCTACAGCCCACTATATGGACCGTCACCGACGTCAGTCATCTTCCAGGCCATTCCGCGCCTTAATCACCGGCGATCTTCGCCACGCATCGACTCTTATTCCCTTTGAAATGCCCGACATTAGCGGGGCACCGTTTTGTCATTCCTTTAGCAGGAGCGTGTCATGGAATTCTTAATGGACCCGTCAATCTGGGTAGGCTTGCTTACGCTGGTCGTGCTGGAGATCGTTCTCGGTATTGATAACCTGGTGTTTATCGCCATCCTCGCAGATAAACTGCCGCCGAAACAGCGTGATAAAGCCCGTCTGATCGGCCTCTCGCTGGCGCTGATCATGCGTCTGGGCTTACTGTCTGTTATCTCGTGGATGGTCACCCTGACGAAGCCCCTGTTCACCGTCATGGATTTCACCTTCTCCGGCCGCGATTTAATCATGCTGGTGGGGGGACTGTTCCTGCTGTTCAAAGCCACAACAGAGCTGCATGAACGGCTGGAGAACCGGCAGCACGATGATGGCCACGGTAAGGGTTATGCCAGCTTCTGGGTGGTTGTTCTCCAGATTGTGGTGCTTGATGCGGTCTTCTCACTGGATGCGGTGATTACGGCGGTCGGCATGGTGAACCATCTGCCGGTGATGATGGCGGCGGTGGTGATTGCGATGGCGGTAATGCTGCTGGCGTCGAAACCGCTGACGCGTTTCGTCAACCAGCATCCGACGGTCGTTGTGCTGTGTCTGAGCTTCCTGCTGATGATTGGTCTGAGCCTGGTGGCAGAAGGGTTTGGCTTCCATATTCCGAAAGGCTACCTGTACGCCGCGATTGGCTTCTCGATTCTGATCGAGCTGTTTAACCAGATTGCGCGCCGTAACTTTATTAAGCAGCAGTCGAATCAGCCGCTGCGAGCCCGTACCGCAGATGCGATTCTGCGACTGATGGGCGGGCGTCGTCAGGTGAACGTGCAGGCTGATAACGAGAACCGCAACCCGGTTCCGGTGCCGGAAGGCGCGTTTGTGGAAGAAGAACGCTACATGATCAATGGCGTGCTTTCGCTGGCTTCCCGCTCCCTGCGCGGTATTATGACGCCGCGCGGCGAAATCAGCTGGGTGGACGCCAACCTGAGCGTCGACGAAATTCGTCAGCAGCTGCTCTCCTCGCCGCACAGCCTGTTCCCGGTCTGCCGGGGTGAGCTGGATGAGATCATCGGTGTGGTACGCGCGAAAGAGATGCTGGTGGCGCTGGAAGAGGGCGTTAACGTCGAGGCCGTAGCGGCCGCGTCGCCCGCTATCGTGGTGCCTGAAACGCTGGATCCGATCAACCTGCTGGGCGTATTGCGTCGTGCTCGCGGGAGCTTTGTTATCGTCACCAACGAATTTGGTGTGGTACAGGGCCTGGTGACGCCGCTGGACGTGCTGGAAGCCATTGCCGGTGAATTCCCTGATGCGGATGAAACCCCGGAAATCGTTGCCGACGGTGACGGCTGGCTGGTGAAAGGCACCACCGACCTGCACGCGCTCTCGCACACGCTGGGCGTCGAAAACGTGGTCAATGATGATGAAGACATTGCCACCGTGGCGGGGCTGGTGATCTCCGTTAACGGGCAGATCCCGCGTATCGGTGATGTGCTGGAGCTGCCGCCGCTGCAAATTACCATCGTCGAAGCCAACGACTATCGCGTTGATATGGTGCGTATTGTTAAAGAGCATTCTGCGCACGACGAAGAAGAGTAACGTTATCTAGCGTAACGGCAGTAAGGGCACGATGTGTCCGTTGTGACGGGCTGGCGGAGAGTGACTTTCCGCCAGCCATTTCGGAAACTCGCGCAGCGGCATTGGCCGCGCATACAAGTACCCCTGCAAAATATGTACGCTGTGACGGCGCAGGTAGAGTGACTGCTCCTCGGTTTCCACCCCTTCCGCAACCAGTTCAATATTCAGCCGCTGGCCAAGCGCAATAATAATATCTGTTACCGTTGAGTTCACGGCGTCGGTGCCGATCGCGGTGGTGAAGGATTTATCAATTTTCAGCACATCCGGATGCAGTTTTTCTAGCCATGAAAGTGAGCTGTTGCCGGTACCAAAATCATCAATCGCAAGTTTCACCCCTTTGCGGTGCAGCTCCCGCACGATGCGGTAATCCACATCCAGCAACGCATCGCGTTCGGTTAACTCCACGATCAACTGTTGAACAGGGCTGGCGTTAAACCAGATGCGGTTGAGATCCTGGATAAGCGCAGCGCGGCGAAAATGGCTGGCGGCCACGTTAATGCCGATATGGAAATCGCGCGAGGCAGGGAAATAGCCTATCTGCCGCACCGTTTCGCTGATGACGTAGCGGGTAAGCGGAACAATCAGGTTATGTTCTTCGGCCAGAGGGATAAAGACATCGGGCAAAATCCATCCCTGACGCGGGTTGTTCCAGCGCAGGAGGATCTCGACGCCGGCGCATTCCCGGGTGCGGGCATTCACCAGCGGCTGGCAGAAGAGCTCAAACTCCCTGGCCGCAATTCCCATGTTGATTTCCCAGGTGAAACTGATTCGCCGCGCCGTGGCGAGCCAGGCGATATAGCCCATCAGTAAGCTGAGCATCAACGCCAGCGGCAGCTGGGTGGGCAGATTTTTTAACGCCATTTCGCCAGGCCCGGGGCCGCTCACCGTGACGCTGAAAGGGTAATGTTGTGACGACTGTTCCAGCAGGGAGGCGTTTTCATCGAAGGTCGGCGTAGTCGTCACCTGTTGCCCGTCGCGGAGGAAGTTATCTCCTACTCTCAGGACAACGTCGGTGATCTGCGGCCGCTGCGGCTCGAGAATCATTTTAGTGATGAGATCGATATTCACCACCTCCATCACCCCGTCGTTGCCGTCGCCCGCAACGGGAGACCACTGAATCAGTACCGGGCTGCCTTTTACCAGCCACCGGTCAGTCGACAGCAGCAGCCTGGATTCACTGACTGGAAGCTCCGGCACAAACTCACTGACGGGCACATTACGGCTGCCAAAGACGCTTGAGCAATACAGTATTCCGTCTTGAATGAGGGCGATGGAGCGTACGGTCTGGAGGATCGCCGCCTGTTTTCGCAGGATTAGATTTGCTTCGGAACAGGGTATGCCAACCAGTGAAAGTAGCGTTTCACGCTGGACCTCTAACGAGAGAAGCACCTTATCAAGCGCACGCACGGTGTGGTGGGTAAAGTCGTGGATCCGATCCTGATTTATGTTGCGCTGTGAAATAAAGCGAATGCCCAGCGTCAGGACGAGCGTAACGAGCGCAACCGTGACACAGACGATAACGCGTTTTCGGCGATAGTCTTTAATGATCGTTTGTGCAGTTTGCATGAACGGTCGCCTGTTAAGCACCGGCCAGAAAAGCCAGACGCAACAGTGACAGTGTAGTGGGGAATACGTGAAGCGACGAGACGAGAGGGGAAAATTCGCCCATCCGTTGCAGATGGGCGAAAGGAAGGCTTAGTCGCACTGCACCTTAATGGCCAGACCGCCGCGCGAGGTCTCACGGTACTTCGCGTTCATGTCCTTGCCGGTTTCGTACATGGTTTCAATAACCTTATCCAGCGACACGCGTGGCTCGCTGGTACGGCGCATCGCCATACGCGAGGCGTTGATCGCTTTGACGGAGGCGATGGCGTTACGCTCAATGCACGGCACCTGCACCTGACCGGCAACCGGGTCACAGGTCAGACCGAGGTTGTGCTCCATACCGATTTCCGCCGCCACGCACACCTGCTCAGGGCTGGCGCCCAACAGTTCCGCCAGACCCGCTGCCGCCATAGAGCAGGCCACGCCCACTTCACCCTGACAGCCTACTTCGGCACCAGAGATGGACGCATTCATTTTGTACAGCGCGCCGATAGCGCCTGCCGCGAGGAAATAACGGATATAGATATCCGGTGTCACGGGCTCAATAAAGTGATCGTAATAGGCCAGCACCGCCGGAACGATACCGCACGCGCCGTTGGTCGGCGCCGTCACCACGCGACCACCCGCTGCGTTCTCTTCGTTAACCGCGAGGGCAAACATGTTCACCCAGTCGACCACGTTCATTGGGTCATTGGAGAACTTGTCGGTGGTGACCAGCATGCGGCGCAGCGCAGAGGCACGACGCGGTACGCGCAGAGGCCCAGGCAGAACACCCTCGGTGTTCATCCCGCGGTCAATACAGGCGCGCATGGTTTGCCACACGTTAGCAAAATAGTCTTCGATCTCTTTCTTGCTGTGCAGCGCCAGTTCGTTCTGCATCACCATGCCGGACAGGGACAGACCGGTCTCTTTGCAGTAGCCCAGCATCTCGGTGGCCGATTTAAACGGATAGGGCACATTGACGTCGCCCGCGCTCTCTTTACCAAAGTGTTCTTCGTCAACGATAAAGCCGCCGCCGATGGAGTAGTAGGTTTTACTGTAGATCTCTTTTTCGCCGCTCCAGGCGTGGATGGTCATGCCGTTTTCATGCAGCGGCAGGTTGTCGCTACGAAAACGCATCCCGTCATCCTGCGGGAAGTCCACTTCGTGCTGACCGTTAGCCAGCAGTAAGCGTCCGCGCGTTTCCACGTCGCGGATAAATGCCGGAATGGCATCAATATCAACAGTGTCCGGCATATTGCCTGCCAGACCCATAATAATGGCGATATCGGTGTGGTGGCCTTTACCCGTTAATGACAGTGAACCGTAAACGTCTACGGCGACACGGGTAACGCTTTCCAGTAATCCTTTTTCGACCAGATCATCGACGAACTGTTTACCGGCCTTCATCGGCCCTACAGTGTGGGAAGAGGAAGGACCAATCCCCACTTTGAACATGTCGAATATACTAATCACTTTCACACTCCTGACAGGGTTACTGGGGTTCCAGTAACGATGTTATAACTGCGCATAGTGTAAGAGGGAACACCAACCTCGGCTTAACTATTCACATGAATTAAACTAATGGTTAACGATGGTTTTGCTAATAGCGCGACGCCGATCGCAAACCTGCCAGAAAAGGGCGGAATGTAAAGTATAGTCAAGGCTTCAGGCCGATTTGCAGGGCCAGCTCACGAATGATGCCTGCCGTCATGCCCCAGACAAAATAATGCTGATACCACGACAGCCAGACCCGATGATCGTGTCCGCGGCGGTGAATATCCAGTGGGTGATAGCGGCCCAGACGAAGGGCCTCTTCCAGCGGCATTTCGAACACCGCTGAAACTTCATCGACGCTGGCGTGATACTGAAGATCGGGCGGAATAATGCCAACGACCGGCGTGACCTGAAAACCGGTTACGCTGTCCACTGGCGGCAGCACGCCGATCACCTCGACTGTCTCCGGGGGGATCGCCACTTCCTCATGCGCTTCACGCAGTGCGGCGGCAATCAGGGATGCATCGGTGCTGTCCACCGCGCCGCCCGGAAACGCAACCTGACCGGCGTGTTTTCGCATATGCGGTGAGCGCTGGGTAAGCAACAGACCCGGCTGCTCACGGCGCACGACCGGGATCAGCACCGCCGCCTGACGTTGATTCAGCGTGGCGCGGCTAACCTGGGGCCGCAGAAGCTGAAAGCGCGACAGAAAATCATCCAGCGTCAGGTTGTCTTTCTTCACCGTAAATTCTCCAGTTGTTTCAGGATACGATTCACTTTATCAAAGGTTTCCTGATATTCCGCCTCGACCTGGCTATCGGCCACAATGCCACCGCCTGCGGAACAGTACAGGTTACCGTCGCACGCCGTCAGGGTGCGAATAGTGATGCTGGTATCCATGGTGCCGCACAGACTCACATAGCCGATGCTGCCGCACCAGGCGTTGCGGCGATGTGGTTCCAGTTCGTCGATGATCTCCATCGCCCGGACCTTCGGCGCGCCGGTGATGGAGCCGCCCGGAAACGCGGCGCGGAGCAGATCGCAGGCGGTTCGCGAGGCCGGCAGGCGTGCGGTGATGGTGCTGACCAGATGATGCACCGCCGGGAATGGCTCCACGACGAACAGCTCCGGCACGCGCACGCTGCCCGGCTCGGCGACGCGGCCAATATCATTGCGCATCAGATCGACAATCATCAGGTTTTCGGCACGATCTTTGGGAGAGGCCGCCAGCGTCTCCGCCTGCTGGCGGTCGGCCTCGGCGTTGGCAAGGCGCGGCAGTGTGCCCTTTATCGGGCGGGTCTGAATTATACCGTCAGCCAGGTGGATAAAACGCTCAGGCGAAAGGCTGAGGATGGCGCCGTGTTCAAGGCGTAAAAATGCACTGAACGGGGCCTTATTGCTGGCATTGAGGCGGGTAAACGCCTGCCATTCGTCTCCCTTGTACGCCGCCTGGAAACGCTGGGCAAGGTTGACCTGATAACAGTCGCCACTGTGAAGATACGCCTGCACACGGGAGAATTTTTCCGCGTATTCCTCCGCGCTCATGTTCGAGCGCCAGCCGGAGGTCAGCATAAAGTGTTCCGGGGCGGCGGGCCGTTGCGCCTCAAGCCAGGCCAGACGCGCCTGTACGTCCCGGTGGCTCAGCAGAGAAACCGTCTGCTTACGGTGATCCACGATCAGCGCCCAGTCATACAGCCCCACCGCCATATCCGGCAGGGAAATATCCGCCTGCGCATGCTCGGGCAGCTTTTCGAAACGGCGACCCAGATCGTAACCAAACAGGCCCAGCGCGCCCCCCTGGAAAGGCAGATCCGGATCAGGTGTGGCAGTTAAGCCCAGAGCATCGATCTCGTTCTGAAGCCGCATCAGCGGATCGTCCGTTGGCGACAGCGCATCGGTCGTCAGCGTTTTAACCGGGTCGGCCACCAGAATATCAAAGCGGCTGTAGGGGTGATCCGCATGGCCGGAGTGCAGCAGCATGGCAAAAGGAAGGTGGCTCAGACGGGCAAACCAGAACTCCGCGGCGTCAGCACGCCAGGGCAAGGTCATAACAGTGGGGAAGCGCATGTTCATGTATGGCATACTACCGGGCAGCGTGAAATAATTAGCGCGAATAATTTAGCAGGAGTTAACGATGTTTGCAGGTTTACCTTCTCTCAGCCATGACCAACAGCAGAAAGCCGTTGAACGTATTCAGGAGCTGATGTCCCAGGGGATGAGCAGCGGACAGGCAATTTCCCAGGTCGCGGAAGAACTTCGCGCCACCCATACCGGCGAGCGGATCGTGGCGCGCTTTGAGGATGAAGATGAAGAATAACCGGCTTACACTGCCGCGATAATCTTGATCTCAACCTTATATTCCGGTTTCATCAGCGTGGCCTGTACGGTGCAGCGTACAGGCGCGTGACCCGCCACCACCCACGCATCCCATGCTTTATTCATCGCCGCGAAATCGTCTTTATTCGCCAGAAAAATCGTCGCATCCAGAATGCGGGATTTGTCGCTGCCCTGTTTTTCCAGTACGGCGTCGATCTGCGCCAGGGTGTTGGCGGTCTGCTCGAAGGCGTCGGCGTCCAGATTGGCAGGGACGCCGGTGTAGTACAGCGTCTGGTTGTGGATCACCACATCAGACCAGCGGGCTTCGGCATCAATGCGCGTAATTGTCATAAACGTATCCTCGTTATCTTTCGTCGTCAGGCGGCAAGACTGCCATAATGTTCCGCCGTCGTCACTATTTGGGGTGGCACCGGAGAGAAGGGGCTGACATAATCCCTGTGCAAAAATACAGTGAGAGAACACCGTGGCAGACGATTTTTCCCCAGAAGGTCAGTTAGCACAGGCTATTCCCGGCTTTAAACCGCGCGAACCCCAACGTCAGATGGCGCATGCCGTTGCGCACGCTATCGACAAGGCGCAGCCGCTGGTCGTGGAGGCCGGTACCGGTACGGGGAAAACGTATGCTTACCTCGCTCCTGCGCTGCGGGCGAAAAAGAAGGTGATCATCTCTACGGGATCAAAAGCGCTCCAGGATCAGCTCTACAGCCGCGATTTACCCACGGTGGCGAAAGCGCTGAAATACAAAGGGCGTCTGGCCTTGCTGAAAGGGCGTTCTAACTACCTGTGTCTGGAGCGTCTTGAACAGCAGGCGCTGGCGGGCGGCGACCTGCCGGTACAAACCCTGAGCGATGTGATCGTCCTGCGCGCCTGGGCCAACCAGACGGAGGAGGGGGACATCAGCACCTGCGCGAGCGTGCCGGAAGACTCCCCGGCCTGGCCGCTGGTGACCAGCACCAATGACAACTGCCTCGGCAGCGACTGCCCGCTGTATAAAGACTGTTTTGTGGTGAAAGCGCGTAAAACCGCGATGGACGCCGACGTGGTGGTGGTGAACCATCACCTGTTTCTTGCGGATATGGTGGTCAAGGACAGTGGTTTCGGCGAGCTGATCCCGGAGGCGGAGGTGATGATCTTCGATGAAGCCCATCAGCTACCGGACATCGCCAGCCAGTATTTTGGGCAGTCGCTTTCCAGTCGTCAGCTTCAGGATCTGGCGAAAGATATTACCATTGCCTATCGCACCGAACTCAAAGATACCCAGCAGTTGCAGAAGTGCGCGGACCGCCTGGCGCAATGCGCACAGGACTTCCGCTTACAGCTTGGCGAGCCGGGCTATCGCGGCAACCTGCGCGAACTGCTCGCAGACAAAAATATCCAGCGCGCGCTGCTGCTGCTCGATGATGCCCTTGAACTCTGTTACGACGTGGCGAAACTGTCCCTCGGACGTTCAGCGCTGCTGGACGCCGCCTTCGAGCGCGCCACGCTTTACCGTGGGCGGCTGAAGCGGCTGAAAGAGATCAACCAGCCGGGCTACAGCTACTGGTACGAATGTACCTCGCGCCACTTCACCCTGGCGCTCACGCCGCTGACCGTTGCTGATAAATTTAAAGAGGTGATGGCGCAAAAGCCCGGCACCTGGGTCTTTACCTCGGCCACGCTGTCGGTCAATGACGATCTGCACCACTTTACCGAGCGCCTCGGCATTGAGCAGGCGGAATCCCTGCTTCTGCCGAGCCCGTTCGACTATGAGAGACAGGCGCTGCTGTGCGTGCCGCGCAATCTGCCGCTGCCTAACCAGCCGGGCGCGGCGCGACATCTGGCGGCCATGCTGAAGCCGATGATCGAGGCCAACAACGGGCGCTGCTTTATGCTCTGCACCTCACACGCCATGATGCGCGATCTGGCCGAGCAGTTCCGCGCCACCATGACGCTACCGGTGCTGTTGCAGGGGGAGACCAGTAAAGGCCAGCTGCTCCAGCAGTTTGTCAGCGCCGGTAATGCCCTGCTGGTG
Source organism: Enterobacter sp. MGH 38 (assembly GCF_000492855.1). Taxonomy (NCBI): domain Bacteria; kingdom Pseudomonadati; phylum Pseudomonadota; class Gammaproteobacteria; order Enterobacterales; family Enterobacteriaceae; genus Enterobacter; species Enterobacter sp. MGH 38. Next base: position 1,770,517 of record NZ_KI535608.1, on the reverse strand, counting down.
GCGACCAGCAGCTTCTGGGAAGGGGTGGACGTGCGCGGCGACACGCTCTCGCTGGTGATTATCGATAAGCTGCCGTTCACATCGCCGGACGATCCGCTTCTGAAAGCGCGCATGGAGGACTGCCGTCTGCGCGGGGGCGATCCGTTCGACGACGTCCAGCTGCCGGACGCGGTCATCACGCTTAAACAGGGGGTAGGGCGACTGATCCGCGACGTCACCGATCGCGGGGTGCTGGTGATCTGCGACAACCGCCTGGTGATGCGTCCCTACGGCGCGACCTTCCTCGCCAGCCTGCCGCCCGCGCCGCGCACGCGGGATATTAAACGCGCGGTCCGCTTCCTGGCGAACCCGACGGCGGAGTAATTCTTCCCGGAGTGTGTTAAGATGCGCGCCATTTTGTGACTGACCATTGCGAGAGCGCGACGACTGATGCGAATTCTGGCTATTGATACCGCGACAGAGGCCTGTTCCGTTGCCCTGTGGAACGACGGTACGATTTTTGCTCATTTCGAAGAGTGCCCACGGGAACACACCCAACGTATTCTGCCCCTGGTAAAAACCATTTTAACCGAGGCCAACACCGCCCTGACTGACCTCGACGCGCTGGCCTACGGCCGTGGTCCGGGCAGCTTTACGGGCGTACGTATCGGGATTGGCATTGCGCAGGGGCTGGCGCTGGGCGCTGACCTGCCGATGATCGGCGTCTCCACGCTTGCGACCATGGCCCAGGGAGCATGGCGCATGACCGGCGCCACCCGCGTGCTGGCTGCGATTGATGCCCGCATGGGGGAAGTCTACTGGGCGGAGTACACCCGTGACGAAAACGGCGTCTGGCACGGCGAAGAGACGGAAGCGGTGCTTAAACCTGAAGCCGTCACCGGGCGCCTGAAACAGCTCTCCGGTGAGTGGGCGACGGTCGGAACCGGCTGGGCGGCATGGCCTGAGATGGCGAAGGACACCGGCCTTACGCTGGTGGACGGTAACATGCTCCTGCCCGCCGCAGAAGATATGCTGCCGATTGCCTGTCAGCTACTTGCCGCAGGAAAAACCGTGGCGGTTGAACATGCTGAACCGGTTTATTTACGAAACACCGTCGCGTGGAAGAAACTTCCTGGCCGCGAGTGAATCTCAGTAACAGGAACTGAGAAAAAGGAGTCGCATCATGGCGGTTCAGACTAAAGTTGTACGCTTTCTTATGGCAGGCGCGGTTGCCATAGCACTGAGCGGGTGCGTCACCGTTCCTGATGCGATCAAGGGCACCAGCCCGACGCCACAGCAGGATCTGGTACGCGTGATGAATGCCCCGGAGTTGTATGTCGGGCAGGAAGCGCGGTTTGGCGGCAAGGTGGTTGAAGTGCTAAACCAGCAGGGGAAAACCCGGCTGGAGATTGCCACTGTCCCGCTGGACGACGGCGCGCGGCCTGTTCTGGGTGAAGCCTCGCGCGGGCGGATCTACGCTGACGTCAGCGGCTTCCTCGATCCGGTAGATTTCCGCGGGCAGCTGGTGACCGTCGTCGGGCCGATTACCGGTTCGGTGGCGGGGAAAATCGGCAATACGCCATACAAATTTATGACCATGCAGGTGAACGGCTACAAACGCTGGCGTATCGCCCAGCAGGTGGTGATGCCGCCACAGCCAATCGATCCGTGGATGTGGGGACCGCATCCGTATCGTTACGGCTACGGTGGCTGGGGGTGGTACAATCCAGGCCCTGCACAGGTTCAAACAATAGTAACTGAGTAAGTTACTGTTATTGCTAGGAAAGAGACAGCGGCTCAGCCGCTGTCTCTGTTTTTTTACGGATAAAACGAAAAAAAAGAGTGACGCGCTTCGCAACCTGCAATCTGAACAATTAATAAACTGGTACGCTGAGTTAATATAATGTTAATAAACTGTTTATTATCGGGGCTGTGATGACGACGAACACTCATTTCAGAGGTGATGCATTGAAAAAGGTTTGGCTTAACCGTTATCCCGCGGATGTCCCTGCGGAGATCAATCCTGACCGTTATCAATCCCTGATTGAATTATTTGAACACTCGGTACGGCGCTACGCTGACCAGCCCGCGTTTGTGAATATGGGCGAAGTGATGACTTTCCGTAAGCTGGAAGAGCGCAGCCGGGCGTTTGCGGCCTATTTACAGGAAGGGTTGGGCTTGCAGAAAGGGGATCGCGTCGCGCTGATGATGCCAAACCTGCTGCAATACCCGGTGGCGCTGTTCGGCATCCTCAGGGCAGGGATGATCGTGGTTAACGTTAACCCGCTCTATACCCCGCGCGAGCTGGAACATCAGTTGAATGACAGCGGCGCGGCGGCGATTGTGATTGTCTCCAACTTTGCCCACACGCTGGAAAAAGTCGTTGAAAAAACTCAGGTTAAGCACGTCATCCTGACGCGCATGGGTGACCAGCTCTCTACCGCGAAAGGCACGCTGGTCAACTTTGTCGTTAAATACGTTAAGCGGCTGGTGCCGAAATACCACCTTCCGGATGCCATCTCCTTCCGCCGCGCCCTGCATGCGGGCTACCGGATGCAGTACGTGAAGCCGGAGATCGTGTCCGAGGATCTGGCCTTCCTGCAATACACGGGCGGCACCACCGGCGTGGCGAAAGGGGCGATGCTGACCCACCGTAACATGCTGGCGAACCTTGAGCAGGTTAACGCCACCTACGGGCCGCTGCTGCACCCGGGCAAGGAGCTGGTGATCACCGCGCTTCCGCTGTATCACATTTTTGCGCTGACCATGAACTGCCTGCTGTTTATCGAGCTTGGCGGTCAAAACGTATTGATCACCAACCCGCGCGATATCCCGGGGCTGGTCAAAGAGCTGGCGAAATACCCGTTCACCGCCATGACCGGCGTGAACACCCTGTTTAACGCGCTGCTTAACAATAAAGAGTTCCAGCAGCTCGATTTCTCCACGCTGCACCTCTCCGCGGGCGGCGGGATGCCGGTTCAGCAGGCGGTTGCCGAGCGCTGGGTGAAACTCACCGGGCAGTATCTGCTGGAAGGCTATGGCCTGACGGAGTGCGCCCCGCTGGTCAGCGTTAACCCGCATGACATCGACTACCACAGCGGCAGTATCGGTCTGCCGGTCCCGTCGACGGAAGCAAAACTGGTGGATGATGAGGATAACGAAGTGCCTCATGGTGAGCCAGGGGAGCTATGCGTCAGAGGGCCGCAGGTGATGCTGGGCTACTGGCAACGTCCGGATGCCACGGATGAGATCATCAAAGACGGCTGGCTGCACACGGGCGACATCGCGGTGATGGATGACGAAGGCTTCCTGCGCATCGTCGATCGCAAGAAAGACATGATCCTGGTGTCAGGGTTCAACGTCTATCCGAACGAAATCGAAGACGTGGTGATGCAGCACAGCGGCGTGCTGGAAGTGGCGGCGGTGGGCGTTCCTTCCGGCAGCAGCGGTGAAGCGGTGAAGATATTTGTGGTCAAGAAAGATCCTTCTCTGACCGAGGATGCGCTGATAACGTTCTGTCGCCGTCAGCTGACGGGCTATAAAGTGCCGAAGCTGGTGGAATTCCGGGATGAGCTGCCGAAATCCAACGTCGGGAAGATATTACGACGAGAATTACGTGACGAAGCCCGTGCCAAAGTGGACAATAAGGCCTGAGCTTCACGTTAATCGCCCAGACGCCGGTTAAGCCGGCGTTTTTTATGGGCGCAAACAAAAGAGAGTCCGATTTGAATTACCAGATGATCACTACCAACGACGAGCTGGCTTCGCTGTGCGAGGTGACGCGTGAATTTCCCGCTATCGCCCTGGATACGGAATTTGTCCGCACCCGAACGTACTATCCGCAGCTGGGTCTGATTCAGATGTATGACGGCAAACACGTGTCATTGATTGACCCCCTCGGCATTACCGACTGGGCGCCAATGCGCGAGCTGTTGCTGGATACCGCCGTGACCAAATATCTGCACGCGGGCAGTGAAGATCTGGAAGTCTTTCTCAACACTTTTGGCATCATGCCGCAGCCGCTGATTGATACCCAGATCCTCGCGGCGTTCAGCGGTCGTCCGCTCTCCTGGGGCTTCGCCGCGATGGTGGAAGAGTACACCGGTCTGACGCTGGATAAGAGCGAATCGCGTACCGACTGGCTCGCGCGTCCCCTAACGGCGCGTCAGCTTGAATACGCCGCGGCAGACGTCTTTTACCTTCTTCCAATTGCCGGCCAGCTTATGAAAGAGGCTGAGGCGTCCGGCTGGCTGTCTGCCGCACTGGACGAGTGCCGCATGACGCAGCAGCGTCGTCAGGAAGTGGTTGATCCGAAAGAGGCCTGGCGTGACATCACCAACGCCTGGCAGCTGCGCACCCGCCAGCTGGCCTGTCTGCAACTGCTGGCTGACTGGCGTCTGCGTAAAGCACGTGAGCGCGATCTGGCGGTTAACTTCGTGGTGCGTGAAGAACACCTGTGGGCGGTGGCGCGCTATATGCCGGGTAGCCTTGGCGAACTGGACAGCATTGGCCTTTCCGGGAGTGAGATCCGTTTCCACGGTAAAACGCTGCTCGCGCTGGTAGAGAAAGCTCAGCAGCTGCCGGAGGACGCACTGCCAGAACCACTGCTTAACCTGATGGATATGCCGGGCTACCGCAAGGCGTTCAAAGATATCAAAGCGCTGGTGCAGACGGTGGCGGGGGAAAGCAAACTGAGTGCCGAACTGCTGGCTTCACGTCGTCAGATTAACCAGCTGCTGAACTGGCACTGGAAGTTGAAACCGCAAAATGGTTTACCGGAGCTGGTCGCCGGATGGCGGGGGGAACTGATGGCCGAACGCGTGAATACCCTGCTGGAAGGGTATCCGCGCTAAAGAATTGTAGCCCCGGTAAGCGCAGCGCCACCGGGGAAATTGCCGGGTGGCGCGTTGCTTGCCCGGCCTACAAAACCACAACCGGATTAACGCGACTCTTCCGCTTCCGGAAGCGTGACGTTCAGCTCCAGAATCGAAATATCCCCGTCTTTTTGCTCCAGCTGAACGGTGACCATTTCCGGGTCAATCTGCACGTATTTGCAGATCACTTCCAGAATGTCTTTGCGCAGCTGCGGCAGGTAGTGCGGTTCGGCGTCGCTACGACGACGTTCCGCCACAATGATTTGCAGACGTTCTTTTGCGATGTTGGCGGTGCTTTTTTTCCGCGAGAGAAAAAAGTCCAGTAATGCCATAACTTATCCTCCGAACAGGCGTTTGAGGAAACCTTTCTTCTCTTCTTCAATGAAGCGGAAAGGACGTTCTTCTCCCAGCAGACGGTCAACGGTATCCGCATACGCTTTACCCGCGTCTGCCTGTGTATCCAGGATCACGGGCTCGCCCTGGTTAGAGGCGCGCAACACGGACTGATCTTCCGGGATCACGCCAACCAGTTTGATGCGCAGGATCTCCAGCACGTCTTCCATGCTCAGCATGTCACCTTTGTTCACCCGGCCCGGGTTGTAGCGGGTCAGCAGCAGGTGCTCTTTGATTGGCTCCTGGCCATTTTCCGCGCGACGGGATTTCGAGGCCAGAATGCCGAGAATACGGTCGGAATCACGTACTGACGAGACCTCCGGGTTGGTGGTGATGATGGCTTCATCCGCGAAGTAGAGCGCCATCAGCGCGCCGGTTTCGATACCGGCCGGGGAGTCGCATACCACAAAGTCGAACTCCATCTTTTTCAGATCGTCGAGCACCTTTTCCACGCCTTCGCGGGTCAGGGCGTCTTTATCACGGGTCTGGGACGCCGGAAGAATGTAGAGGTTCTCGGTACGCTTATCTTTAATCAGCGCCTGGTTAAGGGTGGCATCGCCCTGAATGACGTTCACGAAGTCATACACCACGCGACGCTCGCAACCCATGATCAGGTCCAGGTTACGCAGACCGATATCGAAGTCGATTACGACGGTTTTCTTTCCCTTCTGGGCCAAACCAGTAGCGATGGCCGCGCTGGAGGTGGTCTTGCCAACGCCTCCTTTACCCGAAGTCACAACAATAATGCGTGCCATAGAAATTCCTTGTTAAAAGGGATCAATTTAACGGTTGAACGGTCAAAGCGTTATCTGCCAGTTGCAGACGGGCCGCTTTGCCATAAAATTCGGCTGGGATTTTATCGCTCAGCCAATATTCACCTGCGATAGACACCAGTTCTGCCGTCAGGTGAGTACAAAAAATTTGTGCTTCTCGATCGCCGCTGGCGCCCGCAAGCGCACGTCCACGCATCATACCGTAAACGTGAATATTGCCATCTGCAATCAGTTCAGCGCCCGCACTGACGTGGCTTGTAACAATCAGATCACAGTTTGGCGCATAAATGCGCTGACCGGAACGAACCGGCAGATCAATCAATCGCGTTTTTGTGACTGGGGCTACATTTTGCGCCGGAGGCGGGGGAGCGGGAACGGTTGCAGGCGTTGCACGTGGGGCTTTTTCTTTGCCCTCGTTTAACAAGGGCAAACCCGCGCGTTCAATTTCGGCTTTTAACTCTGCGTCTTTGCAGCCGCTAATGCCCACGATGCGCAACCCCGTGGAGGCGACGGCCTGCTGGAGCCGCTTCCAGTTAACCGGCCCCTCAAGGTCGCTTACATTGACGACGACAGGAGCATGCTTAAGAAAAGCGGGAGCCTGCGCGATTTTGTCTTCTAACGCCTGACGAATAACCTCGGGTTTTGCATCATGCAAATGAACCACTGATAAGGTGAAGCTACTGCCTTTAAGCTCGATGGGCGTATTTGACATCCTGGCCTTACTCAATTTGCTATTAACCGCAACACATCGCCGCGATATTCCGAAGAGTATCAGGCATGTTATAGTCAGGAGTATATTGAGGCAAGCAACCACCCGTTAATTCAGAGTAAAAACATGTTTTGTGTGATCTACAGAAGTACCAGCCGCGACCAGACCTACCTTTATGTCGAAAAGAAAGACGATTTTTCCCGCGTGCCTGAAGAATTAATGAAAAGCTTTGGCCGACCGCAGCTGGCGATGCTGCTGCCGCTGGACGGCCGTAAGAAGCTGGTGAACGCCGATCTGGAGAAAGTCAAAAAGGCGTTAACCGAGCAGGGCTATTATTTACAGCTTCCGCCGCCACCGGAGAATTTATTAAAACAGCATCTTGAGGTGAGCGGAAAGAAATAAGCCCGGGTCCTTCCGGGAACAACTCATCAACCGATTAGGGGTCGACCATGTATCAACATCATAACTGGCAAGGTGCATTACTGGATTATCCCGTCAGCAAAGTGGTCTGCGTGGGCAGCAACTATGCAAAACATATTCAGGAGATGGGCAGCGCCGTGCCGGAAGAGCCGGTTCTGTTTATTAAGCCAGAAACCGCACTGTGCGATATTCGCCAGCCGCTGGTTCTGCCGCAGGGACTGGGCTCGGTGCATCATGAAGTGGAGCTGGCGGTGCTGATCGGCGCGACGCTGCGCCAGGCGACCGAAGAGCATGTAGAGAAAGCGATTGCGGGTTACGGTGTCGCGCTTGACCTGACGCTGCGTGATGTTCAGGGCAAAATGAAGAAAGCGGGGCAGCCGTGGGAAAAAGCGAAGGGTTTTGATAATTCATGCCCGATTTCCGGTTTCATTCCGGTGAGTGAATTTACCGACGATCCGCAGAACACGCCGCTCAGCCTGAAGGTCAACGGCGAGATCCGCCAGCAGGGAACGACCGCTGACATGATCCATAAGATCGTTCCGCTGATTGCCTACATGAGCCGCTTCTTCACCCTGAAACCTGGCGACGTGATCCTCACCGGCACTCCGGAAGGTGTGGGGCCGCTGCTTAGCGGCGACGAACTGGATGTCAGTTTTAACGGCCTGTCGCTGAAAACCCGCGTGCTGTAAAAGCACCTTGCCGCCTGAAAAGGGCGGCAAAACTTGCATCAACGTGCCAGACTCGTTATAAGGTGCGCTCTATTTTGACGTGTGGACATCCCGATGAACGACATTCCTTTCTGGCAAAGCAAAACTCTCGACGACATGACCGACGCGGAGTGGGAATCGTTGTGTGACGGCTGCGGGCAGTGCTGCCTGCATAAGCTGATGGATGAAGATTCGGACGAGATTTATTTCACCAACGTAGCCTGCAAGCAGTTAAACATCAAAACCTGCCAGTGCCGCAACTATGAGCGCCGTTTCGAATATGAGCCGGACTGCATCAAGTTAACCCGTGAAAATCTACCGACCTTTGAGTGGCTGCCGCATACCTGCGCGTATCGCCTGCTGGCGGAAGGGAAAGATCTGCCCACATGGCATCCGCTGTTGACGGGGTCGAAAGCGGCGATGCACGGCGAACGTATTTCCGTGCGCCACATTGCGGTGAAAGAGTCCGAGGTGCGGGACTGGGAAGACCACATTATGAATCACCCTAATCGGTGATAATAAAAAACCCGCCGAGGCGGGTTTTTTATTGTTCACAATTGTGTCGAGTGGCGCTGCGCTTACCCGACCTGCAAAACTGACGTTGCCGTTCTGCTTTTACCTTCCAAAAAGATCGCGTTTCTTTGGTTTGAACGGCTGGGCAATCAGCACCAGCAGCGCCACCACAAAGTAGGCGACAAAAATGCCCACCAGCCACTGCGGCATCTCCAGCGTCAGGAATTCCCACTGGCGTACAGAGCAGTCACCGGAGGCCACAAACACCTGCGGCAGCCATTTATCCAGCGGCAGCCAGCTCGGGAAGCGGGCGGCAAAATCGCAGGTCATAAACGGCGACGGGTGAAGCTGCATTTGGGTGTGCTCCCAGGCAAGCGCAATGCCTTTCCCGGCGCTGTACAGCCAGATGGCAATTGCCGCATAGCGTAACGGTGATTTGGGTGCAATCGCACCTACCAGACCCGCGCCCATAATGCCGAACAGCGCACAACGCTCATAAATACACAGTACGCAAGGTTTCAGCCCCATCACATGCTGAAACCACAGCGCGACCATTTCCAGCGCAAAGGCGGTCAGGGCCATCAACAACCACGCTCCGCGACCGCGTGAGCACTGGTTCAAAAATCGCAACATAATCATTTCCCTGGAACATGCTTAGACAGCGCAGTGTAAACGAATTTTAATGCGCCGCAAGTATACCTGCTTGCAATAACCATTGCGTACAGGGAACGAGAGTAATTTTGATGCACAGTAAACCAACCAGGGTAAGCACCAGCGTATACGGCAGCGCCATCCAGACCATTCTTCCATAAGAAAGTCGTATGAGTGGCGCCAGCGCCGAGGTCAGCAGGAAGAGGAATGCCGCCTGACCGTTCGGGGTTGCCACGGAGGGGAGGTTGGTTCCGGTGTTGATCGCCACCGCCAGCAGCTCGAACTGTTCACTGCTGACAATCCCTTGCTCCATCGCGGCTTTGGCCTCATTGATGTATACCGTCCCGACAAAGACGTTATCGGATATAGAGGACAACAGACCGTTAAACAAATAGAACAGCGTTAGCTGCGAATCTGGCGTGGCCTGAAGCACAAACGCGATGATCGGCGCGAACAGATGTTGGTCAATAATCACCGCCACGACGGCAAAAAACACCGCCAGCAGGGCGGTAAACGGCAGCGCTTCGGTAAAGGCTTTTCCGATAGCATGTTCGTCCGTAACGCCGCCCAGGCTGGTTGCAAGGATAATTACCGACAGGCCAATCAGCCCCACCTCGGCAAGGTGGAAGGCCAGCGCAGCGATAAGCCACACGCCGATGAAGCCCTGTGCAATCAGGCGCAGCGTCTCCTGGCGCGTGCGTTGTTTGCGGCTCTGCTCGTCAAACTTATGCAGCTCCTGGCGGACCTGATCGGGCAACGTCGCGCCATACCCAAAGAGGTTGAATTTTTCGACCAGCACACAGGTGGCTAACCCGCAGACCAGCACGGGTACGCTGACCGGCGCCATGCGCAGGAAAAATTCGCCAAAATGCCACTCAGCTGCTTTGGCGATAATCAGGTTTTGCGGCTCCCCGACCATGGTCATCACGCCGCCCAGCGCCGTCCCCACGCCTGCATGCATCATCAGGCTGCGCAGAAATGCGCGGAACTGTTCCAGCACATCGCGGTTGTGCGCCTCAACGTGGCTGTCGTCCTGCAAGTTATCGCCAGGACGAGACGAGGCCACCCGGTGGTAAATCCCGTAAAAGCCGACGGCGACGCTGATCACTACCGCCACGACCGTCAGCGCATCCAGGAAGGCAGAGAGGAAGGCTGCGGCGAGGCAAAACGCCAGCGAGAGCAGCGTTTTCGACGGAATGCTCAGCAGCAAACGGGTGAAGATAAACAGCAGAAGCTGCTTCATAAAGTAGATCCCCGCCACCATGAAGATCAGCAGCAGCAGGACTTCAAGATTCGACGCTATCTCGTTTTTAACATGCTCCGCGCTGGTCATTCCAATGACCACGGCTTCCAGCGCCAGCAGCCCGCCGGGCAACAGCGGATAGCACTTCAGCGCCATCGCCAGGGTAAAGATAAACTCGGCGACCAACATCCACCCGGCAACGAAGGGATCCAGCAAAAAGATAACGGGATTAACGACCAGGAATACCAGTAAAGTGAGTTTGTACCAGTCAGGTGACTGACCTAAAAAGTTGCGCCACAGCGCGCGCCCAAATGAAATTTCCACGACAGACGTCCTTTCCCCGTCAAATAAGACAAGACATCAGTATACGCAAAAATGGCGGCAGAGCGGGGGATTAAGCCATTTGTAAATTTCATAAAAATGAAACGGCGATCCCTCTTTTCTGTCTCTGCTGCGCTATCTGCCTCTGCACGCCTCTGGTATGATGAGTGTAATTTGCTAAAGCTGTGTAATGGAAATCTCACTATGGTCATTAAGGCGCAGAGCCCGGCGGGTTTCGCGGAAGAGTACATCATTGAAAGCATCTGGAATAATCGTTTCCCTGCGGGATCAATTCTACCTGCTGAACGCGAACTCTCTGAACTGATTGGCGTCACCCGTACCACGCTGCGAGAAGTGCTCCAGCGTCTGGCGCGCGATGGCTGGTTGACGATACAGCATGGCAAACCCACTAAAGTGAATAACTTCTGGGAAACGTCCGGGCTGAACATTCTGGAAACGCTGGCGCGTCTCGATCACGAAAGCGTACCGCAGCTGATTGATAATCTGCTTTCCGTGCGCACCAACATCGCCACCATTTTCATCCGCACCGCGTTTCGCCAGCACCCTGAAGATGCGCTGAAGGTACTTGCTACCGCCAATGAGGTGGAAGACCACGCGGATGCCTTTGCGACCCTGGATTACAACGTGTTCCGTGGTCTGGCGTTTGCTTCCGGCAATCCGGTTTACGGTTTGATCCTGAATGGAATGAAAGGGTTATATACGCGCATTGGTCGTCACTACTTTGCTAACCCTGAAGCCCGCAGTCTGGCGCTCGGCTTCTATCATAAACTGAGCAAACTCTGCACCGAAGGGCTGCACGATCAGGTCTATGAAACCGTGCGTCGTTACGGCCACGACTCCGGTGAAATCTGGCACCGGATGCAGAAAACGCTGCCGGGTGATTTAGCGATTCAGGGCCGGTAAAAGAAAAAACCTCTCGATTGAGAGGTTTTTTTTCGCCGGGTGGCGGCTTCGCCTGACCCGGCCTACAGGTCCCGTAGGCCCGGTAAGCGTAGCGCCACCGGGCAAAAAATCCCACTACAGCGTATTCAACCGCGCCGGACACCGCTCCAGCAGCTCCACGCTGCCATCTTCGTTCTGCTGCTCCAGCAAGACGTCAAATCCCCACAGGCGATGCACATGCTTCAGCACTTCCTTACGCCCCTTATCCAGCGGTGCGCGGTTGTGCGGAATATAGCGCAACGTCAGAGAGCGATCGCCGCGCAGATCCACGTTCCACACCTGAATGTTCGGTTCAAGATTACTCAGGTTGTACTGGGACGACAGGCGCGAGCGGATCTCGCGATAGCCCTCTTCGTTGTGGATCGCGGAGATCTCCAGGAAGTTGTTGCGGTCATCATCCAGTACGGTGAAGAAGCGGAAATCACGCATGATCTTCGGCGACATGAACTGGCTGATAAAGCTCTCATCCTTAAAATCACGCATCGCGAAGTGCAGCGTTTCCAGCCAGTCGGAACCGGCAATATCCGGGAACCAGTATTTGTCCTCTTCGGTGGGCGACTGACAAATACGCTTGATATCCTGGAACATGGCAAAGCCGAGCGCGTACGGGTTAATACCGCTGTACCACGGGCTGTTATATGCCGGCTGGAACACCACGTTGGTGTGGCTGTGCAGGAACTCCATCATAAACCGTTCGGAGACTTTTCCCTCGTCATACAGGTGGTTCAGAATGGTGTAGTGCCAGAAGGTCGCCCAGCCTTCGTTCATGACCTGGGTCTGCTTCTGCGGATAGAAATACTGGCTCACCTTGCGCACGATGCGCAGGATCTCACGCTGCCAGGGCTCCAGCAGTGGGGCGTTTTTCTCCATAAAGTAGAGCAGGTTTTCCTGCGGCTCGGAAGGGTAGTGACGCGCCTCGGCGACGGTTTTCTCCTCTTCACGTTTTGGCAGGGTGCGCCACAGCATATTCACCTGGCTTTGCAGATACTCCTCGCGGCTTTTCTGCCGGGCTTTCTCCTCCTGCAAGGAGATCTTCTGCGGACGCTTATAGCGGTCAACGCCGTAGTTCATCAGCGCGTGGCAGGAGTCCAGCAGTTTCTCAACCTCGTCCACGCCGTAGCGCTCTTCGCAGTCGGTAATGTAGTTACGGGCGAAGATGAGGTAATCAACGATTGAGCTGGCGTCCGTCCAGCTGCGGAACAGATAGTTATTTTTGAAGAACGAGTTATGTCCATAGCAGGCGTGCGCCATCACCAGCGCCTGCATGGTAATGGTGTTCTCCTCCATCAGATAGGCAATACATGGGTTAGAGTTAATGACGATTTCATACGCCAATCCCTGCTGCCCGTGCTTATACAGCCGCTCTGTCTCAATGAATTTTTTACCAAACGACCAGTGCGGATAGTTAATCGGCATCCCGACGCTGGAGTAAGCGTCCATCATCTGTTCCGAGGTGATGACTTCAATCTGATGGGGGTAGGTATCCAGACGATAGAGTTTGGCCACCCGGTCGATCTCCGCCAGGTAGACATCCAGCAACTCGAAGGTCCAGTCGGGTCCATCGCTCAGACGGGTGCTGTCCCTGGACATGGAATCTAGTGTAGCCATTAGCGCGCCCTCGTTGTTGGTCGCTCTCTCTGACTGGAGAGCCTCCTTTCAAGCATAGATCACCCCATTCAAATACGCGGGGCGCAGAAATTTTTTCTTTGCGATTTCACGTTTTCGATACGGCAAAAAAAGCGGTTCTCACAGAATTTTCTACTGGTTAAAAATAACGCGCAGCAGGAGATCCCAAATAAGCGCTATCCCCTGATACAGCGGGATATGTGAGTTGAGTCACCATAAAAAAGTCATATGTTGAATAATATTTTCAACTAGGTTATCAATCTGTAATTAGATGATTGTTCTTTTGCTCATAATGGAGTGGCTATGCGTGTTGTCATACTGGGAAGTGGTGTCGTTGGCGTAACCAGCGCCTGGTATTTAAGTCAGGCGGGACATGAGGTTACCGTTGTCGATCGCGAATCCGGTCCGGCGCTGGAAACCAGTGCGGCGAATGCGGGGCAAATCTCCCCGGGCTACGCTGCGCCGTGGGCGGCCCCGGGCGTTCCGCTGAAGGCGATCAAATGGATGTTTCAGCGACATGCGCCGCTGGCGATCAGCCTCGACGGCACGCAGTTCCAGCTTAAGTGGATGTGGCAGATGCTGCGCAACTGCGACACCCGCCACTATATGGAAAACAAAGGGCGCATGGTGCGTCTGGCGGAATACAGCCGCGACTGCCTGAAGGCGCTGCGTGCCTCAACGGGCATTGAATATGAAGGACGCCAGGGCGGCACGCTTCAGCTGTTCCGTACCGCGCAACAGTACGAAAACGCGACCCGCGATATCGCCGTGCTTGAAGATGCGGGCGTACCGTATCAGCTGCTGGAAGCCAGCCAGCTGGCGCAGGTGGAGCCAGCGCTTGCCGAGGTCGCGCACAAGCTGACGGGCGGTCTGCGTTTACCGAACGATGAAACCGGCGACTGCCAGCTTTTCACCCAGCGTCTGGCGCGCATGTGTGAGCAGGCCGGAGTGAAATTCCGCTTCAATACTTCTGTCGACAAACTGCTGTCGGAAGGGGAGAAGATTTACGGCGTGAAGTGTGGGGAAGAGGTAATCAAAGCCGATGCCTACGTGATGGCGTTTGGCTCCTACTCAACCGCGATGCTGAAAGGGATCCTGGATATCCCGGTCTATCCGCTGAAAGGCTACTCCCTGACCATTCCTGTGAAAGAGGACAGCGGCGCGCCGGTCTCGACCATTCTTGATGAAACCTACAAAATCGCCATCACCCGCTTCGATAACCGGATCCGCGTCGGCGGCATGGCGGAAATCGTGGGCTTTAATACTGAGCTGCTTAAACCGCGTCGTGAAACGCTGGAGATGGTCGTGGGCGATCTCTTCCCGCGCGGCGGCTTCATTGAGCAGGCGACGTTCTGGACCGGCCTGCGCCCAATGACCCCGGACGGCACGCCGATTGTGGGCCGTACGCCATACAAAAATCTGTGGACCAACACCGGCCACGGCACGCTTGGCTGGACCATGGCCTGCGGTTCGGGCCAGCTGCTGAGCGACCTGATCTCCGGGCGGACGCCGGCAATTCCGTTTGACGATTTGAGCGCCGCACGCTATCAATCAGGGTTTACCCCATCGCGTCCACAACACCTGCACGGCGCGCATAATTAAGGAGTCGCAATGTCCCGTCCTATTCTGGCCCAGCTGGATTTGCAGGCGCTGAAGGATAACCTGCAAATTGTTCGCCGTGCTGCGCCGGGTTCTCGTGTCTGGTCGGTGGTGAAAGCCAACGCCTACGGTCATGGTATCGACCGTATCTGGAGTGCGCTCGGCGCCACCGATGGTTTTGCCCTGCTGAATCTGGAAGAGGCCATCCTGCTGCGCGAGCGCGGCTGGAAAGGACCGATCCTGCTGCTGGAAGGATTCTTCCATGCGCAGGATCTGCCTCTGCTGGATAAGTACCGCCTGACGACCAGCATTCATAGTAACTGGCAGATCAAGGCGATTCAGGACGCGAAGCTGCATGCCCCGCTGGATATCTATCTCAAAGTGAACAGCGGGATGAACCGTCTGGGCTTTCAGCCTGAACGGGTGCACACGGTCTGGCAGCAGCTTCGTGCGCTGAAAAACGTCGGTGAGATGACGCTGATGGCGCATTTCGCCGATGCGGAAAAGCCGGACGGAATTGCCGATGCCATAGTCCGCATTGAGCAGGCGGCAGAAGGGCTGGACTGTCCGCGCTCGCTGTCGAACTCAGCGGCAACGCTCTGGCATCCTGAAGCGCACTACAACTGGGTGCGTCCGGGGATCGTTCTGTACGGCGCGTCACCCTCAGGTCAGTGGCAGGATATCGCCAACAGCGGCCTGAAGCCGGTGATGACGTTACGAAGCGAGATTATCGGCGTGCAGACGTTAAAAGCGGGCGATACGGTGGGCTATGGCAGCCGTTATCGGGCAGCGGGCGAACAGCGTATCGGTATCGTGGCGGGGGGCTATGCAGATGGTTATCCGCGCATCGCCCCGAGCGGCACGCCGGTGTGGGTCGATGGCGTGCGCACCGGCACGGTAGGCACCGTCTCAATGGACATGCTGGCCATTGATTTAACGCCGTGTCCCCAGGCGGGGATCGGGTCACCGGTTGAGCTGTGGGGCAACGAAGTTAAAATTGATGATGTGGCCGCTGCGGCGGGCACCGTTGGGTATGAGCTGATGTGCGCGCTGGCACCCAGAGTGCCTGTTGTGACGGTGTAACTTGTGTATGTGCCGGGTGGCGGCTTCGCCTTACCCGGCCTACAAAAGCCCGAAAGTAGGTCGGGTAAGCGTTAGCGCCACCCGGCAAAAAAGCAGCTACTCCGCCTCTTCCTCCATCGGCCTTACGCCGACTTTGCGCACCGCATTATCTTCTTTCTCGGCTACCGTCCAGATCATCCCGGCAAACTCCACCTGGTCACCGACGACCGGCGCAGCCCCTAATAATTGCTGAATAATTTCACCCAGTGTTTGCTGGTTATCGCGATTCTCCAGTCCACCTTCCAGGCCATAAATCAGCGCCACATCCGCAAAGCGGGCGCTGGCTTCGAGGATAAAATCGCCGAAGAAACGCTGGTCCAGCGCCACCGGGGGCGACTGGCTGAACAGCTTGCCGAGGGCAGGCAGGTCGCGCTCGCGGCCAATCACGCAGAGAATATCGTTCTCACGCAGCCGCGTGCTGCCGGTCGGGTGAAGCAGGGCGTTATCCCGGAACAGGGCGGCAATGCGCGTTTCAGCGGGCATATGCAGATCGCGCAGGGACGCGCCCACGCACCACTTATCGGAGCTTAGCTGGTAGACAAACTGTTCCCAGGGATTCTCAGGGTGAATATCTAGCCCCACGCGGGAGACCGGCCAGCCAATGGGCGGTACCACCACTTTGGCTTTTTTCGCCGCCCAGCCCAGCGACGTCCCCTGGAACAGCAGCGACACCAGCACCACGAAGAAGGCGACGTTAAAGAACAGGCGGGCGTTGTCCAGCCCGGCCATCATCGGGAACACTGCCAGAATAATCGGCACCGCGCCGCGCAGACCCACCCAACTGATAAATATCCGCTCACGCAGGTTAAACCCGCGGAACGGTAGCAGCCCGGCAAACACCGACAGCGGACGGGCGAAGAAGATCATCCAGGCCGACAAAAGCAGCGCCGGTACGGCGATAGGCAGCAGGTCCGACGGCGTCACCAGCAGGCCCAGCACCAGGAACATGGCAATCTGCGCCAGCCAGGCCAGACCGTCGAAGTTCTGCAAAATGGCGTGACGGTTGCGAATCGGTCGGTTGCCCAACAGGAAACCGCAAAGGTAAACCGCCAGAATACCGCTGCCGTCCAGCGCGGTGGTGACGGCAAAGATCAGGATCCCGCCGCTCAGGGCCAGCAGCGGGTAAAGGCCGGAAGGCAGCGTAATACGGTTGATCGTCTGCTGTAACAGGTAACCGCCGCCGAGACCAATGATAATCCCCAGGCCAAACTGCTGGAGGATGTGCCAGGCGAACATCCAGCTCAGGCCGGTTTCGTGCTGCTGGATCATCTCAATCAGAGTGATGGTCAGGAACACCGCCATCGGATCGTTACTGCCGGATTCAATCTCCAGCGTGGAGCCAACGCGTTCGTTCAGCCCCTTGCCGCCGAGCAGCGAGAAAACCGCTGCCGCATCGGTCGAGCCGACAATCGCGCCAATCAGCAGGCCTTCCATAATATCGAGGTTAAACAGCCAGGCCGCCATCATACCGGTCAGGCCAGAGGTGATCAGCACCCCGACGGTCGCCAGAGACAGCGCCGGGCCTAAGGCCACGCGGAACGAACTTGCCTGGGTGCGCATACCGCCGTCCAGCAGGATGACCGCCAGCGCGAGGTTACTCACCATATAGGCGAAAGGGTAATTATCGAAGGGGATACCGCCGATTCCGTCGACTCCCGCCAGCATGCCGATAGCCAGGAAAATGACAAGAATAGGTATGCCAAGGCGCGATGAAAATGAACTTAATAAAATGCTGAAGGTTACCAGGATGGAACCCAGAATGAAAAGACTGATTATCGCTGTGGCACCCAATGTCGTCTTACTCCCACCTCAATGTGAACGCTGTTATTAAAACCCTAACATATTAACAACGGTAACAGCGTTTTATTGAGGGGGAATAACGGCTTTTTTATGCCTTTAAGACCGGATGACCGCTGATTGTTAACCGACTGCCTGAATTATCGTGTACAAGGTGCGCCCGGGCACCCAGCGGCAGCGTAACGGTTTGCTGCTCATGGCCGAAATCCAGGCCGGCGATCACCGGGATATCCAGGCGGGAACGAATGAAATCAATCATCGTTTCCAGGGAATAGCCTGCATCGTAATCGTTGGGGGCTGAACCGCTAAAACTGCCCAGCACAATGGCCGACTGCCGATCCAGGATCCCGGCGTGATACAGCTGCAACAGCATGCGTTCGACACGGAACGGGTGTTCATTGATATCTTCCAGCACCAGTATGCCATCCGTGATCTGCGGCAGCCACGGCGTACCAATTAGCGACACCAGCATCGCGAGGTTGCCGCCCCACAGCTGTCCTTCACATTCCCAGTGCGGTCCATTGCCTTGCCACTCGATGGTGAACGTCGGGTTTTGCAGGGCGCGCCAGAAATGGTCCTGCGTAAACGCATCCAGCTCCGGCGCGCCAAAGTTACCGGCCAGCATCGGGCCGCTAAAGGTAATGACGTTATGCAACGCCAGCAGGCCGAGCTGGATCGCCGTGAAATCGCTGTGTCCGCAGATTAACAGCGGATCCTGCTGCTGGCGCGCGGCCAGCCCGGCCCAGTCGATGCTCTCCAGCAGCCGGCTTGCGCCATAGCCGCCGCGCACGGCCAGCACAATGGTGTTTTCACCTTCCAGCGTCGCCAGGCTGTTGATATCGCTCAGTCTCTGCGCCTCCGTACCGGCAAAACGCTGCATGCGGCGGGGGATAATTGTCTGATTTTCTACCTGATGGCCCATTTCCAGCAGGCGTTGAACGCCCCGCTGTGCCGCCTCCTGATTGATGCAGTAGCCTGACGGTGCGATGAGATGAAACTGAGGCATGGCAATTCCTTGCTGAATGAGAATCTAATTGTCTATATCATGCCGCTTATACGCCGCCTGCTTCAAGGGGCGACGTACCGCGATGACCGGCTATAAGGATAGATGACGTGAAATTGAGATGGTTTGCTTTTTTGATTGTGCTGCTCGCTGGCTGTAGTTCAAAACATGATTATCAAAATCCCCCCTGGAACCCTGAAGTGCCGGTAAAGCGGGCCATGCAGTGGATGCCGATCAGCGAACAAGCCGGGAAGGCCTGGGGCGTGAGCCCGCGTCTGATCACGGCGATCATTGCCGTGGAGTCCGGCGGCAACCCGACGCTGGTGAGTAAATCGAATGCGGTGGGGCTGATGCAGTTAAAAGCCTCGACGGCGGGAAGAGAGGTCTATCGCTACATGGGCTGGAAGGGACAGCCATCCACCAGCGAGCTGAAAAACCCGGAGCGTAATATCTCTATGGGAACCGCTTACCTGAGCATTCTCGAGCATGGCATTCTGAAGGGGATTGACGATCCGGAAGTGATGCAATATGCACTGGTGGTGTCGTACGTTAACGGAGCCGGCGCGCTGCTCCGAACCTTCTCATCCGATCGCAAAGAGGCGATAGAAGAGATTAACGATATGGATAAAGATGAATTCTTCGAGCACGTTGTGAAGAATCATCCGTCAGCACAGGCTCCACGTTATATCTGGAAAGTCCAGAAAGCGATGGACGCCATGTAACGCCTTTGTCGGGCGGCAGCACGCTGCCCGACGCCTATCAGCGCACTTTATTCGCGCGTTCCCGCGCTTCACGCTCCAGTGAGAAGATGATGCGCTGTAGTTCGCGTTCGGCGCCTGGCCCGACATTCAGAAAGCGAAAGCTCAGTCGCGGCGTGGTAATGGTTTCGTTTTTGCTGTCCACCACCTTGCGCTCGCTGATGGCAATCAGCTGGGCGTCAAACCAGAAGCGTCCCCATCCGCCCATATCCAGCTCAATCTGACTAAAACGCATACCTTCCACCAGCCCTTCCGGCTTCGGCGTATCCATTAACGCGCCCATCCCGCCCAGTGACAGGTCGAAGAGACGAAAGCGAATCTCTTTTTTGTCCGGCATTTTTGCCTTACAGAAATAGGCCGGGTGAAGCGGAGCGCTGATGCGAAAAAACTCCCGGCGTTGCACGAACCAGAGGTTAGCGGGCAGGGGAGCGATAAACGCAGGCAAACCCTGGTACGCGATCGCGGTCAGACGAGGCAGCACAAACTCGACTTTCGCCCCCTGCGTTTCGGCCATCACCGAGAGATTCTCTGCCTGTAGCGCGGCACGGTTTTCATCGCTCTGGCTACCCAGATCGACGATCAGGTGCTCTGCCGTCACGTCCAGGATCTTGCTGATAAACTGGCTGGTTGACCAGTTGATGCGCAGCGGCACCTCGCCTTTTTTCAGGTCGCGTAACACCCCTAATACAGCCAGCGGATTTTGTTTTAGGAACTGCTCACTGTAGCTACTCACGCCAGATGGCTCCTCGATAGATGACAGACTGTCTCTGGGTTATCGGCACGCGGGCATGAAACTTAATACAAACGATCTGTTTTTCTCCGCCGATATTGATTTGCTAATGGAAATGATAATAATTGCCGTTCCCAATACCATCTAATAACAAGACGACACTATGAGCACTTCACGTTTTGCGTTATGCGCGTTGGCAGGCGCCGTCACGCTGGCATTGCAAACACAGGCTTTCGCAGAAGAATCCACCATCGTGGTGACAGGCACAGAGCAGGGCAGCGCGCTTCCTGCCTGGACCAACAGCGCCACGAAATCAGCCGTCGCGGAAAGTAAAACACCGCAGGTGATCAACACCATTGCCGCTAAAGAGATTGAGCAGCGGCACGCCAGTTCGGTAAACGAGATCCTGCGCTATGCGCCGGGCGTTTCCACGGAGGTGCGCGGGAGCACCTCTTACATGAGCGAGTACAAAATCCGCGGGTTCAACGTCGATCAGGAGTTCTACAACGGCCTGCAACTTCCCTATAACGTCACCGGGAACACCAAAGCGCGAATCGATCCGCTGCTGATTGAGAGCGTCGATATCCTGAAGGGGCCGTCATCCGTGCTGTATGGCGGCGGCTCACCGGGCGGGCTGGTCAATATTCAGAGTAAAAAGCCGCAGAAAGAGGCGAAAACGGAACTGGGCTTTAATACCGGAAACCGCAATCTGAAGGAGGGATACCTGGACTCCACGGGGCAGATCGCGAACAGCGACTGGAACTATCGCCTGCTGGGCAAAGCGACGGAAAGTGACGAACAGGCGCACACCACACGCTATGAAAACTATCTGGTGGCCCCCTCCGTGACCTGGCAGCCTGATGACAAAACGCGCCTGACCATTGACGCGCTGGCGCAAAATACGCCGAGCCTGACGCCGTCTGATCCGATGCCGCTAAGCTATCTGCGGTCTAAATACGCCGATCGTCGTGACTATGCCGGGGATGAGTGGAGCGGCTTTAAGCAGCGCCAGTGGATGCTGGGATACAGCTTTGAGCATGAGTTTGACAGTGGCTGGGGCTTTAACCAGAAAGCGCGCTACTTTGACGTGGACACCCACCAGCGCAGCGCCTATTCCACCGGGACGGGCAGCGAGGTCTACCAGCTTAACCGCTTCGCCTATACCACGGATGAAGATTTGCAGAGCTTCAATATTGATAACCAGGTCACCCGAACCGTCGCGCTGGGGGACTGGAAACATCATCTGCTGGCGGGCTTTGACTACCAGAAGCTGAACTCTCACTTCCATTATCGTTACGCCTCATCCACCCCGGGTATCGATATGCGTCATCCGGATCACTCGCAGATCGATAACGATGCGCTGGGGCTTGAAACCGCGCAGAAAAACCGACTCAGCTATCAGCAGAATGGCTATTACCTCCAGGATCAGATTGCGTTTGGCGGGCTGAACGTGCTGGCCAGCCTGCGCTATGACGACTACCGTTCCGTCACCACTAACTATCTGCAAAACGGTGACAAAGCCTGGGTATCGCAGGATCGCCTCACCAAACGACTGGGCGCGCTTTATGCCTTCGACAATGGACTCTCGCCGTTTATCAGCTATTCAGAAGGGTTTGCCCCAGTATCGCCGCAGGGCACGCTGACCGCGAAAGACGTTAAGCCCACCACCAGCAAGCAGGTGGAGGGTGGGGTGAAATACCTGCTGGCGGAATACGCAACCACCTTCACCGCCTCGGTGTTTAACATTCGTCAGAAAAATGTGGTGACCAGCGATCCGGGCTTCCTCAACTATCGCCAGACCGGGGAAGTGGAATCGAAAGGCGCGGAGCTTTCCGCTATGAGTCGTCCAACGGATAACCTGACGCTGATTGCCAACTATGCCTACACCCACGCCATCAATACCGAAGATGACAAGTACCAGGGCAAACGACCGACGCAGGTCCCTGAGAACGCCTTTAATCTGTGGGGCGATTACACCTTCGACAGCACGCCGCTGAGAGGGGTAACGCTGGGGGGAGGCGCACGCTACACCGGGCCGATGGAGATCTCGCCAGCCAACGACGCAGGCAAGCTGGGCGGTACGACGCAGTACGATCTGGCGGCATCTTACCGCATGGGTGAACTGGCGCCATCGCTGGAGGGGCTGACGCTGAAAGCGAGCGCGCAGAACGTCACCAACAAAGAGACGCTCACCTGCTATGACGCGACCAACTGCTGGATAGGCCGCGACCGCACCTTCCAGGTCGGGGCGAGTTACAGCTTCTGAAAAAAGCCCGGTGGCGCTAGCGGGTCACTTTATTGCACGGAACCTGACCCTCGCCCCTTGGGGAGAGGGTCATGGTGAGGGGCGCTACTGCGCCGCCTGTTTCGCAGGTGCAACATCATCGTTTGCCGCAGGCTGATTCTCCGGTACGGTGTCGCATGGCTTCTCTTTCGGGCAGACCATGTCCAGCATCCTGAGCGTCACGCCGTTACTCCAGCCGAAACCGTCCTGCAACGGATACTCACCGCCGCCACCGCCGGTACCGGTCGAAGAGACATCGTATTTCTCAACCAGTTTCTTCTCGCGATCGTAGGTATGCTGAACGTTTTTCAGGAAACGCCAGGTCACGTCCATCGCCACTTTCTGCTGACCATAGTTCTGCAACCCTTCCACCGCTACCCACTGCAACGGCGCCCAGCCGTTCGGCGCATCCCACTGCTGCCCGCTGTTGATGGTGGTGGTAGAAATACCGCCCGGTTTCAGCAGGCGCGACGATGCGGCTGCGGCCACTTTATCGGCGCGATCCTGTGATGCGGCCTTCACATACAGCGGGAAGAGGGCCGCGGCAGTCAGCTGATTACGCACCTTCCTGGTTTTCAGATCGTAATCCGCATACCAGCCCTCTTTATCGTTCCACAGGTGGCTCTCCATGGCTTTCTGACGTGCGGAGGCCAGCGCGTCATATTTACTTGCGCTGGCGGTATCCCCGTCTTCCTGGCTGGCACGGGCCAGCAGTTTTTCCATCTTAAACATCAGCGCATTCAGATCCACCGGCACGATGCTGGTGGTGCGGATGGTATCCAGCTTCTGAGGATCGTCCATCCAGCGGGAGCTGAAATCCCAGCCCGAGGCCGCGGCAGAGCGCAGATCGCGATAGATCTCGGTGGCCGGACGGTTAGGGTTATTTTTGGCGGTGGTGACGTCATCCAGCCACGACTCAGGGCGCGGCGTGTCCCGATCGTCCCAGTAGCGGTTGAGGATCGAGCCGTCATCCAGCTTCACCACGCGTTTGTTCGCCTGACCAGGCTGGAGCCCATCAGCCCCCTCCATCCAGTAGGCATACTCTATTTCCATCTGCGGACGGTATTTCTTTAACGCGTCGCTGTCATGCGTGGCCAGCAATTCCACCATCAGCGAGAAGAACGGCGGCTGAGAGCGGCTCAGGTAGTAGGTGCGGTTACCGTTAGGGATATGGCCCCAGGTATCAAGCTCGTAAGCGAAGTTGTCCACCATGTCGCCGATCTTATCCCAGTGGCCGCTCTCGGCCAGCCCCAGCATGGTGAAATAGCTGTCCCAGTAATAGACTTCGCGGAAGCGTCCTCCCGGCACGACATAGGGTTTTGGCAGAGGCAGGAGGGAGTCCCATTTGTTCGCTTTGTCGGTGGTGCGGGTCAGAACAGGCCACAGATCGTCTATGTGTTCGCGCAGGCTCTGGCCCTCAGGGGGAACATATTTCTCACCCTCCTTCGGCAGGATAAAGTTCATCTCCACGAAGTGGCGCAGGTCAAAACCGGACTGGGTATGCTGCATCCGGTAATCCGCCAGGATCATTAGCGGGTCGCTTTTGGGAACGGCATCCGCGAAGGTTTTCTGATCCGGGAACAGTTTGGCGCTCTGTACGTCATTAAAGAGGGGGCCAAGAAGAATATCAGGTGAGCTTTGCTGGCTCGTTGGCTGGTCTTCAGCATAACCAAATGCGGTAACACCGAGTAGTGCGCCTGCCAACGCAAGGGGTAAAAAAGCGGGGCGTCGTGCGCGAGGTCTTATCATCGGTTCGTCTCCTGTCTTCACTGAGCAGCGTGACCGCTGTTGTCAATTACCTGAAAACCTTAGACGAATATCGTTAACTTCGCGTGTTGAATATCCCATTTTTCACATAACCAGATAATTCGGGTGCGCTTTCACAACACCGGGGGTGGATTACTTAATTTTTAACCACATCACGGAATGGCCGGGTAAGCTTCAAGCCACCCGGCTTAAGCCCTACAACCCTTTTTTATCCATAAGCACCGCCAGATCCACCAGACGGTTCGAGAAGCCCCATTCGTTGTCATACCACGACAGGATCTTCACCATATTCCCGCCAATCACCAGCGTTGAAAGCCCGTCGATGATCGATGAGCGCGGGTCGCCCTGATAATCACGGGAGACCAGCGGTTCATCGCAGTAGCCCAGGATGCCTTTCAGCGGCCCGCTGATGGCGGCCTGACGGAACGCGTCATTCACCTCTTCGGCGGTCACGTTGCGGCTCAGCGTCACCGTCAGATCGACAATCGACACCACCGGAACCGGTACGCGCAGGGAATATCCGGTGAGTTTACCGTCAAGTTCGGGGATCACTTTCCCGAGCGCTTTTGCCGCGCCGCTGGAGTAAGGCACAATGGATAATGCTGCCGCGCGCGCGCCGCGCAGATCTTTTTCCGGCTGGTCATGCAGCGCCTGGCTGTTGGTGTAGGCATGCGTGGTGTTCATCAGCCCGTGTTCAATGCCAAACTGCTGGTGCAGCACCTGCGCCGCTGGCGCCAGACCATTAGTGGTGCAACTCCCGTTGCTGACTACAAAATGCTGGGCCGGATCGTACAGCGTGTGGTTCACGCCCATTACCACCGTCAGATCATCATTTTTAGCCGGGGCGGAAATAATGACGCGTTTTGCGCCGCCGCTCGTGATATGCACCGCTGCTTTTTCACGTTCGGTGAAGAAGCCGGTCGCTTCGATTACCACCTCAACGCCAGCGTCTTTCCACGCAATGTTTGCCGGGTCGCGTTCACTGAATACGGTGATGCGTTGCCCGTCAACCTGTAGCGCGCCGTCCGCCGCTTCAACGGGCACCGGCAGCGTGCCGAGCAGAGAGTCATATTTCAGCAGATGGGCGAGGGTTCTACTGTCCGTCAGATCGTTAATGGCCACAATCTGGAGATCCGGGTTGCCCAGCGCCGCGCGAAGAACATTACGTCCGATACGGCCGAAACCGTTAATACCGACCTTAACCATGATGCACTCCTTATCTGTGTTGTCTGGAGTGACTTTAGGCGTCAGGTCGGATGGCGTAAATGACAAAAAAGGATCAGATTACGCCATTCTGCGGCAGTGGAAGCGCTGGCGATATTCGCCCGGCGTGAGATGAAGCTGCTTTTCAAAAACGCGGCGCAGGTTGATGCTGGTCCCAAACCCGCTTTTTTCGGCAATGACCTCAAGCGGATACGAGGTCTGCTCCAGAAGCTGTCGTGCGGCGGCCAGGCGCGCTTCGGTGACATAACGGGCCGGAGGTACACCGACGTCACGCGTGAACACGCGGGTGAAATTGCGCGGACTCATGGCGACCCGTTCGGCCAGCCTTTCGACGCACAAATCTGCGGTGAGGTTTTGCAGGATCCAGCTTTGCAGTTCGCTAACCGGTCCGGTCGCGCCGGACTGCTCCAGTTTATAGCGGCTGAACTGTAGCTGGCCGCCAGGCCGACGCAGGTACATCACCATATCCTGCGCCACGTTGCGGGCGAGGGTGAAGCCGTAATCATCCTCCACCAGCGCCAGCGTCAGATCAAACCCGGAACTGACGCCACCGGACGTCCAGACGGGGCCATCCTGAACATAGAGCGGGCCGCCCTCAACGTTGACCGCAGGATAGCGGGTTTTCAGGGTTTCCAGCAGCCGCCAGTGGGTCGTCGCCCGGCGCCCATCGAGCAGTCCGGCCTGTGCCAGCAGCAGGGCCCCGCCGCAGACAGAGGCGACGCGGCGCGCATGCGGCGCGGCCAGGTGCAGCCAGTCCACCACCGCGGTGCTTTCCTGTTCATTCATGCCACGACCGGTAATGATGATCGTATCCAGCGGCTCGCGCGGATCCAGCTCCGGCAGGCGATAGTCCGCCAGCAGGTTTAAGCCGGACTGGCCGTGGATCACCAGGTGAGGCTGGGTGGTGGCGATAATGATGCAGTAGCGGGGCTGCGCCAGGCCGTCCGGGTGCAGCCGGTTGGCCTGCATCAGAATGTCGGCGATACCGGCAGCCTCAAACAACATGCCACCGTCAGGTACGATAATCAGGATCTTCTTCATGTCCTGAAAAGTACCTTTATCACAAAATAAGTCAAGCGGCAGACAAACACCGTCGCAGAGACAAATGAGGCGTGCCGGGTGAAAGCGTGGAACGGCAGATGTTGGAAAGAAGTAAAAGAAATATGTAGTAACGGTAAAACTTTTTGCGTTAGGTTTACTGTTACTGCCGCTGAAACCCCCAGTTTATGGGCTGCAATGAAGTGTTCTGAACAATAAGAGAACAAAAAGATGTAGCCATGCTTAATTATTAAGGCTCAAAAAATAACCTCGGAGGATAATTTCGAGTAGGTTATTTCGGATCGCAAAATTAAATCCCTGCCATTTTCTTCACCGTCATTTGTTAATGCGGGATGCACGCACCCAATAAAAGTTATCTTCCAGATGCAACAATGAAAATATCCCAGATATATCCCACAGCGCACAGAAAAAATGAAATTCTACTAATTATGGTAGTGGCGATAATAAGGGGTTACGTTAATGATAGTGGTTCTCTTTTGCCTTTTTAGCCATTAATTTTCATACAGTTACGCTAGAAATTCGTCTAAGAAAAAGACGATTTCAGCTAAGTGCGCATTTTTTATGAGATTAATCCTATAATGCATTGGGCGTATCATTAAACGCCATTAAGCAGGCAAGAAATATTGAATTGATGACAAGCTCATGTAAACTTGTCTACCGTTTGTCAAAATATGTCAGGAGCATGCTGGGCCCATTTCTGTTGGGTTCGTGCGGTAGCTATGCCTTAAAATAGTTACCTGCTGAAAATATCCCGACTATTTTAACAATAGCACCTAAGTCAAATTTTATCCCCCTCTCTTCATCCTCTAAATATCGCTACGGAAAAGCATATGAAACTGCGTTTATTGTTATCACTTCTGTTTGTTATGGCGGTGGCGGGCTGTAAGGCGCCGCAAAAACCAGCGATCACCGATGATACGATTGTGACCAGCCAGGTGAATGGCATCACGCTGACGCACCGTCACGCTGTTACCCCTCCGGCGGAGTTCACTCAAGTGAATGAACCGTATCGTGCCATGTACCCGGCATCCCTGATGAGCCGTCCTGACTACGGTGGAAAAGTGATCCGTACGCTTGAGACCGGCAAAACTTACGTCGTGCTGGGGCAGGTTGAACATTTCTGGATGGCGCTGGCCGATGAAGGGAGTGAACAGATGATTGGTTATGTGCCGATGCGTGCCGTGATCAAGGCTGACCAGTACGAAGCCACCGTGCGTAAACAGGCACTGCGCCCGAAAGCGCGTAAGAAAACCACCTGTGTCGATGTCGATGGCAACAGCAAAGCCTGCAAAGACAGCGCGAACGGTACCTGGATCCTGAACTAAACGGGTTTCACGAGCATATTTTTATGAATAATAAAAATTTTCATCGGATGTGTTTCCCTTTTTTTGCGTTGATTTTCGCGCTGATCGGTGGTTGTACGTCGTCTTCACACAGCGACCCCTCCCGCTACAATCTTCAGTTTCAGGCTCATCCTCAAATCAATGATTCTGCGCCGCTTAAGGTCAGAGTGTTGCTGCTGAAATCCGATGCGGATTTCATGTCCAGTGACTTCTACTCCTTACAGAACAACGCGTCAGCCACGCTTGGCGCGAATCTGCTAAACAGCGATGTGTTCTTCCTGATGCCGGGCCAGCTTTCGAAAACCCTGAGCGGGCAAAGCTCACCGGAAGCGCGTTATATCGGCGTGATGGCGGAATACCAGGCGCTGGACGGCAAAAAATGGCGCGTCTCACTTCCTTTGCCTGTTCCCGGCGAAAACGCGATTTACCAGTTCTGGAAATGGTCCGCAGATGAACTCCAGGCCAGCGTCTTCCTTGACGTAAATGGTATCCGGGTCATCAGCCAGTAACGCCCTTCATAACAGGAAAGAGATCATCATGACGAAAGCAGAAAAGGTCGTCTGGACCGAGGGCATGTTCCTGCGTCCCCACCATTTTCAGCGGACAGAAAGTTACCTCCTCAACCACGTTCGTGAGTGGGGGGCCTTGCAGCGTTCGTATCTCTGGGGCTTTCTCGACCTTGAGCTGGATGAAGCGATGCTTCGCCAGGGCTGTATTGCCCTCAGCTACTGTAGCGGTTTGCTGCCTGACGGCACCTTTTTCCAGGTGCGCAGCGACCGCAACGGTCCGGCTCCGCTAAAAATCCCCGATAATCTCACCAATGAAAAGGTGGTGCTTGCGCTGCCGGTTCGTCGCGGTGGCCGTGAAGAGGTGATTTTCAGCGAGGAGCAGTCTTCTCTGGCGCGTTTTATTACCTTTGAACAAGAGGTGGAAGACGACAACGCGATGTCGGTCGGGGAGGCGACGGTTCAGTTTGGCCGCCTGCGTCTGACCCTGATGCTGGAGAAAGATCTGACGGCAGAATGGACCGCCATCGGCGTGGCGTACGTCGCTGAAAAGCGTAACGACAACCACGTGCGGCTGGATAACAGCTACATCCCGCCAATGCTGAACGCCAATAACAGCCCGCAGCTGTACGGCATGATCAATGACCTGCACGGCTTGCTGGTGCAGCGTAGCCAGCAGATCGGCGGCCGCCTGCGTCAGCCGGGGCGTTTCAATACGTCTGAGATGGTTGAGTTCACGCTTCTCTCGCTGATCAACCGCCACCTTGGCGATGTCTCACATTTAAAAACGCTGCCGCTGCTTCATCCGGAAGCGCTCTGGCTCAGCTGGCTGCCGTTTGCCACGGAGCTCGCCACCTGGACGCCGCAGCGTACCGCAGAGAGCATACTGCCGGTATACGACCATGACGATCTCGCCGTTTGCTTCAGCAAACTGATGCTGATGCTGCGTCAGGGACTGTCGCTGGTGATGGAAGATCATGCCATCCAGCTGCCGCTGCACGAACGCTCCCACGGTCTGAACATCGCCACCGTGCCGGAGACCAGCATGGTCCGCGAATTTGGCTTCGTGCTGGCGGTAAAAGCCAATGTCCCCGGCGAACACCTGCAAACCCATTTTCCTGCCCAGATGAAGGTTGCGCCAGTCTCGAAAATCCGCGATCTGGTTCAGCTTCAGCTGCCGGGCATCATGCTTCGGGCAATGCCCGTCGCGCCGCCGCAGATCCCGTGGCATGCAGGCTACAGCTATTTCGAACTCGAAAGGGGCAGCGAACTGTGGCACGAGATGGACAAGTCCGGGGCATTCGCGCTGCATCTCGCAGGGGAATTCCCGGGTCTCGATATGGAGTTCTGGGCCATCCGTAGCCCGACAGAATAATAAAGCGAGCGCTTAATATGCAGGAACGACAGGATACCGGCAGTGATGCCGTGTTTACCGGAGCCAGTGGGAACAATCAGCTGGTGGCGGCCGCCAATCCGCTGCTCAATGCGATTCCGCAAATCCGTCATTCGGTTTCCCACGACGATCAGGTCGGGCTGCGCCAGCGCCTGATTGACGAAATTCGCCGTTTCGAGGTGCGATGCCAGCAGGCGGGCTTACCGTATGAAGTGATTGTCGGCGCGCGCTACTGCCTCTGCACGGCGCTGGACGAAGCCGCCGCGCTGACTCCCTGGGGAAGCAGCGGAGTCTGGTCAAGCAATGGTCTGCTGGTGACGTTTCATAACGAAACCTGGGGCGGCGAGAAGTTTTTCCAGCTGCTGGCGCGTCTGTCGCAGAATCCGCGCGAACACATTCTGCTGCTGGAGATGATCAACTACTGTCTGCTGCTCGGCTTTGAAGGCCGCTACCGCGTGCTGGACAATGGCCGGACCCAGCTTGAAACCATCAAACAGCGCCTGTGGCAGATGATCCGTGGCGTGCGCGGCAGCTACCCGCCGCCGCTCTCGCCGCACCCGGAAGATCGCCCCGTTCTGCGCAAGCTCTGGCGGCCGATGATCCCACTCTGGGCGTGCGTGGCGCTGGTCGGTTTTATCGCCTGCCTGTTTTATATCGTGCTGAACTGGCGTCTGGGTGATAACACCAGCCCGGTACTGGCGAAAATTTACCAGTCCCAACTGCCGGAAACCACGATCCAGCAGCCTGCGCGTCAGCTGCCGGCAGTGCTGAACCTGCGCGGCTTCCTGAAACCGGAAATTGATGCCGGTCTGGTGGCCGTTAAGGATGAGGCGGATCGCAGCGTGGTGATCCTGAAAGGGGACGGACTCTTTGCCTCGGCCTCAACGGTGGTGCGCGATCGCTATGAGCCGGTCATCGACCGCATCGCCCAGGCGATGAATAACGTCAGCGGCAAAATTCTGGTGGTGGGGTACAGCGACAACGTGCCGATCCGCAGCGCACGCTTCGCCTCCAACTATGAACTCTCGCTTGAGCGCGCCCGTTCGGTGCAAAAACAGCTCCAGGGTAGCCTCTCGCAGCCTGAGCGCGTCAAAGCCGAAGGGCGGGGCGAGATCAACCCGGTAGCGCCTAACACCACGCCTGAAAATCGCGCCCGTAACCGCCGCGTGGAGATTACGCTGCTGGTGTCGCCTGACAATACCCAGGCCGAGCTGAACGGATTGCCGCAAGGAAACTAAGGATGCTGACTACTCTACTTTCTATACTGACCAATCGCATTCTGTGGAGCTTCCTGGGCGTAACGGCGCTCGCGGCGGTCATCTGGATGATTGGCCCGCTGTTGTCCATCGTAGATACCCGCCCGCTTGAATCAGAGCAGAACCGCGTCATCAGCATTGCGGTGGTCTACCTGATTTGGGCCCAGAGCCACATTCTGCCGCGGCTGTATAACGCCTGGCTGAACCGTAAGCTGATGGACAAGCTCAACGAAAATACCACCAGCCCGGAGGCGGCCGATCCGCAGAAACGTCTGAACAGCGAGGAGCAGATCCTTGCCGGGCGTTTCGATGAAGCCGCCCAGATGCTGAAAAAAGCCCACTTCAGCAAAGCGGGACATGGCGCACAGTGGACGCAGCGCTTCAGCACGCAATACCTCTATCAGCTGCCGTGGTACGTCATTATTGGCGCGCCGGGTTCCGGTAAAACCACCGCGCTGGCCAACTCCGGGCTGCAATTCCCGCTGGCGGATCGCTTCGGTAAAACCGCGCTGCGCGGCATTGGCGGCACGCGCAACTGTGACTGGTGGTTTACCAACGAGGCGGTTCTGCTGGATACCGCGGGGCGCTATACCACTCAGGAGAGTGAGCAGGTTCAGGACGCCGGGGAGTGGCTGGAATTTATCAACCTGCTGCGTAAATACCGCCGTCGCCAGCCCATCAACGGCGTGATTATTACTATCAGTATTTCCGACCTGCTTTCGCAGTCCGCTGAGGCCTCCCGACAGCAGGCGGTCAACCTGCGCCAGCGTCTCTCCGAGCTGCATGAACAGCTGGGTATTCGCTTCCCGGTTTATGTGATGGTGACCAAAGCGGACCTGCTTAAAGGCTTCCGCGCCTGGTTTGCGGATTACGACAAAGCCCAGCGCGACCAGATCTGGGGCTTTACGCTGCCGTGGGAGCAGACCAAACACGCCGATTACGATCTGATGGGCAACTTCCAGCAGGAATTTTCCCTGCTGCAACAGCGTCTGGATGCTGGCCTTCCGGAAACCATGCTCAAAGAGCATGACGCCAAAACCCGTGCGGAAGCCTATCTCTTCCCGCAGGAGTTCGCCGCGCTGCGTCCGCTACTGGCAGACTACCTGAGCACGGTCTTTGCCCGCTCAAACTTCGAAACCGAATTTTCGCCGCGCGGCATCTACTTCGCCAGCGGCACCCAGGAAGGGATGCCGTTTGACCGCGTGATGGGCGAGCTGAACCGCGCGCTCTCCTTACCTGAAGGGGAGGAAAGCACGCGCTGGGATTCGGTGAGCAAAGAGGCGCCGATACCGGGCGCGAAGGGTCAAAGCTTCTTCATTAAGAACCTGCTGCAAAACGTGATTTTCCAGGAAGCGGGTATCGCCGGGGAAAACCGCTGGTGGGAGCTTCGCAACCGCGCCGTGATGTGGTCCGGCTACGCGGCGCTGCTGGCTCTGCTGGTGATCCTGGGTGGCCTGTGGCTGACCAGCTACGCTAAAAATAAAGCCTATCTGGAAGAAGTGGACGCAAAAGTGCCGATGCTGGAGCAGCAGAGCAAGGCGCTGCAAAACCAGCCCCAGCGCGATCTGTTTGCGCTTCTGCCGCTGCTTAACAGCCTGGTGGATCTGCCGAAAAGCGATGCCTTCGACGTTAACGACCCGCCGGTTTCCCGCCGCATGGGGCTTTATCGCGGGGATGACGTCAGCGATGCCTCGCAGTCTCTGTATCAGAAGGCGCTGGATCAGATGCTGCTGCCTGCCGTGGCGATGCACATTACCACCTGGCTGCGCAACGACAACGGAAGCGACGTGGAATACAGCTATGAGGCGCTGAAAGCCTATCAGATGCTCTACCAGCCGAAGCACTATGACGGCAAATTCCTGCACTCGTGGGTGATGCTCAACCTGCAACGCAACCTGCCGCAGAACGTGACGCAGGCGCAGCTTCAGGAGCTGGAATGGCACCTGACCCAGCTGCTGGAGCCAAAAATTCAGGCTTCACCGTATGCGCAGGATGAGGATCTGGTGGCCCGTGAAAGGGCGCTCATCAACCAGCAGCCGCTCTCCACCCGCGTATATGGCCGCCTGAAACGTCTGCTGGAGCATGATGAGAACCTGAAGCCGGTTTCGCTTTCAGATCTCGGCGGCCCGCAGAGCGAGCTGGTGTTTTCCCGTAAGAGCGGCAAGCCGGTGAGTGAGGGCGTGCCGGGGCTCTATACGCCGGACGGCTACTGGAAAAGTTTTAACGACCAGATCGACAGCGTGACCACCGCCCTGCACGAGGACGATGCCTGGGTGCTGGGAGCAGCCACCGCCCAGGAAGATAAACAGCAGATCGATAACGCCGTGCGCCAGCTCTACATGCGCGACTTTATCGTCAACTGGGATCGCTTTCTCGCTGACATTCAGCTCAACAACAGCGCCGATCTTTCCCAGCGCATCAACACCGCGCGCCTGCTTTCAGGCACCAACTCGCCGCTGCGCCGTCTGGTACTTAACCTGAGCAAGGTGCTGACCCTGTCGCGCACTGCGCCTGCCCTGGAAGATGCGCAGAAAGCGGAAGACCAAAGCAACCGCGCCACCCGTACGCTGGAAGCGCTGTTCAGCAACGGTGACAATGCCCCGACGCAGGGCGCGGTTGTGACGCAGGCGCCTGAGCAACTGGTGACCGACCACTATGCGCCGATGATTGAGCTGGCGCAGCCGCTGGAGAAGGGCGGTAAGACCATCGTCTTTGATGATTTTCTCAAGCAGGTTGACGAGCTTTATCGCTACCTGACAGCCGTTCAGGATGCAGCAAACAGCGGTATGCCCGCGCCGGGCGGCGATGCCATCAGCCGCCTGCAAGCCAGCGCGGGCCGTCTGCCGAGCGGGCTGCAAACCATGTTCAGTAATATGGCCGTGGGCGCAAGCAGCGATACCCAGCGTCGCGATCTGGAGAACGTGCGTAAGCGCATCAACGTGGAAGTGGGCGGGTTCTGCCGTCAGGCGATTGCCGGGCGTTACCCGCTGGTGCGCAGCGCCAGCACCGAGGTGACGCCGGACGATCTCGCCCGCATGTTCGCGCCGGGCACCGGACTGATGGACACCTTTTTCCGCGACAACCTGACCAACAAGGTGGACACCACCCAGGCGAACTGGCGCTTTATGCCGGGCATCGACGGTAAAACGCTGCCGGGCAGTGAAGGGCTGCTGCGTCCGTTCCAGCAGGCGCAGTCTGTCCGCGATGCCTTCTTTGCCAACGGCGCGACCACGCCATCCTTTAAGGTCACGGTGCGCACCGTGCGGATGGACAACACCATTCTGAACCTGACGCTGGACGTGGACGGCCAGCTGCTGCGCTACAGCCACGGTCCGCAGGCGGTGCAGATCATGACCTGGCCGGGGCCGGGCGGGACGAACCAGGTGCGTATGCAGCTCGGTCTGGCCAATGGCAGCACCGCAACGCTGGTGACTAACGGTTCCTGGGCGCTCAACCGCTTTTTCGACAAGGCGCGCACCAGCCCTGGCGCGGGTAGCCTGAGCCGTCAGGCCACGTTCAACGTCGACGGACATCAGGTCACGCTGGAGTTTGCCCCGAACAGCATCCGCAATCCGTTCCAGCTTCCCCGTTTCTCATGCCCATAACCGCAAGGACAGCCGTATGACGAATACCCCTGCGATGAACCGATATAGCTGGTATGGCAAATTACCCAGCGCCGGAGATTTTTTGCAGCGTCGCTTTCCGGATACCCTGCAACGCCAGTGGTCGCACTGGTTCCAGGTCGGCCTGCTGGCCTGGCAACAGGAAGAGCAGCGCAGCGGCGAGCGCCCGTTTTCTAAAGCCCCGGTGTGGAACTTTGTCGTCCCGCCGATGCTCGGTAGCCAGATGATTCAGATGGGCTGCCTGCTGCCGGGCCGTGACAGCGTAGGCCGCCACTATCCGGTATGCCTGCAACTGAGCTTCACCCCCGCCGAGTGGTCATCCCGCCTGCTCGGGCAGGCTGAGAGCTGGTACCAGCAGCTTGGCCGTCTGGGGCTGCACGCGGTGCGTAACAGCTATTCTGCCTCCCAGCTGGATGAAATGCTGATGACCATCCCGGCGCCCCAGCCGGTTGAGCCGCAAAAGCGTTCCGACATTCTCGACGTGATTGGCTATGACGACGAGGGTCAGAGCACGCTGGGCTGGCCGCAGGCGGCGGAGTGTTTTGATCCGCTGCGCCAGACCAGCTACTGGTGGACAAACCGCTGCGACGGTTATCCGCTCTACACCCACGTCCACAGCGGAAACTTTACCGGGCAGCTCTTTACGCTGCTGTTCGATCCGGCAGGCGGCGCCCGTCCGGGCCGCCACGGTCTTTACCCGCCTATGTTTGAATAAGCAGGGATCTTATGAATATCGATGAATTTCTCGCGCCGATAAGCCCCGACAACCCCTGCGGTGAAAACCTGGAGTACGACGCTGATTTCCAGGCCATGGGGCAGGCCAGTCAGGGCAAAGCCGAGCAGCAGTTTGGCGACACCATCATTCCGGCAGAGCCTGCCGACTGGAACACGGTGGAAAAACTCGCCACCAGCCTACTGGGACGCACCAAAGATCTTCGCGTCATGCTGGCGTTAACCCATGCCTGGACACGTCGTCGCGGGCTGGCAGGTTACGCTGACGGGCTACTGCTGGTGCAGGAAGCCCTGTCCCGTTACTGGGAGCAGCTTTACCCGCTGCTGGAAGAGTATGGCGAAACCGATCCGTTCTACCGCATCAACGCCCTCGCCGGGCTGAGTGATAAATCTGACCTGACGGTCGCGGTACGTAACGCCTCACTGCTCCGCTCAAACGGCGATGAGATTTCGCTCCGTGACGCCCAGGCGCTGCTTGACGGCAGTAAAACCGAGTGTCCGGATTATCCGGGCGGGCGTCCACGACTGATCGATGAGCTGGCCCGGGGCGATCAGCCCGGCACCGAAGCGGTAATCGTGATCAACGAACGCCTGCTGGCCATCCGCGAACTGCTTACCGGCTATCTCGGGGAAAGTGGCGTACCGGAGATGGAACAGCTGCTGAAAACCGTCGGGCTGGTCGCCAGCGCGTGTCAGGTGACCGACATCAGTAAGCTGCTGCCGAACCGTGACGCGCAGGCTGAACAGCACGCTGAGCCGCAGCCTGCGGCAGCGCAGCCCGTTCAGCCGGTCACCGACTGGCGCAGCGTGCAGGTGACCAGCCGCGCCGACGCGCAGCTAATGCTGGAAAAAGCGAAACAGTACTTTGCGCAGTACGAACCCAGCCATCCCGCACCGCTGATGATTGAACGGGTGCAGCGGCTGTCTGAACTCAACTTTATGGACATTATTCGCGACCTGGCGCCAGACGGCGTTAACCAACTGGAAAACATCTTTGGACGCCGCGAATGACGCGTCCTGGCATTATGACGACAGGCATGGAGTCTGCCGTTTCACCTTCACCGCGCATCTTTGATGGAGAACATCATGGCAATGAGTAACAGTGGACAGAAATTCATCGCACGCAACCGTGCTCCCCGCGTGCAGATCGAATACGACGTAGAGATCTACGGTGCAGAACGCAAAATTCAGCTGCCGTTTGTGATGGGCGTTATGGCCGATCTGGTTGGCAAGCCGGTGGAAAACCTGCCAGCCGTCGACGAGCGTAAATTCCTGGAAATCGACATCGACAACTTCGACGAACGCATGAAGGCGCTGAAGCCGCGCGTGGCGTTCCAGGTGGATAACACCCTGACCGGCGAAGGTAAGCTCAACGTCGATCTGACCTTTGACAGCATGGACGACTTCCTGCCGGACGCGGTGGCCCGTAAAGTAGAGCCGCTGAACAAGCTGCTGGAAGCCCGCACCCAGCTCTCTAACCTGCTGACCTACATGGACGGCAAAAACGGCGCGGAAGAGCTGATTGCAAAAATCCTTCAGGATCCGACGCTGCTCAAATCCCTGAGCCAGATGCCAAAAAATGACGAAAGTGCGAAAGGTAGCGAGGAATAATCGATGAGCAACCAGACTCAACAACACGATCAGCAGGCGGGCCAGGCGTTCAGCCAGGACGAGTTCAGCGCGCTGCTGAATAAAGAGTTCCGCCCGAAAACCGATCAGGCGCGCTCTGCCGTAGAAAGCGCGGTTAAAACCCTGGCGCAGCAGGCGCTGGAAAACACCGTGACCTTCTCAAACGATACCTACCGCACCATTCAGAACCTGATTGCCGGTATTGACGAGCAGCTTTCGCAGCAGGTGAACCAGATCATTCACCACGAGGAGTTCCAGAAGCTGGAGAGCGCCTGGCGCGGCCTGAGCTACCTGGTGAACAATACCGAAACCGACGAGATGCTGAAGATCCGCTTTATGAGCATCTCCAAGCAGGAGCTGGGCCGCACCCTGAAGCGCTACAAGGGCGTGGGCTGGGACCAGAGCCCGATCTTCAAAAAAATCTACGAGCAGGAGTACGGCCAGTTCGGTGGCGAGCCGTTTGGCTGCATCGTAGGCGACTACTACTTCGACCACAGCCCGCAGGACGTTGAGCTGCTGGGCGAGATGGCGCGCATTGGCTCCGCGGCCCACTGTCCGTTCATCACCGGTACCGCACCGGGCGTGATGCAGATGGAGTCCTGGCAGGAACTGGCTAACCCGCGCGATCTGACCAAAATCTTCCAGAACACCGAATACGCCGCCTGGCGTTCACTGCGTGAATCGGAAGATGCCCGCTATCTGGGCCTGGTGATGCCGCGCTTCCTGTCGCGCCTGCCGTACGGCATTCGCACCAACCCGGTCGACAGCTTTGATTTTGAAGAGCAGACCGACGGCGCGAACCACAACAGCTACTCCTGGGCGAACGCGGCCTATGCGATGGCGGCCAACATCAACCGCTCCTTTAAAGAGTACGGCTGGTGCACCTCGATTCGCGGCGTCGAATCCGGCGGGGCGGTGGAAAACCTGCCGTGCCACACCTTCCCGAGCGATGACGGCGGCGTGGACATGAAGTGCCCGACCGAGATCGCCATCAGCGATCGCCGTGAAGCGGAACTGGCGAAAAACGGCTTTATGCCGCTGGTTCACCGCAAAAACTCCGACTTCGCCGCCTTCATCGGCGCGCAGTCCCTGCAAAAACCGGCCGAGTACCACGACCCGGATGCCACCGCTAACGCGCGCCTGGCCTCCCGTCTGCCTTACCTGTTCGCCTGCTGTCGTTTTGCTCACTACCTGAAGTGCATCGTGCGCGACAAAATCGGCTCCTTCCGCGAGCGCGAAGAGATGGAACGCTGGCTGAACGACTGGGTGATGAACTACGTCGACGGTGACCCGGCGAACTCCTCCCAGGAAACCAAGTCCCGTAAACCGCTGGCGGCGGCGGAAGTGCAGGTGCAGGAAATTGAAGACAACCCTGGCTACTACGCCGCGAAGTTCTTCCTGCGTCCACACTACCAGCTGGAAGGTCTGACCGTTTCCCTGCGTCTGGTATCTAAACTGCCGTCGCTGAAGACGAAGGACGCGTAATGACGATTGCCGGCCCGAAGGGGCCGGCCATCTGAGCGGAAGAGCTTAGCTTATTTCTGTCAGTGAATAAGGATAGACGGTGAAACATATACTTGTGATCGCGACCAGTTTGCTGGCAGTTTCTACTCTCGCAAGCGCTGACGCTGGAAATTACAAATACCCTCAAGCGGAAGCATTGCCTCAGGATGACACATCGAACTTCCAACGCGATCCGACGCTGTTAACAGGGTACGATTTAAATCTGAGTGCAGAGCGTTTTGCTAAAGCCTGGCTGTCGAAAACGAATGAACGTGAACGCATTAAGGCAAATATGTATCTTCTCGGCGTAGTCGACGCGTCTGAGGGCACTGCATGGTGCAAGGGCAGGCCTTTTTTGCCAAATACAATACATGAGTTTCTCTATTCTCGTTTTGCGAACTTATCGAAACAGCAAGGCGAGGAGCGCGCTTCAAAAATCATCATTGACGGCATGAAAGAATTACGCCCGTGCAAAAAAGGAGAGTGACAAATGAGACCATTATACGAACAACTTAAACGTCAGCATTACTCTTCAAATCACACACGCGCGGGTTTTGCCTCGGGTGAACAGGTTTTTTCAGAAATTGGCTACGATTATTCGACGATTATCAAGCAACAACCGGCATACGAAAATACCTGTGCGGTAAGAATGAGCCTGGCATTGTTAAAATGCAATGTTGAATTTACAGGGCGTTTACCCATAAAGACCGGTCCCTATAAGGGAAAAACAATCGAGCCTGGCGCAAAATTACTTGCCGATCAGCTTTATAAATCCCATGTGTTTGGCAAGGCAGAAATCTTTAAAGACCGCGAGGCTGGTGCACGCTCAATGTTGGGCCGAAAAGGTGTTGTTTTCTTCAATAAAATTGATGGATATGGCGGTGGTCATATCGACCTTATCGAGCCTCTGAGTAATAATTCTTTTATATGTAACTCCGATTGCTTTCCGTACTGTCAGGAAATCTGGTTTTGGGAATTAAAATAATTATATTCAGGTGTTTAAAGACCGTATTTCTTTTGCTCACTTGCTTATCTTTTTCTGCTCGCGGTGACAACCCTTACGTTGATTTTTATCAGCAGCAAACATACCGGCAGGTGGTTAAAGATTTTGTCCTGGCGCGCTGCCTTGCGCAGGTAGCAGATAAAGGCAGTCAATTTTCTGCTGATGCGGCCCGCAGTGCGAGTGCATTTATTGAATGGATACCGTTTGATGCTGAAAACGGTACTGACAAAGTTAACGCCATTATTCGGAAGTATAAAAACCAAATTAATGGTTTCCACTCGGAGCGCAAACCTGATGTAAAAGGCGTAACCTTAAATTGTCTACGTCTTTATCATAGCGACGAACTGAATAAACTGGTTCCGCAGCTCATCATTGGCGATCCTGATCGTACCTGGATTCAGGATAATCCGCAGTAGTAAAAGACTTCACATTCTTTCCGTTCATTCAGGGGGAATGTAAGACTGTCAAATGACACGGGTCGTTTGATATGAGGCAGAGGTAAAATATGGACGGTTTTATTCAGCCCCATGCTTTCCTGTTTGCCATATAAGGGCTTTTTCGAAAGCAATATTGTTCATCCACGAAGAGTAGATATTATGGCTATTGATATGTTTCTGAAGGTCGAGGGTGTTACGGGCGAATCTAAAGATTCTAACCACACCGGCTGGACTGATATTACCTCCTTCTCCTGGGGCGCGTCCCAGCCGGGTAATATGAGCGTTGGCGGCGGCGGCGGTGCCGGTAAAGTTAACTTTAACGATCTGCACGTTAACGCTCTGATCGACAAATCCACTACAGCAATCCTGAAACACTGCGCAAGCGGTAAGCACCTGACCAAAGTTGAACTGTCCGTCTGCAAGGCGGGTGGTCAGCAGGTTGAATATACCCGCATCACCCTGGAAGACGTTCTCGTGACTTCCGTTCAGTACACCGGTGCCGACAACGGCGATACCGTTGGCGTGACCTATGCATTCCAGGCTGCGAAAGTGAAACAGCAGTACTGGGAGCAGACCACTGCCGGTGGTAAAGGTGCTGAAAGCAGCGCTGGCTGGAACATCAAAGAGAACAAAGAAGCGTAATTGTTCATCCATGACCGGGGAACCTCCCCGGTCATGATGATTAATTCCAAATATGTTGCAGATGAATGATGATTAGAGAGTTAAGCGTAATATTAATCGCATTAGCCTGTAGTGCTTGCATTTCACCACCTGCACAGTATAAGAAACTTTCTGTTACGTTAAAAAAACAAAATCCCTTGTTTTGATATCAGCCTGGATGCAAATTTTAATGGGCCTGTATCAGTTTTCGCACCATCTGTAATGAAACGCGTTGGTAATCAATGGAAAACTATTAATTCTCATGACCAACTTCCAGCAATGCATATCTGATTACAGAGGAGTGTATTCGTCTGAATGAGGTTGACTGGCGCAAAAGTGAGTATGATGTTGTATTGAAGATTGTCAATGAAAAAACTGCTATTCGATATGCTGCACGGTTAATATTAAAGAAAGGTATAAGTTGCGAGTTACTTTTAACGGCAAGTGAATGATATAATTTTCAAACCTCGGTGTTTTCGAGAGTGCATCGGCGTTTGAATGTTTATTTAATTATAAAATAATTAAACAATTCACCACTGCAAACTCTGGACAACTATGTGTGTTGATTAAAGGGTTTAAATATGACACATCGTTCAACCGTTAGCCCGGGCTACTGTGTGGTCCAACATCCTGGAACTTTAGATTATCAAGCTCGATTATTGTTTAATAATGTAAATAGCGAAGCCGCTAGATACTTTATGCAAATAAACAATGACACACCTTGGTTAAAACCAGGGCAGTTACTCATCGTGGCTGACCCAGACAACACGAATCAGTCATCGCAACTGAGTATTCTTTCCAGGGCAAAACAGAAAATTAACCATGCGCTGGCATCATTAAACACATCGGTTGCAGAGTATCTCCACGCTAATTATGACAATATTTCCGCATTGACTTCCTTAGGTGATAAACTAGCTGGGAATGCTGGTGATTTAGGTGAGAAATATTTCAGGCAAATTGAAAATATACTCATTAAAATTGAGAGGACTTATCAGAATCAGTTTATATCCCAAGGTTCTTTAATTGGTCAGCAGTTTTATATGGAAAGAAGGGTGTTATTCTCTCAGCTAAAACCTTTATTAAATAACCTAAGCAAGCTAACACTTAAGATTCAAACCTACGAAAATATTAAAAAAGCATTGAACTTATCAAGCCGCTCTATCGTCCATGAATGGAGTACGGTTGGTGTCGGCGCGATCCCTGGATATTCAGATTATATTGTACGCTCTTCTCGCGCGGCTAGTATTATGAAAGCAGGGGGCTGGATCTCACTAGGTTTCTCTTTTTTGAATACTTCTAATGATGTTTATAAAGCCTGTACTGTCGATCGTGAAGATGAATGTGGAAAAGTTGCTGTTACTGAATATAGTAAGTTTGGTGGAGGTACGCTTGGTGCTGCGGGAGGAGCCTGGGCTGCGTCTTTAGGTACTGGCGCTCTTTGCGGTGCAATGGGAATACCTACGATGGGTACTGGTGCCCTTGTGTGTGGAATTGTTGTAGGACTAGGCGCTACTTCTGCGGGAGCCTGGATGGGTACTAAAGGAGGGGCTGAATTGGGTGAAGGGATTAGTAACTTGATTTTTTCTGGGGACGAATAAATGTATGGAGATTTGCGTTTAATATTGCTTTTATTGGTTTTTTTAGGACTGTTTGCTTCTTTGTGTTTTTATTTTTATTTTTATCGTAAATATTCCCTGGAGCTATCAAAATCATTTCATATTTTGAGTGATAAGCAATATTTAGATGTAAACGATTATCTTTTTTATGAACAACTTGGTCTTCCCGGATTTGCGCATCGTGTGTTCCTTATGAAAAGGATTTTGGCTGGAAAAGCCACAAAGCAAAATAGCAAAAAAAATCTCCCTCCGGAGGCAGAGGCATTAGTATCATCGATATACGATTTCTCATGGATAAAAATGTTTTACAGGATGACACTTTTTGTTGTCTTTTTGATGCTTCTATTGTTCTTATTGATTGCTACAGGACCCTAAAAGCATGTCATCTTTATGCCTGGCAAATATAACGTTATTGTTTCTTGTGCTTTTATTTATTAACGTTGTAATCATGGATGTTTACAGTTCTCGGTTCTTTAAAAAACACGAGTCAGATTATAAGTGGCTCCTCTCTGAATATCGCCAAAAAGGCTATGATATCGACCTGATAACAAATTATGCATCGTTTTTTGGTTCACTGGCTAATTATCATAAAATAATCTGGTTTGTTCGTCTTCGCAAAGGCGTGAAGATGAAATTTACCAAAGACAGAAATGTTCAGGACGATGCCTATAAATTCGTTCAGGCATTACCGGAAGAGAGAATCGGCTGGATATTAAAACTGCATCGACGCTATAAAGCTCAGGCCTTTCTTTTCACGCTATGGCTGCTTATTGGCATTATTTTCCTGAATGTAGTCAAATAATTTTAATCAGCCCATAACCCCCAAACCCCGCCGTTTTCACCCCCGAGAGCGGCAGCGTTTGAGCGCTAATCATACCAGCAGGAATACGCCATGCGATTCACGATT
Source organism: Enterobacter sp. MGH 38 (assembly GCF_000492855.1). NCBI lineage: Bacteria > Pseudomonadati > Pseudomonadota > Gammaproteobacteria > Enterobacterales > Enterobacteriaceae > Enterobacter > Enterobacter sp. MGH 38. The sequence goes on along the minus strand of NZ_KI535608.1, from coordinate 1,727,394 downwards.
ATTTCTACGAAACCCGGTCATCAGCCGCCGCAAAGCAGCTGTGATTTTTATGCCCCGGGCGGCACCATTGGGCGCGGTACGGATAACAATCTGGTGCTGCCGGACAATGACCGCACCATCTCGCGTTTGCAGGCCATCGTTCACGTCGACGCCAGTGGCGAATGCCGCGTCACGAACCGCGGCAGCGTTACCCGCGTGGTACTGAATGATATCCCGCTGGAGCGTGGGCGTCAGGTTGAGCTTCAGGATGGGGATATTCTCGGTATTGATGATTATCGCATTGAAGTCAGCGAACTCATTCATGACACCCAGCCCGTAAGCCGCATGGCGGCCAGCATGCAGCAGGCGCGCCCAGCTGCGACACCTGCTCCGGCGCCACAACCGAAACCGGCCAGCGCCGCGCCTCGCGGAAAAGCTGAACCTACGGCCGTGCCGTCGGAAATCTGGGACAGCCTGATGCAGGAGTTTTCCATCTCCGACAGCATCTCCAGCAACCGGGCAAAACCACAGCCCGCGGCATCCCACGATCCGTTCTCTCAGCCTGCGGCCCCGGAGCGGAATGCCGAAGATCCGCTGTCAATGTTTAACGACGCCGAACCGTCGCTTGAACGTAAAAACGTTGACCCGGACACGCTGTTCAGCGATGAAGCGTTGTTTAAAAAAGAGAGCATCTTTGACGATGTCACCCCTTCAACGCTGGTACAGCCGGACGAAAGCAAACCTGCCCAGCCAAAGGAAGAGGCGTCGGACGAACTTGATCCGTTAGCCCTGTTTGGCGGGTCGGCGAGCGCACCTGCCGCGCGTCACGATGACCCCCTCGGCCTGATGGGTGGCGCGCCGTTAACCCTTCCGGATGAAATCGTGGCCGATAAGCCGGAGCCAAAGCCTGAACCGCAAGCCGCACAGGAAGAGGATGCGCTGGCCAGCTCACCGCTGTTCGATCCGGAACCGACTGAACCACAGGATGCGCCGCGCGCGGAAGAAGAGCCCGCGCGTCCCGATTACGCTGGCTTCACCATGCCAACGCCGCAGGCCGTGGCGCGCAGCAACGCGCAGGCGCCTAAAGGCCGCCTGCGTATCGACCCGGTTAAAAACGCTGCTTCGCCTGCTGCCTCCGCGCAGACCGGCGAGCGGGGCGAGGTGCTTCAGGGCGAACTGCTGGAGGCGCTGCTGGAGGGCATGGGCCTGAGCGAAATGCAGCCGGTGCCGCAGTTTGACCGGGAAAATATGCGTCAGCTGGGGCAGATCCTGGGCATGTTCTCGCAGGGGACCGTGGCGCTGCTCTCCTCGCGCTCCATCCTCAAGCGTGGGGTGAAAGCCGATATGACCATGGTGCTCGACGATGCGAACAACCCGTTCAAACTGTTGCCGACCGGGAAAACGGTGCTGATCCAGATGTTCGGCACGCCGATGCCGGGCTTTATGCCGCCGACCAAATCGGTGCGTGATGCGCTAATCGATCTCCAGGCGCACCAGCTGGGGATGATCTCCGGTATCCGCGCCATTATCGCCGCCATGCTGCAATCCTTTAATCCGGAACAGCTGGAAGAGCAGGCGAAGCAGAACGGGATGACGTCACGCCTGGCGCTGCCGGGCAGCCGTAAAGCCGCGCTGTGGGATTATTTCGTTCGCAGCTATGGCGAGACGGCGGGCGAGATCGAGGACGACTTCCATACCCTGTTTGGCGAAGCCTTCCTCCATGCCTATGACATGGAGGTCAATCAGTACAAAGACTCACAAAGCGGATCGGAAGAAAAATGAATATCGCAACGGCTTCTCTCTCCCGCCAGGGGACGCGCGCCAGCAACCAGGATCAGACGGGAGAAACCATCGGGGAACGTTCAGCCTGCTTTGTCGTCTGTGACGGCATCGCGGGCCTGCCGGGCGGCGAGGTGGCCGCTGAGCTGGCCCGCAACAGCATTATTTCCCGCTTTGACGGCGACAAGCACCTGAATGCGCAGCATATTCGTGACTACGTCCAAACGGCGAACCGCACCATCCTCAGCGAACAACAGGCCGTGCAGGACTATCGCCGGATGGGCACCACGCTGGTCAGCCTGTTTATCGACAGGGATTACCGTCTGGCTTACTGGGCGCACGCCGGAGACAGCCGCCTGTACCTGTTTCGCCGCGGCTGGCTGTGGCATGTCACCACCGATCACAGCCTCGTCCAGCAGATGAAAGATGCCGGGCATCAGACCGACGATCTCAACAGCAACCTGCTGTATCTGGCGCTGGGTATTGAGAATGGCGGACCGGAAGCGAGCTACAGCGATGTCGTGCAGGTCGAGGACGGTGATGCCTTCCTGCTCTGCACCGACGGTTTCTGGCACGGCGTTAGCGAAGAGCAGATGAAGCAGTCGCTGCACATGGTCAATACGCCACAGGAGTGGCTGACCTTAATGAACCAAATCATTCAAAAGAATGCCGAACAGGAGGGCAATGCTCAGGATAACTATACCGCCGTGGCGGTGTGGATGGGCAACCCTCAGGACACCACTTTGCTGCATACGCTCTCTGACGCAGCACAATTTCTTCCCTGCGGAACTGATTAGACACACAAGGATTGATATGAAACTTTGGCTATCGGGTTTGGCTCTTCTGACGGTGGCGACCACCGCACAGGCTGAAAACTTCCGCATCGTGCAGTCTCCTGCGCAGAAGCTGGATATCTGGATCGACAACATTAAAGACAATACGCCGCAAAGCTGGTGTAAGGCGGACGTTGCGCTGCGTATCGTGGCGAACGGCAAGAAAGAGGTTTCGGTGCTGGAAAACTTCGTGCCGCGCCTTGGCTCGCTGCTGGAGCACCAGTGCAGCAAGCTGAATACCCTGAACTGGACGCTTAACGATCCGGAAGGCACGACGCTTGCCCGGGGCACAGCGGCTAAAGCACAGGACTGGGCGCTGGTGGTGAAACAGCAGGAAACGACGGCGGCAACGACCACCACCTCAGGCGCGCTGCTGCCGCCTGACCAGAATCCGGAGACGCACACCGTGGCGGCAGATCGTACGCCATGGCAGGAGTTCACCCTTCAGGACGGTTGCCACCTGCGCACCTTCTGGGAGGGCGGTTCCTCCGCGCCGGCGCTGTTTATTCCGGATTCCGACACCACCCGCTGCGGCAACGGTAGCTGGCTCAGCGGCCACACCGTGGTGACGCAAAATCGTAACGGGACGCAGAAAGCGATTCCGGTCACCTACATTCACGGCTTCCCGGTGATGGGACTGAACAACGCGGTCGATCCTGAAAAGGCGCTGATCACCTCCGTCAACAAAGAGCGCATGGTCTTCAGCACCCCGAACAGCGACCAGAGCTGGATGATCCTGCCGTACGACAGCACTCTGAACGGCTGGAAGAGCAACGGCACGGTGGCGGTGGAAATCACCCGTGAGATCGCCAGCGACGACGCCAGACTCCAGGCGCGTATCGCAGAGGTGAAGAAGATCTGGAGCGCATGGGTTGCACCGGGCGCGGAGCTGAACGTTGTTCTGATTGACACGCTGCGTCCGCAGCTGCGCGATCCGGCAGTGGGCACCTGGCGCGCGACGAATTAAGGAGGGGCTATGAATACGCTTTATCAACGTCTGGCGGGTGAGTCGATTAGCGACGCGCTGCTTCGCCTGGAAGCCGAAATCAAAGCTCGTCCGGCGGATGCCGATCTGCGCGCCGCGTTTGTGCAGTTTCTGATCCTCAGCGGCAACTGGGCGCGCGCCCTGACCCAGCTGAAGAGCTGGCTGGCGCTGATGCCGCAGGCAAAACCAACCGTAACGCTGCTGGAGCAGGCCATTCAGGGTGAACAGCAGCGGGCGCGCGTATTCGCGGGAGAGGCGCGACCGGCAATGCCCGAGGCGCAGTGGCCGTGGCTGTCGAGGTTAGCCCAGGCGCTGACCGAACGCGCCGGGCAAGCGCAAACGCTGCGCCTGGAGGCACTCGAACAGGCCCCGGCAAGCCGCGGGCAGGTCACGCTGGAGAATGAAGAGAGCCACACCTTTGAATGGCTGATGGACGGCGATGCCCGTCTGGGGCCAGTGTGTGAAACCCTGGTCAATGGCCGCTATTTCTGGGTGCCGTTCTGCGCCATCGATGCGATCCGTTTTCAGGCTCCGGCCAGCGTGACCGATCTGGTGTGGCGTCATGCGCTGGTCCGCCTCACGGACGGCACCGAGCAGGTGTGTCAGATCCCGGCGCGTTATCCGTTTGCTGACGGCGCTTCCGATAGCGTTAGACTGGGGCGCACCACCGAGTGGCTCCCGCTCGACGACGACGGTGTCCTGTATGAAGGCATGGGGCAGAAAGCCTGGCTGAGCGAGCAAAGCGAAAGCCCGCTGCTTACCCTGAGCCTGGTGACATTTACCTCGGATGGTGCGGATGAGTAATACCGCTGGCGAAGGCGATCTGCTGCGCAGCGGCTGGCAGGCCCGCAGCAGGCAGGAGAAAGTGGGGGCGCGCGACAAAATGCAGCCCTCACTGCTGGATCGCCTGACGGATAACGATCCGGAAAAAAAACGCGAGTCCGCCAACAGCAATCTGATTACCCACGCCGCGCTGCGTCGTAACGTCCTGCGGGATTTACAGTGGTTGTTTAATACCATCAACCACGATGCCTCCAGCGATCTGAGCGGGCTGACGCAGGTGAGCCGTTCCGTCGTTAACTTCGGCGTCGCGCCGCTGGCGGGGAAAAGAATGTCTGATATCGAATGGCACGACATTCAGCGCAAGCTCACCGAAGCGATTATTAACTTTGAACCGCGGATCCTGCCCCAGGGGCTTCAGGTTCGCTGCGTGTCCGATACCTCCTCGTTAGATCTGCACAACGTTCTGTCTATCGAAATCAAAGGCCGCCTGTGGTGCGTGCCGTATCCGCTGGAGTTTCTCTTTCGCACCGACGTCGATCTGGAAAACGGCCATTTTGAACTGAAAGATGCGGGGTAATGATGGAAAGCAAACTGCTCGAATATTACAACCGTGAACTGGCCTATCTGCGCGAGATGGGCGCGGAGTTCGCCGAACGCTACCCGAAAGTGGCGGGGCGGCTCGGCATGCGCGGCATCGAAGTGGCGGACCCGTACATTGAGCGCCTGATGGAAGGTTTCGCCTTCCTGACCTCCCGCGTGCAGATGAAAATGGACGCCGAATTCCCGCGCTTTTCACAGCGTATGCTGGAGATGATTGCGCCAAATTATCTGGCGCCTACGCCGTCGATGGCGATCGCTGAAATTCAGCCCGACAGCAGCCGGGGCGACCTGAGCAAAGGCTTTATTGTGCCGCGCGGCACCATGATGGACAGCCTGGCGCTGAAAAAAACCGGCGTTACGTGCAGCTATACCACGGCGCATGAGGTCAACCTGCTGCCGTTAAAAATTGAGCGGATCGAGCTGGGCGGCGTTCCCGCCGATTTGCCGCTGGCCCAGCTCGGCCTGAGTCAGCGGGGGATCAGCAGCGCCTTACGGGTCCGCATTGCCTGCGATGGCCCGCAGCATCTCGGGCACCTGGATTTTGACCGCCTGGAGTTCTTCTTAAGCGGCCCGGACATCGAGGCGCTGAAGCTGCTGGAGCTGGTGATGGAGCACCACGCGGGCATCGTCTGCCAGACGGTCAGCAAGCAGCCCCAGCGCCAGCTGCTGTCGTCTGACGCCCTGCGTCAGGAAGGTTTTGATGCGGACCAGGCCCTGCTCCCGGACGATCTGCGTAACTTTGACGGCTATCGCCTGTTGCAGGAGTACTTCGCGTTCCCGGCGCGTTTTCGTTTCATCAGCCTGAGCGGGCTGGGCAAGTTGATCCAGCGCTGCGAAGACGAAAAAGCGTTTGATATCTTCATTCTGCTCGACAAGAGCGACGATCAGCTGGAGCGCGTGGTGGATGCCAGCCACCTGGCGCTGCACTGCACGCCGGTGATCAACCTGTTCCCGAAAGTGGCGGCCCGGCAGAAGCTGAGCGAAAGCCAGCATGAATACCACCTGGTGGTGGATAACATCCGCCCGCTGGATTATGAAATTTATGCCGTGAAAAAAATCTATGCCAGCGCGGATGGTCAGCGGGACGACCAGACGTTTCGTCCGTTCTGGAGTACCTGGAGCGGAGACGCGGGCAACTACGGCGCCTATTTTTCCCTGCGCCGTGAGCAGCGCGTTCTCTCCGAACACGCGCTGCGCTATGGCACCCGCACGGGCTATATCGGCTCGGAGGTCTTCGTCTCGCTGGTGGATGCGCAGCACGCGCCGTGGCAGGAAAACCTGCGCTATATCTCCGCCGAGGTGCTGTGCACCAGCCGTGACCTGCCGCTGATGCTCCAGCAGGAGCTTGGGCAGTTTATTATGGCCGACTCCATGCCGGTGAAGGCGTTAACCCTGCGTAAAGGCCCGACGCCGCCGCGTCCGGCACTGGCCGAAGGGTTCAGCACCTGGCGGCTCATCAGCCAGCTGCAAATGAACTACCTTAGCCTGATGGACAGCGAAAACGAAGAGGGCGCTGCCGCGCTGCGTCAGCTGTTAGGGCTGTACGCCAACCTCGCCGAGACGCCGGTTGCCCGTCAGGTGGATGGCGTTCGTCACTGCGTGCTGGAGCCGGTGCACCGCCGCGTGCCGGAACCCGGCCCGGTGGTGTTCGCCCGCGGGATCGGCATCACCCTGACGGTGGACGAACGTGCCTTTTCCGGCGCCAGCCCGTGGCTTTTCGGCAGCGTGCTGGAACGCCTTTTTGCCCGCCTGGTCTCCATCAACAGCTTTACGGAGTTCACGCTCAAGAGCCAGCAGCGCGGCGAAATCGGCTACTGGGCGCCGCGTATGGGTAAAAGGGCGCTGGTATGAGTGAAGTTGCCCCTGCAACGCTGCGCGTGCATCGCCTGACGCCGCTGCCCGATGCGTTCTGGCACGGAGTGCGCGAGACGCCGTGGCGCTACGATCTGTTCCAGCTGTTAAGACGCATTGATGCCCAGGGCGGCGAGCGTTACCCGCTGGGACGCGCGCCGCTGCCTAAATTTGAGCCGCTGCGTATTGGTCAGCAGCCTTCAATGGGCTTTGCGCCGTCAACGGTTGCTGAGGTCCGGCAGCGGGAAGAGAACGGACTGCATGAGGTTTCCATTCTGAGCTTCGGCCTGTTTGGTCCTAACGGCCCACTGCCGGTGCACATGACTGAGTATGCCCGCGAGCGTATTCATCATCATCAGGATCACAGCCTCAGCGCGTTTGCCGACCTCTTTCACCACCGCCTGACGCTGCTGTTCTACCGCGCCTGGGCGGACGCGCAGCCTGCCGTTTCACTGGATCGCGACGACAACAGGCGCTTCGAAGGGTATCTGGCATCGCTGATTGGCATGGGGCAGCCTGCCCAGATGTCGAAAGGCAGCCTGAGCGCGCATGCCCGCTTTACTCACGCCGGGCACCTGACCCGCCACGGGCGGGACCCGGAAGGGCTGGAGAAAATCCTGCGCAACTATTTCAACGTGCCGGTCAGGCTGGTGGCCAACGTCCCGCAGTGGATGCCGCTCTCAACGCGGGAGCAGGCACAGCTGGGTGAGGGGCGTCGCCTGCCGCGCATGGGAGAGTCCGCTTTTCTCGGCATTGCGGTACGCGACGTGCAGCATAAATTCCGGCTCGAGATTGGCCCGTTGAGCGCAGACGACTACAACCGTTTTCTGCCGGGCGAAGGATGGGTCACCGAGCTGCGCGACTGGGTGCGACAGTACGCCGGGGTGGAATTTGAATGGGAAACACGGGTGATCCTGCGCGCCCATGCGGTGCAGGGCGCCACGCTCGGCAGCGCCGGGCGATTAGGGTACAACACCTGGCTCGGCCTTCAGCCTCAGCCTGTTCCGCGTGGCGATCTGGTGTATCGCGCAGAGCGATAATCCTTCCGTATACCGAATCATTGTTAATGGAAACTAACATGTCAGAAATTAGCCGTGCCGTGCTTTTCGGCAAACTGGATACGCTGTTATTTACCTCTCTGGAAAGCGCGACTGCCTTCTGTAAGCTGCGCGGCAACCCGTACGTTGAGCTGGTGCACTGGCTGCATCAGCTGATGCAGCAGCAGGATGGCGATCTGCAACAGGTCATCCGTCACTTCGCCCTTGATGAACAGCAGCTGACGCGCGATATCGTGGCGGCGCTGGATGCCCTGCCGCGTGGCGCGAGTTCCGTGTCTGATCTTTCCGAGCATATCGACAGCGCCGTCGAGCGCGCCTGGGTCTACGGCTCGCTGAAGTTTGGCGTCAGCCGCATCCGCGGCGGCCATTTGCTGATCGGCATATTGAAAACGTGGAATCTGGCTAACGTGCTGAAAAGTATTTCGGCGCAGTTCACCCGTCTTAACGTTGAGGTGCTGGTCGAGCAGTTCGACGCCATTTGCGCCAGCAGCAAAGAGAGCCAGCAGGCCGCCGCCGCTGCGGACGCGCCTGCCGGGGCAGTACCGGCTGCGCAGGGCACGCTGGCGCAGTATGGTCAGGATCTGACGGCGCGCGCCCGGGAAGGCAAGATTGACCCGGTGGTGGGGCGCGATGAAGAGATCCGCCAGATGGTCGATATCCTGATGCGTCGTCGCCAGAACAACCCCCTGCTGACAGGGGAAGCCGGCGTCGGGAAAACCGCAGTGGTGGAAGGGCTGGCGCTGCGTATCGCCGACGGCGACGTGCCGGAGCCGCTGCAAAACGTTCAGCTGTGGCTGCTGGATATCGGCATGCTTCAGGCCGGAGCGGGCATGAAAGGGGAATTTGAGGCGCGCCTCCAGGCGCTGATTAACGAGGTGCAGTCCAGCGCCACGCCAATTATTCTGTTTATCGATGAGATCCACACCCTGATTGGCGCAGGCGGACAGCAGGGCACCGGCGATGCCGCTAACCTGCTCAAGCCAGCCCTGGCGCGCGGGCAACTGCGCACCATCGGCGCGACCACCTGGGCGGAATACAAAAAATACATTGAGAAAGATCCTGCGCTGACCCGTCGTTTCCAGACGGTGCAGGTTCACGAGCCGGACGAAGCGAAAGCCATTCTGATGCTGCGCAGCACCGTGTCGCCGCTGGAGACGCACCACCAGGTGTTGCTGCTCGACGAAGCGGTCAGCGCGGCGGTGAAGCTGTCCCACCGCTACATCCCGGCGCGTCAGCTGCCGGACAAAGCCGTCGCGCTGCTCGACACCGCCTGCGCCCGCGTCGCGGTGAGCCAGAGCGCGCCGCCTGCTCAGCTGGAAGACTGTCTGCGTCACCTGGCGGCCCTGGACGTGGAGCTGGAGATTGCTGAACGCGAAGCACGCGTGGGGGCGGGCGATCCGGCGCGTGTGGCGACCTTAACCGCCGAACGTGACGCATTCGAAACCCAACGCGAAGCTCTGGCCCGTCGCTGGGAAGAAGAGCGCACGCGGGTGCAGGAGATTATCCGTCTGCGTGCCGCGCTGTTTGCGGCGGGAGATGAGGATACGGCTGAACTGCGCGGCCAGCTGGCAGAACAGCAGCAGGCGCTGAAGATCTTACAGGGTGACGAACCGCTGCTGTTTGCCGCGGTGGATGAGAACGTGGTGGCTGCGGTGGTCTCAGACTGGACCGGGATCCCGCTGGGCCGGATGGTGAAAAATGAGATTGACGCGGTGCTGAACCTGGCCGACACGCTGAACCAGCGGGTTATTGGTCAGCGTCACGGTCTGGATCTGATTGCCCGTCGGGTAAAAACCTCGCGGGCGAAGCTTGATGATCCGAACAAGCCGGTGGGCGTCTTTATGCTGTGCGGTCCGTCCGGCGTCGGTAAAACCGAAACCGCGCTGGCGCTCGCCGAATCCCTGTACGGCGGCGAGCAGAACGTCATCACCATCAACATGAGCGAGTTCCAGGAAGCGCACACCGTCTCCACCTTAAAAGGTGCGCCTCCGGGGTACGTAGGGTATGGTGAAGGCGGGGTATTAACCGAGGCCGTCCGCCGCCGTCCATACAGTGTCGTGCTGCTGGACGAAATTGAGAAAGCGCACCCGGACGTCCACGAGATCTTCTTCCAGGTCTTCGACAAAGGCTGGATGGAAGACGGCGAGGGGCGCCATATTGATTTCCGCAACACCATTATTATTCTGACCTCCAACGTCGGCACCGAGCTGATTAGCGCCATGTGCGCCGATCCGGACCTCATGCCGGAGCCTGAGGCCTTAAGCGGCGCGCTGCGCCAGCCGCTGCTGGAGGTGTTCCCGCCTGCACTGCTGGGCCGTCTGCTGGTGGTGCCGTACTACCCGCTCAGCGACGAGATGCTGGGGCAGATTGTGCGTCTTCAGCTCAGGCGCATTCAGCGTCGTCTGGAAGAGAATCACAACATTATTTCTGAATTTGACGACAGCGTGGTCGAACAGATTGTTCAGCGCTGTACCGAGGTTGAGTCGGGCGGGCGTATGGTGGATGCGATTCTGACCAATACGTTGCTGCCTCAAATGAGCCAGATTTTACTTACCGCCAGCCGCAGCGAACAGCAGTACCGACGTCTGCATGTCACCTGCGAGCAGGGCGAGTTCCACTGTCAGTTTGCCGCGTAATAATCATCAAGAGAACTGTAAAAGATGACGGATAATGATAACAATCGGACTGTCCCAAACGCGCTCCCGGTCGGGTACCGTTTCAATGAGTTTGAGATAAAAGAGGTGATTGGCGGCGGCGGATTCGGCATCGTCTATCGCGCCTGGGATCACCAGCTCGAACGCACTATCGCTATCAAAGAATTTATGCCTTCCTCCCTCGCCGTGCGCGGCGAGGATATGACGCTGGTGCTGCGCAGCGAGCGCTTCGGCAAAGCGTTTTCTGCCGGTCTGAACAGCTTCATCCAGGAAGCCCGCCTGCTGGCGCGCTTTAACCACCCGAACCTGCTGCACGTACTGCGTTTCTGGGTGCAAAACGACACGGCCTATATGGGAACGCTGTTTTACAGCGGCACCACGCTGTCGCGTCTGCGCGAAGAGAAACCGGAGCTGATTAACGAGGCGTGGATCCGCCGCATGCTGCCAATGCTCTTCGGCGCCATCAAAACGATCCACGACGAGGGTTATCTGCACCGCGACATCTCGCTGGATAACATTCAGATTCAGGATAACGGCCTGCCGGTGCTGCTCGATTTCGGATCGGCGCGCCGCACCATCGGTAATCTTTCGGATGAGACGGAAACCATGCTGCGTCCGGGCTTCGCGCCTATCGAGCAGTATACCGACGACAATGAAAGCGAGCAGGGGCCGTGGACGGATATCTACGCGCTCGGCGCCGTATTGCGCACCCTTATCGTCGGCTCACCGCCACCGGTCAGCGTGGTGCGTTCGATTCAGGACACCTGCAAACCACTGGTGGAGCTGATGCCGCAGGGCTATTCCATTCCGCTGCTTCAGGCCATCGACAAGGCGCTGGCGCTGCATATGGAAGACCGTCCGCAATCCATTGAGGAGTTTGCGGCGCTGATCGAGATGCCCGTCGCCGGTATTGACGAGGTGTTGACCGCGAAGAAGACCGGCACGATGCTGGTGCCGGTGGAAGAGGAGGCATCTGCTTCCGCGCTGGACTGGCGACGTTACAAGCTTCCGGGGCTGGTGGCCGCGGGCGTGCTGGTTGGGGTGGTTGCCGGTGCGATGCTGTTCGGCGGCGGCAGTCAGGAAACGCCAGAGCAGACGGCGCAAACCCCTGCCGTGAGCCCTCCGGCTGAGACCTCCTCCCAATCGGAAACCAGACCGGCAACGGCAGACGTGAGCGAGCCGGTAGCGCCACCTGCTACGGCGCAGCAGAGTGCGCCGCCTGTCGACGCCAGCCCGGTCGCGCTGGTCTACATCCGCATGCTTGATGGCGAGACGCTGAAGGTGAACGGCGAGTCTAAAGCGCTGCGTCCGGGGAATAACGGTTACGCATCGCTGAAATTGCCTGCGGGCGAGACCCGCATTGAACTGGAAGGCAATGGAAGAACGCGTACCCAGACGCTGGATATTGCGAAGCCAGGCACCTGGCTGGTGAATCCGTAAGCCTGCGGGTAACAGGACGGAGCGAATGTATAACATCAAGTTTGTCTATCTGTTCCACGAGAACGTCTCGCCAGCGCTGTTTGCGAAAATAATCCGCCCGTCCGTTGCCGGACAGTGGATTATGTCGGTTCCCGACCATTCGCTGCGCTCACTCTTCACGCGCTACGATCTGCTGCGCACGATCACCGGTGCGAATCCATATCAGTCCGGGCGCGATACCCGTACGCTGATCGCGCAGGATTTAGAGATGGGCAGAGTGGTTGCCATTGACGAAAGTTTTCGTGACTGGTCATCAGTAACGGAAATTTTTTATATCAACGCCAAAGGGCAACTCCAGGCTGCCTCGCTGGTCGGCCTGGGCTGGTATCCGGTGAGTACGATTGTTGACCGCTACGAAACTATGGTGAGAACGTACGGATCTCGCCCTGCGCCAACGGTACTGCCAAAACAGGTGGTGAAATCTAAAACGGCACAGGTGCCGGATGAACCTACTCCGGGCAAGGACGGTAAAACCTATGCCGGGCAGCTTCAGAAGATGACCAAAGCAGAACGCTGGCAGGCGCGTAAAGATCTGATCGCGAAGGGGAGCAATAGCCTTTATCCGGATGCCCAGATCGCCGCGAAACGTCTGGCGGCGAATAATATCGCGGTGGAAAAAGCGAAGCTTGCGGAAAATATTTATAAGACCGTGAACCCGCTGGAAACCACACCGGGCGTGCCGGAGGGATGGACGGATATCAGTAATGACGATGCGCTGTTAGGAAAGTTCGGGCTGAACAAATCCATGCTCTTTGACGATGATACGTCCCCCAATTTTCTGGCGCGCGTCTATCAACCGAAGCCGGAAGTGTTTGGTGCAGATATGAACCCCACGCTGGTATTCAGGGGATCGCGCGAGCCTGGCTTCGCCTCTCTGTCTGAGAATGTCTCCTCTCTACTGACCAAAGGGGAACTGGCGCCGGTGGTAAACGGGGCTGACTGGTCGAATAACTTCTCACAGGGCATGGGTATGGCTTCAGATTATTATAAAAAGGCCGTGAGTATCGGTAAGGAGCTGGCAAGGTCAGGCCAGAATATTGATATTGCCGGTCATTCCCTTGGCGGTGGTCTCGCCTCTGCAACCTCTATGGGCAGCGGGAAAGCGGGGTGGACGTTTAACGCCGCCGGCCTCAATGCCGGAACCGTAGAAAAATACGGCGGTAAGATATTAGGCAGTACGGATAATATCCAGGCGTATCGGGTTGAAGGTGAACTGCTGACGAAGATTCAGGAAGTTAACCCCTGGGAAGATCTGAAAACGATGAAAGGGCATGTCCCTTCGTGGATCCTCAAAGAGGAAATCTCTGCGCTGAGCCCTAATGCTGCCGGAATACCCCATGACCTTCCCGGTGGAACCGGAAGTGCGCTGGACCGCCACGGGATTAATCAGGCGATTGATTGCATAGAGCAACAGAAGGATGAGGATATTTCGATAATCGGGAGTCGATTGTGAAAAAAGGGTTGATGGCTTTTGTCGCGTTATGTTTTTTATTCATGATTCAGGGGTGTAAGCAGGATATGGACCTTAATCCACAGGACTACTTCAGCGGTCAGCAGCTTGAACTGGCGAAAGCGATTGAAGAAGGCGATGTCGACGCGGTGAAGACGCTTGCACCAGACAGCGATCTTAATAAACCGGGAAAGCAGGATATGACCCTGCTTTTTTGGGCCATCGGCAACGCGATTAATGATAAAAAGACATCGCCCCATTTAAAGGTGATTACGTTGCTTGTTAAGGCTGGCGCAGATCCGCTCCAACCTCGACCGCAGGGAAAAAGCAGTCCTGCCGAATTTGCCCTAAAGGGAGACAGTGCGGACTGGATCGACGCGATGCTGGACGGTGGCCTCTCACCCAACGTGAAAGATAAGGTTTTCCACGAACCGATCGTCTTCCAGTCGCTTAAAGCGAAAAATACAGAGACGCTGGAAGCCATGCTCGATCGCGGTGCTGACGTCAACTCAACCAATTCACTGGGTAAAACGCTGGTGTTTGATGCGCTGGATAACCAGGCTTACGATCATGTCTTGTTGCTGCTCGATCGTGGAGCGGATCCGTCAATTAAGGCCAAAAATGGCTGGTCGATGAGCAATGCGCTCGCGGACGCGCTTAATGGACTCGAGCGAGGCAGTGAGCAATACGAGAAATTAAACGAAATAAAAGAGAAGCTCATCCAGAAGGGGGGCGAATGGCCACCCGCGCCGGTTAAGTGATTGCTCAACTGTCATGAACGCCAGAGATAAGGTTTTCGTTTTCTGGGGATGCATGGATGCCCTGGCCGTTGTCTTATATTGTGCCCAGTCCATGCGGCATGACAAGATCCCTTTTATTTCCGATATACACGCCTTCAGTACGGTTGTGAACACGCTGTCTGCTGGTGGGTATAGCGCTCTGGTTATTCTTTTCTTTATTCTCGATTTTTTGTTGTTGCTCTCTTTTATTGCCTCAGCATGGTGCTTCTTCGCCCGGAATTTATACGCGAGCAGACTGGCACTCTACCAGGAAATACTGCGTCTGGTTGGGTTTCGCTACTCAGTTTCCCTTTTTCCCCTGGTGTTAAGTTTCACGGGCGTGATGAATGTCTGGCTAAATGGATTTTTATTCATTTTGTCAGAGTTTCTGAAAATCTATTCCCTGTGGATTTATAAATATGAAGGGGAAAGGCCCCCGGTGAAAGAGTAAGACGGCCAATAACCAGAACATTCACGTTTGGAAAGCCTTGCGTTAAAAATATTCTCAGCATAAACCATTACGGAATAAAGATTATGCTCAACCGAATTACCGTTCAGCTCCCGGTTGAGGGGCTGCTTTTCTGGAAACTCTCCGGCCGCGAGGCGATGTCCGAGTCGTTCGCGCTGACGCTGACCGTGCTCGGCACGGATGCGCGCATTGACCGCAGCAGGCTGCTGGGCCAGCCGGTCACGGTGACCATCCCCACGCAGAGCCTGCTTACCCCCCGCTATATCAACGGCAAGGTGACGCGCGTGGCGGTGAGCGCCGTTGAGCTGACGGGCACCCGCTATGCGGTGTACCAGCTGACGGTGGAGCCGGACCTGTGGCCGATGAAGCGCGACCGCAACCTGCGTATCTTCCAGGGCCAGACGGTGCCGCAGATTGTCAAAACCCTGCTGGGTGAGCATCAGGTTAACCTCGAAGACAAGCTCACCGGCAGCTACCGGGTGTGGGACTACTGCGTGCAGTATCAGGAGTCGAGCCTGGACTTCATCAGCCGCCTGATGGAGCTGGAGGGGATTGCGTACTACTTCAGCCACGAGGCCGACAAACACACCCTGGTGCTCACCGACGCCGCCACCCAGCACCAGCCTTTCAGCGGCTATGAGGTCATTCCTTACCACCAGACGCCGTCCGGCGGCAGTACGGATGAAGAGGGCATCAGCCAGTGGGCGCTGGAGGACAGCGTGACGCCGGGGATTTACAGCCTCGATGACTATGACTTCCGCAAGCCGAACGCGTGGCTGTTCCAGGCCCAGCAGAACCCGGCGTCCCCGAAACCGGGCAGTATCGACGTGTACGACTGGCCGGGGCGCTTTGTGGAGACGGGCCATGCGGAATTCTACGCCCGCATCCGTCAGGAGCGCTGGCAGGTGGAGCATCAGCAGATTCAGGCGACGGCTACCGCTGCGGGCATTGCGCCGGGCCACATCTTTACCCTCACCAACGCGCCGTTCTTCAGTGATAACGGGGAGTATCTGGTGACGGCGGCGGGCTACCATTTCGAGGAGAACCGCTACGCGAGCGGTGAGGGGGAGACCATTCACCGCACCGATTTCACCGTTATCCCGGCGTCGGTGTCCTACCGTCCGGCGCAGAGCACGGCGTGGCCGCGGACCTACGGCCCGCAGACGGCGAAAGTGGTGGGGCCGCAGGGGGAGAGTATCTGGACGGACAAATATGGCCGCGTGAAGGTGAAGTTCCACTGGGACCGCCTGGCGAAGGGCGATGACACCAGCTCCTGCTGGGTGCGCGTGTCGAGCGCCTGGGCGGGCCAGGGCTACGGCGGGGTGCAAATCCCGCGCGTCGGCGATGAGGTGGTGGTGGACTTTATCAACGGCGACCCGGACCGTCCAATTATCACCGGTCGCGTGTATAACGAGGCAAGCATGCCGCCGTGGGCGCTGCCGGCTGCGGCGACGCAGATGGGCTTTATGAGCCGCAGTAAGGATGGCCACAAAGATAATGCCAATGCCCTACGATTCGAGGATAAGGCTGGGCAAGAGCAGATCTGGATTCATGCTGAAAAAAACATGGACACCGAGATCGAGAACTGCGAGACACATGACGTAGGGGTAGACCGTAAAAAAATTATCGGCCGGGATGAGCACGTAACGGTTAAGCGTAACCGGGACGTGAACGTGGGGGCGAATTCAACCAGCAACACGGGTAATCAGCACAAATTCAATGTAGGTAAAAACCAAACCGTATTGACTATGGATAAAGAGGGAAATGCTCTGCTGGAAGCGACAACCTCGATTAAGTTAAAGGTGAATGATAACTACATTCTTATCACGCCATCGACAATTGAAATTATCGTTTCCGAAGGGACACTCAAGGCTGAGAGTATTACTGTGGCATCCTTCAAAGGGACGGAGTTGACGAAGTTAGGCGGCGGAATAAATGCCGAGATGAAAGCTAATGATACTCTTCATCTCAATGGTACAAACCTGACAGATATTAAAGGCGCTGTTGTTAAAATTAACAGCTAATATGTAGAAGGATTTTTGAACATGGGACAGCCTGCCGCCAGAGCGACCATAGATGTCAGCGCACATTCGGGGCCAATACAGTCCGGAAGCCCGGACGTCATCATCGGTGGTTTTCCCGCCGCTCGAAAGGGTGATACGTTATCCTGCTCGACGCACGGCAGCGGTATTATTGTGGGGGGCTCCGGTACTGTCTTCGTTAACGGTATGCCACTTGCACGTCAAGGAGACAAGACGAAGTGTGATGTTAGCGGCTCACCGGCACCTGCCATACCGAAAGCAGCAGCACCTCAATATTGGGG
The DNA here is from genome assembly GCF_000492855.1 of Enterobacter sp. MGH 38. Taxonomy (NCBI): domain Bacteria; kingdom Pseudomonadati; phylum Pseudomonadota; class Gammaproteobacteria; order Enterobacterales; family Enterobacteriaceae; genus Enterobacter; species Enterobacter sp. MGH 38. The sequence goes on along the minus strand of NZ_KI535608.1, from coordinate 1,710,372 downwards.
GGGCACGCTGGCGAAAAATGCCGGCGAAGATGGGATGATGCACGGCGAACATTTTGATGCTCGTGTTCTGGGTGCGTACGCCAGCCTCGAAGATAAAAACCTCAACGGTGATTTTGATACCGCTTCAGCTGGTTTTGCGTTGGCAGATATTACAATTGGGAATATGAAAAGTAAGGATCTGCTACGGGCAGAAATGCGTAATAAACTCGCCGTCGCCAATGCGACGGGGTCTCTGTATGGTGGCGGCAACGATATTTATGGCTTGAATGCGAATGCCGCTGCGACAGGTGAACAATACGGTGGTTCGGTTGCTGCGGGTAAAGAAGGAACGTTGTATGGTGGAGTATCAGGGGATGTAACTATTGGTACAGCAGAAGCTAAAGCCGTATTAGAAGTTTATACCGGCAATGATGGGAAGTATGGTTTGACTGCTGACGCCGGTGCGGAAGCGAAAGGAGTGAAAGGCGAAGTTTCGGGTAACCTTGATATTCTGGGCATCGTTTCCGGAGAAGCAAAAATTGACGGTAGCTTTGGGTCTGCTGGTCTCGCGGGAGGTGGAAGCGCTTTCTGGGACACTAAAGATTATTCCGTTAACGTCAGGGTGACTGGTGGGGCTGCAGGGCTTGTAGGGCTTAAGGGTGATGCAAGTCTGAAAGTGGCATTTAAGCCTATACTGGATTTCTTTGACTATTTGTATGGCGAAGAGGATGAGCCAGCCGTCACCTCTGTTCTGACAGAAAGCGGGGATGGGACAATTATTACCGGGTGTGTTACTGTTTTGATAGGCGATTAAGGGATGTGAGAGGACAATGAAATAATGAAATGGGCTGGCTTAACGATTTTTATTTTAATCACTTTGATCTATATCTGGAATGGAAAAGATCTGTATACAAAAGAAGAATGGCGTGGCTTTGGAATAAAATTCATTTCAGTACTGATTGGTGCATTTGTATTGGTCATTGTTTTGGTTGGCTTTTCTAAGTTCATCCCGTTGCTTACCAGAGAAACTGCACGGTCATTATCAGTAATAATACCAGCTTCCTTTATGGCAGTGCTTCTGTCGAAGTTTTTTGTCGTGATGTTGAATAATATTTTCGATATTATTATGCGATTCCACAAGCGCTATAACACTGCAGCAAACTATACAAAATTATTATCACTATCTGGTAAGTATGGGGCAAAATTACGCCTGGTAGTAAAGTGTCTAGCCTCGTTAGGCTGTATCTTAATGTTCTATGGTATCTGGTTTGGCAGCACTGTCTGAGTTGAAGAGGTTTTATGAACACTGGTAATAATTATGCTTTTCCCATCGTCTCAACCGCAAGCAATGAAGAGATTAAGGCGAACTACTGGAAATGCCTGTATACCTCTGCTGATAAAAAAATGCTTCAGTACTGGGTGATTTTGCCAAATCGTGTTAAGCCAGCTGAACTGACCCCGCAGCATCTTCCTGAGGTCGGCTTGACTAACTTGGGTCGCTATGCCACCGATGATGCGCAACCCTATATGGAAGTTTGGGCCGCTTATGAACGCTGTCAGTGGGAGATGAATCCCTCTGATTGGCTGTTTAATAAACTGGAACTGATGGGCGAAAAAGTGTTGAATCAGCGCTTGATTGCGCATCCTTCCGGTAGTGGCCTTTTTGCAGATGTGCTAACTCTCAAAACGCACTCGTCCGGCGACGAGGTCATTTCACGTTATACCGTACAGAAAGATTACAATCCGCAAGAAGGAGGCGGAAATTATTTCCTGATTAAAGCGGCCTGTGCCGCTCGCGACTACCCTGCGCTGGCGAATGATATTTACTTTACTGTAGTGAACTGGGATTTACTGCATCGTAGTAACTTGGTTCTGGCTGAACTGCTTAAGACCGTGAACCTCAGTGCTAAAAACAGCAGTGGATTTAAAGTACCGGAATCCTGGCAGGTGAATCCCCTTACAGAAACGCGCCTGGTGGTCGAGCACTCGTTTGATGGCATTAACTACGGTGTCATTAATCTTTGCTTTTTTTCGCAGGAGATGTTGTTTACCGCGCAGGATGTTTTTAGCGTTTCGATTAAACGGTTTCACGATCGAGAACCTGCCGTTACGCTTAAGACTGAAGCACTTGCTACTATTCCAAATGAGTTTAATCCATCCCTCGGAAAAACACTGTGGACATGCCGGGGGGAAATGTTCAGCGCAGAGGAAGAAATGCGCGCTGTTTACCAGTGCTATATTTTTAGCGTGGGCAAAGTCTGGTGCTATGCAGAACTGATTGGCAGACACCGTAACTATCATGATTACCACTTCGAGGCGAATAAACGCTGCCTCGAAATCATCCTGTCAACATTCCATATAGAAAATGTCTAATCTTTGACTCGATATTCAGGACAAATTCATGCGTACGCGTAGCTTTTCTTTTTTTAGATGATCGGTGACTTTGTCGGTTTCCCTGCCCTGTCAATATCATCTCCACCATAAACCGTCACTATCAGGAGTCGAGCCTGGACTTCATCAGCCGTCTGATGGCGCTGGAGGGATTGCTATGCCGATATCCGTCAGGAGCGCAGGCAAGTAAGTCGGGCATCAGAAAATTCACACCACCACGGCGGCAGTGGTTACGCCAGAGCACGCTTTCAAAGATTCTTTCAAGTGAAAAGGATATATTTAAGTTGGATCATGAGTAAAGAAAATTATACCGCGCTGGATTATATCAATGATGCTATTGATGCAATTAATAGTCGATTAGAGAAATATCCTACATTTCTTTATATGTTATGGAGAAGAATCAGTAAGATTATATTAAATCTATTCTCATTGGTGTTGAAAAATATAAAAGTAAATTACACACATTGAATCTCGGAGTGCTTGCGTCCAAAGAGTTTGATACTACTGATGACGAAATTTCTCAGCATTGTCCAATGCTAGGTATATAGCTTCGCAAATGGTACAAGGATTTAAGATTATTCTTCCTCATGAGCAAGGCGTAGAATACTTAAAAAGGCAAAAAAGATATCGCAAGTGATGCGCAGTGTTTGATTACAATCTCCCTTCTTCAAATTAATCAAAGGTTTTTTGGTAAGAGAAAAGATGAATAATGGTCTGTCATATGACACCCCCTGTTGCTCTATTTAAAGGGTGTGTGATGCAAGATCTTCACAGTAAAGACTCAGTAATCAATCATTATGCCGATCGTTATCAATGTTATATGCCAATTGATGTCCGTAATGGATTAAGAAGCAATAGTATAGATGCGTCGAATTCATCTCTCCCATGGGATGTAACATTACCTTTAGTCACGACTGAAGATGTTTCACGTGATAAAGCGCTTGGGGCGTTTGTGGGATTGGCTGTTGGGGACGCCGTCGGCACCACTCTTGAGTTTAAGAAAAGAGACAGTGAACATGTAGCAGATATGATTGGTGGCGGGCCTTTTCAATTAAAACCTGGTGAATGGACAGATGATACGTCCATGGCATTATGTCTGGCAGAGACTTATCTTTCAGAAAACAGAATGCACACCGATGTGCTTAGAAAATATATCCTGAAATGGTATCTTGACGGAGAGAATAGCAGTAATGGTCGGTGCTTCGATATCGGCAATACGACGCGGTTCGCGCTTGAACAGTATATGCGTGTCGGACCTTCCTGGTATGGTAATACAGAGAAACACACTGCTGGTAATGCTGGGGTTATTCGTCAAGCACCGGTGTCTATCTTTCGTCGAAAATCACTGCGTGCGATTTACTTCGAATCACAGGCTCAGAGTCGAGCAACGCATGGCGCGGTAGAATCAATTAACGCATGCCAATTTCTCGGATTGGTATTGCACTATTTAATCAACGGTTATCAAAAAGAAGAAGCTTTTTCGCCTCATGTTTTCCCACTGTGCGCGCGTGTAATGATCATAAACGCGGGTGAGTATAAGCACAAAACTCGCGACCAGATTCGTTCAAGTGGTTACGTTATTGATACGCTTGAGGCCGCGATGTGGTCCGTATGGAATACGGATAATTTCCGTGATGCCATTCTGCTGGCAGCCAACCTTGCCGATGATGCTGACAGCGTTGCGGCGACGGCGGGACAAATAGCTGGAGCATTATATGGTTATTCCGGTATTCCGCAGGAGTGGAAAAACAATCTTGTACAACATGAACGTATCGCCAAAATGGCTGGTGAATTGTTCGATAGAGCCCCCGAAGACACTTTCTTATAACTGTTTATCTCAATGAAACTACAGGAAAAGTAGTTTTATTTTGTGGCAAGCGAAGTCAATCTTACAGCTACTCATTATCACATCAACGGCGTTTCCGCTTTGCATACTGAGATGAGTTAACTTCTGGCACTGAGATTCGTCCATAGTGGAATAAAGATTATGCTCAACCGAATTACCGTCCAGCTCCCGGTTGAGGGGCTGCTCTTCTGGAAACTCTCCGGCCGCGAGGCGATGTCCGAGTCGTTCGCGCTGACGCTGACCGTGCTCGGCACAGACGCGCGCATCGACCGCAGCAGGCTGCTGGGCCAGCCGGTCACGGTGACCATCCCCACGCAGAGCCTGCTTACCCCCCGCTATATCAACGGCAAGGTGACGCGCGTGGCGGTGAGCGCCGTTGAGCTGACGGGCACCCGCTATGCGGTGTACCAGCTGACGGTGGAGCCGGACCTGTGGCCGATGAAGCGCGACCGCAACCTGCGTATCTTCCAGGGCCAGACGGTGCCGCAGATTGTCAAAACCCTGCTGGGTGAGCATCAGGTTAACCTCGAAGACAAGCTCACCGGCAGCTACCGGGTGTGGGACTACTGCGTGCAGTATCAGGAGTCGAGCCTGGACTTCATCAGCCGCCTGATGGAGCTGGAGGGGATTGCGTACTACTTCAGCCACGAGGCCGACAAACACACCCTGGTGCTCACCGACGCCGCCACCCAGCACCAGCCTTTCAGCGGCTATGAGGTCATTCCTTACCACCAGACGCCGTCCGGCGGCAGTACGGATGAAGAGGGCATCAGCCAGTGGGCGCTGGAGGACAGCGTGACGCCGGGGATTTACAGCCTCGATGACTATGACTTCCGCAAGCCGAACGCGTGGCTGTTCCAGGCCCAGCAGAACCCGGCATCACCGAAACCGGGCAGCATCGACGTGTACGACTGGCCGGGGCGCTTTGTGGAGACGGGCCATGCGGAATTCTACGCCCGCATCCGTCAGGAACGCTGGCAGGTGGAGCATCAGCAGATTCAGGCGACGGCCACGGCGGCGGGCATTGCGCCGGGCCACATCTTTACCCTCACCAACGCGCCGTTCTTCAGCGATAACGGGGAGTATCTGGTCACGGCGGCGGGCTACCATTTCGAGGAGAACCGCTACGCGAGCGGTGAGGGGGAGACCATTCACCGCACCGATTTCACCGTTATCCCGGCGTCGGTGTCCTACCGTCCGGCGCAGAGCACGGCGTGGCCGCGGACCTACGGCCCGCAGACGGCGAAAGTGGTGGGGCCGCAGGGGGAGAGTATCTGGACGGACAAATACGGTCGCGTGAAGGTGAAGTTCCACTGGGACCGTCTGGCGAAGGGCGATGACACCAGCTCCTGCTGGGTGCGTGTGTCGAGCGCCTGGGCGGGCCAGGGCTACGGCGGGGTGCAGATCCCGCGCGTCGGCGATGAGGTGGTGGTGGACTTTATCAACGGCGACCCGGACCGTCCGATTATCACTGGTCGCGTGTATAACGAAGCCAGCATGCCGCCGTGGGCGCTGCCTGCTGCCGCGACGCAGATGGGCTTTATGAGCCGCACCAAGGACGGTTCCGTGGACAACGCCAACGCCCTGCGCTTTGAGGACAAGGCGGGCGCAGAGCAGGTGTGGATCCAGGCCGAGCGCAACATGGACACCAGCGTTAAAAATGATGAAACGCACACCGTTGGCGGCGCGCGCAGCCATTACGTGAAGAAAAATGAGCTGCATCGCGTGGAGGCTAATCAGATCCAGGCCGTGAAAGGCGGAACCGAGATCCTGACGGGTAAAGGCAAGCTGGATGCGGCGGTAGAGCAGTATGTTATTGCTTCCGGGACGAAGCTGCGGCTGGTCTCGGGTGAGAGCGCCATTGAACTCAACGCGAACGGCAAGATTAACCTGATCGGCAAAGAGTTTAACTTCTTTGTCGAAGGGGATGGGTATATCACCACGGGCGGTAAGCTGCATCTGAACACGTCGGGAACCAAGCCGGGCACTACGGCGCCGGGATCGGGGCATAAAGGGGATATTGATGCGGCGGTGCAGGCGAAATTTACGCCAAAAGATGAGTAAGGCCGGTGCGGTACTTATCGCATTATTAACGACGGGAATGGCTGAAGGAGACGCTCAGAAAAAGGATCTTTGGATGTTCATTTCCGGGATGAGCGCATCGCTTAAGACGTTATCCGTTACAACCCTTAGTAATGCGCCGTTATCGTTTAAGATGACCAGGCAAAATGAATATATCAATTTCTACAATGCCGACGATATCAAACTCGCCGATGGGACGAACATAACCGCAATTGAGTTACGTTTAAGCAAAGATAACGACGGCATGGCGCCTTTACTAAATTTTTCACCCTCCTCAGGTCAATGCATAACGCTTGATACCGTTAAAAAGCGCTATCCGCAGTTGAGGTTAACTGATTATCCGCGCGGCCGTTCGGAGAACGAAGTGACCAGCTATACAGCCCGAAAAGATATGAATGGACAAAAGGTGAGCTTCAGTTTCACCGTGAAAAATCCTCACTGTCTGGGTTCAGTCGTCATTAGCGCAGACTAAGAAATACTGCACTCATGTCCTGGCGGTTTCTTCTGGATGATAATTGCAATACACATTCAATAAATGACGATTAACGTGAAAAAACACACGCCGACATTTCTTTTTTCTGCCCTGATGTTTACCTGTCTCGGCAGCAATGTGGTTTTGGCTCAGGTGATGCCTCCCGTTCTGACAAAACGGGATTTTTCTGTGCAGATCAAAGATCAGCCTGTCGCATTGGGCGACCGATGGTCTCCTGATAGTGCCGGTAAAATTGATGTGCCGTGGGAAGGAAACTTTGTCGGTGAGGTTCCTTTTGACGGAACGAACTATAAATTCTACCAGCATCAAAGGGCTGGGTTAGAAATATTCAGTTCAAATCTCTGGTGGGATAAAGCTGAACGAAGCGTTGATGATTATATCGTGTCGCAGATTACGCTGACTGCCGAAGACTTCGCAACGCCGCGGGGTGTCCATGTGGGTTCAACAACCAGAGAGCTGAACAACGCATACGGCAATGGCCTTGTTGAAAATGATTCCGGGACCCAGTGGGTTTCCTATGCGTTGGGTAAAAAAGTACTCTCTTTTGAGATGAAGGGCGGCAACGTTGTGAAAATAACAATGAATTACGATAATAGTTCTTCAGAGTAAATTATGCCCAATAAATTTTTAGCACCCGCATTGTGCGCGGCTTTATTGGCTGGTGTCGTTGAAACCTCTACGGCACTTGAATTATCGCAGTACAATAAGCTCAATACGGTTAGTCACATTGTTAACGACAGTGAAGTGACAGACAATCTCAGGAAGACGCTGGGAAATCATTACCAGACCTTTATTGATAACTTTGATGTCTTCGGTGAACCGCATACCACCACAGGTGGAGGATTGTTTGTCGAAGGCTGGCTAAAGGATCTCTACCAGGAGAATGCGTCAGCGCTGGTCATCGATCCTGACGGCAAAATCTTTGCGGCCTGGGTGGTTCCGGAGTCGGACGTCATTCATTACCAGTCTTCTGATAATAGCCCGGTTATTCATGCCGATATTCAGCAATGGGCTGCCAGATTCAATGCTATGCATTTTGCAACGAACATCCAGGCAGGTCTCGCGTTTGACGGGGACTGGGCTGGCGAATTCGAGAACGACTCGACGTTAACACTGCGGTTAGCTGAATCAGGCAACCGGATCACCGGCTCTTATTGCTATATCTCCCAGAGAGGAAACCGCATAGATTGCCCTAAAGATGATGAGCAAAATCTTAGCGGTACGATCGCTGGCAATCGTGCCAACGTTGAGTTCAACTCATCATTTGGCGGCGTAGGCGGTCGGGCTGTTCTGGAAATAAAGGGGAGTGAGATGGAATGGCGTTTAGTTACTCCTCCTCAAAAAGGAAATTATTATGCTCCGCAGCGTTATACGTTACGTAAAGCCGCTTCGGTTCAAAACGCTGAAACCAGAAAACTGGACACCGAAAGGTTCGCTATTTCTCTTATAAATAAGTGCGGTCATTTTGATAGCGAATGTGACCAGATGGTCTATCTCGGCGTGCGCAAAAGCGATAACAGTACGATCTCCTTAAGGGGAAAAACGTTGCACGACTCCGCAGGTAAAATAATCGGCTCAACGTACAAGAATGGCGAGACCGTTTACACCGTAACGTATGCACCTGTGAAATTGGTTGTCAGCAAAGGCAGTCATGTTTTAGTCGAACAGTCAGGCCAGTGGCTTAAATAACTTTACAGCCAGCCAAAAGGCCAGCACGGATTGGCCTCTTTTGTTTCTCACAATATTAATCATCCCGAGTTCACTTATGAAATACACCCTCCAGGAAGGTTCCTTTACCCTTTTTCCTGCCGCCTGGCAGGACAACAGCATGAACATCATTCGCGATGACGAAAGCGGGCTGTCCGTGGTGGTCAGTCGCGGCGTTATCCCGGACGGCAGCAACTACGAACAAGAGTTTCACCGCCAGTGGGACGTGCTGCGTCCTCAGATGGGTGAGATCGCCCAGAGCGAATTTCAGCACGTAAAAGCCGGGCCTGCCGGCAACATTGATGGGATAGAAGTTGAGACCACCTTTGACCGTAACGGCCAGCGCCTGTGGCAAAAACAGCTGGCCGTGCAGACGCCAGGCAAACCGGTACTGATGATTTTTACCCTCTCGGCCTTAAAAGCCTTTACGGAAGAGGACGAGGCGCGCTGGAGCGCACTGAAGAAAAGTCTGACGCTAAACGACAACCGGAATGTGTAAGGCATGAGCGATAACAACGCGGCCCGTAAGGGCGACGAGATTATTCACTCCAGCATTTTTGCTGATATTACCAGCATTGTGGCGGAAGGTGCCGCCTATGCGGTGATTGGCGCGGCGGTGGGCGCGGCAGCGACCGTCGCGGCCCCACTGCTGGGAGCCGGGGCCGCAGCAGCGGGCGTGGCGGCGATTGGGTCCAGCTGTCTGTTGAGCGGCATTATTGGTGGGGTTCTGGCGAACGTCGCTGGGATCACCGACGATATCAGCAATGCTGCTGAAGGGCTGGGCAACGCGCTTTTTCCGCCGTCGCCTGCGGGTAAGATCACCACCGGTTCGAGCAATGTTCTGACAAATAAACTTCCCGCTGCACGCGCCGCCGGGACGTTAACGCCTGCCGATACCCCGTCTCCTGAGCCGCAGTCGCCGGGCAGCTTTGCCGACTACGCGGGTATGCTGCTCTCCGCTGCCGGACAGTTCGGCAGCGAGATGTGGCAGCCGAGCGTCGCCTCTGCTGCCGCGGGAACCTCGCCGCTGGAAGAAGACAAGGTGGCGTGCGAAAAGCACTCCGGGCCGCAGTATCTGGCGGAAGGCTCTAAAAGCGTCTTCATCAACGGACAGCCCGCGGTACGCGCGAAAGATCGTACCACCTGCGAAGGCACCGTTTCCGACGACGTCTCCCCGAACGTGATCATCGGCGGCGACACCCTCACGGTCCGCGATATCAAAAGCGGTAAAACGCCGGGTCTGGCGTTGGGGATGATTGCGCTCTCCCTGCTGCGCGGGCGTCCGGGCAAGATCCTGAAAAACATGCCCTGCGCGCTGGCTGCTGCCGGTGGCGGGATGCTGGCTGATATGGCCGTCAACGCCGTGTTCGGCTCCTCGCACCCGGTTCACGCCGCTACCGGCGTGAAGGTGCTGAACGACGACGATGAACTCGATTTCTCGCTGCCGGGGCGCTTTCCGCTGCGCTGGCAGCGCAGCTACAACAGCCTGACCATCCGCGAAGGGCTGTTTGGTCTGGGCTGGGCTACCACCTTTGACAGCTATCTGACGCTGGAAGAAAACAATGCCACCTGGTTCGATGAAACCGGGCGCGAGCTGAGCTTTGAACTGCCGCCGGTCGACCGCGCGTTTTACAGCATCAGCGAAGGCATTATCATCCGCCGCAATGAGAGCGGCGACGTGGCGATTGCCGACGATGACGGCGCGGTGTGGCGTCTGTATAAACCGACCCGCGCTAACCCCTCCATCCTGCGCCTGGCCTCCCTCAGCGACGAGTACGGCAATGCGCTGCTGACGGCGTGGGACGAGCACGGCAGGCTGGTTGGTATCCATGATGAGCCGCGGGCCATCGACGTCTCCCTGCGCTATGACGATGAACGTTTCCCGCAGCGCGTGACCGCAGCCAGCCATTTCGACGGCAACCAGACATGGCCGCTGATGCATTGGGGGTACGACGCGCGCGGTCAGCTGGCCAGCGCAACGGATGCCTCCGGCGTGGTAACCCGTGAATACCGCTACAACGATCACGGCCTGATGGTCTGGCACCGAATGCCGGGCGGTCTGGAGAGCGAATACCGGTGGCAAAAATTCGACCACTGGCGCGTGGTGGAAAACCGCACCAGCACCGGCGACGGCTGTCGCTTTACCTATGATCTAGCCGCCGGGCTGACGACCGTCGAACACTACGACGGTCAGACGCGAAAGCATTACTGGAACGCGCAAAACCTCATTGTTCGCTACGTTGACGAGAGCGGTGAGAACTGGCGCTACGAGTGGGATGGCAACGAACTCCTAACGCGTCGCATCGATCCGCTGGGTAATGCCGTTACCTTCGTCTATGACGACATGGGCAACCGGGTGCAGGAGATCGACGCCGACGGCAACACCCGCACCACCACCTGGCTGGAGCACCGCGCGCTTCCCGCGGCCATTATCGAAGCTGACGGCAGCGCCACCCGGTTCTGGTACGACGAACATCACGGGCTGAAGCGCGTGGTGGACCCGATGGGGCAGACCACGCTGCTGCGTCGGGACGAGTTTGGTCAGGTTGTGGAAGAAGTCGATGCCGCCGGGAACAGCCGCTACCAGGAGTACAACGAGGCCGGGCAGATGGTGCGTGCGACGGACTGTTCGGGCCGTGTGACACAATACCGTTATCATCCGCTGGGCTGGCTGGTGGCTGAGACAGCCGCCGACGGTGAAGAGACTCGCTACCGCTACGACGCCGCAGGGCGTCCGGTGCAGCTCGACCGACCAGAAGGCTGGACCGAGTCGCTCAAATGGAACGAACGTGGCCTGCCGGTGAAGCATGCGGGCGCCGATGGGAAAGAGAGCGAGTTCAGATACGACGAGGCGGGGCGCTTAACCGCCACCCGAAATACGCAGGGTGAAGAGGTGCGCCGCCGCTGGGACAGCCGCGGGCGTCTGATTGCCCTGGAAAACGAGAACGGCGAAGCGTATCAGTTCCGCTGGGGGCCAGACTCGCTGCTGCTGGAAGAGGTGGGGCTTGATGGCGTGGCCTCGCAGTATCGCTATGACGCCTGCGGACGCACGATAGCGCGTACCTTTGCCGCCGGTCATCCGGAGGCCATCACCCATGCCTTTGCCTGGAGCGCGAGCGGCCAGCTGGTCGCCCGCACCACGCCGGAGGGGCAGACGCGCTACCATTACACGCCGTCCGGCCTTCTGAGCCGGATTGGGCTGCATCCCGCGCTTTCAACCGATGCCTGGAGTGCCGAGGCCGAGCAGGAGCTTGTGTTTGAGTATGACGCGCTCGGCCGCGTTACGCGCGAAGCGGGCGAGCACGGTGAGCTGGCGTGGGAGTATGACGCGCTGGGCAACCGCACCTCCGTCACGCTGCCCGATGGCCGCGAGCTGAAGCAGTTCTACTACGGCAGCGGGCATCTGCTCAGCATTGCGCTTGATAAGCTCTCGGTCTCCGACTTTACCCGCGACGAACTCCACCGGGAGACCAGCCGCACGCAGGGGCTGCTAACCACCCGCAGCGAATACGACCGCCTTGGTCGACTGCACCGCCGGGACGTCTTTACCGGCAATGCCCAGCGCCCGTCGCCGCGCCGCTGGTCCCGCCGCTGGGATTACGACTATCGCAATAACCTGGTCCGCGAAGAGCGGGACGATAACCCGTTCAGCTGGTACCGCTGGCAGTACGACAGCGCAGGCCGGCTGCTGGTTCAGGACGGCACGCTGCCCGGCCAGGAGCAGTGGCGCTGGGATGCTGCCGGTAACCCGCTCGAAGGCTCTGCTGAGAAGGTGACGCACAACCGCCTGACGCAGCTGAACGGCATTCGCTGGCGCTATGACATCCATGGTCGCACCGTGGAGAAAGATAACGGCCAGACCCGCTGGCACTACCGCTACGACGGCGAGCACCGCCTGACGGAGGTCATCAGCCAGCCGCGGGACCGCAACAGGCCGCAGACGCAGGTCAGCTTCCGCTACGATCCGCTCGGGCGACGCATCAGCAAAACGCGCCGCCAGATGCTGGGCGGCCAGCCAACCGGTAAGCCAGTCACCACGCGGTTTGTCTGGGAAGGGTTCCGGCTGTTGCAGGAAGTGCACGGGGATGTGCCGCTGACCTACGTCTACAGCGATCAGGACAGCTACGATCCGCTGGCGCGTATCGACGGGGTTGATGCCCCGGAAATCTTCTGGTTCCACTGTCAGCCGAACGGCACGCCGGAACGGATGACGGATAGCGAAGGACAGGTGCGCTGGGAAGGGGTAAACAGCGCCTGGGGCAAGCTGTTGCGGGAAAGCGAAACGCAGGTATCAGGATATTCTCAGAACCTGCGCATGCAGGGTCAATACCTGGACCGTGAGACAGGGCTGCACTACAATCTGTTCCGGTATTATGACCCGGACTGCGGACGATTTACGCAGCAGGACCCGATAGGGCTGGCGGGAGGGATTAACCTTTACCAGTATGCGCCGAATGCGCTGGGGTGGGTGGATCCGTGGGGGTTAAAATGTGGTTTTTCTCAAAAAGATCGTATAACACAAAGATGGGTGGATAGATTAACAGGGAAAAAACCCGCTGATGTTCATAATATTTTGACATCCAAAGGTTGGACGAGAACATATCCACAAGCCAATAAACCAGGAGCTATCCAACATATTCAATATGTCAAAACAACAAAATCAGGTACTACGTACAAATTAGATTATCATCCCGGAGGGACTCCAACTCAACCTAATATTCATGGTAATGATTACTGGAAAGTTTATCGCGAAGTTGATGGTGCTGATGTAGTATATGGGAGAATTGGTCATGGAGAGTTTAAAAATTATGATTTAATAACCGATTCACCTGTTTATGTTGACGGAGTTTTACTTAATGGGGGGGTATAAAATGATTGATTTTAATGCTGATATTTTATCAGGAAGAGCACTAGGTAACGTTTTTTTGGGGGATAATATCAGTAAGTACATAAGCGAGTTATATGCTGGCTATAAGGTAACTTACTTTGATTATTTCTTGCCTGATGATAAGAAAAGGCTTGCATATATTGTAGATGACACAATGACAATCGCTACCCTTGAAGATGGAACGATCATTTCTATTGGTTGTAACGTAAACTATAAGGGGAGGTATAATAAAATATTACAAACAGGCCAAACGATGGGGGAAATAATAGGGTTGACTTACAAACAGCGTATATTTAATGGCTGTATTATTATAAATGACGACTTTGGTTTTTCATTCGAGTTGCCAGCGCCATATGATGAAATTGCAGATAGCATTGCACATGTTCCACTAGATCTTGTTCTTAATGAAATCCGTGTTGCTGATTACTCTGATTGGAACCCACAAAAAATAAAACGCTGAAGTGTGGGTTAGGGTTGATCCCTCGGATTATTTACTTTACATAAAACCCTAGGTAAGCATTTTCTGGAGTCATGACATCCACTGTCGTAAGTAAAATACCCAGCGCCCGTCGCAGCGCCGCTGGGATTACTACTACCGCAATAACTTGGTGCGCGAAGAGCGGGACGATAACCCGTTCAAATGGTACCGCTGGCAGTACGACAGACAGTGCCGGGCGTCTCCTGGTTCAGGACGGCACGCTGGCCGGAGAGGAGCAGGGGGTCTGGGATGCAGCCGCTAACCCGCTCGAAGGTTCTGTTGAGAACATTACGCACAACCGCCTGGCGCAGCTGAATGATATTCGCTGGCGTTATAATACCCATGCTTGCACTGTAGAGAAGGATAACGGCCAAACCCGAGGAACCGCAAAAAACCGCAGACGCAGGTCAGCTTCCGCTACGATCCGCTCGGTCGCCGCATCAGTAAAACGCGACGCCAGAAGCTGGGCGGACAGCCAACCGGCAAGCCATCACCACCCGGTGTGTCTGGGAATGACTGCCTACTGGGGGAAGCGCACGGGGATGTGCTGTTCACCTACGTCGACGAAAGTGGTCAGGACAACTACGATTTGCTGGCGCGTGTAGATAGTGTTGATGCTTCATATATCTTCTGGGTCCATTGCCAATCCAACGGCACGGCACAACTTATAACTGATATCTAAAAGCAGTAATTTTGGTGCAGGTTCGAGTATTGGTAATGTTTTTCCATAACAATCATATGGAACAAGAATAAAAGTCTAGGGAATATAATGAGTGATAAGATCATGCAAACAGTAGATCTGCTAATTTCACATAGTCAAATATTGTTACGATCCAGAGACTATGACGAAAAGCTGAGTCAGTGGGGAAAAGGTAATGTTTCTCAAGGCGCTGTTTTACACAAGGATTATGTTGTATTCGATCCATTACCAGAGGACGCATTTGGAGCAAACGTCAATATCAAAATAGATAATGCTTTTAAATTAGATCAAAATGCACAACGCTGCATTGTTGTTCCATTTTTTATTACGGATAAAAATAAGATCCAGATCGCATCTGCGACAGAGAAATTTGATGTAAGCATTAACGTAACCGGCAAGATTTATTCGCTCTTTTATGAGGTTTGTGAAGGGGACGAGATTTATTATAATTTTACTCTTGTGCCTGAAAAAGAAGCAATCCCTGCTAAGTTTTTATTAGACGACCCTTGGGGAGGGAAAAAATACAATCCTCTAAAAGAGGGTTTTTTTTAAAGTTAATAATAACTAAATCGAATGAAAAAAAATCATACGTTAAACAAGAAGTTCACCACATGAACCTCGTTAACGAAGTAATCTTTCCCTTCCGTACGCATCTTGCCTGCTTCTTTCGCGCCTTGCTCACCCTTGCAGGTGATAAAGTCTTAAAACGCGATAGTCTGCGCACGAATGAAGCCCTTCTCAAAGTCGGTGTGGATCTTACCGGCCGCGTGAGGCGCAGTCGCACCGACAGGGATGATTCACGCGTTCACTTCTTTCACGCCCGCGGTGAAGTAGGTTTGCAGGCTGAGCAGCTCATAGCCCGCGCGGATCACGCGGTTCAGCCCCCGCTCGGCCATGAACTCTTTATGGTCGCCGTCGATGATTTCAGCGATATCGGATTCAACCGCGGCGTAAACCGCTACCTCTACAGAACCTTTACCGCTCGAAGACTCTGCTGAGAAGGTCACGCACAACCGTCTGACGCAGCTGAACGTCATTCGCTGGCACTACTGTTATGACGGTGAACATCACCTGACGGAGGTCATCAGCCAGCTGCGGGACCGTAACAGGCCGCGGACGCAGGTCAGCTTCCGTTACCCTCATACATTGTGACATTCCCAACAGTCAATCAATATAGAGGTGATCCTTTGGGTTATCATCAAGCGTTACAGGTAAAATTAGATGTAACTGGCTTAGATGTAATTGAACCCCGGAAAAATACATTTTTGATCTTAAACACAAAAGATCTCGTTGTCTCTAAAAGAATTGTTAAAAGTGGGAGGAGTTGTGGTTGAGGTGAAAATATATTATAAAGGAAGTGTTGATTTTATTGCAGGTGAAGGGACTATTCTCAATGAGTTCATAGGAGAAGTAGCCACGCGACAAATAAATATTATAGATGGAAATTATTATGCTTCTTCCTCTTTGCTAGATAAAAAAGAAAAAGTTGGCTTCCTGCTGTATGATGGTAAGAAAAGCGACCTGAACTTAAGTGACGCCGAAGAAATTTCAAATGAGGAATTTGAAGTTTTCTGGCAAACATCAACGGGTTCATTGCAAGAAAAAAAGCGAATAAAATACTTGTCTGGAGATGCTGTGGAACCTTTGAAAAAATCCACAGTTATTGCTCATATTGTGAATAATAAAGGGAAGTGGGGTAAAGGTTTTGTTCTGTCCCTTTCAAATAAATATCCTGCGGCAAAAAAAAGCTATCTTAGTTGCTTCAAAGAAAATAACTTCCCAGAATTAGGGGTGGTTGATTTTGTTATGGTTGATGCTCAGGAGAAGATATTTATTGCGAATATGTATGCGCAGGATGGTATAAAGAAAAATATCAACGACAAAAAACAATACGTATGTTATGACTCTCTGAAAGTTTGTCTTGAAAAATTATCTGACTTTGCTTTAGTTAATCGCCTTTCTATACAAATGCCAAGGATAGGAGCTGGCCTCGGTGGTGGTGATTGAAATGTTATAGAGTCCTTAATACTAAAAAATATTTGCTATAAAATGATTGATTGCAATGTAATAACTTTATAATTTTAAATAAAATTTAACCATAGATTATGGTGTTTTTGGCGGTTTCTTAGGCAAAGTTTTTTATTTAAAAGGACAAGATCTTAAGTATTATAATATCTATAACAATATACTATTGATCAAGGGAACGAGTTTCACGACAACCAAAAATACGCCGAGGCTTTAGAGCAAAACCAAAAAGCCTGGCAAGCGCTTCCTGAGCCAAAGCTCGAATGGGAACTCGCCAACTGGATCGCTGCCTGCATGTACAGCGCATGTTTTGATCTTGCGGATTATGCTGAGGAAAACAAATGGGGAAAAACGACATTACGGACACGTGGATCGGATATAGACACTGCACCCTTAATCGATCTCGGCATGGTCTGTTATGAGTTAAATCAATTCGAGGAAGCGTATAAATATTTTAACGATGCTTATAACTACAGCAAAGAGCGTGCGTTTCAGGATAGACCTAAAAAATATCTAGAGTTCTATCTGCGCAAAAGGGATAAGTTCGTTACTCTATAAAAAAATCAAACATTACGCGTGGATCCGACAACGCCAGGTAGGTCGTGTGAATTACCATCAATATGGGCAGAATGGCTTGAAGAAGTAGCGATTCCAGGCTCCGGGAATGTAAGATAGGTTACTATATGAATATCAATAAAGATGACGAACTCCTTGTGATAGTTAAGTATGAAGGAAGATTTTATTGGTTCGTTGCGTTCAAGGAAATGTGGGTCTTAGACAGAGTAAAATGGGTAGAGGATTTTGTGAAAAGTGGGGTGGAAATAAACCTACAGAATACCCATAAGGAAAGATATGACATACCAGTTGTAAATGAAGAAAACGCGCAGATATTCATTGATGGTTTAATTAACGATGGTTATTCATACGATAAGGATGACATTGCTGAGGAGTTTTATAAAAGGCTTTCGCAAAAAACAATTTGGTGGGATATATATGAACTTATGCCGGATTTATTTATAGACTTTGATAATAAAAGATTATATTCGGAATATGTTGAGAGTATGCATTATCAAGAATATGTTCCTGATGGTTGGCAAGGTGAACTTGTTGATTTTTGCAGTAATGGATCGTTACCTCAAGATGAAATGTTCTGGATAAAAAATGAAACTGATCATAGAAGCGTTTTGATCGCTAAAGGATAAAATATATTTTCGGCAAACCATTTTTAGACAATGCAATGGTCGATTCAACACGCCAATTTGTGTTTGTGTTAAGCGAGACAAAGCCGTTACCAATCGTTTTGACCATCTTCAACGCTCAGGGTGAAAAACTATTTTGGTCTGCATCTCCTGAAAGTGCTATTTTCTATTACTTAACATTAAACCAGTCAAAGGAAGTGGTTGTTGTATGTAATTTTACAGTAATACAAAATGGCTGGCATAATTGGTTTTATTCTTGGGATATGAAGCGTAACGCGTTGTCTAGATCAGGACCTTCGTACTAAATTCACATTTAACATTAAAATTACAGCGACAAGAGTGCCTGAAACTGGCGTACGCAAAGGGGGTATACCTGCTAAAGGTGAGAGACTTGCCTGACCAGCAGAGCGTTTACACCAGCACCCTTTTCAGACGTTAAAATTTGCGACTGCCGACATCATTCTCTTTACCATGTAAAAAAAAATCCACGCCCAAGCGGGGATTTTTCCCATTAAAAACAACTCAAAGGTTAAACAAGAAGTTCATCACATCGCCATCTTTAATGATGTAATCTTTGCCTTCCGCACGCATCTTGCCTGTTTCTTTCGCGCCTTGCTCTCCCTTGTAGGTGATAAAGTCTTCAAACACGATAGTCTGTGTACGAATAAAGCCTTTCACGAAATCGGTGTGGATTTTATCGGCCGCCTGAGGCGCAGTCGCACCCACAGGGATGGTCCACGCACTTCTTTTACGCCCGCGGTGAAGTAGGTTTGCAGGCTGAGCATCTCATGGCCCGCGCGGATCACGCGGTTCAGACCCTGCTCGGCCATGAAATCTTCACGATCGGCGTCGTTCATTTCAGCGATATCGGATTCAACCGCGTTCCAAAACGCTACCACTACAGAACCTTTATCGCTTGAAGAGTCTGCTGAGAAGGTCACGCACAACCGCCTGACGCAGCTGAACGGCATTCGCTGGCGCTATGACATCCACGGCCGCACCGTGGAGAAGGATAACGGCCAGACCCGCTGGCACTACCGCTACGACAGCGAGCATCGCCTGACGGAGGTCATCAGCCAGCCGCGGGACCGCAACAGGCCGCAGACGCAGGTCAGCTTCCGCTATGACCCACTCGGACGACGCATCAGCAAAACGCGCCGCCAGATGCTGTTTGGGCAGCCGACCGGCAAGCCGGTCACCACCCGGTTTGTCTGGGAAGGGTTCCGGCTGTTGCAGGAGGTGCACGGGGATGTGCCGCTGACCTACGTCTACAGCGATCAGGACAGCTACGATCCGCTGGCACGTATTGACGGCGTTGATGCCCCGGAAATCTTCTGGTTCCACTGCCAGCCCAACGGCACACCGGAGCGGATGACGGATAGCGAAGGGCAGGTGCGCTGGGAAGGGGTGAACAGTGCCTGGGGCAAACTGCTGCGGGAAAGCGATACGCAGGTATCAGGATATTCCCAGAACCTGCGTATGCAGGGGCAATACCTGGATCGTGAGACAGGGCTGCACTACAATCTGTTCCGGTATTATGACCCGGACTGCAGAAGGTTTACGCAGCAGGACCCGATAGGGCTGGCGGGGGGGATAAACCTTTACCAGTATGCGCCGAATGCGCTGGGGTGGGTGGATCCGTGGGGGTTGAGCCGCGAGTGTAGCGGTAAAACAAAACCTGATTTCTATGTTGGTCCAAATGGCCCTAGTTCGACTATGCCTTCTACAGCATATCGTTATATGGATAGCAAATATGCTCCACAGACAATAGAAAATAAATCAGCCCCGTTAAGTTATTTTGGGTATACGAAATATAAATCTGCACATGAAGCCAGGGACGCCTATCAAATTTTTTATGAGAAAGGTAATCCTGATTCATGGAGTGATGCACGTTTATTAGGTGAGTTTGATACATTACAACTGTATAAAAATGGAGTGCCTCAGGTGCAAGTACCTCTTGCCAATGGTGGTCGAGGGCCTGGATATGAGCTTTTCACCAGTGCATATCCTGAGTATGGTAAAGGTGGGGCATTACAGTTGCTACCAATCGAACGTAATTACCCTGTTATTTTTGAACGTGTTACTATAATTCCGGAGTAAAAGCGATGACAGATGAAGAGTTACGAAAGAATCTTGTTTTTTTAATAAAAAAATATGTTCCGGAAAGTCAACAAAAAGCATTTTATGATGATATATCAAAGTCTACTGTGCCAGTGAAAGGTATTTTAGCTGACTTTAATAAAATCAAAACCAGAACTGTTGATGAAGTTGATGGAGATTTAATACGGGATATTTACTTTTATTTTTGTTGACAGATAATTACGTGGGGGATTTATTTTTCCGTTCGTTTTTTATATTTTTTTGGTTGGGAATGGCTCGGTAAAGAGATGAAAATTATCTTTACCGGCAATCAAAATATCAGCAATGGCGTTTAGGAAATTATTAGTTACGCTGATCTCACAGAAAAAATAATTGAAAATATTTAATTATGCTGGTGATTTGTATAATGGAGAGGACTAAATCAGGCGGTTAGTTGTTGCCGAATATCCTAATTAAACTATAATGGGGGTTTCAGGGTATGCGCTTGTTACTAACATGCTGCTCAAAGTTTGAGCAGCAGGGGAAGGGTGCTTCCCCTATCAGTTTTCATATTACAGCTAATCATTAACCCCTTAAAGAATTTCACAAGCATTTTATTTTTAATGGACTGACCCCACATTATCGGTAGAACGATAATAAAAATCGAGGTAATGTAATGAATGATAAAAAAATACAAATAGTTGAGCTACTGATTTCACATAGTCAAATGTTGTTACGATCCAGAGACTATGACGAAAAGCTGAATTACTGGGGAAAAGGCAATGTTTCTCAAGGTGCTGTTCTTCACAAAGATTATGTTATATTCGACCCATTACCAGAGGACGCATTTGGAGCCAACGTCAATATCAAAATAGATAATTCTTTTATATTAGATGAAACTGCTCAACGCTGCATTGTAGTGCCATTTTTTATTACAAATAAAAATAAGCTTCAGGTCGCATGATTGAATTTAAATTCAACCCGATTACCGGTGAGCTAAACCTTGATGGTCTTCCTTTAAAAATAGATACTGAAGAAGGCTTTTGTAAGTGTGATTTATACCACGAATTAGTAAAACGCAAAGCTGTAAATAAAAATATGTCGAATCACTACCTTGTTGACTCAGTAATGTTTTTCGATAAAGAATTTCAAGTTACTATACGCCCGGTGTGCTATGGTTTTCATTTTATGCTTCATCTTGTTGATAAAAATAGTCAATACTATAAATCATTAAATGATTGGAATGCACGAACTAATGTTCACATGCTAAATGAATCAGTGAAAAGCCTGTCTGATTGGCTGAAAGAATCACTGAACCTGGACACGCCTGATACCACGGAAACAGACATCATTAGGTGGAACTTTGAGTG
This sequence comes from Enterobacter sp. MGH 38, assembly GCF_000492855.1. NCBI lineage: Bacteria > Pseudomonadati > Pseudomonadota > Gammaproteobacteria > Enterobacterales > Enterobacteriaceae > Enterobacter > Enterobacter sp. MGH 38. Next base: position 1,689,135 of record NZ_KI535608.1, on the reverse strand, counting down.
GGGGCGGGTTTCAGTCTCATATGAGACAAAGTCATTTAATCATGGGGTATATATAGTTTGGAATATAAAGTAGTCACTTCCAAAAAAGGTGGTTTAGATATGTTAGAAATGAAACTTGATGTTCATACTGGATTTGTAGAAATTAACAACTACCCCATCGAATTAAAAGATGTTGATACTTTTAAAAATTCCGCATTTTACAAGTTTTTCTCGCCATTGACTACAGTAGGTCCTTTTTATTTCGCTATCGATAATGTTAAATGGAAAGATCAAGTTTTCATTTTGGAACTGAGGCCTTCAGCATTTTCTTTTTCTCCATCATTATTCCTTACTAGTAAGGATGGAAGTTTTTATAAAACGTTAGAGGATTGGGATAAAAGGGCTAGTCTGAGTAATTTATCGGATGAGCAGCAGCGTTTGACAGTATGGGTTGAGAATGAAATTACATCAAAGCCTAATCTTAAAATTAACAATCCCCCATATGGATTTCAATGGAGGCATGAATGGGGAAACATTGTTGTACAGTCTAATGAAAAAAGCTTCGATTGTGGTGTTTATATAGAATGGAATGTTTGACTAAATGATGTTAATGATTAATAAAATCCTCCATTTCTTATAGCCTTACTTTTTTATTGATAAACTTAAAATTTAAATAATGAAACTTACTAATCGACTGAAAAAGAAGTTATTAGTCCTTGATGGCATTGACAATGATTTCATAGAGTATGGAAAGGAAATAACATGCCCTGAATGCGAGGGGGTAATAGTCTACTCTATCGTAAACTCATATGAGTTTGACACGCTCACAGAAGAGGTAAAATGCTTTTTGGTTAAGAAAATGAGAGGTGTGAAGCTTGATAGTGAACATAAGAAATATAGCTATGATGAAAGCCAATTAGATGTTTCGAAAAACACATGTTCAAAGTGTTTAAAAGAGTTTTCCGCTATATTAACGTATAAAGAAGTGCAGCCAGCCCGATACCGGGTATATCTTGTGGGGCTTTTTGAAGGTGATTTGAAGCAGATCAAACTTTAAACGTTGAGGTTTACCAATGATTGAAAATCTCATTTGTATTAAAGAAAAAGACCTGCTTCAATGGGCGTGTGGTGAAAGTAACATACTTGTTAGTGTGCCATTTTTAAGCTATGCATTGGTCGACTTAACACGCCAGTTAGTCTTTGTGTTAAGCGAGCCTAAGCCATTACCAACCGTTTTGACCATCTTCAATGTGCAGGGCGAAAAACTATTTTGGTCTGCCCCTCCTGAAGGTGCGACTTTCTATTACTTAACATTCAACCTGTCAAAGGAAGTGATCGTTGTCTGTAGCTATCCAGCAAAAAAAAATGGCTGGCATGATTGGTTTTATTCCTGGGATATGAAGCGTAACGTGTTGTCTCAATCGGGCCCTGCGTATTAAGTTCAAAAGCGCCAAAAAAATGATAACTATAACCGGTGGCAAAAAAGGAACTGTATCAGCAGTTATATCAAGCAGTTTAAAAAAGGCTACGAGGAAAAAGATGACTACGGTTTACATTGTCATATTGACGTATATAAACCCCTTGAGGAGGTTGACGCAACGATACCTTCTCATGTTGAGTGACTAAAAAAGGGTATTCAGAGGGGATATTTCTGACTTCCGGAAGACGGATCCCAAGAACTGGTGGGGTCATTCTCGCTAAATCTGAGAGTCCTGCATCTCTTAAAGAGCGCTAGCGCGAGGGCTCTTTTCAGGCGTTAGGCTTGTGTCTGCCGAAATCATTCCTTTAGATTCCAGCATGAAAACTGATCTCTTAGACAATGTGTTTCAACCTCACAATAAAAAAATCCACGCCAAAGCGTGGATTTTTTTCATTCAAATCAAACGTTAAACAAGAAGTTCATCACGTCGCCATCTTTAACGATGTAATCTTTCCCTTCCGCACGCATCTTGCCTGCTTCTTTCGCGCCTTGCTCACCCTTGTAAGTGATGAAGTCTTCAAACGCGATAGTCTGCGCACGAATAAAGCCTTTCTCGAAGTCGGTGTGGATTTTACCGGCCGCCTGAGGCGCAGTCGCACCTACAGGGATCGTCCACGCACGCACTTCTTTTACGCCAGCGGTGAAGTAGGTTTGCAGGTTCAGCAGCTCATAGCCCGCGCGGATCACGCGGTTCAGGCCCGGCTCTTCCAGACCCAGCTCGGCCATGAACTCTTCACGGTCGGCGTCGTCCAGCTCTGCAATATCAGATTCAACGGCAGCGCAAACCGCAACCACTACAGAACCTTCAGCCGCGGCAATTTCACGCACTTTGTCCAGATACGGGTTGTTCTCGAAACCGTCTTCGTTAACGTTGGCGATGTACATGGTTGGCTTCAGGGTCAGGAAACTCAGGTATTTGATCGCCGCTTTGTCTTCGTCAGTCAGGTTTTTCAGCGCGCGCAGCATGCCGGCATTTTCCAGCTGTGGCAGACATTTTTCCAGCGCAGCCAGTTCCGCTTTCGCGTCCTTGTCGCCGCCTTTGGCTTTCTTCTGCACGCGGTGAATGGCGCGCTCGCAGGTGTCGAGGTCAGAGAGGGCCAGCTCGGTGTTGATGACGTCGATGTCGTCAGCCGGATCCACTTTGTTGTTAACGTGGATAATGTTGTCGTTCTCGAAGCAGCGCACAACGTGGCCGATCGCTTCGGTTTCACGGATGTTGGTCAGGAACTGGTTGCCCAGGCCTTCACCTTTGGAAGCGCCTTTTACCAGGCCCGCGATGTCCACGAACTCCATGGTGGTTGGCAGAATGCGCTGCGGCTTCACGATTTCCGCGAGCTGGTCCAGACGCGGATCGGGCATAGGAACAACACCGGTGTTCGGCTCGATGGTACAGAACGGGAAGTTCGCCGCTTCAATACCTGCTTTGGTGAGCGCGTTGAACAGGGTGGATTTGCCCACGTTTGGCAGACCGACGATACCGCATTTGAATCCCATTTCTAAATCACCTTAATATCTTGATAATCAATCCGTTAACGATAACCGATTGAAGAAAAGTAAATAACTACGCCTATTATACACGTAACCCGCGCGACGCGCGGTAAAAAAGCCCCAGGGCGCCGATTATTGCGCTTTGAAAGCGTGCAGTCGATTGGTGGCTTTTGTCAGGCCATCCTGAAGCCAAATCTCGGTGCAGCGGGCCGCTTCGTCCACCGCTTCGTCAATCAACTTCTGCTCAGAAACCGGTGGTTTACCCAGTACGAAACCAACAACTTTGTTTTTATCGCCCGGATGGCCGATTCCCACGCGCAAACGGTGGAAATTAGGGTTATTACCCAGTTTGCTGATGATGTCTTTCAGACCATTGTGGCCGCCATGACCGCCGCCCAGTTTGAATTTCGCCACGCCTGGCGGCAGGTCCAGTTCGTCGTGGGCCACCAGGATCTCATCCGGATTGATGCGATAAAACGTTGCCATGGCCGCCACGGCTTTGCCGCTCAGGTTCATAAAGGTGGTTGGCACCAGCAACCGCACGTCAGCACCCGCAAGATTGATGCGTGAGGTATACCCGTAAAACTTGGGTTCTTCACGCAGGGGAGCGCGCAAACGCTCCGCCAGCAGATCAACATACCAGGCACCGGCGTTATGGCGGGTAGCGGCATACTCTGCGCCCGGATTGGCGAGGCCGACAATCAGTTTAATCGTCACAATTTACTTCCTAATGGGTTCCAGATCTGGCGCGTAGTTTACTGTCTGGCGCGCCGCTTGACAAAGTTCTGCCTGCGGTACACCGAAATGCGAATAATTTCCTCTTTGAACAATTAGAATTTCAAGCTGTTCAATGTCTTATTTGTAAATTTTTGTCCGGGAGTGATCTGTAAATGTGATCATTCACGCAACTCATATAAGAGGCGTTGTCTATACTTTACACACAAGGAGAAGGGGCTTTTCCCCTGACAACCCAAAGTTCCGGAGGTGACATATGAAACGCAAAAACGCTTCAATGCTCGGTAACGTGCTAATGGGGTTGGGACTGTTCGTGATGGTCGCCGGTGTCGGTTATTCAATCTTAAACCAATTACCGCAGCTTGACCTCCCACAATACTTTGCGCATGGCGCGGTGCTGAGTATCTTCCTAGGTGCGGTATTGTGGCTCGCCGGGGCGCGCGTGAGCGGACATGAGGAAGTCTGCGATAAATACTGGTGGGTGCGCCATTACGATAAACGATGTCGCCGCGACCAGCGCAAGCATAGCTAGTGCCCCATAAAGAACACCGAAACGACTTCATCTGAAGTCGTTTTTTTTGCATGACGCATTGACCCTCACGTAACGTAAGGCTCCAGAGTAACGACACTGGCAGAACAAAAGGAGCCGTTATGTTGATACAGGTGGGTGAACTGGCGAAACGTGCCGGGATCACCGTGCGGACTTTGCATCACTACGAGCAAACAGGGCTGTTGTTACCTTCTGCCAGAAGCGCGGCAGGCTACCGGCTTTATAACCTGGCGGATGTGCAGCGTCTGCATATGATCCAGACGCTGGCAAAAGCCGGGCTGGAGCTTGCCGAAATCAGGGATTTTCTGAAACAGCGTTCGCTGTCATTAGCCGAATTACTCGACGGGCAAATCACTCTGCTGGACAAGCAACTGCGTAGCATCCATACGCTGCGCAACCGGCTGGTGGAATTGCGTACCGGGCTGACCGACGATGCGACGCCGGATCTGGAATCCTGGCTACAGACTCTGGAGTTAATGAATATGTACGATCGCTGGTTTAGCAAAGAAGAGTTGCAGCAACTGCCGTTTGCGGTAGAGAAAGAGGCGCTGGCGGATATCTGGTCGGGTCTGGTGACGGAAGTTAAACACTTGCTGGAACAGAACGTCAGCGTCACGGACGCGCGGGCGACCGATTTGGCTTCACGGTGGATGGAACGCCTGGAGCAGGATACCGCAGGCAAACCGGAATTTTTGACCCGTCTGAACGAGATGCACAGCGTGGAGCCGCAGATGCAGGAGCAAACCGGCATTACGCCGGAGATAACTGATTACATCACGCGGGCGTTTGCCGAATCAAAGCTCAGCATCTGGGAGAAATATCTCACTGCCGAAGAGATGGCCTTTACCCGGGCGCACTACTTTGACCGGATGATGGAGTGGCCGCCGCTGGTGGCGAAGCTGCATCAGGCGCAGCGGGATAATCTCAGTCCCGCTTCTGACGATGCGCAAAAGCTGGCAGAAAACTGGCTGGTTTTATTCCAGTCCTATGCGGGAACAAACCCGCAGACCCAGCAAAAATTTCGCCTCGCCATGCAGCAGGAGCCGCATCTGATGAAAGGCACGTGGATGACGCCTGCCGTGCTTGAATGGCTCCAGCAGGCGATCGGGGTGATGATGCAAAGACGCGTCTCTGCATCAGATGACTCACAGATCCGCTAATGCAGCTTCACGGTTAGGGTAGAAGGACAATCGGCCAGGGATCGGCTGCACGCCTGCGCGCGCCATGGTGCGCAGGGGCTGGAATTCGAGGTTACTTATCCGCAGCTCGCAGCCTTCCGGCAGGCGGGCAACAAAGCGCTGGAAGGCATCCAGACCGCCGGCATCCAGCACCGGGACGGCATCCCACTTCAGCACCACAATCCGTTTGCCCGCGATGCGGGATTCCAGATCGCTGAACAAACCTTCCGCTGCGGCGAAGAACAGAGGACCAATCACGCGCAGCACCAGCACATCGTCAGGCACCTCAACGTTAACCGGGGAGAGACGCGTCATCTGCGCGATGCGGCGCATAAACAGCAGCGAGGCCAGCACTATGCCGACGCTGATAGCGATAACCATATCGAACAGCACGGTCAGCGACATGCAGATCAGCATCACGATAATGTCGTCTTTCGGCGCGCGGCGCAGCAGGTTAACCACCTTATGCGCCTCACTCATGTTCCAGGCCACCATCAGCAGCAACGCAGCCATGGCAGAGAGCGGAAGCCATGAAAGCAGCGGGGCAAGGATCAGCAGCGCCATGATCACCAGCAGGGAGTGAATGACCGCCGAAACCGGTGATGTCGCGCCCGCACGTACGTTCGCGGCGGAACGGGCAATCGCAGCCGTAGCCGTAATACCGCCGAAGAACGGTGCAACGATGTTCCCTAAGCCCTGGCCGACCAGCTCGCTATTGGCTTTATGCTTAGTGCCGGTCATGCCGTCGAGCACAACGGCGCACAGTAGAGATTCAATCGCGCCCAGCATTGCCATGGAGAATGCAGCGGGCAGCAGAGCGCGAAGGGAATCCCAGCTCAGGGTGAAGCTGGAGTCCGGCATGTCCCACGGCAGAACCAGCTGCGGCAGCAGCTGCGGAATGCCGCTGCCCTGTGAGCCGTCCGCCAGAACATAGTGGAACTGGGAGCCAATGGTGGCGACCTGTCCACCGAGCAGGTTGACGGCGCCCATCACCGCGCAGCCCAGCAGCAGAGCGGGCAGATGCCCCGGGAGACGAATACCTAAGCGAGGCCAGACGATGAGTGTGCCGAGGGTAACGATGCCAATGGCTGCATCCCCCAGGTTGGCCGTCGGCAGCGCCATAAACAGCGCGCCCACTTTCTGTAAATAGTGCTCCGGAACATGGGGCATTTGCAGACCGAGGAAATCCTTAATCTGCATGGTCCCGATGGTGATCCCAATCCCCGAGGTGAACCCCAGCGTTACGGAAAGGGGAATATATTCAATCAGGCGACCAAAGCGGGCCAGACCAAACAGAATTAAAAAGATGCCGGACATCAGGGTGGCAACCAGCAGGCCTGCCAGACCAAACTGTTGGGAAACCGGGTAGAGGATCACCACAAAGGCGGCCGTCGGGCCGGAGACGCTGAAGCGGGACCCGCCCGTCAGCGCAATCACAATCCCCGCAACGGCCGAGGTGTACAGCCCGTACTGCGGCGCGACGCCGCTACCAATCGCCAGCGCCATCGCCAGCGGGATGGCAATAATCCCGACGGTGATCCCGGCTATCAGGTCACGAACAAAGCGTGACGACGTGTATTTCTCTTTCCAGCAGGCGTCGATGAGGGCGCGAAAGGGCAGAACATGTGAGGAGGTTACTTTTTTCACAATTATCTATCATCCGTGTGCGCATCATCTGTCATATGAATGGCAGGTGAAGGAGGCATAAGTCATACAAATAAATACTATAAACAAAAAAACCCGCCGCAGCGGGTTTTTTGGCCGTGTTCGATCAGTGTTCGAACATTGCAGAGATGGATTCTTCGTTGCTGATACGACGAATCGCTTCGGCCAGCATCCCGGACAGAGTCAACGTACGCACGTTTGGCAGCGCTTTGATCTCGTCACTCAGTGGGATGGTATCGCACACCACAACTTCATCAATGACGGAGTTACGGAGGTTGTTTACCGCATTGCCGGAGAAGATCGGGTGAGTGGCGTAAGCGAATACGCGTTTCGCACCACGCTCTTTCAGCGCTTCAGCGGCTTTACACAGTGTACCGCCGGTATCGATCATGTCGTCCACCAACACGCAGTCACGGCCAGCCACGTCACCGATGATGTGCATCACCTGAGAAACGTTAGCGCGCGGACGGCGTTTGTCGATGATCGCCATGTCGGTATCGTTCAGCAGCTTTGCGATAGCACGCGCACGTACCACGCCGCCGATGTCCGGAGAAACCACAATCGGGTTGTCCAGATTCAGTTGCAGCATGTCTTCCAGCAGGATTGGGCTGCCGAATACGTTATCAACCGGCACGTCGAAGAAGCCCTGGATCTGCTCTGCGTGCAGGTCAACCGTCAGTACGCGGTCAACGCCGACGCTGGACAGGAAGTCAGCGACTACTTTAGCGGTGATTGGCACACGCGCGGAACGGACGCGACGGTCCTGACGTGCATAGCCAAAGTAAGGAATAACAGCAGTGATACGGCCAGCAGAAGCACGACGCAGCGCGTCGACCATAACAACCAATTCCATCAGGTTGTCATTCGTTGGAGCACAGGTGGACTGGATGATGAAAATATCACCACCGCGTACATTTTCATTAATTTGTACGCTGACTTCGCCGTCGCTAAAGCGACCTACAGCGGCGTCGCCGAGGGAAGTGTACAGGCGGTTGGCAATACGTTGTGCTAGTTCCGGGGTGGCGTTACCAGCAAAAAGCTTCATATCAGGCACGAGAAGAACCTCAGGCATGCGTCCAGTGGTGGATAGCGTTCGCCGCAAACTGCGGGGCCTAAGCAAACGCTATCCAGGCGGTGTATTAAAGAGCGCGATGCAACGTCTGGAACAGGGTGACGTTGTCACCGAAACTCAGTCTGCGCCAGAATGGCCTGCTGTAGGGGGGAGATGTTCATCCCGCGTGCTACAAAACCATGCAGCCAAACCGGCGCTTGCTCAAGCACCTGACGGGCGGCGGTTTCGGTGTCAAATTCAGCAAAGACACAGGCCCCTGTACCGGTCAGGCGCGACGGCGCGTATTCTAACAGCCAGGAAAGCACCGCATCAACCTCGCGAAAACGTTTTCTTGCGATATCCTCGCAATCGTTGCTGAATTCACAATTTAATAACGTTTTTATTGACCGTACCGGGGTATTTCTTTTCAGGTCAGGATCTTTAAAGATGACCGGGGTAGGAATGCTCACGCCAGGGTGAACGATCAGATACCATTTTTCCGGCGGATCGACCGGCGTGAGGATTTCACCGACACCTTCAGCGAACGCCGCGTGGCCGCGCACAAACACCGGTACATCGGCGCCCAGCGTCAATCCTAACGCTGCCAGTTCGTCCGTCGTCAGACCGCAGTCCCAGAGGTGGTTAAGCGCCACCAGTACGGTCGCGGCGTTCGATGAACCGCCACCAAGACCGCCGCCCATTGGCAGGCGTTTGTCGATACGGATATCCGCACCGCTTCCCGCTGGCAGACGACCCGACGACGACGCCGTTTTCATCAGAAGGCGAGCAGCTCGCACGATCAGGTTATCCTCATGCGCCACGCCGTCGACCGGCGTCAGCAGGTGAATCTGCCCGTCCTGACGCGGTTCGATGGAGATCGTGTCGCCGTAATCGACAAACTGAAACAGCGTTTGCAGGGTGTGATAGCCGTCAGCGCGCTGTCCGGTAATGTAGAGAAACAGGTTCAGTTTTGCGGGAGAGGGCCAGTGGGTCATCATTTAACGATCCAGTTGTCCATTTTCAGCTTGATACGCTGGCTACCCTGCGTCAGCTCCATATTGGACGGCAGCGACGGTTGAGTCTTGCTGTCATACGCGCTGTACACCACTTTCCAGGTTTTACCGCCCTGAGTGTAATTTACCTGGCTCAGACGGTATTGATCGTCGAGCGTGTAGTCGGTTGCGTCACCCGGCAGGCCAAGGATCCACTGGCGCAGACTATTGAGCGGAATCGGCATCCCGGTCAGCTTGCCAATCATCTCTTCGGCGTCGGTTGCCGTGTAGTGCTGGCCTTTGTTATCGGTAATCTGCGCTTCGCCAGGCTTCGCGTTCAGCTCCAGTTCGGTGCTGCCCAGCGGGTTCAGCAGCAGCAGGCGATAGTTGTCCTGACCCGTTTGCTGCCAGAAGAAGCGAGCGTAAACTTTTTGCTCGTCAGAGAGATAAGCAAATGCACCGCGGGTCTGATACTGGCTTAATTTCAGCACGTCCTGCTGGTGCTGGCGCCACTGCGGTGAGTCAGGGCTTTTGCCCGGGCCTTTCGGCTGATGAACGGAACAGGCGGTCAGAACCAGGGCCGCCAGAGGCAGCAGGCGAATCATTCGGGTCATAATGATGACAAATCCTTGAGATACGTTGCAGTTATAACTGTTAATGCTAGCGTTGAAGGGTGCCACCGTCTACGTTCAAATTATCTCAAAGCGTGGCGTAAGCTATTACTCCGAAAGGGGGCAGTCTCTTTTATTGATCTCGCGCATCCTGTATGATGCGTCCTGCTAACCTTATTAACGCTGGTACTACTCCCGCTCAACATGACCCTATTAGCACTCGGTATCAACCACAAAACGGCCCCGGTTTCACTGCGAGAACGCGTTACGTTTTCGCCGGATACGCTCGACCTGGCGCTGGACAGCCTGCTTGCACAGCCGATGGTGCAGGGTGGCGTGGTGCTGTCGACGTGCAACCGTACCGAGCTCTATTTAAGCGTGGAGGAGCAGGACAACCTGCACGAGGCGCTGATCCGCTGGCTATGTGACTACCACAACCTCAACGAAGAAGAGCTGCGCAACAGCCTGTACTGGCATCAGGATAACGATGCGGTCAGCCATCTGATGCGCGTGGCCAGCGGTCTGGATTCGCTGGTGCTGGGCGAGCCGCAGATCCTTGGCCAGGTGAAAAAAGCCTTCGCGGATTCCCAGAAAGGGCATCTGAAAGCCAGCGAACTTGAACGAATGTTCCAGAAGTCATTCTCCGTGGCGAAGCGTGTGCGAACCGAAACCGACATTGGCGCCAGTGCGGTTTCGGTTGCTTTCGCGGCCTGTACCCTTGCCCGTCAAATCTTCGAATCGCTGTCGACCGTCACCGTACTGCTGGTGGGGGCGGGCGAAACCATCGAGCTGGTGGCGCGCCATCTTCGCGAACACAAGGTGAAGAAGATGATCATCGCCAACCGCACCCGCGAACGTGCACAGGTGCTGGCAGATGAAGTGGGCGCTGAGGTGATTGCGTTGAGCGACATCGATGAACGTCTGAAAGAGGCGGACATTATTATCAGCTCTACCGCCAGCCCGCTGCCGATTATCGGGAAAGGGATGGTCGAGCGTGCGCTGAAATCCCGCCGCAATCAGCCGATGCTGCTGGTGGATATCGCCGTTCCGCGTGATGTCGAACCGGAAGTGGGCAAACTGGCGAACGCCTACCTGTACAGCGTGGATGACCTGCAAAGCATCATTTCGCACAACCTTGCCCAGCGTAAGGCGGCGGCTGTGCAGGCTGAAACCATCGTTGAACAGGAAACCAGCGAATTTATGGCCTGGCTGCGCGCGCAAAGCGTCAGCGAGACCATCCGCGAATACCGCGGTCAGGCGGAGCAGGTGCGTGATGACCTGACGGCCAAAGCGTTAGCGGCCCTTGAACAGGGCGGCGACGCGCAGGCGATTATGCAGGATCTGGCCTGGAAACTGACCAACCGCCTGATCCATGCCCCAACCAAATCTCTTCAGCAGGCTGCCCGTGACGGGGACGATGAACGCCTGACAATTCTGCGCAACAGCCTCGGGCTGGAATAGCGCCCTATACCCATTTTCTAAGACAAGGTGCATTTACGCCTATGAAGCCTTCTATCGTCGCTAAACTGGAAGCTCTGCACGAGCGCCATGAAGAAGTCCAGGCGCTGCTCGGCGATGCCGGGACCATTGCCGACCAGGAACGTTTTCGCGCGCTGTCGCGTGAATACGCGCAGTTAAGTGATGTTTCAAAATGCTTTACCGACTGGCGACAGGTCCAGGAAGATATCGAAACCGCGCAGATGATGCTCGACGATCCTGAGATGCGCGAGATGGCGCAGGAAGAGTTACAGGATGCGAAAGCGCGTTCAGAAGAGATGGAGCAGCAGCTTCAGGTGCTTCTGCTGCCGAAAGATCCGGACGATGAGCGTAACGCCTTTGTGGAAGTCCGCGCCGGTACCGGCGGCGACGAAGCGGCGCTGTTCGCCGGGGATCTGTTCCGTATGTACAGCCGTTATGCCGAATCCCGTCGCTGGCGCGTGGAGATCATGAGCGCCAACGAAGGCGAGCATGGCGGCTACAAAGAGGTTATCGCCAAAATCAGCGGTGACGGCGTGTACGGTCGACTGAAATTTGAATCCGGCGGTCACCGCGTGCAGCGCGTGCCTGCGACGGAATCGCAGGGGCGCATTCATACCTCGGCCTGTACGGTGGCGGTGATGCCGGAGCTGCCGGAAGCGGAACTGCCGGATATCAACCCGGCGGATCTGCGCATCGACACCTTCCGCTCTTCAGGGGCAGGTGGTCAGCACGTTAACACCACCGACTCCGCTATCCGTATTACTCACCTGCCCACCGGGATTGTGGTTGAGTGTCAGGATGAACGTTCCCAGCACAAGAACAAAGCTAAGGCGTTATCCGTGCTGGGCGCCCGTATCCACGCGGCGGAAATGGCGAAACGCCAGCAGGCGGAAGCCTCTACCCGCCGTAACCTGCTGGGCAGCGGCGACCGTAGCGATCGTAACCGCACCTATAACTTCCCGCAGGGGCGCGTAACCGACCACCGCATCAACCTGACGCTGTACCGTCTGGATGAGGCAATGGAAGGCAAGCTCGATATGCTGATTGAGCCTATCGTGCAGGAATACCAGGCCGACCAGCTGGCGGCACTGTCCGAGCAGGATTAATGGATTTTCAGCGCTGGTTACGCCATGCCGCCAGTGAGCTTTCCACAAGTGAAAGCCCGAAGCGTGACGCCGAAATTCTGCTTGAGCATGTGACGGGTAAAGCCCGCACGTATCTGCTGGCTTTCGGCGAAACCGCGCTGACCGCTGAACAGCAATCGCAGCTGGAGACGCTGCTTGCCCGCCGTAAAACCGGCGAGCCGGTGGCGCATCTGGTTGGCGAGCGCGAGTTCTGGTCCCTTCCACTGTACGTCTCAGCGGCCACGCTGATCCCGCGCCCGGACACCGAGTGTCTGGTGGAGCAGGCGCTGGCGCGGTTACCAGCGCAGCCGTGTCAGATCCTCGATCTCGGCACCGGCACCGGGGCGATTGCGCTGGCGCTTGCCAGCGAGCGGCCAGACTGCACCGTGACGGCGGTAGACGTGATGCCTGATGCGGTCGCCCTCGCGCGGCGCAACGTTGAACGGCTGGGGCTGAACAATGTTTCCGTTCTGCAAAGCAGCTGGTTTGCCGCGCTTGAAAGCCGCATGTTTGAAATGGTTGTCAGCAATCCGCCCTACATCGACGAAGACGATCCGCATCTCGTGCAGGGCGACGTGCGTTTTGAACCCTTGACCGCGCTGGTCGCTGCGAATCAGGGACTTGCGGATCTCGATCACATTGTGACAACGTCACGGCAACATTTGCTTCCCGGTGGCTGGCTGCTGGTGGAACATGGCTGGACGCAGGGAGAGGCGGTGCGAGCGCTGTTTACGCATGCCGGATACGCTGCCGTGGAAACCTGCCGGGATTACGGCGGCAATGAACGTTTGACGCTGGGGCAGCGGTCATGAGCCTGTTTACGCTGCTGATCTCCGTTCACCTGGTTTCCGTTGCCCTGACCATTGGCTTTTTTATTGCCCGCTACTGGTGGCGCTACAACAACAATCCGCTGATTAACGCCCGCTGGGTACGCATCGCCCCGCACTGTATCGACACGGTGCTGTTCCTTTCCGGAGCCGGGTTAATGTGGAAGACCGGCTATCTGCCATTGACTGATAAAGGCGCATGGCTGACTGAAAAGCTGTTTGGCGTTATCATCTACATCGTTTTGGGTTTTATCGCGCTTGGGCGTCATCGTCCGCGCAGCCAGCAGACAGGGTTTATCGCCTTTTTGCTGGGTCTGGTGGTGCTGTACATCATCATTAAACTCGCCACCACAAGAATACCGTTACTGGGGTAAGTCATGAGGTCCTTAGCCGATTTCGAATTTAACAAAGTGCCGCTCTGCGATGGTATGATCCTGATTTCAGAGATGATCCGCGACGATTTTACGTCACAGTACGTTTACGCTGAACTGGAGAATCTGGTCAGCCTGGCGCGCGAAGAGATCAATCAGGCACGTCCGCAGGACTGGCAATTAGAGAAGCTGATTGAGCTTTTCTACGGCGAATGGGGTTTCTGCGACACGCGAGGCGTGTACCGCCTGTCTGACGCACTGTGGCTGGACCAGGTGTTGAAAAATCGTCAGGGCAGCGCCGTCGCGTTGGGCGCCATTTTACTGTGGGTTGCGCACGAGCTGGAGATTCCACTGGTGCCGGTCATTTTCCCGACGCAGATGATTTTGCGGGCGGAGTGGCTGGACGGTGAGATGTGGTTAATCAATCCGTTTAACGGCGACACGCTGGATGAGCATACGCTGGATGTCTGGCTGAAAGGCAACATCAGCCCGATAGCTGAGCTGTTCAATGAAGATCTCGATGAAGCCGATAACGCCGAAGTGATCCGCAAGCTCCTGGATACGCTGAAGTCTGCGCTGATGGAAGAGCGTCAGATGGAGCTGGCCCTGCGCGCAAGCGAAGTGCTGTTGCAGTTCAATCCGGAAGATCCGTACGAAATCCGCGACCGCGGCCTGATTTATGCGCAGCTCGACTGCGAGCACGTGGCGCTGAATGATTTAAATTATTTCGTCGAACAATGTCCGGAAGACCCGATCAGCGAGATGATCCGCGCGCAGATCAACGCGATCGCGCATAAACACATTACACTGCATTAATCTTAATTCCGATTCACACCTGAATAAGGCGATCCTATGAAACAAAAAGTGGTTAGCATTGGTGATATCAACGTGGCAAACGACCTGCCGTTCGTGCTGTTTGGCGGTATGAACGTGCTGGAATCCCGCGATCTCGCTATGCGCATCTGCGAACACTACGTGACCGTGACCCAAAAACTGGGCATCCCGTACGTGTTTAAAGCCTCTTTTGACAAAGCCAACCGCTCCTCCATTCACTCATACCGTGGCCCGGGCCTGGAAGAGGGGATGAAGATTTTCCAGGAGCTGAAACAGACGTTTGGCGTGAAAGTGATCACCGACGTGCACGAGGCGTCTCAGGCACAGCCGGTGGCTGATGTGGTAGACGTGATTCAGCTTCCGGCGTTCCTCGCTCGCCAGACTGACCTGGTAGAAGCGATGGCGAAAACCGGTGCCGTGATTAACGTGAAAAAACCGCAGTTCGTGAGCCCAGGCCAGATGGGTAACATCGTCGACAAGTTTATCGAAGGCGGTAACGACCAGGTTATCCTGTGCGACCGTGGTTCAAACTTCGGTTATGACAACCTGGTTGTGGATATGCTGGGCTTCAGCGTGATGAAGAACGTCTCTAACCAGTCTCCGGTGATTTTCGACGTGACCCACTCCCTGCAATGCCGCGACCCGTTTGGCGCCGCGTCTGGCGGGCGTCGTGCGCAGGTGACCGAACTGGCGCGCGCCGGTATGGCAACCGGCCTGGCGGGTCTGTTCATTGAAGCGCACCCGGATCCGGCTAACGCGAAATGCGACGGTCCATCCGCGCTGCCGCTGGATAAGCTGGAGCCGTTCCTGAAACAGATCAAAGCGATTGACGATCTGGTGAAGAGCTTCGACGAGCTGGATACCAGCAACTAATAAAAAAACCCGCTTCGGCGGGTTTTTCTTTGCCCGGCGGCGCTACGCTTGCGCGGGCCTACGGGTTTTGTAGGCCGGGTAAGCGCAGCGCCACCCCGCAAAAAAATTACGCAAATATCGTCATCAGATACGCAATAAACAGCGCCATATGCGCCGCGCCGTTCAGCACATTGGTGCGGCCGGTGGAGAAGGAAATCTGGCACAGCAGCAAGGATGCCACCATCACAATCATCTCTGGCGCACCCAGCGCAAACTGCAATTCATTTCCCGTCATAAAGGCAATCAACGTCACCACCGGAACGGTAAGGGAGATGGTCGCCAGAACAGAGCCAAAGAACAGATTCATCGCACGCTGCACCTGATTATTGAGCACCGCTTTCAGCGCTCCCAGGCCTTCTGGCGACAGGATCAACAGGGCCACCAGGAAACCGGTAAAGGCGACCGGCGCGTTCAGTTCAGTTAACAGCGCCTCCAGCGGGTTCGCATTCATCTTGGTGACCGCAATAACGGCAATCAGATGCACGATCAGCCATACCGTGTGCCACGCGCTGCTGTGAGCCGACGGCTTACCGTGATGCGGGTCATCGTCGTCACCGTCGTCTTCATGCTCGTAAACAAACAGGCTCTGGTGCGTTTTGGTCTGGATCAGCAGGAACACGCCGTACATCGCCGCGGAAATCAGCGCCACCAGCAGCGCCTGGCCGGTGGTGAAATTTGCACCCGGCAGCGCCATCGGGAATACCAGCACAATAATCGCCAGCGGGAACAGGGCGATCAGGTACTGTTTAATGCCAAAAAGGTTCATGTACTGGGTGGCAAATTTGCGACCACCTAATAAAAGTGAAAAACCGACCAGGCCGCCGGTAACAATCATAATGATGGAATAGAGCGTATCGCGCATTAGCGTTGGCGCGGCGTCGCCGGTGGCCATTAATGCGGAAATGAGACTGACTTCAAGAATCACAACCGAAAGGCTTAAAATTAATGACCCATACGGCTCTCCAAGACGGTGGGCTAAAACATCCGCATGGCGTACCACGCTAAATGCACTGGTTAAAATACCCACCAGAGCCAGAATATTGATCCCCACAACCACTGGCAATGACTGACTGCTTCCCCAGAAGAGCAGCACAGCCAGTGCCAGAACCGGGAAAATGAGAGAGGTCTCCTTGTGGCGGGTTTTCACCGCCTCGTGTGTTGCTGTCATGTGTTTCTCCAACAATGCAGGTGCTTGTAATTATAGATAGATTTTAAAGGTATTAAACTAACAGAAATCTGTTAAATACCCTGTATTTTTTACTTAGTTTTACCCTTTATTATAATTTTTATTCCTGAGGCTTATAATGGCCTATCTCTGTTAAATATTAATTTAATAACAATGACTTGCATTTTTATATTGTTCATTTCTTTCTGTTGGCTGGCACCCTCGCGTATCGTCGTCCACACTTATCTTTTAGCCAAAAGAGAGGTTAACGATGCCATACAAATCGAAAAGCGAATTACCAGATAACGTGCAAAACGTATTGCCTGCCCACGCCCAGGATATCTACAAAGAAGCCTTTAACAGCGCCTGGGATCAGTACAAAGATAAAAAAGATCGCCGGGACGATGCCAGCCGCGAAGAGACGGCCCATAAGGTGGCCTGGGCCGCCGTAAAAAATGACTATGAGAAAGGGGACGATGATAAATGGCACAAAAAGAAATAGCCGCGAATAATACGCTGCCTCCCTTTTGACATTTCAGGCGGTTGACCTGCCGCTGTATTGCATCTGGCCCGCGAATTGCTTATCGTTGCTCAACTGCTGTTAAAATGAACAGCACAGAATGCCGGGAAGGCGAATTACAGATGTCGCAAGGAAGCATGCAGTGGCGGAGGTGGAATGTGTTAACGCGTGATTTCTTGATGAAGGCAGATTGTAAGACGGCATTTGGTGCTATTGAGGAATCGCTTCTGTGGTCGGCTGAACAACGTGCGGCGTCGCTTGCGGCAACGCTTGCCTGCCGCCCGGATGATGGCCCGGTCTGGATTTTTGGTTACGGCTCGCTGATGTGGAACCCGGCGCTCGAATTTGTTGAATCGGCAACCGGAACGCTGCCTGGCTGGCACCGCGCCTTCTGTTTGCGCCTGACCGCCGGACGCGGCAGCGCGTGTCAGCCAGGACGCATGCTTGCACTAAAAGAGGGCGGGCGCACCACGGGCGTGGCATACCGGCTGCCGGATACCACGCTGGAAGATGAGCTGACGCTGCTGTGGAAGCGCGAGATGATCACCGGCTGCTATATGCCCAGCTGGTGCAAGCTGGAACTGGATGACGGCCGCACCGTCAACGCGCTGGTGTTCATTATGGATCCGCGCCACCCGCTGTATGAAGCCGACACCCGAACCCAGGTGATTGCCCCGCTGATTGCCGCCGCCAGTGGACCGCTGGGTACTAACGCCCAGTACCTTTTCTCGCTCGATCAGGAGCTGACGCGTCTCGGTATGCAGGACGACTGTCTGAGTGAGCTGGTGGTGAAGGTGAAAGCGCTGCTGGAAGGGAACCCGCTCAGCAATACGCTGCGGCCAGGTTTTGCCTGATAATACGCCCGGCTGGCCGGGCGTTTATGGTTATGCCGCCACGTAACTTACGGAATGTTCGAGCGACTGGCTGTGGCTGTCGATCAGCACATCCCAGGTGCCGGTGTAAGGCACCGTCAGCCAGGCCTTATCGTCCTGGACGGTAAGGATATCTGCCTGCGATTGTTTCTGTCCTTTCGAACTTATCAGATGGATGCGGCAACGCTCTGAGCAACGCACCACTACCGTATCCCCGCCAAACAGTTTCAGACTCGTTTTAACTCGTGCCATTTTATACCCCGTCGTTTTTGCCCATCCCGAGCGTGATGTTGTTCACAATTTACTCATTGCATAACACCAAAGGGGCAGGGGTGGGATGCTGATTTCGATCAAAAAATGGCGCAACGATTAAACAAAAATGACAAAATCCCTGAAACCTTTCAGCGGACGCGCGTTTACCCTGCTTAACGCGCGCCCGGGAAAAATTATATGCGGAAATGGCCAGCGGTCTCAGCAAGGTCGCCCGCCTGGCTTTGCAGCGCGCTGGCCGCCGCAGCAGACTGTACAACAAGCTCGGCGTTCTGCTGCACCATGCGATCCAGGTGAGTCACCGCGTGGTTAATCTCATGGATCCCTTTCATCTGCTCGCGGGTGGCAATAGATATTTCACGCATAATGCCAGACACGCTCCCGACGCTGGCGCGGATCTCATCCATGCTGTCGCCCGCAAGGTGCACAAACCGGGAGCCGGTTGCAACGCTTTCGGTGGTGGAATCAATAAGGGATTTGATCTCTTTCGCCGCCTGAGCGCTGCGGCTGGCCAGGTTACGTACTTCCCCCGCAACGACCGCGAACCCACGGCCTTGCTCCCCGGCACGTGCCGCTTCCACCGAGGCGTTAAGCGCCAGAATATTGGTCTGGAAGGCGATGCCGTCAATGACGCTGGTGATATCGCCGATTTTCGCGGAAGCCAGTTCGATGGACTGCATGGTGCTGATGGCCTGAGCGACGACGTCGCCGCCGCGGGATGCGGCGGCAGAGGCCTTGCTAGCCTGTTCATTCGCTTCTGCTGCCGACTCGTTTGACTGCGTAACGGAGGCCGTGATCTCTTCCACGGCGCTGGCGGTTTCGCGAAGGCTTGATGCCGCCTGCTCGGTACGCCCGGAAAGATCCTGATTACCTGCCGCAATCTCATGCGCTGCGTTTTTCACTGAGGCGCTGGCATCACGCAGCTGGACCATCACCACAGAAAGCTTATCGCTGAAGGCGTTAAACGCCTGCGCAATTTGCGCCACTTCATCGCCCCCCTTATCCGGCAGACGCTGCGACAGATCGTTAGTACCGTTGGCAATGCTGTTCATCGCGTCACGGATACCGGACAGCCGCTTAAGCAGGCGGGCAATCAGGAGGTGCATGAGGGCTCCGCTCAGCAGGGCGAGGATCGCCAGAGACAGTGCAGATGCTTTTAGCAATGACCGCATCCCGGCGGTGGCATCGCCGTTATCGAGCGCCACAACCAGCAGCCAGTGCGTCCCCGGTACGGCGGTGGCCAGGAACGTTTTTTCGCGTCCGTTAAACGTTCCGTCAACCAGGTTGCCGCTTTTCAGGGTGGCAAAATCGGTCCCTTTGATCGTCTCCGTAAAAGGCTTAAGCGTCAGCGCAGGATCGCTGCCGGCAATAACGGTGCCGTTGCTGTCCAGAAGCAGTCCGCTGCTGGCCGGAGTCGGGTGAATACCGCGCACGTTAGCCACCACGCTGTCCATCGCCACATCGCCCGCCACCACTGCTTTCAGGGCGCCTTGCTCTTTAACCGGTACCGCGAACGTCACCACCAGTTTCCCGGTGCCCGCGTCCACATAGGGTGCAGTCACTACCGGGCCATCAGCGCTGACGGCCTGCTGATACCACGGGCGAAGGGTGGGATCGTAATCAGCGGGTACCCCGGTTGGGTCAGAAAATTTAGCCGTTTTGCTGGCATAACCCACGTAGACGTTGGTGAATCCACCCGCCAGCGCAAGCTGTTTAAACACCGGAACCGGATCGTCGCTGAGCGCGACTGGCTGCGCCGAGGTGATGACGGTCATTTTGTTGTTCACCCAGTCGGCAATCGCCATGTTGTGGCTGGCGCTGGTGCTGGTCAGAATATCGCGCTGCGACTGCTGATTATCCTGGCGCGTGACCTGAAAGTTAATAATGGTATTAAGAAGAAGGGCGACGACCAGACAGCCTGTCGTCGCGGCAATGATGCGGGCGCGAATGGATCTGAACATAAGTGTAATACCTGCTGTGTTGTTTCCATGCCTATCGGCAACGGTGCAGGTAAACTTGATGCTGAAACCGCGTCCATAAGAAAATAATATTTTTAGCGGGTTATTATTAAAAAGTTAATACTTTATCGGCGGAAAGCGTCCATTCAGCCAGCTCCACCAGCGTACCAATTTCCACGCCATCAATCAGCGGCAGCCCGGTAATGCCGCGCCCGTCGGTACAGGTTTTGCACAGTTTGACCGGAACGTTTTGCGCGGTCAGGATCTCCAGCATTTGTTGAATGTTGTAGCCCTCTGCGGGTTTTTGCCCCTTCAGCCCGGCCGTGACGGCGTCGGACATCAAAAAGAGGCGCAGCTCCAGCTCACTCTCCTTATCGCGCAGCGCGATTGCCAGGCGCAGGCTGTTAAAAAGGGATTCACTGCCGTAGGCCGCACCGTTGGCGACGATCACAATCTTCTGCATGTTGACTCCTGTTCTTTGAAAAGGCACGAATATTGCTTCTCGTACCGAAGAATACGTATCGGGGAGAGAAACGATGACGATAGTGGCTGGCAGTTCCCCTGGCGCAACCGAATGGTTCCAGCGTGCGAGAATGTTGCGCGAGGAACAGCTCGGCAGACTGGCGCAGCTGGGCGCACTGGTGAACGGCATCAGTCGACTGGTGCATATGCTACAGTGCGAGCGCGGTGCGTCAAATGTCTGGCTCTGCTCGCAGGGCAAATTGTACGCGCCTGAATGCAAGGCCAGCAGGGCCCTGGTGGATGAAAACCTCGCCGCATTGCACCTTCAGTTTAACGAACCGCTCCCGGGCAGCGCCCTGTGCGAACGTATTGCCAGCGCACTGCACGGCCTTGAGACGCTAACGGCGCTGCGTGATGGCGTTACAGGTCAATGCGTCACCGCGCCGCAGGCGATGGAACATTACAGCCGCATACTGCGTCATTTGCTCAGTATCGTACCCCAACTCAGCGACAGCATTGACGATCCGCACATCGCGGGCCGATTTGTGGCCCTTTACAGCCTGATGCAGGGCAAAGAACTTGTGGGACAAGAGCGGGCGCTGGGGGCTATTGGTTTCACCCAGGGATTCTTTGACGATGAAACCCGCCAGCGGCTGGTGGATCGCATTGATGGCCAGCAGGCCTGCTTTGAGGTTTTTATCTCCC
Source organism: Enterobacter sp. MGH 38 (assembly GCF_000492855.1). Lineage (NCBI taxonomy): Bacteria > Pseudomonadati > Pseudomonadota > Gammaproteobacteria > Enterobacterales > Enterobacteriaceae > Enterobacter > Enterobacter sp. MGH 38. The sequence continues at coordinate 1,667,907 of NZ_KI535608.1, read as the reverse complement.
ATTGCACTCCAGACGTGCAGGAGTCATTTACCCTCAACTGCCTGCCGGGTCTGGAGACTGAAAAACTCAGGCGTGAAGCGTGCACCCGCCAGCCTCCGGCAGATAACGGTGATACCGCCCTCAAATGGTTTGCCCTGCAAACCGCGCGCCTTGAGCACCTGCGCACGCTGGAGGAGGTGGCAATTGCCGATCTGATGACGGCAGTTGAGGAGCGCCGCTATAGCGAAAACCTGCACGCAGACGATGAACACGACGATATCCTGGCGCGATTTCCGGATAAACCGCTGCTGCCGCTGGTGCGCCAGCAGGCGCGTGAAATTGAGCAACTCTCCCGTCAGCTTGCTTCCCTGCGCGACACGCTGGAGGAGCGTAAGACCATCGACAAAGCCAAAAGCGTGCTGATGACACACCAGAACATGAGCGAGGAGCAGGCGTGGAGTGCCCTGCGCAAAATGGCGATGGATAAAAACCAACGCATGGTGGATATCGCCCGTGCGCTGCTTACGGTGAAAAATTTGTGGAAGATACCCCCTGGGGAGTAGTTGCACAGTCAGTGGGCAATTCATGCCTGATTGAGGTGCGTAAAACAGCGCTCTCCTTGCAGAAACCCCGTAACGCCGGGGATGAAAAGCTGGCATTACCTTTGCATTAACAGATTAACCATTTTCGACGATGCGCCAACGGCGGTGCATGCGTCTTCAGGATAAAGGCGTCCAGCGGTGCTTCAGCACCGTCGGGCGCTTTTTTTTGCCTTTTTTCAGGAGCAATTATGGCGGATTTGTCGAGACGGCGATTATTGCAGGCCAGCATGCTGGCGAGTGGTGCGATGCTGTTGCCGGGTGTCATGCAGGCCGCATGGGCGGCGGGGTCAGATAAGCCTGAGCAGGATACCGTGCGTATCGGGTTTATCCCCCTGACCGACTGCGCGCCCGTGGTTATCGCGGCCCTGAAAGGGTTCGATAAAAAACACGGCATTACCATTGTACCGACCAAAGAGGCGAGCTGGGCGGCGGTGCGCGACAAGCTGGTGGCGGGTGAACTGGACGCCGCACACATTCTTTACGGCCTGCTTTACGGTCTGGAACTGGGTATTGCGGGCAAGCCGCAGCAGATGGCGAACCTGATGACCCTCAACCAGAACGGTCAGGCCATTACGCTCTCCAGCGATCTGACGGAGAAGGGCGTTCGTGACCTCGACGGGCTGAAAAAGCTGATTGCGCAGCAGGCACCGGGAACCTACACCTTCGCGCATACCTTCCCGACGGGAACGCACGCCATGTGGCTCTACTACTGGCTGGCCAGCGCGGGGATTAACCCGTTTGACGACGTGCGCACCGTGGTGGTGCCGCCGCCGCAGATGGTGATGAACATGCGCATTGGCAACATGGTCGGGTTTTGCGTTGGCGAGCCGTGGAACGCGCGGGCGATTAACGACCGCATCGGGTTTACCGCCGCTACGTCGCAGTCCATCTGGGCCGATCACCCGGAAAAGATCCTCGGCACCCGACGCGACTGGGTGGCGAAAAATCCGCACACCGCACGGGCGCTGGTGAGCGCCGTGATGGAAGCCGCGCGCTGGATCGAGGCGTCAGCGGAAAACAAACGCGAAACCGCGCAGATCCTCTCGCGCCGCGCCTGGCTCAACTGCAAGGAACAGTATCTCACCGGACGCATGCTCGGCGAGTACGACAACGGGGTCGGTCAGCGCTGGCAGGATGCGCACCCGATCCGTTTCTTCAACGAGGGTGCCGTGAGCTACCCGTATCTCTCCGACGGCATGTGGTTCTTAACCCAGTTCCGCCGCTGGGGCTTGCTCAACGCCGCGCCGGATTACGCGGGCATTGCACAGCGTATTAACCAGACCGCGGTCTGGCAGGATGCCGCGACCGCCGTGGGCGGCATGTCCACTCCGTCATCACCGTATCGCAGCAGCACCCTGATGGACGGCACCGTCTGGAACGGCACCGATCCGGAAGGGTACGCCAACCGCTTCGCCATTTACCGTAAAGGGGCCTGAGTATGCAGCATCTGCAAAATGCAAAACCACAAGAGACGTCAGAGAGCGGGGAAGTGATAGTCCTGCCTCCGTTACAGGTTCGCCGTCGTGCGCCCGCGTTTACGCGTCGGATGAATGATTTTTTACAGCGCGTCATCCCGGCGCTGCTCGGTCTCGGCCTGCTGGTGGTGCTCTGGCAGCTGGCGGCGATAAACAGTAAAGGATTTCCGACGCCGCTCAGCACGCTCGATTCGGCCATGACCCTGTTTGCCGATCCGTTTTATCGCGACGGGCCAAACGATATGGGCATTGGCTGGAACGTGCTGGCGTCGTTGCAGCGCGTCGCCATCGGCTTCGGTCTGGCGGCGCTGGCGGGCATTCCGCTGGGCTTTTTGATTGGCCGCTTCACCTTTTTCTCCCGCATGTTCAACCCGCTGATCGCGCTACTGCGTCCGGTCAGCCCGCTGGCCTGGCTGCCTATCGGCCTGCTGCTGTTCCAGAAAGCGGAGCCTGCATCGAGCTGGACTATTTTTATCTGCTCCATCTGGCCGATGGTCATTAACACCGCCGAAGGGGTGCGCTGTATTCCGCAGGACTACCTCAACGTGGCCCGGGTGCTGCAACTCTCAGAGTGGACCATCATGCGCCGCATTCTTTTCCCGGCCGTGCTGCCTGCGGTGCTGACCGGGGTACGTCTTTCCATTGGCATTGCCTGGCTGGTGATTGTCGCCGCCGAGATGCTCACCGGAGGTTTAGGCATTGGCTTCTGGATCTGGAATGAGTGGAACAACCTCAACGTCGAAAACATTCTCATCGCCATCGTCATCATTGGCGTGGTCGGGTTGCTGCTGGAGCAGGGGCTGATGCTGATCGCCCGTCGCTTTAGCTGGCAGGAAAAATAAGGAGTGAAGATGAAACCGTTAATTCAGGTCCAGGCCGTGAGCCAGCGTTTTTCCACCGCCAGCGGCGAGTTTCTGGCGCTGCAAAACGTCTCTTTTGATATCCACGAGGGCGAAACCGTCAGTCTGATTGGTCACTCCGGCTGCGGCAAGTCGACGCTGTTAAACCTGATCGCCGGGATCACGCTGCCGACGGAAGGCGGGCTGATTTGCGACAACCGCGAAATCGCCGGGCCGGGGCCCGAGCGCGCGGTGGTGTTCCAGAACCATTCGCTGCTGCCGTGGCTGACGTGCTTCGACAACGTGGCGCTGGCGGTGGATCAGGTCTTCCGTCACACCATGAGTAAGGTCGAGCGCAAAGCGTGGATTGAGCACAACCTCGACCGGGTGCAGATGGGCCACGCGCTGCACAAGCGCCCTGGGGAGATCTCCGGCGGCATGAAGCAGCGCGTCGGGATTGCCCGGGCGCTGGCAATGAAGCCGAAAGTGCTGCTGATGGATGAGCCGTTTGGCGCGCTCGATGCGCTGACGCGTGCCCATCTTCAGGACTCGGTGATGCAGATCCAGCAGGCGCTGAACACCACCATCGTGCTCATCACCCACGACGTGGACGAGGCGGTACTGCTCTCTGACCGCGTACTGATGATGACCAACGGCCCGGCGGCCACCGTGGGTGAGATCCTGCGCGTCGATCTGCCGCGCCCGCGCAACAGGGTGCAGCTGGCGGATGACAGCCGCTATCACCACATGCGCCAGCAGATCCTCCATTTCCTCTACGAAAAACAGCCGAAAGCGGCGTAATGAGGGGGCACGATGCGACTGGTCATTATCGGTAATGGTATGGCGGCAACCCGGCTGATTGCGTCGCTCACCGGGCGTGTTCCCGGTCGTTTCGCTGTCACCGTCATCGGTGACGAGCCTGAGCAGGCGTACAACCGCATCCAGCTTTCACCGGTGCTGGGTGGTGAAAAGCAGGCGGAGCACATCTGTCTGCACGATGAAGACTGGTACACGGCACGAGGCGTGACGGTGCTGCGAGGAGAAACGGCGCTCGCAGTAGACGTCAACGCGCGTGAAGTGCATACCTCTGCTCGCACGCTGGGCTGGGATGCGCTGGTGTTTGCCACCGGTTCTACCCCTGTTGTGCCGCCGATCCCCGGCGGCGATGCGCCGCATGTGTTCACCTTTCGCACCCTGGCAGAAACCCGCGCCATCCAGAATATCTCCGGGCCGGCGGTAGTGCTGGGCGGCGGCGTACTCGGCGTGGAGGCAGCGGCAGCGCTGGCGCGCAAGGGTGACAACGTCACGCTCGTGCATCGCGGTCCGTGGCTGATGGAACAGCAGCTGGATCAGCACGCGGGACTGTTGCTGGAAGAGGCGCTGGCGGCGCGGGGCGTTAGCTGTGAACTCGCCTCCGGCATCACCGCCATCGCTGACGATGCCGTGACGTTGCTCGACGGACGCCGCATTGCCGCCACGCGCGTGGTGCTGGCAACCGGCGTGCAGCCCAACGTTGCGCTGGCAAATGCCAGCGGCATTCGCTGCGCGCGCGGCATCGTGGTGGATCAGCAGATGCAAACCTCCGTGCCGGGTATCTACGCCATCGGCGAGTGCTGCGAAATTGACGGCCAGACGTTTGGCCTGGTAGCCCCCTGTCTGGCGCAGGCGGATATTCTTGCCGCGCGGCTGGCCGGGGAGGTCACCGCGCCGTTTACCCTGACCGACAACGGCGTGCGCCTTAAGGTGACCGGCGTGGAGCTGTTCAGCCTCGGGCGCGCGACGGTGCAGGCGGACGATGTGGTCTGGAGTTCATGGGATCCGCTGACCCGTCACTATCGACGTTTACTGATCCATCAGGGGGCGCTGGCTGGCGTGCTGCTGCTGGGTGACTGCCGCAGCGCGGCAACCTTTACCGATTTACTGGCAACGGCTGCGCCCGCCCACGCGGACTGGCTGTTCGATCGTTTCACAACGCAACCGCAGGTTGCAGGACAGAACGCTATGACAAAACCTACTCTGGTGGTGGTTGGGCACGGTATGGTCGGCCATCATTTCCTCGAAGACTGCGTTAACCGCAATTTGCATCAGCAGTATCAGATTATTGTTTTTGGCGAAGAGCGCTATGCCGCCTATGACCGCGTGCATCTGTCGGAATATTTTGGCGGACGCAGCGCGGACTCGCTCTCGCTGGTGGCGGGGGAGTTCTTTGCCGATAACGGCATTGAGCTGCGCCTCTCGCAGCAGATCGTTGCTATCGATCGTGATGCACACGTAGTGCGTACCGCCAGTGGCCATGAGACTCACTGGGACAAGCTGGTGCTGGCGACCGGCTCGTACCCGTTCGTACCACCCGTTCCGGGCAACGATCTGCCGGGGTGTTTTGTCTACCGCACCCTCGACGATCTGGACAACATTGCGGCCCATGCGGCAGGCTCTCGACGCGGCGTGGTAATTGGCGGCGGCCTGCTGGGTCTGGAGGCGGCGAATGCACTTAAGCAGCTCGGGCTGGAAACTCACGTGGTGGAGTTTGCGCCGAACCTGATGGCGGTGCAGCTCGACAGCGACGGCGCGGCAATGCTGCGCAAGAAAATTGAGGCGCTGGGCGTAGGGGTGCACACCAGTAAATCGACGACGGAGATTGCCACCGCAGACGACGGGCTGGTGCTGCGCTTTGCCGATGGTGAACAGCTGGAAACGGACATGGTGGTCTTCTCTGCCGGTATTCGTCCGCAGGACGCGCTGGCGCGCAGCAGCGGGCTGGTTATCGGCGAGCGCGGCGGTATCTGTATTGACGACGGCTGCCGGACTTCCGATCCGGACGTGCTTGCCATCGGCGAATGCGCGCTGTGGGAGGGAAAAATCTTTGGCCTGGTGGCCCCGGGCTACCAGATGGCGCGCGTGGCCGCCGCTGTGCTGGCGGGTGAGGAGAAACGCTTCACCGGCGCGGATATGAGTACCAAACTCAAGTTGCTGGGCGTGGATGTGGCGTCGTTTGGCGATGCTCACGGGCGCACGCCGGGTGCGCTGAGCTACCAGTGGACGCACGGGCCGCAGCAAATCTACAAAAAGATTGTGGTCAGCCACGACAGCAAAACCCTGCTGGGTGGCGTGCTGGTGGGCGATGCCAGCGAATACGCCACGCTGGTGCAGATGATGCTCAACGGCATCAGCCTGCCAAAAGAGCCGGAAACGCTGATCTTACCCGCGTCGTCAGGCAGCGCTCCGAAAGCGCTGGGCGTGGCGGCGCTGCCGGAAAGCGCGCAGATCTGTTCGTGTCATAACGTCAGCAAAGGGGATATCTGCCAGGCGGTAAGCGCGGGTGCGACGGATATCGGCGCCATTAAGCAGTGCACCAAAGCGGCGACCGGCTGCGGAGGCTGTAGCGCGCTGGTGAAGCAGGTGATGGAGTTCCAGCTTGCAGAGCAGGGCGTGGAGGTGAAAAAGGATATCTGCGAACACTTCCCGTACTCGCGTCAGGAGATTTACCACCTGGTGCGCGTCAACCATATCCGCACCTTCGACCAGCTTATCAGCCGCTACGGTCAGGGGCACGGGTGCGAGATCTGTAAGCCGCTGGTGGGATCGGTATTGGCTTCCTGCTGGAACGAGTATCTGCTGAAACCGGCGCATCTGCCGTTGCAGGACACCAACGATCGCTATTTCGCCAATATTCAGAAGGACGGAACCTACTCCATCGTCCCGCGGATGCCTGCGGGTGAAGTGACCGCCGACGGGCTGATCGCCATCGGCCAGATCGCGAAACGCTATAGCCTTTACAGCAAAATTACCGGCGGGCAGCGTATTGACCTGTTTGGCGCCACGCTCGAACAGTTGCCGGAAATCTGGCAGGCGCTGGTAGAGGCCGGGTTTGAGACCGGACATGCTTACGGGAAATCCCTGCGCACGGTGAAATCCTGCGTCGGGTCGACCTGGTGCCGCTACGGCGTGCAGGATTCCACCGGCCTCGCGGTCAGGCTGGAGCACCGCTACAAGGGGCTGCGCGCGCCGCACAAAATCAAAATGGCGGTCTCCGGCTGTACCCGTGAGTGCGCAGAAGCGCAGAGCAAAGACGTAGGGGTGATTGCCACGGACAAAGGCTGGAACCTCTATCTGTGCGGCAACGGCGGGATGAAGCCGCGCCACGCGGATCTCTTCGCCAGCGATCTGGACGACGAAACGCTGATCCGCACCGTTGACCGTTTCCTGATGTTCTACATTCGCACGGCAGATCGTCTGCAACGCACCAGTACCTGGATGGATAACCTGGAAGGCGGCCTCGACTATCTGCGCGAGGTGATCCTCAACGACAGCCTGGGGATCGCCCTTGAGCTGGAGCAGGAGATGGCCCGGGTGGTGGAGACCTACCAGTGCGAATGGCAAACCACCCTTAACGATCCTGACCGCCTGGCGCTGTTCCGCACCGCGGTGAACGTCCCCGCCGCGGAGGAGAACAAGCGCTGGCAGGAAATTTGTAATATCGACGAGATCCCGGAGCAGGCGGGCATTGGCGCGCATCTTGGGCGCAAACCGATTGCGCTGTTCCGCTTTGGCAAAACCGTTTATGCCCTCGACGATCGGGAGCCGGGCAGCCGCGCGAACGTGCTTTCACGCGGCATCCTCGGCGATGCGGCGGGGGAACCGGTGGTGATCTCGCCGCTCTACAAGCAACGTATTCGTCTGCGCGACGGCTGTCAGGTGGAGAATGGCGAACCCGTGGTGCGCGCCTGGCCGGTAAAAATTGAAAACGGCAAGGTATGGGTTGGAAATGAAGAGCTGGTGATGCGTGCGGAGGCCTCATGACCGAAACCCGGACAACGTGCCCTTACTGCGGGGTGGGCTGCGGCGTGGTCGCCAGCGCAGACGGTGATAAGGTGAGCATTCGGGGGGATGAAACTCATCCGGCGAATTTCGGTCGTCTGTGTGTAAAAGGATCTGCCCTCGGGGAAACCACGGGGTTGCAGGGACGCCTGCTGCGCCCGGTGGTCGATGGCCGGGAGGTGGCATGGCCGCAGGCGCTGGGCGAAGCGGGCGAGCGGTTACGGAACATCATCAACGAATGGGGGCCGCAGGCGGTGGCGTTTTATGCCTCCGGCCAGCTGTTGACCGAGGATTACTATGCCGCCAACAAGCTGATGAAAGGCTTTATCGGGGCGGCGAACATGGATACCAACTCGCGGCTGTGCATGTCATCGGCGGTGGTGGGCTACAAACGCGCCTTCGGTGAAGACGTGGTGCCGTGCAGCTACGAGGACGTGGAAAACAGCGATCTGGTGGTACTCGTTGGCTCAAACGCGGCCTGGACGCATCCGGTGCTGTATCAGCGGCTGGTGCAGGCAAAACACAACAATCCGCAGATGAAAGTGGTCGTGATCGATCCGCGTAAAACCGCCACCTGCGATATCGCCGATCTCCACCTCGCGCTCAGACCCGGCAGCGACGCCGGGCTGTTTGTAGGGTTGCTCAATCTGATTCAGGGGCGGGGCGAGTGGCCGATCCCTCGCGTGGCGGCGTTTTGCGATTTGCCTTCAGACGAGATTGGCACCTTCTACGACTGGTTTATCACCGCGCCACGCGCGATCACGCTCTACACCATGGGGATCAACCAGTCCTCCACCGGCAGCGACAAGTGTAACGCCATCATTAACGTGCATCTTGCCAGCGGGAAGTTCAACCGTCCTGGCTGCGGCCCGTTTTCGCTGACCGGACAGCCAAATGCCATGGGCGGGCGGGAAGTGGGCGGGCTGGCGAATCAGCTGGCGGCGCACATGAACTTCGAGCCGGACGATCTTTCGCGCGTGGCGCGTTTCTGGGGAACGGAACGGCTGGCGCAGACCCCGGGCCTGATGGCGGTGGAATTGTTTGACGCCATTGCGCGCGGCGAGGTGAAGGCGGTGTGGATCATGGGCACCAACCCTGCCGTGTCGCTTCCCGACAGCCACGCGGTGTGTCAGGCTCTGGCAGCCTGCCCGCTGGTCATGGTATCTGAGGTGATGCAGGAGACGGACACCAGCCGGTTTGCCCATATCCGTTTTCCCGCCCTGGGCTGGGGCGAGAAAAACGGCACGGTGACCAATTCTGAACGCCGTATCTCCCGCCAGCGTGCCTTTCTGCCTGCGCCGGGCGAGGCCAGACCGGACTGGTGGATAATCGCCCGGATGGCAGACCAGCTCGGTTATGGCGATGCCTTCGCCTGGGAACACCCTCAGGAGATATTTTGTGAACATGCGGCGCTGACGGCGTTTGAAAATAACGGCGAACGGGCGCTAAACCTGCGCGAACTGGCGTCGCTGTCGCGAGAGGCGTGGGACGCGCTGGCGCCTTATCAGTGGCATGCCGGTGATTTCCCGCAAAGAAATCTTGTACCGGTTGATCCTTCCTCGCATGGGGCAGGCGTCGACGAATTGTACCCCTTGATACTGAATACCGGGCGGATCCGCGATCAGTGGCACACCATGACGCGCACGGGGTATGTTCCGCGCCTGATGCAGCATATTGATGAGCCTTTTGTTGAGATGAACGCAACCGATGCGGCGCGCGCTGGGCTGACTGACGGCCAGCTGGCGCGGATAAGCTCCCCGCGCGGGGTGATGGTTGCCAGAGTACGTATCTCCACCGCGCAGCGTGCGGGCGAGCTGTTTGCGCCGATGCACTGGAACGCGCAATTTGCACGGCAGGGGAAGGTCAATGCGTTGGTAGAAGGGCGGATTGATGCTGGTTCCGGCCAGCCGGAGAGTAAACAAACCGCGGTGAGGATCATGCCCTGGCTACCGGCCTGGCAGGGTGAACTGTATGCCCGCGAGCTGCCAGCGCTGCCGCCGTCGGTCTGCTGGTGGCGTAAAGCCTCACGTCTGACGGTGGCGGGGGAGCAGCCGTTGCTGTCGTGGGTCAGGGCGTACGCCAGCGGTCGGGGCTGGCAGTTACAGGTGGCACAGACGGGAGAACGCAGCAGCGTGCTCGCCTGGCATCACGGCGAGCTGATGCTGGGCTACTGGGAGGGCCATACGCTGCCGGCGCTGGCGCATGCGTTTATTGAAGAAGCCTTTGCTGCTGCACCCGTACAACTCGCTGAACGCCATGCGCTGCTGCACGGACAACGGCCGGGCGAAGATGCCGATCCCGGGCGAATTATCTGTAGCTGCTTCAGCGTGGGTGAAAATACGATATGTAAGGCGATAGCCGGAGGCTGTGATTCTGCCGCAGCGCTGGGCGTGAAGCTGCGCTGCGGCACGAACTGCGGCTCCTGCGTGCCGGAGCTGAAAGCGCTGTTGGGATAATAGTGCAAGGGCGTCGGTTGGCGGCTTCGCACCGGTACGAATTTGTAGGTCGGGTAAGGCGAAGCCGCCACCCGACAAATCTTTTCAGGATATTCCTGAAATTTCTGTTAAGACTGGTTTTCAGGGCTTATGGCGTTAACATAATAAGTGTTTGTTCATAAACACAGGTTCTGATTGACGACGTTGAAGGCTGTATCGTCCCGCATCCGTTTTTTGCTGTTACTCCCCCTTTTTACGGCTGGAGCCCTTCACGGTGCGCCGAAATCCTTCGTGCAGCAGGCGCAGAATCCGTTTGATAATAACGGCGATAGCCTGCCGGATCTCGGTATGGCGCAACCGACCACCGAAGGCGAAAAGCATCTGGCTGAAATGGCAAAGGCCTTCGGTGAAGCCAGTATGACCGATAACGGCCTGACGGCCGGGCAGCAGGCGCGACAGTTCGCGTTTGGCAAAGTGCGGGATGCCGTCAGCGGTGAAGTCAACGAGCAGATTGAATCCTGGCTTTCACCCTGGGGAAACGCCAGCGTCAATGTACTGGTGGATGACGACGGCAACTTTAACGGCAGCAGCGGTAGCTGGTTTATCCCCTGGAACGACAACACCCGTTATCTGAGCTGGAGCCAGCTTGGCCTGACGCAGCAGACAGATGGGCTGGTGAGCAATGTCGGGATCGGGCAGCGCTGGGTTGCCGGAAACTGGCTGCTGGGCTACAACACCTTTTACGACAACCTGCTGGAAGACAACCTGCAACGTGCCGGGCTGGGCGCAGAGGCGTGGGGTGAAAACCTGCGCCTGTCGGCCAATTACTACCAGCCGTTCGCTGGCTGGCAGCCGCGTTCCGACATCCGCGAGCAGCGCATGGCGCGCGGGTACGACGTAACGGCCAAAGCCTGGCTTCCCTGGTTTCATCACCTGAACACCAGCGTCAGCTTTGAACAGTATTTTGGCGATAACGTCGATCTGTTTAACAGCGGTACGGGGTATCACAACCCGGTTGCGGTCAACCTGGGGCTGAACTATACCCCCGTACCGCTGGTCACCCTGACGGCTGCCCATAAGCAGGGGGAGAGCGGCGTTAGCCAGAATAACCTCGGGCTGAAGCTCAACTATCGTTTTGGCGTGCCGCTGGCGAAACAGCTTTCCGCCGGGGAAGTGGCGGCGACGCGCTCGCTGCGGGGCAGCCGCTATGATTCACCCGATCGCGATAATCTGCCCGTGATGGAATTCCGTCAGCGCAAAACCCTCTCGGTATATCTGGCCACGCCGCCGTGGGATCTTAAGCCAGGCGAAACCGTGATGCTGAAGCTGCAAATTCGCAGCAAGCACGGTATCCGGCAGATCCACTGGCTGGGTGATACCCAGGCGCTCAGCCTGACCTCACCGGCAAACGGCAACAGCAGCGATGGCTGGAGTGTGATCATGCCTGCATGGGATGATTCAGAAGGGGCGAAAAACGCATGGCGGCTAACGGCCGTGGTGGAAGATAAGGATGGGCAGCGTGTCTCCTCCAATGAGATCACGCTTTCCGTGGTGCAACCGCTCGTCGCAATGCCTGCCGACGATCCACGGTGGAAGTTGCTGCCGGATGAGTAAGTTAAAAAATGCGCTCCTGATGCACCCAGACGGCGGCTTCGACGCGGGATTTTAACTTCATTTTTTTCAGCATGTGTTTGACATGCACTTTGACCGTGCTCTCGGTGATGTCCAGACGGCGGGCGATCATTTTATTCGGCAGCCCCTGGGCAATCAGCTTCAGAATGTCACGCTCGCGCGGTGTCAACTGGCTGACGTCGCGGTCAGACGTGGCGCGGTTCGCACGCAGGCTGGCGGCCAGTACCGGCGTTAACGCTTCACTCAGCACCATCTCGCCTGCGGCAGCCTGTTGCAGCGCCTTGAGCAGATCTTCCGGCTCCATATCTTTCAGCAGATAGCCGTCTGCCCCTCGCTTGAGGGCGGTGACCACGTCTTCTTCATGGTTTGAGACGCTGAAGACCACCACCCGGCCAGAGAGGGATTTCTCCCGCAGCTTGTCGAGGGTTTCCAGGCCATTCATGCCCGGCATGTTGAGATCGAGCAAGATCAAATCAGGATCGAGCGATTCGGCAAGTTCAATACCCTGTTCGCCGTTGCTGGCTTCCCCGACGACGGTGATATCTGGCGCCATGCTGACAAGCTGTTTAACGCCAGTGCGCAGCATCGGATGATCGTCAATCAACAGGATAGATGCCGGTTCCTGATTAGTCATGGTTTTCTCCTTGAGCAGTTATGAGGGGCTTTTCGGGTATAAAGGTGACCACTACTTCGGTGCCACCTGACTCTCCCCGGCGAACCTGGCAATCACCGCGCAGGCTTTGCGCGCGGTCTCGCATGATAATTAAACCATAATGGTTCGTTCGTTCGGCATTTTCCGGCACGCCGCGGCCGTTATCCTGAACCCTGAGCTTCACCTGATTATCCTGGCAGCTGACGGTGACCGTAACGGCCGTCGCCTCGGCATGCTTGAGCACGTTGCTCAGGGCTTCACGGGCAATTTGCAGCAAATGGATCGCCTGGTGAGAGGGGACAAAACGCGGTGGCAGCTGGTAATCCAGCTTCACCGGGAAGCCCAGCCGGGCACTAAACTCCTGACAGCTGGACTCCAGCGCAGGGCGCAGCCCCGGCTCGGTGAGCTGCAAACGGAAGGTGGTCAGCAGCTCGCGAAGCTGAACCCACGAGGTGTTAAGCTCGTTGCGGATCTGGCTGAGCAGCTGTTTGCTGCTCTCGGGCATGCCTTCGTCCTGCATTTGCAGGCAGCTCACCTGCATCTTCATGCAGGAGAGGGACTGGGCGATGGAGTCGTGCAGCTCGCGGGCGATGGTGGCACGCTCCTCCATCACGATCAGCTGCTGCTGTTTCTCCTGGTGGCGGTCGAGCGCCAGCGTGGCCGTGAGCTGCTCAACAAGCGTATCGACCAACTGCTGCTGGTCGTGGCTCAGGTGACGTCCGGCGGGCAGGGTGGCCAGCAAAATACCGTACTGGGTATGGCTGTCCATCAGCCGCCACTTGAGGGTCGTGCCGCTGGTGGTAAGCGGCGGCAAGCCGCGCGGGCACAGATGACACCCTTTATCGTCGCAGGAGATGTCCGACTGACAGGTAAATTCCTGATGGTTTTCCTCATCTTCAACGTCGTAAACCCGAAGCTCAAGATCGCGGAGCAGAGTCAGGTTTTGCAGGCCGTTCAGTACTGGCGAGAGACGTTCGCAAAGCGGTACCTGCATATGCAGGCGACGGTTCGCCTGCCAGAGGAAAGAGAGGATCTCGTTTTTTTGCTCAAGCCCGGCGGTTTTCTCCTGGACGCGTTGTTCCAGTACCGCGTAGCTCTCTGATAGCTCTGCCGACATGGTATTGAGCGCCTCGCCAAGCATCGCCATTTCGTTGCGCCCGCTGATGCGCGTGCGCTGGGTAAAATCGCGCTGTGTGACGGCGCGGGCCATCGCCAGGAGCTGTTTCCAGGGGTTAAGCAACCGCGCGCGCAGCCAGATAACCGTGAAAATCAGCAGCAAACCCATAAACAGCGCCATTGCGCGGTGAACCATCACCACACGGTCAATGCGTAACTCTGTGGTGCGATCGAATGAGGAGACAAGATGATCGATGCGTGACACAAACCCGGCGACATCCTGGGCGACCGTTTCCCGGTCTTCCGCCCGCTTTAAGCCGGGCTCCAGCTGGGTATGCCAGTAGCCCTGAAGCGCCTTAAGCTGAGATTGCTGACCGTCACGGATGGCGGCTCTTTCCAGTTCAGGGCTGAATGCGGTACGCTCCATTTCGTCGATAAGCGGTTGGTCAGCCTGCGTCAGCGGCACCGACGCCAGTAGCCGGTAACTCTGCATACGTAGCGAGCCTGCCTCGTTGATGGCATGCGCGTTACCCTGCACACCCTGTACCAGCCAGCCAGAAATAGCCATGCCGGTCACACCGATAGCGGTGGACAGCAGAACAATAAGCGCCAGCTGGTTAACCAGCGTCAGCGGAGATAAACATCTTTTTAACATAGAGTTGCCGGGCTCCTGACGTGACCTGATTGCAGGAATGGCGCTATTCTGGTGCATACCCTGGAGTATACCCATACCAATAAAGGATTACCTCTAAATTGCCAGAGAGGTAACGGTTAGTGGGTGGACGAAGCAGGGATGCCTCAGCACCGTGAAAAACCACACCTTTTTTACGTTTTGCATCTACTCATTAAGAGTGATGGCTTTTTTTTTGCCGCAAAACCTCCCACTTTTCCTTTGATTTATATCAACTTACCGCCGCTCTAAAGCCCTAATGTTTGCAGCATCATTCGAGAATCAGAGGTGTCTATGAGTCACTCTTCCGCTCCCGAAAGGGAAACTGGTGCCGTTATTACAGACTGGCGTCCAGAGGATCCGGCGTTCTGGCAACAGCGCGGCCACCGTGTAGCAAGTCGTAATCTGTGGATTTCCGTTCCATGTCTGTTACTGGCGTTTTGCGTCTGGATGTTGTTCAGTGCGGTTGCGGTTAACCTGCCAAAAGTGGGCTTTACCTTTACCACCGACCAGCTGTTTATGTTGACCGCGTTGCCGTCGCTTTCAGGCGCACTGCTGCGCGTTCCTTATGCGTTTATGGTGCCGGTCTTTGGTGGTCGTCGCTGGACGGCTTTCAGTACCGGGATCATGATCATACCGTGCGTGTGGCTCGGTTTTGCGGTGCAGGATACCTCCACACCGTTTAGCGTGTTCGTGATTATCTCTCTGCTGTGCGGTTTTGCGGGGGCGAACTTTGCGTCCAGTATGGCAAACATCAGCTTCTTCTTCCCGAAAGCGAAGCAGGGTGGCGCGCTGGGCATTAACGGCGGTCTGGGTAACATGGGCGTGAGCGTGATGCAGCTGATTGCCCCGCTGGCGATCTCTGTCTCCATCTTTGCGGCCTTTGGCGGCGGCGGTGTGACGCAGCCCGACGGTTCCGTGCTGTTCCTGCAAAACGCCTCCTGGATTTGGGTACCGTTCCTGGTGGTCTTTACCCTGGCGGCGTGGTTCTTCATGAACGATCTGTCCGCGTCCAAAGCGTCACTGAGCGAGCAGCTGCCGGTTCTGAAGCGTGGCCACCTGTGGGTGATGGCGTTGCTGTATCTGGCGACCTTCGGCTCGTTCATCGGTTTCTCCGCAGGCTTTGCCATGCTGTCTAAAACCCAGTTCCCGGACGTGCAGATCCTTCAGTTTGCCTTCTTCGGTCCGTTTATCGGCGCGCTGGCACGTTCGCTGGGCGGGATGATCTCCGACCGTCTGGGCGGGACGCGCGTTACGCTGGTGAACTTTGTTGTAATGGCCATCTTCTGTGCGCTGCTGTTCCTGACGCTGCCTGCGGGTGGTGAGGGGGGTAACTTCTTTGCCTTCTTCGGCGTCTTCATGGTGCTGTTCCTGACCGCCGGGCTGGGCAGTGCGTCTACTTTCCAGATGATCTCTGTCATCTTCCGCAAGCTGACCATGGACCGCGTGAAAGCGCAGGGTGGGAGCGACGAGCAGGCAATGCGTGAAGCCGCCACCGATACCGCTGCGGCGCTTGGGTTTATCTCTGCGATAGGCGCGATTGGCGGCTTCTTTATTCCAAAAGCGTTCGGTATCTCACTGGATCTGACCGGCTCTCCGGCGGGTGCGATGAAAGTATTCCTCGTCTTCTATATCGCCTGCGTGGTCATCACCTGGCTGGTATATGGCCGTAATACCAAGAAAAACAAGTAAGCTTGATTATCCGTTTGCGCGGCCTGAGTGCCGCGCTTTTTTTAATCGCTAAATAGTTACAACATACTAATGGCGTTACCCGTGGTCACCCACAGGTAACGCTGTGATCGCCATCGCTTTACAGGTGTCTCTACCCCTTAATACCTAAGATGTTAAATTTTGCCTCGCTTATTGTACGATAAATAAAATATATCCATATAAATCATAAAGTTAAAAAATAATAACAGCTACCGCTTTGGTGGTATTTGATCTAATACCCCCCCTCAGAGTCCCCCTTCGTCTTGATCGTTATCAATTCTCACCATCTTTCATAGCGTTACCTTCGCTGCAAATCAGCAATGTCGATTTAGAGAGCCACAGGCTCCACACAGGAGATACCCGATGAGCAAATTTTTGGACCGGTTTCGCTACTTCAAACAGAAGGGTGAAACTTTTGCCGATGGGCACGGCCAGGTTCTGGATACCAACCGGGACTGGGAAGACGGTTACCGTCAACGCTGGCAGCATGACAAAGTTGTCCGTTCTACCCACGGCGTAAACTGCACTGGCTCATGTAGCTGGAAGATTTTCGTTAAAAACGGTCTGGTCACCTGGGAAATGCAGCAGACCGATTATCCGCGTACCCGTCCGGATATGCCGAACCACGAGCCGCGTGGCTGCCCGCGTGGGGCCAGCTACTCCTGGTATCTCTACAGCGCCAACCGACTGAAATACCCGCTGATGCGTAAACGCCTGATGAAAATGTGGCGTGAAGCGAAAGTGCAGCACAGCGATCCGGTTGATGCCTGGGCCTCCATCATTGAAGATGCCGACAAAGCGAAAAGCTTCAAGCAGGCGCGTGGTCGCGGTGGTTTCGTTCGTTCTTCCTGGAAAGAGGTGAACGAGCTGATTGCGGCTTCCAACGTCTACACCGTGAAAACTTACGGTCCTGACCGTGTGGCA
This sequence comes from Enterobacter sp. MGH 38, assembly GCF_000492855.1. Taxonomy (NCBI): domain Bacteria; kingdom Pseudomonadati; phylum Pseudomonadota; class Gammaproteobacteria; order Enterobacterales; family Enterobacteriaceae; genus Enterobacter; species Enterobacter sp. MGH 38. The sequence goes on along the minus strand of NZ_KI535608.1, from coordinate 1,651,055 downwards.
GGCTTCTCGCCAATCCCGGCGATGTCGATGGTCTCTTACGCCTCCGGCGCACGCTACCTGTCACTCATCGGCGGTACCTGCCTGAGCTTCTACGACTGGTACTGCGACCTGCCGCCAGCGTCGCCACAGACCTGGGGCGAGCAGACCGACGTGCCGGAGTCCGCTGACTGGTACAACTCCAGCTACATCATCGCCTGGGGCTCTAACGTTCCGCAGACCCGTACCCCGGATGCGCACTTCTTTACTGAAGTACGTTACAAAGGGACCAAAACCGTTGCCGTGACCCCAGACTACGCCGAAATCGCCAAGCTGTGCGACCTGTGGCTGGCGCCGAAACAGGGTACCGATGCCGCCATGGCGCTGGCGATGGGCCACGTAATGTTGCGTGAATTCCACCTCGACAAGCCAAGCCAGTATTTCACCGATTACGTGCGTCGCTACACCGACATGCCAATGCTGGTGATGCTCGAAGAGCGTGACGGCTATTACGCCGCAGGCCGTATGCTGCGTGCCGCGGATCTGGTGGACGCGCTTGGTCAGGAAAACAACCCGGAGTGGAAAACGGTCGCCTGCAACAGCAACGGCGAGCTGGTGGCGCCAAACGGTTCTATCGGCTTCCGCTGGGGCGAAAAAGGCAAATGGAACCTGGAGCAGCGTAACGGCACCACGGGTGAAGAGACGGAACTTCGCCTCAGCATGCTGGGCAGCCAGGATGAGATCGCCGATGTCGGCTTCCCGTACTTTGGTGGTGAAGGTTCCGAGCACTTCAACAAGGTTGAGCTGCAAAACGTTCTGATGCACAAACTGCCGGTTAAGCGCCTGCAACTGGCGGACGGTACTACTGCTCTGGTCACTACCGTCTACGATCTGACCATGGCGAACTACGGCCTGGAGCGCGGCCTGAACGACGAAAACTGCGCGACCAGCTATGATGACGTGAAGGCTTATACCCCGGCCTGGGCGGAGCAGATCACCGGCGTGCCACGCGCGCAGATCACCCGTATCGCGCGTGAATTTGCGGAAAACGCCGACAAGACCCACGGTCGCTCCATGATCATCGTCGGTGCGGGTCTTAACCACTGGTATCACCTAGATATGAACTACCGTGGTCTGATCAACATGCTGATCTTCTGCGGCTGCGTCGGCCAGAGCGGCGGCGGCTGGGCGCACTACGTGGGTCAGGAAAAACTGCGTCCGCAGACCGGCTGGCAGCCGCTGGCGTTTGCCCTTGACTGGCAGCGTCCGGCACGCCACATGAACAGCACCTCCTACTTCTATAACCACTCCAGCCAGTGGCGCTACGAGACGGTTACCGCCCAGGAACTGCTGTCGCCGATGGCGGATAAATCCCGCTACAGCGGCCACCTGATTGACTTCAACGTGCGCGCTGAGCGTATGGGCTGGCTGCCGTCTGCGCCGCAGCTGGGCACGAACCCGCTGCGCATTGCGGAAGCGGCGAAGAAAGCGGGCATGTCACCGGTTGACTACACCGTTAAATCCCTCAAAGACGGCTCAATCCGCTTCGCGGCAGAACAGCCGGAGAACGGTAAAAACCATCCGCGTAACCTGTTCATCTGGCGCTCTAACCTGCTGGGTTCGTCCGGTAAAGGCCATGAATACATGCTGAAATACCTGCTCGGTACCGAAAACGGTATTCAGGGTAAAGATCTCGGCAAGCAGGGCGGCGTGAAGCCAGAAGAAGTTGAATGGAAAGACAACGGTCTGGACGGCAAGCTGGATCTGGTGGTAACGCTGGACTTCCGTCTGTCCAGTACCTGCCTGTACTCCGATATCGTGCTGCCTACCGCCACCTGGTACGAAAAAGACGACATGAATACGTCGGATATGCATCCGTTTATTCATCCGCTGTCTGCGGCCGTTGACCCGGCATGGGAATCAAAAAGCGACTGGGAAATCTACAAAGACATCGCGAAGAAATTCTCCGAAGTCTGTGTAGGGCACCTGGGCAAAGAGACCGACGTGGTGACGCTGCCAATCCAGCACGACTCCGCTGCCGAACTGGCGCAGCCGCTGGACGTGAAGGACTGGAAAAAAGGCGAGTGCGACCTGATCCCAGGCGTAACCGCGCCGCACATTATTCCGGTTGAACGTGATTACCCGGCAACGTACGAGCGCTTTACCTCTATCGGCCCGCTGATGGAAAAAATCGGTAACGGCGGGAAAGGGATCGCCTGGAACACCCAGAGTGAAATGGACCTGCTGCGCAAGCTCAATTACACCAAAGCGGACGGCCCGGCGAAAGGCCAGCCGATGCTGAACACGGCGATTGATGCGGCGGAAATGATCCTGACCCTGGCCCCGGAAACCAACGGCCACGTGGCGGTGAAAGCCTGGGCGGCCCTGAGCGAGTTTACCGGTCGTGACCATACGCACCTGGCGAAGAATAAAGAGGAAGAGAAAATCCGCTTCCGCGATATTCAGGCCCAGCCGCGCAAGATTATCTCCAGCCCGACCTGGTCTGGCCTCGAAGATGAACATGTGTCCTATAACGCCGGATACACCAACGTTCACGAGTTGATCCCATGGCGCACGCTTTCTGGCCGTCAGTCTCTGTATCAGGATCACCAGTGGATGCGTGACTTCGGTGAAAGCCTGCTTGTGTACCGTCCGCCAATCGACACCCGCTCCGTGAAAGCGGTGATGGGTGCGAAATCGAACGGTAACCCTGAGAAGGCGCTGAACTTCCTGACGCCGCACCAGAAGTGGGGTATCCACTCCACCTATAGCGACAACCTGCTGATGCTGACCCTGTCGCGCGGGGGGCCAATCGTCTGGATGAGCGAAGCGGACGCCAAAGATCTGGGTATCGAAGATAACGACTGGATTGAAGTGTTCAACAGCAACGGTGCCCTGACGGCACGTGCGGTGGTGAGCCAGCGTGTACCGGCCGGGATGACCATGATGTACCACGCGCAGGAACGTATCGTTAACCTGCCGGGGTCTGAGATCACCGAACAGCGCGGCGGTATTCACAACTCCGTGACCCGTATTACGCCGAAGCCGACCCACATGATCGGTGGTTATGCCCAGCTGGCCTACGGCTTTAACTACTACGGCACCGTAGGATCGAACCGCGATGAGTTCGTGGTGGTACGTAAGATGAAGAATATTAACTGGTTAGATGGCGAAGGTAATGACCAGGTACAGGAGAGCGTAAAATGAAAATTCGTTCACAAGTCGGCATGGTGCTGAATCTGGATAAATGCATCGGCTGTCATACCTGCTCAGTCACCTGTAAAAACGTCTGGACCAGCCGTGAAGGTATGGAGTACGCCTGGTTCAACAACGTGGAAAGTAAGCCGGGCACCGGCTTCCCGACCGACTGGGAAAACCAGGAGAAGTGGAAGGGCGGCTGGATCCGTAAAATCAACGGCAAACTGCAACCGCGCATGGGTAACCGTGCCATGCTGCTGGGTAAAATCTTCGCTAACCCGCATCTGCCGGTCATCGATGATTACTACGAGCCGTTTGATTACGACTACCAGAACCTGCACAACGCGCCGGAAAGCAAACACCAGCCGATCGCCCGTCCTCGCTCGCTGATCACCGGCCAGCGCATGGACAAAATTACCAGCGGTCCAAACTGGGAAGAGATTCTGGGCGGCGAGTTCGAAAAACGCGCCAAAGACCAGAACTTCGAGAACATGCAGAAGGCGATGTACGGCCAGTTCGAAAACACCTTCATGATGTACCTGCCGCGCCTGTGCGAACACTGCCTTAACCCGGCGTGCGTGGCGACCTGCCCAAGCGGCGCCATCTACAAGCGTGAAGAAGATGGCATTGTGTTGATCGACCAGGACAAGTGCCGCGGCTGGCGTATGTGCATCACCGGCTGCCCGTACAAAAAAATCTACTTCAACTGGAAGAGCGGTAAGTCTGAGAAGTGCATCTTCTGCTACCCGCGTATCGAAGCCGGTATGCCGACCGTCTGCTCAGAGAGCTGCGTAGGTCGTATCCGCTACCTCGGCGTGCTGCTGTACGACGCGGACGCGATTGAAAATGCCGCAAGCACCGAGAACGAGAAAGATCTGTATCAGCGTCAGCTGGATGTCTTCCTCGATCCGAACGATCCGAAGGTCATTGAGCAGGCGCTGAAAGACGGTATTCCGCAGAGCGTGATTGACGCCGCACAGCAGTCTCCAGTGTACAAAATGGCGATGGACTGGAAGCTGGCCCTGCCGCTGCACCCGGAATACCGCACGCTGCCGATGGTCTGGTATGTGCCGCCGCTGTCTCCGATTCAGTCTGCGGCGGATGCGGGTGAACTGGGCAGCAACGGCATTCTGCCGGACGTGGAAAGCCTGCGTATCCCGGTTCAGTATCTGGCCAACCTGCTCACCGCCGGGGATACCCAGCCGGTACTGCTGGCGCTGAAACGTATGCTGGCGATGCGTCACTTCAAACGTGCGGAAACTGTTGACGGCGTGAACGATACCCGCGCGCTGGAAGAGGTTGGTCTGACCGAAGCGCAGGCGCAGGAGATGTACCGCTATCTGGCAATCGCTAACTACGAAGATCGTTTCGTGGTGCCGAGCAGCCACCGTGAACTGGCTCGCGAGGCCTTCCCGGAGAAAAGTGGGTGTGGCTTTACCTTTGGCGACGGTTGCCACGGGTCAGACAGCAAATTCAATCTGTTCAACAGCCGCCGCATCGACGCGATGGATGTGACCAGCAAAACGGAGCCGCACCAATGATTGAACTCGTCATTGTTTCGCGTCTGCTCGAGTACCCTGATGCTGCGCTTGTGCAGCATCAACAGGAACTCTTTGATGCACTCGCGTCATCTGAAAACCTGGATAAAGAGGATGCCCAGAAGCTGGGCGTTTTCCTCCGCGATCTGCTGGCGCGCGATCTTCTTGATGCGCAGGCGGACTACAGCCAGCTGTTTGACCGGGGTCGTGCCACGTCTCTGCTGTTGTTCGAACACGTTCACGGTGAATCCCGCGACCGTGGTCAGGCGATGGTGGATCTGATGGCCCAGTACGAGCAGCACGGTTTGCAACTCGACAGCCGCGAGCTGCCGGATCACCTGCCGCTGTATCTGGAATATCTGGCGCAGTTGCCGAAAGAGGAAGCGCTGGGCGGGTTGCAGGACATTGCTCCCATTCTGGCGTTGCTCGGCGCGCGTCTCCAGCAACGTGAGAGCAGCTATGCAGTCCTGTTTGATCTGCTGGTGAAACTGGCTAACGCCTCGGTTGACAGTCAAAAAGTGGCGGAAAAAATCGCGGATGAAGCCCGGGACGATACCCCACAAGCACTGGATGCCGTCTGGGAAGAAGAGCAGGTGAAATTCTTTGCTGAACAGAGCTGTGGCGAATCTGAAATCTCCGCGCATCAGCGTCGTTTTGCCGGAGCGGTGGCTCCGCAATATTTGAATATCTCTAACGGAGGACAGCACTAATGCACTTCCTGAATATGTTCTTCTTTGACATTTACCCGTATATCGCGGGCACCGTGTTCCTGGTGGGAAGCTGGCTGCGTTATGACTATGGCCAGTACACCTGGCGTGCTGCCTCCAGCCAGATGCTGGATCGTAAAGGGATGAACCTGGCGTCAAACCTGTTCCACATCGGGATTTTGGGGATTTTCGCCGGTCACTTCCTGGGGATGCTGACCCCGCACTGGATGTACGAAGCGTGGCTGCCGATTGACGTGAAGCAGAAGATGGCGATGCTCGCCGGTGGCGCCTGCGGCGTGATGACCCTGGTGGGTGGTCTGTTGCTGCTGAAACGCCGTCTGTTCAGCCCACGCGTGCGGGCTACCACGACCGGAGCGGACATCCTGATCCTCTCCCTGCTGATGGTGCAGTGTGCGCTTGGTCTGCTGACCATTCCATTCTCTGCGCAGCATATGGACGGCAGCGAGATGATGAAGCTGGTGGGATGGGCGCAGTCTGTCGTGACCTTCCGCGGGGGCGCCTCTGAGCATCTGGACGGCGTGGCGTTCATCTTCCGCGTTCACCTGGTGTTGGGTATGACCCTGTTTGTGCTGTTCCCGTTCTCTCGCCTGGTGCACATCTGGAGTGCGCCGGTGGAGTACCTGACGCGCAAATATCAGGTTGTGCGTGCTCGTCGCTGATTCGCTGTATTAATACAACCCCGCATATGCGGGGTTTTTTTTGTCCCCGATCCAGGGTTTCGTGCGGATGCCGGGTGGCGGTTGCGCCTTACCCGGCCTACAGAATTCACTATGCTCGAATCGAACCCTGGTCGAAGCTTCTTATCCTTCCCCGCACTGAAGAACCATGGGGCATTGTGCTTTGAGAGAGTGCTGTAGCATCTGGAAGTGATGGTGGTGGGGGAAGGATTACTCAGCGCTTCGCGCTTCGCCCTTCGGGTCGTTGCCTGCGGCTACGCTTTCTCGCTACGCTCGAATCGAACCTTGGTCGAAGCTTCTCATCCTTCCCCGCACTGAAGAACCATGGGGCATTGTGCTTTGAGAGAGTGCTGTAGCATCTGGAAGTGATGGTGGTGGGGGAAGGATTACTCAGCGCTTCGCGCTTCGCCCTTCGGGTCGTTGCCTGCGGCTACGCTTTCTCGCTACGCTCGAATCGAACCTTGGTCGAAGCTTCTCATCCTTCCCCGCACTGAAGAACCATGGGGCATTGTGCTTTGAGAGAGTGCTGTAGCATCTGGAAGTGATGGTGGTGGGGGAAGGATTACTCAGCGCTTCGCGCTTCGCCCTTCGGGTCGTTGCCTGCGGCTACGCTTTCTCGCTACGCTCGAATCGAACCTTGGTCGAAGCTTCTCATCCTTCCCCGCACTGAAGAACCATGGGGCATTGTGCTTTGAGAGAGTGCTGTAGCATCTGGAAGTGATGGTGGTGGGGGAAGGATTACTCAGCGCTTCGCGCTTCGCCCTTCGGGTCGTTGCCTGCGGCTACGCTTTCTCGCTACGCTCGAATCGAACCTTGGTCGAAGCTTCTCATCCTTCCCCGCACTGAAGAACCATGGGGCATTGTGCTTTGAGAGAGTGCTGTAGCATCTGGAAGCGATGGTGGTGGGGGAAGGATTCGAACCTTCGAAGTCGATGACGGCAGATTTACAGTCTGCTCCCTTTGGCCGCTCGGGAACCCCACCAGGGGTAATTCATATTTTGAGGTAAAGCTGGAGATGGTGGTGGGGGAAGGATTCGAACCTTCGAAGTCGATGACGGCAGATTTACAGTCTGCTCCCTTTGGCCGCTCGGGAACCCCACCAGGGGTAATTCATATTTTGAGGTAAAGCTGGAGATGGTGGTGGGGGAAGGATTCGAACCTTCGAAGTCGATGACGGCAGATTTACAGTCTGCTCCCTTTGGCCGCTCGGGAACCCCACCACGGGGTAATGCTTTTAACTGGCCTGCTTCCTGTTGGAAGCGGGGCGCATCATATCAAATGAGACGCCCCTGTAAAGCATTCCTTTAGGAAAATGAAGCTGTTTGCCTGCTTTTTATCCGCAAAGGCGTAAAGCTAATCAATTCATTTTCCGAGGGATTAAAGAATAATCGTTCTGTTGCCGTACACAAAGACGCGCTGGGCAAGTACCTGATACAGCGCACGGCTTAGTACGTTCTTCTCAACGTCACGGCCAGCACGCATCATATCTTCTGCCGTGTAGGTGTGATCCACGTGAATCACGTCCTGCATGATGATTGGGCCTTCATCCAGATTATCATTCACGTAGTGCGCGGTTGCGCCAATGATCTTCACCCCACGCTCGTATGCCTGGTGATACGGACGCGCGCCAATAAAGGCTGGCAGGAAGGAGTGGTGGATGTTGATAATCTTGTTCGGGAAGCGCGCCACGAAGGATGGCGTCAGCACGCGCATATATTTCGCCAGCACCACGTAGTCCGGGTTATGCGCTTCAATCGCAGCAGCCATCAGGTTGTCGTGCTCTTCACGGGTATGGCCTTCGTGACTGACCAGCTCAAACGGAATGTCGAAACGTTCTACCAGTGTACGCAGCGTCTCGTGGTTGCCAATGACGGCGGCAATTTCGACGTCCAGGCCACCGTAGTTGGCTTTCATCAGCAGATCGCCCAGGCAGTGCGCCTCTTTGGTGACCAGAATGACAATACGGCGACGGCCCGCCGGGTTCAGCTCGCGCACCGAGCCTTCCGGCAGGGCGCTGTCCAGATCGGCAAGCAAGGTTGTGTCGTTGAAAATGCCTTCCAGTTCGGTACGCATAAAGAAGCGACCGGTACGGTGGTCAACGAACTCGTTGTTCTGCACGATATTCAGTTCATGCTTGTAGCAAATGTTGGTAATTCGTGCGATCAGCCCTTTTTGATCGGGACAGATAGTGCGCAGAACTTTACGTTGTAATGATTGCATCGCCGGGAAATCCTGTTTATGTATTTGCGAAGTCTGAGTTGTCAGGCATTACTGCCGCAACACTTTTTAAATTTTTTTCCTGAACCACAGGGGCAGGGATCGTTACGACCGAATTGCGGACGTGTGCCGTCAATATAATACCATTGCCCGCTGTCCTTTAAGAACCGTGACCGTTCAATGATGGCGCCGGGTTTGTTTTGTTCGCTAAAGCGGGCGACAAAACTGACATAGCCCTCGTTCGCATCGCGGCCGGGAGCGGCTTCAAAGACGGTGAGGCCCAGCCAGACGGTGTTAGCAAATCCGGCTTCAATCTCTTGGCGAAAATCGGCAGCATGGCAGGACGGATGCCAGGTTTTAATCAGGTAGTCTGCGTTTTTGATCACAAAAGCAGTATACCGCGAGCGCATAAGGTGTGACGGGTCTGGTGCAACCTGCTTGCCAGAAAGATATCGCTGGCAACATAGGCTATACTCCAGAGCGCTACCACAGGGGCAGAGTTGAGACACGATTCTCTTCCTGGAACAAAAAATAAGGCGTTAAACGCTTAAGGTAGCAATATGTTAACTGAGCAGGTGCGTTGACGCTATGTCGGGAATCCAGGGGAAGTAAAACAGGGCTAATGAGAAAGGTAAAAATTGGACTGGCGTTGGGCTCAGGTGCTGCCCGGGGTTGGTCACATATTGGCGTTATCAATACCTTAAACCAGATGGGGATTGACGTTGATATTGTTGCAGGATGTTCTATCGGGTCGCTGGTCGGATCTGCGTACGCCTGCGGTAAGCTCCCGGAGCTTGAAAGCTGGGTGCGCTCCTTCAGTTACTGGGATGTGCTGCGCCTGATGGATCTCTCCTGGCAGCGTGGCGGCCTGCTGCGCGGCGAACGCGTGTTCAATCAGTTTCGCAAGATAATGCCCCTCGCTGACTTCAGCCACTGCCAAATGCCTTTCGGGGCCGTTGCAACCAACCTCAGTACGGGCAGGGAGTTATGGCTCACCGAAGGGGATATTCATCTCGCCGTTCGTGCATCCTGTAGTATGCCTGGGTTAATGGCGCCTGTGCCTCACAACGGCTACTGGCTCGTTGACGGTGGTGTAGTGAATCCTGTCCCTGTCTCTCTGACGCGCGCCATGGGGGCGGATATCGTTATTGCCGTGGATTTACAGCACGATGCTCACCTCATGCAGCAAGATTTGATGCCGGTTAATCTTCAGAGCGATGATGCGGAAGAAGAGAAACTTGCCTGGCATGCTCGATTACGCGGCAGAATAGGGCGCCTGGCTGCCCGTCGCGCGGTGACCGCACCGAACGCCATTGAAATCATGACGACCTCTATTCAAATTCTTGAGAATCGCCTGAAGCGAAACCGTATGGCTGGCGATCCTCCGGATATTCTTATTCAACCCTATTGTCCACAAATCTCTACCCTTGATTTCCACCGGGCTGAGGCCGCCATAGCAGCGGGCTCGTTAGCCGTCGAAAAGAAAATAGATGAACTGTTGCCTTTTGTGCGTACAGCACGTTGAGCACTTTTTTGATTACTTCAGCAAAATCTGACAGGCGATAGTACCAATAGCATGCCACTATTGAGTAACTGTCAGCCAGGGGAGGAACCATGACACAGCCATTGGCCGGAAAACATATTTTGATAGTAGAAGACGAGCCCGTTTTCCGATCGCTACTGGATTCGTGGTTATCCTCACTGGGTGCAACCACGTCCCTTGCCGAAGATGGCGTCGAGGCACTGGAAAAAATGGCCAGCATGGCGCCGGATCTGATGATCTGCGATCTTGAGATGCCGCGCATGGACGGATTAATGCTGGTAGAAAACCTGCGTAATGAAGGTTATCAGACACCGATACTGGTGATCTCGGCCACCGAAAATATGGCGGATATTGCTAAGGCGTTGCGTTTAGGTGTGCAGGATATTCTGCTCAAACCGGTTAAAGATTTGAACCGTCTGCGTGAAACGGTGTTGGCCTGCCTGTATCCCAATATGTTTAATTCCCGGGTGGAAGAAGAAGAACGTCTTTTCCAGGACTGGGATGCTTTAGTCAGTAATCCTCTCGCGGCCGCGAAGCTGCTTCAGGAACTTCAGCCGCCGGTGCAGCAAAATATCTCTCATTGCAGAGTAAATTATCGCCAGCTGGTAGCGGCTGACCAGCCTGGACTGGTGCTGGATATTGCGCCGCTCTCGGATTCCGACCTCGCTTTTTATTGCCTGGATGTTACCCGAGCGGGAGATAACGGCGTTCTGGCGGCCTTATTACTCCGGGCGCTGTTTAATGGATTGCTACAGGAACAATTATCCCATCAGGGGCAACGACTTCCTGAGCTAGGCAGTTTACTAAAACAGGTCAACCAACTTTTTCGCCAGGCCAATTTACCGGGGCAGTTCCCGCTTCTGGTTGGCTATTATCACAGCGGGTTGAATAACCTTATTCTGGTGTCTGCGGGATTAAATGCCACACTGAATACTGGCGAACACCATATTCAGGTGAGTAACGGCGTGCCGTTGGGTACGCTGGGAAATACTTACCTTAATCAAATTAGCCATCGCTGCACCTCCTGGCAGTGCCAAATTTGGGGTGCCGGAGGGCGGTTACGCTTAATGTTGTCCACGGAGTAAGCAGTCAGATTTTATTTTTCAGATTGCTTTACCTGTGTTTTTGCTGGCAGTGCTACTATCGCTGCAAGTTTCATGCGTATTTGTCTTAATTGATCGGCAACGCGTTCTTTTCAGACCCGTATTAGTGGCTGAGACTGTATACTCAACGCGTTATTCAATGCATAAAAGTTCAAAACTTGAACAGTTCAGGAGAATTTCAATGGCTGCCCTTAATTCGAAAGTCAGAAAGGCCGTTATCCCGGTGGCGGGATTGGGTACCAGGATGTTGCCAGCGACGAAGGCAATCCCAAAAGAGATGCTGCCTCTGGTTGATAAGCCATTAATCCAGTATGTCGTGAATGAATGTATTGCAGCAGGTATCACCGAAATTGTGCTGGTGACGCATTCATCTAAAAACTCTATCGAAAACCATTTCGATACCAGTTTCGAACTCGAAGCAATGCTGGAAAAACGCGTTAAGCGCCAGCTGCTGGAGGAAGTGCAGTCTATTTGTCCTCCACACGTTACCATTATGCAGGTTCGTCAGGGCCTGGCGAAGGGCCTGGGGCATGCAGTATTGTGCGCACATCCTGTAGTGGGTGATGAGCCGGTCGCGGTTATTCTGCCTGATGTGATCCTTGATGAGTACGAGTCCGATCTTTCCCAGGAAAACCTGGCGGAAATGATTAAACGCTTCGACGAAACCGGCAGCAGCCAGATTATGGTTGAGCCAGTCGACGACGTGACCGCTTACGGCGTGGTTGACTGCAAAGGCGTTGACCTGCAACCTGGCGAAAGCGTACCGATGGTTGGCGTTGTTGAAAAACCTAAAGCGGACGTCGCGCCGTCTAACCTTGCTGTTGTTGGTCGTTACGTACTGAGCGCTGAAATTTGGGCGCTGCTGGCGAAAACGCCTCCGGGTGCGGGCGATGAAATCCAGCTGACGGATGCTATCGATATGCTGATCGAGAAAGAGACCGTGGAAGCCTACCATATGAAAGGTAAGAGCCATGACTGCGGGAATAAGCTCGGTTATATGCAGGCATTCGTCGAATATGGTATTCGCCATAACAGCCTGGGTGAAGAATTTAAAGCCTGGCTCAAAGGTAGCGTGGGTATAAAGTAATAAACTCACCAGCCTGTGAACAAGACCGGTGTGGCGTCGCCCACCGGTTTTTTTATGCCTGTCACTCTGTAATTGGCGGGGGATTGTCAAGGACGTTAAATACGGAGCCTCACAATATGACAGAATGTAAGGAGATGTTCGGGCGAATATTACAGGCATAAAAAATCCCGCATTAAGCGGGATTTTTCAGAATCTTTCCAGATTAATCCTTGATCAGGAAGTCATCCAGTTGTTTACCTTGTTCGTCCATTGCTTTCTTGATTACAGCAGGAGTACGGCCCTGGCCGGTCCAGGTTTTCTCTTCGCCGTTCTCATCGATGTAGCTATATTTAGCAGGACGTGCCGCGCGTTTTGCTTTGGTACCGGTTTTAGCCGCAGCCATGCTGTTCAGCAATTCGTTTGGATCGATACCATCGGCAATCAGCATTTCGCGATACTGTTGCAGTTTACGTGTACGTTCTTCGATTTCAGCCGCAGCTGCGCTTTCTTCTTCACGACGTTCGTTAACTACAACTTCTAATTTTTCGAGCATTTCTTCAAGCGTCTCAAGGGTACATTCTCTTGCCTGCGCACGAAGAGTACGGATGTTGTTCAGAATTTTAAGTGCTTCGCTCATTGTAGTAATCTCAAACTTATAATGGGGGTGGGTTTGTTGTCCTAATAATAGAGCCTTAATTTCACTTGTGCAATAGGTGGGAATGTAAGGAATTCAAAAAATACAAAATAAACGACGCTATTATTAATTACGCTAACTTAAATTTCATTGTTTGTTGGGGCTGCGAGATATCGTTTCAAACGGCAAAAGCGCGTCATTTGCATGTTTGTTTTGTGACTTTTACCTCAGGAATTATAGTTGCGGTTGATAAATATCAGCCTTTTGTATTACCCCGTGTAAACGCAGCGAAGCCAGGAATAGTTAATAAATAGTGAATTTTAATGAACGAAGAAGACACTATAAAAAGAAGTGTAATCTCTGGTTGCGGTCTCACCTTATTGTCAGTGTTTAATGCCTTTACTGCCTGTTTTAACGCATTATTTTGCGCTACTCGCGAAGGATTTACGGGTGCATGGCAGGCTGGAGTGTGCTGCTCGCCGCTGATGACGGTACAAAATATGGTACAATGATCCATCGGGAATATTTCACATTGATTAGGGTTCTTCGGCCAATGGCACAACTTTATTTCTACTATTCGGCAATGAATGCAGGGAAATCGACGGCGTTACTGCAATCCTCATACAATTATCAGGAGCGGGGGATGCGTACCGTTGTTTATACCGCCGAAATCGACGATCGCTTTGGGGCAGGGAAGGTAAGCTCAAGAATAGGGCTTTCATCGCCTGCAAGGCTGTTTAACCCTGAAACGGACCTGCTGGAGGACATTCGTGCCGAGCATGCCTCTAAGCCTGTCCATTGCGTGCTGGTAGATGAAAGCCAGTTTCTGACCCGTGAGCAGGTCCATGCGCTTTCAGAGGTCGTTGATGAGCTGGATATTCCCGTTCTTTGCTATGGATTACGTACCGATTTTCGTGGGGAGTTATTTGCCGGCAGCCAGTATCTGCTCGCCTGGTCGGATAAGCTGGTTGAGCTGAAAACAATCTGCTTTTGTGGCCGCAAGGCAAGTATGGTTCTTCGCCTGGACCAGTCGGGTAAACCCTATGCTGATGGCGAGCAGGTGGTGATAGGAGGCAATGAACGTTATGTCTCGGTCTGCCGCAAGCATTATAAAGAGGCGCTGGCTGTAGGCTCGCTGACGGCGTTACAGGGCGACAATCGAAAATAACATGAATGTTTTACCGATCCTCAGATATAAAAAAACCCGCCGCTGGCGGGTTTTTTATCACACTGTCAACTAAGCGTTTTTCTTCGCTTTCTTGTCAGCCTTTACAACTGCGGGGATTTCAACTTTTACGGCTGCGACATCGCTTTCAGTGAAGTTACGACCGTAATAAGTATCCAGCAGGATCTGTTTCAGTTCGGAAATCAGTGGGTAGCGCGGGTTAGCACCAGTACACTGGTCATCGAATGCATCTTCAGACAGCTTATCTACGTGAGCGAGGAAGTCAGCTTCCTGAACGCCTGCTTCGCGGATAGATTTAGGAATACCCAGTTCCGCCTTCAGACTTTCCAGCCATGCCAGCAGTTTTTCGATCTTCGCGGCAGTACGGTCGCCCGGTGCGCTCAGACCCAGGTGATCTGCGATTTCAGCATAACGACGGCGCGCCTGTGGACGGTCATACTGGCTGAATGCAGTTTGCTTGGTTGGGTTATCGTTGGCGTTATAGCGGATAACGTTGCTGATCAACAGGGCGTTCGCCAGACCGTGAGGAATGTGGAACTGTGAACCCAGCTTGTGCGCCATAGAGTGACAGACACCCAGGAAGGCGTTAGCAAACGCGATGCCCGCGATTGTTGCCGCACTGTGTACACGTTCACGCGCAACAGGGTTTTTCGAACCTTCGTTGTAAGAAGCTGGCAGGTTTTCTTTCAGAAGTTTCAGCGCCTGCAAAGCCTGACCGTCAGAGAACTCAGAAGCCAGTACGGAAACGTAAGCTTCCAGAGCGTGAGTTACCGCATCCAGACCACCGAACGCACACAGTGATTTCGGCATTTCCATGACCAGGTTGGCGTCAACGATAGCCATATCTGGCGTCAGTGCGTAGTCAGCCAGCGGGTATTTCTGACCGGTTGCGTCATCAGTCACAACGGCAAATGGAGTCACTTCTGAACCAGTACCGGAAGTAGTGGTGACGGCGATCATTTTCGCTTTCACGCCCATTTTCGGGAACTTGTAGATACGTTTACGGATATCCATAAAGCGCAGCGCCAGTTCTTCGAAGTGAGTTTCCGGATGCTCGTACATCACCCACATAATTTTCGCAGCGTCCATTGGGGAACCGCCACCCAGTGCGATGATCACATCAGGTTTGAAGGAGTTCGCCAGTTCAGCGCCTTTACGTACAACGCTCAGGGTTGGGTCAGCTTCAACTTCAAAGAAGACTTCAGTTTCCACGCCAGCCGCTTTCAGAACAGAGGTGATCTGGTCTGCATAGCCATTGTTGAACAGGAAACGGTCAGTCACGATGAGCGCACGTTTGTGGCCATCAGTAATCACTTCATCCAGCGCGATTGGCAGAGAGCCGCGGCGGAAGTAGATAGATTTCGGAAGTTTGTGCCACAACATGTTTTCAGCTCGCTTAGCAACGGTTTTCTTGTTGATCAGGTGTTTTGGACCAACGTTTTCAGAGATGGAGTTACCACCCCAGGAACCACAACCCAGAGTCAGGGAAGGTGCGAGTTTGAAGTTGTACAGATCACCGATACCACCCTGAGAAGCAGGGGTGTTGATCAGGATACGTGCCGTCTTCATCTTCTGACCGAAGTAAGCAACACGCTCAGGCTGGTTATCCTGATCGGTGTACAGGCAAGAGGTGTGGCCGATACCGCCCATTGCCACCAGTTTCTCTGCTTTTTCTACCGCGTCATCAAAATCTTTCGCACGGTACATTGCCAGCGTTGGGGAGAGTTTCTCGTGAGCAAACGGCTCACTTTCATCAACGACTTTCACTTCACCAATCAGAATCTTGGTGGTAGCAGGGACGCTAAAGCCAGCGAGTTCAGCAATTTTATACGCTGGCTGACCTACGATAGCTGCGTTCAGCGCGCCATTTTTCAGGATCACGTCCTGAACGGCTTTCAGTTCTTTACCTTGCAACAGGTAGCCGCCGTGGCTGGCGAAACGTTCACGAACGGCGTCGTATACCGAATCAACCACGACAACAGACTGTTCAGATGCACAGATAACGCCGTTATCGAAGGTTTTAGACATCAGCACAGAAGCAACTGCACGCTTGATATCTGCCGTTTCGTCGATCACAACAGGGGTATTACCTGCGCCTACGCCGATGGCGGGTTTACCGGAGCTGTATGCTGCTTTAACCATACCAGGACCACCGGTCGCCAGAATCAGGTTAATGTCCGGGTGATGCATCAGAGCGTTGGACAGTTCAACAGAAGGTTGGTCGATCCAGCCGATCAGATCTTTTGGCGCACCCGCAGCAATGGCTGCCTGAAGCACGATATCTGCTGCTTTGTTGGTGGCGTCCTTCGCACGTGGATGCGGAGAGAAAATGATTGCGTTACGAGTCTTCAGACTGATGAGAGATTTGAAGATGGCGGTAGAGGTTGGGTTAGTGGTTGGAACGATACCGCAAATGATGCCGATCGGTTCTGCGATGGTGATGGTGCCGAAAGTATCGTCTTCTGACAGCACACCGCAGGTTTTCTCATCTTTATAGGCGTTGTAGATATACTCTGAAGCAAAGTGGTTTTTGATCACTTTATCTTCAACGATACCCATGCCGGATTCGGCAACGGCCATTTTAGCGAGAGGGATTCGAGCATCAGCAGCAGCCAGAGCGGCCGCGCGGAAGATTTTATCAACCTGTTCTTGGGTGAAATTGGCATATTCACGCTGGGCTTTTTTTACGCGCTCGACGAGGGCGTTCAGTTCAGCGATATTGGTAACAGCCATAATGCTCTCCTGATAATGTTTAAACTCTTTTAGTAAACCAGCGCTCGATACGTCTGACAGTATAGTCAGAGCCGATCCCACTTGCGTAACACACAGTAAAACAAAGGATTACTCACTGCTCCAGCTCACTAATTTACTAAAAGAGCCTTACCTTAGCATCATACCTTTTTGATAGGTGATCTCCCTGGCGGCGTAACCAAGATTACTCACTTCTGAGTACGAAAATTATGATCGAGATCAATTTTGTCCTAAGCTGATACCTTTCAGCAGGGTTATTTTGTGCTAATTATTCTACTGTTAAATAATTAAGTAACTATTGGAAGCGGCGATATCATTGATTACACAAATGTTTAACATCATGAATTGATAACGTTTAAGAACAGATTTCTGGTGAAGTGTGCGGCTAAAAAGCGTATCTTCAGCGCGGATTTATCATGACATGCAGTTTCTCCCTGGACATGCTCAATTGCGGAGCTTAATGTGATTCAAACGCTCTTTGATTTCCCTACATATTTCAAGTTTTTTATCGGCTTGTTTGCTCTGGTTAACCCGGTAGGGATCATCCCTGTCTTCATCAGTATGACCAGCTATCAGACGGCTGCGGCACGAAATAAAACCAACCTGACGGCAAACCTGTCGGTGGCGATCATCCTACTTACGTCTCTTTATCTCGGGGACGCCATTCTTCAGGTCTTCGGCATCTCGATTGATTCGTTCCGTATAGCAGGCGGGATCCTGGTGGTGACGATTGCCATGTCGATGATCAGCGGCAAGCTGGGGGAGGATAAACAGAACAAACAGGAAAAATCAGAGACAGCTATCCGCGAGAGCATTGGGGTTGTGCCACTGGCACTGCCGCTGATGGCGGGCCCGGGGGCGATCAGTTCCACCATTGTCTGGGGAACGCGCTACCACAGCCTGATGCACCTGATTGGCTTTTCCGTCGCCATTGCGCTGTTCGCGCTGTGCTGCTGGGGCGTATTTCGTATGGCGCCATGGCTGGTTCGCTTGCTGGGACAAACGGGCATCAACGTGATTACCCGTATCATGGGTCTGTTGTTAATGGCGTTGGGCATCGAATTTATCGTTACCGGTATAAAAAGTATTTTCCCCGGGTTAGTACACTGACTTTCATTTGAAAGAGCGGAGCCAGCGGCTCCGTTTTTTTTACGTGATTATCTGCAAATCATATAAATAAAGTTGAAATAGGCGCCAGTCATAATAAGTTCTACTAATAACTCTCTTTTGTTGTTTTTCAAGAGGTTGTTTATTTTCATTTCCCCTTGCCGCGCATAAATCCCTCAAACCCTCTGTTATTTTACTCACATGATACTCTGGGGCTTGCTGACAGATAACCGAAATGATATTAGTAATTTCGATGCTGACTCAGACGAATGTGCTAAATAATAATCAATTGTTAAATTATCGTGAAAAGTCGTTCAACTAAGCCATGTCGTCGCGTTTGGAGCAACAAAATTTCTTATCTGTATGAATTATATATCTTTTTGTTGATTTCGGCGTAAGCCAGGGTTGGCGCCTTAGTTATGCCAGCCATCGTAAAAGAGAAATGCTTAACAAATTTGCAAAATGTATTGGCGAGAGTTGGCACCATTTGGTACTTTCCGGCCTTATATTTTGCAGCATTAAACAAGTTGATGAGAACTATTTTCATATAGCCCTCACGTAAGATATCCAACGCATCTCTCTGACAGGGGAGCGGTGTAAAGAATCGACGCAAGACCGCCGTTCGAGCGGTCAGTAATAATGAAGTCGGTGATAGCAAGAAGTAAAAAAAGAACCTGACAGTAGCAAAAAAAACTCCTGCGCTGTACAGGCCCCAACAGGGGATTACACAACTGGCGAAGGCCAGTCATTATAATGAGTGGAGTATCAACACAATGTCCATCATCACAAAAAAAAGTCTGGTAGCGGCGGGGATTTTAACTGCGCTAATCGCGGGCAACGCTGCAATGGCTGCGGACGTTCCTGCTGGTGTTCAGCTGGCTGAGAAGCAAACGCTGGTACGTAATAACGGTGCGGAAGTGCAGTCTCTTGATCCGCACAAAATTGAAGGTGTTCCAGAGTCTAACGTTAACCGCGATCTGTTTGAAGGTCTGCTGGTGACTGACGTAGACGGCCACCCGGCTCCGGGCGTGGCGGAAAAATGGGACAACAAAGATTTTAAAGTCTGGACCTTCCATCTGCGTAAAGATGCCAAATGGTCCGACGGTACGCCGGTTACCGCCGAAGATTTCGTCTATAGCTGGCAGCGTCTGGCGGATCCAAATACCGCCTCCCCGTATGCGAGTTACCTCCAGTATGGCCATATTGCCAATATCGATGACATCATCACGGGTAAAAAGCCAGTAACCGACCTGGGCGTAAAAGCCATCGATGCCAATACCTTTGAAGTGACGTTGAGCGAACCTGTTCCGTACTTCTATAAGCTGCTGGTTCACCCGTCCGTCTCCCCGGTACCAAAATCCGCGGTAGAAAAATTTGGTGAAAAATGGACGCAGCCTGCGAATATCGTGACCAACGGTGCATATAAGCTGAAGGACTGGGTCGTTAACGAACGTATGGTGCTGGAGCGCAACCCGCAGTATTGGGATAATGCGAAGACCGTTATCAATCAGGTCACCTACCTGCCAATCTCTTCTGAAGTGACGGACGTAAACCGCTACCGCAGTGGTGAAATCGACATGACCTATAACAACATGCCGATTGAACTGTTCCAGAAGCTGAAAAAAGAGATCCCGAAAGAAGTTCACGTCGATCCGTATCTGTGCACCTACTATTACGAAATTAACAACCAGAAAGCACCGTTCACCGACGTACGTGTTCGTACCGCACTGAAGCTGGCTCTGGATCGCGACATTATCGTGAATAAAGTGAAGAATCAGGGCGACCTGCCGGCTTACAGCTACACCCCGCCTTACACCGACGGTATGAAGCTGGTTGAACCTGAATGGTTCAAATGGTCCCAGGAAAAACGTAACGAAGAAGCGAAAAAACTGCTGGCTGAAGCTGGCTATACCGCCGACAAGCCGCTGACCTTTAGCCTGCTGTACAACACCTCCGATCTGCATAAAAAACTGGCTATTGCCGTCGCGTCTATCTGGAAGAAAAACCTCGGCGTGAATGTGAAGCTGGAAAACCAGGAATGGAAGACCTTCCTCGATACGCGCCACCAGGGAACCTTTGACGTGGCACGTGCAGGATGGTGTGCGGACTATAACGAACCGACCTCATTCCTGAACACCATGCTGAGCGACAGTTCGAACAACACCGCACACTATAAGAGCCCGGCGTTTGATAAGCTTATTGGCGAAACCCTGAAGGTGGCAGATGACGCCCAGCGCGCCGATCTGTACGCGAAATCAGAACAACAGCTCGATAAAGACTCTGCGATCGTTCCGGTTTACTACTACGTTAACGCCCGCCTGGTGAAACCATGGGTAGGGGGTTATACCGGTAAAGACCCGTTGGATAATATTTCCGTTAAGAATCTTTATATTATCAAGCATTAATGGCAATACGTGGGGCGAGCGAGCTTGCCCCACTGTGTCTATTTTGTAACATTCATCAGGCACACGCCAGAAGGTACGGGCAATGTTGAAATTTATCCTGCGTCGCTGTCTTGAAGCGATTCCAACGTTATTTATTCTAATTACAATTTCCTTCTTCATGATGCGTCTTGCACCGGGCAGTCCTTTTACCGGTGAACGCACGCTTCCGCCAGAAGTTATGGCCAACATCGAAGCGAAATACCATTTAAACGATCCTATCACCACGCAGTACTTCAACTATCTGAAGCAGCTTGCACACGGTGATTTTGGTCCGTCATTTAAATATAAAGACTATTCCGTTAACGACCTGGTGGCGTCCAGCTTCCCGGTATCGGCTAAATTAGGAGCTGCTGCATTTATCCTGGCCGTTGTTCTCGGTGTCACTGCGGGCGTTATCGCCGCGCTTAAACAAAATACCCGATGGGATTACGCCGTAATGGGGGTCGCAATGACCGGGGTGGTTATCCCCAGCTTCGTTGTTGCGCCGTTGCTGGTCATGATATTCGCCATAACCCTGAAATGGCTTCCCGGAGGCGGCTGGAACGGCGGGGCGCTGAAGTTCATGATATTGCCGATGGTGGCATTATCTCTGGCCTACATCGCCAGTATCGCCCGTATTACCCGCGGTTCAATGATTGAAGTCCTGCATTCGAACTTCATCCGTACCGCCCGTGCGAAAGGGCTGCCGATGCGCCGGATTATTTTCCGTCATGCCCTCAAGCCTTCACTGTTACCGGTACTCTCCTATATGGGGCCTGCTTTCGTCGGCATTATCACCGGTTCAATGGTGATTGAAACCATTTATGGCCTGCCGGGCATCGGGCAGCTGTTTGTTAACGGGGCGCTTAACCGTGACTATTCGCTGGTGCTGAGCCTGACGATCCTCGTGGGCGCGCTGACCATTCTGTTTAATGCCGTTGTCGATGTGCTGTATGCCGTTATCGACCCTAAAATCCGTTACTAACTGGAGCACGCCATGATGTTGAGTAAGAAAAACAGCGAGGCGCTGGAAAACTTCAGTGAAAAGCTGGAGGTTGAAGGTCGTAGCCTTTGGCAGGACGCCCGCCGTCGTTTTATGCATAACCGCGCCGCCGTTGCCAGCCTGGTCGTGCTGGTGCTTATTGCGCTGTTTGTCACCCTGGCGCCAATGCTCTCTCAGTTCACCTATTTCGATACGGACTGGGGCATGATGTCCAGCGCGCCGGATATGGAATCCGGGCACTATTTCGGTACCGACTCTTCCGGGCGTGATTTGCTGGTGCGAGTGGCGATTGGCGGCCGTATCTCCCTGATGGTTGGCATCGCGGCGGCGCTGGTGGCGGTGATCGTCGGCACGCTTTACGGTTCGCTTTCCGGATACCTCGGCGGGAAAGTAGACTCCGTGATGATGCGTCTGCTAGAAATCCTGAACTCCTTCCCGTTCATGTTCTTCGTCATTCTGCTGGTGACCTTCTTTGGTCAAAATATCCTGCTGATCTTCGTGGCGATCGGGATGGTGTCCTGGCTGGATATGGCGCGTATTGTGCGCGGCCAGACGCTGAGCCTCAAACGTAAGGAGTTTATCGAAGCCGCACAGGTTGGTGGCGTTTCTACCGCCAATATTGTGGTGCGTCATATCGTTCCTAACGTGCTGGGCGTGGTGGTGGTATACGCCTCCCTGTTGGTGCCAAGTATGATCCTGTTTGAATCTTTCCTGAGCTTCCTGGGATTAGGTACGCAAGAGCCGCTGAGTAGCTGGGGCGCTCTGTTAAGTGATGGCGCAAACTCCATGGAAGTGTCACCGTGGTTACTGCTGTATCCGGCGGGCTTCCTGGTCGTCACCCTGTTCTGTTTCAACTTTATCGGCGATGGCCTGCGTGATGCCCTCGACCCGAAAGACCGTTAAGGAGCGCCGTCATGACTATTATTGAAACGGCAACCGCGCCACAGGCGCAACAGCGGACCAGCGCACTGCTGGACGTTAAAGACCTCCGCGTGACGTTTAAAACCCCCGACGGTGATGTTACTGCCGTTAACGATCTCAACTTCGACCTGCGTGCCGGTGAAACGCTGGGCATTGTGGGCGAATCCGGTTCCGGTAAATCCCAGACCGCATTCGCGCTGATGGGCCTGCTGGCATCAAACGGCGTGATCGGTGGTTCGGCGACGTTTAACGGAAAAGAGATCCTGAATTTGCCGGAACATGAGCTGAATAAGCTGCGCGCGGAGCAGATTTCAATGATTTTCCAGGATCCGATGACGTCCCTGAACCCCTATATGCGTGTGGGCGAACAGCTGATGGAAGTGCTGATGCTCCACAAGGGGCTGGGTAAAGCCGAAGCGTTTGAAGAGTCCGTCAAAATGCTGGATGCGGTGAAAATGCCTGAGGCACGTAAGCGCATGCGCATGTATCCGCACGAATTCTCCGGCGGTATGCGCCAGCGCGTCATGATCGCGATGGCATTGCTTTGTCGGCCAAAACTGCTGATCGCTGATGAACCGACCACCGCTCTGGACGTGACCGTCCAGGCGCAGATCATGACGTTGCTGAACGAGCTGAAGCGCGAGTTCAACACCGCCATCATCATGATCACCCACGATTTAGGCGTCGTTGCCGGGATCTGCGACAAAGTGTTAGTCATGTATGCAGGCCGCACGATGGAATACGGTAATGCCCGCGATGTGTTCTACCAGCCAGCCCATCCGTACTCTATCGGGTTGCTGAATGCCGTACCGCGCCTTGATGCGGAAGGGGAGTCGCTGCTGACTATCCCGGGTAACCCGCCAAACCTGCTGCGTCTGCCAAAAGGCTGTCCGTTCCAGCCGCGTTGTCCGCATGCGATGGAAATCTGTAACAGCGCACCGCCGCTGGAAGCGTTTGTCCCAGGCCGTCTGCGCGCCTGCTTTAAGCCGCTGGAGGAGCTGGTATGAACGCAATCGACGAAAAAAGAAATGTGCTGCTCGAAATCGCTGACCTGAAGGTCCATTTCGATATCAAAGACGGTAAACAGTGGTTCTGGCAGCCTGCCAAAACCCTGAAAGCGGTGGATGGCGTCACGCTACGCCTGTACGAAGGGGAGACCCTGGGCGTGGTGGGTGAATCTGGCTGCGGCAAATCGACATTTGCGCGTGCGATCATCGGCCTGGTGAAAGCCACCGACGGGAAAGTGGCCTGGCTTGGCAAAGATCTGCTGGGGATGAAGCCGGATGAATGGCGCGACGTGCGCAGCGACATCCAGATGATTTTCCAGGATCCGCTGGCATCCCTGAACCCGCGTATGACCATTGGCGAAATCATTGCCGAGCCGCTGCGCACCTATCATCCGAAGATGCCGCGCCAGGAAGTTCGCGATCGGGTGAAAGCGATGATGCTCAAGGTGGGTCTGTTGCCTAACCTCATCAACCGCTACCCACATGAGTTTTCCGGCGGTCAGTGCCAGCGTATCGGTATCGCACGCGCGTTGATCCTTGAACCAAAACTGATTATCTGTGACGAGCCGGTTTCGGCGCTGGACGTCTCCATCCAGGCCCAGGTGGTTAACCTGCTACAGAAACTGCAACGGGAAATGGGGCTGTCGCTGATCTTCATCGCCCACGATCTGGCGGTGGTAAAACACATTTCGGACCGTGTGCTGGTCATGTATCTGGGCCACGCCGTGGAGCTGGGTACGTATGATGAGGTGTACCACAATCCGCTGCACCCTTATACCAAAGCGCTGATGTCTGCGGTTCCCGTTCCGGATCCCGATCTGGAAAAAAATAAAACCATTCAGCTTCTGGAAGGTGAACTGCCTTCGCCAATCAACCCGCCTTCAGGCTGCGTATTCCGTACGCGATGCCCAATAGCCGGGCCGGAATGTGCAAAAACACGGCCGGTTCTGGAGGGCAGTTTCCGACATGCGGTTTCCTGCCTGAAAGTAGACCCGTTATAATCGCAAGGGCTGACATGATGTCAGCCCTTATTTTTCGAGGTTAATGTGTCGCGATTATTCACGTCGGCCCGTCAGCGGCTGTATCACCTTTTATTTGATCCTGAGACGGTTTCCGGTCGCCGTTTCGAAGGCCTTTGTGGTTTATTTGCCCTGATTAGCGTCATTATTATCTTTATCGAATCCGGCGCCGGAACGCAGTACCATATGACGTATGAGGAGTGGCACGTTTTCGTCTGGCTGGAATTGATTGTCACGCTGGTGTTTACCGCGGAATATGTGCTGAGGGTCATTAGCTGGCCAAATCCGGCGAAATACGTTTTCAGCTTCTGGGGGTTTATTGATTTAGCCACCATCCTGCCGCTGTATGTCATGTGGCTGTGGCCTGAGATCAGCCTGAATTATGTGTTTGCCTGGCGTGCAATGCGGGCGATTCGTGTGTTACGAATACTCAAACTGCTGCGCTTTATGCCGTCGCTGCGGGTTTTTTGGGTCGCCATTGTCAGCGCCCGCCACCAGCTGATTCTCTTCTATTCGTTTATTGCTATCGTGATGATCGTTTTTGGCTCCCTGATGTATTTAATCGAAGGGCCAAAATACGGGTTTACCACACTTAATGCGTCTGTTTACTGGGCTATCGTCACGGTGACCACCGTGGGCTATGGCGATATTACCCCGCATACGCCGCTCGGACGTATTGTGGCATCGGTTCTTATACTGATCGGCTATTCAGTAATAGCGATACCAACGGGGTTAATTACCACCCATATGAGCAGCGCCTTCCAGAACAGCAAGCAGCAACGCAAATGTCCGAATTGTCAGCAGGGGAATCATGAACCCGGCGCGCGGTTTTGTCACCGCTGTGGAAATGCCTTACCGGATTAAATAAAAAAGGCTGCGCGGGCAGCCTTTTTTATTAATCGCGCCAGAGAATATGGCACAGTTTGTGATCTTTCTCGCGGCACAGCAGGACGCGGGCAAAGATGTCGTTAATTTCTCCGCCGTCTTCATCTGCCAAGCCAATCACCACCTCTGCGAAGAAGTCCGGGTTGAGATCAAAATCGACGTGTTCGGCCCAGTCTTCAGCCGGATCGAACAGCTCAGCACCGCCACGCTCTTCAAATTGCAGGTTGAAAAGAATGACGTCAGCAGGGTCGAGATTATCGACCGCCAGCTCGAGAAAAATATCGTAGGCCTGTTCGAGCGTTTCGTCTTCGGTCAGGCGATTGTTCAGATCCATTTCCATGATGACTACCTGTTAAACATCGTTGGGCACGTTTTACAGCAACGGGCTAAAGAAGTAAAACAGTCGTTCGGCAATTCGCTGCCAGAGCGGACGTTTCGCCCACAGTCTGGCGTCCAGCAGGCGTGAGCGGGAGATATAATCGTCCTGAACCGCCGCCAGATCGCCACCGAACCCGGCGTCATCAATGACCAGCGTAATTTCAAAATTCAGCCACAGACTGCGCATATCGAGGTTGACGGTACCCACCAGGCTCAGCTCTCCGTCCACCAGCACGCTCTTGGTGTGTAACAGCCCGCCTTCGAACTGATAAATTTTAACGCCTGCGGCCAGCAGCTCACTAAAGAACGCGCGGCTTGCCCACCCGACCAGCAGCGAATCGTTCTTGCGTGGCATAATAATGCTCACATCCACTCCGCGCTGTGCCGCTGTACAGATGGCATGCAGAAGATCGTCGCTGGGAACGAAATAGGGCGTGGTCATGATCAGATATTCCCGCGCGGAGTACGCGGCGGTCAGCAGTGCCTGATGGATCAG
This sequence comes from Enterobacter sp. MGH 38, assembly GCF_000492855.1. Lineage (NCBI taxonomy): Bacteria > Pseudomonadati > Pseudomonadota > Gammaproteobacteria > Enterobacterales > Enterobacteriaceae > Enterobacter > Enterobacter sp. MGH 38. The sequence goes on along the minus strand of NZ_KI535608.1, from coordinate 1,625,199 downwards.
ATCTTCCGGGAAGCCAGGACCGGAGGCGATAGTGTGGATAGTGTGCCCGCTGGCTTCCTCAAACGGCATGATATTGCCATCCGGCGGCGGGGGAAGAATGCGTTTCCCGGTTTCAATTTCCCAGTCGCAGGAGTAGACGATGCCCATTGAGGTCGCGATCGGTCCCTCCATCCGCGCCATCAGATCGATCCATTGCCCCACGCCGGAATCCTGCTTGAAGAAGCGGGGGTCAACCATGTTCATGCTGCCGGTGTAGGCGATATAGTTATCGATCAGAACCATTTTCCGGTGCTGGCGGAGATCCATGCGGCGCAGAAAGACGCGGAAAAGATTCACTTTCAGCGCCTCGACCACCTCGATACCGGCGTTGCGCATCATGCCTGCCCACGGGCTACGGAAAAAGGCCACGCTGCCGGCGGAGTCCAGCATCAGGCGGCAGTGGATACCGCGACGTGCAGCGGCCATTAGTGATTCGGCGACCTGGTCCGCCATGCCGCCCGGCTGCCAGATATAAAACACCATCTCGATATTATGCCGTGCGAGCTGGATATCACGGATCAGCGCCTGCATCACATCATCGGAAGAGGTCATCAGTTGCAGTTGATTACCTTTTACCCCAGCAATCCCCTGGCGGCGTTCGCACAGCTTGAACAGAGATGCGGCCACGCTACTGTTCTCTTCAGCGAAGATATGCTTGCAGGCTTTAAGGTCGGCAAGCCATTTCGCCGTGGAGGGCCACATGGCGCGGGCGCGTTCGGCGCGGCGTTTACCCAGATGAAGTTCACCGAAAGAGAGATAGGCGATGATGCCCACCAGCGGCAGAATGTAGATAATCAGAAGCCAGGCCATGGCGGAAGGTACCGCTCTGCGTTTCATCAGAATGCGCAACGTCACCCCGGCAATTAACAGCCAGTATCCTAAAATGACCAGCCAACTCACCACGGTGTAGAAGGTTGTCATAAATAAAAAATCCTTTTGAAAGCGTATTGTTATGAGTTTACGCATCAGGATTCATCTGGCAAATAAAAACGGCAGATAAAAGCGCTGGTTTGCCGTCTGCTTAGGCATATAATGGCATCTCTGTTAGAGAAAGAGTTGTAGACATGAAGCGCAGTAGAACTGAAGTTGGGCGCTGGCGCATGTTGCGACAGGTGAGTCGTCGTAAGGCTCGTTGGCTGGAAGCACAATCCCGCCGCAATATGCGTATCCACGCCATCAGAAAATGTGGCCTGAACAGACACCGTAACGCGCTGTTGTTCGCAGTCCAGGACATCTGAAAAGCATGAAGGGCACCGTAAAGGTGCCCATTAAACATCCAGGCTATCAATTTTTGCAGTCTCCTTCCGTTTGCTTTCCGCGATATACTAAGTCCCCATAACGTCATGATATTAAAAGATGAATCCTTATCTCTGGATTTTTATTGTACTTTTGGCGCTGGATGCGCTCAGAGAAGATTTAGGACTTTCGTCATTTTCCTCATTGGCAGATTATGTTTTCGCATGGGGAATACATTGGCTTTATTAAAGGAAAAAAGGATGAACGGAAAAGTAATGGCAGCACTCTTTGGGATTGCGATATTAAGCGGTTGTGCCAGCAGCAAAACCTCACCCGAACGGCACGCGTTTTATTTCGTGTCGCATCAGTCCAGCTTTACTGGCGGCAATTACACCTCCAGCGTGCAGAAAAATTATCAGCTGAACGTGGCGCAGTTCCGCGAGCTTTATGCCCGGGGCAAAGCTGACCGCGCGGAAGGGCGGACTCAGGCTGAAGCCAGTGAATACGCACAAAGCATTCGCGATCAGCTAAAAGAAAATGCGATGTCTCAGGAATTGTTCGCAGGCAACACGAAGGATAAATGGTCATCGGACATGGACAGTAAAGACGCCATATTATTTGGCAACGAACTGGCCGCGACTTATCTTGATGGCTATAACGGCGTACAATAGCGCAACTGATTAAGGGGATACCGTAATTACCGGTATCCCCGCTGTTTTTGAGCGAAAGGAGTGAGACGTGTTTGCGGAGTTTGGTGTACTGAATTTCTGGACCTATGTTGTCGGCGCATTTTTTATCGTGCTGGTTCCAGGACCGAACACCTTGTTTGTGCTGAAAACAGGGATTGGCCACGGCGTTAAGAAAGGCTATCTGGCAGCCACCGGTGTGTTTATTGGTGATGCCGTGCTGATGTTTCTGGCCTGGGCGGGCGTCGCCGCGTTGATCCAGACCACTCCGGTATTATTTAATATTGTCCGCTATCTGGGCGCGTTTTATCTGCTGTGGCTGGGCGGGAAAATGCTCTGGTCCGTTATGACGCGTCAAAAAAATGCGCACGAAAGTAGCGCCGAACCGGCAAGCGCAATCCTTAAGCGTTCGCTGGTGCTGAGCCTGACGAACCCGAAAGCGATTCTCTTTTACGTGTCGTTCTTCGTACAGTTCATTGATGTCAATGCGAAGAATACCGGCACGTCGTTCCTGATCCTCGCCACAACGCTTGAGCTGATCAGCTTCATGTACATGAGCTTCCTGATTTTCTCAGGCGCGTTTGTCACGCGTTACCTCAAAACCAAAAAGAAACTGGCGAAGCTGGGGAACGGGCTGATAGGTCTGCTGTTTGTCGGATTTGCGGCGAGGCTGGCGTCGCTGCACTGAATGAAGAAAAGGCTCCCGAGGGAGCCTTTCGTTTCAGAATACTTTTTTATACGGACGAACCGTGACTTTCTCGTACACGCCGGCTGCGACGTACGGGTCTGCTTCTGCCCAGGCCTGCGCGGCTTCAAGAGATTCAAACTCGGCAATCACCGTGGAGCCGGTAAAACCCGCCGCGCCCGGATCGTTGCTGTCAACGGCAGGCATCGGGCCTGCGGTCAGCAACCGACCTTCATCCTGTAGCAACTGTAAACGCGCCAGATGGGCAGGGCGAACGGAAAGACGTTTTTCCAGAGAATCAGGTACATCTTCAGCGTAAATCACGTAAAGCACGGCAAAGCTCCTTAACCGGTAAAAGTGACAATTACGTTATGTGAAAGCACAAATGACTGCAATGTAAAGATAATAACAATGTTAAAACCCTGATCTGGATGCCCCTTTTTTGCCCTCATGTATGCTTAAATTGCGCCAGGACAAAGTGTCTTATTGAATATGATTGCTATTTGCATTTAAAATCGAGGTTCGGTTTTTTAACGTTGATGATTATGACTTCGATGACCCTTGATTTACCTCGCCGCTTTCCATGGCCGACGCTGCTTTCTGTCGTTATTCACGGTGCTGTCGTGGCGGGACTGCTCTATACCTCGGTTCATCAGGTTATTGAAATGCCGGCGCCAGCACAGCCAATTTCTGTGACCATGGTATCGCCTGCGGATCTTGAGCCGCCGCAGGTTGCGCCGCCGCCACCACAGCCCGTTGTTGAACCCGAGCCGGAGCCAGAGCCGGTTCCTGAACCGCCGAAAGAAGCGCCGGTGGTGATCCATAAGCCGGAGCCGAAACCTAAGCCGAAGCCAAAACCCAAGCCGGTCAAAAAGGTGGAAGAGCGGCCGAAACGCGAAGTGCGTCCGGTTGAGCCACGCGCCACGCAGCCGGTTGAAAATGCCGCCCCGTCACGTCCGCTGATGAATAACACCACGACCGCGACAAAACCGACGGTAACGGCGCCCGCGGGCCCGCGCGCGCTGAGCCGTAACCAGCCGCAGTATCCGGCACGAGCTCAGGCGTTACGTATTGAAGGGCGTGTACGGGTGAAATTCGACGTTACGGCCGATGGACGTGTCGATAACGTGGAAATCCTGTCCGCACAGCCGGCGAATATGTTTGAACGTGAAGTTAAATCGGCCATGCGCAGGTGGCGCTATGAAGCCGGTAAACCCGGCAATGGGTTGATTGTGAACATTGTCTTCCGCCTGAACGGCGGGGCACAGATGGAATAAAAGAAGCCTCCGCAAGGAGGCTTTTTTTTACCTGAGGATCAGCTCCGTGGAAGCTGGCGGGGCTTACCGTCGCTATCCACCGCCACATAGATGAACAATGCCTCCGTCGCCTTATAGCGCTGACCAATCGGTTCAGAAGAGACTTTTTTCACCCAGACTTCAATGTTGATGGAGACAGACGTATTGCCGCGTTTTACGCAGCGTGCATAACAGCACACCACGTCCCCCACCGCGACAGGACGCAGGAAGGTCATGCCATCGACCCGGACGGTTACCACGCGCCCGTGTGCAATCTCTTTTGCCAGGATTGCACCGCCCATATCCATCTGCGACATCAACCAGCCGCCAAAAATATCGCCATTGGCATTCGTATCCGCAGGCATTGCCAGTGTGCGTAAAACCAGTTCGCCCTGTGGGGCGTCATTTGTTGTCATTGTTTTTAAACTCGTAACTGAAGACTTCAGGCGGGATGCTACTATGATTTCTGGCTGGAGAGAATAGGGTTAGCGCCCGCAGAGCAGGCGCCTTAGGGTCAGAAGGACAGGGTCACGCCTGCGTAATACGCACGGCCTGGTTCGTTATAGGTCGATGCACCGTCATTTTCACGGTAAATCTGCTTGTCAAAGAGGTTGCTGATGCCGGCATTCAGGCGCAGGTTTTTGGTCAGCTGATAGTTACTGCCGATACCCACGATGGAATACGCGCCGATCTCTCTGTTGGACATCGCATTTTCCTCTTTGCGGATTTCAGCGTTTTCTCTGGGCTTCTGGCGGCCGTACATCGTCCAGCTTACGTTGGCTGAAAGCTTGCTGTTAACCTCCCAGTCCAGCATGGTGTTGACGGTATATTTGGGGATAATCGACAAAGGGTTGCCGGTGTCCTTACTTTCAGACTGAATCATATACGTCGCATTGGTACGCCATGTTAGCGTGTCGCGGATAACCGGGACGGTGAGATTGCCCTCCAGCCCCTCAACAACAGCCTTTCCTCCGTTCTGCCACTGAAGGATATTTGCGCCGCTGCTTGTCTGGCCCAGCACGTCCGTTCCTGAAACGATCTTGTTTTTGTAATCGTTGCGGAACCAGGTTATGCCCGCCTCGTAGCCTTCCAGCGCAAAGGCCAGGCCAATCTCTTTGTTCACGCTGATTTCAGGATCCAGATCCGGGTTACCTAACAGGTAACAGCTTCCTTCGGAAACGTTGTTCGGGCAGCCATTGCCGCGGGTGGAAAGCAGATAGCCTTCGCTGGATTGATACAGGTTTGGCGCTTTAAATACCCGAGCGATACCCGCTTTAACCTTGAACATGTCACCCAAATCCTGAGAGACGTTCAGGCTAGGGCTCCAGTTGCTGCCGAACTGATTGTGATAATCAAAGCGGAGCCCCGGGATCAGGTTGGTGCCCTGACGCGCTTCAATATTGTCCTCAAGATAGATGCCGGTGAGGTCAGCGCTGTTTTTGCTGTTGCGCTCAGAAGCCGTGCCGGGAACGCCGTTAATCACTTCTCCCGACACATTTGTCGCCTGCATTGAGGCCGGATCGTTCAGTTCATCACGATTCCATTCTGCACCCACGGTTAGCGTCTGTTCGACCAGCCAGAAGAAAGGAATGTTCAGTTCACCCGTTGAACGGTATGACTCCAGCCGGCTGGTATCGTATTTATCGCTATTGATCATCCCCTCAACTTTGCCCGTAGAGCCTTCTTCCAGGCGGGTGTTGTTGGTCTTTTCATAATAGACACCGAACTTTGACTGACCCCAGTCCCAGATGCCGTTGTGCGTAATGCCATAAGACTGGCGGTACATTCGGTTGGTTTCGTGTCCATACAGGGACGACACCAGACCGTCAGGGCTGACGTTGCTGTTGCTGTATTGAGTATCACCCGCGTAGATATTGCCCTGGCGGCTGTAGCTGTAGTCGAAATCGATAATCTGCTGTGGCGTGAGTTTCCAGGAGAGCAGGGCATTGATGTCCTTGTTGCGCACGCCTTCACGTCCGGCGGCGTAAGAGCCGTTTTGCGCGGTGTTGATGTCCTGAGCATCTGCGTCGGTTTTGTTGATATTCCCGTACAGGCGCATCGTTAACGCATCGCCCGCAAGAGGGCCGCTCAGATCAAAATTAGCGCGTTTTGTCGCCCCCTCTTTATCATTTTCAGGCTGGTTAGTGTACAGGGAGAGTGAGCCGTGCCAGTCGTTGGTCGGGCGTTTGGTAATGATGTTGACGACGCCGCCGGCCGCCCCCGAACCATAGCGGGCGGCAGCAGGTCCCCGGAGCACTTCAATGCGCTCAACCATCTCTGGCGGAACCCAGTTAGTATCCCCGCGGGTGTCGCGCTCCCCGCGCCAGCTGTAGCGCACCGAGTTACGTGACGTCACCGGCACACCGTCAATCAGAATCAGCGTGTTCTCCGGCCCCATACCGCGGATATCGATCTGGCGGTTGTTGCCGCGGCTGCCTGTCGCGCTGTTTCCGGTGAGGTTAACCCCGGGCATTTTGCGAATAATTTCTGAAAGATCGTTAACCGGTGGATCCTTTTCTATGTCCTTTGCCGTGATGATGGAAACCCCCGGCTGTTGCTTCAGCGCCTCTTCAGCGGTGGCCTGAACAACCATTGTTTCACCATCGGCGAGAGGATCTTCCGCTGCGTGCGCGCTCTGGTATAGCGTTGAAAGAATGGCGAGCGTAAGTGTAGCCGGGGCAAATCTTATTATATTATTCATCAACTCATTTCCATTTGTTAAAAATGCGATGACGAATATTAATGATAGTCATTCTCATTACAATCAAATGACAGCAATCTCCATAAAATCTTCATGATTCAGACATTTTCGCAGGAAGGATGTAGAGAAAAGAGAAGGCGGGAAAAGAGGCCAGACCGCGTGGCGATCTGGCCAGAAGGATCAGTGCTTGTCATCCTGCGGCATGTGGCGATAAATATAAACGCCGCTGAGCAGGGTGAAGATAAGGGTCAGCGCCGTCAGGCCAAACACCTTGAAGTTGACCCAGATATTCTGCGGCAGCCAGAATGCGATATAGATATTCGCCAGACCACACAGAATAAAAAATAGCGCCCAGGCGATATTCAGACGCTCCCACACAGCCTGCGGCAAGGTCAGTTCTTTCCCCAGCATGCGCTGGATCAGCGGCTTCTTCATCACCCACTGGCTGATGAGGAGTGCGCCCGCAAACAGGCCGTAAATCACCGTGACCTTCCATTTGATAAATTCATCATTGTGGAAGAACAACGTCAGGCCACCAAACACCGCCACCATCAGGAAGGTGATGAGCGCCATCTTTTCAACTTTGCGATAGCGAACCCAGCTGTAAATCAGCACCACAGCCGTTGCCACAATCAGCGCCAGCGTGCCGGCATAAATGTCGTACAGCTTATAAAAAGCGAAAAATACGATCAGCGGTAAAAAATCAAGAAACTGCTTCATTCTGCGATCCCAGTTACTGACGAATTAACATGTACAGGCGGAACAAATAGACCAGCAGCACGGCTGAAATCAGATTGCTCAGCGTATTGGCGACAACCGCTCCGACATTTGGCGTTAACACCGCAAAATTCGGCGCAAACAGCAACAGCAGAGTCTTGGCCAGCAGCCAGCTGATAACGGCCGGGGCGACCAGTCGCATATTGGCCCATGCGAGCCTGATGCTGCTGCGCATGGCGGTGAAAATGCCCAGTTTGTCCTGCACAACCATTACTGGCGCGAATGAAAGCACGATAGCCAGCAGCACGCCCGGCACGACCACCAACATGATCCCCATCTGGACCAGCAGCGTGGTCAGGAAGATGAGGATAAACAGCTTTGGCAGCACCGGAGCACTGGCCCCGATTGCACGTAACGCGCTGACGCGTTGGCCGGCAGATACCAGTTGGATCATCAGCAACACGCCACCCGCCAGAATGGCGTTGCCAATCAGACCCGAGAAGGTAGATGCCGCAGATGCGCGCAGCAAGATTTGCTGTTGCTCTGGCGTCATATTCTGCACAAGGTCAAACAACCCTGCGCTGCCTGCAAGATGATCCCCCTGGCTCAGCGTGGCAATCTGTTCATCACTGGGTGAGAACGCATGACCCAGCACCACCGTAATAAAGGCGCACAACAACGCGATCAGTAAAAAGGTAATGAACTGATTGCGGAAAAAATTTCCCGTGTCACGGTAGACAGACTTCGCCGTGATAGACATGCACTCTCCTTGAGTATTGCAGGTGTTAATTAGCCGGCAATTGTACACCGGATAACACGCTGGTGGCAGCATCAAGGCTTGTATGGAAAAGCATATCTTTGTAAAGCGGCGGTAATCCATAGCGGGCGCGGGCGCGATTGCATGCCTCATTGACCTGCCCATCCTCTCCCGACATCGCGAAAGTGCGACACGGGCTGGGGCGATCCGCGTAAATGGAGCAGCGGGTGGATACCCCAGGTTCACCTTCCAGTGCCACACAGCGGCTCTGTTTTTGGTTGGTGCCGCGCATACAGCGCAGAAAAGGGGTCAAGGGTTCAGTGAGATCGACCGGAACGGTGCCGCCGCCATCGTTGGCTTCAGCCCAGTAGAAAGAGACTCGAAAATACGCACAACAGGCTCCGCACGTCATGCACGGGTTATGATCACTCATGGCACACCTGCAAAAGTAGAACGCATCAAATCACATTGTGAGAGCGATAAATTATCCAGCCGCTACAGGAAGCGCAAGAGAGGGAAAACAGAAAATTTTGTAACCATGAAATGCCAAAAATTGACGCGGTAACAACTTATTGCTTTATGAGGCGTCACCAAAAATTAACCTAGATCAATGAATGTTAACTTACTGGTTTTAATGTGATCTGTGTTAGATCACTTATTACTCATTTGTGAGTATATTCTCCTCCGCAATTAAAACCACAACGATGGAGCGGATATGAAAAAATTAGCGGTGGCAGCCCTCATCTTAAGCAGTCTCTCTGGCGGCGCTTACGCGCATGAAGCAGGTGAATTCTTTATTCGTGCCGGTTCGGCAACGGTACGTCCAACGGAAGGGTCCGACAATGTGCTGGGTATGGGCGGGTTTAACGTTAGCAATAACACCCAGTTAGGCCTGACGTTTACGTATATGGCAACGGATAACATTGGCGTCGAGCTTTTAGCCGCCACGCCATTCCGTCACCGCGTCGGTTTAGGACCGACCGGGGACATTGCCACGGTGCACCATTTGCCACCAACGCTGATGGCGCAGTGGTACTTCGGCGATTCCAGCAGCAAGGTGCGCCCTTATATTGGTGCAGGCGTTAACTACACCACCTTCTTTGATGAGAAATTTAACGATACTGGTAAAGAGGCCGGGCTCTCCGATCTCAGCCTGAAAGACTCGTGGGGCATGGCGGGACAGGTTGGTCTGGATTATCTGATTAATCGTGACTGGCTGATCAACGCCTCTGTCTGGTATATGGACATTGATACGGACGTGCGCTTTAAAGCTGGCGGGCAGCAGCAAAGTATCAATACCCGTCTGGATCCGTGGGTATTTATGTTCTCAGCAGGCTATCGTTTCTGACAGAAGATATATCCCCTGTCAGCCGGTGATTGCTGTATGGTGGTTGTTCCACACACCTGTCTGGAGGGGATATCCCCAACATCAAATTTGAGTGTCCGGTTTGTGCAGGTAAACAGTTTCAGTTCACGACGTTCAGCCCAGCACATAGCCTACCTCACGGTGCTATCTGTTCCGTTTGCGGAACACGTCTCACCATTCATTCATGCCTGCCGAAGCTCAGACGACGACGGTGGCCAAAGCCAGTAAACTAGAAAAGGCCTCTGAGAGGCCTTTTTCGATCGTGAAATCACTTCTGAATTAAATAACGAATGGTTGGTCCGTCCTGCTGGATATCCAGCACGGTATAGCCGTGATTTTTGGCATCAAGCGGAATGTTATTGATCGACTGGGGGCAATCGCTCACCACTTCCAGAATTTCACCTTTCTTTAGCTGCGGTAGCGCTTCAAGCGTGGCGACGGCCGGGTAAGGGCAAGGTTCACCCACCATATCGAGACGATAATCAGGCACGATCTCTTTCATGCGGCATTCTCCTGAGTTTCAGTTTTGGCGGTGGCGCGTCGGAAGAAGCGCTTCTCTTGTGCAACAACCAGTATGAAGGCGATGAGCAGTAGGGCATAGGTCACCAGGAGCCCCCCGAGTGGACCAAAGGTATTCAGCAGGTTGACCTTTTCCCAGTTTGTTGCCAGTACCGGAGAGACGTCATCCCAATAGCAGGCCAGAAGGGTAGAGCCAATCACGTTACCCAGACCCACCCACCAGTAATGCACCTGGCCTTCCACAGCGCGATACATCCAGCCGGTTTCACACCCGCCCGCCAGCACAATGCCAAAGCCAAACAGCAGCCCGCCAATGACGGCATTTGGGCCCGCCCACATAATTTTTGGCTCCACGCCGAGCTGAACATAGCTGAAGATGCCAATTGCGCTCACGGCCATGCCGGCAATGATCGCCTTCGCCATCATGGTGCGTCCGGTGATCCACATATCGCGAAACGCGGAGGTAAAGCAGATCTGCGCGCGTTCAATCAGCAGACCAAAGCCGACGCCGAACAGCATGGCCAGACCGAGTTTGGGCTGATTCATTGCCGTGCAAATCGCCCAGGCAACCATAGCAAAAAAGACCAGCATACCGAGGCGGAAACGACGACGCGCCTGATCGGGTTTTTGCGTTAACGGAGAGGCAGCGCTAACTTTCGTCATTTTCACCGGAATGCGGAACAGCGGCAGCAGGGTGAATTTAGCACCGAAGTAGGAGCCGATGGCGGTGGCGACGGCAAAGAACCAGGCATGCAGCGAGAACTGCGGAATGCCGGTAAAGAACGCAGCCAGATTACAGCCCATCGCCAGACGAGCGCCAAACCCGGCAATGATGCCGCCGACCACGGCCTGCATAATGCGGATGCGGCTTTTCGGCATGCGCAACTTAACGTTGTTGGCCCACAGCGCGGCCGCAAAACAGCCGCCGAACATGCCAATGATCATCATCCCGTCGATGCGGGTCAGCGGTGTGCCCTCAAGATGGATCAGTTTGAAGTAGCCCCACTCTTCGGCATGGACGCCTGCCAGCTGTAATAGCTGCCCACCCCAGCGGGTAAACTCGCCCGTAACAGCCCAGAAGGTGCCGGTAATACCGAAATAATAGGTAGAGAGAATGCCTGCCGCGATAACGGCCGGAACAGGTGACCAGAACTTAACCAGGTAAGTCTGTTTGAAGGAATACCATGACATGAATAACCTCTGAACTCAGAAGGGTAACGCTAAAAAGAGCCCAGATCATACGCTTACGCGAAAGTTTGGAAAGTCATTCACACCGAAAATATCGACAGGATCAATTTTGACCTGCTTCTTTCAGGAAGAGATGAGGGAAAACCGCCTGACGCCGGGGCCAGACGGTGTTAACGGTTACGCCTTGCGCGTGGCCGCTTTCATGGATGTGACGAATGCGTGTAATTCAGCCAGCATCTGCTGTGGCTTATCCACGTTCTTCTCGATAATTTTCACGATAGCCGAACCCGAAATGGCCCCGGCGGCTTTCGCGTCAATCGCCGCAGTAACCTGATCCGGTGAGGAAATGCCAAAGCCCTGAAGCGGCGGTGCAGCATGGTATTCTGCAAGCTTCTCCACCAGATGATGCAGCGGCAGCGCGGCTTTGTTTTCCGCACCGGTGACGCCCGCACGGGAGAGCAGGTAGGTGTAACCTCGTCCGTAAGAGGCAATCTGGCGCAACAGATCGTCATCGGCATTCGGTGGACAGATGAAAATCGGCGCGACGTTGTGGCGCATTGCCGCCTGACGGAATGGCGCAGACTCTTCAACGGGCACGTCAGCCACCAGCACGGAGTCAACGCCCACGCGGGCGCACTCTGCGTAAAACGCATCAATACCGCGGCTGAACACCAGGTTGGCGTACATCAGCAGGCCGATCGGAATGGTCGGGTGCTTCTGACGGATCGCCCCCAGCATTTCAAAGCACTGGCCCGGCGTCACGCCCGCGGCAAACGCGCGTAGCGTTGCGTTCTGAATGGTCGGGCCATCCGCCAGCGGATCGGAGAACGGAATACCGAGCTCCAGCGCGTCGGCACCGGCATCAATCAGGGTGTCGATAATCTTCAGCGACTGCTCCGGGCCGGGGTCGCCCAGCGTCACGAAGGGAACGAACGCGCCTTCCTGGCGGGCTTTCAGTTGTGCAAATGCGTTGTCGTAGCGTTCCATCAGATTTCCCCTCGTGCTTTCAGAATATCGTGAACGGTGAAGATATCTTTGTCACCGCGACCGGAAAGGTTTACCACCAGCAGCTGCTCCTTTTCCGGGTTTTCCTTCATCATTTTCAGCGCGTGCGCCAGCGCGTGGGAAGACTCCAGCGCCGGGATGATCCCTTCATTGCGGCACAGCGTTTTGAAGGCCTCCAGCGCTTCGTCATCGGTGATGGAGACATAATCCGCGCGGCCGGTGCTGTTCAGGAACGCGTGCTGCGGCCCTACGGACGGGAAATCCAGCCCGGCAGAGATCGAGTAAGACTCCTCAATCTGCCCTTCATCGGTCTGCATCATCGGGGCCTTCATGCCGAAGTAGATCCCCACGCGGCCATGCTTCAGCGGCGCACCATGCTCGCCCGTTTCAATGCCGTGGCCGGCAGGCTCAACGCCAATCAGCCCAACGCTGGTTTCGTCGATAAAATCGGCAAACATGCCGATGGCGTTAGATCCGCCGCCAACGCAGGCGATCACCGCATCCGGCAGGCGACCCTCTTTTTCGAGGATCTGCGCTTTAGTCTCTTCGCCGATCATGCGCTGGAATTCACGCACGATGGTCGGGAACGGGTGCGGGCCCGCGGCGGTACCGAGCATGTAGTGGGCGGTTTCGTAGCTGCCAGACCAGTCGCGCAGCGCTTCATTACAGGCATCTTTCAGCGTGGCAGAACCGCTGTGCACCGGGATCACTTCCGCCCCCATCAGACGCATACGGAACACGTTTGGCGACTGGCGCTCAACGTCCTTCGCCCCCATGTAAATGCGGCATTTCAGGCCGAGCAGGGCGCTGGCGAGCGCTGAGGCCACACCGTGCTGCCCCGCGCCGGTTTCGGCGATGATTTCGGTTTTACCCATCCGCTTCGCGAGCAGCGCCTGGCCCAGCACCTGGTTAGTTTTATGCGCGCCACCGTGCAGCAAATCTTCACGCTTAAGATACAGAGTAGTTTTAGTGCCTTCGGTCAGGTTGCGGCACTTTGTCAGCGCCGTCGGACGACCGGCGTAGTTTTTCAGCAGGTCAGTGAACTCCGCCTGAAACGCCGGATCTTTCTGTGCGCTCACGAACGCTTCTTCCAGCTGGCGCAGCGCGGGCATCAGGATTTGTGGGACATACATCCCACCGAACTCACCAAAATACGGGTTAAGTAATGTCGTCATCTTCTCTTCCTTAATATGCACGCAGAGTTTTAAATACCGATGCCAGCTTGCTGGCGTCTTTAATGCCCGGTTGGGACTCTACGCCTGAATTGAAATCGAGGCCGGCGCAGCCGGTTTTGGCCGCTTCCACACAGTTATCGGGGCTTAATCCCCCCGCCAGCAGGACATTGTCCAGCACTTCGCCACGCAGCAGTGACCAGTCGAAACGCTGCCCCGTGCCGCCCTGGCCGTTGTCGAGCACGTATTTATCAACATGCTTCAGGTTACGCGCGGGCAGGGTGGCGCCAACGCTTTGCGCTTTCCAGATCTGAACCTGAGGCGCCAGAGCATGTCGCAGAGCATCGATGTACGCCTGATCTTCATCGCCATGCAGCTGAACCGCGCTCAGGGATAACGCGTCCGCTTTAGCCGCAACGTCGTTAATATCCGCATCGCGGAACACGCCCACGTAGTTCAGTGGCGCAGCCGCCATCACCTTGCGCGCCTGTTCCTCATTAACGGCGCGAGGAGAGGACTCAACAAAGATCAGACCACCATAGATTGCGCCCGCTTCATATGCGGCCTGCGCATCCTGTTCACGGGTCAGGCCGCAGACTTTGTTCTCACCCAACAGCACGCGGCGCACGGCCGCATTAAGATCGTCGTGCTCCATCATCGCGGAGCCGATCAGGAAACCGTTGGCAAAGTGGCTGAGTTCGCGCACCTGAGCGTAGCTGTTTATCCCGGATTCGCTGATCACCGTGACGCCCGCGCCCAGACGCGGCGCAAGCTGGCGCGTACGGTTGAGGTCAATCGACAGGTCGCGCAGGTCGCGGTTGTTAATGCCGACCACTTTTGCTTCCAGCGCGATGGCGCGCTCCAGCTCCTCTTCGTTGCTCACTTCGGTCAGCACGCCCATATTTAGGCTGTGCGCGACGGCGGAGAGCTGGCGATACTGCTCGTCATCCAGCACGGAGAGCATCAGCAGGCAGGCATCGGCCTGGTAAAAGCGCGCCAGCCAGATCTGATACGGGTCGATAATAAAGTCTTTGCACAGAATCGGCTGCGGCGCGATGCCGCTGACTACGGGCAGAAAATCGAAGCTGCCCTGAAAATATTTCTCATCCGTCAGCACAGAAATGGCAGACGCATGATGCTTGTAGATACCGGCAATACGCGCCGGGTCGAAATCGTCACGGATCACGCCTTTGGACGGAGACGCTTTTTTACACTCCAGAATAAACGCGGTACGCGCGCCCTGAAGCGCATCATAAAAACGACGGCTGCTCGGAACGACGTCATTCTGAAAACTGGCGAGCGGCTGCTGTTGCTTGCGGGCTTCCACCCAGATGGCCTTATCGGCGACGATTTTCGCTAAAACGGTCTGCATTATTTACCCTCTTGCCGCAAGTGCGGTAACGCGATCGTAAGCTGCACCGGAGCGCAGTACGGCCAGAACTTTTTGGGCGTTGGCTTTCAGATCTTCCTCGCCATGTAAACGCATCAGCATGGCTACGTTGGCCGCCACGGCGGCCTCATGGGCGGCCTCACCTTTACCTTGTAATAAGCGCGTGAGAATGTCACGGTTTTCTTCCGGCGTGCCGCCCGCCAGGGCGTCCTGATGGTACGGGGTCAACCCGAAGTCAGCGGCCTCAAGCTGATAGTTCAGCACTTCGCCGTGATTCAGTTCCGCCACCAGCGTGGGCGCATGCAGGGAAACTTCATCCATCCCGCCGCTGTGTACCACGGCGGCGCGTTGGTAACCGAGGACGCGCAGCGTCTCCGCAATCGGCAGGACCAGCTCCGGGCTGTAAACGCCAATCAGCGCCAGCGGCGGGTGCGCCGGGTTAATGAGTGGACCGAGCACGTTAAACAGCGTGCGGGTTTTAAGCTGCTGGCGAACCGGCATCGCGTGGCGGAAACCGGTGTGATACTTCGGCGCAAACAGGAAACAGACGCCCAGGTCATCCAGCGCTTCACGGGAACGCTCGGCGTTCATGTCCAGGTTGATACCGAAAGCTGCCAGCAGGTCGGACGATCCTGAACGGCTGGACACGCTGCGGTTGCCGTGTTTCGCCACTTTCAGACCGCATGCCGCGGCCACAAAGGCGCTGGCGGTGGAAATATTGATACTGTTACTGCCGTCGCCACCGGTCCCGACAATATCGGCAAACGGGTAGTCCGGGCGCGGGAACGGGGCGGCATTTTCCAGCAGCGCGGTTGCGGCACCGGCGATCTCCTGCGGGCTTTCGCCGCGCACTTTCATGCTCACCAGCGCAGCGGCCAGCTGCTCAGGCTTCAGCTCGCCGCGCACGACGGCGGAGAACAGCTGGTGGCTCTCCTGCTGGCTCAGGGTCTGAGCCTGATACAGTTTTTCCAGAATCGGTTGCAGGGTGTTGGTCTGCTCCAGCTTTTGCAGCGCCCAGTCGAGCGTTTGCTCCAGCAGGCGCGCGCCGTTGGACGTCAGGATAGATTCCGGGTGGAACTGCATCCCGCAGACGCGATCCGCATCATGACGCACCGCCATCACCATCCCTTCAAACGAGGCGTTAATGGTCAGCCCGGCCGGAATGTTGCTGCCAACCAGCGAGTGGTAACGCGCTACCGGAAGCGGGTTCGGCAGCCCGGCAAACATCGCCTGACCGTCATGTTCAATACTTGACGCTTTGCCATGCAGGATCTCCCCCGCCTGACCCACGTAACCGCCGTAGGCTTCGACAATCGCCTGATGGCCAAGGCAGATGCCGATAATCGGCAGCTTGCCGCGCATACGGGTCAACAGCTCAGGCATACAGCCTGCTTCGCTCGGTGCGCCTGGGCCCGGGGAGAGCATCAGCACCGGGTTTTGCATGGTCGCCAGACGGTCAATCAGCGTCTGGGCCGGAACGTGGTTGCGATAGATAACGACATTGTGACCATTCGCACGCAGCTGATCTGCCAGGTTGTAGGTAAAGGAGTCGATATTATCGAGCAGCAGAATGTCAGCCATCAGAAAATCTCCTGTGCATGGTGTGCGGTAGCAATGGCGCGCAGTACCGCGCGCGCTTTACTGCGGGTTTCGTCGGCTTCCGACTGCGGAACAGAATCCAGCACAGTTCCGGCCCCGGCCTGGACGGTGGCAATGCCGTCCTCAACGTAGGCGGAGCGGATCACGATGCAGGTATCGAGGTCACCGTGAGCGGTGAAATAGCCCACGGCACCACCGTAGCTGCCGCGACGGCGTCCTTCCGCTTCGGCGATCAGCTGCATAGCGCGGACTTTCGGCGCGCCGCTCAACGTGCCCATGTTCATGCAGGCGCGGTAGGCGTGCAGGACGTCGAGGTCGTGGCGCAGCTCACCCACCACGCGGGAGACCAGGTGCATGACGAAGGAGTAGCGGTCGACTTTGGTCAGGTCCGCCACGTAGCGGCTGCCAGGCGTGCAAATGCGTGCCAGATCGTTACGCGCCAGGTCAACCAGCATCAGGTGTTCGGAGAGCTCCTTATGGTCGGTACGCATTTCCAGTTCAATGCGGCTGTCGAGATCGCGGTCCAGGGAGCCATCGGCACGACGGCCGCGTGGGCGGGTTCCCGCTATCGGGTAGATCTCAATCTGGCGGCTGGTGGCGTCGTACTTGAGGGAGCTTTCCGGCGACGCGCCAAACAGGGTGAAATCATTGTCCTGCATAAAGAACATGTAAGGGCTTGGGTTGCTCTTTTTAAGCACATCGTAAGCCGCCAGCGGCGACGGGCAGGGCAGTGAGAAGCGACGGGACGGCACCACCTGGAATATCTCCCCGGCACGAATCGCTTTTTGCATCTGACGCACCACCGCGCCGTACTGATCGTCGGTCTGACTCACCTCGCAGGTCATCTTTTCAACACGCTGCACCGGGAGTGCGGGCGGTGCTTCCGACATCTGCTGTTGCAGTTGGGCGATGCGCTGCGCGAGGCGATTTTTCTCAGACGCAGACGGCGTGTACAGGCTGGCCTGGATGCGGGTGTATTTTCTCTGATGGTCGATCACCAGCAGGGTTTCGGCCAGGTAGAAGCAGTAGTCCGGGCAGCGGTTACCCTGCTCGGTTTGGGGTAAATCTTCAAAGCCAGCAACCAGGTCGTAAGCAAACAGCCCGCCAAAGAACATTGCTTCGCGCTCATCTTCCGGTACGGCCACCAAATTTTGCAGCAGACGGAAGGCGTCAAAAACGGAGAGCGAGCAGAGGCGGGCATCCTCATCCAGCAGCTGGCTTACCGGTGGGAAATGCAGAATTCTCAGGTCCGGATGACGCTCATTTTCAATACCTGAAGGCAGAGCCGCATCCAGCAGCGGCAGCAGCGACGCGCCATTCTCAGATAACGCCTTAATAGTGACAGTATCACCCGCTGCGGTAATGCGCAGCGCGCTGTCAACCAGCAGCAGGCTTTTGAGATCGTCCTTGCTGTCGATATCAGCAGATTCCAGCAGCAGCGTCGCAGGACGTGCACCGCACACCTGATGAAACAGCGCGGTAGGGTTATGGCGATAGGCCGCCTCGCAGGTCAGCAGTTCGAGGTGGGGTTTGGCTGTTTGCATGTTGTTGTTCTCATATTCTGTTCAAAAAAAAGCCCGCTGGGTAGCGGGCTGGGTATCTGTTTGCTTATCGCAGACGCGTGACACTGCCCGAAGATCAGGAAGTACGCCACCAACCGTGCAGAGCGAAATGTGCTGTCATTTTCAGATACCTTTCTCGTGTGAACTTGCGTACTAGTTAACTAGTTCGATGGCGTGTTGTCAACCCCTGATTTCAGTATTTCACGGTTAGTCGGTATCATAGGGGCTTCGGATGTCTCCAACCTGTTATGGGAAGTGCTTTGAGCGATACCACCTACGCCGTAATTTATGATTTACACAGCCATACGCAGGCTTCAGATGGCCTGCTGACACCCGAAGCTCTGGTCCATCGCGCCGTTGAAATGCGTGTCGGCACGCTGGCAATAACCGATCACGATACCACTGACGGCATTCCCGCCGCGCGCGCCGAGATTGTCCGCAGCGGACTGGCGCTGGATCTGGTGGCCGGGGTTGAGATCTCGACGGTCTGGGAAAACCACGAAATTCATATCGTTGGCCTGAACATCGATACAGAACATCCGGCCATGCGTGCTTTTTTGCAAGAACAAAAAACACGCCGCAATCAACGCGCGGAGATGATTGGCGAACGTCTGGAAAAAGCGCATATTCCCGGTGCGCTGGAAGGCGCGCGAAAGCTGGCGAACGGTGGGGCGGTGACGCGCGGCCATTTCGCCCGTTTTCTGGTGGACGCTGGTAAGGCGACGACCATGGCGAATGTCTTTAAAAAGTATCTGGCGCGCGGGAAAACCGGATACGTTCCCCCACAGTGGTGTACAATAAAACAAGCTATTGATGTGATTCATCATTCTGGCGGTAAGGCCGTGCTGGCCCATCCGGGGCGGTATAATCTTTCTGCTAAATGGCTGAAAAGACTGCTGGCACACTTTGCCGAATGCGGCGGTGAGGCGATGGAAGTTGCCCAGTGTCAGCAGGCACCCAATGAACGTTCGCAGCTCGCGACCTACGCCCGTCAGTTTGGCCTGCTTGGCTCACAGGGTTCAGATTTCCATCAGCCCTGCGCGTGGATTGAACTGGGGCGCAAGCTCTGGTTACCCGCGGGCGTTGAGCCTGTCTGGCAGCTCTGGGAACAGCCACAGCAAATTGAAGAGAGGGAAGTATGAGTCAGTTTTTCTATATCCATCCGGATAACCCCCAGCCACGTCTGATTAATCAGGCCGTGGAGATCGTCCGCAAAGGCGGCGTTATTGTCTACCCAACCGATTCTGGCTACGCGCTGGGCTGTAAAATTGAGGACAAAGGGGCGATGGAGCGCATCTGTCGCATCCGCCAGCTGCCGGACGGCCACAACTTTACCCTGATGTGTCGCGATCTCTCTGAACTGTCGACCTACGCTTATGTTGATAACGTGGCCTTTCGCCTGATTAAGAACAACACGCCCGGTAACTACACCTTCATTCTGAAAGGGACAAAAGAGGTGCCGCGTCGTCTGTTGCAGGAAAAACGTAAAACCATCGGCATGCGCGTGCCGTCGAACCCGATTGCCCAGGCGCTGCTGGAAACCCTCGGCGAGCCGATGCTCTCCACATCGCTGATGCTGCCGGGCAGTGAGTTTACCGAGTCCGACCCGGAAGAGATCAAAGATCGTCTGGAGAAGGTGGTGGAGCTGATTATCCATGGCGGCTATCTTGGCCAGCAGCCGACCACCGTGGTGGATCTCACCGAAGACGCGCCAGAAGTCATTCGTGAAGGCGTGGGCGATGTTAAGCCTTTCTTGTAAGGGTGTAAGCAGATATACTACGCGGCCATCAAAGCAGGGCGCCGCCCTGTTTTTGACCTGATTCGACGCCTGTGAAGGCGACACCTGAGGAAGCTCAATGAGCGAGAAGTTACAGAAAGTGCTGGCGCGTGCCGGCCACGGTTCGCGCCGTGAAATCGAAGCCATTATTGAAGCAGGCCGCGTGAGTGTGGACGGTAAAATCGCCACGCTCGGTGACCGCGTTGAAATCGTACCGGGGCTGAAGATCCGCATTGACGGCCATCTTATCTCCGTGAAAGAGTCTGCTGAACAGATCTGCCGCGTGCTGGCTTACTACAAGCCGGAAGGCGAACTGTGTACCCGCAACGATCCGGAAGGTCGCCCGACGGTGTTTGACCGTCTGCCAAAACTGCGTGGCGCCCGCTGGATTGCCGTAGGACGTCTGGACGTGAACACCTGCGGCCTGCTGCTGTTCACCACCGATGGTGAACTGGCAAATCGTCTGATGCACCCGAGTCGTGAAGTGGAACGTGAATACGCCGTTCGTGTTTTCGGCCAGGTTGATGAGAACAAACTGCGCGACCTGTCGCGTGGCGTTCAACTGGAGGACGGCCCAGCGGCGTTCAAAACCATCAAGTTTACCGGTGGTGAAGGCATTAACCAGTGGTACAACGTTACCCTGACAGAGGGACGTAACCGCGAGGTGCGTCGTCTGTGGGAAGCGGTCGGTGTCCAGGTGAGCCGTTTGATTCGCGTCCGCTATGGCGACATTCTGCTGCCGAAAGGCCTGCCACGTGGCGGCTATACCGAGCTGGATCTGACGCAAACCAACTACCTGCGCGATCTGGTTGGCCTGACGCCAGAAACCACGTCGAAAGTGGCGGTAGAGAAAGATCGTCGTCGCATGAAGGCGAATCAGATCCGCCGTGCGGTGAAGCGTCACAGCCAGGGTAGCAGCAATCGCCGCTCTGGCAGCCGTAATAACAACGGTTAATCGAAAAGCCCGGTGAATATACCGGGCTTTTTTTCTTCAGTAATCAATCCCCATTTGCGCTTTGATACCCGCATCGAACGCATGCTTAACCGGACGCAGCTCGCTGACGGTATCGGCCAGCTCCAGAATATCCCGATGACACCCGCGCCCCGTGACGATAACCGTCTGATGCGCTGGGCGGTTTTTCAGGGCAGCCAGCACGGCCTCCAGAGGCAGGTAGTCATAAGCCACCATATAGGTGATCTCATCCAGCAACACCATGTTCAGCGACGGGTCTGAAAGCATTCTTTTGGCATGCTCCCAGACGGCGAGGCAGGCTGCGGTATCGGTTTCCCGGTTCTGGGTATCCCAGGTAAAACCGGTCGCCATCACCTGAAACTCAACGCCATGCGGCTCGAGCAGATTACGCTCGCCGTTGGGCCATTCACCCTTGATAAACTGGATCACGCCCACTTTCTGCCCATGTCCGACTGCGCGGGTGGCGGTACCAAATGCGGCGGTGGTTTTTCCTTTACCGTTGCCGGTGAACACGATGAGGATCCCGCGCTCGTCCTGAGCGGCCGCCACGCGTGCATCAACCTGTTCTTTCAGACGCTGCTGGCGCTGCTGATGCCGATCTTCACTCATTGCGATATCCCCGGTTTGCGGCCTGGCTGGGCATCGAATGTCATTCCGGTTTTACGACGGCTGTCGTCACCCATCAGCCACAGGTAAAGAGGCATAATATCGGCCGGGGTTTTAAGCTTTTGCGGATCTTCTGTCGGGAAGGCGCTGGCACGCATTTTGGTGCGCGTACCGCCCGGGTTAATACAGTTAACCCGCAGGTGGCGGCTTTGGTACTCTTCGGCCAGCACCTGCATCATTCCTTCGGTGGCAAATTTTGAGACGGCGTAAGCCCCCCAGTTCGCACGCCCCTGACGCCCCACGCTGGAGGAGGTAAAGACCAGCGAGCCGGAATCGGAGTTGAGTAATAAAGGAAGCAAGGCCTGGGTCAGAAAAAACGTCCCGTTGACGTTAACCTGCATCACCTGCTGCCAAATCTCCGGATCCTGTTCATCCATCGGGCGCACTTCGCCCAGTAACCCCGCGTTGTGCAGTACGCCATCCAGACGCGGATAATGCGTGCTGATACGCTGGGCAAGGGCCTGACATGACGCTGGCGTACAGGTCAGCAGATCGAGCGTATACCAGGGCGTGGGGGTACCGCCGGCGTTTTCGATTTCACGGGCGACGGCCTTGAGCTTTTCTTCATTACGTCCCAGCAGAATAAGGCTCGCACCGTATTCAGAATAGGTCAGCGCCGCTTCGCGACCAATCCCGTCGCTGGCACCGGTAACCAGAATGATGCGGTTCTGTAGAAGGTTTTTTTGTGGCTGATAATGCACGGTGGCTCCTCAGGCGCATTGGGCGTGACTTGCACCTTTATTTATGACTTTTCGGCTTTATGCCCGAAACAGCGTCAGAATTCAATCAGTCTACAGGACAGATCGCTGGGAAATTAACAATTTGCAAAGATTTAAACCAGAAACGGGGGATTCCTGAAGCCGCCTCGCAGAGGTAATGTCCAGAGCGAGACGCCTGCGCAGGGCTGTTGTACACTGGCGTGAAAGATTCGTGGTTAAATCAAGGTGGAACGCGTGGAATTACTTTCTCAGTATGGGTTGTTTTTGGCCAAAATCGCGACGGTGGTTATAGCTGTCGCGGTGATTGCCGTCCTGATAGTCAACCTGACGCAGCGTAAGCGTCAGCGTGGTGAGTTACGCATTACCCGCCTGAGCGAACAGTATAAAGAGATGCAGGAGGAGATGTCTCTGGCGCTGCTTGACGATCATCAACAGAAGCTGTGGCTAAAAGCCCAGAAGAAAAAACATAAGCAGGACGCCAAAGCTGCGAAGGCGAAAGCTAAACTCGCCACGCCACAGGCTGACGCAAAACCGCGCGTCTATGTGCTCGATTTTAAAGGTAGCATGGATGCGCATGAAGTCTCCTCACTGCGTGAAGAAGTGACGGCGGTGCTGGCCGTGGCGACAGCCCAGGATCAGGTGGTGGTACGCCTTGAAAGCCCGGGTGGCGTAGTGCATGGGTATGGACTGGCGGCTTCGCAGTTACAACGTCTGCGGGATAAACAGATACCGCTCACCGTGGCGGTAGATAAGGTCGCGGCGAGTGGCGGCTATATGATGGCGTGCGTGGCGGATAAAATCGTCGCGGCACCGTTCTCTATTATCGGCTCGATTGGGGTAGTCGCGCAGATCCCTAACTTCAATCGTTTCCTGAAAAATAAAGATATCGACATTGAACTGCATACGGCGGGCCAGTACAAACGTACGCTGACGCTGCTCGGCGAAAATACCGAAGAGGGACGGCAGAAGTTCCGGGAAGATCTGAACGAAACCCACCATCTGTTCAAAGATTTCGTGCACCGCATGCGCCCAACGCTGGACATTGAGCAGGTGGCTACGGGCGAACACTGGTACGGCACGCAGGCGCAGGAGAAAGGGCTGGTGGATGAAGTGGGTACCAGCGACGACCTCCTGCTCAACCTGATGGACGGCCGTGAGCTGGTGGGGGTGCGCTTCACCCGACGTAAGCGCCTGCTCGACCGTTTTACCAATAGCGCGGCAGAAAGCGCGGATCGCCTGCTGCTACGCTGGTTGCAGCGCGGACAAAAGCCGCTGCTGTAAAGAAAAACGCGAGGCAGATGCCTCGCGTTTTTAGTTTTAATCGACCAGGTGGTACTTCTCTGAGAGGGTATGCGCCAGGTATTTAAACATGTTAAATACGGCGGTGCTTTTTGGGGTGGGTAATCCTTGTTCATCAAGGAAGTATTCACCGCTGAACACCAGCACGCCATTACGTTGTTCCACGCCAGTCGCTTCAATCCCCGCCAGGGTGTCTTCATGGTCGCGAATGAGTTTGTTTGCTTCGATAAGCAGTGAAGCTCGGTCAATGGGTTGGGTCGTATTCTGCATATTCCACTCCTTAAACAGTGACAATAGTCTACGCCTGGGTCGCTTCGGGGGCAAATTTTCCCTGTTATCCGAGGGGATAAGGAACAGGGGCTGGCTGGCGGGATTTGCTTTTGCATGCTAATAAAGTTGCGTAACGAATTTTATCAGGTACAGTGTGCGCTTTCGTCATTCTGGCAACAGAATTGCTTGACATTCGACCGGGAATTCGTCACGAATGAACTTTGATGTGAGAAAAATACCCGAAAACTCAATGACCTGGATGTCGCCATTCTGACGTTCGGTAACACATAGGGGTTGATATCCCCTGACGACGTCGCAATATCAATGGCTCGTCGTCAGCGGAAGGGAAATCAACGTGCGGCGTATTCCTGGAAGAATTAAATTAGGTAAAGGTGAATATGGGTAAAGCTCTCGTCATCGTTGAGTCCCCGGCAAAAGCCAAAACGATCAATAAATATCTGGGCAATGACTACGTGGTTAAGTCCAGCGTTGGTCACATTCGCGACTTGCCGACCAGTGGCTCAGCCAGCAAAAAGAGCGCAGACTCTACCTCCACCAAAGGGGCTAAAAAGCCTAAAAAGGATGAACGTAGCGCGCTTGTCAACCGCATGGGTGTTAACCCATGGCACAACTGGGATGCACATTACGAAGTGCTGCCAGGCAAAGAAAAAGTCGTTAACGAGCTGAAACAGCTTGCTGAAAAAGCAGACCACATTTATCTCGCAACCGACCTTGACCGCGAAGGGGAGGCCATCGCATGGCACCTGCGGGAAGTGATCGGGGGTGATGACAAACGCTACAGCCGTGTAGTGTTCAACGAAATTACAAAGAATGCGATTCGTCAGGCGTTTGAAAAGCCGGGTGAACTGAATATCGACCGTGTTAACGCTCAGCAGGCGCGTCGCTTTATGGACCGCGTTGTAGGCTACATGGTCTCGCCGTTGCTGTGGAAAAAGGTCGCTCGCGGCCTGTCTGCGGGGCGTGTGCAGTCTGTTGCTGTTCGTCTTGTTGTTGAGCGTGAACGCGAGATCAAAGCGTTCGTCCCGGAAGAGTTCTGGGAAGTGGATGCGAATGTCACCACGCCGGGCGGCGATGCGCTGCCGTTGCAGGTGAGCCACCACAACGACAAACCGTTCCGACCTGAAAATCGCGATCAGACCATGGCCGCCGTGGCGCTGCTGGAAAAAGCGCGTTATCAGGTTCTGGATCGTGAAGACAAACCGACCAGCAGCAAGCCTGGCGCACCGTTTATCACGTCAACGCTTCAGCAGGCGGCGAGTACGCGTCTGGGTTACGGCGTGAAGAAAACCATGATGATGGCCCAGCGTTTGTATGAAGCGGGTTACATCACCTACATGCGTACTGACTCCACCAACCTGAGCCAGGACGCTGTCAACATGGTGCGCGGCTATATCGAGGACAACTTCGGTAAGAAATATCTGCCGGACAGTCCTAATCAGTACGCCAGCAAAGAGAATTCTCAGGAAGCGCACGAAGCGATTCGACCTTCTGACGTTTCCGTTCTGGCAGAATCGCTGAAAGATATGGAAGCGGACGCCCAGAAGCTGTATCAGCTGATCTGGCGCCAGTTCGTCGCCTGCCAGATGACGCCAGCGAAATACGACTCCACCACGCTGACCGTCGGCGCGGGTGATTTCCGCCTGAAAGCGCGCGGCCGTATTCTGCGCTTCGACGGCTGGACAAAAGTGATGCCTGCGCTGCGTAAAGGTGATGAAGACAGAACGCTGCCTTCAGTCAACAAAGGTGACGAGCTGTCGCTGGTTGATCTGGTCCCGGCTCAGCACTTCACCAAGCCACCTGCGCGCTTCAGCGAAGCATCGCTGGTGAAAGAGCTGGAAAAACGCGGCATCGGTCGCCCGTCCACCTATGCGTCAATCATTTCGACCATTCAGGATCGTGGATACGTTCGCGTTGAGAACCGTCGTTTCTATGCTGAAAAAATGGGGGAGATTGTCACCGACCGTCTGGAAGCGAACTTCCGCGAGTTGATGAACTATGACTTCACCGCGCAGATGGAAGACAGCCTTGATGAGGTTGCCAGCCATAAGGCAGAGTGGAAGAAAGTTCTCGACAGCTTCTTCAGCGATTTTACCAATCAGCTTGAGAAAGCCGAGAAAGATCCTGAAGAGGGCGGCATGCTGCCGAACCAGATGGTACTGACGAGCATCGACTGCCCAACCTGTGGCCGTAAAATGGGGATCCGTACCGCGACCACGGGCGTGTTCCTCGGTTGCTCTGGTTATGCGCTGTCACCGAAAGAGCGTTGCAAAACCACCATCAACCTCGTGCCGGAGAACGAAGTTCTCAACGTGCTGGAAGGGGACGATGCGGAGACTAACGCACTGCGCGCCAAACGCCGCTGTAAGAAATGCGGCACGGCGATGGACAGCTACCTGATCGATCCAAAACGCAAACTGCACGTTTGTGGCAATAACCCGACCTGCGATGGTTATGAGATCGAAGAAGGTGAGTTCCGCATTAAGGGCTATGACGGTCCGATCGTTGAGTGTGAGAAATGTGGTTCCGAAATGCACCTGAAAATGGGACGCTTCGGTAAGTACATGGCATGCACCAACGACGACTGTAAAAACACGCGTAAGATCCTGCGTAACGGTGAAGTTGCGCCGCCGAAGGAAGATCCGGTTCCGCTTCCTGAGCTGCCGTGTGAGAAGTCAGACGCGTATTTCGTGCTACGTGACGGCGCTGCCGGGGTATTCCTGGCGGCCAACACCTTCCCGAAATCGCGCGAAACCCGTGCGCCGCTGGTAGAAGAGTTGTACCGCTTCCGTGACCGTCTGCCGGAAAAACTGCGTTACCTGGCCGATGCGCCACAGCAGGATCCGGAAGGCAACAAAACCGTGGTGCGCTTCAGCCGTAAAACGAAGCAGCAGTACGTGGCGGCAGAGAAAGAGGGCAAAGCGACCGGATGGTCAGCCTTCTTCGTCGACGGGAAATGGGTTGAAGGCAAGAAATAATCTTCCCTTACCGTAATTTACCTGTGAAAGGGCCGGACTTCCGGCCCTTTTTTATTACGTAGTTATTATTTTTTGTTCCGTACTATACAGCCTGGCTATAAATGATATAGTGGTTATAGTTAACCCGTTTCTTATTATTAAATCGTCTTAAGCGATTGACTCATGCGCTAAATCGGATGGTCTGGCATGAAATTACAGCAGCTTCGCTATATCGTTGAGGTCGTCAATCATAACCTCAATGTCTCTTCCACCGCAGAGGGTCTTTATACCTCGCAGCCCGGCATCAGCAAGCAGGTGCGTATGCTGGAGGATGAGTTAGGTATTCAGATCTTTGCCCGCAGCGGTAAGCACCTGACTCAGGTCACGCCGGCTGGACAGGAAATCATACGCATCGCACGGGAAGTGCTCTCCAAAGTCGACGCCATTAAATCCGTCGCTGGGGAACATACCTGGCCGGATAAAGGCTCTCTGTATATTGCCACCACGCACACCCAGGCGCGTTATGCGCTTCCCGGGGTGATCAAAGGTTTCATCGAACGCTATCCCCGCGTTTCCCTGCATATGCATCAGGGCTCACCGACGCAAATCGCAGAGGCCGTATCTAAAGGCAATGCAGACTTCGCTATCGCGACGGAAGCGCTCCATCTGTACGATGATCTGGTCATGCTCCCGTGCTACCACTGGAACCGCTCTATTGTCGTGACCCCGGATCACCCGCTGGCGGGGAAGGGCGAAGTGACAATCGAAGAACTGGCGCAATACCCGCTGGTGACCTATACGTTCGGCTTTACGGGCCGTTCTGAACTGGACACCGCGTTTAACCGCGCCGGATTAACGCCACGGATTGTCTTTACGGCGACGGATGCGGACGTCATAAAAACATATGTGCGTCTGGGCCTGGGCGTTGGGGTTATTGCCAGCATGGCGGTAGATCCTGTCTCAGACCCGGATCTGGTGCGTCTGGATGCGCATGATATTTTCAGCCACAGCACCACCAAGATAGGTTTTCGTCGCAGCACGTTCCTGCGCAGCTATATGTATGATTTTATTCAACGCTTCGCGCCACATTTAACGCGCGACGTGGTGGATACAGCTGTAGCGTTACGCTCCAATGAAGACATCGAAGAGATGTTTAAAGACATTAAACTTCCCGCCAAATAATCACACCCGGTATCTTTCTGGTACGGAAAGATACCGTCATTACCCTTTAAACCTTAATTAGAATTATCATCATCTACGTCCACTGTCATATATCGTCATAACCCATTAAATGACTATGGTTTTACTGTCGCAAATTTGCGACAAAAGTAGAAACTAATTTACAGGTGTGCAAATTATTCTTTTCAATTATTTATTTCGGGTCAAAAGATTGAATTTTCCCAGGCCCAGATACGTAAATTCACTGGCTTTTCGGCTAAAGTTTCTTTAGGATTTATCTCATCAGATGATTACTTGTGCCAATTGTTTGGTCTCTAAATGATAAGCGATGTCGATTGTATGAGGTTAGCAATGCCGTCAGGAAGTGAAGAACCGCAAAGGGATCCCGTGCTTAAGCGTAAAGCCTGGCTGGCGGTCTTTCTTGGCTCTGCCCTGTTCTGGGTGGTGGTTGCTCTTCTTGTCTGGAATTACTGGGGTTGATTATGGTCATGACGGTGCGTACAGAAGCGAGAAAAGAGATGTGTCAGCTTCGTGACAATGCTCACAAAGCCCGTAAGGCGCCAGCAACCAGCGTGCCAGCTTCCTGGAAACTGACGCCACAGCAGCAGGCCTTTATTGATGTGTTCGCGGAAGACGAACCCAAAAAACAATAATTTTGAATTTTGCGTAATGATGCAAATAGTCTGAATAAAGACTGTGCGCTTTTGTACTCCTTAATAAATACACATCAGCAATATAGAACGAGGGCAGACCTCGCAACCTTAAATAATTAAAGTCTGGTGTCCCTATGATGAATAACATGACAACCGTAAAATACTGGTCATGGCTCGGCGTATTCTCAGCGTCGATCCTCTTCTGGTGTCAGCTCCTCTGGCTGGCCTTGCACTAAATCGTAAAACCTCGCCACGGCGGGGTTTTTTGTTTTATCCCTCGTGTTGGACCATTCCTAAATTTATCAATTTGGGTTGTTATCAAAACGTTACGACATCTTTGTGTTATCTTTAATTACAGCCCTGATGATTGTCAGGACATCCCTGTTTTTAAGGAGGAGCTTATGTCGTTAACCCTACGCGAAGCCAGTAAGGACACATTACAGGCGGAAAATAAAACCTGGCGCTACTATAGCTTACCGCTGGCTGCCAGAACGCTTGGGGACATTTCGCGGTTACCCAAGTCGTTGAAAGTCTTACTGGAAAACCTCTTGCGCTGGCAGGATGGCGACTCGGTTACCGAGGAGGATATCCAGGCTCTGGCAGGGTGGCTGAAGAATGCACATGCAGACAGAGAAATTGCCTATCGCCCGGCCAGGGTGCTTATGCAGGATTTCACCGGCGTACCAGCGGTTGTGGATTTGGCTGCCATGCGTGAAGCCGTTAAGCGTCTCGGGGGCGATACTGCTAAGGTTAACCCCCTGTCCCCGGTAGACCTCGTCATTGACCACTCCGTCACCGTCGATCACTTTGGTGACGACGATGCTTTCGGCGAAAACGTCCGTCTGGAGATGGAACGTAACCATGAACGCTACGTATTTCTGAAATGGGGTCAGCAGGCGTTCAGCCGCTTCAGCGTTGTTCCACCGGGCACCGGCATTTGTCACCAGGTCAACCTGGAATATCTCGGCAAAGCCGTCTGGAGTGAATTGCAGGATAAAGAGTGGGTGGCTTACCCGGATACGCTGGTGGGCACCGATTCACACACAACCATGATTAACGGCCTTGGCGTTCTGGGTTGGGGCGTCGGTGGTATTGAAGCGGAAGCGGCCATGCTCGGCCAGCCGGTATCAATGCTCATTCCCGATGTGGTGGGCTTTAAGCTGACCGGTAAATTGTCCGAAGGCATCACCGCCACGGATCTGGTTCTGACGGTCACCCAGATGCTGCGTAAGCATGGTGTGGTGGGTAAATTCGTTGAATTTTATGGCGATGGTCTGGATTCCTTGCCGCTGGCGGACCGGGCCACCATCGCCAACATGGCGCCGGAATATGGCGCGACCTGCGGCTTTTTCCCGATTGATAGCGTTACGCTGGAGTATATGCGCCTCAGTGGTCGCAGCGAGGAGCAGGTGGCTCTCGTTGAGGCCTACACCAAAGCGCAGGGCATGTGGCGTAACCCGGGTGACGAGCCGGTATTTACCAGTACGCTGGAACTGGATATGGGCACCGTTGAGGCAAGCCTCGCAGGGCCAAAACGTCCGCAGGACCGCGTCGCCCTGAGCAACGTTCCCAAAGCCTTTGCCGCCAGCAATGAGCTGGAGGTTAACGCCGCGCAAAAAGATCACCGTCCGGTGGACTATGTTCTGAACGGGCATCAGTATCAGCTTCCTGACGGCGCCGTGGTGATCGCCGCTATCACTTCCTGTACCAACACGTCCAACCCGAGTGTGTTAATGGCTGCCGGGCTGCTGGCAAAAAAAGCGGTAGAACTGGGGCTCAAGCCACAGCCATGGGTTAAAGCCTCTCTGGCGCCTGGTTCGAAAGTGGTTTCCGATTATCTGGCGCAGGCCAGACTCACGCCTTACCTCGACGAGCTGGGCTTCAACCTGGTGGGCTACGGCTGTACGACCTGTATCGGTAACTCTGGTCCACTGCCTGAGCCTATTGAAGTGGCGATCAGGCAGGGTGATTTGACCGTTGGCGCGGTACTTTCTGGTAACCGAAACTTTGAAGGGCGTATTCATCCGCTGGTGAAAACCAACTGGCTGGCCTCGCCGCCGCTGGTTGTAGCCTATGCGCTGGCCGGAAACATGAACATTAACCTGGCGACCGATCCGATTGGTCACGATCGCAAAAATGAACCGGTCTATCTGAAAGACATCTGGCCATCATCGCGTGAAATTGCGCGCGCGGTAGAGAAAGTTTCCACCGAGATGTTCCGCAAAGAGTATGCGGAAGTGTTCGAAGGCACAGCGGAATGGAAAGCGATCGACGTGGTGGGTTCCGATACCTATGACTGGCAGGATGATTCCACCTATATTCGCCTGTCGCCATTCTTCGACGAAATGCTGGCGGAGCCTGCACCGCTGAAAGATATTCACGGCGCGCGGATCCTGGCGATGCTGGGCGATTCCGTCACCACCGACCATATCTCTCCGGCTGGGAGCATCAAGGCGGACAGTCCGGCAGGTCGATATCTGCAAAGCCGTGGCGTGGAACGTCGCGATTTCAACTCCTACGGTTCGCGCCGTGGTAACCACGAAGTGATGATGCGCGGGACCTTTGCCAACATCCGCATTCGCAATGAAATGGTTCCGGGCGTGGAAGGGGGCATGACGCGCCACCTGCCGGATACAGAGGTCATTTCAATTTATGACGCAGCCATGAAGTATCAGCAGGAGGGGACGCCGCTGGCCGTTATTGCCGGTAAAGAGTACGGCTCCGGTTCCAGTCGCGACTGGGCGGCAAAAGGTCCGCGTCTGCTCGGGGTTCGCGTGGTGATTGCCGAATCCTTTGAACGTATCCACCGCTCAAACCTGATCGGCATGGGGATCCTGCCGCTGGAGTTCCCGCAGGGCGTGACGCGTAAAACGCTGGGTCTGACCGGGGAAGAGCAGATTGATATCAGCGGTCTGCAAAATCTGCAACCGGGTAAAACCGTTCCGGTGAAATTAACGCGCGCAGATGGTACGACAGAAGTGCTGGATTGCCGGTGTCGTATTGATACGGCAACAGAGCTGACCTATTACCAGAACGACGGCATTTTACATTATGTGATTCGTAAGATGCTGGACTGAAAATTCGCCCGGCACATGTGCCGGGCGTTTTGCGTTTACTCGCTCAGTAAATGCCCCATTTTGGCGGCTTTGGTATCGAGATAATGCGCGTTTTTCGGGTTTCGGCCGACAATCAGCGGTACGCGTTCCACGATATTGATGCCCGCTTCAGTGAGGATTTCCACTTTTTTCGGGTTATTGGTCAACAGACGCACTTCGTCCACGCCCAGCAGCTTGAACATATCTGCGCACAGGGTGAAATCGCGCTCGTCAGCAGCAAAGCCGAGCTGATGGTTCGCTTCGACGGTATCGTAGCCCTGATCCTGCAACGCGTAGGCGCGGATTTTATTCAGCAGGCCGATATTGCGACCTTCCTGACGGTGATACAGCAGAACGCCACGTCCTTCCTCTGCGATATGAGAAAGGGCGGCTTCAAGCTGAAAACCGCAGTCGCAGCGCAGGCTGAACAGCGCGTCACCGGTCAGACACTCTGAATGAACGCGGGACAGCACCGGCGTTTGCCCCGAAATGTCGCCGAATACCAGGGCGACGTGATCTTGCCCGGTTGCCAGTTCTTCAAAACCCACCATCAGGAAATCGCCCCATGGGGTTGGCAGTTTGGCTTCTGCCACACGTTTAAGCTGCATGTGATTCTCCAGACCAGGCTGACACGTTTCGTGCCTTTGCCCCATTATGCTTTCTGTATTGGACTATTTTGCCACAAGCCCGGCAACTTCACCTAATCACCACCACGCTTTACAAACGTTAAACGCACAATCCGACATATCCACCTGAATGATGAAATTCAGTTATGATTGTGGTGCTTAGTGAAAAAGGAGAGGACATGCTTTCAATTGCCAGACGAACGGCCGCAGGCGCCGCCGTATTGCTCGTTATCCCCCTGGTCGTTTGGTTCTCCGGCTGGATGTGGCAGCCCGGACAAAACGAGACGTGGCTGAAAGCCTTATACTGGATAACCGAGACGGTCACCCAGCCGTGGGGGATTATTACGCACGTGCTGCTCTGTGGCTGGTTCCTGTGGTGCCTGCGCTTTCGCCTTCGCGCGGCGCTGGTACTGTTTGCCATTCTCGGCGGGGCCATACTTATCGGGCAGGGGGTGAAGTCGTGGGTGAAAGATCGCGTGCAGGAACCCCGTCCTTTCGTCGTCTGGCTGGAAAAAACGCACCATGTTCCGGTGGATGAGTTCTACAATTTAAAGCGTAAAGATCGCGGTGCGCTGGTAAAGGAGCAGCTTGCGGAACAGCAGGATATCCCGACCTTTTTACGCAAACACTGGCAAAAAGAGACCGGCTTTGCGTTTCCTTCCGGGCATACGATGTTTGCTGCCAGCTGGGCGCTACTTGGCGTGGGACTGCTGTGGCCGCGTCGGCGTACCCTCACGATTGCGATTTTGCTGGTCTGGGCGACAGGCGTAATGGGCAGCCGGATGCTGCTGGGGATGCACTGGCCGCGTGATTTGGTGGTGGCAACGCTGATCTCGTGGGTACTGGTGACGCTGGCGACCTGGCTTGCACAACGTTTTTGTGGACCATTGACGCCGCCGCCGGAAGAGAAGGAAGAAATAGCCGAAAGGGAGTCTGGCGGAACCTGAAGGTTGATATTCCGCATTTTGACCATAAATCCATGTAGGGCGCGTTACTTTTTCCATTTCGCGCCCGCCACTAAAATGGTAGCTTATAAGGCTGATTGCAGTGAGTTGAACACGCTTTATACGCTCGAACCACATAACGGGAAGTCATGTGAAATATTTACTCATTTTCTTACTGGTGTTGGCGATTTTTGTCATTTCGGTCACATTGGGCGCGCAAAACGATCAACAGGTAAGTTTCAACTATCTGCTGGCGCAGGGCGAGTACCGGGTGTCGAGCCTGCTGGCTGTGTTATTCGCGGCGGGGTTTGTCATCGGCTGGCTTGTATGCGGCCTGTTCTGGCTTAAGGTTCGTGTTTCTCTTGTTCGCGCTGAACGTAAAATTAAACGACTTGAACATCAACTTACGCCTGCGTCTGACATTCCGGCGAGCTCTGGTGTGCCGGTAGTCAAGGAATAATCGAATATGCTGGAGTTGTTGTTTCTGCTTTTGCCTGTCGCCGCAGCCTATGGCTGGTATATGGGCCGCAGAAGCGCGCAACAAACAAAACAGGATGAAGCAAACCGACTCTCCCGTGACTACGTAGCGGGGGTGAACTTCCTGCTGAGCAATCAGCAGGATAAAGCGGTGGATCTGTTCCTCGATATGCTTAAAGAGGATACCGGCACCGTTGAGGCGCATCTCACCCTGGGAAACCTGTTCCGCTCGCGCGGAGAGGTTGACCGTGCCATTCGTATCCACCAGACCTTGATGGAAAGCGCTTCGTTGACCTATGAGCAACGGTTGCTGGCCGTGCAGCAGCTTGGGCGGGATTACATGGCCGCGGGGCTTTACGATCGCGCCGAGGATATGTTCTCTCAGCTGGTGGATGAGACGGACTTCCGTATCGGTGCGCTTCAGCAGCTTCTGCAAATCTATCAGGCCACCAGCGACTGGCAAAAAGCGATTGATACCGCTGAACGGCTGGTCAAACTCGGCAAAGACAAACAGCGCGTCGAAATTGCCCACTTCTATTGCGAGCTGGCTCTCCAGCAGATGGGTAGCGATGACATGGATAAAGCCATGGCACTGTTAAAGAAAGGCGCAGCGGCCGATCGCAACAGCGCGCGCATCTCGATCATGATGGGGCGGGTCTTTATGGCTAACGGTGATTACGCCAAAGCCGTGGAGAGCCTGCTTCGCGTTATCGATCAGGACAAAGAGCTGGTCAGCGAAACGTTGGAAATGCTGCAAACCTGCTATCAGCAGCTCGGTAAGCAGGACGAGTGGGTTGCGTTTCTGCGTCGCTGTGTTGAAGAGAATACAGGTGCCACAGCCGAGCTGATGCTGTCAGATGTCGTCGAAGAGCATGAAGGGAGCGATACCGCCCAGGTATACATTACCCGTCAGTTGCAGCGTCATCCTACCATGCGTGTCTTCCATAAGCTGATGGATTACCACCTTAATGACGCAGAAGAAGGGCGCGCTAAAGAGAGCCTGATGGTGCTGCGAGACATGGTGGGTGAACAGGTGCGCAGCAAACCGCGCTATCGCTGCCAGAAATGCGGCTTCACCGCCTATTCGCTCTACTGGCATTGCCCTTCCTGCCGGGCGTGGTCCACCATTAAGCCAATCCGAGGTCTGGACGGACAGTAATTTTTTAAAACGCTGCACTTTAGTTACAACATACTAATGGTTACAGTAATTCCATCAGCACCGTGCGGTCTGGGGTTCAGCAGGAAAAGCATTCGATTCTGTTCATTTACCCCGAGGGCAGGTAGAATGCACGCCGTTTATCTGTTCCGCGCCGCTGCGCGCCCATAGACGAAAAGGGCTGGTCATGACGTCTGTTACATCCTCCACTTCCCGCGTAGTTACCGATTCTCCCGTAGTTGTTGCTCTGGATTACAATAACCGTGACGCCGCACTGGCCTTTGTTGATGGCATTGATCCCCGCGATTGCCGTCTGAAAGTAGGCAAAGAGATGTTTACGCTGTTCGGCCCACAAATTGTCCGCGATCTGCATCAACGTGGTTTCGACGTTTTCCTCGACCTGAAATTCCACGACATTCCAAATACCACTGCGCACGCCGTTGCTGCGGCAGCTGAACTCGGCGTGTGGATGGTTAACGTACATGCATCGGGCGGGGCACGCATGATGACGGCTGCGCGCGAAGCGCTGGTGCCGTTTGGTAATGACGCTCCGCTTCTGATCGCCGTCACCGTGCTGACCAGTATGGATGAATCCGACCTGCGCGACCTGGGTGTGACGTTGTCACCTGCCGAACATGCAGAGCGTCTGGCGCGCCTCACGCAACAGTGTGGTCTCGATGGCGTGGTCTGTTCGGCTCAGGAGGCGGTTCGCTTCAAATCTGAGTTAGGCCGCGATTTTAAACTGGTGACGCCAGGTATTCGTCCAGCAGGCAGCGAGTCAGGGGATCAGCGACGTATCATGACGCCAGAGCAGGCGCTGAGCGCGGGTGTAGACTATATGGTGATTGGTCGCCCGGTGACGCAATCCGCTCATCCGGCAGAGACCCTGAAAGCGATTAATGCATCACTGAAAAAGGGGGCATAATGCGTGACGCCAACAGTCGTCTGGTCTATTCAACGGATACCGGGCGCATTGAAGAGCCAAAAGAGAAAGCTGAACGTCCAAAAGGCGATGGTATCGTGCGAATTCAGCGCCAGACCAGCGGCAGAAAAGGGAAAGGCGTTTGCCTTGTCACCGGCATTGACCTGGATGATGCAGACCTGGTAAAGCTCGCCGCTGAGCTTAAAAAGAAGTGCGGATGCGGTGGGGCAGTAAAAGACGGCATTATTGAGATTCAGGGCGATAAACGAGATTTAATTAAAACGCTGCTGGAAGCCAAAGGAATGAAAGTCAAACTGGCGGGCGGCTAAAATAAATGAGCCACGGACATTGCCGTGGCTCTTTTTTTACGTGCGTAAGTCAGACCTGAAAATACTTAATATATTATTATGCCGGTGAGAGCCGTTATGGTGATTATTTGCCCACCTGGTGACCGATAATACCACCTACGGCAGCACCACCTAATGTACCCAGCGTACTACCATCCGTTAATACTGCACCACCAAGCGCACCAGCACCGGCACCAATCGCGGTGTTACGGTCACGTTTAGACCAGTTAGAGCAAGCGCTCAGGGACATTGCTACAGTGATTGCCAGAACAGCGGCGGCTAATTTTTTGCTGGTAAAGGTCATAATACTTTCTCCTGAATTATCGATTCACGGAAAGGAATGCACTTTAAGTATAGACAATATCCATACTTAAATTCTGTTCCCGTGAAAGCTGGTCGCGCAGGCGTTTCATCATCACGCAGGTGATAGTCACTTCCTGTTATATCGCTAATACTAATTTTACGTGTTTAGAACGGTTTCAACAGGTAAAAACTCTTAAAGGAAGGGTCGGAATACTCTCAGAGAAAGGTTTAAGTGCGCCCATTATTCGGGCGCAGCAGGATAATCAGGCTGTTTTTTTTACAATATCGACAGTCAGACCGTCTTGTTCTAATTGCTGGCGATATTCATCACGCAAACGCTCATCCGTGATTACACGGCTGAAGCGCGAGGCCGGCCCCATCGTATAAGGGTGTACGGCGCCAAACTTAGAGCTGTCGGTCAGCACAATCGCTTCACACTCTTTGGCGAGTACGGCGTTAACCACGTCTGAACGCATCATGTCGCGGCCGGTAAAGCCGGTGTCGGGCTGCCAGCCATCAATACCTATGAATGCCTTACTGAAGTGAACTTGCTGAACATATTGGCGCGTTAATGGCCCCACCATGCTTTCGCTTTTCTTCTGGTAAATGCCGCCCAGCAGAATCACCTCGCAGCGAGTTTCCTTCAACAGATGGGCAATATAGCTGCTTACGGTGATGATGGTAACGTCTTTTTGATCGGCAAGCGTGCGCGCCAGAAGGGCGTTACTGCTGCCATTTTCAATAAAGACGGTCTCACCGTTATTCACCAGGGATGCAGCAAACTCCGCCAGCTCCCGCTTGAGCGCATAATTGTTCATCATGCGGGTTTCAACGTCGTCGCTGTCCAGTGGAACGGCATATCCGTGCGCACGCCGCAGGTAGCTCTGTTTTTCCAGAAGATTCAGATCCTGACGAATGGTGACTTCAGAAACGCCGGTGGCTTTAGCGAGATCGACCACGCTTACGCGCCCCTGATCGATCACCATCTGCAAAATGATTTGTTGTCGGGAGTTCATAGCATCCATTTAAAAGGCAAGGTCGGAAACGACGTGGTTACACTTCCCACGGGGCTTTAGGTTGAGTGGATTCTGGAGCGTTATCAGCGCCGTTCTCAGCCAGCAGTTCAGACTTGAGGATCTCAAGATTACGGATAGCAGAGTGATAATCGCCTGCGACAAGAATATCCAGCACAGTATCAATACGCTGCGCCACGGCTGTTGCATCAATGTTAGACATAAGCTCACCCTGAAGCGAAAAGTTAATATTATCAATGATGCAGAAAATTGATTCAAAAGAGAAGGTAAAAAATGCAATAACCAAAGTCCAAAAATGAAAGTGATAAATTTAACCCCCGTCTGCTGCGGGTTGTAGGGGTGGATTAGTCTAAAACTGCGCGCAACGCGCTTTTTTATAAGAGGAATTCGACTATGACAGTTATCAACCAGACAACCTGCACATTGTTTACTGATGCTGAACGATTCACTCAACTGGCGGCTTATTATGAGGCCGAACGGCGTACGGTGTGGATGATGTTACGCGCCACGCCACGGCCTTGCTTCAACCATGCGCTGATCGAGGAGATCATGAATCTCTCCTGGCTGGTTCGACAGTCCGGATTTGTCGTTGATTTTTGGGTCACCGGATCGCTGGTCCCCGACATCTACAATACCGGCGGTGATTTACAGTTCTTCGTTGAGTGCATCAAAAACAACCGACGCGAAGCGTTACGCGCCTATGCCCGGGCCTGTGTGGACTGCGTTCATGCCGCCTCGCGAGGGTTTGATACCGGCGCTGTCACGCTGGCTA
This sequence comes from Enterobacter sp. MGH 38, assembly GCF_000492855.1. Taxonomy (NCBI): domain Bacteria; kingdom Pseudomonadati; phylum Pseudomonadota; class Gammaproteobacteria; order Enterobacterales; family Enterobacteriaceae; genus Enterobacter; species Enterobacter sp. MGH 38. Next base: position 1,587,095 of record NZ_KI535608.1, on the reverse strand, counting down.
TGGTGGAAGGAAGCGCTTTAGGGGGCGGGTTTGAAGCCGCGCTGGCGCATCATTTCATTCTGGCCCAGCGCGATGCCCGATTAGGCTTTCCGGAAATCGCGTTCAATCTGTTCCCAGGCATGGGCGGCTATTCACTGGTGGCGCGTCGTGCCGGCATGAAAATGGCGGAGGCGCTGATCTACAAAGGTGAGACGCATACGGCGGAATGGTATGAGCAGCATGGTCTTGTGGATCTCTTATTTGAGCCGTTACAGAGCTATGTTTCGGTGCGGACGTTTATCGACACGCTACAGCCGAAGCTGAACGGCGTAAGGGCCATGCTGCGTGCACGTACGCGCGTGCTGCCACTTCCGCGAAGCGAGTTGATGGACATTACTGAGGATTGGGTTGATGCCGCCTTCTGCCTTGAACCGAAGGATATCGCCTACATGGAGCGGCTGGTTATGCTGCAAAATCGCCATCAGGCGACGGGCTTACGCAAAGCCAGCTAACGGACATTCCTGGCCTGATAACGTTTTAGCCATCGCTCGAATGCGGCAGCGGGCATGGGCTTAGCAAAAAGATAACCCTGCCGTTCGTTGACGCCATTCTTCGTCAGAAAGGCGTCTTCTTTTGCACTTTCCACCCCTTCAGCAATGACCTGCAAATTTAACGCCTGCGCCACGGCGACTATCGCACGCACCAGCGACTGTGAAATGGACTGCTTATGGATATCCCGCACGAAAGACTGGTCAAGCTTAATGGCATCGATAGGGAAGCGCGCCAGTTGCGACAGGGAAGAGTACCCCGTACCAAAGTCATCCAGATGAATTTGCGCTCCCAGGCGGCTAAATTGCTGGATCACTGACAGGGCCAGTTCTTCATTTTCAATGAGACAGCTTTCGGTTAATTCCACGTCAATCGGGCAGTATTCAAAATTCAGGTCTTTCAGCGCCTGCTTCAGGTCACTGAAGATGGTCTGGTCCGCCAGCTGACGGGCGGAGACGTTGACCGCGACGCGCATGTTGATCCCCTTGTCGCGCCATTTTGCTACCTGGCGCACCACATCAAGCATAACCCAGCGGCCCAGAGGCACAATCAGCCCTGATTCCTCTGCATAGGAGATAAACTCCATCGGCGGGATCAGGCCACGCTCTGGCGACTGCCAGCGCACCAGCGCCTCCAGACTTCTGACTTCGCCGCGCCAGGTCATTTTGGGCTGGTAGTGGATTAACAGCTGATCGTTATCCAGCGCTTTACGCAGGTTAGTATCCAGCCACAGGTATTCAAATACGCGCTGGTTCATCTCTGGCGAGAAGACGCAGAATTTGCCCCGGCCATTTTCTTTGGCGGTGTACATGGCGGTGTCGGCATTGCGAATGACGCTTTCGCGATCGTTACCGTGCTGGGGCGCAAGCGCAATGCCCAGCGAGCAGCCGGTGTAAACCTCAATCAGTCCGATGCGGAAAGGTTGACGCAGTCGGGTCAGTATTCGCGACGCCATCGCTTCCAGCGCGCCCTGCGAGGTATCGGTGGCCATCACGATAAACTCATCCCCACCCAGGCGCGCCAGGGTTTGTCCTTCGTCCAGGCAGCTCAGGATCGCCAGCGCAACGGCCTGTAGCAGCTGGTCGCCAAACATATGCCCATAGGCATCGTTCACTTTTTTAAAATTATCCAGATCGAGATAAACTACGCCAACCTGCGTATCACCCCGAGCGGTGATGGCATCAGAGATCAGCTCATGGATGGCATTTCGGTTAGGCAAACCGGTAATCGTATCCGTATTGGCGAGAACGCGCAGGCGCTCCTGGGCCCGACGCTCCTCGGTTATGTCGGTACCTGAACAGATGAGGAAAATTTCATTTTTTCCGCTGCCGCTGTGAACAAATTTATTTCTGAAGAGAAACAGGCGCTGCCCCTTGCGGGTCTTGATCCAGCGTTCAACTTCGTAGGAGCTGCCGTTACGAAAAAAACCGGTGATGTTGCGTTTGGAGGCCGCGGCTTCGCTGCGGCTCATAAACAGTTTGAACACGTTTTGCCCGATAACTTCCTGTTCCTTCAGGCCCGTATATTCTTCACTTAAACGGTTGAAGCGCTGAATATTCCCGTTCTGGTCGAGGATCACAATCACGGAGTTAGCCTCGGAAACTACCTGTTCGGCGAAGGAGAGCCCCTGCGCCAGGTCGCGCGCAACGGAAGGGGTATCGTTCCAGGCTGATGCCGTTCCTGCCCACTCATTTTTGTTAATTTTACGGCCGACAAGATGAACGGGAACGTCCACACCGTACAAAGGCAGGGTCATGGCAATGCTGGAGGTGATTACGGTGAGCTGGCGGATCAGCGCGGCCTGTTCATCATCCAGCGCAACCACCTGAATGATGTCAGCGCTTTCACTGGCAGCAAGATGCAGAGCATTGCTGTCTGCTGTCAGTCGCCACCAGGGGCTATGCGTACCCATGTAACGAAACAGCAAATTCTGCTCCAGATCGTCCATCACGTTTTCTCCCGCGGCTGCTGAGTAGCGCACAAATTATTCATTTGCAGTCGACAATGACGGCTCTCTTTTACTGTAGATAATTCTGGAGAAATGTGGCGTTGGGAAACAGAAAAGTGTGAGAAAAAACGATGATTTTGCGGGAGATAATTCAGGAGAGAACTCCCGGCCACCCCTTAACGGAACGGCCAGAAGTTTACGCGGTTATCAGGCGACAGGGCGCGCGATAATACTGCGGGTTTCCATGCGCACTTCAGCGATGGTGACATCAATCACGTCAGTGACCTTGTAAACCGTTTCGCCTTTAATTTGCACGGTCCCGTTTTCCTGGCTACAAACCAGTTCGTCGCGGACGGCATGCAGGAACGGGGCAGGAATAAAGGCAACGGCGCCATTATCCACCAGGCGAACGCGCATACCGCCGCGGCTGATGTCAATGATTTCAGCCGGGAAACGGGTATCAGTCCCTGCCTTATCATTCAGGAAGCGCGCGTACAACCAGTCGCCGACATCACGCTCCGCCATACGGTTGAGACGGCGACGTTCTGCCATCTGCAATGTCGTACCATCCTGTGGGCGGGCAACAGATTCCCCTTTGATGATCGCTTTCAGCAGACGATGGTTAACCATGTCGCCGTACTTACGGATCGGGGAGGTCCAGGTCGCATAAGCCTCAAGGCCAAGGCCGAAGTGCGGGCCAGGCTCGGTGCTGATTTCCGCAAAGGACTGGAAGCGGCGAATACGGCTGTCGAGGAACCCTGACGGCTGTGCGTCCAGCTCGCGGCGCAGTTTGCAGAAACCTTGCAGGGTCAGCACTTCCTCAGGATCGACGTGTACGTCATGGGTTTTCAGCAGGGCAGCCAGCGCTTCGGTGTTCGCCGGATCAAACCCGGTGTGCACGTTGTAAATGCCAAAGCCTAATTTGTCGCGCAGCACGCGTGCAGCACAAATGTTGGCGGAAATCATCGCTTCTTCAACGATGCGGTTGGCAATACGGCGCGGCTCAGCGACGATATTCAGCACTTCACCTTTTTCACCCAGCACAAAACGGTAGTCCGGACGATCTTTGAAGACCAGCGCGTGAGTTTGACGCCATTCGCTGCGGCTCAGGCAGACGCGGTGCAACAGACGAATTTGTGCGGCAATGTTGTCCGACTCGGGTTTCCAGTTGCCCGTGTTCTCCAGCCAGTCGGACACGTCGTCATAGGCCAGCTTGGCTTTGGATTCGATGGTGGCGGCGAAGAATTCAATATCTTCTTCAATGGTACCGTCAGCCGCAATGGTCATCCGACATGCCAGCACCGGACGTACTTCATGCGCACGCAGCGAACAAAGATCGTCGGAAAGTTCACGCGGCAACATCGGAATGTTAAAGCCAGGCAGGTAGTTGGTGAACGAGCGCACTTTGGCCATCTCGTCCAGCCTGCTGCCTTCGACAATCCATGCGGTAGGGTCGGCGATGGCGACGGTCAGATGCAGTTTGCCATCGACTGTCTCTTCGGCATACAGCGCATCGTCCATATCCTCGGTGCTGGCGCTGTCAATGGTGACAAAGTCCAGCGCCGTCAGATCGCGACGTTCCAGACCTTCGTCCTGCATTTCAGTCGCCACGCCATCAGGCGCTTCTTTTTCGAGATTGTGGCGCGCCAGCGTCACCCACCATGGGACGAAATGGTCGTCGCCGAAGGTAATGTATTGGGTAAGCTCGGCGTAGAAACCGCGATCGCCTTTTAAAGGATGACGGCGCATCTCAGCAACCGCCCAGTCACCCTCAACAAAATCATGCTCAACGCCACGCGCGGCGCGGCACGGAATAGCATCTTTCAGGAGAGGATGGTCCGGCACGACGGAAAGACGATCGTCTTTTTTATGCACTTTCCCGACAAAGCGGGTCAGGAAAGGTTCGATCAGTGCTTCCGGCTCGGCAGACTCTCGTTCCTTTTCGGTATGAATAACGGCCGAAATACGGTCGCCATGCATCACTTTCTTCATCTGAGGAGGCGGAATGAAGTAGCTCTTCTGCCCATCAACTTCAAGAAAGCCAAAGCCCTTTTCCGTGGCTTTTACGACCCCTTCTGCACGCGGCGTCTGGGAATGCAGTTGCTGTTTAAGCTGCGCTAGCAGCGGGTTGTCCTGAAACATAATGTTCTATTTTCGTAGCCATTGAGCGGCTGACAGTTTTACGCGAATCTCACTGCTACAGCAAGCGCTCTTTAGGTAAAGAGTATGGTTATTCCTCTTTGCCGAGCGCCACACGCAGACGGTCCAGCCAGCCATAAAATGCATCTCGGGTTAGCAGATTGATGGCCTTCTCTGGCGAGAGACCTGACCCGGTCAGGGGCGTTAACTGGGCGGCGCTAAAGCGATCCGGAGAGGCGACGAGCAGCGCACGAGCGGCTGAGATCATCGAAGACGCGGGGCCTTCACTTAGCGGATGGTTAAGCAGAATTTCGCCCGTCAGATTAAGCAGCATCGGCTCATGACACAGCACAGGGGTGAGCGCTTCAAGCGCCGGTTCCGCCTGCCAGCGTGAGAGCGCCTCAAGCTGAAGCGCACTGGCATATTTTAGCTCAACCGCGGGTAGCGTGGCGGTCCATCTGCTGAAGCTGACCGGCAGCGTATGGGGCTGAATGTGGTGCCCGGGCAACCAGCGTACCGGATGGCCAAGCAATGCCTGAAATACCGCGACCACTCGCGCCTGAAAACCGACAAAGCCGATGATCTGGTTGATAAGCACAATGTCATACGTTGTGAGTCCAACCTCATCAAGCTGGTTTTGGGCTTTGTCATCGATCACATCGGGTGAGCTTGCTAACTGGCGGGCATACTGGGTAATTTCTGCAAGGCGTCGATTGCTTTCCCGGGAGGAGTCCGGCCCCGGAAGAGGGGCGAGCAGGGCAGCGTAGTGGTTACAGAGCCGCTGAACACCACACGCCTGGGCAACCGTTAATGCCGTGCTCAGCCTGTCGTAGGCGCTGAGCGTATGCAGACGGTTCACGGGAGTATCAAGCGGGAACAAAAGATGACACAGGGTTCGGGCAGGCGTAAGCCAACCAGCACAGCTTGCGAGAATGTCATCGGGCAGGGCTAAATCGAGCAAAAAACGGTCGTCGACGTTAGCGGCTTCGGGCACCAGCGGCAGAACGTCCGTCTGCGAATGATTCGACTGGGTTTCATGATACCAGTGGCCTTTGCCGGAAAAACGGCGTTGTTCCATGGGCGTTCCTTGATCTCAAAATGGCGATCAATATCCTGGCGTAAGGCGGATGAGGGGAAAAATATTGTTAGGTGATAACAAATAGCAGAACGGAATAACTAGGAGCGGGGCGGTGAGAAACTCTCTTCCCTGGCGGGAAGAGAGTGACAAGCTTATTTGATTTCCAGCTCGTTCATTGCAGCGATGTTGAAGCCGCCGTCAACGTGAACCACTTCGCCGGAGATACCTGCGGAAAGGTCAGAGCACAGGAATGCCGCAGAGTTACCCACATCTTCGATGGTAACGGTACGACGAATCGGGGTAACCGCTTCGCAGTGTGCCAGCATTTTACGGAAATCTTTGATACCGGAAGCGGCCAGGGTACGGATTGGACCCGCAGAAATAGCGTTAACACGCACGCCTTCAGGACCCATTGCGTTCGCCATGTAGCGCACGTTGGCTTCCAGAGACGCTTTCGCCAGACCCATAACGTTGTAGTTAGGGATAGCACGTTCTGCGCCGAGGTAGGACAGGGTCAGCAGGGCTGCGCCCGGGTTCAGCATCGCGCGGCAGGATTTTGCCATTGCAACGAAGCTGTAGGAGCTGATGTCGTGGGCGATTTTGAAGCCATCACGGGTAACCGCGTTCACATAGTCGCCGTCCAGCTGGTCGCCAGGAGCGAAGCCGATGGAGTGAACAAAACCGTCGAATTTCGGCCATGCTTTTGCCAGTTCAGCAAACATGCCATCAATGCTTTCGTCTTGTGCAACGTCACATTCCAGAACAATGCTGGAACCCAGCTGCGCGGCAAATTCTTCAACACGGCCTTTCAGCTTGTCGTTCTGGTAGGTGAACGCCAGCTCAGCGCCTTCGCGATGCATTGCCTGTGCGATGCCGTATGCGATGGACAGTTTGCTGGCAACGCCAGTCACCAGAATGCGCTTACCGGAAAGAAAACCCATAGCTTTAATCCTTATATTCATTGCTTATTTTGCCTTGTAATTCATAGCGTTACAGGCAGTATTTCAAAATCATTCGAAATTAGCTCGAAATTATAGCCCACTCACAGCCCCATGTGTCACGATATTTCTCGCTCCTGCGCCGTGAATGGGCTCACGGAAGAGGTTGAACTGACTCTTCATCAGGCCGTTTCGTGTGTATCCCAGCAGTATATCACCGCACGCGGGGTTCGCCTCATCCAACCAGCGGGCACCGTGACGCCGCCCTCATGCTGATGTGTCCAGCGCCTTTTGCGCAAAATGATCCGTTTAGCCCTTTAAACGCTTTAAAATTGCGCGAGGGTCGATAACGGCTATGCCATTTTGAGTCTTTATCTGTGTGCGGTAAGAAGGAAGATGAAAAATATAACGTTGGCCGAAAAACTGATCATGCTGTCAGGTGCGGCGCTTTTTGCACTTATGATCGCGGTGAACTCCTTTTGCGTGAATGATAATCCTGGTTTCAGGGTGCCTATGACCACCTATTTGATCGTCATGATTGCGCTGTTCTTTCTGGATACCATTATCTTTATTTTTATCCAGATGCTGTATGCCTCCGACCGATCGCGTTTTTCCTTATTCATTCTGAGCCTGGCATTTCTTAGTGGGCTGGTTTATTTCATTGAGACGATCATTGTCATTCAGCTTCCGGAGCATGCTGGTTTTACCCAGGCGGCAAAAACCAACGATACGGCGGTATTCTATTTTTTTCGGCAGCTGAGCTTTATCGTATTACTGGCGCTGGCGGTCCGTGTGGAAAAAATCACGAGACGATCCACGCTCAGATTCCGAAATAAGATCAGCATGACGTTAGCATTAATGATGACACTGGTTATGTTTCCGATGCTGGCCCATTATCTAAGCAGCTACCATCCGGCCTGGACATTAACGATTGCAGCATACGAAGATGAACATCATTATCCTGTCTGGGATATCAGGTACGTAAACGTTCTGATCCTGCTCTGGTCGGCTTTACTTTGTTATATGATCTCTGTGACACGCCTGGCGTCCGGGATCTGGAACAGTATTATTGTGGTTTGCCTTTCCGCCATCGTTTACAATTTTTTCCTCTTACTGCTTGATACCTACAATCTGTCGCTCTGGTATATCAGCCGGGCAGTAGAGGTCCTCAGCAAATTATTTGTGATTTGTACCTTAATATTCCATGTCTTTAACCTGTTGAAAATTTTCGGCGATCGGGTTGATCGCGATCCGCTTACTCAGATCTACAACCGTAAATATTTTTATGAGGCACTTCCGCGGGTCCGCTCGCTCAGGACAGAAAAGGGGACCAGCATTATGATGCTGGACATCGACAACTTTAAGTCGATTAACGATAACTGGGGCCATCTTGTGGGGGATCGCGTGATTCTGGCGGTCGTGGATATTATCAAAGACAGCATTCGCGATAACGACATCTTTGCCCGACTGGGAGGCGAGGAATTTGGTCTGCTACTGCCGGATACCGACGGTAAGCAGGCTATTGCCGTCGCAGAGCGTATTCGCCAGAACGTTCAACAGCGCACCGGGCCGGGCTATCATTATGCTCTCCCTGTAAAGGTCACATTAAGTATCGGCGTGTGCTCAGCCATTCAGAATAACGTCAACGGCAATGATATTATGCGTGACGTGGACGAGGCGTTGTATGAGGCTAAGCACAACGGTAAAAACAGAATTGTTACCAGACAGGCTGAATGAAGCTGAGGTTACAGGATGGGGATGAAAACATCAAAATCGACAGACTCGTCGCTGTACGCATTAATTTTCATCAGGTAAATACCGTCACGCAACGTCAGGCGTTGATTTACCATCGCCTTAACGAAGGCAATCTTGTTAAACGCGCTGTAGATTTCCCAGCTACCGCTAAAGGGCATTCTTGCGTATCTCCCACGCACAATGCAGGATTTTTTATTTGTCACCGTGTCGCTTTGTAACGCGTACGATATTAATACCTCGACCAGATACGATCGGCTTTTGCCTAACTCGGGGCGGCGGGGCATCAGAATAATTTTATCGATATCATGGCGGTTTTCTGTCAGGAGCTTTTTGATTTTTTTAGTAATATCATGCACTGAGGTATCAAAAAGATGATCGTGCTCGATAATTTCATGCGTATAGATAAACGTTTCATCCAGATAGCAGACCTCGAGCTCAGGCGTTTCATGTTCGCTTAATAAAAAAGAGGGCTGTAAGATGTCAAAATTCCACCCTCTGGCACATCTGTACTCAGAGGGTGTCAGCCCCATCATTTTTTTAAAGGCTCTGGAAAATCCCTGACTGCTCTGGTAATGGAATAAATACGCAATATCCGTCACCGGAATCGACGTCATTCTCAGCATAATGGCGGCACGGCTTAACCTCCGTCGGAGAATATATTCACCTAAAGAGAGCCGATACTTCTCATTAAACCATGTTTCGATGGTTCTTCTGCTGTATCCAATATCTGCAACCAAATCACCAATGTGTAAAATAGTAAAGTTATTTTCTTCTACCCAGGAGAGAATATAGTTGCTGATGCTGTCTTTCATTTGTGCGTCAGTGATAGCTTAACGGTAAATCAGTTTGCTGCCAGATGTTAATTCGCGGGCGTAGGGATCCTGGCGATAACCTTAATTTCGAAATCAAAACCCGCAAGCCAGTTAACGCCTATTGCTGTCCAGTTTGGGTAAGGGGGGTGCGGAAACGCCAGTTTTTTCGCCTCCATGATGGCGGGGAACTGGTTTTCAGGATCGGTATGAAATGTCGTGACATCAATCAGATCGTCAAAAGTGCACCCTGCGGCTGCCAGAGTCGCCCGTAAATTATCGAACGCCAGCTGCACCTGAGCGGGGAAGTCGGGTTCAGGTGTGCCATCGCTGCGGCTGCCAACCTGACCGGAAACAAATAACAGATCGCCATAGCGGATTGCTGCTGAATAGCCATGCTCTTCATAGAGGGCATGTCGATTAGCCGGAAAGACGGGGTCACGTGGATGCATGGCTTTTCCTTTTCTGTCAGAGGTATTGTTGTGCTTACGCAGTAGAAGTAACATACGCGATGTATGTCAAAAATGTAATCCACATACGCCGCGTATGTCAAATTATAATTACCGCTTAATGAAGGAAGTCCCATGGCTACAAAACGTCGTGCTGAAACGGCCCAGGAAAATCGCGAGAAAATGATTCAGGCGGCGCGGAAGGCATTTGCTGAAAAAGGCTATGCCGCAGCGTCAATGGATGAACTCACGGCAAGCGTGGGGTTAACACGCGGCGCGCTATATCATAATTTCAACGACAAGAAGGGATTACTGGCGGCGGTGGTCGCGCAGATAGACAGCGAAATGGCAGCAAACGCGAAAGCGATTGCCGCCGCCGCCGAAGATGACTGGGAGCGAATGCTGGCGGAGGGCATCGCCTATATCAAAATGGCGCTCGTTCCGGAAGTTCAGCGTATCGTCCTTCTTGACGGCCCGGCTGTTCTGGGTGACCCGGCGCAATGGCCCAGCCAGAACAACTGCCTTGAGTCGACCCGTCAGACCATCGAAAAAATGATGGAGTGCAACGTAATCAAAAAGATGGATGCCAGAGTCGCAGCCCATCTGCTGAACGGCGCTGCGCTGAATGCGGCTCTGCTGATTGCCGCGAGTGATGAACCGCAGAAGACCCTTCCGCATGCCATAGAGGTGTTTACTCTGCTGGCAAGCGGGTTACGCAACGGCTAACGATCTTTACGCCACGCGTCCGCCGTCAATGCTTCACCAAAGTGTCCGGCAATCAGGCGTTTTGTCAGGTCATGGAGCGGGGAGGCCAGTACGTCAGCGGTACTGCCGCGCTCGACCACTTCTCCCTGGTGCATCACCAGCACCTGGTCGCTGATGTGTTTCATCATGCCCAGGTGCTGAGTCACGTAAATATAAGAGATCCCCTGCTTTTCCTGTAACTCCAGCATCAGGTTAATGAGCTGCGAACGCATCGACATATCCAGCGACGCCAGCGCTTCGTCGGCGATAATAACTTTCGGGCGCAGGATCAGCGCGCGGGCCAGACCGAGACGCTGTTTTTGGCCCGGGGCCAGCATGTGCGGGTAATAGCTGACATGGTCGGGCAGGAGGCCTACCAGACGCAGGGTTTCGACAATCCGTTTGCGACGCGCTTCCGGCTCCAGGTCGGTATTCAACCGCAGCGGGAAATCCAGGATCTGGGAAATACGCTGGCGCGGGTTCAGGGACGTCGACGGATCCTGAAAAATCATCCGGATGCGCTGACTGCGAAAAGAATAGTCCCCAAATTCCAGAGGATGATCGTCAATCAGTATTTCACCGCCGCTTGGCTCGACCATGCCCGCGAGCATTTTTGCCAGGGTCGATTTGCCCGAGCCGTTTTCACCGATAATCGCCAGCGTCTGCTTTTCGCGCAGCGTAAAGCTCAGCGGTTTAACCGCCTCGACGGTCTGACGGTGAAACAGGCCGGTGCGATAGCGAAAGGTCTTACTCAGGTTACGTACTTCCAGTAAGGTTTCGACCATTTCACTCTCTCTCCATGTTCAGCGGGAAATGACAGGCAAACAGATGGTTTTTCGGCCCTGTCAGGCGCGGTGTTTCAATGCATTTACGCTGAGCATACGGGCAACGTGGTCCCAGACGGCAGCCAATGGGCAGCGATTCCAGCAGCGGTATCGCGCCAGGCAGCGTATTCAGACGGCTTTTGTGCGGCATCGCGCTGCCAAAGTCCGGGATCGCCCTGATCAGCGCCTGCGTGTAGGGATGATGTGGCGTCGTCACCAGGTCTTCACTTGGCGCGGTTTCTACCGTCTGGCCGCAATACATTACATCAATTTTATCCGCCCACTTGCTCAGCATTTGCAGGTCGTGGCTGATCAGCAAAATGGTGGTGTTGTTATTCTGGTTCAGACGCGTGAGCAGGCGGAAAATCTGCGCCTGGGTGGTTGGCTCCATCGCGTTCGTTGGTTCGTCCGCAATCAGCAGACGCGGCTGATTCGCCAGGGCGATGGCAATCATCACTTTCTGGCATTCACCGTCGGTCAGTTCGTAGGGGAAACTGCGCATCGCGTCTTTATGGTCTTTGATCCCGACACGGTGCAACAGCTCAATGGCACGGCGTTTGCGCCAGCCGAAACGCTGCCACCAGCGGCCTTTATAGGTCCAGCCGGGGATGTTCTGCATCAGCTGTTTCCCGACGCGCTCGGACGGATCGAGACAGGATTGCGGCTCCTGGAAAATCATCGAGACGTTATGGCCCACCAGTTTACGGCGTTCGCGCGGGGAGAGACGCAACAGATCGATGTCGTCGAAGCGCATACGATCGGCGGTCACCCGCCAGTTGTCTTTCGCCACGCCGCAAATGGCCTTGGCGATCAGACTTTTCCCCGAACCCGATTCGCCCACCAGCCCGCGGATTTCGCCCTCTGCGAGCGTAATGCTGATGCGATCCACGGCCTTGACCCAGCCTTCGCCCGTTTTAATTTCTATCGTGAGGTTGCGGATATCGAGTAACGGCATTATTGCACCCCCGCATTGATTGCGCGGCGGATCCCGTCGCCCAGCAGGTTAACGAGCAGCACGCTCACCATGATGGCCGCGCCCGGCAGCATGACCGTCCACGGCGCAACGTAAATCAGCTCCAGCGCATCGCCGAGCATGGCGCCCCATTCCGGGGAGGGAAGCTGCGCGCCAAGGTCCAGGAAGCCCAGCGCTGCGATATCCAGAATCGCCATCGACAGGGCGCGGGTGATCTCCGTCACCAGCCCGGCGGCAATGTTAGGCAGCACGGCAAACCACAAAATATTAAACGTGGTGGCGCCATCCAGACGGGCGGCGACGACATACTCTTTTTCCAGCTCGTCGTGAACCAGGCTGTAAACCGAACGCACCATGCGCGGCAGAATGGCCAGCCAGACGGCGAACATCGCATGGGTGAGGTGCGGCCCCGCGAAAGCCACGACGATAATCGCCAGCAGCAGCGAAGGAATAGAGAGCAGGGTATCAAGAATATGGTTAAGCACGGCCGACCGCAGCCCGTGGGTTGAGCCGGCAAAAATGCCCAGCGCCAGGCCGCAGATCGCGGCAGCCAGGGTGACCACGAACGCGCCGCCTACCGTAGGTGCGGCGCCGCTCAGTAAACGACTTAGCACGTCGCGTCCGAGATCGTCAGTCCCCAGGAAGAACGAAACCTCCCCGTAACGCGACCACGACGGCGGTAAAAGCTGATAACCAAGGAACTGCTGATCGATGCCATACGGTGCAAACCACGAACCCAAAACGCACAGCAACACGAGGCCAATGCAGCCGTAAAAGCCGATCATCGCCGTGGTGTCGCCGTAAAAATTACGCCACACGGTACGTAGCGCACCGGGCGTGCGCTTTTCGCTGTAGACGTTATCGTAAGGCATACCATTCCTTATGCTTCAATGGGTTGGCCATGGCACCCAAAATATCGGAAACAACGTTAACAATAATGACCAGGGAGCCAATCACCATCACGCCGGCAGAGATCGCCGCGTAATCCTGCTGGCGAATGGCGTTGATCATCCAGCGTCCAAGGCCCGGCCAGCTGAAAACCATCTCGGTGATCATCGCCAGCGTCAGCATGGTTGAAAATTGCAGCCCAAGACGTGGGATTACGGGTGGCAACGCATTGTGCAGCACATGGCGACGGAGAATCGTCAGGCGAGACAGTCCGCGCGTGGCGGCGGCCTTCACATAGTTTTGATCGAAGACGTCGATAGTGCTGATACGCATCAGGCGAATTACTTCGGTCGTCGGCGCGACGGCCAGCGTGAGCACCGGCAGCACCATGTGGCGCAGCGCGCTCACGATCATTTCGTCGCGCCAGACTGAATCAGAAAGCCAGGCGTCAACGATGGCGAAGCCGCTCACCGTTTGCACGTTATACAGCAGATCAAAACGGCCAGATACCGGCAGCCAGCCTAACGTCAGTGAGAAGAAGAGGGTAAGCAGCAGCGCCAGCCAGAAAACAGGGATGGAAAAGCCAATTAAGGCAAGCGCGCTGATGAATTTATCCTGCCACTTATTACGATAAATGCCCGCCAGCATCCCCACCGGGATCCCCACCATGAGGGCAAAGCCAAAGGCGAGTACACACAGCTCCATGGTGGCCGGGAAAACCACTTTCAGCTGCTCGGAGATGAGCTGTCCGTTAATGCTGGACACGCCAAAATCCCAGTGTAGCAGGCCATTAAACCAGAACAGCCAGGCGTCCCAGAGGGATGAGCCCTGAAGCGGGGCGTGCGGCGTAAAGTAGCTCAGGCTAAAGCCGACAAAGGTCAGGAAGAACAGGGTGACCAGCAGTAACAGCAGCCGACGCAAGGTAAATATAATCATGGTTTCTTCACCTCTTGTTCTTTCTCACGGGTGACGCCCGCGAAGGAGGCGTTACCAAACGGGCTGAGTACCAGCCCTTTAATATCGTAACGGTAGGCCTGGAGGCGCAGGGAAGAGGCAAGCGGCAACACGGGAAGTTCTCTGGCCAGAATATTTTGCGCTTCATCATAGGCCTCAATGCGTGAGGCAAGCTGTTGAGACGCCAACGCTTTTTGCAGCACGGCATCAAATTCCCGGTTACACCAGTGGGCGTAGTTGGTCTGGGAGTTGATTGCCGCACAGCTCAGCAGAGGACGGAAGAAGCTGTCCGGGTCGTTACTGTCGGTGGACCAGCCAGCCAGCGTTAAGTCGTGATTCATGTCCATCAGACGCGCCTCCTGGAAACGGCCTTCGACAGGCACGATGATCACCTTAACGCCCACCTGCGCCATATCAGCCTGCAACAGCTCAGCCGTTTTAAGCGGGCTGGGGTTCCACGCCTGAGAGCTGGTGGGCACCCACAGCTGTAGCGTCAGGTTTTCTGCCCCCAGCGCTTTAAGCTGTTCGCGCGCTTTCGCCGGATTATATTCGGTAATCTTCGCCTCGCCGTCATAGGCCCAGGAGGCGCGCGGAAGAATAGAGGCGGCGGTTTCCGCGGTCCCGTAGTAAATCGACTGCATCAGACGCTGATTGTTGATCGCTAACGCCAGCGCATGGCGCACGGCCGGATTATTCAGCGGCGGCTTATCGGTGTTAAACGCCAGATAAGCGATGTTCATTCCCGGGCGCAGGGTCAGGCGCAGGCGTGGGTCGTCGCGCAAAATGGTCAACTGGCTGGCCGCAGGCCAGGCAAGCACGTCGCACTCGCCGGTCAGCAGTTTGGAGAGTCGGCCTGTTCCACCTGAACCCAGATCGACAATTACCTGCGGCATCAGCGGTTTGCCGCGCCAGAAACGATCGTGGCGTTGCAGGCGAATGTATTGTCCGGCGCGGTACTCTGCTAACTGGAACGGACCTGTGCCCACTGGCTCACGATCGAGACGTTCCTGACGATCCTTTTTCGTCAGCTGATCTGCGTATTCGGCTGACATGACCGAGGCGTAGTGCGTCGCCAGATGCCAGAGGAAGGAGGCGTCCGGGCGCGTCAGGCGAAACTCAACCGTGCGGTTATCCAGCTTACGAACGCTTTTGACCGAGTCCGCGAATTGCAGACTGTCGAAATAGGGGAAGTTCCCGCCATTAACGTTATGCCACGGATGATTGCGGTTGAATATGCGCTGGAAGGTGAAAACCACGTCATCCGCGTTGAGTTTACGGGTTGGCGTAAACCACGGAGTGTGCTGAAAGGCGACATCATCGCGTAGACGAAAGCGGTATGTGGCGCCGTTATCAAGCACTTCCCAACTTTCAGCAAGCTCCGGAACCAGCCGATAGGTATAAGGATCGACGTCGAGCAGGCGATCGTAGAGCTGTGCGGCCAGCGTATCAACAATCAGGCCGCTCCCCGCTTTTTGTGGGTTAAAGGTATCAACTTGCCCGCTGACGCAATAGACGAAACCACTCTCTCGGATATCAGGGGGCACAGCGCGATCGGGCGCAGCAAAGGCCAGATTGCTGAACAGACCGAGTGCAAACAGGGACGATAAAACCAGGCGCATAGTTTTTAAGGTTTTTAGATTCGATCTGCAAAGTGTATCGCACTTACGCCTGCTTCGTAAAAATGTCTGGGGGTAAGTGCTGATAATGTCAGCGCATTTGATGTTTTTTGAGCAATGCCCTTAACTGATGGTAGGTCAGGCCCAGCAGTTCAGCCGCCCGTTTCTGATTATATTTCGCCTCTTTCAGGCTCTGCTCGAGCAAGTTTTGTTCCTGCTGATGCTGGAACTGGCGTAAATCGAGCGGCAACGCCGGATCCTGCTGGCGCGTCGCCGGAACCGGGGGCTGTTTATCCTCGCGACGAAACGGATCGAGAATAATGTTGTCCAGTTCGGTTTCGCTGCTGCCATGCCGGTAAACGGACCGTTCCACCACGTTTTTCAGTTCACGAATATTGCCCGGCCAGTGGTAACCGAGCAGGGTCTCAGTGGCCTGTTCGCTAAAGCCCGGAAAGAGCGGCAGGCCCAGTTCCCGACACATCTGAATGGCAAACTGATCGGCCAGCAGCATGATATCGCTACGTCGCTCCCGCAGCGGCGGCAGCTGAACGACATCGAAAGCCAGCCTGTCCAGCAGGTCGGCGCGGAATTTGTCCTCTGCCACCATCGCGGGCAGATCGGCGTTAGTGGCGCACACCAGGCGAACGTTGACCTGGAGCGGCTGACTGCCGCCAACGCGTTCCAGTTCGCCATACTCAATGACGCGCAGCAGCTTTTCCTGCACCAGCATCGGCGCGGTCGCCAGCTCGTCGAGAAAAAGCGTTCCGCCATCGGCGCGCTCAAAGCGTCCGGGATGGCGTTTTTGTGCGCCGGTAAAGGCGCCAGCTTCATGACCAAACAGCTCGGTGTCGAGCAGATTTTCATTCAACGCCGCGCAGTTAAGGGAAATAAAAGGGCCGTCCCAGCGGCCAGACAGAAAGTGCAGGCGGTTAGCGATAAGTTCTTTACCCGTTCCGCGCTCACCGATAATCAGCACCGGTTTATTCAGCGGCGCGAGGCGCGAAACCTGTTCAAGCACTTCCAGGAAGCTGTTGGCTTCGCCAAGCAAATTATCCTTATAGTCAGTCATGATGAAATTAACCACTCCTTAGTGATATTCACCAGGTGAGAATAGCCGCTGGATGGATAAATATCAATCACATTGAGTAAAATCAATAAGATAAAAAGTTGGCATGGGATTTGTATTATCTGTTGAGCAGGGCATCGCCCGATAACAGAACTATGAGGATTGAATTATGGGTATTTTTTCTCGTTTTGCCGACATCGTGAACGCCAACATCAACTCGCTGCTGGAGAAAGCGGAAGATCCGCAGAAGCTGGTGCGCCTGATGATTCAGGAGATGGAAGACACGCTGGTTGAAGTACGCTCCACCTCCGCCCGCGCGCTGGCAGAGAAAAAGCAGTTAACACGTCGTATCGAGCAGGCGACTGCCCAGCTTAACGAGTGGCAGGAAAAAGCGGAACTGGCGCTGCGTAAAGATAAAGAAGATCTGGCCCGCGCTGCGCTGATTGAGAAGCAGAAGCTGACCGACATGGTTGCCACGCTGGAACATGAAGTGACGCTGGTGGATGATACTCTGACGCGTATGAAGAAAGAGATTGGTGAGCTTGAAAACAAACTCAGCGAAACCCGTGCACGTCAACAGGCGCTGGCGCTGCGCCACCAGGCTGCAAGCTCGTCCCGCGACGTGCGTCGCCAGCTGGACAGCGGCAAACTGGATGAAGCAATGGCGCGTTTCGAATCGTTTGAACGTCGTATCGACCACATGGAAGCGGAAGCCGAAAGCCACAGCATCGGTAAGCAGAAAACCCTGGATCAGCAGTTTGCTGACCTGAAGGCCGATGATGAAATTAGCGAGCAACTGGCTGCGCTGAAAGCCAAAATGAAACAAGACAACCAATAATAATTCCTGCGGCACCTGAGCGTGCCGCATCGTTAGACAAGGAGTACACATGAGCGCGCTTTTTCTGGCTATACCCCTGACCATTTTCGTGCTGTTTGTTCTGCCCATCTGGTTATGGCTGCACTACAGCAACCGCTCTTCACGCGGTGAGCTGTCGCAGAGTGAACAACAGCGGCTGGCGCAGCTCTCTGCCGAGGCAAATAAAATGCGCGAACGTATTCAGGCGCTGGAAGCCATCCTGGACGCGGAACACCCAAACTGGAGGGAACGGTAATGGCTGGACTGAATCTGAATAAAAAACTGTGGCGGATCCCACAGCAGGGCATGGTTCGGGGCGTTTGCGCCGGGCTGGCGCACTATCTGGATGTCCCGGTAAAACTGGTGCGTGTGGTCACCGTATTGTCGATTTTCTTCGGTCTGGCCTTTATTACACTGGTGGCATACATCATTCTGTCGTTTGTACTCGATCCTATGCCGGAAGGTGAGCTGAATGCTGAGAACACGCCAACCAGCAGCGATCTCCTGAACGCGGTGGATGAACAGCTGAGCGCAGGGGAGAAGCGATTGCGCGAGATGGAACGTTATGTCACCTCCGATACCTTTACGCTGAGAAGTCGTTTTCGTCAGCTTTAAGAGAGAACTTACATGAAACAAAACTGGCAACAGGCCGGTCAGAAGGTAAAACCCGGCCTGAAAATCGCAGGTAAACTGGTTCTGATGACGGCGTTACGTTATGGCCCGGCCGGTGTGGCGGGTTGGGCGATCAAGTCTGTTGCCCGCAAGCCGGTCAGAATGATGCTGGCGGTCGCTCTGGAGCCGCTGTTACAGAAACTGGCAAAACGCGTTTCCCGGCGCTACTTGTCACGCTAGATCCTCCCGCATAAGCCCTTTCTCCCCCAGAGAAGGGGCATGACTTTCCTTTCTGCGTTTCTTCTGCTTTTCTGCTTTCTTTGCGGCAGCTCACAATAATGCGTTGCGCTGCGCTGAGAATGCTGCTTTCTGCCCCCGGGTCCGTTGACAGTTATTTTTCATGGGAGTAGATTGCCACTCCGTGGGACCGCTACCATGGAAAATAATGTGAACGCAAAAATTAAAAAACTCATCAATCATATCTACGGTGAATCATTTTCAGATGCACACCTTAACGTGTTATTAACTAAGCTTGAAAAAGCGGCGGCTAATATTACGGAAAAGCGTAAGTCAGGCTGGGATGAAAAAGACGTTGTGCTGATTACCTATGCCGATCAGTTCTCCACAAAAGGGGAGCAAGCGTTGCCGGTATTTACCCGGTTCTATAATGAATGGCTTTCTCGTACGTTTTCCCATGTCCATCTGTTACCTTTTTATCCGTGGTCTTCGGATGATGGATTTTCCGTCATTGATTATCACGAGGTTGCTCCTGAAACAGGAACCTGGCGAGATGTCGCAGAATTAAAACAGTCAGCCAGCTTAATGTTTGACTTCGTTTGCAATCATATGTCAGCGAAAAGCGAATGGTTTGCTAATTATCTTGCGCAGAAGCCGGGCTACGAAGATTTCTTTATTTCTGTCGACCTCGAAACCGATTTATCCGCGGTGACGCGTCCACGCGCATTACCGCTGCTGACGCCGTTCACGCTTCATGATGGCAGCGTTCGTCATCTGTGGACCACATTCAGCGATGACCAGATCGATCTCAATTTCGCCTCGCCGCAGGTGCTGATTGCCATGGTTGACGTTCTGCTCCATTACCTCATGGAAGGGGCGCGTTATATCCGTCTGGATGCGGTCGGGTTTATGTGGAAGATCCCGGGAACCACCTGTATCCATCTGGAACAAACCCATTGCCTTATCCAGCTGTTCCGCGCCATTACGGACGCTGTGGCGCCTGGAACGGTGATCATCACTGAGACAAATGTTCCCCACAAAGACAATGTCTCTTACTTCGGTGATGGTGAAAATGAAGCCCAGATGGTCTATCAGTTTTCCTTACCTCCGCTGGTGCTGCATGCTGTTCATCGTCAGGATGTTAAAGCCCTATGCCAGTGGGCGGGGTCACTGGCGCTGCCTTCAACTCATACCACCTGGTTTAATTTCCTGGCCTCGCATGATGGTATCGGTTTGAACCCGTTACGCGGCATCCTTCCGGAATCAGAGCTCCTCTCGCTGGTTGAAAAGCTTCAGCAGGAAGGCGCGCTGGTCAACTGGAAAAATAATCCTGACGGTACGCGAAGCCCCTATGAAATTAATGTCACCTATCTTGATGCGTTGAGTTTGCGAGACAGCTCAGATGATGAGCGCATTGCGCGGTTCATCCTGGCGCATGCTGTGTTGTTAAGTTTTCCTGGCGTACCGGCTGTATATATTCAAAGCATTCTCGGTTCGCGTAACGATTATGAAGGTGTCGAACGTCTTGGATATAACCGCGCAATAAACAGGAAGAAATACACCGCAGGTCAGGTTGATCTGGAACTCAATAATAAGAAGAGTATTCGTTATCAAATTTATTCTCGTTTGAGTGAGCTTATTGCTATTCGTCGCGGCGAGAGTGCGTTCCATCCGGATAGTCAGGCTATTTTTGACGCAATCGGCGAACATATCCTTAAAATTGTTCGTGTTGCTGAAAATGGCGAGCGAATGACAGCATTATTTAATTTTAGCACTAAAATGCAGACCATTTATGGACAAACACTCTTTGGTAGGGAATTACTATCAGGACACGATATTAGCGGTACGGAACTGAACCTCAATCCATGGCAGGTAATGTGGATTAAAGAAAACTAAAAAGGACCCTAAAATGAAAATGCCCAAAATTGTGCTGTTATCAGCACTGGTTTCGTGCGCCCTGTTATCAGGCTGTAAGGACGATAAAGCATCTCAGGTCACCATTGAGTTTATGCACTCGTCGGTAGAACAGGAGCGTCAGGCAGTTATTACGAAACTGATCGAAAAATTCGAGAAAGAGAACCCGACTATTACGGTGAAACAGGTACCCGTTGAGGAAGATGCCTATAACACCAAGGTCATTACGTTGGCCCGTACCGGCGCGCTGCCGGAAGTGATTGAAGTCAGCCATGACTACGCCAAAGTCATGGATAAAGAGCAACTGCTGGACCGTGACGCGATCGGCAACGCGATTAAAGCCGTCGGTGAAGATACCTTTTATGACGGCATTTTACGCGTTGTTCGCACTGAAGACGGCAAGGCATGGACGGGGGTGCCGGTTAGCGCCTGGCTGTCCGGCGTCTGGTATCACAAAGATGCGCTCGCGGCAGCAGGAATCGAAGAACCGCACAACTGGGAGCAACTGCTGAAGGCCAGTCAGTCGCTCAACGATCCGGCGAAAAAACATTACGGTATCGCGCTGCCAACCGCAGAAAGCGTCATGACCGAGCAGGCTTTCTCGCAGTTTGCGTTGTCAGGCGGAGCCAACGTCTTTGATGCAAACGGCAACGTGAAAATCGATACCCCTGAAATGTCGAAAGCGCTGGCGTTTTATCGGGCACTGGCCGCGAACACCATGCCGGGCTCGAATGATGTCATGGAGATCAAAGACGCCTTCATGAACGGCTCTGCGCCGATGGCCGTTTACTCCACCTATATCCTGCCCGCGGTCTACAAAGATGGCAATCCGGCCAACCTGGGGTTCGTGGTCCCGACGGAAAAATCATCAGCCGTGTACGGCATGATCACCTCGTTGACGATCACGACCGGCCAGACCGAAGAGGAAACGCAGGCGGCAGAAAAATTTGTGACCTGGATGGAGCAGGCTCAAAACGCGTCTGACTGGGTGATGATGTCCCCTGGTGCGGCGCTGCCGGTGAACAAACTCGTGGTGGGCACTGAGAGCTGGAAAAACAACGACGTGATCAAAGCCTTTGGTCAACTGCCTTACGAGCTGATTGCGCAGTTCCCGAACGTCCAGGTATTTGGCGCCGTAGGCGACAAAAACTTTACCCGCATGGGAGATGTTACCGGGTCCGGCATTATCAGTTCCATGGTGCATAACGTAACGGTGGGACAAAAAGATCTCAATGCGACGTTAAGCAACAGCCAGAAGAAACTGACTGACCTGATCTCACAACGATAGGAGCGCTTTGCGAAGGGAATTATGAAGACGTTGTTTTCTGGTCGTTCAGATATGCCTTTCGCCATGCTGCTGTTGGCCCCCAGCCTGATTTTGCTGGGGGGCCTGGTGGCCTGGCCAATGATTTCCAACATTGAAATCAGTTTTTTACGTTTACCGCTGAACCCGCGTATTGATGCGGTGTTCGTCGGCCTGGATAACTACATTCGCATTCTGGGCGATGCTGCGTTCTGGCACTCCCTGTGGATGACGTTCTGGTATACGGCCCTGGTCGTGCTCGGCAGCACCGGGTTGGGACTGGCCGTAGCGATCTTCTTTAACCGTGAATTCCGCATGCGGAAAACGGCACGTTCACTGGTGATTCTGTCCTACGTGACGCCGTCTATTTCACTGGTATTTGCCTGGAAATACATGTTCAACAACGGCTACGGGATTGTGAACTACCTGGGCGTTGATCTGCTGCATCTCTACGATCAGGCGCCGCTGTGGTTCGATAACCCTGGCAGCAGTTTTGTCCTGGTCGTGCTGTTCGCCATCTGGCGTTACTTCCCATACGCCTTTATCTCGTTCCTCGCGATTCTACAGACCATTGATAAATCCTTGTACGAAGCGGCAGAGATGGACGGGGCGAATGCCTGGCAGCGTTTTCGTATCGTGACGTTGCCCGCCATCATGCCGGTGCTGGCCACGGTGGTCACGCTGCGAACCATCTGGATGTTCTACATGTTTGCGGATGTGTATCTGCTCACCACCAAGGTCGACATTCTGGGCGTATATCTCTACAAAACCGCCTTTGCGTTCAATGACCTGGGTAAAGCAGCCGCCATTTCCGTTGTGCTGTTTGTGATCATCTTCGCGGTCATTCTGCTGACCAGAAAAAGGGTAAACCTCAATGGCAACAAATAAACGCGTTCTGGGCCGTATCGGTTTTTATCTGGGACTGGCGCTATTTCTGATTATCACGCTGTTTCCGTTTTTTGTGATGTTGATGACGTCATTCAAAAGCGCGAAAGAGGCGATCTCGCTGCACCCGACCATTCTGCCGCAGGAGTGGACGCTACAGCACTACATCGACATCTTTAACCCGCTGATTTTCCCGTTTGTGGATTACTTCCGTAACAGCATGGTGGTGTCGCTGACCTCCTCGGTCATTGCGGTGTTTCTCGGCACGCTGGGCGCGTATGCGTTATCCAAACTGCGCTTTAAAGGGCGTACGACGATCAATGCGAGCTTCTACACCGTCTATATGTTCTCCGGGATCCTGCTGGTGGTGCCGCTGTTCAAAATCATCACCGCGCTCGGCATTTATGACACCGAACTGGCGCTGATCATCACCATGGTGACGCAGACGTTGCCTACCGCGGTCTTTATGCTGCGCAGCTATTTCGACACCATCCCGGACGAAATCGAAGAAGCCGCGATGATGGACGGCCTGAACCGCCTGCAAATCATCTTCCGCATCACCGTGCCGCTGGCGATCTCGGGTCTGGTGTCGGTCTTTGTCTACTGCTTCATGGTGGCGTGGAATGACTATCTGTTCGCCTCCATTTTCCTGTCCAGCGCCAGCAACTTCACGTTGCCGGTGGGGCTGAACACGCTCTTCAGTACGCCAGATTACATCTGGGGTCGCATGATGGCGGCATCGCTGGTAACGGCACTTCCGGTCGTCATTATGTATGCCCTGTCTGAACGTTTCATTAAAAGTGGTTTGACCGCCGGCGGCGTGAAGGGCTGAGGCGGCCGATATTAACAAGGAGTCAGTCATGAAAAAATTAGTTGCGACAGCGCCTCGTGTAGCGGCGCTGGTGGAATACGAAGATCGTCCTGTTGCAGCACATGAGGTGAAGATTCGTGCCCGTTATGGTGCCCCGAAACACGGCACCGAAGTCGTGGATTTCCGCGCGGCAAGCCCGTTCATCGATGAAGAGTTCAACGCTGAGTGGCAGATGTTTACCCCGCGTGAAAAAGGTGCAGCGCGCGGCATCGAATTTGGTAAATTCCAGCTGGGGAACATGATCGTCGGCGACATTATCGAATGTGGTGCGGACGTGACGGAATACCAGATCGGCGACAGCGTCTGCTGCTACGGCCCGTTGCAGGAAACGGTCATCGTAAACGCGGTGAACAACTATAAGCTGCGCAAAATGCCGCAGGGCGCATCCTGGAAAAACGCCGTTTGCTACGATCCGGCGCAGTTCGCCATGAGCGGCGTGCGTGATGCTAACGTCCGCGTAGGGGATTTCGTCGTGGTTGTGGGGCTGGGCGCGATTGGCCAGATTGCGATTCAGTTGGCGAAAAAAGCCGGTGCGTCAGTGGTTATTGGTGTCGATCCTATCGAACATCGCTGTGAGATCGCCTGCCGTCACGGTGCAGACCACTGCCTGAACCCAATCGGTACCGATGTCGGTCTGGAAATTAAGAAACTGACCGGCAAGCAGGGCGCCGATGTGATCATCGAAACCAGCGGATTTGCAGATGCGCTGCAATCTGCGCTGCGCGGTCTCGCCTACGGTGGAACGATCTCCTACGTGGCTTTCGCCAAGCCGTTTGCGGCAGGCTTCAACCTTGGTCGCGAAGCACACTTCAATAATGCCAAAATTGTCTTCTCCCGCGCATGCAGTGAACCCAACCCGGATTATCCGCGCTGGAGCCGCAAGCGTATTGAAGAGACCTGCTGGGAATTGCTGATGAACGGTTATCTCAATTGCGAAGATCTGATCGACCCGGTCGTCACCTTCACCACCAGCCCGGAAAGCTATATGAAGTATGTCGATCAGCACCCGGAACTCAGTATCAAAATGGGCGTCACTTTTTAAGCTAAGGACAGCAATCATGAAAATCGCAACACAAAACCAGGCCTTTTTCCCGACCGCTATCATGGAAAAATTCGAATACATCAAAGCGATGGGATTTGATGGCTACGAAATTGATGGCCGACTGCTGGTGGAAAACCTCGACGAAGTAAAAGCGGCTATCAAAGCCACCGACCTGCCGGTCACGACGGCTTGTGGCGGATACGATGGCTGGATCGGGGATTTCATTGAAGAACGCCGCCTGAACGGTCTACAGCAGATTGAACGCATTCTGGAAGCGCTGGCAGAAGTGGGCGGAAAAGGGATTATCGTTCCGGCTGCCTGGGGGATGTTTA
Source organism: Enterobacter sp. MGH 38 (assembly GCF_000492855.1). Lineage (NCBI taxonomy): Bacteria > Pseudomonadati > Pseudomonadota > Gammaproteobacteria > Enterobacterales > Enterobacteriaceae > Enterobacter > Enterobacter sp. MGH 38. The sequence continues at coordinate 1,562,334 of NZ_KI535608.1, read as the reverse complement.
CCTTCCGTCTGCCGCCAATGACTTCGCCACGTAGTCTGGACGGCGATCGCAAAGCGGTCAGCGCTTCCCTGCGCTGGCTGGATGAGGTGGCAGCGCGCACCGGTACTACCGTCTACCTGGAGCCGCTGAACCGCTATCAGGATCATATGATCAACACTCTGGCCGACGCGCGTCGTTATATCGAAGAGAACGGCCTGAAGCACGTGCAGATCATCGGTGATTTCTACCACATGAATATTGAAGAAGACTCCCTGACGGAAGCGCTGCATCAGAACCGCGACCTGCTGGGTCATGTGCACATTGCTGATAACCACCGCTATCAGCCGGGCAGCGGCAGCCTCGATTTCGCCAGCCTGTTCGATCAGCTGCGTGCCGATAATTATCAGGGTTACGTCGTGTACGAGTGCCGGGTGCGTGCCGACGATCCGGCTCAGGCCTATAAGGACTCTCTCACTTACTTGCGTGAATGCTAAGGATGACGAGCGTGATGAGTGCTTCTACACCTTTGCCTCTGCGCGTCGCCATCATTGGCGCCGGGCAGGTTGCAGACAAAGTGCATGCCTCGTATTACGCCACGCGCAGTGATGTTCAAATGGTGGCTGTCATGGACAGCCGCCTTGAGCAGGCACAGGCGTTCGCGGAACGTTATGCTATTCCATCGGCATGGCAGGACGCTCACGAGATGTTGCAGGAAGTAAAACCGGATGTGGTGAGCGTCTGTTCGCCTAACCGGTTCCATTTTGAACATGTGATGGCGGCTCTCGAAGCAGGTTGTCATGTGATGTGTGAAAAGCCGCCGGCGATGACGCCGCACCAGGCGGATGAGATGCGTCTCGCGGCGCGCAAGGCCGGAAAAGTCCTCGCGTACGATTTTCACCATCGCTTTGCGCTGGATACCCAGCTCCTGCGCGATGCGGTAATGAACGGAACGCTCGGTGAAATTTACTTCACCTCCGCGCAGGCGCTGCGTCGTTGCGGTGTGCCGGGGTGGGGCGTTTTCACCAATAAATCGCTCCAGGGCGGCGGGCCGCTGATCGATATCGGCATTCACATGCTGGATGCCGCGATGTATGTGCTGGGTTTCCCGACCGTGAAACGGGTAACCGCGCACAGCTTCCAGAGACTGGGGAACCGGAAACACACCGGCCAGTTTGGCGAATGGGATCCTGCGCAGTTTACCGTGGAAGATGCCCTGTTTGGCACGATTGAGTTCTGCAACGGTGGCATTCTGCGTCTGGATACCTCTTTTGCGCTTAATATCCGCGAGCAGTCGATCATGAACGTCTCTTTCTGCGGTGAGAAGGCGGGTGCAACGCTGTTCCCGGCACACATTTATAACGACGAAGCCGGTGTTTTACAGACGCTGACCCAGCGGGAAGAAGCTGACGATCGCCGACATCTGCGCAGTATGGACGCGTTTGTTCGCCACGTATTGCGCGAGCCGGTCATGATTGCCGATGCGGAGCAGGGGCTGGTGATCCAGCAATTAGTCGCGGCGTTATATGAAGCCGCGGAAACAGGGGAAAGCGTGACGTTATGCTGAACCAGTCTGTATTAACCGATCCGAGCTTTTGCCCGCATAGCCTGAATAAGTACGCGTCCATTATGGCCTGCGGCAATGGCTACATGGGCATTCGCGCCACGCATGAAGAAGATTACACCCAGCAGACCAGAGGCATGTATCTCGCGGGGCTGTATCATCGCGCGGGACGCAACGAAACCACAGAGCTGATCAATCTGCCGGATGTCACCGGGGTTGAAGTTGAGCTGGACGGCGTCAATTTCACGCTCCTTTCAGGCGAAATTCTTGAGTGGCAACGCGAGCTGGCCTTTGCTAACGGCGAACTGCATCGTAACGTTGTCTGGCGTTCGCCGGACGGAAAACGCTATCGCCTCGAGAGCCGTCGTTTTGTTTCGCTGGACCAGTTGCCCTTAGTGGCAATGCAGCTCTCGATTACACCGCTTGATGGCGCCGCTCAGGCCGTGCTGAAAACCGGCATAGATGCGACACAGACGAACAGCGGCAGGCAGCATCTGGATGAAATCTCGGTCAGGGTTTTTGACCAGCACTACATGCAGGGTGTGTATGAAACGCAGGACCGGGCGTCTGAAGTTGTTGTTTCGGCGTTTTGTCAGCTCTCCGCTCAGAGCGACAGCTGTTTCACCGCCAAAAATCGTCGCCTCAGCGTTCATCATTCTCTGACTATCTCGCAAGGTGACACCGTCACGCTTGAGAAGATCGTCTGGCTGACCCATCGCAGCGATAAAGCGCTCTCACAGGAGTCTTTCGCCCGCAACGCGCTGGCCGATCTCAAAGTCTGCGCGGCAAGAGGCTACGATGCGTTGCTTGAAAGCTCAGCGTATGCCTGGAAAGCGGTATGGCGTGACGCTCGGGTGGAAGTGACTTGTGCAGAACAGCAGGATCAGCTTGCGCTGGATTATGCCGTCTGGCACCTGACGACAATGACGCCAGCCCATAGCGAAAGAAGCAGCATTGCCGCGAAAGGGCTGACGGGGGAAGGGTACAAAGGGCACGTCTTCTGGGATACCGAAATTTTCCTGTTGCCGTTCCATCTGTTTACCCGTCCACAGATTGCCCGCAGCCTGCTGCGCTATCGCTGGCTGAATCTTTCTGGCGCGCGTGAAAAAGCACGCCGTAACGGTTGGCCGGGCGCGTTGTTCCCGTGGGAAAGCGCCGCCAGCGGAGAGGAAGAGACGTCAGAATTCGCAGCCATTAACATCCGCACCGGGGTTCGCCAGAAGGTCGCCTCCGCACTCGCTGAACACCACATCGTGGCTGATATTGCCTGGGCCGTTGTCGCTTACTGGCAGGCAACACACGACGATGCCTTTATGCGCAATGAGGGTCTGACGCTGCTGATGGAAACCGCTTCGTTCTGGATGGGACGCGCGACGGAAATTAATGGTCGTCTTGAGATCCATGACGTGATCGGACCGGATGAATACACCGAGCATGTCAACAACAACGCTTACACCAACTATCTGGCCTGGCACAACGTGGCCTGCGCGCGTCAGTTTATGGCGAAATTTGGGCGTGAAGATGCGCGTTTTACGGAGAATGCCGGTAAGTTCCTGGCGCGCCTGTGGCTGCCAGAGGCCGACGCAGAGGGTGTGATCCCGCAGGATGATACCTTCATGGCAAAACCTGCCATCGATCTGAGCCGCTATAAAGCCAAAGCGGGTAAGCAAACCATTCTGCTTGATTACTCTCGCGCGGAAGTGAACGAGATGCAGATCCTGAAGCAGGCCGACGTGGTGATGCTTAACTACCTGCTGCCGGAACGGTTTACGCCGCAGCAATGTGCCGCCAATCTGGCGTTCTACGAGCCACGCACGATCCATGATTCATCCCTGAGTAAAGCCATTCACGGCATCGTGCTCGCACGCTGCGGTGACACCGAGGGGGCGTATGCCTTCTGGCGCGATGGGATTGCCATCGACCTGGGGGACGACCCGCACAGCAGTGATGACGGTATTCATGCCGCCGCCACCGGTGCGATCTGGTTGGGCGCCATCCAGGGATTTGCTGGCCTGCACATTAGCGAAGGGGAGCTGCATCTTGCGCCGAAGCTGCCTGCTCACTGGCAGAAACTCGCCTTCCCGCTGCGGTGGCGGGGCGCAACAATGCACATTACCTGTGAAGATGACCAGTTAACCATTGAAACCACCGCACCTGTCACGTTGACGCTGTGGGGTGAAACGCTGCATGTATCAGGGCGAAAGGTCTGTGAGCGTAAGGACTTTCTTGTACCTGTTAATGGGACCGCTACCACGGAGGGGCGCCATGACGCTTAACGCTGTTGTATTCGATCTGGACGGGGTGATCACCGATACCGCGCATCTTCACTTTCTGGCCTGGCGCGCCGTGGCGGAGGAGATTGGTATCACCTTCGATGAAGTATTTAACGAACAGCTGAAGGGAATAAGCCGTATGGACTCCCTCCAGCGCATTCTGAAACATGGCGGGAAAGAGGGGATGTTCAGTGACGAGCAGCGCCTGGCGCTGGCGACGAAAAAAAACGCGCTTTACTTCCAGTCGCTGGCATCACTGACGCAGGATTCGCTGCTGCCGGGTATTCGCGACGTGCTGGCGGATATTCGCGCCGCGAAGGTCAAAATTGGCCTGGCATCCGTATCGCTTAATGCTCCTGGGATTTTGCACGCGTTGGGTATTCATCAGGCTTTCGATTTTTGCGCCGATGCTTCGCGTATTAGCCGCTCAAAGCCGGACCCGGAAATCTTCCTTGCGGCCTGTAAAGGACTGAACGTGCGTCCTGAAGAGGCCATTGGTATCGAAGATGCCGCCGCAGGGGTAGATGCGATCAACGCCGCAGGAATGCTGTCGGTCGGGATTGGACCTGGCCTGAACCATGCGGGATTACAACTTCATTCAACGCAGGAACTGACCTGGGAACGCCTGACGGCGTTCTGGGCATCCCGGGCGTATTGATAAGGAATTAATAATGGCTCAACTGTCTCTGAAACACATTCAGAAAATTTATGATAACCAGGTCCACGTGGTGAAGGATTTCAACCTCGAAATTGAAGACAAAGAATTTATCGTCTTCGTCGGTCCATCGGGTTGTGGGAAATCCACGACGCTGCGAATGATTGCCGGCCTCGAGGAGATCAGCGCGGGTGAACTGATTATTGACGGGGTTTGCATGAATGATGTTCCCGCAAAGTCCCGTGATATCGCGATGGTCTTCCAGAACTATGCGCTCTATCCGCATATGACGGTCTACGACAACATGGCGTTTGGCCTGAAAATGCAAAAAATTGCGCCCTCCGTCATTGAAGAACGCGTTACCTGGGCGGCACAGATCCTGGGCTTGCGCGATTACCTCCAGCGTAAACCTGGCGCGTTGTCCGGCGGTCAGCGTCAGCGCGTGGCGTTAGGCAGGGCGATAGTGCGCGAAGCGGGGGTGTTCCTGATGGATGAGCCCTTATCCAACCTCGATGCCAAACTTCGTGTGCAGATGCGCGCTGAAATCAGCAAGCTGCATCAGAAGCTTAATACCACCATGATTTACGTGACGCACGATCAGACGGAAGCCATGACGATGGCGACCCGCATCGTGATTTTAAAGGACGGCATCATTCAGCAGGTGGGCGCGCCGAAGCAGGTCTACAACGAGCCGGCGAATATGTTCGTTGCAGGATTTATTGGCTCACCGGCGATGAACTTCATTCGTGGCGCAATCGACGACCGCTATTTTGTGACGGAAACGCTGCGTCTGGAGATCCCGGAGGACAAGCTGGCCGTACTGAATGCGCAAGGTTACCAGCGTAAAGCGGTTGTCTTTGGGATCCGTCCGGAAGATATTCTCACCGTACAGCGAAGCGGCGAAAACATCACGGCGAAGATCAGCGTTGCTGAGCTGACCGGGGCTGAATTTATGCTTTATGCCACCGTGGGTGGGCATGAACTGGTTGTCCGTGCGGGAGCGGCGGATGATTACGTTGCCGGAGATAATATAGGCATCCAGTTCGATATGAATAAGTGCCATTTCTTCGATGCTGATACTGAAACAGCTATTAGATAAGAAAGGTGTTCGCCGGAAATGAAAGTTTCCGGTTTTTTGTATGTTAATTATAAAGGAATATTTTAATGAGTACTCTACTAAGAAGTGCTGCACTCGTCCTGTGCGCAGGGGTGAGCTGCGCGCAAGCAACTGAATCAGCCAAACAGTGGGAATTTAATATTGGCGCCATGTATGAAATTGAAAACGTCGAAGGTCAGGCAGACGATAAAGATGGATTATATGAAGCCTCCGTGTGGTTTAATGCCACTTGGGATGCATGGACCATTTCGCTGGCTATGTATCAGGAAGGGCCGGTTGATTACAGTAGCATGACGCGCGGCACCTATTTCGATCGTCCCGAAGTAGAATTACGCTATCGTATTATTGGTACCGATGATTTCACGCTGGGACTGACGGGTGGTTTCCGTAATTACAGCTATCATTTCAAAGATGAGGATGGCGCGAAAGCGGGCAGCGCAAATATGCAGCGCTATAAAATTCAACCGGACTGGGATGTAAAATTAACCGATGACTGGCGTTTTGGCGGATGGTTTGCCATGTACCAGTTTGCGAATGACCTGGCAAAAACCGGTTATTCTGACAGCCGTGTTGAAACGGAAACCGGTTTTACCTGGACAATTAACGAAACCGTCTCTGCAAAAGTTAATTACTATTTAGAGCGGGGTTTCAATATGGACAGTTCACGTAATAACGGTGAATTCTCCACTCAGGAAATCCGTGCGTATATGCCTGTTTCATTAGGACAGACAACCCTGACGCCGTATACTCGTCTTGGGCTTGACCGCTGGACAAACTGGGACTGGCAGGACGATCCGACACGTGAAGGGCATGATTTCAATCGTCTGGGATTGCTCTATGCTTATGACTTTGCGAATGGCCTTTCCATGACGCTGGAATATGCCTACGAATGGGAAAACCATGACGAAGGCGAAAACGATCGCTTCCACTATGCGGGGATCGGCGTGAATTACGCGTTCTGACAGGACGTTACCAGGGGCGTTTGCCCCTGGTTTTTAGCGTAATGAAGCCGCATCTGAAAAATGCGTTTCAACCAATACCTTATGCGGGGCAGGTTTACCCGCAATGCACCTGAACAACAAATCGCAGCTCTCTTCGCCCAGCTTTCTCGTGGGGATATCAAAACCGCCTGGTGCAGGGGTTAAAATGAGAGATAGCATCGGGTCGCTGTATCCTGCCATTGCGACCTGTTCCGGGATCGTCAGATTTAGCTCGTCCGCGGCACGATAAAGACTCAGCAATTTCATGCTGTCCGTCGCAAAAACCGCATCGGGCGGGTTGTCTGATGAGAGTAGCTGACAGGCCGCCTGAAGCGCGCTTTCATGGGTATATCCGCCATCAATAACCCAGTCCGGATTAATCGCAATACCGTGCTTCTCAAGGCTCGATTTATAGCCCGCCAGGCGATCGATAGAAACGTGATAATCGAGAGGGGCATGCAGGCAGGCAATTTTAGTGCGACCATGTGTGATAAATGAGTCGGTTAATATGGCGCTGTCGTGGAAATTATCCGTGTCGACAGAATAGATATTCTGGTAATTGCCTTCCACTTTACCAATAACGACCACGGGCACACCGTATTCGTCCAGCGTCGCGAAAAAAGACTCGTTCGCCGGCGAGCTTAGCATGATGATCCCTTTGATCATCTTCTGCTTTATTTTACCCACGCATTTTTGCAGATCATCTTCGCTGCTTTTGGACGTTTGTAAAATAACATCAAAACCTTCTTCTTCTGCTTTTGCCGTTATGGCATGCAGTACATCAGAGAAAAACGGATTCCCTGCGGTGGTTTTGGTTGAACGGGTCGAAATAACCATAATGGCGTCGAAGCCAGAAGAGGTGAGTGCGCGGGCAAGTTTATTCGGTTGATAATTTAATTCTTCTATCGCCTTCAACACCTTTTCGCGCGCTTCAGGAGAAATATTCGTTTGTTTATTCAGAACGCGCGACACGGTTGATTTCGAAACGCCAGCAACGCGGGCAATATCATAGATGGTGGGTGACATACACCTTACTCACTCCAGACGGACAGCAATTGCGCCCATCTTACTGGAGAGAAAACGGCAATAGCAATAATTAAGAATTGATAATCAACGATCTGCCCCAATTTACTGTATTCTGAAGTGACTTTTTTCAGGGTTCCAGGCAATGAAGGACGGCGATGAAGCGACTTAAAAACGAATTCAATTCTCTGGTGAACCGTGGCGTTGATCGCCATCTGCGTCTTGCCGTGACGGGGCTGAGCCGCAGCGGTAAGACAGCATTCATTACGGCGATGGTCAATCAGCTGTTGAACCTGCATGCAGGAGCGCGCCTGCCACTGCTTAGCGCAGTGCGCGAGGAGCGGTTGCTGGGGGTGAAACGCGTACCGCAACGTGATTTTGGCATCCCCCGTTTCACCTATGATGAAGGTCTGGCGCAGTTATACGGGGGACCTCCCGCCTGGCCCACCCCGACGCGTGGCGTGAGCGAAATCCGGCTTGCGCTTCGTTTCCGCTCGAATGAATCCCTGATGCGTCACTTCAAAGAAACGTCCACGCTCTATCTCGAAATTGTGGATTATCCGGGAGAATGGCTGCTCGATTTACCGATGCTGGCGCAGGATTACCTGAACTGGTCCCGACAGATGACCGGTTTGTTGCAGGGGCAGCGGGCAGAGTGGTCGACCCAATGGCGCCAGCTTTGCGAAGGGCTGGACCCGCTGGCGCCGGCGGATGAAAACCGTCTGGCCGTCATAGCCGAAGCCTGGACGGATTACCTGCATCAGTGCAAGCAGGATGGGTTGCATTTCATTCAGCCGGGCCGCTTCGTTCTGCCGGGTGATTTAGCCGGTGCTCCCGCGCTACAGTTTTTCCCGTGGCCGGACGTTGACAGCATCGGCGAATCGAAACTGGCGCAGGCGGACAAGACCACTAACGCCGGTATGCTCCGCGAGCGATACAATTATTACTGTGAGAAGGTGGTTAAGGGCTTTTATAAAAATCACTTTTTACGCTTTGACCGCCAGATCGTGCTGGTGGACTGCCTGCAACCGCTCAACAGCGGGCCGCAAGCGTTCAATGATATGCGGCTGGCGCTGACGCAGCTGATGCAAAGCTTTCATTATGGCCAGCGTACGCTGTTTCGCCGTTTGTTCTCGCCGGTCATCGACAAGCTGCTGTTTGCCGCCACAAAAGCTGACCATGTGACGGTCGATCAGCACGCCAACATGGTATCCCTGCTGCAACAGCTGGTGCAGGATGCCTGGCAGAATGCGGCCTTCGAAGGGATCAGCATGGACTGTCTGGGGCTGGCGTCCGTACAGGCTACGCAGAGTGGGTTGATTGACCTGAATGGCGAGAAAATTCCGGCCCTGCGGGGCAACCGTCTCAGCGACGGCGAACCGCTCACGGTCTATCCGGGGGAAGTTCCGGCGCGTCTGCCGGGCCAGGCTTTCTGGCAAAGCCAGGGTTTTCAGTTCGAAGCCTTCCGTCCGCAGAGCATGAACGTTGATCAGCCATTGCCGCATATCCGTCTGGATGCTGCGCTGGAGTTTTTAATTGGAGATAAATTGCGATGACGGAACCGTTAAAACCTCGCATTGATTTTACCGGCCAGCTTGAGCAGACGCCCCATGAGGCGTTTAAAACGGCGCAAACCTTCAGCGGCCCGCAGGCTGACAACTTTGCTCCCGTGCTGGCAGACGAGCCGATGGTTGAAGAGGGGCAGGCGGAAGCGGTGGTTGATGCGGCACTGCGCCCGAAACGCAGCCTGTGGCGTAAGATGGTGACCGCCGGGTTAGCCCTTTTTGGTGTGAGCGTAATCGGCCAGGGCGTGCAGTGGGGCGTCAATGCCTGGCAAACGCAGGACTGGGTGGCGCTGGGGGTATGCGCCGCCGGGGCGTTGATTGTTGGTGCGGGCGTTGGCTCAGTCGTCAGCGAGTGGCGTCGCCTCTGGCGTTTGCGTCAGCGTGCCCACGAACGCGATGAAGCGCGGGATCTGCTGCACAGTCACGGCACAGGAAAAGGGCGTGCTTTTTGTGAAAAGCTTGCGGCTCAGGCCGGGATAGATCACTCTCACCCGGCGCTTCAGCGCTGGTATGCGGCGATCCACGAAACCCAGAATGACCAGGAAGTGGTCACGCTCTATGCGCACATTGTTCAACCGGTACTGGATGCGCAGGCTCGTCGTGAGATCAGCCGTTCGGCGGCGGAATCTACCCTGATGATCGCCGTCAGTCCGCTGGCAATGGTGGACATGGCCTTTATCGCCTGGCGCAACCTGCGTCTGATCAACCGCATCGCCAGGCTGTATGGCATTGAGCTTGGCTATTACAGCCGACTGCGCCTGTTCAAACTGGTGTTGCTGAATATCGCCTTCGCCGGGGCAAGCGAACTGGTACGGGAGGTCGGGATGGACTGGATGTCGCAGGATCTTGCGGCGCGTCTCTCTGCCCGGGCGGCGCAGGGGATTGGTGCCGGTCTGCTGACGGCACGCCTGGGTATCAAAGCGATGGAGGTTTGTCGTCCACTCCCCTGGATCGATGGCGATAAGCCGCGGCTGGGGGATTTCCGTCGCGAATTGATTGGCCAGCTTAAAGAGACGCTCAATAAAAAACCTGCTCAGTGAGGTTTTGTTTACTAATCGTGCGGGCTGTCAATATTTGTTGACAGCCACCTTCCCGAACACCGTGATCTGACATATCATTTTACTGTTATTGGCTTAAACGGTGAATTTCCCATGCGTCTGGAAGTCTTTTGTGAGGACCGTCTCGGTCTGACCCGCGAGTTACTCGATCTTCTTGTTTTACGTAGCATTGATTTACGTGGCATAGAGATCGACCCTGTCGGGCGAATTTACCTCAATTTTGCCGAAATTGAATTTAATACCTTCAGTAGCCTGATGGCGGAAATCCGCCGTATCGCTGGCGTTACGGATGTACGCACCATCCCCTGGATGCCGTCCGAGCGGGAACATCTTGCGCTGAGCGCGCTGCTGGAAGCAATGCCGGAGCCGTTTCTCTCTCTCGATCTGAAAAATAAAGTCGAGCGCGTTAACCAGGCCAGCTGCCAGCTGTTTGCGCAGACTCAGGAAAAACTTATCGGGCACCACGCCACGCAACTGATCACCGGTTTTAATTTCCAGCGCTGGCTGGACAGCAACCCGCAAAATACCCATAGCGAGCATGTCGTCATCAACGGACAGAATTTCCTGATGGAGATCACGCCGGTCTACCTGAAAGGGGAAAATGCCGCGCGGGTGCTGACCGGCGCAGTGATCATGCTGCGCTCCACGGTGCGAATGGGGCGTCAGTTACAGAACCTTTCCAGCCAGGACGTCGGCGCATTCAGCCAGATTATTGCGGTGAGCCCGAAGATGCGTCATGTGATCGACCAGGCGCGCAAGCTGGCAAATCTTACGGCGCCGCTGCTGATTACCGGGGATACCGGTACGGGGAAAGATCTGCTGGCGCATGCTGTGCACATGGCCAGCCCGCGTGCGGCAAAACCGTATCTGGCGCTGAACTGCGCCTCTATTCCTGAAGATGCCGTTGAAAGTGAGCTGTTCGGGCATGCGCCGGAAGGTAAAAAAGGCTTCTTTGAACAGGCGAACGGTGGCTCGGTGCTGCTGGACGAGATTGGCGAAATGTCGCCACGCATGCAGGCGAAACTGCTGCGTTTTCTCAATGACGGCACGTTCCGCCGCGTGGGGGAAGATCATGAAGTGCATGTGGACGTGCGCGTCATCTGCGCCACCCAGAAAAACCTGGTGGAGCTGGTGCAGAAAGGGGTATTCCGCGAAGATCTCTACTATCGTCTCAACGTTCTGACGCTCAATATTCCGCCGCTGCGCGATTGCCCGCAGGACATCATGCCGTTGACAGAACTGTTCGTGGCCCGTTTTGCCGACGAGCAGGGCGTGCCGCGTCCGAAGCTCTCTGCCGACCTGGGCACCGTGCTGACGCGTTACGGCTGGCCGGGCAATATTCGTCAGCTTAAAAATGCGGTCTATCGCGCATTAACTCAGCTTGAAGGGTATGAACTGCGCCCTCAGGATATTCTGTTGCCGGATTACGATGCCGGGACGGTCTCGGTAGGCGAAGAGGCAATGGAAGGCTCGCTGGATGACATCACCAGCCGTTTCGAGCGTTCAGTGTTAACGCAGCTTTATCGCAGCTATCCGAGCACGCGCAAGCTGGCTAAACGTCTTGGGGTGTCACATACCGCGATTGCGAATAAGCTGCGCGAGTATGGGTTAAATCAGAAGAAGGGTGACGAATAAATAAAAAAGCCTCTTTGCAGAGGCTTTTTTACGTTTAGGCTTTAAGCGCCTCAAGTGCAGCGGTGTAATCCGGTTCGGTAGTGATTTCGTTGACCAGCTCACTGAAAACAACGTTGTCGTTTTCATCGATCACCAGCACCGAACGAGCAGCCAGACCTTTCAGCGCGCCTTCGGAAATGGCAACACCGTATTTTTCCAGGAAATCCGGGCTGCGCAGAGTGGAAAGGGTGATAACGTTGCTCAGGCCTTCAGCGCCGCAGAAGCGGGACTGGGCAAACGGCAGGTCAGCAGAAATGCACAGCACTACGGTGTTGTCCATTTCGGTCGCCAGCTGGTTGAATTTACGCACTGATGCAGCGCAAACGCCAGTATCGATGCTTGGGAAAATGTTTAGGACTTTACGCTTGCCAGCAAACTGGCTCAGCGTGACGTCAGACAGATCTTTAGCCACCAGAGTAAAAGGCTGTGCTTTGCTGCCAGACTGTGGGATGGAACCTGCAACAGCAACCGGGTTGCCCTGGAAATGAACGAGTTGTGACATAGATATCTTCCTGTTTACAAATAGTTAACGTCGTGGCTAGTGTATGTCATCCGCAGTTAGCACGGCAAACCAATTTTCTGCCTTTCCGGCCTGCAAGGAGTCAGTGATGAGAAGCGTTAAGGTCTATGAAGAAGCCTGGCCATTGCACACCCCGTTTGTGATCTCGCGCGGCAGCCGTAATGAGGCCTGCGTGGTCGTGGTTGAATGTGAAGAGGACGGCGTAAAAGGCGTCGGAGAATGTACCCCTTATCCTCGCTACGGAGAAAGCCTGGCGTCAGTCATGGCGCAAATTATGACGGTGGTGCCCGAGTTGCAGGCGGGCCTGACGCGTGAGGCTCTTCAGCTTCGGTTGCCGGCCGGCGCGGCACGCAACGCGATTGACTGCGCACTCTGGAGTCTGGAAGCGGCGAAACGACAAAAACCGCTGCCTGCGCTGCTGGACGTTACGCTGCCGCAATCGATCGTCACCGCGCAAACGGTGGTCATCGGTGAACCAGAGCAAATGGCCGCCAGCGCTCAGGCGTTGTATGCCACAGGTGCAACATTATTAAAGGTGAAGCTCGACGATCGTCTGATTAGCGAACGCATGGTCGCCATTCGTGCGGCGGTACCTGATGCCACTCTTATCGTCGATGCGAACGAATCATGGCACAGCGAAGGGCTGGCAGCCCGTTGTCAGCTGCTTGCCGATCTGGGCGTTGCCATGCTGGAGCAACCCCTCCCGGCAGAAGACGATGCCGCGCTGGCGAATTTTATTCATCCGCTTCCCGTCTGTGCAGACGAAAGCTGTCATACCCGTGAGAGCCTGTCAGCCCTCAAGGGACGTTACGAAATGGTGAACATTAAGCTGGATAAAACAGGTGGATTAACCGAGGCTCTGGCTCTGGCACAAGATGCGCAGGCGCAAGGCTTTGCTCTGATGCTGGGCTGTATGTTGTGTACGTCCAGAGCGATCGGCGCTGCACTCCCGCTGGTGAACAGCGTGCGCTTTGCCGATCTGGACGGCCCAACCTGGCTGGCGGTTGACGTCTCACCCGCGCTGAATTTTACCTCCGGCGTACTTCATCTTTGAGGCTGCCAGCGCAGGAGATCTGTCATCGCCCGCAGGTATTTTTCGCTCGCTTCATCCGAGGAGATGGGCGGAAACTCTGCGGTGATACAGTGAAGGCTGAGGTCTGCGCACCAGCTGCCAAACGACCCGGGTGTTTCATAGCCAACGCTGCTCACCAGAGGTAGAGCAAACGCATCCGCCAGCCACTGCCCGAGCGCCGTATGACGAGGATCTTCAATACAGGCGAGGGGATCGTGGAAAGAGACAACCCAGGCCGGGTGGATCTTATGAATAAGCTGGCACAGCGCCTGAGTCTCCGGTTCGGAACCGGGTTTGTCTCCTGTGAGCAGGACCACATCTCGCTCCTGCGCCGAACTGTTCCAGCGATACACCGTTTCACCGGCGCGCCAGTTTGCCGCCGGGAAGTTCCTGTTCAGGTCAACGCCGCGTGCATTCGCCCGTAATCCAAGCTGACAACCGTCCGGGTTGACGGACAAAATCACATGATGACGTCGTAAATCGGGGGCCAGCGTACGTAGCGCGCACGAGAGCGTCACGACAGACGAGTTTTCATCGCCATGCGTGCCTGCAATGATTAAGCCGCTATTGCGATCGGCCTCGGGGGCCGGAAACCAGATCAGCGGCGCGCCTAAAAATGAGCGTCCATAATGTTCAGTACCGGGCGGGAAGGCGCCGCGTTCCGTTCTTGGTCGGGTAGTTGCCATAGTAAACCCTGATGATAAAGTCACTTCTGGCAGTGTTGTGCAAAAGCCGCGCTTAATCAAATAGTTTCCGTGTGTGTGGAAAATTGCCTGACATCAACTTTCCGGAGGAAGCATTTGCATTTCTCCGTTTCGAAACAAATAATTACGCATCTGTCTGTTACCTGACATCATTAAGGGGATCGTATGAAGCATCCTGTTTCGCTTCTTTGTACTGCGCTGTGGCTGTGCGGGCTTTCTTCACTTTCATATGCCGCGGAGGTTCCCGAAGGAACGGTTCTGGCGCAAAAGCAGGAGCTGGTTCGACATATCAAAGATGAACCCGCTTCGCTCGATCCGGCAAAAGCGGTGGGATTGCCGGAGATACAGGTGATTCGCGACCTCTATGAAGGGCTGGTAAATCAGAACGAAAAAGGGGAGTTAGTTCCCGGCGTGGCGACGCGCTGGCAGAGCAATGACAATCGCGTCTGGACGTTCACGTTGCGGGATAACGCTAAGTGGTCTGACGGTACCCCGGTGACGGCACACGATTTTGTCTATAGCTGGCGTCGTCTGGTTGATCCTAAAACAACGTCACCTTTCGCCTGGTTTGCGGCGCTGGCGGGCATTAACAATGCCCAGGCCATTATCGACGGCAAAGCTGCTCCGGATACGCTCGGCGTGACGGCGGTGGATGCTAAAACGCTGCGCGTGCAGCTTGACAAACCGCTGCCCTGGTTCAGCAATCTGACGGCTAACTTCGCGTTTTATCCTGTTCAAAAGGCCAATGTGGAAAGCGGTAAGGAATGGACGCGCCCTGGCGCGCTCATTGGCAACGGTGCGTATGTGCTGAAAGATCGCGTGGTGAATGAAAAACTGGTGGTTGAGCCAAATTCTCATTACTGGGATAACGGCAGGACGGTGCTTAAAAAAGTCACCTTTGTGCCGATCAACCAGGAGTCCTCAGCGACCAAACGCTATCTTGCGGGCGATATCGATATTACAGAATCGTTTCCGAAAAACATGTACCAGAAGCTGCTTAAAGATATTCCGGGACAGGTATATACACCGCCACAGCTTGGGACCTATTACTACGCGTTTAATACGCAAAAAGGCCCAACCGCGGATGCACGCGTACGTCTCGCGCTCAGCATGACTATCGACAGACGTATTATGGCGGAAAAAGTCCTGGGGACCGGCGAGAAACCGGCCTGGCATTTTACTCCCGATGTCACTGCGGGTTTTACGCCGGAAACCTCGCCATTTGAGCAGATGTCACAGCAGGAGCTGAATGCGCAAGCGAAAACGTTGTTGCAGGCGGCAGGCTATGGCCCTCAGCGTCCGCTAAAATTAACGCTGCTGTATAACACGTCTGAAAACCACCAGAAAATCGCGATTGCCGTTGCATCCATGTGGAAGAAAAATCTGGGTGTTGACGTTAAGTTGCAGAATCAGGAGTGGAAAACCTACATCGACAGCCGCAATACCGGGAATTTTGACGTCATCCGTGCATCGTGGGTAGGGGACTACAACGAGCCGTCGACATTCCTGTCGCTGCTGACCTCCTCCCATAGCGGGAATATTTCACGATTCAACGACCCTGCTTACGATAAGATTATTCATCAGGCGACGCTCGAAACCACTGAAAAAGCGCGTAATGCCGACTACAACATGGCCGAGAAGATCCTCACCGAGAAAGCACCGATTGCCCCTATTTATCAGTACACCAATGGACGTCTCATCAAGCCATGGGTTAAAGGTTATCCGATAAATAACCCAGAGGATGTTGCGTACAGCCGTACAATGTATATTGAAAAGCATTAAAAAGAGGTCAGGGCGCTACGTGATTATGGTAAACATCCATTAACCGCATAAGCGCCCGCTCTCAGGGGGCATGATTTTACAGCCTGGTTAATACCGTATATCCCCTTCATATCAGCCCATCACTCATTGTCATGATGAATATCTTCAGAGAGATTCTTTCTCCCGTTTATCGAAAAACGCGTAGTCATTTATTCGCCATTCCTGTAGCAGTATAGTCATTACTGTTTTCAAGATTAAATTTGTCCGATACAGGATTTTTTCATATTCAGGCCATTTATTGAATTAAAACCTTATTTCTCTGCGCTGTTACGGGGCGTGTTAATAAATGCATTGATGTAAATCAATTATTCAACCTCATGGAACAATAAGTTCAATATTTCCAAACAAAGCAGTCATTCCTGCCAAATTAATGTGAATAAATGGTTAGTTTTTACTGTATGTCATGTATCTATGGCATTTATGAGTACAATAATTTAGTGGAATATTCTTAAGAAAAGTCCAATTGTAGATCTTTGATCTGAGAAGTTGATTTTAAATGGGCTTTTGCTCTAATATGGCTTTGTAAACAAACGTCACTCACTTAACATTTATTTCTTTTAAAGAAAGGGATTGCTATGGCCGATTCATTCCAGAATGAGGTGCCCAAGGCACGCATAAATTTAAAGCTGGCTCTGCATACAGGTGGCGCGCAGAAGAAAATCGAACTGCCGCTTAAACTCCTCACCGTCGGTGATTTCAGTAATGGAAAAGAGAATCGCCCATTATCGGAAAGGGAGAAAATCAACGTCAATAAAAATAACTTCAACAGCGTACTTTCGGAATTTAACCCGGAAGTGAATCTGACGGTTCCTAACACAATGGCCGGGGATGGCTCGGAAGAAAGCATAAAACTGAATTTCTCCGATATTAAGGATTTCGAACCTGAACAGGTTGCCCGCCAGATCCCCCAGCTCCGCGCCATGCTGGCCATGCGTAATTTATTACGCGACCTCAAATCCAATCTCCTTGATAACGCTACTTTCAGAAAAGAACTCGAGAAAATTCTCAAAGACCCGGCGCTGTCTCAGGAATTACGCGACGAAATGAGTGCACTGGCCCCGAAATAAGCGGCATGTGTAATTTAATGGATTAACCGGGAATATGCTGATGTCTGTGAATACTGAAACCGCCTCCGCGCAGGGGCAGACCACCGTACTGGAAAAAGAGGGCGTTTACGCCTCCCTGTTTGAAAAAATCAACCTGACCCCGGCCTCCAGCCTGGGGGATATCAATGCGTTTCTGGATGACGCCGCGCTTTCTGACGCTCCGGCGGGTGAACGCCTGACGGCGGCGATGCAGGTGTTTATGGACTGCATCCGCAAATCCGGTCAGCCGGTGGAGAAGCTCGACAAAACGCTGATTGACCACCATATCGCTGAACTGGATTTCCAGATCAGCCGTCAGCTGGATGCCGTAATGCATCACCAGGAGTTCCAGAAGGTGGAGTCCCTGTGGCGCGGCCTGAAGCAGCTGGTGGACAGCACCGACTACCGCCAGAATGTGAAAACCGAAATTCTGGATGTGTCGAAAGAAGATCTGCGTCAGGACTTTGAAGACGCGCCGGAACTTATTCAGAGCGGCCTCTACTGGCACACCTATACCGCCGAATACGACACCCCGGGCGGCGAGCCGATTGGTTCCGTGATTTCATCCTATGAATTTGACGCCAGCCCGCAGGATGTGGCGCTGCTGCGCAACATCTCTAAAGTATCAGCTGCCGCACATATGCCGTTTATTGGCTCTGTCGGTCCGAAATTCTTCCTGAAAGACTCGATGGAAGAGGTCGCTGCAATTAAGGATATCGGCAACTACTTCGACCGCGCCGAGTACATCAAGTGGAAATCCTTCCGCGACACCGACGACGCCCGCTACATCGGCCTCGTGATGCCGCGCGTGCTGGGGCGTCTGCCGTATGGCCCGGACACCGTACCGGTACGCAGCTTTAACTACGTTGAGCAGGTGAAAGGCCCGGATCACGAGAAATACCTGTGGACCAGCGCGTCGTTCTCCTTCGCGTCAAACATGGTGAAGAGCTTCATCAATAACGGCTGGTGCGTGCAGATCCGTGGCCCGCAGGCGGGCGGGGCGGTGAAAGACCTGCCTATTCATCTGTACGATCTGGGCACCGGCAACCAGGTGAAAATCCCGTCTGAGGTGATGATCCCGGAGACCCGCGAGTTTGAGTTTGCCAACCTCGGCTTTATTCCGCTCTCGTATTACAAAAACCGCGACTATGCCTGCTTCTTCTCGGCAAACTCCGCGCAGAAACCGGCGCTGTATGACACCGCAGATGCCACGGCCAACAGCCGCATCAACGCCCGTCTGCCGTACATCTTCCTGCTGTCGCGTATTGCGCACTACCTGAAGCTCATCCAGCGCGAAAACATCGGCACCACCAAGGACCGCCGTCTGCTGGAGCTGGAGCTGAATACCTGGGTGCGTAGTCTGGTGACGGAAATGACCGATCCGGGCGATGAGTTGCAGGCTTCTCATCCGCTGCGTGACGCGAAGGTAGTGGTGGAAGATATCGAAGACAACCCGGGTTTCTTCCGCGTGAAGCTGTTTGCGGTGCCGCACTTCCAGGTGGAAGGCATGGATGTGAACCTGTCTCTGGTGAGCCAGATGCCGAAAGCGAAAGCGTAACGTAAGGCAGGAAGCATGAGAACGGAACAACCGTTATGGGGCAGGGGCCAGATGGTCTCTCCCCAGCACTTCCAGCAACAGGCCGCCTATGCGGCCTGGTCTGCGGAATGTATCGCCCGACTGGGTCTCTCCCATCCCTGGGGGGTGATTAATGCCACTTTCGAACCGGATGTACTGAAGTTGGGCCGTCTACAGGCCCGTCATCTGCACCTCCGGTTCCCTGACGGGACATTAATCGATACGGATAATGCTGACGACCTGCCACCGGTGCTGGCGCTTGAGAGTGAAACACAGGACGTGGTGGTGGTTCTGGCTCTTCCGCTGCTGCGCGCGAATGGTGGCAACTGCCTTAAGCCCGATGAGGTGGCCGCGCGTCCTGTTCGCTATCGCCAGCGCTGGCGGGATGTCCGCAACCTTTTTGGCGATGACACCCGCCAGATTGCAGTGATGCGGCCAGAGCTGACGTTGCGATTTGCCCATCAGAACAACAGCGATTACCTGACCTGTCCGGTTGCCCGCCTGCAACAAGATTCGCAGGGGAACTGGGCACTTGATGAGACATACCTTCCGCCGCTGCTGGCGTTGCTGGGCAGCCGCTGGCTGATGACCCAGCTGGAGCAACTGTTGACGCAACTGCGCGCCCGTCTGGGCCGCCTGATGGACATGCGCCGGGAAA
Source organism: Enterobacter sp. MGH 38 (assembly GCF_000492855.1). Classification (NCBI taxonomy): domain Bacteria; kingdom Pseudomonadati; phylum Pseudomonadota; class Gammaproteobacteria; order Enterobacterales; family Enterobacteriaceae; genus Enterobacter; species Enterobacter sp. MGH 38. Next base: position 1,543,013 of record NZ_KI535608.1, on the reverse strand, counting down.
GTAATGAGCGCATGGCGGATTTTGCCGTAGCCGATGTTTCATTGTTCTGGCTGCTCAATGCCCTGAACAGTGCTGAGCCCGTGCTGGGTCAGTTTCAGCGCCACCCGCAAAGCCCGCCTGAGCGTCTCTATCCGGAGCTGGCAAGGCTTGCAGGCAGCCTGTTGACATTCTCGCTGGAGCATCAGGTCAGTGCGATCCCGGCATGGCAGCATGAGCAACTGAATAACGTCTTCCCGCCGCTGTTTGATTTACTTGGCGATCTTCTGGAAGCCAGCCTGCCATCGCGGGTGGTGGCGATTGAGCTTGAGCATGATGACCGGCTTCACTTCTGGCAGGCCCGTCTGCATGATCCACGTCTGCGCGAAGGCGCTGATTATTACCTCTCCGTGCGTTCACCGATGCCGGTGGCACAATTGCAGGAGCAGTTCCCGCGCCAGTGCAAGGTCGGCAGTCCCGATCATGTCAGGAGTATCGTCAATTCATCGCGGGTGGGCGTCCCTCTGATGCCGCTGCGCCATGTGCCGGCAGCCATTCCACTGCGTCTGGAAAATCAGTATTTCAGCCTTGATGTCTCTCATCCCCTGGCCATCGAAATGTTCCAGAGCGGCACCTGTATGTTTTACGTTCCGGGAATGCTCGCCGAGCCTGAACTTGAACTCTTTGCGGTACTGAGAACATGAATGATCGTAAACGCGCTACTGCCGCGTTCATTGATATTGATGCCCTGTTACAGGACACCTGGCTACAGGTGATCAGTCTGCGTCACGGCCCGACATTCCAGGACGGGGAAGGGCGTACGCTTTGGGAGCGCTGCATTGATGATGTCGGGCGTGTGCAGCGAGAACTGAAAGCGAGCGAACTCGATGAAGCCAGCTGCCAGCATATTCTTACGGCACAGTGTGCGCTGCTTGATGAGGCAGTCAAAGGTCGCGGTGTGGAGGATGACGCCTGTATACAGTGGTATGACATTCCCCTACAGGGATATTTCCTTGGCACCATGGACGCCGGTGACACGTTATGCGATCGGATGCGTGATGTGCTGCGTGAACCGGCTCCTGACCACGCCGTTGTGACCTGCTTCCAGCGAGTCATGATGCTCGGATTCCTCGGCAACTTCCGCTCCCTGAACGATCCAGAGCGGCAGAAACTCATGAATGCACTTAATGAATATGTTGCGCCGTTCAGCTATTCACAACCCCATCCCGTTCTGGCGGAAAGCCATGCCGGACGGGGGATAGGGGGGTGGCTGGCATCATGGCCCGTGCGCATTGGCCTGAGTGTGGTGGTGGTCACCGCATTATGGTGGGGACTGGATTGCTGGCTGGATAAGACACTGCTTACCCTGCTGCCGGGAGCTGTGAAATGAGCCCTGCACAACAGCGCGGGCTTGCGCTCTGGGCTGCCCTGCTGAGTGCAGTGGTCTGCCTGTGGTTTCTGCCAGCATCCCGGCTGGTTTCCGTTCTCGTCCTGCTGGCGGTACTGGGGCTAATCATGGCGTTCTGGGCTGTCGCCTGCCGTCGCGTGCAGCACGATTTCACCCTGTGTCTGGAGGACCTGCCTGAAGCCAATTATTGCCAGCCCGTGGTACTGGTCTGTGGCGATCTGCCGCTTGCCTGGCCGCATCAGTCACCTGTACTTACTGTCACGCAGGGCTGCTGGATCCGTGTGGAGGATCATCTGGAACTGGAGCAGGCCGCCCGTCAGGTACTGTGGTTGCGCCCCGACTGGGGACGTCAGCTGTCAGTGATGGTCAGTGTTTGTCCGCAGCAGCACCCTGATAGTGAGCGCCTTACCAGTCGTTTGCTTGCCCTGCGCTGGCAGATTAGTCGGTTGCGTAAAGCAACCGGCCATTCTGTGCCACTGGTTCTGAATGGACAGGTCGGCAGTGCGATGATGAATGACATGCTCTGGCAGACGGCGATCCTGGGAGAAGGGGTAAAGGTCTGGAGTGGGACTTCAGCGCCTGGCTCAGTTGCTGAATGGGTTAATACTGGTGGAACGCCTGCGATGCAGCAACAGGTGCTGATGAACAGCCTGATGAGCTGGTTCCAACAGCACGTCCAGGCTGTCCTTATGGATGAAAACCCCGATATTCCTGTCATTGAACCTGTTGCGGTTCTGTGGGGATTGGGTCCGATCCTGGCCGGAAGCATGGCCACCTCTGTCTGGACAGCGTGGTTGTCCCGCCATACTGCGATGCAGCAGGTGTCTGGCTGGCAGCCGGCGGGAACGGACAGTACGGTTATTTCCCTGTTCCCGAATTTTGTCCTCCCTTTACTGCCAGAAGGACGAGGCCTGACACCGCATGGACGAACCTGGCGCGGTGCGCTCGGAATCTTCACGCTGGCAGCCATTGCTGCGCTACTCAGCAGTGGCTGGAATAATCGCCAGCTGCTGCAACGCGTGAGCTTCGATATTGCACGCTATGAACGTATACCGATGAATGACTCCGGGCCGAAAGCTGACGCCGTTGCCGTGCTGCGCGAGGATGCGGCATTGCTGGACGACCATGCACGTAACGGCGTACCGGCCCGGCTGAGTCTGGGCATGTATCAGGGCGGACGTCTGCGTATGCCAGTGCTGAATGCGATTCGCTCTTATGTGCCTCCGCCTCCGCCGCCTGAACCGGAACTCAAACCGGCACCGAAAATTGTCCGCCTCGACAGCATGTCGCTGTTCGATACCGGAAAGTGGGCGCTTAAACCCGCCTCAACAAAGCTGCTGGTGAAGTCGCTTGTGGGGATCAAGGCGAAGCCCGGCTGGCTGATTGTGGTCGCGGGCCATACCGACAGCACCGGGGATGACCAGTCCAACCAGGTGCTGTCGCTTAAGCGTGCGGAGTCGGTGCGCGACTGGATGCGGGACACCGGCGATGTGCCGGAAAGCTGTTTTGCGGTGCAGGGCTATGGTGAAAGCCGTCCTGTCGCCACCAACGACACCCCGGAAGGGCGTGCGCTCAACCGCCGTGTCGAAATCAGTCTGGTACCGCAGGCGAATGCCTGTCAGGCGCCGGGCAAGACCCATGCGTCATCGCAGGATGATGGCGCTGATAACAATGTAACGGAGTAATTAACATGGCAATTCCAGTCTATCTGTGGCTGAAGGACGACGGCGGCGCGGACATTAAAGGGTCTGTGGACGTTCAGGATCGTGAAGGCAGTATCGAAGTGGTGGCCCAGGAGCACAACCTGTACATCCCGACCGATAACAATACCGGCAAGCTGACCGGCACCCGTATCCACACGCCTTTCCTGTTCACCAAGGAAATCGACTCCTCCAGCCCGTACCTGTACAAGGCGGTGACAACCGGCCAGACCCTGAAATCGGCCGAGTTCAAATGGTACAGAATCAATGACGCAGGCCAGGAAGTGGAGTACTTCAACACGAAGCTTGAGAACGTGAAGTTGGTGAAAGTGAATCCGAAGATGCATGACATCAAGGATCCTGCTTTCGAGAAGCACAACCACCTCGAGCAGATTGAACTGCGCTACGAAAAAATCACCTGGACCTACAAGGACGGCAACATCATTCATTCCGATTCCTGGAACGAACGCGCCACTGCGTAAGTCGCATGCGGACAGGGCCCTGTCCGCAATTTTTTGCACAGCGTCTGTATGCACGGACGCTGTGCAAAGAAAAACACAATCTGCCTGCCCGACCTGATGCGCTTTGGGTTCCTGAATAACAGGGAACAGCGACGGGCGGTAGCGTGCCCGGAACTGATAAAGAGAGAGTCTCATGGAAAATCCAGCCATCCTGTTACGCCGTCTTAACCCTTACTGTGCCCGCGCGATGGAAGGGGCCGCTTCCCTGTGCCAGACCCGCGCCCATGCGGAAATACTGCCTGAGCACTGGCTGCTGAAACTGCTGGAGCAGGGTGAGGGCGACCTGACGGTGCTGGCGCGGCGCTACGAATGGGATATGGATACGATATGGCAGGATATGCTGGGTTTTCTGGACAGCCTGCCACGGTCAGTGCGCAGCCGTCCGCAGCTTTCGGAGGGCGTGCAGGCACTGATGCAGGACGCCTGGCTGCACGCCTCGCTGTCGGGGGAAGAGCACATCCGCAGCATTCACCTCCTGATGGCTCTGGTGGAAAAACCAAAACTGCTGCGCTGCGACGGCCTGTGGCCGCTGCTGACGCTGGCGCAGAGCCAGCTTGAGCGCCTGCGTGGACTTCTGGATGCGCAGTCGGATGAGCGCCCGGAGGTGCAGCAGGAAGCGGAGCTTACGCAGGGGGATGAGGTGGAGTTTGTCGGCCGTCCGGTGAATGCGGATATAAAAGGAGAGCTGAACCCGGCGTTGCAGAATGCGCTGGACAGGTTCACCCTCGACGTCACCGCCCGCGCCCGTGAGGGCAGAATCGACCCGGTCTGTGGCCGCGACAATGAAATCCGCCAGATGGTGGACATTCTTTCCCGGCGGCGCAAGAACAACCCGATTCTGGTCGGCGAACCGGGAGTCGGCAAGACCGCGCTCGTGGAAGGACTGGCGCTGCGCATTCATGAGGGCAATGTGCCGGACGCGCTGAAGCCGGTCTCGGTGCGCACCCTTGACCTCGGCCTGTTACAGGCCGGGGCGGGTGTGAAGGGGGAATTCGAGCAGCGCCTGAAAAACATCATCGACGCGGTGCAGCAGTCACCCCTGCCGGTTCTGCTCTTCATTGACGAGGCGCACACCATTATCGGCGCGGGCAACCAGGCGGGCGGCGCCGATGCGGCCAACCTGCTGAAACCGGCGCTCGCCCGGGGTGAGCTCAGAACCATCGCCGCCACTACCTGGAGCGAGTACAAACAGTACTTTGAGCGCGACGCCGCGCTGGAGCGTCGTTTCCAGATGGTTAAAGTTGATGAGCCGGACGACGACACCGCCTGCCTGATGCTGCGCGGACTCAAGTCACGCTACGCGGAGCACCATGGCGTGCATATTACCGATGAAGCGGTTAAAGCCGCCGTCACGCTCTCCAGACGCTATCTGACCGGACGCCAGCTTCCGGACAAGGCGGTGGATTTGCTGGATACCGCCTCTGCCCGTGTCCGTATGAGCCTCGACACTATTCCGGAGCCGCTGACCCGCATGAAGGCGCAGCTCACGGCCCTGGCTATGGAGAAACAGGCGCTGCTGGAGGATATCGCGGTGGGTAATACCGCCCACGGCGAACGTCTGGCCGCCATCGGAGAGGAAGAAGTCGCCATCATTTTGCAGCTCGACGAACGGGAAACCCGGTACGGCCAGGAGCTGGCGCTGACGCAGGAACTGCTTGCCTGCCGCACGGATATCTCCCGTCAGGGGGAGATTGCGGACCTTCAGATGCAGCTTACTGCCGTGCAGCAGAATACCCCGCTGCTGGGGCTGGATGTGGACGCGCGTACGGTTGCCACCGTTATCGCCGACTGGACCGGCGTACCGCTCTCCTCATTAATGAAGGACGAACAGACCGAACTGCTGAGTCTGGAGCAAAACCTCGGCGTACGGGTGGTCGGCCAGGACAGTGCACTGAATGCCATTGCGCAGCGCCTGCGCGCCAGCAAAACCGGTCTGGCGCCGGAGAACGGGCCGCAGGGCGTGTTCCTGCTTGTGGGGCCGAGCGGCACCGGCAAGACCGAAACCGCCCTGGCGCTGGCCGATGAACTGTTCGGCGGCGAGAAGTCCCTTATCACCATCAACCTTTCGGAATACCAGGAGCCACACACCGTCTCGCAGCTTAAGGGCTCACCGCCGGGCTACGTGGGTTACGGCCAGGGCGGCATTCTGACCGAAGCCGTCCGTAAGCGCCCGTACAGCGTGGTGCTGCTGGATGAAGTGGAAAAGGCGCACCGGGACGTGATGAACCTGTTCTACCAGGTGTTTGACCGGGGCTTCATGCGCGACGGCGAGGGGCGGGAAATTGACTTCCGCAACACGGTAATTCTGATGACCTCGAACCTCGGCAGCGACCTCATCATGCAGATGCTGGAGGAACAGCCGGAGGCGACAGAGCCGGACCTGCATGAACTGCTGCGTCCTGTCCTGCGGGACCACTTCCAGCCCGCGCTGCTGGCGCGCTTCCAGACGGTGATTTACCGTCCGCTGGCGCAGGCAGCGATGCGTACCATTGTGGAGATGAAGCTGGCGCAGGTCAGTAAACGCCTCAACCGTCACTACGGTATGACTACCCATATCAGCGAAAGCCTGTACGACGCGCTGACTGATGCCTGCCTGCTGCCGGACACCGGGGCACGCAATGTTGACAGCCTGCTGAACCAGCAGATTCTGCCGGTGCTGAGCCAGCAGTTGCTGATGCATATGGCAGCGGGGCAGAAGCCGCATACCCTGACGCTCGGCTGGGATGAGGAAGAGGGCATAGTGCTCGAGTTTGACCGGACAGAAGGAGTGCACGCATGAGCAGCAATCCCCCGCTGAGATTCAGCCACAGCCATCACCTGCTGTCGGTGAAGGGTTGCGATGCAGGGCTCGATGTGCTGGTGTTTGAGGGTGATGAAGCCCTGAGCACACCCTTCAGCTACCGTATTGAGTTCACCAGCACGGACCATGCCATCAGCAAAGAGATGATGCTGATGAAAGCGGCTTCCCTGACGCTTCAGGCCCCGGTTGACCAGGGTTACGGCATCAAAATACAGCAGCCGGTGCGGGTGATTCAGGGCGTGGTCACGGGTTTTGAACGTCTGGGTACCTCAAAGGATGAAACCCGCTACGCAGTGACGCTTGAGCCGCGTCTGGCCCTGCTCAGCCGTTCGCACCAGAACGCCGTCTACCAGGACATGTCCGTCCCGCAGATTGTGGAGAAAATCCTGCGCGAGCGCCACGGCATGCGCGGCCAGGACTTCCTGTTCTCACTCTCAAAAGAGTATCCGCGCCGTGAGCAGGTGATGCAGTACGCTGAGGACGACCTGCACTTTATCACCCGCCTGCTGGGTGAGGTCGGTATCTGGTTCCGCTTCACCACCGACACGCGCCTCAACATCGACGTGGCGGAGTTTTACGACAACCGGCAGGGGTATGAGAAAGGCCTGACGCTGCCGTCGGTGCCGCCGTCAGGGCAGCACTCGCAGGGGGTGGACTCGGTGTGGGATATGGAGAGCCGTCATAAGGTGGTCCAGAAGGCGGTCAGCACCCGCGACTACAACTACCGTCAGGCCTCGGAGGATATGAACACCCGGGTTGACGCAACCGGCGGGGATACCACCACGTACGGTGAGGCCTATCACTGGGCCGATAACTACCTGACACCCGGCAGCGCGTATGACCGCAACCCGGCCCCGGAGTCCGGTGCGTTTTACGCCCGCATCCGTCACGAACGCTACCTGAATGACCAGACGCAGACCGTTGCCTTCACCAGTTGTCCGGAGCTCTCTCCGGGTATGCTGCTGAAAGTCACCGGCGGGTACGAAGTGGCAGAAGTGTTTGCGCAGGGCGTGGTTGTCACGGCGATGCACAGCCATGCGCAGCGTGATGCGGACTTTTGCGTCAGGTTTGACGGTATCCCGGACAGCCCGGATTTCAGTTTTCGCCCGGAACCTGGTTCACGTCCGGTGATGGCCGGTACCTTACCGGCCCGCGTCACAAGTACCACTGAAAATGACACCTACGGGCATATCGATAAGGACGGCCGCTACCGCGTCAACATGCTGTTTGACCGTGAGAACTGGGAGACCGGGTTCGAGAGCCTGTGGGTCCGTCAGTCCCGGCCGTACGCCGGGAATAACTACGGCCTGCACCTGCCGCTGCTGGCGGGTACCGAGGTGGCGATTGGTTTTGAGGACGGCAACCCGGACCGGCCGTACATTGCCGGTGTGCTGCACGACTCGGCGCACGGCGACCACGTCACCATTCGCAACTACAGACGTAACGTCCTGCGTACGCCGGCAAACAATAAAATCCGCCTCGACGACGAGCGCGGGAAAGAGCATATCAAGGTCAGCACGGAGTACGGCGGCAAGAGCCAGCTGAATCTAGGCCATCTGGTCGACAGTGAGAAACAGCAGCGGGGGGAGGGTTTTGAACTCAGAACCGACAGCTGGGGTGCCATCCGGGCGCAGAAAGGACTATTCATCTCTGCGGACGGGCAGGCGAAAGCGAAGGGACTGCAGCGTGAAATGCAAGCTGCGCTCAAAGAACTTGACGCTGCCAGAGAGGTGACTTCTGGATTACGTCACGCTGCTCAAGCAGCCCAGGCGGAATTAGCCGATCTTGAGAAACAAACAACATTAATGAATCAGACGCTTAGCGATCTTAAGCAGCAAGCGTTACTTCTGTCTGCTCCTTCAGGAATTGCGCAGGTCACCCCAGCGAGCATACAAGTCTCGGCAGGGGAGAATCTAATTGTTACCGCAGGTCAAAATGCAGACATTAGCATTGCCAAAAAATTAACCCTGGCGGTGGGCGATATTCTGAGCTTATTTGCACACAAACTGGGAATAAAAATGTATGCCTCGGAGGGCAAAGTAGATATTCAGGCACAGACGGACGCGCTGAATTTATTTGCTAAAGAAAAGCTTTCTGTTGCCAGTTCTGACAACAGCGTTGTCATATCAGCCAAAAAAGAAATCCTTTTGGTTTGTGGGGGGGCATTTATACGGTTAAGTGACGCGGGGGTTGAAGTTGGTACTGGCAAAAACGTCACGTTGAAATGTATTGCGGTTCAACAGCAGTCTGCGGCGACGTTAAATTCAACGCTTTCGCTACCTTCTGGCTGCAAACCCGGAATCATTTCTGCAGCCCAACAGCAAGGGGCTGTGGTGATGCTTAGCTAATACTTGAGGAAAAAGATGACTACAAAATTAGCCGTTTTAGGTGACAGGACGAGTAATGGGAAAATAATTACTGCAACTGCGAATTATTTTAGTGATGGAAAACAGGTGGCACAAAATAATGACAAAGCCATCTGTACTGTCTGTAAGGGAACATTTCCCATCCTGGCCACTGCAGTTGGTATCGTCAGTAATGGCATACTTCTGGTACAGGATCAGGACCGTGTGCTTTGTCTATGTTCCGGCCATAAAGTGATCGCAGGCTCTAATTTTTTCACTGGTTGAATAAGAATTTTTATTTACAGGCTTAATTAAAAAAAGGATGTGAATATGGCATGCCAGGGGTTATGCACAACGAAAGGCCTGACAGTACTGCCCGTGCGCTATGCTGTTGTGCCGGAAAATATTAATGCCAGTTTACCGGGATGGGCGAATGATCCGCGCATCACCGGGGTAACGCTCGCCAGTAATGAAAAGTACACACTCCGCGCGCTTCGCCAGGGCTACCTTTACGTTTTTTATGAAAAAGGAAAGCAGGGCACCAATTACTGGCAGTGCTACAGCGTTGCGCCGGACGGCTCACTGTGGCTGCAACAGGTGGCGTCTAATCCTGTACCGGTGGATAAAGCGCTGTGCGAAACGGGCGAGCATATCGCTCAAAACGTCGAGTTCATGAGCATTGAATCCCCGGATAAGTGCGGCAATGTGTGGTTTGCGTTCAGTCAGTATCCGTGGGAGCAGGAAACGCTCGATCGGTATCGCACCAGGCCAGAAGAGCGCACTGAGAGAATGCAGAAAGTGATGCCTTCGGTGTCGGGGTCCCAGCGCACAAAAACAGGGACCGATGTCACCGCAGCAAGCCTGAATCAGGTACTGGACTATCAGGTGCCTTCTGTTTCTGGTCAACTGCCTGGTCCGGATGATGCGAAAGTGGTAAATGTCAGCCAGGTAACGTCACTCTGGGATCCGGCGGTGGATGCCCCCTGGCGGGTCAATAATGATGTGGTGAAAATGCAGTCCAGCCTGTATCCGTGGGCAAAAAGCCGCAGTGGCAGGGCAGACGCGACGGTCACGGCCATGGAAAACCGAAGTGAGGGGATGACGCCGCTGCTGCTTCCACTCTGGGATCCGGTGGGGATTGTTCATGAGCTTAACGGATGGAGCCAGGATGTGCTGGGGCGCCAGGCGCAGTTTCTGCAGGAGCGTGAGCTTGAGTTCGCCACCAAAACAAATCTCGATGCCGTCAGAACGCTGCTGGAAAGCAATGCCGAATCTCGGGAGGACGCAATGTGGAGACGAAGAACTGATGGTCCCATGCTGACAGACGAATATCTGGATTCGCGTCTGCAGGCGCTTGAGAAAAGGTATCAGGGTAAGCCTGATGTGCTGGCACAAATCAGGGCAGATGACAGGTTAGTGAGAAACTGGCATGCGCAGAACGTGACGGCATCATACCCGGAGAGTGTGCTGATGAGTCCACCCGAACCGCTGGCTGCTCACCAGCGACGGGTTGCCGCGATACAGGCGCAGGTCGATGAGGAGCTGGCCTTAAATCTGCCTAAACCCTCGCAGGATTTCAGTGGAGTCCGGGCCCGGAGCTGGGCACCCTATCAGAAAAAGCTCAACGCAACCCGACAGGCGAACTTTGATACATGCTACACGAACCTGGTTGATTCGGTTAACGCTATCTTCCAGAAGCGTATCGTCAGCGTGGTGAACTGGCTCAGTGCACCGGTACTGCTGGCAACGCTGGATGATTTCCACTGCGAGGCACAGCGGGCAGGGCTGTTCTACCAGTCAGCGGTGGGGATGGCCATGCACGGGATCAACAGCTGTCCGGCAGGGGCGGCAAAGATAGACGGCTGGTGGAATGAGTACAGCACTAAAAATCGCGGGAATCTGCTGTGGCGGCATGTGGCTGCCAATAACCCGCAGCTAATCAGTGAGCTGGAGCCGTATCTGGCGACGGTGAAAGGGAAAAAGGACGAGGACGTGACGCCTCTGACAGCGACCGCCATGACGGCAGCCCTGATGCAGCAGGTCAGCAATATGAAAAAGCTGGAGGGCTATTACCAGAAATCGATGAACACTGTCGTGAAGGGGCTGCGGGAAAATGCCAGCAAACTGGAAGTACAGCTCTTCAACACGGATGCGTTTATCGTCACGGTGGGAGACAGGATAAGCCGCATTCTGCGGGTGGATAAGGCAGGCGAGAAGCTGGCGACCACGGCGTTCAGGCTGATATTTATGATAAGGGCGGGAATACCTTCAGAAAAAGTTCACTCGTTAGTGAATGCGTATCTGAAAGATGCCCCGGAATTGCGCCAGACGGTGCTGGCAGGTATTCGCAGCAGCGGGCGCTTTATGGCGAACCAGAATGAAGTGACTGCGATTAAACAGACGATGAGCAGCAGGCTGGAGGAACATTTTGCAACAGAGAAAGGAAAAGGTGAATACCGACTGGCAGGGATAAACAGTCTGTTGCTGGTGCTGAACGCAATGGATTTTATCTACCTGTGCGGACAGGTCAGGGAAGAGAAAAAGCCGCTGTCGAGCCTGATGGCCAGCGGGCTGGCGATGGTGAGCCAGGGGACGTCAGTTATTTTACCGGCAATAGAGAAAGGACTGGAAGCCCGTGAGCTTACGGTGTCGTGGGTCAAGGGGGTTGGGGCAGCAGCGGGGGGAACCGCTTCGTTGCTTTCGGTGTATGTGGATGGCGGAGCATTTATTGATGAACTAGAAAATAACCGTTTTTTACTTTCCTCTGTATTGCTTATTAAAACAACGATTGATGTCCTGGCAGTCACAAAATCGATCGGTCTTTTGCTGGAGCTTATTGGCAAACCTCTTGCAAAGGATGGGGCTGATTTAATCGCCCGTGGTCTGGCAGTTGAATTTTTAGGCATTCGGATACTTGCAGTACTGATGACCTGGGAAGTGATGGTAGCGATTACATTGTTACAGGTGGTTGTGACCTGGATTTCAGACGACGAACTTCAGATATGGTGTAAAAAATGCGTGTTCGGTACAGCACCTTTCAACCGCAGTCTGACAGACCAGAATACAACCCTGGAAGGGGCGATAAAGGATATTTCATGAATTCAGTTGAAAATCAGCAGATATGCTCCCGTTTTGTTGAGCCAGAGAAATTAGCAGACCTGCGTACAAAGCAGGAGATTGAGGTGATGAACGGCAGGCCGTGGACGCGTGAGCTTCCCCCTCCGCCGGTACTGCCGCCTTATGGTCCTCTGGAGAAAATATCAGGACAACTGGAGTCTTTTCGCTATGAAAGATTCAGGGAGTATTTTGGTGTAGATGCCTACCGAACCCACTCTATGCCAGAGATAACTGACGGGCAGCGAGGTGCGGTTGCTGCTGCAGCGATAGTTGCAGGGAGCCCTGGTGTCGGGGCTGTAATGATGGCTGAAAGCGAATCTTCAAATGATTCGGCGGAATATGTACAGGGAATGATTAATGGTCAGCCATTCCGCGGCTGGGTGGGTGTAACCCGACTAAAAGCGGGAGATAATGTGGACATGATTGCCGAGTGGCAGCAAGACCATTATGAGGTCTATGCCATTGCGTTACCGGAAGAGCGGATAGTTTCTTTGTGTCCGAAATGTGATATGGGACATATTGCGCATATGTTTTGGCGAATTAAAAATATGTTTATCCTGGACATAATCTTTATCATGGCATTTATATGTGTGTGTCTGATTAAATCATTTTCTGAAAATGAATGGATAAGTGAGGGTTTTTGGAGATATTATGGATTTCCTATCTTTGTTTTTTTGTGTGGTAGTGCAATTATTTCAGGATTAGTTGCATTCTTTGCTTATAAAGCCTGCGCACCCACTTGGTGCAAATTGGCAGAAGAAATATTCCATTTGTTGGAAATGAAGAATGTTACCAATGTGAATCTGAAGAAAATCACTAAGAAAAGAGAACGGCATCAGAAAAAAAAAGATAAATGGCATGAACCATCAAATCAATTTCATGATCCACAACCAACACGTAAGTTTGGCTACTTGTTTGAACACTGGTATTACTATTAATTAAGAAAACGAAAATCCTGATTTTTGTTACCGGCACACATACCGGGCTGTATGTGCCAGGGAAGTCGTCAGAGATTTAGGCGCCACGATACAGACAGAGCCTCAGACTCAGGAAAAGATATTAGCCGCCAAGATGACATCCGGTACGGAATACATATCTGTAAAACTGGCGACCACATATTTTGATGTCAGAATACTGGCTATTTTAATGACCCAGGAAACCATGGTGGCAATAAGTTTGTTACAGTTGGTTGTGACCTGGATATCGGACGATGAGCTTCAGATATGGTGCAGGAAATGCGTATTTGGAACAGCACCGTTCAACCGCAGTGTGGCAGACCAGAATAAAGCCCTGGAAGAGGCGATAAAGGATATTACATGAATTCAGAAGAGCAGCATCAGATATGCTCCCGTTTTGTTGAGCCAGAAAAATTAGCAGACCTGCGTACAAAGCGAGAGATTGAGGTGATGAACGGTAGGCCGTGGACACGTGAGCTTCCGCCGCCGCCGGTATTGCCGCCTTATGGTCCTCTGGAGAAAATATCAGGGAAACTGCAGTCTTTCCGTAGCGAATATTTTCGGGAGTATTTTGATGCAGATGCCTACCGGACCAGCACGTTGCAGGAGATATCAGATGGCCAGCGCGGAGCTGCCGCCGCCGCCGCGATAGTCGCAGGGAGTTCTGGCGTCGGGGCTGCCATTATGGCTGAGAGCGAATCATCAAATGATTCGGCGGAATATGTGCAGGGAGATATTAATGGCAGACCATTTCGCGGCTGGGTGGGCATCACCCGACTTCAGTCTGGGGATAATGTGGACATGATTGTTGAGTGGCAGCATGATCATTATGAAGTCTATGCCATTGCGTTACCGGAAGAGCGGATAGTGTCTGTATGTCCGAAATGTGATATGGGGCATATTGCGCATATGCTGTGGCGGATTAAAAATATGTTTATTCTCACGGGGATTTTTTTCTTCTCAGTGCTTTTTTGCGGGAGTTCTGAGTGAAGTGATTGAAGATACCTGGAAGGGCCTTGAGTTATTTATCACCACATACTTTTGGTTGTATGTTATAGCATTGTTGGGGGGAGGGGGTCTTTCAGGATTAATTGCATTCTTTGCTTATAAAGCCTGTGCTCCAACACGCTGCAAACTGGCGGAGGAGATATTTCATCTGCTGGGTGTGAAAAAATATTACAACATTAAACCTCAATAAGATGACAAAAAAACGTGAGCAACAACTAAAAGACAATGGGAAGTGGCATGAGCCGGGTGATAAAAGTAAATCTGCCTGTCCCAGTGGGAAATTCATTTATTCAGATGAAGGCTGGTTTTACTACTAGACAGAAAAAGACAGTGTTATTTTGGTTACCCTCGACAGGAAACGAGATAAGCCAGTATGCCCAATTTTTGAAATTTACCTATTCAGGAGAAAATTGCTATCTCTACTGAGAGAGGGAGCGGCTAAATATGAATAAAATAATGATGTTTTATGAAAATCATAAATAAAAATTAACTGAAATATTTTTCTAATATTATTCTGGTAGGGTTGATTATGGATGGTAAATTTTTTAACGACATACATGAAGAAATTACCAATGCTGCTTTTGGGAAAAATGGGGAATGTTTTCTACTAATAGATGCATCTTTAGAACAGTATCATTCAGAACTTTTTTTGCCCGGTATTCTTAGAGAGTATAAATCTTTTCCGGTTACATTCCGCCAGGGAGAACTTCAGGGGGCTTTACCACTTTACCTTTTCCCTATTAGTGCCTCCAGCGAGAGAGATGGTCAATTGTTTAAGAATAGTATTTACCATTCATTAAATGAGTTGAAAATAGAAAAACTTGACTCCGGGGAAGGGCGTAGCGTCTGTGCGTGGATTTCGACGGATTTAACTGGGGAGCAGCTTGCTGAACAGGTCGCTTTGTCCGCCGTACAGTCGATTCAATCAGTTGGTAATATATTACTTCGCTATTACGACCCATCAGTATTTGGTTTGCTAATGTATACGCTAGATAAATGGCAAAAACAACAGCTATTAAGCAATATTAATACATGGTCTTATATTGATGGAGGCGGAATAGCTCAGGTGGCGAATGGCGATGGTAAATGCAAAAAAAAATTAAACTACTCACTTGGATTAACAGAGCAAAATGCATTAGAAATGGGTCGAATTTCAGTTGTTAATTATATTTTGCGAGCATATCGGAAAATGAGAATGCCGCATAAATTTAGTGAGCGTGATGTTATGGAATTATTGCATCCTGCGCTGGATTATTATTATTCAATTTTCTCAACATCCGATAAGGATGTTATTGATTTTGGGCTTGATGTGTTGAGCGCGCAGCGGCTATTTTATCAGGATGAGGTATTTAAGAAGATCATATGTAGTAATCGCAGTAAAGACCTTCAGTCATACTCAGATATTAAATCCATAATTGACAGTATGGCATGTTAAGAATTTTTTTGCTTAAGGGAATGTGCTGTTAACAATGATGGAGAATGATATGAATTGGCCTGTGCAAATAATCCCTCCAGTCGATAAGATTCCTGGAATTAAATGGAGTAAATGGTTTTTTTCTTTCATAGGTATTTTGTTGATTGTGGTGGTTAGTTGGGTTGGGGCTAAAATTATTTTGCCTGCTGAAGATAATGAGCTTTTGAAATTGCTTACCCTGTTGTTTTTTTCGGTGCCCCTGGCTTTTTCTGTCATAATTTCCGTTAGAATCTATTACCATGGTTTGTGTTTGTCGGCATTCGAAGCAAGAGAGCGCGAAGCAGCATTGGTCAGGAAAGACTGGACTGAATGGGCAAGTAAAAAGTTTTATGTTTCCGCTTATAAACTGTTTCTCCCTTCTGCAATATCGCAAACCGATATAGCAATGTCTCATTCGGTTGAAATATATAATAACCAGCGATTGAAACTACGGGGCCATAACGATGATTTATATACTGAAGAACAACTGATTTACGAACTGTTGTCGTCTGTCAGAACAAGGCTGTTACGGTTGAGTGAATCATGTATATTTGATGTTATATTTACCTATGATAGTAATTATATTACTTTCTCAATATTTCAAGAGTGTTGGGCTGCGATCGGGATTGATGAAAATTGCTTGCGTAATTATTACTGTTGGAGTAAAGCATTAGGGCAGGGATTTGATACATTATCCAACATCTCAAAAAATCGGGTGTCAATAATAATATCTGCAAACATTGAATGTTTTGAAAAATACCCCCCTAACTCAACAGAGTTTGCTTCAATATTGCTGGTGACTCATCAAGAACAACCACCTGAAAAAGATAATAATGGTGTGGCTTTGCGACCAATGGTATGCAACAAAAATCTTACCAAACAAGAAGTCATCCACATGATGACTTACCAGTCAGATGTCCTTAAAACGACAAGAGTACTTTTTAGCAATACGAGTGCGGAGGAAGCTTCAGAAATTTCGGAGATATTAAGACTGTCATCTTTATCTATGAATGTTGAATGGGAGTGTGAGATAACGCATTTAAATTTGATGCTGGGTAATTTAAATGAGCACCATTTTTGGTTGGTGTTTGCTCTGGCACTTTTCATATCAGAAAAAAATAATGAGCCGGTTTTAATGGTCACTGGCGTTGGTGATGAATACCTTTTAAATGTCATTAAGCCATTTGATAATAGCAAGGAGCATTAAATTGAACACCTCGGCAAAATGGAGAGTGATTGGTCTTGTATCCTGTCTCATTATCTTTGGTGTGCTGACTTTTATAGGATGTTACTACTATGGGGATATCTTTGGGTGGGTATCCTCAAAAGAAAAAGTGAGCCTTTGGTTCTTATGCATGTTTTTAATTTCTGTGTTCCTGATGTTGATGAATTTCGGTGTGTGGTTCCATCAAAAAGAGTACCGCTTTCAGCATATCACGGGAGGAAAGTCCGTCACAGCTACTGTTCTTAATAACTATAAAAAGTCCAGTAAAAAGGATCATGTAAAAGCTCATTTACGCCGACGCTATAGCTTTTTGTGGCAAAACAAGATCCGTCTGCTGCTGATCACCGGCGATGAAGCTGCGATTGAGCAACTGGTGCCTGGCCTGCAACAGCAGCAGTGGCTTGAAGGCAACCGCACAGTGCTGATTTACGGTGGCAGCCTGGCATCGGAGCCTGACCGCGAAAAATACATCGCGCTGCGTAAACTGCGCCGCGGGCGTCCGCTGGACGGGATTGTCCGTGTACTGCCTGAGTCACTTAATCTGACCCCACAAATCAGTGACAACGATTTACGCGGCCTGGAAAAAATCAGCGAACTGCTGCGTTATTCCGCTCCGGTCTGGCTGTGGCAACTGTGCAGCAGTCAATGGTCGCAGGGTACGCGTCCTGAGCAGGCTGTAGGCGCAAGCTTTCCACCACGCGCAAAAGAAGACGATGTGATCCGCCAGCTGGAACTGATGCTGCCAGCCCTGCGGACGCAGGGGATGAGTCAGGTCGCGGAAAACAGCAGCCACGACTTCCTGCTGCGCCTGAGCCAGCACCTGAACGACGGTGCTATTGCCCGCTGGGCTCAGCAGTTGCAGCCATGGCTCTTTGTTTCTCAGCAGCGCGTCCCGCTGCGTGGTCTGATGTTCAGCCTGTCGGAGAAGAAACCTGCCGAAATGTCAGCGGGAACAGCCGACGCTGAGAATTATGGATCACAGCGTCATGCCCTGACTCTGCCAGCAACCTGGCAGGGGATTGTCGACGACTGCACCCGCGTACGTGGCCGTCGTGTCGGTATGCCGTGGGAACGGGCGATGGCCTGGACACTGATGGCCATCATCAGCGTCTGGGGGGGAGGGACGCTGCTGTCGTTTGCGGTCAACCGGTCACAAATAGTTTCTGTTGCACAGCAGGCTCATGCTCTGGTGGACCACCCTTCTGTATCGGATTACCAACTGACGGCCCTGCATGCATTGCGTAATGATGCCGGTCGCCTGCTGCACCATATTCAGGACGGCACGCCATGGTATCAGCGCTTTGGTCTGAACCATGATCAGCAGTTGCTTGACGCAATGCTGCCCTGGTACGGGGTGGCGAACAACCGTCTGATACGTGACCCGGCAAATGAAGCGCTTAAGCAGAAGCTCATTGCGCTGGTCAATTCGGCACCCAACAGCGACCAGCGGACACAGATGGCGAAACCGGGTTATGACCAGCTGAAAGCCTGGCTGATGATGTCCTGGCCGGATAAAGCTGATGGTGCATTCTACGCGCAAACCATGAAAACCGTGCAGCCGACGCGTTTAGGCATCTCAGCTGGCCTGTGGCAAAGCCTGTCACCAGATTTGTGGGCTTTCTACATCACCGAACTGCCAGCGCAGCCACAGTGGAAAACCACACCGGATGCGCAACTGGTCAGCCAGAGCCGCCAGGTGCTGTTGCAACAAATTGGACGGCGCAACGCGGAAAGTACGCTGTACGAGAACATGCTCAAATCCGTGCGTCGTAACTTCGCCGATGTGTCTCTGGAGGACATGACCGGCGGTACCGATGCCCGTCGCCTGTTTACCACCGATGAGGTGGTGCCAGGCATGTTCACCCGTCAGGCCTGGGAGGGAGGTATCCAGCAGGCCATTGAGAAAGCGGCGAACTCCCGCCGCGATGAAATTGACTGGGTGCTGAGCGACAGCCGGAAAGCCGTCTCCTCAGACCTGTCGCCGGAAGCACTGAAAGTACGTCTGACGGAACGCTACTTCACCGACTTTGCCGGTAGCTGGCTGAGCTTCCTCAACAGCCTGCAACTTAATCCGGCAAACAATATTGCAGACGTCACCGACCAGCTGACGCTGATGAGTGATGTTCGGCAGTCACCGCTGATTGCCCTGATGAACACCCTCGCCTGGCAGGGGCAGACCGGCCAGAAGAGTGAAGGCCTGTCGGACTCCATCATCAAATCGGCTAAAGACCTGGTAGGCGGGAAGGACAAACCGGTAATTGACCAGTCAGCCTCAGGCCCGCAGGGCCCACTGGATGAAACCTTTGGACCGTTGCTGGCACTTATGGGTAAAAACAAAGGCAGCAACTTTATGTCGGCTGACAACTCACTGAGCCTGCAAACGTATCTTACCCGTATCACCCGTGTGCGTCTGCGTCTGCAACAGGTCGCCAGCGCCTCTGACCCTCAGGAAATGATGCAGAGCCTGGCGCAGACCGTGTTCCAGGGCAAAAGCGTGGACCTGACCGACACCCAGCAGTACGGTAGCCTGATTGCTGCAAGCCTGGGCGAAGAGTGGAGTGGTTTTGGCAGCACCATGTTTGTGCAGCCACTGACCCAGGCCTGGGAAACTGTGCTTCAGCCATCGGCAGCGAGCCTGAATGACAAATGGAGTCGCTCCGTGGTGGCGAACTGGCATACGGCATTTGACGGACGTTTCCCATTCGCTATCAGCAAGAGTGATTCCTCTCTGCCAATGCTGGCTGAGTTTGTGCGTAAGGATAGCGGACGCATTGAGCGCTTCCTGACCACGGAACTCGGCGGTGTGCTGCACAAGGAGGGCAGCCAGTGGGTGCCGGATAAGGTTAATAGCCAGGGGCTGAGCTTTAATCCAGCCTTCCTGAGGGCGATTAATCAGCTCACCCAGCTATCGGATATCTTATTTACCGACGGCAGTCAGGGCATCAGTTTTGAGCTACAGGCGCGTCCGGTACCGCAGGTGGTAGAAACGCAACTGACTATTGATGGACAAAAGCTGCACTACTTCAACCAGATGGCAGACTGGCAGAGCTTCCGTTGGCCTGGTGACACCTACAAGCCCGGAACCATGCTGACATGGACCACCGTCAATGCGGGCGCACGTCTGTTTGGTGATTACAGCGGAACCTGGGGCTTTATTCGCTGGCTGGATGAAAGTAAGAGAGAGCAGCTAGACCGCAGTCAGTGGATGATGAGTTTTACCGCCCCGGATGGTCGGACCCTACAGTGGGTACTGCGTTCACAACTGGGCAGTGGGCCGCTGGCGTTACTGGCACTCCGGGGTTTTACGCTGCCAGATCAAATATTCAGCGTCGACAGCGCGGCTATGGCGCAGGCGCTGATGACCAACACAGAAAACAGTGACATGGACGGAGTCGAATAATGGACGCTTTGCAGAATCTGGTTGTTGCCTGCCAGGCGGATGAAACCTTGCTGCGACAGCAGGCGCAGTCACGTATGGAAAGCTGGCAGCGCTGGCTTACCCCTATCAGTGAGATCAATCCTACAGGAGAAGACCCGGGTTATGACGATGATTTCCAGCGTATCCGGGAGGAGGTCAATAAACTTTCCGGCATTGATACCGGGCTGATTTGCCAGCTGGCTGAAAAGGTGCTGACTACAGAGGCCAAAGATGTCCGGGTTGCTACTTACTATTGTTGGGCGCGCTTGCACCAGGACGGTGAAACCGGGTTTGCTGAAGGGCTTGAGTTACTGGCGGGATTACTAACCCAGTATGGAACACAGCTCCATCCTCAGCGCGAGCGAAGCCGTAAACCGGCGCTGGAGTGGCTCGCAGGCTCTCGTCTACTTGACAGCCTGTTACTCTGGCCAGAAGTGGTACGCGACGATGCCCAGCGTACGACCGGTGCGTTGCTGCTCATCCGAGACAGTCTTGAAACTGAGCCTGAAGCGTCACGTCCAGATCTGAGTGCCCTGTACAGCGCGCTGGGAGCCCGCCTGATGAAAGCCGGTGGCGTGGATGCGGTAATACCCCAGAACGCCAGCAGTCAGACACGCCCGCAGTCGGCATCTCATACGGCAGAACAGGACGCGCCAGTGCTGAGCCGCATCACGTCCGGTCAGGATTTGCTGGCTCAGGCCCGAACCCTGACGGGATATTTGCGTGAGCAACCTGATGGCTGGCTTGCCGCACACCGGCTGATGAAAAGTCTGCGTCACGACACGCTGAGAGCGATCCCGGCACCGGATGCCGAAGGGAAAACGCGCATCGAACCGCCGCGGGCTGACCAGCGTGCAATGCTTAAACGGCTGTATTTGCAACAGAGCTGGCTGGAGATACTGGAACAAGCGGACAGCACTTTCTCGCGTGGCGCCAATCATCTCTGGCTGGATTTGCAGTGGTACATCCATCAGGCCCTGATTAAATCAGGCCAGGATGTGCCGGCCGATATCATTACCGCTGACCTGAAAGGGCTGCTGCGGCGCCTTCCTGGACTTGAAACGCTGGCCTTCAATGACGGCACCCCCTTTGCTGATGAGGTCACGCTGAACTGGATAAACCAGAGCGTGCTCGACGAGATGTCCAACTGGCGGGATGAACCTGTCAATGCCGTGAGTGAAACTGGCAACGATATTCTGGCCCTTGAACCGGAAGCTTTGGAGAAAGCGGACACGGATGGTCTGGATGCCACATTCCACTGGCTGCAGACGCGCCCGGGTACGGACTCAACGAAAGACAAATGGCTGCTGCGCCTGCTGATGGCACGTGTGGCGGAGCAGAAGGGTAGGAATGAACTGGCCCTGCATCTGCTGGGTGAACTTGACGGTGCAGCACAGGCCATCACCCTCACTCAGTGGACACCGGCGCTGTTGTTTGAAGTGAAATCGCGCCGTCTCAGGCTGCTGCGCATGAAAGCCGCCCGCAGTGAAACCGACAAGTCACGGCTTCAGCCAGAGATGGACCAGCTTCTGGCGGGTCTGATTGCGCTTGACCCGGCAGGCAGTGCGGTGCTTTGCGGGTAAAGCGACTGACATACCTTTAAAACACACATATTCAGGTTCATATGGACGACTTAACCCTGCGTTATTACGACGCTGAAATGCGCTACCTGCTGGAAGCCGGCGAAGAATTTGCCCGCGCTCACCCGGAGCAGGCAGCAATGCTCAATCTCGATAAAGCGGGCGCGCGCGACCCATACGTGGAGCGCCTGTTCGAGGGCTTTGCCTTCCTGATGGGCCGCCTGCGTGAGAAGCTTGATGACGACCTGCCTGAACTGACTGAAGGGCTGGTCAGTCTGCTGTGGCCGCATTACCTGCGCACTATTCCCTCGATGTCGGTGGTGGAGTTCACTCCTGTCTGGCGTGAGATGAAAGAACCGATGCGTATTGCCAGAGGTTTCGAGGTCAATTCGCGGCCGATCGGTGAAAAAGGCACGCGTTGTCGCTACACCACAACTAAAGAAATAACCCTTCAGCCACTGGCGTTGGAGCATGCCCGCCTGTCGACTGATCCTGACGGGCGCTCTGTCATCAGCCTGCGCTTCAGTTGTAGCCATCTTGCTGACTGGAGCCGTGTCGATCTCAGCCAGATCCCGTTCTATTTCAATGCTGACGCGCCGCTGGCCTGCGCCATGCATGAAGCCTTTACCATGAATACTGCGCGCCTGTGGCTACGCATGCCGGGTGACGCGGACAGAAGGCCGATGGACGGGTATTTCACCGCACTGGGATTTGGTGATGATGACAGACTGTGGCCGAAGGGGGACAGTAGTTTCAGCGGTTACCAGTTGCTGCTGGAGTACTTCACCTTTCGCGAAAAATTCATGTTTACGGGGCTGCGCGGGCTTGACAGCGTGGTCTTTCCGGCTGAGATCCCGTGGTTTGAAATCGACGTGGTGCTGGCGGAACGCTGGGAGCATGACTTCAGCTTTACCGAAAAGCACCTGCGCCTGAATTGTGTGCCGGTCATTAACCTGTTCCCGCTGGAATCCGATCCGCTGACGCTCAATTCTCTGCAAACCGAATACATGCTGCGCCCGATGCGCGTGCAGGATGGCCATACCGAGATATATACCGTGGATTCGGTGATGTCATCGAGCCAGCATACCTACGTGCCGTTTTCGAGCTTCCGTCATAAGGGAGGAATGATGCGTCATGAAGCACCGGAATATTACTACCACACCCGCGTGCGCCGCGGTCCGTCCGGCCTGCATAACACCTGGCTCATCCTTGGCGGCGAAGCATTTGATAATCATACCGTCCCGGAAGACGAAAGCCTGTCGCTGACGCTAACTGGCACCAATGGTCAACTGCCACGACGTGCGCTGCAAAGCACCGTGCTTGATACGGTGATGAAAACCACTTCGGTCAGCATTGCCGTGCGCAACCTGTGTGCGCCGACGCTGCCTTGTTACCCACCGGCGCAGGACCGTTTCCACTGGCGCGTGCTGAGTCACCTTGGCAGCGGATTTCTGTCGATGATGGATAATGCCGACGTGCTGCGCGGTACCCTGGCGCTGTATGAATGGACCGACAGCGAGATGAACCGTCGCCGTCTGGAAGCCATCCTCGAGGTGAAGCACAGTGAAACGGAGCGCTTTGAACAGGGCTACCTGGTCCGTGGCGTGCAGATTGAAGTCACGCTGGACAGCAATGGCTTTGCCGGACGCGGCGACATCTGCTTATTTGGCGAGATGATGAGCCGATTCTTTGCGCTATACACTGACATCTATTTGTTTAACCGCCTGATTATCATTCTGCAACCGACCGGAGAACGCCTGGAATGGGAAGAGAAGCACAACCGCCGCATTCCCGGCTGAGCCCACGGCTGGAAGCCGACCTGCATCGTATTAACTTTTATCGTTTATGCCAGTTGCTGGAGAAGCGTAACCCGGGCAGGCCGCTGATGGGCTCGACCAGTCACCCGGGCGATGACCCGGTACGCTTTGCCCCGCATCCGGGGATGGGATTTCCGGCCAGTGAGCTGAAAGCCGTGGAGTATGATGAGGATGATGACAGCCGGCCACCACTTATCCGCACGACCTTTATGGGAATGTACGGTGTCGACTCACCCCTGCCGATGGCGTATCTCGATGACATCGCTCAGCGTCGGGAAGGGCATGACGCACTACAGGGTTTTCTGGATATTTTCAGCCATCGCATTCTGACGCAGTTTTACCGTATCTGGCGTAAATACTCTTATCCGGCCACCTTTGAACCCGGTGGTACGGACAGCATCTCGCAGTCACTGCTGGGCCTGGTGGGATTGGGTATTCCCGGCACAGCAGACCACATCGCCACACCGGTATCTCGTTTTCTGGCTCTGCTGGGTGTTCTACAGCAACCGGGCAAAACTCAGGAGGGAATGCAGGCGCTGGTGACGTTGCTGGCCCCGGATACCACCGTGAAGGTCAGTCCATACTGCCTGCGGCCGGTGGAAATGGGTCAGCCGCTGGGCTTTTACGGTGATGACGATTTTCTGCTGGACGGCAACACGCCACTGGGTGACGAAGCGATGGATGCGGGTAGCCAACTGCTGGTTGCGCTTACAACGGATAATGAACAGGAGGCACAGGGCTGGAAGCCGGACGGTCTGCTGTATCAGGACTTTCTGGTGATGCTTCGTGTCTGGCTCGGCTGGCGTTTTAAAGCAAAGATCACCCTGACCACACGGACCCGACTGCTGGCCGTTCCGCCGCTTGGCGAAGGCCCTTTCTGGCTCGGGATGAACGGCGTGCTGGGTGCTGATGAGGGGGAACTTAAAGACGATATCCCACCGACCTTTACGACGGAACTGGGCTATTACACTGGCCTGAAGCCGGCAATACCACAACAAGGAAACCGACGTGTTACGTACAAGTTTGATTAAATCCGCAGGCTGGTTGCCTGCACTGCTGGCGTTCAGCCTGACGGGGTGCGGGATGACGCAGGGTATCACCGATGGCACCAAATCGGCATTTCACGCCGTGTTCTACAAAAAAATTAAGATGCTGCACCTGGATTTCACGGCGCGTGAAGCGCTAAACACCGATTCCCGCGAAAGTAACTCACTCTCCGAGCCGGTGGTAGTTCGTGTCTATCAGCTGAAAGACCGTAAAATCTTCGATAAAACGGTTTACCAGCAACTACTGAACGATGGCGAAACTATCCTGAAAACTGACCTGATGGCGACCCGCGATGTGGTCGTAAAACCGGGCGGTGATACAAATCTTGATATGCCAATGGAAGAAGAAACGCAGTTTGTCGCGGTAGTCGGCCTGTTTCGTCACCCGGACCTGGTCAACAATACCTGGAAGCAGGTTCTAAAACGTGAAGATCTCGATCCGGATAAGCCGCGCATTCTGGAGGCCGGGAATAACCACCTGACGTTACAGCCATTGAAGGATGACTGATGCCAAAGGGACATAATGCGCCATCGCTGTATGAAATGCTGAGCGGCAATTTCTCAGGTGGCCTGAGCCTCAACCAGGTCAGCGAACAGAATCAGGTGATTTTATCAGTACTCGATAACATGCAGCGCATCCTCAACTGCCGCGCCGGTACGCTGGCTCACCTGCCGGACTACGGCCTGCCGGATATGACAAAAATCCTCCAGGGAATGCCCGGGACCGCCCACCAGCTGATCACCACACTGTCGGCCGTGTTGCTGAAATATGAGCCGCGCCTGAGCCGGGTTAACGTGGTGATGCAGGAACAGATGCAGCCCGGTGAACTCCGCTACGCCATTGATGCGGAGCTGAAGGGGGTGGGGCTGGTGCGCTACGGCACGGAATTTATGCCCGAGGGCAGGATATTAATCCGTCATCTGAAACAACAGCAATACCTCGATGCACGAGCCGCCATCTAGTTATTACTCAGGTTAAAACAGTTATGACAATAAATTCTGAACGCCAACTTAAAACCGGCGGGGATCCGCGCACGCTTGCGGATTACGCTGCCTTGCGCGACGAAATGAACAAGCTCACCCATCCGGCACGCCCGGATGTTAACTGGCAACACGCGGAAACGCTCTGTCTGTCACTGTTCGAGCATAACGGTGTGGAGCTACAAACGGCCGCCTGGTATACGCTCGCCCGCACGCATCTTGCCGGCCTCTATGGTATGAATGAAGGGCTGGCGCTACTGGCTGCACTGGTCGTCCGTCAGTGGGGTAGCCTCTGGCCACAGCCTGTCCATGCGCGAGTTGAAATCCTCAGTGCACTGAGCAAACGCCTGCAACAGGTGGTGAGAACGCTGACGTTGACGTATGCCGATTTAGGGCAGCTTTATCAGGCTGAGGAGAATCTGAACGCTCTGAGTGACATGTTGCAACGCCTCGAACTTAAGCATGCTGCTCAGCTTGATGCCCTGCGCTCGATGATGCAGAACGCAGCAGTGCGTCTGGAAAACAGCGAAAATACGGGCGTAAGTCTGCCGGGGAACGCGGTGGGGGCCGCGGAACTCCACCTCACAGAACCGACAGAGCGTTGTAAAAGGGTTTATGTGGTTCAGCCCGAGCCGTTGCTGAATAAAGAGCCTCCTGTATCCGTGAAGCAGTGGAAGCCATTTGCTGCGGGTATGTTGTCCATGCTGGTGGCTGCCAGTGTTGTCGCAGTGGGATGGCAGATGATGCATGCGCCAGATTCGGCGCAAATGCAGCTGGCCGCGTCCCTGGCTCCTATACCTGAAGGACTCTCTACAGCACAGTTGCAGGCGCTGCAACAAACGTCACCGCCACCTGAACCGGGGATCAGTAAGACACAGCAGATGTTAGCGCAGCTTTTACACCTGAAACCAGACTGGGCAGTAAGCTACGGCGACCGTCTGGTGCAGCAGGCGCTGACGCTGTGGCCTGAAGAGGCCAAACCCCTGGCGCAGCGGTGGCACAAGCAGATTAGCGTTGCCGGACTTGCAGAGTCAGAGCTGAATGGCTGGCATCAGGGAATGACGCAGTTACAGCAGTTGACGAACAGGCTGAACGCACTGGATGAACAGAAGGGGAGGTATATGACGGTGAGTGAACTGAAATCAGCCGTGTTTGCCATGTCGCAGTCCTTCAGCCATACCGTTCCGCTTGAGGAGCAGCTTCGTCTGCTTTCCATTTTACCTGCCGGGCAACCCCTGTCAGCAGCGCAGCTAAACCAGACCGAACAGCATCTTCAGCAGTTGATTGCCAGCTATGCTCTGCTGAAGCACCAAAAAGAATAATGAGACTGGCGAAAAACACGGAGTTGACATGTCAGCAAGAGAGCGTTTTTTTAAGAAAGTGCAACAGAGTATCGGGGACAAACCGATCTATGTTAATACGGCTGAGGCCGAAGTCAGGGCGTTTTGTGAGCGGATGGAGGATCTTGCGCAGCAAATCATTACATGGTTTGAAGGTTCTGGTATTGAAATATTTTTATCTAAAAAACATATCACCGATTTAAGTACGGTTGGCTACAGCCTTAGTAGCGGTATATGTCGTTATGCTATTACGACGATCATTTTGCAAAATGGGGATCGCAGCGTCACCATTATGCCAGAACAGGTGATCAGGGGGTCGGAGAAGGGGTGTGTGACGATGAGTATTACTGTCCCCGATAGTCTGTCGGGGGCAAGGATATTCCATTTAAGCATGGCGCCTGAAGCAGGCTGGTATATTCGTCGCGGGCATCAAAGTGCAAAAGAGAATATCCTCATGACTGAGGACTGTTTTTTCCAGTCTATCGACTGTCTGGCCTGAACGTCAGCCACCCTAACGGAAGGGGCGTGCAATGACGTAGTTAATATATATTAACTACGTTAACTTATTAAGCACCACTAAACATCGGCACTCTACAGTATCTCTCCTTAAATATATAATTACCGTTATTGAAGGAGTATCAGTAACCAAACGACAAGCCAGATATTTACCGTAACACATGCTTTTTATCCGCCTTAAGTAAAACTGCACATATCAAACTGCAAAACAACAAACCAGCGACGAACGTGAGGACAAATTCGTATGGCAATGCTATAACCCTTAATGCCAACCAAAATATAATGTCCCAGGAAAACGTATGCTAAGAAATATTAGTGTCAGAACGTTCATTGTCTATTTCCTTTTATGTGTATTTTTGGTAAGTGATGGAGTTATAGCGCTATTTTCACGAAATTCTTCGCTTTTTATTGCAGTCATAATTGTACAATTCATCGCCTTATTTTTGCTTTGGGCGTACATGACAAAATATCTTGTGACGCCGATCAATACGGTGAAAAAAAGTATTGAAGAAGTGACGTCAGGCAAACTTGGCGTGTCGATACCTGAATTTGGCAACAACTGTGCGGGACGTCTGATCCCGGGGATTAATAGTCTCTCCAGCAACATTGCAACGCTGGTCCGTGAGATCCGCGCCTCCTCGCAAACCGCGATGACCCTGTCAGATCAACTCTCTTCACGCAGCGCGCAGCTTTCCGTCAAAACAGAACAGCAGTCAGCTTCGCTGGTGCAAACGGCAGCCAGCATGGAAGAGATGGCTGCAAGTACAAAAAATAATGCCGACAATACCCGTTTAGCCAGCGAACAGGCGAATCTCGCGACGTTGCAGGCGCGTAAAGGCGGAGAGTTAATGGGGCAGGTCGCGAACAATATGCAGTCGATTACCGACTGCGCCCAGCAAATGACAGAGATTATCTCGCTGATTGACGGTATCGCTTTTCAGACCAATATTCTGGCGCTTAACGCCGCCGTTGAAGCGGCACGAGCGGGCGACCATGGTAAAGGGTTTTCTGTGGTCGCGGGCGAAGTGAGAAGCCTTGCGCATCGTAGCGCCGAAGCGGCAAAAAATATTAAGTCATTGATTGAAGTTACCAGCCATAACGTGACACAGGGCGTTAACGTGGTCTCTGAAGCCGAAAAAAATATGCATGATATTGTTACCGGTTCGGGCAATGTGAGCAGACTGATGGATGAAATATCCGCCTCAACATCAGAACAGGAAAAAGGTATTTCACAAATTACGCAGGCTTTGTCTGAGCTTGAACGCGTAACGCAGAGCAACGTGTCGATGGTTGAAGAACTCAATGGATCGTCAGATGTGCTGCGCAATCAGGTGATTGAGCTCCAGACACGAACACGTAATTTCCGTCTGGAAAATGAGCTCCAGGCTGACAATGCGTTAAGAAGCCGCGAATGGGCGGTGAATTCCTGAGCGTATTCAGGACGATGCCTCACATAA
The DNA here is from genome assembly GCF_000492855.1 of Enterobacter sp. MGH 38. NCBI lineage: Bacteria > Pseudomonadati > Pseudomonadota > Gammaproteobacteria > Enterobacterales > Enterobacteriaceae > Enterobacter > Enterobacter sp. MGH 38. The sequence continues at coordinate 1,514,349 of NZ_KI535608.1, read as the reverse complement.
TTATTGCTTAACCCTCGGCGAAAGCTAGACTGACACCGAAAGAGATAAAACGGTGGAGGCGCTGTGGAGAGCATCAAAGGGTCTGAGGTTAACGTACCTGACGCAGTTTTTGCATGGGTGTTTGATGGACGTGGCGGCGCAAGGCCGCTTGAAGATCAGGATCACATCGACAACGAACATCCATGCTGGCTGCACCTCAACTACACGCACCCGGACAGCGCCGAGTGGCTCGCGTCCACGCCGCTATTGCCCAACAACGTTCGGGATGCGCTGGCGGGAGAAAGTCTCAGACCCCGCGTCAGCCGGATGGGTGAGGGGACGTTAATTACGCTGCGTTGTATAAACGGCAGTACGGATGAGCGTCCGGATCAGCTGGTGGCCATGCGTGTTTATATGGATGAACGGATGATTGTTTCCACCCGCCAGCGAAAAGTGCTGGCGCTGGATGACGTCATTAACGATCTGAAAGAGGGCACGGGACCAACGGATTGCGGCAGCTGGCTGGTGGATGTGTGTGATGCGTTGACCGATCATGCCAGCGAATTTATAGAAGAACTTCACGATAAAATCATCGATCTGGAAGATAACTTGCTCGATCAGCAAATCCCCCCACGTGGTTTTCTGGCGTTGCTGCGTAAACAGCTCATCGTGATGCGCCGCTATATGACCCCCCAGCGCGACGTTTATGCGCGACTGGCCAGCGAACGCATGAGCTGGATGAACGACGATCAGCGCCGCAGAATGCAGGATATCGCTGACCGGCTCGGACGTGGTCTGGACGAGATTGACTCATGTATTGCCAGAACGGCAGTCATGGCGGATGAGATAGCCCAGGTAATGCAGGAGTCGTTAGCCAGGAGAACGTACACCATGTCGCTGATGGCGATGGTCTTTTTACCGAGTACCTTCCTGACGGGGTTGTTTGGCGTAAACCTCGGAGGGATCCCCGGCGGTGAATATCACTATGGCTTCACGACATTTTGCGTCATGTTAGTGGTTTTGATTGGCGGTGTTGCGTGGTGGTTGCATCGTAGTAAATGGCTGTAAATTTACGCTTTTCTGTGGCAGAGTCGGCTTCAAAACGACATTTTAATTGAGCGAAGTCAATAAACTCCGACCATGTTAGGTGCAATATTACTACCGCAGGTGAATGCAACGTCAAGCGATGGGCGTTGCGCTCCATATTGTCTTACTTCCTTTTTTTGAATTACTGCATAGCACAATTGATTCGTACGACGCCGACTTCATAGTCGGCTTTTTTTTGCCTCCTGTTTATCTGCGTCTACCCTTTAGGGGTCAGCACCCTAATCTGGAGGAAAAGATGAGTATGCTACTTGCCCTGCAACGCCTGAACACCTGGCAGTCCGATCCGGTGCCCACCGATCCGACGCCGATACCTGACCCTGTCCCACGTCCGCAGCCGATGCCGGATCCACCACCGGATGAAGAGCCGATTAAATTGTCGCATCGTTAGCGCAGATCTGCGAGGATACGCGCCATCTGACTGCAATCATTACCACGAGAGTATATTGTGACCGCTTTTTCCACGCTGAACGTTCTGCCTGAAGCCCAACTGACTAACCTGAATGAGTTGGGCTACCTCACTATGACCCCTGTCCAGGCCGCCGCGCTGCCGGCTATCCTTGAAGGCCGTGACGTGCGCGTGCAGGCGAAAACCGGCAGTGGAAAAACGGCTGCATTCGGGCTAGGCCTGTTACAACACATTGATGCAACCCTGTTTCAGACTCAGTCCCTGATACTCTGCCCGACGCGCGAGCTGGCCGACCAGGTCGCGGGTGAGCTGCGTCGTCTGGCGCGTTTTTTGCCTAACACTAAAATTTTAACGCTCTGCGGCGGGCAACCGTTTGGTGCGCAGCGCGATTCCCTTCAGCACGCGCCGCATATCATTGTGGCAACGCCGGGCCGTCTGCTCGATCACCTGCAAAAAGGCACCGTTTCACTCGATGCACTGCAAACGCTGGTGATGGATGAAGCTGACCGCATGCTGGATATGGGCTTCAGCGATGCGATTGACGAAGTGATCCGCTTTGCGCCAGCCACGCGTCAGACGCTGCTCTTTTCTGCCACCTGGCCTGAGGCGATTGCGGCGATCAGCGGGCGCGTGCAGAAGAACCCGCTGACCATTGAAATCGATACTGTCGATGCGTTGCCGGCGATTGAGCAGCAGTTCTTCGAGACATCGCAGCAGGGCAAAATTCCACTGCTACAAAAATTGCTGAGCCAACACCAGCCAGCGTCCTGCGTGGTGTTCTGTAATACCAAAAAAGACTGTCAGGCGGTGTGCGATGCCCTGAATGATGCCGGGCAGAGCGCATTATCGCTGCATGGTGATCTGGAACAGCGCGATCGCGATCAGACGCTGGTGCGTTTTGCTAACGGCAGCGCTCGCGTGCTGGTTGCAACGGATGTGGCGGCCCGTGGCCTGGATATTAAATCGCTTGAGCTGGTGGTGAATTTCGAACTGGCATGGGATCCGGAAGTGCATGTCCACCGCATCGGGCGTACTGCGCGTGCGGGTAACAGTGGTCTCGCCATCAGCTTCTGCGCACCTGAAGAGGCGCAGCGCGCTAATATTCTTTCGGAAATGCTGCAACTGAAACTCAACTGGGTGAATACCCCAGGTAATATCAGCATCGCTCCGCTGGCGGCGGAAATGGCCACCCTGTGCATCGACGGCGGTAAAAAGGCCAAAATGCGTCCCGGTGACGTTCTGGGGGCGTTAACAGGGGATATCGGTCTCGACGGGGCAGATATTGGCAAGATCACGGTCCACCCTGCGCATGTCTACGTAGCGGTTCGCCAGTCGGTTGCGCATAAGGCCTGGAAACAGTTGCAGGGCGGGAAGATTAAAGGGAAAACCTGCCGCGTTCGACTGCTGAAGTAAGCTTAAAACGCGTCTCAGAAACGATATCTGAGACGCTGCCAGGTTACTTGACTTCTACCACGTTCAGGCGCAGTTCATCGAATTGCGCATCCTCTTCCTTTGGCTGCCAGCCAGCAGGCTGCATCGGGATCTCTTCGCGATCAAACGCCAGATCCCCGCCATTCACCACCTCTGAACCGTGGTTAATCCCTTTGAAATCGAACAGTTCAACGTCGGCGAGGTGCGAAGGCACCACGTTCTGCATGGCGCTGAACATGGTTTCGATGCGGCCCGGATAGCGTTTATCCCAGTCACGCAGCATGTCGCCAATGACCTGACGTTGCAGGTTCGGCTGTGAGCCGCACAGATTGCACGGAATGATAGGGAAGGCTTTGGCCTGAGAGAAACGCTCAATGTCTTTCTCGCGGCAGTAGGCAAGTGGGCGGATCACGATGTGTTTGCCGTCGTCGCTCATCAGCTTCGGTGGCATTCCCTTCATTTTGCCGCCGTAGAACATATTCAGAAACAGCGTTTGCAGAATGTCGTCCCGGTGATGGCCAAGCGCAATCTTGGTGGCACCCAGTTCGGTTGCGGTCCGGTACAGAATGCCGCGACGCAAACGTGAGCAGAGCGAGCAGGTCGTTTTGCCCTCTGGGATCTTCTCTTTAACAATGCCGTAGGTATTCTCTTCTACGATTTTGTACTCAACGCCCAGGTTCTCAAGGTACTCCGGCAGGATATGCTCCGGGAAGCCAGGTTGTTTCTGATCGAGGTTAACCGCGACCAGGGAAAAGTTCACCGGTGCGCTTTGCTGTAGATTACGCAGGATCTCCAGCATGGTGTAACTGTCTTTACCGCCCGACAGGCAGACCATGATGCGATCGCCTTCTTCAATCATGTTGAAGTCTGCAATGGCTTCGCCCACGTTACGGCGCAGTCGCTTTTGCAGTTTATTCAGGTTGTATTGCTCTTTCTTTGTATTTGATTGATTTTCTTGCATTTATTACTACCTTCGGAGCCAATAGGGGCATAATAGGGGCAAAAATTCTTCAGCGTGCGAGCTTGTCGTTAAGCATCAGCACCTGTTCGCCATTCATTTCTTCAATCCACGCACCGTAGACTTCATAAACCATTTGCGCGTTTTCATGCCCCATCTGGCTGGCTATGAAAGACGGATTAGCGCCGGCAGATAAAAGCCAGCAGGCAAAAGTATGCCGCGTATGGTACGGATTCCGGCGGCGAATACCAGCACGTTTTACAGCTGCGTTAAATCTGGAGCCGATACTCGATAAAGAGTAGTAGGCCTTCTGTATGCCCTTGCGCATCCTGGGCATGAAAACAAACCGCAGGTTCTGATATTCCATCGCACCATACTCTCGGTGATGAAACACAATCTCGGTTTTGGGCTGTAACGAAGTCAGCTTACGCTGTGCCTTCAAGGCCTCTAGTGCTGGCTCTAAAAGCGTGATAACGCGATCACCTGCATCGGTTTTTGGTGGGACGAACATTCCTAGCGCATTAAGGTTGCGCTGTATATGAGCCGTACCTTTTTCCCAGTCGATATCTTCCCAGGCAAGAGCTGCAAGCTCTCCATGACGGACACCAGTATAAACTGCGAACGTCCACATATTGAGGCTTTGGCCACGCTCGGATGCCGCAAGCAAACTAAACTCCTGCTTCGTTAAAGGATCCGGTTTTAATTTCCCTTTGTGTAGTTTCTTGATCCCTTCAAAGGGTTTGCCACTGATAAAGCCAGACTTGTGTGCAAACCGAAGAAGGGAGCACAGAAGCGATATATAGTTGTTCACGGTACGCACAGTGCGTCCCTGTTTGTTACTTCTGGGATTTGCCAGGTAAAGTGTCTCACCGTTCAACAGCTCCTTTCTGTATTTCAGAATGTCGCTGTGGCGTATAGTTGAAACAGGCGTATCTCCGTTAATGATGTGCATTAACGTACCGAGTTGTGAGCGAGTCTTACGCATGGTATTCGCGCTAATTTCGGTTTCTTTAATGCTCGTCCACAGCTCACACAGCTCTGAAAAGGTTTGAACTGAAACAGTGGTTACGGTTTTTTTTGCTCTGGACGATGAAGGAAAGCGCTGATGGTAATCAAACTCTCCAAGGTTGATCTCACTAACGATCACAGCCCGAAGATTCCCGGCTTTTTTGATGTTCGCCGGGGTGTTAATCCAACCTTTGAGAATTTCGCGGCAACGCTTTCCCCGGTACATAAACCAGATACAAATCTTATTGTTTCTGATTTCGACACCTGTAGGCAAAGCTGCCATCTTACGCATCCCTTATTAACTGATTAATTCTCGGATAGTTATACCAGGTTGTGCCACGCAAGGTTTTTTCCCCAGAAGGCGATATCCGTTTAAAATGGACACCTTCTACCCAGCAGCCCTGGCGATACTTCTCAATCTGTCGTTGGGTCAGGCCTGTTTTTTCTGTGAGCCTGGCGCCAACAACCCATTCTTCGTTAAAAATTACCTGCGACATGGTTCACCTCAGGTAACCGGCATGAGTATAGATATGCCGGTCTTCAGTCGTTGATATTTCAGTTTCAGTTTGCCTGGCCGGGCAGGGAACGCAGTCGGCGCATGCCGGTCATTGCTGTGGCCACGTAGCTTGCCTTGCAGTTCACTACCTCGACCCAGACCTTCACGCCTTCCACTCTCACCGTATAGGTCTCTTTCATCTTGCTGCGCCCATAGTCACCATATCTTTGCTGGTGGGCTGCGAGCGCGATTTCACATGCCTGGCGAGCTAAAGGGGATTGCTTACTGCCTCGATTAATCAGTCGCATTTCTTCTCCTTGAGGGAGGGTTTCTCCTCCCGATCTCGTTAGTCCACGTATTCCGGTTTCATATCCGCCAGGGTGATGCTGAACTGATCGTGTAGTTCCTCTCCTAAATGGCGTTTCACAGATGCCAACACGCGTTCAGCTTCGCCAAAGCGTTCTGCCGCACCGGGTTCATCTGGAGATGGTAGGGAGTTGATTGCCGCTTCCACCTTGTTACGAGCATCAACCAGGTAATAACGCTTCACAGCTTTGTTCTTCAGTTCAGTGAACAGGGCAGAACCCAGCGTTACTTTCACGGTTTCAATATCTGCGCGCAGAGCTTTAGCGCTATCCACATCCTGAGCCGCCTCGATCCGGTCACGGAAATCATCAGCAAGTGCATCGATATTTTGAGCTGATTCCTGAGCCGTTTGAGTCATAGTGACGTTGTCACCTGAAATGTCTGCAAGGCTTACGTGCTGCGCCGGTGCTGGGTTTACCTCTCGTTCTTCACGGCGATCATCCAGTTCATCCGGGGTATAAACACCCAGAATCACATCCGGGCAGAACAGTCTCGCCCAGCGTTTGACAGCCAAATATGCCAACTGCTGGCGTGGGTCGTCAGCCCACAGGGTAGAGTTTCGGGTTCGGGCCTGAGCCAGCAGTAAATCAAGTTCTCTCGGCTGATCTTCACCTTTCAGAGTTGCGCGGATAATGATGCCGATCCCGGCTTCGTCAGCCAGGGTCCAGCCCGGGACGCGGTACTCGCCTTTATCGCCTTTACGGATGTGGAATTTTCCTACAACCTTTTCCCATGGACCGTACCACTCATAATCAAAACGACTGGCAAGCACGCCGCTGCGTGAAATGACGGCATTAACCAGTTGAGCTTCATACCCGAGCACACCGTTAATCAGGTGCGTCTTCTGCGCCACGGCAAAGGGATTCATCTGCCACTGTGCCGCTTGCATTGCTACCGCCATGCAGTCGGCCTGATTACCCTGTAAGTGTTTAGGAACAGTCGCGGTGCCTTGCGCCATGATCTGCGCGAACGTGCTGATGGCGTTCAGATACTGGGAATCGAACAAAGCCACGTTGGAATTAATAACGGTGTTCTGGTCAGCAACGGAAACGTTTGTGTTATGCATAAATCCCCCTTAAGCCTGAGCGCGCAGCGCTTCGAGGCGGCGCAGGTCGAAGTCGTTCAGTTCATCGGTGTAATCGGTAGTGATCGGCGCTGGCCATTCGCCCGTGTCGAATCCGGTTGCTATGGCACGCATCGTTTTGCGGTACTCGAGCATGCCCAGTTCCAGCAGTTCGGTGGATGCCTCAATGATGGCGATCCAGTGGTAGTTCTCGTCTTTGTTGACGAATATCCAAAAGAACTGGTCCAGCCCCGCGGTCTCGCAATACATAGCTGCGCTGAGGTGGTAGTCCCGGTCAATGATTTCCCGGTGTAGCCTGGCGCGCAGACTTTCTTGCTTCACATTCCACATGCTGATGGTTTTCAGGTCAGCACCGATGCGCACGCCGTCCAGTTCAATCTCAAGGTCAGGGCGTACACGCACTTCTAAACCTGTTTCGTCGTCAAAGCCGAAGTAACTCACTTCAACGGCGCGGCTTGGATGTGTCAGCAGCATGCCGGCGGTCGGGTGCGCCAGGAGTGCAGATTGAATTGCCCGCGCTGTGGCCAGTTGCTGGCGGGTAACCAGAATCTTTTCGCCAGGGTTGTCGCGCCAGGCATCCAGCAGTTCGTCGGCGAATATGGCATCGGGCTTAACCGACTTAACTGCCTGGATCATGTCTGCTTTAGTGCCGGACACTTTCAGCGGCGTCGGTTTCTGCGCTTCCTGTGCGACCAAATCAGGATTGATGATCGCTAATTGCTCGAGTAGCGCATCACGGCTGCCGTTGGTTTTAACCGGCACGGGCAGGGTGGCGTTGTACTCTTTAATGCATGCCTTCATTGCCGTTGCTGTCTGTTTATGGCCTTCTTCAATACGCTGGTAGTCAGCTGGGAGAGCCATATAGCTTTGAGCCGTTTCTTCCAGGCTCGCACCAAGCGGCACTGGAGCGGGAAGGGATGCGTTATGTTGTTCAAGCAACGCTTTAATCTCGTCAGCACTCAGCAGCGCCGGCAGGCTGGCGTTGTACGCGTCGATGAACTCGCGCAGGGTTGCGGTGGTGGTGAAAGCATCCTCCGGGATCCCCGGTTCTAAGCTGAACTCTGCTTCGAGGTTTTCCGGCTGCAATGCAAGGGCATGCACCAGGTTTCCCATGTCCAGCACTTTTGATGCTATGTGAGGGATAGTTTTAGCTACATGGCGCGCATTGAAGTACATCAGGCTGACGCGGGCATCTTTCACCTGAGTTGAGCTGATGCCGTTTGCTGCGTGATAAACATCATTCGGCAGACCTTCGTAGCGGCCAGGTTCGAAGTAGGCCGGGTATTCGATTACTGGCTCTGACTGTTGCTCTTCCGGCGCTATGGAATCTGTCTGCGTATTAGCTGCATAAGCGCCTTCGCCTGGTTGTACCGAATCAACATCTTCGTCTTTCTCTGGCTTAGCCGTTTCCATCTGCACATCGCTGGTGGTCTCCGCTGTGTATTTCGTGTTTTCGACTTCATTTGAGGAGGTATTGACGACCGGTTCGGTATTTCCCCCCATCAGGCCATCGATGGAGAACACGCCGCTGCCGAGATTTTCAACCTGCGGTTGTTCAGCTGGGGCTTCAGTCTCAACTACAGGAGTAGGCAACGGCAGTAATTTCACAGCAGAGTTAAATTCAGCCGTCATGGTTTTATTCACAAACTCAAGATGAGCCGCTGGCGTGTGGTGGATGTTATCTGGCGCGATGCGGATCAAGTTGAAGATTGCCGCACGGTTAACCGCCAGTATGCCGGGCTGATTACGCAGGATGGCGCTCCAGGATTTCCATGGTTCTTCTTTCTTCGCCACGATTTCTTTGGCATGTCGTAACACGCTCGAAGGAATTTCGAAGTGGTGGAAGTCCATAGGCAGTAGGGCGCATGCGATCTCAAGATCGAGAGTGTCCAGAGTGTGATGCGCGCCTTCGCCGCGATCCGTTACATAGCCGCCGTCGGCATTGGTACCAGAATCGGTGCGCTGAACATTACTAATGCGGTTACCGGCTGCCCATTCGCGAACGAGAATGCCGCGGTCAATGTAATCAGTCGCCGCCCAGATTCTGGTGAATCGGAGAACCAAAGCGAGTTCGTGACGCTTCTCCTGGCTGAACACTTTGCGAATGGCGTCGGTGTAGCGCCACAGGTCTTTGGTATCGTAACCCTTCACCTCTTCGCAGTTTTCTGCCGCCAGCAGCAGGTTCTGGACATAGCTGTTGTCTGTGTCCATTTCCAGCGCGCTGATACCTTCGTATTCTTCGCGGGTCAAGTGGTGGCGCAGTTCGTCGGCGGTGAACTGAGCGAGTAGCTGCTTGCGAAATGGCATACGAACGACCGGATAACGTGTGGTTTCGTCATCATTCTCGTCAATCTGAATACCGTTTTCAGGTTCTGGAACCTGATCGGTTGTAACATCGGCGTCGCTGGTTCTTTCTGATTTGAGCAGAGTAAGCTTTCCGTTCCTCCACTCTCTCACTACCTCATTACAGTCGCCTGCATCTACTCTCAACCAGTCGGCCATGAAAGCAGCAAGTAGCTTTATTTCGTGCTCTTCATCTGGCGCGAATACCTGCTTAATCGCCTGTACCAGTTTCCACTCAGCGTTCAGGCTGAGTTCGGCAACTTCAGGGGTGTCGTTCTTTGCCAGTAGCAGATTCTGGAGATAGATGTTGCCTTCATCCAGTGACATTTCGCTGGCAACCAGTTGCTGCTCTTTACTGATATGCGTCTGATATTTGTCGCTGGTCAGGTGGAAGGCAAAACGGACTGCTGGAGTACGGTTTTCAAGCTTAACACTCTCGACGGTAGTTTCGACATTTACTGTCGGTTCCGGTGCGGCAGTGTTGTCCACGGCGCCAGTAGACTCAGCACCAGCCTTTGGTAGCCAAGTGCGTCCATCGTCCTGGAGTTCGTAGCGTTTGCACCAGGTGTAATCCACGGTGCTTTCTTTCGGCAGATCGTTATAAACCGGAAAATCGGTGCGAACTGGTTTTGCGTAATCCTTACCGCGGCCGGTTTCAATACCAGCATCTTCAAGCTCAACGTCGAGCTGTAGGTTTGCACGAGCTTCTGATTTCGCAGTGAACCAAATCACTGCGTCTTCTTTGCCGGATTTCTGCGTAGCCTTAACTACATAGAAAAATTCCATGTGAGATCCTCTTTTTTGGATGTAAGATCCCCGGGCCAGAGATAGCGCCCATTGGGTGAACTTTGGTTTTTTAAGTAGTTTTCCGGTGTAACTTTGGTCGGGAGCACCGGACGTACGGGCCGCCTTGCGCGGCTTTAACGTTATGCCTCGTGGGCCATCTGGTCGTACGAAGCACAACGTTCAGAGCAGTATTCTTTTTCTTTGCGCGCCAGCTGGGCACCGTTTCGATAGAGAAGGGTACTTTTAACTACTTTCTCCGGTTCAACCGGCTTGCCGCAGTACCCGCATTTCGTTGAGCTACACATCTGGATTCCCCTTTTGCGCCAACAGGTAGCACAGGCGGCGAAGAATCACCTCGAAGAGGTTCAGTTTCACGGCCTGTTGCCGTCCTGGTTTGCGTGCGAAATCAATCATTCTCACCCTCGTTTGCCTTATCGCCGGCCAGCGGAACGTTTACACCTGATGCGCGTTAATCTCTCCACCTCATCCGACTCTTCATATGCCGTCGGCGGCTACTTCGTGGGCGTCCTGCCTTGGTGGTTCGTAGTGCGTCTTGGTTATTCTAGTAAATCACCACTTTACCCACAGGTCAAGCATTTGAATACACAAAAGTACAGTAATGCTTTACCTGAGGTATGTGGAGTACGAAAATGAGCTATTGAGGGCAAAAAAAATCCCGACGCTAAGGTCGGGATCTGTGAGTTCAGGGCAGGGGCTTGGTGGTTGGGCTGTTGGAAGAAGGCAAAGAAAACCCAGCGCGGTGGCTGGGTAATTGGTTACGGCTTTTTGAGATAAAGGTTGAGCAAGAACATTATTATTGGCATTGCTATAGAAAGTAAAAGTAAGCCTAACATCCAAACCTTGATATCGCCGGCTTTAGAATCAACGAAATCTTTGCTTGCTTTAGTTGAAAGCTTTTCGTCTATATCTTTTAGTTTTTGTAATACTGTAGATATATCAGTTTTAATAGAGGCTGAGCTCTTAGTAAGCTCACGAATATCCATTCGTGCTTCAGAAAGATTCACTTTGATGTTTTCGACATCTGCTTCGAGTTTTGCAACTCTAGCCTCAAGCATGTTTCCACCTCCGCCATTACCGCCATCATGCTCGAATGATGCATTATTTTCGTTATAGCGTCCAGCAGGCAACCGCATGGTCTCTTTTCCAGGTCTCAGTATTGTAACTTTTTCCGGCATGTACTTTTACCCAGCCTTCTTTGTTACCTTAAAAAAGGCATCATTTTGGTGAATGGGTGTTTTACTATCTTGAGGGTAAAAAAGCTCAGCACTAATCTGATAAATTCCTTCCATGTCAAATGGTACTGATGGAAGATCAATATTCAGTCCAACTGCTACTTTATCGGGTTCAGAAGATGGATCTTCTGACATAAATATTTTGTCTCTATCCCAGCTATCGTCGATTACAGAAGTTCCATCTCGAAGTATGTCAAATCTTAATCTGTAGTTTTCTTTGTTTTTCAGGCAGATAAAGTAAAAAGCAATTTGCAGTACCGCTTTGACAGGTAAAACGTCGCATTCAAAAGTTAGTACAGGGGAAAAATTGTGCTGATTTATCCCAACTGTCGTATATGGGAAAAGAAAAGATATTTTTGCATCCATAGTATTACTTCCTTACATCTCATGGAAGAGATCGGAATTAAGGGATTGATTAATTTACTCCGTTATCGCTCTTGATCCTTCGACTCATGTACTTCGCATACAGTTCATCTAGCTCCTTCAGGCGAATTGAGAAGACGCGGAGCATGTTCTTCTGCTCTTCCTCGGGCAGCTGGCGATAGAGCTCAAGCAGGCGCTGTTCGTCTGCCTTAAGTCCGTCTTTCTCGCCAACTTCCTCACCAAGGAGCCAAGGGACCGACACTCCAGCTGCATCAGCTAAAGCAAGTGCCGATTCTTTACTCATCTTGCCGGTTCGAAACCATCCGGTCACCGCTTGTTTGCTGACATTAGCTACTCTGGCCATCTCTGTTTTTGAGAAGCCTTTGTTATTCAATTCAGTCAGCCTAGAAATTAGGCTCTGGTTAGGTTCTTTTCTATTCATATATGGATTGTAAACAATAGCTTTACCACTTGATAGGCAGGTGTTTATTGACTGATTGGTAAATTAGTGCTTTACTCTTTTGCACTTAAGGAGGTCCTATGACTGGAATTGAACTTGCAATTTTTCGATCTGGCTCGGCCAGTGCGCTTGGTACTCTGATCGGCGTTTCAAAAATGGCTGTTTCGCTTTGGCGCCGCAAGGGGATCCCGGCTGAGCGAGTGCTGCCAATTTATGGGGTTACCGGCGTGACTCCACACGAGTTGCGCCCTGATCTTTACCCGAATCCCACAGACGGTTTACCTAACCAGGAGCCTTAACAATGCAAACTGTTTCATTTCAACAGAGTAGCAGAGCTTCCTCTACTCCACTGATATTCCCGTGTCATCAAAGCGAATCGGCAGCGCAGGATATTGAACATCGAGATATTTGTTCTGCAGTCCGGGCGTGGGCAGCGGCAGAAGGGCGTGTAGCTGTTGCGCTTCAAATCCAAGAAGCGGCGGAAGAACTTCAGCTTAATGGCGTGGACTTCTCAGGCCAGGCCGACGTCTGGAACGTGAAGCTATTCCGCTGGCTGGATAACAAAGAAGACTCCGCATCGTACCGAAAGAACGTCGAACAGCTGTTGCCAGCGATCATGTCTGTATTACCGATTCGGTACCGCGACCGTGTCGTAAAGAACGACTCGTTTGCCTACCGGATGGCCAGGTTGGAAAAAGAGGTGAGTGAGGCGAAGCAAGCTCTGATGGTTGATGCACCGAAGAAGGAAAAGCTAAAGGAGTTAGGAGAGGGGATTTTCGAAATGTTCCGTGTCGATCCGGATCTCACAGCGCCGCTGCTGGCGATGGTCACAACCATGTTGGGGGCAATATGAGTTCTTCAGAAAAGGCGAAAGCCGGTCTGCGCGAACAGAACCGACTTTCAGGTGCAAAAACGGAGTGTAATTGCGGAGCTAAGTATGTCAAACACAGCTGAAATTATCAATTTCCCCCACAGAACTGAACAAGCGGGAGGTCGTATGGCCGACCTGTCGAACGGGTATACCAAGGTCGCTAACGAGATACAACAACTCAAGCCTCGTCTGAGAATGTCAGGCCGGGAGTGGCAGTGTTTTGAGGCGGTGATCTGGCTTACCTACGGCTGGAACAAGAAACAGGACCGCGTTACGAACACGGTGATCGCCGAGCTTACAGGGCTGAGTGATTCCCACGTTTCGGATGCGCTTAAATCACTCGCAGAACGCAAAATTATCTTCAGTCAGAAGCAGGGAGTGATGAAAACGGTCGGTATAAATACTGACCTTTCTGCCTGGATTTTAGACAAGCCGAAAACGGGAAAAGTCTTCCCGAAATCGGGAAAAGTGTTACCGAAAACGGGAAAAACCTTCCCGGAAACGGTAGACACCCAAGACTATAACAAGAACAATATTAAAATATCCTCGTCTCGGAATTCTGACGAATCCCGAAACCAGAAAACTCAAAAGTTTCTCTCACGCCATCCAGAAGCAGCCGCCGGGATATACACCCCTGCAGGTAAATCATGGGGATCCGCTGACGACCTCAAGGCCGCACGCTGGATTTACGACAGGCTTCTCACCGTCAACGCATCGCTATCCGAACCCAACTGGGCTGAATGGGCAAACACCATAAGGCTGATGCGTGCCCAGGACAAGCGTACTCACTACGAAATCTGTGACCTCTTCCAGTGGGCCAACCGGGATGAGTTCTGGAAAGACAACATCCTGAGCCCTTCAAGTCTGCGCAAGCAATGGGATCAGCTCACTACGAAGCGGCTGCGTGCAACCGGAACGGCAAAGCCATCCCGGGGCGGCATTGACCTGCATAACACCGACTGGATTGACGGGGTGCTGGAATGAAAAACCTCGCAGAGAGCATTCGCGATTTTGACCGGGAACAGGCTTGCCGGGTAGCGCACAACATGCCTGAGCAGTACACCGAACGCGAACAAACGCAGCAGGTGGCTCAGATTATCAACGGGCTGTTCGTACAGCTGGTGGCCGCGTTCCCGGCAAGCCTGGTTAATCGCAGCCAGGAAGACGTGAACGAGATCCGCCGGCAATGGGTGCTGGCCTTTAAAGAAAACGGGATCACAACCATGGCGCAGGTCGAAGCCGGCATGCGCATGGTACGCCGACAGGAGCGTCCATTTCTGCCTTCGCCAGGCCAGTTCATCAAGTGGTGCAGGGAAGGGCGCTGCGTGCTGGGGATCACCACTGCTGACGTCATGGCTGAATACTGGAAGTGGAGGAAGCTGGTTTATCGGTACCCGAGCAGCGAGCTATATCCGTGGCCAAAGGCGGTTTATTACCACATTTGCCTTGAACTGCGGCGCCGTGGAACAAATGGTCAGTTGAGTCTTAAAGAACTCGAGCGTGAAGCCAGTGACATTCTGGATGTGTGGGAAAAGCGGGTGCTGGCCGGGAAGCCGATTCCGCCAGTTCGTAGAGCGTTGGCAGCACCAGTATCGTCGAAGGGACCGACACCTGCAGAGCGTCTCAAAGCCAAATATGAGCGGATGAAGGCTGAAGGAAGGGCATAGGAAAGAAATGGTCCGCTATGAGCGAGAGGTGTGCGTACAGAACGAATTTCATTACATATGAATTAAACATTTCTTCCCTGGGAACGTCGATTGTCGTTTGGGATAGCCAGGCTTTAGCCTGCTGGTAATCGGCAGTTCAGCCAGAAGAAAGAGTGATCCGACAATGTATCCTGCACCTTTTTTACCATAATGATGAAGGCCTTCACCAAGTCACATCCTCAGGTGCCATTTCTGCATAAAGACTAAAATTGGCCATTCAAACAATCATCATTGTTGAATCAAAGTTAAACCCATATTAGTTTCATGGCATTCCATTTCTAACATGTCCTACGCATTTTCCTCTTCTTTGTGTCTTTTTTATATGTCAATTTTGATTATGATGACTTAACACTGAAGTATCCATCAGTAATCCTTCTGAAGAAGGTGAGGCATATTTCCGTAGATAAATCAATCAAGTAACACTTTCTAAAGGAAAACAAATGAAACGTCCAAATTGGTTCCAGGTATCTGCAGAAGGCTCAAAAGCACTGGGAACGCTGCATCATTTCGCCACAACAGGAACAAATCTCCCGGAAGAGTTAATACATTTGGTTTTTTTAAGAGTATCTCAGATTAATGGCTGCGCGCATTGTATTGATATTCACACCCGCGATCTTATGAAGTGTGGCATGTCGGTAGAGAAAATAGTTCTGATTCCCGTATGGGAGGAGGCTACATATTTATTCTCGGATCTGGAGCAAGCGGCGCTGGCATGGGCTGAAGAAGTTACCAGAGTAAGTGAGACACATGCTTCGGATGAAGCGTATTCTGCAGCGCTTTCAGTATTTGGTGAAAAAGATTTGGTCGATTTGACCATCGTTATTGCAACAATGAATGCACTTAATCGTATGGGCGTCAGCTTTCGAATGAAGCCGCTGGCCAAGGCATAAATTACCATTCATTTTCTTCTCGCGATTGGTTACTCATTTCCCCAAAAGTAAAAACCGCCGAAAGGCGGTTTTTACTTTTTTAACAGCTAGCGATGAATATAATCGATCTTAATATTCTTTTAAGCATGTATAATATTAGGTTGAAAATACACTATGAATACTATTCGTGTGCGGTTATTACATTATATGTAAGCTTATAATTAAAAAATAAAGCCGCCAACAAGAAGTGTTGTTGGCGGACATTTATTAATGTAATTCAGCACGATCCAGACCGTAAGCGCTATCCATCGAGCCTGGTGCCATCTGCGATAAAATCTGCAGACGGTTCCAGGCATTAATTACAGCAACGGTGAATGTTAACTCTGATACTTCCACTTCAGAGAAATGTTCGCGCAATTCGTTGTAAAGCGCTTCGCTTACACCATTATTACCAATGCGGGTCAAAGCTTCAGTCAGTGCCAGAGCAGCTTTCTCTTTGGCGCTGAACAATGGCGATTCCCGCCAGATTGCAACGTGATAAAGACGCAGTTCACGCTCTCCATGCATTTTTGCTTCTTTAACATGCATATCCAGACAAAATGCACAATGATTTAGCTGTGAGGCACGGATATCAATTAAGTGCTTAAGTTTTTTATCCAGCGAGATTTTTCCTAATGCCATAGAAGCATCGGCAAGTGTTTTAGCCAGTGCCGGGATGGTTTTGAAATGATTCACACGTGACGACATATTGTAATCCTCTTTTTAAAATAAACGATCAATGGTTTGCAGTGCATGGGGTAATGCTGTAGTACGAGTTACGGGGTCATGCGTGCCGTCTACCCGAATAAATTGCACGTCGGTAATGCCAATATATTCAAGCGCTACGCGAATGTAGGGCGTGAACTGGTCATCTGCTACAAATGGACCGTGGGCAAATACGCTGCCGCTGGCGACAACGCAATACACTTTTTTGCCGCTGACTAGCCCTATTTTTTTGCCCTCTGGCGTAAAGGCGAAAGTTCGTCCGGCGCGGGTTATATGATCGAACCAGGCCTTCAGCACGGAAGGCAGGCCGAGGTTCCACATCGGTGATGAGATAACCAATGTGTCGCAATCAAAAAGCTGATCTACCAGTTGTTCCGAAGTCTTAATAGCGGTGAGCTGAGCTTCACTACGTAGGTCTGGTGGGGTAAAAAAACCAGCAATGGTAAATGCATCAAGATGTGGTAGCGGCCGTTGAGCCAGGTCCAGAACTGATTCTTCAAGCTCGGCATGATGCGCGCGTAATTTTTCTACAAGGCGTTCAGACGCCGCGCGGGATGCCGATCCTGATAAATCCGGACTGACTTTAATGTGAAGCAGTTTCATCATTTTTTTCCTCAGGTGAGATCGCGATAAAAGTGCAGGCCGAGGGCGGTGTATCCGACACGCTGATAAAATGTCTGGGCTCCTGAATTACTAATGGCGGTATCAAGGACCATCTGACCACAACCGTATTCACGTGCGATTACCGCTAAGTGATTCAACAGCGTTGCACCCATCCCCTGACCGCGAGCCTCGCTCACTGTTACCAGATCGTCGACGTAACAGAATTGCCCGTGAATAAAATTTTCGAGCAGTCGATAACCGGCCAGCGCTATTGGTTTGCCATCCTGCTCCAGTCCTGCAAGCCGATAACCTTGCGCCTGCTGGCGCTGTACCTGGGCGATAAATTGTTTCTCATTCGTCAGTTTGCTGCGTAGTTCCCGCATCAGCGCAAAGCAACGGGCAAGGTCAGTAGCGGTGTCGTAATGTTCAATCTTCATGACGCCTCATAATGAGTGGCTTAGTTAATAGCCATATCTTAATCTTGTATGTCTGGTTAAAAAGGGCCATTATTGCACTTAATTGATAGGACATCTAAAGGTGCATTTAATGGGGTACAAAGAGATTTATGCCCGCTATCGTCAGCAGATTCAGGACGGTCTTCTGAAACCGGGAGCGCGCGTTCCCTCGATTCGTTCGCTAGCAAGCGAGTTGCAGGTAGCGCGAAAAACGGTAGAAACCGCGTATGAAATTCTTATTGGAGAAGGCTATTTCGTGAGTCTGGGGGCAAAGGGGACCTATATAAATCCGGAGCTCAGGCTAACTTCAACGGTCAGCGCAGACAACGCTGTATCGTCTTGTTCACTTAACACACAGATTACTGAAAGGAAGGGTGATCTGAGGCTCGGAATCCCTGCCCTGGATGAATTTCCCCATAAAAAATGGTTACTAATATCGGGAAAAGCGGCGCGAAGTCTTCGTCCAGAAGAAATGCTCATGCCCCCGGTAATGGGCTTTCAGCCGCTACGTGAGGCCATTTCAAGTTATCTCAATATTTCAAGAGGAATGAATTGCCGACCGGAGCAAATCTTTGTTACCAGCGGCTATCGGGCCAACTTACGGTTAATTCTGTCGGTACTTGCACAGCCTGACGATAAAGTGCTGTTTGAAGATCCTGGCTACTTTTATGGTCAGCAATTATTAAAGCGAATGGCATCCAATCTGCACTATATACCTGTTGATCGGCAGGGCATGGATGTTGATTTTCTTCAGCGCTATCACAATGATGCACGCTTCGCTATCGTTACACCCACTCATCAAAGTCCGCTCGCAGTTAGCCTTTCATTACCGCGTAAGCATCAGCTGCTGGCCTGGGCACAGCAAAACAGTAGCTGGATAATCGAAGATGATTACGACGGAGAGTTTCATTACACACGAAAAGTAATCCCGGCGTTGAAAAGCCTCGATATGCATGACCGGGTTATTTATACCGGTACGTTTAGTAAAACGCTAATGCCAGCTATGCGTATCGGCTATATGGTAATACCACAGGAGACGGTAGCCCGTTTCAGTGAACTGGGCGAAATCCTTGAAACGGGTCTACCATTACTGCCGCAAAAAATACTTGCGCAATTCCTTAGCGAAGGGCACTTCTACCGGCATATAAAAAAGATGCGCTTACTCTATCAGCAGCGGCGTCGCATGATGCTTGAAGCAATTGAAACGAGCTTTCCAGGGTTATTTGAATTTGAGCTTACAGATGGCGGGATGCATATTGTTGCCTTTCTGCAACGTGGCATTGTAGATACCGCATTAGCTGCATTATGGACACAGCACGAGCTTTACGTCCGGCCACTCTCGAGCTGGTATGCGCAGACACAAAAACGTTATGGGTTAGTCATTGGATACACTAATATTCGCTCAACCGAAGAGGCGCAGAAAATTTTGGAGCGGGTTAAGGAAAAAACACTGGCGCTTATGCAGCATTAAGTTTTTTGATAGCCAGGCGTGAATAATAATCTCTTGTTTAGCCGTATCGTTGCCTGATAAAAATATTTAGTCGATCACTCCCTGTAAATGAGGGTCGACTAAATATGATCGTGATACTACATGTGTTTTTTAACAGGAATTTAGTCTGATGTCGGTGCCATATATCTCCTACAGGATATTACGTATCGCTAACGGGAACACCGTTTCTAAGCCAGACGTTCAAAAATAGAGCGGTTTTTTGAGTGTATCTGGAATATTAGCGGATCTCAATTTCAGGAACGGCTGACATCCCGACGCGCAATAATTTTGCATCGGGTTGATTACCATCCAGCACTATTTTCACCGGTAAACGCTGGACGACTTTAGTAAAGTTACCCGTTGCATTGTCTGGCTGGATGGCTGAAAACGTTGCGCCGGTTGCAGGAGCGATACTATCGACATGTCCAGTAAACTTTTTGCCAGGCATGGCATCAATTTTAATTAAGACCTTCTGCCCCTGCTGAACATTTGCCAGCTGTGTTTCAAGATAATTGGCAGTGATGTAAGTTTGATGTAGCGGAACCACGGCCAGCAGACGTGTCCCTGCGTTAACGTAGGCACCGAGGCGCACCGAACGCTGGCCTACCATCCCATCGACTGGTGCAACAATACGCGTATAAGAAAGGTTAAGCCTCGCCTGACTGACCTTTGCCTGCGCGACTGCAACATCGGCTTCCGCCTGACGTAATGCAGCCCTCAACACGCCTACCTGTTTTTCTGCTGAGGTCAGAGCAGCTTCGTTCTGACGAACGACTGCGGATGCAGAACGCTGCGTTGAATGGGCTTTTTGTTGATCGTCCGCAGCGACGGTACCTCTTTGATAAAGTTTGTTAAAACGTTCAGCGTTCTGACTGGCGTACTGCGCCGATGCCTGACTGGCTAAAAGGGTCGCTTTAGTCTGAGCAATAATGGATTGTTGCTGCTCCAGTTGTGCAAGGCTGCTCAGGTGTTTTGCTTGACTAAGCTGCAAATTAGCTTGCGCCATTTCAAGCGCTATTGTGTAGTCTCGGTCATCCAGCGTGGCCAGTGTTTGCCCTGCTTTAACCCGTTGGTTATCCGCGACATAGATATTTTTGATATAACCCGATACTTTTGGTGCTACCAGTGTGTAATCCGCATTCACATAGGCATCATTGGTACGTGTATCATTATTCAGCATTGTCGACCAGACGAAAAATATCATCGTCATCATCAGAATTAATAATGCGCTGAGCATAATCGTCCTTCTGGATACAGAAAATTTCATTTAACCACCTCTATTTAGTCATGGCAGGTTGAAAACGTGTCTGGGGCGGCCAGACACGTTTTGGCAACCAGACAGTGAGTAATAACAGCAGGACGGCAAAGCCAGTCATCAGCAGATAGCTGTCGCCCAGACTCAGAACAATTGCCTGATGTTTTAATAAGGTGATAAATCCCGCGATGTTCTCGGTGTTGCTGATGCTGCCGTCGTGTAATAAAGGGATGCTGCTGCTGGCCTGCTCACTGACCGGTGTCGATATCAACCATGGGCGGTTGGCTACGTTATTGACCAGAACATTAGAATGAAATTGTTCTCTGTTATTTATAAACCATTCCACTAATACGCCAGCAGCGATGCTTGAAAAACCCCGTACGGTATTGAACATAGCAGAGGCATAATGTCCTTCCGGGGGAGCCACAACGCTGGTTGCGCTCATAAGCAACGGTAAAATAATTGACGGTAATCCAATCGCCAGCAGAACCTGTATGGCCCAGAAATTCTGGCGTGCCCAGTCGCTGGTTATCTGCATACCCATCAGGCTGGCGAAAATCATCAGAGCAATCCCGAAAGCTATCAGCCAGCGACAATCAACCCAGCGCAGACTAAGCAGTGCGGCAACAAGTGGAGTGATAATTAACTGCGGGAGCCCAATGGTCAAAGCCAGCGGCGCAAATTGCGCTGTTCGAAAGCCCTCTACTTTGCCAAAGAAATTGGACGGCAAAGCCGAGCCAGCCAGCGACAGTACCAACACTACAGCGAGCGCCATCAGGCCATATGAAAAGTTACTTCTCTCCAGCATCTGTAATTTGAACAAAGGGAGGGGATGAAACCATTCATTAATCAGAAAAATCGCCAGGCACACGATGGCGCTGGATAACAGACAATTAAATAACGGCGATTCAAACCAGTCCAGACGTCCACCCTGAGTGATGGCGATTATTAAAAACGCCATACCAGAACAGCCGGTAAGCATACCGAACAGGTCGATCTGTTTAAATCGGTCGAGATAAATCGGGTCCTGCGGCAAACCCCAGCCAATAAATATCATCGAAATCAAAATGGCGGGGACCGCTTGCCAGAACATGAACATCCAGCTCACTTCATCTGTCCAGAATGCCGCCAGTGAAGGTGCCACATTTGGACCTAAAGTCGCAGTCAGAGCATAAGCTCCAAGTCCATAAAGTTTTATAGATGGTGGCAGAAAACGTAGCGCCACAGTCATGAGTAAGGGAGGAAGTGCGCCGCTAAACAGGCCCTGTATCGTTCGCAAGAGAATAAACAACGGCGCATTCGGCAGTAAGGGTAAAAGTATGCCGCAAACCATAAAACCGCCAGCGCAAGCAAGCGCGAATTTACGCAGCGAAAAAGTCACAGCAAACCATGGTGCGATCATCATCGCCACTACTTCCGCGGCCTGGTAGGCAGATGTGAACCAGCTGGCTTGATCATAAGTCACGCCAATTCCGGCACGCACATCTGCAAGCGCTATATCTATAACCCGACCATTAAGTCCGGAGGTCAAGGCTGCAATCAGTACACCCACAAACCCCATTGCAAGGCGCCAGGTAAAGGGGGGCAAGGGTTGGGTAGAACGCTGTGCATTCATACAAAGTTCTCGTGCATTAAATCGATACAATGTACCGTATTGTGGTACAATGTGGCATCTTACATTGTGGTAGCGTCCATTGCAATGTGATAATTAAGACAAGAACTGAGATAACAGGCTGTCCGTCACCGGACGATAAGGAGCTCTATATGGCCGTTAATGCTTCAAGCTTTGAGGATGAAAAACCCGGCGGGATTCAGGTTATCGCCCGTGCAGCTGCAATTTTGAATGTGCTGGGTAAACACCCAGGCGGCATGAGTCTGGGGGAAATTGCGCAGGAGGTTGCTCTCCCTCGTTCAACGGTGCAGCGTATTGTCGCGGCCTTAGACAGTGCTCAACTTGTGCGTAGCAGCGGTGCAGGTGGTCTGCGTCTGGGACCAGCACTACTCAAACTTATTTCCAGTGTGCACAGCGATGTAGTGGATCTTGTACGTCCCTTCCTGGAGCAGCTTTCGGCCAATATTAATGAAACAGTGACCCTGGCACGTGCCAGTGGTACCCAGCTGGCAATCGTCCATTACGTTGTAGCATCACGTGAATTACGTGTTGTACCTCGTATTGGACTTAATTTGCCGCTCTACAGTACTTCCGGCGGTCGTGTGTTACTGGCTATGGAAAGGGATGAAGATGTCCGCATACTGGTAGGCGATGCCTATGAAGATCTAACCGGAATGACAGTTAAAACTCTTCCACAGCTTCTGGAGCTGATCGCCGATGTTCGTGCCAATGGGCTGGCTATAGATCTGGGTGAAACTCTTGAGGGCGTCTGCACGATAGCAGTAGCGCTAGACACACTTTTTGGTCGTTTTTCTATCTCATTATTAGTTCCAGCGCCACGTTTCCATAAACATGAAGCCTTTTATCGGAAAGAACTCATGCAATGCAAGGAGGCGATAGTTAATGAAATTGGAAGAATAATTTCGGTAGGAGAATAACTAACAACAGGAATAAGTGTTCTCAACGAAATTTGTTAGGCCGCTTGCACAGCCCGGCCCGACCTGCCCCAATATTAGATACAACGATCAGTTGGTAATGGAGTTGACCAGCTTCCCGTTGATCAACACTAAGTACTGTTAGCTACGTCCGCTTTTGGCACAAAGCTGACATTCCAGCCTTTGTATGACTGTAAAAACTACCTTCACGTGATAAGCCGCTTCGGGTAATGACGAGGCGCTTGTGTGACTTACTGGAAAACCAAATTGCGCGGCACGTTTGCTGCGCAAGTATCGCTGACTGCTCGATACCAGCTGAGCTTTAAAAGCCAAATATGATTGGATGAAAGCTGGTAGGAGGGTAAGGGGATGTGTGAGCGAAAATGAGACCAACTATTTAAGCCTGCTCCGTTTACCGCATTTTAGCTGAGTACTGAAGCATTGCTTTTGCACCCGCCGGGCCCGCTGACTTTTCACTATATATTAGTTTATCCGCTTCCAGCTTGACACCCATCGATTATGACTGCGTTAAGCCTATGAAAAAGTAATAAGTCTGGAAGTTTTTTTTTAAAATTCTATGAATTCATTAGATTCTGGCCAGAAGATCTTCAAATATCCATTTTTATCATATTTTGAAAAAAGATTGCCCTGGAAGCAAAATATACCAGCGGATTCTAGCCACATCCATTCTTCTGGTTGTTCGACACCTGTTGCACAAATCCTTATCTCTAAAAGTTCGCCGCAACGTATTAAACTTTGTAGTATCGCCTGCTTAGAGCCGTCCTTATGTATATTATGGATTAGTTGAGGGTGTATTTTGAGCTTCTCAGGCTGAAATTTCGAAAGAAACAATAAACCTGCATTTCCCACACCAAAGTCATTAATAGCAACACTTAAACCGCAGCTTTTGAGAATCTGCACGGAATGCGCGAACTCATCAATTTCAGGGATTATTTCGCTCTCAGAAAACTCAACTAAAACTTGTTCTGGGTGTAAGTTACTTTCTCTGATGTAATCGAGCAAAATCTCAATTGCATTCGGCACCCTCAGTAAGGTTAAAGGCAGGAGTGTTATTGATACTCGTTGTGAAGAGGTAATGAAACCCCCTGCAATTTTTAACAAATCTTTCTTCGATTCCAAATCAAAAAGTAAATTATTGGCTTTTATAACGTCATTATCTGATTTAGCATTCAAGACAAAAGAATGAATCTGGGCAGCCAGAGGGTCTATAACTGCATGCATGTCTTCGATAATATCGGGATCAACCGATGATACATTTATTTGATCGGATGAAAAAAACCAACTGTATCTATCAGGAAGTTCATAATAGCTGTCTGTCTCAGCAGAATCTATAAATGTGCGGAAAAACCTTAAGGCTCTGTCGTTGTAAAGCATTTTATGTTGGGTTGTTCCACGTTGAAGAACCCTGTCCAGACACTCTTCTTTACTGAATAGTCTTATATCAATTAATTCCATGCCTGAGCGGCCAAATCGTCGATAGGGGGCATAATCGGATAAGAGTTCTACAATGTTAAAGTGAAGTGTATCTAGGCAAATCTTTTCATAGATTTGCATTACAGCTGCTTCATCACCTTCCAGAAGCTGTAAGAAATGAATCCCATTGAAAAGTAAAACACCAGTTACCCCCGCACATTCATTTCGGGAATTTGCTTCACTGACCATGTCAATAATGGATTGAATTGGTGTATCAGCTCGCAGGTGGCTTCGGTAGATGAGAGTAGTAAGCATAGTTTCACACTTTAAAGGATTTTCTTCTAAAGTAGCATACGGAAGGTCAGTTAGGGCTATTTAACTGAAAAATTTACAAAAACGAGTACGGTAAAGTTAAAATTGTGCATGAAGAGTACAATGCTTCACAAAAAACCATTAAATTAACGTGGTTTAATCCTGCGAGAAATTCACGATTCTGCAACGTAAATTTGCTTGGTATGCACACGTGACAAAGTAAAAATTGATTCTAAGATTGCGGTAGTAAAAATTATCACATGGAGGTTCTAATGGTTTTCATTGTGGCTTTAACTTTATCTCTTCTTCTTTGCGTAGCGGGCCTTATCTTCATTTTGCTGGAGCTAGTTAGCATAGGCTGCAACCCTCAACGACATTGAAAGATACGTGCAAGAAATCCAGCAAAAGCATTGATTGAAAGGCACTTGACCTCAAGTTAGCTTGAGCTTTTAAGATGGCGATTCTCGATATAGTTAAAGGATTAGCCTAATGAAAGAGATTGATGTCGGTTTTACGCACGTTGCGTTTGTTGTTAGAGATTTGGATAAAAGTATTGATTTTTACGGCCGTTATGCTGGCATGGAAGTCGTACACAGGCGAGAGCCTGACCTTCCGGAGGCACGTAAAGTCGCGTGGTTAAGTGACCTAACTCGCCCTTTTGCGCTTGTCCTTGTCCAGGTTGATGCTGTGACTGACACCCCTTTAGGTAATTTTGGTCACTTGGGAGTAGCTTGTTCAAGCATTGAAGAAATCGACAATAAAGTAGCGATGGCTAGGATGGAGGGCATCTTGCGAAAAGAACCTGTTCAGGCAGGGGAACCGGTAGGTTATTATGTCTTCTTCGCTGATCCTGATGGTAACACACTTGAACTTTCTTATGGTCAGAAAGTCGGGATCGAGGCTTTTCGTCATTATGATACAGTGCCTGCATCTCAGTAAATTTCGATAACCGGTTGGATTACATTACGCTCTGGTAATGTTTCATATCGTTTTAGAGCTTGCTGACTAATTTGTTGCTAGTAACAGCAAGCTCCATATTAGCCTTTACAGATTTTCATTTTATTAATCTCATTTCTAAGCCACAATTTAGTAGCGAAACTGCACCAAACTCCGCTGAAATCTATTCAACATAACTATTGTGTAGACCTCCAAATCTGAGATCTGCCCCATATCGTACTTAAAACATATACCTGTAAGCCTGAAAGCGCTCCATAGTGCGAACACTCTTTAATCGTTGCAAAATCCGTGAGATATGTTTATAAATATACTGTATATGCATACAGTTGTTCATTGCGGAGGGAAAAATGAAAATCGAGTTAACCATTGATCGCATGAAGAAACTTCCTGTTGGAGCTATACCTGCGCTCGAGTCAGAACTGCTCAAAAGACTTAGCAAGCAGTTTGATGGTTGCCAGATTACGATTAAGCGTGCCAGTAATGATGGTTTGACTGTTTTCGGGGGCGACAAGAAAGAGGTTGAGCAAATCGTGCAGGAGACCTGGGAAAGCGCCGACGAGTGGTTTTATTAATCGCGTGAATTTCACTGGAGCAGTTTCAAAGAGTATCGCTGTTTGCGTTCCCCTGGCTGTTCCCGATTACTGTTTACCGCGTCAATAAGTCGCTCTGGGGGAAATAGTGTGTAGTGCAGATGCCTTTAATGCAGATGATCAATGGTACGACGTGGTCAGAAGGGCCGATAAAGCAGTTATCTATAGCTTCCCGGCTGAGGGCAGATATCTGGTTTATCGAGTAAATGGAATAGTTTCATTGCGACCGTTGCTCGAAGAGGAAGAAATATTCACTCTCAACGGGTTTATGCAATTTGCAAAACGACTGGGGTACCGAGTTACACCACCGTCTGATATTATTCTTTCATAGGCCTGAACAACCTATACCTGATGCGCCACGGAGAGAACCATGGCGCTAGAATTACAACTTATCAAACACCATTCAGGAATACTGATCCCGGCTACGCCCGAGACCAGGGATATCCTGCAATCAAAAACCCGGCTCGGCGATATTCTTGTTGCCGAGTTCAGGCGGGTACGAAACCCGGCATTTCACCGGCGCTTTTTCGCGCTTCTCAATCTCGGTTTTGAATACTGGGAACCAACCGGCGGGGCTATCTCGAGTAACGAGAGGAAGCTGATTACTGGCTACGCCAAGTTCCTGGCTTCGTATGCCGGCAATGAGGGCGCGCTGATCGATGCTGCTGAGCATTATCTTGAGCAGGTTGCATACCGCCGGGTCACAAATGGCATTAGCCTGTGCAAATCCTTTGACGCTTACCGCTCCTGGGTGATCGTCGAAGCAGGGCACTTCGATGCTATTCAGCTACCTGACGGCACACTCAAAAAGCATCCTCGCAGCATTTCATTCGCCAACATGGACGAGCTCGAGTTTCAACAACTCTATAAAGCTGTGCTCGATGTTCTTTGGCGCTGGGTCCTGTCTCGTTCATTCCGCAGTCGCGATGAGGCCGAAAATGTCGCCGCGCAGCTGCTTGGCTTTGCGGGGTGATGGGCATGCAACATTCATGGTTCCATCATACCGAATGCAGCACCGAACAGGCCGACGAACTGGTTAAGCGTTACAAAGCGCGCGGCGTGCGAGTTGAGCGCAGCCTAAACAAGGATTACGTGACCTGGACTGTCAGTGCTTTCCTTCCGACCTCAAATACACCAGCGCGCCCGGATAGCCGCTGGCGCAACCGGATGTGGGGGTGAACGTGAAAACATATCAAATCACTTTGCCCTGGCCACCGAGTAACAACCGGTATTACCGGCACAACCGCGGGCGTACACACATTAGCGCTGATGGCGTCGCGTACCGCTATGCCGTGGCCAGTGTCATTCGAAGCGCCAGGCTAAACATCCGAACGGCTGCACCACTCAAAATCCGAATTGAATGTCACATGCCCGACCGCCGGCGCCGCGATCTGGATAACCTGCAAAAAGCTGCATTCGACGCTTTAACTAAGGCGGGATTCTGGCTGGATGACTGCCAGGTAGTCGACTATCGAGTTGTGAAGATGCCTGCTGTTAAGGGCGGGAAATTAGAACTCACCATTACTGAGCTGGAGACCGCATGAATCTTGAAAATACCCTCAAATACCACTTCGCCAAGTCGACGCTTATTAGCGACTCTCCGCGCGCCACTGCTTCAGATTCACTGACCGGGAGTGATGTTATGGCTGCCATGGGCATGACCCAGGAACGCGCCGCCATGGGATACAGTGCCTTCCTCGGAAAGATGGGCATCAGTTACAACGACCGGGCGAGGGCGATTGAGTTGCTGGCTGAGTACGCGTTAACCAAATGCGATAAGGTTGCCGCGCTGCGCAAGCTGGACGATGCCGTTAAGCCACTGGTAATGCGGCAGCTGGCCACCTTCGCTTTTGAGGATTATTCCCGCAGCGCCGCAAGCGTGAAACAGTGTGATTGCTGCTCGGGGCAGGGATTCATTGAGGCTGATGTTTTCACGATGAAATCGCACTACACCATGAGGCTTCCACAGTGGGCAAAAGACCTTAAGCAATCTCCGAGTGATTTCGAGGTTAAACGCCAGGTGAAAGAGGTGGTGCGGGTTCTATGTTCGGCTTGTGAAGGTAAAAAAGTTGTCAGTTGCGCCTGCAAAGACTGCCACGGGCGCGGTAAAGCAGTGAATCAGGAGCTCACTGAAAAGCAGGGCGTGCCGGTTATGGCCGACTGTAAGCGCTGCGGCGGACGTGGATATGAGCGTATCCCCTCAACTGAGGCATACGCTGCGGTGCGCCAGATAACGGATACAATCAGCCTAGATACCTGGAAGAAGTCTGTTAAGCCCTTTTACGATCAGCTAATCACCAAATTTGACATCGAAGAGGCATGGGCCGATGCGCAGTTGAAGCAGATAACAAAATAGGGCGTTATTTTATCGTGAGCTATTTACTTTTCCCGAATCTGTGGTATTTTTGCTCTAACGATGGGTTATTGCCTTCGTTTAAAGCCCTGCGGTTAACCCCGTAGGGCTTTTTGCTTTATAGCAATTTAAGAATTACTAAAACCTTACAACCCCGTAGTAACTTCTAATTTCCCAGCCATGCTGGTGGGAAAATGGAAGAGGGTTTCTACTAGCTACAGCACAACGGCAGAATTCAGGTAGCCTACTACACCGATGGTGTAACCGATGACCTTGAAACGGGCCAGTTGATAACTGGTGTCTGGCATCTGACGCAGAGAGAGGACATTTGTCACAACGGAGAGGCAGAGGTGATTGAAGGCCTTCTGCCTGAACCATTTAAATGAATATATTCATCTGATTACGTGGCAGATTCTTCATACTGCACATATGCTTTTTAAGCATCCTGAGTAATGGATGTTTCTGAAAGCATTTTTGTGGTGGATCCCCCTAAGCGGAGGGGCGATTCAGCAGGACATTTCTCCAGAGTGTCCAACCAGCGCGCGGAAATGAATGCTGTGATCATTTCCACCGGGAGGCACCCGGCACCACTCCCTCAGTTATTGCCAACTTAGCTATTTATGCCTGCTTTTCCGAGCAGGCTTTTTTTTCATTTATTAATCATCCATTGACCAGATGAATGTTTCTTGTTTTAGTTATGAATGTGGTGAATCCCATCTAAGCGATGGGGCGTCTGGTTAACTGCTATGTGCAGGTATGCACGCGACTTTGACGACCAGAGATAAGTCACCGGGAGGCACCCGGCGCCACATCCTCAAAAAAAACGTTTTGTCGACCACCAGGTTCTGAATCGTCATATACACTTCTAAATGAAACAATTTAAGAGGTGAATTATGAAAGAGGGATATTATTGGATTAGACACAATGACTGTGTCCAGATCGCCTACTTTTCGCACGGTAAAACTGAAGATATGGTTACAGGAAAAATAATCAGAGGCGTCTGGCATCTAACTCGTGGCTACGATCTTTGCCATAACGGTGAAGCGGTCGTTCTGGAAGGCCCCATATCCCCACCTTTATGAACATAATTTGAAGAACACAGGCTGCCTCAGGGTGGCCTTTTTTATTTCCCCTCAAATTTACTGAGAGGATTCACAGCAATATGAGGGGGGCCGATGTCCGATCCATTTTCCGGCACGGGGCTGGCCGGTTTAGCTTTGACTGGAGCCAGTGTCTACGGTCTATTGACCGGAACTGACTACGGTGTTGTTTTTGGTGCATTTGCGGGCGCCGTATTTTACATAGCGACAGCGGCTGACCTGAGTGTGTTACGTCGCCTGGCATACTTCTTCGTGTCGTATATCGTCGGCATTCTTTGTTCGGGGCTGTTGGGTTCAAAACTCACATCCTGGACGGGATACACCGAGAAGCCTCTGGATGCTATCGGTGCCGTAATAGCTTCTGCGTTAGCCGTTCAAATCCTTACGTTCCTGAACAAGCAGGACATTGGCTCGCTGGTGGCGCTGATAACGCGCCGGGGAGGTTCAGGTGGTACTAGATGACCCAACAGCAACTATCAACGCGCTGCTCTGCGCCGGAGTTGTAATTACTCTGATGTTTTATCGCCGTGGTGATTCGCGGCATCGGCCATGGATTTCGCGTTTAGCCTGGCTGATTACCGTCACTTATAGCGCTGTACCGCTGGCGTACCTGTGTGGGATTTACCCGCATTCATCATGGGCCACCATTGCGGCAAACATCATATTCCTTTCCGTGCTGGTGGCCGTCAAAGGCAACGTTGCACGTCTGGTTGATCATCTGAGGCACTAATGAATCAAACACAATTTCAGAAGGCGGCTGGTATCAGCGCCGGGTTAGCTGCGCGCTGGTTTCCGCATATCGACGCCGCTATGAAGGAATACGGCATAACCACACCGCTTGATCAGGCGATGTTTATTGCCCAGATGGGGCATGAAAGCTCCAGATTTACCTGTGTGGTGGAAAATCTTAATTATGCGGCAGAAAACTTGGTGCCGACGTTCGGCAGCCACCGCATCACATCACAGCAAGCCGCTGCACTTGGCAGAACGGCAACGCAACCGGCAAACCAGAAAGCGATCGCTAATCTGGTATACGGTGGTGAGTGGGGAAAAGAACACCTGGGCAATCAGGTTGCCGGTGATGGATGGAAATATCGCGGTCGCGGGCTGAAACAGGTTACTGGTCTGAGTAACTATCGCAGTTGTGGCCAGGCGTTGAAACTGGACCTTGTAACCCACCCGGAACTGCTTGAAGAGGATGAATACGCCGCGCGCTCAGCCGCATGGTTCTATGCCTCCCGCGGTTGCCTTCTTCATTCCGGCGACGTTGAGCGCGTGACACTATTAATCAATGGCGGCCGCAACGGGCTGGAAAAACGCCGTACGTTGTTTAACCTGGCGAAATCAGTTCTGGTATGAGGTGAGTGTGGGTATCGAGACAATAATCGGGCTGGCCGCACTGGTCATTTCCGCTATCGCCGGCGCTTTTGGCCTGGGCCATTTTCGCGGCACCAGCAAAGCAGAAGCCAAAGCCGACCAGCAGCGAACCGAAGATAACGCAGCGGCAATGGTCGCAGCAGCCGAACGCAGGATAGAAACAACGAAAGAGGCCAGCAATGTACAGCAGACTGTTAATCATATGCCTGGCGACGATGTTGATCGCGAGCTGCGTAACGAATGGAAGCGTCCCGGTGGTGGTTGATACCGGTTGCGATTGGGTGAAGCCAATCTTCCTGACGGATCAAGACATCGACGTTCTGGACCGCCAGACGAAGAAAGACATCCTGGCGCATAACAAAGCATGGAAAGCAAATTGCGAGAAAAATTGAGCCTCATCCCTGAGGTTCGGACACAGTCTCTCCTCTGGACTTTAACCGTAGCAAATATTGAGAATTCTGTTATACAAATGGACAATTCTTGTGGCGCAGATGATTAATTAGCAGGGAAAAGCTTGAACAAATCAGGGTGGCTCATCCTTGAGCACACGGGTAGTCCTGAACGACGACTTCACCTGACATAGCAAAGTCTATGTAACAGTCTAGAAAACAATGAGTATTTATCAAGGCGGGAAAGGAAAAAAGTCCCTTCCGAAATGAAATCCTGCAATTCGGAAGGGAGACCAAAGGGGTCATCATTACAAGAGAATGTAAATGTAATCCATTTCTCAAAAGTAAAAAGGTGTATTAAATAAATAACTCAAAGGAACGAAAATCTACTTTCTTCTAATGCCTGATGGGTATACGGAATGAATGATTAGCGAAGAATTTTAACAATGCTCACAACTTTATTTTGTCTGTCAGCTACATTTTAATGGCACGAGTGATTCGATATCTCTGCCATACAGATGAATCCCCCTGAGCGGAGGGGCAACCAGTCACTGCTGGACGTAGTGTTGCGGGTTTGCGGAGTGATGCAAGTCCACCGGGAGGCACCCGGCGTCTGAATGCTTGACTAAAGGAATAGGGTACACGTCGAAATGAGTGCGAAGTAATACCTACTTACTGCTAGACCCAGCCAGTTCTGTCCGAGCTGGCTTTTTTTTGAAAAAAAAGCCCTCTCAGCGAGGGCTACAGGAGTCTCAGTTTCGTTGCTCTTTTTATTGATGTTCCCCGGAGTTGGCATTCTCCGCATCAGAGTCATGTATAGCCTGGCAGCCAGGCAGATAACAACAAGCGTAAGCGTGGGATATTAAGAAATTCCTCAGATTGTTTTCACTGGTGGATGGGCTAAAGACCTTGAAACAGTAAGCGGGTTGACCGCAGCCATAAGGCCATGCAGCAGCCATGATGCTGCCCCGAGTTGCGTAATGGCGAGCAGGTATAGCAGACCGTTGTGAGGGTAAATAAGGGGACATGCTCCGGTAAAGCAGCGCGAACGCCAGACGCGCACCGGTTATAAGCGGCGATGAAGCGACAGCAACTCAAGGGCATGAGCGTGGCCACTCCGGGTAGTGGCAGCCATTACAACGCCCACCTGCTGGTGGGCTTGATGATAGTTATAAGATTAAGCGGATGAATCAATCAACTGATTATCTTGCGCAACTGGATTTCTTCCTGCTCGTTAAGCCTGGCATACTCGCTTATTTGTTTAATAAGTGACTCTTTGTTATTAGACATCATGGACGAAACATAGCAGCCAGTTCGCCATTCGAAAAAGCTCACCAAAAATAAGGTTGATGCTGTAGAATGCTGATAATGTATTGAGAGGTGATTGCA
Organism: Enterobacter sp. MGH 38; assembly: GCF_000492855.1. NCBI lineage: Bacteria > Pseudomonadati > Pseudomonadota > Gammaproteobacteria > Enterobacterales > Enterobacteriaceae > Enterobacter > Enterobacter sp. MGH 38. The sequence continues at coordinate 1,481,848 of NZ_KI535608.1, read as the reverse complement.
AATTTTTTTCGTTACCATGGAGTTAGCTTTTACTTAATGCAAATTACCGGGATTTATAATGCTTTATTGATATGAGATATATGGATACTTAACGGTTGCTAAAAGAGAATTTAGTACCACTAAAAATAGTAGGAATAATCTTACGTCGTTGTTGCTGTTGGCACAATATGGATAATAACTTTGCCTAAACAAAACAATAGCAACCGATGAAAATTCACTTTATTACAATCGCCTTGCTGGCGACGATTTCTTCGCCATCCTACGCAGCGTTTCAGGAAAGAGAATACAATACCTGGTATCAAAAAGATGCTGTACTCTACGACATTACCCAGACCTCAGAGGGATTGCCTGTCATGATAAGCATCTCTCAACCGGGGAGGGAGTCAGCTAATATGCTCGTATCCTATATGTCCGATGGTGGTTGTGGAGATGAGAAGGTGCGGCTTAATGCTAACGGGAAGGATGTGCCTGCAACTTACACTTGTGTATCAGTCGGAGCAGACAAGATTGAACACTTTGCAGTGAATGATGCAAGCAAGGTCAATGAGATGGTTAACCACCTCAAGTCAGATTTCACTTTGTTGCTTCAGAACGATATCAAAGTCTGGGCTGCTAACATAAAGACGCCGAAGTATGGCTTAGCACCAAAATTTTAAATCTCAAAATTTAACCGCCTAAGGGCGGTTTTTTATTGGAGTTAATATGGCAAAACCGGACTGGGGCGAGCTTCAGCAACGGTTCCTGTCCGAACATGCCGCAACCGGCGTATCACCAAAGGAATGGTGTGAAGCGCAGGGACTGAATTACGCTACCGCCCGTCGATATATTAAAAAACCTTCTGCGCAAACTGCGCGAAAAACTGCGCAGAAAAAAGTGCGCACTGCGCAAAAAGAACAAAGCGCAGAAGAGCTGGTGGATGATGATGGATTAACGGCACAGCAAAGACGTTTTGTCGCAGAATACCTAAAGGATGGTAACGCCACACAAGCCGCTATCAGGGCGGGTTACAGCAAAAAATCCGCTGAACAAATCGGTTATCAACTCCTTCAGAAAACTTCAGTTGCCCAGGCTATTGCACAACAGCAGAAAGCTTCCATTGCTCGCACGCTTGGCGGTGCCGATGAAGTCCTCGCGCAGATGTGGCAGCTTGCCACCTTCGATGCAAACCAGCTTTCGCAGTATCGCCGCGGCGCGTGTCGTTACTGCTGGGGCTTCGGTCACCAGTACCAGTGGCGCGATATGGTGGAATTCGAAGAGAAGCGCCTCGAAGCTACAGAACGCGATAAGCGTGAGCCAGTCGATGTTGGAGGTTACGGCTACGATCACACCCGAGAGCCTAACCCAGGCTGTCCGCGCTGCAACGGCGATGGTATTGGTCAGCCGTATTTCGCCGATACTCGGAAACTCTCCCCTGTTGCTGCTCTGGCTTATTCCGGTGTGAAGCTGGGGAAGAATGGCGTCGAGATAACCGCTATCAGCCGTGAGCGAATGTTTGAAGCGGTAATGAAGCGGCTCGGCCTGGCGGATAGCGAGTTCGCTCAACGTCTCCAGCAAATCGAAATCGACCGCCGGCAGCTGGAGGTTGAGAAACTCCGCAAAGAGCTGGCCGGTGATGGTGATGATGACGAACCGACCCCAGTTCAGATCAATATCAATGTAGTGGACGCGAGGGCGGAAGATGGGGATCAGCCCGACACTTAACATTCCTCAGGCGCGTTTCCTCGCGATGCAGCACAAATTCAAAGCCTACGTTGCCGGGTTCGGTTCCGGTAAGACGTGGGTGGGTTGTGGCGGCATCTGTAAGGGGATGTGGGAGCACCCTAAAATCAACCAGGGTTATTTCGCGCCGACGTACCCGCAGATCCGTGACATCTTCTACCCGACGATTGAGGAAGTGGCCTTTGACTGGGGGCTGAGCGTCAAAATCAACGAGGGGAACAAAGAGGTTCACTTCTACGAGGGGCGACGATACCGCGGGACGACAATCTGCCGTTCGATGGAGAAACCTGGCTCGATAGTTGGTTTCAAAATCGGTAATGCGATGGTGGATGAGCTGGACGTCATGGCGGCAGCCAAAGCGCAGCAGGCCTGGCGAAAAATCATCGCCCGTATGCGCTACAAAGTAGACGGGCTGCGTAACGGCATCGATGTAACGACAACGCCGGAAGGCTTCAAATTCGTCTACCAGCAGTTCGTGAAGGCGGTTCGTGAAAAGCCGGAGCTCGCGGCCCTCTATGGACTGATTCAGGCCAGCACGTTTGACAATGCGAAGAATCTACCGCCTGATTACATCCCATCGCTGCTGAGCTCATACCCTGACGAACTGATTCAGGCCTATCTGCGCGGCAAATTCACCAACCTCAACAGCGGGACCATTTACCACACGTTCAACCGTAAGCTCAATAACTGTTCTGATGAGGTTCAGGATGGGGATCCGCTGTTTATCGGCATGGACTTCAACGTTGGGAAAATGGCCGCGATTGTTCACGTAAAGCGTAACGGCCTGCCGCGCGCTGTTCGTGAGTTAGTGAAGGTCTACGACACGCCGGCGATGATTAAGCGCATTCAGGAGGAATTCTAGCGCTACGAGGATGGCCGCTATGTGAAAAACCGGGAGATTTATATTTACCCGGATGCCTCAGGCGATTCCCGTAAATCCCAGAACGCCAGTAAGACCGATATCGCCCAGCTCAACGAAGCCGGATTCAGCGTCATTGTTGATGATGCCAACCCGCCGGTTAAGGACCGTATCAACTCGATGAACGCCATGTTCTGTAACGCCAACGGCGAACGCCGCTATCTGGTCAACGTCCAGAACTGCCCGGTCTATACCGAAAGCCTTGAACAACAAGTCTGGGCTGCGAACGGCGAACCGGATAAATCAGCGGATAACGATCACCCCAATGATGCTGGTGGGTACTTCATCGTGAAGGATTACCCCATTGTGAAGCCGGCATACTCAATCACCATGGACACCACTTTCTGATATGGCAAACGACGACATCACCTGGGTTCGACCAGAACACCGGGCGGCTTCTGCTGCCTGGCGGAAATACAGGGACTTTTGCAAAGGGGCCGAGGCCGTAAAAGGGGCAGGTAATAAGTATCTGCCGTATCTCGACCCAACCGATAAATCATTACGCAATAAAAAGCGTAATGAGGACTATCTGAGCCGCGCGGTGTTCTACGCCATAGCAGGCAATACGAAGATCGGCATGCTTGGGATGGCGTATCGAAAGGACCCCACGTTTAACGGTCCTGAAAAGCTCAAATACATGTTGGACAATGCTGACGGGGCCGGCACCAGTATTTACCAGCAGTCGCAGCTGGTGACCGAGAACTTGCTGGAGGTTGCGCGAGAGGGCATTTACGTCGATTACGCTGAAGCCTCCGATGAGGCGATCATCCTCCGCTATCCGGCAGAGAACATCATCAACTGGAGAACAAAGCGTATTAACGGACGCGATCAGCTGGTGCTGGTGGTCCTGCGCGAATGCGTAGAAGAGCCGGATGGTTACGCTTACAAGGATGAAATTCAGTACCGCGAGCTGGCGCTGGAAGAAGGGCGGTTCATCTGCCGGGTATGGCGCCGGGCTGGTGGCACTGCAAGCGGAACCTACACCGTTGACAGTGAGTACCACCCTAAGCCGAAAGGAAAGGACTATTGGGACGAAATCCCGTTCACTTTTGTCGGTGCACAGAACAACGATCCCACTATCGATGACTCCCCGCTGGCCGCGCTGGTTGAGATAAACCACGGCCATTACCGGAACAGCGCTGACTATGAGGACAGCGTGTGGTTCTGTGGCCAGGTGCAGCCTTATATGACTGGGCTTGATACCAACTGGCGCGATCACCTTGAGAAGACCGGAGTGAAAATTGGTTCCCGTTCACCACTGATGCTTCCCAGAGATGGCTCATTTGGCTATGCCCAGGCGCAGCCGAACATGCTGGCTAAAGAGGCCATGGACAGTAAGCGCGATTACATGGTGCAGCTGGGCGCGCGGCTGATTGAGCAGAACGCCACGGCGAAGACGGCAACCCAGGCGAGTGGTGAGCAAACATCTTCCACATCCGTGCTCGGTATCTGCGTTTCAAACGTTTCTGAGGCCTATACGCTGGCGCTTGGCTGGTGTGCGAAATACCTCGGCATTAAGGGCGAAACGACGAGTTACACCATCAACCAAGAATTCATAGCGAAGGTTGCCGAGTCGGGCATGGTGACGGCAATCGTCAACGCCTGGCAGTCCGGTGCGCTGCGCGACAGCGATATGGTTCGCGCACTGCAGAAGCTTGACCTTATCGACCCGGCCGACAGCCCGGACGAAGTGATTGATGCACTTCGCAACCAAGCCCCCACATTGACCGGTGGCTGATATGGCAACAGTAAACGAAAGCTTGCGCGATGAATCAATCGCACATTCCGTCTGGTTAAGCCGCTACGCTACCGGCGTGGCAAACCGGATGGTGAAGTTGCTTAACGAGACGGATGCTGACCTGTCGGCACGTCTACTGGATGCGCTGGACAGGCTCCCGGCTGATAGCTTCACGGTTACACGTCTCGAAAGCTTACTCGGCAGCGTACGCGAACTTAATCATCAGGCCGTTGCTTCAATGCAAACTGGCCTCGAAAGAGAGTTAATGTCTCTCGCACAGAACGAAGTAAGTTACCAGCTCAGTCTGTTTGATTCTCTTCTTCCTTCTCAGGTGCTTGAACACTATCCATTACAGACCATTACCGCCGATATGGTCTATGCCGCGGCGATGGCGCAACCCTTTCAGGGGAGGCTACTAAGTGAGTGGGCGGAGAATCTGGAATCGGACAGGCTGGCGCGTATCGTGAACGCCATACGTCGGGGTTATCTTGCCGGCGACAGGGTAGAAACTATCGCGCGCAATGTTCGTGGTCACGCCAACAAAGACTATCGCGACGGCGCGCTGCAGATGAGCAGGGCAAACGCCGCCAGCATCGCTAAAACAGCCGTGAATCATCTGGCTGCCACAGCACGCAACAGCTTCACCAGTGCCAACAGCGATATCGTGAAAGGAAAACAGTGGCTGTCTACGCTGGACAATAAAACAAGCCATGACTGCATTATTCGTGACCTGCTGCGCTACACCCTGGATAACAAACCGGTCGGGCATAAGGTGCCTTACCTGCAGGGACCCGGGAAAATTCATTTCTGCTGCCGTTCAACTGAAACCCTAATCCTTAAATCCTGGCGCGAACTCGGCATTGATATCGATGAAATGGATGATGGTACACGCGCCAGCATGGATGGGCAGGTACCTGCTAATACCACGTATCTTGAATGGCTCGCGCGTCAGCCAGCTCAACGGCAGGATCAGGTTCTGGGTGCCGAGCGTGGCCGTCTGTTCCGCGCGGGTGAAATCGACCTGGCTGATATGTTCACTGACAAAGGCGAATGGATCAGCCTGGAACGTCTGAAACAGCTCTCAGGTACTGACTACTAACAACCATTACTTTCTTCATGCCCTGGCATCCGCCGGGGCTTTTTTATGGGCGAGGCCCGGCAAAATCCCAAGGGGAAATTATGTTAATTCGAAACATGCTCTTGAAATTTTACGCACCAGAAAACGGCGGAGAGGGCAGCGGTGGCGGTGGTATCGAAATCACGCCAGAAATCCAGAAGCTGATTGATGAGCGTGTGACCAGCGAAGTCACAGGCCTGAAATCAAAAAACTCTGAGCTGCTGGGCACCATCAAGCAGCAAAAAGAAACCCTGTCACGCTTCGATGGTATCGATCCTGATGCTGTACGTGGGATCCTCCAGCGTTTTTCCGACGACGAAGAGGCAAAGCTGATTGCCGCCGGGAAAATTGATGAGGTGCTCGATAAGCGCACCGAGCGTCTGCGTGCTGACGTTGATAAGCAGATTAAAGCCGCAAATGAACGCGCCGACAAAGCCGAAGCGTTCTCCAACAAATTCCGGGACCGGGTTCTGGGCGATGCAATCCGTGCAGCAGCCTCAAAAGCTGGCGCGCTGCCGGAAGCATCCGACGATCTGATTCTGCGTGCCAAAGGCACATTCCAGCTCAACGACGAAGGCGAGGCCGTAGCAGTTGATGCAAATGGCGATGTTCTGTTCGGTAAAGACGGCAAAACTCCACTAAGCCCACTTGAGTGGGCGGAGTCTCTAAAGGAGACGGCTCCGCATCTGTTCCCACGCGCAGAAGGCACCGGCGCAGGTGGACACAAACCAAACGGCGGTGGCAGCCTGAAACGTTCCGAAATGAGCGCCAGCGACAAAGCGGACTACATCCGCAAGCATGGCCAGCAGGCCTTCCTCAAACTTCCGAAATAAGGGATTAACCCATGCCTACCACTGTTAATAGTGATCTGATTATTTATGACGACCTGGCGCAGACCGCTTTCCTCGAGCGCCGCCAGGACAACCTGGCTATTTTCAACGCGTCCTCCAACGGCGCGATCCTGCTGGATAACGAGCTGATTGAAGGCGACTTCCGCAAGCGTGCCTTCTACAAGGTTGGCGGCTCTATCGAATCGCGTGACGTTAACTCCACCGAAAAAGTGACGGGTAAGAAGATTGGCGCCGGCGAAGCAGTTTCCGTCAAAGCGCCGTGGAAATACGGTCCATACGAAACGACTGAAGAAGCGTTCAAACGCCGCGGCCGCTCGGTTGACGAGTTCTCCGAAGTGATCGGCACTGATGTGGCTGACGCGACGCTGGAAGGCTACGTGAAATACGGCTTGAAGGCGCTGACGGCTGCTATTGGCGCCAACGCGGACATGGTGGTTACCGCCGATATCGAAACAGACGGCAAGAAGACCCTGACGCGCGGCCTGCGTAAGTACGGCGACAAGTTCAACCGTGTGGTGCTCTTCGTTATGCACTCCGCCACTTACTTCGACATCGTGGATGAGGCGATCGCCAACAAAATCTATGAAGAAGCGGGGGTGGTGGTTTACGGCGGGCAGCCGGGCACCCTGGGTAAACCTGTCCTGGTTACCGACACCATGGACGCTGATGCGATCCTTGGGCTGGTGGCCGGAGCGGTTACCGTCACCGAATCTCAGGCGCCGGGCTTCCGTTCCTACGATATCAACGATCAGGAAAACCTTGCGGTTGGCTATCGCGCTGAAGGCGTGGTGAACGTTGACCTGCTGGGCTACAGCTGGGATACCTCCAAAGGCGATAACCCTGACCTGACCGCCATCGGCACTGCGGGTAACTGGAAGAAGCACTTCACCAGTAACAAATCTACGGCTGGCGTGCTGATTAAGCTGGGATCCGCAGCGGGGGAGTAACGCTGTCAGCGGATAAAACCTCCGCAACCGCTGACAGCACCGATGCGGTCACCATTTCCCTTAAGTACACGCTAAACGGCGCAGGTGTTTCCGGCAAAACCGTTGCCTGGAATTCAACCGGCGGCACGCTCAGCACTGCCAGTTCTCAAACCGGCTCTGCTGGTGGGGCAACGGTCAAACTTACCTCTGATATGGCAGGTACTTTCACAGTCACTGGTACTGTTGATGGTATTGCTAAATCGAGTGAGGAAATCACCTTCACCGCACCTGCAGCTGGCTAATCGATGGGGCGTAAGCCCCATTCACCGGATGCTCAGATGATTAATACTGATATCACCGCCGCTGACGTTAACAGTTACGCCAGCGAAGATGAACTGGCGTCATTTGCCGCGCTGAGAGGGATTGAGCTGCCTGAAAAGCTCGCACCGTTACTGATTAAGGCGATGGACTACCTGGAAGGGCTTGATTGGGTAGGTTCCAAAGCAGACCCTCGACAGCCTCTGGCCTGGCCACGCGCAAATGTCATTCTGGATGGACACGACTTCCCACCCGACCAGGTGCCACGGCAGGTTATCACCGCACAATGCATGCTGGCTATCGAGGCAATTGATGGCGATTTGCTTTCAAGCGTTCGTGAGGCCGCGGTTAAAACCGAACGTGTCGAAGGCGCCGTTACCATAACCTATGCGGTTGCCGATGGTGAGGTGTTCACACCATCCTACCCGGCGGTAATGGCTATTCTCGGCGACCTGGCTGGTGGGCGTGGATATGCAATCAATGCTTTCGCGGAGCGCGCGTAATGACCATCAACTATCAGCGAATGCAGGCGACAGCGACTCGTATGCTCAAGCAGAACGGCATTGCATACAACGTCACGCGTAAGGGCACGTTAATCATCATCGGTGGTGTGGAGCATCGTTCCGATGATATCCAGTTCACCGCCACAGGAGTGAAGACGGATTACGCGCCAGGCGAAATTGATGGAACCGTCATTGAAAACGGAGATATTCGGATTGTCTTCACTGCTGAGAAGGAAATTAAAACCGGCGATCTGATCGTCGTGGACGGCGTAAGCCACCGCGTAGTAAAACCTAACCCCGTGAAACCGGGTGCGGTGGTGCTCTGCTACAAATCTCAGTTGAGGGCATAGCATGAGTGATAATAAGGCGTTTACGGCTGCCATCACCGCGTTCGTGGACAAAGCCAAAGCGAATCAGGAAGCGGCCGTACGTGCTGTCGGCATTCGGATCCTTAATCAACTGGTGATGATGTCACCTGTCGGCAACCCCGAACTCTGGGGCATCAACCAGACGGCAGCTTCTTACAATCAGGCGGTATACGACCATAACGAAGCGCAAAAATCGGACCCTGCCAACCTGACTAAAACCGGGCGACTTAAGAAGAAAGCTCGACTGGTGGATGGGATGGATATCAAAGCGCCGCCCGGGTATACCGGTGGACGGTTTCGGGGCAACTGGCAGGTATCGTTTGATGCTCCGACAACTGATGAAACAGGGCGAATAGACAAGACCGGCGACCTGACAAAAGCGGCCGGGAACTACACGCTGTCGCTTTTCAAAGTCGGGATGAAGGCCATTTATTTCTGCAACAACGTGCCCTATGCCTACCCGCTGGAAATGGGGCATTCCACACAGGCACCGGGCGGAATGGTCCGTATAACCGCTGCTGAGTTTCAACGCTTCTTTGAGGAAGCTATCAAGGAGGTGTCCAGGTGATTCCTGATACTGCATCTGCACTGGCCGCCAGATTGGGTTCCTGGGCCGATGCCGAAGGCATTTCTGTTGCATGGGAGAATGTGCCGTTTACACCTCCTGCTAACGAGATGTACCTGGTCGTTCACGATATGCCCGTTACGCCGCGAACAATTGATCTCGGCTTGCGCTGCCGGACTTATTCTGGCGTGTACCAGATTAATGTCGTGGCGCCAGCCGGGTCCGGCCGTACCTCCGTCGTTGCCCTGGCGGGCAGGGTAGCGGAGTTGTTCCCCGAGGGGCTGGAAATTGCAGGCAAAGACTTTACCTGCTGGATTAGCAGCGCGCCTGGCATATTCCGCGGCGTCCCTACACCTGTGTCCTACACCGTTCCTGTCAGCCTGAATTATCGGGCAGACATTACCAACTGATTCCCTCTGTGACGTCCCACAACTGACCGGCCTTGAGCCGGTTTTCCCGTTTCTAAAGGAGTAACCATTATGGGCTTTGCATTGCCTAACGGCGCTCATGTCTATCTGGCATCGGGCTACGGCCCGGCCATTACGTTCACCGGCGCGACGAATGCTGAGCACGCGGTGATCACCGTTAGCGCCGCAGACGATATCGCGGTCGGCGATATCGTTCACGTGAACTGCAACTGGTCGGGTATTGATAACGTTATCGCGAAAATCGACGCGATTGCGGAGAATGTTGTCACTCTTCGCAACATCAATACCACAAACACAAACAAATACGCGGCGGGCGGCGGTTCCGGCTCTATTCGCAAAATTGAAGAATGGACCGAACTGCCACAAATCACTGAGGTTTCGAAATCAGGTGGTGATCAGAACACCACGCAGATTCAGTTCCTCAGCGATGATCGCCAGCGCAACCTGAACACCTATAAATCCGCAGTCTCTCAGACCTACTCTATCGCTCACGACTCAACTCTCCCGGTATATCCGTTGCTGCGCCAGCTGGATGAAGACGAAGAGACAGTCGCAGCGTACATGTACGTGCCGAAGGCGAAGGAGAACCGTTACTGGGCGGCCACGGCATCTTTTGACGACACGCCGACTACTGCGGTTAACGAGGTAGAGACAGTGAGTGTGGTGCTGAACCTGCAGTCACCGGCGATGACGTTCTACAAGGTGACTGACGCTGCCGCCTGACCCGTCAGAGCTTTCACCATTCCATGCCTCCCATCACGGAGGCTTTTTTTCGTAAGAGGTATCAATGGCGACTAAATTCACCCTTCAGCCCAAACCAACTTTTAAGGCCAACGTCTCGATCCCGCGCGCTGGCGATGAGGATGGCGTGCTGACATTCACGTTCAATCATAAACCACTTAAAGAGCTGGCTGACCTGGAAAAACTCGAAGGCAAAACCGCCACTGATTTTCTGATGGAAATTATTTCTGGCTGGGCACTTCCTGATGCATTTAACGCGGAAAACTTGTCGCTGCTGCTTGAGAACTATCCGGCGGCGATCAAGGCTATCCCTGAAACCTACTATCGCGAACTGATGGGGCAACGCGAAAAAAACTGATAGCGGTTGCCTCTGCATTCTATACGCCTGAACCCACAGCGGCAGACCTGGCGCCTTACGGGCTTACGCCGGATGACTATGACGATCATTTCGTAGATGTCTGGCCAGATGTATGGCCTTCATTCCTGGTGTTTCAGGCTGTCAGTACGCAGTGGCGCACGGGCATGGGTGGTGCATCAGGGCTTGATTACAACGTGCTGCCCTGGGTAATGCGCCTGCACCACGTCGAGGACGAGGCAACCGCACTTTCGGACATCCGAATCATGGAGAGCGCCGCACTAAAAGTTATGCATAAAGAGAGGGCGGAATGAGTAACGATATCGCCACGATTTCCCTGCGCGTAAATACCAGTGAGCTGGAGCGCGGTAACCAGGCACTGGATCGCTTTCAGGAGACCGCGTCCGCCGCGGCAGGTAAAGCGGATGACCTGAACAGCACGTTCCGCACCGGTATCGATAACCAGAAGAAAAACAGCGAAAGCCTGAAGAAGCAGCGTCAGGAACTGCAGAACCTGCTGAATAAAATCAGCCCGGTAAACAAGGCACTGGATGAACTGGACACTATCCAAGAGAGCCTGGCGAAGTTTCGCGGTAAAGGGCTGGTGGGAGACGAGGACTTTACTCGTTACAACAGCGTGCTTGAGACGACGCGGGTAAAACTGGCACAGGTAATGGAGTCTGAAACCGCAGAGGGGCGGGCTCGCATTGAACAGGCTCAGGCAGCGCAGCGTGCAGCTGCGGCGGGCAAAACCTTTATCGATTCGCTGGAGGAGCAGGTCACAGCAATCGGAAAAACGCGCGCAGAACTGTTAGAGCTAAAAGCTGCCCAACTCGGCGTATCCGATCGTGCTGCACCAATGATCGCAAAGCTGAAAGAGCAGGAGGAAGCGTGGAAGTCTGGGGCTATCAGCGCGGGGCAATACCGCAATGCTATGCGTTATCTCCCGATGCAAATTACCGACATTGTGACCTCACTGGCTTCCGGTATGCCTGTTTATATGGTTGCCATTCAGCAGGGCGGTCAGCTCCGTGATTCGTTTGGCGGTGTAGGCAATGCGCTGAAAGCGATGTTGTCGATGGTGACCCCTGCCCGAGTCGCAATTGGTGGCTTGGCCGGTGCTGTACTGATTGCGGCCAAAGCGGGATCGGACTACTTCACCGCCTACGACGAAATCAACAAGGCCATTATCAGGACTGGCAACATTGCCGGCACGTCAGCGCTCCAGATCATGGCTTCCTCCCAGTCTATTGCTGCCTCTACTGGAGCTACTGTAGGAACCGTTCAGGGTCTGATGACTGAGCTGGTTGGCATGGGATCGCTGACACAGCAGCAACTTGAAAAAGCAGCGGGCTCCACGGCGTTGGCGGTTCAGACCGGTATAGTCTCGGCGCAGGACATCGCCAAAGCCTATAAGGACATCGAAAAAGACCCTGTTAAAGCGCTGCAGAGTCTCAACGAACAATATAATTTCCTGACCGTTTCACAACTTAAGCATGTTGACGATCTGATAAAGCAAAAGGACCAGACCGCGGCCGTTACGCAGGCTATGGACCTGTTTGGCGATACGATGGCAATACGTGGGGAGCAGGCTTACGACTCGCTGACACCGTTTGGTCGCCTGTGGCTGGGTATCAAGGGCTGGGCGTCTGAGGCCATGCAGAGTATCGGTCAGTGGGTAGCTGAACTGGCATCAAACACCCTGAAGGAATTCAACGCAATTTATTACAGCGTTGCGATCGTTTTCCAGAAGCTGAACCAGATCATTTCTTCCTCTATCGCTGCCGCTATTAACCTCGTTCCCGACTGGGCGAAAACAGATACTTTGCAGGGATGGCAGGACTACAACGAAAAAATGGCCGGTGCTTATGGCGACAGCATCTCTCAGCTGAAAAAAGACTGGGATGCCGCTGATATCAGTGCAGGTAAATACCTCGATACGACCAGAAAGATAAGTACCGCAACCACCCAGAAGGATCGGGAAGGAGTCGCTGCTTTTGGCAAAAAGACCAAAACCGGAAAGCAGGGCACTTTATCAGCTGGCGATCGCAGCACGGATGCTGCCCAGGCCGAGTTACTGGCGCTTCAGGCACAGTTACGCGCGCTGCAGCAGCATAAAGGGCTGAACGATACTATCAGCCAGCAGCGCAAAGATCTGTGGACGACTGAAGCGAAATTTCAGGTGCTGGAGGAGGCCTCGCGTTCACGTTCACTGACAAAGCAGGAACAATCCCTGCTGGCGAGTAAAGACCAGGTGCTTCAGTTGGCACGGCAGAAAGCCCTGTTAGGTGATCAGATTACCGCACAGGAACAGCTGAACAAGCGAATGGATACCTCGCAGAAATACGTCACGCAGATGGCAGAGAAGCAGGCTGCATTAGTGAACGGTGCAGGGATGAGTGACCGTCAGGCACAACGTGAACTCGCGAAAAGTCAGCTTGCCGCTGGCTGGAAGAATGCTGGAGGTTCACTTGACGACGAGAGCTATCAGAAGCAGCTTAAAGCGGCGAATGATTACTATGATGCAGAGGACAGGTTGCGTGGCGACTGGTTGACCGGCGCGAAGAAGGGCTGGGCTGAATTTGAAGACAGCGCGACCAATGTTTACTCGCAGGTGCAGACGATTACCAGCAATGCGTTCGCCGGGATGGCCAGCACACTTACTGACTTTTTTACTACTGGTAAATCAAACTTCTCAGATTTCCTGACTACCTTCCTTAAGGGCATCGCCCAGATGCTGACGCAACTGGCTCTGGTTAATGGAATGAAATCAGCCTTTAGTGGATCGGGTGTCGGTGCCTTCTTTGGTTTCTCTGGTGGTGGTCTGGTGCCGGGATTCGATAGCGGTGGCTACACCGGTGATGGTGGTAAGTACCAACCGAAAGGCGTAGTTCACGGTGGTGAGTTTGTGTTTACGAAGGAAGCGACCAGTGCGCTGGGTGTCGGTAATCTTTATGCGCTTATGCGGGGTGCTCAGGGCTATGCAAACGGCGGGTATGTTGGCACCGCGCCCATGTATGGATTGCAATCCGCTGGCGCTGGCAATGTTACTGTTCAAACGTCTGTTGTTGTGCAGAACCAGAACTCTCAGCAACAGAGTTCCGGCAATGACGATGCTGTTTCTCGAGCTTACAAGCAGACCATGGATCAGTCTGTTCGTGCCGGGATTGCCAAACAGCTGCAGCCTGGTGGGCTCATCTGGAATGCAACAAAATCAAGATAAGAGACATGGTGTTTGTTTTATCACATTATTCATCATGTTAAGATGTTTCCGATTGCAATCAAAGGAAACTTAAAATGAAGAAGGTAGTGGCTTTAGCTCTTGGAGCTTTAATGTTGTCTGGCTGTACTGTTCGTGTTGCTGATATGACCGTTGGTAGTACTAAAAATTACAACCTGAACGCAGCTAAGTTTGAAAAAGGTCAACGTGTGACTGGTGAAGACAAAGCTCCAATTGTTATTTTCCCGCTGGGCATTCCAAGCGTTAAAACTGCAATGGATCGGGCTATTGAAAAAGACAAGTGTTCCGTAGGCCTAAGCGATGTTGTTATTTATCAATTAAACCACGCATTTCTGTTCGGCACATATGGTTACCGTGTTGAAGGCACGCAGATTATCGACAAGTCTCAGCTTGGTTGTGAAACCCGCTAATTTCCTTCTCATATTGTCACAAGCCACCTTCGGGTGGCTTTTTTTATGGAGCAAACATGGCACTGGAAACGTTCACCTGGCGAACGCAGATACAGGCGGGAATGGAAGGAACGTTTAGCCATAAAACCCGCTCTGCAACCTTTGGCGATGGCTATGAGCAGATTGCAGGGGAAGGCATCAACCCTGAAAAGCAGTCATGGCCTGTTACCCTAACGGGCAAAAAAACGGACATGCTCCAGGCCCTTAAATTCTTTCGTTCTCACGTTATAAAGTCATTCATCTGGACATCGCCAGTTGGCGAAACTGGGCTCTACCGGATTGAGGCCGAATCAATCAAGTCACAGCCCTTATCCAGCAACGTTCTGACCATTTCCGCAACATTCAAACAGGCGTACGCACCATGATCACAGCAGACTATCAAAGCCTTGAGCCCGGTAATAAAGTCCGGCTTATCGAAGTTGATGGCTCTACGTTCGGCGTGGATGATGTACTGCGATTTCACGCATACAACCTCCCGCACACAGAAGAAGAAATCGCTGCCGCTGGTGGCGATGAATCAAAGCTGAAGGCGAAAAGTATCTGGTGGCAGGGGGAGGAATATGCCGCCTGGCCGTATCAAATAGAAGGGCTTGAAGCCTCAACAGACGGCAACAGTGCCCAGCCAACACTCACGGTTGCAGATATCGATAGCAAGATTACAGCGCTGTGCCTTGCTTATGACGATATGCTACAGGCGAAAGTCACTATCTATGACACTTATTCGCATTATCTCGATGCGAAGAACTTCCCAGCAGGTAACGCAACAGCTGATCCGCAACAGGTCAGAAAACGAGTTTTTTACATTGATGGTAAAAGCAGCGAAATTCCGGGCGAAAGTATCGAATTCGTACTCGATAGCCCGATGTCGTTGCAGGGTAAGATGATCCCCACGCGCCAGCTTCATTCCCTGTGTACCTGGTGCATGCGCAATAAGTACCGAACCGGTGACGGTTGCGATTATGCCGGAACCAGATACTTCGATAACAATAATAATCCTGTCGATGATCCCTCGCTTGATGTCTGTAACGGTACGCTCACGGCGTGCAAACTTCGCTTCGGAGAGAATGAAGAACTGCCGTTTGGTGGTTTCCCGGGAACGTCTTTAATCAGGAGCTGATATGCGTCAGAAAACCATTGATGCGATTATGGCGCATGCAGCCGCTGAATATCCTCGTGAGTGCTGTGGTGTGGTGGCGCAGAAAAGCCGCGTTGAACGTTATTTTCCGTGCCGGAATCTTGCCGTGGCGCCGGAGGAAAATTTTGTCCTCTGCCCGGAAGATTACGCAGTTGCTGAGGACTGGGGTACGGTGATCGCCATCGTTCACAGCCACCCTGACGCCACTACGCAGCCGAGCGAACTGGATAAAGCGCAATGCGACTCAACGCTTTTACCCTGGCATATCGTGAGCTGGCCGGAGGGGGATTTAAGAACCATCCAGCCGCGTGGAGAACTGCCGCTGCTGGAGCGCCCGTTTGTGCTTGGTCACTTTGACTGCTGGGGGCTGGTGATGAGCTATTACCGGCAAACGCACGGGATAGAGCTTCACGATTACCGGGTCGATTATCCCTGGTGGGAAAACGACTACCCGGACAACTTCTATCAGGATTGCTGGTATGAGTGCGGATTCCGTGAATTCGACGGGCCGCCAAAACCTGGCGATATGGTGATCATGCAGGTTCAGGCTGATAAGTGGAATCATGCGGGGATTCTGCTGGAAGGCAACATGCTACTGCATCACCTTTATGGTCATCTGAGCCAGCGCGTACCTTATGGCGGTTACTGGCGTGAGCGCACGATGAAAATACTGCGCTTTAAAGACCGTTTCTGATAACTGCCTGTGACAGTTTTTATGGGGGAAAAATGGCTGCATTACTCAATGTTGAGCCGGTCCGCACAATTCGATTGTACGGCGTGCTAGGCGCCACCTTCGGGCGTGAATATCGTTTATCAGTAGCCTCACCAAAGGAGGCCATCCGCGCCCTAAGCGTTATCGTGCCGGGTTTTGAACGTTTCCTGAATACCAGTAAGCAACGAGGTTTAACTTATGCGGTATTCAGCGGGAAACGAAACCTCTTAAACGATGAGCTCAGTATGGACAGGAGCACAGAGGAAATCCGCATCGCGCCGGTGATCATCGGCAGTAAGCGAGCCGGGGTGTTTCAGACAATCCTCGGGGTTGCCCTTGTCGCTGTTGCTGCGTTCGTCACGGGAGGGGCCGCGATTGGGATTGGTGGTACCGCTTTCGCTGGTGGATGGGGCGCTGTGGCGGGGATTGGGGCATCAATGGCGATCGGCGGCGTAGTCCAGATGCTTTCCCCACAGACAACCGGGCTCGCCAGTAAGCAATCTGCGGATAACCAAGCCAGCTACGCCTTTGGTGGCGTGACGAACACAACCTCTCAGGGAAACCCTGTCCCCATTCTCTATGGTAAACGGCGAATCGGCGGCGCTGTTGCCTCTGCCGGGATTTACGTAGAAGATCAGCAATAACAAATATTTGTCATTCAGGCCACCTTCGGGTGGCTTTTTTTATGGGCGCGATATGGTTAAAACAATTACCGGACGTAAAGGCGGCAGCTCGAGTTCTCGCACCCCTGTCGAGCAGCCCGATGATCTCCAGTCCGTTGCGAAAGCGAAAATCCTGATGGTTCTCGGTGAAGGGGAGTTTGCTGGTGGGCTGACCGCGAGGGATATCTACCTAGACGGAACGGCTCTGGAGAATGCTGACGGCTCTCAAAACTTCAGCGGCGTTACGTGGGAATTTCGCGCGGGAACTCAGGCGCAAAAATATATTCAGGGCATACCCGGTACCGAAAACGAAATCAACGTGGGAACTGAGGTATCGAGCGCTACAGCGTGGACGCGCACGTTTACCAATATGCAGCTTTCAGCGGTTCGCCTGCGCCTGAAATGGCCTTCGCTTTTCAAGCAGGAGGACGACGGCGATCTGGTCGGTTACTCGGTTAATTATGCGATTGACCTGCAGACGGATGGTGGCACATGGCAGACGGTACTCAATACCAGTGTGACCGGCAAAACGACTTCAGGTTACGAGCGCAGCCACCGTATTGATTTACCTCAGGCTGGCAGTACCTGGACAATCCGACTCCGTAAGATAACGTCTGATGCCAACAGCGCGAAGATCGGCGACACGATGATCTTGCAGAGCTTTACCGAGGTAATTGATGCCAAGTTACGCTATCCAAACACAGCGCTGCTTTATATCGAATTCGATTCGAGCCAGTTTAACGGCTCTATCCCGCAGATCTCCTGCGAGCCCCGCGGCCGCGTTATCCGCGTACCGGATACTTACGACCCCGAAACCCGCACTTATAGCGGTACGTGGACTGGGACATTTAAATGGGCCTGGACCGATAACCCTGCCTGGATATTCTACGACCTGGTGGTTAGCGACCGTTTCGGACTTGGGGATCGTCTTTCAACGGCCAACATAGATAAATGGACGCTCTACCAGGTTGCGCAGTATTGCGATCAAATGGTACCGGACGGCAAAGGCGGAAGTGGTACCGAACCACGTTATACCTGCAACGTCTACATTCAGGAACGCAACGACGCTTATACGGTCCTGCGTGATTTTGCTGCCATCTTCCGTGGGATGACCTACTGGGGCGACGACCAGATTGTGGCGCTGGCGGACATGCCGAGAGATGTAGATTTTACATACACGCATGCGAACGTTATTGATGGGCGCTTTACCTATTCCAGCAGCACCACAAAGAACCGTTACACCAATGCGCTGGTGTCCTGGTCTGATCCTGATAACGCTTATTCTGATGCGATGGAGCCTGTTTTTGAGCAGGCGCTGGTTGCGCGTTATGGGTTTAATCAACTTGAGATAACGGCTATCGGTTGTACCCGTCAGTCGGAAGCGAATCGGAAAGGGCGATGTGGGATCCTCACCAACAACAAAGATCGCGTTGTTACTTTCAATGTAGGGGAAGATGGCAACATTCCGCAGCCTGGCTATGTAATCGCTGTAGCGGACCGAAATCTCTCCGGGCGCGACCTGGGCGGCCGTATCTCTGCGGTGAATGGTCGCGTGCTGACGCTGGACAGGGCGCCGGATGCTTCGGCAGACGACAGGATGATTGTCAATCTTCCATCGGGTGTTTCACAGTCACGCACCATCCAGTCGATAACGGGCAATAAAGTAACCGTTACGACTGCTTACAGCGAAACGCCGGTGGCTCAGGCCGTGTGGGTCATAGAGTCTGATGAACTCTATGCACAGCAGTATCGCGTTATAACGGTAACAGATAATAATGACGGCACGTTCACAATCGTCGGTGCAAATCATGATCCGGATAAATATGCCCGAATCGATACCGGAGCCATCATTGACCAGCGGCCGGTGAGCGTGATCCCGCCCAGCAATCAGTCACCGCCAGACAACATCGTAATCAGTTCGTTTTCAGTGGTGCAGCAGAATATCAGCGTCGAAACCATGCGCGTGAGCTGGGACCAGGCGCAGAATGCTATCGCCTATGAAGCGCAATGGCGCCGCAACGACGGGAACTGGGTTAACGTGCCGCGCAGTTCCACCACGTCATTCGACGTTCCTGGGATTTATGCCGGGCGCTATCTGGTACGTGTACGCGCCATCAATGCCGCAGAAATTTCTTCCGGATGGGGATATTCGGAAGAGAAAACGCTGACGGGTAAAGTGGGCAATCCGCCGAAACCGGTCGGCTTCATCGCTTCCGATAATGTGGTATTCGGTATCGAGCTGAGCTGGGGATTCCCGGCGAACACCGACGACACGCTGAAGACGGAAATTCAGTACAGCCTGACGGGTATCGAAGAGGATGCGATGCTGCTGGCCGATGTGCCTTATCCGCAGCGCAAGTATCAGCAGATGGGCCTTAAGGCAGGGCAAATTTTCTGGTACCGCGCGCAGCTGGTGGACCGCAGCGGAAACGAATCAGGGTATACAGACTTTGTGCGCGGACAGGCCAGCATCGATGTATCCGATATCACCGATGCCATTCTGGAGGACATGAAAGGCTCCGATACGTTCAAAGACCTGATCGAGAACGCGGTAGACAGCAATGAAAAAATTGCTGGCATGGCTGACGACATCAAACAGGCCAACGATGAACTGGCGCAACAGGCGCAGGAAATCGCCAAAAATGCCCAGGATATCGGGAAGGTTCAGACCAGCGTTACAAACCTGTCGAGCACGGTCGGAGATGTGTCTTCTTCTCTGAGCGAGCTTGAGCAGACAGTGGCGACGGCCGATACCGCACTGGGTCAGCGAATCGATAGCATCAATGTGTCTGTGGACGGCATGGCGGGGGGAGTGAAGAACTCCGCCATCGCGATTATTCAGGGCAACCTGGCGCAGGTGGCTGCGCGCAAAACGCTGTCTGCATCGGTCGCCGGTAACAGCGCGCACCTGGATCGCATTGATGAGGTGATCGTCAACGAGAAGGAGGCAACGGCGCGTTCGCTGCTAAGTTTGCAGACTGACGTGAACGGCAACAAGGCATCCATCAACAGCCTGAACCAGACGTTCTCCGATTATCAGCAGGCCACCGCCACGCAGATAAACGGCATCACGGCGACCATCAACGGGCACACTTCAGCGATCACCACCAACGCGCAGGCCATTGCGAACGTCAACGGCGACCTGAAGGCGATGTACAGCATCAAGGTCGGGTTATCCAGCAATGGTCAGCTTTACGCGGCAGGGATGGGGATCGGCGTGGAGAATACGCCGTCCGGCATGCAGTCGCAGGTTATCTTCCTGGCTGACCGCTTCGCCGTAACGCACCAGGCCGGAGCGAGCGTTACGCTTCCTTTCGTTATCCAGAATGGGCAGACCATAATTCGGGACACGGTTATTGGAGACGGGACGATTGGAAACGCCAAGATCGGCAGCTATATCCAATCTTCAACCTGGGACGGCACCGGGAACGTTGGCTGGCACATCAACAAATCTGGCTACGCGACGTTTAACAACGTGACCGTTCGCGGCTCGATTTACGCCACAAACGGTAATTTTTCTTTCAATGGCTCCGGCAATACAACGCTGATTAATGGTAATGGCGTAACCATTAATATTCCGGGTGGCGGCCGCATCGTACTGGGGACGTGGACATAAAATGCCGACAGGACTACTGATAGAACTAAATGACGGCGGAAAGCGCATGGAGATAACTGCGGGCCTGCGATGCCCGTCGTTTGGGGCCAACTTTGACAGTGGCTACCAGAAAGCCAAGTACGCTGATATTGCCGGTTATGTTTCCGGGGCGCAGGTGCTGTTTATCCCTCACGCAACGGCTTATCTTGATTCAGGGCTGCTTCATAAAATGAACTCGGTCACCATATCCGGTGGCCGCGTGACGCAGAACTCCACGATGAAGGATGTAAGCATCAGTGAGCGTGAAAGTACGTACACGTTCCCCGGTAGCCTCTGGCAGATATTTCCGTCAGGCCAGCGTAGTGGTGTGGGTCTTCTCATCAGCAACAGCACTGACTTCACCTCAATAACCAATGCTACACAGTCAGGACAGTGTATCTGGA
Source organism: Enterobacter sp. MGH 38 (assembly GCF_000492855.1). NCBI lineage: Bacteria > Pseudomonadati > Pseudomonadota > Gammaproteobacteria > Enterobacterales > Enterobacteriaceae > Enterobacter > Enterobacter sp. MGH 38. The sequence goes on along the minus strand of NZ_KI535608.1, from coordinate 1,461,063 downwards.
AGGGTACCGTCAATGTTCCCACTGGCGGCTGGGCAGTTCCCACGATAGCGGGGTACGACAAGTCCAAATATATCGTCTTTGGGCGCTGCAATAGCGGTAACACAGTCGATTTCGATGGCAACACGGTCAGGTTCTTCAGCCCTCCATCCACCAACGATGATGCTCCGACGACCGGCACGATAGATATTGTCATCTTTGCCAGTGGCGTGGCGCCTCAGCCGGGCACCGGCCTCAACATCTTCAATGCAGCCGGGGCTTGCACGTTTTCGACGACAAAGCGGCCTTTCGTCTACCTCAACCAACTCTGGACGCCTTCGAAAAATGCCGTGAGCATCGGCAGCGGCTATGTTCCGCTGGGCAGGTTCGGGCTGATGGCTCACGAAGTAAATGGCATGTACGTGTATCGAATGTTCGGAATAAAAATACAGAACGGCAGTGCTTCAGTTCAGGGTGGGAAATATCTTGGGCGCGAGCGGTATGCAATTTTTGGTAATGACACGGTAACGCCACTGAATCTTCCCGTTCTTCCCGATATGTACGTCTGAATAAACTGTCTTTTTAATCAACCTCGCTCCGGCGGGGTTTTTTATTGCCTGGAGATAATATGCTTTATAACACTGGCACCATCGCCATTAACGGAAATACAGCCACCGGCACCGGCACGAACTGGACGGCACCGGCCAGCCAGATTCGGATTGGCCAGACGTTGTTTGTTCTTTCTAACCCGGTACAGATGTTTCAGATCATCGCCATCAACAGTGCGACGTCACTGACGGTTACGCCTGCCGCGTCTCCGGCGTTGAGCGGCCAGAAGTACGGCATTCTTGTTACTGATAGTCTCTCGGTCGACGGCCTGGCGCAGAGCATGTCTCAGCTCATCAACGAGTATGACGAGAACATCGGCGCCTGGGAGACGTTCGCCACCACCTCAGCAAACCAGAACATCACCGTTACCATCAACGGCGCTCGTGTAACCATTCCGGCGATCGGCAAACTGGTCCAGAAAGGAAGTAATGGAGCAGTCCCAATTAGCCAGGGTGGGACCGGGGCAACGAATGCCGCTGACGCACGCACAAACCTCGGTTTGGGAAATAGCGCTACAAGAGACGTTGATAATCAGTTTGCCCCGGTGTCGTCGTACATCAACGGAGCCGCTGTTATGGTCCAGGTTCATCGCGATTACAGGAACCTTGCCTCTTATGATGGTATTTCACAATATCCGCTCGGCATGTCTTTTGGCATACAGCTTGGAGGAAATGGATGGGGTGGAGGCAGCGGAGTTGATACTTACACGGGCATGTTAACACTCCGTGGCTGGCATGATTCGTCGGGTGGTGGCTATGTGTCGTGGCAGTTAGCGTCCACCTCTCAGGGCCTCAAATATCGTCAGGGTAATGGAACAATTCAGGGCAATGCTAACGTAGGGTTCTCCACGACGCACACCATTTATTCGACGCAGAACACCACGAAAGCCAGTGACGGAACGCTCAAGGCTGCATCCCCAGTAGTTAAGCTTTTTGCAGACGGTTCGTTTGAAACTAATGACGAATCAGAAGGCTGTTCTGTAACTCGTATGAAAGCCGGAGAGTATCTGATCGAGGGCTGCATGGGTATGAACTCTGATGCGGCGTGGGGTGGGATTGATGGCGGTTTTGATATTCCTAAAGATCGCAACGGGCAGGCCCTGATCTGGCTTGACTATGAGGTAAATGCCGACGGGTCAGTGCTCGTGAAAACATTCCACCGGGAATACTCGACGGCACCGATATTTGCGAGGAACTCCCGGGAAGGTCTCGCAGATGGCGAAGCGGCCGACATTCCGGCCGATCAGTTTGTCAGTGTCCGTGTAGAGATGCCGCAAAACAGTATCTGGAATCAACGTGCGGCTATGGCTCAAGTCCCTGACTCATCCGCTGATTAAAGGCAGAATCATCAGGCATATCCAGGCGAACATCGATCCAGCTGTTCGCTGGCACGTCCATCGGTTCCCCTTTCGTTTTGACGATCTCCCCGTCATCGCCTAGCAGGTATTTTCGCTTAAACAGGCGGATAGTCAGTCCTCCGTTTTCGGTTTGCTCTGCCTCAACTACACCCAGTTCCCCCATGCCGACAGGGTCCATTGGCGGCAGTAACTGCCATCCCTCTGACGCCAGGCCTGCCGAACCTGTCAGCACATAAACACCAACATCGACCCGGGAAATTTTGATTCCTTCAGCTTCGGTGTTCGCAGTACCGCAGCCGCACCAGATAAAATCATTTTCATCAATATCGGTGCGCTGATTCTCGTTCTGAGATTTCACGATTCTGGCCACCGGCGAAGCTGCTTTCAGCGTGCCATCGGAGGATTTAGTGGTATTTTCAGAAGTGTAAACAACTGAGCCTGGCTTCACAGACAGCATTGTTGAGAATGCATCGGTGCCATTATTTCTTCCTGCGATTTGGTAAGAGACGGCACCACCAATGCCTGCAACACCTGCCCTGAAGCGAGGAGTACCGTTAACCATCACCGTATGAGCCCATACACTACCCACCGTTGAAAGTCCTTCAACGGTAAAAGCGTAAGGGTTGCCAGCGATACCTGCGATATTCAGAGCATTCGTTAATGTACCTCCGCTCAAGCCCAGCGCGCCAAGGTTTGAGAGTGCAGAACTGGCAGTCTTTGCACCTGTTCCTCCCAGTTCTAATGGGATGACACCATTGCTGTCTACCAAACCGACGTTTTATAGATTACCCTGCGGCATCCATGCCGATAACTTCACCTGATTTTTTTGCAGAAAATATTGGGTGAAAAATATGCATATTGGCTACGTTAGGGTGTCAACAAATGACCAAAACACAGATCTCCAGCGACAAGCTCTCGAACGAGCAGGATGTGAACAGGTTTTTGAGGAAAAAATGAGCGGGGCGGTAGCGAACCGGCCAGCGCTTAAAAAGCTTCTGCGAACGCTGAACGAGGGCGATACGCTGGTAGTGTGGAAGCTGGATCGCCTCGGGCGAAGCATGCGGAACCTGGTACTGCTGGTCGACGAACTCCGGCAGCGCGGCATCCACTTCAAAAGCCTTACGGACAGCATCGACACTTCCAGCCCAATGGGGCGTTTCATATTCCACATCATGTCGGCCCTGGCCGAAATGGAGAGGGAGTTAATCGTGGAACGCACCCGGGCAGGATTGGCGGCAGCCCGGGAGAAGGGACGCATAGGTGGCAGGCGTCCGAAGTTAACCCCAGAGCAATGGGCGCAGGCTGGCAGGTTGATTTCAAACGGCGTGGACAGAAAGCAGGTGGCGATTATTTACGACGTAGCGGTGTGCACGCTGTATAAAAAATTCCCTGCATCCAAACCGGCTTAAATTTGTGCATCTAGGATTCAAGTCGGAAAATTTACAAAAATAATAATTCGAAGCCTGATAGAAACTTAGAAACGAAGCGGTGAAGCTTTAAACAGTCGCTACGACTAAGGTGTATTGCGCGCTGACAGAAACGAAACTACTGTATATATAAACAGTATTTGAGGTATGCGTAATGGAGTTTATCAGGCCTACTGAACTGCGAGAAATTATCGCAATCCCACTATACAGCGATTTGGTGCAATGTGGTTTTCCCAGCCCCGCAGCTGATTATGTAGAGCAGCGTATTGATCTTAATGAGTTGCTTGTTTCCCATCCCAGCTCAACGTATTTCGTTAAAGCCGCAGGGGATTCGATGATAGAAGCGGGGATCAGCGACGGTGATCTGCTGGTGGTTGATAGCTCACGGACTGCTGAACACGGAGACATTGTCATTGCGGCTGTGGATGGGGAATTTACTGTTAAACGTCTTCAACTGCGTCCAACTGTTCAGCTCAATCCGATGAACAGCGCATACTCACCGATCATCGTCGGTAGCGAAGATACGCTGGACGTTTTCGGCGTCGTGACTTTCATCGTTAAATCTGCGAGCTGAATATGTTTGCGCTCTGTGATGTGAATTCGTTCTACGCATCATGCGAGACTGTATTCAGGCCGGACCTGAGAGGGCGGCCTGTTGTTGTTCTCTCAAATAACGATGGCTGTGTAATCGCACGCAGCGCAGAAGCAAAAGCGGCAGGAATCACCATGGGGGAGCCATTTTTCAAGCAAAAAGAGCTTTTCCGGCGCGCGGGCGTTGTTTGCTTCAGCAGCAACTATGAGCTGTATGCTGATATGTCGAACCGGGTAATGACAACACTGGAGGAAATGAGCCCTCGCGTCGAAATTTACAGCATCGACGAAGCTTTTTGCGACCTGACTGGTGTTCGCAACTGCCGGGACCTGACGGAGTTCGGCAAAGAGATCCGTGCTACGGTTCAGAAGCGTACTCACCTCACCGTTGGCGTTGGCATTGCTCAGACAAAAACTCTCGCTAAACTCGCCAACCACGCCGCAAAGAAATGGCAGCGGCAGACGGGCGGTGTAGTGGACCTGTCAAATATCGATCGCCAGCGCCGACTCCTTGCCCTGGTACCCATTGAGGACGTATGGGGCGTCGGCAGGCGTATTAGTAAGAAGCTGAACGCCATGGGTATCAAAACTGCGCTGGACCTTTCGGAGCAGAGCACGTGGATAATCAGAAAGCACTTTAACGTTGTACTCGAGCGGACTGTCCGGGAGCTGCGCGGCGAGCCTTGTCTCGATCTTGAAGAGTTTGCACCGGCAAAGCAGGAAATCGTCTGTAGTCGGTCATTCGGCGAACGCGTTACTGAGTATGAACAGATGCGCCAGGCTATCTGTAGCTATGCCGCCCGTGGTGCTGAAAAACTTCGGGGGGAACATCAGTACTGCCGCTTTATCTCTACGTTCGTGAAGACTTCACCCTTTGCCCTGAATGAGACATATTACGGCAACAGTGCGTCAATGAAGCTTCTCACCCCTACTCAGGACTCACGCGACATTATCAACGCCGCGGTAAAGTGCCTGGACAAAATCTGGAAGGATGGTCACCGGTACCAGAAAGCAGGCATTATGCTGGGTGACTTTTTCAGCCAGGGCGTGGCGCAGTTAAACCTTTTTGATGAGAACGCGCCGCGGGCTGGTAGCGAAAGTTTGATGGAAGTGCTCGATCACCTGAACGCGAAAGACGGAAAGGGAACCCTCTTCTTTGCCGGGCAGGGTATGCAGCAGCAGTGGCAGATGAAACGTCAAATGTTGTCGCCTCGGTATACTACCAGATTCGATGATTTGCTTAGGGTGAAATAATTCCATAATATGCTGGAATGTATACAGATAAGTTTAGCTTTTGTTAGTGAGCTTAACATCTAGAAATACCATGAATAGGTTTAGTTGACTTAATTTTTTTGGGTGGGTGCTGAATGCAGTTTCATGTGGATTTTTGATAAATTAATGGGGGGGGTATGAGTGGTCGAGTTAATGGTAAAAGCATTAGCAATAGTTTTACCAAAAGGTTCTTTGTGTGCTTAATTAAAATTGCATTATTTTTATCAGGGGTTTTTACAGTTTTACTAATTCCATTTGGTGCTTTTTTTATTTTTGTTGTGTTGTTTTTGAAGATGCGGTTATCTCAAAAGGCAACTCACTTATACCACTTCTCGAATGGAGAGGATAATTTTAGCAATATACTAAAGTCTAGATGTCTTATGTCATTAACAGGCGGTAGATGTTATGCTACATCTCGGTTCAATCCTAATCTGGGTGTTAGTACCGTAGGGGATAAAAATCAAAAATTCTTTATAGTTTTTAGAGGCGAGGCAGTCTCTTTTTTCAAACCCATTGTCAGCAATTGCAGAGATTACTTCCATATATGGAAGTGGTGGAAAAGCTTTCGTTGCGAATGGGTGAGTCGTAATTTAATAGATATAGGGCTCCCAAACTCACTTACAATTCATACAAGAATAAAAGTATCTAAAGGATTTTTCACCAGAAAGAAAAGAATTGTTTACTACAATTTTGTGGTTGTCGATTCTTTGGAATGGTTAACTGAGAAGAATTACATTCTGTCTCTACAGAAAAGAGTTTTTTGGTTTTTTGAGTGGGTGCTTTCCTTTTTTATTTGGTTTGCTGCGGCAACGTTAAATTATATTTTCTATTGCTTGGTAAATAAAAAAGAACTAAGTGCGCCAATGAATGACTTGATTCTTACTATAAAAAACAATTGTTGCATAAGTGTGACTGTGGTCTTCTTTATTGCAATAATAGGTTGTATTTCTCACAGCAAACTCAAGGCATTGGCAATAAATACAAGGAAAAATATTCAGCATGAAAAGTATAAAATCAAAGATTAGTTTATCGCTCTGATTGCATTTGAATTGTTGTATCGTACATTACCCACAGCATGCGACACTGCATGCCAGATAAACATGTCGGCGGACACTGTCCCGTCGGCAACTATTCCTTCAGCTTCGTTCCCTCCTACACCAGGACGCATCCATTCTCGTGCTGCTTCCGGTGACAGAACCAGTGGCCGTCGGTCGTGAATATCGACCAGTCCTTTGTCAGCTGCAGACGTCACAATCAGAAAACCTTCTGCTTCATCACCACGCTCAAATGGCGTACTGCCGATCGCTGCCATGAAAATGGGCTGACCATCTGCCCGGTGAATAAAGTAGGGCTGTTTCTTGTCGCCTTCCTTCTTCCATTCGAACCATCCGTCGGCGAAGCATATCGCCCGGCCATGCTGCCAGAGAGGTTTAAACATTCTGCTGGTGGCCGCCGTCTCGATGCGAGCGTTAATCAGTGGCGGCTTATCCCACCACCCGGGCGCATATGACCACAGGACAGGATCGAGGTGCAACTGTTCGTCTCGTTCGCTCAGCAACAGAACTTTGGTACCGGGCGCGACGTTGTATCGGCCAATGGGTTCCGGGTCGTATGCGATGTCGCGAACGGCTTCATGAGCCAGGTAAGCCAGATATTCTTCACGGGTTTGTGCTTGTGCAAAACGTCCACACATAGAAACCTCCAGTCAGTCAGACTGAAAGTATATGGCAGGGAGAAAAAGGAGGGCACACTGGCTAAAGTTAGGGGCAAATTTAGGGGCAAAACTGAGGAATAGGGGCAAAAAAAGGGCATTAAAAATGTATTACTGGGTAGCTTTAGGGAGAAACTGCTATGCTTTAACTAATTGAATAAATTGACAAAACGAAAGCAATCAATGAGTTAATAAAATCAGCGTAGCTTATTCAGGTTGTATTGTTCTTTCTTGTTAATCTCTTGATTTTGTTGCATCTATTCGTTACTCAGATCTCAAATGGGGCACAGGGTGAGGAAAACGATTTCAAAGCGTCAGCTTCGTGTTCATCTCTTCTATCCATGTAGCATAGATTTCATACACCATCTGCGCATTTACGTGCCCCATCTGGTTAGCGATAAAAGACGGGTTTGCGGCTACCGGTAAAAACCAGCATGCGAAAGTGTGTCGTGTATGGTACGGATTGCAGCGCCGAATGCCAGCACGATTTACAAATGAGCCCCACAGGAGAAGTTTGGTTAAGACTGAAGGGTTGTCTACACTTACAGCTTACGCAGTAAAAACGGAGGTGAAAATGACTGACCGTCCCGTTCATGGTGACCATCCTGATTATAATCCCAGCCCGGATAACCCGGAAAAGGATAGAAGAAAACCGAAAGATGATCCTGGCTCAGCGCCTGAATCAGGCGATAAAGATCCAGAGTAATGACCAACCGCCTTTACGAAGGCGGTTTTAACACCCATTACGGCCTCTCTACGCGCACCGCTATTCACGTTATCCTCATCAACGTCGTCTGATAACCGCTCAGAATCCAGCCCTTTTTTGCCGGATGAACGGGTGAGATAAAGCACGGATCTCATTCCCGCGTACCAGCGCGTTTTACAGTTCTCCTGCTACGCTTTTGAGGGGGACAAGGGAGCGCTTCTATGAAAAATAAAGACGAGCAGACAGGATTAGTTGGGCTGGCGATTGGTGCCGCCGTTATCGGGCTGGTTTCATCCCAGAAGATCATCAACCGTGAAAGTATTGTCGATGAACTGGTAAGGCTCGGCAGGCAGAAGGGGGATGGTGTCGAAGATGAGGTCTTTTTAAAAGCGGCTGAGTTAGTGAGAAAAGGGGTATAAGCGATGGCTGACATTCGTCATGCACAGTGTCATTGTGGGGCGGTGAAATTTACGGTTGAGCTGACGGACGGCCTGAATACCGCACGTCGATGTAGCTGCTCGTTTTGCAGGATGCGTGGGGCGGTCGTGGTTTCAGCGCCTTTGACGGGCATTAAGGTGACGCAGGGCGCGGACACGCTCACAGAGTACCGTTTCAACACCGGCACGGCGCGCCATTTCTTCTGTTCGATTTGCGGTATTTACACGTTCCACCAACGACGTTCCAATCCCAATGAATATGGTGTGAATGTCGCCTGTCTGGAAAATGTCACGCCATTCGACTTCCCGGAAGTGGCGGTAATGGATGGAGTAAATCACCCTATGGATGACGACAGCGGGGTATTTGGCTATCTCTCTTTCCGTAAAGAACAGACGAAACAGCGATGAAAACTAGCCCGCAGATCGCTGCGGGCTAACGGGATTAGAACTGGTAAACCAGACCTAACGCTACAATGTCATCCGTACCGATGCCATTGTTTTTGTAGAATGAATCATCTTCATCCAGCAGGTTGATTTTATAATCAACATAGGTGGACATATTTTTGTTGAAATAATAGGTAGCACCGACGTCAGCATATTTTACCAGGTCTTTATCGTCCTGGCCATTGCCCAGGTCTTTACCTTTAGACTGTAAATAGGAAATGGCCGGACGCAGACCGAAATCGAACTGATATTGTGCGGTGACTTCGAAGTTCTGGGTTTTGTTTGCAATACCGCCGCCATCTTGGCTATCGGTTGAACCATAAGGGGTCATATTGCGGGTTTCGGAATACATTGCCGCCAGGTAAATATTGTTAGCGTCATATTTCAGGCCGGCAGTCCATGCATCCGCCTTATCGCCTCCTGCATACTGAGATGCTGCGCCAGTGCCAGCACTAACCTGATCGTTGGTACGGTCAGATGACGCATATGCCGCGCCCGCGCTGAAGCCCATGCCAAAGTCATAGGTGGTGGAGATACCGAAGCCATCACCGTTTTGATTACGAATGTTGTTATCTGAACGGTTATTAGTGCCTTCCTGAGAGCAGCCATACTCGTCAGAGTTGCTGCCTTCATTATTACCCTGATACTGCACCGCGAAGTTCAGACCCTGCACCAGACCAAAGAAGTCGGTGTTACGGTAGGTCGCCACGCCGTTTGCACGACCGGTCATAAAGTTATCGGCATAAGTATAAGAGTCGCCACCAAATTCTGGCAGCATATCGGTCCAGCCTTCAACGTCGTACAGGACGCCATAGTTGCGGCCGTAATCGAAGGAGCCGTAATCGCCCACCTTCACGCCCGCGAAGGCCAGACGCGTCCAGGACTGATTGTCAGAACCTTCGGTGTTGTTTGCCTGAATGTTGTATTCCCATTGGGCGAAGCCGGTCATCATGTCGTTGATTTGGGTTTCACCTTTAAAACCCAGACGCATATAGGTTTGATCGCCATCTTTAGACGCGTCGTCAGAGAAATAATGCAGACCATCTACTTTGCCATACAGATCCAGTTTATTGCCGTCTTTATTATAAATTTCAGCTGCGTGAGCGGCTCCAGCCATTAACAAAGCGGGGATCATCAGTGCCAGTACTTTTCTTTGCATTTTGATTATTCCTTTGCAGTTATTTTTTTATTGCTTAGTGAACTTTCCGGGCTGGAAAGGTGTCCCATGCTAAATCACTCTGGCGGCGGATGAATAAAATATAATTGTTACGGGTTAAGTAAAATCTAAACTAAATGATGCGGTTGAAATAATGATAAACGTCATGAATGGATTATTATAATCAATACAAAATAAAAATTATTAATTACGAGGAAAACAAGGTAATCTCCACGCCGTTATATGCCTTTAAGATTATTTCATCCATAATTCACGTGAATATTGTTCAGAACATTGAGGCAATTTTCACCGATCTTCTGGATTCGCCCGGTGCACGTGCATCGGGCTTTTTTATAGCAAAAAAATGCCCGGACAAGCCGGGCATACAGGTTATTCACTGGTCGATTTTTCGGCTTTTCCTGCCAGTTGCGCCAGAAAGTCATAACGCTTCTGAAGATCCGCTGCCGCATCCTTCCATAGCTGCTCTGCTACTTCAGGCTGCTGGGCGTTCAGCCTGCGGAAACGCTGCTCCTGAAGTAAGGTTTCGGCAAGGGCGTCTGACGGCGGACGCGAATCCAGCGCCAGCGGCAATTTCCCTTCATCGGCACGGCGCGGGTCAAAGCGGTACAGTGGCCAGAAGCCGGTTGCGGTGAGCTGACGCATCTGGTCGTGGCTGAGTGCCAGATCGTAGCCATGCTCCTCACACGGACTGTAGGCGATGATCAGCGACGGGCCTGGATACGCTTCCGCTTCCTGAATGGCTTTCACCGTCTGGTTGAGCTGCGCCCCAAGCGAAATTTGCGCGACGTAGACGTGCCCATACATCATCATGCTGACGCCCAAATCTTTACGCGCCTTGCGCTTGCCGTGCTCACCAAATTTCGTGACCGCTCCCAATGGCGTTGCTTTCGAGGCCTGTCCGCCGGTGTTGGAATAACACTGAGTATCGAGCACCAGAATATTGACGTTTTCGGTCAGGCTCAGGACATGATCAAGACCACCGAAACCAATATCGTAGGCCCACCCGTCGCCGCCGATCAGCCAGATAGATTTTTCAACCAACGCGTCAGCATCAGTCAGGAGTTGTTCAGCCCCTTCAACACCCTGAAGCGCGTGGCGCAGTTCAGCAACCTGCGCGCGACGAACGTCAGGTGTGGCCTCCGCATGCAGGGCATCATTCAGTTCTGCCGGGATCTTATCGGCAAACTGTGCCAGCAGACGCATTATGCGGGCGCGGTGCTGATCGACCGTCAGACGGAATCCCAGACCAAATTCTGCGTTGTCCTCGAAAAGCGAGTTTGCCCACGCCGGGCCGCGACCGTTTGCGTCGGTAGTGTACGGCGTGGACGGCAGGTTACCTCCGTAGATCGACGAGCAGCCCGTCGCGTTGGCAATCAGCATCCGGTCGCCGTAAAGCTGGGTAAGCAGTTTGATATACGGTGTTTCGCCGCAGCCGGAGCACGCCCCGGAGTACTCGAAGAGCGGGGTGATGAGCTGCGAGGTACGAATGTCAATGCGTTCCAGCTTGTTGCGATCGATTTCGGGCAGGTCGAGGAAGAAATCATAATTCACTTTCTCTTCTTCAACATGTTCAAGACGCGACATCATATTGATGGCTTTGATTGACGGGTCCTGACGATCTTTCGCCGGGCACACCTCGACGCACAGGTTACAGCCGGTACAGTCTTCCGGCGCCACCTGAAGAACATATTTCTGACCACGCATATCGCGGGATTTTACATCCAGCGAGTGCAAACTTTCCGGTGCGCCATCTAACGCTTCTGGTGACACCACTTTGGCGCGAATAGCCGAGTGTGGGCAGGCCGCCACGCAGTGGTTGCACTGGGTGCACAGCTCTTCTTTCCAGATAGGGATCGCTTCGGCAATGTTGCGTTTTTCCCAGCGGGTCGTGCCCATCGGCCAGGTGCCGTCAGGCGGAAGCGCAGAGACGGGAAGGGTATCTCCCAGTCCGGCAAGCATCGCCGCCGTGACGGTTTTGACGAAATCCGGGGCGGCGTCAGACACCACTGGCGGCCGGTTCGGACTGCTGGCATTGACCGGCTGCAACGGCACCTCGAACAGCGATTCGCGGGCCAGCGCCAGCGCCTGCCAGTTGCGCTCAACCAGTTCCTGACCTTTGCTGCTGTAGCTTTTGGCGATCGCCCCCTGGAGTTCCATCAGCGCGCTGTCGCCCGGCAGAATATTGGTCAGGTGGAAGAACGCCATCTGCATAACCGTATTGATGCGCGCCGCCAGGCCGCATTCGCGGGCGATCTTCGCGGCGTTAATGACATACAGGCGCGCCTGTTTCTGGTTAAGCACTGCCTGCACTTCCTGGGGCAGGCGTGCCCAGACCTCGTCGGCGCTGTAAGGGGTGTTGATCAGGAAAATACCGCCGGGCTTCAGGCGCTCGGCCATCTGATATTTATCAATGAACTGGAGCTGGTGACAGCCAACAAAATCCGCCTGAGAAATCAGGTATGCCGAGCGGATCGGGTGTTCGCTGACGCGCAGGTGGGAGACGGTAAGTCCGCCCGCTTTTTTGGAGTCGTAGACGAAATATCCTTGCGCATACCACGGCGTAGAGTTGCCGATAATTTTGATGTTGTTCTTGGTCGCCGAGACGCTGCCGTCGCTGCCCAGACCGTAGAACAGCGCTTCCAGTTTCGCATTCGAGGGCAGGGTGTTTTCCGGCAAAGGGAGAGAAAGGTTAGTCACGTCATCATAAATGCCGACCGTAAAGCGCGGCTTCGGTTTTGCCTCGCGCAGTTCAGCAAATACCGCAAGGACGCACTCCGGCCCGAACTCTTTTGAAGACAATCCATAACGCCCGCCAATGACGCGCGGCAGCGTTTCGCGCTCACCGCGGTTAAACGCCTCAGCCAGTGCGGTCATCACATCCAGATAAAGTGGCTCAGCCTGTGCGCCAGGTTCTTTGGTGCGGTCCAGTACTGCCACGGCACGCGCGCTGTCCGGGAGGGCTGCGAGCAGGTGTTTCGCTGAGAAGGGACGGTAGAGGCGAACTTTGAGCACGCCAACTTTTTCACCACGCGTCAGCAGCTCATCGACCACCTCTTCGCAGGTGCCGATGGCAGAGCCCATCAGGACGATCACGCGCTCGGCCTGCGGATGACCGTAATATTCAAACGGCTTATATTCGCGGCCCGTCGCAGCGGCAAAATCGTCCATCGCCTGTTCAACGTGCTCATACACCGCGTTGTACCACGGGTTTGTCGCCTCGCGGGACTGGAAATAGGTATCCGGGTTCGCAGAGGTACCCCGGATCACCGGATGTTCAGGATTGAGGGCGCGAGCGCGATGCGCATCGATGTCAGCCTGCGGCAGCAGATTCAGAATGGTGTCGTCCGGCAGTGGAACGATTTTGTTGATCTCGTGGGACGTGCGAAAACCATCGAAGAAATGAATAAATGGCACTCGGCTTTTCAGCGTAGCGATATGCGATATCAGCGCGAAGTCCTGTGCTTCCTGTACGCTGCTGGCGCAGAGCATAGCGCAGCCGGTCTGACGCACGGCCATCACGTCTGAGTGGTCGCCAAAAATAGAGAGAGCGTGAGTGGCTACGGTGCGTGCGGCAACGTGCAACACAAACGGCGTTAATTGCCCTGCCAGCTTGTAAAGCGTGGGGATCATCAACAGCAGCCCCTGAGACGACGTAAACGAGGTCGACAGGGCACCGGTCTGCAACGCACCATGCACGGTGGCAATGGCCCCGGCTTCGGACTGCATCTCAACAACCCGCGGGACATCGCCCCAGACGTTTTTTATCCCATTACCAGCCCAGGCGTCAGCCTGTTCAGCCATCGTGGAGCTGGGAGTGATGGGGTAGATGGCGATCACTTCGCTGGTACGAAACGCAACAGACGCGACTGCACCATTGCCGTCAATAGTTTGCATAGGACAACACCCTTACATTGCGCAAAAAGAGGGGTCTGTAAAACGACGACAGACCCTGAATATTATCTGTGTATTTTAGCAAAGCTCAGGTTTTACGATTTTCGCTTTTGTGTCCTTGGTATGCGCTGTATCAATGACTCGAAGGCTATTCGCGTTAAAAAATTGCGAGAAATTGTTACCAGGGCGCATAAATACGCACATCCGCTCTCGACGATGCGGCGCGTGATGCCTATTATGCATAGGTTTCGCGTTAATTATGGGGAGGAAGGTATGCGTTCAGCATTTTGGGTCGGATGTGCCGCGTTACTGTTGTCGGCATGCAGCAATGAACCAGTACAGCAGGCGACAGCGGCACACGTTACGCCGGGTATGCGAGCGGCTATGTCCAGTTCAGGTCAGGCCAACTGCGCAATGATCGGCGGTTCACTCTCCGTTGCCCGTCAGCTCGACGGCTCAGCCATCGGCATGTGCGCGTTGCCAAATGGCAAACGCTGTAGTGAGCAGTCGCTTGCCGTTGGTTCGTGCGGAAGCTACTGAGTTATTCAACTCGCTTAAACATCAATGTCTTATTGGCTGTCGCCAGCGTTAACTGGTCTTCGGTCAGGTCTACCTGTGCGCCTGTGCGTAGCATATCGGCGATGGTCTGATCCAGTTCATTTAGCTGCGGCTCGGTGCAGAGTTTCCGCGTCATTGCCAGCGTTTTGACCGTCAACTCTCCTTCGGACAGTTTACCCTGGCCGTTGAAGCCGTTGCACATTGTGCCGGAGACGACAATGTTGTTGATCAGGCTGATATTGGGTTGCGCACTGAAGCGAATGTCAGGCTGCGTTTTCCCGCCTTTGACTGCTTTGCCATCCACATTTTCAAGAACGAAACGGTGATTCTCTAACTGATCGGTCTGAACGGAGGCTTTACCAGGATTAACGCATCCAGCCAGTACAAGGCTGATTAAACTTACTGCCGCGAGCTTTTTCATTTTTCTACTCAAACTATCAATGCTGTAAATATTTTTTCAGTGTAACCATACCCTCCTGGGTGTTAATGGGGTTTATCTGAAAGTGCGGGAAGGGACCGGGCGGCGGCGCGCCCGGTCAGCGAGTTAGTGCGATTTAAATCCAGCTGCGGCCATCAGCATTTTAAAGAGCATACTTACGCAGGCCAGCGCCAGGACGCTGCCGCCCCAGATGATGGCAAGCCACATCAAACGTTTCCATACAGGTTGTTGCATCAGTGATAACCCTCCTCATGCTGTACTTTTCCGCGAAAAACGTAATAACTCCAGAAGGTGTAGACCAGAATCACGGGAATGATCAACAGTGCACCCACTAACATAAAGCCCTGGCTTTGGGCTGGCGCAGCGGCCTGCCAGAGGGTAATGTCCGGCGGGATGATATGCGGCCAGATGCTGATCCCAAGCCCGCTAAAGCCAAGAAAAACCAGCCCTAACGTCATGATAAACGGCAGGGTATGGCTCGCAGGATCGTGCAGGCAGCGCCACTGGCACAGACTCAGGATCGCAACCAGCGCAGGAACAGGCAGCAGATAAAACAGATTCGGCAGCGTAAACCAGCGCGCAGCAATAGCTGGTTGGGCGAGAGGGGTCCAGATACTGATTACTGCAATGAATACCAGAAGCAGGAGCAGAAGCACTTTCGATACCTGACGCATCCGCTTTTGCAGGGCATTTTCGCTTTTCATTACCAGCCACGTTGATCCTAGCAGCGCGTAAGCCACTACAAGACCCGCACCGCAGAAAAAATTGAACGCGGTAAACCAGTCAAACGGACCACCGCTGTAAGCTCGACCGGTGACGCTGAACCCCTGGATGACCGCACCGACGGTGATGCCCTGGCTGAAGGTCGCCACAATTGACCCGCCAATAAAGGCCTTATCCCAGAACGGGCGGTGCGCCGGAGTGGCCTTGAAGCGAAATTCGAAGGCGACCCCACGAAATATAAGCCCGATCAGCATTATTGTCAGTGGAATGGTTAGCGCGTCGATGATAACCGCATAGGCGAGAGGAAAGGCGCCAAACAGGGCCGCACCGCCAAGCACCAGCCAGGTTTCGTTGCCATCCCAGACGGGAGCCACGCTGTTGACCATCACGTCGCGGTCGTCCGCATTCGGCGTTGCCGGAAACAGGATGCCTATCCCCAGATCAAAACCGTCCATCACGATATACATCAACGTGGCGAAAACGATAATCACGAACCAGATAATGGAAAGATCGATACCCATTACGGTTACTCCTTAAATTCAGTGGTGACGGCAGAAAGCGGACTAGCAGGGCGGCCATCGGATTCAGTCGCGAAGGATTCATGGGGCTGCGGCCCTTTTTTAATCAGACGCACCATATAGCTGTAACCCACGCCGAATACCGCGGTATAAACCACGAAGAAGGCCAGCAAACTGATGCTCATGTGCAGATCGCCATGCGCGGAAACCGCATCCTTCGTACGCTGTAGTCCATAGACGACCCACGGCTGGCGGCCGACCTCCGTTGTTACCCATCCGGCGAGGATCGCGATCAGCCCGGACGGTCCCATCAGCAGGGCAAACCACAGGAAGGAACGTGATGTATAAAGGCGCTGTTTGTAACGCAGCCAGATTGCCGTCACGCCCAGGAGCAGCATCAACATCCCCAGGCCGGCCATGATGCGGAAAGACCAGAAGACAATGGTGGCGTTCGGGCGATCTTCTTTTGGGAACTCCTTCAATGCCGGAACCTGTTTATCGAGACTGTGGGTCAGGATCAGGCTGCCGAGAGCGGGAATTTCCAGGCCAAAACGGGTCCGTTCCTGCTCCATATCCGGCCAGCCAAACAGCAGCAGTGGAGTAGGCTCACCCGGCGGATTCTCCCAGTGACCTTCGATGGCGGCTATTTTCGCTGGCTGGTGTTTTAAGGTATTAAGCCCGTGCATATCCCCCACCAGCGCCTGGACTGGGGCCACGATTAACGTCATCCACAACGCCATGGAGAACATAGTGCGAATAGCGGGGGTATTGTTTCCGCGCAGCAAATGCCAGGCCGCGGAGGCACCAACAAACAGTGCGCTGCTGAGAAATGCCGCTATCGACATGTGCAGCAGGCGGTAAGGGAAGGAGGGGTTAAACACCACGGCAAACCAGTCCACCGGAACGACCTGACCGTTGATGATTTCATACCCTTGCGGTGTCTGCATCCAGCTGTTTGACGAGAGGATCCAGAACGTAGACATGAGGGTCCCCAGGGCGACCATGCAGGTCGAAAAGAAGTGCAGCCCCGGCCCGACCTTATTCCAGCCAAACAACATCACCCCGAGGAACCCCGCCTCAAGGAAGAACGCGGTAAGCACTTCATAGGTCAGCAGGGGGCCGGTAATACCGCCCGCGAACTGCGAAAACCCGCTCCAGTTGGTGCCAAACTGATAAGCCATCACCAGGCCGGAGACCACGCCCATCCCAAAGTTGACGGCGAAGATCTTTGACCAGAAATGGTACAGCGATCGCCAGACGGGATTTTTTGTTCTCAGCCACAGCCCTTCCAGCACGGCGAGATAGCTCGCCAGGCCAATGGTTATCGCCGGAAAAATAATATGAAAGGATACGGTAAAGGCGAACTGTATTCGCGCAAGATGAAACGCATCTGGACCAAACATGCATTGCCTCAATGTTAAACGGTGTACTGTTATGATAAAGAGGGGGGGAATGAGATATCAGAAGCAGAAATTGATAATTTACCTATAACAGTTGTGTGAAAAGGTGAACTTTATCTGGCTGATATAGCTAACAAGTAAGAATAAAAAATTTCTTTTTATGATTATTACGCATTAAACAGCTTGCTTTGTCGCCAGCAACATGCGTTAATGGATTTCTGGTTTTGAATCCAAATAAATATCTGACGTAGTTTTATAAAGCAGTTCTCATCACGTTGTGCCTCTCCGCAGCCTCTCTTGGGTCTTTATCTACATTCCGATTAGTTTTGTATCGAACCATTTTTTGCCTGATCGGCTCATGAGTAATTTACGTTTTTACGTTTACAGGAGAATCCTATGACTTCTTATATCCATTTCCGCTGCCCATGCTGTCATGGCTCGCAGTACCGCACCTCAGCTTTTGATGTGTCTGACAAAAATCCGTTCGGCGCGAAATGCATTTTCTGCAAATCGCCAATGATCACGCTCGACCACCTGGCCGCAGCGCGTTCGGCTCAGAATCACATTACTGAGTACCGCAAGTAATCTGCCGCGTTTCCCATAACAGTTAGCAAAATCTTCTCTTTTTCTCCTGCTGATATACACTGTCAGCAATAAGGAGAATCTGATGAAAAAATACCAGCGTCTGGCGCAACAAATTATCTCGCAGATTGAGCTTGGCGTATGGTTGCCGGGCGATAAGCTGCCTTCTCTGCGAGAGCAGGTGGCAAGCAGCGGCATGAGTTTTATGACCGTGGGCCACGCGTATCAGATGCTGGAAAGTCAGGGGCGCATTGTTGCCAGACCGCAGTCAGGCTATTACGTTGCCGCCCGCCCGACCACACACCAGCCTGCACCGCCCGCGCAGGTGATGCGCGATGAGGTGGTCGACATTAACACCTATATCTTCGACGTGCTACAGGCCAGCCGCGACCCCTCCGTTGTCCCTTTTGCCTCGGCGTTTCCCGATCCGCGCCTTTTCCCGCTTCAGCAACTCAACCGATCGCTGGCTAACGTCAGCAAAACGGCTACCGCCATGAGCGTGATTGAAAACCTGCCGCCGGGTAACGTCGACTTACGTCATGCCATTGCCCGTCGCTACGCTCAGCAGGGAATGAATATCTCCCCGGATGAAATTGTGATCACCGCGGGTGCGCTTGAGGCGCTCAACCTCAGTTTGCAGGCTGTGACTGAACCAGGGGACTGGGTTATCGTTGAAAATCCCTGTTTTTATGGCGCACTCCAGGCGCTTGAACGTCTGAAACTGAAAGCGCTGTCGGTTGCCACTGACGTGCGTGAGGGCATCGATCTCAGTGCCCTTGAGCAGGCATTAAATGATTATCCGGTGAAAGCCTGCTGGCTGATGACCAACAGTCAGAACCCGCTCGGCTTCACGCTGAGTGCAGAGAAGAAAGCTCAGCTGGTGGCGTTATTAACCCGGCATAACGTCACGCTGATTGAAGACGATGTTTACAGCGAACTCTACTTTGGCCGCGAAAAGCCGCTTCCGGCAAAGGCCTGGGATAAGCAGGATATGACGTTGCACTGCTCCTCATTCTCCAAGTGTCTGGTGGCTGGTTTTCGTATTGGCTGGGTGGCGGCGGGAAAACATGCGCGCCGTATTCAGCAGTTGCAGCTGATGAGTACGTTATCCACCAGTTCTCCCATGCAGCTGGCGCTGGTGGATTACCTGGCGACCAAACGTTACGACGCCCACCTTCGCCGCCTGCGACGCACGCTTGCTGAACGCAAACAGCAGGCCTGGCAATCGCTTTTGCGCCATATGCCTGCCGGCGTCAAAATCCATCATAACGACAGCGGCTACTTTTTATGGCTGGAACTGCCTGAACAGCTGGATGCGGGGCGGTTGAGTGAGAAGGCGTTAACCCATCAAATCAGCATTGCGCCCGGCAAGATGTTTTCCACCTCCAATATCTGGACACCGTTTTTCCGTTTCAATACCTCATGGGGATGGGGCGAGCGGGAGGAGCAGGCGGTCGTCCAGCTGGCGGGGGTAATCCGCGAAATGATGCTGCACCCAGTCACACCTTGATGAAAATTCCTGAAGCGACATGACGCGCGGTCTACCTTTAGTAAGGGAGTGCGGATTGGTGACGTGACGTTGTCACGTACATGTCCGCCAGAACGTGTGCTGACAGCGAAAACAATGTCGATTTCAACAGGACGATGCTATGCAAAATCAATTGCTGATTAATGGTGAACTGGTGGCCGGCGAAGGTGAGAAGCAGGCGGTTTATAATCCTGCCACGGGTGAAGTGCTGCTGGAGATTGCTGAAGCGTCGGAAGCACAGGTGGACGCTGCCGTCCAGGCTGCCGATCGCGCGTTCACAGAGTGGGGACAAACGACGCCGAAAACGCGCGCCGAATGTCTGTTGAAACTGGCTGATGTGATAGAAGCCAACGCTGACGCGTTCGCAAATCTGGAATCCCTTAACTGCGGGAAACCGCTGCACTGTGTCCAGGGGGACGAGATCCCGGCCGTGGTCGATGTGTTTCGCTTCTTTGCCGGGGCCGCCCGCTGCCTGAACGGGCTGGCTGCCGGAGAATACCTCGAAGGACATACTTCGATGATCCGCCGCGACCCGGTTGGCGTTGTCGCCTCTATTGCGCCCTGGAACTATCCTCTGATGATGGCGGCGTGGAAGCTGGCGCCCGCGCTGGCGGCGGGAAATTGTGTCGTCATCAAGCCGTCTGAAATCACCCCGTTGACGGCGCTGAAGCTGGCGGAACTGGCGAAAGATATCTTCCCGCCAGGCGTGTTGAACGTGCTGTTTGGTCGCGGCAAAACCGTAGGAGATCCGCTGACCGGTCACGAAAAAGTCCGTATGGTTTCTCTCACCGGCTCTATTGCTACCGGAGAACATATTATCGGGCATACCGCATCTTCAGTTAAACGTACCCATATGGAATTGGGCGGAAAAGCGCCGGTCATTGTCTTTGACGATGCAGATTTGGATGCCGTGGTTGAAGGCGTGCGTACGTTTGGTTTCTACAATGCTGGTCAGGATTGTACCGCAGCCTGTCGTATCTATGCCCAGAAGGGGATTTACCCCGCGCTGGTCGAAAAGCTGGGCGCAGCCGTTGCCAGCCTGAAAATGGGCGCGCCGGACGATGCTTCAACCGAGCTGGGCCCGCTCAGCTCCGCAGCGCATCTTTCCCGCGTTTGTGCTGCCGTGGACGAAGCCAAAACCCTTGGACATATCCGCGTCGTCACCGGTGGCAGTAAAAAAGAGGGGGCAGGATATTACTTCCAGCCAACGCTGCTGGCCGGGGCGAAGCAGGAAGATGCGATCGTCCAGCGAGAAGTGTTTGGCCCGGTGGTCAGCGTGACAGAATTTGAGGATGAAGCGCAGGTGCTGAACTGGGCTAACGATTCGCAATACGGCCTGGCCTCGTCCGTCTGGACAAAAGACGTCGGACGCGCCCATCGCCTCAGCGCACGGTTGCAGTATGGCTGCACCTGGGTCAATACCCATTTTATGCTGGTGAGCGAAATGCCGCACGGCGGGATGAAGTTATCCGGTTACGGAAAAGATATGTCGGTCTACGGACTTGAGGATTACACGGTAGTCCGACATGTCATGTTTAAACACTAAACCCTCATGCCCGGCGCAGTGCCGGGCGATTCAGCTTACCAGCCACATACCTCGTGTTCATTTTCCGTATCGTAGGCGCGAACGGTGTTCACCAGATCCTTCACGACATCTGCCGCGACGTCCGGGATCAACAGCTCCATTGGCGCTTCTGTTTCATAATCCACTGACACGCCGTTGCTGTTGTTGGTGACGGTCACGGTATAGGTAGCCTTACCCATTATTTACTCCTTATGCGTGTTGACCACTTTACCGATGCCCGCACCGCTGAGCGTGACGGCAGGATCCGCGAAAAAGTCGATATTAAAATAGGTGTCGTCGGTCAGAAGCTCAATGCGGTGCCATTTTTGCGGTGGGGAGATGCCAAAAGAACCGGCCTCAATGACCACTTCCAGATCGGGCTCGGTGGCGTCGCCATCGGCAAAGCCAAAGTAACGCACCGCACCCTGCATGACGGACAACCGACCGTACACGCCGGCTTTGGTGTTGTGATGGGTAAAAAGCGCTTTTGGGGCGGTCTCTTTATTCCAGAACGGCGTCGAGCGGGTATGAACAAAGTTTTCAGGAATACGTAACATCATAGTTTCCTTCATGTTGGCGGGTGCTTAAAGGGACTTAAGCACCTCAGGTTCAACAAAGAATTCAATATTGAACAGGGTGTCGTCGGTCATCACCTCAATGTGGTGCCATCTCTCTGGCGGGAAAACGCCGAAACGACCCGCTTCAATGACGAGCTCGCTGTCAGGCTCAGAGGTAAATTCATCAGCATAGCCCAGATAACGCACTGCGCCACGCATCACCGACAGGCGAGGGT
Organism: Enterobacter sp. MGH 38; assembly: GCF_000492855.1. Taxonomy (NCBI): domain Bacteria; kingdom Pseudomonadati; phylum Pseudomonadota; class Gammaproteobacteria; order Enterobacterales; family Enterobacteriaceae; genus Enterobacter; species Enterobacter sp. MGH 38. The sequence continues at coordinate 1,439,360 of NZ_KI535608.1, read as the reverse complement.
AAACGCCCGGACGCGTGCCCGTATCAAGGTGACGTTTAAAAATGCCGGCGGGGGCCGTTTCTTTGTTCCAGAAAGGCGTGGAACGGGTGTGAATGCAACTCTGCGGAATGCGTAGCATGTTTCCTCCCTTAAAAGCCTGCTGTTATTAAACTGCTTTCTGAGGGGATGGATTTATCAAAAAGTGCATTTAATTTGCATGTTATCAATAATAACCGTTTTGCTTTACCCGGCGTTGTTACACAAGGTACTCAGTTGTTATTATCCATAGTATTTAAGTGGTTATGATGTAACGAAAAAACTTGATCTGTGTCAACATATGACGCATATTGCGTGCGGTTATTTTTCGGCTCAGGTAAACAGAATGACGTTGTATCAAAAGATGTTGGTGTTCTACGCAATCATGGCCTCCATCTGCGCATTAATCACCTGGTTCCTGTCTAAAGATCGTAAACGTATTCGCCTGTTGAGCGCATTCCTGGTGGGTTCCACCTGGCCGATGAGCTTTCCTGTTGCCCTGTTGATCTCTCTTTTCTGAAGCACGCTTCCAGAATCGGCATCCAGACATAGCATTCCATACATTGAGGCTGTATAAATATACAGTTTGTCATACATGGAGTGCTTATGAACAGTTTCTATTCGCAGCAAGCAGGCTGCACTGTGCGCTGGCAGGATCTTCCCGGTTTCGGTGACCCGGTTGTGTTTATCCACGGGTTGGGCTGTGCATCGTCGTATGAATATCCTCGTATTGTCTGTGATACCCGTTTCGGGGGGCGCAGAGCCATTCTGATCGATCTTCCCGGTAGCGGTTACAGTGACAAACCTGACATCTACCGTTATCGCACGAGCGAACAGGCGCAGGTGGTGGTTGAACTGTTAAACCATCTCGGCCTGGATAGTCTATGGCTCTATGGTCATAGCATGGGGGGGAGTATCGCGATCGAAACGGCAACGCTGTTAACGTCGCGCGTTAAGGGCCTGATAGTGTCTGAACCCAATTTTCATGCGGGTGGCGGGATGTTCAGCCGGGCAATTGCGGCCCAAACGGAACAACATTTTCTGGCTCAGGGCTATGATGACATGCTGCGGGCGGAAACGTCGCCGTGGACTGGAAGCCTTCAAAGTAATGCCCCCTGGGCCGTCTGGCGCGGCGCAACAAGCCTGGTCGAGGGCGTTAAACCTGACTGGGAACACCTGTTCTTGTCATTGCGCTGCGCGGTAATGTTAGTTTTTGGTGAGCGATCCCTACCTGATGACGATTTTAATCGTCTGCAACAAAACGGCGTTGCTGTAAAAATTATCCCTGATGCGGGCCATTCAATGTCCTGGGAAAACCCGTCAGCGTTGGCTCAGGCTTTGTCTGGCTTCATAAACGGCTCATGAATGGGCAGCCCGCATTGTTGCGGGCTGGAATGATTAAGACAGCAAGGCAGACAAGGCTTTCCGTGCCGCAGGCTGAACGTCATACGGACACTGATAATCCACGTTCTCAATCGCGCGGGTGTAGAGCGCAACCAACCAGTCATAAACATAGGCTGTCGCCGCATGGACAGGCTGCTCGCCAAGTCGGGTAAGACGGGGTGAGGCGCTGCTCACAACGGGCGTCACAAAAATTGGCTCACCTTTGCGGATCCGGCTTGCAGGCCGTTCAGAGACGGGTGTCAGTTCATAGCCAAGCCAGCTAATGAAATTGCCTGTCGCGGCATGCAGCTGCGCGGCGCTGCTTTTATCTTTTTCTGCAATGCGTTGCAGTTGCAGCGGCAGATCCAGCCGGTAGCTGGTAACGATCAGCACATCCGCAATCTGCTGTAATACCTCTGCGTCCAGGCCCAGACGGGCAGCCGCCGCGTCGTTGCGACTCCACTGACGAAGATGGTTAACCCACACGTTATGGGCCAGCCGCGCTTTGTCTTTGGTCTGCAACGCGCCTGGATTTTCCTGCGTCTCTTCCGCAAACAGATCGATAACATCGTTAAACAGGCCGTTGACCTGTTCCTCACGAGGCTGGTGAACGGTCAGCAGCGTCTCAAACGCGTTTAACGGCGGCAGAAGCCCCTCAAGCAGTTCACCATGACGAGCGGCACTGCCTTGCAGCGTTCGGACCATTTTTTCGGCCATTGCCCGCCCTGCGCCTGGCTCCTGAGTGAGAGGCGAGACATATGGGCGCATCAGCGTTGACAGCGACTCTAGTAACAGCCTTTTCAGCGCGCGGAGACGCTTCTGGCGCTGTGCCGGCAGGGTAGCCTGCGACAGCCACTCAATCACTCGCTGCATGCTGTGGCTATCGAGCGCCTGAAGCGTGCCCCAGCGCAGACCCGGCTGGCCCAGCAATTGCTGCACCGCTTCGTCCAGATTCTGCTTTGTGGTAAACCGCGCATCATGAGGGGTAATGGCCCAGACCAGCCCCGGCAACGCGGATTCTTCAACCGGCTGCGTCTCTTTGACCCAGTTTTGCAGGAGCCTTGCCGTTTTCGCGGTCTGCTGGTGGTGCGCCGTTGCATTGCAGATAACTAGGACATCCGGCTGAATGTGCTGACGATAATGCTCCAGCAACCACAGGCATTTTGCCTGCATCATCAGCGGCGTGTTTTCCTCAGAAATGGCCGGAATATCAATGACGTCAACGGTATCCAGCACGCAGTTCTCAACGGGCAGCACAACTTCGCGGGTCAGAGATGCCAGTACATCAACTGGCAGGCTAATGGCGTTAAGCAGCTCGCCGTTTTTTACCGGATGAAGCAGTGTTTCCTGTGCTTCCGGCACGGTAAACGCCCCGTGAGTAAGAAAGCCTTCGCAGGGTAGACCAAAGCTGTCCACCAGCAGACTCAACGGCGCCGCAAGTGCGCTGGCATGGCTGGTTTGATGCAGCACCTGGGCGAATTTAAGCCACTGCTGGGTTAACTCCTGCTGCTCACCCCACAGCAGAGACCAGACGCTGGCGCGGGTGCTGAGATCAAGCGACGGAACCAGCAGAGCAAACTGGTGCCACAGGGCATCATCAATATGCTGCTTAGCGCCGGGTACTACGCTTTGCCAGAACCGGGCAATGGTCGCGACTTCCCGCGCCGTCATTCCCGGCACGCTCTGCGGTTGACGCAGCACCCGCCACTTCTCAAGCCGGGCTTCAATCACCGATTTATCCACCGCGCGGATCTGCGGATCCAGCGTGGTGCGCGCGATAAACAGCTGCACCAGCTCGGCCTCCGTTACCAGGCGCAGGCGCAGGGGAAACGCGTCGTCTGCGACCTCGCGGGACGCTCTGCTGAAACGCACGGCCATGTTGGTCGGTGCATGCCCGGGGTTAATATGCGAGAAGTAATCAAACGTGCGTTGACCCGGCGTTACGTTCAGCCGTTCGTCCCCGCTGCCGCACAGGGCAGCCAGCAGGTGCGCTTTCGCGGCCTGCGAGTGGCCATATAGGCCGATACTGCCCTGGCTGACAAGGGCGCGATCGAGCGCCTCTTCACGCGCGCTTAGTGCGTTAAGGCGGGCAAGCAGGGCGTCGGCTTCGTTATCCAGCATCGGGGCGTGCTGTCGCGTCTCGTTGATCCACCCGATTAAGGCCTGAGTGGTGGCAGTCGTCGCAGTCATTTGAGGTATACGCTCCCGCTGTCGATCCAGTAGTGGCTGCCGCTGTGTCGGCGATCGGCCAGAGTATTCAGTTTAAAGGTCAGGGCATCCGGCGGCACTGGCGTGCCGTCCTGTAGCCAGGCATCACTCAGCTCGAAAGATTCCGGACCTTCCTGCTTAGTGCCGCCACGCAGCTTCAGGCGCACGTTCAGTACGCCGTCGCCCGCAATGGCTTTCGCCAGCTCGGCAGAGTTGATGCTCAGGGTATAGAGCGGTGTCGCGGGCCAGCGGGCATTGGCCAGCTGCCGGAAGCCGAGCGTAACGTTGCCGCGCAGCGGGAAGTGCAGACGGGCGTCCAGTTTCGCGCCGGGTTTATCGAGGTCGATATCGTGATACCAGACGTTCTCGTCCCGCAGGGTATTGATCGTGTTATCCAGCACGCCCAGATAGCGCACCGTAGAGTACGCGCCGATATCCGCTGCTTTAAAGTTAAAACGCGGCAGACGAAGATCCAGCGCCAGGCTACAGAGCATCGCTCCTACCGCAGCGGTGGATTTCGGGTTGCCGATCCGTCCCTGCTGGCTGAACGGATACCATTCATGAACCTGATATTTATCCAGCCAGACGATGCGGTTGACGGGCACCGGTTGCAGGTGGCGAATCAGGGCCTGAACGCCCGGCAGGCAGCCCGGCCGTCCCGTGATCAGCAGGATATCGCAGCTGTAGTGAGAGATCGCCTCACATACCGCATGAAGCGGGGCGGCAAGCGTGAACTGACCCGCCAGCATGGCGTCCCGCATCTCCCGAAAGCTGACGTGCAGCGGTACGCTGAACAGATCAAAGTGTTCTGAGCCGGCAGGCAACGCATGGTCAATCGCCTGCTGGAGATAATTCATCACGTTGCGCGTCGGTTTTTGCGTAAGCAGGTCGCCAAAGGTGGCATGCAGCCCGGCCAGCGGATCGTCAACATCGCTCGATTCCCACGCCGCCAGGATCGCGTGACCTATCGGCATAAAAAGCTGAAGCGCCGTCTGCTGGCGCAGGACCGCCTGGGTATCGATCCGCCCGGAATCACCGAACAGGGATGCCATCAGTTGGGAGGCATCGGCTATGCCGGATTTCTGAAGCTGGGTTTGCAGCGCGGGCAGAACGTAGCGCTGGATCACGTCCAGCAGCGTATCATCGCCAGCGACCTTGAACCCTTCGCGGAACAGCAGCTGCGGGGTGATTTTGACGTTATTTCCGGAACCATCATCTAACTGATAGTGCGTGATGGCCATATCCGTCGTGCCGCCGCCGATATCAATCGAGGCCACGCGCAGCGCACGCCCCGGCAGGACGCCAGGCTCAGGCGCGCGATCCGGACGGGCGAGGGAGGCGAAAAAGGCCTCGGTCTGGCCACCGAAATGGGAAATGGCTTCGTTATACAGCCACACCAGCTGGCCGCAGCTGGCCTCGTCCCACTCCATCTGGATCTCAGGGACCGGCACCACGCTTTTTTCCTGCTGCTTGCGGCTGGCAAAATCTTCATCCTGCGGGTGCCAGCCCATCGCTTTCCAGACGATGGCGATGGCTTCGAACATGCGGCGACGGAAAATCTCGCGCTCCTGTTTCGGCATTGCTGAAGGCAGGGTGAGGATCAGCGTCCGCAGCTGGCGGGGAGAGGCCGGGAAGCCGAGCCGCAAGCGGGTGGCCACGCTGTTAATCTGGCCAAGCGCCTGAGCCAGCAGCTCGCAGAGCATGTGCGTCATCAGGGTGCTGCGGCTGTACTGCGGAGAGAACACCGGCAGACGCTCATCCTGCGGCAGCGTAAAGAGTGGTTCCCCGTCGTCGTTCATCAGGTTCATCAGCGGAAACGCAGTTGCCAGCGGTTCGCGCTGGGTTTTGCTGTTCATCTGGCTAAAGCGCCAGTCCTGCACTACCGGCGTCTCGTCCCACAGATAGCGACGCGGGCTGGAAATTCCACTGTTGCCTTCCGTGCCCAGACGCTGCATTGCCAGCTTACGCGCTTCATCACCCACGCGGACAATGGACGGCCAGACGAATGCATCCTCCCGGCCGCTTTCCACCGAGAAGTGCTGCTTGCCAAAACGCGCTTCGGAAAATTCAAGACGGCTGGTAAACAGCGGCTCATTCAGGAACTGTGGCTCACTCAGAGATCGTACCTGAAGTTCAGCCGTCTGGCGCAGGCCGTCGTTGGCATCACCATGATCTTCAATAATCACGCCGCAGGTGTGGGTGTTGCCTACGTCAAGGATCAGATCGACAGGAATAGCAGGGGTGCTCAGGGTATGGGTGACAAACTTCACTTCCGGCACGGTGAGTTGTTCCCCGAGCATGGAGAGCAGGTTGAGCCAGTGTGCCTGATATTCAAAGCTGCGCATGGCCTGATGCAGCTCCCGCTCGGAGCGTTTTTCAACCCCGTCGGCAAACTGCGTAAAGGCTTCGCGCAGCCAGCCGTCAATCCAGGTCTGGTCAAGGAAACTCTCAACCTCACTGTCGCGCCAGGCGAGCGCGAAACGCGTGCCGTTAAGGATATCGTTTTCAACCGGCGACAGCGCAGACGTCGCATGCTCTGCAATCTGGCTGTCGAGCGCGACGGTGACCCGGTGCGTATTGCCAGCCGCGTCGGGCGTGGAAAGCTTTCGTACCTGGACGCGCGCCCAGTTATCCGGGCCATCAACAAACGTCCGCGGCGGGTTAAAGCGCAGGAAAGGGAGCGGCAGCCAGACGCCGTCCAGCACGTTCAGGGAGTTATGCAGTGGAATGGTGCTTTCAGGCTTGACCACTTCCGGCTGCCCGCCATCGGTGGCAGGCAGCGTGTACCGGCCGTTAACCAGATCAAAATCCAGGCGCAACAGCGGGCCATTTGCCGTTTTACGCACGAAACGCCCGTTGCTGGCAGTGTCCTGCGGAGTCAAGCCAAAATCGAGAAACTGCACGCCGCTGTTAGCAATCAGCGTCACGCTCTGTTTATAGTCGCAAAGATTAACCAGCATAGGATCAGACACCTGCTTTCTTGAACGTCAGAGGAACGATGGTGTTGGCATCGTAACGTGCGGTGCATTCCGCCACGTCGCTGGCACCTGCCTTACAGGTCACTTCCGGCATCGGATAGCGTGAACCGTCGGTGCAACGAGCGTTTCCGCGCGTTTTGATCAACAGCTCGCCGTTGCTGTGTAATCCGGAAAAGACGTCTACCCGGCAGACAATGTTGTCGCCATGCACAACCCGGGCGAAACCTTTATTGTTCTGGATCTGATAGCGCAGCGACGGCGGTTTGCCGGTGAGCGGATCCTGCACATCGAGAAACGCGCGCCAGGTGCCATTCAGGAAGCGCGTTAACCCCGCTTTGACCTGGTTTGCCTCCATCACCATCGCATCTTTCGGTATCGCGGTAATGACCACTGGTTCGGCTGCCGGTGCAGGCGTTTTCACCTTCGGCTCTACCACTTCGGCCTGGTGCAGCGGGAGTTTCAGCTCAAGCGGCTCGACCGTCTTTACGGGGGCCGGAGCAATGGCGACAGGCACTGGCGCTGGTGTGGCAACAGGCGCTGCGGTCGGGGCCTGTTTTGGCCAAAGCAGCGGGGTGGCAATGGCCGCAATAATGACGGCGGCAACCGGCAGCAACCACAGGGGGGAGCGACGTTTTTTCTGCATGGCCGCCGGTGCGGGCTCTGGCGGCGCGGCGTTCATGCGCACCGGCTCTGGCGTATACAGTTCATCTTCGGTGATACGGACGGAAGCCACAGGCGTGATAAGCGGCGCGTCGGCCTGCTCAAAGGTCACTACCGGGGCCGGTTCTTGCTCCTGTTCAGGTTCAGGCTCGTTAATCACCACTGGCTCAGGTTCAGGGACCAACGATTCGCGCAGGCAGTCCAGCACGTCGTCGCGCGCGTTCTCGTTAAGATTGACGAAACCCCAGAAGCAGATCACCGGTTTGCCATCCACCAGGAAAACAAAGTTTTCACCGGGAAACTGAAAGGCTTTTGAGAGCAGAGAGCCAAACAGTTGCTGCGCCGTTTTCGGTGACTGAAGGCATTTTTTACTCAGCGACTCCACGCTGGCGAGCGTGTTTTCCAGATAGCGTAGGGCGCGATAACGATCATCTTCATCCGCCGCCTTCCAGCTGGAGACGGTTCCCTCAACCGGGGAGTACCAGTCAACGCGATCGCCGCCGTCGTAGACCTGGGGGATGGCCAGACAATCGACGATAGCCTGTTGTTTGCGCAACCGAAGCGCTTCGCGGATTTGCAGCGCTGATTCAAAAACGGCCTGTCCGCCGCCACCAACGGCCTGAAAATCATCCAGATTACCGCTGCGTAAAAGTGTTTTTGCCACGATTTGGTCCTGTAGACTTCTTCACGCCATTACTTTAACGAAACAGCTAAGCAAGCAAACGGCGGAGGAGACGATAAAAGGGACGATTTCTTGCGGCATTGATCGTGATGGTTGTGCTTGACGAATAATGAACCTTAAGGCAAATCGGTTTCTGCGGGGTGATGCTAAAACCAGCGAAATGTACGGCTTAAGAATAACCTGATAGTGATTCGTTATTTGTCAGGCCAATACGTCTGTGCTGTTATTACTGTTCACTATAATAAAACCGAAAGGGTAATAACCATGTCTACAGGGAAAACCGTGCTCGCCCTCGCGCTGAGCGCGCTGCTACCGGCAAGCGCCGCATGGGCGGCAAATAAAGACACCATTATCTACTGCTCCGAGGCGTCGCCGGAGTCGTTTAACCCGCAGATCGCCAGCTCTGGACCTTCGTTTGTCGCCAGCTCGCAAACGCTGTATAACCGTCTGATTAACTTCGACCCGGTAAAAAACACGCCGGTGCCTTCCCTGGCCGAGTCGTGGACCATTTCGCCAGACGGCAAAACATACACGTTTACCCTGCGTAAAGGGGTAAAATTCAACAGCAATAAATACTTCAAACCTACCCGTGATTTTAACGCTGATGACGTTATTTTCTCCGTTATGCGTCAGAAAGACCCTAAGCATCCCTATCACAATGTTTCCCAGGGTAATTACGAATACTTTAATGACGTGGGCCTCGACAAGCTCATTCAGGATGTGAAAAAGATCGACGATTATCACGTCCAGTTCACGCTGAGCGAACCCAACGCGGCGTTCCTGGCCGACTGGGGAATGGACTTCGCCTCGATCCTCTCTGCCGAGTACGCGGACGCGATGCTGAAAAAGGGGACACCTGAAAATGTGGACACCTGGCCAATCGGCACCGGCCCGTATGTGCTTCAGCAGTACAAGGTGGATTCGCTGATCCGCTACGTCGCCAATCCGAACTACTGGGACGGTGAGGTGCCGACCAAACACCTGATCTTCTCCATCACGCCAAACGTTGAGACGCGTCTGGCGAAGCTGCAAACGAACGAGTGTCAGATCATTCCTGCGCCGTCGCCGGTGCAGTTTGAAGCGATCAAGAAAAACAAAGACCTGACCCTGCACTCGGTGGATGCGCTGAACGTGGGGTACCTGGCGTTCAACACGGAGAAAAAACCGTTTGATAACGTGCTGGTGCGCCAGGCTCTGAATTACGCGACGGACAAAAAGGCCATTGTGAACGCGGTCTTTATGGGGTCTGGTACGGTCGCTAAATCGCCGATCCCGCCGAACATGCTCGGCTTTAATAAAGACCTGAAGGATTACGGCTACGATCCGGAAAAAGCGAAAGCGCTGCTGAAGCAGGCGGGTCTGGAAAAGGGCGCGGAAGTGACCCTCTGGTCCATGCCGGTTCAGCGTCCGTACAACCCGAACTCACGACGCATTGCGGAGATGATCCAGGCTGACTGGGCGAAAGTGGGTGTGAAGGCGAAAATCGTCTCTTACGAGTGGGGTGAGTACCTCTCCGGCATGCGTAAAGGCGAGCATGATTCCGCGCTGTTCGGCTGGATGTCTGATAATGGCGATCCGGACAACTTCGCCGATGTGCTGCTGGGTTGTAACAGCATCAAAACCGGATCTAACGCCGCGCGCTGGTGTGATAAGGGGTATGATGAGCTGGTGCAAAAGGCCAAACTGACCAGCAACCCGGACGAACGTGCGAAGCTGTATGGACAGGCACAGGAGATTTTCTATCAGCAGGCACCGTGGATTGCGTTAGCTAACGGCAAAACGTTCTACGCGACCCGCAGCAACGTGACCGGGTACAGCGTGAGTCTGATGGGCAGTGACTTCTCGAAAGCGAAGCTGAACTGATCGTATTCTTGCCGGGGGGCGGCTATGCCTTACCCGGCCTACAGTTAGCACCCGGCACGTGATAAGGAGTGACAATGTCACATTTAAACAAAGTTATCGCCCGCGTCGATGCCACCATCGAAGAGAGCGTGATTACCCACATGAACGAACTGCTGATCGAATTAAGCGACGATGCAGAGCTCAGCCGTGAAGATCGTTATACCCAGCAGCAGCGCCTGCGTACCGCGATTGCGCATCATGGCAAGCAACATAAAGAAGAGGCGGAGGCACGCCATGCCCACCTCACGCAGGGTGGGACTATCCTGTAAGGGTTAAAACTGGCGCCGTGCCACCAGCCAGGCGCCAACCACCAGCATCACTGCGCCGCAGACCGGGCCAACCAGCGCGCGCAGGGGAACGCCGTTGCTCTTGAGGATGTCCATCACCAGACCGCCAATCAGCTGGCTTGCCACCAGTACGGCAATGGTCGTTGCCGCGCCCACATTCTGATATCCGCTAATACTGGCAAAGACAAAAAATGACCCCAGCAGGCCGGGGATCAGTGTCCACCAGCGCACCGTTGACGCCAGTTCGTTAAACCCCGCCATGCCATTTTTCACCAGCAACATGCTGACAAACAACACAATCCCCACCAGCGAGTTCAGCAGCATGGCGATAAGAATGGTGGAAGAGGATTGCGTAATGCGCACCATAAGGGTGTTTTGTACCACCAGCCCAATCCCGGCGGCCACCAGGAATGCTAACGTCAACGATTGATTCATGGCAGAGCATCCGGATCGCTGCGCTCATCGAGCTGGAGTTGCATAAAGGTTAAATCCAGCCAGCGACCGAATTTGGTTCCTACCTGCGGCATATTTCCGGTGGTAATAAAGCCCAGGGTTTCATGCAGATGAATCGACGCCTGGTTCTGCGCCTCAATACCGGCAACCATCACATGTTTACCAATCTGGCGGGCTTCCTTAATTAATTCCGTCATTAGCAGTCGACCAATGCCTTTGCCCTGATGATCGGGATGAACGTAAACCGAGTGCTCCACCGTATGGCGAAAACCGTCGAATGCTCGCCAGTCGCCAAATGAGGCGTATCCCGTCACTACACCTTCTTCTTCACTGACCAGCACCGGATAACCCAACAGCGTGCGCGCCTCAAACCATGCAATACGGTTATCGGTATCGACAGTTGTATCGTTCCAGATTGCGGCGGTGTGCAGCACCGCATGGTTATAAATTTCACCGATAGCGGCACAATCTTCTTTGCAGGCATGACGAACAATCATGGTTAACCTCTGGCTGTGTTGTTCACTATAGTAGTATGATTTTCTCACAATATTACACAGTTCATGTATTCCATCGCTACGACAAAATCCCTGTTTTTTTGTCACAAAACTGCCCCGAAAAACCATCCGTACACTATAGTATGACGTCATGAATACAATGACAGACAATATGAATCAACGCATTAGCGCCCGCATACGCCTTGAACGCGAGTCGCGTGGCTGGTCATTAAGCGAACTGGCCGAACGGGCAGGTATCTCACGCGCCATGATCCATAAGATTGAACGGGGTGACAGTAGCCCAACGGCGACGCTGCTTGCGCGGTTATCCGGTGCCTTCGGTATTAGCATGTCTACGCTCATTGCGCGCGCGGAAATGCAGGAGGGCAAACTGTTACGTCTGGCGAACCAGCCCGTCTGGCGCGATCCGCAAACCCACTATTTGCGTCGCCATGTGTCGCCGCGCACCGATATGCCTATCGACCTCGTCCAGGTGGAGCTACCCGCAGGCAGCGATGTGCCGATGCCCGCTTCCTCTTACGCGCTGGCGCGACAGCTGATTTGGTTGCAGGCAGGTGAACTGGTCTTTCTGGAGGGGGATACCCGCCATGAAATGAAGGCCGGAGATTGTCTGGAACTCGGGCCGCCGAACGACTGCCGGTTTATCAACGAAACGGATGAATCGTGCCTCTATCTGGTCGTGCGGCTTAATCAGTCCGGCTCATAATGCAAAGGCGATCCGCAGGATAACGTGCCAGACTTGAATGACATTTTCAGCAGTAAGGAGCGAAGAATGAATCAATCAACTACGCAAAACCGACGCTGGGTACTGGCTTCCCGTCCACACGGCGCGCCGGTTGCCGAAAATTTCCGCCTGGAAGAGCAGCCGATCCCCACGCCCGCAGAGGGACAGGTGTTATTACGCACCGTATGGCTCTCGCTTGATCCGTACATGCGTGGCCGTATGAGCGATGCCCCATCCTATTCACCTCCTGTCGAGATTGGCGCGGTGATGGTGGGCGGCACGGTAAGCCGCGTCGAGACCTCCCGCCATCCGGATTATAAAGAGGGCGAGTGGGTTCTGGGCTACAGCGGCTGGCAGGAGTATGAACTTTCCAACGGGAAAGGGCTGGTCAGGCTGGGCGAAAACCCGTCGCACCCTTCATGGGCACTCGGCGTGCTCGGGATGCCGGGCTTCACCGCGTATATGGGGCTGCTTGATATCGGCCAGCCTCAGGCAGGGGAAACCCTCGTCGTGGCGGCGGCCACGGGGCCGGTTGGCGCAACGGTGGGGCAGATCGGAAAAATCAAAGGGTGCCGGGTCATCGGCGTGGCTGGCGGGGAGGAGAAATGCCGTCATGCGGTCGACGTGCTCGGTTTCGACGCCTGTCTGGATCACCATGCGGATGATTTTGCCGAACAGCTGGCGAAAGCCTGCCCGCAGGGCATTGACGTGTATTATGAAAACGTCGGCGGTAAAGTCTTTGACGCCGTACTGCCGCTCCTGAATACCTCCGCGCGCGTGCCGGTTTGCGGACTGGTCAGCGGCTACAACGCGACCAACCTGCCGGAGGGGCCGGATCGCTTGCCGCTGCTGATGGGGACCATCCTGAAAAAACGCATCCGCATGCAGGGCTTTATCATCGCTCAGGACTATGGTCATCGTATCGGCGAGTTCCAGCAGGAAATGGGACGCTGGGTGCAGGAAGGCAAAATTCACTATCGCGAGCAGGTCACCGAAGGGCTGAACGCGGCGCCGGAGGCGCTGATTGGGCTGCTGGAAGGGAAAAACTTCGGCAAGGTCGTGATCCGCGTGGCGGCGGACTAAACAGAGCATCGGTTATGGCGGGCAAAGTCCGCCATAATTATTTGTGAAGATACGATATATTGTCTTTAATTAATCCATAAGCATTGCGCGCCATCGGCCCAGCTGAGCCAGAAGTGGTAAACGTAATAGTAATTGAACAATTTTTATTTTAACGCGCGCCCTTCATACCAGGCATGACGATACAGGATATATCAAACCGGCGATGTTTTTTTAAACAGTCGCTGAAAATGGCATTTTGTTTTGGCTACGGGAATTAAACATGCTTGATTTGGAAAACCTGGAAAAAGCACAAAGAATCAGTCTGACGATGCAAGTTGAGAACAGTTTAAAGGGAGCGTTAATTACGGGCTCATTAAAACCTGGGGCTCGACTCATCACGAAAGAGATTGCGGATAAATTAGGCACCAGCATCACACCAGTGCGCGAAGCCCTGCTGCGTCTGGTGTCGGCAGGCGCATTACAGGCCACGCCTGCTCAGGCGTTTTTGGTGCCAGAGGTTACGCTGGAGCGTTATAACGAAATTAACGCCATCCGAAAACAGCTTGAGCCGATGGCCGTTGCGGCGGCGTGTCAGAATATGACCGAGACCAAACTGGATGCATTACGCGCGCTGTCAGATAACTTCAGCACCGCCATGCATCAGGGCGACGTGCAGAAGGCGATCCATGCCAACCGCGTGTTCCGGTTTACGCTCTATCAGTATGCCGAAATGCCGACCCTGAACTCGCTGATTGAGCAGCTATGGGTACGGATTGGTCCGTGTATCAACTACCTGCACGAAGAGATGAAAGATATCCCTGCCACGACTTACCATTATGCCGATCTGCTTTCTGCGCTTGAGCAAAGGGACGTGACGGCCAGTCGGGAAGCGATCGACCGAGCCATTGATGAAGCCAATATCCTCCTGCAACGGCAATACTACAGTTAAGGATCGCACTGGCGCACTTATTTTTTTATTCGTTTTAAACTTCCCTGAGTATATTCCCGGCGCTTAAGGCTACCGGGAATGATGTTATTTTTTTACCGGCAACGTGCGCTGCCGGAAAATGTTTTACTCAAAGCGATAAGAGGCCGACAGGCCCACGCCATAGTTACGGCCAGGGGCGGGTTCGTAATAGCGATTGTAGCCTGCGTTTACAATCTCTGAGCCGACGTACTCTTTATCGAACAGGTTATCGACGCGACCAAAGATGTCCATTCCCCATTTGCCGTAATTGAGTTTATACCCGGTATTCAGACCGACCACGGTATAAGTGGGCGCTTTGGCGGTATTGGTGTCGTTTGCCATCACGTCGCTCATGTAGCGGGCATCTGCCCCCGCGTACCAGCCTTCCTCAGGCTCCCAGCCAAACGACGCATACCCCATGTTACGGGCAATCCCCGGCATCCGGTTGCCGCTACAGTCTGCATTGCTACAGACGTTGGTACGGTAGGTCGCATCGAGATATGTCCACGCCATTTTCAGCTTCCAGTTTTCGGCAAACTGCTGGTCGAGCGCAATTTCCACACCCTGACGGCGCGTTTTCCCCGCATTTTTGTAGGTAGTGCGACCATCTTTGTTTTCGTCTACCACGATCTCGTTGTCGGTATCCGTGCGGAACAGCGCCGCCGTCAGGATGCCATTGCCGATGCGGGTTTTGCTGCCAATCTCATAGGTGTTGTTGGTTGACGGTTGCAGGTTGATATTGAGGCCGCCTTTGCCATCAGAACGGTATGAGAGTTCGTTGATGGTAGGGGTCTCAAATCCCCGTCCCGCCGCGGCATACAGGTTCCAGGCGTCGGTCACGGCGTATTTCACCGCACCAGCCGGGAGCCATTTATGGTAGCTGGCGTCACCGCTGTCATCGCCGTTTTGCGGGGTAATGTAATGATCGTTGGAGTCAAACCAGACGGAGCTGTAACGCACGCCCGCCTCAACGGACAGCTTTTGCGTGAGCTGCCATTGGGTTTGCAGGTAGGGATCAAGGTTCCACATCAGGTTACGTTCGTCACGGCGTTTGTTACCCTTCACGCCAAAATCCGGCACGCCGTTGTTCATCACGAAGTTTTCATACCCGCGGCGATTTTCACTCATATTTTCGTAGTTCAGGCCGGTGGTAAACGTTACCGGCACCAGCAGCTCACCGCGGTGGGTCCAGCGGGTATCAATACCCTGATAGTGGCGCTGCATATCAATTACGCCACCCGAATGCGCAGGATTTTCAGTCTGCGCGGTATCCGGAATGGACTGGTACTGGGTCATTTCACGCTCACCGGCGTACATCATCACGCTGAGGTCGTCCTGTTCGCTCAACTGACGGTCGTAGCGGATCCCGGCCTGGGTCTGCTTAATGGTTTTACGCATGTTGTACTGATCGCCACGGGGTGACTGGCGTGGGTTGTTCTGCCACTCCTGATAACTCAGTCCGCCCGGATCGTTGGCTTTCATGTCCACGCTGTTAAAAATCAGCGTTAGCTTGCTGACATCATCAATGCGTACGCCCAGTTTCGCATTGGCGAGGTTTTTCCGTGCGCCGCTGTGGTCGCGATAGCCATGGGTGGTGAAGCGGGTTGTGGATACCGCATAGTCCACATCCCCCGCCTGAGTCCCGTCGCCCACCGCACCGGTGGCCTTCATGCCGTAACGCCAGGTGCCGTAACTGCCGTAATAGCTGCTGGCTTCAATTGTGGCTGGCTGTTGTCCGGTCTGGGTGTTGATGTTGATTACGCCGCCGGAGGCATTGCCGTACAGGGCAGAGAAGGGGCCGCGCAGCACGTCGACGCTCTCAATGCTGTTGAGGTCTATGTTTGACGTCTGCCCCTGGCCGTCGGGCATGGTTGCCGGAATGCCGTCCACGTACATGCGGATCCCGCGTACGCCGAAGGTTGAACGCGCGCCGAATCCGCGAACGGAAAGTTGCAGATCCTGAGCATAGTTCTGGCGGTTCTGGATTTGCAGGCCAGGCACGCTCCCAAGGGATTCAGAAAGGTTGATGCGCGGTGTGGCATGTCGCATATCCTCGCCGCTCACCACGCTGACTGCGGCCGGGGTGTCCAGTTCGGAGACAGTTTGCGGCGTGGCGCTGACGATCAGGGTCTGTTCATCCGCGGCCATCGCACTCAGCGGGCCAAAAATGACGGGAGCGAACAGCAGGGGTAGTGATGCCTTGCGGGCAGTAATAATTTTCATGGAGTAAACCGGTTAAGAAAAATTCGAACCAAATCAACTGGAACCTGTGTATATATGTTAAATCCTTTGTAAATGTTATGAAAACTATAACCGCACATTTCGTGAATGTAAGGCTTTGAAGGAAAGAAATACTCCACATTCAACTGATTAATGATTACTATTCTCATTAAAATAACGGCAAAGCGATGACTTTGCCCACCGGAAGTGATGTCAGCGGTAAATCTCCTCATTTAAAAAGGAATTGTTATGTCTTTACGTCATCTGTGCTCGCCGCGCCTGCGTGGGTCTCTGCTGTTGGGCTCTTTACTGTTTGCCGGTACGTTCCAGGTTCATGCCGCTGAAGAGATGTTGCGCAAAGCGGTCGGCAAGGGCGCGTATGAAATGGCCGTCAGCCAGCAGGAAAACGCGCTGTGGGTTGCGACGTCACAAAGCCGCAAAACCGATAAGGGCGGCGTGGTTTATCGTCTGGATCCGGTCACGCTGGAAGTGACGCAGGCGATTCATAACGATCTCAAGCCGTTTGGCGCCACGATCGATAACGCCACCCAGACGCTGTGGTTCGGTAACACCGTCAACAGCGCCGTGACGGCGATTGACGCCAAAACGAGCGAGGTTAAAGGGCGCCTGGTGCTGGACGATCGCAAGCGTAGCGACACGGTGAAGCCGCTTCAGCCGCGCCAGCTGGTGGCCGATGACACGACCAATACGGTGTACATTACCGGCATCGGCAAGGAGAGCGTGATCTGGGTTGTTGATGGCGCAACGCTGAAGCTGAAGGACACTATCACGAACACCGGCACGTTCAGCACCGGACTGGCGCTGGATGCGAAGGCAAAACGCCTGTATACCACCAATGCGGACGGCGAGCTGGTGACCATTGATACGGCAACCAACAAAATCCTCAGCCGTAAAAAAGTGCAGGATGACGGAAAAGAGCACTTCTACCTGAACCTGAGCCTGGACACTGTCGGCCAGCGTGCGTTTGTGACGGATTCAAAACAGCCAGAAGTGCTGGTGGTGAATCTGAAAGATGGCAGCGTGATGCAGAAAATCGCCGCGCCAGAATCGCTGGCCGTACTGTTTAACCCGGCGCGTAACGAAGCCTATGTGACGCACCGCGAGGCGGGCAAGGTGAGCGTGATTGACGCCAAAACCTACAAAGTGACCAAGACCTACGATACCCCGGTTTACCCGAACAGCCTGGCGCTGTCTGCGGACGGTAAAACGCTGTACGTAACGGTGAAACAGAAATCAACCCGTCAGCAGGAAGCGACCCAGCCTGACGATGTGATTCGTATCGCGCTCTGATGTGGGATTTGCCCGGTTGTGGTGCGCTTACCGGGCATAAAAAAAACATGAAATGCAGGCCGGGTAAGGCGAAGCCGCCACCCGGCTTTTTTATTAACGCGACGTCTCTTCCACCAGCGGACCGTCCTGTTTGTCATCTCCAGGATGAACCGGTGCGGTACTGTGGATTTCATTCACGCGTTTACGAACGCCAAACCAGCCAGCAATCAACAGCACCGCCAGCAGCGGTATTGTGGCGATGGTGTAGGTACCGTTCGGGTAGTCGAAGGCCATCAGCACCAGCACGCTCAGCAGGAACAGCAGGGTAAGCCAGGAGGTCACCGGTGCGCCCGGCAGCTTGAAGCTGACGTCAGCCGCTTTTCCTTCTTTGATCGCTTTGCGCAGACGCATCTGACACACCACAATAAAGGCCCAGGAGGCAATAATGCCCAGTGCAGCGACGTTCAGCACGATCTCAAACACCTGAGACGGCACCAGATAGTTCAGGAACACGCCAAAGATATACACCACCAGAGTGGCCAGAATACCCGCGTAAGGCACCTGCTGCTTGCTCATCTTCGACATAAACTTCGGCGCAGAGCCCCCCATCGACATGGAGCGCAGGATACGGCCCGTCGAATAGAGTCCGGAGTTCAGGCTGGAGAGCGCGGCGGTCAGTACCACGATGTTCATGATGCTGCCCACGTACGGCACGCCCAGCTTAGAGAAGAAGGTTACAAACGGGCTTTGGCCCGCCTGGTATGCGTTCCACGGCAGCAGCAGAACCAGCAGCACCACGGAGCCCACATAGAACAGGCCGATACGCCAGATCACGCTGTTGATGGCTTTTGGCACCATCGTCTGCGGATCTTTGCATTCACCTGCCGCCGTACCGACCAGTTCGATGGAGGCAAAGGCGAACACCACCCCCTGCACCAGAACCAGCGCTGGCAGCAGGCCGTGCGGGAAGAAACCACCGTTATCGGTAATCAGGTGGAAGCCGGTTGCGTTACCGTCCAGCGGTTTACCGGTGCCGAGGAATACGGTCCCGACCACCAGGAAGATCACAATGGCCAGCACCTTAACCAGCGCGAACCAGAACTCCATTTCGGCGAACCATTTCACGCCGATCATGTTCATGGTCCCGACAATTGCCAGCGCTCCGAGGGCGAACACCCACTGCGGCACATCGCCAAACGCGCCCCAGTAGTGCATATACAGCGCAACGGCGGTGATATCGACAATACCGGTCATTGCCCAGTTAACGAAGTACATCCAGCCCGCGACATACGCGGCTTTTTCACCAAGAAACTCGCGGGCGTAAGAGACAAAGCTGCCGCTGGAAGGGCGGTGGAGTACCAGTTCGCCGAGCGCACGAAGGATGAAGAAAGAGAAGATCCCGCACACCAGATAGACCAGGGCGAGAGCGGGGCCAGCCATTTGCAGACGTGCGCCTGCACCTAAAAACAGACCTGTACCGATAGCGCCGCCGATGGCGATCATCTGCACCTGACGGTTGCCCATCGCCTTGTGATAGCCCTCTTCATGAGAGTTCAACCAGCGACGTTTCGCAGCATGATGATCGGCTGCGCTTTTATTGCTTGTTTTCATTGAGTTACCTGTTTGCCTGTCTGAACCATTAACGTGATAGTCCTGCCTGGCAGATGCCGAAACAAACGATTGCTTCTGCGCAGACACATGCTGCCTTTCCAGTCATTCTGTGTATGGATAAGGCAAAACATGGCGAGGCATCCTACCCGCAATTGATAAGCGACGCAAAATATAACCGTGCCGAAAGTGATGCACGTCGAAGGAAATCGTGTGGTCAGAGCAGACGGGGATCACAACGCGCTGAATCGTGGCGTTTTTTTAGGCAAAAAGGTCTGCGAATGCTGATTTAATCATCAGGTTTACTTAATAGTTACTTATAGGTAGAGACTATGTATGCCGCAGGGCTGCAATGAGTAATGCAAAGGCGGTAGTGTGCTGGCGGCGGCTCGGATAATACAGATGGTATCCCGTAAAAGCCGGACACCAGGCTTCAAGCACACCCACTAACCGGCCCTTAGCAAGGGCGTCCTGAACCGCATCTTGCGGAACATACGCCAGCCCCAGACCGTTTTCGGCGGCATCGATGCGCTGCGGCAGGCTGTTGAGGATCAGCTGGCCGTCAACCCGCACGCGCAGCTCACGTCCGTCCCGTTCAAATTCCCAGGCATATAATCCGCCGCGTGTGGGCAGGCGCATATTAATGCAGCGGTGCTGATCGAGCTGCTCCGGCGTTTTCGGTATGCCGAAACGTTGCAAATACTCTGCTGACCCGACAACCGCCATGCGCATGTCCGGCGCAATACGTACCGGTCTTTTAACATGGCGGCTTACTCGATTTATGAATTGAACTCATGGTTCCTTTCTGATTATGCACTCTAATGCTCCCCATGGCTTTACGCTACTGTTAACGCAACAGCAAACGTGGAGTAAATCATGAAAATTATCCGTAGCGGTTCGTTACCTTCCGTTCAGGGTCCAGAGGCCTGGTTTACCGGCAGCGTGCGCATTGACGCGCCTTTCCAGGCGACTGAACCGGCAAAAGTCGGTGGCGCGACCGTCACCTTTGAACCCGGCGCACGTACCGCCTGGCATACGCATCCTCTTGGACAAACGCTGATCGTGACGCAGGGGCGCGGCTGGTTACAGGAGTGGGGGAAAGAGGCGGAACCGCTGAATCAGGGGGATATCGCCTGGATCCCACCCGGCGTGAAGCACTGGCACGGCGCAAGCGCGCAGACGGCGATGACCCATATCGCCATCGCAGAAGCGGTCGACGGGAGTCCGGTGGCGTGGCTGGAGAAGGTCACCGACGAGCAGTATCCGAACGAGTAGTCTGGCGTTTCGTAAACAAATTATTAACGTTATGATTCGATCCGTTTTCTTCAGCATTTGCAGGCGGAACGGTGAAAATCAATATCATAGGTACCAGCGGAAGTGGGAAAAGCACGTTTGGCAGGCGAATCGCGGAGGCGCTGGCTATCCCTTACATTGAGATGGACAGGCTTTACTGGCGAGCGAACTGGCAGGGAACACCGGACGATGAGTTTCTTGCAACCCTGGAAAAAGCGCTCGCCGCCTCGCCTGACTGGGTCCTAGACGGGAATTACAACCGCACACGCGACGTTAAGTGGCGCGACGTCGATCTGGTGGTGTGGATAGATCGTGGGTTTATCCGCACGCTCTGGCAAGCGGTGACGCGGGCCTCCAGACGCGCCTGGCACAAACAGGAGCTCTGGCCCGGCACGGGGAACCGCGAAAGCTTTCGTCGGTCGTTCCTTAGCAAGGACTCTATTATCATCTGGACGATCAAAACCTGGCGCAGCAACCGCAAACGCTATCAAGCGGATATGCAAAACCCGCAGTACAAACACATTCGCTTTCTCCGCATTACCCGACGGCAGGATGCCGAAAGACTCATTGCCTCGCTTAAATCACGCCGATGACAGACTCTCTATTGCCGTTTTCCGGCAATCCAAATGTAAATTAATTGTTTCTCAGAGGTGAAATCCGCCTTTAATAATGACGACATGTTAAGTCAAACGAGAACGCAACATGTCATGGCGAATCAGCATTCTGGATAAAAGCCCCGTCGCAGAACACGAAACAGCCGCCGATGCGCTGGCGCGAACCTTAGCACTGGCGCAGCAGGCAGAAACGCTGGGTTATCACCGCTTCTGGATTGCCGAACACCACAATACCCCGCAGCTTGCCAGCCCCTCGCCGGAGCTGCTGATTGCCTGGATCCTCGGGCAAACAAAGCGTATTCGCGTGGGCTCAGGCGGCGTCATGCTGCAACATTACAGCCCCTACAAAGTCGCCGAAAATTTTAACGTACTGGCCGCCATTGCGCCGGGCCGGGTTGATCTGGGCGTTGGCAAAGCGCCCGGCGGTCTGCCGCTCTCTACCCGCGCCTTGCAGTACGGCCTAAATCCGCAGGAAAAAGGCAGCTTTGCGGACCAACTGACGCAGCTTGATCGCTGGATCCGCCCTGAAAATCAGTCAGCGGAGGAGGACGTTCGCGCCACGCCGCTGCCACCGGCGCCTGCCCGGGGATTCCTGCTGGGCGCCAGTACCGAAAGCGCGCTGCTGGCGGCCTCCCTCGACTGGCATTTTGTCTTTGCCGCCCATCTGAATGGTGATCCTGAGCTGCTGCGCGAGGTCGTCACAGCCTGGCGTCAACACAGCGTCCGGGAGGTGATTGTGGCCGTGCAGGTCATTGTTGCCCCAACCCAGGCTGAGGCCGATGCGCTGGCGCAGAAGGTTGAAGTGTGGGGTGTGGAGCTGGCAAACGGACAGCGCGTCACCGTCGCCAGCGAAGAACAGGCCTACGCCTTTGCGCGGCAGGCGGGGAGTGAACCGGTGCGCATTGCGCGTCGGGCGCAGTCTCTGCTGGCCGGAACGGCGGCGTCGGTGCTTGAACAGCTCAATGCGCTGCATCAGCAGTGGGGGATTGACGAATTTATCATCGACACGCCGGTCGCTGATGGCGCAACGCGCGTGCAGTCCCTGCGACTGCTGGCCGAGGCGCGTCTTAACAGGGAGGTTACCGTATGAGCTTTAGCGAACAACTGATTGCCTGGCGCCGTGAGCTGCACCAGAACCCTGAACTCTCCGGTCAGGAGGTCGAAACAACGGCCCGCCTGCGCGAGTGGCTGACGGCAGCCGGGATTGCACCGCTGCCTTACGATCTCCAGACCGGGCTGGTTGCGGAGATCGGCACGGGCAACGCACTGGTTGCGCTGCGCGCCGATATCGACGCGTTACCCATCGACGAGCGCAGCGGGGTGCCGTTTAGCTCCCGGCGTGCCGGGGTGATGCATGCCTGCGGACACGACATTCACACCAGCGTGATCCTCGGCGCCGCGCTAAAGCTGAAAGAGCGGGAAGCCTCGCTCAACGGTCGCGTGCGGATCCTGTTCCAGCCTGCGGAAGAAAATTTCGGCGGAGCGAAAAGCATGGTGCGTGCCGGGGCGTTACGCGACGTACGCGCGATTTTCGGGATGCATAACGAGCCGTCACTGCCGGTCGGCGAGTTTGCCACGCGCGGCGGCCCGTTCTATGCCAACGTCGATCGCTTCGTTATTCACGTGACCGGCAAAGGCGCGCATGCCGCACGTCCCCATGAAGGCAACGACGCCATCGTGCTGGCAAGCCAGCTGGTAACAGCGCTGCAAAGCGTAGCCAGCCGTAACGTCAACACGCTGGATTCGGTTGTTCTGAGTGTGACGCGCATCGCCGGGGGGAATACCTGGAATGTGCTGCCGGAAAGCGTTGAGCTGGAGGGCACGCTGCGCACGCACCGCACGGAAGTGCAGCAGAACGTGAAAGCGCGCGTCGGTGAAATCGCCGCTGGATTTGCCAGCGCCTTTAGCGCGCAGATCAACATCACCTGGTACGCCGGGCCCACCGCGCTGGTGAACGATGAGCACTGGGCCGGGTTTGCCACCTCGGTCGCGCGCGAAGCGGGATATGAAACCCGGCATGCGGAACTGCACATGGGCGGGGAGGATTTCGCGGTCTATCTGCAAAACATACCCGGCGCGTTTGTCAGCATTGGCAGCAACAGTCCGTTTGGGTTACATCACCCGGCATTTAACCCGGACGAAGCATTAATCGAACCCGCTGCCCGCTATTTTGCTCAGCTCGCGGAAAAAGCCCTGCAACACGTTTAATTAATTTGAGGTGAATATGACTGCACATCGTCAATTGCGGCTGGGGACCATTTTGCATGGTGCATCCGGTAATATGTCTGCCTGGCGCCATCCCGCGGCGGTCGCGGATGCCAGCATTAATTTTGATTTCGTTAAAGAAACGGCTTTAAAAGCAGAAGAGGGCAAGCTCGACTTTATATTTGTGGCCGACGGCCTTTATATTAACGAGAAATCCATTCCGCATTTTTTAAACCGCTTTGAGCCGCTGACGGTGTTGTCCGCGCTGGCGAGTATCACCTCGCGCCTGGGACTGGTCGGCACGTTGTCCACCTCCTACAGCGAGCCCTTCACCGTTGCACGCCAGTTCGCCAGCCTCGATCACCTGAGCAACGGACGCGCGGGCTGGAACGTGGTGACCTCACCGCTGGAAGGGTCAGCGAAGAACTTCTCACGTGAAAAACACCCGGAGCATGCGCTGCGCTACCGCATTGCCGATGAGTATCTCGACGTGGTGAAAGGACTGTGGGATTCCTGGGAAGGGGATGCCTTTATCCGCAATAAAGAGAGCGGACAGTTCTTTGATGCGTCGAAACTGCATACTCTGGATCACCACGGTGATTTCTTCCAGGTTTCCGGCCCGCTGAATATTGGCCGCACGCCGCAGGGACGTCCGATTGTCTTTCAGGCTGGCGCGTCCGACGACGGTAAAAAGCTGGCGGCAAAACACGCTGACGCCATCTTTACCCACCATGACACGCGGGAAGAAGCCCAGGCTTTTTACCGCGATGTTAAACAGCAGCTGGAAAGTCACGGCCGTCGCGCAGGGGATTTACATATATTCCAGGGCGTCAGCGTGATTGTTGGAAACGACGCCGATGACGTAGAAAACCAGTATCAAACTACGGCGGCACTGGTCTCCATTAATGATGCGCTGAATTACCTCGGACGATATTTCGAGCATCACGACTTCAGCCAGTATCCCCTCGACGCGCCGTTCCCGGATATTGGCGATTTGGGCAAAAACAGCTTTCGCAGCACCACCGATGAAATCAAGCGTAACGCCCGTGAGCGCAACTTAACTCTGCGTCAGGTCGCGCTGGAAGCCGCATCGCCGCGCCCGCGTTTTTCCGGCACACCGGAGCAGGTGGCCGATGGTTTACAGGCCTGGTTCGAAGAGAAGGCGGCGGATGGCTTCATCATTCAGGGCGGCACGCCGGACACCTTCCCGCGCTTTGTCGACCAGGTGGTGCCTGTTTTACAGGCGCGCGGCCTGTTCCGCACCGACTATCCCGGCACCACGCTGCGCGAAAGTCTGGGCTTAGACGAGCCCAAAAATCAGTTCACACAACAATAAAAGAGAAAAACGCTATGCAGAAATCATCGCTTATTCTGGCGCTTGCGCTGGCCTTTACCCCTGCCGTCTGGGCAGAGAACGTCAATATTAACGGCACCGGCGTGAGCATTGAGGCCAATAAAACGCCGATCAATACCGCCAAAAACAGCGATGCGATCGCGCAACTGCCGAAAGACTATCGCTTTGCCGTGCCGGGGAAATTTACCGTGGCGGTGGCGGGACTGAATCAACCGCCGCTGACGGTCTTTTCCGACGACAACAAAACTCTGCTGGGAAGTGAGGTCGACATTGCGCGTCTGGTATCGGACAGCCTCGGACTGGAGCTGAACGTGGTGCCCACCTCCTGGGAGGACTGGCCGCTGGGGGTTGCCTCCGGGAAATACGACGCGGCTATTAGCAACATCACCGTCACTAAAGCGCGCAAAGAGAAGTTCGACTTCGCCACCTACCGCAAGGATTCACTTGGCTTCTACGTGAAATCCACCAGTCCGATCAACTCGCTTGTGAAGGCAGAGGATATCGCCGGGCTGCGCATCATCGTAGGTTCCGGCACCAACCAGGAGGCCATCCTGCTGGCATGGAACGAAGAGAACCTCAAAAAAGGGCTTAAACCCTTTACGCCGATATACACCAAAGACGACGCGGCCCAAACGCTGGCGCTTCAGTCCGGACGCGCGGACGCCTACTTTGGCCCGAACGTGATCGGTGCCTGGAAAGCGGCGCTTAACGGTAAAACCAAACTGGTCGGCAGCGTCGACGGCGGCTGGCCGAAGGCGGCGCATATCGCGGTGACGCTGAAAAAAGGCAGCGGCCTGGTCGAACCGGTTCAAACCGCGCTGAACGGCGCGATCAAGAACGGAGATTACGACAAGGTGCTGAACCGCTGGGGGGAAGGCGTGGAGCGTATCCCCAGTTCCGAAGTTAACCCGGCGGGTCTGGGCGATTAAGGAGGCGCTATGCGCGAACAATTTCGTGACGTTTCGCCGGAAGATGCCGATCTTCAGCCCATTATCGAGGGGCTTTTTGGTGAATACGCCGCTCGTTACGGCGACTACTTTTCAAAGGATGCGGAAGTCGAGCTGACAGAGTGGTACCTGGCGCCGCAGGGGCTGTTTATCGTTCTGGAGCGCGATGGCGAGATCATCGCCACCGGGGCGTATAAGCCCTTCGACGAACATACCGCAGAGATCAAACGTATCTGGACGAATAAAACGCTGCGCCAGCAGGGGCTGGCCGCGCGCGTGATACAGGAGCTGGAGCGCCGGGCGGTGCTGGCGGGCTACAGCCACATCTACCTGACCACGGGGTTTCGTCAGCCGGAGGCG
Source organism: Enterobacter sp. MGH 38 (assembly GCF_000492855.1). NCBI lineage: Bacteria > Pseudomonadati > Pseudomonadota > Gammaproteobacteria > Enterobacterales > Enterobacteriaceae > Enterobacter > Enterobacter sp. MGH 38. The sequence goes on along the minus strand of NZ_KI535608.1, from coordinate 1,413,633 downwards.
GTGCGGCTCTATCTCAGCCAGGGGTATCAGCCGCAGTTCGATCTCAACCGCGACCCGGAAGAGTACAGCCAGCCGCCGTTCGACGGTCGGCTGCGTTTCACCAAGACGCTGATCCGCGAAGCGCTCAGCAAAACCGCATAAGGAGCGACGATGAGCAACGTTGAAACCATAAAAGTGGTCCCGGCACGTTATCCGCTGCGCGCTGCTGGCGCCGTGGTGGCGCTGTTTGTGCTGGCGGTCGTGATCCAGTCCGTGGCCTTTAATCCGCGCTGGGAGTGGGCGGTATTTGCCCGCTGGTTCTTCGACCCGGTGATCCTCGAAGGCGTCGGCCAGACGCTGCTGCTGACGTTGATAAGCACTGTACTGAGCGTGGTGATTGGCGGCATGCTGGCGCTGGCGCGGCTCTCGTCATCATGGCTGTTGAGCAGCCTGGCGTGGGGTTACATCTGGCTGTTCCGATCGCTGCCGCTGATCGTGGTGCTGATTATCCTCTATAACTTCTCCTATCTCTACGACACGCTCTCTCTCGGCGTGCCTTTTACCGACATTACCTGGGGCAGCTTTGAAACCATCAACGTTCTCGGGCAGTTTTCTACCGCCATCGTGGGGCTGACGCTGGTGCAGAGCGCCTATACTGCGGAGATCATTCGCGGGGGCTTCCTTGGGGTCGACCACGGTCAGTATGAGGCGGCCGCTGCGCTAGGTCTGCCGGCGTGGCGTCGCACCGTGCGCATAATTCTCCCGCAGGCACTGCGCACCATCCTGCCGTCCGGGTTTAACGAAATTATCAGCCTCGCCAAAGGGACGGCGATGGTGTACGTGCTGGCGATGCCGGAACTGTTCTACACGATCCAGATGATCTACAACCGCACCCAGGAGGTGATCCCGCTGTTGATGGTGGGGGCCGTCTGGTATCTGGTGATCACCACCGTACTGTCTGCCATCCAGCATGTTATTGAGCGTGGACTCGCCCGCAGCGAGCGCCGCTCCGCCGTAAACCAGAACCGGGCGGCGAGTCGCTCGCGTTCGGTCACCACTTCGCCAGCACAGGAGCCTGTTCATGCAAGCCTCTCCTGAAGGTCACATTTCCATTACCGGCGTCAGTAAGTTTTTTGGCCGACATAAAGCGCTCGATAACGTCACGCTTGAGATCCCGCCGGGCTCCGTGACGGTGATCCTCGGCCCCTCTGGATCGGGAAAATCGACGCTGCTGCGCGCCATTAACCATCTGGAGCGCGTAGACGAAGGCTTTATTCAGATTGACGGGGATTACATCGGCTATCGCCGTCAGGGTGACAAACTCTACGAACTCAAAGAGAAAGAGATCCTCAAACAGCGCGTCAACGTTGGGTACGTGTTTCAGAACTTCAATCTTTTTCCGCATCTCACGGTGCTGGAAAACCTGATTGAAGCACCCATCGCGCATAAAAAGTTCAGTAAAAAAGAGGCTGTTGAAAACGCCTACAGCCTGCTGGATGTGGTAGGACTGCGCGATAAAGCCGATGCCTGGTCGCGTCACCTCTCCGGCGGCCAGCAGCAGCGTATCGCCATTGCCCGCGCGCTGGCGCTGCGCCCGCGCGTGATGCTGTTTGATGAACCAACCTCGGCGCTGGATCCGGAACTGGTTGGCGAAGTGCTGGACGTGATTAAAAAACTCGCCCGTTCCGGCACTACGCTGGTGGTGGTCACCCATGAGATCGGCTTTGCCCGGGAAGTGGCGGACCAGGTGGTATTTATGGTCGACGGTAAAATTGTGGAGCAGGGCAGCAGCGATGACGTTTTAAACCGACCGTCTCATCCGCGAACGCGCCAGTTCCTCTCAAAAGTGCTGTAAGGAGCGCAGATGAAATATGGACTCCTGGCGGGGCTGGTCTTCACGACGGCGAGCCACGCCAGCATTGATTTAAAAGCCAACGAACAGCCGCTGCCGGTGACGGTTGATCAACAGGCAGTGGCGAAAATCCCGGCGAACTATAAATTTGTTGAGCCGGGTACCCTCACGGTGGCGATTTCAGCCCTGAATTCTCCGCCGCTTGCGCTGCTGGCCAGTGATAACCGCACCCGTATTGGCAGCGACCCGGATATCGCCCGGTTGCTGGCGGGCAGTCTGGGGCTGAAGCTGAAGCTGGTGCCAACGGCGTGGGAAGACTGGCCGCTGGGGATCACTTCCGGGCGCTATGACGTGGCGTTGGTGAATATCGCCGTCACCGAGCAACGTAAGGAGAAGTTCGATTTTGCGACCTATCGCGTCGATTCCCTGGCCTTCTCGGTGAAATCCACCAGCAACGTACAGTCGATCACCAGTGCGAAAGATCTGGCCGGGAAAAAGGTGATTGTCGGGTCTGGCACCAATCAGGAGCGTATTCTGCTGGGCTGGAACGAAGAGAATAAAAAGGCCGGGCGCGAGCCTGCGTTGCCGGTTTACCTGACCGACGACGCCTCAGGCAATCTTTATATTCAGTCCGGCAGGGCGGATGTGTTCTTTGGACCGCAGTCCGTTTCGGCCTATAAAGCCGCGTTAACCGACAAAACCCGCGTCGTGGGTTTAGGCCCGAAGAAAGCCTATGTCGCCACCACAACCAAAAAAGATAATGGGCTGGTGTATGCGTTGCAGGCTGCGCTGGACGGTGCGATTAAGCGCGGGGAGTATCAAAAGGTGCTGGCGCGCTGGGGGGAAGCGGGCGAAGCGGTGACGTCTTCAGACGTTAATCCGCCCGGGATAACCTACTAATGGTGCTCTATACCCTAAATAATTCGAGTTACAGGAAGGCGGCAAGGGAACGAATCCCCGGGAGCGTACATAAGTACGTGACTGGGGTGAGTGAATGCAGCCAACGCACCTGCAACTTGAAGTATGACGGGTATACACTTAGGGTTTTCATCCCTGAGGGGGCAACATGATCAAACTCTATGGCGTACCTGGCTGGGGATCGGCAATCAGTGAAGTGATGCTGACTCTGGCAGACATCCCGTATCAGTTCGTCAACGTGGACGGGTTTGACCAGCCCGGCCCGCAGCGCGAATTGCTGTTGAAACTGAACCCGCTGTGCCAGGTGCCGACGCTGGAGCTGGAAAACGGGGCGATCGTGACGGAAACCGCGGCGATCGCCCTGATGGTGCTCGACAGACGTCCCGACCTCGCGCCGCCCGTTGGGCAGGCCGAGCGCCAGCAGTTTCAGCGCCTGCTCATCTGGTTTGTGGCGAACGTCTATCCCACCTTTACGTATGCAGATTACCCGGAACGCTGGGTTCCTGATGCCCCGGAACAGTTGAAGAAAAACTGCATTGAGTACCGAAAATCGCTTTATCTGTGGTTCGACAGCCAGCTCAGCGCCTCGCCGTTTGCGTTTGGCAAACAGCTGACGCTGCTTGACGTCTATATTGCCGTTGCGCGTACCTGGGGTCCACGCCATGAGTGGTTTGCCACCAACACGCCTAATTTTACCGCCGTCGCGGATGCCGTCTGCGCGCTGCCGGAACTGCACAAGGTGCTAAAAGCTAACGATATAATCTGATAACGTGGAACGCTCACCTATAAAAGGAGCCCTGCCCATGCCACACGTTGATATCAAATGTTTTCCACGCGATCTGACTGACGAACAAAAAACGGCCCTGGCGGCGGATATCGCCGAAGCGATCGCCCGCCACTTGAACAGCAAAGATCGCTCAATCTCCGTGGCGCTTCAGGAGGTTCAGGAAGCTGACTGGAAGGCGCAGGTCTGGGATACCGAGATCGGCCCGAAACTGGATGAACTGATTAAGAAGCCCGGCTATTCGATGTAACTTGCCTGCCGGGTGGTGCAATATCACCCGGCGATCCCCACTTTTATTCCCTTTCGCAAAAATCGATAATAAAAACCATAACGATTCCGCTACAATTCATCCTTCCGAACAATATTCGTTAAATCAGCAGGTAAGCACTGCAACTGCACCAGATTAAGTACAAATTAGTAAAAGGATAATTTTTCCATGACAAAATTACCTCAGTTTTCACTCGCCTTTATTCATCCTCGTTACTGGCTCAGCTGGGCAGGCATTGCCGCGCTCTGGTGCACGGTTCAGCTTCCGTACCCGCTGCTGTTGAAAACAGGTCACAGGCTTGGGCGTCTGGCTATGCGCCTGCTTCCACGCCGCGTGGAGATCGCCAGACGAAATCTTGAGCTTTGCTTTCCTGATATGAAAGAGGACGAGCGCGAGCGTTTACTTGAGCGTAATTTTGAATCGGTTGGAATGGGCGTCATCGAAACCGGGATAGCGTGGTTCTGGCCTAACTGGCGCGTGCGGAAACACTTCAGCGTGACCGGCTACGAACATATGGAACAGGCGCGGGCGCAAGGTAGGGGCGTGGTGCTCATTGGCATGCATTTTCTCACCCTGGAATTAGGCGCACGCATCTTTGGCATGCTCAACGCGGGTATTGGTGTGTATCGTCCCAACAATAATGCGTTGCTCGACTGGCTGCAAACGCGCGGTCGTCTGCGTTCCAATAAAACCATGCTTGACCGCTATGACCTGAAGGGCATGATCCGCGCACTGAAGCAAAACGAGATCCTGTGGTATGCCCCGGACCACGACTATGGCAAAACGAATAGCGTGTTTGTGCCGTTTTTTGCCGTCCCGGACGCCGCGACAACTGCCGGGAGCTACATGCTGGTGAAAAGTGCCAGACCGGCCGTGATCCCGTTTGTACCGCGCCGAAAAGCAGATGGCACAGGGTATGAGCTGCTTATTCTGGAAGATATCAGCGATACCTTGCAGGGAGGCGATAAAGCGTCGGTGGCCACGCAAATGAACAGAGCGATTGAGCGCGCCGTGATGATGGCGCCTGAGCAATATATGTGGCTGCATCGCCGGTTCAAAACCCGCCCTGAAGGCCAGCCGGACCGGTATAAACGCAAAAAACAGGTCGCGTCTACTGCAAGAACCTTATCTGCCAGCGATATTTCGGACCGGTCGAGTATCCAGCAGTAGTCGGTCAGGGCGGATGCCGGTGCGCTCCGCCCTTTATAAATCCTGCCGCGCTGGATAGAATTACCGCATCCACATTGACGGGATGCCCCACATGACCGGAAGAGTCGATTATCATCTTGAAAAATACCTCCTTACCGAAGCCGGCGAGCCCGAACGTTTGACGCGCCAGTGGGCCGAGGTGATGCGCGAGTGTCATGACCAGAAATCCGGGGCAGAAGAGCGGCTGCGTCTCGCGCTGCTGAACGTGGATTATGTGACCAGCTTTGAGCTTCCCTTCCGGTTACTTCTTACCCGTGCACCGCAGCTGATTGATGGCATCAGAAATGAGTTCCAGCTCAGTCAAAAAAATGTCCTGTTCAACGGCAAGCGGTTTGGCTGCGTTTACAGCCTTAAACAGGATTTGAAGGGCATTCCAGATGAATTTACCTACCACCTGAAGACCCGTATTCAGCGGATCGATGCCTCCGGCGGTTCGGAAGTGCCTTACCGGCAAATCGCTCAGCAGGTGAAAGCCCCCCGCGAGCGCCTCCAGCTGGCGCTGGAACAGGGGCTTGCGGTCACCGCGCTTGACGGGCTTTTCTGGTTTGGCCTCCAGCGCATAGCCGCCGACGTGCAGCGGTTAAGGAAGACGGGGATGAGAATAGTGACGTCCGATACGGAGGTGTTCGACACCCTTACCGGAACAACACGGCGCATTCCGGTTTATCGTCTTGAGGACGCTGCCGCTACTTAGCCTGGAGCAGGATCGCCAGCAGTCCCGGAAAGCGGGCGTCCAGATCCTCTCTTCTCAGTGAAATCATATTCTCGCGCCCCTGCGGGCGCTGCCAGATCACGCCGCTGTCGCGCAGCACGCGCCAGTGGTGAGTCATAGTGGATTTCACCACCTCTTCCGGGCGCAGCGCGTTACAGCTCAGTTCGCTGCCGTCGGCCAGCCTGCGAATAATCGCTAATCGCAGCGGGTTGCCGAGGGCGAACAGCACATTTTCCAACACTATTTGTTCAGGTTCCGGGTGGTTTGGGATCATCGTTTTCCTGCGTCTCGCGTGAGATTGAGCTATATCAACAATAGGTCAACCGTTAAAAAATAGTTCGATAATACTCGTACAATGGGACTATTATAACAAACGAACGAATACGCGACCATCCCGGTCGTCACAAACCAGTCTTGAAGACTTAAGGAAATATCATGCCCCGACCCATTCCACTCGAACGTTATCGCAACATCGGTATCTCCGCGCATATCGATGCCGGCAAAACAACCACCACTGAGCGCATCCTGTTTTACACCGGGATGAGCCACAAGCTGGGTGAAGTACACGATGGCGCGGCAACCACCGACTGGATGGCGCAGGAGCAGGAGCGCGGGATCACCATTACGTCGGCGGCGGTAAGCTGTTTCTGGCCTGGTATGGACAGAGGCTTTGAACCGCACCGCATCAATATTATCGACACCCCCGGGCACGTGGATTTCACCATTGAGGTGGAACGTTCCATGCGTGTGCTCGACGGCGCGGTAATGGTCTATGACTCCGTCGGTGGCGTGCAGCCGCAGTCGGAAACCGTCTGGCGTCAGGCGAATAAATATCATGTTCCGCGTCTGGCATTCGTCAACAAAATGGACCGCCCGGGCGCAGATTTCTTCCGCGTGGTGCGGATGATGCAGGAGCGGCTGAAAGCCAATCCTGTCCCGATTGTGATCCCCGTGGGGGCAGAAGAACACTTCACCGGCGTGGTGGATCTCATCAAGATGCGCACCATTCTGTGGGACGATGCGACGCAGGGCATGGCATTTAGCTACGCGCCGGTGCCTGACGATCTGCTGAGTACCGCCCAGACGTGGCGAGAAAAAATGGTCTCGTCTGCGGCAGAAGCCAGCGATGAGCTTATGGATAAGTATCTTGAGACGGGCGAACTGGATGAAGCGGAAATCATCAAAGGACTGCGGATCCGGACTATCTCCGGTGAAATACAGCCCATGCTGTGCGGCAGCGCTTTCAAGAACAAGGGCGTGCAGCGCATGCTCGACGCGGTGATTGAATTGATGCCGTCTCCACTGGACGTGCCCGCTATTGATGGGGTAGACGAAGACGGACAGCACGCCGAGCGCCACCCAAGCGATGATGAACCGTTCTCGGCGCTGGCCTTCAAGCTGATGAGCGATCCGTACGTCGGCCAGCTGACCTTCATCCGCGTCTATTCCGGCATACTGCGTAAAGGCGACGCGGTGTACAATCCGGTGAAGGGCAAGAAAGAGCGTATCGGGCGCATCGTGCTGATGCATGCCAACGATCGCCATGAGGTGGACGAGCTGCGCGCAGGGGATATCGCAGCCTGTGTCGGGCTGAAAGACGTCACCACCGGTGACACGCTGACCGACCCGAATGCGGTGATCACCCTTGAACGGATGGAGTTCCCGGATCCGGTTATTTCGTTGGCGATTGAGCCGAAAACCAAGGCCGATCAGGAGAAAATGGGGATCGCCCTACAGCGCCTGGCGGCGGAAGATCCGTCGTTCCGCCTGCACACGGACGAAGAGTCCGGTCAGACGATTATCTCCGGGATGGGCGAGCTGCATCTGGAGATCATCGTCGACCGCATGAAGCGCGAGTTTGGCGTTGAGGCGAACATTGGTCGTCCGCAGGTCACCTACCGTGAAACCCTGCGTAAAGCGGTGAAGGATATTGAAGGTAAATTTGTCCGACAGTCCGGCGGGAAAGGGCAGTACGGTCATGTGGTCCTGAGCCTTGAGCCGTTAGCAGCCGGGAGTGGTTTTGTGTTTGAAGATGCCACCAAAGGCGGGGTGGTGCCGCGGGAGTACATCCCGTCGGTGGAAAAAGGGTTGCGAGAAGCCATGAATACGGGTGTGCTGGCGGGCTATCCGGTGGTGGATGTGAAAGCGACCCTGACGTTTGGTTCTTACCATGACGTTGACTCCTCGGAGATGGCCTTCCGCATGGCGGCGATCCTCGGCTTCAAAGAGGGCGCACGGCGGGCGGACCCGGTTATTCTTGAGCCGGTCATGCACGTTGAGGTGGAAACGCCGGAAGAGTATGCCGGGAACATTATGGGCGATCTCTCCTCCCGTCGCGGCCTGGTGCAGGGGATGGCAGAGCAGTACGGCAGCCAGATTATTCGCGCTGACGTCCCGCTGGCTGAGATGTTTGGTTATGCCACCACGCTGCGCTCGATGTCCCAGGGGCGCGCGACGTATACGATGGAATTCCATCATTTTGCGGAAGCTCCGCGGAATGTGGCGGATGAGATTATTGCGAAGCGTGTGAAGAGTTAATTAATTGCACATGGTAGTCATTTGGCTACCATGTGTCTTTATTATCGCGACAGGGAGTTTATGCCTGTTACTTAATTAGCGTCGCCGATCGCACTTTCCATTTTCCTTGCTCTTCAACGAGACAATCTGCAATAACATGATCTTGCTTCTTACCAAATGCGACATAGACGTTTGTGCATACGGCGTCAAAATCAGAATGTAAGACGGTTATCTGATTCCAGTCATCATCCCAGTCCTGCGCTTTGATAAACATATCCGCATCGGGCATATCTTTATCGTTACTGTCGCCAGAGTACATTTCTTTAATTGCTGCAATGGTCCCTGAGGCTACGTACTCGTTCATAATGTCTGGATTGAGTACGGGTGGTTTGTTCTGATCTAACTGCGCTATATACCATTGATTGAATTTAAGTGCCGCCTGACCCGGTGCATAAATATTTTCTGCGGCCGCGAGCGGAGACAGGGCGAAAATTAAAAAGTAGAGTGGTTTCATTAATCATGCCTGAACAGTTCGTAATGAGGTTGTATGTTGCGGTAAGCCTGCCCAGGATACATGGTGCGTTGCACAAAATCGCTGATCCACTGTTGACCATCGTATATACAAACGTGACCGCTATCATGACCAACTATATTTTGGATAACTGCGACGTCACCAGCATGGGGTTGATCATATACCAGGTGAAAGCCTGCATTGACTAATGTGCGCCCCATATCTTTTGCCAGACGCGTGTTGGGGAGTTTTAATCGACCACCCGCTCTGATCGAACGAGCACAATTACCCGTGCTGCTGGGCTGCGCGTGTGATTTCGCATATGATATTGCGCCATCTTTGTTCCATGACATGGATATTTCCTTTACGAAAGATTGTTTATACAACAGCTTCTGAAATATCCTCCGTTTAACATCGTCATGATAAACATAAAATGCCATAGAAATTTTATATAATTCATATGGGTATAATTAAAAAATCATTCCAGCGCCTTCACCATTTTCCCGCTCGCGACAAACGTACCCGCTCCCAGATGATGCAGCGTATTCAGCTTATCCCCGTCAAACTGCCAGCGTCCGGCGACAAATGCGCGTTCATCCGCCGCGGCGGAAACCACTTCGCCAAACAGAGTGTCATATTTCTCTGCCGCAGAGGTGACAGGTAATAACCGGCACTCCATCCAAGCCAGACATTTCTCTTCTATAACCGGCAGGTCAAGCTCAGGGCCATAAATAACCGGGATCCCGTAGCAGTTAAATTTATCCTCGTCGCGCCCGCTGACGCTGCCGACCGCCCAGGTCCAGTTGGCTGCCGCCACGCCGGGGGTCACAATGCCGAATTTCCCGCTGCGTTCGATCAACTCCCGTGACCACGCGCTTTTGTCTACCACAATCGCGATACACGGGGATTCAAATTCCACCGGCATAGACCATGCGGCGGCCATGACATTGCGACGATCGATGGTCTCATCCCGGCTGGTGATGAGCACGGTTGGACCGTGATTCAGAAGGCGGCTGGCGTGACGTAATTCAACAGGGCGAAAGTGGCTCATAGGATCTCCTCGTGTACACGATGAGTATGACGAAAAAGCACTTTTACGCATATGCAAAAGGGAAAATAGTTTATAAACAGGGGATATCACCTCCTGGAGCAAATCATGTCCCCATTTCTGAGTGCTTATTTTGCCCGCACGGGCTGGCAGCAGCCCGTACAGGTTAATATCGATACCCTGCGGGGGCTGCATTTACACCATAACTGCGCGATCCCCTTCGAAAATATCGACGTCGTTTTGCCGCGGGAAATCCATCTGGACGACGGGTGTCTGGTGGATAAACTGGTCACCGCACGTCGAGGGGGGTATTGCTTCGAGCAAAACGGCTTGTTTGAGCGGGTATTGCGCGAAGTCGGGTTTACGGTGCGCAGCGTGCTGGGGCGGGTTGTGCTGGCCAATCCGTCGCAGATGCCGCCGCGTACGCACCGGTTGCTACTGGTTGAGCTGAACGGCGAGCGCTGGATCGCCGATGTGGGATTTGGCGGACAAACGCTGACGGCGCCGATTCGTTTGATCGCCAACGAGGAACAGGAAACCCCGCACGGGCGTTATCGTTTGCTGAGCGAGGGTAACGACTGGATACTGCAATTCCGCCATCACGACCACTGGCAGTCGATGTATCATTTTGACCTGGCGACCCAGTACTTCAACGATTACGTGATGGGAAACTTCTGGTCGGCGCACTGGCCGCAGTCCCATTTCCGTCATCACCTGCTGATGTGTCGCCACCTGCCGGACGGGGGCAAGCTAACGCTGACCAACTTTAATTTTACCCACTGGCAGAACGGTCATGTGGAAGAGCAGATCCATTTGCCGGATGCGGAGGCGCTGTATCAGCTGATGCAGGCGCGGTTTGGCCTGGGCGTTGATGACCCGAAGCACGGCTTTACCCTGGCAGAGCTGACGGCCGTGATGGCGGGGTTTGATACGCATCCGCAGGCGGGGAAATAGCCCGGTGGCGGCTACGCCTTACCGGGCCTACGGGAGTGTGAACGTAGGTGGAATAAGGCGTAGCCGCCACCCGACAAAATCAACGGCGCGATCTCACAACCTGATAGCGACGGGTAAAATACTCAAACGGCGCGCTCCACACGTGCACCAGGCGGGTGAACGGGAAGATAAGGAAGATCGTCATCCCCAGCACCAGATGCACGCGGAAGATCGGCGCGACGCCGCTCAGCATTTCCGACGAGCCTCCCTTGAACGTCACGATCCCCTGCGCCCAGCCGACCAGCTTCATCATCTCGCTTCCGTCAGGATACTGGGCGGAGAAAGGAATGGTCGACAGCCCAAGGATGCACTGAAGCAGCAGGATACTCATGATGATAATATCCGGCGTGGTGGACGTGGCGCGCACCCGCTGGTTGAACAGGCGGCGGATCAGCAGCATAGAGCCGCCAATCAGCGTTAGCACCCCGCAAATGCCCCCCGCAATCATGGCTAACTGCTGTTTAACCGCGATGGGTAAAAACCAGGCGTACATCCAGTGCGGGGTTAACATGCCGAACAGGTGCCCGAAGAAGATCCCCAGAATGCCGATATGAAACAGGTTCGAAGCCCAGTTCATCCCGCGCTTGCTGAGCATCTGGCTTGATGAGGCGCGCCAGGTGTACTGCCCGTAATCGTAGCGCAGCCAGCTGCCAAGGAAAAAGACGGTGGCGCAGATGTACGGATAAATGTCATAGAAAAACACGTTCAGGTAATGAGTCATTTTGGGCCTCCGGCGCTGACGTCCACGTACTGCGGCGCGACGTCCTGGCTAAAGCGTCGTTGATATTGCTGCATCGGCGAACTGTCGCACGATGTGGCGTTGTCTTCGATAAACTTGACCTGTTCCTCTTCCCACACGGCGTCCAGCGCCTGACGGGTATCATCCCGTATTTCACCGGACACCTGTTTCGCCACGCTGTCGCTGGAAAGCCGTGTTTCCGCCAGCGACAGCAGGGCGTCAAACAGCTGGTAATGCGCGACCTCGCGCTGTTTCAGGCGGCCTCCAATCAGCGCCAGTATAGGCGCGACGTTTTGCAGCCCTTCACGTGCCTCGTCGTCGCTGACGATACTGAGATATTCCAGATAGAGCGGCAGATAGTCCGGCAGCTCGCGGCAATCCAGCTCCAGCCCGGCTTTCTCATACTGGCTCATCAGGTCGACCATCGCCTGACCGCGATCGCGCGACTCGGCGTGAACGTGCTCGAACAGCAGCAGCGACGTTGCGCGTCCCCGCTCGAAGACTTCACACCATTCGGCCTGCTTATCCAGCAGCGGGGCGCTCAGGTGCTGCTGCGCAAACGGCAGCAGCATGGGCGCATCCTGTTCCACCAGGGAAAGCGCTTCGTCACGGTTTTCCCACAGCAGCTCATCGGGATACTCAATGAGCAGCGCGATGATTTTGAGGATTTGCATTACTCTCCCTCCCCGTGATCGCGCACTTCGGTGATGTTGATCGCGTCGATGCGGCTGCTGTTGAAGAGGTTGAATTTTGTGTCGGAGCCGTGACAGCCGTCGCCGAAGGTGAAGCCGCAGCCGTTTTTCTCCGGGAAAGCGTCGCGTGCCATTTCGCGGTGGCTGGTGGGGATCACGAAGCGGTCTTCGTAGTTGGCAATCGCCAGATAGCGGTACATCTCTTCAACCTGCGCTTCGGTCAGGCCGACCTCTTCAATGGCGCGGGTATCGGTCACGCCTTCCACGGTCTGGGAGCGCTTGTAGTGACGCATTGCCATCATGCGCTTCAGGGCGCGCAGCACCGGGCCGGTATCGCCCGCGCTGAGCATGTTTGCCAGGTATTGCACCGGGATGCGCAGGCTTTCTACCGCAGGCAGTACGCCGTCGCTCTGCGGCAGACCACCCGCGTCCGCGTAGGACTGAATCGGTGACAGCGGCGGCACATACCAGACCATCGGCAGGGTGCGGTATTCCGGGTGTAGCGGCAGGGCGAGCTTCCAGTCCATCGCCATTTTGTAAACCGGGGAACGCTGCGCTGCGTCGATGACGTTCTGCGGGATGCCCTGCTTCAGGGCTTCTTCAATCACCGCCGGATCGTTCGGGTTAAGGAACACGTCGCACTGGCGCTCATACAGATCGGTTTCATGCTCGGTGCTGGCCGCCTCTTCAATGCGGTCTGCGTCATACAGCAGCACCCCGAGATAGCGGATGCGTCCGACGCAGGTTTCCGAGCAGACAGTCGGCTGGCCGGACTCGATGCGCGGATAGCAGAAGATGCACTTCTCTGACTTGCCGCTTTTCCAGTTGAAGTAGATTTTTTTGTACGGACAGCCGCTAATGCACAGACGCCAGCCGCGGCATTTGTCCTGGTCGATCAGCACAATGCCGTCCTCTTCGCGTTTGTAAATCGCACCGCTCGGGCAGGTGGCGACGCAGCTCGGGTTCAGGCAGTGCTCGCACAGGCGCGGCAGGTACATCATGAAGGTGTTTTCGAACTGGCCGTACATCTCTTTCTGGATCTTCTGAAAGTTTCGATCGCGGGCGCGTTTTTCGAACTCGCCGCCCAGCAGCTCCTCCCAGTTGGGCCCCCATTTGATTTTATCCATTCGCTTGCCGTCGATCAGCGAACGTGGGCGGGCGGTGGGGAGGTGGTCTCCCTCCGGGGCGCGGTGCAGATCCTGGTAATCGAAGGTGAAAGGTTCATAGTAATCGTCAATCTGCGGCAGGACGGGGTTAGCGAAAATCTTCGACAGCACGCCCATTTTGCCGCCCAGGCGCGGGGTCAGCTTGCCGTGAATCCCGCGGATCCAGCCGCCTTGCCACTCATCCTGATCTTCCCAGTTTTTCGGATAGCCGATGCCGGGTTTGGTTTCGACGTTATTAAACCACGCGTACTCCATCCCTTCGCGCCCGGTCCAGACGTTCTTACAGGTGACCGAGCAGGTGTGGCAGCCAATGCATTTATCGAGATTCAGTACCATGCCAACCTGTGAGCGTATTTTCATTTTTTCGCCTCCTGTACCTGATCCCGACCTTCGCCGTCCAGCCAGTTAATGTTTTTCATTTTGCGGATCATGATGAACTCGTCGCGGTTCGAGCCGACGGTGCCGTAATAGTTGAAGCTGTACGCCAGCTGCGCGTAGCCGCCGATCATGTGGGTCGGTTTCGGGCAGACGCGGGTAACCGAGTTGTGGATCCCGCCGCGCCGTCCGGTTACTTCTGAACCCGGAATGTTCAGAATTCGCTCCTGAGCGTGGTACATCATGGTCATGCCCGGTGGCACGCGCTGGCTGACCACCGCGCGGGCGGTGAGGGCGCCGTTGGCGTTGAAGGCTTCAATCCAGTCGTTGTCCTCAATGCCCAACTCGCGCGCGTCGGTTTCGCTGATCCAGACGATGGGCCCGCCGCGCGACAGGGTCTGCATCAGCAGGTTTTCGCTGTAGGTGGAGTGAATGCCCCATTTCTGGTGCGGCGTCAGAAAGTTAAGCGCTTTTTCAGGGAAGCCGTTCGGCGGGATCTCGCGCATATGGGTTACGCTGCGGGTATCAATCGGTGGACGATAGGCCACCAGACTTTCACCGAAGGCGCGCATCCAGGCATGATCCTGATACAGCTGCTGGCGGCCGGAAATCGTGCGCCACGGGATCAGCTCGTGAACGTTGGTATAGCCTGCGTTATACGACACGTGCTCGCTCTCAAGGCCGGACCACGTTGGGCTGGAGATAATTTTGCGCGGCTGCGCCTGAATATCGCGGAAGCGGATTTTCTCATCTTCTTTGTTCAGCGCCAGATGGGTGTGATCGCGCCCGGTCAGTTCGCCGAGGGCTTCCCAGGCTTTGACCGCGACCTGACCGTTAGTTTCCGGGGCAAGGGCGAGGATCACCTCTGAAGCATCAATGGCGGTCTCGATGCGCGGACGGCCTTTGGCCGGGCCGTCGAGCTTGACGTAGTTGAGCTTGCCGAGGAAATCGACCTCATTCTGGGTGTTCCACGATATGCCTTTTCCGCCGTTGCCGAGCGTGTCCAGCAGCTGGCCAAGCGCCGTAAAGCGCTCGTAGGTTTCCGGATAGTTGCGCTCGACGACTGCAATGTTTGGCGCGGTTTTGCCGGGGATCAGATCGCACTCGCCTTTGCGCCAGTCCAGAATATCAAAAGGCTGCGACAGCTCCCCCGGGGAGTCATGCTGTAGCGGCTGTAGCACCACGTCAGTTTCGGTGCCGAGATGCCCTACGCACACTTCAGAGAACACCTTAGCGATGCCCTTGTAAATCTCCCAGTCGCTGCGGGACTCCCACGCCGGGTCAACGGCGGCGGAGAGCGGGTGAATAAACGGATGCATGTCCGAGGTATTCATATCGTCTTTTTCATACCAGGTGGCGGTGGGCAGGACGATATCCGAGAACAGGCAGGTGCTGGACATACGGAAATCAAGCGTCACCAGCAGATCCAGCTTGCCCTCAATGGCGGCGGTTTGCCATTCTACTTCCTCAGGCTTCACGTCGTCCGTTGAACCTAAATCCTCACCCTGAATACCGCTCTCGGTGCCAAGCAGGTATTTCAGCATGTATTCATGGCCTTTCCCGGACGAACCGAGCAGGTTAGAACGCCAGACGAACAGGTTGCGCGGGTGGTTCTTGCCGTTGTCCGGCTGTTCGCAGGCGAAGCGAATATCACCCGATTTTAACGCCTGCACGGTGTAATCCTGCGGCGACATCCCGGCGGCGTTGGCGCGAGCTTTAACGTGCAGCGGGTTGAGGTTGAGCTGCGGCGCGGAAGGGAGCCAGCCCATACGCTCGGCGCGGACGTTGAAATCAATCAGGTGACCGGTAAACTTCGATGCGTCTGCAAGGGGAGAAAGCAACTCCTTTGCGGTGAGCTTCTCATAGCGCCACTGGCTGGCGTGGTTGTAAAAGTACGATGTGCTGTTCATCTGGCGCGGCGGACGGTTCCAGTCCAGCGCGAAGGCCAGCGGCAGCCAGCCGGTTTGCGGGCGCAGCTTTTCCTGGCCGACATAGTGCGACCAGCCGCCGCCGCTCTGCCCGACGCAGCCGCAGAAGACCAGCATGTTGATCATCCCGCGGTAGTTCATGTCCATGTGGTACCAGTGGTTCACACCGGCCCCGAGAATGATCATCGACCGTCCGTGGGTCTTATGCGCCGTGTCGGCAAATTCACGGGCGATTTTTTCTATCAGATAAGCGGGGACGCCGGTAATTTGTTCGCCCCAGGCCGGGGTGTAGGCTTTTATCTCGGCGTAGTTTGTCGCCGCGTTACTGTCTTCCAGACCGCGATCGAGGCCGTAGTTTGCGAGCACCAGATCGTACACGCTAACCACGCGTCTCTGGCTGCCGTCGGCCAGCGTCAGGGTCTTACTCGGTACTCGGCGCGTCAGCACCGGCTCCTGCTTCACGCTGCGGAAATGCGGGTTCTCGTTGCCCCCGAAGTAAGGGAAGGCCACGTCTGCCACGCTGTCGTGGGTGATGAGCAGGGAAAGCGTCAGCTCGGTTTCCTGTCCCGCGGCCAGCGACTCCAGGTTCCATTTGCCTTTTTCACCCCAGCGGAAGCCGATGGAACCATTCGGCGCCACCAGATTTCCGGCCACGTCAAAGGCGATGGTTTTCCACTCCGGATTATTGGTTTCACCCAGCCCGTCGGCCAGATCCGATGCACGCAGCATGCGGCCCGGCACCACGCGACCGTCAGCCTGTTCATCCAGCAGAACCAGCATCGGCATGTCGGTGTAGCGGCGGCAATAGTTGAGGAAGTAATCGCTCGGGTTATCAAGATGGAACTCTTTGAGGATCACATGCCCCATCGCCATGGCAAGGGCGCTGTCGGTACCCTGTTTGGGGGCCAGCCATTGGTCGCTGAGCTTTGCCACCTCCGAGAAGTCCGGCGTAATGGCGACGGTCTTGGTGCCTTTGTAACGCACTTCGGTAAAGAAGTGGGCGTCCGGGGTACGCGTCTGCGGCACGTTCGAGCCCCAGGCAATGATATAGCTGGAGTTGTACCAGTCCGCCGATTCCGGCACGTCGGTCTGTTCGCCCCAGGTCATCGGCGACGCCGGAGGCAGATCGCAATACCAGTCATAGAAGCTCAGGCAGGTGCCGCCGAGCAGGGAGAGATAGCGCGTACCGGCGGCATAAGAGACCATCGACATGGCCGGGATGGGGGAAAAACCGGCTACCCGATCCGGGCCGTAGTTTTTGATGGTCCAGACGTTGGCGGCAGCAATCAGCTGGTTAAGCTCTTTCCAGTTTGAGCGGATAAAACCGCCTTTACCGCGCGCCTTCCTGTAGCTCTGCGCTTTCTGCGGATCGTTCTGAATGGCGTCCCAGGCCAGCACCGGATCGGTATGCTGCGCCAGCGCCTCGCGCCAGAGTTCGATCAGCCGACGGCGCACCAGCGGGTATTTCAGGCGGTTGGCGCTGTAGAGATACCAGGAGTAGCTTGCGCCGCGCGGGCAGCCGCGTGGTTCGTGGTTAGGCAGGTCAGGGCGGGTACGCGGGTAGTCGGTCTGCTGGGTTTCCCAGGTCACCAGGCCATTTTTGACATAAATCTTCCAGCTACAGGAGCCGGTGCAGTTAACGCCGTGGGTGGATCGCACAATTTTATCGAACTGCCAGCGTTGACGGTAGCTGTCCTCCCAGTCGCGGTTGGTGTGGTACACCTGCCCGTGCCCATCGGCGAAACTGTCGCCTTTTGTTTTGAAGTAACGGAAGCGGTCCAACAGTTTGCTCATGACATTTCTCCTGCTTCGATAGCATGGCCGGAGGGTGAGGCATCACGCTCCGGCGAAGATGTAGTTATTATTTTTGTGAGGATTTGCGGCCGTACACCAGCCAGGTGACGAGTACGCAGACGATGTAAAACACGAGGAAGACTTTCATGGCGCCCACAGGGGATCCGGTCATCGCCAGGGATGTGCCAAAGGCTTTGGGAATAAAGAACCCGCCTACCGCACCGATGGCAGAGATAAAGCCCAGCGCGGCAGCCGTTTCGGTCACCGCTTCATGCTGTGCCTGTTCGTCGCTCCCGCCCTGTTTTTTTATGCGGTCGAGGGTGATTTGGCGAAAGATAATCGCGATCATCTGGAAGGTCGAGCCGCTGCCCAGGCCTGCGGTCAGAAACAGGCCCATAAAGACCAGATAGAAGGCGATAAAACTGCCTGAACCAGACCCGGGGAGTGTCAGGAAAATCAGGGCGCTAAAGATGGCCATAAAGACGAAGTTGATCAGCGTCACCCGTACGCCGCCCAGCCTGTCTGAAATCATCCCGCCAGCCGAACGCGCCAGGGCGCCAATCAGCGGGCCAAAGAAGGCGAGGTGGAGGATATTTACGTCCGGAAACTGGGTTTTCGACAGCATGGCAAAGCCTGCCGAGAAACCGATAAACGAGCCGAAGGTTGCCAGATAAAGCAGGCTCAGCAGCCAAAGGTGAAAGCGCTTAAGTACCGGAAGCTGGCTGGCAATGGATGCTTTCGAGCTGGCGATGTCGTTCATGCCAAAAAACGCCGCAAGGGTGGCCAGAATCAGCAGCGGCGCCCAGATCCACGCCGCGTTCGCCAGCCACATCGTCGAGCCATCCTCCTGGGGGACGCCATGAACGCCGAGAAAGGTAAACATCGGCAGGAAAATCACCAGCGGCGCAACCAGCTGCATCACGCTCACACCCAGGTTACCCAGCCCGCCGTTAATGCCCAGCGCGCTGCCCTGTCTGGCTTTCGGGAAGAAGAAGCTGATGTTTCCCATGCTGGAAGCGAAGTTGGCGCCGGCAAAACCGCACAGCAGTGCAATGATGATAAAGACCCAGTAAGGCGTGGCGGTATTCTGGATGGCGATCCCAAGCCAGACACAGGGTACGACCAGGATAACGGTGCTTAACACGGTCCAGTAACGCCCGCCAAATATCGGCACCATAAAAGAGTAGGGGACACGCAATATCGCGCCGGAGAGAGAAGGTAATGCCGTTAGCATAAAAAGCTGATCGGTGCTGAAATTAAATCCGACCTTATTAAGGTTTACCGCAATAGCGCTAAACAACATCCAGACACAAAACGCGAGGAGCAAACACGCCACGGAAATCCACAGGTTTCTTCGTGCGATATGTTTCCCTTTATTCTCCCAAAATTGCGCATTTTCCGGTTTCCAGTTACTCAACAGATGCTGGTTACTCTTCTCGCTTTGATGTGACATATCACCCTCTTGCTTACCCAAGTGGAGAGAAAAAATTAAATAAAAACAGAAAGATACCTGTCGATAGCTTGTAGGAATTATTGGATGTTATGGGATACATCTGAAAGGATAGATAAAAAAGCGAATCCCTGAGTTTGGAATGGGAATCTGGGTTCGCTTTATGTGTTACTAATTGTAACTTTTTGCGGAAATTAATACCCCGATGGGAGTATTAAAACAATTCGAGGGAGATAAGTTTATCCAGATGCTTATTAAAGGCCGCGTCGTCCATTTCAGGCATATTTAATACGTATATGCCATCCAGGCCACATACCAGACCAATTAAACGCCAGGCGATATTTTCCGGCTGGTCAGCAAGCGTAAAGGCGTTGGCCTCCGCCCCGGCCCTGATAATCGCAACCGTTTCCTGGTGCCACATCTCCATAGTCAAAACGTAGGCGCCTTTAATATCGCTATCCCGGCTGGCGAGAATTTGCGCCTCTCGCCACAGCCGAATGTAGGGCTCAAACCCGCCGTCATCGCTGCCGAGCATGGCATGCAGGCGCTCGCGCCAGCCAGCGTTTTCGCCAACGATTTCAGCATCCAGCAAATCGCGGATTAGCCGGACAAACGCCAGCGACTTAAGCTCGCCCGCCGACGCAAAGTGGTGATGCAACTGCCCGGTAGCGACGCCCGCTTCGGTGGCGATGCGGCGCACGGTCATTGCAGCGAATCCTTCGGTCAGCGCCACGCGCATCGCGGCCTGGAGGATCTCTTCCCGCCGCTCGTCCTTGCTCAGATAACGCATAATTTCTCACTCTCAATGGCAACGAAACGAGTGTAACAAAGAGCTGGACAAGTGTTCAACTTTACGTAGGATCGCAATTTGGACATGTGTCCAGTTTTTAACTGAAAAGGAAATTTATGTTTCGTCAGTGGTTAGCGTTAGTGATTATCGTGCTGGTATATATCCCGGTGGCGATTGACGCGACGGTGCTGCACGTGGCGGCGCCAACATTGAGCATGACGCTGGGTGCCAGCGGCAACGAATTGTTGTGGATTATTGATATTTACTCGCTGGTGATGGCGGGGATGGTGCTGCCGATGGGCGCGCTGGGCGATCGCATAGGTTTTAAGCGCCTGCTGATGATCGGCAGCGTGCTGTTTGGCCTGTCATCGTTAGCGGCGGCTTTTGCGCCGTCCGCGGGCTGGCTGATTGCCGCCCGCGCGTCGCTGGCGATTGGCGCGGCGATGATTATTCCGGCTACGCTTGCAGGGATCCGCACGCTGTTTATTGATGCGCGGCACCGTAATATCGCCCTCGGCGTCTGGGCTGCCGTTGGGTCGGGCGGCGCGGCGTTTGGCCCGCTGATTGGCGGCATGCTGCTGGAGCACTTTTACTGGGGTTCGGTCTTCCTGATTAATGTGCCGATCGTGCTGATGGTGGTTTCGCTTGCTGCGCGCTTTGTGCCTGCTCAGCAGGGGCGGCCCGAGCAGCCGCTCAATATCAGCCATGCCATTATGCTAATTGTGGCGATTTTACTGCTGGTCTATAGCGCCAAAACCGCCCTGAAAGGGGTGCTGTCGCCGTGGATGGTGACCATTACGCTGCTTACCGGGGCGGTGATGCTGTTTATCTTCGTCCGTATCCAGCTGCGCGCGCGCGTACCGATGATCGACATGCGTCTGTTTTGCCATCGCATTATTTTAAGCGGCGTGGTCATGGCGATGACCGCCATGATTGCGCTGGTGGGCTTTGAACTGCTGATGGCGCAGGAGTTGCAGTTTGTGCATGGTTTTACGCCGTTTGAAGCAGGGATATTTATGCTGCCGGTGATGGTGGCGAGCGGATTTAGCGGGCCGATCGCGGGCGTGCTGGTCGGGCGTCTGGGGCTGCGCATTGTCGCGGCCGGAGGCATGGGGCTAAGCGCAGTCAGTTTTATCGGCCTGTCGATGCTTGATTTCAGCACCCAACAGTGGCAGGCGTGGAGCCTGATGGTGCTGTTGGGCTTCAGTGCCGCCAGCGCACTGCTGGCATCGACGTCAGCGATCATGGCTGCCGCGCCGAAAGAGAAAGCGGCCGCCGCAGGCGCGATCGAAACCATGTCCTACGAGCTGGGCGCTGGTCTGGGGATCGCCATTTTCGGTTTGCTGTTAACCCGCAGCTTTTCGGCGTCTATTGTACTGCCGCAGGGGCTGAGCGCGTCGCTGACCGATAAAGCCTCGTCGTCCATCGGTGAAGCGATGAAGGTGGCGCAGGAGCTGACGCCGTCGCTGGCCGAGCCGGTGATGACGGCGGCGAAAACTGCGTTCATCACCTCGCACAGCGTGGCCCTGGGCAGTGCGGGAGGCATGCTGCTGATTCTGGCGGTCGGGATCTGGTTTAGTCTGGCGAAGGTCGGAGGGCAGCAGTAATAAAAAAGGCCAGCCGCGAGGGCTGGCCTTTTGAACTAACAGATCTTAGAACTGGTAGGTCAGACCCACAGCCACGATGTTGTCGGTAGCCACTTTGGCATCTTTGGTGAACTGGCTGTCATCCACGAGGTTGATTTTGTAATCAACGTAGGTGGACATGTTTTTGTTGAAGTAGTAGCTCGCGCCAACGTCAACGTATTCAACCAGATCCTGGTCGCCATAAGAACCGATGTCTTTACCTTTGGATTTCAGGTAAGCGATGGATGGACGCAGACCGAAGTCGAACTGGTACTGCGCCACAACTTCGAAGTTCTGCGCTTTGTTGGCAACGTGACCGTTACCGAACGCCGTCATGTTGCGGGTTTCAGAGTAGGTGGTTGCCAGGTAGATGTTGTTCGCATCGTACTTCAGGCCAGCAGCCCACACTTCTGCGTTTTCGCCACCGGCGTTCAGGTTGCTTGCAGCACGAACCTGACGGTCAGTACGGTCAGATTTCGCGTAGGTCGCACCCACACCGAAGCCGTCGAATTCATAGGTAGAAGACAGACCCCAGCCGTCACCGTTGGATTCGGTGATCTCTGAACGGTCGTTTTTACCCTGGTACTGAGCAGCCACGTTCAGGCCGTCAACCAGACCAAAGAAGTCGGTGTTACGGTAGGTTGCAACGCCAGTGGTACGGCCGGTCATGAAGCCATCAGTCTGCGTCCAGGTATCGCCACCGAACTCTGGCAGAACGTCAGTCCATGCGCCGATGTCATAAGCCACACCGTAGTTACGACCGTAGTCGAATGAACCGAATTCATCGAATTTCAGACCAGCGTAGGCCAGACGGGTTTTGTTGCCGTCGGAACCCTGAGCTTCGGAGCGATTGCCCTTGAACTCATATTCCCACTGGCCGTATCCGGTCAGCTGATCGTTGATCTGAGTTTCACCTTTGAAGCCCAGACGAACATACGTTTTGTCGCCGTCGCTACCAGCATCATCAGAAAAATAGTGCAGACCAGTAACTTTGCCGTACAGATCCAGTTTGTTACCGTCTTTGTTAAAAACTTCAGCCGCGTTAACAACGCCAGCTGCCAACATGGAAGTCACTGCCACTGCAACTAATTTAAGTTTCATCTTAAATAATCCTTATAATTTTATTTAGGTATTTCCTAAGCCACCTGAGCGATTTTTAAACGAGGCTTATCGTCAATGGCAGACTATTTTTAAAATTCCGTAGACTGCTTTCAATAATAAGTTTCAAAATATTAAAGATAATTTCAATTAGTGTGATCCCGATCGGGTAAATTGCCCTTAAATCGCTCAATCAGGTTAATATATAGACATAAATTGATTATTAACAAAGCACGATAATATGGCTGTAAATAATTTCTGGACGTTTTAGTTTTTCTGGGGAATTAAAGGAATTTGACAGAGAGTATCAACGTGTGGGGCGCGATAACATATTATAAAACAGCGGATTATGAATTTTCCGGTGAGCCAGTGTCTGTTTTCTAAGTGAAATATTCAGAAATAAACTATTGCACTTTGTGCTATATAGCGCGGTAATATTGGCGCTGAACTAATTACCTGTGTTGTCAGTTTATGTCAACTTCCACAACGGCTCTGGCTATCTGTGGGCATTCTATACAGAAATTTTAGTTGTCTCGAATGTTACCAATTATATTCGAGGGTGTGATCACACATTAAATAATTGTTAATTTTGTGCCGGGCATATTGGGTACCCGGCAAAAAATAAAAATACTATTTGCGCGTGGCATACCAGCACAGTAACGATCCGGCGCACACCATTAATGCCCCTTGCCAGAATGAGAATGAAAGCGTAGAGCTCAGCACAATAGCCGCCAGCGCGGCGGAAAGAACGGGCGTGAAATAAGAGACAGCCGCAAGCACCGTGACGTTACCGTGAAGAATACCGATATTCCAGGCGGCGTAGCCAAAGCCAAGCGCAACCCCACACATCAATAGCTTCACCACAACCGGGACGCTGAACACCATTTCGGGCTGATCGCTGACGGCATATTTGACCCACAGGCTCAGGGCGGTCAGCAGGACGAAAAGGGTAATGCCATTTTGCCCTTTGGCATACTTGCTGGTGACGGTGCAGTAGGCGGCCCAGATAAAAGCGCCAGCAAACGCCAGCCCATAACTCAGCGGACTTGAAACGACGTTCTGCATGATGTCATTCAGTTGCAGACCGTTTTCGCCACCTAAAACCCAGCACACCCCCAACAGCGAGATGAGAAGCCCAGGGATGACCCACAGGGTGGATTTTTGCCCGTTGAACAAAATCGCGAAGGCAATCGTCAGGCTTGGCCACAGATAATTGACCATACCGACTTCAATCGCCTGTGAGCGCGTCGCGGCATATCCCAGCGACAGGGCCAGGCACATCTCATAGCTGACAAACAGGATGCTGCCCGCAAGAAGATAGCGCCTGGAAAAACGCCGAAGATCGGGAAAACCCACCGTTACCAGACACAGCAGCCCGCTGACGGTGTAAATCATCGCCGCGCCGCCCACCGGGCCCAGTCCTTCACTGACGCTGCGGATGAGACCCACCATGGTGCTCCACAGCAATATGGCCGCCAGGCCTGTCAGCGTTGCTCTTTTTCTGTCCATTACCCTGCCAGTCTTCAAAAAATCAAAGGGAAAACTTATAGCATCTATCCGCTACACCTGGCGAATTTTCTACTGGGGAGATACCCCGAAAAGAGTAGCAAATCGTACCAGCGGTGACTATTTGGGGGGCTAAGTATAGCGACCTTGATTTGACGCAATAAAAAAAGGGGCTTTGCTGTTAGTTTGCCGCGCGAAGTCTTATCAGATAAAGAGGACAACAATGGACGTCAGCCGCAGACAATTTTTTAAAATCTGCGCGGGCGGTATGGCCGGAACAACAGCCGCGATGCTGGGATTCGCTCCCAAAATGGCGCTGGCTCAGGCACGCAACTATAAACTGCTGCGCGCGAAAGAGATCCGTAACACCTGCACATACTGCTCCGTGGGTTGTGGGCTATTAATGTATAGCCTGGGTGATGGCGCGAAGAACGCCAAAGAAGCGATTTATCATATTGAAGGGGACCCGGACCATCCGGTGAGCCGCGGGGCGCTTTGCCCGAAAGGGGCGGGGCTGCTGGACTACGTCCACAGTGAAAACCGTCTGCGCTACCCGGAATATCGTGCGCCGGGGTCTGACAAATGGCAGCGTATCTCCTGGGACGACGCTTTCTCCCGAATTGCAAAACTGATGAAAGCGGATCGCGACGCCAATTTTATTGAGAAGAACGAGCAGGGCATCACGGTAAACCGCTGGACCTCCACCGGGATGCTGTGTGCCTCTGCGGCAAGTAATGAGACCGGCATGCTGACGCAAAAATTTGTGCGCTCCCTCGGCATGCTGGCGGTTGATAACCAGGCGCGCGTCTGACACGGACCAACGGTAGCAAGTCTTGCTCCAACATTTGGTCGCGGTGCGATGACCAACCACTGGGTTGATATCAAAAACGCAAACGTCGTGGTGGTTATGGGCGGTAACGCCGCTGAAGCCCATCCGGTGGGGTTCCGCTGGGCGATGGAAGCGAAAAACAACAACGATGCGACGCTGATTGTCGTCGATCCACGCTTTACGCGTACGGCATCGGTGGCTGATATCTATGCGCCGATCCGCTCCGGTACGGATATTACGTTCCTTTCCGGCGTACTGTTGTACCTGATCGAAAACAATAAGATTAACGCGGAATACGTTAAGCATTACACCAATGCCAGCCTGCTGGTGCGGGAAGATTTCGCTTTCGAAGATGGTCTGTTCAGCGGCTATGACGCCGAGAAACGTCAGTACGATAAATCATCCTGGAACTATCAGTTCGACGAAAACGGCTACGCGAAACGCGATGAGACCCTGAGCGATTCGCGCTGCGTGTGGAACTTGCTGAAACAGCACGTTTCCCGCTATACGCCGGACGTGGTGGAAAACATCTGCGGTACGCCGAAAGCGGACTTCCTGAAAGTGTGTGAAGTGCTGGCCTCCACCAGTGCCGCCGACAGAACCACTACTTTCCTGTACGCGCTGGGCTGGACGCAGCATACCGTGGGCGCGCAGAACATTCGCACCATGGCGATGATCCAGCTGCTGCTCGGCAACATGGGGATGGCCGGTGGCGGCGTGAACGCCCTGCGCGGGCACTCTAACATTCAGGGCTTAACCGACCTCGGCCTGCTGTCGACCAGCCTGCCGGGTTACCTGACCCTGCCGTCCGAGAAGCAGACCGACTGGCAAAGCTGGCTTGACGCCAACACGCCAAAAGCGACGCGTCCGGACCAGATGAACTACTGGAGTAACTATCCGAAGTTTGCCGTCAGTCTGATGAAATCGTTCTACGGCGACGCGGCGCAGAAAGAGAATGACTGGGGCTTTGAGTGGTTGCCGAAATGGGACCAGACTTACGATGTCATCAAGTATTTCAACATGATGGATAAGGGCGACGTCACGGGGTATATCTGCCAGGGCTTTAACCCGGTGGCGTCATTCCCGGATAAAAACAAAGTCGTTCGCAGCCTGAGCAAGCTGAAGTACATGGTGGTTATCGATCCGCTGGTCACCGAAACGTCTACGTTCTGGCAGAACCACGGTGAATCAAACGATGTCGATCCGGCATCCATTCAGACGGAGGTGTTCCGCCTGCCATCGACCTGCTTTGCGGAAGAGGACGGTTCTATTGCCAACTCTGGCCGCTGGCTACAGTGGCACTGGAAAGGTCAGGATGCGCCGGGTGAAGCGCGTAATGACGGCGAAATTCTGGCCGGGATTTACCATCGTCTGCGCGAGATGTACCGCACAGAAGGCGGCAAAGGCGCTGAGCCGCTGCTGAAGATGAGCTGGAACTACAAGCAGCCGGATCATCCTGAGTCCGAAGAGGTGGCAAAAGAGAACAACGGTGTGGCGCTGGCCGACCTGTACGATGCCAACGGCAATCTGGTGGCGAAGAAAGGCCAGTTGCTCAATAGCTTCGCGCTGTTGCGTGACGACGGTACCACCGCCTCGTCCTGCTGGATCTACACCGGCAGCTGGACTGAGCAGGGTAACCAGATGGCCAACCGCGATAACGCCGATCCGTCAGGCCTGGGTAACACCCTGGGCTGGGCATGGGCGTGGCCGTTAAACCGCCGAGTACTGTACAACCGTGCCTCCGCAGACGTGAACGGTAAGCCGTGGGATCCGAAACGCATGCTGATCGAGTGGAACGGCACGAAGTGGACGGGGAACGATATCCCGGACTTCAACACCGCCGCGCCGGGTAGCAACACCGGGCCGTTTATCATGCAGCCGGAAGGGCTGGGACGTCTGTTTGCTATCGACAAACTGGCGGAAGGGCCGTTCCCTGAACACTACGAGCCGATGGAAACGCCGCTCGGCACTAACCCGTTGCACCCGAACGTGGTGTCAAGCCCGGTGGTACGCATCTACGAAGACGACGTGCTGCGTTTAGGTAAAAAAGACAAGTTCCCGTATGTCGGCACTACTTACCGCCTGACCGAGCATTTCCATACCTGGACCAAGCACGCGCGGCTTAACGCCATCGCGCAGCCGGAACAGTTTGTGGAGATAAGCGAAACCCTGGCGAAGGCGAAAGGCATTGCCAATGGCGATCGCGTGAAGGTCAGCAGCAAGCGCGGCTTTATTCGCGCGGTGGCGGTGGTCACCCGTCGTCTGCAAACGCTGAACGTGCACGGCCAGCAGGTGGAAACGGTGGGCATACCACTGCACTGGGGCTTTGAAGGGGTAGCGCAGAAAGGCTACATCGCCAATACCCTGACGCCAAACGTCGGCGATTCCAACTCGCAAACGCCGGAGTATAAAGCGTTTCTGGTCAACATCGAGAAAGCGTAAGGAGCGATTAAATGGCGATGGAAACACAAGACATTATTAAACGCTCCGCGACCAACCCGATAACGCCCGCGCCTCGTGCGCGGGACTACAAGGCAGAAGTCGCCAAGCTGATCGATGTCTCTTCCTGCGTGGGCTGTAAGGCCTGCCAGGTGGCCTGCTCGGAGTGGAACGATATCCGCGACGAGGTGGGGCACTGCGTAGGGGTCTATGACAATCCTGCTGATCTGAGCGCCAAGTCCTGGACGGTGATGCGCTTTAGCGAAACCGACCAGAACGGCAAGCTGGAGTGGCTGATCCGTAAAGACGGCTGTATGCACTGTGAAGATCCGGGCTGCCTGAAGGCATGCCCGTCTGCCGGGGCAATCATTCAGTACGCCAACGGGATCGTCGACTTCCAGCAGGATAACTGCATCGGCTGCGGTTACTGTATTGCGGGTTGTCCGTTTAATATCCCGCGTCTCAATAAAGAGGATAACCGGGTCTATAAATGCACCCTGTGCGTCGATCGCGTCAGCGTCGGCCAGGAGCCTGCCTGCGTTAAGACCTGTCCTACCGGGGCGATCCACTTCGGCACCAAAAAAGAGATGCTGGAAGTGGCGCAGCAGCGGGTGGATAAGCTCAAAGCGCGCGGCTATGACAAGGCCGGGATTTATAACCCGCAGGGCGTGGGCGGCACGCACGTCATGTATGTTCTGCACCACAATGACCAGCCGGAGCTGTATCATAATCTGCCGAAAGATCCGGCGATCGATACATCAATCAACCTGTGGAAAGGGGCGCTTAAACCGCTTTCAGCGGCGGGCTTTATCGCCACCTTTGCCGGGCTGATTTATCACTACATCGGTATCGGGCCGAATAAAGAGGTGGATGACGACGAGGAGGAGCATCATGAGTAAGTCGAAAATGATAGTGCGCACAAAATTTGTCGATCGCGCCTGTCACTGGACGGTAGTCATCTGCTTCTTCCTGGTGGCGGTATCCGGCATATCGTTCTTCTTCCCGACGCTACAGTGGCTCACGGAAACCTTCGGGACACCGCAGATGGGGCGCATTCTGCATCCCTTCTTCGGCGTGCTGATTTTCGTGGTGCTGATGTTTATGTTCGTGCGTTTTGTTCATCACAACATCCCTGACAAGCAGGATATTCCGTGGCTAAAAGGGATTGTTGAGGTTCTGAAAGGCAACGAGCATAAAGTCGCGAAGGTGGGGAAATACAACGCCGGGCAGAAGATGATGTTCTGGACCATCATGAGCATGATTTTTGTGCTGCTGGTGA
Organism: Enterobacter sp. MGH 38; assembly: GCF_000492855.1. Lineage (NCBI taxonomy): Bacteria > Pseudomonadati > Pseudomonadota > Gammaproteobacteria > Enterobacterales > Enterobacteriaceae > Enterobacter > Enterobacter sp. MGH 38. The sequence continues at coordinate 1,385,132 of NZ_KI535608.1, read as the reverse complement.
CCGGGGTCATCATCTGGCGTCCGTATTTTGCGCACTATTTCCCGATTCAGGTAGTGCGTTATGCGCTGCTGATCCACGCGACCTCGGCCATTATTCTGATCCACGCCATTCTGATCCATATGTATATGGCCTTCTGGGTGAAAGGATCGATTAAAGGCATGATTGAAGGGAAGGTGAGCCGCCGCTGGGCGCAAAAACACCATCCGCGCTGGTACCGGGACGTTGAGCGTCTTGAAGCGCAAAAAGAGAGTTCGGAAGGGTTGAAGTAAACCTTGCGCCGTCGGCATTGTCCGGCGGCGCTGCGCTTGTGCTGGCCTGCTTCCCCGTATCAAAATCGCTCTGCAATATACCGGAAGGGATATTTTGTAGGCTTCACTTTGCCGATCTTGCGTTTCGGTAAATCCACTTTGTCTACGTGAATTTCTTTATAGGGGATCTGTGAAAGCAGATGCGAAATAATATTCAGCCGCACCCGTTTTTTATCTTCTGAGCGCGCCACAAACCACGGCGCCCAGGCGGTGTCGGTCGCTTTAAACATCGCGTCACGGGCGAGGGTATATTCATCCCACAGATTAAAAGATTTTATGTCCATTGGAGAAAGCTTCCAGATCTTGCGACCATCATTAATGCGATCGCGCAGGCGGCGTTCCTGCTCTTTTGGCGTTACTTCAAGCCAGTATTTCAACAATATGATCCCGGCATCGACCATCGCTTTTTCCATTACCGGCGTTCCATCAAGAAATTTTTCGGCCTGCTCTTCAGTACAGAAACCCATTACTTTTTCCACCCCCGCGCGGTTGTACCAGCTGCGGTCAAAAATAACGATTTCCCCGGCAGAGGGCAGATGAGGAACGTAACGCTGAAAATAGAGCTGACTTTTCTCTTTATCGGTGGGGGCCGGTAACGCAACAACGCGAAACACCCGGGGGCTGACGCGTTCGGTGATGGCTTTGATGACGCCGCCTTTACCGGCGCCGTCTCGCCCTTCAAAAACAATACAGACTTTTAACCCTTTGGCGACCACCCATTGCTGGAGCTTAACCAGTTCAACATGGAGGCGGCGCAGCTCTTGCTCGTACGTTTTGGTTTTGAGCGGCGCGTTTTTAACGACATCATCAACAACACGGGTTTTCTTCTTACTGACCATGGCGGGTCTCCCTATGGGTCCGGTCGCGGGATCGAGGCCGTACTAAGCGTGTAATCGGCCTGAATGAATGGATTAATGTGTCAGAAAGCTGATTTGAACTGGTTCACCATACAAGTTTAATCAATAATGCACGCTGCGTATTTTTTAACAGTGGTCGCGGTATGAAAAAGACAATTTTTTCGTTAGCACTGGCTACCTTTGGTCTGGGGATGGCTGAATTTGGCATCATGGGCGTGCTGACAGAACTGGCCCATGATACGGGCATTTCGATTCCCTCTGCCGGAAATATGATTTCGTTTTACGCTTTTGGCGTGGTGATCGGCGCGCCGATTGTGGCGCTGTTCTCCAGCAAATTTTCGCTGAAAACAACGCTGCTGTTTCTGGTGGCGATGTGCGTCGTTGGTAACACACTCTTTACCTTCTCTGACTCCTACGTGGGGCTGGCGGCGGGGCGCTTAATCTCTGGTTTTCCGCATGGCGCGATTTTCGGCGTGGGGGCGATAATCCTGTCAAAAATCGCACCGCCGGGTAAAGTGACGGTCGCTGTGGCCGGGATGATTGCCGGGATGACCGTTGCCAACCTGCTTGGCGTACCACTCGGGACGTGGCTGGGACATGAATTTAACTGGCGTTACACCTTCTTTTTGATTGCGGTCTTTGACGCGCTGGTGATCCTGTCTGTTCTGCTGTGGGTGCCAGACATTCACGACACGACAACCACCCGGCTGACAGAACAATTCCATTTCCTGAAGAAACCGGAACCGTGGTTGATTTTTGCCGCTACGATGTTTGGCAATGCCGGGGTGTTTGCCTGGTTTAGCTTCGTGAAGCCGTTTATGGTCAACGTGTCAGGCTTTTCCGAGGGCGTGATGACCGCGATCATGATGCTGATGGGGCTGGGCATGGTGCTGGGAAATGTCTTCAGCGGCAAGCTGTCGTCGCGCTTTAGCCCGCTGCGCATTGCTGCCACCACCGACCTGGTGATTGTGGCTTCGCTGCTGGCGTTGTTCGCCTTTGGCGAGCTTAAAACAGCTTCACTGGTAATGGGATTCGTGTGCTGCGCCGGGCTGTTTGCGCTCTCTGCGCCGCTGCAAATACTGCTGCTGCAAAATGCGAAAGGCGGCGAGATGCTGGGGGCCGCAGGCGGACAAATGGCGTTTAACCTCGGCAGCGCAATTGGCGCGTATTTCGGTGGAATGATGATTACGCTCGGCTTTAGCTGGAGTTATGTCACGCTGCCGGCAGCGATCTTATCCTTCTCAGCGATGACCTCTCTGTTGATGTATGGTTATTTATGTGCCAAAAAGCGTCAGGCCAACGCAGGAGCGCTGGCCTGATTCCACATGTTGCCCGCTGGTCGCGGGTGGTGGAGTGGACTACACGAATTTCGCCAGCGGGTCAGCGGCGGCAAAAGCAACCGCTTTGTCTGCTGCTGGCGGGTAAATCAGTTCGTTGGTGATGGCGACTTTGATCTTTTTGCCTTCCTCGCGCACGGATTTAATGCGCTGGTCCCAGCCCTCGGTGTATACCGCACCCCAGCTACCCAAATCCAGACAGGTGACGTAGTTCACCTGACGGTAAGGATACGGCTCCAGATTTAACAGGCTGGCCGCCGCGTTGTGTCCGGCGAATTTCCCCAACTGGATCGCGTGCTGGCAGGTCATCAGCGCCGTGTTGCCCACATCGTCCGTTTTGGCATGCGCCATATCACCCGTCGCGTAAACCTCCGGATGCGCAGGAACCTGCAATGTGTCGGTGACGATAAGGCGTCCCTGAGTGTCGCGTTCCCCGTCAATTTGCAGGCTGAGGGGGTTAGCTTCTACCCCTGCCGTCCACACTACAGTGGCGCTGGCAATGCGTTCTCCGTTTTTCAGCGTTACGCCGCTGGCATCGATGGCTTCAACTTCACTGTTTAAACGCCATTCAACGCCCAGCGCGCTGCTTGCTTCTTCAATGGTGTTTCTCAGCGCCTCGCTGTAACGCCCGCCAATGGTTGCACCCCTTTCAACTACGATTATTTTAGTCTTTGTATTGGCGCCGAAGCGAGTGCGGAGCCGGGCAGGGAGTTCCGTTGCCAGCTCGATGCCGGTAAAGCCGCCGCCACACACGACCACAGTATTACGCTCCGGGGTGGAGGGGCGCGAAACCAGCGAATCAAGATGTTGCTCGAATAACCTGGCGGAGTCGAGTTGGTCGATATCAAAGGCGTATTCAGCCAGACCGGCAATCGGGGGGCGTTTAGTCTGGCTACCGGTTGCGAGGATCAGACGTTCCCAGGCGACGTCAGCAATCACGCCGTTTGAATCGCGATATAAAACGGTTTTAGACGAGGTATCAATACGTTGTGCTTCGCCCGCAATAAAGGCGATACCCAGCTCAGCAAACAGTTCGGTCAGCGGCGCGACCATCGTCGACACGTTCTCTTCATAAAAGCGTGGGCGAACGCGTAGCTCCGCAACAGGGGCCAGCACGGCAATGCTGAGGCTATTGTTACCCGCCAGAGCAGAAAGGCGCGCGGCGCTGACCGCAGCCCACATACCGGAAAACCCACTACCCACAATTAAAATCTGCTTTTTCATACTCGATCCTTTAGTGCGTCAGGCTGTATGTCTGACATAACTGCCACTATACTTGTCGGAGTTAACTGCGACAACTTCTTTCTGAGTTAAAAATCGTTATAATGCAGCGAACAATGACCCGGAGTGAGCCATGGCGTTTTACAGTTCTGGTGTGGAATATGGCATTCATAGCCTGATGTGTATGGTGGATGCAAAAGGCAATGAACGTGAGATGAGCGTCCGGGAGATGGCGGCCTTGCAGGGCGTGCCGTACGACTATCTTGGAAAAATCTTCACCCGTTTATCACGCGCGGGGCTGGTCATCAGCACCGAAGGCAAAGGGGGAGGCTTCCGGCTGGCGCGTCCGGCCGAGCTGATCAGCGTGCTGGACGTGGCGCACGCCATCGACGGCGAGAAGAATATGTTTGAGTGTCGGGAAGTGCGTCAGCGCCTGGCGGTGTTTGATGAAACGCCACCTGCCTGGGTCTGTGACGGCCCGTGTGGGGTGCGCTCGGTCATGGACAGCGCGCAGCAGCGGATGGAAGAGGAGTTAGGGCGCCATACCATCCTGGATCTGGCGCGGAAGATGTATCGAAAAGCGCCTGACACGTTCCAGATCGAGGTTCAGGAGTGGATTTCCGATCGCCGTTCGTCCACGTGAAAAGCCGGGCAGGGCAAAGCCGCTACCCGGCCGCCGCGGTTAAGAACGTAAATCAATCACCATACGGCCACGGATCTGGCCCTGTTCCATCTCTTTAAAGATGGCGTTGATATCTTCCAATGGGCGCATCGTGACTTTCGGAACCACCTTACCTTCAGCCGCAAACTGGAAGGCTTCGAGCAGATCCTGACGGGTACCCACCAGAGAGCCCACCACCTGAATCCCATCCAGGACCAGACGTGGAATATCCAGGCTCATCGCTTCCGGCGGCAGGCCAACAGCCACCACGCGGCCTCCGGCGCGAACTGCGTCAACGGCAGAGTTGAAGGCCGCTTTCGCTACTGCCGTCACCACCGCCGCATGCGCACCGCCGGTTTTCTCCTGAATCACTTTTGCCGCATCTTCACTGCGAGAGTTCACGGTTAAGTCTGCGCCCATGCTGGCAGCGAGCTTCAGCTGCTCGTCATTCACGTCAATGGCGATAACCTTCGCATTGAAGACATTTTTGGCGTATTGCAGCGCGAGGTTGCCCAGACCGCCCAGGCCATAGATCGCAATCCACTGGCCGGGTTTGATGTCAGAGACTTTTACCGCTTTGTAGGTGGTGACCCCGGCGCAGGTGATGCTGCTGGCCGCCGCGGAGTCCAGCCCGTCCGGGACTTTAACCGCGTAATCCGCGGTTACGATGCACTCTTCCGCCATGCCGCCGTCAACGGAGTAACCCGCGTTTTTCACGTCACGGCACAGCGTTTCGTTGCCGGTATTACAATATTCACAGTGGCCACAGCCTTCAAAGAACCACGCCACGCTTGCACGGTCGCCTACTTTTAGCGACGTGACGCCAGGACCAATCTCTTTGACGATACCAATCCCTTCGTGGCCGAGGATCACCCCGGTTTTGTCGCCAAAATCACCATTCTTAACATGGAGATCGGTATGGCACACGCCACAGCACTCCATCTTCAGCAGCGCTTCACCATGTTTAAGCGCGCGTAAGGTTTTCTCTGTAACATTAACCTGATGATCCTGAGTGACAACAGCAGCCTTCATGTGTTTCTCCTTTCATGATGAGTATCTGCATAGCAGGTGTAATACCCATTAAGGATTAATACTTTGACGCTGTAATGCAAGGCAACCGCAACATAATGTCATCATTTAGCTCAGTTTCAGATTAAGAATACGGCGATCCTCTAATAATCAGTAGGGAAAAACACTGACGTAAAAAAGACCCGGCGTAATGACCGCCGGGTACAGACTTACAGTTGGGCTTCTATCTCCTCAATCTCTTTTCGCCATTGCGCCTGCAACTGCGGTTTTTGATGTTTGGGCTTACGCGCCAAATCTTCTTCCAGCAACGTTTCCAGGGCGACAAGGCGTTCGAGCAGATCGTCTGACGCTGAAGAGGGTGCCTTCAATGCGGCGTTCGATGCCTCAGGTACAACCGGACCGGCGTCCTCACGCAGGCGCTCAAAGACCGCCTCCGCATCGTGCCATTCGCTCAGCCTGCCGTCCTCAATCAGCCAGAAGCGGTTACAGCACTGGCTAATTAACTGACGATCGTGGCTCACCAGCAGCACTCCGCCTTCAAACTGTTGCAGCGTTTCCGCCAGCGCCTCTTTGCCCTCCATATCCAGGTGGTTGGTCGGTTCATCCAGGATCAGCAGGCTATAACGGGCAAGGGTCAGGCCGACGAACAGCAGGCGCGAACGTTCCCCGCCGCTGAGCGTACTGACTTTTTGCCCGTGCCGCGCCCACGAGAAGCCGGCACTGATGAGCGCCATTTTACGGGTTTGCGGATCTGGCGCGAAAGGTTCCAGCGCATCCAGCAGCGCCGTATCGTCTGGCAACTGATGCAGCGTCTGGTCGTAGTAGCCGGGTGAGACGCGCGGATGACGCTTAAGCCGCTCGTCCGAGATCTCGTCGCAAAAATGTCGCCAGATAAGCTTCAGCAGCGACGATTTTCCGCAGCCGTTACGACCCACAATTGCCACGCGATCGCCGCTCTTCAGCCGCGCGCTGACGAGGGTAAACAGGTCTGGCAGACCCGGCGCCGGGGGGACGCCGAGGTCGGTTATTTCCAGCAGGCGGTCGGCCCGAAGCGCGTCCCCGCGCAGGGTTAAGGTCCACGGGCTTCCCGCCGTCAGTTCCGTCTGGTTTTCTTTAAGCCGTTCGACCTGTTTTTCCATCTGCTTAGCCTTGCGGGAGAGATCTTCGTTGTCGTAGACCTTGCCCCAGGTCGCGAGGCGTTTGGCGCTGGCCGTGACGCGGTCGATCTCTTTTTGCTCTGCCTTATGCCGCAGCGCATCGCTTTCGTCTTTCGCCTTCAGCGACTGACGGGCGGCAGTGCAGGGAAGGGCGAAGTAGTGCAATGTTTTATCGCGCAGGATCCAGCTGCCGTTGGTTACCGCGTCCAGCAGTTGCCTGTCGTGTGAAACCAGCACAAAGCTGCCGGACCAGCTCTGTAAAAACTGCTCCAGCCACAGCAGTGTCGGCAGGTCGAGGTGGTTGCTCGGTTCGTCCAGAAGCAGCAGATCCGGATCGCTTATCAACGCCCGCGCCAGCAGCAACCGCGTATGCTGACCGCCGCTCAGCGTGGCGGATTGCAGCGCCGTTTCCTGCGTCGTAAAGCCCATTCCGGCCAGCAGCGTCTCGGCCTTCCAGCGAAGACTGTCGCGCTCACCGGTCGGCAGCTGCGCCAGCACCGCATCCAGCATGGTCAGGGGATAAAGGGTCTCCGGCAGATGTTGTTCCACGCGCGCCAGCAGGCAATGTCCCGCCAGTGAAACGGTTCCGGCAGCAGGGGACTGCGTCCCGTCGAGGATTTTCAGCAGCGTACTTTTTCCGCAGCCGTTATCACCCAGCAGGCCAATGCGGTCGCCTTTTTTCAACGTAAAGGAGAGAGAGTCGAAGAGCGTGCCAAACGCGGTATCAACACGTAAAGAATGTGCAGTGAGTAGAGTGCTCATTGTTGCTTACCCAGGAGTTACAGGCATGTTTATGCCTCGTCAAACATCGCTGACGATAACTCAGTAAGCCCGAGAGAAGGGATTTCAGGGGTTAGTGTCTTCGCTCAAGCGGTAGTTATCGCAGCACGATACCGATAACGCTTGAGCTGGTGCGATCACCAAATGTATGTGAAACATTGAAAATTTCACAGTACAGCATAATTGGCCTCCTTATATATTCAGTAGGTTAATGGATGAAGGGAGTGTAGCGGGGGAAAATGGGTTTGGCTAGTGGGAAGTGCCGTATATTCCCCTCACCCTAACCCTCTCCCCAAAGGGGCGTGGGAACTGTCCGGTGCGGTTTTCACCCTCTCCCCTTTGGGGAGAGGGCTGGGTGAGGGGTAATGCTTAAATCGAAGTACGACGATAGCTACGGTATTCCGGCATCCAGAAATTATCATCAATCGCTTGCTGCAACGCATCGGCAGAGGTTTTCACCGCGACGCCTTGCTGCTGCGCCATTTTGCCTACCGCGAAGGCAATTGCGCGGGACACTTTATGAATGTCTTTCAGCTCCGGCAGTACCAGGCCTTCACCGTTATTCACCAGTGGTGAGTGACCTGCCAGCGTTTCGCTCGCGGACATCAGCATTTCGTCGGTGATGCGGGACGCGCCGGAAGCGATCACTCCCAGACCAATACCCGGGAAGATATAGGAGTTATTGCACTGCGCAATGGGGTAGAGCTTGTCCTTCCACACCACCGGATCGAACGGACTGCCGGTCGCGACCAGCGCATTGCCTTCGGTCCAGGCGATGATATCCTGCGGCGTCGCCTCCACGCGTGAGGTCGGGTTCGATAGCGGCATCACGATAGGTCGTTCGCAGTGCTTATGCATCTCGCGAATAATCTCCTCCGTGAAGAGGCCGGTCTGCCCGGATACGCCGATCAGAATATCCGGCTTCACGTTGCGCACCACGTCAAGAAGCGAGAGCACTTCGTTATCCGTATCCCAGTTTTTCAGGTTCTCGCGCTTCTGCACCAGTTTGGTCTGGAACGGGAGCAGGTTTGGCATACCGTCGGTCAGCAGGCCAAAACGGTCCACCATAAAGACGCGGGAGCGGGCGAGCTCTTCGCTTAAGCCTTCGCGCTGGGTCTGGGCAATAATTTGCTCGGCGATGCCGCAGCCCGCGGAGCCTGCACCCAGGAAGACAATTTTCTGATAGCTGAGCTGGCTGCCTGCCGCACGGCTCGCAGCAATCAGCGTACCGACGGTCACTGCCGCAGTGCCCTGAATGTCATCGTTGAACGAGCAGATCTCATCGCGGTAGCGGTTCAGCAGCGGCATGGCGTTTTTCTGTGCGAAGTCTTCGAACTGCAACAGCACGTCCGGCCAGCGGTGCTTCACGGCCTGGATGAAATCATCCACAAACTGATAGTACTCGTCGTCGGTAATGCGCGGGTGACGCCACCCCATGTACAGCGGATCGTTCAGCAGTTGCTGGTTGTTGGTCCCCACGTCCAGGACCACCGGCAGGGTGTAGGCCGGGCTGATCCCGCCGCAGGCGGTGTACAGCGAGAGCTTACCGATGGGAATACCCATCCCGCCAATGCCCTGGTCGCCAAGGCCCAGAATACGTTCGCCATCGGTTACCACGATCACCTTGATGTTGTGGTTCGGCACGTTTTGCAGAATGTCATCCATGTTGTGACGGTTCTGATAAGAGATGAACACGCCGCGGGAACGACGGTAGATCTCCGAGAAGCGTTCACATGCCGCGCCGACGGTTGGGGTGTAAATGACGGGCATCATCTCTTCGAGATGGTTCTGCACCAGGCGGTAGAAGAGGGTTTCGTTGGTGTCCTGGATATTACGCAGGTAGATGTGCTTATCGATTTCGGTTTTAAAACCCTGATACTGGATCCAGGCGCGTTCCGCCTGTTCTTCAATGGTTTCAACCACTTCAGGCAGCAGGCCCAGCAGGTTAAAGCTGCTGCGCTCTTCCATGCTAAAGGCGCTGCCTTTGTTCAGAAGGGGAAACTCCAGTAAAACCGGACCGGCGTAAGGAATATAAAGGGAACGATGTTTTTTCAGTTTGTTGTCCATGTCACTCACTCTTTTTAAGAAGATCCGTCCCTGACACTGCTGTTTGTCATCTTTCTGGCCTGTGCTACGGGGTGCGGTCGGTTGGTATTATAAAGGAGCTGAATATTAATTACCGCAACACATAAACAAAAACACCATCGGGATTACCGATGGTGTTGTGAATATCGTGCCGGAACTTACTTGCCGGAAGGGCGTTTTCTGCCGGTAGCGTGGGTAACCTGCGTTTCGCTACCCTCCTCAATAACCACTTTACGCTTGTTAGAGAGCTTGTAGTTCAGTCCCAGAATGTGGCGTGCCTGACGGTTCGATTTCATTTTAACTCCTCAATCCCGTTGATAGTTTTAAGGACAAGTTTGCTCACGCAAACGAAATGTAACCCCTTAGGTTGCTGATCCAGCTTAGCAGGTTTTTACAAAGGTGCATTTTGCCCGCTGACCACATAGTTGATGGTTTGCTGGTAGATGTCACTGAGGATGTCATTGTCTGTGGCTTCCACCCACTTGGTCAGTTCCATCAAAATGTCATCTTCGGTAACAACACCGTGCTCTGCCTGAAGACCCTGCGCAATCGCGTTAACGAGTTCGGGTTGTGCTGCTGTGGTATGTGCCGGGTAATAAGTAAACATGCTGCCTCCGTGTCGTTGTCTGTTTAATGTTACGGCGTGCAAAATCGTAATTCACATTCAGATTGGCAAATATTTTCGCCGTTGTGGTTCAGATTCGTCCTGGAAATAAAAATATCATCTCTCCTGGCACACAAATAAAATTCAGGGTTTCCAGCGGCGTAAATTTGTCGTTTTTTCATAAGGCATGGGCGTCGGCCAGGAGATCAATTCCACAATGCTGCCCCAGGGGGTCTGCCCATAGCAGAAAGCATTCCCTTCACCTTGCTCATCCGGAAACGTGAGCGGTTTTGGCGCGGTAAATATCTCCCCGCCGGCAGCGGTGAAAGCGGCTATCGCCTTATCAAAATCATCAACATAAACAGCAAAATGCTGGAGGCCAAAGTCGCTTGCGCGGGCGGGCATTCCCTGTTCAGGGCCATGCATTTCGAAAAGTTCAATGCCGGGTCCATGGGGCATAACAAGCATGCGAATGGCGTGAATTTTTGTGCCGGGAAATAATTTTAAGGTGTGCTGCTGGGCGGCCTGATCAATATTATCGGTTTCCGCATCGACAGAATGATATAAAACCTGTGCGCCGAAAGCGCGTTCAAAAAATAGGGTGGCTTTTTCAATGTCGGGCACCGTAATACCGATATGGTCGATGCCCCTTACTGACGATGGCATAGTAAACTCCTGCTATAAAAAATTTAAATATAGCAGGAGATAATCAGGATATTACCACTTCATTTCGCCGGTATTCACTTTGGCACTCAATTCCAGCGAACTGGCTTCCGCCAGATTCGGCCATTGTTTTTTCATCGTGCTAATGACGCCGGTTGACGCTTTATGTGTCATGAGGGCCTGTTCAAACTGATGTAGATAGCGACGGGTAAAGTCGATAGCGCCGGTACCCGCTGGCGGTGTCCCAAGGTAGTGGCCCGGAATAACGTGTTCGGGCTTAAGGGCTGCCATGCTATCCAGCGTCTGCTGCCACTGTTTGCGGCTTTCCGGCGTTTGGGTATCCGCCGTCCAGACGTGAATACCCCACGAGACGCCCGTGCCGCCGAGGATGGTTTTTGCGGATGGGATCCAGACGTACGCCGCATAGCTCTCAGGCTCTTCAATATTCACTCTTTCACCATCAATCATAAAGGTGGTTGAGGCAAGCACCTGCGGCACGTAGAGCTGCGTCGGCGCGCCGTCTTTCATCTGTGGCCCCCAGAAGGCGAGCTTCGCGTCTTTTGTGGCCCTGATATGGTCCACCACCTGTTGCGTGGCGACAACTTTGGCATTAGGGAAGGCTTTCACCAGCGGTTGCAGGCCGAAATAGAAATCCGGATCGCCGGAGGTGATCACGATTTTGTTCAGCGTTTTACCGCTGTGGCGAATTTTTTCCACCAGCGCTTCGCCATCTTTCACGCTGAACTGGGCGTCAAACAGTACCGCCTCTTTCGGGCCAGATACCAGGGTGGATGAGATGGCAAAAATGCCTTTTTCCTGCGGGTTGTACGTATCAACGGTCAACGGCGCGGCAAAGACGGCCGGAGTGAAAAGGGTTGTCAGCAAAGCAAGGCGGGCGATAGTCATGGTCATGTCTCTGTTCTTCAGGAAAGTCTCTATTGTACGGATCTCTTCATTTGCCAGAATTCCTGAAACAGGAGATGCTTAGTTTCATAAATCGAGCAAATGGAGGTCAAAATGGATCGCGTTATTGCCGCCCAGGTGTACAACCGCATCTGTGAGCTGGGGAGTTTAAGCGCGGCGGCGCGGGCGCTGGGGATCTCCCGTCCGATGGTGAGCCGTTATCTGGAGCAAATGGAGAAGTGGGCCGGGGCGCGGCTGGTGAACCGCTCCACCCGCAAGCTGACGCTGACGGCGGCGGGGGAGAAGGTCCTGCAAAAGACCCGCACGCTCTCGCAAATTTCTCAGGAAATTGAAGATCAGTCAGTGAAGGATTTACCCTCAGGCACGCTTCGTGTCGCCTGCGCGCACTTTACGGCGATGCATATTATCGTTCCGGTGCTGCCCGATCTGTTGCAGCGTTACCCTCAGCTGCGCATTGAGCTGGATGTTAACAATCATCCGGTAAGTCTGGTGGGCGAGCGAATTGACGTGGCGATCCGCATCACCGATAACCCTGAACCGGGCATGATCGCCCGCCGACTGGGAGAGTGTCGGTCCGTACTTTGCGCCTCGCCGCACTACCTTGCCAGTCGGGGCGTTCCAGTGCAGCTGGAGGATTTATCCCGGCACAACTGCCTGCATTACAGCTTTTTTGCCGGTCAGTCGTGGCGTTTTTTGACGCCAGAAGGGGAGTCGGTCACGACGGCGGTCAGCGGCAATCTCAGCGCCAGTATCTCGTCATTGCTGATGGAGGCGGCGATAAACCACTGTGGTATTGCCATGCTGCCCGAGCGCGAGGCCGACGCGGCGCTACGGCAGGGCAGCCTGGTGCCGGTGCTCGGCGCCTTTACGCCAAAACCGATCGGTATTTTTGGTATTTATCAGTCGCGAGACTATCAGCCTGCGGCGCAGCGTGTGTTCCTGGATGCACTTGCAAACCACCTTGCCACGCGCTCGGACTAGTCTGTCTTCCCTGCAAAATGGATTATGCGTCCTATACTTATCCCTTTGTAAGCCAAAAGGAGAGCAAGAATGACGATTCATAAGCACGGTTCAGCACACTGGTCTGGCGACATCAAACGCGGCAAAGGGACGGTCTCAACAGAGAGTGGCGTCCTTAACCAGCAACCTTACGGCTTTAACACCCGCTTCGAGGGCGAAAAAGGGACTAACCCGGAAGAGCTGATTGGCGCAGCGCACGCGGCCTGTTTCTCTATGGCCCTGTCTCTAATGCTGGGCGAAGCGGGTTATACTGCCGATTCCATCGATACCACGGCGGATGTCTCGCTGGATAAAACCGACAGCGGTTTTGCCATCAGCAAAGTGGCGCTACAAAGCAAGGTGACGGTACCGGGTATCGATCCGCAGCAGTTCGACGGCATTATTCAGAAAGCGAAGGCGGGTTGTCCGGTATCGCAGCTGTTGAAAGCCGAAATCACGCTGGATTACAAACTGAACTGATATCAGGCCGGGCAAATGCCCGGCTAACCTTTCACTGCCGCAGGGAAAACCTCGGCAAGCCACGCAATAAACACTCTCAGGCGATGCGTTAAATGCCGACTCTGGGGATAGACCACGTGAAAAGGATACGCCTTAGGACGCCAGTCGCTCAGGATCTCTACCAGCGCGCCCGTTTCCAGATGCGCTCTCGCAGCATAGCCAAACGTCTGAATAATCCCTAAACCCGCCAGCGCCGCGGCCAGATGTGCGTTGCTTTCATTGACCCCAAGGTGGTGCGGAACGCTGATCTCCAGGGGCTCACCCCGGTCAAGGAAGCGGAACGGAAATGCGCGTCCGGTAACCGGGGAAAGGTAGCTAATCAGCTTATGGCCGTTGCGCAGCTCCTGCGGATAGGCAGGGATGCCGTGAGCTTTAAGATAGCCCGGCGCCGCGCAGGCGATCATCCCGGCATCACCGATATGCCGCGCGATAAGCGAAGAGTCATCCAGCGGGCCGCCGCGGATCACGCAGTCCACGTTTCCGCTGATTAAATCTACCGGACGATCGGCTACCCCCAGGTTAATGCGCAGATCCGGGTAGCGCTGAAAAAAATCCGGCAGCAGGGGGATCAGCACGTCCCGGGCGGTTGAGCCCCCCACGTCAATACGCAAATGGCCTTTGGGCGTGCAGCACGATGCGCGAAAGGCGGTATCAATGTCCTCTATATCAATTAATACCCGTAGCGCTTTCTCGTAGTATTCCATGCCTTCTGCCGTCGTGACCACCCGGCGCGTCGTGCGATGCAGCAGCCGTGTTTCCAGGTGCGCTTCAAGTGATTTTACCAGCTTGCTCAGCGTGGCTATCGGCATGTTCAGGGAGTCTGCCGCTCGGGTAAAGCTTCCGGATTCAACCACCCGCGTAAAGGCACGCATTGCCATTAGCTGATCCACATAGATCTCCTCTGATTATTTCCTGCTGTGAAAATTCATTTTCATTTTTGCCCGTTTATCGCTAATCCCGCAAGGTCTAAAGTTTGCCTGACGCGGGCAAACGCTCCTCTTTTACATCACAACAAAGGTTATGAGTATGAATACAACGCTTGCAGGAAAAATCGCTCTGGTGACCGGTGGCAGCACCGGTATTGGTCTCGCAACGGCACAGGAGCTGGCGGCGCAGGGAGCGAAGGTCTATATCACCGGACGTCGTCAGGCCGAACTGGATGCTGCCCGGGCAGACATTGGCGCCGCGGCGGTAGCTATCCGCGCGGACGTCTCCAGAATGGCCGATCTGGATGCGGTTTACGCGCAGATTGCTAAAGAAGAAGGACGACTCGATATTCTGTTCGCCAACGCCGGGGGCGGCGACATGCTGCCGCTGGGCGCTATCACCGAAGAGCAGTTTGACCGGATTTTTGCCACCAACGTGCGCGGCGTGCTGTTCACCGTCCAGAAAGCGCTGCCGCTGCTCTCATCTGGTTCATCCATTATCCTCACCGGATCGACGGTTTCGATTAAGGGGACGGCGAATTTTAGCGTCTACAGCGCCAGTAAAGCCGCCGTGCGTAACTTTGCCCGCTCCTGGGCGCTGGACTTACAGGGCCGCGGGATACGCGTCAACGTCGTCAGCCCTGGCCCCGTGAAAACGCCCGGTCTTGGCGATCTGGTTCCCGAAGAACAGCGTCAGGGATTATACGATGCGCTGGCGGCCCAGGTACCGCTGGGTCGCCTGTGCGCGCCGGGCGAAGTCGGGAAAGCCGTGGCGTTTCTGGCGTCCGATGCCGCCAGCTTTATTAACGCCACGGAGCTGTTTGTCGATGGCGGGATGGCGCAAATCTAGCGGTTACGCCAGCAGCGTACGCTTCGGCCTTCGGCTGCGGGCTGAAGCGGCTGCGGCCGTTCACATCCCTGCATCGCCAGCGGGCAGCGGTCGCGGAAGTAGCAGCCAACGGGCAGGTGGCGATTACCGGGAAGATCGGTTTTGCGTAATGCCAGATCTTCGTCCAGCGGTTCTCCGGTACGGGGAACGGAGTCAAGCAGCAGCTGCGTATACGGATGCCGCGGCTGACTCAGCACCTGGTCCGCCGGACCCAGCTCCACGATCTGCCCCAGATACATCACTGCCACACGATCGCTCATGTGCCGGACCACCGAGACGTTGTGCGAGATCAGTACGTAGGTCAGATTTCGCTGCTGTTGCAGGGCAACCAGCAAATTGAGGATCTGCGCCTGGACAGAAATATCCAGCGCGCTGGTGGGTTCATCCAGCACGATGATGTCAGGATCTGAAGAGAGCGCCCGGGCGATAGCGATGCGCTGGCGCTGTCCGCCCGAAAACGCATGCGGCAGGCGGTCAAGATATTCTGCTCGAATGCCCACCTGCTGCGCCAGCGTCTCAGCCAGCTGACGACGCTCCCGTTCGCTGCGGCGTTGCTGTATCCACACCGGCTCGGTGATGATGCGCCAGACGGGTAAACGCGGATCGAGGGACGAGAGCGGGTCCTGAAATACCATCTGCATACCGCCTGCCGCATTTGCGCGCTGACAGGCACCTGTACTCGGTTTGAGCATGCCCATCAGCAGTTGCGCCAGCGTGCTCTTTCCACAGCCGGATTCCCCCACAACGCCCAGCGTTTCGCCGCGATGGATCCGGAGATCCATGCCGTTGAGGGCGTGTACCTGCTCCGTCACGCGCCCCAGCCAGTTTTTGCGCGCAGGAAAATTCACATGCACGCTATCCAGTTCCAGCAGTACCTCAGACATGGCGTCTCTCCTGTTGTGGGTACCAGCAGGCAGCCTGTTGGCCTTCTGCGCCCGTGGAAATTAAGCGCGGCGTTTCGCTGCATTTCGCCCCGGCAGCAAAACAGCGTTCGCGAAAGGCACATCCGCGCGGGAGGTGGCTGAGGTTAGGTACCGTGCCGGGAATGGCCGGGAGGATCTCGCGCGGTTCACCATTTTCCGGGGCACACCGCAGCAGGCCAATCGAATAGGGGTGTACAGGATGGTGGATCAAAGTCTGCGTGCTGCCGCTTTCGATCACGCTGCCCGCGTACATAACGTACATCCGGTCACAAAGCTGCGACACCACCGCCATATCGTGACTGATAAACAGCACCGACGTCCCGCTGGCGCGCGCTTTGTGTTTCAGTAGCCGCAGCACCTGACGCTGAACGGTCACGTCCAGCGCGGTGGTCGGCTCATCGGCAATGATCAGCTCCGGCTCGCAGGAGAAGGCAAGGGCGATCATCACCCGCTGGCGCATGCCGCCGGAAAGCTCAAACGGATAGCGTTCCATCACCTGTGCCGCATCCGGGATTTGCATCTCGCCCAGCAGGGCGATCGCCTTCTGCTGCGCGTCGCGGCGGGAAAGCGACTGATGCTGGCGGATCACCTCCACCATTTGCCTGCCAATCCGGCGCGTAGGGTTAAGCGCCGTCATCGGCTCCTGAAAAATCATCGCCACCCTGGCGCCGCGCCACTGACGAAGCTGTTTTTCCGACGCGTTCAGGACATCTTCCCCGAGCAGGGTGACCCGGCCATGGTGAACATGGTAACTGCCTTCCGGCAGCAGGCGCATCGCCAGCATCGCGGTGACCGATTTTCCCGAGCCGGATTCGCCCACCACGCCGACAATTTCACCCCGGCCAATCTCCAGCGAGACGTGGTTGAGCGCGTGGACGTCACCGCGAAAAATGGGGAAGCTCAGATGCAAATCTTCAATCGATAATACGGAATCACTCATGACTGCTTCCCTCCTGATTTGGGATCCAGCAGGTCGCGAAGACCATCGCCAAACAGATTAAACCCAACCGCCGTGATCAGAATTGCCGCCCCCGGAAACGCGCAGTACCACCACTGGTCAAGCACGTAGTTACGCCCCACGGCCACCATCGCGCCCCATTCGGCGGTCGGCTGCTGCGCGCCTAATCCAATAAAGCCCAGCGTGGCGGCCATCAGAATGGCGCTGCCGATATCCAGCGACGCCTGTACGATCAGCGGCGGAAGGGCGTTACGCAGGATATGCCAGCTGATCAGGTGCCAGCGCGATGCGCCAAAGGTGCGGGCGGCCTGCACGTAGGTGAACTGGCGCACCAACAGCGTTTGCCCGCGTGCCAGCCGCACGTAAAACGGAATGCGTACAATCGCAATCGCCAGCATCGCGTTAAACAGGCTTGGGCCGAGCGCGGCGGCCAGCGCCATCGTCAACACCAGCGAGGGGATGGAGAGCATAATGTCCATGATACGCATAATGATGGCGTCGCCGCGTCCGCCGAGTACGCCGGACAAACAGCCGAGCAGAGAACCGATGCCGCCCGCAATCACCACCACCGCCAGCCCCGCCGTGATGGACTGCTGGCTGCCCACCAGCACGCGGCTGAACAGATCCCGGCCCACCTCATCGGTGCCAAACCAGTGCTGGGCTGAAGGCGCCTGCAATCGCGCGGTCAGATCCAGCGCGTTCGGATCGTGCGGGACTATCCACGGCGAGACCATCATCAGCAGCAGCATCACGATCATAATCACCCCGCCGATCAGCGTGAGCGGGCTTTTGCGTAACATCCAGAATAGCTTTGCCCAGTTAATGCGCTGTTTAGCGGTGCTGACAGGGACGGGCGTTTCCTGAGTTAACATCATTCGGCACCTCCGCGCCCGATTCGCGGGTCGATCCACAGATACAGCAGATCCACCACCAGATTGACGAAGACATAGGCCAGCGATACCACGACCGCGAAGCCCATGACGGCAGGGAAGTCCAGCGCCTGAATGGAGGTCACCACCCAGGCTCCCATTCCCGGCCAGGCAAACACGGTTTCGGTAAGGACTGCCCCGTACAGCAGATCGCCCAGCGCCAGCCCGAGCACGGTAATGGAGGGGATCATGGCGTTGGGTAAGGCGTAGCGCAGCACGATGTACCACCCCGGCAACCCGCTCGCGCGGGCGGTACGAATATAATCCTCGCTCAGTTGCTCCAGCATCGCGGAACGTACCTGACGCGCCACAATACCCAGATGCACAAAGGCCAGGGTCAGGGAGGGTAGAATCAGGTGCTGTAGGGCGTTGAAAAACACCTCGCCGTTGCCTTCCAGCAGAGCGTCCAGCAGATAAAAACCGGTAACGTGGGCGGGCGGATCGAGCCAGTCGTCCAGCCTGCCGCCGCCGGGCAAAATTTGCAGTTGCCCGTAGAACAGAACGATAACACCCAGTCCCAGCCAGAAGGCAGGCGTCGAGATGCCCGTCATCGCCATCAGTCGCACCAGGTGATCCAGCCAGCGGTTACGGTACACCGCCGATAAAATGCCCAGCGGCACGCCAATCACCAGGGCCAGCAGCAAAGAGCAGAAGGCCAGTTCCAGCGTGGCGGGGAAAAAGGCTTTCAAATCTTCCGCAACGGGGCGACCGGTGCGAATGGATGTGCCCAGATCGCCATGCGCCAGCGCCTCTACATAGCGGCCAAACTGAATATAGAGCGGTTGATCCAGCCCCAGCTGCTGGCGGATGCCCTGCACGATTTCATCGCTGGCGCGGTCACCGGCCAGCAGGCGGGCCGGATCGCCGGGGATCAGGTGTGAAATAATAAAAGTAATAATACAGACACCGGCCACCACCAGGATTAACCCCCAGCAGCGCTGGCGCACAATGCTCCAGAACGTCATACACTTCCCCCCGGCGTGGGCCGTTACTTACTCATGGTGGCGATGTTAAAGACCTGCTCAAGCATCGGATTAAAGGTGAAGCCTTTGACCTCTTTGTTCATCGCCAGCTGATAGTTCTTCTGGAACAGATAAACGTAAGCCGCCTCGTCAATCACCACTTTCTGCGCCTGCTGGTAATCTTTGGTGCGCTCCGCCTGATCGGTGGTTTTCAGTGCCGCCTGCAACAGCGCATCGACCTCTTTGTTCTCATAGAATGAGCGGTTACCCGGCAGCCCTTTTTTGTCCGATTCGAACCAGTAGTTCATGAACATGTACGGGTCAGCGAAGTCCGGGCTCCAGTTACCAATCGCAATGTCATAATCACCTTTGCCGACGCGGTCGCGCATGGTGGCGTTCGCCAGTTTCTCGAGCTTGACGTTAATCCCCAGCTTGCCCAGGCTCGCCTGCGTGGAGAGGGCGATAGGCTCCCAGTTCGGGTCGTTATCGGAGTAGAGGAACGTCAGGCTGGCGGGTTTATCGTTGACTTTCTCCAGCGCCGCTTTGGCTTTGGCCTCGTCAAAGCTGTACTGCATGGCGTTCGCATCAAAGCCCCACATGCCCTCCGGGATCGGGCCGCGCATCTGCTTGCCGTTCCCGCTGAGAATGCCTTTCACCATCCCCTGATAATCGGTCGCCCAGGAGACCGCGCGGCGCAAATCCACCTGATTCATCGGAGGCTTACTGTTGTTCAGATAGAGGTAGGTCACCCGCAGGGACGGGTATTCCGCCACGGCCACTTTGCCTTCCTGCTTCAGAGCGGCAAGCTGATCCACCGGCAGGGCGTCGGCGATATCCAGATCGCCACGGGAAAGTTGCAGGCGACGCGAGGCGCTTTCACCGATAATCTTGACCGAGACACGCTTGAAGTGCGGCTTTTCACCCGGCCAGTGTGGGTTGGGCACCATCACCAGCTGCTGACCTTTCCGCCAGCTTTTCAGCATAAACGGTCCGGAACCCGCGGTGTTTTGCGCCAGGAAACCGCGTGCGTCGTCGGCGGCATTGGCTTTCAGCACCGCCGGGTTGACGATCGACGCGCCGTCATTGGCCAGCGTGTAGAGGAACGGGGCGAACGGCTGGCTGAGGGTGAATTTCACCGTATGCTCATCCACCGCGTCCACTTTCAAATCTTTCGGGAACGCTTCGGAAGGTCCCTGGTTAATTTTCAGCAGACGTTCAAACGACAGCTTGACCGCTTCGGCGGTCACCGGCGTGCCGTCGGAGAATTTTGCATTATCTGCCAGGGTGAACGTCCACTCTTTCTGGTCGTCAGACGCCTTCCAGCCCGTCGACAGATCGCCTTCCACCTCCGTGGTGCCAGGCTTGTATTTCACCAGACGCTGGTACGAGGGGTAGGTCACCGTCCAGTCGTTGTTATCGATAGTGACCGCCGGATCCAGCGTTTGCGGATCGGCAGCTTTCCCAATCACCAGCATATCTTTTGGCACCGCCGCCAGCGCGAGAGGGGCGCTCAGGGCGAGCGTAGCGGCAATCAGGGTTGTAAGCAGCGTTGTTTTCATGGCGGGGCTCCAGAATTACAGTGAGTGTGTGGTCGGATAACAGGCGAACTGGTCATCTAACAGCGGGTAGCTGGCGGCATTCGGCAGTTCGAAATGCCACCATTCGCTGCTGATGCCTACAAAACCGCCGCCGTACATAACGGCGTTCAGGAGCAGACGATTTCGCTGCGCCTCAGGCGGAACGGAAGGGTGCCAGGCATGAGAACGGTCGTGCATTTCGTCAAACCCGGCGCCCATATCCAGCACGTTGTCGTGTTCATCCATCAGCGTGACGTCAATGGCGGTGCCCCGGCTGTGGTTAGAGCCAATTGCGACATCCACCACGTATTCCGGATTGGGGCAGGCATCCCAGAGTTGCGACTGCGCCTGCTGGGGGCGGTAGGCGTCGTAAACCACCAGCTTCAGACCGGCCAGCGCGGCGATGCCGATCGCTTTCGCCAGCGCGGTGGCGGCATCCGTATGCAACAGGCACGCGGCGTGCTGGTAGATCGGGCGGCCAGTGATGTTATCGGCGGTGGCGTATTTCAGATCGATATGCAGCGTGGGAAAGGTTTTCGCCACATCAATCAGTTGACTCTCTTCAGGCATAGCTCCGCTCCTTTAGCGTTCAAATTGACCAAACTCTTGTTGTAGTTGTCGGTTGATTGCCAGACGTTCCGGCAGCGCATCCCCCAGCGCCTCCACAACGCCCGACAGCAGCAGGTTGAACAGACAGCTCACCGGCGCCAGCGAATCCCAGAAATGGCCGGTATCGGTCTTCACCTGGAGTAAATCAATCGGGTAATCCCGCGCCCACGGGCACCAGATATCGGTGATCAGCGCCATCGCCAGGCCTTTTTCGCTCGCCACGCGGCAGTACTGGCGGGCAATGGCGGAGTAGGCGCGGGTATCCGTCAGCACGATATACGGGTTCGCAAAGCCGGAGTTAAGCGACTCCACCCAGCTACCGGAGAGCCCTTCTGAATAGCTCACCCGCGGGCGCAGATACTCCAGATGGCTGAAGAACGCATTGGCGATCCCGCGCGTGGACTGGATCCCCAGCACGAAAACGGCGTCGGCATGGGTAAGTTGCTGGACCACCTGCCTGAACGTTTCGCTTTGCGCCAGCTGGTAGACATGGGCAATGGCGTCCACCTCCAGCGACAGGGAGTTCTGAAGGCGATCCGACAGCGGCTGTTGCTGCTTCCAGGAGTCGAGACGCTCGTTAATGCCCCAGGGCTGGTGGGGATCGCGCAGGCTTTTTTTGGCGTCGTCCAGGTTGCGGTAGCCCAGCTTGCGCAGAAAGCGTCCGACGGTGATCCCGCTGGTGGCCGTGGCCAGCGCCACGCTCTCTGCCGTTTCAAAGGGGATCTGCCCGACGTGCGCCAGCATCCAGCTTGCCACCCGCTTTTCGCTTGGGGTGAGCTGGCTAAAGGTCGCTTCGATACGGCTCAACACCTCAGGTTTGGTCGTCATACCGCCTCGCTGTTAACTGGCTGTCAAAGGCCGGGTTTCTGTTACCGGATTAACAATGCAGGACGCGTGCCATGTTCACATTGCGGCGAAAACGCGCTGTGCAGCAAAGTTAATGCAATATTTGTTTAACAGGTGATCAACATTTGTGCAGCGTAGTTCACTTTTGGTGCAGTGTGCAGGCTGAAGGGTATCTATTTGGTGAATACGTCAGCCTCTTCACATTTTTTGGTAAGATGAAAGCTCTGGGAAAAAAGAGGGAGCCTTACATGGCGAATTTGCCCTGGCGGGTCAGCGTGCGCCTGATGGCTCTCGCAAAAAAAATAGCGATGGTCATCGGGATCATTGTGCTCGTTCTGCTTTCGGTGCGGGTTTATCTTTCGCAGCAGGGGCCAGCCCTGCATCACTGGCACACCTGGCGGGCTGATGAAATGTCTGTGCAGGAGATGGATAACGCGACCTTCGTAGCGTATGTCGCGCGGGAAAACGCCATCTTCACCGCTCTCGACGCTGAGGTGACGGCGAAAGTCACCCCCGCAGAGCGCACGCCGCTGAACCGTTATTACCGCCAGAGCCTGGTGTGGCCAGGACACTTTTCCCCGGATGCAAACCGGTCGTTCGTGCTGATGCCTGCCGGAAAGCCGCGCGGGGGGGTGGTATTGCTGCACGGTCTGACGGATTCGCCCTACAGCGTCAGGCATCTGGCAGAGAATTATCAAAAGCACGGCTTTGTGGCCGTAGTGCCTCGTTTGCCCGGACACGGCACGGCACCGGGCGCGCTGACAGACGTTGACTGGGAGGCGTGGCTGGCGGCAACGCGCCTCGCGGTTCGTGAAGCGACACGCCTGACGGGGAACGATCTCCCCCTGCATCTGGTGGGCTACTCCAACGGCGGGGCGCTGGCGATGAAATATGCCCTCGACGCCCTTGATGCGCCTGCACTGCGTCAACCTGAGCAGATCGTTTTGCTCTCACCGATGATTGGCGTCACGGCGTTTGCGCGCTTTGCCGGATTCGCCGGGCTACCGGCTATGTTACCGGCGTTTGCCAAAGCCGCGTGGCTCAACATTTCGCCAGAATATAATCCTTATAAATACAATTCGTTCCCGGTGAATGCGGCACGTCAGTCCTGGCTGCTTACCCAGGCGCTGCATGAGCAGATAAATCGCGGTGTTCATGATCACAAACTGGCGCAGCTTCCGCCGATACTTGCTTTCCAGTCGGTCATGGATTCAACGGTCAGTACCCGCGCCGTGGTCAGCGGGCTGTTTGACCAGCTTCCGGCAAACGGCAGCGAACTGGTGGTTTTTGATATCAACCAGGCCGGGAGTTTCCGTCCACTGTTCAGGCCATCATCCTGGACGGCGGTGGCTGACCTGCTGCCGGAGGCAAAAAGACGTTACAGTGTCACAATTGTGACCAATGCCAGCCCCGACAGGTTTGATATGGTGGCAAAGAAAACGCCAGCGGGCAGCACCCGGGAAACGGTGATGCCGCTGTCGGTCGCGTATCCGCAGGAGGTTTATTCCCTGTCGCATGTTGCTATTCCGTTCCCGCCTGATGACGATCTTTATGGCCGCCATCCTGCGGTGAAAAACCGCTACGGTATCAGCCTCGGGACGATAGCCCTGTGGGGAGAAACATCGGTTCTGAGCGTCGGCAAAGATGCGCTGATGCGCGTGACGTCGAATCCGTTCTACGACTATATGCAGACGAGGATCGACAGCCGTATCGGGGAGAATTAAGCCCGACGTGGAATAGATTAGGTCACACCGGGGAACTGTGTTAAACAGTACCGTTCAGGCGTATACCCCATACCGGACCCCGTTTCTGTGCTGACAACTCTCATTTATCGAAGCCAGCTGAGCTTAACCTGCACCTCCGCAGCGTTAAGCGCGCTGGTTGAACAGGCCAGGATCCGTAACACGGAGCAGGGCATCTCAGGCATTCTTCTCTCCCGTGGACGTGACGTTCTGCAAATTCTCGAAGGCACGGAACAGCGCGTCGTCGCGCTTTTTAACTCCATCCGTGCGGATGACCGGCATACCGGCGTAGTGGAACTGATGCGCGATTACGGCCCGCGCAGACGTTTCGAAGACGTGGGAATGCTGCTGTTTGACCTGGACGTTCAGACCCCGAAAGCGGTTCTGGCGTCGGTTCTGCATTACAGCAAGCTGGAAAGTTATCTGACTTCTGAGGATCGGGTCTTCAAATTCATTCAGACCTTTATCACCGGTAAAACCGCTATCCCACCCGCTTCGGACTATGAGCCCGATAAATGGACGCTTTCGCGAGAGCGCGCGCCGTTTGGTAAAGGGTTAGGTCTGCTGGCGGGACAGCCCTGCCAGTTTGCGCTGCAACCCATTGTCGAGCCGTCCGAAGGCAAGATCAGTTCTCTCGAAGCGCTTATACGCGGAAACGACGGCGGCAGCCCGGAGCATTTCTTCCGTAGTCTCGATCGTGAACTGATTTACGAAGTCGACCTGCAAACCAAAGCCTGGACCTTTGCGCTGGCGCAAAAGCTCGGCATCGGCAGCCACAAACTGGCGGTGAACCTGCTGCCAATGTCGCTGGTTAACGTGCCGGGCGCGGTAGAGTTCCTGGTAACGCAGATCAAAAAGCACAATCTACAGCCGGAGCAGGTGATCATTGAAGTCACTGAGAACGAGATGATTTCAGGCTTCAACCAGTTTAACAGCGCGATTAAACAGCTGCGGGCGGAAGGGGTTGGGCTGGCGATAGATGATTTTGGTTCCGGCTATGCTGGTCTTTCGCTGCTCACTCGGTTCCAGCCGGATAAACTCAAAATCGACAGAGAGATCGTCAGCGATATTCACCTGAGCGGGCCCAAGCAGGCGATTGTGAAGTCGATAATCAGCTGCTGCACCGATCTGGAGATTACGCTGGTCGCAGAAGGCATTGAGAAGATAGAAGAGTGGTGCTGGCTTGAATACGCCGGTATTCGGCGCTTCCAGGGCTTTTTGTTCGCCCGCCCGCAGCTCAATGGCGTGGGTGATATCCACTGGCCCCATCGGGTGGGTTAAGCAAATTTTCCCTCGCCATATTTCCCCGACACCCTGCCTGTGCTTAAATAGCTAAACCGGTTTAACATGATTTAGCTAAGAAGGTGATATGGAGACGATCTGGGTACTTGGCGATGCAGTGGTGGATCTGTTGCCCGACGGAGAGGGCAAACTGCTGCAATGTCCTGGCGGCGCACCGGCCAACGTCGCGGTAGGGGTAGCGCGTCTGGGCGGCAGAAGCGCCTTTATAGGCCGGGTGGGCGACGACCCCTTCGGGCATTTTATGCAAAAAACGCTTGCGGATGAGCAGGTTAATACAGAATGGCTGCGGCTGGATCCGCAGCATCGCACCTCCACGGTGGTGGTGGATCTCGATAACGACGGTGAACGTTCCTTTACCTTTATGGTTCGCCCGAGCGCTGATTTATTCCTCGACTCTGCCGACCTCCCGTCATTCCGCGCCGGGGAGTGGCTGCACGTCTGCTCTATCGCGCTCAGCGCCGAACCCAGCCGTTCCGCGACGTTTCTGGCGATGGCCGCGATCAGACAGGCGGGGGGATTCGTCAGCTTTGATCCCAATATTCGCGCCGATCTCTGGCACGATGAAGTCGAGCTGCGTCAGTGTCTTGAGCGGGCATTAGCCTGTGCAGATGTGGTGAAAATCTCGGTGGAAGAGCTGGCGTTGTTAACCGGAAATGCGCAGGTCCATGAGGGGCTGGCGGCGCTGATGCGCACCTGTCCGGCCAGGCTGGTGCTGGTAACGCAGGGAAAAGAGGGCGTCACCGCCTGGCAGGAAGGCGCGTTGACACACTATGCTGCATCACCCGTGGAATGCATTGATACCACTGGCGCGGGGGATGCTTTCGTCGCAGGGCTACTGTTCGGTCTGGCACGTTATGGCCAGGCCCGTCTCTCAGAGGTCATCACGTTAGCGCAGCGCTGTGGGGCGCTGGCGACAACCGCAAAAGGGGCAATGACCGCGCTGCCTTATCATCACGAACTGTAATTCACCTCTCCAGGCCACCATTCGGCGGCCTGAATTGTCGCCTCGATCACACTTACTAAAACGGTTTAGCAAAAAACATTGCCGATCTAAAATTCAACGGTTTAGTATCACCAGCCTAAACCGGTTTAGCAATTTAGCACTTTCACCGATAGTTATTAGGGATGCGACAAAATGTATAAAAAACGCAGACTTGCCGTGATGATAGGCATGCTGGCCGGCAGTACCTCTGTTTTTGCCCAGACGGATATGACCCGTATCGAAGCGCGCCTGGCGGCGCTGGAGCAGCGTTTGCAGGAGGCGGAAACTCGCGCGCAGGTTGCTGAAAAGCGCGCCACGGCAGCGGAACAGAAAACGCAGCAGCTGGTGGCTGCGCAGCAGGAAGCGCAAACCTCCACACAGGCGGTGGCGCAACGCACCACGGTGCTGGAAGAAAAAGCCGACCGGACAGGCGGTTTTGAATTTCACGGTTACGCCCGTTCCGGCCTGATGATGAACGACGCGGCCTCCAGCAGCAAAAGCGGCCCTTATCTGACGCCCGCCGGGGAAACGGGCGGGGCCATCGGGCGTCTGGGGAACGAAGCGGATACCTACGTTGAGCTGAATGTTGAGCACAAACAGACGCTGGAGAATGGCGCGACGACGCGCTTTAAGGCGATGCTGGCCGACGGTCAGAAAACCTATAACGACTGGTCGGCAGACAGCAGCGACCTGAACATTCGTCAGGCCTTTGCCGAGCTGGGCAATTTGCCGGACTTTACCGGCGCGCTGAAGGGCAGCACCTTCTGGGCGGGTAAGCGTTTTGACCGCGACAACTTCGACATTCACTGGCTGGATTCCGACGTGGTATTTCTCGCCGGGACCGGTGGCGGCGTCTACGACGTGAAGTGGAACGATACGCTGCGCAGTAACTTCTCCCTTTATGGCCGTAACTTCGGCAGCGAAGAGGAGATCGACAACAACGTTCAGAACTACATCCTCAGCATGAATCACTTCGCCGGGCCGGTGCAGATGATGGTCAGCGGCTTACGAGCAAAAGATAACGACGACCGTAAGGACAGCAACGGCGATCCGATTAAAACCGACGCGGCCAATAACGGAGTACATGCGCTGGTTGGTCTGCATAACGAGAGCTTCTACGGCCTGCGGGAAGGTTCCGCCAAAACGGCGCTCCTTTACGGCCACGGTCTGGGCGCCGAGGTGAAAAGCATTGGTTCAGACGGCGCGCTGCTGTCAGAAGCCGATACCTGGCGTATTGCTAGTTACGGTGTCACGCCTCTGGGCGGTGGCTGGCACATTGCGCCCGCCGTGCTGGCTCAAAGCAGTAAAGACCGCTACGTGAAGGGCGACAGCTATGAGTGGGTCACGCTCAACACGCGTCTGATCAAAGAGGTGACCCAGAATTTCGCCCTCGCGTTCGAGGGCAGCTATCAGTACATGGATTTAAGCCCGGAAGGCTACAAGGATCGCAATGCGGTTAACGGTAGCTTCTACAAGCTGACCTTCGCCCCGACGTTAAAGGCGGGCAAGATTGGCGATTTCTTCAGCCGTCCGGAGCTGCGTCTGTTCGCCACCTGGATGGACTGGAGCAGCAAGCTGGATAACTACGCCAGCGATGACGCCTTTGGCAGCAGCGGCTTTAACGCGGGCGGGGAATGGAACTTTGGGGTGCAGATGGAAACCTGGTTTTAACCCTTCACGCTCCCGCATCGCGGGGGCGTTTCAAACACCATAAAAAGAGGTCAGGAAGAGGTATCTATGGATTTTAATCATATTGCGCGCGAGCTGATTCCGCTGCTCGGTGGCAAAGAGAACATTGCCAGCGCGGCACATTGCGCCACGCGCCTTCGTCTGGTGCTGGTCGACGATGCGCTTGCCGACCAGCAGGCTATCGGCAAGGTTGAAGGCGTGAAAGGCTGTTTTCGCAACGCCGGGCAGATGCAGGTGATCTTCGGCACCGGGGTGGTGAATAAGGTTTACGCCGCGTTTATTCAGGCGGCAGGAATTAGCGAGTCCAGTAAATCGGAAGCGGCGGATATTGCGGCCCGCAAGCTGAACCCGTTCCAGCGTATCGCGCGTCTGCTCTCCAACATCTTCGTGCCGATTATCCCGGCGATCGTGGCCTCGGGTCTGCTGATGGGCCTGCTGGGGATGGTTAAAACCTACGGCTGGGTTAATCCGGATAACGCGCTCTATATCATGCTGGATATGTGCAGCTCGGCGGCGTTTATTATTCTGCCGATCCTGATTGGCTTCACCGCCGCGCGGGAGTTTGGCGGCAACCCGTATCTGGGGGCAACGCTCGGCGGCATCCTGACTCATCCGGCGCTGACCAACGCCTGGGGCGTAGCGTCCGGCTTCCACACCATGAACTTCTTCGGTCTTGAAATCGCCATGATTGGCTATCAGGGAACCGTCTTCCCGGTGCTGCTGGCGGTGTGGTTTATGAGCATTGTGGAAAAACAGCTGCGCCGGGCAATACCGGATGCGTTAGATCTGATCCTGACGCCGTTCCTGACCGTCATTATCTCCGGCTTTATCGCGCTGTTGATTATTGGTCCGGCGGGACGCGCGCTGGGCGACGGGATCTCCTTCATTCTTAGCACCCTGATTGCCCACGCGGGCTGGCTGGCCGGGCTGTTGTTTGGTGGGCTCTATTCGGTGATTGTCATTACCGGCATTCACCACAGCTTCCACGCCATTGAAGCCGGACTGCTGGGTAATCCGTCGATTGGCGTTAACTTCCTGCTGCCGATCTGGGCGATGGCGAACGTGGCGCAGGGCGGGGCGTGTCTGGCGGTGTGGTTCAAAACCCGCGATGCTAAAATCAAAGCCATTACCTTACCGTCGGCGTTTTCCGCGATGCTGGGCATCACCGAAGCGGCAATTTTTGGCATCAACCTGCGTTTTGTGAAGCCGTTTATCGCGGCGCTGATCGGTGGTGCGGCGGGCGGTGCCTGGGTGGTGTCGGTGCATGTCTACATGACCGCCGTTGGCCTGACCGCGCTTCCCGGCATGGCGATTGTCCAGGCCAGCTCGCTGCTCAACTATATTATCGGCATGGTGATTGCCTTTGGCGTGGCGTTCACCGTCTCTCTGCTGCTGAAATATAAGACGGACTCTGAATAATGACCTTACCTTCCCGCTGGCCTGCCGTGTTGCAGGCCGTGATGCAAGGCCAGCCGCGTGCGCTGGCGGACAGCCACTATCCGCAGTGGCATCCCGCGCCGGTGACGGGGCTGATGAACGATCCGAACGGCTTTATCTGGTTTGCCGGACGCTATCATCTGTTTTATCAGTGGAACCCGCTGGGCTGCGATCATCGCTACAAGTGCTGGGGACACTGGAGCTCAGCAGATCTGGTGCACTGGCAGCACGAGCCAATGGCGCTGATGCCTGACGAAGAGTATGACCGCAACGGCTGTTACTCCGGCAGCGCCGTGGATAACAACGGCGTGCTGACCCTGTGCTATACCGGCAACGTTAAGTTTGACGATGGCGGCCGCACCGCCTGGCAGTGTCTGGCGGTGCAAAATGACGACGGCACGTTTGCCAAACTGGGACCGGTGTTGCCTCTGCCGGACGGGTATACCGGGCACGTCCGCGATCCGAAAGTGTGGCGCCATGACGGGCAGTGGTACATGGTGCTCGGGGCGCAGGATCGGCATAAGCGCGGCAAGGTGCTGCTGTTTACGTCAGCCGACTTACACATCTGGGCGCCCTGCGGCGAAATCGCCGGTCACGGCGTCAACGGACTCACGGACGCGGGCTATATGTGGGAGTGCCCGGATCTGTTTGAGCTTGATGGCACACACGTCTTGATCTGCTGCCCGCAGGGGCTGGCGCGCGAACCGCATCGCTATCTCAACACCTATCCGGCCGTCTGGATGAGCGGGGCATTTGATTATCAAACCCCTGCATTTACGCACGGCGAGCTGCATGAGCTTGACGCCGGATTCGAATTTTACGCGCCGCAAACCACGGTGGCAGAAGATGGCCGCCGCCTCCTCATCGGCTGGATGGGCGTGCCGGACGGCGAAGAGATGCTCCAGCCTACGCGGGCGCACGGCTGGATCCACCAGATGACCTGTCCTCGCGAGCTGCGCTACCGCGACGGTAAGCTCTGGCAGACCCCGGTCCGTGAGCTGGAAACGCTGCGCGAGGATGAACACCACTGGCAGGGACGCGCCAGCGATGCCCCGGTGCTGGTGGGAGCGCGTCTTGAGTTCGAACTGAGCGCCTCGTGCGTGAACGTGGATTTTGCCGGCGCGTTGCGACTGATTGTGGATGATGCGGGGATCCGTCTGGAACGCGCCAGTCTGAAAACCGCAGACACGCTGACCCGCTACTGGCAGGGCACTGTTCATCATTTACGCGTGCTGTGTGACCGTTCCAGCGTCGAAATTTTCATCAATCACGGTGAAGGCGTCATGAGCAGCCGCTATTTTCCTGACCATCCGGCCCAGGTACGCTTCGAAGGTGCGTCCGACATCACATTACGCTACTGGTCGCTGCGCAGCTGCATGATAGAATAGAGGTTTTGGCAGCCGGATCTAAGTCGTTGTGAGAAAAACAAAACGCGTCACCATTAAAGATATCGCGGAGCTCGCGGGGGTATCAAAAGCCACCGCCAGCCTGGTGCTGAACGGCCGCAGCAAAGAGCTTCGGGTGGCGGAGGAGACACGCGAGCGCGTGCTGGCGATTGCCAAAGAACATCATTATCAGCCCAGTATTCACGCCCGTTCGCTGCGGGACAACCGCAGCCACACCATTGGTCTGGTGGTGCCGGAAATCACCAACTACGGGTTTGCCGTTTTTTCTCATGAGCTGGAGACCCTCTGCCGCGAGGCGGGTGTTCAGCTGCTGATCTCCTGTAGCGATGAAAATCCGGGCCAGGAGACGGTGGTGGTCAATAACATGGTGGCCCGCCAGGTGGACGGGCTGATTGTCGCCTCCAGCATGCTCAACGACGCGGACTATCAAAAGCTGAGCGAACAGTTGCCCGTTGTGCTTTTTGACCGTCATATGAACGACAGTACTCTGCCGCTGGTCCTCACCGATTCAATTACCCCAACCGCCACACTGGTGGCCGACATCGCGCGCCAGCATCCGGATGAGTTCTACTTCCTCGGCGGCCAGCCGCGGCTTTCCCCGACGCGTGACCGTCTGGAAGGGTTTAAGCAGGGGCTGCGTGATGCTGGCGTCGAGTTACGTCCGGAGTGGATCATTCATGGTAATTACCATCCGAGCTCCGGCTACGAAATGTTTGCCGAGCTTTGCGCACGCCTGGGCCGCCCGCCAAAAGCCCTTTTTACCGCCGCCTGCGGTCTGCTGGAAGGGGTGTTGCGCTATATGGGGCAACATAATCTGCTGCAAAGCGATATGCGTCTGGCCAGCTTTGACGATCACTATCTCTATGATTCTCTGACCATTCCTGTCGATACCGTTCGTCAGGATAACCGCCAGCTCGCCTGGGACTGCTTTGATCTGATTGGCAAACTGATTGAAGGGGAAACGCCGGAGCCGATCCAGCGTAAGCTGGATGCCACCCTGCAACGGCGATACAAGGCCGTGGAGTGACAGGGTAACGTATGAGCGGTACATCTATAACTTTAATTAATTAAAGATTGGATTCAGCCGATAACCAAAGGGAAATTATATCCCTGAGGTGTGTTATGTCGTTGAAAAAATCATCCCTGATTATCCTGTTTTCCCTGCTTTTCTTCTTTGTGGCCAGCACTATCACCAGCGTTGGGCTCATCATTAAAAGTAATACTTCGCTGGATAATGTGAACAAAGAAATTCAGGTGGTTCTGTCCATTATTGATCCCATTAACCACAGCCGAACCCTGCGCGTCAGGGTTATGGAGTATGTGAAAATGGTGGAAGCGGGGGACGCTACCAACCCGTCTGCGAAACTGGCCTCGGTTAAAGAGGCGCTGACCAAAGCCGATAGTGCATTTTCGGCGTTTATGGCCTCGCCGCGTTTGCCGGACGAAGCCCCGCTGGTCACTGCCTACCAGCAAGCGTGGCAAAATTACCGTAACCAGGGACTGGCACCGCTGATTGCCGCTGCCGCCGCTCATGATGTGTCGCGGTTCAACGCTCTTATTCCCGTGGTGTCTCAACTCGATCGCCAATATGAAATTGTGCTTGATCAGGTTCTCTCCGTTCACCAGAAGTACGCCAAAACGCTGAACGAGGAGGCGAGCCATAATTTTGTGTCGGGTCTGGTTATTATCGCCAGCATTGCGGTGCTGTTCGTGGTGGTGATCTTCGCCGTCAGCCTGCTGATGAAACGCGTGGTCTTTGCGCCGGTGAACCTGGCGCGCGAGCACTGTCGCCAGTTTGCGGCCGGGAAGCTGGACGTACCGGTACCGATCAAGCGTGATTCCGGGAATGAAATCGATCACCTGATGTCCTCGATGGAGCAGATGCGCCAGGCGCTGCTCTCCACCATTTCTCAGGTGCGCGATGCCAGCCACACCGTGACGCATGCAGCGCAGGAAATTGCCTCCGGCAATATCGACCTGGCCTCCCGTACCGAGCAACAGGCTTCGGCCCTGACCCAGACGGCCGCCAGCATGGAAGAGCTGAGCGCGACGGTGGCGAATAACACCGACAACGTTTTTCAGGCCGGTAAGCTGGTGCAGGATGCCGTGAAAAATGCCCATACCGGTGAAGCGGTAACCCGTGAAGTCATCGAAACGATGAATACTATCGCGTCCAATTCGAAGCGTATTGAGGACATCACCAGCGTCATCAACAGCATTGCTTTCCAGACTAATATTCTGGCGCTAAACGCGGCCGTTGAAGCGGCGCGTGCTGGCACGCAGGGGCGAGGATTTGCCGTGGTAGCAAGTGAAGTGCGCACACTGGCCCAGAAAAGCGCGGTGGCGGCGAAGGATATCGAAAGCCTCATCGCCCAGTCTGTTTCCAGCGTGAAAAACGGTGCGGAACTGGTGAATCGTTCGGGAGAGGTGATTGATTCTATTATCAGCTCTGTGAATAAAGTGCATACGCTGATGGAACAGATTTCGGTTGCCTCAGAAGAGCAGAGCCGCGGGATTGGTCAGGTTGGGCAGGCCGTAACGGAGATGGACGGTGTGACCCAGCAGAACGCGGCGCTGGTGCAGCAATCCGCCGCCGCCGCGGCCTCGCTGGAGGAGCAGGCGCAGCAGCTGTCCCAAAGTATCTCGCGCTTTAGTTTGCCTGCTACGGCGTGATGTTCAGAGAGGCTCCCGAGGGAGCCTTTTTGATGTTTGTATTCAGCCGCTGCACAATCTCCTTCAGCCAATACTGTTATCCATACAACGCCGCTATCACATAAATTTTCTCTTTCCCCGGCAATATTTCTGTTTCTCATCCGTCTACCTCATCAGAGACCATAATCATTCAACATAAACGAGGCACACATGAGAAATTTTGATATGCACGGAAAAGGTCACGGGCGTGGCTTGGGCCGTCATCGTATGGGTAAGGGCATCGTGATTGGCGCAGTCCTGTTCGTGGTGCTTGGCCTGCTGGTCATGTCCCTGTGGAACGCGTTGCTCCCGGCCATCCTGGGGGTTAAAGCCATTGGCTTCTGGCAGGCGTTGGGGATCCTGCTGCTGAGCCGCATTCTTTTCGGTGGGCTGGGTTTCCGTCCCGGTATGTTCGGTGCGCACCGCCGTATGCACGAACAATGGATGAATATGAGCCCCGAACAACGTGAGGCCTTCATTCAGCAGCGTCGGGCGGGATTTGGGCGCCATGGTCATTGCCGATGGCACGATGGCCGGGATGAAAAACGAGATGATAACGGTGCGAAAGCGCCGGAAGCCGAGTGAGCGATATGAAAGCCGGTGAGGCGGGGGAATCATTACTGATCTCGGCACTCAATGCCTGCCGCACGCGGCTAAAAGCCTTCATTCGCGGAAGGACTGCGGTTCGTGATGATGTCGATGATATTCTTCAGGAAGTGACCTGGCAGTTGATGAAAGTGGAACAACCGGTCGAGAACGTCGCCGCCTGGCTGTTTCGCGCCGCACGAAATGAGATGATCGACCGGGCGCGAAAAAAGCACGAGGTTTCACTGCCGGGGTACCTGACAGCAGATGACGAGGACTTTCCGGAGCAGGAGATTGCAGAAACGTTATTCGGCGTACCGCAAACGCCGGAGGAGGAGTATCTCAACATGCTGCTATGGGAAGAGTTGGGGCAAGCCCTGTCGGAACTGCCGCCACCTCAGCGCGAGGTGTTTGAAAAAACGGAATTTGAGGGCTACAGCATGAAGGTGCTGGCAGAGGAAACAGGCGACAGTGTGCAGGCGTTATTATCCCGCAAACACAAAGCCGTGCGATTTTTGCGTAGTCGCCTCAAGGATATTTATGAAGCGTTGACAGGGCAATAAACTTCGACCACTCTGAAAAACAATATTTTAGAGGGGTCGTTATGCTTCAACGGTTAGCAAAGAAAAAGGTGCTGTTACTCTCTGCTCTGATGGTTTCGGGGCTGGTCAGGGCAGAGGAGTCGCTTCCGGATGTGGTGAAGCACTTCAGTGAACAGCAGGACATCAAGATCATTAAGAAAATTGACGCCCCCGGCGGCGCGCCAGCGTGGCTGGGGCAATATCAGGACATGGGCGTGACGCTCTTTCTGACCCCTGACGGAAAGCACGTCGTGTCTGGCTATCTGTATGATGAGAAGGGAACCAACCTCAGCGAGGCCTTTTTCCACAAAGAGATCTACGCCCCGATGGGCCGCGAGATGTGGAAAAAGCTCAATGCGGCGCATCCCCTGAAGGAGGGCGCGGAGAGTGCCCCGCGCAAAGTCTTCGTCTTTGCCGACCCGTTCTGCCCGTACTGCAAGCAGTTCTGGGCTGAAGCGCAGCCGTGGGTGAAGGCTGGCAAGGTCCAGCTCAACACGCTGCTGGTTGCGTTTCTTAACCCGAACAGCGGGCGTAACGCCTCCGCGATCATGAATGCGAAAGATCCGGTGTCGGCCTGGAAAGCGTACGAGCTGTCCGGCGGTAAAAAGCTGCCGAAACCTGAAGGAGCGGCGTCCCGGGAAACCGTTGAGATCCTGCAAAATCACCAGACGCTCATGGACAGTCTCGGCGCGAATGCCACACCGGCTATTTATTACCTGAATGAGCAAAACGAACTGCAACAGGTCGTGGGTATGCCAGATGCAAAACAGCTTGAGGCAATGTTCGGACCGAAGCCGTAAAAAGAAAGGCAGAAACAGGACGTTTCTGCCTTTTTTCAGTCAACTACCCCAGCGTCCCCGAAGGTAATTTACTGCCTCCTGCGTCTGCGGCTGGTTAAGATAGTCTTCACGGAACAGGATGGTGCCCTTAACGTCTGGCAGTGAATCATTGAGGTCGAGCTGTTTTTTCAGCTCCGGTACGCCGCCGTTCACCGTCCAGTCCGGTTCGTTTCTGGAAGGCGCGCCCACTTTGTAGAACGCGATCCCGATATACAGACGGGTATGGGTTGGTTTCACCACGTCAGCCCACCATTTTGTCAGCACATCGTAACGTGCCGCGTCGCGGGCGAAGGGCCAGTAGATCTGCGGCGCAATGTAATCCAGTAATCCCTGCTGTACCCATTTGCGCGTGTCAGCGTAGGATTCATCATAGGCTGCGGCGCCGCGCGTGTCCGAGCCTGCCGGGTCGAAGGAGCGATTGCGCCAGACCCCCGCCGGGCTGACGCCAAATTCGACCTCAGGTTTAGCCTGCTTGATCGCCCTGGAGACCTGCACAATCAACTGCTGCGTATTGTGTCGACGCCAGTCCGCTTTTGACGCAAATCCTTCGCCATAGCGCCTGAAGGTCCAGGCATCATTCAGGGGGGAGCCCGGCGTCTCGGTGTAAAAATAGTCATCGAACTGAACGCCGTCGACAGGGTAATGATTTACCACTTCCATCACCACCTGGGTTATCCAGTCCCGCACCTCGGGAATGCCCGGGTCGAGAACAAAACGATCCCCCGAGGTGCGGATCCACTCCGGATGCAGGACGTACACGCTCGAAGGATGAAGCGACGAGGTGCGGTTAAGCGCGGCGATGGTCGACGGCTTCGTGTTGGTGGAAACGCGGTATGGGTTAAACCAGGCATGAACCTTCATCCCACGCTTGTGCGCTTCATCCAGCATAAACTGAAGCGGATCGTAACCGGGATCTTCCCCGATAGTCCCCGTCAGGGTATCTGACCAGGGCAGTATTTTAGAAGCCCACAGCGCCGTACTGTCCGGTTTTACCTGAAAGAAGACGGTGTTGATCCCAAGATTTTTCAGCTTATCGAGCTTGTCCGTCAGCGCCCGCTGTTGCTGGGCGATGCGCTGGTCCGCGCTACGGCCATTCACCGATGAAACGGGAGGCCAGTCGAGACGGGAGACGGTCGCCAGCCAGATCCCGCGCATGGGTTCTTTAGTCTGCTGTACAGGTTTCGCCTGCGGCAGCGGGGTTACGAGTGATTTAGGTGGTTTGGAAGTGCAACTTACCAGTAAAAGCGCGCAGCCAAGCAGCGCGCCAGTCCGTTTTACGTGTCGCATCATTTGCGTGTTAGCTCCTGGGTGTCCGGCTATCCGTCCAGGGATTAAACGCCGGTTCGTCCTGTTCCCCGTTACCGTCATCGTGAAGGGAGTCGAGGTAGAGGGCTTCAACTTCCGCCCGCGCCCATGGGGTGCGGCGCAGGAACTTCAGACTCGATTTAACACTCGGGTCCTTGCGAAAACAGTTGATTTTGATTCGGTTGCCCAGTTCATTCCAGCCATATCGCGCAACCAGCGCGTTAACCTGCATTTCGAGGGTTACGCCATGCAAAGGATCGTTGGAAACATGTGCTGTCATAGGCGTCCGGTAGTCTCATTTTTTATGGGGATGTGATAAACGCTCAAAGGTTACAAGAAAGCAGGGGACGCGGCAATTTCAGCGTGAGGTTCTTCACCCGTGAAGGGTGAAGAAGATTTTCCGGTTAACGCTATTTTTTAAACAGTTCAGGTGCCCACGGCGTTGGGTCTACCTCCATAAAGGGCGCACGCTCAAAGCGGGACTTCAGCGCCCAGGGCACCGTACAGTCGAAAATCGTTTTGCAGGTGATCCCGTTGCCACGAATGGAGGGGCTGTAGTCCGGCGCCTGAGACGGATCGAGCTGGTGTCCGCGGATCCCCGGCAGATGGGTGATGCTGACATCGCCCTGCATACGGGTCGTCATCGCCCACAAGATGTCGTCGCTGTCGAAAATATCCACATCTTCGTCGACGAGAATAATGTTTTTAAGCTCGGAATAGGTGGCTAACGCAATGAGAGCCGCCTGACCCTGACGCCCTTCGTCAGAGGGCTGGCGTTTTTTCACCTGCAATACGCCAAGGAACTTGCCGCCGCCAGCGGTATGCGCATAGACGTTTTGCAGAAAACCGGGAATGGCTTCTTCCACCGCATTACGGATGCTGGCCTCCGTTGGCAAACCGGCCAGCGTGGTGTGCTCTTCGCCCGGTCCTACCAGGGTTTGCAGGATCGCCTGATGACGCATCGTGACGGCCTTCACTTTGATTACCGGTAAGGAGGGGTTAGCCTCCCCGCAGTAGCCGGGAAATTCCGGCATCGCGTGCCCGGTGTGGGTATGCTGATCTTCTTCTACGCGCACGCCCGGCAGCAGTTCGCCTTCGATGATAATTTCCGCACGCGCAATCGCTTTTTCATTTACGGCCACACCCTGCACCAGCTCGACGGGGGTCTGACGTAACGCGCCGGCGACACCCAGTTCGTTGTAGCCGAAGGGCGTGGTAGGGGCTTCGAAACAGGCGCCAATATAGATAGCGGGATCGAGACCCATATTGATCGTGACCGGCAACGGTTTGCCCGCCTCCTCGGCTTTCTTACGGAACACTTCAATATGGCGGCCCGCGGCAAGAAACATGGAGAGCTCATCGCGCTCCTGCACGCAGAGACGGTGAATAGTGACATCGGTCAGTGAGGCATCTTCCGGATCGCTTGCCAGCACCAGCCCCAGACAGAAGAACGGACCGGCATCTATCGGCG
Organism: Enterobacter sp. MGH 38; assembly: GCF_000492855.1. Classification (NCBI taxonomy): domain Bacteria; kingdom Pseudomonadati; phylum Pseudomonadota; class Gammaproteobacteria; order Enterobacterales; family Enterobacteriaceae; genus Enterobacter; species Enterobacter sp. MGH 38. The sequence continues at coordinate 1,347,339 of NZ_KI535608.1, read as the reverse complement.
TGTTGGTCGGTGCCGGAAGCAATTTACGCAGATCGAAGTCCGGATTGTCGGCATAAAACACCTGTTCCTGACACGGCGCCTGTGCCGCCGGAACCACAACGGGAGCAATCGGGTTTTTCACGGCCTGGCCGACATGTTTTGCCAGTTCAGAGGGATCGCAGCCCAACAGGAGCGCCGCCCGCTCGCGGCTGGCGTGCATTCCGACCAGAATACGGGAGTCGGGGTATCCCTTAATAGCGTTAAACATCATCGCCGGGCCAATGCGCGTCGGACGTTTTACCGTGCCGCCAGCACCAATATGCCGGTACACACCCGCCAGCTCCGCGTCAGGATCGACCGGATGGCTGGTTTCAAGGTATTGACCTTCATGGCGTTTTAGCAGTTCGATAGCACTTCTGAGATCGTTGATGTGGTTTTCCATATTTTTCCCTCCTCGGATGAATGCATCCATTCTTAACCGGACGAAGAGGGCTATCAATTGCATCATTTATGCTATTTTAATATGAATTTTATTATCAATAATAAAGGCATGGTATGCAGTTTCGACTGATGCGCAATTTTATCGTGGTGGCGGAAGAGCTTCACATGCATCGAGCGGCGGAGCGCCTTAACATGGCGCAGCCCGCGCTGAGTCAGCAGATAAAAACGCTTGAAGATCGTCTGGGGGTAATGCTCTTTAGCCGGGCGAATCGTCGCCTGACGCTGACGCCAGCCGGTGAGGCGTTTCTCAGTAAAGCCAGAGTCGCGATTTTAATGACCGATCAGGCGATTCTGGATGCCAGACAGACGGCCAGAGGGGAACAGGGCGTGCTGAATCTCGGATGTGTTTCAAGTGCGATATTCGACAGTAAGCTGCCCGCCGCGCTGCGGCTTTTACATGAGAAATGGCCCGCCATCAGCCTTTCCATGATGACGGGAAATGTGCAAACCCTTTATACCGGCGTGCAAAGCAACCAGCTGGATGTGGCCATTATTCGTGCCCCGTTACCGCTGCTGCCTGACGATCTGCAAAGCCGTCCTTTCACAACGGAAAAAGCCGTGCTGGCCTTACCTCGTCAACACAGCCTGGCGGGCTCCGCCGCGCTGACGCTTGCGTCGGTGAAAGAGGAGAAGTGGATCGCCCTGCGCGACCCGGAGGGGATGGGGCTGGAGCAATATTTCTATGATGCCTGCCACAGCGCGGGCATACAGCCTGACGTTGTGCAAAATGCCACCGATGTCCCCACGGTGATAAGTCTCGTCTCGGCAGGGTTTGGCATCGCCATGCTGCCGGCTTCAGCGAAGGCGATATGCGTACAAAACGTCGTCTTTGTGGATATTCTTGACCGACTCCGGGAGAGCGAGCTGACGCTGGTTTGCCACCGGATTATTCGCTCTGAGGTGCTGAAAAAATTGATGAGTATCCTCGATCATACCTGACGTCCGGCGGCCTGAAGAAGCTGTTCTCGCAGCCAGCGGTTAGCCGGATCCTGGCTGTTTTTCGGGTGCCAGTACATACCGATGACGATCGGCGGGAGATCCAGCGGCGGCGGAAAAATATCAAGCGTTTGCGTAAACCGTAGCAACATGCGTCTGGGTAAGGTGCAGAGCAAATCGGCACCGGCAACAATCGCAGGCGCCATCGCATAGCTTTGCGTCGACATCACTACGTTACGCTGGTGGCCAAGCCCCGCCAGGTGCTGATCGACAAAGCCCGCGAACGGGTCGCCCTCGGATGAAACCACCAGGTGGGAAAGGCTACAATAGCTATCCAGATCCATCGGACTCGTACCGCGCGGATGGCCTTTTCGCTGGGCTGTGGCATATTCATCGTCAAACAGCTTGCGTCTGACCCATGCATCGTGCGCCACCGCGTTAACGCCGACATAAATATCCACATCGCCATTTTCCATCTGCGCTGGCAGCAGTTGGGTTTCCGGGAGCGCAAAACGCAGGCGGATACCTGGCGCCGCACTGCTAATCTGATTCTGCAACTCTGCCCCCAGCATCAGCGCCGGGTTCTCGTGCAGGGCAATCACAAAGGTGCGGTTGCTGTTCTGCGCGTTAAACGTGGTGGGTTCAAGCATCGCCGATATACCCTGCAAAACCGTCGCGACCTGCGGCCTTAACCCCTCGGCGCGCGGCGTCGGTAACACCCCACGTCCGTGTGGGGAAGGGACAAACAGCGGCTCACCAAACAACACGCGCAGGCGCGCAAGGCGGCCAGACATCGCCGGCTGGCTGATGCCCAGCCGCGCGGCGGCATGGGTGATATTCTGGTCCCTGAGTAACGCATCCAGCGTCAGGATCAGGTCCATATCCATATCGGAGGGGGACATCTTATTTTGCGTCACGGTTGGTATAGGTCACCGGAACCCACGCGTAGCCGTCCCGCTCACCTTTCGTCACATAGCCGATCCCGGGGAAAGGCAGATGTGGCGCCGCAATCAGCGCTTTATTTTTCACAAACTCAGCGAAAGCAGCGTTGCGCACCCGGGCGGCGCCGTCCTGATCCTCATCGTAAGCAATCGTCACGTTGGGCTGTGGGAACTGAACCGCGGCAACGTGAATGATGTCGCCGACAAAAGTCATTTTTTCACCTTTGCTCTCCAGCGTGTAGAACGCGGAGCCTGGAGTGTGACCCGGGTGAACCGTACCGCTGATGCCCGGCAGAAGCTGTTCCGTGCCGGAGAAGGTCGTCACTTTTCCGGCATCCAGATAGGGCTTTAAGGTCTTGTGCGCGACGTCGAAGTAGTTCTGGTCATAGCCAGACTTTTTCTGGTTCTCGTCGTTAAAGAAGAAATCGATATCCGGTTTGCCGACATACACCTGCGCGCGGGTAAACACGCGCTGACCGTCTTTAACCAGGCCGCCAGCGTGATCGGAGTGAGCATGGGTGATCAGAATATCGGTAATATCTTCGGGTTTGATGCCCTGGGTCGCCAGGCTCTCAATCAGCCGCCCCCCTTTGCCGGGGCCAAACAGCTGACCAGAACCGGTATCCACCAGAATTTTGTGGCCGGGGATGGCGATATAGAACGCGTTAATCGACGCTTCCACCGGATTGGCCTGGAAGTTTTTAGCCAGTAACGCATCGGTATTTTCCGCCGTCGTCCGGCGCAGTAAGGCGTGCAGATCCTGCGGCACGCTCCCGTCCGTAAAGGCGGTGACAATCGTATCGCCAACCTGAACGCTGTAGCCGCCAGCCTGCTGTTTCACCACATGCTGCGGAACGCTGGCCACCGCGTGGATAGCGGGAAAGAATAAAACCGAACCGGCCAACAGGGTTGATATCGCAAGTTTTTTCACAGTAAACATGATGGGCTCCTCAATAGTAAGTTCATCATAGTTCAACTGCGATTTTTGAGAACCGCCGGGAAGTGAATGTGACCTATCCATGGAATGGATAGGTCTGAGAGGATGCTTTACAGCACGCCGGTACCGCCGTCAGAGCACCACACTTGCCCGGAGGCGTATGAGCAGGTATCGGAGGCAAACAATACATACAGCGGTGCGATTTCAACCGGCTGGCCCGGTCTTCCCAGGGGCGTATCTTCCCCGAACTTCTGAACTTTGGACTGCGGCTGGCCGCCGCTGGACTGAAGAGGCGTCCAGTATGGACCTGGCGCGACGGCATTCACCCGAATGCCACGCGGTCCCAGCTGCTGGGCCAGAGACTTGGTAAAGGCTACGTTACAGGCTTTGGTCTGCGCATAGTCCACCAGGATCGCGCTCGGTTTAAACGCCTGAACGGAAGTGGTGTTAATGATCACGGCGCCTTCCTGCAAATGGCGCAGCGCAGCTTTGGTGATCCAGAAGGGGGCATAGACGTTGGTCTTAAACGTCGCGTCAAAATCTGCCGTGGTGAGATCGTCGATAGATTCACAGTACTGCTGGCGTCCGGCGTTATTCACCAGAATATCCAGGCCGCCCAGTTCGGCAACGGCTTTTTCCACCAGCGTGTCGCAGAACGACTCCACGCGAATGTCGCCCGGAATGGCGACCGCTTTACGGCCTTCAGCCTGAATCAGCGCAATGACCGATGCCGCATCGGACTCCTCTTCCGGCAGATAGCCAATAGCGACATCTGCGCCTTCACGGGCATAGGCGATCGCTACCGCGCGACCAATTCCGGAATCACCGCCGGTAATCAGCGCTTTTTTTCCTGCCAGTTTTCCTGACCCGATATAACTTGTTTCACCATGATCCGGTATTGGCTTCATTTCCGATGCCAGCCCGGGGGCCCTTTGCGGTTGTTCAGCAAACGGTGGACGAGGGTAATGCAGCGTGTGATTATTTCCTGTAGACATACCGGCCTCCTTAATAGTGAATTCCAAGATTAGTCGTTAATTAAACGTAAGCGGGCAAAATTGACAAATTCAGACAAATCTATCTTCCGGTAGCGGATATAAAATATTTTCTCAAGCCAGCATGTAATACCAGAAAAGGGCGACCTCATCTTTTTCCGGCAGGGCGTTGTAAAGGTAGCGATCGTAACCGCCGAGAATAAACCCATAGTGACGATAAAAAAGACAGGCAGAAACATTAACGTTCTGCGTCTCCAGCCGTAACCCGGGCGCATTGAGGCTTCGCGCCCAGACGTGGGTGGCGGACATCAGCTTGTGCGCCGCGCCCGTACGACGCTTTGAACGCTCCACGGCAATGTAATCCACCGATATAAATTTATTCCAGTTGCAGGACGCGGTAATAAAACCGGCGATTTCACCGTCATCCGTTTCGGCGATAAGAAATATTGAATCCGGATTAACACAATGATTTTCCAGCGTCTGGAGATCCAGTTCATAGGTTTTAAGATAAGGTTCGGTCAGCGCCTCGATATGCAAATCACCATTGAGAAAAGGCTCTCTGGCAATCTCATCGACCGTAAAAGAAAAATCACAGCATTCAAGACGGGCAAGGTCGGTGCTTAATCCTTTTCGAATATGCATAGTATTCCTTAAGTGGGAGTTATAAATCGATAATAGACGAAGCGGCATACTCTGCTGGCATAACACTCTGTAGATCCTGGTCTAAGCTTGTATTTCGTTCCGCGTAAAATGTGGTCATTCGAGGACAATGAATGGAATTCAGAACATGTCGCAGGCACTGGGGTGCTGAGTTTATTTCCGATGACGTTGTACGTTTTCGCGTCTGGGCAGAAGGGCAAAAAGATCTCACGTTGCGTTTAACCGATACCGACATTCACATGGCGGCGGTGGGCGACGGCTGGTTTCAGATTGACGTGCCCGGCGTCAGGCACGGTACGACGTATCAGTTTGTTTTACAGGATGGAATGGCGGTGCCGGACCCGGCCTCGCGCGCGCAGCAGGCTGACGTCAATGGCCCGTCGGTGGTGATCGACCCGCGTCGCAGCCTGCCCGCTCAGCGCGAATGGCAAGGACGACCGTGGGAAGAGACGGTGATCTACGAGCTGCATATCGGCACCTTCACCGGGGAAGGAACCTTCAGGGCGGCCATCGACAAACTGCCTTATCTGGCCGAACTGGGTATTACGCAACTGGAAGTGATGCCCGTGTCCCAGTTCGGGGGCGCGCGCGGATGGGGGTATGACGGTGTACTGCTGTATGCCCCGCACTCGGCTTATGGTACACCGGATGATTTTCATGCCTTCATTGATGCCGCCCACGCGCTCGGGCTTTCCGTGGTGCTGGATATCGTACTCAACCACTTTGGCCCGGAAGGGAACTACCTGCCGTTGCTCTCGCCGGCGTTTTTCCATCAGGATCGTATGACCCCGTGGGGCAACGGTATTGCCTATGAGGTTGAAGCTGTCCGGCAATACATCGCTGAGGCGCCGTTATTCTGGCTCTCGGAGTATCATCTTGACGGTCTGCGCTTCGACGCCATCGACCAGATCCATGACGACGCTGAGACCCATATTCTTCCCGAGATAGCGCAACGGATCCGCGACGCCTTTCCGGATCGGCATATCCATCTGACCACCGAAGACAGTCGCAACGTGATTTTCCTGCATCCGCGTGATGAGCATGGTCAGACGCCGCTTTTCACCGCCGAATGGAATGATGATTTTCACAACGCCGCGCATGTCTTCGCGACGGGAGAATCACACGCCTACTATCAGGATTTTGCCTTTGAGCCGGAGAAAAAACTGGCGCGGGCGCTGGCAGAAGGCTTTGTCTACCAGGGGGAAATCTCGCTTCAGACCGGAAAATCGCGCGGGGTAGAGTGTCGCGAGCAACCCCCACAGTTTTTTGTCGATTTTATTCAAAATCACGACCAGGTCGGCAACCGTGCCCAGGGGGAGAGGCTTATCTCTCTGGCTGGGGCGGATAAAACGCGCGTGCTGTTCGCGGCGCTGCTCCTGTCGCCCCATATTCCGCTGCTGTTTATGGGCGAGGAGTATGGCGAAACGCATCCGTTCCTCTTTTTCACCGACTTCCACGGCGACCTAGCGAAAGCGGTGCGGGAAGGGCGCGCGAAAGAGTTTACCGGCCATGCCGGGCACGATGAAACCGTACCGGACCCCAATGACGTAAATACCTTTATGCGGTCGAAGCTTGACTGGAACAAGGCAGACACGGAGGAAGGCAGGGCGTGGCTGCACGTCACGCGCGAGCTGATTGTGCTGCGTCAGCGCTTTATCGTCCCGTTACTGAAACAGCGGGGCACCGTGGAGGGTAACGTCCTGCAAACGGCGCTCGGCATGGTTGTCGTGAGCTGGCGTTTTCCGTCCGGCACGTTGTCGCTGGCGCTGAATATCGGCAAAAAGCCGTTCGCCTTACCGGACCTGCCTGGAAAAACGATCTTTAGCTGGCCGGAGGCAGTCGAAAACCTGCCGTCGAACAGCATCGTTGTTCGCTTTGCTGATGGAGAAGCAGCGCTATGATCCCTTCCTCTACTTACCGAATTCAGTTTCGCAACGGCATGACCTTTGACCGCGTGGCAGATCTGATTCCGTATATGAAAGACCTCGGTATCAGCCATCTTTACGCGTCGCCTGTTTTCACCGCAACCACGGATTCCACCCACGGCTATGACGTGACCGACCCCAACGAAATTGACCCGGCGATTGGCGGGCGGGAAGGGTTTGACCGCATGGCGGCGGCGCTGAAACAGGCGGGGATGGGGCTGATTCTGGATATCGTTCCTAACCATATGTCGACCTCGCTGGAAAACCGCTGGTGGCGCGATGTTATCGAACATGGCAGGCAGAGCCGCTATGCGGCGTATTTTGATATCGACTGGTCCCGACCGCTGACGTTGCCGTTTCTTGGCGACACCTTTGAAGCCGAGCTGGAGCGGGGGACTATCACCTTAAAACGTGACAGTGTCACAAACAGCGCAGCGCTGGTTTACTATGATACCGCCTATCCGCTTAATCCCGGCACGTATGCCGAAGGCAAGAGCATCGCTGAGATCCACGAGGCGCAAAGCTGGCGGCTGATGTCCTGGCGTGAAGCGCCGAAACAGCTTTCATGGCGTCGCTTTTTTGAAATCACCGGGCTGGTCGGCGTGCGGGTAGAGGATGAGGCGGTATTCGCAGATACGCACCACCTGATCCTTGAGCTTGTCCACGCCGGGGTTGTCGACGGCCTGCGCATTGACCATGTGGACGGGCTTGCCGATCCGCTGGGCTATTTGCAGCGACTGCGTGCGGCTACCGGACCGGATTGCTACATCACGGTGGAAAAAATCCTCGCCAAAGGGGAACAGCTTCCTCCGGAGTGGCCCATCTCAGGTACTACGGGTTATGAGTTTATCGCCTCCCTGGCGGAAGTGCTGGTGGATGATACCAACCTCTCGCGGCTGGAGATGCTCTACGACGAGACGCTGGGTACGACCGTGGACAGGCAGGCGGAACTTCGCAACGCCAAAGGGCTGATGACCGATCGTAATTTTGAGGGTGAATTTACCACGTTGCTCAAAATAGCCAGCGAGCTGGCCGGGCATAACGGTGCAGAAGTGGAGCATGAGGATATCCGCCATGCCCTGCGTGAGCTGCTTATCGCGTTTCCGGTGTATCGCACCTACGGCACCGCTGAGGGACTGACGCCACCGGATGTGGCGCTGCTCAGCCGTGTGGTCGCCAGCGTCAACGCCTCTGAACCCGCTCTGAGCCTGATCGTGCGTATTCTTACTGGCGATCTGCCGGAGCATGACCACGCGCTGGCCTCGCTTTTCCGCACCCGTTTTCAGCAACTGACCGGGCCGCTGATGGCGAAATCGGTAGAGGATACGCTGTTCTTCCGCCATAACCTGGAGCTGGCCCTGAACGAAGTCGGCGCCGACCCGACGCCGCGCGCGTTTTCACTTTCCCGTTTTCATCAGGAGATGCGCATTCGACTTGCCCGCCAGCCCGATGCGCTGCTGGGAACTTCCACCCACGACACCAAACGCGGCGAGGATGCACGAGCTCGTCTGTATACGCTGACGGAAGCGCCAGATCTGTGGGGAGAAAATCTGGCGCGCTGGCGGCAGATGAACCAGACGCAGGTCCGATTCCTCAACGATGGCACCGCGCCGAACGCCGCCGACACCTGGATGATCTTCCAGGCGCTGGCGGGCGTCTGGCCAGCAACCCTGTCGCCTGAGGATCGTGATGGCCTTAAGTCACTGGAAGAGCGTTTCCTCGGCTTTATCGAGAAAGCCCTGCGCGAGGCCAAGCAGCGTACCGACTGGATCGACAGTAACGAAGGTTACGAGAGCGTGGTCCTGGACTACGTGCGCCATCTGCTTTCCCCGGATAACACCCTGTTCCTGCGTGATTTCAGTGCCGCACTCCAGCCGTTTATTCGGGCTGGGTTAATGAACAGCCTGAGCCAGACGGTGATCAAGCTGACTGCGCCTGGCGTACCGGACATCTACCAGGGCAGCGAGGGGCTTAACTTCAGCCTCGTCGACCCGGATAACCGCCGCGAACCGGATTTCGCCGCACTGGCGGAAAACCTCAGCGTAGCGGATGGCACCGTTTTTAACGATGCGCAACGCTGGCGAGACGGCAGCGTGAAGCAGTACGTTACCGCCACGCTGTTACGGCTTCGGCCACATTACCCCGCACTTTTCCGCTACGGCGACTGGCTGCCGCTGAAGGTAACCGGTGAGCGGGAGGAGAATCTGATCGTTTATGCCCGCATAAAAGATGACGAGGCGCTGATCGTCGCCGTGCCGCGTCTGGTGTTTGACGTCACCGACAATGCGTTGCTGTGGGCCAACACTATCGTGGCCATACCCCAGGAGTTGGCCGGGAAGCACTACCGGGATCTGTTTACCGGTGAGCGTCGCCTTCTGCCAGAGACGCTGGATTTAACGTCTGAAAAGGGATGTTTGTTGGTTCTGCTTACCTGCGACTAATCGAGGAGAACAAAAATGCCAAAGGATACAACGTTTGAAATTCGGGCCGGTCATGGCCAGCAGTTGGGCGCAAATTATGACGGGAAAGGGGTAAACTTCGCCCTGTTTTCCGCCCACGCGGAGCGGGTGGAGCTGTGTCTGTTTGATCCTTCGGGAAAAACAGAAATCGCCCGCCTGGAACTGCCGGAATATACCCATGAGGTCTGGCACGGCTATGTGCCGGATCTGAAACCGGGGGCGCTGTATGGCTACCGTGTGTATGGCCCCTACGATCCGGAGAACGGTCACCGTTTTAACCCCAATAAGCTGCTTATTGACCCCTATGCCCGTGAACTGGTGGGTGACATTGAGTGGAACGATGCCCACTTCGGCTATGAGCTGGGACACGATGAGCTGGATCTCAGTTTTGATACGCGAGACAGCGCGCCATTTACGCCCAAATGTAAGGTCATCGACCCCAATGCCGTTGACTGGCAGGACTCACGCCGGCCCGATATCCCGTGGCCGCATACCGTGGTCTATGAAAGCCACGTAAAAGGCTTTACCCAGCTTAACCCGGCTATTCCGCCTGAACTGCGCGGTACGTTTGAGGGGATGGGGCATAAAGCCTCGGTGGAGTACATCAAAAGCCTCGGCATTACCTCGGTCGAGCTGCTACCGGTTCACTGGTTCCCTGACGATCAGCACCTGCTCGATCGCGGCCTGAAAAACTTCTGGGGCTATAACTCGCTCGGTTTCTTTGCGCCAGCGTCCCGCTATTACGGCCCGGCGGGCATCCAGGGTTTCCGCGACATGGTGCGTGCCTATCATGACGCGGGCATCGAGGTGATCCTCGACGTGGTCTATAACCACACGGCGGAGGGCAACGAGCTGGGACCAACCCTGTCGTTTAAGGGGATTGATAACTTCTGTTATTACCGCACCATGCCGGATCAGCACCGGTATTACATCAACGACACCGGCACCGGGAACACCGTTAATACATCGCACCCGCGCGTGTTACAGATGGTCATGGACTCCCTGCGCTACTGGGCGGAGTCGATGCAGATTGACGGTTTCCGCTTTGACCTCGGGACCATTCTCGGACGTGAGCCGGAGGGGTTCGATCCGCGCGGCGGCTTCTTTGATGCCGTGACCCAGGATCCGGTGCTGTCGAAGCTGAAGCTCATCGGTGAGCCGTGGGATATCGGCCCCGGCGGGTATCAGGTGGGGGGCTTCCCACCTGGCTGGGGTGAGTGGAACGACAAATACCGCGATACGGTACGTGAATACTGGAAGGGGGATAACGTTTCTAACGATTTTGCCGCCCGTCTGTTAGGGTCCGGTGATTTGTACGATCTGCGCGGGCGTCGTCCGTGGGCCAGCGTCAATTTTATCACCGCGCATGACGGCTTCACGCTGAACGACCTGGTATCGTACAACGAGAAACATAACGCCGATAACGGGGAAGATAATAACGACGGACATAACGATAACCGTTCGTATAACTACGGCGAGGAAGGGCCGACGGAAAACCCGGATATCATTGCCACCCGCGAGCGGCAAAAGCGCAACTTCCTCACCACGCTCTTCTTCTCGCACGGCACGCCGATGCTGCTGGCAGGCGATGAGTTTGGCCGGACGCAAAAGGGCAATAATAACGGCTATTGTCAGGACAGCGAGATCTCCTGGGTAAACTGGGAAGGACTCACTGAAAACGACGAGAAGCTGCGCGACTTTACCCGTCGGTTGATTGCCCTGCGCGCGACGCAGCCGCTGCTGCGACGTGAGAACTGGCGCGACGGGCTGGAGATCCGCTGGTTTAACGCCGGTGGCGGACCGCAGCAGTCGGAACAGTGGGACGAGGGTTCCACCCTTGGTCTTGCCATCAGCCGTCCTGATCTTGAGCAGGAAGAGGGCGTCTGGCAAGACGTGCTGATGCTGTTTAACCCGTTTGAAGGTACGGTGCCATTCCAGATCCCGCAGTTTGGCGAAGGGGGTTGGGTGCTCGAACTCTCGACGTCGGAGGATGCCACCACGGGGGAAATCATCACTGAATCTGTCGATTACGAGCTGGCCGGGCGGAGTATCACCCTGTTCCGCCGTCCTTAAAGCGAGGCCGCCGCGCGTGCGGCGGTATCATACAGGGAGGAGATCGCGCGGAGTAACTGCGCGGTCTCGCCAATCGACGCGCCCGGAATACCGCTTTCCGCATGAATGTTGATCAGGCAGGCCTCCCGCACCTCCCGGTACTTCATGCACAGCGCTTTTCCCTCCTCCGTAGTGGAGAAAAAAAGCTCTTTTCCCGCTTTCTCGCTGGTGACGTAGCCCGCCTTGACCAGCTTTTTCAGCGCATACGTCACCACGTGGGTATCTTCCACGTTCAGCACAAAGCAGATGTCAGCCAGCTTTTTCTTACGGTTGCGGTGATTCACGTGGTGCAGAAGCGAAACATCAAAGGCCCCCATATCCGGTTCACCCGCTGCGGTCATGCAGCGCACCATCCATTTGTTAAACGCATTGCTGGTCATGATCAGCGCATATTCCAGCTCTGATAATTCAGCACACCGCTCTGAGACGAGATGACGGGAGGAGACGATTCGCCCGTCCGCAATATCGTCGTGGTTTAACGCTGTCGTCTTTTTCTTTACTGTCATAACGATCCTTCCCCCGAAATGTAAACCCGTCGATAAAATAAGAACATTTTATTGATAAATTGTTTACATGTTTTTGACGTTCAGATATAGCTTTTTAGTGCAGGTTCTGTGGAGCCTCACGCAAAACACAACATCGCGCGCCGTAATGCACCGGCTTCGCTCTGCTGCGAAGTATAAAAAATAGCCGTCGGCGCGCAACGCTCACTTTGGATAGGGTAACGTTTATGGACAGTTCTACACTGTTGCCACTTATCGGGATTCCGGTGGTGGTTATTGGTTTTGCACTGCGTTTCAACCCGCTGCTGGTTGTCGTGGTGGCGGGCCTGGCGACGGGCCTGCTGGTTGGCATGGATTTCGGTATGCTGCTGGAAACCTTTGGCGAAAAGTTCGTGAATAGCCGATCGCTTGCCACCTTCATTCTGATCCTGCCGGTGATTGGCCTATTAGAGTATTACGGGCTGAAAGAACGCGCCCAGGCCTGGGTCGCGAAGATCGCCAGCGCCACCTCGGCGCGTATCCTGATGCTCTACTTTGTTGCCCGCGAAGGAACGGCTGCGCTGGGCCTGATGTCGCTTGGCGGCCACGCGCAAACGGTGCGTCCGCTGCTGGCGCCGATGGCGGAAGGGGCCGCTCTGAATGAATACGGGGAACTGCCGCAGACTATCCGCGACAAAATCAAAGCCCATGCCGCCGCGTGTGACAATATCGCGGTTTTCTTTGGGGAAGATATTTTTATCGCCTTTGGCGCGGTACTGCTGATTGATGCGTTCCTGAAAGAGAACGGGATCGAGGGGATCGAACCGCTGCATATCGGCCTGTGGGCCATTCCGACCGCCATTGCGGCACTGATCATCCATATGACGCGTCTGCTACGCCTTGATGCCAGCATTCGTCGCGACGTGATGGCCTGGAAAGCAGAGCAGGGTACGCAGGAGATCGCACAATGATGACCCTCATCACCATTAACCGCGTGTACTACCTGATCGGCTTCGTCGTGATGCTGCTGGTTGTGATGACCCTTCGCGATCGCGCTAACCCGAAACGCTATACCACGGCGCTGTTCTGGTTTCTGTTTGGCGGGATCTTCCTGTTTGGCGATCTGATGGTGCAGGAGCTGGGTAAGTCCCTGGCGTATCGCATTATTGGCGGCGCCGTTATCGTGATTGCGCTGCTGGCCGGTTTCGGGCTGGTCGGGAAGGGGCGTTATAAAATGTCCACCGAGGAGGAGCGCGTTGCCTCGTCGAACCGGCTGAAAAACTGGCTGTTTTTACCGGCACTGATGATCCCCGTGGTAACGGTCATCGGGACGCTATTTTTGAAAGGCGTGTCGATTGGCGGTGTCTATCTGCTCGACCAGAAACAGCTTACGCTGGCGGCGCTGTGCGTGGCCTGTGTGGCAGCTATCCTCACCGGCTGGTGGCTGACAAAAGGTACGCCGCTGCATGCGGTTCGTCAGTCGCGTCGGCTGGTCGATACCATTGGCTGGGCGGTGATCCTGCCGCAGATGCTCGCCATGCTCGGCGGGGTGTTTGTGGTGGCGAATACCGGCGAATCGGTACAAAAGGTGGTCAGCCTGTTTGTGAACCCGGACAGCCGCTTCATGCTGGTGGTCATTTATTGCGTGGGGATGGCGCTGTTTACCATGATCATGGGTAACGCCTTCGCAGCCTTCCCGGTGTTAAGCGCCGGTATCGCTCTGCCATTCCTGATTAATGTCCATCACGGTAACCCAGCGCCGCTGCTGGCTATCGGTATGTACGCTGGCTATTGCGGCACGCTGATGACGCCGATGGCCGCCAACTTCAACATTGTGCCCGCCGCGCTACTGGAGCTAAAAGACAAATATCAGGTTATCAAGATCCAGATCCCGACCGCGTTAACCCTGCTGGTGGTGAACGTGTTCTTAATGTATTTCCTCGTGTTTCGCTAAGGAGCTGCAATGGAATTAACGCAACATCAGGCTGACGCCTTCGCCAGAATGCCGTTGACCTATTTACGTCAGGAATACCCGAACCACATTATGCATCTGCTCAACGATGACGGCGACGTTCTGCCGCCTCGCGAGCTGCACCCGATCTTTTACGGCTGTTTTGACTGGCACTCTGCGGTGCACGGCTACTGGCTGCTGCTGCGCTGCCTGCGTCTCTGGCCCGAACTGCCGTGCCGGGAAGAGATCATCACTCTGTTCGAAGAACACCTGACCGACGAGAAGGTGGCGAAGGAGTTGGCCTATTTTACCGCGCCGTTCCGCGCGTCGTTTGAGCGGCCTTATGGCTACGGCTGGCTGCTGGCGCTGGCGCAGGAGCTGAAGCAATCGTCACTGCCGCAGGCGGAGCGCTGGTACCAGACGCTGCAACCGTTAACGCGGGATATTCGCCAGCGGCTGGTGGATTACCTCAGCAAGCTTACCTATCCGATCCGCGTCGGGACGCACTACAACACGGCGTTTGCGCTCGCGCTGGGGCTGGATTATGCCCGGGCGGTGAACGATGACACGCTTGAGCGCGCCATCCTGGACGCGGCAACGCGGTTTTACCTCGCGGACACGCAATATCCTGCGCATTATGAGCCGGGTGGCGACGAGTATATCTCCGGAGCGCTGACCGAGGCCCTGCTGATGAGTAAGGTGGTGGAGGATTTCCCGGCCTGGTTCGATGCGTTTCTGCCTGAAGTGGGCGCCGTTTCTGCGCTGATGAACCCGGCAGAGGTGAGCGACCGCACCGACCCGAAAATCGCGCATCTGGACGGTCTCAACCTCAGCCGCGCCTGGTGTATGAAGCACATTGCCCGTGCTCTGCCGGAAAATCATCACGCCCGGAAGCCATTACACGATGCCGTTGCGCGCCATCTCTCGGCAAGCGTGGAGCATGTTGTCGGCAGCCACTACAGCGGCGGCCACTGGCTGGCGAGTTTTGCGCTGCTGGCGCTGGAGTAGCGCTTAGTTATATTTTCGTGCTCATCCTGTTTCCGCAGGATGAGTGATTTTACGCAACCGACTCGCGCTGACGACGACCGCTACCGCAGAAGCTGCGGCTGCGACCCATAGCGCAACATGAATTGACCTTTCATCTGCGGCCAGCAGAACGGCCACGGCGGCGGCGCCCAGACACTGCCCGAACGTGCGCATAATGGATAAAACACCGGATGCATAGCTCGCATGCTCACGAATAACGTTGGAGAGCATTTCCCGGTTATTGGGACTCTGAAAGCAGCCAAACCCCATGCCGCATACCAGACTCCGCAGGCAGATATCCCACATTGTAGGGCGGTCGGGTAATGTCGCAAGAAGGATCAAACCCACGACAAAAATCACCAGCCCCAGGGTGGATATCGCCGGGGCTGAAATCGTGTCCGCCCACCGGCCTGCATGCGGCGCAATCAGTACGATCCCTAGCGGCCACGGCGTAAACAGCAGGGCAGACAACAGCGGACTGTAGCCGTATTCGCTCTGAAACAGGAAAGGCAGTGCAATAAAAGTGATCCCCTGGCTGACAAAAGCAATCATTGACGTGAAGGCCGCGAGGGTAAAACGTTCATTTTTAAACATCGTCGGCGGCAGTAAGGGGTTATCCGTGCGGCGGATCTGCCAGATAAACGCCATGCCGCTCAGCGCAGCGAGCACCGTCCAGCAAAGACTGCCGGGGTGATAAGTAGCCTCCTGGAGGCTGTTCGCCGCCATGATCGTCGACCCCAGCAGCAGCGCCGACAATATGGCGCCCGGGGTGTCGAAGGGCGCTTGCTTTCGAACCGCATCCCGCGGCAGCGCTTTGACTGCCAGCAGTAAGGCGAGGGTGCCGGGAACCACGTTTATCGCAAACAGCCATTGCCAGCTCAGGGTGTGAAGGATCGTCCCACCCAATACCGGCCCGATAGCGGAGCTGGAGGCGATGAGCAGAGCGTGTAACCCCAGAATGCGGCCAAGTAATCGCCCGGGAAATACGGATCGCAGGATTGCGGGGGCAATACTCAGCGTCGCCGCGCCGCCGATCCCCTGAAGCACGCGCATACCGATGAGCACTTCGGGCGTCTTCGCCAGCGCGCAACCCAGCGATGTCAGGGTAAAGGTTGTCAGACCTGCCAGAAAAACGGGGCGATAACCCAGGCGGGCCGCAAGCGCCGCGAATATCGCCAGCGACATCGCGGCCGCCAGCAGATACCCGTTGGCGAACCAGACGGCAATACTGGCAGGTACCTGCATCTCCTGAGCCATGGAGGGCAGGGCAATGTTGATCATGGTGCCATCAAACACGCCCATTAAGGTGGTGGTCATAATTGCGGCCATCACCCGTGCGCGCGCCGGGCCAGGCAGTCCTTCGTCGCCGGGTTGACTGGAAAAGAGCGTCATCAGGTTGTCCTCTGAGAAGAGTGTATGGATGACAAAACTATAAAGATGGCTTTTACAGGGCGGAAGGCGCACCATTTGCACTTTATCGTTGCATGAAACGCCTTATCTGAATGTACAGGAATGAGCGCTATGACCGATCCAGATTTTAATTTACTGATTGCACTCGACATATTGCTGAGCGAAGCGAGTGTCGCAGGTGCGGCACGCCGTCTGAACCTCAGCACCTCGGCCATGAGCCGGACATTAAGCAGGTTACGCGACGTTACAGGCGACCCGATCCTGGTGCGCGCCGGACGTAACATGGTACTGACCCCGTGGGCCGAAGCGACCCGGGATCGCGCCAGGCGTGCAGTGCACGAGGCCAGGGCGGTATTGCAGCCCTCAACTGAAACGTTCAGTGCGCAAAGTCTGGCGCGCCTTTTTACCATCAGGGCAAACGATGGTTTTGTGGTGGCGTTTGGGCCTGCGCTTATAGCGGCTGTGGCCGACGCCGCGCCGGACGTCTGTATACGCTTTGCGCCTAAGCCGGAAAAAACGTCGCGCTATCTTCGGGAAGGGCTGGTTGATCTGGAGATTGGCGTCCAGAGCAATATGGGGCCTGAAATACGGCTGCAACGACTGTTTGAGGATCGGTTTGTGGGCGTCGTGCGTAAGGGACACCCGCTGGCTAAGCAGGCAGAAATAGGCGTGAAGGATTATGTCGCCTGGGGCCATGTGGTAGCGTCACCCGAGGGCGCGTTGCACGGTTCCGTTGACGATGCGCTGGCCGAACTGGGGACAAAACGTAAAATCGCCAGCGTCGTACCGGGATTTCCGACGGCACTGTCCGTGGCGCTGGAATCGGATCTTATCACCATGATACCCGCGCTCTATTTACTCAATCAGCAGGTAACGGACCAGGTACATCTGTTCGAGCTGCCGTTCAAAAGCCGTCGTATTATGGTTTCACAGATGTGGCACCCAAGAATGGAACGCGACCCTGGTCACCGCTGGCTGAGAGAGCAAATTCTTGCGATATGCGGTGTGGAGAGGTCAGACATAATTTCGGGCTCTGTATAGCGATTGCTATACACACCGCTTATGCTATGCTTGTAAAGCAATTGCTATACAAGAGGTATACCTATGAAATCAGATGTTCAACTCAATCTCAGAGCCAAAGAATCCCAGCGGGCGCTTATCGATGCCGCCGCAGAGATCCTCCATAAATCACGCACGGACTTCATTCTGGAGATGGCCTGTCAGGCAGCCGAGAATGTGATCCTCGATCGACGTGTATTCAATTTTAACGATGAACAGTACGCAGAGTTCATTGACATGCTCGATGCCCCGGTCGCGGACGATCCGGCCATAGAAAAACTGCTGGCAAGGAAACCACAGTGGGACGTGTAACAGCACCAGAGCCCTTATCCAGCGTCCATCAACTGGCGGAGTTCGTCAGCGGAGAGGCCGTGCTTGACGAATGGCTAAAACAAAGAGGTCTGAAAAACCAGGCGCTCGGCGCAGCCCGAACCTTTGTCGTTTGTAAAACGGGCACGAAGCAGGTCGCGGGATTTTACTCACTGGCTACCGGCAGCGTTAACCATACGCAAGCGACAGGGAATCTGCGGCGTAACATGCCGGATCCCATTCCCGTGATTATTCTTGCCCGTCTGGCAGTTGATGTCTCGTTACGCGGAAACGGGTTGGGAGCCGATTTACTCCACGATGCGGTTTTACGCTGTTATCGGGTAGCTGAGAATATCGGGGTGCGGGCGATTATGGTTCATGCACTCACTGAGGAAGCCAAAGCGTTTTATATCCACCATGGTTTTAAAGCATCGCAGACTCAGGAACGGACACTGTTTCTCAGGCTTCCTCAGTAGAGGCAAAGGGAGGGGGTAGGATGCGATGGGCTTATCTGACGAGGGATAGGCTTCATAATATCCAATTTAACATAATATACATTATGCGCACTAATATTAATTAAGAACAAATCCAGCCGTTTCGGGCCCAGCCTTGTTCTGCTCATTCAGCGAATTATGCCCATAGATTCTATGCCATCAACGTTCATAACTGTCGTTACAGTCTTGCGTGTTCTCTACGGCAGTCACCTGCACATCCTGAAAGCGCAACCCATCCACACCGGAAATTTTCCCAAACTCTGTCGCGTCAATAAAAATCCCCTCCAGCGTTAACCCGGCCACAGGACGCTCCGGATACCCTGCAATGAAAAATGCCCGCGAGAAATATTTGTTGTCTGAGCGACGCGCCGTCATATTTTTAATCGTCAGTCCGCTGACCTCAGTAAGACCGGCTTCGCCCTCAACACCTTCAGCCAGCTTGCGCCAGTGTTCTGGTTTATCAGATAAATTGCTCTGGTCGCCATAGCTGTACTGCGGAAACCAGTTCAGCTGGATCAGCACCGGAAAACGTACGTCCGTAAGACGTAAATTTTGGACGGTGATATCACGGATAAACCCGCCACGGTTGCGGGCCGACTTAATGCGGAACCCGACGCCCGTTCCGTTAAACGCGTTATCTTCTATCAGGACGCGTTCAATGCCACCTGAAGTTTCACTCCCCAGCGTGATCCCGGATCCCTTATTCAGCGTACATCCTCGAATCACTATATCGCGCGCGGTACGTGCTTTTTGCGCCGCTTCGCGTCCTCGTCCAGATTTGATGCAAATATTGTCGTCATTGCAGGACACAATGCAGCGTTCAATCCGCGCCTGTTCGCAGGAGTCGACGTCAATCCCGTCGGTGCTCGGCCCCGCAGAATTGCTGATTTGCACACCCTCAACCGCGATACGGCGCGAATAACAGAGGTGTATGTTCCAGAATCCGGACTCCCGACTGGTAAAATCACGCAGCAGAATGTTCTGGCTTTCAAAGACCAGGATATTGCGCGGGCGCTGACAGTCGTAATCAACCACCCAGCGTAATCCTCTGGCGCTGTAATCGCCAACCATGCCGCTGCGTTCGTCGTCGCCCCAGAAGCGTTGCCACCAGATGACACCCTGCCCGTCTATCGTGCCTGTACCGGTAATGCTGACGTTTTCACAATCAATGATATTAATAATGCCTGCCGGCCAGCGCATATCAATGCCGGCCACCCGGGTGTTTATCAGGGGATAATCAGCCAGATCCTGGCTTCCAACGAGCTGTGCGCCAGCATCCAGGCGAAGCGAAACACCGCTTTTCAGAAACAGTGCGCCGGTCAGAAAACGGCCTTGCGGAATAAGAATGACATCGTTCTCTTGAGCACTGTTTATGGCCTGCTGAATGGCAGACGTTGACAGGCGTTGCGCGGTTGGGTCCGCGCCACACGCCAGAATGGAGATCGCTTTCATGGCTTGTCCTTAAACAAATGAAAGCCTTAGTCTAGAAATCCGCGTGAAGGATAACCTTTGTCTTTTTGACAGCCTGGCGGTCAGGCTGGCAAAAAAGCGGATATTTACTGGCTTGCGATCACCGTAACGCCCTTTTCTTTCATGGCGCTCACCCAGCGTTCATCCGTTGTGTTTTCAACAACCAGCGTATTCACCAGCGACAGGTCGCCAATCACGAACGCCGAGGCCGTGTTGATCTTTTCCGGCGAGGCCAGTACCACCGTTTCCGCCGCTCTGCCGGAAAATGCACGTTTGATGCACGCTTCTTCATAATCTCCGGTGGTCAGCCCGGCCTCAGGATGCACGCCGGTGACACCCATGAAAAACAGATCCGCATGAATATTATTGATGCCTTCAATTGCGGCCGCGCCGACCGTGACGATGGAGTGTTTATACAAACGACCACCAATCAGGATCACCTCTATGCTCGGATGGCCGACCAGACCCAATGCGATACCCGGGCTGTGCGTCACCACGGTTATCGGTAAATCGGGTGGGAAGAATGTAATAAGTTCAGAGGTGGTCGTCCCGCCATCAATGATCACCACCTGCCCCGGTGAAATGAGCTGCGCGCCTCGCCGTGCCACGCGTTTTTTTGCATCCATTTTGACGGACTGACGCTCGGCAAAAGGCGCAATCGCTGAAGATGCTGGCAGTGCACCGCCGTGAACACGCTGCAAACGCCCTTCTGCCGCCAGTTCACGTAAATCCCGGCGGATAGTGTCCTCAGACACCGAGAAAAAGAGGCTGAGCGCAGTTGACTGGACCTGGCCTTCCGCCTCCAGTTTTTCCAGAATCAACTGTTTACGCTGGCTTGTGAGCATGATTTATTCCTGATGTTGCACGATGTGTCTTGTATTTGCACGATAGTGCTGTTTATGATGCTTACTCTACGAGAGGAGAGCCAAACGTGCAATCAAAACGTGCAGATATACGCATCATCAACAGCGAAACGTTGTCCGACAACTGGTATAACCTAAAAAAATACACTTTTGACTTCCAGCGCAGCGATGGCGACTGGCAGCGGCAAGAGCGTGAAGTGTATGACCGGGGGAATGGCGCGACGATCCTGCTCTATAATCGCGACAGCAAAACCGTCATTCTGACGCGTCAGTTCCGTTTCCCGGTGTTTATCAATGGTCACGAAGAGGATCTCATTGAGGCGGCCGCCGGGTTGCTTGATAACCTTGACCCGGAAAGCCGGATTAAGGCCGAAGCGGAAGAAGAAACCGGGTTTAAGGTGACGCGCGTAGAGAAAATTTTTGAGGCCTATATGAGCCCGGGCTCGGTTACCGAGAAACTCTACTTCTATCTGGCGGAATATCATCCGCAGGATCGGACCAGCGCGGGCGGCGGCGTTAAAGCTGAGGGGGAAGATATCGACGTGCTGGAAATGACGCTGGACGACGCGCTTCGGGGCATTGAAAATGGGCAGATCGTCGACGGAAAAACCATCATGCTGCTCTATCACCTGGCCCTCAAAGGCATTTTATAATCTCACCATTAGCCAGATACCTGCCCCGGCGCAGGTATTTGCCTGTGCTATTCTTGCTGAACACCTCAACATGGAGATGCGAAAATGGCCGACTGGGATCCCTCTCTTTATCTACAGTACAGCGCAGAACGCACTCGTCCCGCCGCTGAGTTACTGGCCCGGGTGCCGCTTGCTGACATAACCTCAGCCGTGGATTTGGGCTGCGGGCCAGGCAACAGCACCGCGCTGCTGAAACAGCGCTGGCCTTCTGCGCAGATCGCCGGCGTGGATAACTCCCCGGCCATGCTGGAGGAAGCCCGACAGGCCCTGCCAGACTGCTACTTTATTGAGGCGGATATCCGTCACTACAAACCTGACCAGCCGCTCAGCCTGATCTACGCCAACGCCTCATTGCAATGGATCCCGGACCATTACCACCTTCTGCCACACCTGGTTTCACTGCTCCAGTTAAACGGCGTGCTGGCGGTGCAAATGCCTGACAACTGGCTTGAGCCGACGCACGCCCTGATGCGTGAAGTTGCCTGGGAACAGGGCTACCCCGATCGTGGCCGCGAGCCATTGCCGGGTATCCATGCCTACTACGATATTCTGACGGAAGCGGGATGTGACGTGGATATCTGGCGCACCACCTACTTCCATCAGATGAGCTCTCATCAGGCGATTATTGACTGGGTCAGCGCGACGGGGTTACGGCCGTGGTTACAGGAACTCAACGAAAGCGAGCAGAAAAACTATCTGAAACGCTACCTTGAGCTGCTGGAAGAGCAGTATCCGCTCCAGGAGAACGGGCAGATACTGCTGGCTTTTCCGCGCCTGTTTATGGTGGCTCAGCGGGTTCCGTAAGCCGGATCAGGAACGCGCTTCCTTGAGCAACTGCTGAATCACGGCCTCCTGCTTGTCGTAGTTACCTTCGCCAAACGCGGTGTAACGCAGTTGCCCTTTCGCATCGAAATAGTAATGCGCTGGCCAGTACTGATTTCCGAACGCGCTCCAGATTTTGTAGTTATTATCCGTCACTACGCGGTACGGCAGCTGCCATTTATTGACCGCGTTTTTCACCGATGATAACGGCTTTTCCCAGGGGTATTCCGGGGTATGGACGCCAATCACCACCAGACCTTGTGACTCATATTTCTTCGCCCAGTCTCGAACATGCGGAAGGGTATGCTGGCAGTTGATACAGTCCCAGGTCCAGAAATCGATAAGCACAACTTTCCCCCGCAAGGCCTCAGACGTGACAGGGTCACCGTTTACCCAGCCCGTACCGCCGCTTAATGATGGTAGCTGGCTGCTTGGCGTTGCGTCAGCGACTGGTTGCAGTTTCACCTGCGTGGAGGATGGTTGCGCAAGGCTCAACAGAGCGTTTTCCAGCTGGTCGGCAATACCGTTGGCACCTTTCAGGGCTGAGGTCATCCCGCTGGCGTTGAACGCAACGGCAGCTAACATCATCACTCCCGCTCCCTGACGCAAACGCGCCATCAATGCGGATTTGGCTCTCAGAGGGGTTATCAGCTTACGGCCCCCCGCGACAAGCAGCCCCAGCATCAACGCGCCCCCACTGCCGTAAGCGGCTAACAGCGCTCCGGTTGCGATGGCCGAGTGGCCCGCAATATTAATGCTGAAGATCGCCCCGAGAATCGGTCCGGCACAGGGGGACCACAGAAGTCCAACGGCCAGCCCTGCCAGAAAAGCCGAAACCAGGCCGTGTCGCTGAACGCTGTGGGTGTTGAGAACGTTTCCCGCACTGACCGCCGGACGGGCAATGCGCTGAGCAAACTGCGGGAAGATCAGAGCCAGGGCGGCAATGCTCAGTATCAGCAGCGCAATCCAGCGACCGATAACGGTGGCGTCAGCGATCCACTCGCTGGCAACCGTTACTACCATCGCCACCAACGTGAACATCACAATCATTCCCGCCAGAAGCGCCAGAATGTGTTTGCGCTGCCCCTGAAAGCCAGCGAACAGCAGAGGAATGACGGGAAGCGTGCACGGACTGAGCAGGCTAATCATGCCGCCCAAAAAAGCGATTATCAGAAACATAACGACCTCACGATACGGTTGCTGCGAAGGTGCAGTGAGGTTATTTGACCGTACGAATGTGTTCAGGCCGTGTGCGAAAAGCTGAATTTTGTCTGCCTGCGTATCGGCATGGGGTGCAGATACACAGGCGTACAATTAACCGCGCGGAAGAGTCACGCTTACGGCCAACCCGCCCTCTGCCCGGTTTGCAATATGCAATTTCCCGTCAAGCTGGGCGGTGAGCTGCGCGGCAATGGCGAGGCCTAACCCGGTGCCGCCCGTTTCGCGGTTGCGCGACGTTTCAACCCGGTAGAACGGCTGTAACACCGCCTCCAGTTCTGCCTCCGGGATGCCGGGGCCGTTATCCATAATGCGGATCGCTACCTGCCTTTCATCTTCATCAATCTCTATAACCGCGCTATCGCCAAACTTGAGCGCATTATCCAGCAGATTGGTCATTACCCTGCGCAATGCCTGTGGACGAGTAACGATCGGCAGACGCGCATTGCGTGCATGAAACTGCACGTTTTTACCAATGTCCTGATAATCACTGGCGATGCTGTTAACCCACGCGTTCAGCTCCAGCTTCAGCGTGGTCTCTTCCAGTGATTCTGATGACCGGGCATAGGCAATCCCCTCCCGTACCAGGCGCGACATATTATCCAGGTCGCTCAGCAGCTTATCGCGGAGTTCGGGCTGATCTGCCATTTCGATCCGCAGCTTCATTCGCGTGATGGGCGTCTGGAGATCGTGAGAAATGGACGCCAGAATCTGCGCGCGTTCACGCAGATACGTTTGTATCCGCGACTGCATCTCATTAAAAGCGTGTGCAGCCTGGCGCACTTCAACCGGTCCTTTTTCAGTCATCGGTGAATGGGCCGCAGGATCGAGGGAATCAACCGCACGCGTGAATTGCAGGAAAGGCCGGACAACCTGGCGTACGGCAATCCAGGAGCAGAGCGCGACAAGTAACAGCTGAAGAACTAGCACCACGGGTAACCAGCTGGCGACAGGCGGCATGCGCGGGATCAGATCGATAGTGAGCGGTGCGCCGTCGCGGAGCGTCAGATGGGCCTGAATATGGGAGATTGGCCCTGGCACCGCCGTAAACTGGAGCGGATATTGGGCTGAAAGCGTCTCTTTCAGGGTGCGAATTGCATCCCGCGAGCGCTTGTCCGTTGGTGCGGCGCCTGCCTCGCCGGGGCCAAGGATATAACGATAATTACCGCGACTG
The DNA here is from genome assembly GCF_000492855.1 of Enterobacter sp. MGH 38. Taxonomy (NCBI): domain Bacteria; kingdom Pseudomonadati; phylum Pseudomonadota; class Gammaproteobacteria; order Enterobacterales; family Enterobacteriaceae; genus Enterobacter; species Enterobacter sp. MGH 38. The sequence goes on along the minus strand of NZ_KI535608.1, from coordinate 1,322,927 downwards.
AGCCGTTCCAGCCACTCTGGCCTCTCTTTGGCCGGAAGCCGGTCGAGAATGGCCACGCTGGTCGCCACGTCATTCTCAAGATTGCCCAGCATAACCGTGCGCGCGCTGTGCATTCGCTCAACCATGACCAGCGTCAGGCTGAGCGCGTTAGCCAGTAAGAGTCCAAGCAGCACAATGATCAGCAGCCGGGCCAGTAAGGTGCGGGGCCACAGCGTCATTCATTGGCCTCGACGATGGTCACCGGCATGGTAAAAACGTAGCCTTCGCTGCGAACGGTTTTAATGTAGGCCGGCGTGCGGGCATCTTCATTCAGGCGCTGTCGCACGCGGCTCACCAGGAGATCAATCGAACGCTCAAACAGCTCGGCATCACGTCCCTGCGTCAGGTTCAGCAGCTGATCGCGGGTCAGCACCCGTTGAGGATGATCGAGGAATACGCGCAAAAGGCGATATTCCGCCCCGCTGAGCGCCACAACCATCCCCTCGTTATCAATCAGATGACGCGCCACGGTATCCAGTTGCCATTCACCGAACACCACCAGGCGCCCTGCCTCGGTCACCTGAAGATTAGGCGGCATTGTACGAAAACGACGCAGGATAGCTTTGATACGCGCCAGCAGTTCGCGGGCCACAAACGGTTTCACCACATAATCGTCGGCGCCCATCTCCAGTCCCAGGATCCGGTCCGTGTCCTCGTTGCGCGCGGTGAGCATCAGGATCGGCAGATCCTTATGCCTGCTGCTGCGCAGCTGTCGACACAGCGTCAGGCCATCATCGCCGGGCATCATCACGTCCAGCACCACCAGGTCGATATGCTGTTTGTCGAGCACTACGCGCATCTCTTTCCCGTTCGCCGCGCCAGAGGCGTGGTAGCCGGATTTCACGAGGTAATCGACAATCAGTTCACGAATATCCCTGTCGTCATCGACGACAAGGATGTGATCAATATGCTCCACCGCAGGCTCCTGATTAAGAGGTAACGGATTGAAAATAGCACATATCAGAGCTTATCCGCGTCGACAACGGCTTTAACAAAGTCCTGCGGATCTTCCTGCGGCGGGTTGTGGCCAACCGTTGCGCCGAAAGTACGGTGCTCATATTTTCCGGTGAATTTCCCCGCATAGGCTGCGGGTGCAGGATGTGGTGCTCCGTTGTTACCACCCTCGATGGTGATGGTCGGCACCGTAATATTCGGCAGCGTAGCTAGCTTTTGTTCGTAGGCGTCATATTTCTGCTCACCCTTCTCCAGCCCCAGACGCCAGCGGTAATTACTGAGCGTGACGGCAACGTGGTCCGGGTTATCGAGGGATTTGGCGCTGGCATTGAAGGTGGCATCGCTGAATTTCCAGTCAGGCGAAGCCTGGGACCAAATCAACCGGGCAAAATCGTGCGTATTTTTAGCATAGCCCTCCGCCCCGCGCGGCGTGGCGAAATAGAACTGATACCACCACTGAACCTCTGCCTTCGGCGGTAAAGGTTGTTTGCCAATCGCCTGGCTGCTGATCAGGTAGCCACTTACCGAGACCAGCGATTTCACCCGTTCCGGCCAGAGCGCTGCAACGATATCTGCCGTACGTGCCCCCCAGTCATAACCGGCAAACACCGCCTGTTTGATATTCAGGGCGTCCATCAGGTTGACGATGTCTTTTGCCATTGCCGAAGGCTGGCCGTTTCGCGGCGTTTTATCAGAAATAAAGCGTGTGGTGCCGTACCCGCGCAGGGACGGCACAATGACACGATACCCCTTCGCGGCCAGCGCGGGGGCCACTTCTGCATAACTGTGAATGTCGTACGGCCAGCCATGCAGCAGGATCACCGGTTGCCCCTCTTTTGGCCCGATATCGACGTAACCGACGTTCAAATCGCCAGCGTTAATCTGTTTAACCTGGTTAAAGGCCGACGCGTAATCCTTACCCGTCGCTTCTGCCTGGCAGGACATCACGGTGCCAAGTGATACGGTCAGGGCGACGGCTGAGTATGCGAGTTTATTAAACATGATGTTATCTCCGGGTAAGTTCAGTTGACGGAGATATAACACCATGCGTTTGTACAGGAGATGTGTGCGGATGCGGTTTTATTGCATACCTGTGTATGTATCACAGAGGCAGATACAGTGTGATACAAACCCAGGTATTAAACGACTAAAGCGAGATTCGGTACCGGACGTAATCGTCGGCTTCACCATAGTGATCATACAGCTTACGCGCCGGATTGTTCATGCGGGTTACCCAGTAGAGTTTTGACCACCCTTCCCGCTTGCCTTCATCGATCAGGGCGTCGATAAGCGCTTTACCCGCCCCTGCGCCACGTTCGGCAGCGTCAACAAACAGATCTTCCAGATAGCAAACGGGCGCGGTTGACCAGGTCCCTTCATGCAGGACGCACATGGCGAAGCCGATGACGCGGCCGTCCTTCTCCACGACACGGCAAAACAGAGATGATGAATCTGCGAGCGCCCTGTCCCAGGTGGCCGCGGTAACGGACTCGTCAAGGTAGCACTCATAAAAATGGGTATAGCCATCCCACAGCGGTCGCCATTGTGGGTAATCTTCTGTCTGTAACGGGCGTACGATGAGTGTCATGTGTTCCTCACATTATCCTTGCCGCTCTTTAGGCGCATGATGCGAGCCAGCGTGGCAAGACGCTTCGAACGACAATATAGCGTGAACAGCACAAAGCCTCGACTGTTTAACACCATACGGCTAATTACCAAAGCGATCGTTGCAATGATCAGCTGCCAGCTACTGCCATCAGAAATGGTCAGATAGTGAAGCCATTGCAGTACCGTTAATGTCAGCAGGATGATGAAAAGCGCTAAAAACCCTGATAGCCCTGAAGTGTATCCCCGGGCAAGGAAGGCACTCGCGAGCATCAGGAAGATAAGTATCGCTAGCGATGGGACAAAAAAACTGAGTGTATGTAGCGTTGGCGACATACTGGATATTGTCTGGAGAAATGGCAGCAAATTAAACGCAAAAATCACCAGAAATAGCGGTAATAATATCGCTACCGGATAAGCATTTTGCCGTGGCAGCTCACTAAGCGGGCGTGAAAAATACCGCTCCAGTTCGGGTGTGGAATGGTTTAATAAATCATTGTCATGGCGGGCAATAGCGTCCTCAATCCGTTTTCCGTGTTGCAGGAGCTCGTAAGAAACGTGTCCGGTTAACAAGTGCAGAATTTTCATCAAAAAACCGCCAGTGACTGGATAGTACCGATAATGTATTCCTTCACCTTTTCAGGCCGGTTGATTACGTTAACTCAACATCGTTTTCATCGTATCTAAAGTACAGTACATCGCAACAGAATGTTATTAAGATGAAAATACCAGAACCCAAACAAAAGCATAACGCTTAATTATGGAGATCAGCGGATGACCATACCCACGCTTACCACCGAGCGCCTGATATTACGCCCCCTGATTGCAGAAGATGCCGTCCAGATCCAGCAACACTATCCGCGCTGGGAGATTGTCCGCTATATGGTGGCTTCAGTCCCCTGGCCCTACCCGGAAAACGGTGCAGAAAATTATGTCAACAACGTTGCACTGCCCGATATGGCCAAAGGGATTGCGTGGTTCTGGACGATTCGCCGTCGCGAAGCGCCTGACGAACTGATGGGGTTGATTTGCCTGTATGACGTGGAGGACAACAATCGGGGCTTCTGGCTCGCGCCGGAATTTCAGGGCCAGGGATATATGCGCGAGGCGAGTATTGCGGCCACGGATTACTGGTTCAATACGCTCAATAAACCGGTGTTGCGCGCGCCGAAAGCGGCTGCAAACAGCCGCTCCCGATGTATTTCAGACAGCAGCGGCATGCGGCTCATCAGGACGGAGAAGAAAGCCTATGTCAGCGGTCTGCTGGATTCGGAGCTGTGGGAAATCACCCGCGACGAGTGGAATGCCCGTCAGGTCAGCTGATAATGCTTATCCGGCATCAGTCTTTCAGGTATGTTCTCTTCATCGTTCATCTGCAACAGATCGCGCTCCATCATGTTGCAGATGGCGTCCAGCGGCAGATCGTTATCTTCCGTCCCAAACGGATCTTCCAGCTCTTCCGCCAGCGTGTCCAGCGAGATAAAGGTGTAGGAAATCAGTGCAGAGACAAAGGGCGTCATGTAATGCAGGTCAACGACCAGCGCAAACGGCAGCATGATGCAGAACAGATACACCGTCCGGTGCAGGATCAGCGTATAGGCAAACGGGACTGGCGTATTGGCGATACGCTCACAGCCAGCCAGCACGATGGACATATCATTCAGGCGGTTGTTGAGGCTGTGAAACAGAATGTCTGAAAGGTGCCCGCTACGCCGCCGCACGGCCAGCCACTCCCCCATGATCAGCAGGATACGGTTCGCCGGCGAGTTGGCGTCCATCACTTTGCGTAAATCGTCTGGAGCCAGATAGCGGGACAGCTGATCGGCATTGGTTTCTCTGCGTAGAGTCATTCGCAGACAGTTAGCAAACGCGATTTGCAGGCGGACAAACTCTCCAAGATGTTTATCATCCGGCAAGGTGTTTTTTACCTCGCGAAACAGCGAGCGCGCCGCTATCATCAACTGCCCCCAAAGCAGACGCGCCTCAACGTAGCGCGAATAACAGGCGTTATTGCGAAACCCCAGGAAGATGGCGATAGCCACACCCAGAATGCTGAACGGCGCGACGGTAAACCGGATACCCAGCGAGGTGTACCACGGCAGCATGACAATCACGGCGATGGAAAGCAGGAAGTTAAGCAGCAGTCGGGTATAAATTTTGGGAAGTACCGAACCATGCCAGACAAAAATCAGTTGCAGCCAGTGCTGTTGAGGACGAACAATCATAATCAGCTTCAGAAAAGTAAAGAGCGCGGCTATTAAACGTGATCCCCCTCACGGTTGCAAGCATGTTAATAGTTCATTGCATTTTCTGACCTGTTAAGCCTGAACCGCACGGTGCCGCAAGTGCTTTCTAAAAAAAGAACGGATAGTATGTTGTAACTAAATAGGGTCTTTAAAAAACCCGGCCAACGCCGGGCATTATGATTAGCAGAGCGGTTTTACCGCATCGCGCATGCCTTTGCTTAAAATTGCATCCAGATCCAGCGCAACCTGTTCTACCAGTCCGTTCACCAGAGTGAGATCCTGTTCCCAGTGCTCGCTCACGCTTAACACCGACGATACCAGTTCACGGGTAGTGACCTGTTTGTCGTGATGTTGCGTCCACAGCTGCTGGTAACGTTCAAGCCAGTGCGCATCGTCCTGCACCGGATAGCGCTCACCGTTGCGCTCGGCACGGTAAAATGCAATCAGCGCCGCCAGAGCAAAGGTCAGACGTGCTGGCAGTTTGCCGGTCACCTTCTGCCCTGCCAGCAGTTGCGGCAGAATGCGGGTGCGGTACTTGGTCATCCCGTTCAGTGCAATCGACAGCAGCTGATGCTTAATGTACGGATTACGGAAACGCCCCGTTACGGCACTGGCGAAGGAGTGCAGCTCGTCGCGCGGCAGATCCAGGACCGGAATAATCTCCTCATAAATAGCTCTCTCTACGAACGCGCAAATTTCCGCGTCGTTCATGGCTTCCCCAACCGTATCCAGGCCGGCCTGAAAAGCGACCGGAACCAGCGCCGTGTGCGCGCCGTTGAGGATCGCCACCTTACGCTCTTTATACGGTTTGATATCGTCAACAATCAGGACGTTGAGTGGGTATTTATCCAGGCGCAGTTCAGCTGCAAGTGATTTCGGCCCCTGAATAACAAACAGATAGAAATGTTCCGCCGTGTCGAGGAAGCTGTCGTGATAGCCCAGCCCGGCTTCCAGCTCTGCCACCTCATCACGCGGATAGCCGGTAACAATGCGGTCAACCAGCGTCGAACAGAAAGTGTTAGCATCATTCAGCCACGCAATGAATGCCGCCGGCAGTGCCCACTCCTGTGCATAACGTAGCACCAGTTCACGCAGGGCATCGCCGTTGTAGTCGATAAGCTCACAAGGAATAATGATCCAGCCTTTATCCGCAGCCCCGTTAAAGTAGGTAAAGCGTTCGAACAGCAGACGCGTCAGTTTGGCCGGATAGCTGGCAGCAGGCGCATCGTCAAACTTATCCCCCGCATGATAGCTGATGCCCGCCTCCGTGGTATTGGAGAAGACAAACCGCATGTCCGGGTTATGGGCGAGCGCCAGAAATTCATCGTACTGGCTGTAGACGCTGATTTCACGATTTACGGAACGAATAAGACGCGCATCGCTTACCGCTTCTCCCTGCTCATTCAGACCACGAATAATTGTGGTATACAGACCATCCTGGGTGCTCAGCGACGGCGGAAAATCGCTCTGGATCGGCCGCACAATCACCACACCGGCATTGAGATCGGTATGCTCGTTTAAGAGGTCGATTTGCCAGTCAACGAACGCGCGCAGGAAGTTACCTTCGCCAAACTGGATGATACGTTCAGGGTAGCACGCACCGGGAAAATCACGACGGTTGAGAGTGTTCACAATGGAGGTCCTTTATGATTAGTCATACAGCCTGATAAGATTGGTGTGATAACTTATCAAAACTTCAGGACCAGAACCCCTGTCTGGATCAACTCAGGACGCGATGGTGAAAAATATCAAAGAAATTTATAGAACATCGAGGTCGCCGTCATGTCCCCGTTCGGCATCAGGGCGTAGCGTGGGATCTCCCCCGCCTTTTGCCAGCCCGCTCTCTGATAAAACGTCTCCGCGCCGCTGCCGGTTGAGGTATCAAGCACCAGCACCGTAAGCGCTTTTTCACGCGCAACCGCCTCCAGGGATTCCATCAGCGCCATTGCCGCCCCTTTACGGCGCGCTTTCTCATGAACCAGCAGTTTCGCGACATCAGCACGGTGCGGCTGGTTTTCAGGCTGATCGGTAATCAGCTGGACCGTGCCAACCAGCCCCTGCTCCGCATCAAAACAGCCCAGGACGGTACGCTCGTCGCGCCCGACGCTGTCTGCGACGCCGAGCCAGAAGGTTTGGGCTTTCGCGGCAGAAAAAGGCAGCATAAAGCTGACGGAGGCGCCGCCGTTGACACAGTTGACGAGAATATCGTTCAGGGCATCAATGTGGGTGAGGATGTCCTGTCGGGAGAGAGGTTTAATCAGCATGGGAGAGTTCATTGCGCGTCCTTAGGTTGAATCTCTCCACTTTGCTATTAACATTTTTGTAACGCAATAAGCGATGACATAGGATTTCGTTATGTCATTTTTCGCCGTGGTGTTGCCGCTTCATGGCGTACATTTGCGCATCCGCGTGTTTTAACCATGCCTGAATATCGTTGCGGTGATGATCGAACTCGCTCAGCCCCCAGGAGAACTGTAACGACCAGGGATGCAGCTGACGCGCGTTATACTTTTCCGTTTGTTCGACGAGATACTGCATGGCGATCCAGGCGCCAGGCTCATCGGTATCCGCAAACAGCACCGCGAACTCATCTCCCCCGAAACGTACCAGCAGATCGGCCTCGCGGAACGAGGAACGCATCAGGGCGGCCATCGCTTTCAGAGCTTTGTCACCCTCCTGATGTCCGAAGCGATCGTTAATGGTTTTGAAATGGTCCAGATCCAGCCAGCCAAGGGTTAACGGTTCTGCCCGACGCTGCGAAACCGACAGTGCAAACTGCGCAAACTGGTTAAACCCGCGACGGTTAAACAATCCCGTGAGTTCATCGGTCGTGGCGGCGCTAACGGCTGCAAATTCATCCTCCGCCAGCGCGCTGAGATCGGCCAGTACGGCGGCATCCGCAGCGGTAAACTCCCGCGGCGCGTAATCAATGAGACACAACGATCCTACGCACGCCCCGTCGCGTAAACGCAGCGGGAAACCGGCATAAAAGCGCACGCCCGGACCTCCCGCCACCTGCGGATTATCCGCGAAGCGTTCGTCCAGGAGCGTGTCACTCACCACCAGCGGCGCGTCACCCAGGATCGTATGACCGCAAAACGAGAGGTCGCGAGGCTGGCTGGCGAGTGCCCGGCCGTCAGCAGATTTCACGATCGCGGCGTGGTCATCCACCAGCGTAATCATCGCCAGCGGCACCCTGAAAAAGCGTGTTGCCAGCCGCGTAAGACGATCAAACGCGGGATAATTGTCGATCTCAAGCAGACCGGATTCGCGCAGCGCATTCATGCGCTCCGCTTCATTAACGGGAATTTGAGGTGCCTTCATAACGTCTCCTGACGCTGAGCATTAGTAAAAGCGTAGCTTAAACAGAGACATTGTCAGTTCAGGAGGCACGATTTACCTCTATGACCAGCCAATGATGGATTACGTTGACGATATACTGTTGTTGCTGCGCACTCAGCGGCACGCCCTGCGGAATAGCGTGCCACTTAGCCAGACAGCCCCGACAGCAGGTTGCCGTGGCATGCTGGGCGATAAAAACCGGATGGCCGCGCATCGGCGTCTGCTTACCGTCATTCACCGGGTGTGCAGGCGCCAGCCGCGCGGCGACAAAATCGGCGGCATGCTTATCGATAGTCTCTGCGCCCTTATCCCAGCAGTATTGCCGCTCTTTCGTCCCTAAATGAAATCGTGAACGAAACGTGGAGCGAGCCAGGCGCGCGAACAGAGGATCTAACGTGGACATCAGTATACGGACCGTCCAAGACGTTTGGTCAGCTGTTCCAGCGCCGCTACGCCCGCCAGTGAATTTCCGGTCTCGTCCAGTTCCGGGCTCCAGACGGCAATCGCCATCTCGTGGGGGACAATCGCCACGACCCCACCGCCAACGCCGGATTTAGCCGGCAGCCCCACGCGCCAGGCAAACTCCCCGGCATTCTGATACATTCCGCTGGTTGCCATTAAGGCGTTGATCTGCCGGGCCTGCATCGGGGAGACAACGTCCTCGCCCAGATGAGGGGCATGGCCCTGATGCGCCAGAAACAGAAAAGTCTGCGCCAGTTCAACGCAGTTCATCTTCAGCGCGCAGTAATGAAAATAGTTTTGCAGCACCGTGGCAACGTCATTATGAAAGTTGCCGAAGGACTTCATCAGCCAGGCGATGGCGGCGTTACGTGCAGAGTGTTCAAACTCAGAGCGCGCTACCACCGGATCGTAGGCGATATCCTGCACGCCGGAAAGCTGCCGCACAATCTGGAGCATCCGCTGGCGCGGCGCGCTCAGCCGGCTTTGCAGCATATCGCACACCACCAGCGCCCCGGCGTTAATAAATGGGTTACGCGGCTTACCCTGTTCGATTTCCAGCTGAAGAAGGGAGTTAAACGGCTGACCGGACGGATCTTTGCCCACCCGCTGCCAGATCTCCTGCTCGTCATACTGGCGCATGGCGGCAACGAGGCTAAGCACTTTTGAGATCGACTGAATGGAAAATCGCTCCAGCGCGTCTCCCGCCTGAAAACGCTGCCCGTCGACAGTACAAATGGCGATGCCGAGCTTATTACCGCTGATCGAGGCCAGCGCGGGAATGTAATCGGCAACCTTACCCTGCCCCAGTAACGGACGAACCTGCGCCAGAATCTCGTCCAGCATCTCATTATGGATGACCGCAGCCACACTTTGCTCCTTGCCCTCAGGCTAAAACGGGCTGCGAGTATAACAGAGGCTTATACGTCACGTCAGGCAGGGAGACGAAAACGCGAGACGGCCTGCAACAAAAGATCGGACTGTTGATGCAGGCGCTCAGAGGCATTTGACGCTTCGCTAACCAGCACATCAGTCTGACGTGATACCTGATTCAGCGCCTGAAGCTGACGGGTCATCTGATGGATGCTATCCCCCTGATTCAGGGTGGCCAAGGAAATATCATTCAGCAGGCTGCTCAGATTCGCCACCAGCCCGGTGACCTGTTGCAAATTCTCTTCCAGACGGTTTACCACCTGAGATCCTTCCTCAATGCCCTGAAGCGAGTGGTTAATCAGCGCCTGGATGGTTTGCGTAGAGTGACTGCTTTTTCTGGCCAGCAACCCCACTTCCCGGGCGACCACCGCAAATCCGCGCCCCTGCTCTCCTGCATGGGCGGCTTCAATGGCAGCATTGAGGGCGAGAATGTTGGTCTGAAACGCCACGCTGTCGATCATCGCGACGATCCCGCGCATCTCTGAGGATCGGTCGACGATCGTCTGCATCGAGCCATTCACCGCCGTCATCATTTGCTCCCCGCCTACGGCAGCCTGTCGGGCTTCATCCGCGCGCGAGCGGGCGAGTTTTGCATAACCTGTGTTCCCCTCAACGTGGGTTTCGAGATCGGCGATATGCGCGGTCACCTCCTCCAGCTCTTTGGCTTGTCGCGTAGACTGCTGATAAAGCTTCTGATTCCCCTGCGCAAGTGACCCAATATTTTCAACCATGGCGGTAGTGGCCTCGCTGACCTGAGTCACCAGCTGCTGTAGCCCAAGCTGCATGGCGGTAATACTGCCGCAGAGCTGGCTGATTTCACGGTTAAAGCGCACAACGTCAGGCGGCGTGCCTGATAAATCCCCTGCCGCAAGCTGGTTAATATGGATAATCAGACGGCGTAGCGGGGATATCACCCACTTCGCCATTCCAAACCAGACGGCTATGGCAATGGCCAGCAGCACCAGCGGCGCAAACAGGAACAGCCGTTGCAGGCCTGAGAGTTGTTCCATGAGCAACTGACGCCCCTGTATCGCCTGCTTCTCACTCCGTTGCTGATAGCGTGCAAAGTTGTCATTAAAATCGGTCTGAAAGGCCTGGGCGGGTACGGCAAAAAAGAGGTCGATGCTGTTGGTTTTCACCAGCCCTTCCGCCTGCTCGCTAATGGCACCGAAGAACAGCTGATAGCTGTTAACAAGCCCCTCGTCCTGCGGAGGATTAAGCGCGAGCCATGCTTGCCATGCCTGTTGAGACGCCGCCAGGGATTTTTGCGCCTCGTCCATCAGGCTATGCCAGCTCCCTTCCGAACCGGTCTCTTTATCCTGCATAAAGTACACTCCGGAGCGGTTGAGCAGATCGCTCGCCGCAAGCAGCGAAATACGGGCCTGATCCAGCCTGCTCTGTTGCTGCCAGGCCAGCTGATTGCGCTGTTCGTTACGCTGGGCTTGATTCAGGGAGGCGGTGAGCAGGAAGGAGGAAGAGAGTTGCAGGGCGGAGAAAAGGCCAATAATACAAAAGATGCCGGTCAGCAGGCCAAACTGACGAGGAATAAAGCGCGGCGCAAGACGACTAAAAATTTGCGTTAGGTTCATAATTTTCTTCTGTAACAATACGTTAGACGCGGCGAGTCTACGAAACGAAAATGACAGAACCATTACGCAAAAATGACAGGAAACGTGAACTGCCGGGTAGCGGCCTGGCCTTACCCGGCAACAATATTAGATGCGATCCTTCCACACCGTCTGCACATTACAGAACTCATGCAGACCGAAATGAGATAGCTCTCGCCCGAAGCCGCTCTTCTTCACTCCGCCAAAGGCAACGCGCGCATCGCTTGCGCTATAGCCGTTGATAAAGACTCCGCCGCACTCCAGCTCGCGAGAGAAGGTTTCAGCCAGCGCATCGTTAGCGGTAAAGACCGTCGCCGATAAGCCAAAATCGCTGTCGTTAGCCAGCTGCAACGCGTGCGCCGCATCATTGGCGACGGTAATCGCGGCCACCGGGCCAAACAGCTCCTGACGGAAGGCCGTCATCTGTCGGGTGACGCCGCCGAGTACGGTTGGCGCATAATAGTTACCGCTCCCGGCAAGCTTCTCTCCGCCGAGCAGCAGGGTCGCCCCTTCCGCCAGCGTAGCCTGCACCTGCTGATGCAGTTCATCGCGAAGATCAAATCGCGCCATCGGGCCAATATAGTTATCTTCCTCATCCGGTGCGCCCATCTTCAGCGCCTTGACCGCGTCAACAAAGCGTTGGGTAAAGGCGTCCGCTACGCCCGCTTCCACAATAAAGCGTTTTGCCGCCGCACAAACCTGTCCGGTATTCTGATAACGTCCGGCCACCGCCGCGTTGACGGCCAGATCAAGATCCGCATCGTTCAGAACGATAAACGGATCGGAACCGCCCAGCTCCAGCACGCATTTCTTCAGCGCCGCGCCCGCCTGCGCGCCAATTGCCGCACCAGCCCGAACGCTGCCGGTTACGGTCACCGCCGCGATACGCCGATCGTTAATCGCCTGGCTGACGCCGTCATTCGTCGCGTTCACCCAGCCAAAGACCCCCTCCGGGAAACCGGCATCCGCGAATACCTTCCCGATCAGCTCCGCCGAGCCGAGCACATTAGGCGCATGTTTAAGCAGATAGCTGTTCCCTGCCAGCAGGATCGGCACCGCACCGCGCAGCACCTGCCAGAGCGGGAAGTTCCACGGCATCACCGCAAGAATAGGTCCCAGCGGACGGTACTCAATCACCGCATTTTCGACCTGGGTTGATTCCGGGTGCAGCATCGACGGGCCGTGTTCAGCGTACCAGTCGCAAAGGCTGGCGGACTTAGCCACCTCCGCACGCGCCTGCACAATGGGCTTGCCCATCTCCCGGGAGATAGTCTGCGCCATCTCTTCCGCACGGCTACGCAGTGCCGCACCCAGATCGCGAAGTTTTTGCGCCCGGTGCGCCACGCTTTCGCGTCGCCATTGACGAAAACCAGTATCCGCCTGTGCAATGGCACGCTCAACGTCACGGGACGTTGCCCACGGGTAAGCAGCCAGCGTTTCGCCGGTAGCCGGGTTGACAGAGTGGGCATGGGTAGCAGATGAATAGGTCATGATGTTCTCCACGTAATAACAGTTGATTGATTGTGGCCTACTCTGCTATTTCTTAAAAATGAATAATACTCACCACCTTATTCACGAATCGAGAACGGTATGGACTTAACTCAGCTTGAGATGTTTAACGCCGTCGCACTGACCGGCAGCATTACCCAGGCGGCGCAGAAGGTACACCGGGTGCCCTCAAACCTCACCACCCGCATCCGACAGCTAGAAGCGGATCTCGGCGTGGAGCTGTTTATTCGCGAGAATCAGCGCCTGCGGCTTTCCCCCGCCGGGCACAATTTTTTGCGCTACAGCAAACAGATCCTGGCGCTGGTCGACGAAGCGCGAATGGTCGTCGCCGGGGATGAACCGCAGGGATTATTCTCGCTCGGCGCGCTGGAAAGTACCGCCGCCGTACGCATTCCGGAAAGTCTGGCGCGGTTTAACCAGCGCTATCCGCGCATTCAGTTTGCGTTATCCACCGGGCCTTCCGGTACGATGATTGACGGCGTGCTTGAAGGGACGCTTAGCGCCGCCTTTGTCGACGGGCCGCTCTCGCACCCGGAACTGGAAGGGATGCCGGTTTACCGGGAAGAGATGATGCTGGTCACCCCTGCGGGCCACGCGGAAGTGTCAAAAGCCACGCAGGTGAGCGGCAGCGACGTGTATGCCTTTCGCGCCAACTGTTCTTACCGGCGTCATCTGGAGAGCTGGTTCCATGCCGACCGCGTAACGCCGGGAAGGATCCATGAGATGGAGTCCTACCACGGGATGCTCGCCTGTGTGATTGCCGGGGCAGGCATTGCGCTGATGCCCCGCTCCATGCTGGAGAGCATGCCGGGGCATCATCAGGTGGCGGCGTGGCCGCTGGCGGAAAACTGGCGCTGGCTCACCACCTGGCTGGTGTGGCGACGCGGGGCGATGACCCGCCAGCTGGAGGCATTTATCGCGCTGCTGAACGAGCGTCAGCCACCTGCGCCCAGTTGTTAAAGTTGAACGTAGTCCTGGAGTCGAAGGAAAATTTTTCCCTTCATATACAGCGTGGCCTGCCCGCCAATCAGCACGCGGTCGCCTTTCAGCTCGCAGCGCAGATCCCCGCCGCGCAAGGAGACCTGGCGGGCCGACATCTGCGTTTTACCAAGCTTTTCGCTCCAGTACGGGATCAGCATGCTGTGAGCTGATCCCGTCACCGGATCCTCCGGCACCCCTTCCCCCGGGCAGAAGAAGCGGCTGACGAAATCATACTCATCTCCCGGCGCTGTAACGCAGACCATTTTCCCCAGCGGGAGCATGGCAGTAATATCCGGCGTCAGCGCCTCCACCTGCCGCTGGCTGTCGAGCACCACCATGTAGTCACGCCCCACACGCACCTCGTTTGCCGCGTTAATGCCCAGCGCGCTGAACAGCACTGGGGGTGGAGTATCGACAACCTCGGTTGACCACGCCGGGAAATTAAGCGTCAGCCAGTCGCCGCTGCGTTGTACCGTCAGTTCGCCGACAAAGCGCGTGGTGAAGGTGATTTCCGTATGCGGATAATCCAGGTATTCAAAAATAACGTGAGAAGCCGCGAGGGTTGCGTGGCCGCAGAGGTTAATTTCATCCTGCGTGGTAAACCAGCGCAGCTCAAACCCGTTATCCGTTCGGACAAAAAACGCCGTCTCTGACTGATTATGCTGCTTCGCCATCTTCAGCAGCGTCTCATCCGATAGCCACGCTTCCAGCGGACACACCGCCGCCGCATTGCCGCCGAACGCCCTGTCGCTGAAGGCATCTACCAGATAAAAATCAATTTCCTGCATCATTTGTTCCTCTTAGATTTATTCAGCGCAGAAATACTGTGCCCTTCAGATACAGCGCCGCCTGCCCGCCCATCCGCACGCGGTCGCCCTTGAGTTCGCAGCGTACGTCTCCTCCACGGGCGGAAACCTGGCGGGCAAACATCTGTGTTTTGCCAAGCCGTTCACTCCAGTAAGGGATCAGCATGGTGTGCGCGGAGCCGGTGACAGGATCTTCCGGCACGGCCACGCCCGGCGAGAAGAAACGACTGATAAAGTCGTATTCTCCTTCGTCCCGGGCGGTGACGGCCACTTTATGCTCCCCCGGCGTCATGGCGGAGAAATCCGGATTAATGGCTTCCACCTGCTCGCGGCTCTCCAGTACCAGCACCCAGGCGCGGCCTTTTCGCGCCTCGACGTAGTGGCTGATACCGAGTGCGGTGAGCAACTCCGGTGGCGGCGTCTGTGCCTGCGTCGGGCAGGCCGGGAAGTCCAGGGTCATCCAGTCACTTTCACGGCTGACGGTCAGGCGACCAGAGGCAGTGTCAAAATGAAGGCGTGAGTCCGGATAATCCAGTTCGTTAAACAGAACATACGCCGCGGCAAGCGTCGCGTGACCACACAGATTAACCTCGGTTAGCGTGGTGAACCAGCGCAACTCGATCCCCCCTTTGGTACACACAAAAAAGGCGGTTTCCGACTGGTTATGCTGTTGTGCCATCCGCAGTAACGTCTCATCCGGTAGCCACGCGTCGAGGGGGCACACCGCCGCCGGGTTGCCGCCAAAGGAGGACGCGCTGAACGCATCTACCAGATAAAAATCAATCTCCTGCATTGTGTTACCGCCTGTTTTTGTTGTGTTGTTCTTTATCTTCAATGAAAACAACCGCGTTCGCTACCGCTGCATGAAGGTAAATTTTGTGATTCATATCACATAACGGTTGAGTTTTCGCCGTTTAAGGCTTTAAGATCGTCTCCTCATCTTTCAGGCAACGAATCCCAGATATCCCTATGACAACACACACGGTTTCCCGCAGGGTCGCGTGGCTACGCGTGGTCACGCTCGCCATCGCAGCGTTTATTTTCAACACCACGGAATTTGTTCCGGTTGGGCTGCTGTCCGACATTGCGGCCAGCTTCCATATGGAAACGGCACAGGTTGGCATTATGCTGACCATCTATGCATGGGTGGTAGCGCTGATGTCGCTGCCGTTTATGCTGCTGACCAGCCAGATGGAACGTCGTAAGCTGCTGATTGGGCTGTTTGTGGTGTTCATTGCCAGCCATGTGCTGTCATTTATGGCATGGAACTTCACCGTGCTGGTCATCAGCCGCGTCGGCATCGCGTTTGCCCATGCCGTTTTCTGGTCGATCACCGCATCGCTCGCCATTCGTCTGGCCCCGGCGGGGAAACGCGCCCAGGCGCTGAGCCTGATTGCCACCGGAACGGCGCTGGCGATGGTGTTAGGCCTGCCGATCGGGCGCATTGTGGGTCAATACTTCGGCTGGCGCACCACCTTCTTTGCCATCGGCATGGGGGCGCTGATCACCCTGGTGTGTCTGATCAAACTGCTGCCAAAACTGCCCAGCGAACACTCCGGCTCGCTGAAAAGTCTTCCGCTGCTGATGCGTCGACCGGCGCTGATGAGCATCTATTTGCTGACCGTGATTGTGGTGACCGCCCATTACACGGCCTACAGCTATATTGAGCCGTTTGTTCAGGTTGTGGCGGGCTTTAGCGCTAACTTTGCCACCGTTCTGCTGCTGATCCTGGGCGGCGCGGGGATTATCGGCAGCATCCTGTTCGGGAAGCTGGGCAATCAGCATGCGTCTGCGCTTGTAAGCAGTGCGATTGGCCTGCTGCTGGCATGTCTGCTGTTACTGATGCCTGCGGCAGGCAGCGAGAGTCATCTGGCGATCCTCAGTCTGTTCTGGGGCGTGGCGATCATGATTATTGGTCTGGGAATGCAGGTCAAAGTGCTGGCGCTGGCCCCGGACGCCACGGACGTCGCGATGTCGCTCTTCTCCGGGATTTTTAATCTGGGGATTGGCGCCGGTGCGCTGGTGGGAAATCAGATCAGCCTGCATGTATCGATGTCGGCCATTGGCTATCTCGGGGCGATTCCGGCGCTGATCGCGCTGATCTGGTCGGTGCTTATCTTCCGTAAATGGCCGGTCGCGATGGAAGAACAGACCAGCCACGGTTGACGTTTGTTGTGCCGGGTGGCTCTGCGCTTACCCGGCAACGTTCTCAATGATACGTCTTAACAATCTCCAGCACGCCGTTAATAATAAACTGCACGCCCATACAGACCAGCAGGAAGCCCATCAGACGGGAGATAGCCTCAATCCCCCCCTTGCCCACCCAGCGCATAATCGCCCCGGAACTGCGCAATGACCCCCAGACAATAATGGCAATAAGCGCAAAAATGATCGGCGGCGCAACGGTGATAACCCAGTGCGGAAATGTCGACCCATCACGCACCGTTGAGGCGGAACTGATGATCATCGCAATCGTTCCCGGCCCTGCCGTGCTCGGCATGGCTAACGGCACAAACGCGATGTTGGCGCTCGGTTCGCTTTCAAGCTCCTCCGATTTGCTTTTGGCTTCCGGGGATTCGTGCGCTTTGTGCGCCGGGAACAGCATCCGGAAACCAATAAAGGCCACGATCAGCCCGCCAGCGATACGCAGACCGGGAATCGAAATACCAAAGGTATTCATCACCAGTTGCCCGGCGTAATAAGCCACCATCATTATGGCAAAGACATACACAGAGGCCATCATCGACTGCTGATTGCGCTCCGTGCTGTTCATGTTCCCCGCCAGCCCCAGAAAAAGCGCCACCGTCGTTAACGGGTTCGCTAGCGGCAGCAACACCACCAGCCCAAGTCCCACTGCTTTAATCAAATCCAACATAATGCACCGCAGTCCTTATCCTTATTCAACATCGCAATTATAGGGGCAAATCCTCGTCCGTAGCCATCCGCGCAGCGTAACCATAATTGTCTCGCGTAACTGATAACCCCAGATTATCTGTATGATTTAAAAGCGTACAGAATGAGTTCCTGAAGCGTTTTAGCATTTCGTGGCATCGGCCGATTCATTCAGTTGACTTATACTTGCCTGAGCAATAATATCTGCCGTGACTAAACTACTTGCCAGGGCAACCATTGTGAAAAGCACCAGTGACCTCTTTAACGACATAATCCCACTGGGTCGTCTTATTCATATGGTTAATCAGAAAAAAGATCGCCTGCTCAATGACTATCTGTCACCGCTGGATATCACCGCAACACAGTTCAAAGTGCTGTGTTCCATTCGCTGCGAAGTGTGTATCACGCCGGTTGAGCTGAAAAAGGTGCTCTCTGTCGATCTGGGTGCGTTAACCCGCATGCTGGATCGTCTCGTCTGTAAAGGATGGGTAGAACGAAGCCCTAACCCAAATGACAAACGTGGCGTACTGGTGAAACTGACCAGCGATGGCGCGGCCATGTGTGAGCAATGTCATCAATTAGTAGGACAAACACTGCACCAGGAACTGACAAAAAACTTATCGGCAGATGAAGTGGCAACGCTTGAGCTTTTACTCAAGAAAATTCTGCCGTAAACAGAAAAAGAGGTATGACGATGTCCAGACGCAATACTGACGCTATCACCATTCATAGCATTTTGGACTGGATCGAAGATAACCTGGAATCCCCGCTCTCCCTTGAGAAAGTGTCTGAGCGTTCAGGTTACTCAAAATGGCACCTGCAACGGATGTTTAAAAAAGAGACCGGCCATTCATTAGGACAATATATTCGCAGCCGCAAGCTGACGGAGATTGCCCAAAAACTGAAAGAAAGCAATGAGCCGATCCTCTATCTGGCGGAACGTTACGGATTTGAATCGCAACAAACCCTGACGCGTACGTTCAAGAACTACTTTGACGTGCCGCCTCATAAGTACCGTATTACCAGTATGCCGGGTGAATCCCGTTATCTGTATCCGCTAAAACATTGCAGTTAATCATCGCCTGTTAAGACGTAACCGAGGAAATCATGAAATTTATCGCCTCCGCCGCCCTCACCTTGCTGGTGCTGGTTTCCGGCCAGAGCTTCGCGGAGCAAACCCCCAGTGCGGGGCAGCAAAATAATCGTGACACCATGATTATGCCGTCCACGCAAAACCAGTCGCCCTGGGACTTCAATCACATGGGCGCTGGCAGCGACAAATCCGACGAATTAGGCGTGCCGTATTACAACCACGACCTGTAATTCGTTTTTGCCCCGCTAATGCGGGGCTTTTTTCTGCCTTAACTCTGCACCCGCGTCGCCCGACGCACCCGCAAGCCAAAGACGTTGATATACAGCCCGGCCATAATCAGCCCTGCGCCACACAGTTGCAGCACGCCGAGCGTTTCATCCAGCAACAGTGCGGCGCTGGCAAGCCCGACCACCGGTACCAGCAGCGATAATGGCGCCACGCGCCAGGTTTCATAGCGTCCGAGCAGCGATCCCCAGATACCATAGCCAATGATTGAGGCAACGAACGCCAGGTAGATCAGCGACAAAATAGTCGTCAGGTCGATCTCCACCAGGCTTTTCAGCATCGCCTGCGGCCCCTCCAGAATAAATGACGCGGCCATAAATGGTACGATGGGGATCAACGCGCTCCAGACCACCAGCGATAAGACCGCCGGACGCGCCTCGTGCTGCATTATCAGCTTGTTAAAGATATTGCCGCACGCCCAGCTCAGACCCGCCGCCAGGGTGAGCATAAAGCCCAGCAGCGCGACATGCTGACCGTTGAGGCTGCCTTCAATCAGCACCAGCACGCCAAAGACCGCAAGGCTAATGCCCGCCAGCTGCTTGCCCTGCAAGCGTTCGCCAAAGACAAACGCGCCGAGAATGATGGTAAAGAACGCCTGCACCTGAAGCACCAGCGAAGCCAGGCCCGCAGGCATACCGAATTTAATAGCGCAAAAAAGAAACGCAAACTGACCAAAGCTGATGGTGAGGCCGTAGCCCAGCAGCAGCTTGAGGGGAATTTTCGGGCGGGCGACGAACAGCAGCGCCGGAAACGCCACCAGCAGGAAGCGCAGACCCGCCAGCATCAGTGGAGGCATGTTGTGCAACCCCATTTTGATGACCACAAAATTGAGTCCCCACGCCACGACAACCAGCAACGCTAACAGCCCGTCTTTCCGCGTCATTTTCCGCCCCTGAAATATTAAAATTTTGTAAACACTTCAAGGTAACAGAAAAAATAGCCCCGCGAGAAGATCATTAATTCTGGTACTGAAGAGAAGCACTTGCGGATAAATTGGGTGCTATACAAGCTGCCTATCCCATGATAATCCTGTAATAACACAACAAAAAAAGCATAAGCATTTGTCGGGCAGGAAAATGAAACCATCAATCAGGCGCTCAACCGCAGCGCTGCTGGCATCGTCATTGTTATTAACAATTGGCCGCGGGGCAACGCTGCCCTTTATGACCATATATCTCACACGCGTGTACGATATGAGCGTGGAGAATATTGGCTATGCCCTTACCGTGGCGTTGACCATTGGCGTGGTGTTTAGCCTGGGGTTTGGCATCCTGGCGGATAAATTCGACAAAAAACGCTATATGCTGATCGCCATCGTCGCCTTTATCGCCGGGTTTGTGGCCATTCCGCTGGTGAATAACGTGACGCTGGTAGTGCTGTTCTTTGCCCTGATTAACTGCGCCTATTCCGTCTTCTCAACGGTGCTGAAAGCATGGTTTGCCGACGTGCTGACCTCCAGCGAAAAGGCGCGCGTTTTCTCACTCAACTACAGTTTCCTGAACATCGGCTGGACGATCGGGCCGCCGATCGGCACCCTGCTTGTGATGTACAGCCTGCAACTGCCGTTCTGGCTGGCGGCCTTCTGCGCCGCACTGCCGCTCGGGTTTATCCATTTCTTTGTGCAGAAAAGCATAGCCTCGGACAGCCCTGAGGAGAAAATGCCATGGCAACCCTCGGTGCTGCTGAAAGACCGGGCGCTGTTCTGGTACACGCTCTCCGGGCTGCTGGCGTCGTATGTGGGTGGATCGTTCGCCACCTGCATTTCCCAGTATGTCCTCGCCGCACATGCGGACAGTGATTTCGCAGAAAAGGTGGTGGCCGTTGTGCTGCCCGTCAACGCGGCGGTGGTCGTCACCCTGCAATATGCGCTTGGACGGAAGATCACCGCCAGCAATATCCGTCCGCTAATGACCGCCGCGACGCTTTTTTTCATCCTCGGGCTGGGGGGGTTTATGCTTTCCGGCGAGAACCTGATTTACTGGGGGATCGCGGCAGCGATTTTCACCCTGGGTGAGATTATTTATGCACCGGGTGAATACATGCTGATCGACAATATCGCCCCGCCGGGCATGAAGGCGAGCTACTTCTCCGCACAAGCGCTGGGCTGGCTGGGCGCGGCGGCGAACCCGATGATCACCGGGCTCATCCTGACCCATCTGCCGCACTGGTCATTATTTATCATTATGATGGCCGCCATCATTGCTGCCTGGCTGATGATATTGCGCGGGATGCGCGTGAAAAGTGAAGATAGCGTGTCGAGTAGCGCTGCGCTTACCCGACCTGGAAAACCCTAATCCCAGGCCGGGTAAGGCGAAGCCGTCCCCCGGCAAAACCAACACCTTAGTGGTGCAACATCTCCTCCACCACCTGCTCCTTGTACATCTCATTCGGGTAGTAGGTCGGCCAGTTATCCATCTCTTTCAGCAGCGCCTCGTGGGAGGTGTTGCCCATAAAGATATGGAAGTGTGAAGAGGCTTTCGGCCCGATGATATGGTCGCTGAACTGCACAAACTTAGGCGCCTCGCTCGCGTTATCCTTGCACTCAAACAGGTAGCGCACACCTTTTTTCCCCGACGCATAGGTCAGAATTTTGTAGCCGCTGTAGTCGTAGCGGCAGCTGCTCACCGTTTTGCCTCGGTGGAATTCCATCACGTTGTTTTCAATGCCGATGGCGTCCACGTCCGTCGCGTAACCCTTGCGGTAGTAGGCCTTCACCTCGGCAGCAGATTTTTCTCCCTTCTGCGCTTTCTTTTCGAAAACCGGATCCAGCGAACCATCAAGCAGGAACGGGTAAACAGACTGCCATGTTCCGTCCCAGTCAGACAGCTTCCTGTCCCTGACGTCTTTATCCTCAAAGACGCCGTTTGCCGCCTTCTGTTCCGCCTCCGTCATCTGATGACCGTGCGAATGGGCAAAAAGCGAGCCGCTTACCAGCAGCGTTCCCAAAGTCAGCGCAATTTTTCCAGGTTGTGCAGCCACAGCAAAATCCTCATTCCGTTTTATAAGAACAGGGATGTTATATTATAACATTTCAGATCGCAACCAGCCCGCGAACGCCCTCCTGCTCCATATTCTCCCCGCGCCCCTGCTGGACGATGCTGCCGCGCGACATCACCAGATAGCTGTCGGCCAGCTCTGCCGCAAAATCATAAAATTGCTCCACCAGCAGGATCGCCATATCCCCCCGGTTCGCCAGGCTGCGGATCACCTGCCCAATCTCTTTAATCACCGACGGCTGAATACCTTCCGTGGGTTCATCCAGAATCAGTAACTGTGGACGGCTCGCCAGCGCGCGACCAATCGCCAGCTGCTGTTGCTGACCACCGGAAAGATCGCCTCCGCGTCGGTGCTTCATCTCCTTCAGCACCGGGAAAAGCTGCCAAATCTCCTCCGGTACGCTCCTTGCGTTTCCCGCTGAGAAGCGCGTCAGCCCCATCAGCAGGTTTTCTTCTACGGTCAGACGCGGAAAAATCTCCCGCCCCTGCGGAACATACGCCACGCCGGACTGCACTCGCTGGTGCGGTTTACTGTGAGTGATGGTCTTTCCCTGCCAGACGACCTCCCCGGCTTTCACCGGGATCAGCCCCATCAGGCACCTCAGCAGCGTGGTTTTGCCCACCCCGTTGCGCCCCAGCAGGCAGGTAACTTCCCCGACGACCGCCTCAAAGCTCACCCCGCGCAGAATATGACTTCCGCCGTAGTACTGATTCAGTTCGCAAACCTGTAACATCCCCTCTCCTTAACGTCCCAGATAGACGTCAATTACCTGTTCATTGGCCTGTACCTCGCGAAGCGAACCTTCCGCCAGTACCCGCCCCTGATGCAGCACCGTGACGTGGTCGGCGATGGTCTCGACGAAGCCCATATCGTGCTCAACCACCATCAGCGAATGCTTGCCTGCCAGGGTTCGGAACAGCTCGGCTGTGTATTCCGTCTCTGCGTCGGTCATACCGGCGGCGGGTTCGTCCAGCAGCAACAGGTGCGGGTCCTGCACCAGCAGCATGCCGATCTCCAGAAACTGCTTCTGTCCGTGGGAAAGCAGTCCGGCACGGCGATCGCGCTCGCTGCCAAGCCGCAGCAAAACCAGCATCTCGTCAATGCGGTCGCGCTGCTCGCCGCTGAGCGTGGCCCGCAGGCTCGCCCAGACGGACCTGTCGGCTTTCATGGCGATTTCGAGGTTTTCCCCTACGGTCAGCGCTTCAAACACGGTCGGCTTCTGGAACTTACGGCCAATGCCCTGACGGGCGATGGCCGCCGGTTCCAGGGCTGTCAGATCGATGGACTGATCGTAAATAGCTTTCCCGCTTTTTGGCCGGGTTTTGCCGGTGATCACGTCCATCAGCGTGGTTTTACCGGCGCCGTTAGGGCCAATGATGCAGCGCAATTCTCCGACGCCGATATTCAGCGAAAGATCGGTCAACGCCTGAAAACCGTCGAAACTGACGTTAATGGCCTCGAGCTGCAACACCGGATCGGTCTGCTCACGGTAACGATCGCCCGGTAGCTGGCGGGTAAAGAGTCCTTCAGAGGGCTGCATTAATTCTCTCCCTTACGAAACAGACCGAACACGCCGCGTGGTAAAAACAGCGTCACGGCGATGAAAATCAGCCCCAGAAACAGCTGCCAGTACTCCGGCATCGCCACGGTGAAAAAGCTCTTCGCACCGTTGACGAGCGCCGCGCCCATCACCGGGCCCACCAGCGTGCCGCGGCCGCCCAGCGCCACCCAGATGGCCGCTTCAATCGAGTTGGTCGGCGACATTTCACCCGGGTTGATAATGCCCACCTGCGGAACGTACAGCGCCCCCGCCAGGCCACACAGCACGGCGGAAAGCGTCCAGACCAGCAGCTTGAAACCGCGCGGATCATAGCCGCAGAACGTCAGACGGTTTTCCGCATCGCGCACCGCCGTTAAAATGCGGCCAAATTTACTCTTCGCCAGCGCGTAGCCTGTGCCCAGGGCCAGCAGCAGCAGCATGACCGTTGCGAGAAACAGCGCGATCCGCGTGGTAGTCGCCGTGACGGAAAACCCGAGCAGCGTGGTAAAGCCGGTAAAGCCGTTATTGCCGCCAAAGCCGGTTTCGTTGCGAAAGAACAGCAGCATGCCCGCATAGGTCAGCGCCTGGGTCATGATGGAGAAATAGACCCCTTTGATCTTCGAGCGGAAAGCAAACCAGCCGAAGACCAGCGCCAGCAGGCCGGGTATCGTCACAATTAACACCAGTGCCCAGGCAAAATGCTGCGTTCCCCACCAGAACCAGGGCAGTTCGCTCCACGAGAGAAACGACATAAACGCGGGCAGCCCGTCTCCGGCCGCCTGGCGCATCAGGTACATGCCCATCGCATAGCCGCCCAGGGCGAAGAATATGCCGTGCCCCAGCGAGAGCATACCGGCATAGCCCCAGACCAGATCGAGGGCCACGGCGACCACCGCGTAGCAGAGGATCTTGCCGATGAGCGTCAACATCCACGTGGAAACGGCCAGCGGATGGGTGGCGGGCAACAGCGCGAGAAAAGGCAGCACCAGCAGCGCCGCAACCAGCAGACTGCCGAAGATTTGCGCGGTGCGCGGTGCCCTGCGCGCCAGTGTTAAGGTCAATGGCTGGCTCATCAGTCTGTCACCCTCCCTTTAAGTGCGAATAACCCCTGCGGACGTTTCTGGATAAACAGAATGATCGCCACCAGAATCAGGATCTTGCCCAGCACGGCGCCCATCTGCGGTTCAAGAATTTTATTGAAGATCCCCAGACCAAAGGCCGCCGCGACGCTACCGGCCAGCTGGCCGACGCCGCCGAGCACCACCACCAGGAACGAATCAATGATGTATCCCTGGCCCAGCTCCGGTCCCACGTTCCCCAGCTGGGACAACGCCACGCCGCCCAGCCCGGCAATGCCGGACCCGAGGCCAAACGCCAGCATATCTACCCGTCCGGTGGGGACGCCGCAGCAGGCCGCCATGCTGCGGTTTTGCGTCACCGCCCGCACGTTCAGCCCCAGACGCGTTTTATTCAGAATGAGCCAGGTGAAGAACAGCACCAGCAACACAAACCCGAGCACCACAATACGGTTCCACGGCAGCGTCAGGTTGGCGAAAACCTGCACCCCGCCGGACAGCCAGGCCGGGTTTGCGACCTCAAGGTTCTGAGCGCCAAAGGTCATGCGCACCAGCTGGATAAGCATCAGGCTGATCCCCCAGGTGGCGAGCAGGGTTTCCAGCGGGCGGCCATACAGATGGCGGATCACCGTGCGCTCCAGCACCATCCCGATACCTGCCGTCAGGCAAAACGCCACCGGCAGCGCCACCACCGGATAGAGCGCCAGCCACTGAGGCATCCACTGCGCCATAACCTGCTGCACCATCCAGGTGGCATACGCCCCGAGCATCAGCATTTCGCCGTGGGCCATGTTAATCACCCCCAGCAGACCATAGGTGATAGCCAGCCCGAGCGCGGCCAGCAAGAGTACCGATCCCAACGACAGGCCCATGAAGGCCTGCCCCAGCAGTTCGCCCCACATCAGCCGGTGCTGAATACGGTCCAGGCTCTCAGCGGCGGCGGCACGTACCCGTGCGTCCGGCTCGGTTTGCGCCCGGGTGAATGGCGTCAGCGTGGCCTGCACGTCCGGATCGTCAGACTGTCCCAGCAGTTCAACCGCGTTAAGGCGCGTTTCCGCCTGCGGACTCGCCAGCTGAAGATTTGCCAGCGCCAGCCTCAGCGACTGTCGGGTGACGTCGTCCGTTTCGCGATTAGCCCGCTGTTGCAGAAACCCGAGCATATCCGGCTGGGCGTCACGCTGAAGTTGCCGCGCGGCATGACGCCTTTCTGTGACACTGTCACTAACAAGCTGATGCGTCGCCAGCGCCGTGACGGTTAACACGCGCAGCCGGTTGGTCAGCCGCACGGCTTTGGTCGTTCCTTCGGCGCTCTTTGCCGCGCCCAGGGCAACCATTTCGCCGTCGATGCGGGTAAATGCCTTCTTCTGGCTGTCGGTATAAAGGTTCTCCTGTTGCAGCGCCTTAAGCAGCGGCAAACGTGCAGGTTCCGGCGTGGCTGCCCAGCGGGTCAGCATGGCGGTTTGCTGGCTGCGGCTAGCGGCAACGAAATCATCGGCATCCGATGCCTGCGCCATCCCTGGCAGCAGTCCGGTAAGCCACACAATCGCAATCATCATGCGTATGGCGTTCATGACGTCTCTCCCTGGTGGTGGCTTAGTTGCTGGCGGTTTTCATCGGCTGGTCAGGTTTTTTGTCATTCCCGGCGATAAACGGGCTCCACGGCTGAGCGCGTACCGGCTGTTCGGTTTGCCAGACGACGTTGAACTGGCCGTTGCCTTCGATTTCACCAATCATGACGGGCTTATGCAGGTGGTGGTTGGTGGCATCCATGGTCAGCGTAAAGCCGGACGGCGCGTTGAACGACTGGCCCGCCATTGCCGCGCGCACTTTGTCCACGTTGGTTGTCCCCGCTTTTTCAACCGCCTGCGCCCACATATGCAGGCCGACGTAGGTCGCTTCCATCGGATCGTTGGTGACGACGGTATCGGCATTCGGCAGCTTATGGGCTTTCGCGTAAGCTTTGTAGGCCGCGACAAAGGTCTGGTTGGTCGGGTTATCGACGGATTCAAAGTAGTTCCACGCCGCCAGGTTACCCACCAGCGGTTTGGTATCAATGCCGCGCAGTTCCTCCTCGCCCACCGAGAACGCCACAACCGGCACGTCCGTGGCTTTCAGCCCCTGGTTCGCCAGCTCTTTATAGAAAGGCACGTTGGAATCACCGTTGATGGTGGAGACCACCGCCGTTTTACCGCCCGCAGAGAATTTCTTGATACTGGCGACGATGGTCTGGTAATCGCTATGACCAAATGGGGTGTAGACCTCTTCAATATCTTTATCTTCCACGCCTTTCGAGTGCAGGAAGGCGCGCAGGATCTTGTTCGTGGTGCGCGGGTAAACGTAGTCCGTTCCCAGCAGGAAGAAGCGTTTCGCGCTGCCGCCGTCCTCGCTCATCAGGTACTCCACCGCCGGGATCGCCTGCTGGTTAGGCGCCGCGCCGGTATAGAAGACGTTAGGTGACATCTCTTCACCTTCGTACTGCACCGGATAGAACAGCAAACCGTTCAGCTCCTCAAAAATCGGCAGAACCGATTTACGCGATACGGAGGTCCAGCAGCCAAACACCACGGCGACCTTATCCTGGCTCAGAAGCTGGCGGGCCTTTTCGGCAAACAGCGGCCAGTTGGAGGCCGGGTCAACCACCACCGGCTCCAGCTTTTTCCCGAGTACGCCGCCTTTGGCGTTGATTTCGTCGATGGTCATCAGGGCGACATCTTTCAGGGGCGTTTCTGAAATGGCCATCGTGCCGGAGAGTGAGTGCATGATCCCGACTTTAATGGTCTCTGCGGCCTGAACGCCAAAACTCACTCCCATGGCGACCACGGAGGCGGACAAGGCGAACGCTTTTATAAAGGTACGACGGTGCATATTTTCACTCCTGAAAAAGAAAGCTGTGCGAAGACGTCCGTTACCGCCCGGACGCAGAAAAAAGTAACGTCAGTTGCAGGAGAGCAAAAAGAGTGCCAGGTTGCAGAGGCAGGATTTAAACGGGTTCGAAGAGAGGATCTACGGGAAACGACTCAGAATGGTACAGCGCTGCACTGTAATAATGCAGCGTTGTAAACGATGTTACCAGACGTCGCTGGCGATTTGCGTCACCAGGCGAACTTTATCCCACTGCTGGGCTTCGCTCAGGCTGTTACCCTCTTCCGTGGAGGCAAATCCGCACTGCGGGCTGAGGCAAATCTGCTCTTTCGCCACGTAGCGCGCGGCCTCTTCCAGACGCGCTTTCACCCCTTCCGGGTTCTCCAGCTCACCGTGCTTGGTGGTGATCAGCCCCAGCACCACCTGCTGTTTACCCGGGCGCACAAAACGCAGTGGCGCGAAGTCGCCGCTACGGTCGTTGTCGTACTCCAGGAAGAACGCGTCGACGTTCACCGTGCCGAACAGCACCTCCGCCACCGGCTCATAGCCGCCTTCGGAAATCCAGGTTGAGCGGAAATTACCGCGGCAGACGTGTAGCCCGATGGTCAAATCGTCCGGTTTGCCCTCCAGCGCCTTATTCAGCACCCGGGCATAGGTTCGGGCAAGTTCGTCTGCATCATCACCGCGCTCGCGGATCTGGCGGCGCTGGTCTTCTGAACAAAGGTAGGCCCAGACGGTGTCATCCAGTTGCAGATAGCGGCAGCCTGCATCGTAAAAGGCCCGAATGGCATCGCGCCAGGTGGTCGCCAGATCGTCAAAGTAATCTTTCAGATCCGGGTAGACCGTGGCATCAATATCCTTGCGGCCACCGCGGAAGTGCAGCACGCTCGGGCTCGGAATAGTCATCTTCGGCTGTGCGTTACCGCTGATGCTTTTGAGGTAGCGGAAATCTTCCAGCATAGGATGATCGCCGAAGCCCAGTTTGCCCGTTACGCGCACGCCATGCGCTTTGGTCTGCACCCCGTTGAACTGAATGCCCTGCTGCGAATCATAACGCTCCACGCCCTGTAGCCCGTCAAAGAAGTCAAAGTGCCACCAGGCGCGGCGGAATTCACCGTCCGTTACCACATGCAGACCGCAGGCGCACTGCTGCTCGACAACATGGCGAATGGCCTCGTCCTCAACCGCGCGAAGCTGACCGGCATCGATCTCACCGCTGGCGAATTGCAGACGGGCCTGTTTAATGGAATCCGGGCGTAAAAAACTGCCGACTACATCGGCGCGGTACGGGGCGTGGTGTCGCTGCATGGAAATCTCCTCTGTCTGTCGGCGTTAATTGCCCACAGTGATAATTCATCTCTTGAATCTTTAGACTTCTGGATGTCTAAACGTCCTAAAAAGATGTCATACCGACTCGCCGCCGACAAACGAGAAAATTTCATCTGTGTTGAAAAAAATTCATGTTCACAGAGCGGGTGATGAAGATCCCGCAAACGCGAACCGCTCATCTTCCCAGCCGGTCATGCCCCCGAGCATAATCTTGACCGGCAAACCCAGACGCGCCAGCTTCAGCGCCGCCCTGTCCGCCCCGTTGCAGTGCGGGCCTGCACAATAGACGACAAACAGCGTGCCCTCTGGCCACGCTTTCATCCGCTCGGCGGTGATCTGGCTCCAGGGTAAATGCAGCGCGCCGGGCAGATGCCGCCGGGCAAAATGTTCAGGCTTCCCGACAACGTGCAGCAGAACAAAGTCCTGCTCACCGCTGGATACCGCGTGATGGACATCGGCGCAGTCCGTCTCGACGCTCAGACGACGCAGGAAATGCCCCACGGCTTCCTGCGGTTCAGCAGCCGGAAATTCAGTAACATAGCTCATGAATCTTCCTCATTTGTGGTGTTTGTGTTAACACTACTCTATCCCTTAATTCAGCTCATGAATGCGTCCGCCTATGCCAGAAAACAGCAAAAAGATGACAAACTTAAGACATCCCTCGCCGCGCGCGGTCGTGCTGGCATATGACGGTTTATGTACCTTTGAGTTTGGCGTGGCGGTAGAAATCTTTGGCTTGCCGCGCCCGGAGATGGGCGATGACTGGTATCAGTTCGCCGTGGCGAGCGTGGATGGCGGCGAGCTCCGGGCAACGGGCGGGATCCGTATTCTGGCCGACGGCGATCTGCGTCTGCTTGAAACGGCGGATCTGGTTGTTGTACCCGGCTGGCGAGGGCTGGATGAACCCGTACCCGAAGCGCTCTGCCAGGCGCTCCGCGCGGCGCATGCCCGCGGCTGCCAGCTACTCTCGATCTGTTCTGGCGTTTTCGTTCTGGCAGCCTCAGGCCTGCTTGACGGGCGGAAGGCAACCACCCACTGGCGCTACACGCAAGCTCTGAAAACACGCTTTCCCGCCATCACCGTGGTCGAAGATGTGCTCTACCAGGACGAAGGCGATATTCTCACTTCCGCCGGCAGCGCCGCGGGGATTGATCTGTGTCTGCACGTGGTGCGCCGGAATTACGGTATGGAGGCAGCAAACCGCGTGGCGCGTCGACTGGTGATCCCGCCCCATCGGGACGGCTCGCAAACCCAGCAACTTAGCCGACCGGTGGCTCAGTTGCGGGAGAGCCAGCGCCTGGGCCAGCTGTTCGATTATCTTCACCAGCATCTGGCCGTTTCCCATACCGTCGAATCGCTGGCCCTGCGGGTGGGTATGAGTCAACGCACCTTTCTGCGCCGTTTCCAGGACGCGACCGGGACAACGCCCGCGCGCTGGTTATTGACTGCGCGATTGCAGCGGGCAAAAGATTATCTCGAAAACAGTCGGCTCAGCATTGATAATATTGCGGAACAAACCGGATTTGGACAAAGCGCCACGCTGCGCCACCATTTCCGGCAGCAATTTGCGCTTTCGCCCGCGCAATATCGCAAACAATTTTTACAGCCGGTACGATAAACGGGCAAAAAAAAACCGCCATAATCTGGCGGTAAATGCTTGCATGGATAGATTTGTATTTTGGTATCTACGCTCCGGTATTCCCTACCGGGATGTGGATCACCAGCAATCTACCACTGTGAGCCTCAACGAAGCATAAACGAATCGATTAACCCGCTTTGGTATTAATTTGCAGATAACGCATCAGCCCCTGATCTGCACTCTGGCGGGCATCATCATTAATCGCTTCGAGATAAAACGCACGTGAGACCCCATACGGTGCCTGCTCGGGTGGGTAAACGGCGAACTGGAAGGTTTTGCCTCTCGCCTTATTGGTACAGCCCAGCTCCCAGCGATCTTCACTTACCTGGGTGCTATTACATTCGACACGTCCGTAATCGCTGGTTAAATACGATCCGACACGGCTTTTTGCTGACTGAATATATTCTGGTTCTTCATTTGAATAGATGCTGGCCGCAGCACCCACCGCAACCACTACGCCCAGAAGTGATAGCACGATTATTTTTTTCATTTATTCGATCCAATCCTTAGCCAGAAAAATCTTATTGTAAATGATTTCCCAATAAATCTAGCTTCTCTTTGCATACCAGAAATGGGAGTTTACAACGGCGATATTGCTTTTAAGAATAGTCTTAAGTGAGTTTTATTGCGACCACAATTTTTGACAGTCTATTTTCTCAAATTTAAAGAGTCGAATAATTACTCTATGAAATTATCCCTACGATGACCGTAGCGTATTTTCAGGGGATAAAGGATGTTCAGAAAAGAATTTTCGCTACTGCTGGTGATTAGCGCCCTGTTCTCAGGGCAGATTATGGCGGAGCACAAAGGGCATGAATTTGTGTATGTGAAAAACGCCGACCATCAGCTTCGTCATGAAGCTGACAGCGACGAGTTACGCAGCGCGGCTGAGGAGTCTGCGGAGGGGTTGCGCGAGCACCATGCCTGGCAGAAATCGCGCAAACCGGATACCCACTCTGCGGGTTAGCTGCCTTTACGATTCGGCAGGGTCTTCATCAAATCGTCAGGGCTGACGGAGGCCACAATGCTTCCCGGCGGCGGCATTTTGAAGATGTGATTCTTCATCTTGCCGATAACGTGCATTTCACACGGACGGCAGTCAAACTTCAGCGTCAGCACTTCATCGCCATTCACCAGCTGCATCGGCGTCGCTTTCCAGCTTTTAATATTGCCTTTCGCCTGTTTCGGACAAAGGTTAAAAGCAAACCGCAGGCAGTGTTTGGTGATCATCACCGGCACATCGCCCTTCTCTTCATGCGCTTCATACGCGGCGTCAATCAGCTGCACGCCGTGACGATGATAAAACGCACGCGCTTTGTGGTTGTATACGTTCGCGAGGAAAGAAAGATGCGTGTCCGGGTAGACCGGCGCAGGCACCGCTTCGGCCTTACGGCTGCCGCGCGAATAGTTTGCCAGGCGTACTTCATCCAGCATCTCGGCCGTTTCACGGCGGAACTGGTTCAGCAGGCTGTTCGGCACGAACAGCGCGTCCGGCAGATTCACCTCAATATTGCGCGCGTAATAAATGGTCTGCCCCAGCTTCGCCACGCCATCCTTGAGGTTGTTGAGCGCTTTCTCCGCATTGTTCGCCACCTCGAACAGGCCGTCGAGCGTATGCGTCACGCTGATGCCGTCTTCGCAGGTCATGGTCAGGATCAGCTGCTCTTCCCAGCCCCCCAGCGCGATATCCACCGCAATGCGGCGCTCGCTGGAGGTCTTGAGCAAGGCCTGCTGCCAGTTGTGATCCAGGTTACGGTTAAGCGCCGCATTAGGACGGGCTTTGTAGAGATCGGCAGGCATTTCGTTCGGCCAGACGCGATAGCGATTTTCGCCGGTTTTCTCCACCGTATTGGCGCGGAAACCCACTACTTCACGTTTGATCATCACGTTGAGACCATCGCCGTTCGCCAGCGGCTCTGTCACCTGAACGTCAAGATGATCTTTCGCCACTTTCAGCACTTCACCCACCGGCAGGCCGATAAACTTCGGTGAGTCGAACGCGCCAATATCCCCTTTACGGGCATTCACGAAATAGTCCGTGCTGCCGCGGTGGAAGGTTTTGTCCGTAGACGGAATAAAGAAATGCTCTGTACGCCCGGCGGAGGCGCGCGCCAGATCACCGCGATCGTCGATGATGGCATCCAGCATCTGACGATAATGGGCGGTGATATTTTTCACGTAGCTCATGTCCTTGTAGCGCCCTTCAATTTTGAAGGAGCGTACGCCAGCATCGATCAGCGCACCGAGGTTCGCCGTCTGGTCGTTATCTTTCATCGACAGCAGGTGTTTTTCGAATGCCACCACGCGGCCCTGATCGTCTTTCAGGGTATACGGCAGACGGCAGGCCTGAGAGCAGTCGCCCCGGTTAGCGCTGCGCCCCGTCTGGGCGTGAGAGATATTACACTGCCCGGAATAGGCCACACACAGCGCACC
Source organism: Enterobacter sp. MGH 38 (assembly GCF_000492855.1). Lineage (NCBI taxonomy): Bacteria > Pseudomonadati > Pseudomonadota > Gammaproteobacteria > Enterobacterales > Enterobacteriaceae > Enterobacter > Enterobacter sp. MGH 38. The sequence goes on along the minus strand of NZ_KI535608.1, from coordinate 1,290,300 downwards.
GTGGATAAAGAATTCAATGGTCGCGTCGGTCGCCTGATGGATATCGCGGATCTGGTTCAGGTTCAGCTCGCGCGCCAGCACAATCTGCGTAAACCCGACGTCCGAAAGAAACTTCGCCTTCTCGACGGTGCGGATATCGCACTGAGTGCTGGCGTGCAGCTCAATCGGCGGGATATCCAGTTCCAGAACACCCATATCCTGAACGATCAGGGCGTCAACACCGGTCTGGTAGAGATCGGTGATCAGACGCTGCGCGGGCTCCAGCTCATCATCATGAAGAATGGTGTTCAGGGTCACAAACACCTTCGCCCCGAAACGGTGAGCGAACGGTACCAGCTCGGCAATGTCGCGCAGGCTGTTGCTGGCGTTATGCCGGGCACCGAAGCCAGGGCCGCCAATGTAGACGGCATCCGCACCGTGAAGAATGGCTTCACGGGCAATGGCGGCGTCGCGGGCCGGGCTTAGCAGTTCAAGATGATGGGAGTGCAGGCGCATACTTCGTCGTTATCCGTTATGGTCAAAATGGCGGCTATTGTAGTCAGAAGTCTGTGTCAGTGAAACCGTTTTGCGACGCTTTAGCGGGGATAATGGATCAGGGAGTGAAAATGCACCGTACGGGCGCTGCTGTTGCGGTACGCGTGCGGTTTATCGCCGGCAAAACGCACGCCGGAATCAGCGTATATTGTGCGCCAGACACCGTCGATCTGCATATCCAGCTCACCGCTTATCACCACCACATGTTCGATCACCCCGGCTTCGTGCGGCGTGGACTCGCTCAGCGCGCCGGGCGACAGGGTGATGGAGAAATGGTCGAACTTAAGCTGTTCATCCCAGGGGAAAAGCGGTTTCACCACCATCGCCTGCTGCTGCGGATCGAATACCGCCTGCGGTTCGCTTTCTGGAGTGATAAACGCCGAAAAAGGTACGTTCAGCCCGGTGGCGATTTTCCACAAGGTAGAGACCGTCGGGCTGGACTCATTGCGTTCGATTTGCCCAAGCATCGCTTTCGACACGCCCGTCTCTTCCGCCAGTTTTGACAGGCTCCAGCCCCGCGCCAGACGCAGCGCTTTCAGTGTGGTTGCCAGGTGTTGAGTGATATCCATAGTTCCTCCCGTTGCGGTAAAGCATACCACTTGTACGCTATAGCGCACAGTGATACCTTATCCCGGACGTTATAACGCACAACGGAGTTTCCATGCGATCGACTGCCTCTCTCTTTCCTGCCGTGCTGGCCGGTTTTGTTGCCGTTCTGGTGGGCTATGCCAGCTCTGCCGCCATTATCTGGCAGGCGGCTGCGGCGGCTGGCGCCAGTACACAGCAAATCGCCGGATGGATGACCGCGCTAGGGCTCGGGATGGGGATCAGCACGCTGGCATTGTCGTGGTGGTATAAAGCCCCCGTGCTGACCGCCTGGTCGACTCCTGGCGCGGCGTTGCTCGCCACCAGCCTGCATGGCGTGACGCTGGCGGAAACCATCGGGGTATTTATATTCGCGAATACGCTGATTCTGCTGTGCGGCGTCACCGGCCTGTTTGCCCGGTTGATGAAACTGATCCCGCACTCGCTTGCCGCCGCTATGCTGGCGGGCGTGCTGTTACAGTTTGGCCTGAAGGCATTCAGCAATCTTGAGGGACACATTTTTCTTTGCGGCAGTATGCTGGCCGCCTGGCTGGTGGCCAAAGCTGTAGCGCCCCGGTACGCCATTGTCGCCACGCTGCTGGTGGGCGTGTTCGTTGCCTGGGCTGGAGGTGACGTTGTCACGAACAGGATGACGTTATCGGTCATCATGCCGGAATTCATTGCCCCTGCGTTCACCTTCACCAGCCTGATCAGCATCGGCTTACCCTTCTTCCTGGTGACCATGGCGTCGCAGAATGCGCCCGGCTTCGCCACCATGCAGGCATCGGGCTATCCGCTGGCGGTCTCACCGCTGATCGTTGCCACAGGCGGGCTGGCGCTGCTGTTGTCCCCCTTCGGCGTCTATTCTATATGCATCGCCGCCATCACCGCCGCCATCTGCCAGAGCCCGGACGCCCACCCGGATGCCAGTAAACGCTGGCTGGCTGCGGCGGCCGCAGGTGGGTTTTATCTGCTGGCGGGGGTGTTCGGCGGGACGATTTCGGGGCTGATGGCCGCCCTGCCGCTGAGCGGCATCCAGGCGCTGGCCGGGCTGGCCCTGCTCGGCACTATCAGCGGGAGTTTGTATCAGGCACTGAATCATGAAGCAGAGCGCGACGCGGCGATCGTCACCTTCCTGATGACCGCCAGCGGCGTCACGCTCCTGGGGATTGGCTCCGCCTTCTGGGGGCTGGTGTTGGGAGGGATCTGTTACGCCGTCTTCTCACGCCTTCGCCGCGCGTAGCTGCGACGGCGTAATGCCGGTCATGCTGCGAAAACGGTTACTGAAATGGCTGGCGGAGTTAAATCCGCAGGCCAGCGCGATGTCGGTGAGCGGCGTGGTCGTGTGCTGCACCATCGCTTTGGCCTTCTCCATGCGGCGCTGCATGACGTACTGATGCGGCGCCAGGCCCATCGACTGGCGGAACATCCGCGCAAAGTGATACTCACTGAGTGCGGCCTGGCCCGCCAGTTCCGCCAGCGTTAAGGGTTGCGCCAGGTTTTCCTCGATAAAGGCCAGCACGTTGCGCAGCACAAACGGCGATAACCCGCCGGTCACTACCGGCAGCTTCCACTGTACGCTGGAATAGTGCTGGACTAAATGCGTCAGCAATAAGGTCGACGCGGTGCTCAGGGTGAGCTGATTGGCGTTTTGCTGCCAGTCGCAGCCGAGCAAAAACTGGCGATAAAGGGCGGTGATTTTCGGATCGCTGCCGAATATTTTTTCCTCCAGCGTCAGCGATAGCGGTCGTTTATCCCAGATTTTCTCCCCCACGTCCCGCAGGTGTTCATCGGTGCAGTAGAGGTGCACGAACGACAGGTCGTCACGAATATCCCACGTGGATTCGCTCTCTTCCGGCATCAGACAAAAACGATCCGGCCCACCGCCATTTTTCCAGCCACCCGGCGTTTTTTGATAGCTTTCATAGCCATCTGCCACGTACAGGCTAAGGGTGTGATGGTTGCTTTTCACGGTGATCGTGTCGTGCTTGTTGTACCACGCCGCCAGTTGAATGCCAGTATTGAGCGCGACGGTTTCCCGCAGCACCGCATTTTGTTGGCGTAACGTTTCAAAGGTGTCGTAAACGAGAGACATGGCCGTAAACAGGTGATTAATCAGACTGTCAGTCTAAGAAGTGTTGCAGCCTGTTACCAGCCATTGTGCGAGAAAAAAGCGCAAGAATTTGCAAGTCCGGCGCAAGGCGATGAAAGCAGGGCCCATCTTCTTTCGCCACACTGTTGTTTTTCGCGGTATGAGAAGAGAGAAACCATGAACGCATTACTCTATGGGCTGGTTGTTGTTATCTGGGGCACGACCTGGATCGCCATTTTTTTGCAACAGGGGCCGGTTGCAGCGCCGGTCTCCATTTTCTGGCGCTTCGCCGTGGCCAGCGCCACGATGATGATCGTCCTGGTCGCCCTTCGCCGCCTGCGCAGGCTGGCGCTGCGGGATCATCTCTACTGCATGCTTCAGGGCTGCTGCGTTTTCTGTTTCAACTTCTGGTGCTTTTACACCGCCGCCGCCCATATCAATACCGGCCTTGAGTCGGTGATTTTCTCGATGGCCGTGCTGTATAACGCCATCAACAGCTTTATCTTCTTCGGCCAGCGTCCACCCGCACGCTTCTGGACGGCGGCAGCGCTGGGGCTTATCGGGATCATTACCCTGTTCTGGAACGATCTGCTCGCCAGCGGCTGGAGCGCGTCGTTGCTTACGGGCATCGGGCTTTCCGCCCTCGGCACCTACGGCTTCTCGCTGGGGAATATGATCAGCATGCGTCATCAGCGAAACGGGCTGGAAACCATGACCACCAACGCCTGGGCGATGCTGTATGGCACCGTCGTGATGGGACTTATCGCCCTCTTCAGAGGCGATAACTTTATGCCGGAATGGACGGTGAGCTATATGGGGGCGCTGCTCTATCTTGCGCTGTTTGGCTCGGTGATTGCCTTCGGCGCCTACTTTACGCTGGTAGGCCGCATTGGTCCCGGTAAAGCCGCCTACAGCACCCTGCTGTTCCCGCTGGTGGCGCTGTCGATTTCAACGGTGTACGAGGGTTACGTGTGGCATCTCAACGGGATCGTCGGCCTGTTGTTGATACTGGGGGGGAATATGGTGATGTTTACGAAGCCGGAAACCTGGTTCCGCCGCCTGCGGACGGCATAAAAAAACGGCCTGCGAAAATGCAGGCCTTTTTTTATTAATTTGCTGTCTGATGAACATCAAACATAGTGGCATCCGTTGCCATGTCATCCACAACCTGCTTCAGGGTGCCGAAGCCCATTGGCGTATTCTCGTTCGCCAGCTCTTTCCCTTCCCCCTTACGAACAACCTTAATCACCGGTTTGTTCGTAGCCGCGTCGATTAACTCACCTTCGAAGAACAGATGCGTATCCATGGTACGATGGCCCGTGGCCATTTGCGTACCCGCAACCAGCAGCGCGACAGGCACCACTTCATAGAACTGCAAACCTTCTTTGTCTGAGCTCACACCCGTGATGGCGCCGCGGAAGATCAGGCTATGTTTGCCCGGCGTCGTCACAATCGGCTTACGCTGGCCAATCGCGGTTTTCAGTTTGGTATTGGTATAATTCAACAGCTCATCAAGCGTTTTTTGCCCAAGCTGAGTGGTCGGTTTTGGCGTCGGGTAATAGGTTATCGGCGTCCAGATAATGCTGTCATAATTCGCCTCATTATAAGAAGGATCAACCCAACGCAGGGTTGGCTTCCCGGTTGCAGATTTCATCTCCTGCAAGCCTGAGTAATCTTTTAAAAAGCCTGAATATTGATCGGGGGCTGCGACTTTGGACGCACAGCCTGAAAGGGCCAACAGACCAGAAAGCACTGCAACTTTAAAAAAAGTGTGAGTACGCATGATGGTATTCCATGTTATCTGCAAGTATGCACTTGAAGTTATAACAAAAAATGGGGCGATGTGTTGTGGCAAAAAATGACGAAGACAGCACAAATAGCGAAAAAACTGCCCGACCGAAACCGGGCAGTGAAAATTACTCTTTCAGGTCCACTTGCCAGAACAGGTGTTTGCCGAAGGGATCAATTTCATAGCCCGTGACCTCTTTACGGACTGGCTCAAAAATCGTCGAGTGGGCAATCATTACCGCCGGCATTTGATCGTGCATCATCTGCTGCGCCTGCTTGTACAGCGCCACGCGTTTATCGCGATCGGTTATCGATTTAGCTTCGGCAATCAGGTTATCAAACGGCTTATAGCACCATTTGGCCGAGTTCGACCCGCCGTTGGCGGACGTACAGGTAAACAGCGGGCCGAAGAAGTTATCTGGATCCCCCGTCGCCGTTGTCCAGCCCATCAGCGCAGCCTGATGCTCCCCGCCCTTCACGCGCTTCAGGTATTCGCCCCATTCGTAGGTCACGATTTTGGTCTGCACGCCAACTTTCGCCCAGTCCGCCTGGATCATCTCCGCCATACGCTTCGCGTTCGGGTTATACGGCCGTTGCACGGGCATGGCCCACAGATCGATGCTTACGCCGTTGGCAAACCCCGCCTCCTTTAACAGCGCTTTCGCTTTTTCTGGATCGTAATCGTAGTCTTTCAGCTCGCTGTCGGCACTCCAGACGCCAGGCGGCAGCAGGTTTTTTGCCGCCGTGCCGGTGCCGTGGAAGACCGCCTCAATGATGGCCGGTTTGTTAATCGCCATCGCCAGCGCCTGGCGCACTTTTACGTTATCTAGCGGCGGCTTTTGCGTGTTAAACGCCAGGAAACCGGTATTCAGACCGGCCTTGCTCATCAGGTTGATGTCTTTGTTAGCCTTCATACGCGGCAGGTCCGCCGGGTTCGGGAACGGCATCACCTGACACTCATTCTTATCGACTTTGGCAAAACGTACCGAGGCGTCCGGCGTGATGGTGAACACCAGACGATCCAGCTTCGATTTTCCCTGCCAGTAGTCAGGGAAAGCGGTAAAGAGGATGCGGGAATCCTTCTGATATTGCGACAGCTTAAACGGCCCGGTGCCAATCGGCTGCATATCGACCTTTTCTGGCGTGCCCGCTTTCAGCATGGCATCGGCGTACTCTGCCGACAGAATGGAGGCAAAGTACCACGCCAGGTCAGCGACAAACGGCGCTTCCGGATGCGCCAGGGTGAAGCGCACGGTGCGATCGTCAACTTTATCAATGGCGGTAATCAGGCTGCCGAACTCCAGACTTTCGAAGTTGGAATAACTGCCGTTGGAGACGTTATGGTAAGGATGATTCACATCCTTCTGGCGCATAAACGAGAAAATCACGTCGTCCGCGTTGAAATCGCGCGTCGGCGTGAACAGCTTATTACTGTGGAATTTCACCCCTTTGCGCAGGTGGAAGGTGTAGACCTTGCCATCCTCGCTTACCTCCCAGCTTTCCGCCAGGCTCGGCACCAGTTCGGTAGTGCCCGGTTTGAAATCGACCAGACGGTTATAAACCGGTACGGCGCTGGCGTCCACGCTGGTCCCCGACGTATAGAGCTGAGGATTGAAATTTTCCGGCGATCCTTCGGAGCAATACACCAGCGTTTTTGCCGCGACGGTGGAACTGACCGTCAGTGCAGCAAGCGCCAGCGTTATCATTGTGAATGTGCTTTTCATCATTTATTCCTGTCTTTTTAATTCGACGGCTAATTACTTCTTTTGCCATTTCATAAATAACATTAAAGTGATGGCGCAAACACATGAAAAATAAATACAGAAGGAAACACTATGGGCTCAGAACTCTCCAGACAATTAACCCAACGCTTTTTCCGCTATCTCGCCATCACCAGCCAGAGCGACCCGAAAGTCAAAACCCTGCCCTCCACCCCGGGCCAGCACGACATGGCGCGGGAGCTGGCGAAGGAGCTGAAAACGCTGGGGTTAGACGATATTGTGATAGATGAGTTCGCCACCGTTACCGCCGTGAAAAAAGGTAATGTTCCCGGCGCGCCGCGGATTGGTTTTATTACCCATATCGACACCGTCGACGTCGGTTTATCCCCGGATATTCATCCACAAATATTAACCTTTACGGGGGATGATCTCTGTCTGAATAAAGAGAAAGATATTTGGCTGCGCGTAAAAGAGCACCCGGAAATTCTGGCTTATCCTGATGAGGAGATTATTTTCAGCGACGGAACCAGCGTATTAGGCGCAGATAATAAAGCGGCCGTCACCGTGGTCATGACGGTGCTGGAAAACCTCACCGCTGAGCACAACCATGGCGATATTGTGGTGGCGTTTGTGCCCGATGAAGAGATTGGCCTGTGCGGCGCGAAAGCGCTGGATTTAAAGCGCTTCGACGTCGATTTTGCCTGGACCATCGACTGCTGCGAGCTGGGCGAAATTGTTTACGAGAACTTTAACGCGGCGGCGGCTGAAATTCGCTTTACCGGCGTCACGGCGCACCCGATGTCCGCCAAAGGGGTGCTGGTCAATCCGCTGCTGATGGCAACGGATTTCATCAGCCATTTCGATCGCCAGCAAACCCCGGAATGCACCGAGGGGCGCGAAGGTTTTATCTGGTTTAACGGCATCCAGGCCGGGCAGAACGAAGCGATACTGAAAGCCAATATTCGTGATTTTGACAAAGATGGTTTCGCCGCCCGCAAGCAGCACATTGCCGATGTGGCGGCGCAAATAGCCGCGCAGCATCCCACGGCAAACGTGGAGTATCGCATTGAGGATACCTACAGCAATATCAGCAATGCGATTGGCGAAGACCGCCGCGCGATCGACCTGATGTTCGAGGCGATGGAATCGCTCGGCATCACCCCAAAACCGATCCCCATGCGCGGTGGCACGGATGGGGCGGCCCTGTCAGCCAAAGGCCTGCTCACCCCGAACTTCTTCACCGGCGCCCATAACTTCCACTCGAAGTTTGAGTTTTTACCGCTGTCGTCGTTCGAGGCCTCCTGTCGCACGGCCCTGCAACTCTGTCTGCTGGCCGCGCGTTAAGCGGGCTTGCGTGCGAGCATGGTAGCGAAGCGCAGCTTGATACGGTTCCCGTTGGCATCGGTACGGTGGAGTTCCCCCACCTCTTCGTTGTACTTGATCAGCTCCCAGCCTTCGTAGTAGTTACTCAGTTCACCGGGTTTGAAGGCAAACGGGAAGCCGACGGTGCACGGATAATCCTCCGTATCCATGGCGGCAACGATCAGGTTATAGCCGCCTGGTTTAGTGCAACGCTGCATATTGGCGATAAGACCAGGGATGGTATTCGCTTCGAGGAACATCAACACGACGGTGGAAAGAATAAAGTCGTATTCGCCGTCAAAGGTCAGGTTGTTCAGATCCTTAATCGCCGTTTGCAGATTCGCGATCCCTTCCGCCGCCTTAATGCGCTCAATGTTATCGATGCTCATCGGGTTTTTATCCCACGCCGTCACGTCATGGCCATTGGCAGCGAGGTAGAGGCTGTTACGGCCATTTCCGCAACCGAGATCGAGCGTTTTTCCCGGCTTAACAATGTCCGCGCTGAGCAGCACCTCTGAGTGCGTGCGGGTCAGCCCATATTTCTCAGTAAAGTAGTTTTCATCGACAGTCATTATTTTTCCTCAGATTGCATAAGCAGTGCCTTATCAGCGCGCACCAGAAGTTTGCCCTGCATCAGCAAGATAAAAGTACGGACCAGCAGCATCGCGATGATGACGTTGGTGAAAATAAACAGGGGAACAGCGAGGGCATGAAAGAACCCTGACGGACTGCTCTGCCCAAGATGTAAACCGGTGGTCGCCAGCGCCGACACCCCGAACGAGAAGCTCCAGAACGACGCGTTGAACGGCTGCGACAGATACCACGGCATCAGACGCAGCATAAACAGGAGTTGCAACAGGCCATAGCCGAAAAGCATTTTGGCGAAGGTGTCCGCTTCGCCGCCGTTGACGCTAAACCAGGCGCTACAGGCCACCAGGGCAGGCGCAAGCTGGATCCCGAGCGAGGTACGAAGGGCAGCGGGCAGCTCGCCCGCGCTGCGCAGGCGTTGTAAAATGACCGGCTCCAGGCTCAGCCAGGAAAAGACCCCGGCACCAAGGAACACCAGCCCCGCGTCGTGGAAGCCTAGCGCACCGCAGGCCATCGCGCTGATAAAATTGTTCGCCACCGTCGGCAGATAGAGTCCCGGCGTCGTGGCTTCTTCCGGATGCTTGCCGCGCCACAGCCCGGCGCTTTGCCAGGCGGCATACGCAAGCTGGATCACCACGCCCACGCTAAACAACCCCAGCGCCACCGGGCGATACCACGGCACAAAGCCGATGGCCACCAGCAGCGTTGTGGCAGGAAACAGGCTGACAAAACTGCTCATTACCGGATGCCGCATCTCGGCCAACACGCTATGTGGAAACCGTACCGCACGGGTAAGAAACGCCACGCTCAGAAGGAACCAGATCGCCACCGCCAGCGCCACCAGGATCTCGCCCGGCCAGCGCGTCACCGGCCAGATGGTGCTGGCATAACGCCAGGCGAACCCCATACCTATGGTCCCGAGGACCATACCGAAATACCCGGCGGGCAAGTTAAGAACGCGTTGGTTTAGGTTATGCATTTTTTTTAAAGTTTAAAATGTATTTTAAATGCCATTTTAAGGGGTTTCCTGTGCGGACGCCAGCACTTCGAAAAACCAAAACTTTGCTACGTTTATTGAAAGGCTTTTCAGGGATAATACGATGACAAAATATCGGCTCAGCAATGAAACGCGTCTCTGGCGCTGGCAGGACGGATCAACACCGTGCACAACGCCTCTAAGACAAATTATTGCCGTGAAGGATTTTAACGATGTGACCAGCGGGACTAAAGGCGGTTGGGTTGAGGATGAACACGCGCTCGCCCAGGACGGGGATTGCTGGGTTTACGATGAAAACAGCGTGGTGTTTGCCGGGGCCAGGATATCCGGTAACGCCCGCCTCACCCAACCCTGCATCGTAAGCCACCGCGCACACGTTGGCGGCAACGGCTGGCTTGACGCGGCAGAGGTGAGTCACGGCGCGATGATACGTGACAACGTCACCATTCAGCATTCCACCGTACGCGGGGAATGTCGTATCGCGGGTGACGCGCGGGTGCTGCATAACAGCCTGGTGATTGCAGCCAAAGGGCTGACACCCGACCGTCAGCAGATCCTGCAAATTTATGACCGAGCCACGGTCAGCCAGTCGCGTATTGTGCATCAGGCGCAAATCTACGGCGATGCCATGGTGACCTGGGCCTTTGTTGAGCACCGTGCCGAGGTGTTCGAACGCGCCATTCTTGAGGGCAACGCGCTGAATAACGTCTGGGTGTGCGACTGCGCCAAAGTGTACGGCAACGCCCGTTTGCTGGCCGGTCTGGAGGATGATGCCATCCCGACCGTGCGGTACAGTTCACAGGTCGCGGAAAACGCCCTCGTAGAAGGCAACTGCGTCATTAAACACCACGTATTAATAGGCGGCGAGGCGTGGTTACGCGGCGGGCCGATCCTGATTGATGACAAAGTGGTTATTCAGGGGCGGGCGCGTATCAGCGGCGATGTCCTGATCGAGCATCAGGTGGAAATAACGGACGATGCGGTTATCGAGGCGCTGGAGGGTGAAAGCATTCACGTCCGGGGAGCCAAAGTGATCAACGGCGACACGCGGATCACCCGGACGCCGCTGCTGGGGGCGCTATAGCGGGAAGATTCTGGCGTACAGGTTCACGTCATCGTAACGGCCGTTGAGCATTTCCGCTTCCCGCAAACAACCTTCGAGCGTGAAACCGTTGCGCTGCGCCACCCGGTTACTGCTCTGGTTATCCACGCGACACTTGATCACAAAACGGCGGATCTCGCCGCGCTCAACGTAATAGCGCATAAACGTCTGGAGCGCCTGAGAAAGAATACCCTGCCCCTGATGCGCCTCGTCAAGCCAGTATCCAATGTACCCGGTCTTATTCGCAGGCTCGATCGCGTTGAAGGACAGCACGCCCACCAGCTCGTCCTTCATGAAAATCAGGAACATTTTGGCGTAACCGCGCTGGTGCAGCATCTGGTTGCTCTGCACGTTGCGGCGCGTGTCCTCTTCGCTGCCGACATGCTGCGCCCAGTCGAAGGCGGTTTGCAGCCAGGTTTTGTTTTTGATTACGAGGTTGTGCAGATCGGTGGTATAGCGCTCTTCGACGGCGCGAAGCTCGATTTCCTGGTTAACGGGGATGATTTCTGAAGACATAGTGCCTCTTAATTGCCGGGTGGTGCTAACGCTTACCCGGCCTACAAATGCGTCCAGAGCAGGCCGGCTAAGGCGAAGCCGCCACCCGGCACAAACCCATAAGGACTAGCGCATGATCCGGTCGTCAACGTAGTTACGTTTGTCCGGCGCGGGCGGGAAGTACTGGTACAGCCAGGTCTCGCTGATGGCATCGCCCTGACAGCGCAGGAACAGGCGCATATCCACCGGCTCGGTGGAGTCAGAGGTTGGATACCAGTCAAACAGAATGCGATACCCGTCGAATGGCTCGACATAGAGGATCTCTACCTGCTTCGCTTCACCGCTGGACAGGGTGATCACCGGCTCAATGCCCTTCGGTGCGGCGGCCTTCAGATCGCCCCCGACGAAGTCAATGGCAAAGCGACGGGCCCACACTTTCGGGTAATTTTCACCCGGCGCCCAGCCCTCCGGGAAGCCGCCCATACCGGTACGGGTGGCGTAGACGTTTGCCAGCGGGGAACGCACCGGCGGCTGCGCGCTCCAGTAGAGACGGTATTTGAAGTCCAGCTCATCACCCGCCTGCACCGGTTTCTCCGGCTGCCAGAAGCAGACCACGTTATCGAGCGTCTCGCCGGTTGTCGGGATCTCCATCAGGGCAATAGAACCTTTCCCCCAGTTGTTGCGCGGCTCGACCCACAGGCTTGGTCGCTTGTTATACCAGCCCATGACGTCCTGGTAATGGGAGAAGTCACGGTCAAGCTGTAACAAACCAAAGCCTTTCGGGTTTTTATCCAGGTAGGCGTTGAATTGCAGCTTTTGCGGGTTGTTCAGCGGTCGGCAGATCCACTCCCCGTTACCGCGCCACATCGCCAGGCGGTCTGAATCATGGATCTGCGGATGTATGGTGTCGCACATGCGGCGTTCGTTGTTGCCGCAGCTGAACATGCTGGTCATTGGTGCGATGCCGAGCTGCTTGATGTCTTTGCGCGCATAGAGATGGTTTTCGACGTCCATGATCACCTGACTCTTCTCACAGTGGATCACAAACTTATAGGCACCGGTAATGCTCGGGCTGTCCAGCAGCGCATAGACGGTAAAGGTGGTATCACCCGGCTTAACGGTTTCAAACCAGAAGGAGGTGAAATCCGGGAACTCTTCCGGGGTGTCGGTAAAGGTATCTACCGCCAGCCCGCGCGCGGAGAGGCCGTACTGGTAGGTATCATCCACTGCGCGGAAGTAGCTCGCGCCCAGGAACGAAACGATATCGCGTCGCGCCAGTTCCGGCGCTTTAAAGACGCGGAATCCGGCGAAGCCGAGGTCACTCTGCCCTTCAAGCTGTTTGGTATCCACGCCCGTATCGCCATAGCTGAACAGCTCAGGCCGGAAGTGGATCTCACGCGCCTGAGAGGTGGTTTGATCCAGCGAGAACATGCGCACGCGGCGGCGGAATCCCATCCCCATATGGAAGAACTGGGCGTCCAGCTGACGGCCTTCAATGTTATTCCACAGCGACTGCTTCTCATCGTAACGGATGGCGTTGTACGCCTGCGGCGTCATGGTGGCCAGCGTTTCCGGCAGCGGACGCGGCGCACCGCCCCACGGGGTTTTCGCCAGATCGTGCGCCATGGATTGCAGAACAGAGAAGTCAAAGCGACGGCTCTGACCGTCGGCAATGTCGGAGTCAGCAGCATACGCCGCCTGGGAAAACAGAGATGCAAGGCCAGAAGTGCCGCTCAGGGCAGCCATTGCCAGGGAACCTTTGAGAAAACGTCTGCGATTCATGCCTGAGAAAACGTCCTTATGGTCGTGTGAATGAGTTTCGCGCGCAGCGAAATGACGGCAAGAAAGAACGCACAGCCTAAACAAAAACGGTTAAGAATCCAATTGTTGGCGGGTGATTATCTGAACAAACCGAGAAATATTTTCTGTCGACCAGAACGGCCTGAAAAAGGGGTAAAGTTATGTATAAAAATGCCCCGGCTGGACATCGACAGCCGGGACCAACGAGGCGGTTATTTTACGCTGACATCGATACCCGGGAAGTACTTATCAGCCAGTTTAGCGATCGTGCCGTCGGCACGTACTTTATCAATTGCGGCATCAAGCTGCTTTTTGGTGGCCTCATCCCCTTTACGCAGCCCAAAGCCGATCCCACTGCCGAGGATGGTGTCGTCCGACACCGGTTTGCCGATAAAGCCAAACCCTTTACCCTGCGGCTTACTGAGGAAACCTGCCTGCCCGGCCGCTGACATGACCAGCGAGGCATCAATGCGGCCATTCAGCAGATCTCCCCAGGCCATATTCTGATCTTTATAAGACACCACGGTGACACCGTGCTTTTCCCAGTGCTCTTTGGCGTAAGTTTCCTGAATTGAACCCTGGAGAACGCCGATGGTTTTGCCCTTCAGCCCTTCGGGGGTAGCCTCTACCGCAGAACCGGCTTTGCCCACCAGCTGGGAGGGAATGCGATAGATGGGCTGGGTGAAATCAATGCTTTTGCGACGCTGCTCGGTGATGTTCATCGCCGAGTTTATGGCGTCGAACTTTTTCGCCACCAGACCGGGGATCAGCGCATCAAACGAGGTTTCAACCCAGCTGCACTTCAGCGCGGCGGCTTTACAGATGGCATTTCCCAGCTCTACGTCAAACCCTTCCAGCTCCCCTGACGCATTGCGGCTTTCAAACGGTGGATATTCCGCTTCCAGCCCGTATCGCAACTCGGTGGCGGCAAACGACGAGAATGAATACAACAGTCCCATGCCGACAACTAACGCGCGTAATTTCATCTCAAATTCCTTAACGTGGTGTAACCCGACAAAGGGCCTGGGCACCTGCCCGTAACGTCGCCTCATCTTTCGCAAAAGAGAGACGGATTAACTTATTGTCCGTGCCATCGGCATAAAACGCCGACAGCGGAATGGTGGCAACCCCGTACTCGACAATCAGCCTTTTCACCATCTCGCTGTCGCGCTCGTCGCTAAAGCCGCTGTAATCCGCCAGCAGGAAGAACGAACCGGCACTTGGTAGCAGCCTGAACGGTGAGTCGGCGAGCAAACTTTGCAGCAGATCGCGCTTGCGCTGATAAAACGCCGCCAGCGACAGCCAGGTTTGCGGATCGGTCATGTGTTCGGCAAACGCGTACTGCATCGGCGTATCGGCCGAGAACATTAAAAATTGATGGACTTTACATATCTCATCCATCAGTTCCGCGGGTGCCACACAATAACCCACGCGCCAGCCGGTGACGTGATAGGTTTTTCCGAAAGAAGAAATAATCACGCTGCGCTCCGCCAGCTGCGGGTGCGTCGCCATTCCGTGGTGCGGTTCGCCATCAAAAACGACGTGCTCGTACACTTCGTCAGACAAAATGATGATGTCGGTGTGGCGCGTCAGCGCTGCCAGCTGGTGCAGATCGGCGGCTGAAAACACCTGTCCGCTCGGGTTGTGCGGCGTATTGACGATGATCATCCGCGTGCGTGGGGTTATAGCCGCCCGTACTTCATCCCAGTTCACGGCAAAATACGGTACCGTCAGTTTAATGGCAATCGGCGTCGCTCCTTGCAGACGGACAATCGGCGCATAGCTGTCAAAGGAGGGCTCGAAATAGATCACCTCGTCTCCAGGATGAACCAGCCCGCTGATGGCTGAGTAAAGCCCTTCGCTGGCGCTGGCGGTCACCAGCACCTCACTCGCCGGGTCATAGTGTGTGCCATAGAGCGTGGCAATTTTGTCCGCGATGCGCTCTCTGAGCGGTTGCAGACCGGTCATGGAGGCGTACTGGTTATGCCCTGCCTCCATGGCGCGGGTCACGCCGGTGATAAGTTTTGGGTCGCATGAAAAATTCGGCGCACCCTGAGAAAGGTTGATGGCGTTATGCCGGGCTGAAAGCTGGCCGATAACGGTAAAAATGGTGGTTCCTACATCGGGCAATTTGGATCGTGTCTGCACCGGCGTTTTCAAAGTCATCCTCTGTCCCTTCTCGTGGTGAATGCATAACTATTCAAACAACAACTTCATTGCCGGGACAATCGAATTGTTGTCATAATAGCCATGACAAAAATGCATAGCTAAGGTGAGATATGTCGCGTCGTTCATTTCCGCTTAATGCCGTAGAGACGTTCATCGTGACCGCGCGTCACCTGAATCTTACCCATGCCGCGAAGGAGCTTTGTCTGACGCAGGGGGCGGTAAGCCGTAAAATCGCCTCGCTGGAAAGCTGGTTCGGCTTCCCGCTGTTCGAGCGCCATGCCCGCGGCCTGCGTCTCTCCTCACAGGGAAGCGCCCTGCTGCCGGAGCTGCAATCTGCCTTTGAGCACCTGCTGAACGTTGCTGAACAGGCGCGAACGCACCAGACCGTAATCCGTCTGAAAGCGCCTACCTGCGCGATGCGCTGGCTGGTGCCGCGTCTGCTACAGGTGGAGCGCGAACAGCCGGAACTCCAGATTGCGCTGACCACCACCACCGATCACAACGTCAATTTCAAAACCGAATCCTGTGACGCGGCGATTGTGTTTGGGACGCACATGAGCGCCGGCGATCTGCTGTTCGAAGAGGCCTTAACCCCGGTGATGAGCCCGCTACGGGCCGGCTCTGCGCTGGAAGCACTCACCTTCCTTCACCCCACGCGGGACAAAACGGACTGGACGCTGTGGCTGGCGAAACAGCCGGGTCCGCCGCCAGCTATGCTCAAAAATCAACACTTCGAAACCATGGATCTCGCCATTACCGCCGCCATTCAGGGGCTGGGCATCGCCATCGCGGATGAAACGCTGGTGGAGGAGGACGTGCGCGCCGGACGGCTGATGCGCCCGTTTGACACAAGCATAAAGACGGGGGCGAGCTACCGGCTGGTATTACGCGACGCACCCGGCCCTGAAAACGGGCTGGATGCGTTTCGCGCCTGTCTGCTCAGTCGAGGCTGACGTGGTGTTTCATCACCCGTTTGAAGAGGCTCATACGCGCACGCATGAAGCGGTTTTCAAGCCGAAAACCTGCATGTTTATTCACACCAATACGTAACAGCACGTCCCGCCCTTTCCGGCAGGCGGGCCAGCGCGTGGGCCCTGCCAGGCTATCGCGTGCCCCCGCATCCCGGGCGAAGCTCACCCAGTAGTCCGCCACCTGAGCGGCGAAGGCCAGATCGCGTTCATTCACATACTGCCGCGAAGGTTCCACCTGTCCAAGGGTATCGAAGACGTAGGGCACTTCGTTGCCGTGCCAGGCGCCGTTGATGTACGTCGCGTGCTCCGCTTCGGCCACATAATCAAACCAGTATCGCCAGCACAGGCCGCCCGCCCGCTGCTGGGCCTGCATTACCACGTATCCCATGGTGGTGAAGGCCATGTCGCGGCATACCTGCCTGCCAAGTTCCTCATCGCCCTTCACGCCAGGATAAAGCAGCTTTATCAGCCCCAGGCCAAAACGCCGCTCGCGGCGGAGCTTCTGGATCTGCCCGGCCAGATCGACCCCGAATACCGACATCACGCTGGCTTCGTCGCTGTTCGACCCAATCATCACCGGTACAGGATGCTGGCGGGCCGCGAAGAAAACGTCGAGCATGGCCTCAGGCAAAACGCAATCCCCCACGATGGGCGCAGGGGCGATATTCAGCGGCGAGGTCAGCGGCCAGAACGCCTCAGGCGGGATCGCGCGAAGCTGTTCCGCGGTAGCATTGTGCAGGCCGAAATGGGCGGCAATCGCTTCGCCTTTATGCATGGCCTGCTCGCGCGGGGTGTCGGGCAGCGTGTACCCGCTTTGCACAATGGCTTTATGGAACAGTCCTCCCGCAAGCGGGGAAGCCATCAGCGACAGCACGCTGCGCGCACCGGCCGACTCGCCAAATACGGTGATCTTCTCAGGATCGCCGCCGAACGCGGCAATGTTATCGCGCACCCATTCCAGGGCCTGAATCTGATCGAGCAGTGCAAAGTTATGCACCACGCGCTCTTCCTCCCCCTCCAGCGCCGGATGGGCAAAAAAGCCGAGGTGGCCGAGACGGTAATTGATCGTCACCACCACCGTGCCACGCTTCGCCAGCGCCCTGCCGTTATACGGAGGCAGCCCGCCAGCGCCGAGGGTAAATCCTCCGCCGTGCAGCCAGACCATCACCGGAAGCGGAGCGGCGCGAGCCACTGGCGACCAGACGTTAAGATACAGGCAGTCTTCAGAGAACTGGCCGGGGTCGCCGCCGCCCAGCTCCTGACAGCTTTCGCTGCTCTGCCAGCTGGAGGCGGAGAACGCCGTCGCCGGACGCACGCCATCCCAGCGTGCAGGGGGACGCGGGGAGCGCCAGCGCCACGGGCCAACAGGGGGTGCTGCATAGGGAATGCCACACCACACATGGGTATCGCCTTCAGTAAAACCAATCAGTGCGCCCTGGCGCGTTTCAACCACAGGGGCAGAGGGATTTTCCATACCAACCTTCTTTTTCCATCACACCCTTGCAGAGTAACGGTTTCAGAGCAAACCGCAACGCTGTTTGCTGCGCGCTTCCGCCTCCTCGTAAAGCGAAAACTCGTCGTACACCGCACAGCCGAGCGCGGCTTCGAAGGCATTGCGGCTGGCATTGCCGTGGCTGCGCGCCTGCGTTTCATTGCCAAGATTCGACTGGAAGATCCCCGCCGCGCTGACGGGCAGAAAATCCTCGTAGGTGATGGGCTGTGCCACAACCCAGCCGCGTTCGATCAGCGGCTGCGGATCGTCGCCGGGACGAAACGCGTGGCGATGCGCCTCACCTGTCGGGGTCAGACGGTAGCGGAAATAAGCCAGCCCCTGACGGCGCAGGAACATTTCACTGTCCGGGAAGGCGCTGAAGATCTCGCGCAGGTGAAGCTGGTGGGTCAGGTTGTCTTTGCCGGTCCCGGCCTGGTTTAACAGGCTGTCGTACAGCTCGCGCCCTTTCGGCGTAAGCGCCACGCCGCGCTGCTCAATCTCACCGAAACGCGCGGTATGGGTGCCCTTGTGTTCCCCCGCGAACAGCACCGGCTCCTCCAGCGCCTTAAAGCTGGTCTGACGCAGGAGGATCGGCACCTCGCGGCGCGGCGGGCCTTCAATCAGGATTTTCGGCTCGATGCCGTACTTCGGCATTAGCTCCTGCACCCGGTCGATATCCAGCGTACGCGGCGTGAGATGGTTGATGTGGCACCCCGGGAAACAGACCACGTCGGCAATCAGGCGATGTTCGTTGCTCAGCGCCAGATAGGTTTCCTGATCGACCGTCGCATGACGATGCCAGCGGAAGGTTTCTAAGGCTTCCTGCACAAATTCGCGCGCCTGTGCCTCGGTAAAGTGTCCCTGCGCATCATGCAGGTCGATCAGTTCCAGACAGCGCGGCGTAAAGATGTTGCGCCGGGAGAGGATCTCCGCCGCCCTTTCGCGCAGCGCAACGTTTTCAATCAGCTCCAGGCGCAGCAGCGAGGTAAAAATGCGAAACGGATTACGGCAGAGCGCCGCATCGTCTGTCGGACGAAACGCCGTCGAGTGGACGGGCACGCCCGCCTGGGAGAGATCGTAGTAGCTGACCGGGTACATGCCCATAATGGCGAAGATCCGGCGCAGGGTGGAAAGCTCCTGCGCGGTGCCAACGCGGATCGCACCGTGACGTTCAACATTCAGGCGCGCCAGTTCGTCTGCGTTCGCCAGTTGTTCATGTAAAAGTGGGTTATTTTCCAGAACCGCCAGGTTAACGTCCGCCACCAGTTCCAGCAAGGTGCCGTACTGCGGAACTTCCTGCTGGTACATCGCCGACATAGCCTGCGAAAAGTGTTCCCGAATATCATCAGCCGTGATGGTGTTCGCCATGATGTCATGCCTCCAGTGAATACTACCTGGAGTGTAGAGAAGCCCGTTCCTTTCGTTGGGAAGAATTTACGAATTGTGATCCAGGCAGACGAGTGGTCAAAGCGTGGACATTTTCGAAAAACGGTTGTAACTCAAACAGATCAAATGTTAAAAATATTTTGCTATCAGGTTATCAAATTCAAACATCTTAACTTGTCACCCGCGTCGCTCTGTTTTTAACATCGCCTATGGAAAAAAATGGTCTGTTCAGTCAGCGCATACGCTTGCGCCATTTGCATACATTTGTGGCCGTCGCTCAACAGGGAACGCTGGGGCGAGCGGCTGAAACCCTTAACCTCAGTCAGCCTGCACTCTCCAAAACGCTGAACGAACTGGAACAGCTTACCGGAACCCGCCTGTTCGATCGCGGCCGTCTGGGGGCTCAGCTTACACTCGTGGGCGAACAGTTCCTGACGCATGCCGTTAAAGTTCTCGATGCCCTCAATACCGCCGGTCAGGCGTTAAACCGTAAAGAGGAGCCGGCCAGCGACATCGTGCGCGTGGGCGCGCTGCCAACGGCGGCGCTGGGCATACTGCCTGCGGCGATCGGCCAGTTCCACCGTCAGCAAAAGCACGCCACGCTTCAGGTCGCGACCATGAATAACACCATGCTGCTGGCGGGCCTGAAGTCAGGCGAGCTGGATCTGGGCATTGGGCGGATGTCCGATCCGGAACTGATGAGCGGCCTGAACTACGAGCTGCTGTTCCTGGAATCGCTGAAGCTGGTCGTGCGTCCGAATCATCCTCTGTTGCAGGACACCGTGACCCTGAGCCGTGTGATGGAGTGGCCGGTGGTGGTCTCACCAAAAGGAACCGTTCCGCGTCAGAATGCGGAAGCGTTGCTGCAAATGCAGGGCTGCACGCTGCCTTCCGGGTGTATTGAAACGCTCTCGGCGTCGCTGTCGCGCCAGCTTACGGTGGATTATGACTACGTATGGTTTGTGCCGTCCGGCGCGGTGAAGGACGATCTGCGACGCGGCGTGCTTACGGCGCTGCCGGTAACATCGCCCGGCGCGGGAGAACCGATTGGGATCCTGACGCGGGTAGATGCCCCGCTCTCTGAAGGTGCCCAAACGCTGTTAAGCGCCATTCGTAAATCAATGCCTCTCTGACCATAAACGCAGAACCCGCCGCGAGGGCGGGTCTGTCTTACTCAGAACGTTTCCCAGTTATCACCTGAGACGACCGCCGCCGGGGTTAAAGGCGCGGGTTTCGCTGCGTTTGCAGCGGCTGTAGTCCGTCCTGCGTGCGCCCCGTTGAGACGAAACGCGCCAACGGCTTCCGTCAGACGTGCGCCCTGCTCCTCCAGCGAAGCCGCTGCCGCAGAAGCTTCTTCCACCAGCGAGGCATTCTGCTGCGTCACCTTATCCATCTCGGAAATCGCCTGGCTCACCTGAACGATGCCGCGGCTCTGCTCATCGGACGCCGCTGCAATCTCCAGCATGATATCGGTGACGCGTTTAACCGCCTCGACGATTTCATTCATGGTATTGCCCGCTGCAACCACCTCCCCGGAACCCTGATCGATAAGCGATACCGATTCATTAATCAGGCTTTCAATCTCTTTCGCCGCGTTTGCGCTGCGGCTTGCCAGGGTGCGAACTTCACTCGCCACGACCGCAAAGCCACGTCCCTGTTCACCCGCACGCGCCGCCTCGACCGCCGCGTTGAGCGCCAGAATATTGGTCTGGAACGCGATGCTGTTAATCACGGCGGTAATTTCAGAGATCTTCTTCGAGCTGGTGGAAATATTACCCATGGTTTTCACCACGCCGGAGACCATCTGCCCCCCGCGGCTGGCCTTCCCGGAGGCATCTTCTGCCAGTTTACTTGCATGATGCGCGTTATCGGCGTTCTGTTTCACCGTCGCGGTGAGCTGCTCCATGCTGGCCGCCGTCTGTTCAATCGCCGCCGCCTGCTGCTCAGTACGGGAAGAGAGATCGGTGTTACCCGCGGAGATCTCGCTGGTTCCCCGGTAGATCTCCTCCGCCCCTTGCCGCACGGTGCCTACGGTGGTCACCAGCGCGTGCTGCATCGTTTGCAGATCGCGCGTAAGGCGGCCAATTTCACTGCGCCCGGTCGGTTCGTCCGGCATGGTCAAATCGCCTTTCGCGATATTTTCGATACGCGTAGCGGCTCGCTGGAGCGGGTTTATCACCGTACGGCGCAGCACCACAAAAGTGATCACCGCCAGCGCCAGCGCCAGGCCAAACGCGCCGAACATAAACATCAGCCCCAGCCGGGTGCGGGTGTGAGCCTGCGCCGTCAGCGCGTTGGCGCGTTCGGTGCGGATTTTTATCGCCTTCAGCAGCACCGCGTTATAGGCATCGTCCAGCGGACGCGCGGTCTCATTTTCGTGGTTAATAATGGCTTCAAACATGCCGTTTTTGGCATATTTCAGCATCGGCTGCATACCGGCGATGTAGGCGTCATAGCGGGCTTTCAGATCGCCGTCCAGCGCTTCATCAGCCGGTGTGCGAATAGTGCGCTTCATATAGGCGGCAAATCCATCCTGCGACTGCCTGATGCGGGTCTCAGCCTCAGCGATGTTTTGTTTCATCGCCTCCATCTCCGCGATACGGCTCGCCGCCCCCGCGTGGATCATGTTGATACGGGCGGTGCGTAAATGGTTGGAACTGTTTGACAGCCCGGTGCGCACCTGGATTTCTGCCGTAACATCCTGCTGATCGTTATCGGCCTGGAGCAGGAAATAGCCTGCCAGACCCGAACTCAATGCAAACAGGAGAATAATGCCACCGAGAATGGAGGAAAACAGCGGAACCAGCCGGATGTGATGCAAGAAACTCAGCTTATGCTGCGCCTGCATCGATGTTGTGTTGTCCATGACCGTCGACTCTCTTATAGGTAAGATGCGTAAAAACACGCCTGTAAAAGAGTCATCGGCACGGCGTAGAATTAGATTACGGTTAAAAGCGCCAGACAGGTCACACTTTAGAAAAGATCAGGGAAGAAATGCCAGCGGAAAAAACCGCTGGCAGAATAATCAGTTGTCGCCGAAATGGATAACGGTACGAATAGATTTTCCTTCGTGCATCAGATCGAAGGCTTCGTTGATCTGCTCCAGCGGCAGGCGGTGCGTAATGAACGGGTCGAGCTGAATTTTACCGACCATCGCATCTTCAACCATGCCCGGCAGCTGGGTACGGCCTTTCACGCCGCCAAATGCCGACCCGCGCCATACGCGCCCTGTCACCAGCTGGAAGGGACGGGTTTTGATCTCCTGACCCGCGCCGGCCACACCGATAATGATGCTCTCGCCCCAGCCTTTGTGGCAGCACTCAAGCGCTGAGCGCATCACATCGACGTTGCCGATACATTCGAAGCTGAAGTCCACGCCGCCGTCGGTCAGCTCAACGATCACCTCCTGAACCGGTTTGTCGTAGTCTTTCGGGTTGATGAAATCGGTCGCGCCCATCTCACCTGCGAGCTTAAATTTTTCCGGGTTGGTATCCACAGCAATGATGCGGCCAGCTTTCGCCTGTACCGCGCCCTGGATGACTGCCAGACCGATCCCGCCGAGGCCGAACACCGCCACGGTGTCACCCTCTTTCACTTTCGCCGTGTTATGCACCGCGCCGATACCGGTGGTGACACCGCAGCCGAGCAGACAGACTTTATCCAGCGGGGCCTGCGGATTCACTTTCGCCAGTGAGATCTCGGCGCACACCGTGTATTCGCTGAAGGTGCTGGTCCCCATGTAGTGATAAATGGGCTCGCCGTTATAGGAGAAACGGGTGGTGCCGTCCGGCATAAGACCTTTACCCTGCGTGGCGCGCACGGCCTGGCAGAGGTTAGTTTTGCCGGATTTGCAGAACTTACACTCGCCGCACTCTGCGGTGTAGAGCGGGATCACATGGTCGCCGGGCTTCAGGCTGGTGACGCCTTCACCCACTTCCACCACCACACCGCCCCCTTCGTGGCCGAGCACCGCCGGGAATACGCCTTCCGGATCGTCACCGGACAGGGTAAACGCATCGGTATGGCAAACGCCGGTGTGGGTAATTTTGATCAGCACTTCGCCTTTCTTCGGCGGAGCAACATCAATTTCAACGATTTTCAGCGGCTGGCCTGGGCCGAACGCGACAGCTGCGCGAGATTTCATGATGTCTTTCCCTTGTTGTGAGGTGTGTGGATTTATTTTAGATAAGAGCGCAGTAAATGGCCGACTTCCGCCATCCGCACAGCCCGCTGATCCGGGGTGGTCTCCCCCGTCACCAGCTCATCTTTGAGGTGAATTTCAACCATTTCCCCCATCAGGCCATTGGCAGCGCCGCGCACGGCGGCGATTTGCTGCAAAATGGCGAGACAGGGATCGCCCGATTCCAGGGCGCGTTCAAGGGCATCAACCTGGCCCCGAATGCGGCGGACGCGGGTCAGAATACGTTTTTTATCTTCGGGTGAATGCGGCATACGCCCTCCTGATACTATAGGGGGGTATTGTATCTGTTAATACGATTTTATGTAAACACGAAGTTTATTGTGGGTTTTAAGTAGAACCGTAGGTAATGTGAAAAATCAGCGAGTTAATATTAGTGACTCGCTGATATATCAGAAGTGGGCAATCAGGTGCGTCAGGAGCGAAAAGTAGGTATTGCTATAAAAAGCAGAATTTTTAGAATTCATGCTTCATAACATTTTTTCCACGTTGTCTAACCAGTCGGGAAGATGTTCTCTGTACCAGTTGAGATACAAGGGAAATGCACTCTTTTGCCGCATATGAAGCAGGACAATCACTTCCGTGACAATCCAGGCTTTGACAATAGCAATTTCTCTGGCCAGCTCCCTGATATTTTGATGGGAGGATAGCTGGCAATAGCGTCCTGCAAGGTCTATAAATTCTTGTTTTGTCCCCATTCCCCTTATGAGGGGAGTGTAGTGGCACAGTAAATTTGGCCACCTGATTAAAGGTGATATTCTCACCTCAACACAAAACAGGTGACTTAATGAACAAGAAAACTAAGCGTACTTTCACCCCCGAGTTCAGGCTGGAATGTGCACAGCTGATTGTTGATAAGGGCTACTCCTATCGACAAGCCAGTGAAGCGATGAATGTCGGTTCTACCACGCTTGAGAGCTGGGTACGCCAGCTCAGGCGAGAGCGCCAGGGGATTACGCCCTCTGCCACACCTATTACTCCAGACCAGCAACGTATCCGCGAGCTGGAAAAGCAGGTTCGTCGCCTGGAGGAACAGAATACGATATTAAAAAAGGCTACCGCGCTCTTGATGTCCGACTCACTGAACGGTTCACGATAGTTGCCAGACTAAGTGACAGCCACACGGTCGTCAGCCTGTGTTCCGCGCTGGGAATACACCGCAGCAGTTACCGATACTGGCGAAAACAACGCGATACGGTTAATCCGGCGCGAGTCAGGCTGTGCAGCGAAATACGCCGGGCGTGGAATCAGAGCCGGGGCTCAGCAGGGGCGCGCACTCTGGCTGACATGCTGACCCAAAACGGCGTCCCGATGAGCCGTTACCGTGCAGGGCGTCTGATGAAATATCTGAACCTGAGCAGTTGCCAGCCTGGAAAACATCAGTACAAAAATGCCCGTCAGGAGCATACCTGCCTGCCGAATCTGCTTGAGCGCCAGTTCGCTGTGCCCGAGCCAGATCGGGTATGGTGCGGAGATATTACGTATATCTGGGCAGGAAATCGCTGGTGCTATCTGGCGATCGTTATGGATCTTTTTGCCCGCAGGGTTATCGGCTGGAGTCTGTCAGCGAATGCCGATACCGCACTGATAAGCAACGCTCTGCGGATGGCTTATGAGACGCGTGGTCAACCGCATGATGTCATGTTCCATAGCGACCAGGGAAGTCAGTATACAGGCCTGAAATATCAACAACGTCTCTGGCGTTGCAGAATAAAACAAAGTGTCAGTCGGCGGGGAAACTGCTGGGATAATAGTCCCATGGAACGCTTCTTCCGCAGTCTGAAAACAGAATGGGTGCCAGTGAATGGTTACGCAGGTAAGGACGAGGCCCGGCAGCAAATTAGTGGCTATATATTGAACTACTACAACAGCGTCAGACCTCACCATTATAACGGTGGGTTGACGCCGGAAGAGTCTGAGAACAGGTACCATTTTTACTGTAAAACCGTGGCCAATATTACTTGACCACTACAGAGCCAGGTCAATAGCAGGACTCCCTTTGCCAAACCTTTCCCAGTCAAAAAGAACTAAATTACCGCTTTCTCTTCTTCCCCAGTTGCCTGCATTGCTGTCGCCTGAAACCAGGCTTTGGCAGGCGAATAACGCATTACTATTCTGCTGAAATCGTCGAAGCTGCCGGGCATTTTTTTCAGGTAATGCCAAAAGCATGAGAGCGTTTTCAAGCGCTGTTTCTGTCCACGTATGCGTATGATAGAGCCATTCAGAATTTGCAGGATAGCGATGCAGGCGCCCCAGCATAGCTATGGCATAATCGTTTGCCACAGCGGTCTGATCAACCTTATAAGGAATATACTCCAGTCTTAACTTGCGTAAGGTGGCATCAGCAGACAAAAGCGTTGGCGTAGCAATCCCTGCCTGATTAAGCTCTGTTGCCGCGTAGAGATAAAAGGCCCACTCAACATCGCTGACAGGCCACTTTTCTATAACTATCTGATTGCAATCACTGGTATTCAGCACCACTTTGGCAGTGCCCATTTTGGATAAATCCATTGCAGCCATGCACTGTCCCTTAAAAATTAACGTGTTGGTTGTTCTTGTTATTGAGTGTAATGCAAGTGTGCTACAGATGAAGTCATACATCATCATTCTTTCTTAAAAATCCTACTTTAAAAGACTTGTGCAATCACACTAACCCCCACTAAAGAACGTAGGTATCATAAGAATACGAAAAAGAATAGACTAATGCTGTTGGATATATTTATCTTTGATAACATTTAGCCTGTAGTAAACAAAATAAGTCGGGTGCAGCATGTTCGGACAGAAAACATTGCTGAAATTGGTCCTGATCCGGTTTATCCAAAAGAATTTTTATACACTCTGATAAATATTACTATCACAATTGGGTTTTACATATTGAATTCGGATCACAACGCTTCATCATTAAGGAATGACTAAGTATGAAAAGAATTGTTCTCGCCTCTTTGGTTTTATCTTTTTCGTTATCAGCTATCGCTAATCAATTAAGCATTGATGACCAAATTAATAATGCTTGTGCTAAGGCCTTAAGCGGTGATAAAGAACCTTTGGGTAACTTCCCACCAGATAGTTTTGCTGCAACAGTCAGTCCGAAAGTTAAAGAAGCTTACAACGAAGTTTTAAAATCTCGTTCTTCTATTGTAAACGACCTGAGTTTACAGAATGCAACCAGTTGCGCCAACCTGGTTAGAGATAAACTGAAATCAAAAGGTGAGTACAAAGAAGAAAAATAATTCCCAGGGTGGAGAAACAGCATTTTTGTGGAACTGAACGCTTTCTCAATCAGAGTATGTTCTTAAGAAAACATCGACAAGATAGTTCCGCAGCTGTGTTTTCCACCTCTCGCTGGTCCCTCAATACCCTGACATCCCGTTGCCTGATGGCACCCTCCGCAATGACATCGCCCCGCCTAAACAGCACAGACGTTGTTGACGATATTTACGCTTTCGTCTCGTCGTGACCAACCCTATTTAGCTCGAAATGTTAAAAATCCGCACCTATATGGCACAATGTGGACAGAAATAACATTCTCGTCACCTAACATACTCGCTACAAACAAAATGGTGGTGTTAATGATTGTACTAAAGAGCTTTTTATTCTTCGTTGGCGCAGCGGCCGCTTGCGCACTTGTTGTACTTTGTCTTTGGGTAGATATGCGGTTTGTCGGCCATGATATTCCGGAATTATCACTGACCGAAATTATGCAGGAAACGGTATTAGCGAGTATTGTCTTTCTCCATTTTCGTCTGGCGAAAATGTACGAATCCATGCGTTACTGTAATATTCTGGTGGGCGGATTTTTCCTGACAATGCTAATTCGTGAGCTGGACGCGCTTTTTGATCTCATTTCTCATGGGAGTTGGGTGTGGTTCGCGCTGATTACCGCTGTGCTGGCGTTAATTCGCCCCGTTATGCATTTTCGTGCTACCCTGGAACAGCTGGCAAAATATACCCAATCCCCCTGGTACGGTATTCTGTTGAGCGGCCTGCTGGCTGTACTGGTCTTCTCCCGCCTCTTTGGAATGCAGGTGCTGTGGCACGCCATCCTGGAGCATGGCTATATGCGTGTCGTGAAAAACGCCGTGGAGGAAGGTTCGGAATCGTTCGGTTATATGCTGTGCCTGGCCGCATCCCTTGGTTATTACGTTACCTTTCCCGCTCACGCACGACAAAAATAATCTCTTCGCACTGCGTAGAGAGACGGCGAGGGAAATAGTGATCAACAACATCCTAAGGACGTTAGGGTTGTCATGTAAGAAAGACATATCCTAAAAAGGGGCAATCAGGCGTCGATTTCAGCGAATTCTCGCTCACGCCTGAAATCAGCGTCTATCCTTAGACTATCAACAAAAGGAGGCTGGAATGTCTGATTTCGACACTGATAAAAATGCACAATACGCTGGCGATAAAGCCAAAAACAAACTTGATGAATTATCCGGCTCTGCGCAGCAGCAGTTTGGTGAATTCGTTGACTCCCCTAAACACCAGGTGAAAGGTGCAGCGAAAAAATATGCTGCCCAGGCCAGTGATGCCGTCTCGGATGTTACTGAAGCCGTCAGAAATAACCCGTTAACGGGCTTAATCGCTGCGGGTGCGGTAGGTATCGTTCTGGGACTTCTGTTGGGACGTAAATAATTTCAGGCCCTCCGGGGCCTTTTCTTTTCCCCCTCTTTCCTTCTCTTCCCCCCCCTAATCTTGATAGTTCTCCTGATAAAAGCTCAATCCATACGAAAAAGTTGTACAATTTTGATGTACAGATTTGACCATATAGTATAAATTCGATGCCAGTGATGTTACAAAATTGTTTGTTAACGGTGGAAAATTATGCGTCGCAACCATGCTCCCTCTACAGCAGAAAGCGCTATAACCTTGTATTTTAACAAGGATAACGTCCCAACACAGCAGGAAACCCTTGGTGCCATCGTCAGTGAGATCATCAAAGAAAATGTACAACTGAGCAGAATGACAATTTGTACAAAGCTGTTGCGCAGAATTGAAGAATCCACGTCTGACGTTGAGAAAGCGCACTACAACGGTTTGATAGCCCTCTTCTTCGAGCGTTAACCTGAACACTGTTTTTTAACTTACTAAGTTAGTCATGCTGAGTGAGAATAGAGCTTCTGAATGCGATGACTAACCCCATGCTACAGCCTGCCGCGTGTAGCAGAGTGAGATTGAAGGTATGCATAGAACTAAATTTGAACGACTTAAGGATGACCTTATCGGTGAGGCCGTATTATCCATACTGAAAGAGAACGGACCTATTACCTTTGTGTCTCTTGCTAATCGCCTGCGTGCGATGGCTAACGTTGAATCAAATGATGAACGTAAAAATGCATTGATTGCCGCTGAAGATGAAGTGCGCCAGCGTGTAACCGGCGTCTCGCACGACCGGGGAAGAGTGATGGGCAATTATGACATGGGTCGCATGCGATCTCTCTTTACTCACAACACGCTTTTGACCCCAGACAAGAAACACTAATTTTAACCGAAACGGTGACCACCATGAGTAAAGCGATTATGCAGCAGACGTATAATTTTGAAGCCTTGCACGATAAAGGACTGGCGGAACATTTTCTTAATGCAGGAAAACATCTCAGTGGTGAGGTTGAAGTGTTGGGCTCGGCAATACGCTGTATTATGCTGACCGGTGACAATCTCTCTAATAAAGAGATTATCCTGCAACTGATTCACGCCCTCGAAATTACCGAGGAGCCCGAAGCCTGCGATGTCATTCGAAATACGCTTGAAATTGTTGTCGGTTTTACGCGCGATGATATCTGATAACAGATTATTGTGCTGGTGAGTGACTGTTTTTGCTGGTGGTAGAAAAGTTTCTCTGTCGTACCACCAGCATAGTGAACCCATTAACTAAATAGCCGTACCATTCGATCAAGCTCTTCTTCTTTAACCGCCCGGGAAAGATAATATCCCTGAAAGCGTTTAACTCCTAACGCGACAAGTTTTTTAAATTTTTCTTCGCTATCGACGCCTTCCGCAACGCATTCCCTTCCCGTCATGTCGCTGTATATCTGTATCGCTTTAATAATGCTATAGTCATTGTCGTTAGCAACAAAGTGCTCAACTATATCGCGGTCAAGCTTCAATCCATCAACATTAATCTGTCGGATGGGTAACATAGCGTAATCTCTGGAAAAGCAATCATCCAGAAACAGCCGACACCCCTCGGCGCGTAAACGCTGAAGAGTGACAGGAATATTTGGATCCTTTGTCACATCAATCGCTTCAGCTAATTCAAAGACAAGTTTCCCGGCCCACTGCGGCTTCAGTAACATCTCAACGGCTTTTTTCGCCATTCCCGGCAGCGCGTTCCCGGTAGCCAGTGGAGGCGGAATATTAACCGAAAAATAATATTTCCCATTGTATCTGTTGATACCTGACACGGCCGCGTGGATGACTAACGCCGTCAGCTTGAGCCATATTTCGCCATTTTTCACCCCACCCAGAAATTGGGCAGCCTTCAGAACCTGACCGTTTTTATGCCAGCGCAGCAGAATTTCAAAGCCTACTCCTTTTTTATCGCCATCGGTAATAATTTGATAAGCCGCAAAGATTTCCCGCTTATGTAACGCCTGCAAAATATCAATTTCCGCATCCGAAAACCCCTGCGGATTATTTTTTACTGCACAGACTTCATCTCTAAAAACACGTGTATCGCTAAACCACACCCTGATAAGATATAATTTATCCAACCCCACTTTTCTATGGGTATAAATGGTTTTATCTGACAACCCTAACCTCGCAGACTGCTCTTTTATCGAAATACCCCGATAAAAATTCAGCAATACGGTTAATTCGCGCTTTGTTAAACCATTCAGACTTTCTTTACCTTCTTTCTCGGGTCCATCACGCAATATGCGTGACGAATCGGTATGCACGTCATAAATGTTGTCTGCACAGTCCATTACGTCTGAAATATTCGCTATCCTGATCATCGATAACGATTTGGTATTATTAACGAGACTACACAACGTGGCATAAAGCCATCTCTCTGGTATTGCGCCATACAGCGTCACGCTACAAATAACCGGCAGCGCATTCAGCACCGATACCAACTGCTTCAGGCTTTCAAGAAAGGCAGCGACGTCGCGACCAAGAAAAACAGCAACTTCAGGTGGTTGATTTTGCATCATTTTATGAACATCACCTGAGCAAACTTCATCCTCTTCAAAATGGAGCCGCGTGGCGTTTACGCCACGTGACTTCAGAAGCAGGCTATACCCCTCGAAGGTGAAACCGCAGGCTGAAATAACAAACCGTTGCTTGTAGCACGTACCTTGTATAAAAGGTAAATTTTGAGACATAACCTGCTCCTGAGAATGCAAATAGTATTCCCATCTGTAATTAAAGCCAATACTCTTTGTCGCATTGAATAATTTTACCGCACCCTGTTTGGTTAATAAACCGTTATCAATGTTATGCACAGGAACATTTTTGCGTTAATCAACCGACTCATCCATATGCAGCATAAATATTACTTTCTTTTCATATAACGACAGTAAATATGCATTTCTCGAGGTATAATGAAAATTCCGAAAAAGAAGACCGGACACTTCATCTTATCGGCCCAGACAAAAAGAGAAAATGCTATGGATAATCACATCTCATCCAGGGCTTTGCTACATCGAAGGGATGTCATTAAAAACAACCCGCGATTTGGTGAAGCTATAACAGAACACTACAGAATTAATGATGTCATTTATAAAAAACAACCCTTGTTCTACAAAACGATGCTTCAGGAATCACGCTTCAACATAATATTGTCCATGTGTTGTTTTGTTTTTGGCAATCAGGCTGAGTCAGTTTCAGAGATTAAGGCGCTATGCACCCGTTATAATATCGCCAGCCCTAACAGTGTTATCGCGATCATTACCATACTTAAAACTACCGGGCGAATTAAGACCTGGCGCTGTAGTGAAGATCGCCGAAAAACAAAAATTGCGCCGACGGAAAAAGGACTCGATGAGCTTAAACGCTATATGTCCGGGGCGTTTACGCCTGTCAGCATTCTTTATCCGGCATTCAACATTAATGTTAACCTTCTGGACAATGACATTCTGAGGCACAACTTTTTCCGGCGCGCCGCAGAGTACCTTTTCCGCGGATTAACATTCAGGAAAGTGCTTCCGGAGGTGGGTTTATTTATTGATAAGGATGGTGGACGAATGATTATGCTCTATCTCTATTTGCAGGCCATTAAAAACAAAACAGCACACGGTGCCATAATAGCGTATTCAGCCAGCACGCTGGCAAAAGAATTTTTCGTCTCGCGTATTCACGTCAACCGCATTATCAAATCGGCGCAGGAGGCAGGTTATCTTAAAGATCGCGGCGATGGCCGGATGTCAATTTATCCGGCCTTTATCGAGCTTGTCGAAAATTATGCCGGATTATATTTTGCGTATGTCACACATTACATCAATGTGGTACCAAAAGAACGACGCCATGCTGTCAACATGACGCCTACACTCTGATCTGACGGGCGTTCGGTTTGCTGAACGCCTTTTTTACCGCTCGCGCAGCGCCTCTTTTGCCTTATTCAACGGTTTCAGCAGATAATCAATGACGGATTTACTGCCGGTTTTGATATCAACTGTGGCTATCATGCCCGGGAACACCGGGAACGCCTTGCCCTGCCTGTTGGTCAGATGGTTACTGTCTGTACGAATATAAACGCGATAATAATAAACATCCCGTTTCACCTCGTCCTGAAGGGTATCCGGGGAAATCATCGTCACCTCCCCTTCCAGCCCGCCGTAGATCGAGTAATCATAGGCGGTGATTTTCACCAGCGCTTTTTGCCCGGGATGGATAAACGCGACATCGCGCGGCGAGATTTTCGCTTCTATCACCATCTGGTCATCAAGCGGTACCAGGCTCATCAGTTTGCCGTTCGGCGGGATCACCCCGCCCACCGTCGTCACGTCAATATCCTTCACGATGCCACGCACCGGCGCATTAAACGTTAAGCGGGTGAGTGAATCTTCGCGTCCTTTCATGACCGAACGCTGCGCCTCTATTTCTGCGTTCGCTTTCGCCAGTTCTTCGCGGGCGCGAACGTAGTACTGGTTTTTCATCTCGGTGATTTTGCTCTCCAGCTCATTTTTTTGGCGTTCAAGGCGTAAGACTTCGACCTTACTGGCCGCCCCCTGCGTCACCAGCGGGCGCGTTAATGCCAGTTCACGCTGCACGAGATCCGCTCCCTGGCGTAAACCCGCCAGCCCTTTTTCAAGGCTTTCGCGACGTGACTGATAAAGCGCCGTTTCCTGTTTGACCAGCTCAACGTCGTCATCCAGCTCTGCCGGGAATGTCAGCCCGGTGTCGTTCACCTCAGCATTCAGACGCGCGGCCGTCGCCATTGCAGCGTTTAATCGAGACTCGCTCTCCAGCACGCTGGACTCGGTTTTCGTCCGGTCCAGTTGGGCAAGCTGTTGACCACGCTCGACGATGTCGCCTTCGCGCACCATCAGACTGTGAATAATCCCCCCTTCCAGGGACTGGATCACCTGCTCGTGGGAGGACGGGATCACCTTGCCACTGCCCGTCGTGACCTCATCCAGCTGGAACAGGCTGGCCCAGGTAATAAACACCACCAGCAGGGCAAACAGCGACCATGCCACCAGCGACGAACGCGGCAGGCGGGGCTCCTTCAGTCGGCTATTAAAGCGGGAGAAATCATTCATGCCACGCCCTCCGTTTTCAGTTTAACCGTACGCTGCGGCGCCTGATGCGGGGCCATTCCGTGCTGGCGTAAAATGGCATCACGAGGGCCATCCATCACCACTTTGCCGTTTTCCAGGACGATGATGCGGTCAACCAGGTCCAGAATCGGCAGGCGATGCGTCGCCACCACCAGCGTCCGGCGCTTACCGAGCCACTGGTGCAGATGCTGGATAAACTGCTTCTCGCTGACCTCATCCAGCCAGGCGGTGGGTTCATCCAGCAGCAGAATATTCGGCGAGGTGATCAGCGCGCGCGCCAGCAGCAGCGCCTGACGTTGCCCGCCGGAAAGCCCCGTTCCGCCCTCGTTGATGATGGTGTTTAGCCCCATTTTCTGCTTGCGCACAAACTCCAGCGCGCCGCTGTTGACCAGCGCCTGATGGATTTCCTCGTCTGTCGCCAGCGGATTACCCATCAGGATGTTGTCGCGTACGGATCCGAAGAACAGCCGCGCCTGCTGGCTGAGCAACTGCATATCGCGGCGCACGTCGGCCGGGTCAAGATGATTGAGAGCAATATCGTCCAGCAAAATGCTGCCCTGCTGCGGCTCCTGCATTCCCGCGAGGAGGTGCAGCAAGGTGCTTTTCCCCGAACCATTCCGCCCGAGCACCGCCACGCGCTCCCCGGCGCGAATGCGTAGTTTGCTGATATTCAGCACGGTGAGCTTCTCTTCTTCGTCGTAATAAAACCCGACGTCGTCCAGCCGATAATCACCGCGCAGGTGGGCTTTATGCACCTTCTTTCCGTGCTGGGGATCGTCAATCGGGCGCTGCATCAGGTCATCCAGTCCCTTGCGGGCCACCTTTGCTGACTGCCAGCGGGAAAGCACGCCAGAAATTTGCGACAGCGGCGCAATGGTCCGGGACGCCAGAATCGAGGTGCCCACCAGCGCACCGGTGGTCATGTCACCGCTGATGACCAGGTAACACCCCACCAGCAGCACCACGGCGTAGACGATAGATTGCACCTCCTGGGTCCAGGTTAGCAGCAGCCCCGTCAGCCAGCGCTGCTTCATGCCGACGCTGGCGGCAACGTCATTGGTGTTATTCCACTGGTTCTGGAACCGCTGCTCAGCGCGCATCAGCTTGATGTCCTCAAGCCCCTGCACCGCTTCCACCAGCGTGGCGTTGCGAATCGCCGATTCACGCATCCCTTCGCTGGAGAGTTTCCCCAGCGGGCGCTGCACCAGCAGGCCAGGAATAAGCAACAGCGGCACGGCGAGCAGGACCACCAGCACCAGCGGACCACCAATCATCCACAGAATGAAGACGAACAGCAGGAAGAACGGCAGATCGGAGAGGGCCGCAATGGTCGTCGAGGTGATCAGCTCGCGCACCGACTCCAGCTCGCGGATCTGCGCGATAAACGATCCGGTTGATTTCGAGCGTGCGCCGTTTTTAATCCGCAGCGCGTGGGCAAAGACGCGTTCAGAGATGCGCAGATCGGCGCGCTTCCCCACCACGTCAGAAATGTGCACGCGCAGCATGCGCATGATGAATTCGAACACGATGGCAATCATCACGCCGCCAAACAGCACCCACAGCGTGGCTTCTGACTGCGACGGTACCACCCTGTCGTAGACCTGCATGGAGAAGACCATGCCGGAAAGCGCCAGCACGTTGGCGACCAGCGCCACCAGCATAATATCGCTGTAACGACGCCAGTCTTTCAGCGCCAGCTGCCAGAACCAGTTTTTCTCATAGGGTTTGATGTAATCATCCACGCGCGCATCCGGCGTGGACTCCAGGGGACGCAGCACCATCAGCCCCTTTAACCGCGAACCGAGCTCGTCCCGCGTCAGCGTTGTCTCCAGGCCGCCGTCGCCGCTAAACTGCACGCTGACGTTCCCATCGTTGTCCATACGGTTGATGACCGCAATTTGCCCGCCGGTAAACTCCGCCAGCAGCGGTAAACGCCAGGGATCGAGCGATAGGGCTTCCGCCGCCACCCACCGCATCCCCAGCCCAAGCTGGCGCGCCATCTCCTCCAGCACCAGCTGGCGTGGCGACTGGCTTTCATGGTTAATCGTGACCCGAACATGCTCCGCCGAAAAATCCAGCCGATAATATTTCGCGATGATGAGCATGCCCTGCAACCAGGGTTCGTACTGTGGATGTGTCTTCATAATGCTACGTCCTGTTCAGGGCGATGATTTCGCACTGAAATGATACCTTTCCGGGATGATTAGAAATCGAACACTGTCTAAACGAGCCCGCAAAATAATCTTGTGAAATATAGGGTTATGGCTATTCGTGTAAAGAAACGCAAAAAGCCGCGAGGATCGCTCCCCGCGGCAGTGTTTTACGCAATTAACAGCTGGTGGTTCGCCAGCAGCGTCGCCAGATCTGTCTGCACCCCGTTCAGCGTCACCAGCGTGGTGGGCGAGAACTGACCGCCGGTGCCGTCCAGGTCAACCTGGATCTCGGTGTTGCTGCCGTTCTGCACCACGCGGATGTAGTCGGCGATGTTGCCCGCGCTGCTGTCCAGCGTCGCCACGCCGTTGACGTAGCTCGCCGAGCCGGTGCCTGTATAACCGCTGTCGGAAAGCAGGTCGCGCAGGTCGATACGGTCCGTATCCGCCGTCCCTTCCCAGGTGCCGACGGTAAAGCCGTTCACCACATCGCTGCCGTTGCCGCCCGTCGCGTCAGACGCGTTGATCAGCTTATAGAGCAACGTATCGTGACCGCCGCTGCCGATGTTGAAGGTGTCGTTCCCGCCCCGGCCTTCGAACTGGTTATCACCGCTGTTGCCGGTGATCACGTCGTCATAGTCGGAGCCGTTGATGCCTTCAATATTCACCAGTGTCGCGGTATCGAATCCGGTACTCTGCGCCGTAGAGCGTCCTAAATCGACGGTGACGCCGGAAGTGGCGTTGCGATAATCCACGACATCCATGCCACCCGTACTGCTCCACGTGTCGTGTTCAGAGGTCGTCGTCCAACCACCGGAACCGTTGTAGGTATACGTCCCTGCTTCAGCGATAAAGGTATCGTTGTAGCCGGTACCTGTCAGGGTGCCCTGGTGACCGC
This sequence comes from Enterobacter sp. MGH 38, assembly GCF_000492855.1. Classification (NCBI taxonomy): domain Bacteria; kingdom Pseudomonadati; phylum Pseudomonadota; class Gammaproteobacteria; order Enterobacterales; family Enterobacteriaceae; genus Enterobacter; species Enterobacter sp. MGH 38. The sequence continues at coordinate 1,254,253 of NZ_KI535608.1, read as the reverse complement.
CCGTAGCAGCTTCAGCCGTCAGGGCGTAACTTTCTTTACCGTCTCCTGCCGTCAGCCCGTCCCAGGTTACGTTACTCGAAACACCGTTAACGGCACGAACCAGCACCGCGTGATACGTCTCGCTGGGATCCAGGCCGTAAAAACTGATGAGCGACGAGGAATCGTTAATGCCAATCCCGGACTGGGCATTGATGATTTCACTGGCGACCAGCTGGCCTGCCGCGTTGTACAGCTGGACAGTGTTGCCAAAGAAGGCGTTAATCCCTTCGCTGTCGACAATCTTCAGATGCAAGGCCGTACCTGGTGCGACCGTATTGGTATTCCGCTCCAGTAAAACCGTACCGTTTTGACGGAAAATGAGCAGATCCTGTGCGCCATCCCAGTCGTAATCAAGCAGAGCCGCGCCGGATACCTGAGTTGACGTAGCGGTACTGAATTTCGAAGCAGTAAAGCTTGCAGTACCTGCCAGTCCATCATTGGTGTAAAGATAAGACTGCCCGCTATTCGCCAGCTTGATGATGTCCATGTGACCGTCGAGGTTCCAGTCCACCGCCACGCTGACGTTACCCACAAACTTATCCGTGGTCGCCGTTCCAACCGCGGTGCCGGCCAGAAGGTTGCCGCTACCGTCGTTCAGCATTAACACCCCGCCCTGACTGGTTCCGCTGGAGGTACGGGACATGCTCATATACAGGTCCATGTAACCATCACCGTTAAAGTCGGCCCAGGTCATACTCACGGCATTGGACGCTGCGGCGGAACCATAGCCGCTGTACATGGTATTGGTGAAGTTTTGCCCCCACGTAAATGAGCCATTGCCCTGGTTAAACATGGTCGACAGGGCATAGTTGTTGCCCCCGTTGGTCGTATGCTGGGCAATATCCACTTTCCCGTCGTTGTTCAAATCCACACCGGACGTTTCAATCAGACTGTTGTAGTTACCTACCGTTGATCCCGATACGAAACTGGAGTACGTACCGGACTTCGAACTGCCCGTCAGCGTGCCGTTGTTATTGAGCATGACGGTGCTGGAATCAGGCCCGCCAGCATCGCCGATGACAAAGTCAGTGTAACCATCGCCCTTGATGTCAATGGCGACCACCGCGCCATACCACACCGCAGCCCCCATATTGGTCAGCGTACTGGAAGTGTATGTACCGTCTCCATTGTTAATCAGCTGCACCATGTACGAGTAACTTGTCCCTTCCGCCAGCACGTCAGCCAGCCCGTCGCGGTTGATATCCGCGTAAGTACCGGTTGTGTAACTCCCCGTCATTGAGAAATTGCCTGAAACGGTGTAAGCGTTACGGCTACTGGTATTGGCGGATGCGAATTGCTGGTTGGCCATAATCGTCCACAGCCCATCCGAATCCAGCATATAGCTGGCAGAATAGGAGTAGTTCGCGGCGGTAAATGACCAGGCCGGCGTCAATGATTCTTCACTCCCTACAATCAGGCTACCGGTGGTCAACCCAGCGGTATTACCGTTGCCGGCGCTGCTTTTCACCTGTGCCGTAACATCATAATTCTTCACGCTCAGCGCATCGCCGTCAGGGAGCTGCAAATACCATGTGTTGTTCTCCGGATCGACCACGACCGCACCGCCAGTCTCTGAGGTGTAGGTTTTATCGTTCACGGTGATAACCACGTACTCGCCGTTGGTCAGTCCCGCCGATACAAGTCCACTCAGAATCGGGGTGCTATCTGTCGTCGTCTGAGGGTTAATGGTCACGGTGGTGGTCGGGATGCTCGTATCCACTTTCAGCACGAAATCATCTGAGTCGGTGAAGTTACCTGCCAGATCGGTAACACGCAGCATATAGACGTGATTACCGTCATTCAGACCACTGTCCTGGAAATACCAGCTGGCGGCGCCGTTCATCGTCACCTGTCCCAGCAGCACACCGTCACGATACAGTTGCACGATCTCGCCATTGTCCGGCGCACGGTTAAGCGTCCCGTTAATCACTGGAGAGTTGTCATCTGTTGCCACCGAAGCGCCGAAGCTGCCCTGACGTTCGCCTTCCCCGTCGGTATAGCTGACCACCGTTCCCACCGTATCAGGCGGCGTGGTATCAACCGTTACTACCTGCGAAGTGGTTGAGCCGACGTTGCCCGCCTGGTCGATGATCCGCACCTGGTAGTTGTAATCCCCGTCCGCCAGATCGCGGGTGTCCGTATAGCTCCAGCGCTGGTTAGTGACGGTAGCGTCAATCCAGGTATTGCCGCCGTCGAGGCTAATCTGTACGCGCTCGTCGCTGGCCAGCGCGCTGCCCAACGAACCGTTGATTGTCAGCGATGTGTCCATGGTGATGAAATCACTTCCGGACTGCCCGGTATCTTCGCTGATGCTGTCAATGGTGATGCCGTACTGCGGCGCCTGGGTATCCACCGTCACGTCCTGCGTGGTGGTGGCCCCGACGTTGCCCGCCTGATCGACAACCCGCACCTGATAGCGGTAGTCGCCGTCGGCCAGGGTGCGCGCGTCGGTATAGCGCCACTGGGTACCGCTTACCGTGGCGTAAACCCAGGTGGTGCCGCCATCCATGCTCACCTGCACATACTCACCCGCCCCGAGTTCGGCCCCGAGCGTCCCGTTGAGCGTGTACGAGGTCGAACTGGTCAGGAAGTCATTGTTATCGAAACCGGTATCGACGGTGATGTTATCCACGGTCACCGTAATCGCCGCATCCGGCGCGACCGTATCGACCGTCACCTGCTGATGAGCGCTGGCACCCACGTTGCCCGCCGCATCCACTACGCGAACGTAGTAGTCATAGGTCTGGTTACCCAGCGTGCGGCCGTCCACGTAGTACCAACTGTTGCCGGTGACGATCACGTTCTGCCAGGTGACGCCGCCGTCGATGCTGATCTGGGCATATTCGCCGTCGGCCAGCGTCGCGCCGAGTGAGCCGTGCAGGGTCAGGGACGTGTCGCGAGTGATAAAGTCGCTGCTGCTCAGGCCGGTATCGTCGCTGATGCTGTCGATAGCGATCGTTTTGCTGGCGTCCGGCGCGACGGTATCAATGGTCACCACCTGGCTGGTGGTGGCGCTGATATTCCCCGCCTCGTCAATCACGCGCAGCTGGTAGTTGTAATCCCCGTCGGTCAGCGTACGGCCATCAATATACGTCCAGCTCAGGCCGCTAACGCTCACGTCAGTCCAGGTCGCGCCACCGTCCAGGCTGATCTGGGCGTGGTCGCCGCTGCCCAGGGCCGCGCCGAGCGTCCCTTTCAGGCTGATCTGGTTGTCGCTGGTAATGAAGTCGCTGTCGGACAGGCCGGTATCCTGCGAGACGGAATCCACGGTAATGGTCGCCGCCGCAGGCTTCGTCAGATCGATTACCACGTCCTGGCTGTCCGTTGCCCCAACGTTGCCCGCGTTATCAATCACGCGCACCTGGTACTGATACGTACCGTCCGTCAGGGTGCGACCATCAGTGTAGCGCCAGGTGGTGCCGGTGACGGTCAGGTCGATCCAGGTGACGCCGCCGTCAAGGCTGATCTGCGCCTTCTCGTTATTGCCGAGCTGCGCGGTCAGGGAACCATTCACCACCACCTGGCTGTCGTTGGTGATGAAGTCATTCGCGCTGAGGCCGGTATCGTTTTGCAGGGAATCAATGCTGATCCCCATCGACGGTGCGGTGAGATCCACGGTTACGGTGTGGTTATCGCTGACGCTGTTGCCGATGGCGTTGCTCACCTGCGCGTTAATCACGTACGAACCGCCGTCCGCCAGCGCGGTCACGTCTGCGCTGCCGACCGTATAGCTCCAGGTGCCGTCATTTTGAACGGTAGCCGTGTAGGTTTTACCGTTAAGCGTAATTGTCACCGTCTGGCCCGCTGGCGCATCGGTGGTGCCGCTGATAACCAGTGGCGTGCCATGTTCGGCGGCATTTACGATATCGTCCTGCGCAAAGGTGTTAATGGCGATGGTCGGCACGTCGCCGTTAAGCGTCACGTCGTGCGTTGCGCTGCCCGGGTTACCTGCCTTATCGCTCACCGTAGCCGTAATGGTGTAATCCCCGTCGCTCAGGCCAAGGAAATCACGCCCCGGCACGAAGACCGACCAGGAGCCGTCCGCCCCGACGGTCGCCTGATAGCTGTGGCCGTTGAAGGAGACGGTCACCGTCTGGCCCTGTTCCGCGGTGGTGGTCCCGCTGATGGTCTGTCCCGCCAGCTGCTCGGCGTTGTTGACGATATCGTCATCAGCCACGGTGCTAATGGTGACGGCTGGCGCGATGGTATCGACCGTTAAGGTATGCGTCGTCTGGCCGCTGTTACCGGCTTTATCGTTGACCGAGGCGGTCACCGTCAGCGCCCCCTGGCTCAGTGCAGCCAGATCGACTGCCGGAACATCCAGCGTCCACGTCCCGTCGTTTGCCACAAGCGCAGTGTAGGTTTTGCCGCCCAGCGTGACGGTCACCGTCTGGCCTGCTTCCGCGCTGGAAGAGCCTTGTACGGTGAGCGCCTGCTGGGCTTCCGCCGCATTCAGCACATCGTCGCCCGACAACGTGTTCACGCTAATCACCGGCGCGGTGGTGTCCACGCTGATGGTGTGCGTCGCCGAGGCGCTGTTCCCGGCGCTGTCCTGCGCCGAAACAGAAACCTGGTAGCTCGCGCCGTCGGCCAGGGTGCCCACGTCGGCGGCCGGTACGGTGGTTGTCCAGGAGCCATCGCTCTGGATAGTGGCCGTATAGCTCTTACCATTCAGGGTGATAGTGACCTGCGTACCGCTGGCGAACTGCGCGCTGGAGCCGTTGATGACCAGCGACGCGCCCGCTTCTGCCGCATTGATCACGTCATCACCGCTGAGGGTGTTGACGGTCAGCGCGACCGATGCGGTATTTACCACCACGTCGTGGGTCTGGGTGCTGCTGTTACCCGCACTGTCGGTGATAGTCGCGCTAAGGGTCACGGTGCCGTCGGTCAGCGCGGAAATCACGCTGGCCGGAACGCCCACGCTCCATTTGCCGCTGGCGTCAACGGTGGTGGTGTACTGGTTCGAACCGATGGTGATGACCACCTTATCGCCGACGCTGGCGCCGGTTGCGGTGCCGCTGACGATCTGCGCCTGCCCGTGCTCCACGCTGTTGATGACGTCATCGCCCGCCACAACGTTAAAGCTGACGGTCGGCGGCGTGGTATCAAGCGTAATCGCTTTCCCCGCGCTGCCCGGATTACCCGCGGCGTCACTCACGCTGGCCTGCACGGTGTAACCGTTATCCGCCAGTGCGGACAGGTCTGTGCCCGGCACGTTCACGCTCCAGACGCCGCCCTGCTGAACCTGTGCGGTATAGCTGTTTCCGCCCAGCGTCACGGTGACCGTCTGACCGACTTCAGCCGTGGTGGTGCCGGAAATGTCCACGCCCGCAGCCGCTTCGCTGCCGTTGATCACGTTGTCGCCGGTTACCGTATCAATGTTCACGGTTGGCGCAGTCGCGTCCACGCTATATTCGCGGCCCGCCGAGGCGCTGTTGCCGTGCGCGTTGGTGACGCTCACCTGCACGCTGGCGTCACCGTCCTTCAGGCCCGCGAGATCGGCGGAAGGCACGGTGGCCGTCCAGTTACCGTCAGCATCCACCTTCGCGGTGTACGTCTTGCCGCCGAAGGTAACGGTAACGGTCTGGTTTTCCTCCACGTTCGAGGTGCTGCCGGAGAGCACCAGATCCACGCCTTTCTCCGCCGCGTTAATCACGTCGTCGGTGGCAATCGCATCAATGCTGATAGCCACCGCCGCCAGATCGACGGTCACGTCATGGCTGATGGTCACCGGGTTGCCCGCCGCGCTCTGGCCTGCCACGGTCACGGTGACGGTACCTGCTGCGAAGGCCGCGACGTCTGCCGCCGGGATCGCCGCGTTCCAGGAGCCGTCTGCCAGTACCGACGCGGCATAGGTCTTGCCATTCACGGTCACGGTGAGCGTTGTGCCTGCCGCCAGCCCGTCACTGGTGCCGGAGACGATCAGGTTTTGACCATGCTCAATGCTGTTGATCACGTCATCGCCCGCCACGGTATTCACGCGCAGCCCCGGCAGGCTGGCGTCGATAGTGATATCGCGCTCGCCTGTTCCCGTGTTGCCGTGGCCGTTGGTCACAGTCGCAGACACCGTCAGGTCGCCGTTGCCCAGCGCCGTCAGGACGGATTCCGGCACGTTCACGGACCAGGTCAGATCGCTCTGCACTGTCGCGGTGTACGTGTTGCCGCCAATGGTCACGGTGACGGTATTGCCCGCCTCCGCGTTCGCTACCTTGCCGCTGAGGGTCTGACCCGCGGCCACTTCCGCCGCGTTGATGACGTTATCGCCCGCAATGGTGTTGATGGTGACGGTTGGCAACGCGGTATCTACCAGCAGGTTCGCGGTGTTGCTCACGCTGTTGCCCACGCCGTTGGTGGCCGTCGCGTTCAGGGTGTAACTGGCCTGACCGAGACCGGTCAGATCCGCAGCCGGAACCGTCAGGCTCCAGGTGCCGTCTGCCGCAGTTGTCGCCGTGTAGTTTTTACCGTTCAGGGTCACGGTGACCTGGGTGCCTTCCGCCAGGTTGGCGCTGGTGCCGCTGACGCTCAGATCCTGGCCTTTTTCAACGGCGTTCAGGACGTTGTCATCGCTGATGGCGTTGAAGCTGACCGATGGCAGACCGGTATCGACGGTCACATTATGCGTGCCGCTGCCGGTATTGCCCGCCGCGTCGGTGACTGACACAGAGAATCACATTCGCCGGAACGCCCACGCTCCAGTTACCCGCCGCGTCCAGCACGGTGGTATAAGTCTGGCCGCCGATCGTGACGGTGACCTTATCGCCCGCCGCCGCGCCGGTGGCGGAGCCGCTGATAATCTGCGCCTGATTGTGTTCAGCCACGTTAATCACGTCGTCGCCTGCCACGGTGTGGATGGTCACTGCCGGAACGGTGACGTCCACCGTAAGGTTGTGGTCCGCCGACGCCGGGTTACCCGCCTTGTCGCTCACGCTCGCGGTCACGGTGACGCTGCCGTCGCTTAATCCTGCCAGATCCGCCGCCGGAACGTTCAGCGTCCAGCTGCCGTTCGCGCTGACGGTTGTGGTGTAATCTTTGCCGTTCAGCGATACGGTCACCGTCTGGCCCGCTTCGGCGGTGCTGGTGCCGGAGATTGCCAGGTCGGACTGCGCTTCTGAGGCGTTGAGGATATCGTCGGTGGCAATGGTGTTGATGGTCACGGACGGCGCGGTAGCATCCACGCTGTACTCACGGCCCGCCGAGGCGCTGTTGCCGTTCACATTGGTGACGCTCACCTGTACGCTGGCGTCACCATCCTTCAGGCCAGCCAGATCCGCTGACGGCACGGTGTAAGTCCAGTTGCCGCTGTCGTCCACGGTGGTGGTGTAGATCCTGCCGTTCAGACTAATGGTCACGGTCTGCCCGGCTTCCACGTTGGTGGTCACACCGGACAGCACCAGATCCGCGCCCTTCTCCGCCGCGTTAATCACGTCGTCGGTGGCAAGCGCATTGATGCTGATGGCAACGGTAGCCAGATCCACGGTCACGTCGTGGCTGATGGTGATCGGATTACCCGCCGCGCTGTCACCGGTAACGCTGATTTTCACGGTGCCTTCCGGCCACGCGCTCACGTCGGTGGACGGGATCGCCGCGCGCCAGGTGCCGTCTGCCAGCACCGTTGCCGCGTAATCTTTACCGTTGACGGTAACCGTCAGCGCCGTGCCCGGCGCCAGCCCGTCGCTGGTGCCTGAAACAATCAGGTTCTGCGCGTGCTCGATGGTGTTGACCACGTCGTCACCCGCCACGGTATCGACGCGCAGCCCCGGCAGGTTAGCGTCGATAGCGATCTCGCGTTCGCCGGTGCCGGTGTTGCCGTGGCCGTTGGTGACGGTCGCGGTTACGCTCAGGCTGCCGTTGCCGAGTGCGGTCAGCACGTCAGACGGCACGTTGACGGACCAGGACAGATTATTCTGCACCGTTGCGGTGTAGCTGTGGCCGCCGATAGCGACGGTCACGGTGTTGCCCGCTTCGGCATTCGCCACGGTGCCGCTCAGGGTCTGACCCGCGGCCACTTCCGCCGCGTTGATGACGTTGTCGCCCGCCACGGTGTTGATGGTGACGGTTGGCAGCGCGGTGTCGACAAGCAGGTTCGCAGAATTGCTCACGCTGTTGCCCACGCCGTTGGTGGCCGTCGCGTTCAGGGTGTAACTGGCCTGACCGAGACCGGTCAGATCCGCAGCCGGAACCGTCAGGCTCCAGGTGCCGTCTGCCGCAGTTGTCGCCGTGTAGTTTTTACCGTTCAGGGTCACGGTGACCTGGGTGCCTTCCGCAAGGTTGGCGCTGGTGCCGCTGACGCTCAGATCCTGGCCTTTTTCAACGGCGTTCAGGACGTTGTCATCGCTGATGGCGTTGAAGCTGACCGATGGCAGACCGGTATCGACGGTCACATTATGCGTGCCGCTGCCGGTATTGCCCGCCGCGTCGGTGACTGACACAGAGACGGTCACGGTGCCGTCGCTGAGGCCTGAAATCACATTCGCCGGAACGCCCACGCTCCAGTTACCCGCCGCATCCAGCACGGTGGTATAAGTCTGGCCGCCGATCGTGACGGTGACCTTATCGCCCGCCGCCGCGCCGGTGGCGGAGCCGCTGATAATCTGCGCCTGATTGTGTTCAGCCACGTTAATCACGTCGTCGCCTGCCACGGTGTGGATGGTCACCGCAGGTACGGTGACGTCCACCGTCAGGGCGTGGTCAACCGACGCCGGGTTACCCGCCTTGTCGCTCACGCTCGCGGTTACGGTGACGCTGCCGTCGGTTAATCCTGCAAGGTCAGCTGCCGGCACGTTCAGCGTCCAGCTGCCGTTCGCGCTGACGGTTGTGGTGTAATCTTTGCCGTTCAGCGATACGGTCACCGTCTGGCCTGCTTCGGCGGTGCTGGTGCCGGAGATTGCAAGGTCGGACTGTGCTTCTGAGGCGTTGAGGATATCGTCGGTGGCAATCGTGTTGATGGTCACGGACGGCGCGGTAGCATCCACGCTGTACTCGCGGCCCGCAGACGCGCTGTTGCCGTTCACGTTGGTGACGCTCACCTGCACGCTGGCATCACCGTCTTTCAGACCAGTCAGATCCGCAGACGGCACCGTGGCGGTCCATTTACCCTCAGCGTCCACCGTGGCGGTGTAGCTCTTGCCGCCGAAGGTGATGGTGACGGTTTGATTTTCCTCTACATTCGCGGTGGTGCCGGAGAGCACCAGATCCGCACCCCTCTCGGCGGCGTTGATCACGTCGTCGGAAGCGATGGCGTCAATGCTGATCGCGACGTTTGCCAGATCCACCGTCACATCATGGTTGATAGTCACCGGATTGCCCGCGCTGCTCTGGCCTTCAACGTTCACGGTGACCGCGCCTGCGGCAAGGGCACTCACGTCCGCAGAAGGGATCGCCGCGCTCCAGGTGCCGTCTGCCAGCACCGTGGCTGCATAGGTTTTACCGTTTACGGTGACGGTCAGCGCTGTGCCCGCCGTCAGGCCGTCGCTTGAACCCGTGATAATCAGATTCTGCCCGTGTTCGATGCTGTTAATCACGTCATCGCCCGCTACGGTGTCCACGCGCAGGCCCGGCAGATTCGCGTCGATAGTGATATCGCGCTCTCCGCTGCCGCTGTTGCCCACGCCGTTCGTGACGCTGGCGGTCACGGTCAGATCGCCATTGCCCAGCGCGGTGAGCACAGATTCCGGTACGCTGACGGACCAGGTCAGATCGCTCTGCACCGTTGCGGTGTAGTTATGGCCGCCAACAGACACAGTCACGGTGTTGCCCGCTTCGGCATTCACCACTGTGCCGCTAATGGTCTGGCCGGTTGCCAGCTCCGCCGCGTTGATCACGTCGTCGCCCGCCACGGCGTTAATGATGACGCCAGGCAGCACGGATTCCACGTTCACGGTGTGCGAGGTGCTGGTGCTGTTGCCGACGCTGTCCGTTGCGGAGGCCGACACGGTGTAAAGCGCTTCACCCAGTTGCCCCACCTCGCTCGCCGGAACGGTTGTGGTCCATTGGCCATTGGTATCCACCGTGGCGCTGTACGCTTTGCCGTTGAGCATCACGGTGACCACCGCGCCCGCGGCCAGCCCGGAAGCCGTACCTGTGATGGTCAGATCCTGCGTTTTCTCACTGCTGTTGATCACATCGTCGCCGGACACGGTGTCAATGTTCAGCACCGGCGCAGTGAGGTTGACTTCAACCTCGTGCGTTGTGCTGTTGCTGTTTCCGGCTTTATCGGTCAGCGCCGCGGTGATGGTGTGATCCCCGGCGGTCAGGGCACTCACGTCCGCCGCAGGCACGCCCACGCTCCACCTGCCGGAAGCGTCCAGGGTCGCCGTGTAATCTTTGTTATTGATGGTGACGGTCACTACGTCGCCCGCCGCCGCACCGGTCACGGAACCGGTGACAATCAGCGCCTGCGCATGCTCGGCGCTGTTGATCACGTCGTCGTCGGAAACGGTGTTAATGGTCAGCTGTGGCACCGTGGTATCCACCAGCACATCGCGGTCCGCCAAGGCCGGGTTACCCGCCTTATCCGCGACGGCTGCCGTGATGGTGTAACTGCCGTCGGTAATCGCGCCGATATCCGCAGACGGTACGGTGACGCTCCAGCTGCCGTTCGCCTGTACGGTGGTGGTGTAGTCCACGCCGTTCAGCGTCACGGTGACGGTCTGGCCCGCTTCGGCGTTGGAGACACCGTTAACGACCAGATCCTGCTGCGCTTCGGCCGCGTTGATGATGTTGTTGTCGCTGACGATCTCGATGGACACCGTCGGCGCGGTGGCGTCCACGCTGTACTCGCGGCCCGCCGAGGCGCTGTTGCCGTTCACGTTGGTGACGCTGACCTGCACGCTGGCGTCGCCGTCTTTCAGGCTACCTAAATCGGCAGACGGTACGGTCGCCGTCCAGTGGCCGCTGGCATCCACCGTCGCGATATAGGTCTTACCGCCGAAAGTGATGGTAACAGTCTGGTTTTCTTCCACGTTGGTGGTGGCACCCGACAGCACCAGATCTGCGCCTTTTTCTGCCGCATTGATTACGTCGTCGGTAGCGATAGCGTCAATGCTGATAGCAACCGTCGCCAGGTCGATCTTCACGTCGTGGCTGATAGAAACCGGGTTGCCCGCTGCGCTCTGGCCTTCAACGGTCACGGTGACGGTGCCTTCGCTCAGCGCGCCGACGTCTGCTGCCGGAACGGCGGCCGTCCAGGTAGCGTCTGCCAGTACGGTGGCCGCGTAGGTTTTACCGTTAACGGTCACCGTCAATGCTGAACCCGCTGCCAGACCGTCGCTGGAGCCGGTGATAATAAGGTTTTGTCCGTGTTCGATGCTGTTGATCACGTCGTCACCCGCCACCTTATCGACCCGCAGGCCAGGCAGGTTGGCATCAATCGTGATGTCGCGCTCGCCGGAGCCGGTATTACCGTGGCCGTTAGTGACGCTGGCGGATACGGTCAGGTCGCCGTTGCCGATGGCGGTTAACACGTCAGACGCGACGTTAACCGACCAGCTTAAATCGTCCTGCACGGTTGTCGTGTAGGTATTGCCACCCACCGAAATTGTGACAGTGTCACCACTCGCAGCACCGCTCACTTTCCCGCTCAGGGTTTGTCCGGAAGCCACTTCCGCCGCGTTAATCACGTCGTCGGTGGCAACCGCATTAATGGTGACCTGCGGCAGCGCGCTGTCGACCAGCACGCTATGGCTGGTGTTCGCACTATTACCCGCAGTATCGGTCACGCTGGCCGTCACGCTATAGCTCGCTTCGCCCAATGCCGAGACGTTTGCCGCCGGAACGGTGACGCTCCAGTTACCGCTGGCATCGGTGGTGGCGGCGTAACTGATACCGTTCAGGGTTACGGTGATGCGGGTCCCGTCCGGCTGGTTGCTGGTACCGGAGATCAACAGGTCCTGGCCTTTTTCGGTCGCGTTGATCACGTCGTCAACCGCCAGGGTATTGATGGCAATCACCGGCGCGGTCAGGGAAACGTCAAACGCATGCGTCGCGCTGGTGCTGTTGCCCGCTTTATCGGTGACCGTGGCGGAGATCGTCTGATCGCCGTTAGCCAGCGCGCCCACGTCCGTCGCCGGAACGCCCACGCTCCAGTTACCGGCACCGTCCAGCATCGCTGTGTAGTCTTTGCCGTTCAGGGTCAAGGTAATCACATCGCCCGCCTGCGCGCCCGTCACCTTGCCGGTGACAATCAGCGCCTGGCCGTGCTCGGCAATATTAACAATGTTGTCGCCCGCCACAATGTCGAAGGTAATCTGCGGCACGGTAGTGTCGACCAGCACGGACGCCCCTGCACTGGCCGGGTTGCCCGCTTTATCGGACACGGTCACCGTGACCGCCGCGCTGCCGTCGGCGATCCCCGCCAGATCCGCCGCCGGTACGTCCAGCGTCCAGCTGCCGTTTGCCTGCACCTGGGCGGTGTACTGATTGCCGTTGAAGGTCACGGTGACCGTCTGGCCTGCTTCGGCAGTAGACCTCCCGCTCAGGGTCAGCTCCTGCGCCGCCTCTGCCGCATTCAGCATGTTGTCGCCGCTGATGGTGTTGATGGTGACCGCTGGCGCGGCGGTAGCGACGCTGAATGCCAGCGAGGAAGAGGCCGCGTTGCCGTTCACGTTGGTTACGCTGACCTGTACGCTGGCTTCGCCGTCCTTCAGGCCGCTCAGATCGGCAGCCGGTACGGTGCAGGTCCAGTCACCGTTGGCATCGACCGTCGTGGTCCAGGTTTTACCCGCAAAGATAATGGTAACGGTCTGGCCCGCTTCAACGTTCGAGGAGGAGCCGGACAGCACCAGATCCTGGCCTTTTTCTGCCGCGTTCAGCACGTTGTCGTCCGTCACGCTGTTAATGCTTATCGCCACCGGGGCGAGATCGACATCCACAACGGTACCGATGTTCACCGGGTTGCCGGAGGTATCCTGCGCGCTGGCGCTGATGGTGAGCGACCCGTCCGCCCACCGGGAGACGTCTGCGGCCGGAACCGCAGCCTGCCATGTGCCGTCCGCCAGTACCGATGCGGAATAACTCTTGCCGTTGATGGTCACGGTGACGGTGCTACCCGCCGCCAGGTCGGTGCTGGTGCCGGAGATAACCAGGTTCTGCACGTGTTCAATAACGTTAATGACGTCGTCACCGGCGACGGTATCAATGCGCAGGCCGGGCAGCTCGGCGTCAATGGTGACATCCAGGGAAGACGATCCGGTATTGCCGTGCGCGTTCGTCACGCTGGCCGATACGGTCAGATCGCCGTTGCCGAGCGCGGTTAACTGACTCTGGGTTAACGGCAGGCTCCAGGTGAGATCGTCCTGTACGGTAGCCGTGTATGTCTGCCCGCCGAGGATAATCGTGACGGTATCGCCCGATGCCGCGTTAGAAACCTTTCCGGTCAGGGTTTGCCCTGCGGCCACTTCCGCCGCGTTGACGATATTGTCGCCCGCGAAGTTGTTGAGGGTAACAACCGGCAGCGAGCTGTCCACCAGCACATCGTGCGTGGCAGCGGCGCTATTGCCCACATTATCGGTGACGCTCGCCGTTACGGTGTAATTGGCTTCACCCAGCGCGCTCACCGCAGAGGCGGGTACGGTAACGCTCCAGTTGCCGCTGACGTCGGTGGTGGCGGTGTAGTTGATACCGTTCAGATTAACAGTGATGGTGGTTCCTTCCGGCTGGTTGCTGGTACCGGAAAGCAGCAGATCTTCGCCCTTCTCTGCCGCATTGATCACGTCATCCGCTGCCAGCGTGTTAATACCGATAACGGGCGTCACAGTATTGACCACCACATCCGCTGAACTGCTGCCGGTGTTGCCGGACCGATCGGTCACGGAGACGTTAATGGTCCAGGTGCCGTCCGTCAGCCCCTGAATGACGGACGCAGGCAGGCCAAGGCTCCAGTTGCCTGCCGCATCCACCACGGTGGTGTGGTCCACGTTATTGATGGTGATGGTGACCAAATCGCCCGCCGCCGCGCCGGTGACGGAGCCGCTCAGGATCTGCGCCTGAGCATGGGCCAGCTGGTTAACGGTGTTGGTGTCGGTGACGAAATCGTTGATGGTCACCTGCGGTACGGTGGCATCCACCAGCCCAACGCGATCCGCGCTGCTGCTGTTGCCCGCCACGTCAGTGACGGTGGCCGTCACGGTGACATTGCCATCGGTCAGCGCGCCTACGTCGGCGGCAGGCACGTTCAGCTGCCAGCGACCGTCCGCCTGTACCGTGGTCTGGTAAGTTTTACCGTTCAGCGTCACGGTGACCGTCTGGCCCGTTTCAGCGGTTGTGCTGCCGCTGAGCACCAGATCCTGCTGCGCTTCTGCCGCATTAATGATGTTGTCGTCGGTCAGGTTATCAAGCGTAATGGCTGGCGGCTGCGTATCGACGATCACCACGCGTGACGCGTCCGCGCTGTTGCCGTTGACGTTAGTCACGCTGACGCTCACCTGCGCACGCCCGTCGATCAGCGTTTCCATCGCGCTCGCCGGAACGGTCAGGTGCCAGGAGCCGTCCTGCTGCACCTGTGCGGTAAAGGTTTGATCCGCGAATTTCACCACCACGGTCTGCCCGGCCTCCACGCCCTGCGTCTGACCAGAAAGCGTGACATCCGCGCCTTTTTCCGCCGCGTTGAGCATATCGTCAGTGGTTACGGTATCGATGGTGACAGCCACCGCATTCAGGTCAAGCTCGATCGGGTGTTCAGCCGCCACGGTGTTGCCCCAGGCATCTTCCGCGCTGACGCTGACGGTCATGCCTCCCGCCGTCCATGCCTGAAGGTCCGCCGCCGGCACGCCAATCTGCCAGCTGCCGCTGGCGTTAACCGTGGTGACGTATTCGACATTATTGATGGTGACGGTGATCTGTGTGCCTTCGGCCAGATGAGTGCTGGAGCCGGTTACGGCCAGATCCTGCTGCTGCTCGATGGCGTTAATCACGTCATCGCCAGAGATCGTGTTCACGCGCAGGCCCGGCAGTTCGGCGTTGATGTTGATATCACGTTCGCCGGTGCCGGTATTGCCGTGCGCATTGGTGACAGAGGCGCTGAAGGTTAAATCGCCGTCGCCAAACGCCTGGAGGTCGGCCGATGGGATCGTCACGCTCCATTTCAGGTCGCTGCCAACCGTCGCGGTGTAGCTCTTGCCGCCCACGGTGACAGAGACGGTATCGCCCGCCGCCGCGCCGGTGACGCGTCCACTGAGGGTTTGGTCAACCGCCGCTTCGGCGTTATTGACCAGGTTATCCCCGGCAAAGGTGTTGACGATCACCTGCGGCAGCACGGTGTCTACCAGCAGATTCGCCTCGGCGGAGCCGCTGTTACCCACGCTGTCGGTGCCGCTGACGCTGACGGTGTAAAGGGTATTCGCCAGATCCAGCACGTCGGAGACCGGCACCTGAACGGACCAGCGACCGTTCTCAACGGTGGTCTGATAGTTAACGTTGTTCAGCGTCACGGTGACAGCGCTGCCGTTCGGCAGATTACTGGTCCCGCTCAGGCTCAGGGGCTGCATGGCCTCCTGCGCATTCAGGACGTTATCCTGGCTGATGGGATCAAGGGTAAATTCCGGCGGGTTGCCGCTCAGCGTAATGCCGTGCGTCGCGCTGCCGGTGTTGCCCGCCGCATCGGTCACGGCGACCGAAATGCTGTGGCTACCTTCCCCCAGCGCGCCAATGACGGAGGCAGGCACGCCGACGCTCCAGCTGCCGTCCGCCTGGACGACACCGGTAAAGGTCTTGCCGCCAACGGTCACGGTGACAACGTCGCCCTCCGCCGCGCCGTTCGCCTGGCCGGAAATAATCTGCGCCTGCCCTTGCTCGCTGGTGTTCAGAATGTCGTCGCCCGCGACGGTGTTGATAGTGACCACTGGCGCTGCGGTATCGACCGTGAAATCGGCGGTGATGGAGGACCCATTACCCGCTTTGTCGCTGACGTTTACCGTCAGGGTGTGCTCGCCGTTAGCCAGCGTCTGTACTTCACTGGCCGGAAGCGTAACGAACCAGCTGCCGTCGCTGCCCACGGTCGCCGTGTGATTTTTGCCGTTCAGCGTGACCGTCACAATCTGGCCCGCTTCCGCATCGGTTTTCCCCGTCAGCGTCAGCGGCTGATTATGTTCAGCCGCGTTGATGATGTTGTCCTGGGCGATCGTGTCGACAGAGATCACTGGCGAGGCGGTATCCACGCCAATCGTCTGGCTGCCGGACACGGTGTTGCCCGCCGCGTCTTTTCCGCTGACGTTGACCGTCCAGGTACCATCGCCCAGCGCCTGTGCGTCGGCAGCAGGCACCTTCACGCTCCATGCGCCGTTTGCTCCCACTTCTGCGGTATAGGTTTTACCGTTGAGCGTGACGGTAAGCTCCGTTCCCTGCGCCAGGTTTTTGCTGGTGCCGGACAGCGTAAAGCCCGCGGACTGTTCGCTGGCGTTGATCACGTTATCGCCCGCCGTGGTGGCGAGCGTCACGCTGGTATCCGCTGTAGAAACGGTTACGGTAATACTGCCCGCAGAGGTCGTTTTACTGCCGTCGATCTGTACGACGGACCAGGTATGTTCCCCGTCCGCCTGGGTCGGAAGTGTTACCGTCCAGGTGCCGTCCTTCGCGACCATGGTGCTGGCGATGGTGCTGCCGCTGCCGTCTTTAACCTGAATGGTCGCGCCCGGCTGCCCGGTACCGCTGAAGGTGGGGGTGTTATCATCCGTGACCTCTTTTGCACTCAGCACGCCCTGCTTGTCACCCGCGTTGTCCGCCAGCAAAAATGTCGGCGTAGCGCTTTCGACTTCTTTTGTATTATCAATAACCCTGGTTTTGGTTTCGCCATCGCCGCCGTGAGCCAGCAGTGCGCCGATCGCACCGCCCCCTAACGCCGCACCGGCAATCCAGCCCCACGGCGCATCGCTTAATACGCTTCCCTGCTCCAGGAAAGGTTCAATGCTGCTAATGGGTGCAGCCTGGGCGGTTAATTCGGTGGCGGCAACGCCTGATGCTTCGCCGGCATCGGCAAATGAAATATGCGTCAACGCCTGGTTATCGTTAAATACCAGTTCGGAATGATTATGGGTTTCCGTGTCTTCGACAAAATAATTATTGCAGCGGATCACGCTGCCATCTTTCATATAAATGAGGAGGTCATTCCCCTGGCGGACATAACGCACCACGTCCTGAGCAGAACCCTGAATTTCAATCACGCTCGGTGAGGAAATAGAAACCGAGAGATTCCCTTCACCGGTTAATTTCGTCTTCTCTGCCGTTTTGCGAATGATGACATCAACAACTTTTGCGGTACTCATATTCTTCTCCTTGCAGGTGCGCGTATTCCTGTGGATATGTCCACCAGAGGGATGTAGCTATCCTTGGGAAAAATCACCCATTATTGTCTGACTTATTTCGCGCAGAAAGGCGCGCCTTTTTTAACTTAAATCAGGTAATTTCGCGGCAGCGTTTTTCTCTATTCCGATAAGCGGCATGAGATTATCCACCGCAGAGGCGTAATTAATCGCCGCACTCCAGCCATCGTATTCAGCCATTATTTTCGCGGAGGTGGCAGACCAGACATCCTGCTCCACGCTGAGCAGATCGTTAATGCTGCGCTTGCTCAGGGTATATTCATTTTTGTAGACATCGCGGGCGCGCAACGCATTTTCCAGCTGACGTTTCCCGGCTTCCATTCGTCCACGCGCCCCGGTCCAGTCGGCCTGTGCGACGGAGGCTTTTTGCAGGACATCAAAACGGGCCTGATCGACCTGAGACGATGCCATTGCCCTTGCGCCCTCGGCCTGACGGACGCGCGCCGAGACCGCGCCGCCCTGATAAAGCGGTGCGTCAATATTGAGCTGGATCTGATCATCCCAGTACGCGCGATTATCCGACTCATAGCGGGTGCGGCCCCCTTTCAGGCTTAAGGTCGGCCAGTGCTGAGACTTCGCGGTTTCTACGCCGTACTGGGCTGAACGCTCCATGTTCTGCGCGGCCATCACCGTTGGGATCAGTGAATAATCAATCCGATTGAGAGAATCCGGCTCCACGGCCAGACCTCCCGGAACCGGTGAATAGCGTTCAGCCTGTATGCCAGTTAATACCGCCAGCCGCGCGCGGGCGCTGTTCAGGGACGCATTGTACTGCTCTACCGTCGCCTGCATCCCGGCAATACGGGTGCGGGTCTGAAGCTCATCAGAGGTGGAGCTTACGCCAGCGTCGGCGCGGAGTTTTGCCAGCTGCTCAACGTTTTTAAGCGCCTGCACGTTCTCTTTTGCCGCCTGCAACAGATCGCTGTAGCGTTTCACTTCCACATAGCTGAGGGCTGTTTTTTCCGCGACGGCAGACATCGTGCTCATCAGCTGGTAGCGATAGCTGTCACGCTGAGCTGAAGACTGGCTGATGCTGTTGTTGGTCTTGCCAAAATCGTACACCAGCTGCGTCAGACTCAGGCCCCAGGCTGCGGAATTTCGCAACGAGCCGCTTGAATCGGTGGTCTGGCTGTGACCTGTACTCCCGTTCAGGGCTATTTGTGGCATCCAGCCACTGCGCGCTTCGTCTATTTGTGCCTGGCCGATCCCCAGCTGTGCCGCCTGCTGACTCACCGAGGGGTCGCGATCGAGAGCGAAAAGAATACTTTCTTTCATCGTCATTGCCGCAACGGGAGATATCCCCGCCTGGCCGTTATTTGCATTAGCCGCAGTCACCACCAACGAAATTAAGGTCAGGGAGGCAGATAATCTGAGTAACCTGTTATTGCATTTCATCTTCATAATATCCCCCGACTCCAGGTGATAGCCAAATAAATACCCAGGAAGAGGTACAAATAATTCGCCAGAAATCCATTGCCCCTTCTCCATTAATTCCGGGCAAGAGTTCCCCTAACCCATTTCAATTGAGACGAGAGCCGTTCAATCCTTTTTTTCTTTTAAGAATTTACTTAAATATTTATTGATTCGCAGCATAACAAAATGTGATATAAGCAACCACACCCGCAATGTTAATGTGTTGTTACAAATAAGAAAAAAGATGGGGTTTCTGGACAAAACGTTATAAAAGACCTTTCAGATGAAACAAATAAACCCCCTGTAATATAAAGAAAATTCTAAAATACCCCGGTGTACATTTTTGCGTTAATTTCACCCCGAATCAGACACAAAGATTTTCAAAGAAATGTCAACTTAAGTAATCCACCGAATAAAACTGGATTATTTTACTTTATAAACACAGATTGTTAGATATATGCACTAATTTATAATTACAAATTAGTTATAAATATCAATTAGGCGCTGGAATGTGGCAGCTTAAGCCAAATTTATAAGTAAAACATAGCGATAACAACATACCTAAAAGATACATACATGTTTTTGATGACTGATTAATGCGATATCAATAATCACACCATTAAACTGTTTTTGGATAACATCCCGCGCCTGTCCCGATTCCCTTTTCTGCAAAATGCTGTAAAATGCGAAGTATTGCGACATTTTGCAGGATACTGCACCCATGCATAAAACCGCCAGACAGAAATATGTGCTTGATATCATTACTGAACAAGGCCAGGCCAGCATTACCGAGCTGGCAGATCGATTGCAGGTTTCAGCGGACACTATCCGTCGCGATCTGACCGACCTGGAAAAACAGGGACTGGCACAAAAAAACCATGGTGGCGCCATCGCGCTGAATCTCTCGACGATGAACCGGGTTAGCAGGAATACCTTGCTGCCTGAAATCAAGCAGCGGCTGGGTAAACAGGTTGCGCAATGCGTGCCTGCGGGCTCGACGCTGTTTCTGGATGCCGGAAGCACACTGCTGGCCGTTGCCTCTTTCCTTCATGGGCCGCTGACCATCATCACCCCTTCTCTTGATATCGCCCAACAGGTGAGCGATCGGGAAGGTATCGACCTGATCCTGCTCGGTGGAAAGTGGGATCAGAAACAGCGCCTGCTTGCCGGAAGCGCCACCCTTTCACTGCTCTCTCGCTACCGGGCGGATATTGCCATCCTTGGCGCATGCGCCATCCATGCCGAACTCGGATTGAGCGCCAGTCAGGAGGCGGATGCCGAAGTGAAGCGTGCCATGCTGGCCGCAAGCCAGGCGCACTGGGTAGTCGCCGACCATCTAAAACTCAACCAGTGCGAACCGTATCTGGTGTCAGGGTTATCCGAGATTCATCAACTGTTTTTAGATCGTCCCTGGGCAGAGCTCGGGGACCATAGCGCCGTGCAGGTTACCGTTTGCGCACATTAACGTGGAGAAGGTCATGAATAAAGTGAAGACAATGAATATTGCGCTGATCGGGTATGGTTTTGTGGGTAAGACGTTCCATGCCCCGCTGATCCAGTCCGTTGACGGCCTGAAGCTGGCGGTGATCTCATCCCGGGATGAAGAGAAAGTGAAACGCGATCTGCCGGACGTGCTCGTTGTCGCCACGCCGGAAGAGGCCATTCAGCACCCGGATATCGATCTGGTGGTTATCGCCTCCCCTAACGCGACCCATGCGCCGCTGGCCACCCTGGCGCTCAATGCCGGCAAGCATGTGGTAGTAGATAAGCCGTTCACGCTGGATATGCAGGAAGCGCGGGATCTGATTGCGCTAGCTGAAGAAAAACAGCTGCTGCTTACTGTCTTCCATAACCGCCGCTGGGACAGCGATTTTCTCGGCATTAAGCAGGTGATTGCGCAAGGCAGCATCGGCAAGGTGAAACATTTTGAGTCGCATATCGATCGTTTCCGCCCGGAGGTTCGCGTGCGCTGGAGAGAGCAAAACGTTCCCGGCAGCGGCCTGTGGTTCGACTTAGGCCCGCACATGATTGACCAGACGCTACAGCTTTTTGGTCTGCCGCAGTCGGTACAGGGCAACATCGCCACCCTCCGTGACGGCGCGGAGATTAACGACTGGGCGCACGTGGTGCTGAATTATCCGGAACACAAAGTGGTCCTCCATTGCAGCATGCTGGTGGCGGGCGGCGTATCCCGCTTTACCATTCACGGTGACAAGGCTAGCGTGGTGAAAGCGCGCATCGATCAGCAGGAAGCCCAGCTGCTGGCAGGCGTCATTCCGGGTAGTGAAAGCTGGGGTGAAGACAGCGACGCTATGGTGCTGCTTAATGCCCAGGGTGAAGCCAGCGCTATCCCTGCGCCAAAAGGCGACCAGCGACAGTACTATATAAACGTGCGCGATGCCCTGAACGGCAAGATTGACAACCCGGTCCCGCCGATGGAAGCCCTGGCGGTGATGGCGGTGCTGGAAGCAGCTGTAAAATCTTCAGAAACGGGTACAACTCAGGAAATGGACTTAACGGCGCAGGAGCGCGCGCAACTGCAATAAGCCGCAAAAAATGCCCTGCGGGTTTGCAGGGCATTATCGGTTACTGACGCTTTTTCGGCATCATGCGCAGCAGCGTGTTGTCTTTCCAGAAATAGTGATGCATCAGCGCGGCAAAGGCGTGCAAACCAATCACGAAATATCCCAGATTCGCCAGCGTCACGTGCCACGCTTTTAGCGTATCCACCAGGTCGAAATTCCCCTCCGCCGCATGCGGCATCGTCAGGCCAAACGCAAACCAGTCATTTCCCCGGTTATACATCATCACCATGCCGATCAGCGGCAGCGCAATGAACAGCAGGTAGATAACCAGATGCCCCAGATGGGACAGCCCGGTAATCATCGCTTTTGGTTTCGGTTGAATAGGCGGAGCCGGGAATTTGAGGCGGATAAGCAGGCGCGCCACCATCAGCACCAGGATGCTGATCCCGCAGGAAACGTGGATCATATTAATGAGCGGACGATCGCTTCGCGGGAACCATCCCCTGAACTCCATGGCGCAATAGGCCATAATAACTAACAGAAAAACCAGCCAGTGAATGCTGATTTGCAGACCCGTATATTTTGTGCGCATGTTGTTTCCCGATAAATAACCATTATCGCGCCAACATAACCACCTTTCCTGAAAATGTGAACCCCCTCGCATGGAGGGGGCTCCTGATTACGACTGTAAATAGACCACCTGCGTCTGCAAATACTCATTCAGACCGTGTTTACCATCTGCCCCGCCGATTCCGGATTTCCGCCAGCCCGCATGGAAGCCCTGCATCGCTTCAAAGTTTTCACGGTTAATGTAGGTCTCGCCGAACTTAAGCCCCTTAATGGCTTTCATGGCGACGTTCAGGTCCTGCGTATAAACAGAAGAGGTTAAACCGTAGTCGCTGTCGTTGGCCATGTTCAGGGCCTCTTCCAGGGTGTCGAAAGCCACCACCGGCAGCACCGGGCCAAAGGTCTCTTCGTGCATGATGGCCATATCCTGACGCACGTCCAGCAGCAGCGTTGGGGGATAAAAATACCCTTTACCTTCTGCCGCTTTACCGCCAAGGACCACTTTGGCCCCCTCCTGCACCGCGCGCGCCACCTTCTGCTCCACGCGCTCCAGCGCGGCGGCGTTGATCAGCGGCCCCATGGCAATATCCGTTCGCTCAGCCGGATTGCCAAACTGGACGGC
The DNA here is from genome assembly GCF_000492855.1 of Enterobacter sp. MGH 38. Lineage (NCBI taxonomy): Bacteria > Pseudomonadati > Pseudomonadota > Gammaproteobacteria > Enterobacterales > Enterobacteriaceae > Enterobacter > Enterobacter sp. MGH 38. The sequence goes on along the minus strand of NZ_KI535608.1, from coordinate 1,231,772 downwards.
TTTCATTGCCTCGCCCAGACGATTCACAAAGCGGTCGTAGATCCTCTTCTGGACATAGACACGTTCCGCGCAGTTACACACCTGCCCGGTATTGATGACGCGTGAATCCACAATGGCCTTCACGGCCAGCTCAAGATCGGCATCGTCCATCACGATGGCCGGGGCTTTACCGCCCAGCTCCAGCCCCACTTTGGTGATGTTTTTCGCAGCCGCAGCCATGATCTTTTCACCTGCCCCGACGCTGCCGGTCATGCTGACCATCGCCACTTTCGGATTCCCGGCCAGCTCCTGTCCGACGGTTTCACCCCGGCCCAGCACCAGGTTAAAGACGCCTTTCGGCAGGCCAATCTCATCGACGATTTTGGCAAACGCAATGGCGTTGTTTGGGGTAAATTCGCTCGGTTTGATAACGATGGTGTTGCCGGTGATCAGCGCGGGAGCAAGCTTACGGGCAATCAGGAAGAATGGAAAGTTCCACGGCAGAATGCCGGTGGTGACGCCAAGGGCACGCTTAAACACCAGAATATTCTCGCCCGGACGGTCGCTCTGAATGATTTCCCCTTCATACCGGCGCGCCCACTCGGCCATATAGTCGATATAGTCAGCGGTAAAGTTCACTTCCACTTCCGCCAGCTGCTGGATCTTGCCGCCTTCGGCCACAATCAACGCGCTGATTTCACTGACGCGCTCGCGGATCCCGGCGGAAATTTTGCGTAGCCAGCTGGCGCGTTCAATGGCTGGCAGCGCCTCCCAGCCAGCCTGCGCGCGCTCTGCCGCGTCAATGGCTTTGCGGGCGTCCTCGGCGGTGCCGTCGGGAATACGGGAAATGACCTCTTCCGTGGCCGGATTGATCACGTCAATCCATGCATCACCCTGCCAGGCAACAAACTGTCCATCAATATACATAGGATGTTGTACGGGTACTGTCATAACCTGCTCCTGTAATCACACTGTTTTTAACAAGTAAACTTATTGTTAAAAACTATAATTACCGGGGCAATTGCCTACTCTATGAGTCTGTTTTTGTGAGATATCTCATAAAAGATACGGGGCAGCCCGTTTCCAAAATCACAAATCGGCAACAAAGGCTGCCCGTTTGCGTAAAAGATGGCGCAAACGGGCAAGAGCATTACAGCAGAGAACGGCTCACCAGCGCGTCGGTGAGAATGACGTCGTTTCGCAGGATCTGCCACGCGGCGTCCACGTCGGCAGGGATATCGACATGGGCAATGAAATCACGTCCCGCCGGACCGTAGCCGTTGATGTCGTCCCTGAGTCGCGGAAATTCACCCAGCACCAGCGACAGGTAACGTTCTACCGGCCATAACCCCTCGGCCGGGCCGCTAAACACCAGACCGTCGTCGCTGTTTTGCAGCACGGGCGTCAGGCCGGGATGACTCACCCATGCGGGCGCTGCGGCCTCGTCGCGGCATACGCGGGCAAACGTAGCCATTGTGCGCCGCTGCATCGTCGGATCCTGCACCACCAGCACCCGGGCGGCGTTCAGTCCGGATTGTTTCATCAACGCCCGGCTGAAGCGGGCGTTTTCACCACAGTTGGTCGACTGATCCTCAACGTGAAGATGCTCAGCCGGAATGTTCCAGAATTCACGGGCGATGTCGGCCAGAATAGCTGCCTCAGCCCGCCCGGTGGTGGGTACCCTGTTATAGCGGGGGTGTTTCGCAATCGCGGCGTAGAGGAAGGTCGTCGAGTGACCGATCCCGCCGCTGATGATCAGAGGAACACCCTGTTCAGCCGCGTTTTTACAGGCAGCATCAATCGCGGGGATCACCGCATTACCCGCCAGAATCACCAGATCAACGGGCTGATTGTCCTGATAGTCGTCCTGAGCAAGCCACGCCCCAACGGTATTCACGGCGTCGAGTGTTGTGCCAGGCAGACAGGGGAAAAGTGCCATTGTCATCGTTACCTCCTTACAGCATACAGAGCCATCGATTATCCCCCTTTCTGCGCGTCATGCTATGGCATGAATGCTGAAAAAACGGGCTGGAACGTTCTCAAAAAGCACTCACATTTGATTAACTTGAGAAAATCGTATTCACTTGAATTATGATTTGCGTCAGCCTTAGAATCATTAGCCCGCTCACAATTCAACATTTTGAAAGGTAAACCACGTTATGCGCCTGCCCCAACGCGACCCTTATGCTCCTCGCGAGTGGCAGCCACACGAGAAACCCGCCCTGCTGGGTTCCCCTTCCACCCCGGAACATCCAACCCCAAAACGGATCGCCTATGGCGTGGTCGGCCTGCTGGTATGTCTGACCGGGGCGCTGGGTAACGCGGTCGTCACCGCTAATCTGCAAAATCTGCAAGGCACTTTTGGCGCCTGGTCGACTGAAATCGCCTGGTTGCCTGCCGTCTATGTCATGACCAACGTTTCCATCAACCTGCTGCTGGTAAAGTTTCGCCAGCAGTACGGTTTGCGCGCCTTTACGGAAGGCTTCCTGGTGCTGTATGTGCTGGTCACCTTTTTCCACCTGTTTGTGAACGATCTTAGCTCGGCGCTGATGGTAAGGGCAGCACACGGGATGGTCGCCGCCGCGCTCAGCTCGCTCGGCATTTATTACCAGATCCAGGCCTGGCCCGCAAAGCATCGACTGAAGGCGCTGACCATTGGCATTACCGGGTCGTCGCTGGCGATCCCGCTGGCGCGGCTGTTCTCCACCGAGCTGTTACAGCTTGATGAGTGGCGCGGGCTGTACTTCTTCGAGCTGGGTCTGGCCCTGATCTCCCTGGCCTGCGTGATGGTGCTAAAGCTGCCGCCGGGCGATCGGCGCAAAGTCTTCGAGAAGAAAGATTTCATTACCTTTTTTTTGCTTGCGCCCGGCATGGCGCTGCTGTGCGCGGTTCTGTCGTTAGGGCGTCTGGACTGGTGGTTTGAAGCGCCGTGGATCGGCTGGGCGCTGGCCCTCTCGCTGGTGCTGATTGTCTCTGCGATCGTGTTTGAACATAACCGCAGCAACCCGCTGCTTAATACCCGTTGGCTGTCCAGCGGCAGCATCGTACGCCTGGGGCTGATTATGCTGCTGATCCGCATCGTACTGGCGGAGCAGAACACGGGCGTCATCGGCTGGCTGCAATATGTGGGCCTACAGAATGAACAGATGACCCATCTGGCGTGGGCTATTTTCGCCGGGATCGTCTGCGGTATCGTCACCAGCTGTCTGACGATTAAGCCCACTAAACTGGCCTGGCCGATAATCACCTCGCTGGTGCTGATGATCGTCGCCTCGCTGCTGGACAGCCAGTCCAACAACCTGACCCGGCCGGATCAGCTTATTTTCAGCCAGTTCCTGCTGGGCTTCGGCAGCGCTTTCTTCCTCGCGCCTGCGATGCTGGCAGCCATTGGCGGGGTGATCGCCGACCCGCGCAACCTGGTCAGCTTTTCCGTGATGTTTGGCATGAGTCAGAACCTTGGGGGCCTGCTGGGTTCCGCGATCCTCGGCACCTTCCAGACCTGGCGCGAGAAGTACCATTCCAGCCTGCTGGCTGACCAGCTCACCACCCTTAACCCGCTGGTGAACGAACGTATTCAGCTTTACACCCAGATGTACAAAAGCCTGATTGGCGACAGTTCCCTGCTGGGAACCCAGGCCATTACCCAGCTCCAGACGGTGACGGCGCTTGAGGCAAATATTCTGGCTTACAACGATACTTATCTCCTGACGGCGAGCATTGCCACTGCCACGCTGGTCTGGATTTTATGGCGCTTGCTGCGCCTGCGCATCACCGCCCGTATGGCCCTTAAGAACGCCACTGGCAACAAGTAATGACTATTTTTCAGGAGAGGTTATGAGTCAGCAGGATGCCGCCAAAGAGCAGGCCAACACCCGTAAAAACGTGCGCGTCGTGTCCATTTTCACCGCCGCGGCTATCGGCATTGTCGGGGTACTGGTGATCCTTTATGCCTGGCAGCTGCCCCCGTTCACGCGTCATGCCCAGTTTACCGATAACGCCTACGTGCGCGGCCAGACTACGTTCATCAGTCCTCAGGTAAACGGCTACATTACCGAGGTCCATGTTCAGGATTTCGCGCAGGTTAAAAAAGGCGAGCTGCTGTTGCAGATAGATGACCGTATCTATCGCCAGCGCGTCCATCAGGCCGAGGCGCAGCTGGCAATGAAAATTGCAGCTCTTAATAACAACCTGCAACAGCGCAGAAGCGCGGAAGCGGTGATTGCCAAAAACGAGGCGGCGCTGAAAAACGCCCGTGCCCAAAGTCTGAAAACCCAGGCGGATTTGAAACGCGTGAAAGAGCTGACCGCGGACGGCTCCCTTTCCATTCGCGAGCGCGATTCGGCGCTGGCCAGTGCCGCCCAGGGGAGCGCCGATATCGACCAGGCGAAAGCAACGCTTGAGATGTCGCGTCAGGATTTACAAACGGTTATCGTCAATCGCGGTTCGCTGGAGGCCGACGTTGAGAATGCGAAAGCCGCGCTGGAGCTGGCGCAGATCGATCTGCAAAACACCCGGATTGTCGCGCCGCGTGATGGTCAGCTCGGGCAGATTGCAGTGCGTCTGGGGGCGTACGTCGCCGCCGGGACGCACCTTACCACGCTGGTCCCGCCGCAGCACTGGGTGATCGCCAATATCAAAGAGACGCAGCTGGCGAATTTACGCGTCGGACAGCCGGTGAAATTCACCGTCGATGCCTTAAATGATAAAGCCTATCAGGGCCGCGTGGAGAGCATATCCCCGGCCACAGGCGTCGAGTTCAGCGCTATCACCCCGGATAACGCCACGGGCAACTTTGTTAAAATCGCCCAGCGCATCCCGGTACGCATTGAAGTACTCGGTGAGCCGGAGGCGTACCGGCTGCTGCGCCCTGGCATGTCGGTGCAGGTGACCATCGACACGCGGGAGGCGAAACAATGACGCTTCGCCCGATAGCCGGCCTGCTGATGATGGCTATCCTGGCGGGATGCCAGTCGGTTGACGTTGAGCCCGCCAAATCGTCCCTGCACATACCGGCCCAGTGGCGCGCGACGTCGGGGCCAGCCAGCCCGACAGAGCAGCTCTGGTGGCGAAATTTTCACGACAGCAATCTGAACCGCTATGTGGATCAGGCGCTGAAGAACAACAGCGACGTGCTGATTGCACGCGAGCGGATTAACGAGTACCAGGCCCGGGTGTTCGCCGCCGACGGCAGTCTGTTCCCGTCGCTTGACGCGGGCGTGACCGGGACGCGTGCGCGCTCGCAGTCCGCCGCCACGGGGCTTCCGGTATACGGTACGTTGTACAAAGGCAGCCTGACCGCCAGCTACGACGTGGATATCTGGGGCGTAAACCGTAGCACCTCCCGTGCCGCTGAAGCATCGCTGGAGGCACAAAAGGCGGCGGCAGCGGCGGCTGATCTTACCGTCGCATCATCGGTGGCCTCCGGGTATGTCACCCTGCTGTCGCTGGATGAACAGCTTCGCGTTACCCAATCCACGCTGAAGTCGCGTGAAGAGGCGTTCAATCTCGCCAAACGACAATTTGAGACGGGATACAGCTCTCGCCTTGAGCTGATGCAATCGGATTCTGAGCTGCGCGCCACCCGCGCCCAGGTTCCACTGCTTCAGCACCAGATTGCACAGCAGGAAAATGCGCTTAGCCTGCTGCTGGGCAGCAACCCGGGTGACGTTGCGCGCGGTGAAAGCTTTGATGCCCTGACGCCGCTGAAACTGCCCTCCCAGCTGCCGTCGACACTACTCAACCGGCGCCCGGATATCGTTCAGGCGGAACGTCAGCTGATTGCGGCAGACGCGACGCTGGCGGCATCGCGCGCCAGCCTGCTGCCGTCGATCAACCTCACGGCCACGGGATCGGTGCAGGATCGCACGCTGTCGGGATTGCTGGATAACCCCCTACAGCTCTGGAGCGTGGGCGGCAGTATTCTTGCGCCGCTGCTGAACCGTCAGGCGCTGAATGCGCAGGTGGATATCTCCCAGTCCCAGCGGAATCAGGCTCTGTATAGCTACGAAAAAACCGTGCGTAACGCGTTTGCTGAGGTGAATGACAGCCTTGATGCCATCACCCGCTATCAGGAACAGCTTACCGAGCTGCTGGCACAGCAGGCGGTCGCGCAGGAAACGCTGCGGATTGCGCAAAACCGCTACCGCAACGGGTACTCTTCTTATCTGGATGTGCTCGATGCGCAGCGCACGCTGTTCTCGGTGCAGACCAGCGTGGTACAGGTGAAAAACAACCTGTTGCTGGCGCAAATTGATTTGTATAAAGCGCTGGGCGGCGGTTGGAGCAGTGCGTGAAAACATGCCGGGTGGCGCTGCGCCTTACCCGGCCCACATGCTCTCCCGTAGGCCCGGTAAGCGCAGCGCCACCGGGCAACGGTTTTAGCCGGAGATCTGCTCCATCGCCTGCAAGATACGCTTATCCGAAATCGGATACGGCGTACCGAGCTGCTGCGCAAAGAAGCTGACGCGCAGCTCCTCGATCATCCAGCGGATCTCCCGCACGTCGTCGTCATCGCGACGCGCTGGCGGCAGTTTGTTGAGCCACTGCTGCCACGCCTGCTGCACGTTTTCGACTTTCAGCATCTGCGCGCGATCGCGATGCGGATCGACCGCCATTTTCTCCAGACGCTTCTCAATCGCCTGCAAATAACGCAGCGTATCGCCCAGACGCTTAAAGCCGTTGCCGGTGACAAAGCCGCGATACACCAGCCCCGCCATCTGCGCCTTCACGTCCGACAGCCCCAGGGCCATGGTCATATCCACCCGACCCTTCAGGCGCTTGTTGATATTGAACACGGCGGTAAGGATCTGCTCGACCTGTTTGGCAATCTCCACCACGGTGTCGTTCAGCTCCGCGCGCACCTTTTCATGAAGCTGAGCAAAGCCCTCTTCCGTCCAGACCGGACCGCCCGCCTCGTGGATCAGCTTATCCACACCGCAGGAGATGCAGTCGTCGATCAGATCCAGCACCTTACCGTACGGGTTAAAGTAGAGCCCCAGCTTGGCTTTGTTCGGCAGCTTCTCGTGCAGATACTTAATCGGCGACGGGATGTTAAGCAGAAGCAGTCGACGCAGCCCGCGCCACATCATCTGCTGTTGTTCCTGCGGATTGTCAAAGAGCTTAATCGCCACGCTGTCGCGCTCATCAACCAGCGCGGGCCAGGCTTTGACCTTATAGTTCCCGCGCTTCTGCTCATAGCTTTCCGGAAGCTGACCAAAGCTCCAGATGTGCAGCCCGCTCTGCTCGATACCGTCGTCCGCCACGGCAGACAGGGTTTCCTGCACTTTGCCCTTCAGGGCGTCCTTCAGTTCCGAAAGCGAGCGGCCTTCCATCAGCTTTTTGTTTTTATCGTCCACCACGCGGAAGGTGATTTTCAGGTGATCGGGCACCTGATCCCAGTTCCAGTCGTCGCGGTCGATGGTGGTCCCGGTCATGCGTCGGAACTCACGCTCCAGCGCGTCCAGCAGCGGCAGCTCCAGCGACGTGACGCGGCCCAAAAACGCTTCGGCGTAGTTCGGCGCCGGCACAAAGTTACGCCGCACCGGTTTAGGCAGGGATTTGATTAATGCAATGACCAGCTCGCGGCGCAGGCCGGGAATTTGCCACTCAAACCCGCTCTCGTCGACCTGGTTTAACAGCGGCAGCGGAATATGAACGGTCACGCCGTCCGCGTCGGCCCCTGGCTCAAACTGATAGGTCAGACGCAGCTTGAGGTTGCCCTGATGCCAGAAGTTCGGGTAGTCGAGCTTGCTGACCGACTCCGCGCCCTCTTTGATCAGCATGCTCTTTTCGAAGTTGAGCAGGTCCGGGGTCTCTTTGCTGGCTTTCTTCCACCAGCTGTCGAAATGGCGCGCCGAGATCACATCGTGGCTGATGCGCTGGTCGTAAAACTCAAACAGCGTCTCGTCGTCCACCAGAATGTCGCGGCGGCGGGACTTGTGCTCAAGCTCTTCCACCTCGGCGCGCAGCTTCAGGTTTTCACGGAAGAACGCATGGCGCGTCTGCCAGTCGCCTTCCACCAGCGCATGGCGGATAAACAGCTCGCGACTCAGCGCCGGATCGATCTGGCTGTAGTTAACCTTACGCGCGGCCACCACCGGCAGGCCGTAGACGGTGACTTTTTCCGTCGCCATCACCGCGCCCTGCCCGCGCTCCCAGTGCGGCTCGCTGTATGAGCGTTTCAGCAGGTGCTGCGCCACCGGCTCAACCCACTCCGGATCGATACGCGCGGCGATACGCCCCCACAGACGGCTGGTTTCCACCAGCTCGGCGACCATGGTCCACTTCGGCGGCTTTTTAAACAACCCGGAGCCCGGGAAGATGGAGAAACGCGCGTTGCGTGCGCCGGTAAATTCCTGTTTATCCGCATCCTTCATCCCGATATGGGACAGCAGGCCGGTCAGCAAGGCGATATGAATTTCGCGGTACTCCGCCGGTTCACTGTTGACCGGAATGCCCAGCTCTTTTACCACCTGGCGCAGCTGGGTATAGATATCCTGCCACTCGCGCACGCGCAGGTAGTTGAGGAAATCCACCCGGCACTGACGGCGGAACTGATTTGAAGAGAGCGTTTTTTGCTGCTCGCCCAGGTAGTTCCACAGATTCACAAAGGCCAGGAAATCAGACTCTTTATCGTGGAAGCGACGGTGTTTTTCATCCGACGCCTGCTGCTTGTCCATTGGGCGCTCGCGCGGATCCTGAATGGAGAGCGCCGAGGTGATGATCATCGCCTCGCGCACGCAGCCGTGTTTTTGCGCCTCCAGCACCATGCGCGCCAGACGCGGGTCGACCGGCAACTGGCTAAGCTGGCGGCCCAATGGCGTTAGCTTGTAGGCCGTCGCCTGCTCGTCGGTGGTGATGGCCCCCAGCTCTTCCAGCAGGCGCACCCCGTCCTGAATATTGCGTTTATCCGGCGCTTCCACAAACGGGAAGGCGGCGATATCGCCCAGCCCCAGCGCGGTCATTTGCAGGATAACGGATGCCAGGTTGGTCCGCAGAATTTCCGGATCGGTAAACTCCGGGCGCGACAGGAAATCGTCTTCCGAATAAAGACGAATACAGATCCCTTCCGACACGCGGCCGCAGCGGCCCTTACGCTGATTAGCCGACGCCTGGGAAACCGGCTCAATCGGCAGGCGCTGAACTTTGGTTCGGTAGCTGTAGCGGCTGATGCGCGCCGTACCCGGGTCGATCACGTATTTAATGCCCGGCACGGTGAGCGAGGTTTCGGCCACGTTGGTCGCCAGCACGATGCGGCGTCCGCTGTGCGGCTGGAACACGCGGTTCTGCTCACTGTTCGACAGGCGCGCGTACAGCGGCAGGATCTCGGTATGGCGCAGATCGCGTTTGCTGAGCGCATCGGCGGTATCGCGGATCTCGCGCTCGCCGCTCATGAAGATCAGAATGTCGCCAGAACTCTCGTTGCCCAGCTCGTCGACGGCATCGAAGATGGCCTGAAGCTGGTCGCGCTCGGTATCGTCCGCCTCTTCCACAATCGGGCGATAGCGCACTTCAACCGGGTAGGTTCGGCCTGAGACTTCAATGATCGGCGCATTGTTGAAATGTTTTGAGAAACGCTCCGGGTCAATGGTCGCAGAGGTGATGATGATTTTCAGATCCGGACGCCGGGGCAGCAGCTCTTTCAGGTAGCCGAGCAGGAAGTCGATGTTCAGGCTGCGCTCGTGCGCTTCATCGATGATGATGGTGTCGTACTGCATCAGCAGACGATCCTGCTGGATTTCCGCCAGCAGGATACCGTCGGTCATCAGCTTAACCATGGTGTTATCGCTGACGTGGTCGCTGAATCGCACCTTGTAGCCGATGCAGCCGCCCGGCTCCGTTTGCAGCTCTTCCGCAATACGGTTCGCCACGGTGCGCGCCGCCAGACGACGCGGCTGGGTGTGACCGATCAGCCCTTTCAACCCGCGGCCCAGCTCCATGCAGATTTTCGGCAACTGGGTGGTTTTACCTGAACCGGTTTCCCCCGCGACGATCACCACCTGGTGGTCGCGTACGGCCTCAAGAATGTCCTGTTTCTTCTGGCTGACGGGCAGGTTTTCCGGATAGGTAATCTCCGGGCGTGCGGCTTCACGCAGCACAACTTTCCCTGCCGCCTGTTCAATCTCTTTGGCCATTTCCTGGTAAATGGCCTGTTGTGCATCAGGATTTTTAACCTTCTTAACGCCGTGCAGACGGCGCGCAAACCGCTGTTTATCGCGCAGCATCAGTGAATCAAGCTTTTGCATCAGCATGGAGAAGGTCAATTTTTGGTGTTCTGTCATAGCGTTAACGGGCAGTGCACTGCCGGATAAAATCTCTTTTTAATGATTGCTATAGAGTACCACATCAGCGCTTTGCGCGCCTTATTCAAAAAATTCGAACATAGGCTTCGATATATTGCGCTATCCCTGTGGCAGGATTGTGAATAAAGTGTCAACAAGCAACGGGGCAACCCCCTCAATCAAATACAAAACAGGAATTTCCCATGAGCAAAGTATTAGTGTTGAAATCCAGTATTCTGGCAGGGTATTCACAGTCTGGTCAGCTGTCTGACTATTTCGTTGAACAGTGGCGTGAACAGCACAGCGCGGATGAAATCACCGTGCGTGACCTGGCGGCAAACCCAATTCCTGTGCTGGACGGCGAGCTGGTTGGCGCGCTGCGTCCGAGCGATGCGCCTCTTACCCCGCGTCAGCAGGAAGCCCTGGCGCTTTCCGACGAGCTGATTGCTGAATTGCAGGCGCACGACGTTATCGTGATCAACGCCCCAATGTACAACTTCAACATTCCTACCCAGCTGAAGAACTACTTCGACCTGGTGGCGCGCGCTGGCGTAACCTTCCGTTACACCGAGAACGGCCCGGAAGGTCTGGTAAAAGGTAAACGCGCTATCGTCCTGACCAGCCGCGGCGGTATTCACAAAGATACCCCAACCGACCTGGTGGCGCCGTACATGACGCTGTTCCTCGGCTTCATCGGCATTACCGACGTGAACTTTGTGTTCGCTGAAGGTATCGCTTACGGCCCGGAAGTGGCTACCAAAGCGCAGTCCGACGCGAAAGCCGCTATCGACAGCCTGGTCGCTGCCTAAGATCTCCCCCTCTCACCGCCCGGTGGGAGGGTTTTTCTTTTCCTGCATATTTCGTTATCATCCGCACCCACTCTCCAGCCCGGCGGCCTGATGTCTGTCATTATCGATACGTTTATTGCACCACCCTGTCACGACGACATTGAGATCCTCTGGCAGGACGAGCATCTGCTGCTGATCAACAAACCTTCCGGTCTGCTCAGCCTGTCGGGGAAAAATCCGCAAAACCGTGATTCCGTTCACCATCGTCTGGTGCAAACCTTTCCTGGCTGCACGCTGGTGCATCGCCTTGATTTTGGCACCTCGGGCCTGATGGTCATTGCGCGTAACAAGGCGATTAACGCCGCGCTTTGTCACCAGTTCAGCCAGCGCGCCGTGAGCAAGGTTTACACCGCCCTGTTGTGCGGACATGTGGAACAGGACGAAGGGACCGTGGATGCCCCGATTGCCAAAGATCCGGCACTGTTTCCGCTGATGACGATCTGTGCCCGCACCGGTAAGCCCGCTCGCTCTCGCTATCGGGTGATGGAACGTATTTATCAGGATACGACAATGCCATTGACGCGGGTAGAGCTTACCCCGGAGACCGGGCGCACCCACCAGCTGCGCATTCACTGCCAGCAGTTAGGCCACCCTATTCTGGGGTGCGATCTGTATGGTGGTCTGGAATGGCCGGGCGCGGAAGAAACGCCCCGGCTGATGCTGCATGCCAGCGTTCTGAATTTTATTCATCCGCTGAGCGGCGAGACGATAAACGCCCGTCACGCCGCGCCATTCTGAGCGGGGATTACCACATTAAATCGTCAGGGATTTTAAAGTCTGCGTACGGATCGTCTTCGTCCTGCTCTTCCTGACTCAGCGCGCTGTTAAGCACAATGCTGTCCGCATCGCGTTGGGCAATTTTATCCGCCACCACCGCCGGGATAATCGCGTAATCACAGTCGCCCTTCGCATTAATCACCAGTCGGGCAATCGCCAGACGGCCGTTGATCAGCTGGGTTTGCGTCTGCTTATCGACCTCGATTTTTTTGATCAGGTTGCCGTCGGTAAAGTTAAAGGTAATGTTGCCCTTCGCCACGGTGATGCGGTTCATCTCAATCAGCTGCTTCACCTGCGCCCTGAACTCTTTTGCCAGCACCGCCTGTTTTTGCTGTTCGCTCAGCTGCTTATCACGCTCCAGCTGGGCTTTCTTGTTCTCTTCAACAGCCTCTCTCGCCTCGCGAGCCTGGACGCGGGATTTTTTCGCCGTGCGCTGGACCTTGGCCATCTTTTTACTGCTGACTAAGCCCGCTTTCAGCATCTGCTCTTGTAGGGTGAGTTTTGTCATGTTCGTTTAAACCGGTTGGAAATGTCGGGGGATTATACCTGAATCGCGCAGTTCATGAAGAACCCTCATGTTGCAGTGAAATTAAGTCACTTCCCCTGCGCCAGGGGCTCAGGCATAAATTATGCATTGATAACGTTCCGGCAACATGAACTTAGGATGCATAACCAAATGAGTCAGGCTTTCACATTTACCCTTAAGCGCAGTTGCTTTGATGAAAATTATAACCCGTCAGAAAACACGCGTACCACCACCAACTTCGCCAACCTGGCGCGTGGCGAGAAGCGTCAGGAGAACCTGCGCAACACGCTGGTGATGATCAACAACCGCTTTAACGCGCTGGCGAGCTGGGATAACCCGAAAGCTGACCGCTATGCCGTCGAGCTGGAGATTATTTCAGTCGATATGAATATCGGCGGCGATTTTACCTTCCCGGCCATCGAAATTCTGCAAACGACAATCGTGGATAAAAAAACCCACGAGCGCATCGAAGGCATCGTCGGAAATAACTTCTCATCGTATGTTCGTGACTATGATTTCAGCGTCCTGCTGCTGGAGCATAATAAAGATCAACCCCGTTTTACCCTCCCCGAGAATTTTGGCGAGCTGCACGGCAATATCTTTAAAAGCTTCGTTCATTCTGAGGAATATCAGGCGAACTTCAAAAAAGCGCCGGTGATCTGCCTGAGCGTCTCCAGCAAAGACACCTATCGTCGTACCGGTAACCACCACCCGGTGCTGGGGTATGAGTACCAGCCGGACGGCGAGTCGCTAACGGAACAGTACTTCGCGAAGATGGGCCTGAAGGTTCGCTATTTCATGCCGGAAAACAGCGTCGCGCCTTTCGCCTTCTTCTTCACCGGCGATTTACTGCGTGATTACACCAATCTGGAGCTGATCGGCACCATCAGCACCATGGAGACGTTCCAGAAGATCTATCGACCGGAAATTTACAATGCCAATTCCGCTGCGGGACAGTGCTATCAGCCCGACCTGAATCAGCAGGATCACTCATTAACAAAAATCGTCTATGACCGTGAAGAGCGCAGCCGGCTGGCCATTGAACAGGGGAAATATACCGAAGAGCGGTTTATCAAACCCTACAAAACCCTTCTTGAGCAGTGGTCTCATCACTTCACGCTTTCATTTAATACGGATAAAAGGTTCTTCTCATGAAAACATTGCTCCCGACATCGACGGCTGGCAGCCTGCCGAAACCCACCTGGCTTGCGCAGCCGGAAACGCTCTGGTCGCCGTGGAAACTCCAGGACGAGGAATTACTTGCAGGGAAACAGGATGCGCTACGTTTGTCTCTGGATGAACAGATTCGCGCCGGGATTGATATCGTCAGCGACGGGGAACAAACTCGCCAGCATTTCGTCACCACCTTTATTGAACATCTCAGCGGCGTGGATTTTGAGAACCGTCAGACGGTACGCATCCGTAACCGTTACGATGCGAGCGTGCCGACCGTGGTAGACGCGGTGGCGCGTCAGAAACCGGTGTTTGTTGACGACGCGAAATACCTGCGCCAGCTGACGGACAAGCCGATCAAGTGGGCGCTGCCCGGCCCGATGACCATGATCGACACGCTATACGATGCTCACTATAAAAGCCGTGAAAAGCTGGCCTGGGAGTTCGCAAAAATCCTTAATCAGGAAGCCCGCGAGCTGGAGGCGGCCGGTGTCGACATTATTCAGTTCGATGAACCTGCCTTTAACGTCTTTTTCGACGAGGTGAATGACTGGGGCATTGCCGCGCTGGAGCGCGCCATTGAAGGACTGAAATGCGAAACCGCGGTACATATCTGTTACGGGTACGGCATCAAAGCCAATACGGACTGGAAAAAGACGCTCGGCTCCGAGTGGCGCCAGTATGAAAAGGCGTTTCCTAAGTTGCAGACCTCAAAGATCGATATTATCTCGCTGGAGTGCCACAACTCGCGCGTGCCGATGGATCTGCTGGAGCTTATCCGTGGTAAAAAAGTGATGGTCGGGGCAATTGACGTCGCCACCCAGACCATCGAAACGCCTGAAGAGGTCGCCGATACGCTGCGTAAGGCGTTGCAGTTTGTTGATGCAGACAAGCTCTATCCGTCCACCAACTGCGGTATGGCTCCCCTTTCCCGCCAGGTCGCCAACGGTAAGCTGAAGGCGTTAAGCGCCGGGGCTGACATTATCCGTCGCGAGCTTGCCCGCTAACCTTCAGGTTTGCCAGTACAGCGGCGTACCGAATCGCTCAATATAGTAATCAATCACCGCCCTGACGTTCAGGGGCGGATGACGCGCATTCGGGTAAATCGCCGCAATCGTCAATGGCTCCGTATTAATTGAACACTCCATTTCCGGCAGCAGTGCCACCAGCTCACCGCTTTTGAGTCGTTCGCTCACCATCCAGTCCGGGAAAAGCACAACGCCCATACCGCCCAGCGCCGCAATCAGGAGCGTTTCCGCGTTATTGGAAGTCATCAGCGGTACGATGGGATAGTGAACCCACGCCTCGCCCGGCTGTCGGATCAGCCAGCGGTTAGGCCCGGACGAGCCGCGGTAAACCAGACAGTGGTGACGGCTGAGATCGTCCGGCCCCTCGGGCGCGCCATGTTTTTGCAGATAGTCAGGCGAGGCCGCCAGATGGTAGAACTGCTGCCCGAACACCCGGGCGTGAAACGAGGAGTCCGTCAGCGCGCCGATGCGGAAGATAACGTCCGCGGCGTCACGGTGCGGATCGATAAAATCGTCGGTGAGGGTCAGTTCAATGGAGAGACGAGGGTAACGCGCCAGAAGCCCCGGCAGGCCAGGCGCGATGTGCCTCTGTCCGAAAAAGACCGGGCCATTGATACGCAGCGTGCCCGACGGCTCGCGGGCGCGTTCATCCAGCTCGCGTCGCGCGTCCTCCATATTCCCGGCCATCGCCCTGGCATAGCGCACAAAAAGATGCCCGCTCTCTGTGGGCATAATCGCCCGCGTGTTGCGGTAGAAAAGCTGTTGCCCGAGGGCGTCCTCAAGCTGGTGGATCACGCGTGAGACCTGCGACGCAGAAATCCCTTCCCGCCTCGCCACCACGGAAAAATTCTGCGTTTCATAAACGTCGATGAAGATCAGCAGCGCGCGAATGCTGATATGTCCGGCATCTATCATTAATGCATTTCCTGCACAGGTGTTTCCTGCATTATGGCATTTTTCTCAATGATGTTCAGACGTAATCTTCTCCGCCTGGAAAAAGGAGAAAAAGCGTTATGCACATTATTTTAATTTTACTGGTGATTGCCGGTGGCATGGGGCTGTCCGTGGAAGCCGGGCTGCTGGGGCCGCTGGGCGCAGAGGTGGGCGACCTGTGGGCGGCGTTCAGCATATTTAGTGTGGGAACGGGGCTAACGTTTCTGCTGATGCTGTTTTTCAGCCCCCGCAACAGTCCCTCATTTTTTGCGCAGCCTTCATGGCACCTGTTGGGCGGCGTGCTCGGCCCGGTTTACGTCATCATTCTCACCATTGCCACGCCTGCGATCGGCATTGCCATGACGATGATCGGCATTCTGGCAGGCCAGGTTTTTAAAAGCCTGATTATCGACCACTATGGCCTGCTGGGTACGCCGCACCGCAGGATCGATACAAAACGCATTATTGCGCTGGGATTTATCATCGCCGCGCTCATTCTCGTGGCGCAGGGGTAACGTTATGACAGTGATTATGATTATTCTGGCGGTGATTGGCGGCGCAACGCTGAGCATTCAGGCTGCCATTAACGGGCAATTAGGCAGCAGCGTGGGGGTATTCAAAAGCGCGTTTCTGACGTTTTCCGTCGGCGCGCTGGTGACCGCCCTGCTGATCTTCTTTTTTGAGCCGAAACAGGCGGTCAGCCTGATGGATGTACCCAAATGGCAGCTTCTGGGCGCCCTGTGCGGCGTGCCCTATATCGTGATTATGGTGCTCGCGGTGCAGCGCATCGGGACCGCTGTTGCCACGGTAGCGGTTATCCTGGGCCAGCTGGCCATGAGCATGCTGATTGATAACTTTGGCTGGCTGAACAATGAAGCCATTCCGTTTTCAGTGAGCCGTTTCGGGGCCGTCGTCTGCCTGAGTATTGCGCTCTTCTTCATCTACTCAAGCAGTAAACCTCAGCCCGAAGAGGATTAACCGCCCTCTTTGCGGGTAAAGAACAGCGTCACCGTGGCGACGGTGACGCCAAATTTCTTCATCTCCGTTTTATTGAACATACGGGTGCTGTCCTGCAAATACATCCAGTCATCAAAGTGCAGCAGCCAGGTTTTGCCGTCCGCCTTCACGTTCATGCTGTAGCGCCAGTTAAGGGCATTGCCCGCCGCCTGGCCTGTCGCGACACCTTCTATGTCACCCGCCGTGCCTTCATAGCGATTCTGCCCAACGCGGCGGATATGCCAGACGCGCTGCTGCTTTTCGCCGTCATCGTAGACAAAATGCTCGTTCAGGGTCAGCGTATCGCCGATAACATCCCCGGCGATCTCGACGTGAAAACGGCGGATCTGCTTACCGCTGCGATCCTGCACCATCCCCCACGCCTCGGTTTTCCCCTGGAAGTAAGTAAAAATATCAAGCCGTGGCTGCTGCTGACGATACTCTGTCACCTCGGTGCTACATCCGGCCACCAGCATCGTCAGGGCAAGCGCCACTAGCAGGAAACGTTTCATTGTGCTCCTCCAGTTAACTGCTGACGCAGTTCAGGATATTCGGTGCGGGGATCGAGCCATATCGCCAGAAAGCGTGAGCTAAACGCTGCCGTCTGGCGTGGCCCGAGTGGCGTAAATTTTTTCTGCGACGCCGTGGGGCGATACCAGAATTGTCCCTGGCCGTTATTAACCACAAACGCGAGCTGCGTGCCGGGCGTGACGTCGGGCCAGAGCGCTTTTAGCATCCGCAGCCAGGCTTCACTCTGCGGCTCCTGCTGCAAAATGCCCTGCGCCTGCCATTGGTCACGGGTCGCCTCGACCAGGTCGTCACCATCGATGTCCCGGGCATAGGTGATAATCAGCGCATTATCGCCGTCTAATCCTGTATAGCTGCCGTCGGGCGTCAGAAGCTGAGAGGTATAGACGGTAAACGGCCCCCAGGTGAGGGTGGCGTCACCCACCTTGCGCCAGCTCAGCCAGTCTGCCGCCTGCACGGTACAGGTGAAGACGGATAACGCGAGCATCAGTACCAGATTTCTCATTGTTGTCTCCCCATCAACAGGTGGAAAAACAGCATCAGCACCAGCCAGCCGGGGAACATCCAGCTGACGACGATAAAGGTCGGCTCCTGAAACGTAATGGCCCCAAGATGTTCACCGATCAGGTAGGCTACCGGTCCGCCCAGGGTCGCCAGCACCGTCAGCAACCATCCTGGCAAGGTGGTCGTGCGGGTCAGGTGCGTCCAGACGGTGGCAAACATTAGCCACAGCGCCACCATCCATAGCGGCATCAGGGACGCGCCCGTGAACGCAATCAGCCCCGTCAGCGCCCAGAGGGCGTCCAGCAGCGCACCCGACGCCGCCAGCACAAGGGCGTATACCCGGTGTGATGGCGGTAATAACAGCCAGGCAAGCACCGCCAGCGCGATCCAGATGACCAGCCCCTGCTCGCGAAACAGCACCACCAGCGTCCAGTAGAGATCAAAACCGATGGCCAACAGAAATACCTGCCCGTAGCGCTTCATACGCGTTCCGCAGTCAGCTGCACCACGCTGATGGTGCGGGCATTAAACCCGGCTTCACAGTAGCCGAGGTAGTACAGCCACATCCGCCGGAAACGGTCATCAAACCCGAGCTTTTCAATCTCCTGCCAGGCGTGAACGAAACGCTGACGCCAGTGCGCCAACGTGCGGGCGTAGTCCGGCCCCATATCGAAGAGATTACGCACCACAAAATCGGTATGGCGGGTCATCAGTTCATTCATGGCGGTGATGCTGGGCAAAAAGCCGCCGGGGAAGATGTAGCGCTGAATAAAATCGACGCTTTTGCTGTAGTCGCGATAGCGCTGATCCTGAATGGTGATGGCCTGAATCGCCATCCGCCCGCCTGGACGCAGACGCGCCTGACAGGTACGGAAAAACGTTGGCAGGTAGCGTTGGCCGACGGCTTCGATCATCTCAACCGAGACCAGTTTGTCGTAAACCCCGGTCAGATCGCGGTAGTCGCAGAGCAGCACCTCAACGCGATCCTGCAACCCTGCCCGGACGATCCGCGCGGTGGCCCAGTGGTACTGCTCCTGCGACAGCGTGGTGGTGGTCACCCGACAGCCGTAGTGACGGGCGGCGTATTCCGCCATCGCCCCCCAGCCGGTGCCAATCTCCAGCAGATGATCGTTTGCCGTGAGCGCCAGCTGGTCGCACAGCCTGGCCATTTTCGCCTGCTGAGCCGCGTTCAAATCCTGCTCGTCCCCGTTAAACAGCGCGCTGGAGTACAGCAGGTCTTCATCAAGGAAATGGGCGTAGAAGGCGTTGCCCAGATCGTAATGGGCGGCAATATTTTCACGCGCCTGCGCGCGGGAGTTGCGCCGCATCCAGTGCCGTAGCCGCTCCACCGGTTTCCCGAGCAGGCGAAACCCTTTTTCCAGTTGCCCGAGGATTTGGCTATTACGTGCAATCAGCTCCAGCAGCGGCGTCAGGTGGGGCGTCTCCCAGTCGCCATCCATCCACGCTTGTGCTACGGCGAGGCTGCCCCCGGTTAAAATGCGCCAGTAGACGCCCGGAGCAAGTACCTGCACCTCAGCATGAAGCGCGGCGGAGGCGTCGCCGAACTGGAACGTCTGCGCGCCTTCACGCAGCGTCAGCGAGCCACCGCGCAGACCGTTCAGCAGGCGGAAGAGCAACCATCGCGCGACGCGGACGTTGCGCGGGATATCGGGTTCAAGCGCAAAGACGGGATCGGTCATGAGCGTTCACTCCTGCTGAGGGGATGGTTATGCAGCGGCACGCGCTTCAGCCACAGCCTGAGCGCCTGCCAGTAAATGGCGAAAACGGTTTTGAGGGTCATCAACGGGATCCGCGCCAGCAGCGAACGCAGCGCTGCGCGCGTCAGCGGCGCCCGGCGTAGCGTCAGGGTGGCATCAAACACCTTCGTCTCCTGATGGTTTTCGATATGCATGCGCAGCGTGCTGTCCGGGCTGTTGAAGCGCCAGTGGTAAACCATATCCATCGGATTAAAGGGCGAGACGTGAAACGCTTTCTGCGTCGGCGGGGCGTCCCGCCCCGCTACCGCGTAGTAATGTCGTTCATTCCACGGCGTGTTACGCACTTCGGCGAGAACCCAGCGCAGAGTGTCTTCGCCGTCATAGCAGTAGTAAAAATTGACCGGGTTGAAATGAAAACCGAAATAGCGCAGCTGAGTCAGAAGCATGACCCGCCCCGCCGGACGCTCGCCGGTCAGCTTTTCCAGACGCTCAAGGACGCGCTCTTTGAGCGGCGTGCCCAGCGGGTAGTCCGCATCATAAAATGCCGCGGGCGCAACGCGGTTACGACGCACGCCGACAGAGGGCAGCGCGTCCAGCTCATCGAGATCGAGCCACGCCATAAACACGCTATAGGTAAAATGGTGCGTTTTCGGCGCAAGCCGACGATGGCGCAATGTACCGTGGTAAAGGCAGCTGTTCATCTCAGTTGCCCTCCCCGGCCGCGATAGCGTTGACCACGTCCAGCGCACTGCGCACGCCATCTTCGTGGAAGCCGTTGTACCAGTACGCGCCGCAGAACCAGCTCCGATGGCGACCATTTATTTCGCCGCGCCGGGCCTGAGCTTGCCAGCTTTGCGGGTTAAAAAGCGGATGCTCATAGACAAAGCGGCGCAGCACATAGCGTTCTTCCACCGGCGTTTGCGGGTTGAGGGTGACGCAAAACAGCGGGCTACCCGGCGGCAGTCCCTGCAAGATATTCATGTTGTAGGTGACGCAGGCGCTGGCCCGATCCTGCTCGCTGAGGCGGTAGTTCCAGCTCGCCCACGCGCGCTTGCGCACCGGCAGCCAGCGCGGATCGCTGTGAAGCACCACCTCGTTACGCTGCCAGCCGATATCACCCAGCACCTCACGTTCAGCCTGCGTTGGGCTGGCGAGCATCGCCAGCGCCTGAGCAGAGTGACAGGCGAAGATCACCTGATCGAAGGTATGAGTGACGCCTTCCCGCTCAATATCGACGCCACGATCGTGGCGAACAACCTTCTGAACCGGCGCGTTGAGGTGCAGCGTCAGGCGATCGCCAAGCTTGTCCATCATCGCGCGGATATACTCCCGGGAGCCGCCTGGCACGACGTACCACTGCGGACGATGGGTAATGTCCAGCAGACCGTGGTTTTCAAAAAAGCGTAAAAAGAGCGGCAGCGGAAAGCGTTTCATCTCCTGTAGCGACGACGACCAGATAGCCGCTCCCATTGGCAGGATGTAGTGGCGCGCAAAAAAGGGCGTAAAGCGGTGCTGGCGCAGGAACGTTTCCAGCGTGGCGGATCCATCGACTTCGCCCCGGAGCGTCTGTTTCGCCAGCCGGTTAAAGCGCACGATCTCCTTCAGTAGCGTCCAGAAGGCAGGGTTCAGCAGATTACGACGCTGGGCGAACAGCGACGTCAGCGTGTGGCCGTTGTACTCCAGCCCGCTCTGCGGGTTATGTACCGAAAAACTCATCTGCGTTTTTTGCCCGCTGATGCCCAGTTCGCTGAGCAGCCCCATGAAGCGCGGATAGGTGCGGTCGTTGTAGACGATAAAACCGGTATCGATGGCAAAGGTACCCTGGGGCGTGTCGACATCTACCGTTGCAGTATGGCCGCCCGGGGTGGCCTGCGCCTCAAACACCGTGATCTGATGATGTCCGGCGAGCCGCCAGGCACAGGTTAACCCGGCGATGCCGCTGCCGATAATTGCGATTTTCATGGTCGCACCATCCTGCGCAGCAGTGCGCGCTGAAGTACATCGGGCAGGCCGGAAAGCAGGCGCAGCGCCAGGCTGAACCCGGCGGGAAACGCGATGTGATCCTTCCCTTTTGCCAGACCGCGACGAATGGCGTGGACGGCGTCCCCCACGCTGACCCGGCCCGGCATCGGGAAATCGTTTTTGCGGGTCAGCGGCGTGTCGACAAAACCGGGTGAAACGACCGTGACGGCAATCCCTTTCGGTTCCCAGTCGAGGCGCAGCGTGTCGGCAAACCAGGTTAACGCCGCTTTAGAGGCCCCATAGGCTTCGGCTCGCGGGAAGTGAAGCCAGTGCGCCATCGAACTGACCAGCACCACGCGGTTGCCGGATACCAGTTGCGGCTGCAACGCCGCAAGGCAGTTTACCGGCCCCATGAAATTGGTGGTCATGACCCGCGCCACCAGCTCGGCATCCACCTCGCCGCGGTCGAGATACTCGCAGGTTCCGGCGCAGAGAATCACCGTGTCGGCAGCACAGTCCGCCAGCGCCTGGCGACAGGCGTCCCTGTCTGTCATATCGAACAGGCGCACCGTGATGTTGGGGCTGTGCTGATGCACAGCGGCCAGACGTTGCGCATCGCGCCCGCAGGCAATCACCCGGTAACCATCGTCGGCAAAAGATTTCGCCAGCCCCGCCCCGATGCCCGAGCTTGCGCCGGTGATCAGAACCGTTTTCATGATTTCACTCTCCGCTTCACGCCGCGTACGGCCCAGCCGAGTATCGGGAGATGTTCGTAAATCATCTCTCCGGCATCGTAGTAATCCCGCTGGCGAACAATGCGATCGTCGCGCATGTCTACCACGGAGCAGCCCGGCAGCTGTCGCACTGCACCCCGGGCAATACGCGGGTGCGACCAGTGCATCATCCAGGTGACCACAAAGCGATCGCCCTGCTGCAACGGCGCATCAACGGTAAAGCGACAGTGCTGGACGTTAGCCAGCAAGTGGGTGAAATAGCGCTGGATCGCGAACACCCCGCTATGTTCGCCAAAGGGATCGATAAGCGTGGCATCGGCGCGATAAATCCCCGCCAGCGCCGAAGGTGGCTGGGTATCCAGCGTGGCGTAGTAATCAACGAACCGACTGATGACGGACGGCAACGTGCTCATGGGTCACATCCTGGGTGTAAACAACGTAGCGAAATCGCATAATTTAAACTTACACAATTAACGTTATTTGTCCAAGTTTGCGCAGGTATATTTTTTATTCTTATTATTTTTCAAAGACCTGAAATGTTACCTCGCGCAACCATTTTGTGCATAAAGTTTAATTTCGCCGCCAGGCTGCCGTTTTTTTAGGGATAACCTTAAGGCAAAGGTGCCATTTATCTTCCAGACTTATCCTTTTAATTCATAAGGATGTCACGCGATGAAACATTTACTGATGACGCTCTTTTCCAGCCCGGAATCCTTGTTGCAGGTCATGAGTCACCAGGAAATTATCGAAGCCGTAGAGGATGGCGACCGCATCATCATCGATCAGGATGGAAACGCCTCGGTTAACTACAAAAGCCACGAGGTGCGGCAGGACTTTCTGCGCCATGTCAACGCGCTGAAGAGGGCCTGAAATGGGAACGGCAATATTCATGGTATTGATGGTATGCGGGTACTGGTACACCAGCCGCGACCTCTCAACACGGTTTAAAATCAAGCGCTCCTTTGGCTGGGACGTCTATTTTCTTGTGGCGCTGTATGGCTGTATTTTTGTTCTTCAGGGAGTGATCGCCACCGGCCTGTTGTGGCTGCTGTTGTTCGCCCTCTCCGCCGCCGATAACACGTTCCATTTCACGTCTGCAAAATATGCCGACTGGCAAATTGATTTTATGAACTGGAGCTTCCTGGGGATTCAGGCCCCGGTGGTGGTAATGCTGACCTTCGCGATCCTGTTCTGTCTCTACCGCTCGAACTGGGCCGGGAGCGCGCGGCTGGACGGCGAAGGCCGAAAAAAGCTCTACAAGCGGCTGGCGCAATCGAGCGGGATTGAACAGCTGCTCTATCAGTGCATGGAGGAAGGTGAACTGGCGCACGTCACGCTGAAATCGCGGCGGATCTATATTGGGATGATCCATACCGCCACGCTGGAGTATGAAAAAACGGCCAATATCGTGCTTATTCCGATGCTGAGCGGCTACCGTGACGGGAAAAACATGCAGCTCTGTATCGAACATAACTACAGCAAATGGTATGCCGAGCATGACATTACGCTCGATTCAGAGCCCAAAAGCGCCATGGATTTTCGCAAAGTGATCATGCTGGATCAGATCGAGAGTATTTCGCTGTTCGATCCGGCAAGCGCCAGCGCGCTGGCAATGCGTGAATAAAAAAATGGCGCCTTATCGCAACAAGGCGCCAGGATTAACCAGGATGAACGCTAAACTTATGGCGTCACAATATTGAACCAGAAGTCAAATGTGTCCATGTAGCTCAGCATCTCTTCCAGCTTCGCCCCGTTTCCGCTCACCTTCACGTCACCCTTATCCATCGCCTGCTTCAGCGTCTCTTTCTTAAGGATGATGTTGTTCAGCGTGGTACGGTCCAGCGCGATAGTTGCGTCGGCATCCTTCGCCTGCGCGTTGGCGGTATGGTTCAGCACGCCGTTTTCCAGCTCCAGCTTGTATTTGCCGCCATCCTTACCGAGATCGACATTGAAGACCGCCTTCGCGTTACCGGCCCGTACCCCGTTGATGTGCACACCCAGGTAGTCGAAGAACATTTCCGGGGTCATCGCCCGCACGGTATCCGGGCTGGCGGTGTTCGGCGTCGGCAGCTTCTTCACGCCATTACGCAGTTCTTGCGCGCCGGTCAGGTAGAAGTTACGCCAGGTGCCCGCTTCCGCCTGGTAACCTAACTGCTCCAGCGCGTCGGCTTCCAGATTACGGGCAGCCTGGTTGTTAGGATCGGCAAAGACCACTTTGCTGACCACCTGAGCAACCCAACGGTAATTACCCTGCTGATAATCCGCTTTGGCTTTCTGCATGATGGCATCAGCGCCGCCCATGTACTGCACGAACTTCTTCGCAGCCTGTTCAGGCGGCAGCTCGTCGAGGGTTGCCGGGTTGCCGTCGAACCAGCCGAGATAAAACACGTAGGTGGCTTTGACGTCGTGGCTAACGGAGCCGTAGTAACCGCGGCTCGCCCACTGTTTTTCCAGCGATTCCGGCAGTTTAAACTCGGCGGCGATCTCGTCGCGGGTCAGCCCCTTGTTTGCCATACGCAGGGTCTGGTCGTTGATGTAGCGATACATATCGCGCTGGCCTTTCATCAGCTTGACGATATTCTCGTTGCCCCAGGTCGGCCAGTGGTGCTGCGCAATAATCACTTCTGCGTCCGCCCCCCAGCGCTCAATGGCGGCGTTAATGTACTTAGACCAGGCCAGCGGGTCGCGGATTTTCGCGCCGCGCAGGGAGTAGGTGTTGTGCAGGGTATGAGTTACGTCCTCTGCGGCCTCGATCATTTTCTTCTCTTTGACATACCACAGCATCTCCGACGGAGCTTCTGAACCCGGCGCCATCATAAAGTCGTAGGTCAAACCGTCGATCACTTCTTCCTGACCGGTATGGGTAATGTAGTCGGTCGGCGGGATGAGGGTGACAGTACCCGCAGAGGTGGTGGTGCCAAGGCCTGCACCCACCTGGCCTTTTGCATCCGGCTTCAGCAGGTTGCCGTACATATAGCTCGCACGACGGCTCATCGCGTTCCCGGCCATAATGTTTTCGGAAACCGCCTCTTTCATAAAGCCATCCGGCGCGTAGATTTTCACTTTGCCAGACTTGACGTCAGCTTCGTCAACCACGCCGCGCAGGCCGCCATAGTGGTCAACGTGGCTGTGGGTGATCACCACAGCGACGACCGGTTTCTTGCCGCGGTTTGCATAGTAGAGATCCAGCGCTTCTTTCGCCGGTTCAGCGCTTAACAGCGGGTCGATAACGGTAATGCCCTTCTCGCCCTCAATGATGGTCATGTTGGAGAGATCGAGATTACGGATCTGATACACGCCGTCGGTGACCTTAAACAGCCCGCCAATGTTGATCAACTGTGACTGACGCCACAGGCTCGGGTTTACCGTATCCGGGGCTTTCTCACCCTCTTTCACGAAATCATATTTCGCCGGGTTCCAGATAACGTTCCCCTGCTCGCCTTTAATCATGTTTTGCGGCAGCGGGGCGATAAAACCTTTATGGGCGTTCTCAAAGTCGGTTTTATCGGCAAACGGTAATTTGTTATACAGGGCGTTATTTACCTGCCGGGTCGTGGCAGTGGCATCCTGCGGCTGTACTTCCGCAAACGAGGAAAGCGACAGCGACGTCAACACACCGGCAAGCGCCAGATGTTTAGCAATTAGGGTTAATTTCATTGAATGGCCTCATAGATTAATTGCGCCGCCTGGATATTTACAGTTGGCGGATAATTTTAATGCGAACTCATTGACGACCATTCTAAACAGAATACCTTTCCATCATAGTCCCATATGGGACTGGTTATTTATGGGTTCGTAATTCGGGGGCTATTGCTGCTATACTCGCTACCACGGCAAACGTTGCGGGGAGAGGCTTAGCGTGAATTTTCAGGATATCCATACCTATTATCAGCAACTCAATATTGGGCAATTTTTTCCGCACATGCTTTGTAAAGGCGAGGCCTTAACCGTTGCCGCAAATAAAAAACTCACCGTCGAGCCTGGCTATATCTATTTTTGCACTGAAGGGTCGCTGACGATATTAATGCCTGATGATGGCCTTAATATTGGCAATACTATCGAGTATATGCCGATAGGGTTAATGGAAAGGTATTGTCCACTGGCGAAGTATGAATATCGCAGCAGTGCGAAGGTGAAGCTGGTGAGAATATCCTGGGTCGACTTCGACCAGATATTTTTCCAGGGCGGGCCTGAGCGCATGCAGGCGCTGGCCACCATACTGACCTACATGTCCATATTTACCATCGACCTGCACAATGAACGCAGGCAGGTCACCAGCTACCAGACCATCAAACCAATGCTGTACCGCTATCTCTATCGGCAGGAGACCCACACGGGAGAGAATGAGGGCCTGGCGCTGTTTATCATCAAGCGCACTAACCTGTCACGAACGCATGTCTTTCGCGTGCTGGCAGATCTTAAAGCCGGGGGATATATCACCATGAAGCGCGGAAAGCTGGTGTCGATTGACCGGCCCCTGCCGGATGCGTATTGAGCTCATTTTCACGCCTTGATCAACGTGCGGGAGCGAACAGCCTTATTTATCCCGGCCAGCCGACTTAGGCCGTAAATTCTCATCGAAGACCAGCCGTTTGCGTCCTGGCTCTTCTTCCCGCAGCGGCTCCACCTGGTGCAGCGTCTGCTTACAACGGTCCACCAGCACCTGATACTCCCGCGTGCCCTGCTTTTTCCACTCTATTTCCTGCGCGCTTAGCTCACGAATCGCTTTCGCCGGACTGCCAAGAATTAAGTGATTCGCAGGCATTTCCGCTTTGGCCTTCACAAACGCCGCCGCCCCAACGATGCTGTTTTCGCCGATCGTCGCCCCGTCCATCACGACCGCATTCATACCCACCAGCGCATTACGGCGGATAATGCAGCCGTGCAGGATCGCGCTGTGGCCGATATGCCCGTCCTCTTCCACCACCGTGTCCTGCTCCGGAAAACCGTGCATCACGCAGTTATCCTGGATGTTCGCGCCGTCTTTCACCACGATCCGGCCAAAATCGCCGCGCAGGCTGGCGTTGGGCCCCACGTAAACGCCTTTGCCGAGGATCACGTCGCCAATCAGCACCGCGGTCGGGTGAACATAGCTCTCTTCAGGCACGACCGGCGTCAGACCATCAATTTGATAAACAGGCATACCCTCTCCTTATGTGATATTCAGACCACCAAAACGCTGGTGATAAAGCGTGCCGGGAGCGGGCAGCTCGCCCACAGAGGTTTCCCCCTTCTCACTGACAAACGCCAGGGCTCCCGCCGCCACGCGCTGGTAGATATTAATGCACAGCTGTCGCGCGCTCTGTCCCGCCCAGTGCGCAGGAAGTAACTCCTCCGGCAACAGCGGATCTTTCAGCACCACGCGACGATAAAAATGAATGAGTAACAGCTGGATCTGGAAGCAGCGTTCCGGGGTCAAATCCTCAGGCGGCGTTTCTTTCAGCAGCGGCAACAGCGGACGGAACGAGTTGATAAACGTTTCGTACATCGCGTTTTGTTCGGTCAACTGCCAGCACTCTTCCACGCGGGCTCGTAACGCCGCACGTGATAAGGCCAGCGGTGAATGGGCCTCAAAGAAAATGACGTTTTCCGCCACGCCCGCGTCATGCAGCAGAGACTGCACGTCCGCCAGGTTCTGCGACGGCGAGGCCATCAGGCTCGGCGCCAGCGTGCCGAATCCTTGCCAGATGAGCTGTTTTTTCACGTCCGCGAGGGTGGTTTTATCCAGCCCCTCGGAGAGCAGCAGCAGCCATTTACCATCCCACGCCGGCAGTTCCGCCCGGTAGATTTTATTTTCCGCGCGGCGGGTCAAACGCAGCCCCTTGTCGCTGAGACGGTAAAAGCTGCGGCGGCCAATGCGGGACACGTCCAGCCAGCCCTCTTTGTTGAGGCGAAACAGCGCGGTGCGCACAAAGCGCTCGCCAAATCCCATCCCTTCCAGCAGGGCCGCCAGGCTGCCGAGCCAGATCTCTCCGCCGCGGTGCGAAAGCGCGTCGCCATACAGTGAGGAGATAAGCGACGTTCCGCTGACGGGAACAGAGCTGACTGCATGCTGGATAAAGGCATCAAGTTTATTCATGTGATTCATTCTGTTGTTATTTTTTTCCTGGATGAATCATAGCATACGAATCTGGGGTGTACCCTCTCCCAAAGGGAGAGGGAACTCAATACACCCTCTCCCTTTGGGAGAGGGCTGGGGTGAGGGGAATTCAACTGTTGGCTGCCACTTTACGCAAATCAAACACCCGGCAGGCTTTACCCTCGGAGCGCGGTATGCTGCCACAGTTAACGATCATCACGTCGGTCGAGATCCCCACCATCGATTTAATCCGATGACGCAGCTGATGGCAGACCTGACAGCGCTGCTCATGGGTCAGCGTTAAGCTGCTCTGTTTCAGCTCGACCTTCACCGAAAGTGAATCAAGATGCCCGCGGCGGTTCACCTCCAGCTGATAGTGTGGCGAAAGATGTTCGAACTTAACGATCTCCTCTTCCAGCTGTGACGGGAAGACGTTCACGCCGCGAATGATGAGCATGTCGTCGCTGCGCCCGCTGATGCGATCCATCCGGCGCATGGTGCGTGCAGTGCCCGGCAGCAGGCGCGTCAGGTCGCGGGTGCGGTAGCGGATCACCGGCAGCGCCTCTTTGGTCAGGGTGGTGAATAGCAGTTCGCCCTGCTCGCCGTCAGCCAGCGGCGTGCCGTCATTCGGGTTGACGATCTCCGGGTAGAAGTGATCTTCCCAGATGGTCGGGCCGTCAGCGGTTTCAAGACACTCCATCGCCACGCCCGGCCCCATCACTTCGGAGAGACCATAGATATCCAGCGCGGTAATGCCCAGCCGTTTTTCAATTTCGCGGCGCATCGCCTGCGTCCACGGCTCGGCGCCAAACACGCCGACGCGCAGGGAACAGGCGCTGGCGTCACCGCCCATCTGACGCTCCAGCTCTTCAATTAAATTCAGGCAGTATGAGGGCGTCACCATGATCATATCCGGCTGAAAATCGCGGATCAGCTGCGCCTGCTTCTCCGTCTGGCCGCCGGACATCGGGATCACCGTTGCACCCAGACGCTCGGCACCGTAGTGCGCCCCCAGCCCGCCGGTGAATAGCCCGTAGCCGTAGGCCACGTGAATTTTATCCTTCGCGCTGCCCCCGGCGGCGCGCAGGGAACGGGCAACGATATTGGCCCAGTTGTCGATATCATTCTGGGTATATCCCACCACGGTCGGCTTTCCGGTGGTGCCCGACGAGGCGTGGATGCGCACCACCTGCTCCATCGGCACCGCAAAGGTATCGAACGGGTAGTTGTCGCGCAGATCCTGCTTGGTGGTGCACGGGAATTTTTGCAGGTCCGCCAGCTCGTTAAAATCGTCAGGGTGAACGCCCGCGGCGTCAAACTTGCGTTTGTACATCGGAACGTTGTTGTAGGCGTGGTTCAGCGTCCACTTCAGGCGCGCGGTCTGCAACGCCTGCAATTCATCAATGGACGCGGTTTCGATCGGATCAAGCTTTGTTGTATTTATCATCGCAGGGTACTCACATTATTGTTCGCTCAAACACGCTCAAGGATCATGGCAATGCCCTGACCCACACCGATGCACATCGTACACAGCGCGTAGCGCCCGCCGCGTCGGTGCAATTCATTGCTCGCGGCCAGCGCCAGTCTGGCACCGCTCATTCCCAGCGGATGACCTAACGCGATCGCCCCGCCATTCGGGTTCACATGCTCCGCGTCATCCGGCAAACCCAGCTGACGCAGCACGCCCAGCGCCTGTGCGGCGAAGGCTTCGTTAAGCTCAATGACGTCCATATCGGTGATACTGAGTCCGGCACGTTCCAGCACCTTACGGGTGGCGGGAACCGGGCCTAATCCCATCAGACGCGGCTCGACGCCCGCGGTCGCCATGGCCACAATGCGGGTGCGCGGGGTTAACCCCTGGGCAAGCGCCATCGGCTCGCTGGCGATAATCAGCGCCGCCGCCCCGTCGTTCACGCCAGAGGTGTTCCCCGCCGTCACCACACCGTTCTTGCGGAACGGAGCTTTCAGCGCGGCAAGCTGTTCAAGGGTGGTTTCGGCGCGCGGATGCTCGTCCACGCTCACTTCCGTTACGGCACCTTTTTTCCCCGCCACCTGTACCGGGATAATCTCCTGCGCCAGAACGCCATTCTGCTGCGCCCGCGCGGTGCGCTGCTGGCTGCGCAGGGCAAATGCATCCTGATCGGCACGGCTTATATTTAACAATTCCGCTACATTCTCTGCCGTTTCCGGCATGCTGTCAGTTCCGTATTGCTGATGCATGAGCGGATTCACAAATCGCCAGCCGATGGTGGTGTCGAAGATCTCCGCCTGACGCTGAAACGCCGCGGTGGCTTTGCCCATCACGAACGGCGCACGGGACATGGATTCGACGCCACCGGCGATCAGCAGATCGCCATCCCCGGCCCTGATGGCGCGCGCCGCGAAGCCAAGGGCATCCAGACCGGAGCCGCACAGGCGGTTAATGGTGGTACCGGAAACGGTCTGCGGCAGCCCGGCCAGCAGCGATGACATGCGCGCTACGTTGCGGTTATCCTCTCCGGCCTGATTTGCGCAGCCGAAGATCACATCATCTATGCGCTCCAGATCGAGCTGCGGGTAACGCGCCAGCAGCGCACGCAGCGGCACGGCCCCTAAGTCATCGGCACGCACGCTGGATAATCCTCCACCGTAGCGACCGACCGGGGTACGCACACCCTCACAAATAAATGCGTCACGCATCAGGCTTCTCCTGTCACACTGCCGCCGGTGCGGTGCGATTTCCCGCGAAAAAGAGCGACGGTTTTCTGGTGTTGGTTCTGAATTTCAATGTCGTATACGCCGGTCAGTTTGCCCTGATGCTTCACCCACGCGGTAGCGGTCAGCTTATCGCCGGCAAAGCCCGGACGCAGAAAATCGATGGCGCAGCCTGAGGCCACCGCCGCCAGCCCCTGACTGTTGCAGGCGTAGGCAAAGGCGGTATCGGCCAGCGAGAACAGCTGTCCGCCGTGGCAGGTTTTATGCCCGTTGAGCATCTGCGGGGTGATGGTCATGGTCACCACCGCGTAGCCCTCGCCCATGTCGAGAATGTCCATCCCCATCGCCTGCGCGCAGGCGTCCCGTTCGTACATCGCACGGGCGTTATGCCAGGCGTTATGACTCATAGCTACTCTCCAGAAGCGCACGCTGGCGCAGCAGTGAACAGGGGCGATAGCGTTCCTCGCCGTAGTGACGTTGCAGGTTCTCCAGCAGCGTTAACAGACGCTGCCAGCCAAGGCGCTCGCCCCAGGCGATGGGCCCGCAGGGATAGTTGACCCCTAAGCGCATGGCGGTATCGATGTCTTGCTCGCTGGCGACCCCTTTTTGCAGGGCGTCCAGCGCTTCGTTGGCAATCATCGCTACCGTGCGCCAGACCAGCAGACCGGGGTAATCCGCAATCTGGACCACCCGTTTCTGCTGGTGCTGCAACCAGTAAATGGCTTTCTGCGTGGCGGCGTGCGGGTTGCCGGGTGCGGCGGCTATCACGGCCACATCCCGCTCGATGCGGTCGACCACCACCACCGGGCAGCCATGGCGCAGCGCCAGCGACTGCGCGGTCTCACCCTGCGTTTCGATCAGCAACAGATCGTCAATTTCCGTGACACCGTCACTTCTTCGCTGTACGCGCATGGGGTTGAAGCTGTCGCTGACCGGGGCGAGCCAGCTGACGGTGGGTTTCTCCTCCAGCCAGCGGTAAATGCCCTGCCCGCTTTTCTTACCCAGACGCCCCGCCAGCACCAGCTCCTGCTGCACCAGCGACGGCAGAAAACGACGCTCCTGCCAGAAGGCGTTAAACACGGAGCAGGTCACGGCAAAGTTGACGTCCTGACCAATCATGTCCGTCAGCTCAAGCGGCCCCATCGGGAAGCCTCCGCCGTCTCGCAGGGCGGCGTCAATCACCTCGGGCGTTGCCACCTGCTCTTCCAGCGCGCGCCAGGCTTCCGAGTAGAACGGGCGCGCCACTCGGTTGACGATAAACCCCGGCGTGGACTGGCAGCGTACCGGCTGCTTTCCCCAGCTCAGCGCCAGCTCGCACAGCGCATCGGCCACTTCTGGTGAGGTCGCCAGCCCGCTGACCACCTCCACCAGCTTCATCACCGGGGCAGGATTGAAGAAGTGCAGCCCGGCGACGCGTTCAGGGTGGTTTATCTCCGCCGCAATCGCGGTAACGGAAATGGACGAGGTATTGCTGGCGAGCAGCGTCTGCGGCGGGCAAACCTCTGCCAGCTGGGTAAACAGCGCCTTTTTCACTTCAAGCCGCTCGGAGGCCGCCTCGATCACCAGATCGGCTTTCGCCAGAGCACTGATATTCGTCACCGGCGTCAGGCGGGCGAGGATCTGCTCCCCGGCGTCGGCAGAGAGTTTTCCACGCGCAACGCGTGAGGACAGCCGCTGGCGAATGCCGTCGACGGCGCGGGAAATCGCCGCTGCGTCAATGTCGTACACCAGAACCGGATGACCGTGGCTGGCTGCCACTTCGGCAATCCCGGCGCCCATGGTGCCGCTGCCAATGACGGCGACCGTATGGATATTCACCATCTTATTTCCCCGTAAAGTTCGGCGCGCGTTTTGCCAGGAACGCGCTGACGCCTTCCCGGTAGTCGTCGCTGCGTCCGGCCAGGCGTTGATAGTCGCGCTCCAGATCAAGCTGGGCGTCGAGGGTGTTGGTTTCGGCGGCGTTGATCGCCTGCTTGATCAAGCCCAGGCCAAAGGTCGGCTGCGAGGCAAAATGCAGCGCCATCTGCTGTGCGGTGGCGGAGAGCTGCTCGTCGTCCACCACCTGCCAGATCATTCCCCAGGCCTGTGCCTGCTCAGCGCTGAGCTTATCGCCCAGCAATGCCAGCCCCATGGCGCGGGCGCGTCCGGCCACGCGCGGCAGCAGCCAGGTGCCGCCGCAGTCCGGGACGAGGCCGAGCTTGCTGAAGGCCATCACAAAACTGGCGGAGCGCGCCGCAATCACCATGTCGCAGCCGAGGGCCAGCGTCGCCCCCGCGCCCGCCGCCACGCCGTTAACCGCGCAAATCACCGGCTTCGGCAGTTTTGCCAGGCGGCGCACCAGCGGGTTGTAAAAAGTCTCAACGGACATGCCCAGATCGGGCGCCGGGCCGTTCGGGTCGACGTTACGGTCGTTGAGATCCTGCCCGGCGCAGAAACCGCGTCCTGCCCCGGTGATCAGCAGGCAGCGGATGGCGTCATCGCGCTCGGCCTGCTTCAGGCATTCGGAAAGCTGCTGGTGCATGACGTCGTTAAAGCTGTTCAGGCGCTCCGGGCGGTTCAGCGTAATGGTCATTACGCCCTGCTCAACATGGCTCAGAATAGATTCCACAATTAGCGTCCTTTAAAGTCTGGGGTGCGTTTTTGTAAAAAGGCGTTGATCCCTTCCCGGCGATCGTCGGTGGCCGCGAGCAGCGCAAACAGCTGACGCTCCTGCGCCAGCCCGGCCTGAAGCGGGACTTCCTGCGACTGGCGAAGCGCCTGCTTCGCCGCCTGTAGCGCCAGCGGCGAATGGCGCGCCATCAGCGCTGCCTGCTTCAGGGCGTACTCCAGCGTCAGCGAGGCCGGGTAGACGTCGCTGACCAGCCCGGCGCTGTGCGCCTGCACCGCCGTGATGCTTTCGCCCGTCAGCACCATTTTGCTGGCCAGCGATTTGCCTACGCTGCGGATCAGCCGCTGGGTGCCGCCTGCGCCCGGCATGATCCCGAGGGTGATTTCCGGCAGGCCAAAACGGGCGTTATCGCCAGCAATCACGACATCGCAGAGCAGCGCCAGCTCACAGCCTGCCCCCAGCGCGAAGCCGTTTACGGCGGCAATCAGCGGTTTGGTGAAGGCGTTGATCCGCGCCCACAGCTGCGGACGGATATCGTTCAGGGTGGCGGGCAGGTCTTTCTCCGCCATTTCGTTGAGATCGGCCCCGGCGGCAAAGCAGCGTTCGTTGCCGTACATCACGCAGACGGCGATCTCAGCATCCGCGGCGGCGGCCTCAAGCTGCTCCGCGATTTGCAGGAGCAGCGCATTGTTGAGCGCGTTGCGCGCCGCCGGACGGTTAAGCGTTAGCTGCAACACGCGGCCATGACGGGTAACAATCAGTTCGCTCATGCCATCCCCTTCGCATCAAAATCGACGATAACGTCGGCGGTTAACGGCAGCGCCTGACAGCTCAGCACATAGCCTGCGGCCAGCTCGTCCGGCTCCAGGCTGTAGTTGGTCGCCATATCGACTTTCCCACGCAGCACTTTGCATTTGCAGGTGGCGCATACGCCGCCCTTGCAGGCGTAAGGCAGATCCGCCCCCTGACGCAGGGCCGCGTCAAGAATGCTCTCGTCGTCCGCCGTCAGGGTGATCTCCCTGTCGCGCCCGTCCTGACGGACGGTGACCTTCTGGCCATCGGCCTGCACGCTGGCTGTCCGTTTAACGGCGGTACCCGGCGTGTTAAAGCGCTCAAGATGGATCGCTTTTTCCGGCATACCCAGCGCTTTAAGCGCCGCTTCGGCCTCATCCATCATCGCCGACGGGCCACAGATGAAGGCTTCATCGTACTGACGGAAATTCACCAGCGTTTTTGCCAGCGCCTGGAGCTTTTCCCCGTCAATGCGGCCATGGAGCAGATCGCTGTCGAGCGTCTCCTGGCTGAAGATGGCGATCAGCTGTAAACGCTGCGGGTATTTATCTTTCAGGTCCGCCAGCGCCCGGCGGAACATCATGCTCTGGCTGCTGCGGTTGCCGTAAATCAGGGTGAAGTGGCTGTGGGCTTCAGTGGCCAGCGTAGCGGACATAATCGCCAGCATCGGGGTGATCCCGGACCCGGCGGCAATCGCCAGATAATGGCCTTCGCGTTCGGCCTGCGGCTGGTAGCCAAAATGCCCCTGGGGCACCATCACCTCCAGCGCCATGCCCGGTTTGATCTCGTCCCGGGCATAGCGGGAAAAACGTCCGCCCTCGATGGCTTTGACCGCCACGCTGATCTCACCGCACGCGGTGCTCCGGCAGATGGAGTAGCAGCGGCGCAGTTCATCCCCGCCAGGACTGGCTTTCAGGGTCAGATGCTGACCGGGACGGAAGCGGTACGCCTCCTGTAACGCCTGCGGCACCGCGAAGGTAATGGTCACCGCGTCGCGGGTTTCGGGCTCCACTTTTGCCACTGTTAATGAATGAAACGTTGTCATGGCAGCCTCAAATACATTTGAAATAGTCGAAGGGCTCACGGCAGGTATTGCAGCGGTAGAGCGCTTTGCAGGCCGTGGATCCAAATTCACTGATAAGCGAGGTATCGGTGCTCGCACAGCGCGGGCAGCTCACCTCCGCGGGAACGTGGGCATGGCAGCTATGACCAACAGGCGGGCTGATGCCATATTCACGCAGGCGCCTGCGGGCATCGTCGGTCATCCAGTCGGTGGTCCAGGCGGGCTCCAGTTGCAGCACAATATGTACCGGGCTAAAGCCGTTTCCGGTCAGGGTTTCGCGGATCGCCCCCAGCAGATGCTCCGTTGCCGGACAGCCCGAATAGGTTGGCGTGAAGCCGATGACCCAGCCTTCCCCCTGTGCCTTCACGCTGCGCACCATGCCCAGGTCGGTGATGGTCAGCACCGGCACTTCCGGGTCGGGGATCTGGCTTAACAGCGCCCAAATCTGCGGGATTTGTGCAGGCGCGATGTCGACGAGGCGTTGCATGGCGTCCTCCTTTACCACTGCTGGCCGGGGTAAACGCGCTGGAGATACTGCATCTCTGCCAGCATCGGCCCGAGGTGTTCGGTATGTAGCCCCTTCTTACCGCCCGTGCGATACGCCACCTCTTCGGGCACGCGGAGGGTGGCTTCCGCCAGGCCAGCAAACAGTTCGCGCTCCCACGGGTCCCGCAGGTCGCGCGGATCAACCGCCACGCCGTCATCAATTAGCGCCAGCTCGACCTCGTCAGCGTCGAACAGTTCAGCCGTAAAGCGCCACAGGCTATCCACCGCCTGCTGCATTTTTTGTGCGGAGGTTTCTGTTCCGTCCCCCAGCCGCACCAGCCAGCCGCGGCTAAAGCGCAGGTGATAGCGCGCCTCCTTAATGGCTTTTGCCGCGATGGCGGCAAGCTGACTGTCGCTGCTGTGGATCAGCCGCTCGTAGAGCGCCACGTTCCACGCATCCATCAGATACTGACGGGCAATGGTGTCGGCGAAGCTGCCGTTTGGCTGTTCCACCAGCAGCAAATTGCGGAACTGACGCTCATCGCGGCCATAGGCCAGGGTATCTTCATCACCCTTACCTTCCCGTTCAGCGGCGTAGGTCAGGAAATTGCGCGCCTGCCCGAGCAGATCAAGGCCGATATTGGCGAGCGCCAGGTCAATTTCCAGCTCCGGCGCGTGGCCGCACCAGGCGCCCAGACGCTGTGAGAGCACCAGACCGTTGTCGCCCAGACGCAGGGCATAAGCAGATACGTTGTTCATCCCCAACCTCACATATGCTCGATACCATCAGGGATGGTGTAAAACGTCGGATGGCGGTAGACCTTGCTTTCCGCCGGATCGAAAAATTCCCCGCTCTCTTCCGGCTGGGAAGCGACGATTTCACTCGCCTTCACCACCCAGATAGAACAGCCTTCGCTGCGGCGGGTATAGGCATCGCGCGCGTTTTCCAGCGCCATGCGGTCGTCGGCAGCGTGAAGGCTGCCCACATGCCGGTGCGACAGCCCCTGCTTCGAACGGACAAAAACTTCGTATAACGGCCAGTAAACATTGCTCATGGTTGATTCCTCTTATGCGGCCTGGCGGGCGCGTTGTTTTTCCGCGTGGGCCAGAGCGGCTTCACGCACCCATGCGCCGTCGTCCCAGGCTTTACGTTTTGCGGCCAGACGTTCGTGGTTGCAGATCCCGCGCCCGTTGATCACCTCGTCAAATTCCTGCCAGTCGATTTCGCCGAAGCGGTAGTGACCGCTCTCTTCATCGAAACGCAGGTCGGGATCCGGCACGGTCATGCCGAGCATCTCCACCTGAGGCACCGTGTTGTCCACGAAGCGCTGGCGAAGCTCATCGTTGCCAAAGCGTTTGATCTTCCAGGCCAGACTGCGGGCGCTGTTTGGGGAGTTGTCGTCGTTGGGTCCGAACATCATCAGCGCGGGCCACCAGAAGCGGTTGATGGCGTCCTGCAACATCTGCCGCTGGGCTTCGCTACCCTGCGCCAGCGCCATGCAGGCCTCAAACCCCTGACGCTGGTGGAAGCTCTCTTCTTTACAGATTTTCACCATCGCCCGGGCATACGGGCCGTAAGACGTACGGCACAGTGCCACCTGGTTCACAATGGCCGCCCCGTCCACCAGCCAGCCAATGACCCCGATATCGGCCCAGCTCAGGGTTGGATAGTTGAAGATGGAGGAGTATTTCATCTTGCCGTCGAGCATCTTTTGATAGATGTCCTCCCGGGCGCAGCCCAGCGTTTCCGCCGCGCTGTAAAGGTACAGGCCATGTCCGGCTTCATCCTGCACCTTCGCCAGCAGAATGGCTTTCCGGCGCAGCGTCGGTGCGCGGGTGATCCAGTTCCCTTCCGGCAGCATGCCGACAATCTCAGAGTGGGCGTGCTGTCCAATCTGGCGGATCAGCGTCTTGCGGTAGGCATCCGGCATCCAGTCCTGCGGCTCGATGGCCGTCTCCTGTGCGATGCGTTGCTCAAAGCGTTGTTCTTGCGTCACATAACCACCTTTGTGATTCGTTAAATCACCACAAATAGCAAAATGGTGAATCATTTGGCTTCTTAAAAGTTACACAAAGGTTAAATATAACCCCAAGAAGCGTTTGTTTATTTTGTGACGACGCTCGCAAGCCTTTTCATGAAAGGCCGATGGCGCAAGGCTTTCTGTTGGTCAGGTCAAGCAATACAGATCACAACGTTAACAATTCTTTAAAACTCAGCTTGATTTTTATGATTCGAGATCAAACTATTTATAGTGAAATCACGAAACATCTGGAGAGAAGAAATGCAGCAGTTAGCCAGCTTCTTGTCCGGCATCTGGCAATCAGGCCGGGGCCGCGAGCGCACCATCACCCACGCCATCAGCGGGGAAACGCTATATCAAGTCACCAGCGAAGGGCTGGATATGGCGGCCGCGCGCCGTTACGCCATTGAACACGGCGGAGAAGCGCTCCGCGCAATGAGCTTTATCGAGCGCGCCGCCATGCTGAAGGCGGTGGCCAAACATCTGCTGAGCCAGAAGGATC
This sequence comes from Enterobacter sp. MGH 38, assembly GCF_000492855.1. NCBI lineage: Bacteria > Pseudomonadati > Pseudomonadota > Gammaproteobacteria > Enterobacterales > Enterobacteriaceae > Enterobacter > Enterobacter sp. MGH 38. Next base: position 1,193,541 of record NZ_KI535608.1, on the reverse strand, counting down.
GGTTTTATGCCCTGTCAGCCCAGACCGGCGCGACGAAGGCTGACAGCTGGGTGGATATTGAAGGCGGTATCGGCACCCTCTTCACCTACGCAAGCCTCGGCAGCCGTGAGCTGCCGGACGATACCCTGTGGCCGGAGGATGAGCTGATCCCACTGTCGAAGGAAGGCGGTTTTGCGGCACGTCACGTGTTAACGTCGAAATCCGGCGTGGCGGTGCATATCAACGCGTTCAACTTCCCGTGCTGGGGGATGCTGGAAAAGCTCGCGCCCACCTGGCTTGCCGGGATGCCCGCCATCATCAAGCCCGCCACCGCCACCGCGCAGGTGACTCAGGCGATGGTGAAAGCGATTGTGGAGAGCGGACTGGTGCCGGACGGCGCCATCAGCCTGATCTGCGGTGGCGCGGGCGATCTGCTGAACCACCTCGACAGCCAGGACGTGGTGACGTTTACCGGGTCGGCCAGCACCGGGCAGAGCCTGCGCGTCCACCCGAATATCGTCGCACATTCCATTCCGTTTACCATGGAAGCAGATTCTCTTAACTGCTGCGTGCTGGGTGAGGACGTGACGCCGGAACAGCCGGAGTTTACGCTGTTTATCCGCGAAGTGGTGCGCGAGATGACCGCCAAAGCCGGGCAAAAATGTACCGCCATCCGCCGCATCATCGTGCCTGAAGCGCAGGTTGAAGCCGTCAGCCAGGCGCTGATTGCGCGGCTGGTGAACGTGGTCGTCGGCGATCCGGCCCAGGAAGGGGTGAAGATGGGGGCTCTCGTCAACAGTGAGCAACGTGCTGACGTGCAGGAAAAAGTCGATCATCTGCTGGTCTCGGGCTGCCAGATCCGTCTGGGTGGTAAAGCTGATTTGCAGGCGCCTGGCGCATTCTTCCCACCCACCCTGCTGTTCTGCCCGCAGCCGGACGAAACCCCGGCCGTTCACGCCACCGAAGCCTTTGGCCCCGTCGCAACCCTGATGCCCTGCCGTAACACCGAGCACGCCATGCAGCTGGCGCGGGCGGGCGGCGGCAGCCTGGCGGGAACGCTGGTTACGGCAGATACCCGCGTGGCGCGGCAGTTTATTGCTGGTGCCGCGCGCGCCCACGGGCGCATTCAGATCCTCAACCAGGAATCCTCGAAAGAATCTACCGGCCACGGTTCACCGTTGCCGCAGCTGGTGCACGGTGGTCCGGGACGTGCGGGCGGCGGCGAAGAGCTGGGCGGCCTGCGCGCTGTGAAGCACTATCTTCAGCGCACAGCCATTCAGGGCAGCCCGTCCATGCTCGCCGCGATCGGTAAACAGTGGGTCCGTGGCGCGGAGGTGCAGGAAGATCGCGTTCATCCGTTCCGTAAATACTTCGAGGAGTTACAGCCGGGCGACAGCCTGCTGACCCCGCGTCGTACCCTGACGGAAGCGGATATCGTGAATTTTGCCTGCCTGAGCGGGGATCATTTCTACGCCCATATGGACAAAATTGGCGCGGCGGAGTCGATTTTTGGTGAGCGCGTGGTACACGGTTATTTCCTGATTTCCGCCGCGGCGGGGCTGTTTGTCGATGCCGGGGTTGGGCCGGTTATTGCCAACTATGGCATGGAAAACCTGCGCTTTATCGAGCCGGTCAAGCCGGGTGATACCATTCAGGTGCGCCTGACCTGTAAACGTAAAACGCTGAAGAAACAGCGCACTGCCGAGGAAAAACCCACCGGCGTGGTGGAATGGGCTGTGGAGATCTTCAACCAGCACCAGCAGGCCGTGGCGCTCTACTCCATCCTGACGCTGGTGGCGCGCCAGCAGGGTGACTTTTAATCAATGCAATGGCATTAACCTTGCTGCTTCGAGTGTTTGAGCGCATCAAAATAAGCGGAAGGTAAAACAGGGACTGGATGGCTTTGATTAATCGAACCATCCAGTCTGCCTGGTTTGGATAAGTTACAACCGGAAACACTAAGCAAATTGACCATGCAGTTAGCATGGTTATTATTTGGCGCCGGGAATATTCCCGCATTAAATTACATGGATGATTAACAAACTATGGCAATTCCTGTTTACCTTTTCTTAACTGAAGATGGTGGGTCAAAAATTACAGGCTCGGTGGATTTTCGTTACCGTGAGGGAAGCATTGAAGTTACCGGCTTTACACACAATCTTCGCCTCCTAATTGATCCTGCCGAATTTGCAAAATTCCAGAACAATAATAATTACGGTGATGATCCAGTCGATCAGTTATGGATAAGGGCAGGAATAGATTATGCGCGACGTTCGGGTTTTTAACTGGCGAGCTGGAATTATTATCTTTATTTTTCTCATATTCATTGCATACCCTTTCCGCGATCTTTTTACCGTGTATGGAAATTTGCAGGAAAAAATCAAGGTTAACGATCGTTTAACTCTTTACATCACCCAGGTTGAGACGGGCTCGCTGTCTAAAAACAGGTATCATATTTATCTCTTTGATGCGAAAAAAAGTCCGGAAGAATTCATGTCTAACATTAAGAATATCAATCCCGTCATGATCACCGATGATGATAAAGCTTCAGTGGCAATTAAAAATGGAGACATTTATCTTCGCGTTCGCGGTACGGTTTATTCGTTCACGACGGTAGGTTTTGATGTCCGCACGCATCTCGATAGCTCGCCTTACTGAAGCGCACTTTATCTGCCATGGGGGTGTGATGCACCCCCGCTCTTTTTTAACCTGGCAAGACTGACAAACAACCTGGCAGATGCAGGCAAACGCTTTTCGTGCGCGCCTGTCAGGATAACGCTGATACTACACAATAAACACAACAAGATGAGGTCTGCGATGGGAAGCAATTCTTCTTTTTCTGCCCGTAGAACGGCACTGGCCATGGCCGTTGCGCTCTGTTGCGCCTGGCAATCCCCTGTTTACGCTCACGGCAGCGAGGCGCATATGGTCCCGATGGACAAAACGCTTCAGGCGTTTGGCGCGGACGTGCAGTGGGATGATTACGCCCAGATGTTCACCATCGTCAAAGACGGTGCCTTTGTGAAGGTCAAACCCGGCGCAAATACCGCCATCGTTAACGGCAAACCGCTGACGCTCCAGGTGCCCGTGGTGATGAAGAACAATAAGGCGTTTATCCCGGAGACCTTTATCAACGATGTCTTTCAGTCCGATCTTGATCAGACATTCCAGGTTGAAAAAAGCCCCCACCCGTTAAACGCGCTGACGGCTGATGAAATCAACCAGGCCGTAGCAATCGTGAAAGCCTCAGCGGATTTTAAACCCAATACCCGCTTTACCCAGATTGCGCTGGCGGAGCCAGAAAAGGCCAAAGTCTGGGACTTTGTGCTTAACGGCACGGCGGTGGATGCGCCCCGCCAGGCCAATATCATCATGCTTGATGGTAAACACATCATCGAAAGCCGGGTGGATCTGAAGGAGAAAAAGATCCTCCGCTGGGAGCCGATCAAAGACGCGCACGGCATGGTGCTGCTGGATGACTTCAATACCGTGCAGCAGATCATCAATGAAAGCCCGGAGTTTGCCGCCGTGCTGAAAAAGCGCGGCATTACCGACCCGAAGAAAGTGATCACCACCCCGCTTACCGTCGGCTTTTTTGACGGCAAGGATGGGCTGAAACAGGAAGACCGCCTGCTGAAAGTGATCAGCTATCTCGACGTGGGCGACGGTAACTACTGGGCGCACCCGATCGAAAACCTGCTTGCGGTGGTGGATCTCGAGCAGAAGAAAATCCAGAAGATTGAGGAAGGCCCGGTCGTGCCGGTGCCGCTCACGCCGCGCCCTTATGATGGCCGTGACCGCGTTGAAACGGTGAAAAAACCGCTGGAGATTATCGAGCCGGAAGGCAAGAACTACACCATCACCGGGGATAGGGTGCACTGGCAGAACTGGGATTTTCATCTGAGCCTGGACTCACGCGTCGGCCCGATAATCTCCACCGTGACCTATAACGACAACGGCAAAAAGCGACAGGTGATGTATCAGGGGTCGCTCGGCGGCATGATTGTGCCGTACGGCGACCCGGATATCGGCTGGTACTTTAAAGCCTACCTGGACTCCGGCGATTACGGCATGGGTACCCTGACCTCCCCGCTCGTGCGCGGCAAGGATGTTCCGTCTAACGCCGTGATGCTCAACGAAACCATCCCGGATTACACCGGCGCGCCAATGGAGATCCCCCGGGCGATCGCCATTTTCGAGCGTTACGCCGGGCCGGAATATAAGCATCAGGAATTAGGAAAACCCAACGTCAGCACCGAACGCCGCGAGCTGGTGGTGCGCTGGGTCAGCACCGTGGGTAACTATGATTACATCTTCGACTGGGTATTCCACGAAAACGGCACTATCGGCATTGATGCAGGGGCCACGGGCATTGAAGCGGTGAAAGGCGTGCAGACGAAAACCATGCATGATGCCACCGCGAAGGATGACACCCGATACGGAACGCTGATCGACCATAATATTGTCGGTACCACCCACCAGCACATCTACAACTTCCGTCTGGATATGGACGTGGACGGCATCAACAACAAGCTGGTGGCCATGGATCCCGACGTCAAACCGAACACCGCTGGCGGACCGCGCACCAGCACCATGCAGGTTAATCAGTATGATATTGATACCGAACAGCAGGCGGCGCAGAAGTTTGACCCGGGCACCATCCGCCTGCTGAGCAATACCAGCAAAGAGAACCGCATGGGCAACCCGGTCTCATATCAGATCATCCCTTACGCGGGCGGTACACACCCGGTAGCGTCCGGCGCGAAGTTTGCCCCGGACGAGTGGATTTATCACCGCCTGAGCTTTATGGATAAACAACTGTGGGTAACGCGTTACCATCCCGACGAGATGTACCCGGAGGGAAAATACCCGAACCGTTCCACGCACGATACCGGCCTCGGCCAGTACAGCAAAGATAACGAGTCGCTGAACGACCAGGATAACGTCATCTGGATGACCACCGGCACCACCCATGTCGCCCGTGCCGAGGAGTGGCCGATAATGCCGACGGAATGGGTGCACACGTTGCTCAAGCCGTGGAATTTCTTTGACGAGACGCCAACGCTCGGCAAGAAAAAAGAGCAGAAATAACCCACCGACCGGGCGTAATGCCCGGTTTTTCATCCGCTTACTTGCTGAATTACTCTCCCCGATTATAGTTATTGTTACCTCGCTTAATCCTTTTGCATTTCTTGACACACTTTCACCAGGATTCGAAGTCTCCACAAACAACGTCACAGTTTACTGAGAGGTTTTAGGATGAGAATCAATGAGATCGTCAGGAGTCTCGCGCTGGCGGGATGTTTTATTTCTACCAGTTCCGCCTGGGCCGCAGAAGCACCTAAGGATGCCAGCGCAGCAACGCAACAGGCCAACAACGCACTCTTCAACCAGCTTCCTTTCTCCGATAACACCGATTTTACCAACGCCCACAAAGGGTTTATTGCCCCGCTGCCTCAGGAAATTATCAAAGGGGAGCAAGGCAACACCGTCTGGGATCCTCAGCAGTACGCTTTTATCAAAGAAGGCGATAAGGCGCCCGACTCGGTTAACCCGAGCTTATGGCGTCAGTCCCAGCTGATCAACATCAGCGGTCTGTTTGAAGTGACCGAAGGCGTCTACCAGATCCGTAACCTCGACCTGTCAAACATGACTATTATTGAAGGTAAAGAAGGCATTACCGTGGTCGACCCGCTGGTGTCGGCAGAAACGGCCAAAGTCGGGATGGATCTTTACTATAAAAATCGCGGTAACAAGCCTGTGGTCGCCGTTATTTACACCCACAGCCACGTTGACCACTATGGCGGCGTGCGCGGCGTGGTGGATGAAGCAGATGTGAAGTCCGGCAAGGTGAAAGTCTACGCGCCCGCCGGATTTATGGAGGCCGCCGTCGCGGAGAATATCATGGCGGGTAACGTCATGAGCCGCCGCGCCAGCTATATGTACGGCAACCTGCTGAAGCCGGATGCGAAGGGCCAGGTCGGCGCGGGTCTCGGCACCACCACCTCCGCCGGGACGGTGACCCTGATCGCCCCGACCAATATCATCGAGAAAGATGGTCAGAAAGAGGTGATCGACGGCCTGACCTATGATTTTATGCTCGCGCCGGGATCGGAAGCGCCTTCTGAGATGCTCTGGTATATCGAAGAGAAAAAGCTGATCGAGTCTGCGGAAGATGTCACCCATACCCTTCACAACACCTACTCCCTGCGCGGTGCGAAAATTCGTGAACCGCTGCCATGGTCGAAATACATCAACCAGGCAATTGTACGCTGGGGTGATAAGGCCGAAGTTATCATGGCGCAGCACCACTGGCCGACCTGGGGCAACGAGAATGTGGTTAACCTGCTGAAAAGCCAGCGCGACCTGTATCGCTACATTAACGACCAGACCCTGCGCATGGCGAATGAAGGGCTGACGCGTGACGAGATCGCCGCCAACTTCAAGCTGCCGAACTCCCTGGCCAATACCTGGGCCAACCGAGGCTATTACGGTTCAGTCAGCCATGACGTCAAAGCCACCTACGTGCTCTATTTAGGCTGGTTTGACGGCAACCCCGCGACCCTGGATGAACTGCCGCCTGAAGAAGCCGCGAAGAAATTTGTGGAGTATATGGGAGGCGCGGATGCCATCCTGAGCAAAGCGAAAACCGACTTTGACCAGGGGAACTACCGCTGGGTGGCTCAGGTGGTCAGCAAAGTGGTCTTTGCCGATCCAAATAATCAGGCCGCGCGAAACCTGGAAGCGGATGCGCTGGAGCAGCTGGGTTATCAGGCTGAATCAGGCCCGTGGCGTAACTTCTACCTGACCGGCGCCCAGGAGCTGCGTAACGGCGTGGTGAAAGGACCGACCCCGAACACCGCCAGCCCGGACACCGTGCGCGCGATGACGCCAGAAATGTTCTTTGACTATCTGGCGGTGCACATTAACGGTGAAAAAGCGGCGGATGCAAAATCGGTGTTTAACATCGACCTCGGCAGCGACGGCGGTAAATACAAGCTGGAACTGGAAAATGGCGTGCTGAACCACACGGCGAACGCCGAAGCGAAAGACGCTGACGCGACCGTGACCCTCAACCGCGATACGCTGAATAAAATCATCCTGAAAGAAGTGACGCTTAGACAGGCGCAGGATAATGGCGATATCAAAGTGACCGGCGATGCCGCAAAACTCGATGCCATGCTCGGTTACATGGATAAATTTGAATTCTGGTTTAACATTGTGACCCCGTAAAGGCAGCACTCGCGGGCGGAGGTTCCGCCCGCTCAAGGAAAATTCTCTTCAATGGAAAAAAGACATCCAGCCACACCCGAACCTGCGACATGGCCTACCCGTAAATCAATGGTTGTTCACGGGCTGGCCGTGAACCTGCCGTGGCTCGCCTTTGTGAATGCCAGCTTTGCCCTTATGGTCCTGCTGCGCAATTCGCTTTTCGGCCATATCGATGCCCTCCTGCACATCAGCCCGCCTCTGCGGCAGATGATAGACGCCTCCATGCTTGGGGTAGTCATCCTTTCCGTGGCGCTGGTAATAATGGCCTGGCGCCACATCCGCGGCGTCAGCGCGGTGCTGTTAATGTGTAGCCTGCTATGGTCGATAAGTTGTTACTGGTTTATCAACGTGATACAGCTTCCTCATCCCTGGCCGATATTCGTTACCCTGCTGATGGCCGGTATGACCGCGCTCTATTTTCACCCGGTGGCACTGCTCTGCTTCACCGTTCCGCTATGGATAAGCCTGCCCGTTGCCAGCATGCTGCTGAATCAGGAAATTAATTATCGCTTCGCCGGGCTGTGGGTGGTGTTCACCTTCATTCTCGTGTGCGGGCGCTATATCCTGTTGAGCTGGTTTGAAGAGGCGTGGCGTCGAAACCAGCAGAATCAGCGTTTAATTTCGCGGCTGGATGCGCTGGCCCATCAGGATCCGCTGACGAAAACGGCCAACCGGCGGGCGATGGAGCTGGTGCTGGAAAACGCCGTGGAGCAAGGCAAACGCTTCGCGGTGCTGATGCTAGATGTCGATTACTTCAAACTGTATAACGACACCTATGGTCACCAGGCAGGAGACGCGTGTCTCGCGAGGGTGGCAGAGGTGCTGAACACCTCGGTGCGCACGCCAGAGGATGTGGTTTCGCGCTACGGTGGTGAGGAGTTCGTCGTGATCCTCTTTGACTGTGAAGAAAGCGTTGCTGAGAAAGTCGCCGCGCGGATCCAGGCTGGCCTGCGCACCGCAGCAATTGCGCACAGCGCGTCGAAGGTGAGTGAATGTGTGACGGTGAGTATGGGCATTGCCGGCTATACCCCAGGACTGGCCGGCCCGGAAATCATCGCCCGCGCCGATGCGGCGCTGTATCGGGCGAAGGAGGCCGGGCGGGATCGGTGGTCGCGTTAAATAATGCCGGGTGGCGGCTACGCCTTACCCGGCGTTTTATTAATACCGCACACACACCGACTTAGTTTCACACCAGCCATCCAGCCAGTCGGGGCCGAAATCGCGCCCGGTGCCAGACTGCTTCATGCCGCCGAACGGCAGGTTGGCGTCTATCAGCGTGTGGCTGTTCACCCACACGGTTCCGGCCTGTAACCTGTCGGTATACGCCAGCGCTTTACTGATGTTCTGCGTCCAGACGCTGGCCGTTAAGCCATATTCAGTGTCGTTCGCCAGCTGAAGCGCCTCTTCCCCGTCGTCCACACGAACCAGGTTCACCACCGGCCCGAAGACCTCTTCACGCGTCAGGCGCAGATGATTATCCGGGTTGACCACCAGCGTTGGCGAAACGTAATAGCCTTTACCGTCTGGCCCCCGGTTCCCGGCGATCAGCTCCGCATTGTGCGCCTTCGCCTCATCCAGGAACGCCTGAACCTTATCGCAATGGGCGCGCGACACCAGCGGGTTGATAAACGCATCCGGCGACATGCCCGGCCCGACGCTCAGAGATTTCACGGCCTGTTCAAAGCCGCTGACCAGCGTGTCGAACAGCGGAGCCTCAATATAAATACGCGAGCTGGCCGCGCAGACCTGCCCCTGATTCAGGAAGCTGCCGGTCATCAGCCCTTCAATTACCCACGCCGGATCGGCGTCTTTCAGCACGATGGCCGGGTTTTTGCCGCCCAGCTCCAGCGTCACGCCCGTTAGCGTATCCGCAGCCACGCGGGCAATCTGCTTGCCCGTCGCCGTCGAACCGGTAAAGCTTACTTTGGCAATGCGCGGGTGCGAGGTTAGCGCCGCGCCACAGACGGCGCCACTACCGGTCACCACGTTGAACACGCCATCCGGGATCCCCGCCTCGCTCGCCAGTTCCGCCACCCGTAACAGGGTGAGCGGCGTGGTTTCCGAGGGTTTGATCACGATGGAGCAACCTGCCGCCAGCGCGGGCATTACTTTCCACATGCCAATCATCAGCGGGAAGTTCCACGGCACAATCCCCGCCACGACTCCCACCGGCTCTTTACGCGTCCACGCCTGATAACGCGCGCCCTGCGGCAGTGGAATCGAGAGATCGAGGGTTTTACCGGCAATTTTGGTGGTCAGCCCTGCCGTGTAGCGCATCCAGTTCAGGGTGCATCCCACCTCGAAGGCGCGGGAGATGTTAATGGATTTCCCCTGCTCCAGGGTTTCGAGCTGTGCCAGCTCTTCGCCATGCTGTTCCACCAAATCGGCAAACCGCAGCAGGATGCGTTCCCGCTCTGCCGGCAGACGCCCTGCCCAGCTTCGGGCGACAAAGGCGCGCCAGCCAGACATCACCGCACGATCGACATCATCGACGCTGGCATCGGCGGTGGAGGCAATAACCTCTCCGGTCGCCGGGTTGTAGACGTTCAGACGCTTTTCGCTGTCGGATGCCGCCTGACGCCCTTCAATCCACAGGCCGTGCTGGCGATCTAAAAACTGCTGCACGCCTGGCAGGATGGCGACGTGTGATTCGGACATAGGATACTCCTTCGTTATGCTTCGCAGGGTGTGTATGCAGTCTAAGAGGGGAATCGCATTCCTGCTTTTGTCTGTGTGACATTCGCTTTGTCAGCTGTGACAGGCTCCGCAAATCGTGATAATTCCCACTTATATCGCTGTAACCGTTGAGTGTTCTTTCCTATAGTCAGCCTCGTAGCCCTGACAAAATGCAACATAAATGCAACAATGCGAAAACAGTGACGGTGCAGCGAGAACATCAATGGCGTGTGCAAGCGAACAGGACAATTTTCAGCAGTGGCTGGCGCAAATTAACCAGGTTTGTGGGCGCTTTGCGGCACGTCCGTTAGAGGGGGCGTTTCTCGGCGAACTGGAAACCAGCTATACCCAAAGTCTGAAGCTGAGCACGGTGACCGCCGCAGGCGTTAACCTTTTTCGCACCCGTCAGGAGATCAAAAACGGCAACGACGCCTGGTTCTACACCGTGTTTCAGCTGGAAGGCAGCGCCGGAATCGAACAGGACAACCAGCGCGCGATGCTGAAAGCCGGGGATATCACGCTGATTGACGCCTCCCGCCCGTGCTCCATTTACTGGCAGGAGCGTTCCCGCCAGATTTCGCTGCTGCTCCCGCGACAAATCATTGAGCAACACGCGCGTTTTCAGGAAGTGAGGTGCGCGCTGCCCCTCTCCCGCAGTCTGCCTACCGTACAGCTGAGCTACCGACTGCTACAGGAGAGCATGGGCAATGCCGATCTCAGCGCCAGCGAAAGCGAAGCGGCGCTGGAGGCGATGGTGTGTCTGCTGCGTCCGGCCTTCCAGCAGCAACACGAGGTGCTGCCGCGCAAGGAGCGTCAGTTCCGCCACGTTCTGTCCCTGATTGATGATCATATTCAGTCAGAGGCGTTAAGACCGGAGTGGATAGCTTCAGAGAGCGGCATGTCCGTGCGGAGCTTGTACCGCATGTTTGCCGGGAAAGGGCTGGTGGTGGCGCAGTATATTAAGAACCGTCGCCTCGATTTATGCGCTCAGGCGCTGCGTTCCATCAGCGATGACGAAAAGCTGGCGGGCATTGGCTACAGCTGGGGCTTTACCGACCATAGCCATTTTTCCACCGCCTTTAAACAGCGTTTCGGGGTTTCGCCGGGCGAATACCGTAAGCGTTACCGTTAGTTACTTTTTTAGCCACTTGCCGTTAATCCCCTTCACGTATTCACCCGGCTGGGCGCGCGCCACCAGCTTTTGTCCCGCCATTTTCGCCACTTCGTCGACGGGCAAATTATTGCTGTCAGCTAACTGCTGGTAACTTTCCGTGCGTGCGGCGTTGATACGGCTCACCAGCGCCAGGGTTTCAGCGTCGTGCTGAACGGGCGCAAGATAGCCGCTCAGGGTTTCCCCTACGCGCCCCTGGACACGTGCATCGTTGAGCGTAAGCGTGGCGGCGTGAACGTTCATCCCCAGCGCCAGTAACATCAGAGCTAATCGTTTCATGGCATCCTCAGAACAGATCGCTGCGGGATTTCAGCAGGGCTTCAACGTCTTTATCCACCTTGATATGGATTTCATGCTCAATTTTCACGTTCATGTTGATAGTGATCGGCTCTTTGGGCGCCGCCACTTCAATGCGCGGCGTGCAGCCTGACAGCAGCGCGACGACGGCCACGGTGAGTACACCAGCCCTCTTTTTCATTGTTGTTCCTCACTTTCCTTGCCTGTCGAACCGCGGAGAAGGGGTATCGCCGCATGTTGCTCAAACCATGTTTGCAGATTGTCCCCAAAGCGCAGGCTGCGCCAGAGGGTAAAAATGTTCTCTTCATGGGTGTAATTCAGGTTTACGAAACTGCTTTTGCCCTCGACGCGGCTGGTGCCTTTAATGGCCGCCTGCATGGTTAACACACCCAGATTATCCACATTGAGTTTTGTCCACGACTGCGAAATTTCCATATAGCGGAGCCAGTTGATCGCCGCCCCGGCAACCACGTTGTCTTTCACAATGGCATCCGCCGTGTCCTGGTCGATGCGCAGCGTCATCGGCCCCGGGTTGGTCAGCCAGCCATCTTTAATGATCCATTTTTCATTGTCCAGCCAGAACGGCAGCGCGCCGCTCACCGGGCCGGACATGGCAAACTGCTTCGGATTCACCGCGCTTATCAGTTCGCTGGAGGAAATATTATCCACGCGTAGTAAAGCCGGATCGTGCTGCGGCATTCTCAACTGCTGCATGGTGATTTTCCCGCCGAGCGCTTCCACCTTCACGTTGGTGAGCAGGAGCGGGTTCGCTTCGGTCCAGGGATAATCGCCCTGGAGATCCGCGGTGATATTTCGGGCTGTGACCAGGTTTTTTACCTCGTCGATTCGTAACGTTACCGGCCCGCGCGTGCCCAGCGACCAGGTACCCTGGCTTAAGCGGAACGGCAGAACAAAATCAACGCCGTTGATTTCGTTATCCGGCATCCACGCGCTGCCCGCTTTCAGCACCCCGTGCCCCCCGGCCTCAAACCCCTGATCGGAGGCCGCTGAGAAAGCCACCTGTGCGTACATTTCGCCGCCGCGCAGGGTCATTTTCCAGTCTGGCGGGATCAACGGCTGGAACACCGTAAGAGACTGTTTTGGCCACCAGGCCTTACCGCGAAGGCGTTCGCCATCCCAGCGTCCATTCACCTGGACCGGGCCGATGTCGTCCGCATGCAGGTTCCCTTTAAACTGGAACACCGTCGGGTCTGTCCCGTCAACGCTGAAGGTCAAAACGGACGGCGGCAGCACGCTTCCGCCCGAGAAGCTTGTTTGCCCGGCATTGAGCGCGAGCGCGCCGCTAAAGGTGGGGTTATCCGGGTCCCGCGACCAGCGCACCGGGTGATCCAGCACCAGGCGCGGCTTGCTGACCAGCATCGTACCGTACTGCAATTTGTCGAACCCCGTGGAAAGATCGGTCAGTTCGATAACGTTGTCGCGCCACTCCCCGGTTCCCCGGACATCCCAGCGCGCGTTCATCGGCGTGAAATTCCCTTTACCCCAGTAGCGCCACTGCCACAAACCGTTGTCCGGTAAAAAGTCGTTAGCCTGGCCGTCCAGATGCAGTTCAAAATCGCCCATCTCGTTTTCATGCGCCCGCAGAATGGCTTGCAGGCGGCCGTCCACGCCCTTCTGCGTGAGCTTCACGCCTGCCAGCGGCCAGCGGATCTCATCGATATCCAGCGAGTCGATGATGCGCCCGCGCGAGCGCAATAATGCGCCGGGTTCAAACGTAAGCTGCGGATCGTAAAGGCTGCCGGTCAGCTTCGCCGGGAGTCTGGCATACAGGATCAGATCGTTTTGCTTGGCTTCCCCGCTCAGGTGCAGCGGCATAGCGCTGTTTTCCATACTGAGCGAGCCGGGACCGATATTCAGCACCGCGTTGCCCTTCCCCGCATCCCCCTGGGTCAGCACGTTGAGCCGCCCTGTGAAGGTGGCTTTCTCCAGCCCCTGCTGCCAGTTATCCACTTTCAGCCCGACGCGACCGCTCATCGGCATACCGGAGGCTGACCAGTTCCAGCGTCCGTCGCTGACGGTTAACTGCTGAGCGGTGATCTGCCACGGTAAATCGAGCAGTGGATCGGGGTTGTCCCGCGCCATGACCACCAGCTGGCCCTGATTGTCCTCCCAGTCCAGATCGGCATCGACCAGCGAGGATAACTGTGGCACGTTAAAGGTCGCGACCGTATGCCCTTTCACCGGCACGCCGTCCGGTACCAACGGCAGGGTAAATTCACCGATCAGCTTCACGGGCTGCGGCTGATCCGGCAGTTGCACATCGAACTGGCTGATGGAGAGCGTCTGGCCGCGCAACTGCCCCTTAATGCTCACCTGCTCGCCGTTATAAGTGATGTCCTGGCGGGCTGGCGTGAGTGAAGCATGCAGCTCACCCTCCCACTGCTGCCAGGGAGAAAGGGTAAAGCGGTGGATGGTCAGCCAGGTGTTGGGCAGGATGGCCTGCCACTGCGCCAGCGTTTTCGGCGCCACCGTTGAGGACGCTGACTGCGGTAATTTGCTCAGGCAGACAGAGTTAAGTTCAAGTGCGCCAATATCCAGATCCCAACGGCTGGGGTGTGACAGGGTCACGTTTTCCACGCGGGCAATTTCGCACTCTTCTACCAGATAGCGTAGATCGGGGATGATCAGGGCGTGGCGCGTGAGCCGTGGGCTTTCTTCAAACGCGATGCGCGTTCCAACAGGGAGCCAGATCCCGGCGAGCGTGGGTACCCACTGGGCGAGCGTCATCAGCAGCGTCAGCGGCACGAGTAATAGCAGCAGTAATAGCGCGATTGCGGCTTTGTATTTACCCTTCATGGGCAGTTAATATCCTGATTTTGCGAAAAAAATAAGCCGTACTTGCCGCTCATTGTCGCATGTTTAGCCAGTCAGTTGAAGGTAATGCCATTTTTAAGAGTAGATGCTCTACAATAATTCATAGAACTTATTGATTTCAATGAATTTTGAAAAATTGTAAGATAATTTTAAACATGCTAACGTGGTTCCAAAATCACTGGAGAAAGTCTTATGAAACTCGCGGTATATAGCACAAAGCAGTACGACAAAAAGTATCTGCAACATGTTAACGAGACGTACGGTTTCGATCTTGAATTTTTCGACTTTCTGCTGACAGAAAAGACGGCTAAAACCGCTCACGGCTGCGAAGGCGTGTGTATCTTCGTTAACGACGACGGTAGCCGACCGGTGCTGGAAGAGTTGAAAAAACAGGGCGTGAAATACATTGCCCTGCGCTGCGCAGGCTTTAACAACGTCGATCTCGATGCCGCCAAAGAGCTGGGTCTGAAGGTCGTTCGCGTCCCAGCCTATTCTCCGGAAGCCGTGGCTGAACATGCCGTCGGGATGATGATGTCGCTCAACCGTCGTATTCACCGTGCCTATCAGCGTACCCGTGATGCTAACTTCTCTCTGGAAGGGCTGACCGGCTTTACCATGTATGGTAAAACCGCAGGCGTGATTGGTACCGGCAAAATTGGTGTGGCCGCCCTTCGCATCCTGAAAGGATTTGGCATGCGCCTGCTGGCGTTTGATCCGTACCCTAGCGCCGCTGCGCTGGAGCTGGGCGTGGAGTATGTCGATCTGAAAACGCTCTTCTCGCAGTCTGATGTTATCTCCCTGCACTGTCCGTTGACCCCGGAAAACTATCACCTGCTTAACCAGTCGGCGTTCGACCAGATGAAAGACGGCGTGATGATCATCAATACCAGCCGCGGTGGACTGATCGACTCTCAGGCCGCTATCGAAGCGCTGAAAACGCAAAAAATTGGCGCGTTGGGTATGGATGTGTATGAGAACGAACGCGATCTGTTCTTTGAGGATAAATCTAACGACGTGATTCAGGATGACGTGTTCCGTCGCCTGTCGGCCTGCCACAACGTGTTGTTCACCGGCCACCAGGCGTTTCTGACCGCCGAAGCGCTGATTAGTATATCGGAAACCACGCTGGGGAATTTACAGCAGCTTGATAAGGGCGAAGCGTGCCCTAACGCGATCGTTTAAGACCGTCAGGCCGGGTGGCGGTAACCTCTGCCCGGCCAATAACAAGCCCATCAGAAAAATAAGCACAGGTTAACTATTAAGACGGGTAACGTTCACCGTAAATATAACAATCAAGGATATGACTGTTCCGGTGTGACCATATCAGAATGAGACTCTGATGAAGGCTGCGTGATTTGCTGCACTATCGTAACCAGTTGTTCAAAAACAGCTCTCATTTGCGTCGGGTAGGTTAAAGACAACCAGGTTGCCAGCACTGCTCCAGCCAAAAAGCCCAACTTCATACACCTTCCCTAATAAATTCAGCGAGATACAAGCTTTAACGTATGTGTGGTGCCGGGTGCCTCCCGGTGAGTCGTTGGTCAGCCACCTTGACCCGCTACTGATTGCCTAAGCTACACGTGCTGTTTAGCCCCTCCGCACAGGGGGATTCACCACGCTAGAAAAATAACACAGTGCCCCGGCTGGTTTAGGGGATATTTCGTTTAAAAATAAATAATGACCATATAAATTTAATCTATAACTGTTTTCAGGAACCCTTCTACACTTTAAGCGGATATATCAGTAATAAGATTAATATAAGTCAGTTTTATTACGTCCCTAAATGCTGGGCTATTTACTTAGCCTTCACACGTTTTTGCCATTAGCAGAGGAGTCTGAAATATGGCATTCGTAACAACGAAAGATGGTGTCAGTATTTATTACAAAGACTGGGGTCCGAAGGATGCGCAGCCGATCGTTTTCCATCACGGCTGGCCGCTGAGCGCCGATGACTGGGATAACCAGATGCTCTTTTTCCTTGCAGAAGGCTTCCGCGTCATCGCCCTCGACCGTCGTGGTCATGGTCGTTCCGATCAGGTAAGTGAAGGTCATGATATGGATCATTATGCCTCAGACGCCTCGGCCGTGGTCGAAAGCCTTGATTTGCGTAATGCAGTGCACGTCGGCCACTCCACCGGCGGGGGCCAGGTCGCCAGGTACGTTGCGAAGTACGGCCAACCTCAGGGGCGAGTGGCCAAAGCGGTACTGGTCAGCGCCGTTCCTCCGCTGATGGTAAAATCAGACGCTAACCCCGGCGGAACGCCCATTGAGGTGTTTGACGGCTTCCGCCAGGCGCTGGCCGCTAACCGCGCCCAGTTTTACCTCGACGTCGCCAGCGGTCCTTTCTATGGATTTAACCGAGACGGAGCAGAGGTTTCGCAGGGCACAATCCAGAACTGGTGGCGTCAGGGAATGATCGGTAGCGCCAAAGCCCACTATGAAGGCATTAAGGCGTTTTCAGAGACCGACCAGACGGACGATCTTAAAGCCATTACGGTTCCCGTCCTTGTGTTGCAGGGTGATGACGATCAGGTTGTCCCCTATAAAAATGCCGCCCTTCTACAGGATAAGCTGCTCGCAAACAGCGAACTCAAAATTTATCCAGGCTTCCCGCATGGGATGCATACCACGCATGCAGATACCATAAACGCCGATATACTGACATTTATTCGCTCATAAAGACGATGATTATCCATAATACAACCGGGCATCACGCCCGGTTCTCTTTTGCGGCAAGAATTGAGCGACCATTTCAGGAAGAAACGCTTACAGGAGTTTGATTTTTACTTCATACCCCTCGAGGCCCGTCATGGCCTCACGAGCGATAAACTCTATTTCAGAAACTTCCTGCCCTGTTTTTTTTCGTAACTCTGCAATTTTTTTGGCTATAAGCGCTGAAATCTCTTCCTCTGCCTTTTGTGTCAGTGCGTCAACTTTCATCTTTACCTCTTACGACCGTTAACTGTATCCATTCTCTAAATGGTTTTAACCATAACCCTTTGTAAAGCGTAGACTATCTGCGTTACGTATGCTGCATTAACCTTAAGATGAGCAGCATGATGGAGCCGTCACATTTAAACATGCATTTATGTTGCATTATTTGAACAAGCTGTTATTGTCCCAAAGCCTTAGAGCACATAAACATAAGAAAAGTTTTGACTTAAACTCGCCCCGCATCAGGGGCATTTTTTTGGCTGTCTGTAAACAAAAAACCCGCCAGAAGCGGGTTTTTGTGGTATTCGAGAAAATTATTTAAAGACTTCTGCGACGGCCTGGAAGTTAGGGCCATGCTCGCGGGCAGCGATAATGACGTAGTATTTCCCGCCCTTCTCGTCTGCCAGTTTTGAGAGTTTTTGATGAAGATCTGAAGGTGAAGAAATTTGTCCACCTGAAGCCCCTACAGATACATTACCAAGGTATTCAAGTTTGAAGTGGTGCGCTTCATCCTTGGAAATCATATCTGCCGCAGATGCGCCGAAGCTTGCTACTGTTAAAGCCAATACACTCCCTAATAGTGCTTTTTTCATATCATTCCTCCTGTTGATGAATCTATATATTTAACATTAGCACCAAATATGTAAATGATCCGTATCAATATTGTAGAAGAATTGAGCATCACGACCAGCCATCACTGACCTGAACGGCGGGTGCAGCAGTTTCATCTACTATACTGACCCTTGTAGTGAGCATTTATCTGTCCGGTTGCGCCTGAAGCAACCGAAACTTACCTGTACCATGACCATCAGGAGAACAATATGCACACGAGTAAAACCCTGAAAAGGCTGCTAGCCGTATCAGCAGTTGCAGCAATGTTCAGCACCGTTGGCGTACAAGCCCAGACGACAAGCGCCGCACAAACTCAAACTGCGGGCAAGGCTCAACCGGACGCCAGACTCAGCTCCGGCGACGAGAAAGCATTGAAGGACATGGCGCAGGCCAATATCAACGAAGTCGCCGCCGCCAGGCTCGCCCTGGACAAGGCCCAAAGCAGTGAAGTGAAAACATTCGCTCAGAAAATGGTCGACGATCACGGCGCCGCGCTGACCAAAGTCCAGACCGTTGCCCAGAAAAAGGGCGTGGAGCTGCCGACCGAACCAGACGCCGCGCATAAAGCCCTGAACTCAAGGCTGGAAAACCAGCGTGGTGACGCTTTTGACAAAATGTATATGGAATATGCTGGCGTGAAGGACCACGAGAAGGTGCTGTCGAAGCTTAAGAGCGACGCCAGTAAAATCGACGATCCGGATGTGAAGGCTCTGGCCAACGAGCACACGCCGGTCGTTGAGCAGCATCTGAAGTCCGCCGAGCAGATGTCAACCCACTCCGGCGCATCAGCCGATAAATAACGCGTCGGTAAAACGACAATTGCAAAACAAAGTGGGGCCCGCAGGCCCCACGCTTATTTCCCCTTCCTGATGAATTATTCCGGCAAGGCGTAGACCACCACCTGATCGCCCACCTGATCCTTCAGGATCGTATTCCCGCCTGCCACGAAGGCCACATACTGGCGACCTTTATATTCATAGACTGACGGGTTCGCTACTGCCGGCGCTTCTGCCTGATCGGACCACAGCTCTTCACCGCTCTCGACCGAGTAGGCACGCACTTTGGCATCCATTGAAGCACCGATGAAGATCACGCCACCCGCCGTCACTGCCGGGCCACCAATGGTAGGTGAACCCCAGCTCTCCGGCATGAAGAAGCCATACTGCTGGGAGGCGCCAACCGGACGACGCCATTTCACATCGCCCGTATGCATGTCCAGCGCCACGATTTCGCCAAACGGCGGCTGCCAGCACGGCATGCCCAGCCAGTTGCTCGCCACCAGCAGACGCATACCGTACGGGGCGCCTTCCTGTGGGGCAAAGCCGCTTTCGTTACCGGAGTCTTTGTCTGCGTTATCGTAATCTTCGCGGCTGTAGAGCTTCACGTACTGGACGATATGCGAGGTGTTGACGATGGCGATCTGTTTTTGCGGATCGAACGCCACCCCACCCCACTGTACGCCGCCAGCGCTATCAGGATAGGTTAGCGTGCCTTCGCCCTTTGTGGTCGGCGGAGTATACATTCCCTCATAGGTCAGGTTATCCCACAGACGAGAGCACTGGCCGCCACCGACGATATCCGCCAGCTTCCAGATTTCCGGTTTTTTCGACTGGTCGAGCAGCGGTGCGGGTTTGGTCGGGAACGGCTGCGTGGGCGAGAGAACTTCACCCTGAACCGAACCATCACCCTGCGGAACCGGACGTTCTTCGATTGGCCATACGTCCTCCCCCGTCAGGCGGTTAACCACGAACAGGAAACCCTGCTTGGTGGCCTGAATCAGCGCCGGGATCTGCTTGCCGTCTACGGTGATGTCCATCAGCGTCGGGGCGGAGTTAATATCGTAATCCCAGACGTCGTGGTGTACCCATTGACGGGACCAGACCACTTTACCGGTGTTGATGTCCAGCGCGGTGGTCGAGGTGCCAAGCGGAATAGCGTCCACGCGGTTGCCGCCCCAATAGTTGGGAGATGGCGATGAAACCGGGAGATAGACCAGCCCGTTGGCCTCATCGGCGGACATGTGCGTCCAGACGTTGGCGGTACCGGTACGCTTGCGGATCTCTGCCGGGATCGCCTCAAAGGTCCATTCAAGCTTACCGGTCTGGGCGTTGACTGAAAATACGGTGCCCGGAGGGGCTTCGGCATAGGCCCAGTCCTTCCCGGCCCAGCCCACCAGCAGATGGTTGCCGACAACGGTTGGCGGTTGCAGGACAGAGAGCGGATACTTCGCGTTAACGGTATTCCACTGGTTCAGATCCAACACGCCGTTATTCGCAAAGCCGCTGCAAGGTTTGCCTGAATCGGCGTCCAGCGCAAAGAGCTTGCCGTCAACGGTGCCCATATAAACCATCTTCTGGCATGCCTCTCCGCTCACCGGATTTTTGGCCTGCCAGTAGGAAACGCCGCGGTTTTTCAGCACTGGCTGGGTCAGCGCCTTGCGCGACGATTTCGTGTCATAATGCCACTTCTCTTTACCCGTCCCCGGATCCAGCGCAATCAGGCGATCGAATGGCGTGCCAATGTAGAGCGTATCGTTGGCGAAAATGGGCGTTGCGGACCAGACGGTGGCTGGCGTATCGCCTTTACCATCCGAGACGTCGCCGGTATGGAATTCCCAGACTTTCGTTAATTTCCCGACATTATCCGCCGTAATTTGGGTCAGGGGGCTGTATTTCTGCGCGTTAAGCTGGCCGTGGAAGCTGTCCCAGGTGGGCGTGCCGGGCACCAGCGGCGTCGCGGGCTGGCTGGCCGAGGCGACTTTCTTTCCGTCACCGCTGCCGGTTGAGGCATCGTCGGTGGTTTTTGTGGTTCCGGGTGCCTGCTGATCGGCGGCATCAATGTTAAGCGATTCCTGGGTCCCCTGAGAGGCCTCAGTGGCCTTATCCTGCGCCTGTAGCGCGAGCGGAGCGACCAGCAGCGCCAGCGCCGTCATGCTGACTTTTATGAAGGGATAATGCTTATCGTTGTGCACGGGCGGCTCCTCAGCTTCTGACGCGATGGTTGTAACGGGCGGAATGGCTGCTCAGCATAATCAGACCTATCAGGCCGACCACCATGGCTGCCGTTATGATGTACTGGTGCAGCAGCGCGGCGGCAAAACCAATACCCGCCAACACCACCAGGGTGACAATAATCAGGAAAACGCGCGCCCCGCGACGCGATGCCGCGCGTAGCATAACGGTCAGGATCGCCAGCACTACGCTGGCAATGACCACGCCCAGTGCGCCAATGGTGCCAGTGACGCCGGTAAGCGGCGTCCACCAGGCGTATAGCGCCACCGCGAAGGCTATTATCGCGGTCAGCAGCAGCAACATGCTACCGACCCGCGAGGATTGAGAATGCAACATACCAGGAATCCCCCTCTAAAAATGCAAAATTGACCATTATTAAGGCGTTTTCGTGGATATATGCCCCTGCTGCCCGCTGCTATTAAGGCAACGCGACGTGTGGAGCGGCGGCATATTTCACTAAACGTAACTGAGTATAGAAGAGGATTTTTTTATGGGGCGTTTAATAGCAGGCATACGACGCCTTGTGCCCCTTCGCCACCATAAAGATAGCGTTATGTTACAAGACAGTTCGAAAGCTACGAGCAGGTTACGTGATTGTCTATATCCTGTTTTTTAATTTGAGGCATGACGGGATAATTCTCCGCCCAATAAAATAATTAAATAAGTCCCCCTTCAATATGATGGCGCCTTATGGTACTTAATAAAACAGGGTTTTTATTTTTTAATTAACAGACGTGCAGGCAGGGAAAGTCAGTCGTTATTTGTTCGTTAATTTAACAAATCCCCTTCTTAATTAACCGCCTGTTAAAGCATCGTCAAAGAATAACGATAGTTATTGGAGGCATACACATAAGGTTTACGGTATGCGAAATCAAACCCCTCCCACCCGTGGTGTAATGGCGCAGCAACGACTACAGGCAGATAAAAACTAAATAAGTCGTCGCTCCTCTAACAACGCGGTAAATATGATGAATAAAGCCACCACTCTCTCAGCTAATATTACAACACGCTCTAACTGGCACTGGCAGGATAACATCTGGACGCTGGGCCTCTACGGTACAGCCGTCGGGGCGGGAACGCTGTTCCTGCCCGTGGAAATCGGCACCCGTGGTCCGGTTATTTTCCTGGTCATGCTCCTGCTGGGGCTGCCGTTATCCCTGATCCCCCATTTACTCCTCTGTCGCGTGTATATGCGTGAGGAAAAGACTGAAAACGGCACGTTGCCGATCTTCGGCTCCTTCTTCAGCGGACGGGGTGAAAAGCTGATCACCCTGTTCTATTGTGTGACCTTCTTCCCGGTAACCCTGGTTTACGGGGTGGCGCTGATTAATGCGCTGAGTAATTTACTGGTGGAGCATCTGCATATTACCGCCCTCAGCCGTGGGCCATTGTCGTTTATCGTGGTTGCCGCACTTTATGTGGTGCTTAGCAAGGGCCGGGACAGAGTCGTGGCCATTATGAGCGCGCTGGCGCTGCCGTTCGCGGCATCTGTACTGCTGATCGCCGTATCACTTATCCCGGGATGGCATCTGTCTAACCTGACCGATACGGCCGCTGAAATGAACGCCACGCCGCTGCCGGTAACGCTGAAAAATATCTGGCTGACGCTGCCGCTTATTACCTTCTCGTTTTGCTGTGCGCCTATGGTCTCCCCGCTGACCTCTTACTACCGGGAGAGGAAAGCGGAGGGCGAGAAAAAGGCACTGTTCGTGATCCGCATCGCCTATTTAGCCATCTTCGCCAGTATCCTCTTTTTCGTGCTGAGCTGCGTGCTGGGGATCCCGCATGACAACTTTGTACGGGCGAAGGCGGAAAACCTGAATGTGCTGTCCGTGATGAAAGGAAACGGTGATTTCAGCCTGATTTACCACATTGCCCCGCTCATCGCTATCATCGGTATGACGAAATCCTTTCTCGGCGTAGGCCTGTCGGTCGCACAAACGTTTGGTCAGCTGGCTGCCAGCGTATCCGGCAAAAAGGCCAGCGCCAGCAAGCGGCTGGCCTCTCTGGCGCTGTTCCTGCTGACCTATGGCATTGTTTATGCCAATCCGGATGTGCTCAGCCTGATTGAAATGTTCTGCGGACCACTGATCGCGGTGATCCTGTTCCTTATCCCTGCGTACCTCATATACACCCGCCCCTCGCTGGCGGAGCTTCGCGGCGTGACGGGGTTTCTGGTTGTTCTGGGCGGACTGGCAACGCTGTCTGCATTGCTCTGGACAATGCTTTAGCCTGAACGCCGTTTGACTGTACCCATATACAGTAGTATTTTACGTTCAGGCTGAATCACATGCGTAATATCCATAAGGTAAACAATCATGTTTGTGGAACTGGTTTATGACAAGCGAAACGTACAGGGGCTGGAGGGAGCCAGGGAAATCATCCTGGCCGAGCTGACTAAACGCGTGCACCGGATTTTTCCTGATGCCAGCGTGACGGTTAAGCCAATGCAAGCGAACGGCCTGAACAGCGACGCCAGCAAAAGCGACCGTGAAAAGCTCAACCGCATGCTCGAGGAAATGTTCGAAGAGTCGGATATGTGGTTGATACAAGAGTAACCGGGCGCAAAGCCCGGTTCTGTTTTCAACTAACAATACCCCTGTGTATTCAGGCCGCGATTTTCCAGCATCGGTTCAATCTCAGAAGCATGCCCGCGCGACTTTTTCTCCCTGCCCTATACTTTCAGTCTGACTGACTGGAGGTTTCTATGTGTGGACGTTTTGCACAAGCCCAAACCCGTGAAGAATATCTGGCTTACCTGGCAGACGAAGGCGAACGCGATATCGCATATGACCCTGAACCCATTGGCCGCTACAACGTTGCGCCCGGTACCAAAGTGCTGCTGTTAAGCGAACGTGACGAACAACTGCACCTCGATCCGGTATTCTGGGGCTACGCGCCTGGATGGTGGGACAAAGCACCACTGATTAACGCGCGTGTAGAAACCGCAGCCACCAGCAGAATGTTTAAACCTCTTTGGCAGCATGGCCGGGCGATCTGCTTTGCCGATGGGTGGTTCGAATGGAAAAAGGAAGGCGACAAGAAACAGCCGTATTTTATTCATCGGGCCGACGGGCAGCCGATATTCATGGCGGCGATCGGCAGTACGCCGTTTGAGCGCGGCGATGAAGCCGAGGGATTTCTCATAGTGACCTCTGCTGCGGATAAAGGCCTCATTGATATACACGATCGACGGCCGCTGGTTCTGTCGCCAGAAGCAGCAAGAGAATGGATGCGACAGGATGTTGGCGGGAAAAAAGCGGAAGAGATCATTGCCGACGGTACAGTACCCGCCGACGAGTTTATTTGGCATGCTGTAACTCGCGCCGTGGGGAACGTGAAGAATCAGGGGGCGGAGTTAATCGAGGTGGCTCATAAAATGGAAAAATAAGCTGCATACCCATTATGACCAGGAAGCGATGCCGCTCGGCGTTAATCCTGGAGAACCGTTCATTCCCTTTCTTCAATCCAGTTCACAAGCTCCGCAAACTGAGTTTCTGAAAATACCGCAATACCATGCTCAGAGAGTAATGACGCTGCCACTCCCATACCCGATTTACGCTGATTACTGAAAGAACCGTTGTAGATAAACTGAGTTCCGCACGTTGGACTACCATCAGTTAACAAAGCAGCAGTACATCCTGCTTCTTGTGCTGCTCGCAGAGCCAGCCAGGCTGCAAGTTGATAATGCCCGGTAACATCTGTTCCGGTGTTTTCAATTATTCTGGCTTGTCCACGCATTACGTCTTTACCCTCAGCAGACATAATCTCAGCGGGTGGTCTCGGAACAGGTAGCCCCGCAGCCAACTCAGGGCAGTGGATCACCAGGCGCTGCTCCTGTTGCCAGCGAGCAAGTTGATGAGTCATCTGCGCTTTCTCTTTCCCGTTATAACGGACTTTAAGGCCCATCAGGCAGGCACTGACCAGTATTTTATTTATCATTATTTAATAGTATTAAGATCCAAAACGCCTACGATTTTAACACCTTAACCCTTCTCATGAATTAAAGAATTTGACGTGGCAGCGTCTTTAGCTGGTACATAGCTGACGCTATGATCGGTGCCCTGTCCCGTGGAACTTTTTGAATAATGCCGGGTGATAATACGAAGGTGGCTGTCCTGTGACACGGCGGAACATCGTTGCGAAGGATGATGCATTATCGTATCCAAGAGTCAAGGCTACTTCATTTACGGGTTTTCCCGTTATCAACAATGCCAGCGCGCTAACCACGCATGCTCGTTGGCGCCAGACAGAAAATGACATGCCCATTTGCGTAAGGAAATGGCGACGAAAGGTGCTGTCGCTCATGAACAGCGCATTTGCCCAGCGCTCTGCTGGATCATGGATTGAGGGATTGAGTAAAAACGCCTGACAAAGAGCCAGTAGGGCCGGATGTTGCGGCAGCGGAATATCGAATTCGCGAACCGGCATAGCCGCCAGCTCCAATATCATCAGATTTATCAGTGCACGGTCACGCGTGCTTTCATACAGTGGCGGTAAATCCACTGACTCAAGCAATAGCTGACGTAATAATGGCGATACGCTAATAACTTCACAACGAGGATATTTTAAGAAGGCATTCACGAAATCTGGTTCTATATACAGACTGCGAGTAGTCACGCCAACAAATTTGACGGCGTGCATAGTTTCGGGTGGGATCCAAACAGCATGTTGTGGAGGAACAATCCACTCTCCATCCTGGGTTATGACATGCATTAATCCGGTCGCGCCATATAGCAGCTGCGCGCGGCGATGTTTGTGCTGTGGCAGCATAAATCCCTGCACATAGTCATTGCCTATCGCTACCACTTCACGATCTAGCTGCTCGACCTCTTCAATCTTTACGTTGCGCACACCCGTCTCCTTATGACCGATTTACAAAGGTAATTGAGCGCGGCGCTAATGGGAAGCAGGACGCTACCGGTATAAGCTGCGAAATCATTTTCAGGTCGAGGGTATGATTTTGAATGATATCGCAATCATTGCGTTGGCAGGCTTTACTACCGGTATTACCACCGTGCTTTTTGGCTTTGGCGGCGGCTTTGTCGTAGTACCATTCGTTTATCAACTAATGCTACGGCAGACCGAACTGGCACTAAACGCCATGCATATCGCGGTTGCTACCTCTACATCGGTGATGATATTTAACGCGGGCTGGGTCACCTATCGAAACTGGCGAGCTTGCGAGCTTTCATCGCAAATGTTATTCCCGTTACTATGGTTTATAGCCATTGGGGCTATCGTGGGTTCCTGTCTGGCAGGAATATTTAGTGAGAGTGTTGTTCGCGCGCTGTTCATTTTCTACATGCTGGCAACAATCAGCGATTGTTTGTTGCGTAAGGGTTTTCTCGGAGGAAGTTCTCTGCGTCGCTTGTCATTTCCTGTAGTAACGGGCGGCGGAGTGACCATTGGTATGATAGCCGCATTGCTTGGCGTGGGCGGAAGCGTAATGACGGTACCCCTGTTACGGCGCCATGGTTATGCGATGCGTGAATGCATTAGTGCTTCTAATCCGCTTTCCCTGCCCGTCGCGCTATGTGGTGCCGTGACGTATGCAGTTATGGGCTGGCAAACTATTCCTGTGAATGGATTTCTCGGTTTTATCAACCTGAAAATTTTAGGTATGTTGGTACTAACAGGCTGGGCAGGAATAGTTTTTAGCCGTCGGGTTATACCTGCTGTACCTGATATTTGGCACGCACGAATCTATGTCATGCTGCTGTTCCTGGTGTTACTGGCGATGCTATTTCAGTAACCCTCTTTTATCGCAGCGACTAATGGCCCGTAATTATACCTGTCTCAATGTACCTTTCAGACACAAAGCGGACCAAAGCGTACAAAAAACCGGGCCTCGCGCCCGGTTCTGTTTAAACACTAAAAAAGCCTTACGCACTCAATCCGCGATTCTCCAGCATCGGTTCGATCTTCGGATCGTGCCCGCGCCAGTTCCGGTAAAGTTCAGCTAGATCAGTGCTGTTGCCGCGGGACAAAATCGCCTCGCGGAATGTCTGTCCGTTTTCGCGGGTCAAACCACCCTGCTCGACAAACCACTGATAGCCATCGTCCGCCAGCATTTGCGTCCACAGGTAAGCGTAATACCCCGCCGCGTACCCGCCGCCGAAGATATGGGCGAAATAGCTGCTGCGATAGCGCGGCGGTACGGCTGGAAGATCCAACCCCTCTTTTTTCAACGCGGCGGCTTCAAAGGCTTCCACGTCTTCAATGGGCTCCTGAATGCCGTGCCAGTTCATATCCAGCAGCGCGGCGCTCAATAGCTCCGTCATGTCATAACCCTTGTTAAACTGGGTCGCATTGAGCATTTTTTCCCGCAGCGCATCCGGCATCGGTTCGCCGGTTTGATAATGACGAGCAAAGTGCGCAAACACCTGCGGATGGCTGGCCCAGTGTTCATTGATCTGCGACGGAAATTCAACGAAATCACGCGGCGTGTTGGTGCCTGAAAGCGTGGCATAGCGCTGGCTGGCAAACAGACCATGCAGGGTATGGCCAAACTCGTGGAACAGGGTAATCACATCATCCCAGGAGATCAGCGCGGTTTGCCCGTTCGCCGGTTTTTGATAGTTGCAGACGTTATAAATCACCGGACGCGCAGCAAACTCGTAAGACTGCTCAACAAAATTCCCCATCCACGCACCGCCCGCTTTGGAATCACGCGCGAAAAAGTCGCCATAGAACAGCGCCATGCCTTCACCCGTATGGTCGAAAATCTCCCACACGCGAACATCCGGGTGATAAACCGGAATATCGAAACGCTCGACAAAACGGATACCGAACAGCTGCGTGGCGGTCCAGAATACACCATCTTCAAGCACGGTATTGAGCGCGAAATAGGGTTTGATCTGCGACTCATCCAGCGCGTATTTCGCTGAGCGCACGCGTTCGGCATAAAACGCCCAGTCCCAGGCCAGCACCGTAAAACCGCCCTGCTCGTCGTCGATGACTTTCTGAATATCCGCCTGCTCCAGCGCAGCCCTGCCGCGCGCCGCAGGCACTATTCCGCGCATGAATTCGAGCGCGGCTTCCGGCGTTTTCGCCATTTGATCGGCAATGCTCCAGCTCGCATAGTTGTCAAAGCCGAGCAGCTGCGCCTGTCTTGCCCGTAACGCGGTAAGCCGACGGATCAGCTCGCGCGTATCGTTTTCGTCGCCTTTCTGAGTGCGTTCCCAGCCCGCGCTGAACAACTTTTTACGGGTCTCGCGCAACGCCAGCGCCGCCAGCGCGGGCTGTTGCGTGGTATTCAAAAGCGGGATCAGCCAGCGCTCCTTCAGCCCTTTTTCTGCGGCAGCGTGAGCCGCGGCAGCCATCTCCTCCGCACTGAGCCCGTCAAGCTGGCGAACATCGTCCACCACCAGCCCTCCCGCCTTATTCGCCGCGAGCAGGCGCTGGTTGAACTGGCTGGTCAGGGTGGCGGCTTCGGTATTCAGAGATTTCAGCTCGGCTTTTTCATCGGCGTTCAGACGCGCGCCCGCAAGAACAAAGTGCTGATACGTCTCCTCCGTCAGTCGGCGGGATTCGGCATCCAGCGCCTCGCGATCCTGCCAGACGGCTTCCACGCGGGCGAAAAGCGTATCGTTTAGCCAGATATCGTTCGCCAGCCCGGCCAGTTCGGTGGAGAACTGCTCGTCCAGTGCCTGAAGATAATCGTTGGTGTGTGCGGACGTCATGGCGAAGAATACGCTGCTCACGCGCGACAGCATGGCCCCGCTTTTTTCAAGCGCCAGCACGGTGTTATCGAAGTCCGGCGCGGCGCGCTGCGCGATAATCGCGTCAATGTCTGCACGCTTCAGGCGCATTGCTTCATCAAACGCCGGGCGGTAATGGCTGTCGTTGATCGCATCAAAACGTGGCGCCTGATAAGGCAACAGGCTAATTTCAAAAAAAGGATTGTTGACCGACATCGTTTACTCCTGAGCACGGTATTTCTCCCCAGAGTAGGCCAGCCTGCGCCAGCCTGCAATGGCGTCATACAAATGTTGCCTTAACGACGTGCCGGAGAGCGTGCTATGTTAGTACAACACAAAAAGCGTTGAGGAACAGTGAGATGATTATTTTAGTTACCGGGGCGACAGCGGGTTTTGGTGAAAGCATCACGCGTCGCTTCGTCGCCAACGGACACAAAGTGATTGCAACGGGGCGTCGTCAGGAGCGTTTGCAGGAGCTAAAAGACGAGCTGGGTGACAGCATTCTGACCGCACAGCTGGACGTCCGCAACCGCGCCGCCATTGAAGAGATGATTGCCAACCTGCCTGCCGAATGGCGTGAAATTGACGTGCTGGTCAATAACGCTGGCCTGGCGCTGGGTATGGAACCTGCCCACAAAGCCAGCCTGGAAGACTGGGAGAACATGATCGACACCAACAACAAAGGCCTGGTGTACATGACCCGCGCCGTGCTGCCGGGCATGGTTGAACGTAACCGTGGTCATATCATTAACATCGGTTCCACC
Source organism: Enterobacter sp. MGH 38 (assembly GCF_000492855.1). Classification (NCBI taxonomy): domain Bacteria; kingdom Pseudomonadati; phylum Pseudomonadota; class Gammaproteobacteria; order Enterobacterales; family Enterobacteriaceae; genus Enterobacter; species Enterobacter sp. MGH 38. The sequence continues at coordinate 1,164,287 of NZ_KI535608.1, read as the reverse complement.
GCCGGAAGCTGGCCTTACGCGGGCGGCAACGTCTATGGCGCGACCAAAGCCTTTGTCCGCCAGTTCAGTCTGAACCTGCGCACCGACCTGCACGGAACCGCGATCCGCGTGACCGATGTTGAGCCGGGTCTGGTAGGCGGAACCGAATTCTCCAACGTGCGTTTCAAAGGCGATGACGCGAAAGCGGATAAAACCTATGAAAACGCGAATGCGCTGACGCCGGAAGATATCACCGAAACCGTCTGGTGGGTCGCGAATTTGCCGAAGCATGTCAACATCAACACGGTTGAGATGATGCCCGTCAGCCAGACCTATGCCGGACTCAGCGTGCATCGCGGGTAATTCACCCTTCCCGGCCTGCGGGCCGGGTATGTGATGGCAGGGAAAAGAATGGTAGTATGTTCAAGTTAACTCTCTGAGAAATCACAACCCATGGCCGCTGAATCGCAACTTAATCCTACCCAGCCCGTTAATCAGCAAATATATCGCATCTTACGCCGTGATATTGTTCGCTGCCTGATCCCACCAGGAACGCCACTCTCAGAAAAAGAGGTTTCGGTACGTTTTGACGTTTCCCGTCAGCCCGTGCGCGAGGCGTTTATTAAACTCGCAGAAAACGGCCTTATTCAGATCCGCCCACAGCGCGGCAGCTATGTAAATAAAATTTCGCTTTCGCAGGTACGGAATGGCTGTTTTGTTCGCCAGGCCATCGAGTGCGCCGTGGTGCGTCGCGCCGCGTCGCTCATCAACGATAACCAGTGCTACCTGCTGGAGCAAAACCTGCATCAGCAACGAATCGCCATCGACCGCAAACAGTTAAACGACTTTTTCCAGCTGGACGACGAGTTTCACCAGAAACTGGCGCAGATCGCCGAGTGCCAGCTCGCGTGGGATACCGTTGAAAACATCAAAGCGACCATCGACCGCGTGCGCTACATGAGCCTCGACCATGTTTCTCCGCCAGAGATGTTGCTGCGCCAGCATCATGATATTTTCAGCGCGCTGGAAAAACGCGACGTGGAAGCCGTAGATAAAGCGATGACGCTTCACCTTCAGGAAATTAGTGAGTCAGTTCAGTTAATTCGTCAGGAAAACCGCGAGTGGTTCAGCGAAGAATAAAACCTCGCCGCCCCCTTTCGGTTGCGGCGAAGTAATTAGCGGACCACTAACACCGGAATAATGGCGTAGCGCAGGATAGTTTCAGCATTTGAACCCAGCAGATGGGTTGTCATGCTCGGATTTCTTGATCCAATAACAATAACGTCATATTTCCCCTCTTTGCTGAGCTTGATGATTTCATCGCGTACGTTGCCGAAGCGAACTTCACAATCAATATTTTCCGGGGACATATCAAAGAGCCGTTTCAGCGCCTTCATCTTCTTATCAGACTCGGCGGTCATATACTCTTCGAACTTCTTAATATCGGCATTGAACCCCCGCAGTAATGAACGGCTGCTGTTAGGGAGAATGTTGACCAGGGTGATCGTCGCGCCTTCCGCCTTCGCGAGGTTGACCGCATGGCGTACCGCTTTATCGCTCAAATCCATCTCAAACACGTCAACAGGCATCAAAATTTTCTTATACATAAGCCTGACTCCTTTTCCGATGAAGGGTTATTTTCTGTCTCCAGAATGACATTGTGGATATAAACAAAGCCTAAACACTTGCATCCGGAAACTATCAATTAAGGAAAATAACTGTCCGCTTTGTAAAGTGGTGTCCTGAACCGTCAACGCCTGCATGAAATAAGAAAAAAGTGTGAGCTTGATCAAAAGCAAATAATTTCGTTAAAGAGAGGCGTATTAATAGTGCCCCGTGAACGGCAGCCGTCGAATTAGCGCCGTAGCGGATAAGTACGAGAGGAGAAAATACCATGATGACATACGACCGTAACCGAAATGCAATCACCACTGGCAGCCGCGTCATGATTAGCGGCACAGGTCAGTTCGGCGTGATTAAAGCGATCCACAGCGACGGCCTTAATGCCGAGCAGGTGCGTCGTGGTAAAACGGTTGAAGTGGAAGGATGCGAAGGTAAGTTCGAACCGATTGAGCTGATTCGCCTGGGGATGCACTAAGCTGCGCCCCGACATGCCGCCGCGGACGGCGGCATGTCATAGCGTTAAAGCCGGGTGGCGTACTCAGCAACCGTGGCCTTCGCGCCTTTTTGCAGCAACGTCTGATAAGCCTGCATGACCGACGCCACAAACACCGCGTCCTTCGGCAGCTCGTTACCGAAAATAGCCTCAATGCCCAACAGCGCATTAACGCGGCTTTCGCCTTCAGCGCTACCGTTTACCGCCGCCTGAATCACCGCCCGCTGCGGGTCGCTCACCTCAATCGGGTTACCCTGCTCATCCACACCGCCGACATAACGCATCCAGCCCGCCACACCGAGGGCCAGCAGCGGGAAGGGTTTCTGGTGGACCAGGTGCCAGCGCACGGAATCGAGCATCCGCTGCGGCAATTTCTGGCTACCGTCCATGGCGATTTGCCAGGTGCGGTGACGCAGGGCCGGATTGCTGTAGCGCGCGATCAACAGGTCAGCATAGTGAGCTAAATCCACCCCCTTCACTTTCAGAGTCGGCGCCTGCTCTTTCAGCATCAGCGCATGCGCGGCTGCGCGATAATGTTCATCTTCCATGCAGTCGTTAATGTGCTGATAACCGGCAAGGTAGCCGAGATAGGCCAGGAACGAGTGGCTGCCGTTAAGCATTCGCAGCTTCATCTCTTCAAACGGAATGACATCAGAAACCAGTTCCGCACCGGCCTTTTCCCACTTTGGACGTCCGGCGACGAAATTATCTTCCACCACCCACTGGCGGAACGGCTCGCAGGCGACACCTGCCGGATCGCGTACGCCGGTCAGCTGTTCGATTTTATCCAGCGTGTCAGCCGTGACGGCGGGCACAATACGGTCCACCATGGTTGACGGGAAGGTGACGTTCGCTTCAATCCAGTCGGCCAGTTCGCCGTCAACAGCGCGCGCGTAGGCGCAGGTGACATTGCGCATCACGTGGCCGTTCTCCGGCATGTTATCGCATGACATCACGCTGAATGCTGGCAGCCCCGCCGCCTTACGCCGCGCCAACGCTTCAACCACGACGCCCGGCGCAGATTTCGGCTGATGGGGGTTTTGCAGGTCGGCAACGATTAACGGATGATCGAACATCAGTTGTCCTGATGCCGGGGAATGGCAATACCCTTTCTCGGTGATGGTCAGGGAAACAATGGCGACCTGTGGCTCGCACAGCGCCGCAAACACGGTTTCCAGCCCGTCGACCTGGGCATGCAGCGCGTTTTGGACGACGCCGACCACGCGCGCTGTCCACGCATCGGCAGACATCTCTGCCACGGTATAAAGGTTATCCTGTGCCTTCAGATCGGCGATCTGCTGTTCGCCGCCAATCAGGTTAACTTCGCAGTAACCCCAGTCGCTGCCCTGTTCTGCGGCGAGTATATCAGTGTACACCGCCTGGTGCGCGCGGTGAAACGCGCCAAACCCTAAATGAACAATGCGTGCCTTGAGGCTGTCGCGATCGTACTGAGGACGCGTTGCCTTCGCCTGTAATAACTGGTTTTCCATGATTGAGACTCGTTAATTAATGAAAGCTGTGATCCGCTGCCGCTTCCTTTTAAGAGCGGCAGCGCCTGCTGACTACACCAACTAGAATGGCAGTCGGAGTCAAAAAACGCTGCCATTAACCATACTGATACGTCGTTTTCAGATCTTGATTTACATTAACTTTTCGCCATGTGGTGTGACATCAGTAAAAAGTTGTGTGACAGGTAACACAAGATGTAAACCACTAGCGGCGTGAAGAGAGCGCGCCGTAGGCTACCGCTTCTTTATGCGGCGCTTCGGCTGCATCTTCGGCTTCACTCAGATCGCGGTCGCGCACTTCCGGCATCAGCAAAGCGGAGACCAGCCCAATCAGCGAGTACGCCACCAGCATCGCCACAATTGGCCACCAGGACCCGGTCATATTGCAGAAGATCCCCGCCAGCACCGGACCAAAGCCTACGGCCACCAGCCCTCCCGCCTCTTTCGAGATTGCCATGCGGGTAAAGCGGTTCCGCGAACCAAACATCTCTGCCATGGTGATGTTTTCCAGCGCAAACAGCCCGAGGACCGCAAAGTTATGAATAACGATGATAGAGAGCATAATCACGCCCGGCGCGTAACTCTTATCAACAATAATCGACAGCATCGGGTAAGCCAGAATAATGGCTGAAATGTTAAGGATGATATACGGCAGACGGCGCCCCACTTTATCGGACAGCCAGCCCAGCAGCGGAATGGTGAGGAAGCCGAGAATCGAACTGATCATCAGCGCATCGGTTGGGATCGCCTTATCAAATAACAGCGTCTGCACCAGATACCCGGCAAGGAAGGTCTGGATAAGCCCAGAGTTACCGGCCTGGCCAAAGCGCAGCCCCGTCGCCAGCCAGAACGATTTGCTCTTAAACATCGCGACTAATGAGGTATCCTGCGCCGCCGCTGGCGCAACGGTTTCGGCGTCGTTAACCTTCTCAAACACCGGGCTCTCTTTAAGGTTCATACGCAGCCAGATGGCGAAGATCATCACCACCACGCTGGCGAGGAATGGCACGCGCCAGCCCCAGGCAATAAGTTCTTCACGATCGAGGGCAAAGAACATCACGGCCCAGATCGCCGTGGCGCTCAGCGTTCCGCAGTTGGTGCCCATGGCCACCAGCGAGGAGATGATGCCGCGTTTACCCTTCGGCGCGTACTCCGCCAGCATGGTGCCCGCACCGGAGATTTCTGCCCCCGCGCCCAGCCCCTGAATAATACGCAGCGTCACCAGCAGCACCGGTGCGAAAATCCCGATCTGCGCGTAGGTCGGCAGCACGCCGATTAAGGTGGTGCAGATCCCCATCATGGTGATGGTGATAAACAGCACTTTTTTACGGCCAATTCTGTCGCCCATTCTGCCGAAGATAAATGCCCCGACGATACGCGCGATGTAGCCTGCGCCGTAGGTGCCCATCGCCAGGATCAGCGCCATGGCCGCCGATTGCTCAGGGAAGAAAATTTCATGAAACACCAGCGCGGCGCCAAGGGAGTAGAGCTGGAAATCCATAAATTCCAGGGCGGTGCCCAGCCAGCCAGATACGGCGGCTTTCACCAAATCTGACGTACTTCTTTGAGGTTGTGCTTGAGTCATAATGGCTATCTCTGAAAGGTAAGATGCGTACCACTTAGAGCCTGTCTTCGCAGGCTCTTAACCGCGTGAATTATTATTGGTCGAACGTGAGCAAGACTTTGCAGCACTGCCGCTGGTCTTTTTCAAACAGTTCGATGGCGTCTGTAACGTGGTGATAGTCAAATGTATGGGTGACCAGTTTTTCAGGGTCGATCAGCCCTTTTTCCAGCCAGTCAATGACCACCGGGAATTTGTTGGCATTCAGGCGCGAAGAGAAGATCGACAGCTCTTTGCCGGTGATCCCCTGCTGCACGATCTGGCTCGGGTCGCTGGAAAATCCCATCAGCACGATGCGCGCCGCCGGAGACGCCAGCGTAATCGCTTCCTGCAAAATGGACGGATGACAGGCAGCATCGATGATTAATGTCGGCTTGATGCCTTTTTCATCCAGCGCAGTCTGTAACGACTGCTCGCCGTTGTTGAAGACCCAGTCTGCGCCGCTGCGTTGCGCCATCTCCAGCCGCTCATCAATGCGGTCTACCACGATGACCTGCTTCACCTTGTAAACGCCCTTCAGCGCCTGCACGGTGACCAGCCCCATCGGGCCTGCGCCGTAGATCAGCGCCACGTCCTGTTCGGTGGGTTTCGCCTGCCCCGTCACGTTGGCGGCAATGGTGAATGGCTCAACCATCACCGCGTGTTTGTCAGGGATCGCATCCGGAATGTGCCAGGCATTTTTCGCCGGCACGACGGCGTATTCGCTGAAACCACCGTCGCGATGGACGCCCAGCACCACCAGCGAGGTGCAAACGTTCGGTTTTCCGACGGAACAGGGGTAACAGTGCCCGCAGCTGATCACCGGATCCACCGAAACGCGCTGGCCGAGTCGGGTGCCCTCCACGCCTTCGCCAACCGCGTCTATTTCGCCAAAGAATTCGTGACCGATTACCCGCGGATATTTTGCAAACGGGTTATGCCCGCGATAGATATGGCTGTCTGAACCGCAGATACCGGCGAGCTTAATTTTGACGCGGACGTCGCCTGCCCCCGGCAACGGGAGAGGACGCTCCTCAATCTCCAGCGCATTCGGCTGTTGGATCACTACGCTTTTCATCATTCGCTCCTCGTTTACCAGTTCCAGAGAGTGCCGTCTTCCAGACGGGCCACCGGCAGATAAGCCGGATCGTACGGGTATTTCGCTGCCAGCTTCTCATCAAACTCAATGCCCAGCCCTGGCTTGTCGCCCGGGTGCATATAGCCGTTATCGAAGCGCCAGCTGTGCGGGAACACTTCCAGCATCTGCTCTGAATAACCCATATACTCCTGCACACCAAAGTTCGGTACCCACAGGTCAAAATGCAGCGCCGCGGCGTGGCAAATCGGCGACAGATCCGACGGGCCGTGTGAGCCGGTACGCACCTGGTAGAGTGAGGCAAAGTCCGCAATGCGACGCATCCCGGTGATGCCGCCCGCATGGGTTATGGTGGCGCGGATATAGTCAATGAGCTGCTCTTCAATCAGCTGCTTGCAGTCCCAGATGCTGTTGAACACTTCCCCCACCGCAATTGGCGTGACGGTGTGCTGGCGGATCAGGCGGAAACACTCCTGGTTTTCAGCGGGAGTCGGATCTTCCATCCAGAACAGGCGGTAATCTTCAATACTTTTGCCGAACCGCGCCGCTTCGATGGGCGTCAGACGGTGGTGCATGTCGTGAAGGAGATGTTCACTGAAACCGAACTGGCTGCGCACTGCGTCGAACAGTTTGGGCGTGAAGTCGAGGTATTTCTCGGTGGACCACAGCTGCTCTTCCGGCCAAGCGCCCTTGGTCGCAGGTTCATACGCCAGCCCTTTGCCTTTGGCCATGCCGTAGGTGGTTTTCATTCCCGGCACGCCGCACTGCACGCGAATTGCCTTGAAGCCCATCTCTTTATGACGGGCATAATCTTCCAGCACGTCGTCAATGGTGTGCCCGGTGGTGTGACAATAAACCATCACTCCTTCCCGGGAAGCCCCGCCCAGAAGCTGATAGAGCGGCATGTTCGCGGCTTTCGCCTTAATGTCCCATAGCGCCATATCCACGGCAGAAATCGCTGACATGGTTACCGGACCACGACGCCAGTAAGCGCCTTTATAGAAGAACTGCCAGATATCTTCGATGCGGTGCGCATCGCGGCCAATCAGCTGAGGGCACAGGTGATCTTTCAGGTAAGAGGCAACGGAAAGTTCGCGTCCGTTCAGCGTGGCATCACCCAGGCCGACAATGCCTTCATCGGTCGTAATTTTAAGGGTGACAAAGTTACGCCCCGGGCAGGTGACAAATACTTCAGCCCCGACAATCTTCATAATCCATTTCCTTACATCGCTCGTTGTGATGCAGGAAATTTACGCAACCACACTACTACCATACAAGTATAATGATCGTAAAATCAGCGGGCGATCACACTATAAGGACGCTTATGCGCGTCCCCAACCGGCCACGATGATCAACATGCCGCACAGGGCAATCAGCGCGCCTGCCCAGTCATACAGGCTTAGCCGGACGCCATCGACAACGCGCAGCCACAGCAGCGCGGTACAGACGTACACTCCGCCGTAGGCCGCATATACCCTCCCGCTGGCGGCCGGATGCAGGGTGAGCAGCCAGACAAAAAGGGCCAGGGACACACCCGCCGGGATCAGCAGCAGCGCGGAAGCGCCCCGCTTTAGCCAGAGCCACGGCAAAAAGCATCCGATGATTTCGCACAGCGCGGTCGCGAAAAAAAGCAGCGTCGTTTTGAACATTTTTCTCGTTTCGTGAGGATTGATTTAGACATCATACGCGATAATGTTCACATCGTTCCCATACCTGCCGCGCGGGTATGACACCCTTTCGGATTGGTGTAGAATCCAACGGGGTAATCCGATTCTCTGCACCCGTTTAAAGGAAACGCTATGACTACATTAAGCAAACGCCTTTGTCTGACAGCCGCACTGGCACTGTCCTCGTTCGCCTTCGCCGCAACGGCATCAGCCGAAACCAGCAAACTCATCATTGAGTCTGGTGACAGCGCGCAAAGCCGCCAGAATGCTGCCATGGACAAAGAACAATGGAATGACACCCGCAGCCTGCGTCAGAAAGTGAATAAGCGCGTGGAGAAAGAGTGGGATAAAGAAGACGTCGCGTTTGATGCCCGCGACAAATGCCAGCAAAGTGCCAACGTCAACGCTTACTGGGAGCCTAACACCCTGCGCTGTCTCGATCGTCGCACTGGCCGCACGGTAGCACCGTAATGTCGACGCCGTGTGACGTTAAGCTCCGTCCGCTGGAGCGCGAAGATTTACGCTTTGTTCACCAGCTCGACAACAATGCCAGCGTGATGCGCTACTGGTTTGAAGAGCCTTATGAGGCGTTTGTCGAGCTGTCCGATCTCTACGATAAGCATATCCACGATCAGAGTGAACGCCGGTTTGTGGTGGAGTGCGAAGGTGAAAAAGCCGGGCTGGTTGAACTGGTTGAGATCAACCACGTTCACCGTCGGGCGGAATTTCAGATCATTATTTCACCGGAGCACCAGGGGAAAGGTCTTGCGTCGCGAGCGGCAAAGCTGGCGATGGATTACGGGTTTAACGTCCTGAATCTCTACAAGCTTTACCTTATCGTCGACAAAGAGAACGAAAAAGCGATTCATATCTACCGTAAGCTGGGCTTTATGGTGGAAGGTGAACTGATCCATGAGTTCTTTATTAACGGCGAATACCGTAACACCATACGCATGTGCATTTTCCAGCATCAGCATCTGGCCGGGCATAAGTCCTCCTCCGCCAGCCTGCTTAAACCCACCGCGCAGTAACCTGCGCGGTTTTATTCTCAATAATATTCAATGCTGTTTTTGATGGTGTACTTGCGCTCAACGGCAGGTTTGACGCTGTCATCTGTTATCACCAGCTCACAGTTCACCGGGTTGTTGTGGCGATCGTAATCACAGCTCTGCTTTACATTGCCCATCGGTTTATCGTTCAACAGGCTTACCGCCGTATAATCCATGCGCTTGCGCAGATCTTTCGAAGGCACCGACTTGACCGATAAACGCTGGTCGCCGGAAACCGTAGTTTTACCCAGCGGGTAGCCGTCGGCGTCATACTGGTACTTCACTTCCAACTCTTTACTGTGCGCTGCAACCACAAACCCGTTATCGTCGGTGTCCCACGTCAGGCCGGCAGACGGCAGTTCCGCCAGCTGGCATTTCCCCTGCAACTTTACCTTCTGCTGCTGGGTTTCCGCATCGACGTAGTAGTTAGCATCCAGCACCAGCGCAACGCCCGTATTCGCTTCGAGATCGTGCAGTTCCAGCGTATCGAAACACCCTTCCGTTGACATCGTGCCGGTCACACGTTTAGAGACTTCACCCTTATCGTTAAACAGCGTCTGGGTAAAATCCTTCACCGGCCCGCGCAGAGGATCAAAGTCAAACTCGTTCGAAAAGCTCGCCATCTCCGGCGTAAATGACAGCGGCGCGGTGTTGTTGTCGCATCCCACCAGTACCGTTGCCAGTAGCGTTATCGCTGCGTATTTGTTCACATCATTTACCGTTCAGAGAGAGATACAATCATATTAGCAAATACAGCAACTTACATAACAGCACTTCATTTGACTCTTCGCGCTGTATAAATCCGTCGTTTGCATTGACGAGACCTGCCAAAGTGGCTACTTTGGGCGCGGAAGATTCCACACTATTATAAAATTAGATTCTTAAATTTTCGGGTTAACATCATGATTTACGACTGTTTTTTATACTATGACGAAGATATGTTGCTCGACATCAGATTACATACTCTCGCTGATGTTGTTGACCGTTTTGTCATTGTAGAAGCAACACACTCTTTTACGGGCATACCGCGAGAATTGCATTTCGATATTACGAAGTTTGCCAAATTCAAAGACAAAATCATTTACGTGCCTTTTGACGCGCAGCCTATTTTAAACCGGGCGGATAATAACCAGGTTGATGCATGGGCAAATGAAGCAGCGCTTCGCAACTCCATTATGAACGGGTTAAAAGACGCGGCAGACGACGATCTGATTCTGGTGTCAGACGTTGACGAAATCTTCTCTCCCGACACGGTCAGGGCCATAAATCCGCGCGCGCTCTGCACGACTATTCATCAAAACGTATTCAACTATCAGTTTAATCTCCAGGTTCACAACACGGATGGTACGCCTAGAAAATGTACTTTGCCGCGCGCGACGTCCTATTACAACCTTAAGCATTTCTTCCACGGTGAGCCTGAATCTTTCCGAAACTGGAAGCGTGCGCGCAAAGATAAAAACTGGTCATGGTTTAAATGGAACTGGCTAAAAATCAATAATAAGATTGTGAAAGATGGCGGCTGGCATTTCTCCTGGGTAATGACCCCAGAAAGAATTTCTGAAAAAATGTCTACCATTTCTCATACCGAATACGATCTGCCGGAATTCAATAACCCGGAACATATTATGAAGGTTATCACAAACGCCGAAGATATCTGGGGACGAGACCGAAAACTGGTCAGGCAAGAGGTATCAAAACGCACCCTGCCTTCTTATCTGGTAGACAATCAGCACCATTATTCGCAATTTATTTTATGACGCAGGCAGGGCTCCAGGACAATTCAGAAAGACAGACCCAAAAACAAAAGCTTACCCTAGCCCTGCTATGCTTACAGTCTACACAGTGAAAAGGAGCTACAGATGAAACGGTTACCCTGGATTACCGCCCTGCTGTTAATGAGTGCTTCACCCGCTCTTCTTGCGGCCCCGGATTCCTGCGAGCGCGTGAAAAGCGACATTCAGCAGAAGATTATCAACAACGGCGTACCGGAGTCTGGCTTTACCCTGAACATCGTCCCGAACGATCAGGCCGATCAGCCGGATGCGCAGGTCGTTGGGCATTGTGCCAACGATACTTTCAAAATTTTGTATACCCGCACCAGTAGCGGCAACTACCCGGTGAGCGGCGCAGGTACGCAGGAGAATGCGCCCGCTGAGCCGCAATGATTTTCCCACTCAATTCCCCTGATTTGACGAGGATTAATATTTAATACCTCTAAATAAGTAACATTCCCCCCATCATTAGCCCGGTTGTAGTCACGGGTGAAAATAATTATTAACAATGATGGGGTGAGTCATGTCCGAAGTTGAACATCACGGCGGGATAAGCCGTCGAACTCTGGTTAAATCTACTGCCATAGGATCTCTGGCGCTTGCCGCCGGTGGGATCGCATTACCTTTTGGTCTGAAAAGCGCCGCCGCCGCTGTGCAGTCCGCTATTCAGCCCGCAGAAGACAAAGTCGTCTGGGGCGCCTGCTCGGTAAACTGCGGTAGCCGCTGCGCTCTGCGTCTGCACGTTCGCGATGACGAAGTCTATTGGGTTGAGACGGATAATACCGGCGAGGATGTTTACGGCAACCATCAGGTTCGCGCCTGCCTGCGAGGCCGTTCAATTCGCCGTCGCATCAATCACCCAGACCGTCTGAACTATCCGATGAAACGCGTGGGCAAACGCGGAGAAGGCAAGTTTGAGCGTATCACCTGGGAAGAAGCGCTGGACACCATCGCCGCGAGTCTGAAAAGCGTGGTCGAAAAATACGGCAACGAAGCGGTCTACATTAACTACTCCTCCGGAATTGTAGGCGGCAACATCACCCGTTCCTCCCCTTACGCCTCGCTGGTCGCGCGCCTGATGAACTGCTACGGCGGCTTCCTCAGCCACTACGGCACCTACAGCACCGCGCAGATCGCCTGCGCAATGCCCTACACCTACGGCAGCAACGACGGCAACAGCACATCGGATATCGAAAACACCAAACTGGTGGTGATGTTCGGCAATAATCCGGCGGAAACGCGCATGAGCGGCGGCGGGATCACATACTTCCTTGAGCAGGCGCGCGAACGGTCAAACGCGCGGATGATCGTTATCGATCCGCGTTATACCGACACTGCCGCAGGGCGTGAAGACGAGTGGATCCCGATTCGTCCGGGCACCGATGCCGCGCTGGTGGCAGGTATTGCGTGGGTGCTGATTAATGAAAATCTGGTCGATCAACCTTTCCTCGATAAATACTGCGTGGGTTATGACGAAAAAACCCTGCCGGAAGGCGCACCGGCTAATGGTCATTACAAAGCCTATATTCTCGGCCAGGGTGATGACAAAACCGCGAAAACTCCGGATTGGGCGTCTCGCATAACGGGCATCCCTGCCGAACGCATCATTAAGCTGGCCCGTGAAATCGGTTCGGCGAAACCGGCCTACATTTGCCAGGGCTGGGGCCCGCAGCGTCAGGCAAACGGGGAGCAAACGTCCCGCGCCATCGCCATGCTGCCGATCCTGACCGGCAACGTCGGCATTAACGGCGGTAACAGCGGCGCACGCGAATCGACCTACACCATCACCATCGAACGCATGCCGCTGCCGGAAAATCCGGTGAAAACGCAAATCTCCTGCTTCAGCTGGACGGATGCCATCGTGCGTGGACCGGAGATGACCGCCCTGCGCGACGGCGTACGCGGCAAAGATAAGCTCGATGCGCCGATCAAGTTCATCTGGAACTACGCGGGTAATACCATCATCAACCAGCACTCCGATATCAACAAAACTCACGACATTTTGCAGGATGAGAGCAAGTGCGAAACGATCGTCGTCATTGATAACTTCATGACCTCGTCTGCGAAGTATGCCGATATTGTTCTGCCGGATCTGATGACCGTCGAGCAGGAAGATATCATCCCCAACGATTACGCCGGCAACATGGGATACCTGATTTTCCTCCAGCCGGTTACCGCCCCGAAGTTCGAGCGCAAGCCCATTTACTGGATCATGAGCGAAGTGGCGAAACGCCTCGGACCGGATATCCATCAGAAATTCACCGAAGGCCGTACGCAGGAGCAGTGGCTGCGCTACCTGTACGCCAAAATGGTCGCCAAAGATCCGCTGCTGCCGTCCTACGACGCGCTGAAAAAAATGGGTATTTATAAGCGCAAAGATCCAAATGGACATTTTGTGGCCTATAAAAAATTCCGTGACGATCCGGATGCCAATCCGCTGAAAACCCCGTCGGGCAAAATCGAGATCTACTCCAGCAAGCTGGCGGATATTGCGGCAACCTGGGAACTGCAAAAAGACGAAACCATCACCCCGCTGCCGGTCTATACCTCAACCTTTGAAGGCTGGGACGCGCCCGAGCGCAGCAAATTCCCGCTGCAACTGTTCGGTTTCCACTTTAAAGCCCGTACCCACTCCAGTTACGGCAACGTAGATGTGCTCCAGGCCGCCTGTCGCCAGGAGGTGTGGCTTAACCCTGTGGATGCAGAGCAACGAGGTATCAAAAATGGGGATATGGTGCGCGTCTTCAACGACCGCGGCGAAGTGCGCATTGCTGCGAAAGTCACCCCGCGCATCATGCCCGGCGTAAGCGCGATGGGCCAGGGCGCCTGGCATGACGCCAACATGAACGGCGATCGTGTCGATCACGGCTCCTGCATCAATACCCTGACCACGCACCGCCCGTCACCGCTGGCGAAAGGCAACCCGCAGCACACGAACCTGGTGCAGATCGAGAAGGCATAAGGATTAACCGATGACAACCCAGTATGGATTTTTTATTGATTCCAGCCGCTGCACCGGGTGCAAAACCTGCGAGCTGGCCTGCAAGGATTACAAAGATCTGACCCCGGACGTTAGCTTCCGTCGTATTTATGAATACGCGGGCGGCGACTGGCAGGAGGATAACGGCGTCTGGCATCAGAATGTCTTCGCCTATTACCTGTCGATTGCCTGCAACCACTGCGAAGATCCGGCCTGCACCAAGGTCTGCCCGAGCGGGGCAATGCACAAGCGCGACGACGGTTTTGTGTTGGTGGACGAGGATGTCTGCATCGGCTGTCGCTACTGCCACATGGCCTGCCCGTACGGCGCGCCGCAGTACAATGCCGCCAAAGGCCACATGACCAAGTGCGACGGCTGCCACAGCCGGGTGGCGGACGGCAAAAAGCCCATCTGCGTCGAATCCTGCCCGCTGCGCGCGCTGGACTTTGGCCCGATTGAGGAGCTGCGCAAAAAACACGGCCAGCTTGCTGCCGTCGCGCCGCTGCCGTCTGCGCACTTCACAAAGCCGAGTATTGTGATTAAACCTAACGCCAACAGCCGTCCGACGGGGGACACCACCGGCTACCTGGCAAACCCGAAGGAGGTGTGAGATGGGAAGTGGATGGCATGAATGGCCGCTGGTGATCTTCACCGTTTTCGGGCAGTGCGTGGCCGGCGCGTTAATCGTGATGGGCTTCGTCTGGCTTAAGGAAAATGATGACAAGGCCAGAATGCGCATCGTGCGCAGCCTGTTTTTTCTCTGGCTGGTAATGGGTATTGGGTTTATGGCTTCGGTGCTGCATCTTGGCTCCCCGCTGCGTGCCTTCAACTCGCTTAACCGCGTGGGCGCGTCAGCGCTGAGTAATGAGATCGCGGCGGGTTCGATCTTCTTTGCCGTGGGCGGTTTCTGGTGGCTGGTGTCGGTTATCGGTAAAATGCCCCCAGCTTTGGGCAAAATCTGGCTGGTTGTCAGCCAGATCCTGGGCATCGTTTTTGTCTGGGCGATGACCCGTGTCTATCAGATTGAGACTGTCCCGACCTGGTATACGGGTTACACCACGCTGAGCTTCTTCCTGACGATGGTTCTGGCTGGTCCTCTGCTGGCCGCGCTGCTGCTGCGCGTCGCAAACGTGACATTCAAAGGTACTCTTGCCGCGTCAGTCAGCGTACTGGCACTTATCGTCTGCGTGGCGGTCGTCGTGTTGCAAAGCAATACGCTGGGGACGATACAGAGTTCCATCCAGCAGGCCAGCGCCCTGCTGCCAGATTATGGCTCGCTTCAGGTGTGGCGCATCGCGTTGCTGGCGGCGGGTTTAGGCTGCTGGATCTGCCCGCTTATTCGTCGTCAGGAGCCAAAAACGCTCGGCCTGTTTGCAGGTGTCGTTCTGGTGGTGCTGGGTGAACTGATTGGCCGTGGGCTATTTTATGGTCTGCATATGACCGCAGGGTTAGCAATTGCAGGTTAACACAGGTGCGCGGGGCTACCCGCGCGCAAGTAAGGAAAGTTGTAATGAATGATGTCTCACACCGCGAATCGTTCGCGTTCAGCGCCCGGGTACTGGGCGCGCTGTTTTATTTCGCCCCAGACAGCGAGCAGACCGCGCCGCTGGTGAGTGCCCTGACCGCAGGTGACTGGGTTCAGGACTGGCCGCTGGCGGAGGAAAACCTGCTGCCTGTCGCCAGTATGTTTAAGACCCCATCGGATGAAGCGTTGAAAGACGCCTGGCAGCGTCTGTTTATTGGCCCGTATGCCCTGCCCGCCCCCCCGTGGGGCTCGGTCTGGCTTGATCGCGAGTCAGTGCTGTTTGGCGATTCGACCCTCGCGTTGCGTCAGTGGATGCGTGAAAACCATATCGCCTTTGAGATGCAGCAGAATGAGCCTGAAGATCATTTCGGAACGTTGCTGATGCTGGCGGCATGGCTTGCCGAGAACGGTCGCGAAACAGAACGCGACCAGCTTCTGGCCTGGCATCTGCTGCCATGGAGCACGCGTTTCCTTAGCGTATTCGTTGAAAACGCGGCCCATCCGTTCTACACCGCGCTGGGTAAACTTGCCCAGCTGACGCTGGCGGAATGGCAGTCCACTTTGCTGATCCCGATTGTCGAAAAAACGCTATACCGATAACAGCACCTGGCTTGTCCACCCGTTGTGCAGGCCAGGCTCGCACATTTTTGCTGCAACACAACGTCACAACTGCTATACTGTATATAATTACAGTATATGGGGGTGCGCAATGGCTGTTGAAACAAAATTTGTTGTCGTAAGAAAAGGTGAAGAGAAAATGACATTTGCCAGTAAGAAAGAGGCTGACGCTCACGACAAACTGCTCGATATGGCAGAAGCGTTCACTGACTGGCTGTTGCAAAGCGGAATGCAGATGGATGAAACGCAGGCGGAGAACCTTGGTCTGTATCTCGCCGAGCAGAAAGAGTCCGTGCAGCATATCCTGCGTACCAGCAAGCTTCCCGAGCGCAATGCTGCAACGGATAAAACAGCATCAGATGCGGATAGCAGCAAAAAAATCCGGGCCGTCAAAGCCGCCTGATCGTCAGAACGACTCATCACCTGTCATGCCGCCGCGGGCCGGAAACGGCTCGCGGCTTAATCATGCATTATTTCGATCTTCTCGAAAACAATGCGATTGAATATTTTAATCTGTTCTGGCGTAAAATTTGGTTACAGCATTTCCTCTCGTCAGACGTATGTTAAAAACACGTGAATCACACGTTCGGCGCCTCTGAATGGTGTGGTAAATTATCACATAACTCTTGTAACTCGTTGATCATCCTGGCTACATGGAAGCCATCACAAACAGAATGATGGACCTGAACGGCGAAAGGCAACAAGACTTTTTCATCCTGGTTATAGTATTTTCCAAACGTGAACATGGGCGCAAAAAAATTCCGCATGTTAGCGACGTTGACGTTAAAACTGCTAAAACTGACCCACGGAATATCAGATATGAAAAATATATTCTCCCGGGACTCTTCTTTGGGCCAGTAGGCAAGATTATCACCATAGCGAGAAACGTCTTCTGCATAAACGTTCTGAAAGTGATGAATATTCCCGTCGAAGTGACTCCATAATGATGAAAACGTCTCCGTCTCTTTATGGAAAAGGGTATAGCTGGGATGCACCTCATTCCATATTACAAGCTCATTATCCTTCATGACCATACGGAATTCCGGATGCCGGTTTACGACGTGAGAAATAAGGGAAATAATCGCAGGATAAAATTTCCAGCCAACCTCTTTGATATGCTTTAGCAGCACGGTAATGTCCAGCTGAACCGTTTGGTTAAATGTAGATTGAGCAAAGCCCTGAAATACTTCAAAGTGTTCCTTTCTTGCCCAACGTGATAAGTCAACTACCGTATATTCTGGCGTTATTTTTGTCATTTCAGAGCCTTAGTTGAGCTGCGCTATATAAAATAGTAGCGTATCACAAACGCAGGGGCTGTATAGACCGTAGCGAAGAGGCACCCTAAATTTTCAGCGTATCAATCACCGCTTTCAGCGCCGGGGATACGTTGCGGTGTGGATAATAGAGGTACAGTCCGTCCATCCGCAGGCTATAGCGCTGTAAAACGCGTATAAGCGTGCCACGCTCCAGATCGTCAGCCACCAGCTCAACCGGGACATAGGCCAGCCCGAGTCCCAGCCGGGCCGCTTCGGCCTCCATGTAGCTGTCGGAAAAGGCCCATTGCCCCTCCGGGCGGTGAGTCACTCGCTTCCCATCCTGCACAAGCTCCCATTGATAGTGGTTACCGTCGGCAAACTGGTAGGCAATGCAGGGATGAGCGTCCAGATCGGCGGGCGTCTGCGTAAAACCATAGCGCCGAAAATGCGCCAGGGCGTCAACACAGCCATCTCCATATCGGGCGTGATGCGCACGGCAATCATCCGGCCCCAGCCGGACGCCAGCGTCGAATGAAAACATTCACCCAAACTGTCAGCTGTGCTGCTATGCGCATCGTTAAGTTGAGTTAAAACAATGAATTAGTAAGAAACACGAAATCCTGACGCCCGCGTTTCGATGGTGACAACCTTGGATAAGACCTTCGCCAAGAGCGATAAAGTCGACCACCGCAAGGTGACGTTCGAGAACCGATACGGGATCACCCTGGCTGGCGATCTGTACATTCCCAGGAACATTGGCGACCAGATGCTGGCTTCTCTTCTCGTCGTTGTGAAATACACCTATGTCTACACTGAATCAAATCCCATCCCGCTCCAGCGAGCATGCATACTGGGCCGGTATTTATGCCCGCCAGTCTGCTCGCGTCATCAGCAATAAAGCATTATATTAACAAGGTTATTTTATTTAATTACAAAACCTCGCACTCCTCCCGTTGAAATAATAATTAAGCAATATCCTGGTCAGCCAGCGACATCGCTTTGTTAGCTTGAGCGTTCAGGCAAAGCTCAAACCGGAGGTATTCTTTGCTGATTAAATTAAAGAAAGAACGAACGCATCAGGAGGATCGTCGTCTTGCCCTCTGGCTGGCGACCTCCGCGGGACTGCTGAATGCCATTGCGCTGGGCGCGTTCGGCTTTTTTCCCTCGCATATGACGGGCAATACCTCGCAGCTATCCAGCGAAGTTTCCTCCACCGATCTCAGCGATATTCTTTTCTTCGGCGCCATTATTCTTTCGTTTGTCTCAGGTGCCATCGCTGCGCGGATTATTGTTATCTGGGGGATTATCCATAACATCAGGCTGGTATTCAGCCAGGTTCTGTTTGTTGAAGGGCTATTACTGGCAGGGGTATCCCTGTACGAAATGTATTTTCACTCCTTTGCCACGAATCAGGAGATTATTATTTTCCTGTGCGGGTTGATGGGAATTCATAATTCCACCTCCACTCAGCTATCCGGTGGACGGGTAAGATCCACACACATCACCGGCACGCTGACCGATGCGGGCATTTCGCTGGCCTCCGTTATGGTCGCCATGCTGCGCCGGGATTATTCCAAAGATACGGCCGCGCAAAAGAGTCAGCTCAAAACCCATTTAACTACCCTTTTCTCCTTTATCAGCGGAGGTATCGCGGGGCTGATCCTGTTCAGAGAGTTTGGATTCCACGCGATGCTGGCGCTGGGCCTGATGCTGGTGGTCGTCGCCGCCTTCTCTATCGTCCGCATCTCGTGGCGGGTACGAAAAGTGCGCGCCGCGCTTAGTCGACAGGTTTAATCAGCACGCCTTACGTGACATTGTCACGTAAGGCATGCTTCTTTAAGACTATTCTGCCTGCCCACTGACAGCCCTTATGCCATAAGGCTTCACCCAGGTTGTCACTAATTTCATAGGGTTACTGTTTTACCCCCTTCGCTGGAACCCTTCCGTTTCGCTTGCTATAGGTGAAGTACCCCTGCCGAAACATGGCATAACAACAGGCAACCGGTGGTTGCTATAACGCATGCGCACAGGGAGACACACCGCAATGCACCCATTACTTAAACGTTCGCTGCTTTTTGTCGGCGCGATTATCGTGGTTCTCGCTCTCCTCACCTGGGGAATTGGACTGGAGACGATTAAGGCGCGCCAGGTTGACCTGATCTACCTCGGGCAACAGCACCTGATTCTGGTCTTTTCATCAATGTTCTTTGCCCTGCTGGTGGGCATTCCAAGCGGTATTCTGCTGAGCCGTCCGGCCGCGCGTGGTATCGCCGAATATGTGATGCAAATCTTTAACGTGGGTAACACCCTGCCGCCGCTGGCCGTTCTGGCGCTGGCGATGGTGGTGATTGGCATCGGTGATAAACCGGCCATTATCGCCCTCTTTCTGGCCTCTCTGCTGCCGATTGTGCGTAACACCTATGCCGGGCTGTGCTCTGTTCCCGCGTCGTTGCTGGAAGCGGCAAACGGTATCGGCATGACCAAATGGCAGCGCCTGCGTCAGGTTGAGATCCCTAACGCGTGGCCGGTGATGCTTTCTGGTATTCGCATTGCCACTGCGATTAACGTCGGTACCGCACCGCTGGCATTCCTGATTGGCGCCAGCAGCTACGGCGAGCTGATTTTCCCTGGGATCTATCTGAATGACTTTCCGACGCTGATCCTGGGCGCGGCGGCCACCGCCCTGTTCGCCCTGATTCTGGATACGCTGCTGGCGGCACTGGGTCGACTACTGAGCCCGCATCTCGCGCGATAATTATAACAAGGAGCTTCTATGAGACTGTTTTCCGGCCTGACGGCGCTATGCGCCGCCGCGCTCTTCACCAGCCAGGCGCTCGCCGCGCCGCTGATCCTGGCAACCAAGAGCTTTACCGAGCAGCACATTCTCTCGGCCATGACCGTGCAGTATCTGCAAAAGAAAGGGTTTCAGGTGCAGCCGCAGACCAATATTGCAACGGTGATTTCCCGTAACGCGATGATCAACAGGCAGATTGATATGACCTGGGAGTACACCGGCACGTCGCTGATCATCTTCAACCACATCAACAAACGCATGTCGCCACAGGAGTCATACGAGACGGTGAAACGCCTCGACGCGAAGCACGGTCTGGTGTGGCTTAAACCTGCCGATATGAACAATACCTATGCCTTTGCCATGCAGCGCAAGCGCGCCGAGGCTGAACATATCAATACCATGTCTGAGATGGTGGCAAAGATTGAGCAGATCCGTAAAACCGATCCGGATAACAACTGGCTGCTGGGCCTTGACCTGGAATTTGCCGGGCGCAGCGACGGGATGAAACCGTTGCAGGCGGCCTACAAGATGGAGCTGGACCGCCCGCAGATCCGCCAGATGGATCCGGGACTGGTCTATAACGCGGTGCGCGACGGGTTTGTCGATGCGGGGCTGATCTACACCACCGACGGGCGCGTAAAGGGCTTCGATCTTAAAGTGCTGGAAGACGATAAAGGCTTCTTCCCGAGTTACGCCGTGACGCCAGTTGTTCGAAAAGACACGCTGGAGGCTAACCCGGGGCTGGAGGAGGCGCTGAACACCCTCTCAGCCCAGCTCAATAACGACGTTATCACCGACCTGAATAAGAAGGTGGATATCGACCATCAGTCACCGCAGCAGGTCGCCCGTGATTTCCTGCGTAGCAAACAGTTGCTGTAGGAGGCGCTATGGAGACGATTCACTATATTCTCGACAACTGGGACTATCTCTTAACCCTGACGCTGCAACACCTGTGGCTGGTGGCACTCGCCGTCGGCCTGGCGATTATTATTGGCGTGCCGCTGGGCATTTTAATTGTCCGCCATAAATGGCTGGCAACGCCGGTGCTGGGGATTGCCACCATTGTGCTCACCATCCCGTCAATTGCGCTTTTCGGCCTGATGATCCCGCTCTTTTCGCTGATCGGTCAGGGCATTGGCGCCCTGCCCGCGATTACTGCGGTGTTCCTCTATTCGCTGCTGCCGATTGTGCGTAACACCCATACGGCGCTCGACAGCCTGCCCCCCGGCCTGCGAGAAGCGGGACGCGGCATCGGCATGACCTTCTGGCAGCGTCTGCGCTGGGTGGAAATCCCGATGGCGCTGCCGGTGATTTTTGGCGGCATCCGCACCGCCGTGGTAATGAACATCGGCGTCATGGCGATTGCCGCCGTGATCGGTGCGGGCGGGCTGGGCCTGCTGCTGCTTAACGGTATTGGCGGGAGTGATATTCGTATGTTGATTGCGGGCGCGCTGATGATTTGTCTTTTAGCGATTGTGCTCGACTGGTTGCTGCACCGTTTGCAGGTGGTACTGACTCCGAAGGGGATTCGATAATGATAAAACTGGAAAACCTCACCAAACAATTTTCACAGAAACACGGCCAGACGTTTAAGGCCGTCGACAACGTCAACCTGAACGTGCCTGAAGGGGAAATGTGCGTGCTGCTCGGCCCGTCCGGCTGCGGGAAAACCACTACCCTGAAGATGATCAACCGTCTCATTACGCCAAGTAGCGGGACAATCCTGATTAACAGCGAAGACACCAGCGGAATGGACACCGTGACCCTACGCCGCAACATTGGCTACGTGATCCAGCAGATTGGCCTGTTCCCGAACATGACCATCGAAGAGAACATTACCGTCGTGCCGCGCATGCTGGGCTGGGACAAGGCACGCTGTAAATCCCGTGCCGAAGAGCTGATGGATATGGTGGCAATGGATCCGCATAAATTCCTTCACCGCTATCCGCGCGAAATGTCCGGCGGGCAGCAGCAGCGTATCGGCGTCATCCGCGCGCTGGCAGCCGATCCTCCGGTCCTGCTGATGGATGAACCGTTCGGCGCGGTCGACCCGATCAACCGTGAGGTGATCCAGAACCAATTCCTTGAGATGCAGCGCAAGCTGAAAAAGACCGTGATGCTGGTGAGCCACGATATTGACGAAGCGCTGAAGCTGGGCGACCGTATTGCCGTCTTCCGTCAGGGGCGTATCGTGCAGTGCGCCAGCCCGGACGAGCTGCTGGCGAAACCCGCGAATGAGTTTGTTGGCTCGTTTGTTGGTCAGGACCGGACGTTGAAACGCCTGCTGCTGGTATCGGCGGGCGACGTCACCGACCAGCAGCCTACCATTACGGTACGCGAATCGACGCCGCTGCCGGAGGCCTTCGCCACCATGGATGACAACGATATTCGCGCCATTACCGTGGTTGATGAGCACGGCAAACCGCTCGGCTTTGTGAAGCGCCGCGAAGCGCGTAACGCCAGCGGCAGCTGCGGGGATATTCTGCATCCGTTCCGTATGACCGGTAAGGCCGAGGATAACCTGCGCGTGGTGCTTTCTCGCCTGTATGAGAGCAACACCAGCTGGATGCCGATTGTGGACGAGGACGGACGCTATAACGGCGAGATATCCCAGGATTATATTGCGGAGTATTTGAGTTCAGGGCGTACGCGCCGGGCATTAAATATTCATAGCGAGAGTTAAGCATTCAGGCCGGGTACTGCCCGGCCTTTTTCCGCACGCATACCTTTTGCTAACCTCCCGATTTCCCGCCACAATATTGTATCGTCCCCGTTAAATCACGACTTCATGCAACGTCTTCACGCTTACCCCGACATCCGCGCGATGTTTCGCCGTCTCCTGATTGCTACCGTCACCGGCGTGCTGGCGGCGCTGGCCGTTGCGGTGTTCCGCCACAGCATGTATCTGCTGGAGTGGCTATTTCTCAGCAACGAAAGCGGAAGTCTGGTGAACGCCGCAGCCGCGTTATCGCCCTGGCGGCGGGCGCTGACGCCTGCGCTAGGTGGTCTGGCCGCGGGGATGCTGCTGTGGGGATGGCAGCGCATGACGGCACAACGTCCCCACGCCCCGACCGATTATATGGAAGCGCTTGAGACGGGAGACGGCCAGTTTGACTACGGCGCCAGCCTGGTGAAATCCCTCGCGTCGTTGCTGGTGGTCGCCAGCGGCAGCGCCATCGGCCGTGAAGGCGCCATGATCCTGCTCGCCGCCCTCGCCGCCTCCTTTTTTGCACAACGTTGTACGCCAAAATCCGAATGGAAACTGTGGATCGCCTGCGGTGCCGCCGCCGGGATGGCCAGCGCCTATCATGCGCCGCTGGCGGGCAGCCTGTTTATCGCAGAGATCCTGTTTGGCACGCTGATGCTGGCCTCCCTCGGCCCGGTGGTGATTGCCGCTGTAGTAGCCCTGCTGACTACGCGCCTGTTAAGTCCCGGCGCGAATACGCTATATGATGTCCATCTCAGCGAGATGCTTACGGCGGTGGATTATTTCCTGATCGTTGGCGTGGGTCTGCTGGCTGGCGTTTGCGGCCCGCTGCTGATGTGGCTGATGGCGGCCAGCCACAGGATGTTTCTGCGTCTCAAACTTTCACCGCCTTGGCAGCTGGCGCTGGGTGGTCTGATCGTCGGGCTGCTGTCGCTGCTGACGCCGAAGGTATGGGGGAATGGCTATAGCGTGGTTCAGGCGTTTTTGCAGTCGCCGCCGCTGCTGTCGGTAATTGCCGGCGTCTTTATCTGCAAGCTGCTGGCGGTACTGGCAAGCAGCGGGTCCGGCGCACCGGGAGGCGTGTTTACGCCAACCTTGTTCGTTGGTATGGCAACGGGAATGCTGTTTGCGCAGATCTTTGCGCTGTGGTTTCCTGGCTCTGAGACGGCGATCCTGCTTGGGCTGGCGGGAATGGCGACGCTGCTCGCCGCCACAACGCATGCGCCAATCATGTCGGCCTTGATGGTCTGTGAGATGACCGGGCAGTATTTTTTACTTCCCGGTTTGCTGGTTGCCTGTGTTGTGGCGTCGGTATTGTCGAGAACGCTACGCCACGACTCGATCTACGGCCAGCATACCGCCGAAAGCCGAGAGATCGATATAGTGCGCTAATTCGCGCTGCTCTGCGCGGGGCAGATAAGGCAGTTCGCCTACCAGCGGGCCAGGCAGCTTTTTGCTCAGCACGTCGATGATTTCAGCGTAGTGCGCAAGGCCCGGGTTAATACGATTCGCCACCCAACCAATCAGCGGCAGGCCGTCATTAGCGATAGCCTGCGCCGTCAGCAAGGCATGGTTGATGCACCCTTCCTGGATGCCCACGACCATAATCACCGGCAATTGCTCCTGCACCACCCATTCGGAAAGGGGACGTAAATCGTTCATCAGGCTGTGCCAGCCACCGGTCCCTTCAACGACAACGTGGTCAACCTTTTCACTCAGATTTGCCAGGCCATCAGAAAGCAGGCTGTAGTTGATAAGCCCACTGTGAGCGACGCTGCTTTCCTCTTCGCTTAACGCGATAGGATTGACGGCATCATAAGGCAGTTCCAGAGACGAGACGCTTTGCAGAACCAGGGCGTCCTTATTGCGCAGCCCTTCTGGCGTCTCTTTACTGCCTTTTGCAACCGGCTTGTATCCTGCAACGCGTTTACCGCTTGCCGCCAGGGCCTGGAGTAACGCGCGGGATACGACTGTCTTCCCGACAGACGTATCCGTACCAGTAATAAAGAAACGCTTAAGCATGACTCATTCCACCTCTTGGGTATGCTTCAAAATATAAACCAGGTAAATAATTCAGTGGGGAAAGTCTACGGGATGCGTGCGCTACCGGGCTTGAGATAGCGCAATTTTTCGTACATCTCTGGAAAAGAGTTAGCCCTGTAGCAAACGAATCAGTAACGAGCCGTTGTACATCGCATCTTTTACCAGCGCGGCGCCGGCCATCGTGCCCTGGTTGGAAAATTGCGTACTTTCGACCACGATGTTTTTACTGTACGCGGGAAGCGCCTGCTGATTGATGCAGGCGGAAATCGCCGGAAAGAGGATATCCGCCGCCTGGCTGAGCGGGGAGCCGATCAGTATTTTTTGCGGGTTAAACAGGTTCACCATAATGGCCAGAATGCGCCCGACATTATTGCCCACGCCGGTAATAATGTCCTTCGCCAGCAGATCGCCCTGCCTTGCCGCAGCGCACAGTGCCTCGACGCTTAACGGTTGACCGTGCAGCGTGGAGCTCATCGACTGGCTGAGCCGCACTTGCGCCAGCTCCAGCACGCTTTCGACGCTGGCAATCGTCTCCAGACAGCCATGGTTACCGCAGTAGCAGCGTTTTCCGTACGGATCGACCTGCGTATGGCCGATCTCCACCAGGCTACTGCTGCCAGCATGCAACAGACGCCCGTCGGTAATCACACCAGCGCCAACGTTATGATCAATCACCACCTGAATCACGTCGCGCGCGCCCCGGGAAGCGCCAAACAACGCCTCCGCCATCGTCCAGGCGCTGATATCATGTTGAATGTAGACCGGTACACCGGTGTGGTTTTCCAGCACGTCGCCCAGCGGCATCTCTTTGACGTTTTCATAAAACGGCATGCGGTGCACAATGCCATTTTCGGTATCAATAATTCCCGGCAGGGTGATCGCAATCGCCGTTAAACGTTCAAGACGCTGCTGGTGACGAATAAAGAACTGGTCGATGTGGGTCAGAATGGCATCGAGAAGTGGTTGCTCTGCATTAAGCGGGAGTTCCAGCCGGTCTTCCACCACCAGCTTGCTGCTGAGGTCGCGCAGCGCGAGGAATATTTCCCCGCGGCTAATCCGCAGCGACAGGTAGTGCCAGGCTTCCGTTTCCACCACCAGCCCTACCGCCGGACGGCCACGACTGCCCGGCTCCTGAATTTCTGTCTCCTGAACCAGATGGGCTTCCAGCATTTCGCGGACAATCTTGGTAATACTGGCGGGTGCCAGTTGTGCCAGGCGCGAAAGATCGATACGCGAAACCGGACCAAGCTGATCAATCAGGCGATAAACGGCGCCCGCGTTGGTCTGCTTGATCTGATCGATATGCCCTGGCTGACTATCAGCAACCACCTCGTACTCCCTTATTTTCGAGCTTCGAAATAAACTGAGGGCTATGGTGAAGCACTTCAATGGCTGACGTCAAATTTTTACTTAGCCATGTGATTTACTGCACATTTTCGCCCACTTTTCCCTATAAATAACGCCCGCGAGAAGCGGTAATTAATTGTTCTTTGAAACGCTGTGCCGCATGGCTCTGTTCATGATGTTTAGACCACACCAGCCACATCTCTGAGACTGCATCCTGCTCGGCTATCTTCACCCAGCGCATTTCCGGCAATTGTACCCGTTTAAACGAGGCCGGGAGAATCGACACGCCAAGCCCTGCGGCAACGAGACCAATGATCGTCATGGCTTCCCCCACCTCCTGCGCGATAGTCGGGACAAGGCCATATCGCCGCATCAAACCAAGAATATCGTCATACAACCCGGTTCCCACCTGTGGGTCAAAAAAGACAAATGGCTCTTTCGCCAGTTCAGCCAGCGTGACGCTGTGCTGCGCGGCGAGCGGATGATCCCGGGGGATCATCGCCATCAGCGGTTCGCGCAGGATCACCTGCCACGCCAGGGTATCAGGCAACTGCGTGTTACGCATCAGCCCCAGATCGAGCGATCCTTCGTTAAGCGGCGATATCTGCTCGCGAGTATTTATTTCGCGCGTCTGAATATGCACATCCGGAAAGTTACGGCGAAACGAGGATAGCGTTTGTGAAACAGCGCTGATAAAGGGGGCCGATGAGGTAAACCCGATGCGCAGCTCTCCCGTCTCCCCGAGATAAAGCCGTTCCGCTCTGGCGGCGGCGTCCTCCACCATACTCAGGATCTGTCGGCTATCGGCAAGAAACTGTTTTCCCGCCGCCGTCAGGCTCACGCTGCGGTTGGTTCGCGCCAGCAGACGCGCCCCGACCTGCTGCTCCAGGATCTGTATCTGCTGGCTTAGCGGTGGCTGAGAGATATTCAGCCTTGCCGCCGCACGACCAAAATGCAGCTCTTCGGCGACGGCGACAAAATAGCGTAGATGGCGCAGCTCGATATTCATATTTTTAAAGTATCATTTGAGATTATTAATATATTAGACAGAATATTTACATTTTCCT
Organism: Enterobacter sp. MGH 38; assembly: GCF_000492855.1. Classification (NCBI taxonomy): domain Bacteria; kingdom Pseudomonadati; phylum Pseudomonadota; class Gammaproteobacteria; order Enterobacterales; family Enterobacteriaceae; genus Enterobacter; species Enterobacter sp. MGH 38. The sequence continues at coordinate 1,137,163 of NZ_KI535608.1, read as the reverse complement.
ACCCTAATCTTGTGGTCATACCCGTCACCAGAAACCACGGGGATGTTTAAGCAAGGATTATGTGTGAGCCGTACAACGACCGTTGATATCGCGCCGGCCAGCGACATTGATGATTTACCCGCAGCACCGCAGCCGGTTCAGTTTATTAAACGTGGTACCCCCCAGTTTATGCGCGTCACGCTGGCGCTCTTCTCAGCGGGTCTCGCCACTTTCGCCCTGCTCTACTGCGTTCAGCCGATCCTGCCGGTCCTGTCGCATGAATTTGGCGTGTCGCCAGCCAGCAGCAGTATTTCGCTCTCCATTTCAACCGGGATGCTGGCGATCGGTCTGCTGTTCACCGGGCCACTTTCGGATGCCATCGGGCGTAAGCAGGTCATGGTAACGGCGTTAATGCTGGCCTCCGTGTGTACCTTGTTGTCCACCATGATGACCAGCTGGCACGGCATTCTGATCATGCGCGCGCTGATTGGGTTATCCCTGAGCGGCGTGGCGGCGGTCGGGATGACCTATCTCAGCGAGGAGATCCACCCGAGTTTCGTGGCCTTCTCCATGGGGCTGTACATTAGCGGGAACTCTATCGGCGGGATGAGCGGACGCCTGCTCAGCGGTGTGTTTACTGATTTCTTTAACTGGCGCATTGCGCTGGCCGTTATCGGCTGCTTCGCCCTCGCTTCGGCGCTGATGTTCTGGAAAATCCTGCCGGAATCGCGCCATTTCCGCCCGACCTCCCTGCGTCCGAAAACGTTATTTATCAACTTTCGCCTGCACTGGCGCGATCAAGGGCTGCCCCGTTTGTTCCTGACCGGTTTCCTGCTGATGGGCTCGTTCGTGACGCTGTTCAACTACATTGGCTATCGTCTGATGCTTTCACCGTGGCATCTTAGCCAGGCATTAGTGGGTTTGCTCTCTGTGGCATATCTCACCGGGACATGGAGTTCGCCAAAAGCGGGCGCCATGACCGCGCGCTTCGGCCGTGGTCCGGTGATGCTGGTATCCACCGCCGTGATGCTGTTCGGACTGCTGATGACGCTTTTCTCTTCCCTGTGGCTGATTTTTGCCGGAATGCTGCTCTTCTCTGCGGGCTTCTTTGCCGCGCATTCCGTTGCCAGCAGCTGGATTGGCCCACGCGCGCGCCGCGCTAAAGGTCAGGCTTCGTCACTGTATCTGTTCAGTTACTATCTTGGTTCCAGCATAGCCGGTACGCTCGGCGGGGTGTTCTGGCATAACTACGGCTGGAACGGCGTGGGCGGATTTATCGCGCTGATGCTGTGCGCGGCACTGCTGGTGGGCGCGAGCCTGCATAAACGACTGCATTAACATTCAGCCCTCTTCGTGTTTAAATCGAGCCGATGCTAATTTTTGTCATCGGCTGATTCAGACACGAGGACTTCATGAAAAACAATAACTATCAACAACTCACCCGCACCTTCCAGCGCCTCTCCCGCTTCTCTCACCTCTCCTCCATCGCCAGCTGGGACATGTTCACCATGATGCCGCCAGGCGGCAGCGCCGCGCGCGGTGAAGCGCTGGCGGAGATGAGCGTCCTGCAACATCAGATCCTGACCGATAAAAAAGTGGGTGAATGGCTGGCGGCGGCGGCAGACGAAGATCTGAACGACGTTGAGCTGGCCAACCTGCGTGAAATGACGCGCCACTACCAGCAGGCAACTTTACTGCCGGAATCGCTGGTGGAGGCCAAATCGCTGGCGGGCAGCAGGTGTGAACACGCGTGGCGCACTCAGCGTCCGGCCAACGACTGGCAGGGCTTTTCAGCCAACCTGAAAGAGGTGGTGAAACTCAGTCGTGAAGAAGCCCGCCTGCGCGCTGAAGCTAAAGGCTGCACGCCTTACGACGCGCTGCTGGATATCTTTGAACCCGACATGACCAGCGCTCGCCTGGATGTGCTGTTCGGCGATCTGAAGTCCTGGCTACCGGAGTTGCTGGCAAAGGTTGTGGAAAAACAGGCTCAACGATCGTTCGTTCCGCCACAGGGTCCCTTCCCGACCGCCACGCAGCGCGAGCTGGGCCTGGAAGCGATGAAAATGCTTGGCTTCGATTTTAACGGCGGTCGTCTGGACGTTAGCGCCCACCCGTTCTGCGGCGGCGTGCCGGAAGATGTGCGTATCACCACGCGTTACGATGAAGGTGAACTGCTCAGCGCGCTTTTCGGCGTGATCCACGAAACCGGACATGCCCGCTACGAGCAAAACCTTCCGCGAGCATGGGCCGGTCAGCCCGTTGCGCTGGCGCGCTCTACGGCGATCCATGAATCCCAAAGCTTGTTCTTTGAAATGCAGCTAGGCCGCAGCGACGCTTTCCTGAAGCATCTGCTTCCGGCGGTTCATGCCCGTTTCGGCAGCCAGGCGGCATTTAGCGAAGAGAATTTCATTGCCTGGAACCAGCGCGTGAAGCCGGGCTACATCCGCGTTGATGCGGATGAAGTGAGCTATCCGGCGCATGTGGTGCTGCGCTATGAGATCGAGCGCGCGCTAATCAATGGCGAAATTGAAGTCGATGATATTCCCGCGTTATGGGATGAGAAAATGCAGGCCTGGCTTGGGTTATCCACCAAAGATAACTACCGCAACGGCTGTATGCAGGATATCCACTGGACCGACGGCGGTTTTGGCTACTTCCCGTCTTACACGCTGGGAGCAATGTATGCGGCACAGCTGTTCCATGCCGCCAAAACTGCGCTGCCCGGGTTGCAGGCATCCATCGCCGGGGGCGATTTCTCGGCGCTGTTTGACTGGCTGCGTCAGAATATCTGGCAGCACGGCAGCCGTTTCAGCACATCGCAGCTCATCACCCAGGCCACGGGTGAAGATCTGAATATCCGCTACTTCCGCGAACACCTGACATCCCGCTACCTATAACCGAATGCGCCGGGGATCTGCCCCGGCGTTGTACATACGGTTACACGCCGATACCAATCACTCACGGAAACCCCGAATTTACAGGGATATAGTTATTTCAACGGCCCCGCAGTGGGGTTAAATGAGAAACCAAATTCGAGGGTATGAAAATGAAAAAAGTATTAGCTCTGGTTGTTGCCGCTGCTATGGGTCTGTCTTCCGCTGCATTCGCGGCTGAAACTACCGCCACCGCAGCGCCTGCGGCTTCCACCGCTGCTCCGGCCAAAACGGTTCACCATAAAAAACATCACAAAGCGGCTAAACCAGCGGCAGAACAGAAAGCGCAGGCCGCTAAAAAGCACCACAAAAAAGCGGCAAAACCAGCGGTAGAGCAGAAAGCACAGGCGGCTAAAAAGCATCACAAAAAAGCAGCAAAACACGAAGCGGCTAAACCTGCTGCACAGCCAGCAGCGTAAGAGTACAAGCTTAACCGTGCCCTTCGGGGCACGTTGGTAAACCGGCGCTGAACGGGTTTGCGGTCAGCGCCGTTTTTTTATCCGGAGGGCGTATGCTGCGGCGCTATCGGTTTGAGTTCATTCTTATCCTGCTAATTTTATGCGCGCTCATCGCCAGCCACTTTTATCTTTCCTGAATGTAGCACGCTGATTTTACTCCCACTTTCTCGCCGTCGCGTCTATAGTATTTTTATAGGGATCACTTTTAATAATCATAATTACCCCCACCAGAGTGTGATATGCGTAAATCTGTTGTGTTGTTACTGGGAACGTTTAGCCTTTTTGCTGGCTTTTCACATGCGGATGATGGCGACGATGACGCCATTAGCGCCAAAGAGGTAAAGACGCTGTTTTTTGGTCATGACGATCGTACGCGTGTCACCGATCCTACTGAATCGCCCTGGGATGCAATCGGGCAACTGGAAACCGCCAGCGGCAATTTATGTACTGCAACCCTCATTACGCCACGCCTTGCGCTGACGGCGGGTCATTGCCTGTTAATGCCGCCTGAAGGCAAACCGGATAAAGCGATCGCCCTGCGCTTTGTGTCGCAAAAAGGAATATGGCGCTACGAAATTCACGGTATTGAGGGGCGGGTGGATCCGTCGCTTGGCAAACGCCTGAAACCGGATGGTGATGGCTGGATTGTGCCGCCCGGGGCGGCCTCCTGGGATTTCGGGCTGATCGTTTTACGTTATCCGCCGTCCGGGATCACCCCGCTGCCGCTCTTTGATGGCGATAAAGCCGCGCTCACCGCCGCCCTGAAAGCCGCCGATCGAAAAGTAACGCAGTCAGGCTACCCTGTTGATCACCTCGATTCGCTGTACACCCATACGGACTGCGTGGTGACGGGTTGGGCGCAAAACAGCGTGCTGTCGCATCAGTGCGATACGCTACCGGGTGATAGCGGATCGCCGCTGATGTTAAAAACCGATAACGGCTGGCAGCTGATTGGCGTTCAAAGTTCTGCGCCAGCGGCGAAAGACCGCTGGCGCGCCGATAACCGGGCGTTGTCGGTGACCGGTTTTCGCGACCGGCTGGAAGCCCTGGCGCAGCAGTAGGTCACTCAGGCCAGTTTAATCATGATCATGCCGGCGAGCAGTAATACCAGCCCTATCCAGCCTTTATTGTTTAAACGCTGCCCGAACATAATCCAGCCTGCCGCCAGGGTGGCGGCAATACCGAAGCCACCCCACAGCGCATAGGCCACGGACAGATCGATGCCTTTCACCGCCTGCGACAAGGCGCTAAACGCCCCCAGAACCGCGGCAATCGATAACAGGCCGTAGGCTTTGCGACGAAAACCGTCGGAGAACTTCAGAAAGACGTTCGCAATAATTTCCAGAACGATGGCGAAAGCCAGCCAGGCCGCGTGGATCCATTCAAACTGCTGCATGGGTCTGCTCCTTCTGCTGTTTTGCCGGTTTGCGTGTACCCGATTTAATCAGCACGATACCCGCGACCAGGGTCGTCAGCCCGGCAATTTTCATTGTCGTCAGGGTTTCATCAAATAACATGACGCTAAACAGCGTAATCAATAAAATACCAACACCTTCCCACAATGCGTATGCCACGCCCAGCGCGATTTTTTTAACCGCGAAAGAGAGGAAAATATAGGAAAGCGTAATCATGACCAGCATCAAAATAAAACCGGTGCTGCCATCACTCACGCTCGCCCATTTCATCGACAAGGTGCCGGTAATTTCAGCGACGATCGCCAGAGCTAATAAAATCCAGTAAAACATGTTTTTTCTCCTGCTTGAGAATATAATCCATCGAGGCTCACTGCGGACAGCAAACCAAAAAATTGGGAATTAAATCAATTAGCTAAGCGCATAGCGCCAGCTCAGGCAGAAGACGTGACTATAGCGCGGAACGCCAGTGTTGCTCACCAGAAAGCAGGCAGAGGGAGGTTGAAAACAGAGCAGAGTTGTTTGAAAAATACGTCCTGAACAAATTGTCCATAAAATTACAATTATCCGCGGTGTTGCTTCTCGTCTTTGCGGATGAAAATTGTCCTCGGTAGTTGAACACGCCTGATTTGTATCATAAGCCAGGAATTTACTCAAAGCCTTTTCATTTCTTTACCCAGTCTGTTTGATTTTGGTTAGTTTTTTTAATCCGCTTTCCCCTCTATTATAAATAAAAAACTGTTCAGGAACGTCCATGGCCAAACCTATTATCACCCTCAACGGGCTTAAGATCGTCATCATGCTGGGCATGCTGGTGATCATTCTGACCGGCGTTCGTTTTGCGGCCGATATCATCGTGCCTTTTATCCTGGCGCTTTTTATCGCGGTGATCCTCAATCCACTGGTGCAGCGAATGGTGCGTCTGCGCATCCCGCGTGTGCTGGCGATAAGCCTGCTTATCAGTATTATTATCGTTGCGATGGTGCTGTTAGTCGCCTATCTGGGAACCTCCCTGAACGAGCTGGCGCGGACGCTACCGACATACCGCTCTTCCCTGGCGACCCCGCTGCTGCAAATTGAACCCTGGCTGCAACGCGCGGGTATCGAAGTCTCGGTTGAGGAACTGCTTAAATACATCGATCCGAATGCCGCCATGACGATTGTCACCAGCCTGCTGGCACAACTCTCCAACGCCATGACCTCAATTTTCCTGCTGTTCCTGACGGTTGTGTTTATGCTGCTGGAAGTTCCACAGCTGCCTGCAAAGCTCCAGCACATCATGGTGCGTCCGGTAGAGGGGATGGGCGCCATTCAGCGCGCGCTCGACAGCGTTTCACGCTATCTGGTGCTGAAAACGGCCATCAGCCTGGTGACGGGATTAGTGGTCTGGGGGATGCTCGCCGCGCTGGATGTGCGTTTTGCCTTCGTCTGGGGGCTGCTGGCCTTTGCGCTCAACTATATTCCTAACATCGGCTCCGTGCTGGCGGCGATCCCCCCTATCCTTCAGGTGCTGGTTTTCAGCGGTTTGTATGATGCCCTGATTCTGCTGGCAGGCTATCTGGTGATTAACCTTGTCTTCGGGAACATTCTTGAACCACGGATAATGGGACGCGGGCTGGGGCTTTCAACCCTTGTAGTGTTCCTGTCCCTGATTTTCTGGGGCTGGCTGCTCGGGCCTGTCGGCATGCTGCTCTCCGTTCCGCTGACAATTATTGTCAAAATTGGCCTCGAGCAGACCGCCGGTGGGCAAAGTATCGCTGTACTGCTGAGCGACATGAGCCATAAGGCCGATTAATTGTCCATCGACAGCATGGGCTTGCCCGTTCTTCCCGCTTCGCGATAGTTGCCTACTGCCCGCTGCCATTCCGACAGCGGGTAGAGGGTGACATCGCTGCACTGACTGGCGCGCAGTTTAGGCCAGATGCGCCGAAACTCCGCCTGCCACGCCTCAGCGCTCAGCGCGTCCAGATAGTTACGAATGTGAAACCACGCCACGCACGGCAACGGCCGCTGCTGCCGGAAGGTCTGCCCGGAGAGCAGCCCGTAGCAGACAAAGGTGCCGGCTTCGGGCATCACGCTCAGGATCGTCTCCGCCAGGCTGCCGCCCGTGGCGTCGTACACCACGTCTGCGCGCGCGGCGGCAGCGTTGACGGCGGCCATATCGTGTTGCGCAATCGGGACGATCCCCTTTTCAGCCAGACGTTGAGCGTGCACGGGCGAGCGATGGATCCCGTAAACCGCCTCTGCACCCGCCTGGCGTGCCCATTGCCCGAGCAGAACGGCGCAGTCAGAACCGGCAGCGGTGAGCAGCACCGTTTTCCCGACCGGAGGATAGCGGTCCAGCATCATCTGTGCGGCAAGCGGATTGATATACGCCCGCGCGGCAAGAAGCGAGTCGACGTCGTCCGGGACGGGAACCGCATACGCCGCCGGGCAGTCGACATAGCGCTGCCAGGTTCCCTGCCCCCGTAACGGCAGGACCCGCTTGCCCAGCAGCGCCGGATAAGCGGCGGGCGTTTCGGTCACTATTCCGACCCCTTCATAACCGGCTATCGCAGGCAGCGGCGTGCGATGGCGATATGCCCCGGTGATGGGGATGAGATCGGAGGCGTTCACCGGAGAAAAAAGCATGCGCACACGTATCTCTCCCGGCTGTCGCGGGGACAATGGTGTGGTTTCTGCTTGCAGTACCGATTCAGGCTCACCAAACCGGCGATACCAGAGGGCCAGATTACGCATTGCGATCGCGCCATCCCATTTCCGGTGCGACATGTTTCAGGATGGACTCGATCACATGTGCGTTGTATTCCACGCCCAGCTGATTCGGCACGGTAAGCAACAGCGTATCCGCTTCCGCGATCGCTTCATCCTTTTTCAACTGTTCAATCAGCTTGTCTGGCTCTGCGGCATAGCTGCGTCCGAAAATGGCCCGCGTTTTCTCATCCAGATAGCCCACGCTGTCGCTCTCATTGCGGCTTGAACCGAAATACATTCGGTCGCGTTCGTCCATCAGGGCAAAAATACTGCGGCTGACCGAAACGCGTGGCTGACGGGTATGCCCTGCCTCAGCCCAGGCCTGTCGGTAGGCACGGATCTGTTTTGCCTGCTGAATATGGAACGGCTCGCCGGTTTCATCATCTTTCAGCGTTGAGCTTTGCAGGTTCATCCCCAGTTTTGCCGCCCATACTGCCGTTGCATTAGAGCCAGCCCCCCACCAGATACGATCGCGTAAGCCTTCTGAATGCGGCTCCAGACGCAACAATCCCGGCGGGTTTGGGAACATCGGCTGTGGGTTAGGCTTCGCAAACCCTTCACCGCGTAATACATCAAGCAGTACCTCAGTGTGGCGGCGCGCCATATCAGATTCGGTTTCCCCTTCCTGCGGCACGTAACCAAAATAACGCCAGCCATCAATCACCTGCTCCGGGGAACCCCGGCTGATACCAAGCTGTAATCGCCCGCCGGAGATGAGATCTGCCGCGCCAGCATCTTCCGCCATATACAGCGGATTTTCATACCGCATGTCGATCACGCCCGTCCCGATTTCGATACGTTTGGTTTTCGCGCCTATTGCCGCCAGCAAGGGGAATGGCGAACTGAGCTGGCGGGCAAAGTGGTGCACACGGAAATAAGCCCCGTCCGCGCCCAGCTCTTCAGCTGCGACCGCCAGATCGATGGACTGTAGCAGCGTGTCAGCCGCGGTTCGCGTGCCGGACTGGGGTGACGGCGTCCAGTGACCAAACGACAAAAATCCGATCTTTTTCATAGTGGAGTATCCTGATAAAGCATTGCGTTATCCCTACTCTACGCATTAACGAATGAGAATAAATGGTGATTATTTAACGGAATGCTTCAAATAAACTGACAGAAATACGCAAATCGCAGGCTGCCTTCCCGCAGAGGAGGCATTCTCCTGACATCTCATAATGGGATATAGTGTGAACTATTCTCTTTTTAACAGGTAACATCAGCAATGGCTCTGATCCCCAAAAACTACGCACGGCTGGAAAGCGGCTACCGTGAAAAAGCGCTAAAAATCTACCCCTGGGTTTGTGGACGCTGCTCGCGTGAGTTTGTTTATTCAAATCTTCGTGAACTCACGGTTCACCATATCGACCACGATCACACCAATAACCCGGAAGATGGCAGTAACTGGGAGCTGTTGTGCCTGTTTTGTCACGATCACGAGCACTCAAAGTACACCGAAGCGGATCAGTATGGCACCACCGTTGTCGCGGGTGAGGATGCGCAAAAAGACGTGGGTGTCGCCACGTTTAACCCCTTTGCCGATCTCAAGGCGATGATGGACAAGAAGAAGTAATATCGACGGCTTCACTGCCCATACCTGCCGTATGGGCACTTATATTCCTTAAACATTTCATTAAATACCCTTTCCGCCAGATTTGCCTCGCCGCCATTCTGGACATAACCCTCGCCCTCCTGCACCCGTACGACGTCACTCCTCGTTCCCCCTTGATCTTTGCTATCAATATACAATACTGTATATAAATACAGTATTTATTAACGGTGATCATAATGCAGTTTTTCACCCCACCTGGCGATACCAGAGCGAGCTGACCATGTTTGCACTGTGTGATGTGAACGCTTTCTATGCTTCCTGTGAAACGGTTTTTCGCCCGGACCTGAAGGGACGACCGGTGGTCGTGTTGTCCAATAACGATGGGTGCGTCATCTCTCGCTCCGCTGAAGCCAAACCCTTTGTGAAAATGGGTGAACCGTACTTCAAACAGAAAGATCGCTTCAGGCATCATGGCGTGGTTTGTTTCAGCAGTAATTATGAACTTTACGCGGATATGTCCAACCGGGTAATGAACACGCTTGAAGAGATGTCGCCTCGTAGCGAAATATACTCCATTGATGAGATCTTTTGCGATCTTACCGGGGTACGTAATTGTCGCGATCTTTCCGATTTTGGGCATGAAATGAGAGCGACCGTACTGCAACGCACCCATCTGACCGTCGGGGTGGGCATCGCACCCACAAAGACGCTGGCGAAACTGGCAAATCACGCGGCAAAACGCTGGCAGCGCCAGACGGGAGGCGTTGTTGATTTATCCAATGTGGATCGTCAGAGAAAGCTGATGGCGGCGCTACCCGTCGAAGACGTTTGGGGGGTAGGACGTCGCATAGCGAAGAAGCTTGAGATAATGGGGATTAAGACCGTCCTGCAACTGGCAGACACCGATATCCGGTTCATAAGAAAACATTTCAATGTCGTGCTGGAGAGAACGGTGCGTGAATTACGGGGCGAACCGTGTCTTGAACTGGAAGAGTTTGCCCCGGTAAAGCAAGAAATTGTCTGTTCGCGCTCGTTTGGCGAACGCATCACCGAATATGACGATGTACGCCAGGCCATCTGTAGTTATGCTGCCCGGGCGGCAGAAAAACTTCGCAATGAGCATCAGCATTGCCGCTTTATCTCCGTATTTGTTAAAACCTCGCCCTTCGCACTTAACGAGCCATATTATGGCAATAGCGCGTCGGTAAAACTGCTCACCCCAACCCAGGATAGCCGGGATATTATCGGCGCATCAGTTCGTTGTCTGGATGCGGTCTGGAAGAACGGCCATCGGTACCAGAAAGCCGGTGTGATGCTGGGAGATTTTTATAGCCAGGGCGTCGCGCAACTTAATCTATTTGACGACAACGCACCCAGGAAAAACAGCCAAAAGTTAATGGATGTATTAGACCATCTGAATGCTGAAAATGGCCGTGGCACGCTTTACTTCGCGGGACAGGGTATTCAGCAACCGTGGCAGATGAAACGGGAAATGCTTTCACCCCGCTACACAACCCGCTTTGCGGATCTCCTCACTGTTAAGTGATATTAACAATTGCTGCTAAGTTGTAAATTTCTCCTTGCCGGACCGGACAAATCGGTTATCGTGCCAGGCAACTTTCACAGCAATAAAAGACAGTGGGATGCGCTATGGCGATTTTTGATGGTCACAATGACCTGTTGCTTAATTTATGGCTTCACCATCGCCAGGATCCGGTAACGGCCTTCTTCTCCGGCATTGAAAACGGACACCTCGATTATCCGCGCATGCAGCAAGGCGGATTTTCCGGCGGGCTGTTCGCGCTGTTCGTGCCGCCGCAGGAGTATATCGCCCGCATGGCGCCACAATACGCCTGCGAGCCGTGGCAGCCGGTCGACATTCTCTGGCAGCAGCTGACGATCCTTAAGCAGCTTGTCGCCCACTCCGACGGCCGGGCGCGATTGTGCCTGAGCGCGGCGGATATCGAACGCTGCCGTCAGGATAAGGTGCTGGCGATGGTAGCGCATATTGAGGGCGCGGGCGGTTTTGACGGCGAGGGAGGCGATCTACAGGCTTTCTATGCCGCCGGGGTGCGTAGCATTGGGCCTTTCTGGAACATTGCTAACCGTTTTGGCACCGGCGTTAACGGGGCGTTTCCCGGCAGCCCGGACAGCGGCCCAGGGCTTACCGCAGAGGGTATCGCCCTCATTAAGCACGCTAACGCCCTGAACATGCTGATTGACGTTTCGCATATGAATGAAAAGGCGTTCTGGGATACCGCTCGTCATTCCTCATCACCGCTGGTCGCCACCCACTCCAACGCCCATACGCTGTGCCCGCAACCGCGCAATCTGACCGATCGGCAGCTGCTGGCTATCCGCGACAGCGGCGGCGTGGCTGGCGTCAATTTCGGCAACGCGTTTCTGCGCGCCGACGGTAAACGCGATAGCGATACCCCGCTGAGTACGATTGTTCGCCATATCGACTATCTTATTAACATCATGGGTGACGATCATGTCGCGCTGGGCTCCGATTTTGACGGCATTACGTTGCCTGATGACTTACACGATGTGAGTGGTTTACCACGGCTAATCAGCGCGTTGCGTGACAGCGGCTATGATCAATTTGTGCTGAATAAGCTGCTGTGGGGTAACTGGCAAAAGGTATTGCAAAATGTTTGGCAACAATAGGTTACGTTGTAAACATTAAGTTAATTCCTTACATCTTTCGGGTTGAGCTTTGCCCTCCTGTGACGCATTATTTGATGACCATCACAAAACTGGCACAAACAATGGCGTTGGTGCTGCATTTTTAAAGAGGAAAAAACGATGTGGAAGAAACCTGCTTTTATTGATTTACGTCTTGGCCTGGAAGTGACCCTGTACATTTCCAACCGCTAATCGCTCTGCCCGCCATCCGTGCGGGCATTTTTGTTTGACTACCTGGCTCATCTTCATGTTTATTAAAGTCCTCGGTTCCGCCGCTGGCGGTGGTTTCCCCCAGTGGAACTGTAACTGCGCCAACTGTCAGGGTTTGCGCGACGGTACCCTTCAGGCGACCCCTCGCACCCAGTCGTCGATCATCGTCAGCGATAACGGCAAAGAGTGGGTGCTGTGTAACGCCTCCCCCGATATCAGCCAGCAGATTGCCCATACGCCAGAACTGAATAAGAAAGAGGTTCTGCGCGGCACGCATATTGGCGGCATTATTCTCACCGATAGCCAGATTGACCACACCACCGGGCTGCTCAGCCTGCGCGAGGGGTGCCCACATCAGGTATGGTGTACGCCGGAGGTGCATGAAGATCTTTCCAGCGGATTCCCGATTTTTACCATGCTCCGGCACTGGAACGGTGGCCTGATTCACCACCCGATCGCGCCGCTCACCGCCTTTAGCGTGGAAGCCTGCCCTGATTTGCAGTTTACCGCTGTCCCCATCGCCAGTAACGCACCGCCCTATTCGCCGTGGCGCGACCGCCCGCTGCCGGGGCATAACGTGGCGCTGTTTATCGAAAACCGCCGCAACGGTCAGACGCTGTTCTACGCACCGGGTCTCGGTGAACCCGATGACGCTATCCTGCCGTGGCTTAAAAAGGCGGACTGTCTGCTGATTGACGGCACCGTCTGGCAGGACGATGAACTCCAGGCCACCGGCGTCGGGCGCAATACCGGCCGCGACATGGGCCATCTGGCGCTCGGCGATGAACACGGCATGATGGCGCTGCTGGCCTCGCTGCCGGCAAAGCGCAAGATTCTGATCCACATTAATAACACCAACCCGATCCTTAACGAGCAGTCGCCGCAGCGTCACGCCCTTGCGCAGCAGGGAATAGAAGTGAGCTGGGACGGGATGAACATCACGCTTCAGGACTAACTATGCACATTCGCGAAACGCTCTCGCCGCAAGAGTTTGAGCACGCCCTTCGGGCGAAAGGCGCCTACTATCATATTCACCATCCGTACCATATCGCGATGCATAACGGCGAGGCCAGCCGCGAGCAGATCCAGGGCTGGGTGGCGAACCGGTTTTACTACCAGACGACGATCCCACTGAAAGACGCGGCAATTATGGCGAACTGCCCGGATCCGCACACGCGTCGCAAATGGGTGCAGCGGATCCTCGATCACGACGGCAGCAACGGTCATGACGGCGGTATCGAAGCCTGGCTACAGCTGGGCGAAGCCGTGGGGCTCAGCCGCGAGGACTTAATCAGCGAACGCCACGTGCTGCCCGGCGTCCGTTTCGCCGTCGACGCTTACGTTAACTTCGCCCGCCGCGCCAACTGGCAGGAGGCTGCATGCAGTTCGCTCACCGAACTGTTCGCCCCGCAAATCCATCAGTCGCGTCTCGACAGCTGGCCACAGCACTACCCGTGGATCAAAGAGGAAGGCTATTTTTATTTCCGCAGCCGCCTCAGCCAGGCCAGCCGCGACGTTGAACACGGTCTGGAGCTGGCGAAGCGTTATTGCGATAGCGCGGAAAAGCAGAATCGGATGCTGGAGATCCTTCAGTTCAAACTCGATATCCTGTGGTCGATGCTCGACGCGATGACCATGGCCTACGCGCTACAGCGTCCGCCTTATCACACGGTCACCGACAAAGCGGCCTGGCACACAACCCGACTGGTATAAGCATGCAAAAAAACTCCATCGTCGCCTTTCGTCGCGGCTATCGCCTGCAATGGGAAGCCGCTCAGGACAGCCATGTCATCCTCTATCCGGAAGGCATGGCTAAACTCAATGAGACCGCCGCCGCGATCCTCGAACTGGTCGATGGCCAACGCGACGCGGCGGCCATCATTGCCATACTCAACGAACGGTTCCCGGAAGCCGGCGGCGTGGATGACGACGTCGTAGAATTCCTGCAAATTGCTTATCAACAGAAGTGGATTATTTTCCGTGAGCCAGAATAAACCTGCCGTCAATCCACCGCTGTGGCTGCTGGCGGAGCTGACCTATCGCTGTCCGCTACAGTGTCCTTACTGCTCTAACCCGCTGGACTTCGCCCGGCAGGATCAGGAGCTGACCACTGAACAGTGGATTGAGGTTTTCCGCCAGGCGCGGGCGATGGGCAGCGTGCAGATAGGTTTTTCCGGCGGCGAACCGTTGACGCGTAAAGATCTGCCGGAGCTGATCCGCGCCGCCCGCGATCTCGGTTTTTATACCAACCTGATCACCTCGGGAATTGGCCTGACGGAAAGCAAGCTCGACGCATTCAGCGAGGCCGGTCTGGACCATATCCAGATTAGCTTCCAGGCCAGCGATGAAGTGCTCAACGCTGCGCTGGCGGGGAATAAAAAAGCCTTCCAGCAGAAGCTGGCGATGGCCAAAGCGGTTAAAGCGCGCGATTACCCGATGGTGCTGAATTTCGTCCTGCACCGGCATAATATCGATCAGATCGATAAAATCATCGAACTGTGCATCGAGCTGGACGCCGACGACGTCGAACTTGCCACCTGCCAGTTCTACGGTTGGGCGTTCCTTAATCGTCAGGGGCTTCTGCCGACGCGGGAACAGATTGCCCACGCGGAACGCGTGGTTGCCGAATATCGGCAAAAAATGGCCGCCAGCGGCAATTTGACCAACCTGCTGTTCGTCACTCCCGATTATTACGAGGAGCGGCCCAAAGGCTGCATGGGCGGCTGGGGGTCGATTTTCCTCAGTGTAACCCCGGAAGGCACGGCGCTGCCCTGCCACAGCGCGCGTCAGCTGCCGGTGGAATTCCCCTCGGTGCTTGAGCAGAGCCTGGAATCCATCTGGTATGACTCTTTCGGCTTCAACCGCTATCGCGGATTTGACTGGATGCCGGAGCCGTGCCGCTCCTGCGATGAAAAAGAGAAAGACTTCGGCGGCTGCCGCTGCCAGGCCTTTATGCTCACCGGGAATGCGGATAACGCCGATCCGGTGTGCAGCAAATCGCCGCATCATCATAAAATCCTCGAGGCGCGACGCGAAGCAGCCTGTAGTGATATGAAGATCGGTCAGCTTCAGTTTCGCAACCGAACCCGTTCTCAGCTTATCTATAAAACCCGGGAACTGTAACGATAATGACCATCCGCATCGTGGAACTGGCAGGCGGTTTACGCGCAACGCTGGTGCATCAGCCGCAGGCGACACGCGCGGCGGCGCTGGCGCGCGTGAGTGCCGGAAGCCATCACGAGCCACCGCGATTCGCCGGTCTTGCGCATTTACTTGAGCACCTGCTGTTCCGCGGTAGCCAGCGCTATCAGGGCGATGATCGACTCATGGCCTGGGTCCAGCGCCAGGGCGGCAACGTCAATGCCACCACGCTGGCTCGCCACAGCGCTTTTTTCTTCGACGTTGCCGCCGATAACCTGTCCGACGGCGTCGCGCGACTGCGGGATATGTTGCAGGCGCCGCTGCTTTCCCGGCAGGACATCCAGCGCGAAGTGGCGGTCATTGCTGCGGAAAACCGGCTTATCCAGCAGCATGATGCCGCCCGGCGCGAAGCCGCGGCGCGCCACGCGATGGAACAACCGGAGGTTTTTCGCCGTTTTCAGGTGGGTAGCCATGATTCTCTGGGGCAAGACACGGGATCGCTGCACGCCGCGTTGCGCGACTTTCATCGCCGCTATTATGTGGCCGGACACCTGCAATTGTGGCTACAGGGACCGCAAACGCTGGATGCGTTAGCCGAGCTTGCCCATACGTTTGCGACAGGTTTTGCTTCAGGTGGCGTGCCTGAAGCCGCCCCCCCGTTACGCCTTAGCGCTGAAGCAGATTATCAGCTGGCAGTGACGGAGCGACCCGCGCTGTGGCGCTGTCCGTTGATCCGAAAAAGTGACAACGTCACCTTGCTTCGGGAATTTTTGCTGGACGAGGCCCCCGGAAGCCTGATTGACGGGCTGCGGGCGCGCGGGCTGGCAGAAGAGGTATCGCTGGACTGGCTTTATCAGGATGACGATTACGGCTGGCTGGCGCTAACGCTTGACGGCGAACGGCCCGAGGCCATAGACGCGCAAATCACGCGCTGGCTGCGGGCCCTACAGCAAACGACGCAAGAGCAACAGCGGCATTATTATCGGCTGGCACAGCAGCGCTTTAGCGCCCTGTCGGCCCTTGACCAGCTTCGCCAGCGGGCGTTTGGTTTTGCGCCCGGCGCGGCGCCGGTTGATTTTTCCGCCTTCTGTGCCGACTTACTGGCGGCGCCCACCTCATATCTGGCCTGCAAAAAAATGGAAGCCGCCGGGACAATTTCCAGCCAGGGATTTGCCCTGCCGCTTAGCCACTGGCGTCGCCAGCCGGTTGCGGATGAGAGCCCCATCGCGTTTTCCTTCTACCCGCAGGCTGCCCAATATTCTGCCCCAGCCCTGACGCCAGAAGCCGTTCCGCTGCTGCATTTACCGGCGCAGGCACAACCGCCGACGTTGATCCTCCGCAAGCCTTTTTATTCGCGCGTAAGCGAGTCACAGGGGGTGGCGATCGGCAAACAATTACGCCCTCTTCTGGCTGAAATGCGCCATATCGGCGGCAGCGGCGAGTGGCAAACGGTTGACGGTAGCTGGCAGCTAACCCTGCGGCTTCCTGACGCCGTGGTGATGGCGGAACCCATCATCGGGGCGATAATCGATCGCCTCTCCCGCCCCACACCGGCTATTACGCCTGCGCCAGATGGCATTGCGATCCGTCAGTTGCTTAAGCAATTGCCTGAACGACTGGCATCGGAACCGTCACGGAATGGCTGGCTGGCGGCGTTAGCTGGCGGCAGCGCCGGACACGCGCACGGGTTAGCCCGGCAGCTTGGCCTGCTCCGGGCGCCGGTTAACGCTAAGCCGTTGCCGTTAAGCGATTGTCCCGGCGGGGTCGAACACATTCCGCACGCCAGCGCGGATTCGGCGCTGCTGGTGTTTATTCCCCTGCCGCCGGGTGCGTCGCTCGCCGCGCTGCGGCTGCTGGCGTTATGCTGCGAACCGCGATTTTTCCAGCGCCTGCGCGTGGAACAGCAGATTGGCTACGTGGTCAGCTGTCGTTATCAGCGTATTGCCGATCGCGATGGCCTGCTGCTGGCGTTACAGTCGCCTGATCGTTCTCCCGTGAACCTGTTGGGTTGCTGCAAACGATTTTTGCGAGAGCTGACGCTGTGCGATGAATCCGAGTTCAGCCTATTGCGACAGCAGCTGGCGACGCAGATCCGCTCACCGATGGATGCCAGCGCCACGGCAGTGGCCGCCCTGCGCCAGCGCTATGGTTTGCCGGTGTTAACGCCGCAGGCTATTGATGCCCTGCAACCTGACGAGATAGTCGCGCTATGGCGCGAGATGACTCGCCGTCGCCGTCGCTGGCGGGTGCTTTTCACGGGCTGACCGGAACCGCAGCTTTCTTCCTGTGCGTGGTTTTTAGTCAAAAAAAAGCCCCGTACTACGACGGGGCCAGGCTGCTTATTTCGCTGTTATTTATCCAGCGCGTAGGCAATCACGTAGTCACCACGATCCGGCGACTGGCGTGCACCGCCGGCAGAGATCAGAATGTACTGTTTGCCGGTTTTCGGTGATACATAGCTGATAGGTCCGCCCTGGCTACCCACCGGGAGACGCGCTTTCCACACTTCTTCCCCCGTAGAGGAATCAAAGGCGCGCAGGTAGTAATCCTGGGTTCCCGCAATGAAGACCAGACCGCCCTGCGTGGCCAGCGTACCGCCCAGCGTCGGCATACCGACAGGCATCTGCATACGCATTTTTACCCCAAACGGACCGGTATCCTGAACGGTACCGACCGGCACCTGCCAGACGATTTTCTGTGTTTTCAGGTCAATCGCAGAGAGAGAGCCAAACGGTGGTTTCTGGCACGGAATACCCAGCGGTGACATGAAACGGTTTTTGTTGACCGAATACGGCGTTCCTTTCATCGGAACAGCGCCCATACCGGCGTTCACGGCTTCACCGCCCGTGTTTGCCA
The DNA here is from genome assembly GCF_000492855.1 of Enterobacter sp. MGH 38. Lineage (NCBI taxonomy): Bacteria > Pseudomonadati > Pseudomonadota > Gammaproteobacteria > Enterobacterales > Enterobacteriaceae > Enterobacter > Enterobacter sp. MGH 38. Next base: position 1,119,186 of record NZ_KI535608.1, on the reverse strand, counting down.
CTGCGCTTTGCGGATCTTGTTTAATCAGCTGGACCCACAGACCCAGACGCATGTCGTTGACGAAGATGTACTGGTTGTTCGGATCCGTGGACAGACTACCCCAGTTCATTCCCCCCAGCGAGCCCGGGAAGCTCAGGGAAATATCGGTCCCCGGCATCGTGTACAGACCGTCATAACGCATTGATTTGAAGCTGATACGACAGGCCAGCTGGTCAAACGGCGTCGCCCCCCACATATCCGATTCTTTCAGGGTTTCCGCGCCAATCTGCGGCATCCCCACAGAGCGCGGCTGCGTTGCCGGGTACTGTTCACGTGGAATATCCGCTGGTTTTACCGGAACCTCTTTCACTTCAGTGAGCGGTTTACCCGTCAGGCGATCAAGAACATAAATTTGCCCCGCTTTGGTGCCCACCACCACCGCGGGCTTGTTGCCCTCTTTTGTCGGGAAATCAACCAGGCTCGGCTGCATCGGGATATCGAAATCCCAGAGGTCGTTATGCACGGTCTGGTATACCCACTTCTCTTTCCCGGTAGTCGCATCCAGCGCGAGGATTGAGGTGGCGTATTTATGATCTTCCGGAATACGGTCAGCGCCCCACAGGTCGACGGAGGAACTCCCCATCGGGATAAACACGGTATTCATCGACGCATCCCAGGACATAGGGGCCCAGGAGTTTGCAGAGCTACGTTTGTAGTGTTCGCCCGGCTTCAGAACATAGTTCGGATCCGGATTACGCGGGTCGAACGCCCAGCGCAGCTGGCCGGTGATCACGTCATAACCACGTATAACGCCTCCCGGCATATCGGTGCTGACGTTATCCGCAACGCGGCCACCAACGACAACCGTCGTACCCGCCAGCGTCGGGGCCGACGTCAGCACATAGGTGGGATCTGACGCGTCGCCCATCCCTTCATGCAGGTTAACGCTGCCGTTAGTACCGAAGTCCGGACAGAATTTGCCGTTATCGGCGTCTAACGCGATCAGCTTACCGTCAATAGTATTCATCAGGATACGGCGCTGGCATGCAGCGCCCGGTGCGACCTGCGCTGGCAGAACCGGCGTGGAGCCCGCTACCGTTGGCTGTGCCAGCGGTTTGGTGGCATCAAAGTATGCCAGGCCACGGCAGCGCATCCAGATTGCAGATTTGGCGTTGATTTCCGCTTTCCAGATCTCTTTCCCACTATCGGCATCCACGGCGATCACGTTGTTATGCGGCGTACAGAGGAAGACACGATCGCCAACCTGTAGCGGCGTTTGCTGATCTTCTGCGCCATTGCCGTCCGGACTTTCCGGTACGTCACCGGTATGGTAGGTCCAGACCGGTTTCAGGTTTTTCACGTTGTCACGGGTTATCTGGTCCAGCGCCACAAAGCGACTACCGCCGGCCGTATTACCGTAGTGATCCCAGTTCTGCTGTTTCGCATCATCTTTTACCGGTACCAGCGGACGTTTTTCACCGCTAAACGGCACGGTCGGATGGGGTTGAAACATCTGAACAAAGGTGACGCCCATGGCAATAATAAGGACCGCGCAGACCCCCAGGGCCCCTTTTGCGCAGGACGGTTTTCCTTCACGTTTACGCAATGCAGGCCAGGTGGCAGCTGCCAGCACCATCAGCCCGGCGGGTACCATTAAACGGGAAACCAGCGGCCAGAAGTCGAGCCCGGCATCGAAAAATGCCCAAATCAGGGTGCCAAGAAACACCAGGGCAAACAGCCCCACGGCAGAGGACTTGCGGCGGAAGAACTGAATCGCAGAGAGCAGAGTGATAACCCCGGCGATGAGAAAATACCAACTCCCCCCCAGGGAAACCAGTTTAAAACCGCCGATAGCAAAAAAGAGCCCCGTTACAAGAAGTATCACACCCACCAGCAGGCACCACGGGCCTAACCAGCCGGATGAGCGGGGATTATTGTCTGACATAAAAATGAATCTCCTGATTACTTTATAACAGCAGGGTTTTATTGACTGCCACGATGCTAAAACCCTGCGTAACATCAATTGTTCGTGTGCGAATCATAAATTAAAATTATAATGTAGACAAAATGTATTCTGTCGGAAGAAAAGAAAACTCACTAAAGTGCAGGAACATAACAAAATAAAAAAAATGGGATATCACTCTGTAATTCGCCAATACCAGAATATTTGACCAGCAAGTTCCGGCTTATGCGATGAATATCAGGTTTGCCGACAAGACAGCTCAGGTGACGTAAGATTTTTGCATGATGAGAATTAACTTATTGCCTATTAATTAAGCTTCACAAACACGATCAGCTCGCGGATTTCACGATATACGTCACTACACCAAAGATATCGAGCGTATCGTCGCTGCCGACAATAATCGGTGAATAGGCGCTGTTCATGGGGTTGAGTTGAATATTGGGACGCAGCTGGAGGCGCTTCACGGTAAATTCGCCCTCTACCGCCGCAATCACGATATCGCCATGCTCAGGCTTGCGGGAACTGTCCACCACCAGCAAATCACCGTTATTGATCCCCCCTTCTATCATCGAGTCACCGGCGGCTTTGACAAAGTAAGTGGAGCTGGGATGGGCGACTAATAACTCGTTTAAATCGATACGCCGCTCTACATAATCCGCTGCCGGGCTGGGGAAGCCGCACTGTACTAAGTCGCTGAAAAGTGGAATAGCAACGATTTCACGCAACTCTGCGGGTCTGAAAAAGATCATGATAAACACCTCCATACTGTTTTTATATACAGTAGTTTTAACTGAGGTATCGATCAAGCCATGTCAGCGTAAGCGGCTGGCTACGCCTTAACCGCTTCGCTTATAACCCCCTATAGCAATGAAGATTATTTGTTTTGTAAATTTTTACGCACAGACAAGCGTAACGCGTCATAAAACTTCACTACGCAATGACTTTCACATGACTATAAAAACAAAACAAAGTAACCACAAATCACTCCACATACACTATACGTTGACTTTATATTTAGACTAGCGCATATTTTACAGCACAAATTAACAAGACAATTTTTGGAGGACGTTTTCTATGCCCGCCCGTGATTATCCCGATAAGCGTGTTGCTCGCGGTGTCGCAAAGGAGGCCGAACTCAGGATGTTAAGTGCGCGCATCGATCCTGCGCTGATGGAGTACATCCGCATTACTGCGTATGAAACACGGAAAAGTAAGCAGGAAATCGTGGCAGAAGCGTTAGCGCTTCACCGCCAAAGAAGTCAGATTGGATCATAAACAGCAAAAGCCCGAAAAATCCTCCGGGCTTTTGCTGGTATCGGGATTACCCCACCAGAGAATTTAACGTCTCCAGCGCCTCAGGCGGCAATACCAGATCGGCTGCCGCCAGGTTTTCACGCAGATGCGCCACCGATGAGGTTCCCGGGATCAAGAGGATATTTGGCGAGCGTTGCAGCAGCCATGCCAGCGCCACCTGCATCGGCGTCGCGCCCAGTGAATCCGCCACCGCCTGTAGTCCGGAAGATTGCAGTGGCGTGAAACCACCCAGCGGGAAGAACGGCACCCAGGCAATCCCCTGCTGCGCCAGCGAATCAACCAGCGCATCGTCACCGCGATTCACAACGTTGTACATGTTCTGTACGCACACCACGGAAACCATCTTCTGCGCTTCAGCAACCTGCGAAGCGGTGACGTTGCTCAGCCCAATATGACGAACCAGCCCCTGCTGTTGCAGCTCCGCAAGGGTGCTCAGCGGCGCGGCAATCGAGCCTTCCGCCGGTCCGTGGGCGCTAAACATGATCCGCAGGTTAACCACGTCCAGCACATCCCGCTTCAGGTTACGCAGGTTATCATGCACCGCCTGCGTCAGCTCCTGCGCGGAAAACGCCGGCAGCCAGGAGGCATCCTCGCCGCGTCGGGCTCCGATCTTGGTCACAATCGTAAGGTCGTCCCGGTACGGATGAAGCGCCTCGCAGATAAGCTGGTTGGTCACATGAGGTCCGTAAAAATCGCTGGTATCAATGTGATTCACACCCAACGCCACCGCTTCACGCAGCACTGCCAGCGCCGCATTTTTATCTTTTGGCGGACCAAAAACGCCAGGCCCGGCAAGCTGCATCGCGCCATAGCCAAATCGTTTAACCGTACGCGTTCCGAGCGTGAACGTTCCGCTTTTATCTATGCTGCTCATGCTGACCTTCCTCATAAAAAATGATCCGGATTTACAACAGGTTCCGCAACGAAACCATTAGTTAAGCAATAGTAAAATTAAAGTTTAAATTCGCTACGACGATAGTATTGATGTAACCCTGCCTCTTCTCTTACGGATGACCGCCATGCTGAAAAATCTGCACGTGATTACCGGTATTATCTTTGCCCTCACCATATTCTGTCTGCTGCAAGTTGTCACGGGAGGGTTGTTCTACTCTGCCGTTAACAACGATCGTCACAACTTTCAGAACTCCGGGTTACTCAATGCCCAACAGGAAAGCCTGAGCGACAGCGTTAACACGCTGGTGAAAACGCGCGTTACCGTTACCCGCGTGGCGATCCGCTACCTGAAAAACCAGCGCGATCCGGCCTCTCTCGCGGCGATCAACACGCTGCTGGGCACCGCCAACGGTTCGCTGGCCAAAGCCGAAGACTATTACAAAAACTGGCTGGTTATTCCGCAGGTGAAGGGCCAGAATGCCGCGCTCACCGAAGAGATGCAGAAAGCCTGGAAGCAAATGCACGAGGTGATGCGCTTGTCCATTGAGTATCTGCGCGCAGATAACTATCAGGCCTATGGCGACCTGGACGCCCAGCAGGCGCAGGATGAGATGGAGGCGGTCTATACCCGCTGGCGCGCTGAAAACAACGTTCTGCTGAAAGCCGCCGCCGAAGAGAACCAGAGCAGCTTTACCCAGATGCAGTGGACGCTGGCGGCGATCTTCCTGACCGTGATCGCCGTGCTGGTGGTGATCTGGCAGGGTTTACAGCACCTGCTCCTGAAACCGCTCAACGCCATCATGAACCATATTCGCACCATCGCGAGCGGCGATCTGACGCAAAATGTCGCGATTACCGGGCGCAACGAGATGGGCCAGCTGGCTGCTGGTCTGCACGAGATGCAGCAGTCGCTGGTGAGCACCGTCAGCGCCGTGCGCGGCAGCACAGATTCTATCTACACGGGCGCAGGAGAAATTGCCGCCGGAAGTAACGACCTTTCCGCCCGAACCGAGCAGCAGGCAGCCTCGCTGGAAGAGACCGCCGCCAGCATGGAAGAGCTGACTGCCACGGTGAAACAGAACTCGGATAACGCCCGCCAGGCGACGCTGCTGGCGAAGAATGCGTCTGAAACCGCCGCACGCGGCGGTCAGGTGGTGGATAACGTGGTGCGTACCATGAATGACATTGCCGACAGTTCTCAGCAAATTGCGCATATCACCGGCGTTATCGATAGCATTGCCTTCCAGACCAATATTCTCGCGCTCAACGCGGCGGTTGAAGCCGCCCGTGCCGGAGAACAAGGTCGCGGCTTTGCGGTCGTGGCAGGTGAAGTACGGACGCTGGCCAGCCGCAGCGCGCAGGCGGCAAAAGAGATCAAAGGGCTTATCGAGAACTCTGTCAGCCGGGTGAATACCGGCTCGGAACAGGTGAGCGAGGCGGGTGCGACCATGAAAGAGATCGTCGCGGCCGTGACGCGCGTAACCGATATTATGGCTGAGATTTCCTCGGCGTCTGACGAGCAGAGCCGCGGTATAGAGCAGGTCAGCCTGGCGGTCTCGCAGATGGACAGCGTCACGCAGCAAAACGCCGCGCTGGTACAGGAGTCGGCAACGGCGGCGGCGGCGCTGGAAGATCAGTCTGAACAGCTGCGTCAGGCCGTGGCGGCATTCCGGCTGAACGCTCAGGCATCGCCGGCGGCTCGCCCTAAAAACGTGAAAACGCCCGTACTGCTGCGCCCGTCAGCGGCAGGCGCGAATACAGCTGACGCGAACTGGGAAACCTTCTGAGTGACAGGCGGGCATCTCGCCCGCCTTCCTGATTAGCGGCTGCGCTTGGCGTGGCGTTCCCAGTTATCTCGCTTCGCATCCTCTGATTTACGCAACGACACATAGCATGCTCCGCTGCCGCCGTGATGCGGCTGCGCTTCGCAAAAGGCCTGTACTTCGTCAAACTCGGTCAACCAGCGCGCAAGATAGCTGCGCACTACGTTAGGGTGCGACTGCTGTTCACGCCCTTTACCATGCACGATGATCAGGTTGCGTAGCCCGTCACGTCCGGCCTGGCGAATAAAGGAATAGACCAGCTGGCGGCATTGCTCCGCAGGCTGGCGTAACAGCGTTAAGCTGGCCTGACGGGAATATTTGCCGGAACGCAGCTTATCAAATACCCCCTGCTGTACCCCTTCACGCTGGAACATCAGCGGCTCGTCAAGGGGCAACAGTTCCAGAAACCCCAGCGTCAGAAAGTTATCGAGCTGCTCAGTATCTATTTCCTGACGCGCCCGCGTGTTGCGGCTCTGCTGCCAGTGAATATCCGCGCAGCGTTTGAGCGGCTGGACATCCTCCATGGCGTCAAGAAAAAGTGATTTGTCGTCAGGGTTCATGGAAATCCTCCGGCTACATCTGAGTGATGTACTATACCTGCGCCCGTTGCGGGTCTCAATAACCCGGGCACGGGTACAAATAATGGCTTAAGGAACAGATAATCGCAGACGCAATGAATTTAATCTAACATTAACTTAAATTTCAGCCGTAATTAATTAAATAAATTACGTTAAAAAATCGTGAAATCAATCACTCAACGTCCTTCTCTTTTAAGAAAAAGCTGTTATAACTTAATAAACCTGCCCAATGGATAATGCATGTAGGATCCGCGAAAGGATGCACGACTGTGTGTTCTGTGGAGTCTGTCTGATGTCGGGCAGACTCTATTTTTTATTGTTGTTATTTTTATTAAATTAATTTCCTGGCCTCTCTTCGAAACTGCGTGATTAATGATTCGGCAAGCGGTGTCTGGCGAGAATCACGACGCTGAATTAAATAATATGCCGCTTTAGGCAGGGTTTCGACAACCGGCAGCATTATCAGACGGTGCGCCAGAAGCGGATCGCAGCCCAACTCCTGCGGTAAAATGCTGATGAAATCGCTTTGTGCGACGAGGCTAATGCAGGAGGAAAAGGTCTCACAGACAACGCCAATTCGCGGTATTTGAGAGCGATGGTTAAAAGTATCCTGCAACTGCTTATAATAACTTCCCCGGGGCGTAGGCATCGTCCAGTTATATTGCAGAAGCTCATTAATTGAGGTCGCCCCTGTCGCCGGATGTCCTGCCCGACAAAATACGGCAAAAGGCTTTTCGAACAGCTTTTCAAACGTAAATTCGTGATCGTACGGCCCCTGATAATAGGTATTGATGGTAAAGTCCAGCTCACCCTGACGTAATTCATTAATCATCGACACCAGCTGGCCTTCCATAATCCGGACGTTGACCTGAGGATGCTGCGCATGAAAACGCGTAATGACGGCTGGCATCAGGCTGCGTGAAATGCTGGCTCCCATCCCAATATTGATCTGTCCGGCAAGCTCGCCCTGTCGCTGGCGGATGTCATCCTGCGCTGCACGCAGCTCTTCCAGAATCAAATTAGCGCGGTGATAAAACCCTTCCCCGCACTCGGTCAGCGCGACGCCTTTACTCCGGCGCACAAATAGCTGGGCCGCCATACCCTCCTCCAGCTCTTTAATGGATTTGGTCAGCGCGGGCTGCGAAAGATTAAGCGTCCGGCTGGCGCCGCGAATGCTGCCCTGACGCGCCACCTCGACAAACGCCCTGATTTGATGAAATTTAATCTGAAATGACATAACGCAACCGATAACCGTTGTTTATCAGAGTAAAGAAACTGTCATCTACTTTAATGGAAACGGATGTGCGAGGGTAATTCCTGAACGGTTAAAACTGTGAAAAAACGATTAGTGATAAGTAAAAACTATCACAGCGTGAAGCAGTTCACATATTTTAATGATGACAGGAAAAGATATGAACGCACTGGCGCAGTACATCCAGACATTAGCCCCACAAATGAGCGCATGGCGTCGCGATTTCCACCATTTCGCGGAATCCGGTTGGGTGGAGTTTCGCACTGCGGCAAAAGTGGCGGAGATCCTCGCCTCACTGGGTTACGAGCTGGCGATGGGTCGCGACGTGGTCGACGCTGAAAGCCGTATGGGACTGCCCGATGACGCCACCCTTTCGCGAGAGTTTGCCCGCGCCCGGGCGCAGGGCGCGCCGGAGAAATGGCTGGCGCCGTTTGAGGGCGGGTTCACCGGCATTGTCGCGACCCTGAATACCGGCCGCCCGGGCCCAACCCTGGCGTTTCGCGTGGACATGGACGCCCTTGATTTAAGCGAAGCGCTCGACGACAGCCATCGCCCGTTCCGCGACGGGTTTGCCTCCTGCAATCCGGGAATGATGCACGCCTGTGGCCACGACGGGCATACCACCATTGGTCTGGGGCTCGCGCAGGTGCTTAAGCAGCATGAAGCGCAGCTCAACGGCACCATCAAACTGATCTTCCAGCCTGCCGAAGAGGGTACGCGCGGCGCGCGCGCTATGGTCGCCGCAGGCGCGCTGGACGGCGTAGACTACTTTACCGCCATTCATATCGGAACCGGCGTTCCGGAAGGGACGGTGATCTGCGGCAGCGATAACTTCATGGCGACCACCAAATTTGACGTGCGCTATACCGGAGTCGCCGCACACGCTGGCGGTAAACCGGAAGAGGGCCGTAACGCCCTGCTTGCTGCTGCCCAGGCCGCTATCGCGCTGCATGGCATCGCGCCACACAGCGAAGGCGCGTCCCGGGTTAACGTCGGGGTCATGCAGGCGGGCAGCGGACGCAACGTGGTTCCGGCTGATGCGTTACTTAAGGTTGAAACCCGCGGCGAAAGCGAGGCCATTAATCAGTATGTCTTTGAGCGCGCGCAGGCGGTAATTACCGGCGCGGCGGCGCTCTATGGCGTAACAGCCGGGATAAACCTGATGGGGGCGGCGACCTCCAGCGCCCCTTCCCCGGCCTGGGTCGATTATCTGCGCGAGCAGGCAAGCCAGGTGCCCGGTGTGAATCATGCCATTAATAAGGTCAAAGCGCCTGCGGGCTCCGAAGACGCCACGCTAATGATGGCCCGCGTGCAGCAGAACGGCGGCATGGCCTCGTATATGGTTTTCGGCACCCAGCTGAGCGCCGGACATCACAACGAAAAATTCGATTTTGATGAGCAGGTGATGAACGTTGCCATCGAAACGCTGGCGCGAACTGCGCTTAATTTCCCGTGGACGCGAGGTGTGTAATGCAGGAGAACTACGCTTTTATCGCTGATGCCATCGACACGCGATGTCAGACGTTTACCGATATTGCCGACGACATCTGGGATCATCCCGAAACGCGCTTTGAAGAGTTCTGGTCCGCCGAACGCCTCGCCAGCGCGCTGGAAGCCGAGGGCTTTACCCTGACGCGGGAAGCCGGAGGCATTCCCAACGCCTTTATTGCCAGCTACGGCAGCGGCAAGCCCGTTATCGCCCTTCTGGGCGAATACGATGCCCTGGCCGGGCTAAGCCAGCAGGCACACTGCGCGACGGCGCAATCCGCCACCCCGGGGGCGAACGGCCACGGCTGCGGGCATAACCTCTTAGGCACGGCTGCCTTTGCCGGGGCGGTGGCGGTGAAAAGCTGGCTGGAACAGCACGGCGGCAGCGGAACGGTGCGTTTTTACGGCTGTCCCGGCGAGGAAGGCGGCTCCGGTAAAACCTTTATGGTGCGTGAAGGATTATTTGACGACGTGGACGCTGCCGTGACATGGCACCCGGAAGCCTTTGCCGGGATGTTTAACGTCAGCACGCTGGCCAATATTCAGGCCGCCTGGCGGTTTAAGGGGATCGCCGCCCATGCCGCTAACTCCCCACATCTGGGACGCAGCGCGCTGGATGCCGTGACGTTGATGACCACCGGCACAAACTTCCTCAACGAACACATCATTGAAAAAGCGCGCGTTCATTACGCCATCACCGATACCGGCGGAATTTCGCCTAACGTGGTGCAGGCCCAGGCCGAGGTGCTGTACCTGATCCGCGCCCCGGAGATGGCCGATGCGCAGCAGATCTACGCGCGCATCGAGAAAATCGCCCAGGGCGCGGCGATGATGACCGAAACCATCGTCGAGTGCCGCTTTGATAAAGCCTGCTCCAGCTATCTGCCGAACCGAACGCTCGAAGCGGCGATGTACCGCGCATTGCAGCATTACGGCACGCCGGCCTGGACGGAAGAGGAACGCGAATTTGCCCGTAAAATCCGCGCTACGCTCACGGCAAACGACCTGCAAAACAGCCTGAAAAACATTGCCGCAACGGGGGCCGAAGAGGGAAAAGCGTTTGCCCGACGCCATCAGGAGACGCTGCTGGTGGATGAAGTTGCCCCATATGCCATCACCGATAACGTGCTGGCAGGCTCCACCGATGTGGGGGATGTCAGCTGGAAGATGCCTGTCGCACAGTGCTTTAGCCCCTGTTTTACCGTGGGCACCCCGCTGCATACCTGGCAATTAGTGGCGCAGGGGCGTACCTCTATTGCCCATAAAGGCATGTTGCTGGCCGGAAAAGTGATGGGCGCGACCGCGCTGCATCTGCTTCAGGATGCCGACCTGTTGCGAAAATGCCGGGAAGAGTTCGAACAACACATAACAGAAAAACCGTACGAGTGTCCGATCCCGCAGGGCGTGACACCGTCACCTTTAAAATAAAAAAACACAACACAACAACAGTCCCGAGGAACGCCCATGAGTATGTCTTCCATACCTTCGCATTCCCCATCCGGTAAGCTCTATGGCTGGGTTGAAAGGATCGGCAATAAAGTGCCGCACCCTTTCCTGCTTTTTATCTATTTAATTGTCATCCTGATGGTCGCGACGGCCGTGCTGTCCGCCTTTGAGGTGAGCGTGCGCAGCCCGGCCGACGGCAGCATGGTGGCAGTGAAAAACCTGCTCAGCGTTGAAGGGTTGCACTGGTTTTTGCCGAACGTGATTAAAAACTTCAGCGGTTTTGCGCCGCTGGGCGCCATCCTGGCGCTGGTGTTAGGCGCGGGACTGGCCGAGCGCGTGGGTCTCCTGCCCGCGCTGATGGTCAAAATGGCCTCGCACGTCAGCGCGCGTTATGCCAGCTATATGGTGCTGTTTATTGCCTTCTTCAGCCATATCTCGTCCGACGCGGCACTGGTGATCATGCCGCCGATGGGGGCGCTGATTTTCCTCGCCGTTGGTCGTCATCCTGTTGCGGGCCTGCTGTCGGCGATTGCGGGCGTCGGCTGTGGGTTTACCGCTAACCTGCTTATCGTGACCACCGATGTGCTGCTCTCCGGCATCAGCACAGAGGCAGCCAGCACCATCGATGTGACCATGCACGTCAGCGTGATCGACAACTGGTACTTTATGGCCAGTTCAGTGATTGTCCTGACGATTGTCGGGGGTCTGATTACCGATAAAATCATTGAGCCGCGCCTGGGTAAATGGGAAGGCCGGAGCGATGAAAAGCTGGAGACGCTGAGCAAAGAGCAGCAGTTCGGCCTGCGCGTAGCCGGGATCGTCTCGCTGGCGTTCATTGCGGTGGTGGCGCTGATGGTGGTACCGGAGAATGGCGTGCTGCGCGATCCGATCAAACACACCGTACTGCCCTCGCCGTTTATTCAGGGCATTGTGCCGCTGATAATTCTCTTCTTCTTCGTCGTTTCGCTCGCGTACGGCATCGCCACCGGCAAAATCCGCCGTCAGGGAGATCTGCCGCACCTGATGATCGAGCCGATGAAGGAGATGGCGGGTTTTATCGTGATGGTGTTCCCGCTGGCGCAGTTTGTCGCCATGTTTAACTGGAGCAACATGGGCAAGTTTATGGCCGTGAGCCTGACGGACGCGCTGGAGGCGGCGGGGTTGAGCGGTGTTCCGGCGTTTGTCGGCCTGGCGCTGCTGTCGTCCCTGCTGTGCATGTTTATTGCCAGCGGGTCGGCTATCTGGTCGATTCTGGCGCCCATCTTTGTCCCCATGTTTATGATGCTCGGCTTCCATCCGGCGTTCGCCCAGATCCTGTTCCGTGTCGCCGATTCCTCGGTGATCCCGCTGGCGCCCGTGTCACCCTTCGTTCCGCTGTTTTTAGGCTTCCTGCAACGCTACAGACCGGAGGCTAAGCTGGGTACCTACTATTCGCTGGTTCTGCCCTATCCGCTTATCTTCTTAGGGGTATGGCTGGTGATGCTGGTGGCGTGGTATCTTGTCGGCCTGCCGATTGGACCGGGTGTTTACCCGAGGCTGAACTAAGGAGTACTGATGCTGAGATTACTCGAAGATAAGATTGCGACGCCGCTGGGGCCGCTGTGGGTTATCGCGGATGAAGCGTTCAATCTGCGCGCGGTTGAATGGGAAGAGCACAGCGACCGGATGGTTGAGCTGCTCAACATCCATTATCGCGCCGAGGGATACGAGCGTGTTACTGCCCGTAATCCTGGCGGGCTGAGCGATAAACTGACGGCCTACTTCGAGGGCGATCTCAGCATTATTAATACCCTGCCAACCGCCACGGCGGGCACCCCTTTCCAGCGCGAGGTGTGGCAGGCGCTGCGTAATATTCCCTGCGGGCAGGTGATGCACTACGGTCAGCTGGCAGAACAGCTTGGTCGTGCCGGCGCGGCGCGCGCGGTCGGTGCGGCAAATGGCTCTAACCCCGTCAGCATTGTGGTGCCTTGCCATCGCGTGATTGGGCGCAACGGCACCCTCACCGGCTATGCCGGAGGCGTACAGCGCAAAGAGTGGCTGCTGCGTCACGAAGGGTATTTTCTGCTGTAATTCCCAGGCTTTTTGTGCTTAATTTTCTTCCTGTTAGGTTCATAATCCTTAATCATTCTGTGGAATTTCAAGGAGATGGCAACACGCTGCCGTCTCTTGTCTTTATTGGGGGTTTGCCAGACTTACGTCCTTACCAAAAAGATGTTAAAATTGACCAATATCAATTAAGGCTTGAGCAAACCTATGATCCCGGAAAAGCGAATTATACGACGCATTCAGTCTGGCGGTTGTGCTATCCATTGCCAGGATTGCAGCATCAGCCAGCTCTGTATCCCGTTTACTCTGAATGAGCACGAACTCGATCAGCTTGACAATATCATCGAGCGCAAAAAGCCTATTCAGAAAGGGCAGACGCTGTTTAAGGCGGGAGACGAACTGAAGTCGCTCTATGCTATCCGTTCTGGCACCATCAAAAGCTACACCATTACCGAACAGGGCGACGAGCAGATCACCGGCTTCCATCTGGCAGGCGATTTAGTCGGCTTTGACGCCATCGGCAGTGGCCATCACCCGAGCTTTGCTCAGGCGCTGGAAACCTCTATGGTCTGCGAAATTCCGTTTGAGACGCTGGACGATCTGTCCGGTAAGATGCCGAACCTGCGTCAGCAGATGATGCGTCTGATGAGCGGTGAGATCAAAGGCGATCAGGATATGATCCTGCTGCTTTCTAAGAAGAATGCCGAAGAGCGTCTGGCCGCCTTTATCTATAACCTCTCCCGCCGTTTCGCGGAACGTGGCTTCTCCCCGCGTGAATTCCGTCTGACCATGACGCGCGGTGATATTGGTAACTATCTGGGCCTGACCGTGGAAACCATCAGCCGTCTGCTGGGTCGCTTCCAGAAGAGCGGAATGCTGGCGGTTAAAGGTAAGTATATCACCATCGAAAACGGTGAAGCTCTGGCCATTCTGGCGGGTCACTCACGTAACGTGGCATAACTCTCCCGGATATCTTATGCCAGGTCGATAAATTTTCATGATTATTGATCTGGCAAAAACTTCCCCCCTGTTTCATTCAAGATATATAGGTTACTCTTTTACTTACAGACTGTGGTGACAGTAGTAAGGAGACCTGTATGGCAAAGTATCAAAACATGCTGGTGGCTATCGATCCTAATCAGGACGATCAGCCGGCATTACGACGTGCTGTGTATTTACATCAACGGATTGGTGGCAAAATTAAAGCCTTTTTGCCGATTTATGACTTCTCATACGAGATGACCACCCTTCTGTCGCCTGACGAGCGCACCGCTATGCGTCAGGGAGTGATCAGCCAGCGTACCGCGTGGATCCGCGAGCAGGCGAAGTATTACCTGGAAGCGGGCGTACCGATTGATATTAAAGTAGTCTGGCACAACCGCCCCTTCGAAGCCATTATTCAGGAAGTGGTGGCCGGTGGGCATGACCTGCTGCTGAAAATGGCGCACCAGCATGACAAACTGGAATCCGTGATTTTCACTCCAACAGACTGGCACCTGCTGCGCAAATGCCCTTGTCCGGTATGGATGGTGAAAGATCAGCCGTGGCCTGAGGGCGGGAAAGCCGTCGTGGCGGTCAATCTGGCCAGCGAAGAGGATTATCACAATTCGCTGAACGAGAAACTGGTGAAGGAGACGCTTCAGCTTGCCGACCAGGTTAACCATACTGAAGTCCATCTGGTGGGCGCCTATCCGGTTACGCCAATCAATATCGCCATCGAGCTGCCTGAATTTGACCCGAGCGTGTATAACGACGCGATTCGCGGTCAGCATCTGCTGGCCATGAAAGCGCTGCGCCAGAAATTCAGTATCGATGAGAACATGACCCACGTAGAAAAAGGGTTACCGGAAGAGGTTATTCCGGATCTGGCGGAGCATTTGCAGGCCGGGATTGTGGTGCTGGGCACCATCGGCCGGACCGGTATTTCTGCCGCGTTCCTGGGAAATACCGCCGAGCAGGTGATCGACCATCTGCGCTGCGACCTTCTGGTCATCAAACCGGATCAATATCAGACGCCGGTTGAGCTGGACGATGAGGAAGACGATTGACCCCAAAATGAAAGCCCGCCGGTAACGGCGGGCTTTTTTTATTGCGCTTCGCTCAACCGTTGCGCAGATGCCTCGTCGCCGGCATTCATCCAGGGCGCGTGCAGAACCATGCTCGGTAGCGCCAGCTTGATCTCCTGCTGGTTCAGCCCCTCCAGGATACGAATATTGATCTCCTGCTGAATATCCATGTACTTGTTGTAATCCGCCGTATTAACAATATGAACCACCTCGAAGGTCAGGCGATCGCGATCGAAGCCCAGGAAATGGGCGCGGTCAAACTTCGTTTCCCCGACGTCGGTAATGATCTGTTTGACCATCTCACCCACTGAACGCAGTTTTTCCGGCGCCGTGTCGCTGGCGACCCCGAAGGTAAAAACAATCCGCCGCGTTTGCATCCGCTTGTAGTTATGCAGCGTCTGTTGCAGCAGGATGGCGTTCCCGCAGACAATCTGCTCCCCGCTCAGGCTGCGGATACGGGTGGTTTTCAGACCAATGTGCTCTACCGTCCCGGCGACATCGTTAAACACCACAAAATCGCCGATTTCGAACGGCTTATCAAAACCGATGGAGAGCGATGCAAACACGTCGCTCAGGATCGTTTGCACCGCGAGGGCGATAGCAATACCCCCTACCCCAAGGCTGGCAACCAGAGCAGTGATGTTGACGCCCGCGTTAGCAAGAATAGACAGCAGCATCACTGACCAGACAATGGCACGGAGGATAAGCCCCGTGATCACCAGCGTCACCGGGTTTTTATGGCTTCCCGGCGCCAGCATGACGTGACGAAGCCACGACACCACCCCCTGATCCATCCACAGCGCCACCTGGATAGCGAAGACCAGGAACCAGGCGTGGCTCACGGTACCAAAGAGATGATCCGGTAAGTCGACGAAACGCAGGCTGAACAACAGCGCCACGACAAAAAGCAGGACGCGGCTGGTGCGGTTAAGCATATCCGTCAGGATAAAGCGCATCCGGTTGGTGCTGGGGTGCTTGTCGCCCCAGGTGGTGATCCCTTTCTTAACGAAGGCGATCAGGCGCGTCAGCAGCCAGTACACCAGCAGAGTCACAAAGACCACCGTGGCGACGCCGATCCAGAAAGACGGCGTCATCATCAGCTCGATGATGTCGAAGCGGGACAAAAATCGCATTACACCTCCTCGTATTACACAAAGGGTAAAGTATAGACAGAGGAGAAAAGCTGGCCGCAGAAATAAGAAAACCGCCCCAGGGGGCGGTTTGTCAGGATGAAGCGAAATTACAGCGCTTTCAGGATCGCATCCACGCTGGCCTTGGCGTCGCCAAACAGCATGTGGGTGTTATCTTTAAAGAACAGCGGGTTCTGCACGCCAGCATAGCCGGTGTTCATAGAGCGTTTGAAGACAATAACGTTCTGCGCCTTCCACACTTCGAGAACAGGCATACCCGCAATCGGACTACGCGGATCGTCCTGCGCCGCCGGGTTAACGGTGTCGTTGGCGCCAATCACCAGCACGGTGTCGGTGTCGGCGAAATCATCGTTGATCTCGTCCATTTCCAGCACGATGTCGTAAGGCACCTTCGCTTCCGCCAGCAGCACGTTCATGTGGCCTGGCAGACGCCCCGCCACCGGGTGAATACCAAAGCGAACCTTGATACCGCGCGCGCGGAGTTTCTCGGTGATTTCCGCCACCGGATACTGCGCCTGCGCCACCGCCATGCCATAGCCTGGGGTGATGATGACGGAATGCGAGTTTTTCAGCATCTCTGCGGTGTCTTCCGCGCTGATTTCACGGTGTTCACCCACTTCCTCATCAGAACCGGTTGATGAACCGTCAGAACCGAAGCCACCCGCGATGACGCTGATAAACGAACGGTTCATCGCCTTACACATGATGTAAGACAGGATCGCACCGGAAGAACCGACCAGCGCACCGGTGACAATCAGCAGGTCGTTACTCAGCATAAAGCCTGCCGCCGCCGCCGCCCAACCGGAGTAGGAGTTCAGCATGGAAACGACTACCGGCATATCTGCTCCGCCGATAGACGCCACCAGATGCCAGCCGAACGCCAGCGCGATGATGGTCATCACCAGTAACGCCAGCACCTGCAAGCCTACGCTTTCGGTACGCACGAAGACCACCAGCAGCACAAAGGAAACAACCAGCGCCGCCAGATTCAGCTTGTGGCGGTTAGGCAGCATCAGCGGTTTGGAAGAGATCTTCCCGCGCAGCTTGCCGAACGCCACAATCGACCCGGTGAAGGTCACCGCACCGATGAAGATGCCGAGGAACACTTCGGTCAGATGGATGTTCACCAGAATCGGCTCCAGGCCCGGTTCGTGGTACAGGTAGCTGTTGAAGCCCACCAGCACCGCCGCCAGACCCACGAAGCTGTGCAGAATAGCAACCAGCTCCGGCATCTCGGTCATTTCAACGCGTTTCGCCAGACGAATACCAATCGCGCCGCCGATGATCATCGCCACCAGGATCCACGCCACGTTGCCGGTGTCCGGCCCAAAGATGGTGGCAATCAGCGCAATCGCCATACCGGCGATACCGAAGTTATTTCCCTGCTGAGACGTTTCGTGTTTGGAAAGCCCCGCCAGACTGAAAATAAACAGGATTGCAGCAACAATGTATGCGGCTGTAACTAATCCTCCAGACATATGCTACCCCTTAGCCTTTACGAAACATTTTCAGCATGCGCTGAGTCACGGTGAAACCACCGAAAATATTGATACTGGCGATCAGCACCGCAATGAAGCTCAGGAAGCTGATCCAGCCGCCATGACCAATTTGCAGCAATGCCCCGACCACGATAATCCCGGAGATGGCATTGGTGACCGACATCAGCGGGGTATGCAGCGCATGGGAAACGTTCCACACGACGTAGTAACCCACCACGCAGGAGAGCGCGAAGACGGTGAAGTGGCCAAGGAACTCTTTTGGCGCGACGTCCGCCAGCCAGCCAAACAGGATTATGACCAGCGCCATGATGGCGTATTTGCGCCACGGCGACGCAGGTTTTGCTGGCTCCGCGGGCTCTGGGGCCGCTTTCGGCGCAGCCTGAGGTTGAGCGGAAACCTGAATCGGCGGTGCAGGCCAGGTGATTTCCCCTTCACGCACCACGGTAACGCCACGCACCACCACATCATCAAAATCAACGGTAATGTTGCCGTCTTTCTCTTTGCAGAGCAGCTTCAGCAGGTTAACGAGGTTCGTGCCGTACAGCTGAGAGGACTGGGTTGGCAGACGCCCTGGCAGGTCGGTATAACCGATCACCTTCACGCCGTTCGCGGTCGTCGTGACCTGATTTGGCACGGTATACTCACAGTTACCGCCGTTTTGTGCCGCCAGATCGACTATAACGCTGCCCGGCTGCATGGAATCCACCATCTCACGGGTGATCAGCTTCGGCGCCGGTTTACCCGGAATAAGCGCGGTGGTGACAATGATGTCTACCTCTTTTGCTTGCGCCGCAAAGAGCGCCATTTCCGCCTTGATAAAGGCTTCAGACATGACCTTCGCGTAACCATCACCGCTGCCCGCTTCTTCCTTGAAGTCCAGCTCAAGGAATTCGGCGCCCATACTCTGCACCTGCTCCTTCACTTCCGGCCGGGTATCAAACGCGCGAACAATAGCGCCCAGGCTGTTTGCGGCCCCGATAGCGGCAAGACCTGCCACACCGGCACCAATCACCATCACCTTCGCGGGTGGAACTTTACCTGCCGCCGTAATCTGACCGGTAAAGAAGCGACCAAACTCATGCGCAGCTTCGACAATGGCGCGATAGCCGGCAATGTTCGCCATGGAGCTCAGCGCATCCAGAGACTGCGCGCGCGAAATACGCGGCACGGAGTCCATCGCCATCACGGTGACACCGCGTGCCGCCAGCTTCTCCATCAACTCCGGGTTTTGGGCTGGCCAGACAAAGCTCACCAGCGTAGTGCCCGCGTTCAGCAGTTCAATTTCACCCTCTTCCGGTGCGTTTACCTTCAGAATGATGGGTGATTGCCAGACCTCAGCACCGTCCACGACGTCCGCGCCAGCCTGAGTAAAGGCCTCGTCATCGAAACTCGCCAGTGTGCCCGCGCCGCTTTCAATCGCGACGGTAAAACCCAGTTTAAGCAGTTGCTCCACCGTTTTTGGTGTTGCCGCTACGCGGGTTTCATTGGCTAACCGTTCTTTTGGTACCCCAATACGCATAGTTTTCCCTTCCATCGGTTTTTGATGATGGTTTGTCGATAATTGCCCGCGGTTTGTATCAATTTTCACCATCGCGATAACGACGGAGAATGATTAACCCCGGAAAATAAAACAGTAACAAACTTTCTATAACCTACTGAAAATAGCGCCCGTGATCTACCGCCAGAAAACACTATTTCTTACTTTATCTGTGAAAAATAAGCGATCGGGGTTACTGACAGAGATATTTACCTTAAATTCGCCTTCAGGACCGATAAATCGCGCAAGCGAAGCGGTAAAAACATGATATAGCGCCATAATAGAACAACTCATTAACATTAAATTAACTTGTAAAAGTCATATGCTTAATCAGTTTTTCTTGTGAAACGCCTGTTTTTTCCACATATCACAAAATGTTATCGAATCAGGTCCTTTGGTGAGCACAGGCTGTGAAAAATGCCGCAGACAGCGATGGGTGTTAAATGCCATAATCGGGACCGTCTCAAATTAACAACAACACCAGTACATGGTTTGCGCAAGGCGAAGGATTATTTTTATGAAGCTTAAGAACACACTCCTGGCGTCCGCACTTCTTTCCGCGACCGCCCTGTCTGCGAATGCCGCGACAGAGTTGACGCCGGAGCAAGCGGCAGCGTTAAAACCTTTTGACCATACGGTCATTGTGGGTCGCTATAACTCTATTGGCGATGCCGTCGCCGCCGCATCAAAAGCCGCCGATAAAAACGGCGCTGCCTCGTTTTACGTTGTTGACCAGTCCGATCAAGGCAACAGCGGCAACCAGCGCGTGACGATTGCGCTGTACAAAGATAATGCCCCAAAAGCAGATGAACAGAAAAACCGCGTGATTAACGGCATTGTTGAACTGCCGAAAGATCAGGCTGTTCAGCTGGAACCGTATGACACCGTGACCGTTCAGGGCTTCTACCGCAGCCAGCCTGAAGTTAACGATGCCATCACCAAAGCCGCGAGAGAAAAAGGCGCTTACGCGTTTTATATCGTGCGTCAGGTTGATGCCAACCAGGGCGGAAACCAGCGCATCACCGCTTTCATCTATAAGCAAGATGCGAAAAAACGCGTAGTGCAAAGCCCGGATGCCATTCCAGCGGATTCAGATGCGGGACGTGCCGCGTTAGCGAAAGGCGGTGAAGAAGCGAAGAAAGTGGAAATTCCGGGCGTAGCAACGTCTGCGGCACCTAGCGCTGAAGTGGGTCGTTTCTTTGAAACCCAATCCACCAAAGGCGGTCGTTATACCGTTACATTACCAGACGGCACGAAAATTGAAGAGCTGAACAAAGCCACTGCCGCGCAGATGGTGCCGTTCGACAGCATCAAGTTTACGGGCAACTATGGCAACATGACGGAAATCTCCTATCAGGTGGCGAAGCGTGCTGCGAAGAAAGGCGCGAAGTATTACCACATCACCCGTCAGTGGCAGGAACGTGGTAACAACCTGACCATCAGCGCCGATCTGTACAAGTAACAAAACGGTTTCATAAAGGCGGCGCAGTGCCGCCTTTTTTGTTACTTTTTTTCTGATTTCTGCCACACGTCATTGCATGCATCCTTCACACTCCGTAAAATCCCGCGCCTTAGCGTGATCCACCATTTTTATGCGCCTTAGCGAAATAATTATTCTGGATTTGGACTTTTCATAACAGGAAGCCAATGGAAAATAAACTTGGCCTGAGTGCGTTAACTGCACTTGTATTGAGCTCAATGCTGGGCGCGGGCGTATTCAGTTTGCCGCAGAACATGGCGGCCGTCGCCAGCCCGGCCGCATTACTGATTGGCTGGGGCATTACCGGTGTTGGGATTTTGCTGCTGGCATTCGCCATGCTGCTGCTGACCCGTATCCGACCGGATCTGGACGGCGGAATATTCACTTACGCCCGGGAAGGTTTCGGCGAGCTGATCGGCTTCTGCTCCGCCTGGGGTTACTGGCTGTGCGCGGTGATCGCCAACGTCTCCTATCTGGTTATCGTCTTCTCGGCGCTCAGCTTCTTTACCGATACGCCCGAACTGCGCCTGTTTGGCGACGGTAATACCTGGCAGTCCATCGTCGGCGCCTCGGTACTGCTGTGGATTGTTCACTGGCTGATTTTGCGCGGCGTCCAGACCGCGGCCAGCATTAACCTCGTGGCAACGCTGGCCAAGCTTGTGCCGCTTGGCCTGTTCGTCGTGCTGGCCTTCCTCGCCTTCCGTCTCGATGTCTTTACGCTCGATTTCAGCGGCATTGCGCTGGGCGTTCCCGTCTGGGAACAGGTGAAAAATACCATGCTGATCACCCTGTGGGTGTTCATCGGCGTTGAAGGTGCCGTCGTAGTCTCTGCCCGCGCGCGTAACAAGCGCGACGTGGGACGCGCCACGCTGCTGGCCGTACTGGCGGCGCTGGGCGTTTATCTGCTGGTGACGCTGTTGTCGCTCGGCGTGGTGGCACGCCCTGAACTGGCGGAAATGCGTAACCCGTCCATGGCCGGGCTGATGGTGAAAATGTTGGGTCCCTGGGGAGACGTGATTATCGCGGCGGGTCTGATTGTCTCCGTTTGCGGCGCCTATCTGAGCTGGACCATTATGGCAGCGGAAGTGCCGTTCCTGGCCGCCACGCATAAAGCGTTCCCGCGCCTGTTTGCCCGTCAGAACAAAAACAGTGCGCCATCGGCCTCTTTGTGGCTCACCAACATCAGCGTGCAGGTCTGTCTGGTGCTGATCTGGCTCACAGGATCGGACTATAACACGCTGCTGACCATCGCCTCCGAGATGATTCTGGTACCCTATTTCTTAGTGGGCGCATATCTGTTAAAAATTGCGACCCGCCCGGCACACTATGCGGTAGGTGTCGGCGCCTGTATTTACGGTCTATGGTTGTTGTATGCTTCCGGACCGATGCATCTGCTGCTGTCCGTGGTGCTCTACGCACCGGGCCTGCTGGTGTTTATCTACGCTCGCCGTACGCATCAGCTTGATAATGCCCTTAAGCGCCGCGAAATGGCGTTGATAGGTTTGCTGTTAGTCGCTGCCGTACCGGCAACGTGGATGTTAATGGGATAGCGTCGCCTGTCCCATTGTTGAACTGAAAAGGAGATTACGATGGGACACACGCAGCAACGCCCAATATTGATCACTGGCGCAGGCCGTCGCATCGGCCTCGCCCTCGCCCATCACTTTCTCAACCTTCGCCATCCGGTTATCGTCAGTTACCGCACGGAATATCCCTCCATTGAAGGTCTACGAAATGCCGGAGCAGTCTGCATTCAGGCGGATTTCTCCACGGATGAAGGTATACTCGCCTTCGCGGACAAAGTGAAATCGACCACCCACGGGCTGCGGGCGGTTATTCACAATGCCAGTACCTGGCTTCCTGAAAAAGCAGGACATTCGCTCAGCGAAACGCTCGCCTGCATGATGCAGATCCACGTTAATGCGCCTTATCTGCTCAACCATGCCCTACAGGATCTGCTGCGCGGACACGGTCATGCCGCAGGCGACATTATCCATTTCACCGATTACGTGGTAGAGCGAGGAAGCGACAAACACATCGCCTATGCGGCCAGCAAAGCCGCCCTGGATAATATGACCCGCTCTTTCGCACGCAAGCTGGCGCCCGAGGTAAAGGTCAACGCGATTGCTCCGGCGATGATTTTATTTAACGAAGGCGATGATGCCGAGTATCGTCAGCAGGCGCTCAACAAGTCGTTAATGAAAATTGCGCCCGGTGAGAAAGAGGTGATCGACCTGATCGATTATCTGCTGACCAGCTGTTACGTCACGGGCCGAACGTTTGCCGTGGACGGTGGCCGCCCGCTGCGCTAGTGAAAGCGGCTCCAGAAGAAGATAAGCACCCAGGCGCTGAGGCTCCAACAGACCACCGCCCCGCCCAGCGCCAGGGGCAGACGCAGAAAACCGGTGAAGTACCACAGCGACAGCAGATAGATAAAATACGGGATGATCGACCACATCCCGAACACAATGGTGGCGCGCAGCGCCTCAATACCCCGCTCAGAGGCCACAATATAGTGCGCGATTAACGCAAAGGTGGGAAACAGCGGGATCAGCCCGGCAATGTAGTAGTTCTTCGTTTTAGCCAGCACCCCAATCAGCAGCACGACCAGCGCACCCAGCGTGGCTTTTATCACCAGCCCCATTCTTTTCCCTTAACAATCAAATAACATTCCCATGCAGGATAACGGAAGTCCGGCTAATTTTGAAAGATTAATGGAAGGTTAAGATTGCGCGGTGTATGTTGACGTTTTTTGCGATGACAGACGTTGTATGAATAAGATTGTTTATGTTGAAGATGAACCCGAGGTGGGGCAACTGATCGCCGCTTATCTGGGTAAACATGATATGGAAGTGGTTGTCGAGCCTCGTGGCGATCGCGCTGAAGACGTCGTGACCCGCGAAAATCCGGACCTGGTGTTGCTGGACATCATGCTGCCCGGAAAAGATGGTATGACGCTATGCCGGGATCTGCGCACGAAGTGGGACGGTCCGATCGTGCTGCTGACCTCTCTCGACAGCGATATGAATCATATTCTGTCGCTTGAGATGGGCGCGAATGACTACATCCTGAAAACCACGCCGCCGGCAGTCCTGCTTGCCCGTTTGCGCCTCCATCTGCGTCAGCGTGCCAGCGGCGCGGAGCGTGAAGCGTCTGCCCCCTCCTTAACGCCGCACAAAGCGATGCGCTTCGGCACGCTTTCTATCGACCCGGTCAACCGACAGGTTATGCTTTCCGGGGAGCTGATTGCGCTCTCAACCGCAGATTTTGACCTGCTGTGGGAGCTGGCAACCCATGCCGGTCAAATTATGGACCGGGATGCATTACTGAAAAATCTGCGCGGCGTAAGTTACGACGGAATGGATCGTAGCGTTGATGTGGCGATTTCGCGTCTGCGTAAAAAACTGCTGGATAACGCCACGGAACCTTACCGCATTAAAACCGTACGCAATAAGGGCTATCTGTTTGCACCGCACGCCTGGGAAACCTGAAAAAAGGAACAAAACAGGAATATTCGAAAAATAACTCACGATGCATCGGAATTATTATCAGTACCCGTCGAAAGTTATCGATTATATGCATCGTCAGTTATAAAATATCCCTTGTTCTCATTCCTTCCTTGTATGCTATTTCGCTGGGCATTTTTCGCCTAAACAAAAGTATTCCTAATGTATTTCAGTGCTGTAGTACAATATATATTCAGCAGTGCAGGCGCCATCATCGATCAAAAATCCGTCACTTAAAAGCACATTGGTCTAAAAATAATCTTTACAATTGCTTTAATCATTATCTTATCCTTTTGAAAACAAAGGGGATAGTGGCAACCGTATAAATAATATCGATCTTTTTCAATAGCTTACGTGTTTGCAGATATCTAATTCTCATGCTAAACCTTATACTCTCTCAATTATTTAATGAAAGAGGTATAGCAATGTCATGGAGAGTCATTAGCTCGGTAATTTGTCCTAACACGGGAATCGTTTATTCAAGCATCTTGGGACTCAAGTTCTTGAAACTCATTATTTGGTATGAAAGCGATGTCTATTTGTACCCCGGTGACAGAATATATCCGACAAAAAATGGCGTCTTCATTAATGGTGTGTTCAAGCCTATATCGATATATAACATATCACCTTATAACGAGATGTTGTGGAGTGAAATTAAAAACAAGATGGCATGCCCATACAACCGAAACCAGCAAGAAGAGATATGCACATACGCGGTGCATTGCAACGCGCGGAAATGCCCGCATGGGTTTACCACGAATCCACTGATTGTCAGCACAGCTAAATCCAGACATTAACGAAGATCGATAATGCTCAGGTTACAACGCTAATTATCTCTGTCGCACCGTTTGTGCCGGATCCCTCTCGCTGGTTAACGCCATTAAATAAAGCCACCCGCAGGTGGCCTTTGTCATTGTTATTACGGATCAATAATACGCAATCGTAAATAAACTCGTTTAACTGAAACGTAAACGGATTTTCCGGGCATTGATGGAATAAAGCGATGCCGCGCTGAAATACCTCTCGACAATTACCCTTTTCAACTCATCATGCCTGACTTGCGCCCATGGCGACCCTGCTGGTAAAAGACGTGTAGTGAAGCCCCTGTTTCGGTGAGATTAATGAAAAAGCTGTTTGTGCAGTTTTACCTTCTGCTGTTTGTCTGCTTTCTGGTGATGACCATGCTGGTCGGGCTGGTCTACAAATTCACCGCAGAGCGCGCGGGCAGACAATCCCTCGACGATCTGATGAAAAGCTCGCTCTACCTGATGCGTAGCGAGTTGCGAGAAATACCACCTCATGACTGGGCGCGCACGTTAAAAGAGCTGGATCTGAATCTGTCGTTTGATCTGCGTATCGAACCCATGAAGGATTTTGACTTAGCGCCGCCTGCGATGCAGCGTCTGCGCGATGGAGACATCGTCGCGCTGGACGAGAAATATACCTTCATTCAGCGTATTCCGCGCAGCCATTATGTCCTGGCCGTCGGGCCGGTGCCCTACCTCTATTACCTGCACCAGATGCGCCTGCTGGATCTCGCCCTGCTGGGCTTTATTGCCATCTCGCTCGCTTTCCCTGTATTCATCTGGATGCGACCGCACTGGCAGGACATGCTGAAACTGGAATCCGCCGCACAGCGTTTTGGGGAGGGTCATTTAACTGAACGCATACATTTCGACAGTGGTTCCAGTTTTGACCGGCTCGGTATTGCCTTTAACCAGATGGCCGATAACATCAACGCCCTGATTGCCAGCAAGAAGCAGCTGATCGATGGCATTGCGCATGAACTGCGCACTCCGCTGGTACGCCTGCGTTATCGCCTGGAGATGAGCGAGAACCTCACCGGGGCGGAATCGCAGGCGCTCAATCGGGATATTGGCCAGCTTGAAGCGCTAATTGAAGAGCTGCTGACCTATGCCCGCCTCGATCGGCCTCAGACGGAGTTGCACCTCAGTACACCGGATCTCCCCGTCTGGCTACAGACGCATATTAACGATGTGCAGAGCGTTAACCCTCAGCGAAAACTGCTGACAGCCATTACCCCCGGCGCGTACGGCGCACTGGACATGCGCCTGATGGAACGCGTGCTGGATAATCTGATGAACAACGCCATGCGCTACAGCGAAACGACGCTGCGCATAGGTTTAGATTTGCAGGGAAGCCAGGCGATTCTGTGTGTGGAAGACGATGGCCCCGGCATTGAGCCGGCGGAGCGTGAAAAAGTTTTTGAGCCGTTTGTGCGCCTCGATCCCAGCCGCGACCGGGCTACCGGCGGCTGTGGTCTGGGGCTGGCTATTGTCCGTTCTATTGCCCAGGCGATGGGCGGTTCGGTTCGCTGCGAAGCGAGCGAGCTGGGCGGGGCCCGGTTCGTCTTTAGCTGGCCGATCTATCACAACATTCCCCTTCCCGTACCTGCCTGACCTAAACCGCACGCTGGCCTGACCCGGCGTGTTGTGCTATATCAATAGTATGTTGTAACTAATTAAGGGCTGCCATGACAACTTACGATCTCATCGAAAGGCTTAACACCACGTTTCGGGAAATAGAGCAGGCGTTACTGACCCTCACGGGGCAACTTCAGGACTGCCGCCTGCTGGCCGCCCGCGTCTTTTCCCTGCCCGAGGTGGCAAAAGGCGCAGAGCACGACCCGCTGAACACCATTGAGGTGACGCAGCATGTTGGCAAGGCGGCGCTGGAAATGACGTTGCAGCACTATCGTCGCCTTTTCATCCAGCAGCAGTCCGAAAATCGCAGCAGTAAGGCCGCCGTTCGCCTGCCCGGCGTCATCTGCTTGCAAACGGATGCCGCAACGCGTGAAGGAATTGAGGCGCAGATTACGCATATCAATACGCTGAAAGCCGCCTTTGAGAAGATTGTAACCGTTGAGTCCGGGCTGGCACCGGCTGCCCGTTTTGAATGGGTGCATCGCCAGCTTCCGGGGCTGATCACCCTGAATGCCTACCGCACGCTGACGGTACTGCGCCATCCCGCCACGCTGCGCTTCGGCTGGGCCAACAAGCACATCATTAAAAATTTCGCGCGGGACGAGATCCTGGCGCAGCTGGAAAAAAGCCTGAAATCGCCGCGAACGGTCGCCCCGTGGTCGCGGGAACAGTGGATTGAACGGCTGGAGCAGGAGTACCACAGCATTGCCTCCCTGCCAGCTGATACCCGTCTTAAAATAAAGCGTCCGGTGAAGGTGCAGCCTATCGCCCGTGTCTGGTATGCCGGTCAACAAAAGCAGGTGCAATACGCCTGCCCGACGCCGCTGATTGCGCTCTATGATGCCGATCAGGGTGCGGTGGTGCCGGATATCGGGGAACTGCTGAACTACGATGCTGAAAACGTTCAGCATCGCTATAAACCCCAGGCGCAGCCGCTACAGCTGATTATTCCGCGGCTGCACCTGTATGTGGCGCAGTGATTATCTGAGGCTGCCCACCATCGCTTCCGGTCGGACCCAGGCATCAAACTCGGCGTCCGTCAGGTAGCCCAGCGCCAGCGCAGAGGCTTTCAGGGTAAGCCCCTCTTTGTGCGCTTTTTTAGCGATTTCGGCCGCTTTGTCATAACCGATATGGGTGTTCAGCGCCGTTACCAGCATCAGAGACTCATTCAGCAGCTGGCTGATTCGCTCGCGATTAGGCTCAATGCCCACCGCGCAGTGCTCGTTAAAGCTCTCCATGCCATCGGCCAGCAGACGAATCGATTGCAGTACGTTGTGGATCACCATCGGTCGATAGACGTTAAGCTCGAAGTTACCCGACGCGCCGCCCATGTTAACCGCCACGTCATTACCCATCACCTGACAGCACAGCATGGTCATGGCTTCGCACTGGGTCGGGTTCACTTTGCCCGGCATAATGGAGCTGCCCGGCTCGTTTTCCGGAATGCTGATTTCGCCGATGCCGCAGCGCGGGCCGGAGGCCAGCCAGCGCACGTCGTTGGCGATTTTCATCAGCGAGGCCGCCAGCCCTTTCAGCGCGCCATGGGTATGCACCAGGGCATCACAGGTCGCCAGCGCTTCGAATTTATTCGGAGCGGTAACAAACGGCTGCCCGGTAATCTTCGCCAGCTCTTCGGCCACGCGCACCGCGTACTCGGGATGGGTGTTTAACCCAGTGCCCACCGCCGTTCCGCCGAGCGCCAGCTCCGCCAGATGCGGCAGGCTGTTGTCGATATGCTTAAGGTTGTGCTCCAGCATCGCCACCCAGCCGGAGATCTCCTGGCCGAGCGTCAGCGGCGTGGCGTCCTGAAGGTGCGTACGACCAATTTTAACAATGTCGCGGAAGGCCTGCGCTTTCTCGTTAAGCGTAGATTTAAGCACGTTGAGCTGCGGGATAAGCTGCTCGCGGATTGCGATGACGGCCGCCACGTGCATGGCCGTCGGAAACACGTCGTTGGAACTCTGGCTTTTGTTCACGTCATCGTTCGGGTGGATCTTGCGCTCCATGCCGCGTACGCCGCCAAGCAACTCGCTTGCGCGGTTCGCCAGCACCTCGTTCATGTTCATGTTGCTCTGGGTGCCTGAGCCGGTCTGCCAGATGGCAAGGGGGAATTCGTCGGGATGTTTGCCCGCCAGCACTTCGTCGGCGGCATTGATGATGGCGGTGGCTTTTTCGGCATCCAGCAGGCCCAGATCCTGATTGACTTTGGCGGCAGCGCGTTTGGTCAACGCCAGCGCCTGGATTAGCGAGACGGGCATTTTCTCTGTCGAAATGCGGAAATGCTCCAGCGAACGCTGGGTTTGTGCGCCCCATAGCTTGTCGGCCGGGACGTCGATGGCGCCCATGGAGTCTTTCTCGCGGCGATGCATTGTCATTACTTACTCCTTGATAACAAAGATGGGATTGCTCACATGCTTAAGAGATAAGTATTGATGACTTCTGAGAAACGTTATGGCGCTTTGTGCGCTCTTTTTGATGTCGGGTGGTGGCTGCGCCTTACCCGACCTACGAGTATGTAGGCCGGTTAAGCGTCAGCGCCACCCGGCAATTTACAGAATTACTTCACACACGCCGAACACTGGGAAGACTGGATCTGTTTGAAGAAGTCGTTACCTTTGTCATCCACGAGGATGAACGCCGGGAAGTCTTCCACTTCAATTTTCCAGATCGCTTCCATACCCAGTTCCGGGTACTCCACGCACTCAAGGCTCTTGATACTGCCCTGCGCCAGCACCGCCGCCGGGCCACCGATGCTACCGAGGTAGAAGCCGCCGTGCTTGTGGCACGCGTCCGTCACCTGCTGGCTGCGGTTGCCTTTCGCCAGCATGATCATGCTGCCGCCGTTGGCCTGTAACTGGTCGACGTAGGAGTCCATACGGCCCGCCGTGGTTGGGCCTAACGAGCCGGAAGCATATCCATCAGGCGTTTTTGCCGGACCTGCGTAGTAGATCGGGTGATCTTTAATGTACTGCGGCAGCCCTTCGCCGTTGTCCAGGCGCTCTTTCAGCTTCGCATGGGCGATGTCGCGGCCCACGATAATCGTCCCGTTCAGGGAAAGGCGCGTCGAGACCGGATACTGCGAAAGCTGCGCCAGAATCTCTTTCATCGGACGATTCAGGTCCACGCGAACCGCTTCCCCCTCGCCCGCTTTACGCAGTTCTTCAGGGATGTATTTGCCCGGGTTGTTCTCCAGCTTCTCGATCCAGATGCCGTCGCGGTTGATCTTCGCTTTGATGTTACGGTCCGCTGAACAGGAAACGCCCATCCCCACCGGACAGGAAGCACCGTGGCGCGGCAGGCGGATCACGCGAATGTCATGCGCGAAGTATTTGCCGCCAAACTGCGCGCCCAGCCCCAGGTTCTGCGCTTCGGCCAGCAGTTCCTGCTCAAGCTGCACGTCGCGGAACGCCTGACCATGTTCGTTACCTTCCGTTGGCAGGCCATCGTAGTATTTGGTTGAGGCCAGCTTAACGGTTTTCAGGGTGCTTTCGGCAGACGTACCGCCAATCACAAATGCGATATGGTACGGCGGGCAGGCCGCGGTGCCGAGGGTACGCATCTTCTCGACCAGGTAGTTCTTCAGCTTGCCCGGGGTAAGCAGCGCTTTGGTTTCCTGGTAAAGATAGGTTTTGTTGGCTGAACCGCCGCCTTTGGCGATGCAGAGGAATTTGTACTCGTCACCGTCGACGCTGTAGAGGTCAATCTGCGCAGGCAGGTTAGTGCCGGTGTTCACCTCTTTGTACATATCCAGCGCCGCGTTTTGCGAATAGCGCAGGTTGTCTTCGGTGTAGGTATTGTAAACGCCGCGCGCCAGCGCCGCTTCGTCACCGCCGCCGGTCCAGACGCGCTGGCCTTTTTTACCGGTGATAATCGCCGTGCCGGTGTCCTGGCAGGTCGGCAGAATGCCTTTCGCCGCGATATCAGAGTTACGCAGGAATTGCAGGGCAACGTACTTATCGTTCTCGCTGGCTTCCGGGTCGCTCAGGATATCAGCAACCTGCTGCTGATGCGCCGGACGGAGCATAAAGGAAGCATCATGGAAGGCTTGCTGCGCCAGCAACGTCAGCGCCTGCGGGTCAACTTTGAGGATCTCCTGCCCTTCAAACTCAGAGACAGTAACGTAATCGCGGGTTAACAGATAATACTCGGTCTGATCCTGACTGAGCGGGAAAGGATCCTGATAATGGAAGGGTTTATTCGACATTGTTCTCTCACTTACTGCTTCGGTCTGTTTATTCAGGGCAGATGTTCCGCTGCCCGGCTTAAAAGCGAGTCAGCTTATCCTACACAATTTTTTAACAAAAACTGAGACTAGTACGACTTTTTACATCCGCAGGTTACTTCCATTCGGTTTATTGCTTTAATACGCGGAGTTAATTCCACATATGAATCAGGGCTTGATAATGCAAAAACTCATCAACTCAGTGCAAAACTACGCCTGGGGAAGTAAAACTGCGTTAACGGATCTCTACGGTATCGCCAACCCGGACAACCTGCCGATGGCAGAGCTGTGGATGGGCGCGCACCCGAAGAGCAGCTCAAAAATTGAAGATGCCAGCGGTCAGGTTCGCAGCCTGCGTGACGTCATCGACGCCGACAAAGCCGCACTGCTCGGCGATAAAGTGGCGAATCGTTTTGGTGAGCTGCCGTTTCTGTTCAAGGTATTGTGCGCCGACCAGCCGCTCTCCATTCAGGTTCACCCGAACAAAAAAGCCTCTGAGCTGGGCTTTGCCAAAGAAAATGCCGCCGGTATTCCGTTAGACGCCGCAGAGCGTAACTACAAAGATCCTAACCACAAGCCGGAACTGGTTTTCGCCCTCACCCCTTTTCTGGCGATGAATGCCTTCCGCGAGTTTTCCGAGATCATCTCCCTGCTGCAACCGGTCGCCGGGGCTCACAACGCGATCGCCCACTTCCTGGAAAACCCGAACGCAGAAGCCTTGAGCGAGCTGTTTGCCAGCCTGCTGAATATGCAGGCCGAGGAAAAGTCCCACGCGCTGGCGGTGCTGAAAGCCGCGCTGAACAGCCAGCAGGGTGAGCCATGGGACACCATTCGCGTAATTTCCGCGTTTTATCCGGACGACAGCGGCCTCTTCTCTCCGCTGCTGCTGAACGTGATGAAGCTCAACCCGGGCGAAGCGATGTTCCTGTTCGCTGAAATCCCGCACGCCTACCTCAACGGCGTGGCACTGGAGGTGATGGCTAACTCCGATAACGTACTGCGCGCGGGCCTGACGCCAAAATACATCGATATCCCTGAGCTGGTTGCCAACGTGAAGTTTGTGGCGAAACCTGCTGCGGAGCTGCTTACTCAGCCGGTGAAAAACGGCGCAGAGCTGGACTACCCGATTCCGGTTGACGATTTTGCCTTCTCCCTGCACGACCTCAGCGCAGACGAAACCGCCATTGCACAGGAGAGCGCCGCGATCCTGTTCTGTGTGGAAGGCGAAGCGACGTTGCACAAAGATAGCGAGCGTCTGGTGCTCAAACCGGGTGAATCCGCCTTTGTCGCAGCAAACGAGTCGCCTGTCCGGGTGAGCGGCACCGGTCGCCTGGCGCGTGTTTTTAATAAGCTTTAGGGACTTACTGAATTTTTTAACAACTCTTGCTAAGCTAGTAACAGGCGTTGTAACACCAGGCGGTTTTAACCGCCTGGTTTCATTTTAGGGATAATCGCAATGAAAAAATCGGTCGTAGCGGTAGGAGTGATTGTTGCTTTAGGCGTGATCTGGACGGGTGCTTCCTGGTATACCGGGAAACAGCTGGAAAGCCGTCTGGCAGAGATGATGACGCAGGCAAACAGCGAGATTAAGCGCAGCGCGCCTGAAGCAGGTCTGGAGCTGAGCTATCAGAACTACCAGCGTGGCGTGTTTACCAGCCATATGCAGGTGGTGGTGAAGCCGGTTGCGGGTAATCAGAACGCCTGGCTGAAACCGGGCCAGAGCGTGGTGCTGGATGAAGTGGTCAGCCACGGTCCGTTCCCGCTGGCGCAGTTGAAAAAGTTTAACCTGATCCCCTCTATGGCATCCGCCAGAACCGTACTGGTGAATAACGAGGTGACGAAGCCGATTTTCGATATGGCGAAAAATGAGTCGCCGTTTGAGATCAATACCCGCATCAGCTATGCCGGTGATACGCATTCCGACATCGACCTGAAAGCCCTGAATTACGAACAAGGCACTGATAAAGTCGCCTTCAGCGGCGGTAATTTCCAGCTTGATGCCGATCGCGACGGCAAGAATGTCTCCCTGACCGGCGATGCCGCCAGCGGCCTGGTGAATTCAGTCAATGAATATAACCAGAAGGTGCAGCTTACCTTCAACAACCTGAAAGCCAGCGGCAATAGCCGTATGACTGATTTTGATGAGCGTATCGGCGACCAGAAACTGAGCCTCGATAAGATCGCCATTGCGATCGAAGGCAAAGAGATGGCGGTGCTTGAAGGCATGGATCTGGACGGTAAGTCTGACGTGTCCAAAGACGGTAAAAGCATCAACACCCAGCTGGATTACAGCTTGAAAAGCCTGAAAGTACAGAATCAGGATCTGGGTACCGGTAAGTTGTCCCTGAAAATCGGCAACATTGACGGCCAGGCGTGGCACGAATTCAGTCAGAAATACAGTAAAGAGAGCCAGGCTCTGCTGACCGATGCCGCCCTGCAACAGAACCCACAGGCTTACCAGCAGCAGGCGATGACGGTGCTGTTTAATAACCTGCCGATCCTGCTGAAGGGCGAGCCGGTGATTACCGTTGCGCCCCTGAGCTGGAAAAACGGCAAAGGCGAAACCAACTTCAACCTGTCGCTGTTCCTGAAGGATCCGGCAGCCACGACCGGCGAGCCGCAGACCCTGGCGCAGGAAGTTGACCGCAGCGTGAAATCGCTCGACAGCAAGCTGACCATCCCGATGGATATGGCAACCGAGTTCATGACGCAGATTGCGAAACTCGAAGGGTATGGTGAAGAAGATGCAGGTAAACTGGCAAACCAACAGGTGAAAGGCCTGGCGGCGATGGGCCAGATGTTCCGCATCACGAAGGTGGAAGACAACACCATTTCCACCAGCCTGCAATATGCTAATGGCCAGGTGACGCTCAACGGCGACAAAATGCCGCTGGAAGAGTTTGTCGGTATGTTTGGTATGCCGACGCTGGGCATGCCTGAACCGGCCGAACCGGCTGCGCCGCCGGCAGTACCGCAGCAGTAAACGAAAAACCCCTCGCATGAGGGGTTTTTTATTGCCGGGTGGCGCTGACGCTTACCCGGCCTCCGATCCTGAGCCGTTGTAGGCCCGTGAAAGCAAAGCGTTTACTTCACCGTCACTAAGCGCGCAGCCACAATCTGATGCCCGGCCTGCACGTCCGTATTTTCAATGCGCTGCATAATTCGTTCTGCCAGGGTGTACCCCATTTCACGAGCCGGCGTCGTCGCCCAGACGATGGGGAGATCGTCTAACGCATTTTCACCGACATCTGCAAACGCCCCCAGCGCCACCTGATGGCCGAAGAACGTTTCTACCCCGCCCTCACCGCTCTGGCGTCCGGCGCGGATCAAACCGAACCACGCCCCCATCGCAATAACGTCGTTATAGCAAATCACCGCGCTGATCGTCGGGCTGTTGCGAAGCAGCGTGCCGATGGCTTCCGCGGCTTTTTTCTGGCTGGATTCACACTCCACCACCCATTCGCTGTGAAACGGCAGGCCGTATTTGATGAGCGTGGAGCAGTAACCGCCCACCCGCTCGGCACGCGTCAGGGACGAGCTTTTACCGCCGAGCCAGGCGATGCGCTGATGGCCGCGATGAATAAGATGCTCGGTCAGCATTTGCGCGGCCTGCATGTTATCCGGTCGAAGGGTATCGGCTTCGTCGAGATAGCTGGCGCGCGACGCAAACACCAGCGGTACGCCTTTCTGCGCCGCGCGCTCACACAATTCACTGCCCACGCCGGACGCGCCGGCCACGATCACCCCATCCACCCCTTGCGTCAGCAGCAAATCCAGCCTGGAGAGCAGTTGCTCCGGTTCGCGCCCACCGTGGAGCAGGAAAACCATTCGCCCCTGCGCTTCAAGCGCCTCGGTCAGCCCGGCGGTCAGTTCTGCATAAAACGGCGACGCGAGATCGCGAACGATCAGCCCTATCACCCCGCTTTGCCCACCGCGCAGCGCCGACGCCTGGCGATTACGCACAAAGCCCAACTGCTCAACGGCCTCGTTGACGCGCTGACCCGTTGCAGGAGAGATGCGCCCCTTCCCGCTTAATACCAGCGAAACGGTGCTGACGGAAACCCCCGCCGCCAGCGCGACATCGTTGATGGTGATCTTTTTCGCTACAGCCATGTGGTGGCGTGACTCCTTGATAATGAGATCGCTAAAACGTTTTATCAATACGTTATCTTTATACTACCAGTAAAAGCCTGAGAATGTGATTTAGCGCGCACTAAAGTTTGATAAAACGTTTTATCTTCTCGCCCCATCGAGGTCGTTAAATCTCTTTCTACCCTTTAAGGAGTCGTTTTATGACGACGAAAGCAGCACAAAAAATATCGCTGTGGGAGTTTTTCCAGCAACTGGGTAAAACCTTTATGCTGCCCGTGGCGCTTCTCTCTTTTTGCGGGATTATGCTGGGGATCGGCAGCTCGTTAAGCAGTCATGACGTCATTACTCTGATCCCTTTCCTGGGAAATCCGGTACTTCAGGCGATCTTCATCTGGATGAGCAAGGTCGGATCGTTTGCCTTTAGCTTCCTGCCGGTAATGTTCTGTATCGCCATTCCTCTGGGTCTGGCGCGCGAAAACAAAGGCGTGGCGGCGTTTGCGGGCTTCGTTGGCTATGCGGTCATGAACCTTGCGGTTAACTTCTGGCTGACCGCCAAAGGGATCCTGCCGACGACCGACGCGGCGGTACTGAAAGCCAATAACATTCAGAGCGTGATTGGTATTCAGTCCATCGATACCGGGATCCTTGGAGCCGTGATCGCGGGGGTGATTATCTGGATGCTGCACGAGCGCTTCCACAACATCCGCCTGCCCGATGCGCTGGCCTTCTTCGGCGGGACCCGCTTTGTGCCAATCATTACGCTGGTTGTGATGGGTCTGTTTGGTCTGATCATCCCTCTGATTTGGCCGATTTTTGCCATGGGGATCACCGGGATTGGCCGCATTATCAACGGCGCGGGTGATTTCGGCCCGATGATTTTCGGTACGGGTGAACGTCTGCTGCTACCGTTTGGTTTACAGCACATCCTGGTTGCCCTGATCCGCTTTACGGAAGCAGGCGGCACCATGGACGTTTGCGGTCATTCCGTTAGCGGCGCGCTGACCATCTTCCAGGCCCAGCTGAGCTGCCCGACCACTCACGGCTTCTCTGAAAGTGCGACGCGTTTCCTTTCTCAGGGTAAAATGCCTGCCTTCCTCGGCGGCCTGCCGGGTGCTGCGCTGGCGATGTACCACTGTGCCCGTCCGGAAAATCGTCATAAAATTAAAGGTCTGCTGATCTCCGGCGTTATTGCCTGCGTGGTGGGCGGTACGACAGAACCTATCGAGTTCCTGTTCCTGTTCGTGGCACCGGTACTGTACCTCATCCACGCCGTACTGACGGGCCTGGGCTTTACCGTGATGGCTGTGCTCGGTGTGACCATCGGTAACACCGACGGTAACGTGATTGACTTCGTGGTATTCGGTATCCTGCACGGCCTGTCCACCAAGTGGTATCTGGTGCCGGTTGTGGCCGCCATCTGGTTCGCGGTTTACTACGGGATCTTCCGCTTCGCCATCACCCGCTTCAACCTGAAAACGCCTGGCCGCGATACCGATACGGCCACCAGCGTTGAACAGGCGGTGGCCGGTACCGTTGGGAAATCCGGATATAACACGCCGGCTATTCTGGCGGCGCTGGGCGGTGCGGATAATATTACCTCTCTGGATAACTGCATCACCCGCCTGCGTTTGTCGGTGGCGGACATGTCCAAAGTGGATACCAACGCACTTAAAGCTAACCGGGCTATTGGCGTAGTACAGTTAAATCAGCACAATTTGCAGGTCGTCATTGGCCCGCAGGTACAGTCAGTGAAGGATGAGCTGGCAACCCTGATGCGAACCGTCGAAGCCTGATGCCTCGCCCCCCCTCGTCATGAGGGGGTTTTACTTTACGGAGCACCGTCATGTTTGATTTTTCAACCGTCGTGGATCGACACGGCACCTGGTGTACCCAGTGGGATTATGTCGCTGACCGTTTTGGCGCAGCCGACCTGCTGCCCTTCACCATCTCTGATATGGATTTCGCCACCGCCCCCTGCATTACCGATGCGCTGCACCAGCGAATAAACCACGGGGTGTTTGGTTACAGTCGCTGGAAAAATGAAGAATTTCTGGCCGCCGTGGCGCACTGGTTCCGGCAACGCTTTAACAGTCAGATTGATACCGAAACCGTGGTGTATGGGCCGTCGGTCATTTATATGGTCTCGGAACTGATCCGCCTCTGGTCCTCGCCTGGCGACGGCGTGGTGGTCCACACTCCGGCTTACGATGCCTTTTATAAAGCCATCGAAGGCAACCAGCGTACCGTTGTTTCCGTGCCGATGCAGAAAACAGCGCATGGCTGGGAGGGGGATATGGCCTCGCTGGAAGCGGCGCTATCAAAACCGGAAAACAAGGTGTTGCTGCTGTGTAGCCCGCAAAACCCGACCGGAAAAGTCTGGACTCGGGAGGCGCTGACCACAATGGCGGCCCTGTGTGAACGTTATGACGTAGCGGTGATCAGCGACGAAATTCATATGGACATGGTATGGGGCACGCATCGTCATACCCCGTGGAATGAGGTTGCGCGCGGTAAATGGGCGCTGCTGACCTCGGGTTCCAAAAGCTTCAACATTCCGGCGCTGACGGGCGCCTGGGGGCTTATCGCCGATGACGCCAGCCGTAACGCCTATCTGAATGCATTAAAAGGTAGGGACGGACTCTCTTCCCCTTCCGTGCTGGCGCTGACCGCGCATATTGCTGCTTACCGACAGGGCGAACCCTGGCTGGACGCGCTGCGGACCTATCTCGAAGAGAATCTGCGGTATGTTGCTCGCGAATTAAACAGTGCATTTCCGACACTCAACTGGCAACCGCCAGAGGCAACCTATCTGGCCTGGATCGACCTCAGCCCGCTCGGTATTGACGACAATACGCTGCAAAACGTGCTGATTGAACAGCAAAAAGTGGCCATCATGCCGGGATATACCTATGGAGCCGAAGGGAAAGGCTACGTTCGTCTGAACGCGGGTTGCCCCCGTAGTAAGCTTGAACAGGGCGTTCAGCGCCTCATCGCGGGCATCAACACGCTGCTGTAAATTATTTGCGCAACGGAATATTCCCTTGCGCAAATAGCTTTTTACCCCGTTTTGTTTTTATAATATGGCGCACTTTAACCAGCAAAGAGTGCGACCATGATTGATACACGCCTGCCTTTAACCGATATTCACCGCCACCTTGACGGCAACATTCGTGCCCAAACCATTCTCGATCTTGGTCGCCAGTTCAATTTAACCCTCCCTGCCGAAACGCTTGAAACCCTGATCCCCCATGTTCAGGTCACGTCGAACGAACCGGATCTGGTGAGCTTTCTGAGCAAGCTCGACTGGGGCGTGAAGATGCTGGCCTCGGTCGATGCCTGTCGCCGTGTCGCCTTTGAAAACATCGAAGATGCCGCGCGCAACGGCCTGCACTATGTCGAACTGCGTTTCTCCCCGGGCTATATGGCGATGACCCACAATCTCCCCGTAGCGGGCGTGGTTGAAGCGGTCATTGAAGGCGTGCGTGAAGGCTGCAAAACCTTTGACGTTCAGGCGCGTTTGATCGGCATTATGAGCCGTACCTTCGGTGAAGCGGCCTGTCTTCAGGAGCTGGAAGCATTACTGGCGCATCGCGACCAGATCACCGCCATCGACCTGGCCGGTGACGAGCTGGGCTTCCCGGGCAGCCTGTTCCTGTCTCATTTCAACCGCGCACGTGATGCAGGATGGCATATTACCGTTCATGCAGGCGAAGCCGCGGGGCCGGAAAGCATCTGGCAGGCCATTCGTGAACTGGGTGCGGAACGTATTGGTCACGGCGTGAAAGCCATTGAAGATCGCGCGCTGATGGATTTCCTCGCCGAACAACGTATTGGAATCGAATCCTGCCTGACCTCCAATATTCAGACCAGTACAGTGGCATCGCTGGCGCAACACCCGCTGAAAACCTTCCTTGAACACGGGGTGCTGGCTTCACTGAACACGGACGATCCGGCGGTTCAGGGCGTGGATATTATTCACGAATACAACATCGCCGCGCCGCAGGCCGGGCTGAGCCGCGAGCAGATCCGTCAGGCGCAAATCAACGGGCTGGAGATCGCCTTCCTGACGCCTGAAGAGAAACAGGCGCTGCGCGATAAAGTTGCTCAGTAGTCCTCTTTACTGCCGGGTGGCGCTGCGCTTACCCGGCCTACGAAAGCGTTTGGCACTTATGCCAGACAGAGCGTTGCGCGATGTTTGGCAGATTCGATCCCCAGCTCAATGAGCTCCATAATCTGGATTGCCTGGCTTGCGGGAACCGGATTTTCACCTGAACCGTTCAGCGCGTCACGAATGGCGGCGTAATACGCCGGATAGTTCCCCGGCAGGGTCAATACCGTCTCTTCAACCAGCGCCTCACCCTCCGCACGCGTCACCACCCCGTCGCGCATGTCGTAGCCCCAGTCCTCCTGCGGTAAGCGTTCGCCATTTTTGAGGCGCTCTTCCTGCGGATCCAGGCCGAACTTCACATAGCTGCCGCGCGCCCCATGAATGATATAGCGGGCCGATTCCGCCGCCGCAAGCATTGTCCCGTGCAGCACAATGCGCCGCTGCGGATAACTCAAAATGGCATGGAAATAGTCGGTGGTCTGCGCCCCCGGCCTGAGCTGCGCTAAATCGACCGTCATGCTTACGGGCAGACCAAACAGATGAACGGCCTGATCGAGAAGATGCGGCGCTAAGTCATACCAGATGCCGCTGCCCGGTCCCGCCTGCTCGCGCCAGCGATCTCGCACCTGCGGACGATAACGATCGAAGTGCGACTCAAAAAAGGCAATTTCGCCGAGCGTGCCTTCGTTGAGCAGCGCTTTGACCGTCAGGAAATCGCTGTCCCAGCGCCGGTTGTGAAAGACCGATAATAACCGACCCAGACTTCGCGCCAGCGCATCCAGCTCGCGCGCCTGTGACAACGTCACGGTGAAGGGCTTATCGACAACAACATGTTTGCCTGCCTCCAGCGCCGCTTTCGCCAGGGGGAAATGAGTGTCGTTAGGGGTAGGAATGACAATAAGGTCAATATTAGGATCGTTAAACAGATGCTTAGGCTCCGTTACCACCGGCACAGCTGGCCAGTCGGCGCGGACCTTAGTCTCATCGCTGCTTGTGATGGCCGCCAGTTCCATTCCCGGCGTGCCGGCAACCAGCGGTGCATGAAAGGTTTTGCTTGCGTACCCGTAGCCAATAAGACCGACGCGGATGTTTTCACTCATCGTTTGCCCCCTCGCTGTGCGCTTATTTATCACTGGCCTTGTGCTTAACGCACACATTAATAATGTGCCCTGTGAGTTAAAATAGCATCTCACGACAGCGTTTTTTGTTACCTCGCATTAAAGTGTGCATAGGGGGCCGGGGAATCGTTCCCAAAGCGCTTGCTCTGAAGAAAAGGGCGCTGTAACATTTGTAATCTGTATTTATGGATAAATTACAAACACAAATTATGACGTCAATAATTAATCGAATCATTGAATTAGCGGGATGGATTGTCCTTGGGGTTTCAGTCGTGTTGCTCGGCATTGCCAGCCATATCGATAACTACCAGCCGCCGGAGCCTGTGACTGTCGCACAACAAAAGTAAGCCGTGTCGTCATAAAGCGTGACACATTACGTCATGGAACATATTGCCAGCCGTAATGAACGGGGTTACCCTTCTCTTTCAGGCATCTCCTGATGCCTGATTCTTCGCAAAGAAAACTCCTAATTTCGTCGCGTTACCCGAGTGGACAGTTTACGTCTTTATTAATCCGTTTATTATTCGAACGCATTACCTTTATGGGTATTACCCTTTTATATGGAAACTTATTAATATGACAGTTCAGGACTATTTATTAAAATTTCGCAAGATCAATTCCCTTGAAAGCCTGGAAAAACTGTTTGACCATCTGAACTACACGCTGTCGGATAATCAGGACATCATCAATATGTACCGCGCTGCTGACCATCGTCGCGCCGAACTGGTCTCTGGTGGTCGTCTGTTCAATGTGGGGGAAGTGCCTAAATCCGTATGGCGTTACGTTGTATAAGAAAGTAGCCTTCGGCGTGAAATGTTATATACTCTCCGCCCTGCAAATTTCTGTATAACATTTCGCGCAGACTATGGGAGAGCGTATGACCGCATTGCCTGGAGAGAGAATTGGGGGCTGGTTAATCGCCCCGCTGGCATGGCTGCTGGTGGCATTATTAAGCGCTTCACTGGCGCTGTTGCTTTACACCACCGCACTGGTTACGCCTCATGCTATCCAGACACTGATGTCCCAGAGTGCGCTCAATATTGCGACGTGGTTTGTGTCGTTCGTTTTCGCGATCGCGATGTGGTACTACACGCTGTGGCTGACTATCGCCTTCTTCAAACGCCGCAAAAGCGTGCCAAAGCATTACATTATCTGGCTGCTGGTCTCCGTGCTGCTGGCTGTCAAAGCGTTCGCTTTCTCGCCTGTGTCTGACGCGCTGGCGGTTCGCCAGTTACTGTTTCCGCTACTGGCGACGGCGCTTCTGGTCCCTTATTTCAAGCGTTCGACGCGCGTTAAGAAGACCTTTGTCAACCCGTAATAACCTTACAGTTAACCTGTTGTGGCCTGTTGTCGTTTATCCGATAATAGGCGGCTATTTTATTTCAGGCTAAATAATGACCGATTACTTACTGCTCTTTGTCGGAACTGTGCTGGTGAATAACTTCGTACTGGTGAAGTTCCTTGGCCTGTGCCCGTTTATGGGCGTCTCCAAAAAGCTGGAGACGGCAATGGGCATGGGGCTGGCAACCACCTTCGTGATGACGATGGCCTCCATTTGCGCATGGCTGATTGATACCTGGATCCTAATCCCGCTCGACATGCTCTACCTGCGCACTTTGGCCTTTATTCTGGTCATTGCGGTCGTGGTGCAATTTACCGAAATGGTGGTGCGGAAAACCAGCCCTGCCCTGTATCGCCTGTTGGGTATTTTTCTGCCCCTCATCACTACTAACTGTGCGGTGCTGGGCGTGGCGCTACTGAATATCAACCTTGGGCATAATTTCCTGCAATCGGCGCTGTATGGTTTTTCCGCCGCGGTCGGTTTTTCTTTTGTTATGGTCCTGTTCGCCTCGATTCGCGAGCGTCTGGCCGCGGCGGATATTCCCGCGCCGTTTCGCGGTAACGCCATCGCTCTGGTGACCGCAGGTTTAATGTCTCTGGCCTTTATGGGCTTTAGTGGTCTGGTGAAGTTGTAATGAGTGCTATCTGGATTGCCATCGCGTCCATCAGCGTGCTGGGACTCGTCTTTGGCATCATTCTGGGTTACGCCTCCCGCCGGTTTGCGGTGGAGGACGATCCGGTGGTTGAAAAAATTGATGAACTTTTACCCCAGAGCCAGTGCGGGCAGTGTGGCTACCCTGGCTGCCGCCCTTACGCTGAGGCGGTGGGCGTGCAGGGAGAAAAGATCAACCGCTGCGCGCCGGGTGGCGAAGCGGTCATGCTTAAAATAGCTGCCCTGCTGAACGTCGATCCCCAGCCTGTCGACGGCGATGAACATGCCCAGGAGCCTGTTCGTGCCCTTGCTGTTATCGACGAAGCCAACTGCATTGGCTGCACAAAATGTATTCAGGCGTGTCCTGTTGACGCCATTGTGGGCGCAACGCGCGCGATGCATACCGTTGTGGCGGATCTGTGCACCGGCTGTAATCTCTGCGTGGCGCCCTGCCCGACGCAGTGTATAGAACTGCGCCCGGTTGAAACGACTACCGAAAACTGGAAGTGGGACCTTCAGACCATTCCGGTTCGCAATATTCCTGTGGAACAACATGCTTAAGTTATTTTCTGCCTTCAGAAAAGAGAAGATCAGGGATTTCGACGGCGGCATTCATCCGCCTGAGATGAAATCGCAGTCTAACGGCACGCCGCTGCGCCAGATCCCGCTGGCGACCCGTTACGTTATGCCCCTGAAACAGCATATCGGCGCGGAAGGCGAATTGTGCGTGAAAGAAGGCGATAGCGTTCTTCGCGGCCAGCCGCTGACCTTTGGTCGCGGACGGATGTTGCCGATACATGCCCCGACTTCCGGTAAGGTGGTGGCTGTTGCCCCCCATACCGTTGCCCATCCGTCGGCGTTGTCTGAGCTGAGCGTGATCATTGAAGCCGATGGTGAAGACCGCTGGATCGAGCGTGACGGCTGGAGCGACTACCGTTCCCACAGCCGTGAAGCGCTGATTGAACGCATTCATCAGTTCGGCGTGGCGGGTCTGGGGGGCGCAGGCTTCCCGACCGGCGCTAAGCTTCACGGCGGCGGCGATAAAATCGAAACGCTGATCATCAACGCCGCCGAGTGCGAACCGTACATCACCGCCGATGACCGTCTGATGCAGGACTGTGCCGCGCAGGTGGTGGAAGGTATTCGCATTCTTGCGCATATCCTGCAACCCCGCGAAGTGCTGATCGGTATTGAGGACAATAAACCGCAGGCCATTTCGATGCTGCGTGCGGTACTGGCGGACAGCCATGATATCGCCCTGCGCGTGATCCCGACCAAATATCCGTCCGGCGGGGCAAAACAGCTGACGCAGATCCTGACCGGCAAACAGGTCCCCCACGGGGGCCGTTCGTCCGACATCGGCGTGCTGATGCAAAACGTGGGGACTGCCTACGCGGTGAAACGTGCGGTGATTGACGGCGAGCCATTGACCGAGCGCGTCGTCACGCTGACAGGCGAGTCCGTCTCCCGTCCCGGCAACATCTGGGCGCGTCTGGGTACGCCGGTGCGTCATCTGCTGGAACAGGCTGGCTTCTGCCCGGGTAGCGATCAACTGGTCATTATGGGCGGCCCGCTGATGGGCTTTACCCTGCCGTGGCTTGATGTGCCGGTGGTGAAGATTACCAACTGCCTGCTCGCCCCTTCCCTGACGGAGATGGGCGAAACGCAGGAAGAGAAAGGTTGCATACGCTGTAGCGCCTGTGCGGACGCATGCCCGGCAGATTTACTGCCGCAGCAGTTGTATTGGTACAGCAAAGGCCAGCTGCACGATAAAGCCCAGGCGCATAACCTGGCTGACTGTATTGAATGCGGTGCCTGCGCCTGGGTCTGCCCAAGCAATATTCCGCTGGTGCAGTATTTCCGTCAGGAGAAAGCTGAAATCTACGCCATCTCCATGGAAGAAAAACGTGCCGCTGAAGCGAAGGCCCGCTTTGAAGCGCGCCAGGCGCGACTGGAGCGCGAGAAACAAGCCCGTCAGGAACGCCATAAGCAGGCTGCCGTGCAGCCTGCGGCGAAAGATCAGGATGCCATTAACGCAGCCCTGGCCCGCGTACGCGAGAAGAAAGCCACCGCCGCCCAGACGGTTGTGATCGCTCCGGGAGAAAAACCGGACAACAGCGAAGCGATTGCAGCCCGCGAAGCGCGGAAAGCCGAAGCACGCGCGCGTCAGGCGGAGAAAGCGCAAAACGCCAAACCGGAAGCCGACATCGACCCGCGTAAAGCGGCGGTGGAAGCGGCTATTGCCAGGGCAAAAGCCCGCAAAGCCGGTCAGCAGACAGTGGTGGTTGAACAGGAAGCGACGGATCCGCGCAAGGCGGCCGTTGAAGCCGCTATCGCCCGCGCCAAAGCACGTAAAGCGGCACAGCTACAACCTGCCGAAGAGAGTGAAGCCCCTGTCGATCCGCGTAAAGCCGCCGTTGAAGCGGCCATCGCCCGTGCCAAAGCACGAAAAGCGGCACAGCAGGACGAACTGCCTGCGGCCGCTAATGACGATCCACGCAAAGCCGCAGTCGCCGCCGCGATTGCGCGCGTTCAGGCAAAGAAAGCCGCGCAGCAAGCCGTTAACGAGGATTAAATGGTTTTCAGAATTGCAAGTTCCCCTTATACCCATAACCAGCGCCAGACATCGCGTATTATGATGCTGGTGTGCCTGGCCGCGCTGCCA
This sequence comes from Enterobacter sp. MGH 38, assembly GCF_000492855.1. NCBI lineage: Bacteria > Pseudomonadati > Pseudomonadota > Gammaproteobacteria > Enterobacterales > Enterobacteriaceae > Enterobacter > Enterobacter sp. MGH 38. The sequence continues at coordinate 1,074,522 of NZ_KI535608.1, read as the reverse complement.
GGTATTGCCGTACAGTGTTGGTTTTTCGGCTGGGGTACGCTTTTCCAGTTAGTTCTGGGTTGCGCCAGTGCCGTCGCAGCGGAAGCCGCGATCCTGAAGCTGCGCAAAATGGAGGTGACTCGCATCCTGAGCGATAACTCCGCCCTGTTGACCGGCCTGTTGCTGGCCATCAGCATTCCCCCGTTCGCCCCGTGGTGGATGGTGGTATTGGGAACGGTGTTTGCGGTGATCATCGCCAAGCAGCTGTACGGCGGGCTGGGCCATAACCCGTTTAACCCGGCGATGATTGGCTACGTAGTACTGCTGATCTCCTTCCCGGTACAGATGACCAGCTGGCTGCCGCCGCATGAGATCGCCGCCACGGTGCCCGGCTTTATGGATGCCCTGCACGTTATCTTTACCGGCCACACCGCGCTGGGCGCAGATATGAACGCGCTTCGCATGGGCGTGGACGGCATCAGTCAGGCCACTCCGCTCGATACCTTCAAAACCTCCCTGCGTGCCGGACAAAGCGTGGAGCAGGTGATGAAATCGTCTATTTACAGCGGCGTACTGGCAGGTGCTGGCTGGCAGTGGGTCAATCTGGCCTACCTGTTGGGTGGCGCGTTCCTGCTGCAACAGAAGGCGATCCGCTGGCATATTCCGGTGAGCTTCCTGGTGACGCTGGCCGTCTGCTCGACGCTCGGCTGGGTTATCTCACCTGAGTCACTGGCCAGCCCGCAGCTCCATCTGCTCTCCGGCGCGACCATGCTCGGGGCATTCTTTATTCTGACCGATCCGGTCACCGCCTCTACCACCAACCGTGGTCGTCTGATTTTCGGCGCGCTGGCAGGCTTGCTGGTCTGGCTTATTCGCAGCTTTGGCGGCTATCCGGACGGCGTGGCATTTGCCGTGCTGCTGGCTAACATCACCGTTCCGCTCATCGACTACTACACGCGTCCACGCGTGTACGGTCATCGCTAAGGGTCGCGCCATGCTAAAGACAATGCAAAAACACGGCGTCACGCTGGCGATCTTCGCCGCCGCCCTCACCGGGCTGACCGCGCTGGTAAATGAACTGACGAAAACCACCATTGCAGAGCAGGCAATGAAGCAGCAAAAAGCGCTGTTCGATCAGGTGATCCCATCCGATCTCTACGATAATGACCTGCAAAAAAGCTGCTTTGTCGTGCAGGCTCCGCAGCTTGGTAAAGGACCCCATCGCGTTTATATTGCCCGCAAGGGCGATAACCCCGTGGGCGCCGTCATGGAAGCCACCGCGCCGGACGGTTACTCCGGTGCGATTCAGCTGCTGGTGGGCAGCGATTTTTCCGGCACCGTACTGGGTACGCGCGTGACGGAACATCACGAAACGCCGGGCCTTGGCGACAAAATTGAAACACGCTTAAGCGACTGGATCTTACACTTCGCCGGAAAGATGATTCATGGCGAGGACGATCCTGCTTTCGCGGTGAAAAAAGATGGCGGCGAATTTGACCAGTTCACGGGCGCCACGATTACCCCGCGCGCGGTGGTCAACGCCGTAAAGCGCGCCGGGCTGTATGCCGAAACGCTGCCCGCGCAGATCAATCATCTTTCCACCTGTGAGGAGTGACCATGAGCCAGGTTAAAGAGGTTATCGTCCAGGGTCTCTGGAAGAACAACTCCGCGCTGGTGCAGCTGCTTGGGCTATGTCCGCTGCTGGCGGTGACGTCTACCGCCACCAACGCGCTCGGGCTGGGGCTGGCGACCACGCTGGTGCTGACCCTGACTAACTTTTCCATTTCTGTTTTGCGCCGCTGGACGCCGTCAGAAATCCGTATTCCGATTTATGTCATGATCATTGCGTCGGTGGTCAGCGTCGTGCAAATGCTGATTAACGCCTACGCATTTGGCCTGTACCAGTCGCTCGGGATCTTCATTCCGCTTATCGTGACTAACTGTATTGTCGTAGGCCGCGCTGAAGCCTTCGCGGTGAAAAACAATCCGGCCATATCCGCGCTGGATGGGTTTTCCATCGGCATGGGCGCGACTGCCGCCATGTTCGTCCTCGGCTCTCTGCGTGAAATTTTGGGCAACGGTACGCTCTTCGACGGTGCGGACGCGCTGCTTGGCGGCTGGGCGAAGTCGCTGCGTATTGAGGTGTTCCATACGGACACCCCGTTCCTGCTGGCCATGCTACCTCCTGGCGCCTTCATTGGCCTTGGGATGATGCTGGCGTTAAAATACCTGATTGATGAAAAACGTAAACGCCGCGCCGCTGAACGCAGCGTACAGGAAGGGATCCCCGAGAAAGCAGTATGAATAAAGAGAAACGCATTGCGATCCTGACGCGCCTGCGCGATGAGAATCCTCATCCAACGACAGAGCTGAACTTTAACTCGCCGTTTGAACTGTTGATCGCGGTGCTGCTCTCTGCACAGGCGACGGACGTGAGCGTCAATAAAGCCACTGCCCTGCTCTACCCTGTCGCCAATACGCCGCAGGCCATGCTGGAGCTGGGCGTTGAAGGTGTGAAATCCTATATCAAGACCATTGGCCTGTTTAACAGCAAGGCCGAAAACGTCATTAAGACCTGCCGGATCCTGCTGGAGAAGCACGGCGGTGAAGTCCCGGAAGATCGCGCCGCGCTGGAAGCGTTGCCGGGCGTCGGGCGTAAAACGGCAAATGTGGTGCTGAACACGGCGTTTGGCTGGCCGACCATCGCCGTAGATACCCATATCTTCCGCGTCTCAAATCGCACCCGTTTCGCGCCGGGTAAAAACGTGGAAGAGGTTGAAGAGAAGCTGTTAAAAGTCGTTCCTGCGGAATTTAAGGTGGACTGCCACCACTGGCTGATCCTGCACGGCCGGTATACCTGTATTGCCCGTAAGCCACGCTGCGGTTCCTGCATTATCGAAGATCTCTGCGAATACAAAGAAAAAGTCTATCCCTGAGCGTAAACCACCTTACTTCTTACCTGTTCAAGCCCTTAGAATTAACAAGGGCTCTGATATCTTCTCATGTGACCATAAATTGCCCTCTTTTTCTCCTTTACGCATTGTCGATTCTTCGGTCATTTAACACTCAAACAGGTTAATAGTTTTTTCATCACCAAAAATTTCTATACATCTGTGATCGCGATCACTCTGATAACCTGATGTTGGATTTTTGTTGTTAAAACCCGCCCAACCCCTTTGTCAGACAAGATTTCGTCTATTCAACACCGCACATAAGACCAGTCATTTTTCAGAACATGGGCTATATCACTGCCAATCACCCGAAATAGCAGAACATATCGCCATACAGCCATTAAACAGGGTCGCTCACAGTCAAAAAAACCACTAATTTTCAACCAATGAAATTTAAAGCTGCATAACATTTGCGTGAACCGATGATTATACCGCCAGAGTTATATGTAACAGATTATTACAAACGTATTGCCAGATGGGGCTGGATAGTGAACATTACCCGCCGTTTCCCCTCCCAATATAACTATAAAGCGGATGGACTACGGTCATCACGCTATGAACACCCCCGTTAATATGGGATGTAAAAAAAGAGGTATATGTGTCTACTGCAAACAATAAACCAACAGATGAGAGCGTAAGTCTTAACGCTTTCAAACAGCCTAAAGCGTTCTATCTCATTTTCTCTATCGAATTATGGGAACGTTTTGGCTACTACGGCCTGCAAGGGATCATGGCGGTTTACCTGGTTAAACAGCTGGGTATGTCTGAAGCCGATTCCATCACGCTATTCTCTTCCTTCAGCGCCCTGGTGTATGGCCTCGTCGCTATCGGCGGCTGGTTAGGCGATAAAGTCCTCGGTACTAAACGAGTCATTATGCTGGGCGCCGTTGTTCTGGCGATTGGCTATGGGCTGGTTGCCTGGTCCGGGCACGATGCAGGTGTGGTTTACATGGGCATGGCTACCATCGCGGTAGGTAACGGCCTCTTCAAGGCGAACCCATCTTCCCTGCTCTCTACCTGCTACAGCAAAGATGACCCACGTCTGGACGGTGCATTTACCATGTACTACATGTCCATCAACATCGGCTCCTTCTTCTCTATGCTGGCAACCCCATGGCTGGCCGCAAAATTCGGCTGGAGCGTAGCGTTTGCGCTGAGCTTCGTGGGTATGCTGATCACCGTTGTGAACTTCCTGTTCTGCCGTAGCTGGGTTAAAGACTATGGTTCAAAACCAGACTTCGAACCCGTGCACATGGGCAAACTGCTGGCAACCATCGTCGGCATCGTGATCCTGGCCGCTGTCGCCACCTGGCTGCTGCATAACCAGGGCGTTGCACGTGCCGTACTGGGCGTGGTTGCGCTGGGTATCGTGATTATCTTCGCGAAAGAAGCCTTCGCGATGCAGGGTGCGGCACGTCGTAAGATGATTGTGGCGTTCATTCTGATGCTGGAAGCAATCATCTTCTTCGTTCTGTACAGCCAGATGCCAACGTCTCTGAACTTCTTCGCTATCCGCAACGTTGAGCACTCCATCCTCGGTATCGCGTTCGAGCCGGAGCAGTATCAGGCCCTGAACCCGTTCTGGATCATGATTGGTAGCCCGATTCTGGCCGCTATCTATAACAAGATGGGCGACCGTCTGCCTATGCCGCACAAGTTCGCTATCGGTATGGTGCTGTGCTCTGGCGCATTCCTGGTGCTGCCGCTGGGGACGAAATTCGCGACCGACGCGGGTATCGTGTCTGTAAACTGGCTGATCCTGAGCTATGCGCTGCAATCCATCGGTGAACTGATGATCTCCGGTCTGGGCCTGGCGATGGTTGCGCAGCTGGTCCCTCAGCGTCTGATGGGCTTCATCATGGGTAGCTGGTTCCTGACTACCGCTGGCGCGGCCATCATCGCAGGTAAGATTGCGAACCTGATGGCGGTACCAGACAACGTTACCGACCCGCTGGTTTCCCTGAATGTCTACGGCACCGTGTTCATGCAAATTGGTATCGCGACCGCCGTGATTGCCGTACTGATGCTGCTGACCGCACCTAAACTGAATCGTATGACGCAGGACGACGACAAATCCGCTAAAGCGATTAAAACCGCGAACGCGTAATGTCATCGGGAAACGACTGAACAGAAGCCGCTAATTGATTAGCGGCTTTTTTTTTATCCGAACGCGCACTAACATAGCTGGAACCTCAGCAAAAAGGAGTTACCGATGAAACTGTTCTATAAACCGGGCGCCTGCTCTCTTGCTTCCCATATTACGCTTCGCGAGAGCGGTAAAGATTTCACGCTGGACGGCGTTGACCTGATGAAAAAGCGCCTGGAAAACGGGGATGACTTTTTTGCGATTAACCCAAAAGGGCAGGTTCCGGCCCTGCTGCTGGATGATGGCACCCTGCTGACCGAAGGGGTGGCGATTATGCAATTCCTGGCGGACAACGTACCGGATCGTCAGCTCCTTGCCCCCACCGGCAGCATTGCGCGTTATAAGACGCTGGAGTGGCTGAACTATATTGCCACCGAACTGCACAAAGGCTTTACGCCCCTGTTCCGCCCGGACACGCCAGAAGAGTACAAACCTACCGTGCGCGCGCTGCTGGAGAAAAAGTTGCAGTACGTTAACGACGCGCTGAAAGACGACCAGTGGATCTGTGGCTCGCGTTTCACTATCGCCGATGCCTATCTGTTTACCGTTCTGCGCTGGGCGCGCGCGGTTAAGTTGAACATGGAAAGATTAGACCATGTCGCCTCGTATATGACGCGCGTGGCGGAGCGTCCTGCGGTGGCGGCGGCGCTGAAAGCGGAAGGGTTGAATTAACGGAGCGGCCTGGGGAGCCGGGTGGCGCTGACGCTTACCCGGCCTACAAATTCCGTAGGCCCGTGCAAGCGCAGCGCCGCCGGGCAGTGTCTATAGCTGCGTTGCGCTAAAATAGTGCTCCGGCTTCGCGATGCGATCCTGTGCCGCGACGACCTGGAGCTCATATTCCTGCATCGTCTTCGTCGCAATCATGATTTCATAAACGGCTGCGGTGACGTGCTCCAGCGCATCGCGCAGGCTCGCGCCCTGCAATAGTTTCACCAGCAGCAAACCGCTGGTCACATCCCCGACCCCGACAGGCTGACGTGTACCGAAATCCACTAGCGGTCGACTGATATGCCAGGCTTCATCCTTCGTCACCAGCAGCTTCTCAAAACGGTCCTGGCTCAACCCTGCGCGTGCCAGGTGTTTCACCAGTACAATCTCTGGCCCCTGGGCGATCAGCTCGCGAGAGGCGCTTACAGCCTCTTCTACGCTGTTAACCGGATGCTCGCTGAGGATCTCCAGTTCAATCAGGTTGGGGGCAATAATATCGCTGGCGGGCAATGCATGACGGACATGAAACTCCGCAACGCCCGGCGCTACGATGCAGCCTTTTTCCGGATGTCCCATCACCGGATCGCAGAAATATTTCGCCGCGGGGTTTGCCGCTTTCACCTGGCGCACAATGCCGAGGATATGTTCCCCCTGCTCCGCCGATCCCAGATAGCCGCTCAGTACGGCATCGCAGCGTTTAAGCTGGTCGATATCCGCAACCCCCTGAACGACTTCCGTCAGATGCGACGGCGGCATCACGCAGCCGGTCCATTTACCGTACTGGGTGTGATTCGAAAACTGGACGGTATTGAGGGGCCAGACGTTAACGCCGAGGCGGCGCATCGGGAATTCCGCAGCGCTGTTGCCAGCATGTCCAAACACAACGTGGGACTGAATGGCGAGGATGTTCTTCATGTTGTACTTACCAAACCCTGTCAAAACAAAAGGGGCGTGGTTTCCCACGCCCCTGCATACTTTTAATTACTTCCAGCAGACCAGGCAGTAATTTTTCTTACCGCGACGCAGTAGCGTGTAGCGACCATAGAGACGGTCGTTCTCGGTAAAGGTGTATTCCGGATCGGCCTGTTTTTCGCCATTAATGGTGATCGCGTTAGAGGCGATGGTTTTACGCGCCTGACCGCGAGACGGCTGGAGCTCGGAGTCCACCAGCGCCTGCATCAGATCGGCGCCTTTTTCCATCTCCACCATCGGTACGCCATCCTGCGCCAGCTGTTCGAAATCCGCTTCGCTTAAATCGCTCAGGGTCCCGTTGAACAGGCTCGCCGTAATGCGTTTCGCCGCCGCCAGACCTTCTTCGCCGTGAACCAGTTTGGTTACTTCGTCCGCCAGCACGTACTGGGCGCGTGGTGCTTTACCGCTGTTCTTGTCTTCTTCTTCCAGCGCATTGATTTCTTCGATATCCATAAAGGTGAAGAACTTCAGGAAGCGATAAACGTCGGCATCCGCCGTGTTGATCCAGAACTGGTAGAATTTATACGGGCTGGTTTTCTTCGGATCCAGCCATACCGCGCCGCCTTCGGTCTTACCGAACTTGGTACCGTCTGCTTTGGTGATCAACGGCACGGTCAGACCAAACACCTGATTCTGGTGGAGGCGACGGGTCAGATCGATACCGGAGGTGATGTTACCCCACTGGTCGGAACCGCCAATTTGCAGAGATACGCCGTGCAGCTTGTTCAGGCAGGCAAAGTCATACCCCTGCAACAGGTTGTAAGAGAACTCGGTGAAAGAGATACCTTGGTCGTCACGGTTAAGACGCTGCTTCACTGCTTCTTTGTTAATCATCTGGTTAACAGAGAAGTGTTTGCCGATGTCACGCAGGAACGTCAGCACGTTCATGCCACCAAACCAGTCGTAGTTGTTCGCCGCAATCGCAGAGTTCTCACCGCAGTCGAAATCCAGGAACGGTGCAACCTGTTTACGGATCTTATCTACCCACTCCTGCACGGTATCTTCGGTATTCAGCTTACGCTCAGCGGCTTTGAAACTTGGGTCGCCAATCAGACCGGTCGCGCCGCCAACCAGAGCGACAGGCTTATGGCCGGCCATCTGGAAGCGTTTCAGGCATAACAATGGAACAAGATGCCCCAAATGCAAGCTGTCAGCGGTGGGATCGAAGCCGCAATAGAGCGCGATCGGGCCTTGCGCCAGTCGCTCTGCTAACGCTTCCTCGTCCGTCACCTGGGCCACGAGGCCCCGCTCTTGCAATTGTTTAATCAAGTTACTGCTTGCCATCAAATTCTCCATGTATAAACGACTGCACCTTTGCCGGTACACGACTTTTCGCCTGATGCGAAAGGACCATAGAATAAAGCGCCAGCGCGGTGTGCGCTAGCGCTTAAATCAACAAATTTTGGGGATTACGGTGCCAGTCTGTCGATTTTCCAGCCACCGTTGTCGCGCTGGTATAAAAAGCGGTCGTGGAGACGGTGTTCACCGCCCTGCCAGAATTCCATCTGCTCAATGGGGATGCGGAACCCGCCCCAGAAACTCGGCAGCGGTACTTCACCCTGCTGAAACTTTTGTTTGAGTTCGAGGAATTTACTCTCCAGCACGCCGCGGGCTGAGATTCGGCTGGACTGTTTAGAGACCCAGGCACCGATCTGACTGTCGCGCGGGCGGCTGTGGAAATATTTCACCACTTCGAGCGTAGAGAGGCGCTCCGCCTTGCCGGTAACCATCACCTGGCGCTCAAGCATATGCCACGGGAAGAGCAGGCTAATACGCGGATTATTTTCAAGGTGATGCGCTTTACGACTGCCCAGGTTGGTGTAGAACACCAGCCCTTTCTCGTCATAATGCTTGAGAAGAACGATGCGTTGATACGGCTGACCATTTTCATCAACCGTGGCAACAACCATCGCGGTCGGGTCGGCCAGTTTCGCTTCGCAGGCCTGCTTCAGCCAGCGTTCAAAAAGCACCAGCGGTTCGGCGGGAAGATCCTGGCGTCGCAGACCGCCTTTGGTGTATTCACGGCGCAGATGCGCAATTTGCTGTAGTTCGTCGTTATCTGACATGGCGTTAGCTGAAAGTGAGATTGGGTGGCGCTATTGTGCGCGCCCCCTTCAAAAATCTCAACGCTTCGGATTTTGAAGCTGACAATCGTTCAGCACAATGCGGTCACGCTTGTAGACGGTGGCGCTGTCGCCTTTCGACCAGAAGACGTAGATCCCGTCTGAGTAGCGCGCACCGGAGGCCGACATTCCCTGCTTCAGCGTCAACAACTTATTGTCATAAACAAAGCTGGCTTCCTGACGCGGGTTGTTCAGCTTCACCGTCAGCGGTTTTTCATCACAACGATATTCCAGCGTATCGGTTTGCATACGCTCAACGAACTGGTTATAGACGCTGCATCCGGTCATAAGAAAAGGTACAGCAATGAGAAGAAGTTTTTTCATGGGCAGATTCCGAAGACTATCCTGGTCCTGGAGGGCCTAACCGCCCTCCTGTTTTTCCCTATTTTACGGGTTACGCCTCCCGCTGAATTTCAGTTAACTCTGATTATGGCGCGGGTTTGCGGGGAAAATGGCCCCGAGGACGCTCGCCTCCCGCGCACCGGTTACGGAGGGTAAATTACCCGGCAGACCGGCAACCGTACGCCAGGCAAGCCAGGCGAAGGCCAGCGCTTCCATATCGTCTCCGCTGATCCCGGCTTCATCAGTGGTCGTGACTTCGGTGCCCGGCAGCAAGGCGGCAAGGCGTGCCATCACCAGAGGGTTTCGGCTTCCGCCTCCGCATACCAGCAAGCGCTCACACCCGCCGCTCAGCAACACCTGTTCAGAGATCGACACCGCGGTGAGCTCCGTCAGCGTAGCCTGAACATCCTGAGGCGCAAGGCCGGGGAAGCGCGCCAGCTGACGTTCAAGCCAGCCGTAGTTGAAATATTCCCGCCCCGTGCTTTTTGGCGCAGGCAGAGCAAAGAAAGGATCGCTTAACAGGGTTTGCAGCAAGGGAAGGATCACTTTCCCCTGGCTGGCCCACTGCGCGTCTTTGTCATAGGCTTTACCGCTCTGACGCCAGATCCAGGCATCCATCAGCATATTACCGGGTCCGGTATCGTACCCCCGCACGGGTTGCCCGGGAATAAGCATCGACAGGTTGGCGATCCCGCCGATGTTCAGGACCATCCTGCGCTCTACCGGGTGCGCCAGCAGCGCCTGATGAAATGCCGGAACCAGCGGCGCCCCCTGCCCGCCGAGGGCCATATCACGACGACGGAAATCACCCACCACCGTTACGCCGGTTTTTGCCACAATCTGGTTGTTATCGCCAATTTGCATCGTGTGCGGCGCCTCGCCGACAGGTTCATGCCAGACGGTCTGCCCATGGCAGCCTATTGCCACGATATCCTGCGGGTGGAGTCTTTCCTGCTGCATCAGGGCCAGTACCGCATCAGCAAACAGCGCCCCCAGACGCACATCCAGTTGGCCCAGTTGGGAAAGCGTCAGCTGTTGCCCCTGGCAGATGTTCAGGATCTCTTCTTTTAACGAGACCGGAATTGGCCAGGTCAGGCTTGCCTGCTGCGCCACCATGTTTTCATCAATGGCGGCCAGAACGACATCCACACCGTCAAGACTGGTACCAGACATCACACCGATATAGCGACCCGATTTCATGCGCTTTCCTTACGTTACATGGGCTAAGTGCAAACACTCCATCATAAATAACGCGGCTTTGCTATGCGGTGATAATAATTTTTAACAATCTCAGACCTGTAGCACAGGCGATGTTTGTTTATGTCCCGTTAAGCCCTGTTCAGGTAAAATTTATTTATTCGGCATGCAAAGATATGAACTGTGGTCAGGAATGCCATATAATTTAGCCATAACGGATGCCCCAACCGGGCGTTTTTTGGTGAACAGGAGAGTCAAATGATTTTACGTGTACTGGGCGTTTCGCTGATTGGTTTAACACTGGCGGGTTGTGTGAATGACAGTTCACTCTCCGGCGACGTATATAGTGCTTCTGAAGCTAAACAGGTACAGAACGTGACATACGGTACTATCGTTAATGCCCGTCCTGTTCAGATTCAGGGTGGCGATGACACGAACGTGGTGGGCGCAATCGGCGGTGCTGTGCTGGGTGGTTTCCTGGGTAATACCATTGGCGGCGGCACCGGACGTTCTCTGGCGACCGCAGCGGGCGCAGTTGCAGGCGGCGTAGCGGGTCAGGGCGTTCAGGGTGCGATGAACAAAACTCAGGGCGTTGAGCTGGAAATCCGCAAAGACGATGGCAGCACTATTATGGTTGTGCAGAAACAGGGTAACACCCGCTTCTCTGCTGGCCAGCGTGTTGTTCTTGCAAGCAACGGCAGCCAGGTCACCGTCTCCCCGCGTTAATATCCTGATGGATGTGGTCTTTCAGACCGCATCCATTTACCAAAATCATCATTTCCAATAATATATTGGCACAATATATTCACATGGTGAATTATTCATTTCACCCGTTCTTGTCCGTGCGCAAAGTATTTTTTATTTCCCTCGCTTAGACTCTTCGCAATCTCTTTTTCCTTTTTTAATTTTTAAATTCTCTATGCTTGCGATCTGTCGATTTGTAAAGAACCGCTTTGTGGCCTTCGCGCTTGGTGCATTGTTATCATTGCCGTATTACAAGGTTTTTTTATAAAATTTGTTGAATGGGTTCCTTCGTTTTCACCTTTGTTTTTCCCTACGCTGACGATATTTCTTCTGGTGTTCCATCTGTTTATTGCCTGTTTTATGGCAATGAAATACTGGTGCGACAAAAGGCGATTATATCTTGTTCCCATTGCCCTGGCCTTTGCCGGTTCGGCGTTACTGATGGTGGGGACACTGGCCAGCTTCCCGGCCTGGCTTGATCTCTATCAGTTCAACGAAGCGAACTATAATGACGCCATGATTTTCTACATGTTCCGCCACTTTTTAATGGCGGTGCTGATGATCGTCGCAGCATTACTGTATACCCTGCGCAATTCTGCGCTCTCACGAAGCGCCCATGTTGGTATCGTTGTCGGCGCCTCGCTCTTTACGGGCTGTATGCTTGGGCTGGCATTGTTCTATTCCAGCCATTCGACCCTGCTCACACTGGACCTGGTGGATAATGAAACCCGACAGTTTATGGTTCTCTGGAGCCAGGCGATCAATATCATTTTGATCGTCCTGTGGGTAGTAACGTTAATCACCCTGTTGGCCATTACCCGCGTGAGGAATTTGTTTTGGGTCGGCGGCAATTTTTTATGTGTCTGTTATATCGTCACTCTGCTCATGCTATTGTTAGGCGGACACGCTGAAGATATTTCATGGTACCGGGCACGGTTATTCGAAACTGTCGCTACGTTAATGATTATTTTCATCTTACTTTCCGACGTATTTAATTTGTATCGTGACTCGCATGTAAAATATCAGCAGTCTTATCAAAATTCCATCCGCGACCCCCTCACCCGTCTTTATAATCGCAGCTATTTCTATGATTCATTAAATCACGCGCTAAACACGGCCACGGTGACACATCCGGTGTCGGTGGTCGTGAGCGATCTTGACCGTTTTAAACGCATTAACGACTGCTACGGTCATTTGCAGGGGGATAGGGTTTTACAGTTTGTCTCAAACCTGTTGACCGATTCGGTGCGACCGCAGGATATCGCGGCGCGGATCGGCGGCGAAGAGTTTGTGCTCATGCTGACAAATACACCGTCCGATGTCGCGCATCAGGTTGCCGAACGTATTCGCCTCAAGTTGAGCGGGTTTGACAAGGCCAGCAGCGGTGGGCAGCTTCCGGAACCGATTACCATTAGTATGGGAGTATTCACCGCTACCTCGCCGGAAACCAGCGCTGAAACCTGTGTGGAAAGCGCGGATAAAGCCATGTACGAGGCAAAAGAGACGGGCCGCAACCGGGTGGTGGTGTTCAGAACATGACAAAGGCCTTGCACGAGCAAGGCCAGTGAACAACGTCAGTCGCGCGACTGTAAATCGTGGATGTTTTGTTCAAGACGGGCGATGAGTCCGATCAGCATCTCCAGCTCAGCGGGTGAAATACCGGCCAGGATCTCCCCTCGCGTTTTACTGATGACGGTTTCCATCTCAGTAATAATCGGGGCCGCTTTTTCCGTCAATTTGATCCGCTTGGCGCGACGGTCGCTGGCGCAGGTTTGTCGGGAGATGAGTCCCTTCTCTTCCAGCTGGTCAAGGGTACGCACCAGGGAAGGCTGTTCAATACCAATCGCTTTTGCCAATTGGATCTGTGACTGATCGGGCGGAAGCTGATGGATGTTGTGCAGCGTAACCCAGTGCGTCTGTGTGAGTTCCAGAGGTTTCAGGCGATGGTCAATCAGAGCACGCCAGATGCGTACCAACCTTGCCAGATCAGAACCTAATGGCGATTCCAATTTCATCTCCTTATAATTAGCTTGCTAAGTGATTATAGTGATTTTAGAATAGTTTGCAGTATTTGTATTGCCAAAACAAATGCAATCACGGTATTCATCATTCCTTAAAGGATGATTTACACTGAACGGTAATGCGCCATCGCATTGAAATCTGCCATTGTGGCCCTCATTCCACCGCAAAGGATCGCTGCTTGTGACGTTGTTTTCCTTCTCCGCAGGGTTGCCCCTCCAGGATCTGATTGTTGGCGCATTGGTCTACTTTCCGCCACTGTTTAAAGCCGTGATGGTCGGTTTTGTGATCTGGCTCATTGCGCATCGTCTGCTGCGCGACTGGATGTATTCCGGTGAAATCTGGCACCCGATGTTAATGGATCTCTCCCTGTTTACCCTCTCCGTCTGTCTTGGCCTTGCCGTGTTAACCGTGTGGTGAGAATAGCATTGAAAACGTTAAAATATTTTTCCACTCTTTTCGTCTTAGCGCTGTCGCTTATCGCCGGCTGGTGGCTCTGGAATTATTACATGCAGTCGCCCTGGACGCGTGACGGCAAGATCCGCGCGGAACAGGTCAGCATCACGCCACAGGTGTCCGGCAGTATCAGCGCGCTGCTGGTGAAGGACAACCAGTTCGTTCATGCGGGTGATGTGTTATTCCGCATCGACGAGACCCCTTTTCACATTGCGGTGCTCAATGCCCAGGCGCAGCTCGCAAAAGCTCAATCCGATCTGGCAAAAGCCAATAACGAAGCCGAACGTCGCCGACATCTGTCGAGGAATTACATCTCTGCGGAAGATCTCGATACCGCCAATATCAATGTAAAAGCCATGCAGGCCAGCCTGAAGGTTGCAGAGGCAACGCTGAAACAGGCCGAGTGGCAACTGACCCAGACCGTTGTCAAAGCTCCGGTGGATGGATGGATCACGAGCCTGTCGACCCGTGTGGGGGATTACGCCACCACAGGCCAGCCGGTCTTTGCCCTGGTCGACAGCCGCTCTTTCTATGTTGTAGGTTATTTTGAAGAAACCAAGCTGCGCCATATCCGCGAGGGAGCGCCTGCCCGAATCACGCTTTACAGCGGCGCAGAAACGTTACAGGGTCACGTTAGCAGCATAGGTCGGGCAATTTACGATCAGAGCGTGGAAACCGATTCTGGCCTGGTGCCCGACATCAAACCCAACGTACCGTGGGTGCGTCTGGCTCAGCGGGTGCCTGTTCGCGTCGAGTTTGATCAACTGCCGAAAGACATTACCCTGGTCTCTGGCACAACCTGCACCGTCGCCATCGGATCGCGATGATGAACCTGGGAGCTCTCTCCTGGCGCAATACGCCGTGGATAAAAGCTACACGGCCGCAGTGGCGTTACGCGCTGCGTAACGGCATCGCCATGTGCCTTGCGCTTACGGTTGCCTATTATCTGAATCTGGATGAGCCTTACTGGGCGATGACCTCTGCGGCGGTCGTCAGCTTCCCAACCGTCGGGGGCGTTATCAGTAAAAGCCTCGGGCGCGTGGCGGGTAGCCTGCTGGGGGCAACCGCCGCACTGCTTCTTGCCGGCCATACTCTGAACGATCCCTGGCTCTTTTTGTTAAGCATGTCGGCATGGCTGGGGCTGTGTACCTGGGCCTGCGCTCATTTTACCAATAACGTTGCCTATGCGTTTCAACTGGCGGGTTACACCGCGGCCATTATCGCCTTTCCGGTCGTCAACGTGCTGGATACCACTGAGCTGTGGGATATCGCCCAGGCACGCGTGTGTGAAGTGATGGTCGGCATTCTGTGCGGGGGCGTCATGATGATGATCCTGCCCAGTACCTCAGATGGCACTACGCTTATCACCGCCCTTAAAACGATGCACGCACGTTTGCTGGAACATGCCAGCCTGCTCTGGCAGCCTGACAGCAGCGATGACATCCGCCTCGCGCACGAAAAGGTCATCGGCCAGATCCTGACCATGAACCTGTTGCGCATCCAGGCTTTCTGGAGCCACTACCGTTTTCGTCGCCAGAACACGCTTCTGAACTATTTATTGCACCAGCAATTGCGGATGACGAGCGCGATCTCGAGCCTTCGTCGGATGTTGCTGAACTGGCCTGCACCGCCAGCCCATACCCGGGAGATTATCGAGGCGCTGCTCGCTACCCTTGCGCGTTCGGATGCCGATATTTATACCGTGGCCCGCATTATCGCGCCGCTCGCCCCAGCGGATGAATATGACTACCGGCATCGCGCCTTCTGGCAGCGTCTAAACTATTTCTGCCGCCTGTATCTGCGCAGCAGCCGCTGGTTAAAAGCCGTCGAGAATGCCACGCCCGTCACCGAATTTTCCGTTCCCGGTAGTCCTGCTCTGGCGCGGCATACCGACGCAATGGAGGCGCTATGGAGCGGTTTTCGTACGTTTTGCGCGTTGACGGCCGTAGGCGCATGGGCCATCACCACGCAATGGGATGCGGGCAGTGCGGCCCTGACGCTTGCGGCAATCAGCTGCGTGCTCTATTCCGTCGCCGCTTCCCCCTTTAACTCCCTGACGCTTCTGCTGCGTACGCTGGTGCTGCTGTCGCTGTTCAGCTTCGTGGTGAAATTTGGTTTGATGGTGCAGATAACCGACCTCTGGCAATTTCTGCTGTTTCTCTTCCCGCTATTAACCACCATGCAGTTGCTCAAACTGCAAATGCCTAAACTGGCCGGTCTGTGGGGTCAGTTAATTGTTTTTATGGGCTCATTTATCTCTGTAACGAATCCACCGGTTTACGATTACGCTGATTTTCTCAACGACAACCTGGCGAAGATCCTCGGCGTGGGGCTGGCGTGGCTGGCTTTCGCCGTGCTACGCCCGGGCTCGGACGCGCGTAAAAGCCGCAGGCATATTCGGGAGTTGCGCAGGGGTTTTGTCGATCAGCTGAGCCGCAGGCCGCATCTGCGCGAAAGCGAGTATGAATCGCTGGTTTACCATCATGTCAGCCAGCTGAACAACAGCCAGGATTCACTCTCCCGTCGCTGGCTACTGCGCTGGGGCGTGGTGCTGCTAAACTGTTCGCACGTGGTGTGGCAGCTGCGCGCCTGGGAGACGCGTTCCGATCCGCTGTCGCAGGTCCGTGATAACTGTATTTCCATGCTCCGCGATGTGATGAGCGAGCGCGGGGTGCAGCAGCGCCCCCTGAGCGTCACGCTCGCCGAGCTTCAGCGTATTTGCGACACGCTGGCGCACCATCATCAGCCTGCGGCCCGCGATCTGGCATCCATTATCTGGCGGCTGCACTGCTCCCTGTCACAGCTTGAACAGGCGCCGCCACCCGGAACGATTGGCGATCAGATCACCCCGCAGGCATAGCGCGCCCCGCCGCCGCCAAGCGGTTCAGGTTGATCGGACATGTTATCGCCGCCCACGTGGACCATCAGCGCCTTGCCTTTGACCTCGTCAAGCTTTTTGAGTCGTGGCGCCACAACCGGATCGGTGGCTTTACCATCGTTATTTACCACCAGCACCGGCAGATCGCCGAGGTGCCCCATCCCTTCCGGGCCTTCATGCTTACCGGAGTTCTGCGGGTCGAGATGCCCCCCTGCGGCTTCCGCAGCTGTTGGTTTCCCCTCTTTCATCGCGGGTTGACAGCTGCCTTTAGCATGAACGTGAAAACCATGTTCGCCGGGTGGAAGAGCCTTGAGATCGGGAGCAAATTCCAGCCCTTTATCGGTTTCGGTGATTTTCACCGTCCCGATGGACTGACCTACCCCCTGAGAAGTGACGAGATTCATTTCAACGTCCTCGCTGGCTGCCTGCGCCCCTGCGCAAACAACCAGCGTGACCATTGCCAGAGCAAAACGCTTCATATGACCTCCACGGGTTATTTTTTGCACCTTAAGTCTATACCAGAGGCGCAGATTTCACCGGAAAGTCAGGTTCAGGCGTGCTCAGGGTACGTCGTAGCCCAGCGCCGCCTTACGAATGCGGAACCACTGCTGACGCGTCATATCCAGCTCCTCAGCAACAAGCGCAGCGCGGACACGCTCAATTTTGCCGGAGCCAATAATTGGCAGCGGTTTAGACGGCAGGCGCAGGATCCAGGCGTAAACCACCTGCTCGATACTCTCCGCATTCAGTTCGCGCGCCACCGTTTCAAGCTCGTTACGCAGCGGCTGGAATGCCTCATCGTTAAACAGACGGCCGCCTCCCAGACAGGACCATGCCATTGGACGGATGCGCAGCTGTTGCAGTTGGTCGAGCGTGCCATCCAGCAGCAGCGGCTGATGAACAGGCGAGATCTCCACCTGATTCGTCGCCAGCGTAAACGGCAGGCGAGACTGCAATAGCGCAAACTGTGCCGGGGTGAAGTTAGACACGCCAAAATGGCGCACTTTGCCGCTCTGGTGCAGCGTCAGGAAGGCTTCCGCGACCTCATCCGCATCCATCAACGGATCGGGACGGTGGATCAGCAGCAGGTCGATACGATCTGTGGCCAGGTTGACCAGTGACTGCTCGGCGCTTTTAACGATATGCGCGCTGTCAGTGATGTAATGTCCAAGCGCATGCTCCGGTTTTGCTGTGGTGGCAATACCGCATTTGGTCACAATCTCCATTCGTTCACGCAGCCCCGGCGCACGCTTCAGCGCTTCGCCAAAGGCGGCCTCGCACTGATAGCCGCCATAAATATCAGCGTGATCGACGGTGGTGATCCCGAGATCGAGATGCTCTTCTATAAAGTCCGCCAGCTGGACCGGAGACATATTCCAGTCCATGAGGCGCCAGTAGCCCATAACGAATCGGGAGAATTCCGGGCCCTGTGGGGCAAGGGTAATACGCTGAACCATAACATTTTCCTCAAGGAAGTCATGTCACCAGTATACGCAATTACCCTGCTAAAACAGTGAAGGTTGCTGAGGTTCTTCGGGTTCAACCGCTTTGTTTGCACGAATTTTACGCAGCAGACGCTGTCGGCAAAGCCGTAAGACCTCCTGCTTATGCGCGTCGCTGAAATTTTGCCAGTTAAAACGTTCATCGCGCGTGCGCATGCAGCCACGACAGTATCCTCGTTCATCAACCTGGCAAATACCCCGGCACGGGCTCTGGACAGGGAAAAATTCCAGTTGCTCTGCCACACCTACCTCCAGAACGTCATTATTCCCTACAGTGAAGACCCTAAATGGCTTGCATGCAAGGATGTCTGCCACAAACAGGACATTAAGGTTTCGCTAATCTTCCCTTCTTATACTCGCCGCATTGATATAACGAATGGTCTGCTCATCATGTGGTTCGCAAAAAAGTTACACTGTAACGATATAAAATTTACTCTGGGCTGTGCACTTTTCTTTACCGTACTGAATGCACTGTTTATCCAGCGCAGCTGGTCAATTATTGCGCCTGCGCATCTGCACGATGTCCTGTTTGCTGCCAGCGTGCCGCTGGTACTGTTCTGCGGCTGGGTGATTGTCTTCAGCCTGTTAAATATCCCCTATATTCGTAAGCCGCTCCTGATTGTCCTGACTCTGGGATGTGCCGCCGCGACCTGGTTTATGTATACCTATGGCGCGGTTATCGATCAGAACATGATTGTGAACGTGTTCGAGACTAATTCTCAGGAAGCGACAGCCCTGGTGACGCCGCAGATGATCCTGTGGCTGGTCGTAGCGGGTCTGGTTCCATCTGTTGTGTTAGCCCTGACGCGCATTCGCACCGGAAAATGGTGGTATGCCCTCCTGACGCGCTTCGCCGCTATGCTGGGTGCGCTGCTGGTGATCATCCTGGTCGCGTCAGTGTTCTATAAAGACTATGCTTCGCTGTTCCGCAATAACAAAAGCATCGTAAAAATGGTCACCCCGGCGAATTACGTGAGCGCCGTGGTGAAATACAGCAAAATGCGCTGGTTTGCCGGCGACCAGACGCTGGTCCGCATTGGCGAAGATGCTCATAAAGGCGCGCTGATTGCCAGCCAACGCAAGAAAACCGTGCTGGTTGTGGTGGTGGGCGAAGCCTCCCGCGCCGCAAACTACTCGTTAAATGGTTACCCGCGTGAAACCAACCCCGAGCTGAAAAAGCAGGATGTCATCAACTTCCCGCGGGCCTCCTCCTGTGGCACGGAAACCGCTGTTTCCGTCCCCTGCATGTTCTCCGGCATGACGCGGAAAAAATATGACGCGGACCTCGCCCATCATCAGGAAGGTCTGCTTGATGTGCTTAACCACGCCGGGTTCAACCTGCTGTGGCGCGATAACGACGGCGGGTGTAAAGGCGCCTGCGACCGCGTGCCGCACACGGACATGACCCAGTGGAAACTGGATCAGTTCTGTAAGGACAAATCCTGTATCGACGACGTTAACCTGTACCGCCTGGACAACGTGCTGGATGGAATAAAACAGGATACGGTTCTGGTTATTCACCTGATGGGCAGCCACGGTCCGGCCTATTACAAACGCTACCCCGACAGCTTCCGCAAGTTCACCCCAACCTGCGATACCAATGAAATTCAGGATTGCGATCATCAGTCGCTGATCAATACCTATGACAACACGATTCTGTATACCGACAGCGTCGTCAGCCGAACCATCGACGCACTGAAAGCCCGGCAGGCCAACATGAACACGGCGCTCATTTACCTCTCCGATCACGGTGAATCGCTGGGCGAAAGCGGAATTTACCTGCATGGTACGCCGTATATGCTGGCCCCGGAGCAGCAAACGCATATTCCTTTTATGTTCTGGCTCTCCCCGGATTATGCGAAAAACTTCGGCGTAAACACGGATTGCCTGCGTGACCATGCCGCAAAAGAGGCGGTTTCACAGGACAATTTATTCGCCACCGTTCTGGGCATGATGGACGTGAAATCAGCGGTTTATCAGCCGCAGCTGGATATTCTGTCGCAGTGTCGTCGCTAAGCGGGCTTGCATTAGACCGAACGGTCTATTAGAGTAAGGGCATGAGCAGACACACTGAACACGATACACGAGAACATTTGCTGGCTACCGGCGAGCGCCTTTGCATGCATCGCGGGTTTACCGGGATGGGGCTTAGCGAGTTGTTAAAAACCGCTGAAGTACCTAAGGGATCGTTTTATCACTATTTTCGTTCCAAAGAGGCGTTCGGCGTTGCCATGCTGGAGCGGCACTACGCCAGCTACCATCAGCGCCTGGCAGCCCACTTCGCCAGCGGTGAAGGTGACTACCGGGATCGTGTTCTGAACTACTATCAGGAAACGCTGACGCAGTTCTGTCAGCAGGGCATCATCAGCGGCTGCCTGACGGTAAAACTGTCTGCCGAAGTGTGCGATCTCTCCGAAGATATGCGCACCGCCATGGATAAAGGGGCCAGCGGCGTGATTGCCCTGCTGGCTCAGGCGCTGGAGAGCGGGCGCAATGAAAAAACGCTCTCCTTCTCCGGCGATCCGCTCACGCAGGCACAGGTGCTCTATTCCCTCTGGTTAGGCGCCAACCTGCAAGCAAAAATGTCTCGCAGCGCCGTGCCGCTCGAAAGCGCGCTGGCGCACGTGAAAAACTGTATAACCGCGCCTGGCGTGTAGCCGGCGTTTTTATTTACCCTTTTACTAGTCGACTGGTCTACTCAGGAGCCATTATGTCCGCTGAAAAGCTGTTTACCCCACTGAAAGTGGGTGCCGTTACTGCCCCAAACCGCGTGTTTATGGCCCCACTCACCCGTCTGCGCAGCATCGAGCCGGGCGATATCCCAACGCCATTGATGGGTGAGTATTATCGTCAGCGCGCCAGCGCGGGCCTGATTATTTCCGAAGCCACGCAGATTTCTGCCCAGGCAAAAGGCTACGCCGGTGCGCCGGGTCTGCACAGCCCAGAACAGATCGCCGCGTGGAAAAAAATCACCGCAGGTGTTCATGCTGAAGATGGCCGTATTGCGGTTCAGCTGTGGCACACCGGACGTATCTCACACAGCAGCATCCAGCCTGGCAGTCAGGCGCCGGTTTCTGCTTCTGCCCTGAACGCCAATACCCGCACTTCCCTGCGCGATGAAAACGGTAATGCGATCCGCGTTGACACCACCACGCCACGCGCGCTGGAGCTGGACGAGATCCCGGGTATTGTGAATGATTTCCGTCAGGCCGTCGCCAACGCCCGTGAAGCGGGCTTCGACCTGGTTGAGCTGCACTCTGCGCACGGTTACCTGCTGCATCAGTTCCTGTCCCCTTCTTCCAACCAGCGTACCGACCAGTACGGCGGCAGCGTTGAAAACCGCGCGCGTCTGGTGCTTGAAGTGGTGGATGCTGTCTGTAATGAGTGGAGCGCAGACCGCATTGGTATTCGTGTCTCCCCGATCGGTACTTTCCAGAACGTCGACAACGGTCCGAACGAAGAAGCAGACGCGCTGTATCTGATTGAAGAGCTGGCGAAACGCGGTATCGCCTATCTGCACATGTCCGAGCCGGACTGGGCAGGCGGCAAGCCTTATAGTGAAGCCTTCCGCCAGAAAGTGCGCGAGCGCTTCCACGGCGTGATTATCGGGGCGGGCGCGTATACGGCAGAGAAAGCTGAAGATCTGATCGGGAAAGGCCTGATCGACGCCGTGGCCTTTGGCCGTGACTACATTGCTAACCCGGATCTGGTTGCCCGTTTGCAGAAGAAAGCCGAACTGAACCCGCAGCGCCCTGAAAGTTTCTATGGCGGCGGCGCGGAAGGTTATACCGACTACCCTTCACTGTAATCCCGCTTTGTACATTGATAGCGGCGACCTTTCGCCGCTATACTAAAACATCGTTTCTGTTCAAAAAGATAATCCATTCCACTGGTTAATGAGGAAATTATGCGCCTACTTCACACCATGCTGCGCGTTGGCGACCTGCAACGTTCCATCGATTTCTACACTAACGTTCTGGGCATGAAGCTGCTGCGCACCAGCGAAAATCCGGAATATAAATACTCTCTGGCGTTTGTCGGTTACGGCCCGGAATCTGATGAAGCGGTCATCGAGCTGACCTACAACTGGGGCGTGGACAGCTATGAGCTGGGTACGGCTTACGGACACATCGCGCTGGAAGTGGATAACGCCGCCGAAGCCTGCGAACGTATCCGCAGCAATGGCGGTAACGTCACCCGTGAAGCCGGTCCGGTTAAAGGCGGTACCACCGTCATTGCGTTTGTGGAAGATCCGGACGGTTATAAAATCGAACTGATTGAAGCCAAAGACGCTGGTCGCGGTCTGGGCAATTGATCCCGCAGGGCGCACTATGCGCCCGTTGTTTTGCTGCATCCCCTCTCAAAATTTGCCATAATGCGCACTGCTTTTTCCCCCTTGTAAGAGACCCTGATGTCCGATAACGCTCAATTTACCGGTCTGTGCGACCGTTTTCGTGGTTTTTATCCCGTTGTCATTGATGTAGAAACAGCCGGATTTAACGCTAAAACCGATGCGCTGCTTGAGATTGCCGCCATCACGCTGAAGATGGATGAACAGGGCTGGCTTGTACCGGACACCACGCTGCATTTCCACGTTGAACCCTTTGAAGGGGCAAACTTACAGCCAGAGGCGCTGGCCTTTAACGGTATCGATCCGACAAACCCGCTGCGCGGGGCGGTAAGCGAATACGAGGCGCTGCACGCCATTTTCAAAATGGTGCGCAAAGGCATGAAAGAGAATGACTGTAGCCGCGCCATCATGGTAGCCCACAACGCTACGTTCGATCACAGCTTCACCATGGCTGCCGCCGAGCGCGCCTCGCTAAAGCGTAATCCATTTCATCCGTTTGTGACCTTCGACACCGCCGCGCTGAGCGGCCTGGCGCTGGGGCAAACCGTGCTCTCGAAAGCCTGCATCACGGCGGGTATTGCGTTTGACGGTACCCAGGCGCATTCCGCGTTATACGACACCGAGCGTACGGCGGAGCTGTTCTGTGAGATCGTCAACCGCTGGAAACGTCTGGGCGGCTGGCCGCTGCCGATGGGCGACGAGGCCGATCTTCAATCGTAGGTTGGATTATCAACAGCCCCACAGGACAAAAAAAAGCGACCAACATAATGTGGTCGCTTTTTTATATCCGCAGAAAACTTATTCTGCGTCCGGCTCTTCGGTTTTATACTTCGCCGCAGTCTCTTTGATCAGCTGTTGCAGTTCGCCGCGCTGATACATTTCAATCAGGATATCGCATCCGCCAACCAGTTCACCATCAACCCACAGCTGTGGGAAGGTCGGCCAGTTTGCGTATTTTGGCAATTCAGCGCGAATGTCCGGGTTTTGCAGGATATCAACGTAAGCAAAACGCTCACCACAGGCGGACAGCGCCTGAACCGCTTGCGCGGAGAAGCCGCAGCTTGGCAGCTTCGGAGAACCTTTCATGTACAGGAGAATCGGGTTTTCAGCGATCTGGCGCTGAATTTTTTCAATAGTGGTGCTCATGTCTTGCTTCCTTTAACTTCTGTTACGGCATCAGTCTGACATTGTAGCGGGTCAGGCCGACATCGGAAAATAACATTTTTGTCACGTCTAATTATTTTATCGCTTATCGCATAAAGTTGCATTGCTAATGTCGTTTATCGCCAGACGGAGTGCGGTTTTGCTTAAGGAGCGAACAGGAGTGCGTCAGAATGGTGAATTTTTTTGCACTTGCTAACGAAACATAATTTTTGAATGAAAAATGCTATTAACTTCTTCTGATTTTATGGATTAGAATCGACAGGTTTTGTAAATCTCACGCGGGTATGCATTGTGGCCTGCATTTATCAGGGGACTGCCCAGTGGCGCGGATAACTAAAATCTCGATGACGCTCTGTGCTTTACTGTTTACCACACTCTCATTTACGCCAGCGGCGAACGCCTCTGAACAGGCGCGGCATTCTGCTGTACAAAAAACGCATCTGGCAAAATCCACAGAACGTAAGAAAAAAACCACCAGTAAAACAGTAAAGAAGAAAACCACCGCTCAGACCAAAAAGACCGCCTCCAGTAAAACCAAAACTCTCCGTTCCGGCACGCACAAAACCACCCGAACAACCGCCAGCCTGGTGAATGAAAAATGCACCGTGCGCAAAGGCCATAAAACGAAATGCGCAAAAGTGACGAAGCTGGCTGACGTGCATAAAGCGCGTATGCAGAAAGCGCAAAAAACGGCGATGAACAAACTGATGGGGCAAATAGGTAAACCGTATCGCTGGGGTGGCACCTCTCCGCGCACCGGTTTTGACTGTAGTGGGCTGGTTTATTATGCCTATAAAGATCTGGTGAAGTTTCGCATTCCACGCACCGCCAATGAGATGTACCATCTGCGCGACGCCGCCCCTGTAAACCGTGGCGAACTGCAAAATGGCGACCTGGTGTTCTTCCGCACCCAGGGACGCGGTACGGCAGATCACGTTGGGGTGTATGTGGGTAACGGTAAATTTATCCAGTCACCGCGCAGCGGTCAGGACATTCAGATCACCTCTCTCAGCGAAGATTATTGGGTGCGCCACTATGTGGGTGCGCGCCGCGTGATGACGCCAAAAACCATCCGCTAGCCCCTGCCCTGCCGCCTCTGTGGCAGGGTAAGTTCCTCTTTTGCATACCCTTTCAATTTGCTATCCTGTCCTTGTTGTCTGTAGGGTTATTGGCAACGTATAAAACTATAAGGAGAGAAGCAATGTCGTTCGAATTACCTGCACTACCGTATGCAAAAGACGCCCTGGCCCCGCATATTTCCGCGGAAACCCTGGAGTACCATTACGGCAAGCATCACCAGACCTATGTCACCAACCTGAATAACCTGATCAAGGGCACCGATTTTGAAGGCAAAACGCTGGAAGAGATCGTGCGCAGTTCAGACGGCGGCGTATTCAACAACGCCGCACAGGTGTGGAACCACACCTTCTACTGGCACTGCCTGGCCCCGAATGCAGGCGGAGAACCTGACGGTGAGCTGGCGGCAGCGATTAACGCCGCGTTCGGCAGTTTCGCGGATTTTAAAGCGAAGTTTACTGATGCAGCCGTTAAAAACTTTGGCTCCGGCTGGACCTGGCTGGTAAAAGAGGCTGATGGCAAACTGGCTATCGTTTCCACTTCTAATGCGGGTACCCCTCTGACCACCAGCGCCACGCCGCTGATGACCGTGGACGTATGGGAACACGCCTATTACATTGATTACCGTAATGCGCGCCCGAACTACCTGGAACACTTCTGGGCACTGGTTAACTGGGAATTTGTTGCGAAGAACTTCGCCGCGTAAGAGACACGCAGAAGGGGCAGCCCTTCTGCGTTTTTGTTTATTCCGCCGTACACACCGCTTGAGGCTGTTTACGACCAGACATTATCACCAGCAGCAGGCCGAGTGCGGCAATGATCGCCCCCATCACCGGCACAAAGCTATAACCCAAACCACCGGAGATCACCGCCCCGCCCGCTGCGGCCCCCAGCGCATTGCCCAGGTTAAACGCACCGATATTCACCGATGAAGAGAGCCCCGGCGCTTCGTGTGCAACGCGCATTACGCGCATCTGCAACGGTGGCACCACGGCAAAGGTTGCGGCGCCCCACACCACCATGGCAATCGCGGCACCCACTTCGTTACGCGCCAGCCACGGAATCGCCACCATGATGACAATCAGCAGCGTTAAAAAACCTTTCAGCGTCCCACTCACGGAGCGGTCGGCAAATTTCCCGCCGAGATAGTTGCCAATCGAGAACCCGACACCAATCAGCACCAGCATCGCGGTAACAAAGAGTGGCGTTGCGTGGGTTATGTCGTGCAGCACCGGGGAGATATAGGTGTAGAGCGTAAACATCGCCCCGGCCCCCAGCACCGTGGTGAGCAGCGCGGACAACACCTGAGGACGCATCAGCACCGCCAGCTCTTTACGTACTTCCGGACGTTCTCCAGCACTTCCTTTCGGCAGTGAGAAGAACAGCGCAACCATCGCGACCACGCCCAGTCCGGCGGTTGCGAGGAAAGACATACGCCAGCCGATGGCTTCTCCCAGCCAGGTGGCGGCGGGAACGCCGCCGATATTAGCGATGGTGAGGCCCATAAACATAGTGGCTACCGCGCTGGCCTGCTTATGTTTTGGCACCACGCTGGCAGCAACAACCGAGCCCAGTCCGAAGAAGGCGCCATGGTTGAGGCTGGTAAGAATGCGCGAAAGCATCAGAGTGGTGTAATCGGGCGAAATCGCGGAAAACACATTGCCGAGAGTGAAAATCGCCATCAGGAAAATCAGCGCGTTGCGGCGCGCACGGTGCGAAAGCAGCAGCGTCATCAGCGGCGCGCCCACCATCACGCCGATCGCGTAGGCGCTAATTAACATACCGGCCGCAGGGATAGAGACGTCTACCCCCCGGGCGATAACAGGCAATAACCCCATCGGGGAGAATTCAGTGGTGCCAATCCCAAAGGCGCCAATCGCCAGGGCCAGCAGGGGAAAATTGATTTTCATGAAGAGGCTCCGGATACCGTGCCATAACCCGGCACAGAACTAAGAAGTCAAAAGCATGACATCAATCACAAAAAATGAGAAGTTAACATTTTGGCAAAAGATTTTTGCCGGAGAGGTAACAATAGCGGCAAGAGAGGGAGAAGGTTCTCCCTCCGCCTGAATCAGTGCAGTGCAGCGGTTAAACCACCGGCAACAATCAGAGCAAGAACAACAATGGTGGTAAACAGCGAAAACTTCAGATCGGTACTCATCAATTTTTCTCCTTTTATTCACCCTACGAAAAGTGAGCTTGCTCATTTTTACACAGTTCAGGTCAAAAATCTTCCAGGATTTAAACGGATATCCACTTTACCTCTTCCCCTTTTCATCAAGATAGGACAAAATTCCACGCTAAATTTATTAGCGTACCGGCCACTGACCCCCTCCTGACGTCCTGTGTCGTTTTCCCGGCGTGTCGCAACTCATGTTTGCGTAATAAGGGTGAGAGAAGGCAAACGTTTACCTTCAATTTTTTCAGGAGCTTAGGATATGGTCTGGAGTGACATTTAATGGCAACAATTAAAGACGTAGCAAAACGCGCAAACGTTTCCACTACAACCGTATCACATGTTATTAACAAAACGCGTTTCGTCGCTGAAGAGACGCGTAATGCCGTCTGGGCGGCAATCAAAGAACTGCACTACTCGCCAAGTGCCGTCGCCCGCAGCCTGAAGGTTAATCACACCAAATCGATTGGCCTGCTGGCCACCAGCAGTGAAGCGGCCTATTTTGCTGAAATCATCGAAGCCGTTGAAAAAAACTGCTTCCAGAAAGGCTATACCCTGATTCTGGGCAATGCGTGGAACAACATTGAAAAACAGCGCGCTTACCTGTCAATGATGGCGCAAAAGCGCGTCGACGGTCTTCTGGTAATGTGTTCTGAATACCCTGAGTCGGTCCTTTCCATGCTGGAAGAGTATCGCCACATTCCGATGGTGGTCATGGACTGGGGCGAGGCGCGCGCAGACTTCACCGACTCCGTTATTGATAACGCCTTTGAAGGCGGCTACATGGCGGGGCGTTATCTGGTAGAACGCGGTCATCGTGAAATTGGCGTGATCCCGGGACCTCTGGAGCGTAACACCGGTGCTGGCCGTCTGGCCGGTTTCATGAAAGCGATGGAAGAGGCGCTGATCACCGTGCCGGAAAACTGGATTGTTCAGGGCGACTTCGAGCCGGAGTCAGGCTATCGCGCCATGCAGCAGATCGTCTCCCAGCCGCATCGCCCTACCGCGGTGTTCTGCGGCGGTGACATCATGGCGATGGGCGCGCTATGCGCGGCAGATGAACTCGGCCTGCGCGTCCCCCAGGATATCTCGGTGATCGGCTATGACAACGTGCGCAACGCCCGCTTCTTTACCCCGGCGCTGACCACCATTCACCAGCCGAAAGATTCGCTGGGTGAAACGGCCTTCAACATGCTGCTGGACAGGATCGTCAACAAGCGTGAACAGTCCCAGTCCATTGAAGTTCACCCGCGCCTGATAGAACGCCGTTCCGTTGCGGACGGTCCGTTCCGCGACTACCGTCGTTAATCACTTTCCGGGGCCAGCTATGCTGGTTCCCGCAACCACTCCCGGTTCAGCGTTTCGCTGTCTCCCAGATAATCCAGCAGCCAGGCCATGGCGGGCGAGACGTCGTTTTGCTGCCACGTCAGACAGCATGCGGCATCCGGGAAGGGGTTTTCCAGCGTCAGAGCGACCCACTCTCCCGCGTCGATGCGCGGGCGCGCAAAATGCACCGGCACCATGCCAACGCACAGCCCCGCGCTCAGACAGGTGGCTGACGACTCCCAGTCCGGCGCGACCACGCGGCGCTGATTATCCAGCAGCCAGGTAATGCGCTTGGGCAGCGAGCGGGAGGTATCTTCCAGCACCAGCGAGGGCCAGTTGCGTAATGTGTCATCGCTCAGCGGCCCTTCCAGCGCTGCCAGCGGGTGATCGCGCGCGACCACGCAGGTCCAGCTCAGCATGCCCATGTCGCGAAACGCGTAGCGCCCACCAACCGGGATCGCCTGGGTTGCACCAATCGCCATCTCCGCCCTACCGTCCGCCAGCGCATCCCAGACGCCGTTGAACACTTCCTGCGAAACACGCAGTTCGACGTCGGAAAAATGACGATAGAAATCGACGATCATCTGCCGGGTCCGCTCCGGCTTAACAATGTTATCCACCGCGATAGCGAGATGCCCGCGCCAGCCGTTGGCGATCTGCTGGCACTGCTCACGGGTGATCTGCATTTTTTTGATGACAGACCGCCCTTCCTTCAAAAACCACGCTCCGGCAGGCGTGAGCTCCACGTCGCGATGACGCCGCTCGAACAGCGGCACCGCCAGCCACGCTTCCAGCTGACGCACCGTGTAACTGATCGCCGAGGGAACGCGATGCAGCTCCTGGGCGGCGCCGGTAAAGCTGCCGTTACGCGCCACGGCATCAACCACTTCAAGGGAATAATCTGACCACATCTTTAGCCTGCAAATTTTTTGAACGCACCCGCCAAATATTAGCGTTTCACAAGCCGCTTTGCACTCCCTACACTCTGCGCCAACGTACACCTGCCTCCTCAGGAGAAAAAAAGTGCAACCCAGGAAAGGATTTTTAGTCTGGCTCGGCGGCTTAAGCGTGCTGGGCTTTTTGGCGACCGATATGTATCTGCCCGCGTTCGCCGCGATGCAGGAAGATTTGCAAACCCCTGCCGCCGCCATCAGCGCCAGTTTGAGTTTGTTCCTCGCCGGTTTTGCTTTTGCGCAATTGCTGTGGGGGCCGCTCTCGGATCGTTTTGGCCGTAAACCCGTCCTGTTGTTGGGGCTGGCGATTTTTGCCGCAGGCTGTCTGGGCATGCTGTGGGTCCGCGATGCCGCCTGGCTGCTGGCGCTGCGCTTTATTCAGGCGGTCGGTGTCTGTGCCGCTGCGGTGACCTGGCAGGCGCTGGTAACCGATTACTACCCCGCCTCGCGCACTAACCGCATATTCGCCACCATTATGCCCCTGGTCGGCCTGTCGCCGGCGCTTGCCCCGTTACTGGGCAGCTGGCTCCTGGCGCATTTCGACTGGCAGGCCATTTTCGCCACGCTCTTTGCTATTACGCTGGTCCTGATGCTGCCCGCGTTCGGGCTTAAACCGGCGCATAAAAAAGAGACGCATCCGGACGCGAAGCCCATCACCTTTACCTCTTTAGTGCGGTCGAAAGCCTATCGCGGTAACGTGCTGATTTATGCCGCCTGCTCTGCCAGCTTCTTTGCCTGGCTGACCGGTTCGCCGTTCATTCTGCATGACATGGGCTACAGCCCGGCGGCTATCGGCCTGAGCTATGTACCACAGACCATCGCCTTCCTGGTGGGTGGCTATGGCTGTCGCGCCGCGCTGCAAAAATGGGAAGGCCAACAGATGCTGCCCTGGCTGCTGGTGCTGTATGCGCTAAGCGTGATTGCGACCTGGGCTGTCGGCTTTATTCCCGGCGCCGGGCTTGCAGAAATTTTGATTCCGTTCTGCGTCATGGCGATCGCTAACGGGGCCATCTACCCTATCGTTGTAGCCCAGGCGTTGCGTCCATTTCCGCAGGCGACAGGCCGCGCTGCCGCGCTGCAAAATACCCTGCAACTTGGCCTGTGCTTCCTGGCAAGTCTCGTGGTCTCTGCGTTGATTGCAACCCCGCTGCTCACCACTACCAGCGTGATGCTGATCACCGTTGCGCTGGCGGGATTGGGTTATCGCATGCAGTCCTCCGCGCTTTGCGAGCAGAATGACAATGCACAAACCGAAACGTCGCACGCCTGATTGCGCGGGAAACTATGTTAAAAACCAGTGATTAGGTAGCTAACAATTTTCTGTTGAATCACCAAATTTTGCGGCCTATACTGAATTTGGTTCGATTAAATACGATAAATATTAAGTGTTAACGGGAGCCGGAGCGCTCCCGTTTTACCATGGAAGGCATTTCGGCAAGGGTTATCTCCCTTCCTCTGTTCTACGTCGGATATTAGCCTCGCGGGCATTTACCGTGAGATTTCTCACAAACCAAAAAAGCGTCTACGCTGTTTTAAGGTTCTGATCACAGCAAGGTGATGGAGAAGCTATGAGTTCATCGTGTATAGAAGAAGTCAGCGTTCCGGACGATAACTGGTCCCGGATCGTCAGTGAACTGTTGGGACGTGCGGGCATTACGATTAATGGCTCATCCCCCTCCGATCCCCAGATAAAGCATCCCGATTTTTTCAAACGCGTGTTACAGGAGGGATCGTTAGGGCTGGGTGAAAGCTATATGGACGGCTGGTGGGAGTGTGAGCGGCTGGATATGTTCTTCTCCAGCGTATTACGCGCCGGTCTTGAAAAACAGCTCCCTCGTCATTTCAAAGATACCTTACGTATCGCCTCCGCCCGCCTGTTCAATCTGCAAAGTAAAAAACGGGCATGGATCGTCGGTAAAGAGCATTACGACCTTGGCAACGATTTGTTCAGCCGTATGCTCGATCCTTTAATGCAGTACTCCTGCGGATACTGGAAAAAAGCGACGACCCTGGAAGAGGCGCAGCAGGATAAGCTGCAACTGATCTGCGATAAATTGCAGTTACAGCCCGGTATGCGTGTGCTGGACATCGGCTGTGGCTGGGGTGGTCTTGCCTGGTTTATGGCGAAAAATTACGGCGTCAGCGTAGTCGGCGTCACGATTTCGGCTGAACAGCAGAAGATGGCGCAGGAACGCTGTCTGGGACTGGATGTTGATATTCGGCTTCAGGACTACCGCGACCTGAATGAGCAGTTCGATCGTATTGTTTCCGTAGGTATGTTCGAGCACGTGGGGCCGAAGAACTACAAGACCTACTTTGAGGTCGCCGATCGTAACCTGAAGCCTGACGGAATTTTCCTGCTGCACACCATCGGCTCTAAGCGCACCGATAACAATGTGGACCCCTGGATCAACAAATATATCTTCCCGAATGGCTGTTTACCCTCTGTTCGCCAGATTGCGAACGCCAGCGAACCGCATTTTATTGTGGAAGACTGGCATAACTTCGGCGCAGATTACGACACGACCCTGATGGCCTGGCATGAACGTTTCCAGGCTGCATGGCCTGAAATCGCCGACAACTATTCGGAACGATTCAAACGGATGTTTAGCTATTATCTGAATGCCTGTGCGGGCGCGTTCCGTGCGCGGGATATACAGCTGTGGCAGGTGGTGTTTAGTCGTGGGATTGAGCACGGCTTGCGGGTGGCTCGCTGAAAAAATAACCCCGGTTTCCCGGGGTTAATTTTTATTCTTCTTCCACGGTCTTTATTATCGCCGCCTCTTTCGCCGCCAGCACGCGCTCAACGGTATCCACGACCGCCTGGGTCTGCGGATCAATTTCGATATTTACGCGCTGCCCCAATTTTTTTGCGCCAAGCGTAGTACGTTGCAGCGTTTCAGGAATTAAATGCACGCAAAAACGCGTTGGCGTCACTTCACCGACGGTCAGACTAATCCCATCGATGCCAATAAATCCTTTATAAAGGATGTATTTCATTAATGACGGATCCTGCACCTTGAACCAGATTTGACGGTTATTTTCCGAGGTCACGATTTTCGCCACTTCTGCGGTGGTCATAATATGGCCCGACATCAGATGCCCACCAATCTCATCGCTGAATTTCGCCGCGCGTTCAACGTTGATGATATCTCCTACCACCAGCTCACCCAGGTTAGTGATGCGCAGCGTCTCTTTCATTAAATCAAAGCTAATCTGATTACCGTTAATTTCGGTCACCGTCAGGCAGCAGCCGTTATGCGCTATCGACGCCCCGGTTTCAATGCCGTCGAGCATATATTCAGGCAGCTCAACCACGTGAGTGCGGAAATTCGGTTTTTCATCAATGGACACCACTTTGGCAGTGCCCTGCACAATACCAGTAAACATGCTTACAGCTCCTGTTCATTCCGAACGGCGATGACACCGTATAATCCCACCACAATAACAGTTGAAAAAACAGGTTGCCAGTGATGCGCAATTTCTGGCGATTTTTTCACTAGATAATTAGTTAAACCCCGCTACAATAGCTGGCATCCCTCTGTTTTTTCTTCTTGCTGCCAGTAACGGCGGCCTTTTTAGTCTCTCAAATAACTACAATACAAAGGTGTTCACGTGCAGAAGTATATGATCGAAGCGCGTCAGTTATTGGCACTGGCAATACCGGTGATCGTCGCGCAGGTAGCCCAAACCGCAATGGGATTTGTGGATACGGTAATGGCCGGTGGTTACAGCGCCACCGATATGGCCGCCGTGGCGATCGGAACCTCAATCTGGCTCCCGGCCATTCTGTTTGGTCACGGCCTGCTGCTGGCGCTAACGCCCGTCATCGCACAGCTTAACGGCTCCGGTCGACGTGACCGCGTGGCCCATCAGGTGCGCCAGGGCTTCTGGCTGGCCGGGTTCGTCTCCGTCCTGATTATGATCGTCCTGTGGAACGCCGGGTATATTATTCGCGCCATGCATAATATCGACCCGGCGCTGGCGGATAAGGCGGTCGGTTATCTGCGCGCCCTGCTCTGGGGCGCGCCCGGCTATCTGTTCTTCCAGGTGGCACGTAACCAGTGTGAAGGGCTGGCAAAAACCAAGCCGGGCATGGTGATGGGCTTTATCGGCTTGCTGGTGAACATTCCCGTGAACTATATCTTCATTTACGGTCATTTTGGCATGCCGGAACTCGGCGGCGTGGGCTGCGGCGTGGCGACGGCAGCGGTGTACTGGGTGATGTTCGGAAGCATGCTCACCTACATTAAGCATGCGCGATCCATGCGCGACATTCGCAACGACACCACCTTTAGCACGCCTGACTGGTCGATGTTGACCCGCCTGACACAGCTGGGTCTGCCCATTGCGCTGGCGCTGTTCTTTGAAGTGACGCTGTTTGCCGTCGTCGCCCTGCTGGTCTCGCCGTTAGGGATTATTGATGTGGCAGGCCACCAGATCGCGCTGAACTTCAGCTCTTTGATGTTTGTTCTGCCGATGTCGCTGGCGGCTGCGGTGACGATTCGCGTGGGCTTCCGTCTGGGGCAAGGTTCTACGCTGGATGCGCAAACGGCTGCCCGCACCGGGCTGGGCGTCGGCGTCTGCATGGCGGTCTGTACCGCCCTCTTTACCGTGCTGTTGCGTGAGCAAATTGCCCTGCTCTATAACGACAACCCGGAGGTAGTGACTCTGGCCTCGCACCTGATGCTGCTGGCGGCCATTTATCAGATCTCTGACTCCATCCAGGTCATTGGCAGCGGCGTGCTGCGTGGGTATAAAGATACGCGTTCCATCTTCTTTATCACCTTTATCGCTTACTGGGTGCTGGGTCTGCCGTGCGGGTACATTCTGGCGCTCACGGATCTGGTGGTGGATCGCATGGGGCCAGCCGGATTCTGGATGGGCTTTATCATCGGCTTAACGTCTGCGGCCATTATGATGATGCTGCGCATGCGTTTCCTGCAACGTCAGCCCTCTACGGTTATTTTGCAGCGCGCTGCACGTTGATGACCCTGTAGCCGCCGGCTGGCGGCTACTTTCTCTTCACTTTGCGCGGTAATGAAGCAATCGCGTGAAATCAGAGAGAAAAATGCATTTTCCCTCTTGCCACCTTGGTGCTGTGCCGCTAATATTCGTCCCCGTTGTCACCGACAACACAATGCGTTCATAGCTCAGTTGGTTAGAGCACCACCTTGACATGGTGGGGGTCGTTGGTTCGAGTCCAATTGAACGCACCATCTTGCGTCTGTAGCTCAGTTGGTTAGAGCACCACCTTGACATGGTGGGGGTCGATGGTTCGAGTCCATTCAGACGCACCAATCCGTTTTCTCTCACATTTCATTCCCGTTCAGCCTCATGCAGAGGCAGCAAACCTTTTAAGCACATCGAAAGTGACCTCCAGCCCGCGCGTACCGGGAAAAGCGGAATGGCATAAGCCCCATCAGGTTAGCAAAACGCCCGGCGTTTGCCGGGCGTGAAAACAACGTCAGTCAACGATTACGGCTTATGTTCAATCGCTGGGTTGTTGTTGATGGCGATGCGCTGCGGTTTCTCTTCTTCCGGGATATCCTGGTGTAATTCAATTGCCAGTAAGCCGTTTTCCAGCGAAGCGCCGGTCACTTTCACATGCTCCGGCAGACTATAGCTGGCCCGGAAGTCGCTGCGGCTGATACCCCGATGGATCCACCCTTCTTCGCCGTTTTCGGTTTTCTCCTCTTCACGTTTACCGCTGATATTCAGCTGACCGCCAACGGTTTCAATTTCCAGTTCGCTCTCTTTCCAGCCCGGCACGCTGAGCGTCAGTTCATAGCGGTTATCGCCCAGCCGCCGGATATTGTAAGAAGGCGTGGAGGGCAACGGCGTACTGCCGGTTAGCTGGCTAAAAAGGCGATCGATACGGTTAAAACGGTCCGCAAACAGAGAGTCGGAGAGATCGTTCAACACGGGAAAGGTTCTGAGAGTCATCATGTACCTCCTGAACAGTAAAAAAGAATATTCAAAAAGTTCATGTCTTATGGGCAGGTGTTCCTTACCCGCTTTCTATATGAGGTTACCGCAAAATATTTCAACCTCAGGAGCCTGCAAAAATGTAGCTGGAACCTAAAAAAGCAACGGGCCGTTAAGCCCGTTGTTCGTTACATCATCGCAGTTCTATAACTCTCGCCCGCTCAGCCTGCTTTCGGTAGTGGTCATATCGCTCCCGGAACCATGCCTGCTGTTTATTACTCATATTGCCGGTCACGGCATCGATATCAACTGGCTGGCCCAGGGCGTACATACGGGCAAAACTGCGTGCCAGAAAATCAAAATTCTTTAATGCGTTTATATCTTGTCGCTTCATTAGCATATTCCTCCAGTCGCTGCGGTTACTGTTCAAGGTCATATGCTTTTCTGATCTCAGTATCCGCCTGAAAAAGATCGATTTTTGAGCGATGTGTGCGCATCCATCTGCCAGTGTTCACATTTCAGGAACGACAAAACTCTTCAGCCCTGGTCATGATTTTCCCTCCCTTTTATCACTCATGCAGAAAACATAAACGCCAGCCATGCAGTAAGTTCGCCACGTATCCGGAAGGTGCGAACGGCGTGCTTTAATGCCATACGCTGTAACAGGTCGCCCAGCGCGTTCAGGTGGGTTTCCACCTGCAAGCGTCTTATCAGTTCGAATACCTGGCTGAACACCACCTCGATATCGAAATACGCCGTACCCGCCGGAAGCGTGATATTTTCCAGCCCGTTAAGATGGACGAACATAAACTTTTCGCGGAAGGTGAAATATCCTTAATTGCAGCGACCTCTTCCATCGAGTCTTTCAGGAAAAATTTCGGACCGACAGAGCCAATAAACGGCATATGTGCGGCAGCTGATACTTTAGAGATGTTGC
Source organism: Enterobacter sp. MGH 38 (assembly GCF_000492855.1). Taxonomy (NCBI): domain Bacteria; kingdom Pseudomonadati; phylum Pseudomonadota; class Gammaproteobacteria; order Enterobacterales; family Enterobacteriaceae; genus Enterobacter; species Enterobacter sp. MGH 38. Next base: position 1,038,593 of record NZ_KI535608.1, on the reverse strand, counting down.
GCAGCAGCGCCACATCCTGCGGGCTGGCGTCAAATTCATAGGATGAAATCACGGAACCAATCGGCTCGCCGCCCGGGGTGTCGTATTCGGCGGTATAGGTGTGCCAGTAGAGGCCGCTCTGAATAAGTTCCGGCGCGTCTTCAAAGTCCTGACGCAGATCTTCTTTCGACACATCCAGAATTTCGGTTTTCACATTCTGGCGGTAGTCGGTGCTGTCCACCAGCTGCTTCAGGCCGCGCCACAGGGACTCCACCTTCTGGAACTCCTGGTGATGCATTACGGCATCCAGCTGACGGCTGATCTGGAAATCCAGCTCAGCGATATGGAGGTCAATCAGCATTTTGTCGAGCTTCTCCACCGGCTGACCGGATTTGCGGATGCAGTCCATAAACACCTGCATCGCCGCCGTCAGGCGTTCACCCGCCGGAGCGTCAGAAAGCGCGGCGTCATCCAGAAACGCATTGATATCACCCAGGCTGGAGGCCGGGGTCAGGTTGATTTTTTCAAACAGGGAGGCGTAAACGCCCTCTTTTTCCAGTACGGTGGTCTGCCCCTGCGCGGAGGCGGTTTCAGTATTCACAGACATCAGCATATTCCCGGTTAATCCATTAAATTACACATGCCGCTTATTTCGGGGCCAGTGCACTCATTTCGTCGCGTAATTCCTGAGACAGCGCCGGGTCTTTGAGAATTTTCTCGAGTTCTTTTCTGAAAGTGGCGTTATCAAGAAGATTGGATTTGAGGTCGCGTAATAAATTACGCATGGCCAGCATGGCGCGGAGCTGGGGGATCTGGCGGGCAACCTGTTCAGGTTCGAAATCCTTAATATCGGAGAAATTCAGTTTTATGCTTTCTTCCGAGCCATCCCCGGCCATTGTGTTAGGAACAGTCAGATTCACTTCCGGGTTAAATTCCGAAAGTACGCTGTTGAAGTTATTTTTATTGACGTTGATTTTCTCCCTTTCCGATAATGGGCGATTCTCTTTTCCATTACTGAAATCACCGACGGTGAGGAGTTTAAGCGGCAGTTCGACTTTCTTCTGCGCGCCACCTGTATGCAGAGCCAGCTTTAAGTTTATGCGTGCCTTGGGCACCTCATTCTGGAATGAATCGGCCATAGCAATCCCTTTCTTTAAAAGAAATAAATGTTAAGTGAGTGACGTTTCTTTACAAAGCCATATTGGAGCAAATGTCCATTTGAAATCAACTTTTCAGATCAAAGATCTACAATTGGACTTTCCTTAAGAATATTCCACCAATAAGAATAAAAAAGAACGCCGCGTAGCGGCCTGCCGAAATGCCCTTGCGCGCTTTTTGTGAGCCTGACAAAAAGTTGCTCAAAGGTTGGCTACCAGATTATTTTGTTACTTTATCGAGGTGATGGAATAGTCCAGCCACGGACTATCCCATCACTCACAGTTATAAAAAATAAGGATAATATTGGCCCCACTATATATTTAAATATCCTATCTCTTTTTTTAACCCCTATCACATACAGATAATCGATAAACCTGGGACCAAACAGTTATTCCTTTCAGAAAATCAGGCAGAATTATATCTAATCAGCAGGGTCAATTGAATTGACTTTCCCATAAATTCAGGAAGGGGCGCAACATCCCCTCTTCTAAACGTCTTAATTTCTCCCTTCATTGAATGACTTAGCCTTTCTCCTGCTACGCTTGTTGTATGGTTCAGAAACGCAGGAACGCTTTCGATGAAAAAAATCGCCATTATCGGCTCAGGCCCAACAGGGATTTACACCTTTTACTCACTTCTTAACAACGCAGCGCCGCTTTCGATCACCGTTTTCGAAAAGGCAGACCAACCCGGTGTCGGAATGCCCTACAGCGACGAGGATAATTCCCGGCTGATGCTGGCGAACATCGCCAGTATTGAAATACCGCCCATTTTCATCACTTACCTGGACTGGCTCAAACAGCAGAATGCGGCCCGCCTTGCCCGCTATAACGTCGACAGTGAGAAGCTGCACGACCGGCAATTTCTGCCCCGTATTCTGCTGGGTGAATATTTCCACGACCGGTTTCTCGCTGTCGCTGCCGAGGCGAAAAAGGCTGGGTTTCATATCGAGGTTCACCCCAACGCAGAAGTCACTGATATTAAGGCTGATGCAGACGGCGTGGCCCTTTCAGTGAACGATGCCCCTTTCTCAAGGCGGTTTGATCTTGCGGTTGTTGCCACCGGCCACGTCTGGCCTGATGAAAATGAAACCACCCGCGCATATTTCCCAAGCCCATGGTCAGGGCTGATGGACGCGGAGGTCCGAGCCTGTGAGGTGGGGATCATGGGTACCTCCCTCAGCGGACTGGACGCTGCAATGGCGGTTGTGATGCAGCATGGCCGGTTTAGCGGGAAGCAGTTCGTTGTCAATAAAGGCAGCGAAGGGCTAAAAATCATGCTGATGTCCCGCACGGGCGTTCTGCCGGAGGCCGATTTTTACTGCCCTATCCCTTATGAACCACTGTCGGTGTTAACGGATTGTGTGGTGGCAAGCGAAATCGACAAAGGCCCGGATGGGCTGCTTGACCGCATCTTTGCGCTGATGGTGAAAGAGCTTGAGCTGGCCGATCCGCGATGGTGTCAGGCGATAGCGCTCGGCACGCTGAATGCCGACACGCTCCGTGATGCCTGGTTTGAGGATCGTAAAAAGCACGGTCCTTTCACCTGGGCCGAAGCGAATCTGAAAGAAGTGGAGCGCAACAAGCGCGAAAAACGCACCGTTGCCTGGCGCTATACCGTGCTTCGTCTGCATGAAGTGGTACAGGCCATCGTCCCTTCACTCAATGAGCATGACAGAGAGCGGTTTAAATCCGGGCTGGAGCGTGTGTTTATCGATAATTATGCCGCCATTCCACCGCAGTCTATCCGCCGGTTACTGGCGCTGCGCGAGGCAGGGATCATTAGCGTGGTCGCACTCGGTGATGATTACGATCTGGATATCGGCAGCGATCAGACCGTCATCACCACGGCAAAAAAAAGTTACCGCTTCGACGTGTTTATCGACGCGCGCGGACAAAAGCCGCTCAGAAACAAGGACATTCCCTTCCCCACCCTGCGTAAACAGCTTGCGGGAACCGGCGATGACGTTCCGGACGTGGGGGAAGACTATACGTTGCTGGCGCCGGCATCACTGCGGGGGCGTATCGCTTTTGGGGCGATCCCCTGGCTGATGCACGATCATCCGTTTGTTCAGGGTTTGTCTGAGTGCGCTGAAATTGGTAAAGCGATGGCGAAAGCGGCTGGAAAACCTGCGTCGGGGGTGCGAAGGAAGTTACCTTACATGGAGTTTTAACAGGGCTTCCCTGCCCTGCGGTGTCGGATTACTCGAAGAAGACTTCCGGGTTTTCCGACAACGACACGAACGATTTAGTGTTCTTGTCCAGGGCAAGGATTTTGCCGCTTTCGATGTCATATACCCAGCCGTGCAGGCGAATGGCATTGTTGCGCAGGCCTACCGCCACCGACGGATGGGTCTTGATGTTGCTCAGCTGCGCAAAGACGTTTTCCTGCACCATCGCATTCACTTTATCGATTGGCTTATCCCAGGTTTTCTTCTCCACCACCGCTTTTGCCGCATCAGAATAGCGCAGCCAGTGGGAAACGGCCGGCATCGGCTCCAGATCGGCGTTGTCAGCAATCGCCTTCATCGCGCCGCAGTTGGAGTGGCCGCAAATAACGATATCGGTCACGCCCAGGGCCACGACCGCATATTCGATGGTCGCAGAGACACCGCCAGGCTCCGGCCCGAACGGAGGCACAATGTTGCCCGCGTTTCGAATGACAAAGAGCTGTCCTGGCTCCTGTTGCGTAACCAGTTCCGGAACCAGACGGCTGTCGGAGCAGGAGATAAACAGCGCTTTGGGATTCTGACTGGACGCTAAACTACGAAAAAGCTCTTTACGTTGCGGGAAAATCTCTTTTTGAAAGCTGAGAAAACCTTCAATGATATGTTGCATAGCCATTTCTCTTTTATCTGTTTTAGTTTAGGTATGATCGCGATCACACTCGTAAAATTTAACCACCGCGTCTTAGCGGAGACAAGCAATATATTTCTGGCCCGACCGCTGCACGATCTCATCTGCGTTCACCGGGATGTTCTGCCCTTCAAAGGCCCCGTACAGGCGCTGGTACGTTTTCCCGGTCAGTCGGCCAATCACCGACTCAACGGTGCGGGCAGGCAGCGGCAGCATATTCGGATAACTCCACATAAACGACACGGCGTCTTTCCCGGGTGTAACCTGCAAAATATCACCGGCCAGCAGCACGCCGTCGCCTGACTGCCAGTGCAGCACCGTGCCGCCTGCAAAATGCCCGCCCAGCCGCAGCAGAGTCACCAAAGGCATAATCTCCAGGGCGTCCTCCTCCCAGAAGCGTATCGCCGGGCTGTCACGCATCACCCACTGCCGATCGCTGGCGTGCAGGTAGATCGGCGCGTTAAACGCGGCGGCCCACTCCTGCATGGTGGTGTAGTAATGCGGGTGCGAAATCGCGATCGCGCTGATGCCCCCGAGCGCGTCAACTAACGCTCTGGTCGCCGGGTCAAGATTGGCGATGCAGTCCCACAGAACATTGCCCTGTGGCGTACGCAGCAGAAGCGCGCGCTGGTTGATGGCAAAAGCGGGAACGGTTTTGATGCTGAACAGCTGCGGCTCCAGCTGTTGCCATTTGTTGGTGTGCGTGGTCGTAAGGCTGTCGAAGTCCGTCCATGCCTGGCCCGTCACCGGGACATACTGGCGCTCATCGTCGCAAATCGGGCAGTTTTTAGGCTGTTCATCGTAAGCGGTACCGCAGGTTTTACAGAGTGTAATCATCGGCTTTCCTCAGCAATAAAGCACTGAGTATGGCAGGGATTATCCATATGTGCTGAAGGGTGCCTGGCCCGCTTTTTTTGACTTATACTGTGCCAGTATCAAAAACTGAATAACGCAGGTGGCACATGGAAATTGATCTCGATAACTTAGTCTTTAACGGGCTGGATGAAGCAGAAGAGCGCAACGCGGAACGTCTCGACGATGCGGATAAAAAAGCCCAGGCGATTGTCGCCGATGACGACTGCGGCGATGCCTGCAAGATCTGAAGAAAAAGCACCGGGCTCCCCGGTGCTTTTTTTATGAATGCCTTTTGCTACCTGATATCAGATCTCCGGCGTTTTGCTAAACCCGGTCAGCATCAGGATCAAGCTTTGGGGAGATGAGCCCGTCTCAAACTGATAGTGATTTCCCTGACGATCGCCACCGATATACCACGAAATTTCGGTCTTCCCTTCTGCCAGCGCCTTACGCACCGCTTTATCCACGTCCACCATCCGGTATTCGCGGGAGTGGTTCAGGTAAAGCACCGCATCCGAGCGGTAGTTGCAGGACGGTCGTGAATGCCAGCTTACGGTGGCCGGATCCCAGTCGTTACTCGCCGGATAGAAGAAAATTTGATCCGCGCCGTTGGTTTCCACTTTCCCGCCAAAAATTCTTACGCGGTATTTAAACTGGGCAGGATCCTGTCCGGCAGGCAGCGGTGGAATGTGGAACTTCACCAGCGACAATGTTTCGCTGTTTTTCGTGCGTCCACCATTCTTCCAGTTATCCTGCACCAGTAAGATCTGGGGATCGGGCTGTGAAAGTGCGGGTTCCATGCTGCTGAGCCAGACGTTGGCCTTCGCTTTTGAATAACCATACGGCACGGTGGTGCCGCAATCCATTCCGCGGTTCATGCACAGGTCGGTCATAAAGCGCGCGGCATCTTCCGTCCAGCCGTTCATGAAGTCAGCATGTGCCGTATACAGGCTACCCCACCGCTCTTCACGCTCACTGCCATGCATGATGGGGTCGAGGGAAAGCTGGACTTTACTGGTATCCAGAGAGCTAATTGTCGGGAGCACGTACGCAATATTCATGTTCACCGTCGGGATCTTCACCGGGAAGGCGGACGGACACTGTCCTTTCGTATCGTAGGTGGCGTTAGCCAGGCCGTGGGCGGGCTTCAGGTTGACCCCGTCCCAGCAGTTCGGGAACTGAATGCCGATATTAAACTGCACGGCATCCTTCGCCTTGCGTAAGCCGCAGACTTCACCCGTTCTGGTGGTGTAACCCTTGCCATTGGCGCATAAAAAGGTGATATGCGGATTTGGCGCGGTGCCGTGGTGATCGCCCGCCAGCAGCGACAGCCCCGCCGGGAACGGGTGCAGCGGCCAGGCGTCAACGTTCGATGCCTGATAATAGGTTTTTTGATAGGCGGGTTTGACCACCGTTCCGTCCGGCAATTTTAGCGACGGAGCCCAGTAGGCCGAGCTGTCTGCTTTGTTATCGCAGGTGGTCTTTTCCTGGATACGCAGCGATTCACGGCTGGAGTAAGCATCCGTATGCACGTTACCAAAAAAATCGTGCAGCATAGCCTCGTTGGGCATGCCGAACATCATAATGGCATCATCGCCGAGGGTGTGGGAATAACTGCATACAACATGTGCCTGTGGACCAGCGTGTGCCGCCTGCATGGTAAGCAGAAGTGCGGTGGCAGAAAGCGCGGGGGTTAATACTGTCCGTTTCATTATTATCTCCATCTGTGAAAGGAGATAGTGGTAACAAAACGGCCATAAATTACCGAGGATTAGCCTGGGTATTTTTCCCTTCATCCTCGCTTTACAGACACCACGCACAACTCATTCCAGTACATTTCGCGCGTCCGGCGCAGTTCAGCGTGACGTTTTATCATGGAACCACTCCGGGTCGATGTTGGCTACGTCCACGCCATACAGGCTGGCGACAGGCAGTATTGACTCAAGAACACGTTGCGCGCTGTTCTCCGCATTCGCTGGTCGGGGCGCAAAAAACCGCCGTAACGTGCTTATCCATTTTTTCATCGTCATTACCCTTCTCGCTTAACCTGTCCTCAGTTAAACACCCAAATTGCGCCCGGGGGAAATATCAAAATCCACTGTCGATGTGCAGGATCTGCAAATAGCGCCCCACCGTCTGCTCTCTTCTTTAACACCTTGTTCACTCATGCTTTTTTTCACATAGCAAAGAACGATTTCTTATTTGGCGATAGCTTTCCCTTATGGGAGCGTAACGGGGTAAAACAAAAACAACGGGATGGCGTATGACTATGGCTGCAAAAATGAAAGGGTTTAAAAAACGGGCGCAGGTTCTGGGATTAGTGGCAGCCTGGGGCCTGGTTTCAGCGCAGGCGCAGGCCGATCGGCTGGCGGATATCAAGGCAGCAGGCGTGGTGAAAGTGGCCACATTTGATGCTAATCCACCCTTTGGCTCGATTGATGCCAAAACGCATGAGATCGTGGGTTACGATGTGGACTTCGCCAAAGCGCTGGCGAAATCGCTCGGCGTCAAGCTTGAACTGGTCGCCACCAATCCGGCTAACCGCATTCCGCTGCTACAGTCCGGAAAAGCGGATCTCATCGTGGCGGATATCACCATCACCCCGGAACGCGCACAGGTCATTGATTTCTCGACGCCTTACTTTGTCACCGGCCAGCAGTTCCTGGTCCCGGTAAAATCACCGGACAAGCTTGATGACTATAGCCGGGCACGCATTGGCGCCGTAAAAGGTACGACGGGTGAACAGGCGCTGCACCAGCGTTTTCCGCAGTCCCGCGTCCTCTCTTACGATGACATCCCGCTGGCGCTGACGGCACTGCGCAATGGCAACGTGCAGGCCATTACCCAGGACAGCACCATTCTGGCTGGTCTGCTGGCGCAGGCGCCGGATAAAGCCGACTTCAAAATCCTGCCCGACCTGCTCAGTAAAGAAGAGATTGGCGTGGGGGTGAAAAAGGGTGAAACGGCGCTGCTGAAAGCCGTTAACGATGAGCTGGTTAACCTGGAGAAAAACGGCCAGGCGGCAAAAATCTATGACGTCTGGTTCGGTCCAGGCACCCCTGCTCCACAGCCTCGTAACTTTAAAATAGAAGCCCGGTAATATGCTCTCAGGTTTATTTTCGCACTCCGCGGCCAATGCCGCGGATTTTTCACGTCTGGAACAGGCCAGCGTTGAGTTTCGCCATGTGGACAAACGCTACGGCGACCATCCGGTTTTAACCGACATTAATCTCACCATCATGCCGGGTGAAGTGGTTGCCATTCTCGGCCCTTCGGGTTCCGGAAAATCGACCCTGATTCGGCTTATCAACCAGCTTGAGAGCCTGAGCGGCGGGGAGATTCTGGTCGACCACAAGCCGACCGGACAGCTTTCCGGCAGCAGGCTACGTCAGTTACGCAGCCGCGTCGGGTTTGTATTCCAGCAGTTCAATCTCTATGCCCACCTTACCGCCAGCCAGAACATCACCCTGGCACTGGAGCACGTTCACGGCTGGAAACCCCTGCCCGCCCAGGAGCGCGCGCTGGCGCTGCTGGAGAAGGTCGGCATGCTGGAGAAGGCGCACCGCTACCCTGCTGAACTTTCCGGCGGACAACAGCAGCGCGTGGCGATTGCCCGCGCTCTGGCCTCGTCGCCGCAAATCATTCTCTTTGACGAGCCAACGTCGGCACTCGACCCGGAGATGATTGGCGAAGTGCTGTTGGTGATGAAAGCCCTTGCCCACAGCGGGATCACCATGATTGTCGTCACCCATGAGATGCAGTTCGCCCGGGAAATTGCCGATCGAATCGTCTTTATCGACGGTGGACACATTCTGGAAACCGCGTCCCCGGCGCAATTTTTCAACCAACCGTCGCATCCGCGTGCGAGGCGGTTCCTGCAAAAAGTGCTGGATCCGCTGCGTCAGGAGCAACTGTAATGCCCGCTCTGGACTGGCAGGGGGTGCTGGCCGGACAGCCCCTGCACTGGATCCTCTCCGGATTTCTCACCACTCTGTGGGTGACGCTGGCGGGGATTATGCTGGCAAGCCTGCTCGCCTTGTTCTTTATGCTTTTGCGGCTTTCCGGGGGACTTCTCGGGACGTCGTTCGTCAGCGGCTGGGTATCGCTGTTTCGCAATACGCCGCTGCTGGTGCAGCTGCTGTTCTGGTATTTCGCCGCCTGGAACGGGTTGCCGCAGGAGCTGCGTGACGCGGTGAATGCAGACCACAGCTGGTCCATTTTGCCCGGTGACGTCTGGTGGTTTACGCCCGAATTTTTATGCTCCGCCTGGGGGTTAGGCGTATTTACCTCGGCGTTTTTAATTGAAGAAGTCGAATCGGGGCTCCGTTCCGTACCTGCCGGGCAACGGGAGGCGGCGCTCGCCCAGGGATTTTCCTCATGGCGTCTGTTTCGCTACATTCTTCTGCCACAGGGGCTCGCTAACGCCTGGCAACCCGTCGTTGGCCAGTACCTTAACCTGATGAAGCTCTCCTCGCTCGCGAGCGGAATTGGCTTCGCCGAACTGACCTACCAGGTTCGCCAGATAGAAAGTTATAACGCCCATGCCCTGGAAGCCTTTACCGTCGGTACGGTGCTCTACTTACTTACCGGGATGGTGACGGGGAGCGTGCTGGTGCGCCTCGGCCCCCATTCAGGGAGGAAAAATCATGATCCCCGGATTTAACGTTATTGTCGAAAACCTGGATTATCTGCTTTGGGGACGTGCGACTGCGGGAGAACCCGGCGGCGTACTGCTCTCACTGCTGATGGCCGCTGGCGCCGCCGCGCTTGCCCTGCCCGGCGGGATTGTGCTGGCATGCGTCGCCTGGCGCTATCCCGGCGTGGTGCGCAGTGCGCTGTTTGCGTGGGCAGAGTTGATTCGCGGGATCCCCCTGATCTTCGTAATATTCTGGATGTGGTATCTGCTGCCGCTGATAACCGGCAGGGATCTCCCTGGCGCGACGACCGTCACGCTGGCGCTGGCCTGGTTTACCGCGGCTGCGGTGATGCATTCGGTATTAGCCGGACTGAGAGCCCTACCGTCGGGCCAGAATGAGGCCGCGCTTTCTCAAGGGTTCAGTACGCAGCAAACGCTGTGGCGCGTGCTGCTGCCGCAGGCGCTGAGAAATATTCTGCCGTCGCTGGTGGGGATTTTTATCAGCCTGCTGAAGGATACGTCGTTGGCGTTTATCGTGAACGTTCCTGAACTGACCACGGTGGCGGGACAGGTCAACAACCGAGTGCAAATTTACCCGGCGGCCATTTTTATCTTTACGGGTGTGATCTATTACCTGCTCTGCTGCTCGCTTGAGCTGCTCGCGAAGCGCTGGCGCGTTAGCCGGCCAGCGCTTTAACCACCGTTTCCATCGCTTTGGTGGTCAACTCACTGCGCTTAACGCGCTGGTTCGCCAGCGCGGTACGCAGTACGCCCGCAATGACAATATGTTTCGGCTCCTGCCCTAAATCACGCATTTCGAGAACGACCTTGCCTACCACCCGACACATCTCCTGGTACAGCGCTTCGTCTTTGGTCACATTGCCCATTGCCATCACTCCGTTGCCCTAAACCGTCAGCTTAAATCATTCGTCGGCTGGATACAAAAAAGAAGCCCGGCGTGTTGTTCGCCGGGCTTCGTCTGGAAAATCAGTCGATTAGTTGTTAACCGGGATGACTGCGCCTTTGTATTTGGTGCGGATCCAGTCCTGAATCTCTTTGGAGTGCAGCACGTTCACCAGCGCGACGATATCCTTCTTCTTCTCGTCACCGCGATGAACGGTAATGATGTTGGCGTACGGGTTATTCTCACCGCTTTCAACCGCAATTGGATCGTGGACCGGATCCAGGCCAGCATCAATCGCGTAGTTGGCGTTGATCACCACCGCAGCACCTTCGTCGTTGTTGTACATCTGCGGCAGCAGAGACGCTTCGACGTTAGGGGTAAATTGCAGCTTTTTCGGGTTCTCCACGATATCGCTGATGCGCGCGGTCACTTTATCGATGCCCGGCTTCAGCTTGATCACGCCCTCTTTTTCGAAGATGGAGAGAATACGCCCTTCCTCGGAAACCGCATCACGCATGATGATTTTGCCGCCCTCCGGCAGATCCTTCAGCGATTTGTATTTTTTTGAATAGATACCGATCGGCTCAATGTGGATTGCGCCCGCACTGACAAAATCATAATCCTTATCGCCCGCGTGATCTTTCAGCACGCTGTTCAGGTAAGGGATGTGCTGGAAATAGTTGGCGTCAATGTCATGCCCCGCCAGCGCCGTGTTTGGCAGTATGTAGTCCTGGAAGGGTTTAATCTCCAGATCGATCCCCTGCTTCGCCAGAATCGGCTTAGCCTGCTCCAGAATTTCCGCGTGCGGGGTGTTGGACGCCCCCACGGTGAGCGTATCCGCCCAGGAGGCAAAGCTCAGGGCGCTCAGGGTTGCGGCGGCGATCAGTGTCAGTGTCTTTTTCATGATGTGGTTCCTGTGTGTATTTATTAGCGTTTATCTAACAGTGAAGTAATGGCATCGCCGCAGAACTGGATAATGAACACGATGATCAGAATGGTCACCGTTGCCACCAGCGTGACGTCACCATGGTTGCGCTGGAATCCTTCCAGATAAGCCAGATTTCCCAAACCGCCGGCACCTATCACCCCTGCCATTGCGCTGTAGCTCACCAGCGCAATCAGCGTCACCGTCATACCTGAAACCAGTGCGGGTGAGGATTCCGGCAGTAAAACCCGAAACACTAACGTGCTCAGCCGCGCGCCCATCGAACGCGTGGCCTCAATGACCCCTTTGTCCACTTCTCGCAGGGCAATCTCGACCAGACGGGCGTAGAACGGCGCCGCGCCCACAATCAGGGCGGGCAGCGCAGCGTTAGCGCCGAGAATGGTCCCCACAACGGTCTTGGTGAACGGGATCAGCAGAACGATGAGAATGATGAACGGAATCGAGCGGAACACGTTCACCACAATCGACATCACGCTGTAGACCGTGCGGTTGTGGAATAACCCGCCGCGGGCAGTTAAAAACAGCGCCAGACCCAGCACGATGCCTAATACAAAGGTCGCCACGCCGGAAAGCGCGGTCATGTACAGCGTCTCCAGCGTCGCCGCCCAGAGCTGATCCCACTTGAGATGCGGAAAGAGATTCTCAGCCATGTTTAATCACCTCGCCTTCAATATCGCTGTGCTGCAGGTCGGCGAGGATATTGTTCAGTTGTTCATCAGATGCCACCACGTGCACCCAGAGCTGGCCGAAAACACCGTGGGCGGTTTGCGTCATTTTGCCGTGCAGAATGTTAAACGGCAGGCCGTAGCGCAGGGTTAGTTCACCGACGATCGGCCTGTGCGTGCTGTGCCCGGTGAAGGTCAGCCTGATTACCGTGCCTTCCAGATCGTTTGCCAGTTCGGTATTGAAGGTCTCTTCCTCCGCGTACTGGCTCACCTGGCGGACAAACTGCCGGGTGATCGGCTGCTGCGGATGCGTAAACACGCTCAGTACGTCCCCCTCTTCCACCACCTTACCGTTCTCCATAACCGCCACGCGGTCGCAGATTTTGCGCACCACGTGCATCTCATGCGTAATGAGTACGATGGTCAGGTTAAAACGACGGTTAATGTCCAGGAGCAGATCGAGGATCTGATCGGTGGTTTGTGGATCCAGCGCCGAGGTGGCTTCATCACACAGCAGTACGTCCGGATGATTGGCCAGCGCGCGGGCAATGCCCACACGCTGTTTTTGCCCGCCGCTCAGCTGCGACGGGTAAGCATTCTCGCGTCCCTTCAGGCCGACCAGCTCCACCAGCTCGGCAACGCGAGCCTGAATTTGCGCTTTTGGCACACCGGCAATTTGCATTGAAAAGGCGATGTTTTCCTTCACCGTGCGCGACCAGAGCAAATTAAAATGCTGGAACACCATGCTGATTTTCAGGCGTGCCTGACGCAGCGCTTCTCCCTTCGCGGCGGAGATATCCTGACCGTTAATGGTGACGCTGCCGGCGCTGGGCTTTTCCAGACCGTTCAGCAGACGGATCAGCGTACTTTTCCCGGCCCCGCTGTAACCGATGATCCCGTAAATCTGTCCCTGCTCTATCGTCAAGTTGACGTTATCAACGGCTGTCAGCGCCAGCTTTCCGTTTTCAAAGACCTTCGAAATATTGCTGAGTACGATCATTCTTATTCGTTATCCGTTACGCATATAGCGGTTTAGCAGTATGGATGTCCAAAAGATAGTAAACAGCCGTTATCAGCTTTTAAATGACCAAAAAAGAATTTCTTATAATTCTGCGGAATAAGCAGCGAACTGGCGGGTGAAAAAGCATTTAGATGAATATCAGCAATAATTATCTGCCATTTGCATATCAGGTCACACTCACCCGGCGAAATCGGTTAATTTTGCAGCACTTTATGCGGATTTAGCCATCCTCACATCCGGACAACTTTACGTCTTGCTGTCTTTCCATCTGAAAACACAAGGATTATTCCTTTCTGTTCTTAAACCTGGTGAAACGTTCTTTATTGAGAAAATTTCATGGTTCTATCATCCGGTCATCACCTCTTCACAGGACATGACCATGACGCTTTACCACTCCGTCACCGAACTGATTGGCCGTACGCCGCTCATCCAGCTGCACAAGCTGGACACCGGCACCTGCTCGCTGTTTCTGAAGCTGGAAAACCAGAATCCCGGCGGCTCGATTAAAGACCGCGTCGCGCTGTCGATGATTAACGAAGCCGAGCGTACGGGCCAGCTAAGGCCCGGCGGCACCATTATTGAAGCTACGGCGGGGAACACCGGCCTGGGGCTGGCGTTGATTGCGGCGCAGAAGGGCTACTCGCTGATCCTGGTGGTGCCGGACAAAATGAGCCGCGAGAAGATTTTCCACCTGCGCGCGTTAGGGGCGCAGGTCGTGCTGACCCGCTCGGATGTGAACAAAGGGCATCCGGCCTATTATCAGGATTATGCCCGGCGGCTGGCGAACGAACTGCCAGGCGCGTTTTATATCGACCAGTTCAGTAACGCGGCCAATCCGCTGGCGCATCGCACCACTACCGCGCCGGAACTGTTTGAACAGCTTGACGGCCAGATCGATGCCATCGTCGTCGGCGTGGGGTCCGGCGGTACGCTGGGCGGCTTACAGGCGTGGTTTGCAGAACATTCGCCGCAGACGGAATTTGTGCTTGCCGATCCGGCCGGGTCGGTACTGGCGGACCAGGTTGAGACCGGACGCTATCACGATGCCGGCTCGTGGCTGGTTGAAGGGATTGGCGAAGACTTTATTCCTCCGCTGGCGCACATCGAGGGGGTTAACCGCGCCTGGCGCATTACCGATCGCGAGGCGTTCACCACCGCCCGCGATCTGCTAAAAACGGAAGGGATCCTGGCAGGCTCCTCCACCGGCACGCTGCTGGCGGCAGCGCTGAAATATTGCCAGGCGCAGACTACGCCAAAACGTGTGGTCACCTTCGCCTGCGACAGCGGCAATAAATACCTCTCGAAGATGTTCAATGACGACTGGATGCGCCAGCAGGGGCTGATTTCGCGTCCGCAGGCAGGCGATCTCTCGGACTATATTGCCCTGCGCCACGATGAAGGCGCGACGGTGACTGCCGCCCCGGACGACACGCTTTCCACCGTGCTGGCCCGCATGCGCCTGTACGACATCTCTCAGCTGCCGGTGCTCGATGACAACAAGGTCGTCGGCATCATCGACGAGTGGGACCTGCTGCGACACATCGGGGGAGATGCCGATCGCTTCTCCCTCCCCGTGACGGCGGCCATGACGCGTCAGGTTGAATATCTGGATAAGCAGGCCCCGGAGAGCGCCCTGTACGCCATCTTTGACCGTGGCCTGGTGGCGATTATTTATGACGAAAACCGCTTTCTGGGTTTGATCACACGCAGTGACGTACTCACCGCCTGGCGTAACCGCCTGACAAAATAAAAGGAGCAAAAGATGAAAAACCTGGCCACCCTCAGCGTTCACAGTGGTGAGTATCACGACCCGCACGGCGCCGTGATGCCGCCAATTTACGCCACGTCGACGTTTGCGCAACCGGCACCGGGTGAACATACCGGCTACGAATACTCCCGGAGCGGCAACCCAACCCGCCATGCGCTGGAGACCGCCATCGCCGAACTGGAAGGCGGCACGCGCGGGTACGCCTTCGCGTCAGGGCTGGCGGCCATTTCCACCGTGCTCGAACTGCTGGATAAAGACAGCCATATCGTCGCCATTGACGACGTGTATGGCGGTACGTATCGCCTGATCGAAAACGTGCGCAAGCGCAGCACCGGGTTACAGGTGAGCTGGGTTAAGCCGGACGATGTAGCCGGACTTGAGGCCGCCATTCGCCCGGACACGCGCATGATCTGGGTGGAAACGCCAACGAACCCGCTGCTGAAACTGGCCGACCTGGAGGCCATCGCGGACATTGCCCGGCGCAATAATGCGATCAGCGTGGCGGATAATACCTTCGCCTCCCCGGTCATTCACCGGCCGCTGGAGGCGGGGTTCGACATAGTGGTCCACTCCGCCACCAAATATCTCAACGGTCATTCAGACGTGGTTGCCGGGCTGGCTGTTGTGGGGTCGAATAAGGATCTGGCGGAGCGTCTGGGCTATCTGCAAAACGCGATTGGCGGCGTTCTGGATCCGTTCAGCAGCTTCCTGACGCTGCGGGGCATTCGCACCCTCTCACTGCGCGTTGAGAAGCACAGCGCCAATGCGCTGGCGATTGCGCAATGGCTGGAGCAGCATCCGCAGGTAGACAGCGTGTTCTATCCCGGGCTGGCGTCACATCCCCAGTATGCGCTGGCCCGCAGACAAATGGCGCTGCCGGGCGGCATGATCTCCGTTGTGATTAAAGGCGATGCGCAGCGCGCGACAGAGGTGATCCGTCATCTTACGCTCTTTACCCTGGCGGAAAGCCTTGGCGGTGTGGAGAGTCTGGTGAGCCAGCCCTACAGCATGACCCACGCCTCCATTCCACTGGCGCAACGTCTTGTAAACGGCATTGTGCCGCAGCTTATCCGCCTGTCGGTGGGGATTGAAGATGCGAAGGATCTGATCGCCGACCTTAAACAAGCGCTGAAAAAGTGAGCAAAAAACGGCGGGCGTTGCGCCTGCCGTCATAAGATGACATTAGGCCTTAACGCCTTGATAACAAACTTATGTGAATCTGCACAGATTGTTTTTGAAACGCTGTTTCCATTTTCCTTTTTACTGTAAATCAGCGTATAATGCGCGCCAAATCCCTGGTGAATGGTTTCAGCGCTTGGAATACAAAAAACAACGTACAACTTCTCCTCTCCTTCGTTGGGCTGGCACTCAGGCACACTTTCTTCTGCACGCTCATTTGATGTCACCTATTCTTAGTGCGTGTCATATACTCTTTCGCAACACAGGTTTGACTCCGCGGCGGTGCGCCCCCGGAGCGAGATTTCCATATCCTTCCCAACTTAAAGACTAAGACTGTCATGAAAAAGACGAAAATTGTTTGTACTATCGGCCCGAAAACCGAATCCGAAGAGATGCTGAGCAAAATGCTGGATGCCGGCATGAACGTGATGCGTCTGAACTTCTCCCACGGCGACTATGCTGAACACGGCCAGCGTATCCAGAACTTGCGCAACGTGATGAGCAAGACCGGGAAAAAAGCGGCAATCCTGCTCGACACCAAAGGTCCTGAAATCCGCACCATCAAACTGGAAGGCGGTAACGACGTTTCCCTGAAAGCGGGCCAGACCTTCACCTTCACCACCGACAAATCCGTTGTGGGTAATAACGAAATCGTTGCCGTGACCTACGAAGGCTTCACCAGCGACCTGTCTGTTGGCAACACCGTGCTGGTAGATGACGGCCTGATCGGCATGGAAGTGACCGCTATCGAAGGTAACAAAGTTATCTGTAAAGTGCTGAACAACGGCGATCTGGGCGAAAACAAAGGCGTCAACCTGCCGGGTGTGTCCATTGCTCTGCCAGCGCTGGCTGAAAAAGACAAACAAGACCTGATCTTCGGCTGCGAACAAGGCGTGGACTTCGTTGCTGCCTCCTTTATCCGTAAACGTTCTGACGTGGTTGAGATCCGTGAGCACCTGAAAGCGCACGGCGGCGAGAACATCCAGATCATCTCCAAGATCGAAAACCAGGAAGGCCTGAACAACTTCGACGAAATCCTCGAAGCGTCTGACGGTATCATGGTAGCGCGTGGCGACCTGGGCGTTGAAATCCCGGTTGAAGAAGTGATCTTCGCGCAGAAGATGATGATCGAGAAATGTGTTCGCGCGCGTAAAGTGGTTATCACCGCAACGCAGATGCTGGACTCCATGATCAAAAACCCACGCCCTACCCGCGCTGAAGCAGGCGACGTTGCGAACGCCATCCTCGACGGTACCGATGCCGTTATGCTGTCTGGCGAATCTGCAAAAGGGAAATACCCTCTGGAAGCGGTCAGCATCATGGCGACCATCTGTGAGCGTACCGACCGCGTGATGAAAAGCCGTCTGGATTACAACAACGACAGCCGTAAACTGCGCATCACCGAAGCCGTGTGCCGTGGTGCGGTAGAAACCGCCGAGAAACTGGAAGCCCCGCTGATTGTCGTGGCGACCCAGGGCGGTAAATCTGCGCGTGCCGTGCGTAAATACTTCCCGGATGCGACCATTCTGGCGCTGACCACCAACGAAACCACCGCGCGTCAGCTGGTGCTGAGCAAAGGCGTAATCCCACACCTGGTGAAAGAGATTGCCTCTACCGATGATTTCTATCGTCTGGGTAAAGAAGTGGCTCTGGAACTGGTTGATTGTGGCCTGGCTCAGAAAGGCGACGTGGTGGTTATGGTTTCTGGCGCGCTGGTTCCAAGCGGCACCACCAACACGGCATCTGTCCACGTGCTGTAATATTTCACGAACAAATTATTGTTTTGTTAAAAAGCGTCCTTCGGGGCGCTTTTTTTATTCCCGCCTTTAACCAGAACTATTCAAAAAGCAAATCGGGTTTTTCTATTTAATCGCGATTTATCTAAGATGAATCCGATGAAAAATGCCTTTTTTAACATAGCTTTTTCGTCAAAATTGCCGATTTCGTTGCTTCTTTGAGCGAACGATCAAAAATAGGCGTAATCCCATCAAAAAAATATTCTCAACCCAAAAAACTTTGTGTAATACTTGTAACGCTACATGGAGATTAACTCAATCTAGAGGGTATTAATAATGAATCGTACTAAACTGGTACTGGGCGCGGTAATCCTGGGTTCTACTCTGCTGGCAGGTTGCTCCAGCAACGCTAAAATCGATCAGCTGTCTTCTGACGTTCAGACTCTGAACGCTAAAGTTGACCAGCTGAGCAACGACGTGAACGCAATGCGTTCCGACGTTCAGGCTGCTAAAGACGACGCAGCTCGCGCTAACCAGCGTCTGGACAACCAGGCTACTAAATACCGTAAGTAATAGTACCTGTTAATAAAATGGCGCACATTGTGCGCCATTTTTTTTGCCTTAGTCAAACCTCTACTGAAGCGCTTTCTCTCCCTCGTCTTCCGCCACCGCCGCTGAGACACGACTATTCTGAACCGACAGGACAGAATTGCTGGCTGACGAACCATTGCCTGTTGAAACGGCAACCGGGATCCCGGCTCTGCGCGCCAGGGCTTTATCGATAAGCGTTTTATCGCTACCTGACTCCGCTGCAAAAGCGGTAAACGCCGCCGAGTGCGTGAACGGCACCGTCTGTGGGTTTTCGCCCTCTGCCTGCGCCAGCGGCCTGTGCACTTCGATATAACGTTTGCCGTCCGGCTCGATGGAGAACTTCACCGGCTCATTGATAATCTGCACCCGCGTGCCGACGCGCACTTGCTCAAACAACGCTTTGATATCCGGCGCGTTCATCCGCATACAGCCCGAGCTGACCCGCAGCCCTACGCTGTCCGGCGCGCTGGTGCCGTGAATAAGATATTCCCCATTCCCGATACCCAGACGAAGCGCAAAGCGCCCCAGCGGGTTATTTGGCCCTGCGGGTACCACAGGCGGCAGTTTAATTCCCTGGGCCAGTGAGCGCGCTCTGATGCCCGCTGTGGGGGTCCAGGTAGGGTTAGGGATTTTCTGACTCACACGGGTGGTGCTGACCGGTGTTTCCAGCCCAAGCTGACCAATACCCAGCGGATAGACCTGCACGATATTTTCGCCAGGCGGATAGAAGTAAAGACGCAGCTCCGCCAGATTCACCACAATGCCCTCACGCTCGGTGTCCGGCAGTAGCATCTGGGAAGGGATCGTAATGACCGTTCCTGGCGCAGGATTCACCGGTGCAATGGTATTATTGGTTTCAAGGATGAGCTGTGCGGCGGTATTAAACCGACGAGCGATAGACTGAAGTTTATTGTCCCCTTCCTGAATGGTGTATGTCTGGTTTTGCCCAATCAGGCGGCTGCCTGCGGGCGGTAAAGGATAATCAACCGCCCTGGCTGAATTAACAGCACTGAGCGAACCAAGGAGTAATAGAGTTATTAGAGACGCGCGCTTCATGCTGAGATTCCTTATTCACTGACCAAACGTCAGAAAGCTGAAAAACCAGCGAGGTGGAAACCACCCCGCGAAACAGAATGAATGCTGTTCTGTCAGTTTAGCTAAGGATTGCGGCTTTGGCGCGTATGGCGCGGATCATCGCTTCCAGTCCCTGGGATCGGGACGGGGTGAGGTGTTGGGTTAAGGCCATTTTTTCAAACCACGGGCGAACGTCAAAGGCGACAATATCCTGCGCCGACATCTGGTGATAAAGAATAAATACGACGGCAATAAGCCCCTTCACAATGGCGGCATCGCTGTCACCCTGTAAATCGATTACGCCATCATCCGTCTGCTGCATCTGGATCCAGACCTGGCTCTGGCAGCCCTGAATGATGTTGTCCGGGTTATGCGCCTCTTCGCTGAGCGGCGGCAGGCGCTGACCCAGTTCGATGATATAAAGGTATTTCTCTTCCCAGTTCGCGCAACGCCCAAAGTTGCGCAGCAATTTATCTCTGTCCGGCAAATCTGCCATCTCTCGCCTCTCCGTTAGCCAAGCAGCTGATGAATACGTTTTAATCCCGCCACCAGTCTGTCGACCTCTTCCGTTGTGTTGTACATCACCAGCGATGCGCGGCACATGGCCGGTACCTCATAATACGCCATCAGCGGCATCGCGCAGTGATGCCCGGTACGCACAGCGACGCCGTAATTATCAAGGAAACTGCCCACATCATAGGCGTGATGCTTGCCGAGGTTGAAGGCTATCACACCCAGACGGTCAGCAGGACCATATAAGGTCAGGTCCGGGACGCTGACCAGCTCCTGCAAGGCGTAATGCATCAGCAGCTGTTCGTACTCCTGAATCGCCGCCAGCCCCGTTTCAGAGACATAGCTAATGGCCGCGCCCAGCCCGATGATCCCGCCCGTGTTGGGCGTACCCGCCTCGAAGCGCCAGGGCGCACGGGCGTAGGTTGTGCCTTCCGTCAGGCTGACGGTGGCGATCATTGACCCGCCCCCTTCCCACGGCGGCATGGCCTGGAGAATGTCCTCTTTCACATACAATACGCCGATGCCCGTCGGGCCATACAGCTTGTGCCCGGAGAAGACGTAGAAATCGCAGTCCAGGGCCTGAACGTCAACCGCATGGTGCATCACCGCCTGGGCACCATCAATCAACACTTTCGCACCGGCCTGATGGGCTTTGTCGACGATCAGCGCCACCGGATTTTCCGTGCCCAGCACGTTTGAAACGTGGGTCACCGCCACCAGCCGCGTTCTGTCGTCCAGCAGAGCGTCCAGCTTTTCCAGCTGGAGCGTGCCGTCTTCATTCAGGGGGATCACCCGCAGTTGCGCCCCCACACGCTCGCAGAGCATCTGCCAGGGCACGATGTTGGCATGGTGCTCCATCTGGGTGATGATGATGTTATCCCCCGCGTGCACCTGCGCATTGCCCCAGCTGTTAGCCACCAGGTTGATCCCTTCGGTGGTGCCGCGCACGAACACCAGCTCTTCCGGCGAACGCGCGTTGAGGAAGGCTGCAACCTGCGTGCGCACGTTTTCCATGCGCTGGGTCGCCTCGGCGCTCAGGGTGTGGATCCCGCGATGTACCGCCGCATAACCGTGGCGGTAAAACTCGGCTTCCGCATCCACCACCTGATTCGGTTTTTGCGCGCTGGCCGCACTGTCGAGATAGGCCAGCGGCAGACCGTTCACTTCACGGGTCAGTACCGGAAAATCTGCCCGGACTTTCTCTACGGGAAATGTCATGCTTCGCCTCCAGGCAGTCGCTGACCGATACGGGCCAGCACCTGCTGTTTAAGTCCGCCATCGGGCAGCGCTTCCGTCAGCTCAGCCGCAAAGGCGTAAATAATCATCTTTTGCGCGGCCTGCTGGTCTATCCCGCGCGAGCGCAAGTAGAACATCTGCTCATCGTCAATACGCCCGACCGTCGCACCGTGACTGCATTTAACGTCGTCCGCATAGATTTCCAGCTGTGGTTTGGTGTCCACCTCTGCCAGACGTCCCAGCAAGAGGTTGTTGTTGGTCATCTGCCCGTCAGTTTTGATGGCGTGCTGCGCCACGTTGATCAGGCCGTTGAACACCGCACGTCCTTTGTCGCTGACGATGGTTTTGTGCAGCTGACGGCTGTTGCAGTAGCCTTTGTTATGCTCAAGCCAGGTGCGCGTGTCGCACACTTCTGACTTCACCGGCATCGCCAGGCTGTTAATACGCAGCGTAGTGTTTTCACCGTTCAGCTGGGTGCTGGTATTGTGGCGCAGCACCGCGCCGCCAAGCAGAAAACTGTGGCTGTACGCCGCGGCATCCTGGCCCAGCAGAATATCGTTGTGGGCGAAGTGGTGACTGAGCGGATTCTCAAACGCCAGCTTGATGTGGTGCAGTTGGGCATTGGCCGCCACGTTCATCGTCAGACGCGAACCGGTGAAATGACGGGTGTCGTTAAGGCTGACGTAATGCTCGATCACCGTCGCCTCCGCCCCTTCTGCCAGCTCAAGATGGTGGCGATAGTGGGCGGTGTTAATCTCATCACCCGCAACGCCCTGGGTGATATGCATCAGCAGCAGCGGTTTCGCCGGGCGCTGGTTACGCTTAACGCGAATATGGGTGACAGATTGTGACAGGCTCTCTGTCAGGTGCAGGAAGACTTCAGGCTGAACAGGCGCGTTCAGCGACTGACGTTCATCGTTAATGACGATATCGAACCCGCTCTCCTGCACGCTGTCGCTCAGCTCCGCACGGAACAGACCGTCGACAAACACCAGACGCACGGCATCCACGCTCAGCGCCAGCATGTCGCGCTGATCGGGGCTGACCTGCGCCAGACGGGTGACAAACTCGCCGTTCAGCAGGCCATCCAGCGGGGTATATTTCCAGTTCTCATGTTTACGCGTCGGTAAACCGAGACGCAGCATCTGCTGGAGATGGTGCTGAGCCTGTTCAGAGCGCGCTCCAGCCTGCGCTTCAAACAGCCGGTGCCACTGCTGAAGTGCATTACTGCTGTTCGGTAAGCCAGCCATAACCCTGCTCCTCCAGTTGTTTAACCAGCGTAAAGTCACCGGATTTCACAATGCGTCCCTGGTAAAGCACGTGGACATAGTCCGGCTTGATGTAGTCCAGAATTCGCTGGTAATGTGTCACGATGATAAATGAGCGGTTGCCATCACGCAGGGAGTTCACCCCGTCGGCAACGATCTTCAGGGCATCGATATCCAGCCCTGAATCGGTCTCATCGAGAATGCACAGCGCTGGCTCCAGAACCGCCATTTGCAGAATATCGTTACGTTTCTTCTCACCGCCGGAGAAACCCACGTTTACCGAGCGGGTCAGCAGATCTTCCGGCATTTTCAGCAGCTTGATCTTCTCTTCCATCAGATCCTGGAAGTCAAAGCGATCCAGCGCCTCAAGGCCGCGATACTTGCGCACCGCGTTCAGCGCGGTTTGCAGAAAGAACTGGTTGCTGACGCCCGGAATTTCCACCGGATACTGGAAGGCCATAAAGATGCCCTCGCCGGCACGCTCTTCCGGCGACATCTCCAGCAGATCTTTGCCGTTAAACTCAACGGAGCCGCTGGTAACTTCATAATCTTCGCGTCCTGCCAGCGTCGCTGAAAGCGTACTTTTCCCGGAGCCGTTTGGCCCCATGATGGCGTGAACTTCACCCGGTTTGACGTCAAAATTGAGGCCACGCAGGATCTCTTTCTCTTCCACGCTAACCTGTAAATCTTTAATGCTTAACATGTGCTTTCCTTAACCGACGCTGTGTTCAAGACTAATGGCGAGGAGTTTCTGGGCTTCAACGGCAAATTCCAGCGGCAGTTCAGAGAACACGTCCTTACAGAAGCCGTTAACGATCATTGAAATCGCATCTTCTTCACTGATCCCGCGTTGCAGGCAGTAGAAAAGCTGATCTTCACCAATACGTGACGTAGTTGCCTCATGCTCAAGCTGGGCGCTGTTATTGCGGCATTCGACATACGGGAAGGTATGCGCCCCGCAGTCCGCGCCAATCAGCATGGAGTCACATTGGGTGAAGTTACGCGCGTTGGTTGCCGTCGGCATGATTTTCACCAGCCCGCGATAGCTGTTCTGGCTGTGACCGGCAGAGATCCCTTTGGAGATGATGGTCGATTTGGTGTTTTTACCGATGTGGATCATCTTGGTGCCGGTATCGGCCTGCTGATGACCGCTGGTCAGTGCCACGGAGTAAAACTCACCGATTGAGTTGTCGCCGCGCAGAATACAGCTCGGGTATTTCCAGGTAATGGCGGAGCCGGTTTCTGACTGCGTCCAGGACATTTTGCTGTTTTCGCCTTCGCACAGCGCACGCTTGGTGACGAAGTTCAGAATACCGCCGGTGTTACCGTCGCCCGGGAACCAGTTCTGTACCGTAGAGTACTTCACTTCCGCATCTTTATGGATGATGACCTCCACCACCGCCGCGTGCAGCTGGTAGCTGTCGCGCACAGGAGCGGAGCACCCTTCGATGTAGCTAACGTAGCTGCCTTCATCGGCCACCAGGATGGTGCGTTCAAACTGGCCGGTTTTTTCCGCGTTGATGCGGAAATAGGTCGAGAGCTCCATCGGGCAGCGCACGCCTTTCGGCACGTAGATAAAGGTACCGTCTGACGCCACCGCCGCATTCAGTGCCGCGAAGAAGTTATCGTTACTGGGTACCACGGTGCCAATGTACTTTTTCACCAGCTCCGGGTGATCGTGAATGGCTTCCCCGAAGGAGCAGAAAATAATCCCCTGCTCCGCCAGTTTTTCACGGTAGGTGGTTGCCACCGAGACGGAGTCAAAAATGGCGTCTACCGCCACCTCTTTGCCTTCGCGCACGGGCACGCCGAGCTGATTGAACGCCTCTTCCACCTCTTTACTCAGGAAGCTGTTCTCGGCACCGGTTTGCTGTACCGCACCGGGTTGCGAGGCGCAGGTATCATCACAGCTGCC
This sequence comes from Enterobacter sp. MGH 38, assembly GCF_000492855.1. Lineage (NCBI taxonomy): Bacteria > Pseudomonadati > Pseudomonadota > Gammaproteobacteria > Enterobacterales > Enterobacteriaceae > Enterobacter > Enterobacter sp. MGH 38. Next base: position 1,014,294 of record NZ_KI535608.1, on the reverse strand, counting down.
GCAGGAGGGCGCAGAGTAATAGCTATAATCCTGATAGTTCAGCTTATCGTAATGCGCTTTCAGCCAGTGGGGTTCTTCCATCTCCAGCCACGCGCGGAATGCGCTCAGGCGAAACTCCAGCATCCACTCCGGCTCGTTACGTTTCGCCGAAATGGCGCGCACGACCTCTTCGTTGATGCCTTTCGCCAGTTCATCGGTTTGCAGCTGCGTGAAGAAACCCTCTTTATAGTTGAGGTGTCCGCCGCTCCAGGTGTTTACATCACTCGTTGCTTCAGTATTACGAGACATAGTACCGCCTATACCCCAAAGCTTTCGCCGCAGCCGCATTCGTTCTGGGCTTTCGGGTTATGAAATTTGAATAACTGGTTTAAACCTTCCCGAACGTAGTCGACTTCGGTTCCATCGATAAAAGGCATCGCCTGTAGTGCGACGTATAACTTTGCACCGTCGGTTTCAAAGACCAGATCGTCCTTTTCAGGTTCGGTTACGGTATCCAGCACGTAGCCAAATCCCGCGCAGCCAGTCTGCTTAACGCCTAAGCGTACGCCGAGGATGTCGGGATTTTTTGCCACCAGCTCATGAATATGCGCCGCCGCCGCGGGCGTCAGCGTTAAGCCACGCCAGGCAAAATCGGCCGGATTGAAGGTTTCTGAATGCAGTTCCATAGGTCCACCTCATCTGATAAGCCACCAGGGCATAACACCATGTTAGTGATAACGATTATCACTTCAACCCCCTGCGAGCAGGGGCTTTGGGCTAAACCGCCCTTTTTGGCTACTTTCATTAAGCATAGACCCTGTGACGGGATGCGGATGGGATGGTTAGATTTGTTCAATGCATTGATAAATAACGAATTTCATAAGAAAGGCGGTGAGGTAGCGGGCAATGATAAAAATTGTATTGGAAATACCTATTTTTAAGATAGCTAAAGTACGCCCAGGCACCAAATACATTATTTACGGATGCCTCCCCCTTAAGCCAGGTTCTTTTTAATTCTTTTTTGCCTTACCTGAGCGCGCATAAAGACGTTTAATGGATGAGTTAACCATTATTTATCAGTCTGATAGTGGTTAAATTCCGCTCATGATTATTTACATAAACTCGTCCCTTTTCGGCGTAATGTTTCCCTTTTTAACCACTCATTCAGTAAGGGATCAAATTATGTGGAGTGCCCATAAAGCCGCAGTTCATGCTCGCCAGCATGCAGGTCAGTATAGCCAAAAAAGATGTGCAGAATTTGTTTCAAAATCCATTCGCTCCGGCGGTGCTAATCTACAGAACACGCATTATGCTAAGGATATGAAAAGCAATTTAATTCTGGCGGGTTTCCACCAGGTTTACGGTGAGCCTGTTGAGGGCGATGTAGCGGTGATCCAGCCCACAGCGCACCACCCATATGGCCACGCTTGCATCTATGGTGGGAACGGCGTCTGGTACTCTGATTTTGTTCAGCGAACAATGTATCCGGGAAAGGAATACCGGGAATTAAAGCCAGCATATGCAATTTACAGGCATGACTGACATGAAAAAAATAATTCTGGCGATCCTGCTTCTGCCCACTCTCGCATCCGCTGCACAGAAGTTCACCCCTGAGGTATCCGCTGCCCTTCAGTTTAATAAGTGGTACATCTCGCAAATTATTATCGGGAAAGAGCCCCTGAAAAACTATGAAGCGCTGAGGCCATATGTAACCCGCGAAACTATCAGCAAACTCAAAGCCATGGATAAGCTGGATCCAGATGAATATGACGTGCCTGACGTCGATATGTTCATCAAGGCTCAGGGATATGAAGATGACTGGGGCATCGTCAGTGCGCGGGCGCTGGATTACGATGCCGCCTGTATGCAGGTTTATATCTCATTCGGCAAAAAGCGGGATCACACCGTGATTGACTGCATGGTCAAGGAAGATGGCGTGTGGAAAGTTGAATCCGTGGCCAGTATGAATATTTCAGACAACCTGATGATGGAATAAACCGACGATATGACAGGGGTACTGATGCTATGCATCTTCGCGGATACCCCTGTCGTATCGCCAGAAGGCTAAAAACCCGCGCTGGCGGTTTACCGTTGGCCCCCTTAACATCAGTGATGGATCGAAACGGCGAAACCCTGTTCACGCCAGTGGTCGAGCTGCTCCTGTTGACGAGGCGTAGGCGCTTTACCGGTCCAGACGAAAATTTTTTGCCCGGGAAAGAGTTCCGGACGCGGAGAATCAATCGGCTCAGCCAGCACGTCAATATGCCAGCCCTGACAGGCAAGACGGGCCGCTTCCAGCCACAAATGCGTACGGTCGTCGCACTCCCACCCAATCAGCAGCGCATCCTTACCTGCTTTTTTTCGCGACTCACCCAGGCTTGCAACGGCAAACTCAATCAGGACACCGTCCAGCAGGCTCGCCATGTGACGCACCGTATTCTGGTCCTGGTTCATTCGCTGCCGCACAGGGGTGATGATGTTATCTATCAGAACATCCATCGCATGGTCACGGCGGAACTCGCCGATTTTGGCGCGCAGTTTTGCCGGGCTGGCATAGCGCAGAACGGTTAACATCTCTTCCTGAAACGATGCCCAGTTCCCCTGAGTCATCACTTCTGTATTTTCAAGAAGCGCTTTTACTTTACCGACCGAAACACCCGTTTTCATCAGGCGTTTGATCTCTTCGATACGCAGGATATCTTCATCGTCAAACTGACGATGGCCCCCTTCGCTTCGCTGCGGCTTCAACAATCCATAACGGCGCTGCCAGGCACGCAACGTAACGGGGTTGATACCGCATCGTTCGGCCACTTCGCCGATACTGTAATAGGCCATTAACTCCCTCACGCACAATACTTCCATACCTAACCAAACCAACCTTATCAGATTGTACAAATCATTTGTATAACTAACTCCTCGTTCTGAGACAAGTGAATGGCTCAAAGAACCACTCACTCGTTAATATATTGTTGTATAAATTTAGCCGTACGTACAGGTCACTTTTAACAGTTACGTACAGGTTTTTTATAAATCGTACTTTTTCTCGGGCCAGGCAATCGCCGGAATGCCCCCCAGACGCGGGCTGGCGAAAAGGTGACCCTGGAACTGAGAAATCCCGGCAGATTCCAGCCACATCCACTCTTCAGCTAGCTCTACGCCTACCGCACAGAACAGAATTTCCAGGGAGGCGCAGCATTTAATGATTGACTGAATGATTGCCTGACGCGGGCCGCTCTTGTGCACGTTAGCAATCAAATCACGGTTGATCTTGATTCTGTCCGGCTGGAACTGGGCCAGCAGTTGCAGACCGGCGAATCCCGCGCCAAAGTGATCGATGGCCACGCTGATCCCGGCGCTTTTAAGCTGTCTGACCGCGCTGGTGAACTCTTCGAAGCGCGAGATCGCCTCGCTCTCGGTGAACTCGACCACAATTTGCTCCGGCACAAAACCGTTCGCCTCAATTGCCGTCAGTAAAAAATCGACGGCGCCAGGAACATTGACCAGCGTCATCGGCAACAGATTAATGGACAACGTTTGAGTCTGTAGGCCCAGCGCGCTGGCCATCGACAAAGCCACCTGCTTACTCTTCAGATCCGATTCGTACAGCGCCTCACGCGACAGGTTGGCAAAGTAGCTTTCCGGGGACTCACCGGACGGCGTGCGGATCAGGGCTTCCCAGGAAACCACCTGCTGCATAAACGGATCGACGATAGGTTGAAATGCGAAACTACAGTCCGCGCCCTTTGCCACTACCGTTGGCTGGGAGGATAATGGCGTGTTTTCGGTGACAAACTCCCAGGCGTCAGCCGGAGGCAGCTCAAAGTAGTTGGCTTTTTCAGTGGCCTCAACGAAGGTGCGGAAAAATTGTAGGGCGCGATCGTTATAGGTCAGCTGATAGCGGGTTGTGCCTTTATCGAGTACCTTTTGTAGCACTTCGTCGGTGTCGTACTGACGAAGGTCAAAGAGCTCCATACCTACGTTGCCAAAACGTCTTGAAGGCCCGTGATCGCTTAATAATTCGACCACGTTGTGATGCCGTGGGTCACGGCAGATGAGCTGATAGATCTCCTTAACGTTATCAGCGGGCCCTTCAAGTAACTGAAAGAAGTGTGTGCCGTTAAACAGCAAAATCCCCGTCACATCGAACTGGCGATTTCTACAATTTGCAGCAGCGACCATGTCTTCCAGCGCTTTCACTGGAACGTCCTCGCAGATATGACTGCGGTAAATAATGGTTGTGAGCATGCTAATCCTGAAGATTGAGGGGGTGACCACGAAAACACGTGGGGAGAACTCTGTTATAGCACATTAATTACCCAATAAATAATTTACATCTCAACAATTTACATGACTTCTTTGCGCCTTTTCCGGGCTTGTACAACTCTGCAACGCCACTTCGAATTGTACAATATATTTTGTGAATTTAGCAGTAAGCTGTATACATATAACCATATGATAAATATATACTTTATCAAATATATTATAAAATATTTAAAAAATTGTACATTTTTAATGTACAGATTTGAAAATTATGTATACCTTAAATGTAACGTTACTGATTACGAAAATTTACAGGAGCGAAACATGCAGCAGAACGGACACCTCGCAGACACAGCAACAGCAATTGCGCAGTACTTCGAAAAAGCCGCGCTTCCAACCCAACAGGAAACATTGGGTCAGGTTGTTGTTGAAATCCTTAGCGACGGGCGGAATCTGAATCGCAAATCGCTCTGCACAAAACTGTTAAGTCGCCTTGAAAAGGCCAATGGCCCGGAAGAGGAGCATCATTATCACATGCTTCTTGGCCTGCTCTTCGAACGTTAATGTTATGAACAGCAGTGATGCGGACAGACTGATCGACCAGCTTATTGGAGAAGCCGCTCTTTCACTTTTGAAGGAGCGCGGTCCTGTAACGACCGAGGGTTTGGTTCAGCGTCTGCGTAACATGCAAGCCTGTGAGACGGATCCCCAGCGGCGGGAGACATTAGCGAGGGTGATAGCTGAAATCAGCTCTGGCACGGTCGCTTTTAAAGGTCGCAGAACCGCACAAGGACGAATTCAGAGAGAGGGATCTCTCAAAAATAACCGAGACAATGTAGTGCCGTTATTTGGAAATGGAAAACCGTCCGATCCCAAAAAGATACATTGACTACAACTTTACAGCTACGGTGAGAACAAATGAGACAAAATATTCAGCTTCAACCCGAATACCACTCCGCCTTTTTAGATAGCGCGTTGTCGGAGTATTTCCGTCACGCAGGCGATCGCTTTGCTGAAGAGTCTGCCATTTTTTCGACTGCGGTTCGTTGTGTTCTTGCTTCCGAAGGTCATCTGACCAACAAAGCGATCATTCTCTGGCTGATCCAGACGCTGGAATCCACCGATGATGTCGTTAAGGCGGATGTGATCCGCAAGACGCTGGAAATTGTCGTCGGTTACACCATGGACGATCTTTAACGCCTCACTCTTCCCATCTCTTCGGTTAGCGTGTCACCGTCAATTCTGACGAACGGACTGACGATGACACGCCCTCTCTCCCCTAACGCCCTGTTAATCAAGCACGCCGAATTTGGCATGGATCCTGCTTAGTCCGCTAAGGGACTGGGCTTTCCAGTAAACATTGCTTCATTTCTTAACAGGTCTGTTATTGATGAAAAAAATCGCCAGCGTCTGCCCCTACTGCGGTGCAGGCTGCAAACTTAACCTCGTCGTTAAAAATAACCGGATTATCCGTGCCGAAGCCGCTGATGGCGTAACTAATCAGGGCACGCTTTGCCTGAAAGGGTTCTACGGCTGGGACTTTCTTAATGATACTCGGCTGCTTACCCCCCGCCTGACGCAGCCCATGATCCGCTACAGCAAAGGCGAGGCCTTTACCCCTGTTACCTGGGAAGAGGCCATTCGCTATACCGCTTACAGGCTTAAAAGCATCAAAGAACAGTACGGCCCTCGGTCCATTATGACCACGGGTTCCTCGCGGGGAACGGGCAATGAGACCAACTATGTGATGCAAAAATTTGCCCGTGCGGTGTTGAATACTAACAACGTCGACTGCTGCGCCCGCGTCTGTCACGGTCCGTCCGTTGCCGGTTTACAGGAGACCCTCGGCAACGGCGCCATGAGCAATTCCATTAACGATATTGAAAACTCAAAATGCCTGCTGGTATTCGGCTATAACTGCGCCGACTCTCACCCCATCGTCGCCCGACGCGTGCTTAAAGCACGTGAAAATGGCGCTAAAATCATTGTCTGCGATCCGCGTCATATTGAAACGGCACGCATTGCCGATCTTCATCTTCAGTTAAAAAATGGCAGTAACATGGCGCTGGTCAATGCCTTTGGCTATGTCCTGCTTGAAGAGGAATTGTACGACAAAAACTACGTTGCTCGCTTTACAGAAGGGCTTGAGGCGTACCGACTGACGGTAAAAGATTACGCACCCGAGCAGGTTGAACATCTGACGGGGATCCCCGCGCGGGATATTCGTCAGGCAATGCGCATGTTCGCAGCGGCGCCTTCAGCAACGGTGATGTGGGGAATGGGCGTCACGCAGTTTGGTCAGGCGGTCGATGTGGTGAAAGGTCTCTCCAGCCTGGCACTGCTGACCGGCAATCTGGGCCGCCCTGCCGTCGGCGTGGGGCCGGTTCGCGGGCAAAATAACGTTCAGGGCGCCTGCGATATGGGTGTTCTGCCCAATATGTTTCCCGGCTACCAGGACGTCACTGATCCGGCGGTCAGACTGAAATTTGCTGATGCGTGGAAAATCAATGTCAACCGGATGGACGATCGCGTCGGAACGCGCATCACCGAAGTGCCGCATCTCGCGCTGGAAGGTAAGATCAAAGCGTATTACATCATGGGGGAAGATCCGCTTCAGACAGAAGCCGATCTGGGTCTGGTCCGCCGCGGCTTTGAGGCGCTCGATTTTGTGGTGGTTCAGGACATCTTTATGACCAAAACGGCAGAGCTGGCTGACGTGCTGCTCCCTGCCACCTCATGGGGAGAACACGCCGGTGTGTTCACCTGTGCCGATCGCGGCTTTCAGCGTTTCGGCAAAGCCATTGAGTCCAGCGGCAATGTCAGGCGCGACTGGGAGATCATCAGCCTGCTGGCCACGGAAATGGGCTATCCCATGCATTACGAGGATAACCAGCAGATCTGGGACGAAATGCGCGAGCTGTGCCCCCTCTTCTACGGCGTGACCTACGAAAAAATGGGCGAGATGGGTCACGTTCAATGGCCGTGCCCGACGCTGGATCATCCCGGTACGCCGTACCTGTACAAAGATAATCAGTTCGATACCCCGAGCGGTAAAGGGCAGCTCTTTGCCGCACCGTGGCGCGCGCCAGCGGAAATCCCGGATGCGGATTTCCCGCTGGTGCTCTGTACGGTCCGCGAGGTGGGCCACTACTCCTGCCGCTCCATGACCGGGAACTGCGCGGCGCTGCAAAGCCTGGCCGACGAGCCGGGCCGGGTGCAAATTAACCCGGCCGACGCGGATGAACGGGGGATTGCCGAAGGCCAGCTGGTCTGGGTACGTTCACGCCGGGGTAAAGTGATCACCCGCGCCAGCATCAGCGAGCGCATCAATGCGGGAGCAATCTATATGACCTACCAGTGGTGGATTGGCGCCTGTAATGAGCTGACGCAGGATAATCTCGACCCGATCTCCAGAACGCCGGAAACGAAGTATTGCGCCGTGCAGCTTGAGGCAATCGAGGACCAGCGCTGGGCGGAGGATTTTGCGGCTTCCGCGTACCAGACCATGAAGACGCGGTTGATCGCTGCGGTTAACGTTTAAATGCTTGTCGGGTGGCGGCTATCGCTGCCCGGCCAGCTATCCGCTGCCGTTTCAGGCTATTTGTTGTGCATAATTATTTTCCAGGTAATCGCGAAGCAGGTTCGGCCGGCTCTTTTTCTCCATCAGCCTTCTCAACAGTACGATCAGCTCGTAATCGCTTCGCAGATTAAATTTTTGCATCATCATATATTTATGGGTAAAGACCGTTTTTTCGCTCATCTCCAGCGCCTGAGCGGTCTGCACTACCGACAGCCCTCGGTAAAAATTGACCAGAATACGAATTTGTTGCCGGGATAACCCTTTATGCTGGCAGTCGAAACAGGTCTTTTTATTCCAGGTGTAACCCGGTAATTGCGTCGTGAACCACGCAATAAACAGAACGCCGCTAATACGATCAAGCGATGCCCGGCGAGGAAGAAAAATAATGTCCTGAAAGCAGGAAGGCAGAGCCGAAAAGCGCAGCTCATCGTCGACGAGACCTATCACAATTCCTTTTTGCCGGGCCAGTAATTCCGGAAAACAGGTCAGCGTTTCCCCCTGACATAATGAAAGAACAATAATATCGGCCTGGCTGACGTTTTCATTGGTCAGCGCCAGGTGAAAAGTGATGGAGCGATGAAAGTTATGCTTAAAAAAATCTTCGAAAAAGCTCTGTAGCCCAGCCTGAAAAAACAGATCCGTTTCCTGAATCAGAATATTTAACATAGTTCACACCAACGTCTTTAAAAAAGGCTTATCACCGGCATTCAGTTGTACTGCATCGTCATCACCACAACCGCGCGGATGCTTCCCGGCGTGGCGCCCCCCGTCATGGATTTTACCGAGGCCAGCATAGCTAATGTCGCGGTTCTGTCCGCGGCAATGGTCTGGGTCATGCTGGAGCCTGTTCCTTTAAGCGCACCGGTTTGGGCATCGCGCATGGCTATCGCCACATGTGTGGCCGAACCGCTGTTCATAAAATAGTCCGCGCCCGCCTCAGGATCGGGGCTGCCGGTGAAAGCGACGGTCACACTCTGCGTTCCCGTTGGGCACTGGGTAAACAGCAGACTGAAAGGCACCGGATCCGATGTTGAGCCCGGCGTCGCCATATTGGTTGCCTGAATATTGCCCAGATTGACATCGAGATTGTTATTGCCGCCATTAAATATGCATGGCGACGCCACGATATTTCCCGTCACACCGATGTTGACGCTATCAGCGGAGCATACCTTCCCGCTGAGTAAGGCAAGTAACAGCAGTGTCCTGCATCTTATTTTCATCTTCTTACCTGCTACTGGTAGGTCAAATTCAGGGTGGCGGAGGCATTCGCTGAACCTGACTCCACGCGGGTTAACGTCTGGTAATATCGGGCCGTTAATGGCAACGTCTCTTGCCCCCCGGCAGACTGTCGCAAAAATAGTCGGCTGTTCATCGCCAGCGGTGCACCGTTATAGATTAGCTGCACCCCCACCCCTTTTGCAGTGCCGGCATTTCCCTGCCCGGTTAAGGCCATCACGCTGGTATTGGCGCTGTCCGGATTCTGTATTCCACTGAGCGAGACCGTAATATTGGTTCCGGCGGCGCAAGTTAAGCCCAGGTTTTGCGTGTTCTGTGCTCTCGCTGGCGTGGTGCCCACCACGGTGCCGAACACCGAAGCGGGAATATCCCCTATCGGAAACGTCAGCTGGGCCGTATTCACCGTGCACGCCAGGGCATTGATGTTGCCGGAGGTGAGCTGCGTGGTCAGACCGTCACGGTAGAGGCCGTCGCTTCCCTGAAGCGTCACGACGCCAATCACCCCCGGGGTTAATGCCCCCGATGAGACCGGGCCGGTCACCACCAGCTCAATCCTCCCGCCGTACCAGTCCACATAGGAGGTCTGCGCATTGTACGAGAACGTATTGCTCGGGTTTTCAAAATAGCCGTTGGAGGAAAAGCGTATCCCTATCCCGCTGACGTTCGTGTTGTAAACATGGTTGCCGTAGCTGCTCAACGTGGCGCTGTTGTAGCGCATGCTGAATCCCAGCATCAGCGGATTCGTACACCCGGTAAGATAGGAGCCTGTGGCTGACGCCGCGCCGGAAAATACCACCGTGCCGACAGGCGCATCGCGCTGCACGTTGATCGTCCCCACGGACAGGGTGGAAAGCTGTGGGATGATGGTGGTGCAGGTACCGGCACGAGCGATACTTCCCGCCGCGAGCAAACAGAGCAGCAGCATCGTGTTAAGACATTTCATGTTAGCGTTCCTGACGGCAGGTGGTGTGCATATCAGCGATCCCACCGTACGTTGAGTGATTCGGCAGCGTGAAATCAGCGCGGCATTGCTGGCTGGATTGACTTCCCCATGTGGCGACTAACGTTCCCTGCTCGCGCATCCCGGTTAAATAGACCTGACCGCGATCGCCGACAATAAAACTGCCGCTTTCATCACCCACAAGGGTGACCACCGCCCCAAACGGAACGGCGCGGTCGTTGTCGGTCAAGGTCATCAGCACCCGGCGACCTGACTTCGGCAGATAATCGGCTCTCACCACCGCTCCCCGCGTCGGCGTCACCGTGCGGGTGTTGATCTCCAGCTCGACATCGTCCGGCATCGTTTCCGGGTCGAGGGTGAGATCGTTTTTCCGGTAGACAGAAAGGTTGCTCACGACCGTATATCCGCGAAAATCTGTCCGTACACCGGGCTGATTGCGGATATCCACGTAGTAGGCGCCTGGGGCTTTGATTAAGACGCTGGTCTCCCCCAGCGGCTGGGAAAGCGTGATGCCATCAGCATGGGCGAGAATGCCGCCTTGCAGCCCGTAATTCAGGCGTTCACTGTTTTTGTCATAACCATAACCTGCCGTGACTTCGCCATAGGTGCCTTTATAGTCCGCGTTCACGTTGCCGGTATTCCCCACGCCCTCTGTGCCATATCCCTGCTGGACGTTCCAGCTCAGGGCACGGTTCTCGAGTGCCACCCCGTTCAGGCCGACGTTATACGTCGTCCCGTTATTGCTGCTGGCGTTCATGCCATAGTTAGCCCATGTCTGCGGCAAAAATTTATCCAGCGGAATGCTGACGTTGAACGACAGAAGCTGGTCGTGGTCAGCGTTTTTTTGGCTTTTGCGGTTTTCTGACGCTGAGCGGACATTTTTGCTGTAGGTCCATGTCAGGCCATAGCTGATGTTGTGCCAGTAGTTGCTATAGCCGACGCTCCACGAAGCCATCGACTTACCGTCATTCCAGTAATCTTCCCGCGCCGCACTGAGGGTAAGCGCGCCCAGGTTGTCCCCCAGCGTCTGGCTCATCGTCAGCTCGGCACGGTTACGTCGCCTGTCCTGAAGCGCGCTGCTGTCTCCGTACGAACCGAGGACGTCCTGCATCCCGTAATAGCCGCGGGTCGAGTAGCGATACCCGGCAATCGAAAAGTTGGTCCCGGTAGTGATAAAATTCTTGCTGTATCTGGCCCGCCACGACTGACCGCTTGTTTTCGCGGTATGCTCCGGCGTTGACCAGCCCTGAGTGACGTCTGCGGATACAGCCCCGAGATCGCCCATGTTCTTGCCCATCCCCAGAGCCGCCGACTGGTACTTATCTGCCCCCTGGACGCCGCCATAGAGCGTGATCCCGTGAGGGAGGCCGTAAATTCCGGTCAGTTGCCCGAAGGGGGTTTTCTCCACGCTACGGTTATACGAGCGATATTGCCCGGCGGTAAGGGCATATTTCAGTCGCCCCTCCCGTTGCAGGACCGGCAGCGAAGCGTACGGCAGGGTGAAATGTTGCTCACTGCCATCGGCTTCGACGATCGTGACATCAAGATCGCCCGCGCCGCCGGTGGGATACATATCCGCGATCTCAAACGCGCCCGGCGCCACGTAGCTTTGGTAGATTTGATAGCCATTCTGACGCACCACGACCTGCGCGTTAGTTCGCGCAATACCGCGCACCACCGGCGCATAGCCTTTCAGGGAATCCGGCAGCATATCGTCGTCGGACGCCAGCTGGACGCCGCGAAACGGCATGCTGTCAAAGACATCGGCAGGCGCGGAACTGTCTCCGAGCGTAAGCTGGGCTTGCAGGGGAATAATCGCGCGCTGCATCAAGGTGTAGACGTTGTCCCACTTATCCTGGCCGGACGCATCGCGGGACCAGGTGGTGTAGTTGCGTAACCGCCAGGGACCGACGTTGATCCCCGGCCGCAGGTTTGCATACTGGCTGTCGCTGCGGGTGCCTGCCCCGCTTCTTGCCCGGCTGTTTGCCCCGCTCAGGCTGTAGTTGAGCATGGCCGCGGTAATGCCTTCATCCCACATATCCGGCGGAACGTAACCTCTCGCTGGCAGGTCTATGGCCGCCTGTGGGATGCTGATCGCCAGGCGCTGGGCGCCAAACTGGAAATCCGCGCTGGCCTGTGGAATCGCCCTGAGATCGGCGCATTCTCCTTCCCCGGCGTCGAGCTGCGGGAAAAGCGCCGTTTTCACGCCCCACGCTTTTAACTGCCCGATACTCAGGCACGGCTGCAACGTTTCACTGCCGTTAGCATCCTTCACTGCCATGAAACGAATATCCCGCGTTTCCAGCAGCCGATCGTCAAGAATAATATCAACATGGTATGTCCCGGGCGCCTGCGAGCCGGATTCAAAGGCAGATAAATCCGCTTTCCCCATTCCGGGATTATCCAGCTCTACCAGTTCCGTATTAAACGTCTCACTGGCATACAGTGTGGGAGAGACACCAGCAAGCGCGAGGGCAATAAATATTGCCAGGCGCGCAGGCTGCATTGTATTCAATGCCGTTGTCATGACGAGCACCTGATTAACGCGTAAGGATCACAAACTGGCCCGGTGTAATTCACCAGGGCTGCCATAATCGTTAATGACTTTAAACGTCAGCGTATTGCCACTGGTTCCATTCGGTAACGGGAAACGGGCTGTGCCCGAAGGCATCACATACGTGACATCGTCAAGTTTCTTATTACCCAACGTAATTTCATTGAAATTGATAACGTACGGCGTTGGATTATTAACCAGAAGGGTATTTCCCGCACGACGCCAGGTTAATTTATTGGCCTGCTCCTCGGGGGTAGACGCACGAAGAGCCTCTGGTCGATAAATTAATTTGATGCGCGTTTTGACGGCAATTTGCAGCGAGTTCATCTGCTTAGAGGCTGACGGAATAGCTTTGATGTTCAGCCAGAATAAACTCTCCTGCCCTTGAGGCAGAGAGCCTGTCATGACAATACGCTCGAGGTTTTTTTGTCCGCCGTCCAGCCGATACAGCGGAGGAGTAATAATAAAAGGCGCTTTACCCGATTGTTCATCCTGAACATCTATCCACGACTGAATTAAATAAGGACCGTTATCAGGATTCGTAATATTTATTGACGCTTCTTTTTTAGCCCCATCAAAAATAACACGGGTGCCGCCAATAATTACTCCTGCACTGGCGGATGTTAACGTCAGCGGTAACAGCGCCATAACCAGGCCCGTTGTGGTGATAAAACGCATTTTTTACCTCATAAAACAAGGGGCCAGGCGGCCCCCTGCTAATTACTGCCATTGACTTAGTTGTACACCACAGAGAAGTTCGCGACCGAGTTAGCCGGGCCCGCGGTAACGGATGCCGCGGTGGAAATATACTGCGCGTAGAAGCTCAACGTATTATCAGCCGTACTGCTGAGTGCGTAGGTATAGCTGTTGCTGCCGTGCAGCGGCAGATCGGCTTTATCTGCCGTCATCAGGTTAATCGCCATCCCGGTAGCCGCTCCCGCCACGGACGTATCAATCGCCAGCAGGCTGGCGTTGGTTAAATCCGGCGTGCCATCAAAACGGACTTTTGCATTGGTGACCGTTACCGGACAGTTTTTCAAAATAATATTAAACTGCGTCGCAGCCGTTCTCGCCCCGGTTGTCGGGAATTCCGTTTTATAATAATCGCCCAATACCACCACCTGATTCTGGGATGCCACATCAACGTCGCAGGCAGAATCCAGAATATTTCCGTTAAAATTAACGGTACCGGCCGCTGCCAATGCATTGGTCATAGTGAGTACAGAACCTGCCGCTAACATTGCCATCATCAATTTTTTATTCATAATTTTATATCCCGTATTACTCTATTTATTACCGACATTCAGTTGCAGAAATTAAACCCCTTCCGACGAGTCAAAATTTATACAACTCCTTTTCCGCATACAATCAATTTTGAGGTCTAGCTGTAGACCCTCTTTTAACAAATAAAAAACATATTCACTCGGGAATAGCTTAAGAATAATGTCCACAGTCTACTTTTAGACCTGAACAAAAAAAGTTGCAATTTCAATTAATTAACACTTAAAAAAAGATAAGTCTATAATTAGACTCGCTGCTAACATTCCCTGACCTGCTGTTTTTTAAGATAATTCTTTATGCCGATCAAAAAATGATCGCATCAGTCAGTGAGGTCTCAAATGAATACCCGATTCGCGCCTGAGTCAGAAATTGATAAATCAACAGTGCTCGGCGCTAAGCCTTTTAAGCACATTGAAAAAATAATCGATAATGTTTTGCCGCATGCGGAGAGAGGCATTATTGCCAGAGGAGAAATTATCCATTATTGCTCCGGCGATACCCGTCAATGCTTTTTACTGTTGCATGGCAGCGTGGCGTTGCACCGTCGCGGGGACGGTATCGTCTTAAATTCTGAATCTGCGCCATTTATACTCGGCGTGAGCAGCCAGTTATCGTCTGAGCACCTGTACGTCAGAGCGCTGGAAACCTCAGAGGTGGCCAGCGTTTCGCTGGCGCGTTTCAATCATGTTGTCGCACAACAGAATTTATGGGAGCACTTCTCAAACCTGCTGATCTATACCGCATCGCGCGTTTACGAACATTGCGCCCAGATATCGCAAATGTCGGCTTATGACATTATCCGCTTTCAGCTGGTTGAGTTGATGCAGGAGCCGGAAGCCATTAGACAAAACATTACCGCCGCAGCCTATATCAAAAGCCGCACCTATCTTTCACGCAGTGGCATTATGCGGATCCTCGCGGAGTTGCGGACGGGGAAATACATCACCATGGAGCGTGGCGTTCTAGTAGAGATCCATCACTTACCCCGTAAATACTGAGGCTGTATTTATCTCTGGAGAAGGTGGAAAAGAAGAGCGACACTATAGAGAGTACAGTCTCTTTCCAGGTTAACGCTATGTCTTCTGACAAACCATCGCATCGCGGATCTCCCTATGCTCAGGAACTGATTTCTCATTTACAGCCGCACTGCACCACGCATAAAACCGATCCCTGCGAGCAACTTGATCTCCAGGTAAACGGGCAGAGCATGTGTTATTTAATTCTTGACGGCACGGTCGCCATATACAGAAGAAGCGACGACATGATGCTTTCGACGGCGCGCAGTCCCGCCCTGTTTGGCCTCGCTAACCTGACGGACATCTATTTTACCGACTACCTTCGAACGGTAACGCCTTGCCTGATTGGTGTGCTCACGACCGAGCGGGTGGCTGAAATTATCAAAGAGAAGGCGCTGTGGGGGCTGCTTTCTAATCATCTGATGTTTGTCTATAACCGGCTTTATCACAACGTCATGCCGAAAGGCGCGCCAACCGCGTACGAGATGATTCGCCAGCAGCTCGTGCTGCTGATGCAGGAAGATGACAGCTACCGACGTAGCGTGACGGCGGAAAGGTATATCAGGGATAAAACCCAGCTTTCCCGCAGCGGCGTAATGCGGATCCTGGCTGACCTGAAAACGGGCGGGTTCATCGAAATGGAAGAAGGCCGGCTGATTAAAATTAACAAACTGCCTGCCAGATACTGACTGTCAGACACAAAAAAGGCCGCGCTTGCGGCCTTTTCTTCACTGCTTAATGGACGTGAACGCCCAACCGCCAGGCAAAGTAGATCTCTTCTTTCAGTTCGTTTGAAGAGAGCGCCAGCAAATCCGTAAATTCCAGCTCAAGCTGTTTCAGCTTTTTCAGGTACTGCGCTGGAGACAGATTGCTTTTATCGCGACGTAAATATTCAATTGCCAGCTGTGTTGGGGTTATTTCAGTATCCATGATGTCCTCGCTTATGTTCAAAACGTGACCAGTATATCACAATCAGGCGGCTAATTTTTGACCAAAAGCAAGACATCCGGAAACTTTACACAACGGCCGTCGTCAGCCTTGATGAACAACACAGGCGATCCTGCTCGTCCAGGATATCAATCTGCCACACCTGATGGCGGCTTCCAGCATGCAGCGCCCGGCAGACGCCGCGCACGCGCCCGCTGCGAACGGAGCGGATGTGGTTGGCATTGACCTCCAGACCCACCACCTTCTGCTCTCCTTCCGTACACAGGTAGCCCGCCACCGATCCCAGCGTTTCGGCCAGCACGACGGACGCGCCGCCGTGTAACAGGCCAAACGGTTGATGAGTACGGCAGTCTACCGGCATCGTCGCTTCCAGTTCGTTGTCGCCAATGCGCGTGAACTGGATGTCCAGCAAACCGACCATGTTCTCCGCGCCCATGGCATTTAAGGCCTCCAGCGTGACCGCACGTTTCCAGATCATCCGATAATCTCCAGTAAAGCCTGCAATGGATGGCGGACGCCGTTACCTTCCACCCGTTTCACCTGGCTGCGGCAGGAGTAGCCCGTCGCCAGACAGCGGTTGCGTGGCAGGCGCTGCATCGCCTGATGCCATGACAGCTCGTAAATGCCGAGCGAATTAGCGTGGTTTTTGACTTCATGGCCGTAGGTTCCGGCCATACCGCAGCAGCCCACGTTGACGCTTTCCAGCTTCGCGCCAAACCGGGAGAAGATAGAAGCCCACTGGGCAGGCGCCGTCGGCAGCGCCGTCACTTCGGTGCAGTGCCCAAACAGGTACCAGGATTCTCCGCTGACCTCCTGAGGGGGCGTTTGCGTCAGCACCGCAGGCAGCCACTCGTGTACCAGTAAGACCTGAAAATCACCGCGCTTATCGCCGAGAGTCTGCTTATATTCGTCCCGGTAACAGAGCACCAGCGCCGGATCGACGCCCACCATCGGCATGCCGAGCTGCGCCACGCGATTCAGAAAATCTGAAGTTTTCTGCGCGGTTTTCGCAAAGCGGGTGAGGAAGCCTTTAATGTGCTGCGCCTTGCCGTTCGGCGAGAACGGCAGCACCACCGGCTGGTAGCCGATTTTCTCGGCCAGTCGGACAAAATCGGCCACCACCTGCGCATCGTAATAGCTGGTAAATGGATCCTGCACCACCAGCACCACCTTCGCTTTCTGCTCAGGGCTTAATGCTTCCAGTTGTTCCAGGGTCATATTCGCCGAGCGGTGCCCCACCAGCCGACGCTGGAGCGATGGCACCGACAGCAGCGGCAGATCCACCATGCCGATATGTTTTTCAGACAGTTTTCGCACCAGTGGCTGGTTGATAAAGAAGTTAAAGGTTTTTGGCGCACGGGCCATCAGCGGCGCGTAACTCTCCACCGTTGCTACCAGATGATCGCGCATCGGGCGCAGATAACGCGTGTGGTACAGCTGGAGGAAGCGGGAACGGAATTCCGGTACGTCAATTTTAATTGGGCACTGGGTTGAACACGCCTTACACGCCAGGCAGCCGGACATCGCCTCTTTCACCTCATGCGAGAAATCGTATTCGCCTTTGTTCGCATGCCAGCTGTTGCGGGTGCGTTCGATAAGCCCGCGCAGGCTCGCGCGTTTTTCCGGCAGCTCCTGTTCCAGCTTGAGCGGGTCAACGCCGCGGTCGGCCAGCAGGCGCAGCCATTCGCGCACCAGCGTGGCACGCCCTTTTGGGGAGTGGATGCGGTTGCTGGTGATTTTCATCGACGGACACATCGGGCTTTTCACATCGAAGTTAAAGCACAGCCCGTTGCCGTTACACTCCATCGCGCCGCGCCAGGAAGCGCGTACCGCAATCGGAATTTGGCGGTCATAGGTGCCGCGCTTAACGGCATCCACCTGCAACATCGGCGCATCAACGCCCTCCGGCGGGCAGATTTTTCCCGGATTGAGGCGGTTATCAGGATCGAACGCGGCCTTCACCTTACGCAGCTCGGCGTAGAGCTGTTCGCCAAAAAAGGCCGGGCTGTACTCGGCGCGGAACCCCTTGCCGTGCTCGCCCCACAGCAAACCGCCGTATTTGGCCGTGAGGGCCACGACCTCGTCGGAGATCGCCTTCATCAGGATCTCCTGCTGCGGATCGCACATGTCCAGCGCCGGGCGCACGTGCAGCACGCCCGCGTCAACGTGCCCGAACATGCCATAGCTCAGACCATGGCTGTCGAGCAGCGCGCGAAACTCCACGATATAATCCGCCAGATGTTCCGGCGGCACGCAGGTATCTTCCGCAAACGGAATCGGCTTCGCCGCCCCTTTCGCGTTGCCGAGCAGCCCCACCGCCTTTTTACGCATCGCGTAGATTCGCTCGATGCCGGAGAGATCGTTACACAGCTGCCAGCCAATGACGCCGCCTTCCCCCTGCGCAATCAGCTCGTCCAGACGCTGGCAGAGCGTGCTTACCTGGCTCTCAATCAGCTCTGCGTCATCCCCGGCGAACTCGACGATGTTCAGGCCGAGCATCTCTTTATCCGGCACGTCGGTAATCAGTTCGCTCACCGAATGCCAGACAATATCCTCCCGGGCCAGGTTCAGGACTTTTGAATCGACGGTTTCCACCGACAGCGCCCGCGCCTCCACCATAAACGGTGCATTACGCAGCGCCGAGTCAAAGGAGTTGTATTTGACGTTCACCAGACGGCGCACCTTTGGCAACCGGGTGATATCCAGACGCGCTTCGGTGATGAAGGCCAGCGTCCCTTCTGACCCGGTCAGTACGCGGGTAAGATCAAACTGGCTCATATCGTCATTGAAGACATGTCGCAGATCGTAGCCCGTCAGGAAGCGGTTTAGCTTCGGGAATTTGTCAAGGATCAGCTCGCGATTTTCGCGGCAGCGCTCCAGCACGGTGCGATAAATCCGTCCGCTGGTGGTGCTCTCTGCTGCCAGCGTTTCGGCCAGCTCGATCGGCATCGGTTGGGTATCGAGGATATCGCCCCCCAGCAGCACCGCCCGCACACCCATAACGTGGTCGGAGGTTTTGCCGTACACCAGTGAGCCCTGCCCCGAGGCATCGGTGTTGATCATCCCGCCAATGGTCGCGCGGTTACTGGTGGAAAGCTCCGGCGCAAAAAAATAGCCGTAAGGTTTCAAAAACTGATTCAACTGATCTTTGATCACCCCCGCTTCCACACGCACCCACCCCTCTTCCGGGTTGATCTCAATGATGCGGTTCATATAGCGGGACATATCAATGATGATGCCCTGGTTCAGCGCCTGCCCATTGGTACCCGTCCCGCCGCCGCGTGGGGTGAAGACCAGGGAGCTGAAACGCTCCTGCGATGCCAGACGGGCGATGAGCGCCACATCGGCGGTAGAGCGCGGGAAAACGACGGCATCGGGAAGAAGCTGGTAAATACTGTTATCGGTCGCCATCGTCAGCCTGTCGGCATAATCGGTAGCGGTGTCACCTGTAAAACCCTGTTGCTCCAGTGCCTGCAAAAAATTAAGCACCAGCTGAACGACGCCCGGTGCCTGAGAAATCTGTGGGATCATTGCTGTCGACCCTAATGAGAATAGTGTGAAATCGTTTGCGTTGTGTCTGGAAAGTTTTATCACATTTTTTTCTTATGTGCTTCGTAGAATTACGGGCAAAATCCGCCTGTCAAAAATCGCTGAAATCACTAATGATTAGAGAGATGCGGTTTATATTCCCATCAGCCTTGCTGGTGTTCATTTAAGGAAAGTTTCGTTTATGGTCAATCTTCGTCAGCCCAGGGATGTCGCGCAGATACTGCTGTCGGTGCTGTTCTTAGCCATTATGATTATTGCGTGTCTGTGGATCGTTCGTCCTTTCGTGCTCGGATTTGCCTGGGCCGCGACCGTCGTCGTCGCCACCTGGCCTTTACTCTTGCGTTTGCAGAAACTGCTGTTTGGTCGCCGCGGCCTGGCCGTGCTGGTGATGACGTTGCTGTTGTTCCTGCTGTTTATTATTCCCATTGCACTACTGGTTAACAGCCTGGTTGACAGTAGCGGCCCGGTTATTCGCGCGGTCACCAGCGGTGATATGACGCTGCCGGATCTCGCGTGGCTGAACAGTATTCCTGTTGTGGGCGCAAAACTGTACAGCGGCTGGCACAGCCTGCTGGAGATGGGCGGTAGCGCCCTGATGGCCAAAGTGCGTCCGTACATCGGCACAACCACCACCTGGTTTGTGGGGCAGGCTGCGCACATCGGTCGCTTCATGATGCACTGTACGTTGATGCTGGTCTTCAGCGCCCTGCTGTACTGGCGCGGCGAGCAGGTTGCGCTGGGGGTACGTCATTTCGCCACCCGACTGGCAGGTAAACGCGGCGATGCGGCCGTGCTGCTGGCAGCCCAGGCCGTCCGCGCGGTGGCGCTCGGTGTGGTGGTCACAGCGCTGGTGCAGGCTGTACTTGGCGGAATCGGGCTGGCGATTTCCGGCGTACCTTATGCCACCATTTTCACCGTCGTCATGCTGATGACCTGTCTGGCGCAGCTCGGTCCGCTGCTGGTGCTGGTTCCCTGCATTATCTGGCTTTACTGGACGGGGGATACGACCTGGGGCACGGTGCTGCTGGTCTGGAGTTGCGTGGTGGGCACCATGGATAACGTGATCCGTCCCCTCCTCATCCGCATGGGCGCTGACCTGCCGCTGATTCTGATCCTGTCTGGGGTAATCGGGGGGTTAATTGCCTTCGGCATGATTGGCCTGTTCATCGGTCCGGTTCTGCTAGCGGTGACCTGGCGTCTCTTCTCCGCCTGGGTGCATGAAGTACCGCCGCCGGGAACCGATCCAGACGTCATCTTAAGCGAACTTGAAGAGCTGGAAGATAAGAACGCGCAGTAAGAACGGATGCCGGGTGGCGCTAACGCTTACCCGGCCTACACTCTCCACAGCAATACTTAAACGTTGCTAAACTATTTATTCTCTGCACACTGGTCAGACCCGCCTTTTCCTGCCTAAAACCGTCATTCTCTTCAAGAAATCTTTACCTGCCTTTAACTATTGAGACGAATCCGATCGACTCAAAATCCTGGCATGCCTACTATTAAGACACGGTTATAAATCAACACCTTGATTTATAAGCATGGAAATCCCCTGAGTGAAACAACGAATTGCTGTGTGTAGTCTTTGCCCATCTCCCACGATGGGCTTTTTTTTGCTTACAAATCAATGCTCACCCGTGTACTGCTGAGTGCATATCGTAAGACAGTTGTATGAATGTCGTATGAACATACAATGCTGAGAGTGTCTAACTCATTGATAGTTAGGCTTGTATGACGTGGTTTTGAATGTTGTAGGAAGGTTGAAAAAGCCCCATATTCATCTTCAAAACCATCATAGCCTTTATCAGGCTTATAAACCGTTTCGAAATTATCAGACCACGTCAAATCATTTTCATCTTCCATTATAACAAATCTCCCTACGTAAACAGCCGCATGAACGAGTGGGGAACTCTTTTCTGATTAAACTGCTCAAGCTTAAACGATGAAGATTGCCACAGGTACAATGGTACAGAGCATAGCGTTTAGTGTTTCCCGCTTTCTCTGTAATCCAGTCTATATCTAATACTTTAAGCCGCCCATATTGACGGCCTCTATATTGGTCATTGTCAGTAGCTCTTAGCCAGCGTCCACTAGCTTTATCTCTGTTAGGCATTTTCATTATTAACCACCTTAGCGGCCAATGAGGCTACATATTCAAGTGAGGTATGCATGAAAGTACGTGCAATATTTTGATAGATGTCATGAGGCACTAGATAACGAATAGCGGCATCATAGAAGTTTTTAGTGATATCGTGGTCAGTGCTGTCTTTAGTTAATGAAAGCATCTGGCTGTTTGCTTGCTGCTGAATTTCAATAACGGCTTTAGTAATGTTCATGCTGCTTTTCCTTGTACTATATATTTTTCAAAATCTTCCTGAGCTAACGTTCCAGCTTCTAAGCCACGTCTAGCCATACTAATTAGGGTTGATGTTGCTTCTCTTCCTCTGCCTCTCCAGTAGAGAATTATTGATTCATCAGGAATCAAGCCAGCATCCACATGCTGAGGGGTGCTAATCGCGTTCTGAGGCGTTTTTTCTGGTTCTGCTTGTGTTGAACCTTTAAAGGCTCCTTAGGGGCTTCTGGTGGCTCCTGTGAGCACTGCTGGATTTCTAGCACTGGTGAGCACAACGAGATCTCTCGTTCTGGTTCCTCAGAAATGAGGAGTGGTTCCTCTGCACGTTTCTGTGCACGCTTTCCGTAGGCCGTTTTTAGTCTGCGCTATCCGTTGCAGGAATATCTGCATCGCTACGCGCTTCACGATCTGCCTTGGAGATGTCGCTTGTGCTAGGACGGGTAAACAGGGTCTTAAGCTCCCTGTAATACTGCACTGTGTAGGTGCTGGCTTTGCCTGTGATGCCGTTCCCACGTTTCAGGACGGTGATTAGCCCTAACTTTTTAAGAGTCTGTAGAGCATTCTTCACAGTAAGCTCTGAAAACTTAGATTCTTTAGCGAGATATTTAATAGAGGGTGAAAATTCAATATGACTCTTTTTATAATATCTGTACGTATTCAGCATCAGGCTATAAACGATAGTTTCAATGGGCTTTAAATCTGTACGCTGATAAAGCTCCATCATAAACATTAAGAATTGAGGATTAGCAGACTTCATCAGGAATCCCCCCCAATTCACCAGCCACATCACGAAAATTGACAATGATGTATTTATGCTTTGCCATTTTAGTTAATAGCTTTGCTTTAACAAGACGTTTCAGTGATGCCCTGTAAGCAGGGTGTGATACTTTTAATTCCGCTTGCATTTGTGCAAAGTCAATATAAATCTCAGATGGTAAGTTTTTCCATCCCGCCTTATATGCAAGCGTTGAATAGTGCAACAAGTCAATTAACAGCAAAAGCTTCATTCCCTCATATAAGAAAAAATGTTCAGGGAAAGATAATTCTGCAATATTGTTCATGAGGGTTAGTCCTTTAGTAAATGAATAAATATAATTCTTTTCATATTACATAGGTACTAACACTAGCCGTGATAATTCCGAAGTGCTCCATAGGTATAATATTTATACTCTATTAAGATTCAACTAATACTTACTTAAAAGATGCATCTTAATAACGAATAAAAATTATACTTATGGAAGATAGCTATACTGCCTAAAGGCAGACGCTGAAAGAAAAGAAATAAAAAAGAGCTACCTATTACTAGATAGCCCTTCATAACAATCAGGACATTAGCCCTTTTATCCTCTCAGCGTTCTATAGCCGCAAGCTCAAAGTTGCATCTTTGAATGCTGCATACACTCCATCGCTAGGCGGTGCAGAAAACTTATCTATTTGATAGACAGCAGCCATAGCATCATTGCAGAGATTATCATCCCCTGTCAGATGGTCTACAGCCTGAACAGTTCCATCCCTGCTTAGGTGCAATGTCAGAGAGCAACGTTTACCAGCGTATTTAGACGTGTCTAAACGGCTCTGTATCGCTGTTCTGATGGTGTTGGCATACTGGCTTATCTCTGCACCTGATGCACCACCAGAGGCGGGCTGTGGGGCTTTAGGCTTGCTTTGGTTAAGGTCAGAGAGCATATTATCAGCTTCAGTAGCCGCAGCAGCTTTCACAGCAGCAGCTTTTGCTTTAGCAGCACGTTCAGCAGCAGCCTTTTTAAGTGCGGCCTCCTGCCCTGCTGTTCTGTGCTTCCTTTCCTGTTCCTTATTCCAATCATCTTGTGCTATCAGGCTAAGAGCCACATCATAATCACAATGATATTCAAGCGCCTCTGAAGCTGTTTTATATTTCACAATCAGAGGTATCTGTTTAGAAGATGATATTTTAATAGCGGATTGCTGAGAACTATCATAAACACCACGCTTTAAATCATCTACTATATTATAGAAGTATATTTTCTGAGTGTCGTAATGCTCACCTAACAAAATATAATTCCTGTCCCCCTCGTGTTGTGTATATCTCACATCCTGAACAATAAAGCCATTATCGGCCTCACGTGTACAGGTGTAGATAGTATCAGGCTTATCTGCTGCTGATGCAGAACCACACACAGCAAGCAGAACAGCCCCCATCACAATCTTCATCATTTGTTCTCTCTATGCCAGCGAATATTAAAAGCAGCCCACTCTTTAACAGTGTTTTGTAGTTGGTCCAGCAACACATAGCAGTGAGGGGTCTTTCTAGTGAATTTGCATTCAGTGCCTAGCCTAGATTCAATATTAGCTTCCTGCATTGCAATATTATAGAACTGCTGCAAGTAAACCAAACGAACAGCCATACCCAAAAACACAATCAAAGCACAACCAATTAATATGCGTTTCATGTTTAGCTCTGCTTGTTATTAACGGTGTTGTTAATAGTTACCCCTGCCCCTTTTGGCTGAATGGTTTGAAGAGGACTATTAACCACTACACCCGCTCCTGTTGTAGTTACAGTAACCTCTTTATCTAAATCCCATGCGCTACCTGTAGCAAGGTCTACACCACCACAAATAATAAGCCCGCAGAACAAGTCACCCCAAAGCCAGCCATTTAAATTGTCATTGATTGTAGAGGTGGCTGGCGTACTGTCTGCCGTTCTGCGTAAGCTGATTGTATAAGGTGCATCACCACGTTTTAAATTCACTGTAGCAGGTGCTACACCATCAGCGACTTCCTGACCATCTGCATTTCTAATGCTATACAAAGCAGGTACATTAGTTTTAATTGCTACAGGCTGAGTTTTCCCATCGACTACTAAACAGCATCCAGAAAGAGAAACAGCACCCACAACAATAGACATAGCCATAGCCACAGCTTTAATTTTCATTTGTATTTCCAAGCAAGTTTAAAAGAAAAGGTTTACTACCATCACTAACTATTATTTATTGTCTTTATACTTCCACAACATCAGAGCCACTGTAGGCCTCCGTAGCCTCCCCTGAAGGTTTCCATAGGGATGTTCAGTTAAACACTCTATAGCCCGTCCTGTAGGTGTTACTTCCTCCCTCTCCGCCCTGAACAGGTCGAAAGGCTTTATCTTCATTGCTATGCCTTACACATGAAATTCATTTCTGAATGAGGGTTAGCATTAATTGAAGTAATAAGAGTTAAATTGTCATTCACATACTTCACGAATAGCTTATTGCCTGTTTCTTGCTGAGTAAACACAGATGAACCATCAGCACCTGTTCCAGTGTGATAGTAAACGTCTGAGTACCACGCCATAAACTCACCATGCTTATCTACACCATTGCTAATCTGCAAATCATTACCAGCCTGACCAATACCACAATGATAGACAGCATCAACACTTGAAGCAGAAGCACCGAAAGAAGCCAACAATAAACCAGCCACCATTAAACGTTTCATTTTATTTCTCTTAAATGTTCCATTTCAGATTCAAGCTCATTAAAACGGTCTTGCATTGCATCCCATTGCCACTTTGGAATCTCATAGCTAGCACGTGGGATAGTTTGCTGATATATAACCCAAAGCATAAAGCAGACAAAAAAAACGAAACCAGCAGCAATTAATAAAATCATAATTCACCTTTCAATAATATGATTTCATTCACCAGCTAAAGACTTTAAAATCCTTGCCAGAATTACTACCTCTTGCAGCTTGCTCACGAACAACCCAAGAGAAACAAAGAAACCCAAAAGAATAATCACACTAATCATTTCACCACCTCACAAGTATATTTTTCATCTACATCATCTTTAGATAGTGTTTGAGCAATCAGGGTATAGCTAGTAGATTTAGCTTCTGAATCCAGAACAGAGAAAAATGTAAATACAACTTCCTCACCTTTGGCGTTATTGCCACCTGCTGAAGCTTTGCTTACATATTTCCCGTTATAGTCCAGACTCATTACGCTACTTTCCTCATAGCGGTTTGTTTGCACTTCATTCTTAGCAATAACAAAGCCATTCTGAGTAACCGTTAAGAAGTCATAAAAACCTAGTTGAGGCATTCCATTTGAATTGGCATCTGAAGTATTAACACTATCTAATGTCACCTCTTGACCACCTGAGCATTTATATTTTGCTGTGGTGTGTTCAGTAATATCATTCCACTGAGTAAAAGGAACCATATCAGCAGCAGAATAATTAGCCTCTACAGTAGGTGTCTTATGATTAGCCTGAGCTACAGCAGCAGGTGCATCAGGCTACATTAAACTACCAGCGGTAAGAGCACACACACCTAAAAACAAAGCACCACATACGCCTGTTTTTACAACAAAGTATTTACGAAACATTTTATTTATCTCGGATAATCGGGAATTAAATAATAAAGTCAGCACCTTTAATTTTATGAGGTATTTGTGCTAACCCCTCAGACTTTTCTTAACCACGCCACGAGCTAATTAAACTGTGCTGCACCATGACACTATGAACGGTTGATTTCAGCTTACCCTGCATATAGCTATAAGCCATACGAGCACCACCGAACCTGACCCACATTGAACCATCACTCATTTTTTCCTGAGAGCATTGTAAAAGCCCGCCGCACAAGGCTTAAAGGCCTGTGTGCTTATCGTGGGTTTGTAGGATGGGGAATTTTGCCCATCTCCCACGATGGGCTTTTTTTTATCCTTTTTACGCCAATGTAATGTCACAGCGACTAAGCATCCGCCAATCCCCCGCCAGCACCCGCGTTTCCCCGGTCACCAGCACGTTCACCACCTCGCGAATATCCGCCGAGGACGCGCCAACCTGTAGCTCAAACTCCCCTGGCTCGACAATTCGCTTTCCGTCCCGGCGGGTGAAATTAAACATCTCCACCGGCAGGGTAAAGGTCAGCGTGGCGGTTTCTCCCGGTGAAAGCGTCACGCGCTGGAACGCTTTCAGCTCCTGAAGCGGACGCACCTGCGTGGCGACCTTATCGCGTACGTACACCTGTACCACTTCGCTGCCGCTGCGCTCGCCGGTGTTGGTGATATCGACGCTTAACGCCACCTCTCCGTCGATCGGGACGCGGCTTTCAGCCAGGCGGGCCGCGCCCCAGCGAAACTGCGTCCAGCCGAGACCGTAACCGAACGGGTAAAGTGCGCCGAAATGGAACGCAAACGGCGTGCCGCCGCTTTTCAGCTTGTGGTTATAGTAGTACGGCATCGCCCCGGCGTTTTTCGGCACGCTCACTACCAGCCTGCCCTGCGGCTCCGCGCGGCCGGTTAAGACATCGGCAATCGCCCAGCCCCCTTCCTGCCCCGGCGCCCAGGCCATCATCAGCGCGGCCACCTTCTCTTCCAGCCCCTGAAGGTTATAAGGACGCCCGCCCGTCATGACGACAATCACCGGCTTACCGGTTGCCACCAGCGCCTCCAGCAGCTGTTGCTGCACGCCTGGCAGATCCAGCGAGTCGGTATCCGATCCTTCCCCCACGGTGCCGCTCTGGAATAGCCCGGCGAGGTCGCCCACGCAGGCCACCACCACGTCACTCTCTTTTGCCGCGCTCACGGCGTCGGGGATCAAATCCGTGCGTTGTGAAACCGGCGATTGCTGCATCGGTTTACCGCCGCTGTCGCCCGGGAACACCGGCGCACCCGCCATCCGTTTTTCGATAATCTGGCACCCTTTGGCGTAACGTATCTGCGATGCACCAAGGTACTGTTCCAGCGCCGCGCGCGGGGTAGTCACCTGCGAGGTCTCTTCAACCATATCGCTGATGATCAGGTGAACCGGGAAGCTGTAGCCGCTCAGCAGCGCCAGCGGATCGTCCGCCGTCGGCCCCACTACCGCTACACGGGGTTTTCCGCCGAGGGGCAAAATGCCGTTATTTTCCAGCAGCGTGATCGATTTTGTTGCCACCTCGCGCGCCACCTGCCGGGTCGCCTCACTCTGCAAATCGATGCCGTCTTCGTCGGCGTACGGTTTTTCAAACAGCCCGAGACGGAATTTTTCACTTAGCACGCGCGCCACAATCTCATCCACTTTCGCCATTGAGATAAGCCCACGCTCTACCGCTTCCGCCAGATTACGCGCGCAGTCATCCTTCGGCAATTCCACGTCCAGCCCGGCGTTAAACGCCAGCGCCGCCGATTCCGCTGGATCGTGAGAAATTCCGTGGTGCTGGTGCAGCAGGCTGACGCCGCCGTAATCCGCCACGATAATGCCGTCGAAGCCCCACTGTTCACGCAGCACGGTAGTGAGCAGGAAATGGTCGCTGTGCCCTGGCTGATTATCAATGTCGTGATAGGCTGGCATCACCGAACCGGCGTTGGCCAGCTTCACCGCCATCTCAAACGGCAGCAGGAAGGTATCGTTTAGCTCGCTGAAACCGAGATGGACCGGCGCATGGTTGCGCGCCCCTTCGCTGAAGGAGTGGCCGACGTAATGTTTCAGGGTCGCCAGCAGATCGCGCTTATCGCCCTGCAACCCCTTCACGTACGCCGTCGCCATCACCCCTACCAGCCACGGATCTTCCCCAAATGTCTCTTCCGTCCGTCCCCAGCGCACATCGCGCGAGACATCCAGCACCGGGGCCAGCCCCTGCTGGCAACCGACGGATCGGGCCTCTTTACCAATCTGCTCCGCCGCGCGCTGCACCAGCGCCGGGTCCCAGGTGGAACCGTAGTTTAGCGACGACGGGAACAGGGTTGCATCTTTGCACAGCAGCCCCACCAGACACTCCTCATGAAACAGCGCCGGAATGCCGAGCCGGGTCTCCTCCATCATCATGCGTTGCAGGCGGTTGGCGGCACGCACGCCGGTTTTTGCATTAACAATGTGCGTGCCGAGCGGACGGGTGATCTGCCCGACGCCGAGCTTCAGCCTTTCGTTGAGGGACGCCTGTTCGCTCACGCCAGCGAATTCATCGCTCAGATCGCTGCGCTCGCGGTGGTTGCCGTGTTCATCGAGGATCAGCCAGTACGCGTGCATCTGGGCAAATTTCTCTTCCGGCGTCATACGCGCCAGTAAATCAGCGACACGCTCGTGTACGGGACGTCCCGCGTCCTTGTAGATCGCAGTCATGGTTTACTCCTGTAGTGCGGATTGGGTTGCCGGGCTGAGCTGCCCCGCATCGTTTCGACTATCGCGTTTGCTCGCCAGCTCGCGGGCGATGCTGTCCACCAGCCGGCTGTTAAGTTTGTAGATGGCAAGGAGCGCCACCATGCAGAGGAACAGCGCGCAGGGGATCAGGGTGAACAGGGCATTGATGGTTGCAAGAACATGAGGCGCCTGGTTTGCCTGACCCGGAGCGTAATCCACCATGCCAAGCACCCAACCGACCACCGCCCCACCCAGCGCCAGCCCAAACTTGATGGCAAACAGGGCGGTTGAAAAGACCAGCCCGTCCAGGCGGCGGCCGCTACGGTGTTCTTCGTAGTCCACCACATCGGAGAACATGGTCCATTGCAGCGGCGTGGTCAGGTTCTGAATAAAGCTAAACACAATATTCAGACCGAATATCAGCCACACCTGCGAAGGCGGAATGAAGAAAATCAGCGCGCCAAAAATAACGAAAGAAATAATGGTCCACTGATAGGCACGCACCCGGTCAAATTTCCCCAGCAGGCGTTCAGATAATAATGCGCCACTTAAGGAGGCCACCATGCCGGAAACAATAAAGGCAAAAACCAGTTCCGGACGTAACAGAACATAGTTAACGTAATACATGGTCGCAGAGCCACGCGTCACGACGGCGGTTAACAGTAAAATATTAAACAGAAAAACTATTCGCCACTGGCTATTGGCGGCCAGCAGTTTTAAATCCGTCAGCATCGAACCGGAGGTGTCATTGCGCGGCGAGTAACGCTCCCGGGTCATAAAGAAGCAGCAGAAGAATAAAACAATGCCCAGCAGCCCCATCAGGCTCATGGCATAGAAATAGCCTTTTTGCACATTCCCCTGGCCTAATAATGAGACCAGCGGCAGCGCGATGACCGTTACAATCAACCCGCCGATAAACGACAGGCCAAAGCGCCAGGATTGCAGCGAGTGGCGTTCTCGCGGGTCGAGCGTCAGCGCGCCGGGCATGGCACAGTAAGGGACATTAATCGCGGAATAGATCAGGCTCAGGATGGCATAGGTTACGCAGGCATAGACAATTTTCGCCGTCTGCCCGGCATCCGGTACGTAGAAGGTAATCAGGCAGCTCACGCCAAACGGAATGGCAAACCAGAGCAGCCAGGGACGAAAACGACCGTGGCGGGTCTGAGTGCGGTCCACCAGCGCGCCAATGCACGGGTCGACAAACGCATCGACCACGCGCACCACTAAAAACATGGTGCCCATAATGGCGGCAGGCAAACCGAATACGTCCGTATAGAAATAAGCGAGAAATAAAGTTGCCGTTTGCCAGACCAGCGCGCTGGCCATATCGCCGAGGCCATAACCTATTTTATCTTTGGTACGTAATACAGAGGAGATTGTCATTGTTATTTGCCTTTTTATCAGGTTAAAACGTATTTCAACCAGTCGCGCATCATCCCGACGGATGTACGCGGTAAGGCTCAAGTATTAGCAACGCCCTGCCCGCTAACAATTGTCTAAATTAACAGATAAATTATGATATTTGGTTTTTTGCTTTATTTGTGATGGTGAGCATATTCGCAGGAAAATAGAAAAGGCGAGGACAGATATCCTCGCCTTTTTCAGATTATGCAGGTTTTACTTGTTCAGCTCTGCCAGGCTCAGCCAGGTCTGCACCACGGTGTCCGGGTTCAGGGAGAGGCTATCAATTCCCTCGTCCATCAGCCAGGCCGCAAAGTCTTCATGGTCAGAAGGACCCTGGCCGCAAATCCCGACATATTTACCCTGTTTCTTCGCCGCGCGGATGGCCATGGAGAGCAGCGCTTTCACCGCCTCGTTACGCTCATCGAACAGCTCAGAGACAACGCCGGAGTCGCGGTCCAGGCCGAGCGCCAGCTGCGTCATGTCATTCGAGCCAATGGAGAAGCCGTCGAAGTGCTCCAGGAACTGCTCTGCCAGCAGGGCGTTAGACGGAATTTCACACATCATGATGATCTTCAGCCCGTTCTCGCCGCGCTTCAGCCCCTGACGCGCCAGCTCATCTACCACCGCCTTCGCCTGATCCACGGTACGGACGAACGGGATCATGATTTCCACGTTGGTCAGCCCCATGTCGTTGCGCACGCGTTTTACCGCCTCGCACTCCAGCGCGAAGCAGTCGCGGAAGCTTTCCGACACGTAGCGTCCGGCGCCGCGGAAGCCCAGCATCGGGTTCTCTTCTTCCGGCTCGTAGCGTTCGCCGCCCACCAGGTTGGCGTATTCGTTGGACTTAAAGTCCGACAGACGCACGATCACGCGTTTCGGGTAGAAGGCCGCGCCGAGCGTGGCGATCCCTTCCGTCAGACGACCAACATAGAACTCTCTCGGCGAGTCGTAACCCTTCATCATCTCGCGGATTTCGTTTTGCAGTTTTGCGTCCTGGTCGTCGAACTCCAGCAGCGCACGCGGGTGCACCCCGATCATACGGTTAATAATAAATTCCAGACGCGCCAGGCCCACGCCTTCGTTCGGCAGGCAGGCGAAGTCAAACGCGCGGTCCGGGTTGCCGACGTTCATCATGATCTTCAGCGGCAGATCCGGCATGGTATCCACGCTGGAGCTTTTCACGCTGAAGTCGAGGATATCAGCATACACGTAACCGGTATCGCCTTCGGCACAGGAGACCGTCACGTTCTGGTCGTCCTTCATGCGTTCGGTCGCGTCACCACAGCCGACTACCGCCGGGATCCCCAGCTCACGGGCAATGATTGCCGCGTGACAGGTACGGCCGCCGCGGTTCGTGACGATGGCAGCCGCTTTCTTCATGATCGGTTCCCAGTCCGGGTCGGTCATGTCGGTCACCAGCACGTCGCCGGGCTGAATGCGGTTCATCTCGCTAATGTCGTGGATCACTTTCACCGGACCGGCACCGATGCGGTGGCCGATTGCGCGGCCTTCCGCGACAATTTTGCCCTGCGCGTGCAGGGTGTAGCGCTCCATGACCTGACCGCGTGAACGGACGGTTTCCGGACGCGCCTGCACGATAAACAGCTTGCCGGTGTGTCCGTCTTTGGCCCACTCGATGTCCATCGGACGGCCATAGTGTTTTTCAATCTGCACCGCCTGCTTCGCCAGCTCTTCCACTTCGGCGTCGGTCAGGGAGAAGCGATCCCGCTGCTCATGCGGCACATCTTCAATGGTGACCTGCTTGCCATGTTCTTGCGTCGGGGCATAGATCATGCGGATTTTTTTCGAGCCCATGGTGCGGCGTACCACTGCCGGACGGTTAGCCGCCAGCGTAGGCTTGTGCACATAGAATTCGTCAGGGTTCACCGCCCCCTGCACCACCATCTCGCCCAGACCCCATGCGGAGGTGATAAACACCACCTGGTCGAAGCCGGATTCAGTGTCGATAGAGAACATCACGCCGGAAGAGCCCACGTCGGAGCGCACCATGCGCTGTACGCCTGCGGAGAGCGCGACGCCGCGGTGGTCATAGCCCTGATGGACGCGATAGGAGATGGCGCGGTCGTTGAACAGGGAAGCAAACACATGCTTCACCGCCACCAGTACCGCCTCGTAACCCTGGACGTTGAGGAAGGTTTCCTGCTGCCCGGCGAAAGAGGCATCCGGCATATCTTCTGCGGTAGCGGAAGAGCGCACGGCAAAGGAGGCCTGCGCGTCGTCAGCGGAGAGCTGGTTGTAGGCGTCATGGATGGCTTTTTCCAGTTCCGGCTGGAAAGGTGTGTCGATAATCCACTGGCGGATTTGCGCGCCGGCTTTGGCAAGCTCGGTGACATCATCAATATCCGTTTTATCCAGCAGGTCGTAAATGCGCTGGTTTACACCGCTCTGGTCTAAAAACAGGTTAAACGCATCGGCGGTTGTGGCAAACCCGTTAGGTACGGAGACACCCATACCGGACAGATTTGTAATCATTTCACCCAGGGAGGCATTTTTGCCCCCAACTCTGTCTACATCATTCATGCCGAGTTGGTTATACCAAAGCACCAGCGGTGACGAGCCATTGTTGGACATCGAAACAATCCTTTTGTGATATTTGATCGGAGTAAGAAACACCTGACTACGTATTTATACTGGCATATTTATTTCCGCTAAAAAAACGGTGAATCGTGTAAGCAATTTAAATTTTCAACTTTTCGGACAGTTTCCCGGCATTCGCTAACCCGATGATTCCTATAGATTCCGGCAAAAACCATAGAAATAAAGCCGCTATTCGAAAAATGAAATCCACTTTTCAGGAAAATCAAAAACACCATTTCATTTTAAATTCAGATAAGTTCTTTGCTGTGAAATTAACTTTTTTAATTTATGCTTTCAGGCAATTACGTACGCTATTCAGGGTGGATAAAATGGATAATGCTGTCGATCGCCACGTTTTTTATATTTCTGATGGGACGGCGATTACCGCCGAGGTGCTGGGACACGCGGTGATGTCGCAGTTTCCGGTATCGATAAACAGCATCACGCTGCCGTTCGTGGAAAATGAGAGCCGGGCCAAAGCGGTCAAGGACCAGATCGACGCTATTTACCAGCAGACCGGCGTTCGTCCGCTGGTGTTCTATTCCATTGTGATCCCTGAGATCCGCAATATCATTCTGCAAAGCGAGGGCTTCTGTCAGGACATCGTGCAGGCGCTGGTTGCCCCCTTGCAAAGCGAACTGAAGCTCGACCCGACGCCGATCGCCCACCGTACCCACGGGCTGAACCCCGGTAACCTGACCAAATACGATGCGCGTATTGCCGCTATTGACTACACCCTGGCGCACGACGACGGGATCTCGCTGCGCAATCTCGACCAGGCGCAGGTGATTTTGCTCGGCGTGTCGCGCTGCGGTAAAACTCCCACCAGCCTATACCTGGCAATGCAGTTTGGCATCCGCGCCGCCAACTACCCCTTTATTGCCGATGATATGGATAACCTGGTGCTGCCCGCCGCGCTCAAGCCGCTCCAGCATAAGCTGTTTGGGCTGACCATCAACCCGGAACGACTGGCGGCGATCCGCGAAGAACGTCGCGAGAACAGCCGCTACGCCTCGATGCGCCAGTGCCGAATGGAAGTCTCTGAAGTCGAAGCGCTGTACCGGAAAAATCAAATTCCCTGGCTGAACAGTACCAACTATTCAGTAGAAGAAATTGCCACCAAGATCCTCGATATCATGGGGCTAAATCGCCGCATGTACTAATATGCTAGTACATTAATCCAGTTTCAGTTATTATCATGCCATCCTCGGGGCGACGTGCCCCGAACTTGAAATCAGCAGGGATTGGTTTAAGGTGATGCCCATCACTTCCCGGTAGTCTGCCGATGAAGCAAAAAATTTCTGAGACATTCCATGAACAAAACCGACGAACTGCGCACCGCGCGCATTGATAGCCTGGTCACACCGGCTGAACTGGCCAGGCTGCATCCCGTTTCCGCCGTGGTGGCGGACCATGTGACGGCCTCCCGTCGCCGCATCGAAAAAATTCTCAATGGTGAAGACAAACGTCTTCTGGTGGTGATTGGCCCCTGCTCCATCCACGACCTGGACGCGGCAATGGATTATGCACAACGCCTTCAGACGCTGCGCGGCACGTATCAGGATCGCCTGGAGATCGTGATGCGTACCTACTTTGAAAAGCCCCGTACCGTCGTGGGCTGGAAAGGATTGATTTCCGATCCGGATCTGAACGGTAGCTACCGGGTGAATCACGGTATTGCGCTGGCGCGCAAGCTGCTGTTACAGGTTAACGAGCTGGGCGTGCCGACTGCCACCGAATTTCTGGATATGGTGACCGGACAGTTTATTGCCGACCTCATAAGCTGGGGCGCGATTGGCGCGCGTACCACCGAAAGTCAGATCCACCGTGAAATGGCGTCGGCGCTCTCCTGTCCGGTGGGCTTCAAAAACGGAACGGACGGTAATACCCGAATTGCCGTAGATGCCATCCGCGCGTCACGCGCCAGCCATATGTTCCTCTCGCCGGATAAAAATGGCCAGATGACCATCTACCAGACCAGCGGCAACCCGTTCGGACATATCATTATGCGTGGCGGTAAAAAACCGAATTACCATGCAGAAGATATTGCCGCCGCTTGCGAAACGCTGGCGGAATTTGACCTGCCGGAGCATCTGGTGGTGGATTTCAGCCACGGCAATTGTCAGAAACAGCACCGCCGCCAGCTGGACGTCTGCGAGGAAGTTTGCCAGCAGGTCCGCAGCGGCTCGACCGCCATTGCAGGAATTATGGCGGAGAGCTTTATCAAAGAAGGCACGCAGAAGATCGTCGCCGGACAGCAAATGGTCTACGGCCAGTCAATCACCGACCCGTGCCTGAGCTGGGAAGACAGCGAACGGCTGCTGGAGATGCTGGCTTCAGCCGTGGACACGCGCTTTTAAAATCCTGCCGGGTGACGCTGCGCTTACCCGGCCTACGGTACGTGCCCTTCTCCCTCTCCCCGTGGGAGAGGGTCGGGGTGATGGCGTCAGACCGCATCTCTCCCCCAAATTTGATCCCGTCACACAATTTTCACAAAAACGCTTGCTGTGAATTTGCAGTTTATTGATAATGATTATCATTGTTACATTGATTGTTATTTATAAACATTATGTCACCGACCGATAACAGCGCGGCAACGCCAACAAAAACACACACAGCGCCGTCCCCTGCTCCCACCGATCGCCGAATCGACAGTAAAAGCCTGTTGGGTGAGGAGGGACGGGTCATTATCGAGCATGACGGCCAGCACTACCTGCTGCGCCAAACCAATGCCGGAAAACTGATACTGACTAAATAAACCAGACAACACATTCGCCAGCCACCCAGGTGATCCCCAGGCAGCCAGCGCTTTTCAATTCTTATGGAGAGTTGCTATGCCACACCTGCAATCCGCGTCTTTACGCCCGTCTCTTCTGGCGCTGGCGATTGTCAGCACCCTGCCGGGCGTTACGTTTGCCGCTGCAGACGAGATCACCGTCACCGCCACCGGCAATACCCGCAGCGCCTTTGAAGCCCCCATGATGGTGAGCGTGATTGACGCCACCGCGCCGGAAAACCAGACCGCCAGCTCCGCTGCCGACCTGCTGCGCAAGGTGCCCGGTCTGACGCTGGACGGCACCGGGCGCACCAACGGTCAGGACGTTAACCTCCGTGGCTATGACCGCCGTGGCGTGCTGGTGCTGGTGGATGGCGTGCGCCAGGGCACCGATACCGGACACCTGAACAGCACGTTCCTCGATCCGGCGCTGATCAAACGTATCGAAGTGGTGCGCGGCCCTTCCGCCTTGCTGTACGGCAGCGGCGCGCTGGGCGGCGTAATTTCGTATGACACCGTCGACGCCAGCGATCTGCTGGATGCAGGTAAAAACAGCGGCTATCGCGTATTTGCTACCGGTGCAACGGGCGATCACAGCATCGGGATGGGCGCCAGCGCCTATGGCCGCACCGATACCCTGGACGGTGTGGTCTCCTGGTCCAGCCGCGATCGCGGCGACATTCGCCAGAGTGACGGCGCGAGGGCGCCAAACGACGAATCCATCAACAATATGCTGGCGAAAGGCAGCTGGAAAATCGATCCGGCGCAGACGCTGAGCGGCTCCCTGCGCTACTACAACAACGACGCGCAGGAGCCGAAAAATCCGCAGACCACGGATGCCAGCAGCAGTAACCCGATGACCGATCGTTCCACCATTCAGCGCGATGCCCAGCTTGGCTACCGCATTGCGCCAGCCGGAAACAACTGGCTGAACGCCGATGCGAAAATTTACTGGTCCGAAGCGCGGATTAACGCCCAGAACATCGACGCCAGCGGTGAGTTCCGTAAGCAGACCACCAAAGGCGGCAAAGTCGAAAACCGCACCCGCCTGTTCAGCGACTCCTTCGCCTCGCACCTGCTGACCTACGGCGGGGAATACTATCGTCAGGAGCAACACCCTGGCGGCGCGACCACCGGCTTCCCGGACGCTAAAATCGACTTCAGCTCCGGCTGGTTGCAGGATGAGATTACCCTGCGCGACCTGCCGGTAACGCTTCTCGGCGGGACGCGTTACGACAACTACCGCGGCAGCAGCAGCGGTTACGATGACGTGGATGCGGATAAGTGGTCATCACGCGCCGGGTTAACCGTGAGTCCAGCCGACTGGCTGATGCTGTTCGGCTCTTACGCCCAGGCCTTCCGCGCGCCAACGATGGGCGAGATGTATAACGACTCGAAGCACTTCTCTATCGGCAGCTTCTACACCAACTACTGGGTGCCGAACCCGAACCTGCGTCCGGAAACTAACGAAACCCAGGAGTTCGGTTTTGGGCTGCGTTTTGACGATCTGCTGCTCGCCAACGACGCGCTGGAGTTCAAAGCCAGCTACTTCGACACCAAAGCGAAAGATTACATCTCCACTACCGTCGATTTTGCGGCGGCCACCACCATGTCCTATAACGTACCAAATGCCAAAATCTGGGGCTGGGACATGATGGCAACCTACGCGACCAGCCTGTTCAACCTGGACGTGGCCTACAACCGCACGCGCGGGAAAGATACCGACACGGGCGAATACATCTCCAGCATCAACCCGGACACCGTCACCAGCAAGCTGGATATCCCGGTGGCGCAAAGCGGATTCTCCGTGGGCTGGATCGGAACCTTCGTCGAACGTTCAACGCATATCAGCAGCAGCTACAGCGAGCAGCCTGGCTACGCAGTGAATGATTTCTACGTCAGCTATAAAGGTCAGCAGCAGTTCAAAGGCATCACCACCACCCTCGTGCTGGGGAACGCCTTCGACAAAGCCTACTGGTCACCGCAGGGCATCCCGCAGGATGGCCGCAACGGCAAGATCTTCGTCAGTTATCAATGGTAATTCCCTTCGGGGCAACGATTCAGAAGGATAAGATTATGGGTCACTACACACGCTGGCTTGAGCTTAAAGAAGAACATCCGGGTAAGTACGCCCGTGATATCGCCGGATTAATGCACATCAGCGAAGCAGAGCTGGCATTTGCGCGCGTGGGACACGACGCCTGGCGGCTGCGCGGTGAAATCCGTGAGATTCTGGCGGCGCTGGAGTCGGTGGGGGAAACCAAATGCATCTGCCGTAACGAATACGCCGTTCATGAACAGATCGGAGCGTTTACTAACCAGCACCTCGGCGGCCACGCCGGGCTGGTGCTAAATCCGCGTGCGCTGGATCTGCGTTTGTTCCTCAACCAGTGGGCGAGCGCGTTTCACATAAGTGAAACGACCTCCCGCGGCGAACGTCAGAGCATTCAGTTCTTCGATCATCAGGGCGACGCTTTACTTAAGGTCTACACCACGGATCACACCGACGTTGCCGCCTGGGGCGACGTGCTGACCCGTTTTATCATTGCCGATAACCCCGCTCTGGCGCTAAAGGCTGTCGAGGCCCCTGCGCATTCCGACGGTGCTGATGCAGGCTCGGTGGAGAAAGAGTGGCGCGCCATGACCGACGTGCATCAGTTCTTTAGCTTACTGAAGCGCCATAACCTGAGCCGCCAGCAGGCGTTTCGTCTGGTGAGTGACGATCTGGCCTGTAAGGTGGATAACAGCGCGCTGGCACAGCTGCTGGAGACGGCGCGACAGGACAGAAACGAAATCATGATCTTCGTCGGCAACCGCGGCTGCGTGCAGATTTTCACCGGTGTGGTGGAAAAACTGACGCCCATGAAAGGCTGGCTGAACATCTTCAAC
This sequence comes from Enterobacter sp. MGH 38, assembly GCF_000492855.1. Lineage (NCBI taxonomy): Bacteria > Pseudomonadati > Pseudomonadota > Gammaproteobacteria > Enterobacterales > Enterobacteriaceae > Enterobacter > Enterobacter sp. MGH 38. The sequence continues at coordinate 975,831 of NZ_KI535608.1, read as the reverse complement.
CCAACCTTTACCCTGCACCTGCTGGAGGAGGCCGTCGCGGAGACGTGGGTAACGCGCAAGCCGACGGCGGACGGTCACGTCACCAGCCTGGAGCTGTTTGCGGCGGATGGCACCCAAATCGCCCAGCTCTATGGGCAGCGTACCGAAGGCGAGCCTGAGCAGAGCCAGTGGCGTCGCCAGATTGACGCCCTGACGCCAGAAGGGCTGGCCGCATGAAAAACTGGTTTGCCCTGCTCTGCGCCCTGCCGCTGGTCGCCGTCGCCGCGCCGGAGAGAATTGTCGCCCTCGGCGGCGACGTGACGGAGATCGTCTACGCCCTCGGCGCGGAGTCTTCTCTGGTTGCGCGCGACAGTACCAGCCAGTGGCCGCAGGCGACAAACGCGCTGCCTGACGTGGGGTATCTTCGCCAGCTGAATGCGGAGGGGATTTTGTCCGTACGCCCGACGCTGGTGCTGGCAAGCGACCAGGCGCAGCCCTCTCTGGCGCTGAAGCAGGTTGAACAGAGCCACGTCCGCGTGGTTACCGTTCCCGGCACGCCTGACCTGCGCGCGATTGACGAAAAAGTGAGGGTGATAGCTCAGGCGACGCATCATGAGGCGCAAGGGGAAACCCTGCGCAGCTCGCTGCGTCAGGCGCTGGCGGCACTGCCCTCAATACCGCTCAACAAGCGGGTGCTGTTTATCCTCAGCCACGGCGGAATGACCGCAATGGCGGCCGGGCAACAGACCGGCGCGGATGCGGCAATACGCGCCGCCGGGTTGCAGAACGCCATGCAGGGCTTTACCCGCTATCAGCCGCTTTCCCAGGAGGGGGTGATGGCCAGCCAGCCGGATCTGGTGGTGATTTCGCAGGAGGGCCTTAACGCGCTGGGCGGCGAAGAAAATCTGTGGAAACTGCCCGGTCTGGCGCAAACGCCAGCGGGACGAAGCAAGCAGGTGCTGGCTATTGATGACATGGCCCTGCTGGGCTTCAGCGTCCGCACGCCGAAAGCCATACAACAGCTGCGTGCCAGAGCGGAGCAACTGCCCTGATGTCCCGGCGCATCACGTTATCGTTATGGCTTCTGGCGGGGTCGCTTACCGTCATGACGATCATGGCTACCGGTTTTGGGGCGTTACGCCTGCCGGTGAACGTGCTCTGGAGCGGCAGCGATGAGACGCTACGCCAGATCTGGCTCACCATCCGTCTGCCCCGCGTGCTGCTGGCGCTGGTGATTGGCGGGTCGCTGGCGCTCGCCGGCTGCGTCATGCAGGGGCTGTTCCGCAATCCGCTTGCCGACCCGGGCCTGCTCGGGATCAGCAGCGGTGCGGCGCTGGCCGTCGCCCTGTGGGTGGTGCTCCCGCTCGCGCTGCCCGCGCTGGTGATGCTCTACGCCCCTATGCTGGCGGCATTTCTTGGGGCGCTGGCAGCCACAGGCGTGATCTTCCTGCTCAGCAAGCAGCATGACACCTCTCTGTCACGTCTGTTGCTGGTGGGTATCGCCATCAATGCCCTGTGCGGTGCGGCAGTGGGTGTGCTTTCGTGGGTCAGCAATGACGCCCAGCTGCGTCAGCTTTCACTCTGGGGAATGGGAAGTCTTGGTCAGGCGCAGTGGTCCACGCTGCTCGCCGTGACCTCGCTGATGGTGCCTGCCGCTCTGGCGATCTGGCGCTGTGCCAGTGCGTTAAATTTACTGCAACTGGGTGAAGAGGAAGCGCATTACCTTGGCGTGGACGTTGCCCTTGTACAGCGAATATTACTGTTATGCAGCGCCCTGCTGGTCGCTGCGGCTGTCGCCGTCAGCGGCGTGATTGGCTTTGTCGGACTCGTGGTGCCGCACCTGATGCGCATGTGGTTGGGCGCCGATCACCGGGCAACCCTCCTCGGCACGGTACTCGCGGGCGCGTTACTGCTGCTGGTGGCGGATACGGTCGCGCGCACCCTGGTCGCCCCGGCAGAAATGCCGGTCGGCCTGCTCACCAGTATCCTTGGCGCTCCCTGGTTCTTATGGCTCATTTTTCGTCGTGGAGAACAGCATGGCTGAACGTTATACGGCTGAAAATCTGACTTTTACCCGGTCTGGCCGCACGCTGACAGATAACGTTTCGCTGTCACTGTCGCAGGGAGAGCTGGTTACATTGATCGGCCCCAACGGCGCAGGGAAATCCACGCTGCTGCGGCTGCTGACCGGCTATCTGAAACCCGACAGCGGAGGCTGTTCGCTGGCGGGAAAAGCGCTGGATGAATGGCATCCGCAGGTGCTGTCGCGCTATCGGGCGGTGATGCGCCAGCAATCTCAGCCTGGATTTGACTGGCAGGTGGAGGAGATCGTTGGAATGGGGCGTGCGCCCTGGACGCGTCACCCGGAACCGTCAATTGTGCGTGAGGTGTTGCAGCTGACCGGTTGCCTGCCGCTGGCCGGCAGGCGCTATCATGCCCTCTCGGGGGGCGAGCAGCAGCGCGTCCAGCTCGCCCGCGCGCTGGCGCAGCTGTGGCGTGACGGAACGCCACGCGGCTGGCTGTTTCTCGACGAACCCACTTCCGCGCTGGATCTCTACCACCAGCAGCATCTGCTGCGCCTGTTGAAATCGCTGACCCGTCAGGGCCATCTTCACGCCTGCGTGGTGCTGCACGATCTCAATCTTGCCGCATTATGGTCGGACCGGATCCTACTGTTACACAACGGCAGGATTGTTTCTCAGGGCATACCGGAGACGGTTTTGCAGGCCGACGCGCTGGCACGCTGGTACGGTGCGCAGGTGCACGTCGGCAGACATCCGGCGCACGCCGCGCCGCAGGTTTTTCTCGCCCCTTAGCTTGAGCAGCTCACTTCCAGCCGCTTGCCCCAGTCCGGCGGGCGGCTGACATAGTCATCCTCCCGGTCGGCAAACGGCGTGCGCAGGGCGATATGTAGCCGATGCAACTCGGTATAGTCCCCCTGCTCTGCCTGCTCAATGGCCCGCTGCGCCAGCCAGTTGCGCAATACCATCGCCGGGTTAACCGCCTTCATCCGCGCCTGGCGGGTATCGTCATCAATTTGTTCCTGCTGTAAACGCGCCCGGTAAGCGGCAAACCAGTCATCAAACGCCTGTCGATCGACGAACTCGTCGCGCAGCGGTGACGCGGCGCTCTGCTGCGCGGTCTGGCTCAGCATACGGAAGGTTCGGGTATAGTCGCTGCCTTCACGCGCCATGATGGCAAACAGCCCATTCAGCAGCGCGTTATCGCCTTTTTGCTGCGTCATCAGCCCCAGCCTGGTGCGCATTAACACACCGTATTCCCGCAGCAGGACCTCCTGATAGCTGTCCAGCGCATCGTTCAGGGCATCAACGTCGATAAACGGCGACAGGCTTTGTGCAAGCCGCTGAAGGTTCCACAGCCCCACCGCAGGCTGGTTGTCGAAACGGTAACGCCCCTGATAGTCCGAATGGTTACAGATGTAACCCGGCTGATAGTCATCAAGGAAGCCGTACGGACCGTAGTCAAACGTCAGCCCTAACAGGGACATGTTGTCGGTGTTCATCACCCCGTGGGCAAAGCCGACGGCCTGCCAGCGGGCAATCATTGCGGCGGTGCGCGCAACAACATCACGGAACCAGAGAACATAGCGGTCCGGCTCGTTTTGCAGGTGCGGCCAGTGACGACGAAGAGCGTAATCGGCAAGCTGGCGGACTTTATCCGGCTCGCGGCGATAGTAGAAGTGTTCAAAATGACCGAAACGCAGATGGCTTTCCGCCACGCGGACCAGCATCGCTCCCTGCTCCATCGTTTCGCGGGCCACCGGCGTGTCGCTGGTGACAATGGACAGCGCACGTGAGGTAGGGATCCCCAGAGCGTGCATCGCCTCGGAAGCCAGACCTTCACGTATGGTTGAACGCAGCACCGCGCGGCCATCTCCCATGCGTGAGTATGGGGTTAGCCCTGCCCCTTTCAGGTGCCAGTCGAGCGTTTCGCCATTCGGCAGAACTTGTTCACCCAGCAGGATACCGCGGCCATCGCCGAGCTGTCCCGCCCAGACGCCAAACTGATGTCCGCTGTAGACCTGAGCCAGCGGCTTCATGCCCGGAAGCAGCGTTTCGCCGCCCCAGACGCCGGCGCCTTTTTCTGGCTGAAAAAGCGTCGAAGGGATGCCAAGCGAATCCGCTAATGCATCGTTATGCCAGATAAGACGCGCGTTTTGTAAAGGCGTTGGCTTAAGCGCGGTGTAAAAGCCGGGTAATTCATCGTGCCAGTGAGCAGTAAAAGACAGGGTCATAAGTCCTCCTGCTTTGAGTGTAGAGGGTTTCCCTGGACGTAAACACGGGCGAAGAAAGGGGTTATTGCTGTACGAGAGTCGTGACCCGCTCTGCCGGGACGGCAGGCCACAGGCTTCCCTGCATTGCACCAAAATTGAATGGCAGCACGCGTTGTAAGATGCCGTGATCGTCAATTCCCGAGACCATGACCGACTGACAGTGCGGCGCGATCTGCCAGAGAATAGCGCGCATAAAAGGCTCAAACGAGAGTGCCGAGACACGCTGCTGGATAAAGTTTTTATCCAGAACCACCCGTTTGAACAGACCATCATAAACCGGCTTAAGGGACGCAGCCCCTGCACCGAAGTTAGCCAGCACTAAGGGGAAATGGATCGCCATTCTTGCCAGACAGGGATCGTCTTTCCCGTTATTTAAACCTGGATAGTTCTCATTAACAGTAAACTCAAGAAACGGATATCGTTCAAGGATTGAAACAGCGTTCTCATTAGTTAATAAAAACTCAACAATTGCAGGTGTAATATTGATCCATGCAATTAACTGATGCTGAATAAAAAATAGCTTACAGGTATCGAGTAATTGTAGTTTCTCCTGAAACAGCGCTAATTCATCTTCCTGAGAAAGATGGGGGATAACCAGTTCAGTCGGGATCCGTACGTCCGCACCCACGCCAGTAAAGTTAACCAAAATCTCTAAACCTTTAAGCAAACCTGCACTATCACGCGCCGGAAGGAGTAAAAGTTCAGACTGGTAAGCATTATCTAGCGTAATAATCATCGCGCTTGTCCTGCATTAAAGATGAGAGAGAACATCCTGGAGCAATTGCAGGCACAATTCCACTGTCTTGATTTTAATAAGATTAATTTCATTCTTTCCGTATTAATTTTCAGATTTTTCCCTGAATCTTAATTAATTTTATCCTGGTTATTGAATAATAGCCAGTTTTAGATAAAACAGGCACATGCCGCCATAAATAATTGGGCAAAAAATTTAACTTTAATCAACCCGTAAGAAAAGCCTGACGTCTATTTTCACCGCCAGGCCCTCCGCACTGCATTTTTATGCAGCGGTTAAATACGTCTGGCCTGCCAGAAGTTTTTACGCCAGTAAACATTATCCAGAGAGGAGCGCATCACGCCACGGCTGGTCGAGGCATGAATGAACTGATTATCGGTGTCATAAATGCCGACATGAAGGCCGCTTTCACCGGAGCCCGTTTTAAAAAAGACCAGATCGCCGGGCAGGAGTTCGTCTTTATCAATTTCAGTGCCGATTTTCGCCTGCATACGCGTTTCTCGCGGAAGCTGGAGGTCAAATTTATCGCGGAAGGTCATCAGCACGAATCCTGAGCAATCCACCCCGCCCCGGCTCATGCCGCCGTAGCGATAAGGGGTGCCGCGCCAGTTGCTGAGCTGATCGTTCAGGCTGGCAATGACCGTAATGGAATCGGAAAGCCGTGGGTTGGGCGGAGGTGCACGATGGCTGCTGCATCCTGCAAGAAATAGCGCCGCAACAAGGAGAAACCAGAATCGCATTTCAGACGAATCCTCTGCTTTTTTTGTTCTTTCGGTAATTTAGCGTGCATCTATGCGACTGTGCAAGAAAGGTTATTCCTGCGCCGTGGAAATGAGCATCTTGTGGCCTTCAATATCCAGCCTCCGGAACGACATGTGGTAAGCGCTCGCAAGATTGGCGGCCGTCAGCACGTTGTCGCGCGTTCCGCTGGCAATCAGTTTGCCACGCGCCAGCAACCACACCCGATGCGCGTGGCGCAACGTATGGTTTAAATCATGGCTGCTCATCACAATGGCGATCCCCTTGCGACATAGCGCGCTGAGCAGGGTATCCAGCGCTGCCTGTTGGGCAACGTCCAGCCCGCTCATCGGCTCGTCCAGCAGCAGCATCCGCCCGTGAGGATTTCCCGCCGGATGGATCTGAAGGATAACGGCGGCCAGACGCACGCGCTGCCACTCGCCGCCGGAAAGCTGATTTGCCTGCCGGGTGAGCTTATCGTCTAACCCGAGCGCCGCAGCAACCTCGTTGAGCAAGCCCACCTGATTTTTATCAGACAGATGCAGCGTCAGGTAGTGCCAGACGGGCATCGCAAAGGGCGGAACCTGCTGCTGAACCAGGTAGCTTCGACGGGAGGCAAGTGTAGCGGGTAGCCAGTCGACGAGCGATTGCCCGAGAAAGGTTATCTCTCCTTCCCCGGTGGTCAGCCCCGCCATGCGAGCCAGCAGCGTGCTTTTTCCGGCGCCGTTTGGCCCAACCAGGTGAAGGATTTCACCTGCGTTGACTGCGGCAGTCACAGGCTCAAGACGTCCCTTCCCGGCAACGTCCGTGAGCTGCATCAGCAGCGTCATTATTTCGCCAGCGCCAGCTTGATTGATTCCATCACGATAGGATCTTCCGGCGTCATGTCAGGCGAAAAACGCTGCACGACCTGACCGTCACGTCCAATCAGGAATTTTTCGAAGTTCCACAGAATATCGTCCGGATAGAGCGGCGCGCGGCCTTTACTCGCCATACGCTCATAGAAACCACTCTCTTCAGGCGCAACGGCGGTCGGCGCCGCGGCCACCAGTTTGGCATACAGCGGATGACGATTTTCCCCGTTCACGTCAATTTTGCTGAACATCGGGAACGTCACGCCATAGGTTGTGCTGCAAAAGGTCTTAATTTCCTCTTCGCTGCCCGGCTCCTGGCCCAGGAACTGGTTGCACGGGAAGCCGAGTACGGTAAAGCCGTCTTTTTCCCAGGCTTTATGAATGTTTTCCAGCTGTTCATACTGCGGCGTAAGGCCACATTTCGACGCCACGTTCACGATGAGCAGCACCTTGCCCTTGTAGCCTTCCAGCGTGGTTTTCTCGCCGTCAATGGTCGTCACTTCGGTATTCAGAATATCAGACTGCATAGCATTCCCTCAGGTTGACTTACAGGTTGTGTTTTAACGTCCAGCTTTTAATAGTAGCCAGATAAAGACCGGCGCGCCCAGCGTTGCGGTCACCACGCCTATGGGCAACTCAGCGGCCGTCAGGGCGAGTCGGGCGATGATATCGGCAACCAGCAGCGTTGCCGCCCCGGCAACCGCCGAGGCCGGGAGCAGGGTTCGGTGGTCCGTCATGCCGCACAGACGCAGCATATGCGGGATCACCAGCCCAATAAAGCCAATCGCCCCCGCCAGCGCCACGCTTACGCCCACCATCCAGCCGATGGCGATAACCAGCACGTTGCGCCAGAATCCAATCGGCATCCCGAGCTGGCGAGCAGACGTTTCGCCCAGCGCGAGAATATTCAGCGGCTGCGCCTGGAAAACCATCCACAGGATAGCCGGGATCAGGAGCACCATCAGCCACCCCTGACGCCAGTCGACGCCACCAAATCCCCCCATCATCCAGTACATTAACTGGCGCAGATCGAAGGAGGTAGAAAAGTAGACGGCCCAGGTCATCAGCGCACTACAGATGATCCCCAACGCTACCCCGGCAAGCAGCAGCCGGCTGGTGGATAAATGGCGACGAGCAAAGCGCAGAAGGATAAGGGTTATCAACAGCGCGCCAAGGATGGCGCTGAGGCTAATCCCCCAGCCGGAGAGCTCGCCTCCCCCCAACATCACGGCGGCGATAAGCCCGACGCCTGCACCATTCGAGACCCCGAGAAGCCCGGGTTCCGCCAGAGGGTTTTCAAATAATGCCTGCATGATCGTACCGCACAGCGCCAGCGCAGCGCCGACTAAAAGGACAGCCAGCGTCCGCGGCAGGCGGATATGCCAGACAAAGAGCTGCCCTTCAGGCGTAAACCAGCTTTCCGGCCCCAGCCACCGATCGCCCGCGCACAGGCTGACGGTGGTGGAGACAATCAACAGCACCCCGAGCAGACACAGGCGGCGGAGATCGGAGCGGTGCTGAAGACGGGCAAGATCAAGCATAGACGATAGGTTATCCGGTTGAGATATCATTGATTTTACGGCGGGTTTAGCAAATAGCGCAAAGAAAAAAGGCCGCGTGAGCGGCCTTTTTAGTTAGTTCATATTACTCTGCTTTGGGCGTTGCGTTTTCGACACGGCTTTTTAACTTCTGTCCGGGTCTGAAGGTCACCACGCGGCGGGCTGTAATGGGAATATCTTCCCCCGTCTTCGGGTTACGGCCCGGACGTTGGTTTTTGTCTCGCAAATCAAAATTGCCAAAGCCGGAGAGTTTAACCTGCTCACCATTTTCCAGAGCACGACGGATCTCTTCGAAAAACAGCTCTACCAGCTCTTTGGCATCCCGTTTGCTAAGCCCAAGCTTATCAAACAGATATTCTGACATTTCAGCTTTTGTAAGCGCCATAGGTTCAATCCCTCAATGATGCCTGGAATCGCTCTTTTAATGCCTCTACACATTTGGCGACGGTAGCGGCAATCTCCTCTTCTTCGAGTGTACGGCTGGTATCCTGAAGGATAAGGCTAATAGCGAGGCTCTTGAAACCTTCTGCTACGCCCTTGCCGCGGTACACGTCAAATAAGTTTACGCCAACTACCTGATTTACGCCAACTTTCTTACATTCGGCCAAAATATCTGCTGCGGGCACATTTTCAGCGACCACAACCGCGATATCACGGCGGTTTGCCGGGAAGCGTGAGACGTCCTGCGCCTGAGGAATGACGCGGTCTGCAACCGGGTTCCACTCAAGTTCGAATACGATGGTACGGCCATTCAGATCCAGCTTACGTTCCAGTTCCGGGTGAACAACCCCAATGAAACCAACACGTTTGCCGTCTAAATAGATCGCCGCACTCTGACCCGGATGCAGGGCTGGAATCGCTTCTGCGCGGAATTCAATTTCGGATAATTTACCGGTCAGATCGAGAATTGCTTCCAGATCGCCCTTCATATCGTAGAAATCAACCGTCCCTTTTGCCAGGTCCCAGTGCTCTTCATAGCGGTTACCGCTGATGGCGCCGGCCAGCATGAGATCCTGACGGATGCCTAAATTCGCCTGAGTATCCGGTACAAAGCGCAAACCGCTTTCGAAAATACGTACACGGTTTTGCTGACGGTTCTGGTTATAAACGATAGTGCCCAGCAGTCCCGTCCACAGGGACAGACGCATCGCTGACATCTCGCTGGAAATCGGGCTTGGCAGGATCAGCGCTTCCTGACCCGGGTGGATCAGCTGTTGCAGCTTAGGATCAACGAAGCTGTAGGTGATCACTTCCTGGTAGCCTTTGTCGTTCAGCATGGTTTTCACACGCTTCAGAGACAGATCGGCCTCGCGATGGCTGCCCATCACCAGACCCGCCTGCACCGGCTCGTCAGGGATGTTGTTGTAGCCGTAAACGCGGGCCACTTCTTCCACCAGATCTTCTTCGATCTCCATGTCGAAACGCCAGGATGGCGCAACGGCTTTCCACTCGTCCTGACCTTCAGTGACTTCGCAGCCCAGACGCGTCAGAATGTCGGTCACCTGCGCATCGGCAACGTGGTGACCAATCAGGCGATCCAGCTTGCTGCGGCGCAGGGTAATGGTCGCACGCTTCGGCAGTGTCGCTTCGTTGGTCACATCAATTACCGGACCCGCTTCACCGCCGCAGATATCGATCAGCAGGCGAGTTGCACGCTCCATCGCTTTGTATTGCAGCGCAGGATCCACGCCACGCTCGTAGCGATGAGAAGCATCAGTGTGCAGACCGTGACGGCGTGCGCGGCCGGTGATGGAGAGCGGGCTGAAGAACGCGCATTCCAGCAGGACGTTTTGCGTCTCGTCGTTAACGCCAGAGTGCTCGCCGCCGAAGATACCGCCCATCGCCAGCGCTTTGTTGTGATCGGCAATCACCAGGGTGTCGGCGTTCAGTTTCGCTTCGCTGCCGTCCAGCAGAACCAGGGTTTCGCCCTCTTTCGCCATGCGCACGACGATCCCACCTTCGATACGATCTTTATCAAAGGCGTGCATTGGCTGGCCCAGCTCCAGCAGAACATAGTTGGTGACGTCAACCACGGCGTCGATAGAACGGATACCGCAGCGACGCAGTTTCTCTTTCATCCACAGCGGGGTTGGCGCTTTAACGTTAATACCTTTCACCACACGACCGAGGTAGCGTGGGCAGGCCTCAGGCGCGTCTACCTGAATCGGCAGCACGTCACTGATGGTTGCCTCAACCGGCGCGATCTCCGGCACGTTCAGTTCGGTCTGGTTTAGCACGGCCACGTCGCGGGCCACACCGATGATGCCTAAGCAGTCGGCACGGTTTGGCGTTACGCTGATTTCGATGGTGTTGTCATCAAGCTTCAGGTATTCGCGGATATCGGTGCCGACTGGCGCATCCTGCGGCAGTTCAATAATGCCGGAGTGATCGTCGGAAATACCCAGTTCGGAGAAGGAGCACAGCATACCTTCAGACGGCTCACCGCGCAGCTTAGCCGCTTTGATTTTGAAATCGCCCGGCAGTACCGCACCGACGGTCGCCACGGCCACTTTCAGGCCCTGACGGCAGTTTGGCGCACCGCAGACGATATCCAGCAGACGATCACCGCCCACATTGACTTTTGTTACGCGCAGTTTGTCAGCGTTAGGGTGCTGACCGCATTCAACCACTTCGCCCACGACCACGCCGGTGAAGGCGCCAGAAACCGGCTCTACACCGTCAACTTCCAGACCCGCCATGGTGATCTGGTTGGAAAGCGCGTCGCTGTCCAGCGTGGTGTTCACCCATTCGCGTAACCACAGTTCACTGAATTTCATTGTTCTGTCCTGCCCTTATTTAAACTGTTTGAGGAAACGCAGATCGTTTTCGAAGAACGCACGTAAATCGGTTACGCCGTAGCGCAGCATGGTCAGACGCTCCATGCCCATACCGAACGCAAAGCCGGAATACACTTCTGGATCGATACCCACGTTGCGCAGCACGTTTGGATGCACCATGCCGCAGCCCAGCACTTCCAGCCATTTACCGTTTTTACCCATCACGTCAACTTCCGCAGACGGTTCGGTGAACGGGAAGTAGGACGGACGGAAGCGAACCTGCAAATCTTCCTCAAAAAAGTTGTTCAGGAAATCGTGCAGCGTGCCTTTCAGGTTGGTGAAGCTGATGTTTTTATCAACAATCAGACCTTCCATCTGGTGGAACATTGGGGTGTGGGTCTGATCGTAGTCGTTACGATAGACGCGGCCCGGCGCGATGATGCGGATAGGCGGTTCCTGTTCCTTCATGGTACGGATCTGAACGCCGGAAGTCTGGGTACGCAGCAGACGGGTAGCGTCAAACCAGAAAGTGTCGTGGTCAGCACGTGCCGGATGATGGCCAGGAATGTTGAGGGCATCGAAGTTGTGGTAATCATCTTCAATTTCCGGGCCAGTCGCCACGGTAAAGCCGAGCTCACCGAAGAAACTTTCAATACGATCGATAGTACGGGTAACCGGATGCAGACCGCCGTTTTCAATACGACGACCCGGCAGAGAAACGTCAATCGTTTCTGCCGCCAGACGCGCATTCAGTACTGCGCTTTCCAGCTCGGCTTTACGCGCGTTCAGCGCCTGCTGTACCTGCTCTTTGGCTTCGTTAATCACTGCACCGGCTGCCGGGCGCTCCTCTGCTGGCAGTTCACGCAGGGTAGTCATCTGAAGGGTCAAATGCCCTTTCTTGCCCAGATATTCGACGCGGACATTGTCTAACGCGGCAACATCTGAGGCCTGGTTAATGGCGGCCGTTGCACTGGCAACCAGCTCTGCGAGATGTGACATGGTTTTCCTCATTATGTCGGTGCAGACACCGAATTGTTGGACGTATTCTCTTAACTTCAGGCACAAAAAAAGCCTCCATCGGGAGGCTTATCTGGCGCTGTTTTTCGTTTCATCTTTCACGCGCTAGCCTCCTGAAGTCAGGTGCTAAAGTAAAAGAAGAAGCGGAAAATAGCAGCATTCATGCTTGCGTTACCTTGTAGGGTAAAAACCGTTAAGACCTTATTGAAAAGCCTGCACGGATAAATGTCAATCTTCTGATGGTGTTAAATGAAAAGAGGAGGCAAAGCCCCCTCTCTCAACTGGCTTATGCCAGTGCTGCTTTCGCTTTTTCGACCAGAGCGGTGAACGCTACTTTGTCGAATACTGCGATGTCAGCCAGGATCTTACGGTCGATTTCAACAGAGGCTTTTTTCAGGCCGTTGATGAATTTGCTGTAAGAAATACCGTTCTGACGTGCTGCTGCGTTGATACGCGCAATCCACAGTTGACGGAACTGACGCTTACGCTGACGACGGTCACGGTAAGCGTACTGACCTGCTTTGATAACAGCCTGGAAGGCAACGCGGTATACGCGTGAACGCGCACCGTAGTAGCCTTTAGCTTGTTTCAAAATTTTCTTGTGACGTGCACGTGCAATTACACCACGTTTTACGCGAGCCATGTGTGCTCTCCTGTATCTATTCTAAGTTAAAAAAGTTAAACGTTAACGACTTATGCGTACGGCAGGCACGCGATGACCAGGCCCAGATCGCCTTTAGAAACCATGGCTTTTGGACGCAGGTGACGTTTACGCTTGGTAGCTTTCTTAGTCAGAATGTGACGCAGGTTAGCGTGCTTGTGCTTAAAACCACCTTTACCGGTTTTTTTGAAGCGCTTAGCAGCACCGCGTACGGTCTTAATTTTTGGCATTTTAATAACTTCCACTTCGCATTGTTAAATAAACGAAACATAGGCGAACAAAACCTATGAAACCCGAAGGCTCCACAGATTTTGCTGCTTGAAGGCCTTACTGTTTCTTCTTAGGAGCGAGCACCATGATCATCTGGCGGCCTTCGATCTTCGTAGGGAAGGATTCGACTACTGCCAGTTCACTCAGATCGTCACGGACGCGGTTAAGCACTTCCATACCAATCTGTTGGTGGGCCATCTCACGACCGCGGAAACGCAGCGTGATCTTGGCCTTATCGCCATCTTCCAGAAAGCGAATCAGGCTGCGGAGTTTTACCTGATAATCGCCATCGTCGGTACCAGGACGGAATTTGATTTCCTTAACCTGGATAACTTTTTGCTTCTTCTTCTGTTCCTTAGAAGACTTACTCTTTTCATAAAGGAACTTGCCGTAGTCCATGATACGACAAACTGGCGGTTCGGCGTTAGGGCTGATTTCAACTAAATCTACTCCAGCTTCTTCAGCCTTTTCGATCGCTTCTCTCAGACTCACAATCCCCAGCTGCTCGCCTTCCAGACCTGTTAAGCGAACTTCCTGGGCGCGAATCTCGCCATTGATACGATTCGGACGTGCCGTTTGAACTCGTTTTCCGCCTTTAATACCTTATTCCTCCAGTTGTTGAAGACTGCGGCTGCGAATCTCTTGTTGCAGCTTCTCAATCACTTCACTTACGTCCAGGCTCCCCAGGTCTTTACCACGGCGGGTGCGAACGGCAACTTTGCCTGCTTCCACCTCTTTATCACCACAGACCAACATATACGGGACACGACGTAAAGTGTGCTCGCGGATTTTAAAGCCAATCTTCTCATTTCTCAAGTCTGCTTTTACGCGAATGCCCGCATTTTGTAGTTTCTGCGTCAATTCTTTAACGTAATCCGCCTGAGAATCGGTAATGTTCATCACCACGACCTGCACTGGCGCAAGCCAGGTTGGGAAGAAGCCTGCGAACTCTTCGGTCAGGATGCCGATGAAGCGCTCCAGTGAACCGAGAATCGCACGGTGAATCATAACCGGCACCTGACGCTCGTTGTCTTCGCCAACATAAGAGGCGCTTAAACGCTGCGGCAGGGAGAAGTCCAGCTGTACCGTTCCGCACTGCCATGCGCGATCGAGGCAGTCATACAGGGTAAATTCAATTTTCGGACCGTAGAATGCGCCCTCGCCCAGCTGGTATTCGAACGGAATACCGTTCTCTTCCAGCGCTACGGCGAGATCCGCCTCTGCGCGATCCCATGTCTCATCGCTGCCGATACGTTTTTCCGGACGCGTTGAGAGTTTGACCACGATCTTCTCGAAGCCAAAGGTGCTGTACATATCGTAGACCATACGAATACAGGCGTTAACTTCTTCACGGACCTGATCTTCAGTACAGAAGATATGCGCATCATCCTGAGTAAAGCCACGAACACGCATCAGACCGTGCAGCGCACCTGATGGCTCGTTACGGTGGCAGCTACCGAACTCCGCCATACGCAGCGGCAGATCGCGGTAGGATTTCAGACCCTGGTTGAAGATCTGAACGTGGCCCGGGCAGTTCATTGGCTTGATGCAGTATTCACGGTTCTCAGACGAAGTGGTGAACATCGCATCTTTGTAGTTGTCCCAGTGGCCGGTTTTTTCCCACAGCACACGGTCCATCATGAACGGGCCCTTCACTTCCTGATACTGGTACTCTTTCAGCTTGGAGCGCACGAACGTTTCCAGTTCACGGAAGATAGTCCAGCCGTCGTTATGCCAGAACACCATCCCCGGCGCTTCTTCCTGCATATGATACAGGTCAAGCTGCTTACCGATTTTACGGTGGTCACGCTTAGCCGCCTCTTCCAGGCGTTGCAGGTATGCGTTCAGGGCTTTCTTATCGGCCCACGCGGTACCATAGATACGCTGCAACATCTTGTTGTTGCTATCGCCACGCCAGTAAGCGCCTGCGATTTTCATCAGTTTGAAGTGATGACAGAAGCGCATATTCGGCACGTGCGGACCACGGCACATGTCGACGTATTCCTGGTGATGGTACAAGCCTGGCTTGTCATCATGAGCGATGTTTTCATCAAGAATCGAGACTTTGTAGCTCTCGCCGCGCTTCACGAAGGTTTCACGCGCTTCGTGCCAGCTGACTTTCTTCTTAATGACGTCATAGTTAGTTTCGGCGAGCTCGTGCATACGTTTTTCGAGCGCGTCGATATCTTCCTGGGTCAGGGTGTGGTCAAGGTCAACGTCGTAGTAGAAACCGTTGTCGATAACCGGGCCGATCGCCATTTTGGTGTTTGGCCACAGCTGCTTGATAGCATGGCCTAACAGGTGCGCGCAGGAGTGACGAATGATCTCCAGACCTTCTTCGTCTTTCGCGGTGATGATCGCAAGCGTTGCATCGCTTTCAATCAGATCGGACGCGTCTACCAGCTCGCCGTTTACGCGGCCTGCAATGGTTGCTTTTGCAAGTCCAGGACCGATAACCAGGGCAACATCCATTGGGCTAACAGCGTGGTCGAAATGGCGTTGGCTGCCATCAGGAAGAGTAATTACAGGCATTTTATATCCTTATTTGCAGTGATGCCCCACACATAAGAGCATATACAAAGAAAATAATCGTGATTAAACAGTAGATTACGAAACCATCTGACCAACAATCGTCAAATTGGTTCGTCATCATTCACCGGCCGATTTCAGAATAATGCGGGTTTACGACAGGCGACGTAATGGTAACACTATTGACAGGGCGAATGCACCTTCCTGCGACCGTTTTGAACCGCACATCCTGTTGTCTGCATTAATGAACTTTTGTTGACGGGTGCTCGCAATCCGTAAGTGCTGAGCTATTCTTGATCTGGTCCTTAAACATCGAAGGGGTATCACATGAACGTATCGAGTAGAACCGTTGTGATATTAAATCTACTTTCCGCTGCTGGCCTGGTATTGATTCTGGCTGACAGATTCCATTGGTTTTAAGCCGAACCGGTGTTCCGGCATAACCTGTTCTCCCTTGTTGAGCGCTTTCTGGCGCAGACTTTGGTAGACTAAGGGTATCAACTGACAAGGATTAGGTTATGCCAACAAAAAAATTTGCCGTGAAGCACTGGAAAATGGTCGTGGTGTTAATTGCTATTTGCGGCGCGATGTTGCTGCTGCGCTGGGCCGCAATGATCTGGGGCTAATATTTTGTCTGCGAAAACGTGGCGTTAATTTACTGAATAAATTTTAACTATCTTTACGATAATTTAGGGTACAAAAACCGGTACGTCATAATCCGGTTTTCGACAGGCTGTAACAGCGTATATATTGCGTCACAGGCGGCAGTTGAAATATCAGGACCACTCACCCGCCACCAGCTTGTGTACATCAAATGCGTCATTCATTGACTGGCCGGTAGACTGAGAGCCGGGGGCAATGTTGGAGCCCGCTTCTACATCAGAGGCTTTAGCGATCCCGATTGGGTTGTTAACGTCACTGGCAGGTTGCGTCATATTATCAGCAGCAAATACGCCAAATGAAAGTGCGGAAAGCACCATCGCTGCTGTAGCGGTTTTGATTTTTTTCATAATTTTATTCTCATACTTATTTAATGCGATAGGCCTGAGGCGAGTTTTTCGCCTGTGCCGTAAGTGTAGATCTGGATCACATTTTTGCCTAGTCAAATTATTTATCAATTCGTGTCAAATAAACTGAATAAGCTCTGGCCAGCTAATTATGGAGAAATTATGAAGATGAAACCAGACACATTATTTTAAAACGCCGTTTAATATAAATAAGCACAGTTTCAGAAAATAAAAAACGGGCCGAGAAGAGTCCCGGCCCGACGAAATTACATTTTATAACCTAAAGAAATCGTGGTTCGGCGATCGGTATGTTCCGGCGCAGAATCAGGTGGGGATGAGTTCCAGGTTACGTTGTACGCCACCTTGAGTCCAAAGTGTTCGTTGATGGCCACGTTCAACGCACTTTCAGAGTTCAGCGTTGTATCTTCAGCGCCAAACACCGACACACCCTGGGTGAATTTTGCGTTATCCGTCATCTGCCATGCGTAGGTGCCCGATGCATAACCCAGCGGCTGGGTTTCATCTTCGCCGTTGGTGTACTCGTCGTAACGGACACCCGGACCGAATTCAAAACGCAGGCTGTGCACCGGCCCATTGAGGAACTGACGACCATAACCCGCAGTTACGACATCACGCTGGCGATAGCCGTTGTAGCGGTCAGTCAGCCAACTCGCCTGCCCGAACAGGTAGTCATAATCGGTCATGTTGTATCGGCTACGTCCGCCTACCGCGTATTTCTCCGATGAGCGTTGATCGTTAGCAGAGGTGTTGCTGGCATTTCCCCACAGCGACCAGGCCGTGGTGTTGCCGTACCAGGTCAGGGTGCTGTCTGCGGTCAGGGAGGAGCTTTTCGTATTACCGGATTGCGCCAGATACCCGGCATTCACGTTACCTTCAAAGGGTTTTTTGGCAGTGGAGGGATCGTCCATGACAGTAAAAACGGTATCATCGGCGGTTGCATTCAGTGACGCAAATACGCCACCCGCCAGCATCAGTGCTGCGGGTACTGTCTTCAAAAGCTTCATTTTATTTAAGGAGTCCGTACAACATAAAAAGAGACCGTCACGGTCTCGGAAACTTTCTTGCGGATCAATGACAAGGCGACCATAGAAAGGTAACAAATTATAAAAAGCCGCAAATAACATAGCAATATTTTCTTCTTTCATTTTTTGAATAAGAACGATCCCAAAACGCGTTTTATTTTATATGCCCGGCGCAGCTTATTTGTCAGCATTCATATTTAAAATCATACTGTTATTTACGTTGCCTTCCTGCCAAACGGTGCCAGGCTTAAAAGAACCCATGATAAAAGGAGGTCATGATGGCTTCGATTTATACGCTGACACTCTCCCCTTCCCTCGACTCCGCGACCATGACGCCGCAAATCTACCCGGAAGGTAAGCTGCGCTGTAGCGCGCCGGTGTTTGAGCCGGGCGGCGGCGGCATCAACGTGGCGCGCGCTATTACCCATCTCGGCGGAAAAGCCACCGCCATCTTCCCCGCTGGCGGCGCCACGGGAGAACATCTGGTGGCGTTGCTGGCAGATGAACAGGTGGCCGTAGACACCGTCGACGCTAAAGACTGGACCCGGCAGAACCTGCATGTCCATGTTGAATCCAGCGGCGAGCAATATCGCTTTGTGATGCCGGGGGCGAAATTGACCGATGATGAGTTTCGTCAACTGGAAGAGAAAGTGCTGACCATTGAAAGCGGCTCATTACTGGTGATCAGCGGTAGCCTGCCGCCGGGCGTCAAAACAGAGAAACTGACGGCGCTGGTTCAGGCGGCGCTCCAGCGCGGCATCCGCTGCATTGTCGATAGCTCGGGCGAAGCCCTGAAGGCGGCGTTAGAACCCGGACAACTTGAACTCGTTAAACCTAACCAGAAAGAGCTCAGTGCCCTGGTTAATCGAGAACTCAGCCAGCCTGATGACGTTCGTACTGCCGCAGAAGAGCTGGTACGTACGGGCAAAGCACATCGCGTTGTTGTTTCTCTCGGTCCTCAGGGGGCGCTGGCCGTCGATAAGACGGGCTTTGTGCAGGTTGTGCCACCGCCGATGAAAAGCCAGAGCACCGTGGGTGCCGGTGACAGTATGGTTGGCGCGATGGTGCTGAAGCTGGCGCAGGGCGCTTCGCTTCTGGAGATGGCACGCTATGGCGTCGCGGCAGGGAGTGCAGCCACCATCAATCAGGGAACGCGTCTGTGTTCGCTTGCGGATACCCAGAAAATTGTCGATTACCTCGAGAGAAGCTGAACCTGCTTCCCCTTCCCATGGAGGGGGAAGTCGCTAAACAGGGCTTATCGACTATGCTAAGAAAACTTTCAGGATAACAACGAGGTGAATTATGAGCAGTGGTGATATCACCCGCTACGTCGTAACCGTGAATATTCATGAGGCGTCGCTGACCGAACTGAATGAACTCAACAACGCGTTCACGCGCGCCAATTTTCTGCTCACGCTGACGGACGATGAGGGCAATATTCACGATCTCGGCTCACTGGCATTTGGCCTGATAAGCCCGCTGAGTCAGGAAGAGGTGAAGGCGCTGGCCAGTAGCCTGGTGGAAAGCGTGACTGACAAAGCCACGGAAATTGATGTGGATAGCTGGGAAAACTGGCATAAAAAAGAACAATAAGTGCCCTGTATAAAATTAAACCGCTCAGTTGTGCGTTAGTTCCTGTTTTTTTATAGCCGTTTTGCGCTAACTTTATGATCTGGCAGACAACATGGGAGAGACATCATGTGGCAGGCTATCAGTCATCTTTTAAGTGAGCAGCTGGGTGAAGGTGAAATTGAACTGCGTAACGAACTGCCAGGCGGAGAGATCCATGCCGCATGGCATTTACGTTACGCCGAGCGCGATCTTTTCGTTAAATGTGATGAGCGCGAATTGCTCCCCATTTTTACTGCCGAAGCCGATCAGCTTGAGCTGTTATCGCGCAGTAAAACAGTCACCGTTCCGCAGGTTTTAGCCGTCGGCAGCGATCGTGACTATAGCTTTCTGGTGATGAACTATCTTCCCGCGCGTCCTCTGGATGCGCATAACGCCTTTATTCTCGGGCAACAGATCGCCCGTTTGCACCAGTGGAGCGATCAACCTCAGTTTGGGCTCGATTTCGATAACGACCTCTCCACCACCCCACAGCCAAACGCATGGCAGCGCCGCTGGTCGACTTTTTTCGCCGAACAGCGCATCGGCTGGCAGCTGGAGCTGGCCGCTGAAAAGGGATTAGCGTTCGGCAACATCGACGCGATTGTTGAACATATTCAGCAGCGTCTGGCTTCGCATCAGCCTCAGGCTTCCCTTCTGCACGGTGATTTATGGTCAAACAACTGCGCGCTTGGGCCTGATGGTCCCTATATATATGACCCGGCCTGCTACTGGGGCGACAGAGAGTGTGACCTCGCGATGCTGCCGTTGCACCCTGAACAGCCGCCGCAAATTTATGATGGCTATCAGTCTGTCTCGCCGTTACCTGCGGGTTTCCTTGATCGTCAGCCGGTTTATCAGCTGTACACCTTGCTAAACCGGGCTATTTTGTTTGGCGGGAGTCATCTGGTAAATGCCCAGCGGGCGCTGGACCGTATTCTGGCGGCATAGCGGGAAGGGGCAGCATCACGCCCCTTCCCTTAGGATTTACAGGAAGCCAAGCAGCGTAAAGAAGAAATACCCGGCCACAATGATGATGACCGGCAGGATGTAGAGCGGGAAAAACTGCACAAAAATGGTATGACGCGGAACGACAATGCGCGATTCGATCTGCTCGCGGCTCATCCCGTCAGGGCCTTTCGCCTTCTCAAGTATCAGCTGATCTTCCACCCCTTCGCGTAAAAAGCGGGTCTGGCGACTCATGCGCGCGCCGGAGGCCTGCAACGCCATCGCGATAAATATCAACGCATAGATTATCCAGAAACCGACATTCAGCTGGTGGTGAAAATCCGGCGTGGGGGAGTTGAACCAGAAGACGTTCAGGAACGGAGTGTTAAACCGCATCATCTCAATCATGACGTGGGCAAAATCAAGCATAACGGCATTGATGCCCGGCTGTTTTTCGCTGTGATCGTACATAAATTTGAGTACGGAGATCAGCGTTGAAATCAGGGCGGGAATAAAAATAACCCAACCAGCAACACGTTTTAAGACCGCGATGCGTCCAGCTTGTTGATACGTCATTAGTTCCTCTTCATAAAGACGCGTTATTTGTGCCTAAGTCTACCTGCTGTCGGTCAATTTCGCCCGCTCTTTGCATGCAATATGCTAAATTGCTTGTGCTTAGCACCGTTCGTCTTACCCCAAGATAAGGAGATGTTGTAATGTCGACACCGCGCCAGATACTTGCCGCTATTTTTGACATGGATGGATTGCTGATTGATTCCGAACCCCTGTGGGATCGGGCTGAACTGGACGTGATGGCCAGCCTCGGCGTCGATATCAGTCGTCGTAACGAGCTTCCCGATACCCTGGGGCTGCGCATCGATATGGTGGTTGACCTTTGGTATGCCCACCAGCCATGGGTTGGCCCGGATCGCGACGAAGTTACGGCGCGCATTATCAACCGCGCCATCTCCCTCGTAGAAGAGTATAAGCCTCTGTTACCGGGCGTACGCGACGCTATCGCCCTGTGCAAGGCGCAAGGGCTGAAAGTGGGACTGGCCTCCGCCTCACCGCTGCATATGCTGGAAAAAGTGCTGACGATGTTCGGGCTGCGCGACAGCTTCGACGCGCTGGCCTCGGCCGAAAAGCTTCCGTACAGCAAGCCACATCCGCAGGTGTATATGGACTGCGCCGCGAAACTGGGGCTGGATCCGCTTACCTGTGTGGCGCTGGAAGATTCGGTTAACGGCATGGTGGCGTCCAAAGCCGCACGTATGCGCTCCATCGTTGTGCCGGCTGAAGAAGGCCGACACGATCCCCGTTTTGCCCTGGCGGATGTCAGGCTGACGTCTCTTGAAGAATTGACTGCCCGCCATCTGCGTGGGGAGTAACGCTCTTTCAGGCAGCTTCGGCTGCCTGCCCCGCAAAATCAAAACAACGTTTTACTTTATTTGCTTTTCTCATTCCAGACTCCTATTCTTACGTGCAGAATGACAATAACCTGACTTCTGAGGCGCGTATGATACTGGATGCTTTTACTCTGGCAGGAAAAGTGGCGATGGTGACCGGGTGCGATACCGGTCTGGGGCAAGGCATGGCCATTGCCCTCGCCGAAGCAGGATGCGATATCGTGGGGGTTAACCGCAAGGTTCCTGACGAAACGGCAGCGCGCGTTACGGCGCTGGGACGACGCTTTATCGCGATTCGCGCCGATCTTGGCAAGCAGGAGAGTATTCAGAGCGTGGTGGATACCGCAGTCGCTGAGATGGGCCGCATCGATATTCTGGTTAACAATGCCGGCACCATCCGCCGTGCCGATGCGCTGGAATTTAGTGAGAAGGACTGGGACGAGGTCATCGATCTCAATCTGAAATCAGTCTTTTTCCTCTCTCAGGCAGTGGCGAAACAGTTTATCGCGCAGGGTCAGGGCGGCAAGATCATTAACATTGCTTCCATGCTCTCCTTCCAGGGCGGCATCCGGGTGCCCTCCTATACGGCGTCCAAAAGCGGCGTGCTGGGCCTCACCCGCCTGCTGGCGAACGAATGGGCGCCGCTAGGTATTAACGTGAACGCTATCGCGCCAGGTTATATGGCGACCAATAACACCAGGCAGCTTCGCGATGATGAGCAGCGCAGCCAGGCGATCCTCGACCGGATTCCGGCGGGCCGCTGGGGTCTCCCGGAGGATTTACAGGGTCCGGTGGTGTTTCTGGCTTCAAGAGCATCTGATTACGTTAACGGTCATACTCTCGCCGTAGACGGTGGCTGGCTGGCGCGCTAACCGCGCGTTTGTGACAAAGAGTTACACCGTCACCTCTTTCACACACTGTATAAAAACCCTATACTGTATGAATCGACAGTTTACCGGGTTTTATCATGACGGCGGAAGGCCACCTGCTTTTTTCACTTGCCTGTGCAGTGTTTGCCAAAAACGCTGAACTGACCCCTGTGCTGGCACAGGGGGACTGGTGGCATATTGTCCCTTCCGCCGTACTTACCTGCCTGCTGCCGGACATAGATCATCCAAAGTCATTCCTTGGCCAGCGGCTAAAGTGGATTTCAAAGCCCATCGCCAGAGCCTTTGGTCATCGCGGGTTTACCCACAGCCTGCTGGCCGTATTTGGCCTGCTTACACTCTTCTATTTAAAGGTTCCGGAGAGCTGGATCGTCCCGGCGGATGCCATTCAGGGCATGGTGCTTGGCTACTTAAGCCATATCCTCGCCGATATGCTGACGCCAGCGGGCGTACCGCTGCTCTGGCCCTGCCGCTGGCGTTTCCGCCTGCCAATCCTCGTGCCGCAAAAAGGCAACCAGCTGGAGCGCGTTCTGTGCATGGCGCTGTTTGCGTATGCCGTCTGGATGCCGCAGACATTGCCCGAAAATGGTGCAGTGCGCTGGTCATCGCAGATGATCAACTCGCTGCAATTTCAGTTCAATCGTTTTATTAATCACCAGATTGAACATTAAACCGACAATATAATCACTTTTGTCATAAACCATTCCATATGGATATAAGCGTGACATCACACTTCTGATAACCTTGCGCCAACAGGTTCGGTAAAAACCGACCGTATAATAAATCAGGAGAACGGGGATGAATTTTCCACTCATCGCGAACATTGTTGTGTTCGTCGTATTGCTATTGCTTCTCGCCCAGGCTCGCCACAAACAGTGGAGCCTGGCGAAAAAGGTACTGGTCGGTCTGGTCATGGGCGTGGTGTTTGGCCTGGCCTTACACGCTATTTACGGCTCCGACAGCCCGGTACTGAAAGACTCCATTCAGTGGTTCAACATTGTCGGTAACGGCTATGTACAGCTGCTGCAAATGATCGTTATGCCGCTGGTATTCGCCTCTATTCTGAGCGCCGTAGCCCGCCTGCACAATGCCTCTCAACTGGGTAAAATCAGCTTCCTGACCATTGGTACCCTGCTCTTCACCACGCTGATTGCAGCGCTGGTGGGTGTGCTGGTAACCAATCTGTTTGGCCTGACTGCTGAAGGTCTGGTGCAGGGTAGCGCTGAAACCGCGCGTCTGACGGCGATTGAGACCAACTACGTGGGTAAAGTGGCCGATCTGACCGTTCCGCAGATGGTGCTCTCCTTCATTCCGAAGAACCCGTTTGCTGACCTGACCGGCGCAAGCCCAACCTCCATTATCAGCGTGGTGATCTTCGCGGCATTCCTGGGCGTGGCTGCGCTGAAGCTGCTGAAGGACGATGCGCCGAAAGGCGAGCGCGTTCTGACGGCCATCGATACCCTGCAAAGCTGGGTGATGAAGCTGGTGCGTCTGGTCATGCAGCTGACGCCGTACGGTGTCCTGGCGCTGATGACCAAAGTCGTTGCAGGTTCTAACCTGCAAGACATCATTAAGCTTGGCAGCTTTGTGATTGCCTCGTACCTCGGTCTGGGCATCATGTTTGTTGTGCACGGCATTCTGCTGGCGGTGAACGGCGTTGGCCCGCTGAAATACTTCCGTAAAGTCTGGCCGGTGCTGACCTTCGCTTTTACCAGCCGTTCCAGCGCGGCATCTATCCCGCTGAACGTCGAAGCACAGACCCGTCGTCTGGGCGTACCGGAGTCTATCGCCAGCTTCTCGGCCTCCTTTGGCGCCACCATCGGGCAGAACGGCTGTGCGGGTCTCTACCCGGCGATGCTGGCCGTAATGGTTGCCCCAACAGTGGGGATTAATCCGCTGGATCCGGTCTGGATTGCGACGCTGGTCGGTATCGTGACCATTAGCTCCGCCGGTGTTGCGGGCGTGGGCGGCGGCGCGACCTTCGCTGCGCTGATCGTTCTGCCTGCGCTTGGACTGCCGGTGACGCTGGTTGCCCTGCTGATCTCTGTTGAACCGCTGATCGACATGGGTCGTACCGCCCTGAACGTGAGTGGCTCAATGACCGCCGGTACCCTGACCAGCCAGTGGCTGAAGCAGACCGACAAAACAATTCTCGACAGTGAAGAAGATGCGGAACTGGCCCATCGTTAATCACGGCCGAAATAAAAAAACCGCCTGAGGGCGGTTTTTTTATGGCTGTTATTCTTCAACCTCTTCATCCTGGCGGGTCTGCATAGCCCATCGCTGCGCCGATTCTGGCACCGTAAACGCAGGGGAGCGACGGAAGTGCTCGCCAATCAGCACGAAGGCAACGTATTTACCCCGTAACATCCAGACATCGCGAAAACCATCCACTTTCAGGGCATGGTCAGGCGGCGCGGGTTCAACGCGGGGCACATAGCTAATAACCTGGCGGTTTTGTTGACGAAGAGGTTTCATAAGCGACGGGTTCACTAATGCAAATTATTAAAGCAGGAAATTTCTATCATAGCCGATTCTCCCCCCACCCGTCGCGCCTGACATGTGGCAGATGGCTCCTTTCGCTAATCACTTCCTCTGAAAACGCTTAGTTCGCCTGCTAATTCATCACATTGTTCTATCCTTAATAGGGTTTTCAGGAACGAACAAAGGAGAATCGTGCAATGTCGAACAATGATAAACCCCATCAATCCCCTATTCATGGCACCGAAGAATCTCAACCGGGAATGGACTCACTCGCCCCTGCGGATGGCTCTCATAAACCGTCGCCGGGCCTCTCCGCGCCGGGCGAGCAACCTACTGCACCGGGAAGCATGAAGTCACCCGATGCGGACAACGAAAAGTTAAAATCTCTCGACCCGCACCGCAAAGGGGGTGAAGGCTATGCGCTGACCACCAATCAGGGCGTGCGCATCGCCGATGATCAGAACTCCTTGCGCGCCGGAACGCGCGGCCCGACGCTGCTGGAAGATTTCATCCTGCGGGAAAAAATCACCCATTTCGACCATGAGCGTATTCCTGAACGTATCGTTCACGCTCGCGGCTCTGCGGCGCACGGCTATTTCCAGCCGTACAAGAGCCTGAAGGAGATCACGAAGGCGGATTTCCTTTCCGATCCGAACAAAATTACACCGGTATTTGTGCGCTTCTCTACCGTACAGGGCGGCGCGGGTTCGGCCGACACGGTGCGTGATATCCGCGGCTTCGCCACCAAATTCTATACCGAAGAGGGCATTTTCGACCTCGTCGGGAATAACACCCCGGTTTTCTTCATTCAGGATGCGCATAAATTCCCTGACTTTGTCCATGCGGTAAAACCAGAGCCACACTGGGCGATACCGCAGGGACAAAGTGCGCATGACACCTTCTGGGACTACGTCTCCCTGCAACCGGAAACCCTTCACAACGTGATGTGGGCGATGTCTGACCGGGGGATCCCACGCAGCTATCGCACCATGGAAGGCTTTGGTATTCATACCTTCCGTCTGATTAACGCTGAAGGTAAAGCGACGTTTGTGCGTTTCCACTGGAAACCGGTCGCGGGGAAAGCGTCCCTGGTGTGGGATGAAGCACAGAAGCTGACCGGGCGCGATCCGGACTTCCACCGTCGCGAACTGTGGGAATCCATTGAAGCCGGTGATTTCCCGGAATACGAGCTGGGGTTACAGCTGATCCCGGAAGAGGACGAGTTCAAATTCGACTTCGACCTGCTCGACCCGACCAAGCTTATTCCCGAAGAGCTGGTGCCGGTTCAGCTGGTGGGCAAAATGGTGCTTAATCGCAACCCGGATAACTTCTTCGCGGAGAATGAGCAGGCTGCGTTCCACCCGGGCCATATTGTGCCGGGGCTGGATTTCACCAACGATCCGCTGCTCCAGGGCCGTCTGTTCTCTTATACCGATACGCAGATCAGCCGTCTCGGCGGACCGAACTTCCACGAAATTCCTATCAACCGTCCGACCTGCCCGTACCATAACTTCCAGCGTGACGGGATGCATCGCCAGGATATCGATACCAACCCGGCGAACTACGAGCCAAACTCCATTAACGATAACTGGCCGCGTGAAACCCCGCCGGGGCCAAAACGTGGCGGATTCGAGTCGTATCAGGAGCGCGTGGATGGAACAAAAATTCGCGAGCGCAGCCCGTCATTCGGCGAATATTACGCTCAGCCTCGCCTGTTCTGGAACAGCCAGACCCCGATTGAACAGCAGCACATTATCGGCGGTTTCAGCTTTGAGCTGAGCAAAGTGGTGCGTACCTACATTCGCGAGCGCGTGGTCGACCATCTGGCGCATATTGATATCCAGCTTGCTCAGGGCGTGGCGAATAATCTCGGCATCACGCTCACCGATGAGCAATGCCATGCCGCACCGCCAAAAGACGTGAACGGGCTGAAGAAGGATCCGTCCCTGAGCCTGTACGCGGTACCTGGCGGGTCAATTAAAGGCCGCGTAGTGGCTATTCTGCTGAACGATAAACCGCGCGCCAGCGACGTACTGGGGATCATGCGGGCGCTCAAAACCCAGGGCGTACATGCCAAACTGCTTTACTCTCGCATGGGTGAAGTGACGGCCGATGATGGCTCCGTCCTGCCGATTGCCGCGACCTTCGCCGGAGCACCGTCGCTGACGGTTGATGCGGTGATTATGCCGTGCGGCGACGTTGAGAGCCTGCTCGGTAACGGTGATGCCGCCTATTATCTGCTGGAAGCCTATAAGCACCTGAAGCCAATCGCTCTGGCAGGCGATGCGCGGAAGTTTAAAACTCTGCTGAAGGTACGGGATCAAGGGGAAGAAGGCATTGTCGAAGGTGATAACGTCGATGATGCGTTTATGACCCGGTTGTTTGACCTGCTCGCCGCGCACCGCGTGTGGTCGCGCAGCAGTAAGATTGACCAGATACCGGCGTAAAAAACCTGAAGCCCTCACCCCGGCCCTCTCCCCTGGGAGAGGGAGAAAACAATAAAAACGGTAACCAAAAGGTTACCGTTTTGCTTTTACCTCGCCACCGGGCTTTGCCTCAAAGATCCCTGAACGTCCCCAGACGATACCCACGCTCGGCAATCGCATACTTTAACGACGCCGATGTCAGCACATCCAGTTCTGCCAGACGCGGCCAGCAGTAGGCGCTCTTACGTACTATCTCATCGACAAACGCCGGGTGCGCCATTACCTCAAGCGAGCGCTCCCCTTTTGCGGCGGAGTCATCCAGCACCTTCAGGAACAGCGCTTCGTCGATCTCGTCGCCATAAAATGCGCTGCTGAACCCCTCCGTTGACGTCACCGCGACGTCCGGCAACCCGCGCACCTCACGATCCACGCGCATCGCCACGCCTTTACGTTGCGCAAACTCTGCCACAAGCGGGAAAATCGCCGGGATCATATGCACATGATGATGGCTGTCAATATGGGTAGGTTCGCGGCCAAACATATCCACAAAGCGGTTAAACTGGCACTCCAGCTCGCGGGCAATCTCATCGAGCGGCAGAGCGTCCTGCTCCGCCATTTCCCAAATCCATTTCCCCAGTTGTCCCTCGCGCGTCAGACCCGGCATCGGTGAAAGGGGCAACCCAAGCGTCAGCACAAAGTGCATGCCCACGCCCAGCTCGGGCAGCTCACGGCTTAACTGCGCCGCATGTTCCACCGCCTCACCGTTGATGAGCGCTGTTGTAGAGGTCACGACGCCCCGGCGACAGGCTTCAATAATGCCGTAGTTCTGCCCTTTTGACAGGCCAAAATCATCGGCATTGACGATCAGCAGGTTTTCCATCGCGCCTCCTCTTAACGGTGTGTGAGTTTCAGTTTCTCAACCGTTGCAGCAAAGTTTGGCAGCCATTTTTCATGCGCCAGGATCATCTCACTCGCGAGTTTTTCAGCGTCACGGTCAGAATGCACCAGCGGGCTGAGATTCAGCGCCAGCAGTACGTCATTCAGTTCGCCGCTCAGGGCAGCATTGCTCGCCGCCACTTCAAAGCCTTTGATGGTGTGAATCAGCCCCATCACCTTATCGTCGAAGTGGGTAATGCGGGGATGCGGTTTTGCACCCTCGCGTCCAAGGATGCAGGTCATCTCAACGGCCCAGTCTGCCGGGATATTGTCGATGTGCCCGTGATGGGGAACGTTCACATAGTGCTCGGCCTGCTTGTCATTGTAAATGGCGTTAATCACTTCACACGCCGCATCCGAATAGTATGCCCCGCCGCGCTGCTCCAGCTCTTTCGGTTTGACGTTCAGGTTCGGATCTTTATACAAATCAAACAGCTGCTTCTCTACTTTCTGCACAACCTGAGCGCGTGCGCCACCTTTGTAGTATTCGCCCATTTCAATGGCCAGCATCTCTTTCTGCTTGAAGTAGTAAAGCAGATACGAGCACGGCAGCAGATTCAGGGAGCGGATCAGCCCTTCGCTGAACGGCAGATCGAAGATGTTTTTCACCGAGGCCGCAGTCAGGCGACCAGAGGCGACGCCGTCGAGCAGTTCCGCAAAGCGCGATTGCCCGTTCACAATCACATCTTTGATAAAGACCATGTGATTCAGGCCGAACAGGTCAATGGACAGATCATCGTGCTCGGTCAGTTCCAGTACATCGCGGATGAACATCTTCATGCCAATCGGAATATTGCAGACGCCGATAAAGCGTTTGAAACCGGTATGGCGATAGACTGCCTCGGTGACCATCCCGGCCGGGTTGGTAAAGTTGATCACCCAGGCGTTCGGGCAGATCTCCTCCACGTCTTTAATGATGTCAAAAATGACCGGAATAGTACGCAGGCCTTTAAACAGGCCACCTGCCCCGTTGGTTTCCTGGCCCAGATAACCATGGCTCAGCGGAATGCGCTCGTCCAGCTCACGCGCCTTCAGCTGGCCGACGCGCAGCTGCGTGGTCACGAAGTCAGCATCTTTCAGTGCCAGGCGACGATCCAGCGTTTTATGCACGGTTAAGGGCACGCCCGCTTTTTCAACCATGCGTTTGCACAGTTCAAAAATAATATTCAGCTTCTCCTGACCTTCTTCAACATCCACCAGCCATAATTCGCTGACCGGTAATTCATGATACCGTTTCAGGAAACCTTCAAGTAATTCCGGAGTATAGCTGCTGCCGCCACCAATGGTTACGACTTTTAATTTCTGTTGCATAATATCTCCCTTAGCGTATCAGGTTAATCGCCTGCAAGGTATAGCGTGCTCTTCCCGCTATTTGGGCAAGCCATTACGTCACTGTTCCTGGCGGATAAACCGCCGAAAGTTAATTAATTACCGTTAAATTTTTGCGGTAACTGTTCGGTGTGAATGAAGTCAATTTTTTAAAGGTTTTAATAAACAGACTGGGACTGCTGTAACCCGATTCGTAAGCGATATCGGTGACAGAGTAATTAGTAATTTCCAGCTGTTTTTTGGCAAAGTTAATGCGGATTTCATTAATAATTTGCACAGGCGTTTTACGGTAATAACGCTGCGTGGCGCGCGTCAAATATTCCTGCGATTTACCCGACAGCGCCACCATATTCTCCAGGGCGTTATCGCTGAACTGTCCTTTGTCGTGCATCAGCTCCACGGTACTACGCAGCCACTGAGGAATATCATCCACCACCTGCTGTTCTTCACGGTGATGGCGGAGGCGATTCATGACGTAGAACGTCACGGTTTCAATAAATTCATCAAATTCATTGTCGCGGAAATTCAGCGAGGCGATAACCGTTTCAATCCAGGTCATAAACTCATTTTTAACGCGATACACCTGTGACGCCACAAAGCAGAACGGCACCAGCGGCAGATAATGCTTCTCGAAGAAACGCCTGCTCACGCCTACGTTCAGAATGCGCGTCGCACCAAACTCATAAAAGCTCTGGTGATAAGATCCCATCGGCAGGAAGACGAAATCGCCACGCTCAAGCAGGACGCGCTTACCGTTGATCTCCTGATAGTAGCGGCCGGTCAGAACAATCGTGAACTCGTAGTAGTCATGCTGGTGCAGACCGCTGGCGCTCTCCGTTTTGTTGTAAATCACCACGTGAAAATTCTTGCCATTAAACAGCTGCTGCTCATGTGCGGTTTTGATTTCCATCGTGCTGACCTCCTGTTACTTCATCCTGACTTATTGCATCTTCTCGTGAAGCTCGATGAGCTCCGCTACCAGCTCGCGTGCCAGCATGGAGGTCATCAGATGATCCTGCGCATGTACCAGCACCAGACTCACTTTCATCTTCCCTTCGCCCTGGTCGCTTTCGATAAGCTTCGTCTGCACCAGATGCGCTTCGTTTAACGCCGTACGGGACTGCTCCATCATGGTTTTCGCGGCAACGAAGTCGCCCTGCTTGGCCTGCTTAAGCGCCGCATACGCCAGGCTGCGTGCCTGCCCGGAGTTGATGATGAGGCCCATCACCACCTCTTCCAGATCGTTCTCTGCGGTTTCTTCGGCAACGATACTCTCTAAATCTAACATTTTTTAAGCTCCTTTCCGCTGGCGCGGGTTGCCCCGCGCCGTGCAATTTTAGAATTTCAGTGCGAGGGCGATATCCTCTTCGCTCTCTTCTTCATCGATAACCGTTGCGGCCTTGTTCGCAATCGCCACGAACGGCATGTAGAGCAGGGTTGCAATCCCGAGGTTGAATATCGCCAGCAGGAAGGCGGCCACGCTACCATTGGTGTTGAAGAACGCGCCCAGACCAGCCGGCATCGTCCACGGCGCAATGTTGGTCACCGGCGGGATAATGCCCAGGTAGTACGCCGTCAGCGTAATCGCGGCCAGCAGCGGCTGAACCAGGATGAAGGGAATGAACATCACCGGGTTCATGATAATTGGCAGACCAAACAGGATCGGCTCGTTAATCTGAAAGATGCCTGACGGCAGGGCCAGCTTCGCAACCTGACGATGGTCAGCGCGGCGAGAGACAATAAAGACCGCGATGATCAGACCCAACGTCGCCCCGGTACCGCCCAGGAAGATATAGGAGTCAAGCATCGGCTTCGCCCACACATGGAAGGTTTTACCGGCCGCCAGCGCCGCATCGACGGAGCCGTACTGCTGGTAAAGCGCGACGTTTTCCAGTGCCCATGGGGTCATAATACCGCTGTCCAGCGCCGCCAGTGCCAGTGAACCATGCACGCCGAAGAACCACAGCAGGGAGGTAAAGATGACATACGCCCAACCGACCACGCTACCCATCGACGCCAGCGGCGTTGAGATAGAGTCCATAATGATCTGGTGGAAGTTAGTTCCCCAGTGAGAGAGCGCCCAGGCAATAATCCCCATGATGGAGAGAATAATGAAGCCCGGAATCAACGCGGAAAATGAACGAGAAACAGAGGCCGGAACGCTATCCGGCAAGCGGATAACCCAGTTACGGCGAATAATGAAGGTGAACATTTCGGCCACCACCAGCCCGATAATAATACCGGAAATGATGTTTGCCCCACCCAGCCAGTTGGCGCCAACGGCATAAGCGTCGCCCACGCTGTACGGTGTGACGGTCATGAACGCGGCAATGGACAGTAAGCCTGCCGCCAGCGGATCCACTTTACGCTCTTCCGCCAGCGCCATTCCAATAAAGAAAGGCGCCATTAGCGACATAATACCCAACGTACCGTTGTATACATTGCCGCCAATGGCTTTTAAACTATTAAGGGTGTCAATAGTTGAAGCATCTAACCTAATTCCTAATGAATAAAAAAAGGAACCTTCTCCAAAGCTCAGAAAAACGTTGTTAATTAAAACGAACATTGCCCCGGCTAATGTCAACGGCATTAATTTAATAAAGCCGTTCTTGATGGCATTAACGTGAGGCTGCTTTCCTATTTTAACAGCAAAAGGAAGGAGTACCTTTTCAAGTGAAGCGATGACTTTACTCATAGGAAAATACCCTTAAAGGCCGCAACGATCGTTACGGCAGATTGTGTGTGAAATAACTCTTTGACGGGAAAAATAAAAAATTAATTAGCAGCTTTTTTAATCGCCGCAACGGCAGCTTTTAATACACCTAAACCATCAATCTTGCCGTATAAAACGGAATCGATCACTTCGACCGGCTTATTGGGTAGCAGACGTTGAATTTCTGGCAGCATATAAGCGATTTGCGGCCCGAGTAAAATAACGTCTGCTGTCTGGCCCTTCTCGCCCGCCAGCGTTTCCGGAAACGCCTCAATCACCACAGGGACTTCATATTTTTCGGCCTGCGCGCGCATTTTAGAAACCAGCAGCGAAGTGGACATGCCCGCAGAGCAAAACAGATAGATATGTTTCTTTTCCATGATAACTTCCCTCTTGTTTGGCTACCCGCCGTCTCGCTATCACTCGACTCGCTATCCTGGCTGACGGGCAGTGTGCTGAACATTGTTTATCGTTGAAGTGAGTATACGCAATGGTACAGGGAGGGGATAATTCTGGATAGACTGAAATTGTCTCTCATTGACCTGGCTTGTTGACTACCTTCACATTTCAGGCAAATAATTCGCGCCAAGAAATAAGATTCACGTATGCATAAAAAAACCGGCCTTCCGGCCGGTTTGTTAACGCTCTCAGGCAAGCAGGCTTACTGTGCCTTAGGTGCCTGTGGGTCGGTGTCGTATTCGGCACAGGTCTGGTAACCAGAATTGATCACGTGACCCGTATCATCCAGGGCGACAAAGTAGGTCTCTGCCTTACCATCACGTTGACCCAGAATATAGGTCTGGCAGGTACCACGCGCGTGGATCATAGTAACTTCTGAAGAAGGTTTACCGGCAATGGCTGCAACCTGGGAACGCGTCATGCCTTTTTTGACGTCTTTTACCACTGGCTGTGTGAACTGATCTTTGGTGCGATCGTAAGCTGTACACCCTGCCAGCATAGTCAGTACCGCCGCTGCGCTTAAAATTCCTGCTACGTTCTTGTTCATATTCCGTCCTCTTGTTTATCAGCGTGTTAACTAAGCATGGGATAAAAATTACTATTGTTCAACTTTGCGAGTTACGCCAGACGAATTTCGGAAAATTCTAATAAAACAACGGTAAGCTGCTAAATCGCTGTAAAACAGTACACTCAAAACTGTGATCCTTGTCGTTTCCCCGACAAAGGGTTAGTTTTAACAGATCACACTTTCTGTTTGGTTCTGCATAGGGAGGGCGTAATGGCTCTGCAACAAGAAATTATTCAGGCGCTGGGCGCGAAACCTGCGATTGATGCCAATGAAGAGATCCGTCGTAGCGTTGATTTTTTGAAAGCTTACCTGTCTGCACACCCTTTCCTGAAGACGCTGGTGCTGGGTATCAGCGGCGGTCAGGATTCCACTCTGGCCGGCAAGCTGAGCCAGATGGCCATCTCCGAGCTGCGTGACGAGACCGGTGACACCGCGCTGCAATTTATTGCCGTACGTCTGCCGTATGGCGTGCAGGCTGACGAGCAGGACTGTCAGGATGCGATCGCGTTTATTCAGCCGGACCGTGTTCTTACCGTAAACATCAAAGGTTCGGTACTGGCAAGCGAGCAGGCCTTGCGTGAAGCCGGTATTGAACTGAGCGATTTTGTTCGCGGCAACGAGAAAGCCCGTGAGCGCATGAAAGCGCAGTACAGTATCGCAGGGATGACCAAAGGGGTTGTCGTCGGCACCGACCACGCCGCGGAAGCCATCACCGGCTTCTTCACCAAATACGGCGATGGCGGCACGGATATCAACCCCCTCTTCCGCCTGAACAAGCGTCAGGGCAAGCAACTGCTGGCGGCGCTGGGCTGCCCGGAGCACCTGTATAAGAAGGCGCCAACGGCGGACCTGGAGGACGATCGCCCTTCCCTGCCGGATGAAGCCGCGCTGGGCGTCACATATGACAACATAGATGATTATCTGGAAGGCAAAACGCTCGACGAAGGTACCGCTAACATTATCGAAGGCTGGTATCTGAAAACCGAGCACAAGCGCCGTCCGCCGATTACGGTGTTTGATGATTTCTGGAAAAAGTAAAAGCAAAACGGTAACTCAGTTTTACAGGCCGGGTAAGGCGTAACCGCCACCCGGCTCTTTTTTAACCACCGAACACCTGCTACACTGTATGCCTGAACAGTATATGGAGCAGTATGTGAGCAGGCGTCAATCCGCCCCGCGTCTTGAGTTTGAAGCGGCGGCTATCTACGAATATCCCGAGCATCTTCGCCCCTGGCTTGAGGCTCTGCCTAAACAGCCTGGCGTCTATTTCTTCCACGGCGACAGCGATACCATGCCGCTCTATATCGGCAAAAGCGTGAATATCCGCAGCCGGGTGATGTCGCACCTGCGTACGCCGGATGAAGCATCGATGCTCAGGCAGTCCCGGCGGATCACCTGGATCGAGACGGCAGGCGAACTGGGCGCGCTTCTGCTCGAAGCCCGGCTCATCAAGGAACAGCAGCCGCTGTTTAACAAACGCCTGCGCCGCAACCGCCAGCTGTGTTCCTTGCAGGTTAACGCAGGAAAACCGCAGGTTGTTTATGCCCGGGAAGTGGATTTTTCGCATGAACCCAATCTTTACGGTCTGTTTGCCAACAAACGTGCCGCACTGCAAACCCTGCAATCCCTGGCTGATGAATTACAGCTTTGTTACGGCCTGTTAGGACTGGAAGCCACCACCCGCGGTCGCGCCTGTTTCCGCTCCGCGCTGAAACGCTGCGCCGGGGCGTGTTGTGGAAAAGAGAGCGTTGAAGAACATCATGCCCGGTTTATGGCGGGCCTGGCCTCTATCAGCGTTAACTGCTGGCCGTGGGAAGGCGCGGTGGCGCTGAAAGAAACCCGCGATGCGATGACGCATTATCACATCATCCGCAACTGGCTCTGGCTTGGCGCCGTTGAAAGCCTGGATGACGCTACCGCCCTGCTGCGCACCCCTGCCGGGTTCGATCAGGATGGTTACAAAATTCTCTGTAAGCCATTATTAACCGGAAAATATGAGATCATCGTCCTCAGTGACCCGGCAGCCAGGTAATTTCACTGAACAGCAGCGACCCCTTCGTTTCCAGTAAACGTAGGGTATGACTGCCCGCTTCCCAGCTGGCACCCTGATCGGCGGTCAGTAATTTGTCGCCCAGTTGCCAGGCGCCACTTAAGACAAAGACCACCCCACCGCGTGACGCGAAGGTAGTGAACGTTCGGGTAGCAACGCGCACCTTTGCCTGGCAGCAATCCCGTCGGGTCATGATGTTGAAGTCCATCGACATCTGCCCCTCTGTGAGCACGGCTTTCACCGCCAGATCGCCCGCAAATCGGTAAGGCTGGTGATGCTTCAGGGTATGACAAAACGCCCTGCCTGCATCCAGGGTCACCTCGCCGCCTTCCAGCAGCGTAATCACCCGGTCAACGCCCGGGAACGCGGAGAATTCGCCGTTACTGGCGATGGAGGCAATACTGGCCCGCCAGAAAAAATCCCGCGTCGCGGGAGGAAAACAGCAAATCTCACGCGTCTCACCCGCACCATTACGCCAGAGACTGACCGGCATTTTACGGATATCAAAGAATTCCATGACCACTCCTGAAGGACGCACCGTGCGCCAGGGCATTTTCACAGACGTATTATCGGCAGCAGTCAGGCCAGACCTTAGGCATGGGATAAAAGAAAAACCGCCGGTCCTGTCCACAGCGTTTTCGCTTTTGTAGACAGGAGCCCGGCGGTCTTAAGAGAGTGAACCGATTATTCGGTTGGTGCAGGCATTTTACCTTCCGGCGCTGCACGTTCTGTCAGACGCTTCTCAAAATTGGCATTAAATTGCTTTTTCTGTTCCGGCGTCAGAATGTTGTAAATCTTGTTCTGGGTTTCCATGTGGGCCAGCATGCGTGCTTTATGCTGCTCGGCCATTTTGTCGATCTGCGCTTCCGCTTTTGCTTTATCGAAGCTGTCGCTGGCAATGATGTCATGCATTGCGCGGCGCTCTTCCAGCGGAGGACGTTTCATCTGGTCACGCTGGCTTTTCATGATGTCGCGGATCTGCTGCTTCTGCGCATCGGTGAGGTTCAGATCTTTAAACATCATCATCTCATGGTGCATACCCGGCTTGCCTTTATGATGCATCATCATTTTGCCTTCCGTCGGCGCGGCGGTAGTGGTCGCGGTATCGGCGGCGAACGCCATGCTGGTAGCGCCCAGAGCCAGGGTAGAGGCAACAAACAGTGCAGTTAATTTACGCATAATGTCTTTCCTTACTTTCAGTTATTCTTCGGCGCTATGCCGTGTTGACGAGATTAACTTTACGGCGTTTATCGTCAATTAGTCAGAGCAACGGTAAAACAATGAAAGTGTAAAAAACAACTTTTCGCCAATTATGGAGAAATTAAGGAAAAAGCGTGGAGAGATGAAACAAAAATATTCAACAGGATGATTTTAAAGAGATTATGGAGAAGTATAGCGAAGTGCCGTTTAATAATAAAGCAATTCTCCAGGAATATTCCGCAAACAATACCAGAGCGCTTTTAATGCTAAGAAATTTATTCTTCATTTCCCCTCCGGTCTGCGCGAGGGGAGACGTTCAGGGCATTTTTTCCAGCATCAGACCTGCTCGCAAACCAAACGCGACCGACGGATTAGGAAATAAAACATATTCCGTGGATTTCTGTACCGCATAGCGCGTCTCACCATCTTCCGCCAGCAGGACGCCCTGGCGAAACGGCGTAAAGTTCAGCGTATGGGGTGCCATATGAAGCTGGAAAGCCTCGCTTTGACGCGTGATCTGCTGCACGACCCGATAGCGCACGACGGGTTCCCGGGTGGGTTCCGGCGCAACCCCGGCGAGCAACGCCCGGAGCGCCTGATGCGTAGGGGTAAAACGCGTCAGGTCGTTTTGCCCGAACGGCAGCGCTTTTCCGAGCTCCAGGGTG
Source organism: Enterobacter sp. MGH 38 (assembly GCF_000492855.1). Lineage (NCBI taxonomy): Bacteria > Pseudomonadati > Pseudomonadota > Gammaproteobacteria > Enterobacterales > Enterobacteriaceae > Enterobacter > Enterobacter sp. MGH 38. The sequence continues at coordinate 938,670 of NZ_KI535608.1, read as the reverse complement.
CAGGATAACGCGCCAACATTTTCGCAGGTGAAGTGGGTAAAAGTGCCGCCTGGCGTCTGGTGGAAAACCAGTGCCTCCAGCCCCGCATCGCCAAGCCAGGTCAGAAACGCCTCATCCCACGGCTGATGACGCTGCGGTAACACGCCAAAACGCACATGGTACGAGGCGCGAATGGCCGTATGCAGATCAAGGTGCCAGCGCGTTTCCCCCGCCCCGGCAAAAAACGCCGTGACCACCTTCTCCAGCCATTGCGCGCGAGTCGTCTCATCACTCTGTGGAAACTGCGCCCAGCGACCACCAAACATGCGGTTGATGTCGCTCACGAGATACCGTTTATTTTGCGCCAGCGCAGGCGGATTTCCCAGTACCACCAGCAGACGGCAGTGCAGCGTGATCTCTGCGCGATACAGCGCGCGCAGCAATAGTTCGACAATCTCCACGGGCGCGGTTTCGTTTCCGTGAATGCCGGTAGAAAGCAGCAGCGACAGGTTATATTTCCCCGTCGGCGTGAGTTCAAGCACGCCCGGCCCCAGCCATCGCCAGTGGAACGAAGGGCCTGCCCCCTCTTGCCGCTCCGGTGTCTCTTCGGCCAGCGTCAGCGCCAGTAAGTTTTCCATGTCGTCTCCTTAGCGCTGGAACGGATAAACCGATCCCAGTTGCAGGATGGTTGATAATGCATCCAGCGCTTCGCGGCCTTCGCGCAGCAGCTGCGGATCAACCAGATCGGCCTGAACCAGACGGTCACGATAATAGCGGTCCACCCAGTCATTGAGAGTATTGAACAGCGTGTCGTTCATCATCACCGCCGGATTCACGGCCTGCAATTCCTCCGGCGTTAACACCACGCGTAGTCGCAGGCACGCCGGTCCCCCGCCGTTGGCCATACTTTCCCGAAGATCAAACACGCGCAGTTCATCAATCGGGTTATCCGCCTGCACCAGTTCGCTGAGATAGCGCCAGACGCCCTGATGGTTTCGGGACTCCTGCGGCAGCACCAGCATCATGCTGCCGTCATCCCGGCTCAGCAGCTGGCTGTTGAACAGATACGTTTCGACCGCGTCCTGCACGCTTACCGCCTGCGTGGGCACCTGAATCGGCATAAATCCCGGCACGCGTTCGCGCAGCGTGGCCAGCAACTTTTTCTGATGGGCAAACGCCTGCTCGTGGCAGAACAGTACCTGACGGTTGGAAACGGCAATGACGTCGTTATGAAACACGCCCTGGTCGATCACCTGCGGATTTTGCTGGGCAAAAATCACCTGAGAAGGATTAACCTGGTTCAGCCGCGCAACCGCCTGGCTTGCGGCTAAGGTTTGTCTCGCCGGATAACGAACCGGCGCGGCGTGGCCGCCCTCTTCCCGTCCATAGATAAACAGCTGCAAACCCGGCTCGCCATAGTCGCCGCCCAGACGGTTGTGGTTTGCCGCCCCTTCATCGCCAAACATCGCGACCTGCGGCAGCGCCGAATGTACCTCGAAATGCGCATCATGATTAAAAATGGCGCGCAGCACGCGCCCGGTGGTCTCCGCTTCGCTGGCGCGGTGGAATTTGTTGTTCAGGTTAGCAACGGTCAGATGCACTTTGCCGTCCAGCGTATCCGCCGACGGCGCAACGGTGGCGGCATTCGCCACCCACATCGAGGAGGCTGAACTGGCTGCGGAAAGCAGGTGTGGCGTCTGCGTGCCTGCTTTTTCCACCACCTGTTCATCCGTACCGCTGAACCCCAGCTGGCGCAGCACGGCCACGTTTGGGCGCTCCTGCGGTGGGATCACCGCCTGCGGGAAACCGGCATCGGACAGCGCCTTCATTTTCAATAGCCCCTGCTTCGCCGCCAGCTTCGGGTTCGAGACCTGGAAACGGTGCTTCGTCGAGGCTTCATTACCGAACGACAGCCCGGCATAGTGGTGCGTCAGCCCCACGAGGCCGTCAAAGTTAACCTCACGCGCTTTCATGGGCGTCACCCTCTGTAAAATCCAGCCCCGGATTCAACGTCTCCGGCAGCGTCAGCGCCGGGGTTTCGAGGCTTGCCATCGGCCACGCGCAGTAATCGGCGGCATACCAGGCGCTGGCGCGATGGTTGCCCGACGCCCCTACGCCACCAAACGGCGCAGTGCTCGCCGCACCGGTCAGCGGTTTGTTCCAGTTCACGATCCCGGCGCGCGCTTCCAGCAGCAGCTGGTCGAATTTCTCGCGATGCGGCGATATCAGGCCGCTCGACAGGCCGTAGCGGGTATTGTTGGCCATCTCGATCGCCGACTCAAAATCGTCATAGCGCCAGACGCACAGCAGCGGGCCAAAGACCTCTTCATCCGGCACGTTGCTTGTCGCACTCATGTCAATAATCCCCGGCGTCAGCAGCGACGTGCCGGGCTGAACCAGCTTCGGCTCCAGCAGGGTTTTCGCCCCGCGCGCCACGTGCTCCTGCCACGCTTTCAGTACGTTCAGCGCCGCCTGCCCGGAGATCAGCCCGCCGATAAACGGCTGCGGGTCGGCATCCCATTTCGCGGGAACCAGACGCGCGCTCACCTCCACCAGACGCTTCAGGAACGCATCCCCCTGCGCGCCGCGCTTAACCAGCAGGCGGCGGGCGCATGTGCAGCGCTGTCCGGCGGTAATGAACGCCGACTGAATGGTCAAGTGGACCGCGGCATCGATATCCTCCGGATCTTCCACAATCAGTGGGTTGTTGCCGCCCATCTCCAGCGCCAGAATTTTTTCCGGTTGCCCCGCCAGCTGACGATGCAGCTGATAGCCCGTTCCGGCACTGCCGGTAAACAGCAGACCGTCAATGTCACTCAGCGCACTCAGCGCCTGACCGGTTTCACGCCCGCCCTGCACCAGATTCAGCACCCCCGGCGGCAGCCCCGCCTGCTCCCAGAGTTTTACCACTGCTTCTCCGGTTAAGGGGGTTAACTCACTCGGCTTGAAGATGACGGTATTCCCCGCCAGCAGCGCAGGCACAATGTGCCCGTTCGGCAGATGCCCGGGGAAGTTATACGGGCCAAACACCGCCAGTACCCCGTGCGGACGGTGGCGCAGCGTGGCCGCGCCGTCTGGCATCTCGGTATGCTGCTCGCCGGTGCGGGTATGGTACGCCTTCACCGATATCGCAATTTTGTTGATCATCGCCGTGACTTCGGTTGTTGCCTCCCAGCGCGGCTTACTGGTTTCGCAGGCAATGATGCGGGTCAGCTCGGCTTTATTGGCCTCCAGCAGCGCAGCAAATTTCTCAACCAGCGCCTGGCGCTCGGAGAATGGCCGTTTCGCCCACGCCGGAAACGCGCGGCGTGCAGCCTGACAGGCCTGCTCAACCTGCCCGGCGCTTGCGTCGTTCCCAGACCAGAGCACCTCCTGGCCGACCGGGTTAGTTTTTGTCCGCGCGTCACCTTCGCCCGTAACCCAGTCACCGTTAATCCATAGAGTCATGCTGTTTTCTCCTCAGGGCAGAGCCGCACCAGGCGAACCGTGTCGCCAGCGTTACATTTCAGGGCATCCAGTTGCGCAGCCGTCAGTACCAGACGCTCGCATGATGGGTTGGTTCGCACCAGCATGGCGCGGAAGTTGGTGTAATTCTCGTTCGAAACCAGGCAGGCTGGCCACTCGCCCGGCGCGGGCTGGCCTTCTGAAACCTCAACCAGGCGGCTTTTACGGATGGCGCGAACGCGGTCAATGTCGCATTCCAGCGTCGGGCCGCCGTCGAAGATGTCGACGTAGTTACGGTAGCGAAATCCCTCTTTCTCCAGCACCGCGCGGGCCGGGGCGGTTTGCGGGTGAACTTCGCCGATCACCGCCTGCGCTTCTGGCGTTAGGAAATGGGTATAAATAGGATGCTTCGGCATCAACTCGGCGATAAACGCCTTCTGACCGGTGCCGCACAGGTAATCCGCCCGGCTAAATTCCATGGAGAAGAAGCGTTCGCCCAGACTCTCCCAGAACGGCGAGTAGCCCGTCTCATCAATCACGCCGCGCATCTCCGCGACCACTTTTTCGTTGAAGCGGTCGCGAAAGGCGGCCATAAACATAAAGCGCGATTTGGAGAGCAGATAACCGTTGCCCTCTTTGCGCCAGTCCGGATCGAGAAACAGTGTGCAGAGTTCGCTGGCGCCGGTATGGTCATTACAGAGAAAGAGCGTCGGCAGCGCGTTGTAAACGTTCAGCTCTTTCGAGGCGTGGACCATCGTGCCGACGCGGTAGTTGTACCACGGATCATTAAGCCCGACGGCCACCTCGATAGCGCAAATCCCGGCCACGGTCCCCGTGTCGGTGTCTTCCAGCACGAACACATAGCCCTGTTCGCTTTTTGGCAACGTCCCCTGCCAGGTTTGCAGGGCGCGCTCAATGCGCGCCGACAGCGTTTTTTCATCGGCAGGCAGCGAGGTCAGCCCGCCCCCTGTCTTACCGGCAAGCTGCATAAGCCCGGCGAGATCGCCGTGCGCAACGGGACGGATGACCATCATGATGACACCCCGGACTTCACCTGTTCGCAGGCCAGCGCAAAACGATCTAAGCCAGTTCTGACCTCTTCCTCGCTGACGATCAGCGCAGGGGCAAAGCGCACCACGTTAGCACCGGCAATCAGCACCATTACGCCCTGCTTTGCCGCTTCCTGTGAAATCAGCTTCGCTTTGCCGGCAAACTCAGGGGCAAGCTCACAGCCTATTAACAGCCCCAGACCGCGGATCTCTTTGAACAGGCCAGTTTTGCTGTTAATGGCCGTGAGTCGCTCAACAAACCACTGGTGACGCTGCTTCACGCCGTTCAGCACCTCAGGGGTGTTGATGATATCCAGCACCTGTCCGGCGACAGCGGTTGCCAGCGGGTTGCCGCCGTATGTGGTGCCATGAGTGCCCACGGTCATCACGCTGGCGAATTTATCGGTGGTCAGCATCGCCCCCACCGGGAAACCGCCGCCGAGCGCTTTGGCTGTTGAGAGCACATCCGGGGTCACGCCATAGTGCATGTAGGCATACAGCTCACCCGTGCGGCCCACGCCGGTCTGGACTTCGTCAAAAATCAGGACCGCGTTATGCCGATCGCACAGCTCGCGCAGCCCTTGCAGGAACGCTTTCTGGGCGGGCATGACGCCGCCTTCCCCCTGCATGGGCTCGACAATCACCGCACAGGTGGTGTCGTCAATCAGCTCGCTGGCAGAGTGTAAATCGTTATACGCCGCATGACGGATATCCGGCGGCAGCGGCGCAAAATCCTGAGAATATGAGGGCTGACCGCCCGCACTGACGGTAAACAGCGTGCGGCCATGGAAAGCATTTTTAAAGGCTACGATGCCGCTCTTATGCGCGCCGAATTTATCGTGCGCATATTTGCGCGCCAGCTTCAGCGCCGCTTCGTTCGCTTCCGCGCCGGAGTTACAGAAAAAGACTTTTTCTGCGAAGGTGGCGTCGATCAGCTTCTTCGCCAGACGCAATGCCGGTTCGTTGGTATAACCGTTGCCGGTATGCCAGAATTTCGCCGCCTGGTCATTCAGCGCCTGCCGCAACGCCGGGTTTGCATGCCCCAGCGCATTCACCGCAATCCCACCTGCAAAGTCGATATACTCTTTGCCCTGCTGATCCCACAGGCGAGAGCCTTCCCCACGTACCGGAATAAAAGCCGCCGGAGCGTATACCGGCATCATCCATTCATCGAAATTTTCACGCGTAACTGACAGAGACATAGCGACCTCATCCGGTAAATAAAAGGTTGTTTAAATGTTAAATAATTGAGTGTTTGCACTGTGAATGTAGATTGCAGCGTTCGTGCCAGCCAGCGATAAAAATGCATAAATGGGTTTGGGTAACAGAATATCAATGAGTTACAATATGGAGATATTCACTTATAATGCATAAATAGTGAATATTTTTACGACAAGCGGCGCTTTGCCGCATGAAAACAAGAAAGAGTATGCAGAGGCCAAATATAATTCTGGAATTGTGATCGCTCGCGAAATTTATCGGTCGTTTACGCCCTGTTCGAGGGCAAAACGCGCCGAAATGGTGCAAATATTGCACCGTTGGCATTATCTGTCGCAGTAATTGGGCGAAGCGGATAACAGACGACGTAAATTCTGCTACCATCCTTGCACTATTCACCTTGCATTGGCAGCGACTATGAAATTTGTCTCTTTTAATATCAACGGCCTGCGTGCCCGCCCTCACCAGCTTGAAGCGATTGTTGAGCAACATCAGCCAGATGTGATCGGCTTGCAGGAGACAAAAGTTCACGACGATATGTTCCCGCTTGAAGAGGTAGCGAAGCTGGGCTATAACGTTTTTTACCACGGTCAGAAAGGCCACTACGGCGTTGCGCTGCTGACCAAAGATACGCCGGTGTCGGTGCGCCGTGGCTTCCCGGGTGACGGTGAAGAGGCGCAGCGCCGCATCATCATGGCGGAAATTCCTTCCGCACTCGGCAATGTGACCGTCATCAACGGCTATTTCCCGCAGGGTGAAAGCCGCGATCATGAAACCAAATTCCCGGCCAAAGCGAAGTTTTATCAGGATCTGCAAAACTACCTGACAACCGAACTCAAAAAAGAAAACCCGGTGCTTATCATGGGCGACATGAATATCAGCCCGACGGATCTGGATATCGGTATTGGCGAAGAGAACCGTAAGCGCTGGCTGCGCACCGGCAAATGCTCTTTCCTGCCGGAGGAGCGCGAGTGGATGGAGCGCCTGCTGGGTTGGGGGCTGGTGGATACTTTCCGCACGGCTAACCCGGAAACGCAGGACCGTTTCTCGTGGTTTGACTACCGCTCTAAAGGCTTCGATGACAACCGGGGCCTGCGTATTGATCTGCTGCTGGCGAGCGCCCCCCTGGCCGAACGCTGCATCGAAACCGGTATCGACTATGACATCCGCAGCATGGAAAAGCCGTCCGACCATGCGCCGGTATGGGCAACGTTCAAGCTGTAAACTTCAGTGAATATTAAAAAAATCAGTCTCCTGTGCGCCCTTCTGGGCGCATTTGTTTTAATTGTTGTTTTGCTTCCACCGGGCATGCTCTCCCTCGACACGCTAAAAATACACCAGCAAACGTTGCTCGCTCGTGTGGAGCAAGCGCCCCTTCAGAGCGCGCTGTTCTATTTTGCGGTTTACGTTCTGCTCTCCGCGCTATCGATCCCCGGAGCCGCGCTTCTGACGCTGCTCGGCGGGGCGCTTTTCAGCCTGTGGGAGGCGACGCTGTTGGTGTCATTTGCCTCGACGCTCGGCGCCACGCTTGCCATGCTCGTCAGCCGTTATCTGCTTCGAGACTGGGTGCAACGGCGCTTTGCCGCACAGATGAGCACGATAGATGCGGGAATGGATCGCGACGGCGCGCGCTACCTTTTTGCCCTGCGCCTGATGCCGTTGTTCCCGTTCTTTCTGGTCAATTTGCTGATGGGGCTAACCCGTCTCAGGGTGTGTCACTACTGGTGGGTCAGCCAGCTTGCAATGCTACCTGCCACCGTCATTTATCTGAACGCCGGACGCGAGCTGGGGAAACTCACCTCGCTGCGCGATATTCTGTCGCCGGGACTGCTGTTCGCCTTTACACTATTAGGGTTATTACCGCTGGTCACTCGCTGGCTGTTTTCCCGTTACATCCCTTCGATTAAAAAGTGAGGCATTATGCGCCGGGTGCGTTTTTGCGCGTTTCTGACGAGTCTGCTGCTGGCAACCTCTGCCTTCGCCGCAGAGAGCTGGCAATCCATTCAGCAACAGGCCACCGGGCAGACCGTCTGGTTTAACGCCTGGGGCGGTGACGAGGCCGTTAACCGCTACCTCGACTGGGTAAGCGGCGAGATGAAAACGCACTACGCCATCAACCTGAAGATCGTTCATCTGGCCGATGCCGCCGACGCGGTGAAGCGGATCCAGACGGAACATGCCGCAGGACGTAGCAGTAACGGGTCGGTGGATCTGCTCTGGGTAAACGGGGAAAACTTCCGCAACCTGAAAGCGGCAAACCTGCTGCTCACCGGCTGGGCGCAAACCCTGCCCAACTGGCGCTACGTCGATACCCGTAAACCGGTAACGGAAGATTTTGCCATCCCGACCGATGGGGCAGAATCCCCGTGGGGCGGCGCGCAATTAACCTTTATCGCCCGTAAAGCGAGTACGCCGACACCACCGGCAGATCCCCACGCGCTGCTGGTATACGCCCGACAGCACCCTGGCAAGGTGAGCTATCCGCGACCGCCGGATTTTACCGGCACGGCGTTTCTTGAGCAGCTACTGCTGGCGCTGACCGCCCATCCGGAGGCGTTAAAAAACGCGCCAGACAGTACCTTTGCGCAGGTCACCGCGCCGCTGTGGGATTACCTTGATACGCTGCACCCCCTGCTGTGGCGCGAAGGGAACGATTTTCCTCCGTCGCCTGCGCGCATGGATACGCTGCTGGCCAGCGGCAGTCTGAACCTGTCGCTCACCTTTAACCCCGCCCATGCGATGCAAAAGGTGGCGAGCGGTGAACTGCCTGCCGACAGCTACAGTTTCGGCTTTCTCAAAGGCATGATCGACAACGTCCATTTTGTCGCCATCCCGGCAAACGCCAGCGCGAGCGCAGGTGCGAAAGTGGTGGCGAATTTCCTGCTGTCACCACAGGCGCAGATCCGCAAAGCTAATCCTGACGTCTGGGGTGACCCGAGCGTGCTGGATGGCGAAAAACTGCCTGCAAAAGCGGCAAAACAGCTTCGCGCCTTTACCCCCTCAGGCACGCCTGATGTACTTCCCGAACCGCACGCCGCCTGGGTTAACGCCCTGGAGCAGGAATGGCTTCGCCGCTACGGAACCCGCTAAGCGGGCTGGTCTGGGCGGCAATGGCGGTCATCTATCTGCCCCTGCTTCCCGCCAGCGGCATGCTGCTGGCCCCGGCGTTTTCTCCCGGCAACTGGGCGACGCTGTTTGCCGATCCGCAGCTGCCGCAGGCGCTGGCCGCCACGCTGGTTTCCACGCTTATCGCGACGCTGGGCTCACTGTTTATCGCCCTGACCCTGCTTGCGCTTCTCTGGCCGGGTGAAGGCTGGCAGCGCCTGAGCACCCGTTTGCCGTGGCTGTTAGCCGTGCCGCACGTCGCCTTCGCCACCAGCGCGCTGCTGCTGTTTGCGGAAGGGGGGCAGTTTTACCGGATCTGTACAGTCTGTTCGCCGCAGCTTGACCGCTACGGTATCGGGCTTGGCCTGACGCTTGCGGTCAAAGAGAGCGCGTTCGTTCTGTGGGCAATCTACGCCGCGCTGCCTGAAAAGCGCCTCGCACAGCAGAAAATTGTCCTGCATACCTTCGGCTACGGACGAATGCAGGCGCTCAACTTGCTCGTCCTCCCGGCAATCGCCCCCGCGCTGGGCGCCGTGATGCTGGCGGTGCTCGCCTGGTCGCTTTCCGTGGTGGATGTGGCGATTGTGCTCGGGCCGGGCAACCCGCCGACGCTGGCGGTGCTGGCCTGGCAGTGGCTCACCCAGGGCGATGCGCAGCAGCAAACCAAGGGAACGCTGCTGTGTCTGGTGTTGCTCCTGCTGCTGGCGGCGCTTGCCGCGGTGGGATACGGCTTCTGGACGGCATGGCGGCGCGCCCAGCCTGACCCCTCCGGGGTACGTCGCGCTTCGCATAGTGCGCTGCCCGCACGGGTGCTGGGCGGGTTACTGCCGCTGTGCGGCGTGCTCTGTGCGCTGGTTCTGCTGATGCTGGCACGCCGGGACGACATCGGCCCCGTCAGCGACAGCCTTTCACTGGGGCTGCTGTCCAGCCTGACAGCGCTGGCCATCCTCATGCTCTGGCTTGAGTGGGGATCCCAGCGCGGCGCGGTGTGGATCTGGCTGCCGCTTGCCCTCCCGGCGCTGCCCCTCGTGTCCGGGCAATACGCCGTGGCGCTGTGGCTGGGCATCGACGGCCAGTACGCTGCGGTGCTCTGGAGCCATATGCTATGGGTTCTCCCGTGGATGCTCCTGGTGCTACAACCGGCCTGGCGCCGGCTCGATCCCCGGCTTATCCTCACTGCCAGAACGCTGGGCTGGCGGCGGGCGAAAATTTTCTGGCTAGTGAAATGCCCATTGATGGTTCGTCCGGCCCTGCTGGCCTTTGCCACCGGCTTTTCCGTGAGCATGGCCCAGTACATGCCTACCCTCTGGCTGGGGGCGGGACGTTTCACCACCCTGACGACGGAGGCGGTCGCCCTCAGCAGCGGCGGCAGCATTCCGATCCTCGCCAGCCGGGCGCTGGGTCTGTTGTTGTTGACCAGCAGCGTATTTGCACTTGCCGCGCTGCTCTCCCGGCTCGTGGGCCGTCACAGACAAGGATTACGTTAATGCTGACCGTGAAAAATCTCACCATTGCGCCGCTCTTCCGTGAGGTCAACTTCCGCGTCCCGGCGGGGGAGATTGTCACGCTGATGGGGCCCTCCGGGAGCGGGAAATCGACCCTTTTCGCCTGGATGGTGGGGGCGTTATCCGCTGATTTTAAGGCGCACGGCGAGCTATGGCTGAACGATCGCCGCTGCGATATGCTCCCCGTGGAAACGCGCGGGACCGGCATTCTGTTTCAGGATGCCCTGTTGTTTGACGCCTTCAGCGTGGGGCAAAACCTGATGCTGGCGCTGCCGGCGCACATCGTCGGGCGCGCCCGCCGCAACGCGGTCGAGCAGGCCCTGGAGACTGCCGGGCTGGCAAACCACTACACCAGCGATCCGGCGACCCTTTCCGGCGGCGAGCGCGCCAGGGTCAGCCTGTTGCGCGCCCTTCTCGCCCAGCCGCAGGCATTGCTGCTCGACGAGCCGTTCAGTCGACTGGATAAAACGCTGCGCGCCTCATTCCGGGCGTGGGTATTCGAGGTCACTCGCCAGCGCAGGATCCCGGTGGTGCTGGTCACGCATGATGAGGACGATATTCCGCCCGGCGGCGAGGTGATTGAGATTTCTCGCTGGCAATAATGTGCTAACGCAATGTTTTTGGCTTCAGGAGAGACGACAATGCCCCCCTCTTTTAATGACGTCAGGTTTTTCGATGAAACGTGTTTCTCAACTGACCGCGCTGGCCCTGATCTGCGGCCTCGCCTCACTCTCCTCCACGGCGGCTGATATGCCCCACTCCCTCACGCTGGCTCAGCTTCAGACGCAAAATGGCGCGGTAATTGATACGCGCATCAGTGCGTTCTATAACGGCTGGCCGCAGACCCTGAGCGGAACGTCCGGGCACGAGCCCGCCGCACTTAATCTCTCTGCCAGCTGGCTTGGGGCAATGAGCGATGAACAGCTCAGCGGCTGGGCAAAACAGCATCGGCTTACGCCAGACATGCCGGTTGCGCTCTATGGCAACGATAATGACAACCAGACCGTCAAAACACGGCTGGAGAAAGCGGGCTTTACCCACGTCTCCACCCTGAGCGATGCCCTGCAACAATCCGACCGTCTGCAACGTCTGGCGCATTTCGAACAGCTGGTTTATCCGCAGTGGATCCGCCAGTTGCAGCAGGGCAAACCCGTTACCGCCGCACCAGCCGGAGAGTGGAAGGTGATCGAGGCTGGCTGGGGTACGCCGAAGCTTTATCTCCTGAGCCACATTCCCGACGCGGGCTATATCGACACCAATGAAGTGGAAAGCGAACCGCTGTGGAATAAGGTCTCTGACGAAAAGCTGAAAGCGATGCTGGCGAAGCACGGGATCCGTCACGATACCACCGTCATTCTGTACGGTCGCGACGTGTATGCCGCCGCGCGCGTGGCGCAGATCATGCTCTACGCGGGCGTGAGGGATGTACGGATTCTGGATGGCGGCTGGAAGGCGTGGTCCGACGCCAGCCTGCCCGTTGAGCGCGGAACGCCTGCAAACGTGAAGCCAGCCCCTGATTTTGGCGCGCCGATCCCGGGCCAGCCGCAGCTGATGGTGGATATGGAGCAGGCCCGGGGAATGCTGCACCGTCAGGACGCGTCGCTGGTGAGCATTCGTTCCTGGCCAGAGTTTATCGGTGAAACCAGCGGCTACAGCTATATCAAGCCAAAAGGTGAAATTGCCGGTGCGCGTTGGGGCCATGCGGGCAGCGACGCGACCCACATGGAAGATTTCCACAATCCGGATGGCACCATGCGCAGCGCCGATGATATTGCCGCCATGTGGAAAACGTGGAATATCCTGCCGGAGCAGCACGTTGCGTTTTACTGTGGTACCGGCTGGCGCGCGTCTGAAGCCTTTATGTACGCCCGCGCCATGGGCTGGCAGAACGTTGCCGTCTACGACGGCGGGTGGTACGAATGGAGCAGCCATCCGCAGAACCCGGTCTCCACCGGGGAGCGCGGACCGGAGAGCGCACGCTAGCGGGGAAGTGACTTCAGCGTGATATAACCGCTCCAGATGCGCGTTGTGGTGGTCAGCCAGCACAACGCGCCAAACCCCCATGCAAAGAGCGCGAAATGCGCCGGAAACAGGCTGCACAGCACAAACAGCGCGATGGTCTCTGTTCCTTCCGTTAATCCTCCAATGTAATAAAGCGACTTGTGCGCATAGCCGGGGTTGTCGATATCATGCTTCCCCGCCAGCGCGGCAAAGGCCAGAAAACTGCTGCCCGTCCCCATAAACGCGAACAGCAGCCAGGCGGCGGCGATCGCATTATCAGCCGGAGCGGCCAGCGCAAAACCAAACGGCACCAGGGCGTAAAACAGGAAGTCGAGGGCGATATCAAGAAATCCTCCCGCTTCCGTCAGGCCACGGCGACGCGCCAGCGCGCCGTCCAGACCATCCAGCAGCCGGTTCAGCACAATGGCGATCAGCGCCGCCGGATACCAGCCCAGCGCCAGAAAAGGTAACGCCAGCACGCCAATCGCAAACCCGGCGAGCGTTAAGCCATCAGGCGTGATAAACGGTTTATCCAGCGCGGCGGCCAGCTGATTTAACCCGGGTTTCAGCCGGGGGTGCAGATGTTTATCCAGCATGTGGTTTACCTTTAAACGTGGCGCACAGCCCCTGAGTCGGGATATCCAGCGCGGCGTTAAAGCGGGCGGAAAGATTCTGAAAGGCAATCAGAGCCGTCATTTCGGTGATGGTCTCTTCCGTAAAGTGGCGCTTCAGCAGGCTTTTGATATTTTCATCCACCTCAGGCGGCGTGGCGGTGACCGCTTCCGCATAGGCCAGCGCCGCGCGCTCCTCTTCGCTGAACAGGGTGGAATTTTGCCAGTCGCTGACGGCCTGCACTTTATCCAGCGCCCCGCTCCGCTCGGCCAGACGCAGGCTGTTGGCATCAATACAAAATGCGCAGTGGCAGATCTGCGAGACCCGCGTCATTAGTAGCGATCGCAGAACCGGGGTCAAACGCGCCTTGCGCCGCTCCAGATAGCCGACAAACAGCGCCACCAGCCAGAAAAGACGCGGCATACGCCCCCACCAGCGAGTGGGGTTCAGCACCGCGCCGAAGTGTTTTTTCTGCATGGCGGCGATGGGGCTAAGGCTGACGGGAAGGGTTTCCATGGGCGCAACCCAGGCGGATATCTCTTTCACCTGATTCTCCTGATGACTGGACTCTTTGGAAGGGCACGATAATATGTCGTTTTTCGCTATTAATTATTGACGAACATGCTGAAAACACTCGATGTGGTTGCGGCCATCCTCGAAAATGAGGGCAAGATTTTGCTGGCGCAGCGTCCCGAACATGCCGATCAGCCAGGAATGTGGGAATTTGCGGGCGGGAAGGTTGAAGCCGGTGAGACCCAGCCGGAAGCGCTGATCCGCGAACTGCGCGAAGAGCTCGGCATTGAGGCCGTGCCCGCGCGGTATGTGGCAAGCCACCAGCGGGAGGTGTCGCAGCGGCTGATTCACCTCCACGCCTGGCATGTGCCTGAATTTAGCGGTGAGCTGAAGGCGCATTATCACTCGGCGCTGGTATGGTGTACGCCAGAAGACGCGTTCACGTATGATTTAGCCCCGGCGGATATACCGCTGCTGGAAGCGTTTATTCTTTTACGCGACGCCAGACCAGCGGGTTTGTACTGAGGGTGCGTTCATCACGCTGGCACTGCAACAGCACGCCATCCGCCCTGACCACTGCGCCTTCGGAATAGTTTTGATCCTGATAGATACAGCACTGATTACACGGCTGCGCACGCTGGCCGCCAGCGCTAAAGACCTCTGGCGGCACGTTAACCTCGACATCCGGGCGAATGCGATCAGCCTGTGCCCCGGCGGACACCATCAAACATAACGCGGCCATTGCGTAACGGTTCATAGACTTTGTTTCCTTTGCATCGTTTATATCTATAACGGTCGATCCGGACGGGATCTTTAATGTATCACGTCATCGCTTTTAGTTATGACGCGCGCCCTGTCATTAATTTCCCTTGCAGCATAAATTTCTGCTTGCCTCTCAAAGCGGTGCGGGTGGTATAGTCAAAAAAACGACACAAAACATCTCCGCCACACGCATAAATTATTATAAGAGGTTCTTATATCTATGGATCAGACACGCTCTCTGGAAAGCTTTCTTGCCCATGTTCAGCAGCGCGACCCGCACCAAAGCGAGTTTGCCCAGGCCGTTCGTGAAGTCATGACCACCCTGTGGCCCTTCCTTGAGGAAAATCCGCGCTACCGCCAGATGGCGCTGCTTGAACGTCTGGTAGAGCCAGAGCGCGTCATCCAGTTCCGCGTGGCGTGGGTGGACGATCGCAATCAGGTGCAGGTCAACCGCGCATGGCGCGTGCAGTTTAACTCCGCCATTGGGCCGTTTAAGGGCGGGATGCGCTTCCATCCTTCGGTGAACCTGTCGATTCTGAAGTTCCTCGGCTTCGAGCAGACCTTTAAAAATGCGCTCACTACCCTGCCGATGGGCGGCGGTAAAGGCGGGAGTGATTTCGATCCGAAAGGCAAGAGCGAAGGCGAAGTGATGCGCTTCTGCCAGGCGCTGGTCACTGAACTCTATCGCCACCTTGGGCCCGACACCGACGTTCCCGCCGGAGATATCGGCGTGGGGGGGCGTGAAGTGGGCTTTATGGCCGGGATGATGAAAAAGCTCTCCAACAACAGCGCCTGCGTCTTTACCGGCAAAGGTCTGTCGTTTGGCGGTAGCCTGATTCGCCCGGAAGCGACGGGTTACGGTCTGGTCTATTTCACTGAAGCGATGCTTAAGCGTCACGGGCTGAGCTTCGAGGGGATGCGCGTGGCGGTCTCCGGCTCCGGCAACGTGGCGCAGTACGCTATCGAGAAAGCGATGGCGTTTGGCGCGCGCGTGGTTACCGCCTCCGACTCCAGCGGCACCGTAGTGGATGAAGCTGGCTTTACGGCAGAAAAACTGGCGCGTCTGTGTGAAATCAAAGCCAGCCGTGACGGTCGGGTAGCGGATTATGCCCGTGAGTTTGGCCTGACCTATCTGGAAGGTAAACAGCCGTGGGGCGTGCCGGTGGATATCGCCCTGCCGTGCGCGACGCAAAACGAACTGGACGTGGATGCCGCCCGGACGCTGATTAGCAATGGCGTGAAAGCGGTGGCCGAAGGGGCGAACATGCCAACCACCATCGACGCCACGGACCTGTTCCTGGACGCGGGCGTGCTGTTTGCGCCGGGCAAGGCCGCTAACGCGGGCGGCGTGGCCACCTCCGGCCTCGAGATGGCGCAAAACGCCGCGCGTCTCGGCTGGAAGGCGGAGAAAGTGGATGCGCGCCTGCACCACATCATGCTGGATATTCACCATGCCTGCGTGGAGTACGGCGGGGAGGCATCGCAAACCAACTACGTGCGCGGGGCGAATATCGCCGGGTTCGTGAAGGTGGCGGATGCGATGATTGGGCAGGGTGTGATTTAAGGTTTATATCGTGCGGCCGGGTGCCCTCACCCCGGCCCTCTCCCATAGGGAGAGGGTGAAAACCGGGCGTATCAGGCCGCGCTTTTCTTCTTTTTAAACGGTTTCTTCGCACCCGCGCCTGGTGCAACCATCCCTCTGAAGCGCTTCACCGGCGTGCTGCGCGCCTGATCGATCAGCTGGTAAAGCGTCCCCACCAGCGGCTGCATAAAGTCCTGATAGCGGCACTGCTTCTCGCTGATCTGCGTCAGCACCGATTCCCAGTGCGCGGTCATGTCCGGCCTGGCGGCCAGCTCCGGCAGGGAATGAATCAGCGCGCGCCCCGGCTCGGTCGAATGGATATAGCGCCCCTTTTTCTCAAGAAAACCGCGCTTAAAGAGCAGCTCGATGATCCCCGCGCGGGTTGCTTCCGTACCCAGACCGTCGGTGGCGCGGAGGATCTTCTTCAGATCTTTATCCTGCACAAAACGGGCGATCCCGGTCATGGCCGAAAGCAGCGTCGCATCGGTGAAGTGGCGCGGCGGCTGGGTCTGTCGTTCAACCACCTCCCCCTTCTCGCACAGCAGTTCGTCGCCTTTGGCTACGACCGGCAGCGGCGTACCGTCGTTCTCTTCGTCACGCTCTTTGTTGCCGAGCAGCGTGCGCCAGCCCGCTTCCGCGAGGAAACGCGCTTTGGCGATAAATTTGCCTTTGGCAATTTCCAGCTCAATAACGCACTTGCGGAAAACCGCGTCCGGGCAGAACTGCATCAGATACTGACGCGCGATCAGGTTATAGACTTTTGCTTCGTTGTCGGTCAGGTTGACGTTGCTGGTGCGCGCCGTCGGGATTATCGCGTGGTGGGCATCGACTTTTTTATCGTCCCAGCAGCGGTTATGGGTATCCGGGTTTACCGCCGGTTGCGGCAACAGATCCGGCGCATGGACACCAATGGCGTTCATCACCGAGTGGCGTCCGGCGAAGTGTTCCTCCGGCAGATAGCGGCTGTCCGAACGCGGATAGGTGATCAGCTTGTGGGTTTCATAGAGCTTTTGGCAGATATCGAGCACGTTCTGCGCGCTCAGGCCAAACTTTTTCGCGGCCTCGATCTGCAACGCCGAAAGGGAGAACGGCAGTGGTGCGGGCTCTGATTCCCGTTTGTCGTTATAGCTGGTGACTATCGCGGGCTGGCCGGTAATGCGGTTAACCACGTGCTCCGCCAGCGGACGATGCAGCAGCCGTCCCTCTTCGTCCTGATATGACTCACAGGCATCGCTCGGCTGCCAGACGGCGGTAAAGCGTTCGTCTTTCGGCGTGACGATATGCGCTTTGACTTCGAAGAAGTCTTTGGCGACGAAATTTTCGATCTCTTCGTCGCGACGCACCACCAGCCCCAGCACCGGGGTTTGAACACGCCCAACAGAGAGTACGCCCTGATAGCCCGCATTGCGTCCCAGGATGGTGTAGGCGCGGGTCATGTTGATCCCGTACAGCCAGTCCGCGCGGGCACGTGCCAGCGCGGAGACACACAGGGGAATAAATTCGCTGTTGGCGCGCAGGCGCGAAATCGCGCGCTCCACCGCCTGCGGGTTGAGGTCGTTGATCAGGCAGCGCTGCACCTGCTGACGCTTTTCCGGCGCCAGCTCCAGGTAGTCCAGCACTTCATCGACCAGCAGTTGCCCTTCCCTGTCCGGGTCACCCGCGTGGACCACTTCCGTCGCCTCATGCAGGAAGCGCTTAATGACGTTGAGCTGTTTGGTGACGGAAGGACGCGGTTGCAGACGCCACTTTTCCGGCACAATTGGCAGATCGTTGAGATTCCAGCGGGCGTAGCGGCTGTCGTAGACATCCGGCTGCGCCTGTTCAAGCAGGTGACCGATACACCAGGTGACCACCTGCCCGTTACCGCATTCGATAAAGCCATCACCTTTGCGATGCGGCTTGGGCAGCACGTCGGCGATGGCTCGCGCCAGACTCGGCTTTTCGGCAATAAACAACCGCATCGAATTAACGGATCTCAATCATCGGGCGGCCACCGCGGGCGGTCACCAGCTCGCCAATGGCCGTCAGGGTGATGCCAAACTCGGCAGCCGTCGCCTGAACGTCAGCTTCAGCTTCCGGCGTCACCGCCAGCAGCAGACCGCCGGAGGTTTGCGGATCGCACAGCAGGTTACGCCATACTTCCGGCATTTCGCCCATTAAATGGCCGTAGCTGGCGAAGTTGCGCTGCGTCCCGCCCGGCACCGCGCCCTGAGCAATGTACTCTTCCACGCCCGGCAGTTTCGGCACATCCTGATACCAGACCTGCGCCTGCACGCCTGCGCCCTGACAGACTTCAGAGAGGTGCCCCAGCAGACCAAATCCGGTCACGTCGGTCATGGCCTTCACGCCGTCGATATTAGCGAATGCCGCACCGGCGAGGTTCATCTGACACATCACTTCCGTTGCCAGACCGATATGCTCGGGCTTCAGCAGGGATTTCTTCTCGGCAGTGGTCAGTACGCCAATGCCCAGCGGCTTGGTGAGGAACAGTTTGCAGCCCGGTTGCGCCGTGCTGTTGCGCTTCACGCGTTCGGTGGGCACCACGCCGGTGACGGCCAGGCCGAAGATCGGCTCCGGCGCATCGATAGAGTGTCCACCGGCCAGGGCAATACCCGCCTGCTGGCAGGCAAAGCGTCCGCCTTCAATCACGTCGCGGGCAATTTCCGGCGGCAGGGTGTTAATCGGCCAGCCCAGAATGGCGATCGCCATGATCGGTTTACCGCCCATCGCAAAGATATCGCTGATGGCGTTGGTGGCCGCAATGCGTCCGAAGTCGAATGGGTTGTCGACAATCGGCATAAAAAAGTCAGTGGTGCTGATAATGCTGGTGCCGTTACCTAAGTCATAAACCGCTGCATCGTCACGCGTTTCGTTACCGACAAGCAGGTTCGGGTCGACAAACTTCGCCTGCTCACTGTGCAGGATGGTCTCCAGCACTTTCGGGGAAATTTTACAACCGCAACCGGCTCCGTGGCTGTATTGCGTTAAACGAATGGTTTGCTCGCTCATGGACGTCTCCTGTCATCTCAATCGCGCTATGGTAGCGCTCATTCCATAAAGAGGTAAGTATGACTGTCTGAATTCTGCGGCGGATGCTCAGAATCCAGACAGTTTAGCGCGGGTAATTAAAAACGGCTGACGAAAGGCGTGGTGTCCGGCACGCTGATGGTGCTGGAGGCTTTAAGCTGCGGGGTGCCGAGATAGAGGAAGCCGACAATTTTATCGTGCTCGCCACAGGCAAAGCCATCACGCACGACCGAACTTTCGGTCAGCGGTCCGGTGCGCCAGATGCCATTGAAGCCCTGCGCGACGGCGGCCATTTGCATTGCCATTACCGCGCAACCGGCAGACATCTCCTGCTCCCAGACCGGCACTTTATGATCGGCCTGGCATTTTGCGACTACCGCGATGATCATCGGCGCACGGAATGGCGCGTTGCGGGCTTTATCAATCCCCTTCTCATCCTGGCCTGCGGCAACAGCCCCCTGCTCCAGCAGCTGGCTGAAGCGGCCGCGCCCTTCGCCTTCAATAATAAAGAAGTGCCACGGCTGCAATGTGCCATGGTCCGGCGCACGCATTCCGGCACGCAGAATGTTTTCCAGCTGCTCGCCGACGGGTGCCGGTTCGGCCAGGCGGGAAGCGCTACGACGGTTAACAAGCAGTTCAAGTGCGTCCATTGGTTAACTCCTTTCATGAAATTTACTCACAAAATTAACACGACGGCAGATTTTGTTACAGCCTGGCAGGCGATTCCTGCTGACAAGTGGCGGTTGGGTCATTACGATAACCCAACATTACCGTCCAGTGGCGACGGAAACAGTCATTTTCTGGTTAGGGAGAATACATGCGAACCCTTTGGCGAATTATTGCCGGTTTCTTTAAATGGACGTGGCGACTGCTCAACTTCGTCCGCAACCTGGTGATGAACATCTTTTTCATCTTCCTGGTCCTGGTATGCGCTGGTATCTGGATGCATATCAGCAACGCAAACCAGTCGCAGCATTCGACGCGCGGCGCACTGTTACTCGATATCACCGGGGTGATTGTTGATAAGCCATCGACCAGCAACCGTCTGGGCGTGATTGGCCGCCAGCTGTTCGGCGCCACGTCCGACCGCCTGCAGGAAAACTCTCTCTTCGATATCGTCGATACCATCCGCCAGGCGAAAGATGACCGCAACATCACCGGCATCGTGCTGGATCTGAAAGATTTTGCCGGAGGCGATCAGCCGTCGATGCAGTACATCGGTAAAGCGCTGCGCGAATTCCGCGACAGCGGCAAGCCGGTGATTGCCGTAGGCGACAGCTATAGCCAGGGGCAATATTATCTGGCGAGCTTCGCCAATAAGATCTGGCTCTCTCCGCAGGGTACGGTCGATCTGCATGGCTTCGCCACTAACGGTCTGTACTACAAATCGCTGCTCGACAAGCTGAAGGTCACTACTCACGTCTTCCGCGTCGGGACCTATAAATCCGCCGTGGAGCCGTTTATCCGCGATGATATGTCCCCTGCCGCTCGTGAAGCGGACAGCCGCTGGATTGGCGAGCTGTGGCAGAACTACCTCGGCACCATTGCCGCTAACCGTCAGATTACCGCTGAGCAGGTCTTTCCGGGCGCGCGCGGCGTGCTGGACGGCCTGCGCAAGGTGGACGGCGATACAGCGAAATACGCGCTTGATAACAAACTGGTCGATCAGCTGGGTTCCAGCGCTGAAATTGAAAAAGCGCTGACCAAACAGTTCGGCTGGAGTAAAGAGGACAAAAACTACAGCGCCATCAGCATGTATGACTACGCCGCGAAAAAATCGGACGACAGCGGTGACAGCATCGCCGTGGTGTTTGCTAACGGGGCCATTATGGACGGGGAAGAAACGCCGGGGAACGTCGGCGGAGACACCACCGCGTCGCAGATCCGCGATGCGCGCCTGGATCCGAAAGTGAAGGCAATTGTCCTGCGGGTGAACAGCCCTGGCGGCAGCGTCAGCGCCTCTGAAGTGATCCGTGCTGAACTGGCCGCCGCGCGCGCCGCAGGCAAGCCGGTAGTGGTCTCGATGGGCGGCATGGCGGCTTCCGGAGGGTACTGGATCTCGACGCCAGCCAACTACATCGTGGCTAACCCAAGCACGCTGACCGGCTCGATTGGCATCTTCGGTGTGATCAACACCGTTGAGAACAGCCTGGATTATCTCGGCGTCCACACCGACGGCGTTTCCACCTCGCCGCTGGCAGACGTGTCCGTTACCAAATCCCTGCCGCCTGAGGTGTCTGAGATGATGCAGCTCAGCATTGAGAGTGGCTATAAACGTTTCATCACGCTGGTTGCGGACTCCCGTAAAAAGACGCCAGACCAGATTGACCAGATCGCGCAGGGCCACGTCTGGACTGGCCAGGATGCGAAGAGCAACGGTCTGGTAGACAGCCTGGGTGACTTCGACGACGCCGTGAAGAAAGCGGCGGAGCTGGCGAAGCTCAAGCAGTGGCACGTGGACTATTATCAGGACGAACCGACGTTCTTCGATATGGTCATGGACAGCATGTCCGGCTCCGTCCGTGCCATGCTGCCGGACGCGCTTCAGGCTTATCTGCCGGCGCCGGTGGCGACCGCGGCGAAAGCCATGAAAGCGGAGAGCGACAAGCTCGCAGCCTTTAATGATCCACAGAGCCGTTACGCGTTTTGCCTGACCTGCGCGAACGTGCGTTAAAAACCGTCCCCTCTTCCCGTGAAGAGGGGATTTTTTCTTTTGAAGAACAAGAACTCATTACCATGCAGAAGAAATCAATATATGTCGCCTATACCGGCGGTACCATCGGTATGCAGCGCTCAGAAAATGGCTATATCCCGGTTTCCGGCCACTTGCAGCGCCAGCTGGCGCTGATGCCTGAATTTCACCGTCCGGAAATGCCGGACTTTACCATCCACGAATATGAGCCGCTGATGGACTCCTCCGACATGACGCCGGAAGACTGGCAGCATATTGCGGATGATATTAAAGCCCATTACGACCAGTACGACGGCTTCGTGATCCTTCACGGTACCGACACCATGGCGTTCACCGCCTCGGCGCTCTCCTTCATGCTGGAGAACCTGAGCAAGCCCGTCATCGTGACCGGTTCGCAGATCCCGCTGGCGGAACTGCGTTCAGACGGGCAGATCAACCTGCTTAACTCCCTGTACGTGGCCGCTAATTACCCGATCAACGAGGTAACGCTGTTCTTCAACAACCGACTGTACCGCGGGAACCGTACCACTAAAGCGCACGCCGATGGCTTTGACGCTTTTGCCTCACCTAACCTGCAACCGCTGCTGGAAGCGGGGATCCATATCCGTCGTCTGGGCACGCCGCCCGCACCAAATACGGCAGGCGAGCTGATCGTTCATCCGATCACCCCGCAGCCGATTGGCGTGGTGACGATTTATCCGGGGATCTCCGCCGACGTGGTGCGCAACTTCCTGCGCCAGCCGGTGAAGGCGCTGATCCTGCGCTCCTATGGTGTGGGTAACGCCCCGCAGAACGGTGAGTTCCTGAAAGAGCTTCAGGAGGCGAGCGATCGCGGGATTGTGGTGGTCAACCTCACCCAGTGTATGTCCGGCAAGGTCAATATGGGCGGCTACGCCACCGGTAATGCTCTGGCTCACGCAGGCGTGATAAGTGGTTTCGATATGACCGTTGAGGCAACGCTGACTAAACTTCACTATTTACTGAGTCAGGATCTGGATATTGATTCCATTCGCCGCGCCATGATGCAAAACCTGCGCGGTGAACTGACGCCGGACGAATAAGGAGATCCCATGAAGCAACGCGCCCTGTTACTGGTCGATTTGCAAAATGATTTCTGTGCGGGTGGTGCGCTGGCCGTCGCGGAAGGCGACAGCACCGTAGACGTCGCGAATTCGCTGATTGCGTGGTGTAAAGCTCGTGGTGAAGCGGTGGTGGCGAGTCAGGACTGGCATCCGGCAAACCACGGCAGCTTTGCCAGCCAGCACAACGTTGAGCCTTACAGCCAGGGCGATCTGGACGGGCTGGCGCAAACCTTCTGGCCCGATCACTGCGTGCAGCAGACGGAGGGCGCTGAGCTGCATCCGCTGCTGAACCAGAAGGCCATCGACGCGGTGTTCCACAAAGGTGAAAACCCAATCATCGACAGCTACAGCGCGTTCTTTGATAACGGTCACCGCCAGAAGACGGCGCTGGACGCGTGGTTACGCCACCATGAGATCACCGAGCTGATTGTGCTGGGCCTGGCGACGGATTACTGCGTGAAGTTCACCGTGCTGGATGCGCTCCAGTTGGGCTATACCGTGAATGTCATCACCGACGGCTGTCGCGGGGTAAATATTCAGCCGCAGGACAGCGCTCAGGCGTTTATGGATATGGCAGCAGAAGGCGCAACGCTGTATACGCTGGCTGACTGGATGGAGACGCAGGCGTAAGCTTTTTAGCCGGGTGACGGCTTAGCCTTACCCGGCCTACTTTCTCTGGTTTTGTAGGCCGGGTAAGCGTCAGCGCCACCCGGCATTTCTTCCCCAATCCCCATAAAGTGAACTCCCTCGCATCACAAGCGAAACGGCGATGCTATTCTCTTCAGGCTGTTTTTTCGCCACGCCTTTTCTGTGGCGTGGTTATTTTTATTCAGTCAAAGAGGAACTTATATGAAACGTTTGCCCTTGCTGGCAGCATTACCCTTGCTTTGCGCGTCACTGGCTTCCGCCGCGCCCCTGATGTCCGTGGGCTACTTCAATGGGGGTGGCGATGTTACCGCCGGACCGGGTGGCGATATTCATAAACTCGACGTCCGCCAGATCACCCACCTCAACTACTCGTTTGGTCTGGTCTATAACAACGAGAAAGACGAAACCAACGCCGCGCTGAAAGATCCGGCAAAACTGCATCAAATCTGGTTATCACCCAAGGTGGCATCCGATCTGGCGTTACTTCCTCAGCTTCGTAAACAAAACCCGAACCTGAAAGTCCTGCTTTCCGTTGGCGGCTGGGGCGCGCGAGGATTTTCTGGCGCAGCGGCAACCAAAGAGAGTCGCGCGGTGTTTATTCGCTCCGCGCAGGAGATCGTCAGTAAATACGGCCTGGACGGGATCGACCTGGACTGGGAATATCCGGTCAACGGCGCGTGGGGACTTGTCGAAAGCACCCCTGCCGACCGGGATAATTTCACCGCGCTGTTAAAAGAGATGCGTGACGCGTTTGGTAAGAAAAAGCTGGTCACGATTGCGGTGGGCGCGAATGCGGAAAGTCCGAAAAGCTGGGTGGATGTGAAAGCCATTGCCCCCCTGCTTGATTACATCAACCTGATGACCTACGACATGGCGTACGGTACTCAGTATTTTAACGCGAATCTGTATGACTCCAGCGACTGGCCAACGGTAGCTGCCGCAGACAAATACAGCGTCGAGTTTGTGGTGAATAACTATCTGGCCGCCGGGCTGAAGCCGCAGCAGATGAATCTCGGAATTGGTTTCTATGGGCGCGTGCCGAAACGTGCCGTAGAGCCAGGGATCGACTGGAGCAAACCAGACGCGCAAAACAATCCGGTGACGCAGCCCTACTTCGGGCCGCAGGAACTGAGCCTGTTCAAATCGCTTGGCTATGATCTGACCAAAGATACCTATGTGAAATACAACGATATCGTCCGCAAGCTGCTGAACGATCCGCAAAAACGCTTTACCGAGCACTGGGACGAACAGGCGAAGGTGCCGTGGCTGTCGGTGAAATCCGCCGACGGGAAGGCGCTGTTTGCGATTTCCTATGAGAACCCGCGCTCCGTGGCGATCAAAGCGGATTACATCAAGGAGAAAGGACTTGCCGGCGCCATGTTCTGGGAGTATGGGGCTGACGACGAAAACCAGCTCGCGAAACAGCTGGCGGAGTCGCTTGGGATCCCGCATCAGTAGTAAGACAATCAAGCCCTCTCCCTTTGGGAGAGGGTTGGGTGAGGGCATAAACCCGCACCGTTATTGCATTTTCATCGTCGCAATCGGCTTCGGCGTGATGCCGAAGTCTTCTTTCAACTCGCGCTTGCTTTTCATCACCATCTGACCGTTAGTGTCGATGGTCATGTGCTGGGCGTCGGTATTGTGACGCGCCTGCCACAGCATCACCAGCTGCAAGCTGTTCTCTTTTTGCTCAGGTGTGAGCGCCACACCGTCCGGCCATTTTCCCAACTCAACGGCCGTCACCAGACGCTGATAAACCTCCGGGGTCATACCTGCAATCATGTCATCAATATTCATGATCTCTCCCTTTCAAAGGAATAATTTGCTGAATCGTTTTTTCAACCCTTGGTCTGGTCGCCGTTTTCATCATCGGTAAAGCTCATGGAAGCCGAA
Source organism: Enterobacter sp. MGH 38 (assembly GCF_000492855.1). NCBI lineage: Bacteria > Pseudomonadati > Pseudomonadota > Gammaproteobacteria > Enterobacterales > Enterobacteriaceae > Enterobacter > Enterobacter sp. MGH 38. Next base: position 913,558 of record NZ_KI535608.1, on the reverse strand, counting down.
TTTACGCAGAAACGCTCCCCCGTCGGCTGCGGGCCATCCGGGAAGACATGCCCGAGATGGGCGTCGCAGTTCCCGCAACGAATTTCGGTGCGCACCATGCCGTGCGAGGTGTCCGTCAGGTAGCGGATCGCATCATCGCTGACAGGCTCGTAAAAACTCGGCCAGCCGCAGCCAGAATCGTACTTCGTCTGGGAGTTAAACAGCGGTGCATCACACACCAGGCAGTGGTAGACGCCTTCCCGTTTATTGTGCAGCAAACGCCCGGAAAACGGCGGTTCTGTGCCGTGATTTTGCGTCACGTAAAACTGCATCTCTGTAAGGTTTTTTTTCAAATCGTCGGGGTTACGTTGGTTCGACATATGCTTACATCTCGCTGTTGAAACAGACATCTTTTAACCCAGATTCTAACAAAACATTAACACCCGCGCGTGCACTTTTGTTCTAAACTTATGTGTCGCGAAAAGGCGGTCAGGCAATTGTGATCAATTTCACATTTTAATCCTGCGAGGCCTTTAAAATTCCGGGCGCAGCCCCCATGTGGTTGCTAGCTCAAAGGGAAAGTGAGGCGAGTCAGTCGCACAAACGTTAGTCACAGGATTGATTTGTCGCAATGATTGACACGATTCCGCTTGACGCTGCGTAAGGTTTTTGTAATTTTACAGGCAACCTTTTATTCACTAACAAATAGCTGGTGGAATATATGACTATCAAAGTAGGTATCAACGGTTTTGGCCGTATCGGCCGTATTGTTTTCCGTGCTGCTCAGGAACGTTCTGACATCGAAATCGTTGGTATCAACGATCTCCTGGACGCTGAATACATGGCGTACATGCTGAAGTACGACTCAACTCACGGTCGTTTCGACGGCACCGTTGAAGTGAAAGACGGCCACCTGGTTGTTAACGGCAAAACCATCCGCGTTACTGCTGAGAAAGACCCAGCTAACCTGAAATGGAACGAAATCGGTGTTGACGTTGTAGCTGAAGCTACCGGTATCTTCCTGACCGACGAAACTGCACGTAAACACATCACTGCGGGTGCGAAGAAAGTTGTTCTGACTGGTCCTTCCAAAGACAACACCCCAATGTTCGTTCGCGGTGCAAACTTTGAAACTTACGCTGGCCAGGACATCGTTTCCAACGCATCCTGCACCACCAACTGCCTGGCACCGCTGGCTAAAGTTATCAACGACAACTTCGGCATCATCGAAGGTCTGATGACTACCGTTCACGCAACCACCGCTACTCAGAAAACCGTTGATGGCCCGTCTCACAAAGACTGGCGCGGCGGCCGTGGCGCGGCTCAGAACATCATCCCATCTTCTACCGGTGCTGCTAAAGCAGTAGGTAAAGTACTGCCAGAACTGAATGGCAAACTGACTGGTATGGCGTTCCGCGTTCCAACTCCTAACGTATCCGTTGTTGACCTGACCGTTCGTCTGGAAAAAGCTGCTTCTTATGAAGAAATTAAGAAAGCAATCAAAGCTGCTTCCGAAGGCCCAATGAAAGGCGTTCTGGGTTACACCGAAGACGACGTTGTATCTACCGATTTCAACGGCGAAGTGTGCACTTCCGTGTTCGATGCTAAAGCAGGTATCGCACTGAACGACAACTTCGTGAAACTGGTTTCCTGGTACGACAACGAAACTGGCTACTCTAACAAAGTACTGGACCTGATCGCTCACATCTCCAAATAAGTTGAGATGAGTGCTTGATCCTAAAAGGCGACTTCGGTCGCCTTTTTTATTGTTTTTAGACAGAGGATTGCTTAATGATTAATAAAATTTTTGCACTTCCGGTAGTCGAACAACTTACCCCTGTGCTCTCCCGCCGTCAGATTGACGGTGCCGATATCATCGTCGTTGATCATCCGCGCGTTAAAGCCTCCGTCGCGCTCAACGGCGCCCACCTGCTCTCCTGGAAACCAGAAGGTGAAGAAGAAGGCCTGTGGCTAAGCGAGGCCACCTCGTTCAAAAGAGGGGCGGCGATCCGCGGCGGCGTACCGATTTGCTGGCCATGGTTTGGCCCGTCAGCGCAGCAGGGATTACCGTCTCACGGTTTCGCCCGTAACCAGCAGTGGACGCTGAAAGCCCACAACGAAGATGAAAACGGCGCGGTGTTGACCTTTGAGCTCCAGGCGAATGATGAAACGCGCGCCCTGTGGCCACATGAATTCACCCTGTATGCCCGCTTCAAGCTGGGTAAAACCTGCGAGATTGAACTGGAAGCGCACGGCGAATTCGAAACAACGTCCGCCCTGCACACCTATTTCAACGTAGGCGACATTCAGGCCGTTAAGGTGAGCGGACTTGGCGATACCTTTATCGACAAAGTGGATAACGCGAAAGAAGGCAAGCTGGACGACGGCGTGCAGACTTTCCCGGATCGTACCGACCGCGTATATCTGCACCCGGAAGCCTGTAGCGTCATCCACGACAGCGCGCTGAACCGCGGTATTGATGTGGTTCATCACCACCACAGCAACGTGGTGGGCTGGAACCCGGGCCCTGCCCTTTCCGTCAGCATGGCGGATATCCCGGATGACGGTTACAAGACCTTCGTGTGCGTGGAAACCGCGTGCGTGACCGCGCCGCAGAAAACCAGCGAAGAAAAACCGTCCCGCTTAGGCCAGACGATCAAGATTGTGAAGCGCTAATATTGTTCAGGCATCATAAAAAAACAAACGGGGCGCTAGCGCCCCGTTTTAATGCATCACGTTCTGGTCAGAACTTGTAGGTCACACCCACGGAGAAGATGCCAGACCAGGACTTGTCGACCATCGGGCTGTCTTTCACTTCATCGCTCAGACGAATGTAACGGCCAGTACCGTACACATTCCAGTCACCGAGGAAGTTATACGAGGCGGTGAGTTCCAGGTACGGGTCCCAGCCATCATCCGCGCTGTAGCTATTCAAACCACTGCGGCGAGACTCCGCTTTAGACACGCCATAGTAGTAGTCGTTGTAATTTTCGCTGCTGTACTGCACACCGATACCCGGCGTCAGCGTCACTGCGCCGTTGGTATAGCGGTAAAGCCACGCCAGATCCCAGATGAAGCCGTTGCTGTTGTCCAGGGTATCGCCCGCCAGCGCAGTGCGCAGGAAGCCATACTCGGTATTATGGACGTAAGAAAGCCCTGCCATCAGTGAGCTTCTGCGTTTGTCCAGTTGACGAAGCGCATTGCTGTCGCTGTCGCCTGGTTTAAAGTGCGTTGGGTCGTAATAGGCCATGATGGAGAGCTTATCGGCCGTATCGTTCCACAGATAGTAGCCGCCGCCCAACCCACGGAACCAGAAGTTATCGCCTTCATAGGTGACAACGGGGACAGGATAAACGTCGCGGTCATACTGCTTGTACGGGCTGTTAATCACGCCAGCACCCGCGCCAACAGTCCACTGGCTCTCAGCCTGTACGGTGCTCGCTGCGGTAGCGGCAAGGATGCCCAATGCCAGAAGTTTGAGTTTGGTCACAATCCATTCTTTCCTGTAGTCAAATAATCAGCGGGTGAAGTGTAACCGCCATTCCCGTACATCCCAAAATTTTTTGCGCACTAATCCGTTTGATTAACCCGTTATTTTTCATTTTTCAGATGACATCCCGCTTTCATTTATGTGACCGATAAATGAAAAACCCGCTTTTCGCTTATAACCGCAGTGGAAATTTTTGGATGAGTTATTGATATGTCATTGAAAGTAGATTTTATCCGTATGCAAGTTTTGCAATTGCCATCTACGCTTTAATTTAAGAAGAGGTTTTGCTGAACACCCTGCGGTTCATAGCCTTCGACCTGGCACACAGGTTGCTGCTCTGGCAGTGAGGTGCGAAAAATTCTCTTCCGGGAGCCTCCACTACTCATACGAACGGCTCTTATCCTGTGCTAAAAAACGAAAGGACGGCATGCCATGAATATATTCGATCACTATCGCCAGCGCTACGAAGCTGCCAAGGACGAAGAGTTCACACTGCAGGAGTTTCTTACCATTTGTCGGCAAGATCGCAGTGCCTATGCCAATGCGGCAGAACGGCTATTGATGGCTATTGGTGAGCCAAACATGGTTGATACTGCCCTGGAGCCACGGCTTTCCCGTCTCTTTTCGAATCGGGTGGTCGCCCGATACCCGGCGTTTGAAGAGTTCTATGGCATGGAAGATGCCATTGAGCAGATCGTCTCCTACCTGAAGCATGCCGCTCAGGGGCTGGAAGAGAAGAAGCAGATCCTTTACCTGCTGGGTCCTGTCGGTGGGGGTAAATCCTCCCTGGCTGAACGGCTGAAAGCGCTGATGCAGCGCGTGCCGATCTATGTGCTGAGCGCCAACGGCGAGCGCAGCCCGGTCAATGACCATCCGCTGTGCCTGTTTAATCCGCAAGAGGATGCGCAAATTCTGGAAAAAGAGTTTGGCATTCCGCATCGCTATCTCGGTACGATCATGTCGCCGTGGGCGGCAAAACGTCTGCACGAGTTTGGCGGGGACATCACCAAATTCCGCGTCGTGAAAGTGTGGCCGTCTATCCTCGAGCAGATCGCCATTGCCAAAACAGAACCCGGTGACGAGAACAACCAGGATATCTCGGCGCTGGTGGGTAAAGTCGATATCCGTAAGCTGGAGCATCACGCGCAAAACGACCCGGATGCCTACGGCTATTCCGGTGCGCTGTGCCGTGCCAACCAGGGGATTATGGAATTCGTCGAGATGTTTAAAGCACCGATCAAAGTGCTGCATCCGCTGCTGACCGCCACCCAGGAGGGGAACTACAACGGGACGGAAGGTATTTCCGCCCTGCCGTTTAACGGGATTATCCTTGCCCACTCTAACGAATCTGAATGGGTGACCTTCCGTAACAACAAAAACAATGAGGCGTTCCTTGACCGTGTGTACATCGTCAAAGTGCCTTATTGCCTGCGGATCTCCGAGGAGATCAAGATTTACGAAAAACTGCTCAACCACAGTGAGCTGGTCCATGCCCCTTGCGCACCGGGAACGCTGGAAACGCTGTCGCGCTTCTCGATCCTGTCGCGCCTGAAAGAGCCGGAAAACTCCAGCATCTACTCAAAAATGCGCGTGTATGACGGCGAAAGCCTGAAGGATACCGACCCGAAAGCGAAATCGTACCAGGAATACCGCGATTACGCCGGGGTCGACGAAGGGATGAACGGTCTGTCGACGCGTTTCGCGTTTAAGATCCTCTCCCGCGTCTTTAACTTCGACCACGCGGAGGTGGCCGCCAACCCGGTACATCTGTTCTACGTGCTGGAACAGCAAATTGAACGTGAACAGTTCCCACAGGAGCATGCTGAACGCTACCTGGAGTTCCTGAAAGGCTACCTGATCCCGAAATACGCCGAGTTCATTGGCAAAGAGATCCAGACCGCCTATCTGGAATCCTATTCCGAATACGGCCAGAACATCTTCGACCGGTACGTCACTTACGCTGACTTCTGGATCCAGGATCAGGAGTATCGCGACCCGGATACCGGCCAGCTGTTTGACCGTGAATCCCTGAACGCGGAACTTGAAAAAATCGAGAAACCAGCCGGGATCAGCAACCCGAAAGACTTCCGAAACGAGATTGTGAACTTCGTGCTGCGCGCCAGAGCGCATAACAACGGCCGCAATCCGAACTGGACCAGCTACGAAAAACTGCGCACCGTTATAGAGAAGAAAATGTTCTCTAACACGGAAGAGCTGTTGCCGGTTATCTCGTTCAACGCCAAAACCTCAACCGACGAGCAGAAAAAGCACGACGATTTTGTCGACCGTATGATGGAAAAAGGCTATACGCGCAAACAGGTCCGCCTGCTTTGTGAATGGTATCTGCGCGTGCGTAAATCGTCTTAAAACAAGTGCCCGGTAACGCGCTTACCGGGCCAACAAAATGTCCGGCACTTACGGACGCTGCAAGTTGGCAAATGCAGTACGGGGGATATATGACCTGGTTTATTGACCGGCGTCTTAACGGCAAAAACAAGAGCACGGTGAATCGCCAGCGCTTCTTGCGCCGTTATAAAGCGCAAATTAAACAGTCGATCTCCGAGGCCATCAACAAACGCTCGGTGACCGACGTCGACAGCGGCGAATCCGTCTCCATCCCCAACGATGACATCAGCGAACCGATGTTTCATCAGGGGCGTGGCGGCCTTCGCCATCGTGTACACCCAGGTAATGACCACTTCGTCCAGAATGACAGAATCGAGCGTCCCCAAGGCGGAGGCGGCGGTTCTGGCAGCGGTCAGGGGCAAGCCAGCCAGGACGGAGAAGGCCAGGATGAGTTTGTCTTCCAGATTTCAAAAGACGAATATCTCGATCTGCTGTTTGAGGATCTGGCCCTGCCGAATCTGAGAAAGAATCAGCACCGTCAACTCAACGAATACAAAACCCATCGTGCGGGCTATACCGCAAATGGGGTGCCCGCCAACATCAGCGTGGTGCGTTCACTGCAAAACTCGCTGGCGCGACGCACGGCGATGACGGCAGGCAAACGGCGCGAACTGCGCGAGCTGGAAACCAGCCTGAAAGTAGTAGAAAACACGGAACCGGCGCAACTGCTGGAAGAGGAGCGCCTGCGAAAAGAGATTGCCGAACTGCGGGCGAAGATCGACCGGGTGCCGTTTATCGACACGTTCGACCTGCGCTACAAGAACTACGAAAAACGCCCTGAGCCTTCCAGCCAGGCGGTGATGTTCTGCCTGATGGACGTGTCAGGTTCAATGGATCAGGCCACCAAGGATATGGCTAAGCGTTTTTATATTCTGCTCTATTTGTTCCTGAGCAGAACGTATAAGAACGTGGAGGTGGTCTACATCCGCCATCACACTCAGGCGAAAGAGGTGGATGAACATGAGTTCTTCTACTCGCAGGAGACCGGTGGCACCATCGTGTCGAGCGCCCTGAAGCTGATGGATGAGGTAGTGAAGGAGCGCTACGATCCGGCGCAGTGGAACATCTACGCCGCGCAGGCATCGGATGGCGATAACTGGGCGGATGACTCGCCGCTGTGTCATGAAATTCTGGCGAAGAAGATCCTGCCGGTGGTGCGTTACTACAGCTACATTGAAATTACCCGTCGCGCCCACCAGACGCTATGGCGTGAGTATGAGCATCTGCAAGCGATGTTTGATAACTTTGCGATGCAGCACATTCGTGACCAGGATGACATCTATCCGGTCTTCCGGGAACTGTTCCAGAAACAGTCATCCACCAGCAACGCATGACCCAACAGCCAGCGCTCCCGCTGGCTGTTTTCTTTCAGCCCTCTCCGTCCCGTGCTAATGTAGCAAGCTACGTATTGGCAAATCACAGGTGAAATCGTTATGTCTGATGACGTGACCGGGACGACGACCCATCAGCGGCTAATCAGCTTATTAACCGAGCAGGAGGCGCGCTTTCGCGTGGTGGCGCATGAGGCCGTTGGGAAATGCGAAGCGGTCAGTGAAATTCGCGGGACCGATCTCCGGCAGGGTGCAAAAGCACTGGTCTGCAAGGTAAAAGGCAACGGCGTTAAGAAACATATTCTGGCAATCCTTGCCGCCGATCGGCAGGCCGATCTGAGCCTGCTGGCCAGCCATTTCGGTGGGCTAAAGGCCTCTCTCGCCAGTCCGGCAGAAGTGGATGCGCTTACCGGCTGCGTTTTCGGCGCCATTCCCCCCTTCAGTTTTCATCCGGATCTGACGCTGGTCGCCGATCCGCTGCTGTTTGAGCGCTTCGATGAAATCGCCTTTAACGCCGGCCTGCTGGAAAAATCGGTGATAATGGATACCCAGGACTATCTGCGTATCGCCCGTCCTGAACTGGTGACGTTCCGTAAACAATAAATACAGCGGCTGGCTAACGGTCAGCCGTTTTCCAGCAGCAGCACGGAAGCAATCAAAATAATCGCGATGATAAAAAATGATGAGGAAATAATTAGCGTTTCGACAAACATAGGATCGTTCATGATGCCCTCTGCTTTGCCCATTTACCTCTTTTTTTACTCCCCCACAATGACAGCTAAATGACAATGACGCGTCCGCGAAATGACGATTTTTTCGCTGAAACGATTCGCTGTTAACGATCCTCCCCCGTATAAAGTCACTGTTTAAATATTTTATTTGTTACCGGTATCACGAAAAGAAATTTACGTAACCCTGATGCCAGATCTCGCAATTGTTAACCTCTTCATCCTGGTTAACCCTGTTTACGGAGCACCACAAAAATAAACCTTACACTGGCAAGGTGAATACAATGACCGAGATAATTACCCGTAAAGAAAAGATCAGTTATGGGTTAGGCGATATGGCGAGCCATATTGGGCTGGATAACGTCATTATTTTTCTGACGTTTTACTATACGGACGTGGTGGGGCTACCTGCCGCATTCGTGGGCACCATGTTTCTTCTGGCGAGAACCGCCGATGCCATAATAGACCCGGCGATGGGCTATATCGCTGACAGGACGCGCACGCGCTGGGGCAAATTCCGTCCCTGGATGCTGTGGCTGGCGCTGCCCTTTGGCGCAAGTTGTCTGCTGACCTACGCCGTGCCGGCGTCCCTCGATCTGCACGGTAAAATGATTTTCGCTACCGTCAGTTATACCCTGATGATGCTGATGTATACCGCAATCAATATTCCCTATTGCTCCATGGGCGCGGTGATTACGCCCGACAACGATGCGCGAATTTCCCTCCAGTCTTATCGCTTTTTCCTTGCCACTTTGGGTGGCGCGCTGTCGACATTCTTTATGATGCCGCTGGCAGAGTTTTTAGGTGGCGACGATAAATTACTGGGCTACCGCTGGGCAATGGCCATTATGGCGACCGTCGCGGTCGTCATGTTCTGGATCTGCTTCGCCAATACGCGTGAACGTATTAAGGCTCCCGCTACCCACAATAATTATCTTGCGGAACTGCGGGATTTATTACGAAACGACCAATGGCGGATTGTCGCCGTCCTGGTATTAACCAACATTGGTTTTGGCGTTATTCGCCTTGGCGCAATGATGTATTTCGTCACTTATTATCTCGGTAGCGCAAGCTATTTTATGTGGATGCTCGGGGCGCATATTCTCGGGAAAGCCGCAGGCAGCGCGCTGGCCAAACGTCTGACGCAGAACGTCAGCAAAGTGCAGATGTTTGGATACTGTTCCGTACTAGCGGGGGTACTCAGCATCGCTCTGTTCTTTGCGCCTAAGTCGGTGCTTATTCTGGTGCCCATGACGTTTATCGTCTCCACCCTTTACCAGGCCACCACCACGCTGATGTGGGTAATGATGGCGGACGTCGCCGATTACGGCGAATGGAAACAGGGCAAACGCATGGACGGCGTGATCTTCTCCACTTTCCTCGCCGTACTCAAGTTGGGGATGGCGATCAGCGGCGCGATTGTTGGCTGGACGCTGGGCTTAAGCGGTTATGTTGCCAATGCCCCGGAGCAGACCAACACGGCCATGTACTGCATCATCGCCCTCTTCACCGTCGTGCCTGGCGTCTTGTCACTCTGCGCGTTTGCCACGCTGCGCTGGTATAAGCTCGACGACAGCACAATGCAATCCATCCATCTCGCCAAAAACCCTGTTTAGAAGGACGCGTTATCCATGAGTGAGCTGATTCAACATTCCAACAGCATCGAATGGCGTTTTGAACGCCAGATCCTGCGTATTGAACCGTGGGGAGAAAACAGCCTGCGCGTCAGGGCCACCTGCTCCCCGGCTTTTGAGGACGCCTTACAGGCACTGTTGCCCGCCGCCCCTTGCCAGGCTGAGATTATCGCCGAAGCGGAAAGCCTGACGCTGCGCAACGGCAATATTACCGCGACGCTGAACCTTAAAGGTCAGCTGGCCTTCTACAATCAGCGCGGCGAACTGCTGCTGGAAGAGATGTGGCGCCAGCGTTCAACGGTGGGTATCGGTGCCAGCGAGAAGAGTCAGGATAAATATGTCAGCGCCCTGAAGCTGGATGGCCGTGAATTTAAGCCGCTAATGGGGGGAAAATATCAGCTCACCGTCCGGTTTGAATCGCGTCCGGATGAACGCATCTATGGCATGGGTCAGTATCAACAGCCGTGGCTGGATCTGAAAGGCTGTACGCTGGAACTGGCGCAGCGCAACTCCCAGGCCAGCGTGCCCTTTATGCAGTCCAGCCTTGGCTATGGCCTGCTGTGGAACAATCCGGCGATTGGTGAAGCCAGCTTTGCAAAAAATCAGACGGAATGGCGCGCCCGCGTGACGGGAGAAATGGACTACTGGATCACCGCCGCTGATACGGTGGCGGATATCACCCGCCAGTATGTAAAAGCCACCGGAACTCCGCCCGCCGCCCCGGCGTTTATCAGCGGGCTGTGGCAGTGCAAATTACGCTACCGCACCCAGCAGGAGGTGCTAGAGGTTGCGCGGGAGTATCGCCGCCGTAATCTGCCGCTGTCGGTGATGGTCATCGACTTTTTCCACTGGCCGAATCAGGGCACCTGGTGCTTCGACCCCGTAGACTGGCCCGACCCTGAAGGGATGGTCGACGAGCTGCGCGAAATGGGTATTGCGCTGATGGTGTCGGTGTGGCCAACGGTAGAGGCGCGCAGCCCTCTCTATCCGCTGATGAAAGCCAAAGGCTGGCTGGTCAGCAGTGAACGTGGCGTGCAGGTCAACCTCGACTTTATGGGCAATACCACCTTCTTTGATGCGACCCATCCTGAGGCGCGGAAATTCGTCTGGGATACGGTGAAGAAAAATTACTACGACATGGGCATTAAGCTGTTCTGGCTGGACGAAGCGGAACCGGAATACCGCGCCTATGATTTTGACAACTATCGCTACCACGCCGGTCCGGTACTGGAAGTGGGCAATCGCTACCCGCGTGATTTTGCGCAGGGCTTTTACGATGGGCTCCAGGCAAACGGTGAAACCGACATTGTTAACCTTGTACGCTGCGCCTGGGCAGGCAGCCAGCGATTCGGCGTGCTGGCGTGGTCGGGTGATGTCCACTCCTCATTCCATGCTTTTCGCAATCAACTCGCCGCGGGACTGAATATGGGCCTGGCGGGGATCCCATGGTGGACGACCGATATCGGCGGCTTCCAGGGAGGGAACGTTAACGACCCGGCGTTCCACGAATTACTGATCCGTTGGTTCCAGTGGGCGGTGTTTACACCGGTTCTGCGCATGCACGGCTATCGCGAACCGCAGATCCAGCCTCCGGAGCGCTACCATGACGGCATTCCTCAGTGTAACAGCGGTTCGCCTAATGAGCTGTGGAGTTACGGAGAAGAGAATTACGCCATCATGCAGCACTGGCTTACCGTGCGCGAAACCCTGCGCCCGTATATTGACGCGTTGTACCAGCAGGCTCATCTGCACGGAGACCCGCTCATGCGTCCGCTGTTCTGGCACTATCCGCAGGACAAGCAGAGCTGGGCGTGTGAAGATCAGTATCTGTTTGGCGAAGATCTTCTGGTGGCACCGGTTATGCAGGCCGGCCAGCGTGAGCGCGATGTCTGGTTGCCGACGGGCAATAGCTGGGTCGCTCTCAACGGTGAGCGCTACGCCGGTGGGGAGCATATCAGGGTGCCTGCGGCGCTGGAAACCATCCCGGTGTTTATCCGCGAAGGAAGTCCGCTTATCCAGCAGCTGGTGGACTGACGTCAGGCAAGTGCCCAAAAATAGACAATTTTTTCAGTAAAGCCTGCCTGCCGTCGCGTTTGCGCGTAAAGTAAGCAGGCTTACTATTTTTGGCAAGGATCCCGTCATGTTCGACCCTACACTGCTCATACTTCTGGCCCTGGCTGCACTGGGTTTTGTCAGCCACAACACCACCGTCGCGATTTCCATTCTGGTCCTGATCATCGTTCGCGTCACACCGTTGAACACCTTCTTCCCGTGGATAGAAAAACAGGGGCTTACCATCGGGATCATTATTTTGACCATCGGCGTGATGGCCCCGATTGCCAGCGGAACGCTACCGGCCTCAACGCTGCTGCACTCCTTTGTAAACTGGAAATCGCTGGTGGCGATTGCGGTGGGCGTTTTTGTCTCGTGGCTTGGCGGTCGCGGCGTGACGCTGATGAGCAGCCAGCCTTCGCTGGTGGCCGGGCTGCTGGTGGGGACCGTGTTAGGCGTGGCGCTGTTTCGTGGCGTGCCGGTTGGCCCGCTGATTGCTGCCGGCCTGGTTTCGCTGTTTATCGGGAAGTCGTAGTCAGGCTGGCGATATAGCGGGCGGGCGTCTGTCCCAGTCCTTTCTTAAACATGGTGATGAAGGCGGTGGTGGAGTCATACCCCAGCGCCTGCGCCGCCTGCTGGACCGACTTCCCGCCGATCAAAAACTGCAATGCGACAATCAGCTGGAGCTGGTGCCGCCAGCGGCGAAAGCTTAAGCCGGTCTCTTTCACCACCAGCCGCGCCAGATTGCGTTCGCTCATGGCAAAGTGGCTTGCCCACTGCGCCAGCGTCTGCCAGGCGGCAGGTTCGTTTGCCATGGTCTCACTCATCAGGCGAATTTTTGGATGCGGAGATACCGGCAGCTGTAGATGCTCCTGCGGTTGCAGGGGCAGTTCATCAAACAGGACGTCTACCAGCCTTCCCGTAGCGGGAAGAGGCAACTCTTCCCGTGACCTGTCCGCAAGCGCCAGCACCAGCTCCCGCACCAGGGGCGATATTTTCAGCGTACAGGTACGCGTCGGCAATTCGAGCGCACCGGGTTCAATAAACAGCAGGCAGAGTTGCGCGCCGGGCGTCGCCTTGTTGCTGTGCGGCGTTTGTCCTGGGATCCACACCGCATACTGGGGCGGCACCATCAGCATCGCGCTCTCCACTTCACAGGTGATCGCTCCACCCAGCGCCATAATCAGCTGCCCTTTGCGGTGCTGATGCAGCGGAATAAATTGTTCCTGTGCCACCACGCGGATGCGAAAGGCCACCGCCGCGTCGTGCTGGCTATCGGGATCGTAGCCGTCGAGCCCCAGTCCGTACATAAAGTTGTCCGATATTAGCGATAAACTGTCATTTTAGCCTGATTTCAACCACAACTTAAATCGGTATGGTATGCGCTCGCCTGAACGTAAGAGACAATAATGACTACTGCTATTCAACCTTCCGGGAAACAGGGTGCACTGCTGGTTGCAGGCATCCTGATGATCGCCACGACGCTGCGCGTCACATTTACCGGTGTCGCCCCCCTGCTCGACACCATCCGACAGGACTATGGCTTAAGCACGGCGCAAACCGGCCTGCTCACAACGCTGCCCCTGCTTGCCTTCGCCTTTATCTCTCCCCTTGCCGCAGGCGTCGCCCGGCGCCTGGGCATGGAGCGCAGCCTTTTTATCGCTCTGCTGCTGATTTGCATCGGGATTGGCGTACGTTCGCTGCCGTCGGCCGCGCTGCTGTTTATCGGTACGGCGATCGTGGGCTGTGGGATTGCGCTGGGCAATGTCCTGTTACCTGGCTTAATCAAACGTGATTTTCCGGGCCAGGTCGCAAAACTCACGGGGGCGTATTCGCTGACGATGGGGGCCGCCGCTGCCGCAGGGTCGGCGCTGATCGTCCCGCTGTCGCTGGGGAGTGGTGGCTGGCACGGAGCGCTGTTGATGCTGATGTTCTTCCCGCTGGTGGCGCTGCTGCTGTGGTTACCGCAATGGCGCCAGAGGCCGGCCGCCACCCTGACCGGCGCGGGCGCGTTGCACAACCGGGCTATCTGGCGCTCGGCACTCGCCTGGCAGGTGACGCTTTTTATGGGCATTAACTCGCTGATTTACTATGTCATTATCGGCTGGTTACCCGCGATTTTGCTTAGCCACGGCTACAGCGAAACGCAGGCTGGCTCCATGCACGGGCTTCTCCAGCTGGCAACCGCTGTTCCCGGTCTCGCCATTCCGCTGATCCTGCACCGTCTTAACGATCAGCGTGGCATAGCCGGGCTTGTCGCTCTGATGTGCGCTGTCAGTGCGGCCGGGTTCTGGTTCGCGCCGGGGCTGGCCGTCGTCTGGACGCTGGTGTTTGGCTTTGGATCCGGCGCCACCATGATCCTCGGCCTGACGTTTATCGGACTGCGGGCCAGCTCGGCACATCAGGCCGCCGCGCTCTCCGGCATGGCACAGTCGATTGGCTATCTTCTGGCGGCCTGTGGCCCACCGCTGATGGGGAAAATTCACGATACCGCCGGAGACTGGCGCATTCCGCTGCTGGCCTGTGCGCTGGCTGCGGTAGTGATGGCCCTGTGCGGCATGCTGGCCGGGCGTGACCGGGAGATCACACCCCGCTGACATTCAAGGCAGACCTGACGGTCTGCTTTTTTTATCCCTGCGCCGCCCGCAGCATGGCCTGTACCAGCACGACAGGTCGCCCTTGAAGCGCAGCCCGCTCATGCTGGAACAGGGTGATGACAAAGAAAGGATGGGTTATCAGCTCTGCCGCGCGGATCTCGCCCTGCTCGTCCCAGCCCGTTACGCGCATGTCGCCCCGCTCAAGCTGGCTGGCAAACTCAGACGAGACACCGTAATTGCAGTGATACCCCTCCTGAATTTCCGGCTTGCCATACGCTTTGGCAATCAGCGTGTTATTCCGCAGCTCTATCGCGTCGGTTTTTTCTACCAGCGAGCAGGTCAGCGGCGCAATCACCATCCTTCCCTCGGTATCGGTTTCGGCATGGCCTGCATCGTGCCAGCCCAGTACATTACGCGCATACTCAATCAGCGCATGCTGGAACCCGCCGCAGGTGCCGAGAAAGGGGATGCTATTCTCACGCGCGTAACGCGCCGCAATAAACGCCGCCTCGGTGTTTTTATACGGGCTTGCCGGTACCAGCCAGATGGCATCATACCCGACGAGGTCTTCGGGGCTGGTCAGCTCAGGCGTGGCGAGCCAGTCATAATCAGCGGTGAGATCCAGAACCGCAGCGGCGTCGTCAATCGCCAGCGGGATCGCCTGGTGCGCAATAACATCAGGATTGAAATCACCAACCAGCGCAATGCGCAGCGTCGTTTTAACCGGGGAGAGTTCCATGAGAGATTCCTTATGCCGGAGGATTTTCAGATAACATAAGGAGCCTCAGACTACCGATCTTTTGCAATTATCACAATACCTTAAATTGGGTGGATAAAAGCCGGGTGCTATAGTGTTCTTGCCGAACGTCGCACGGCAGGAGGAAAACGGATGATTCAATGTAAGCGCGTATATGAACAGGCAACGTCAGACGATGGTTACCGGGTGCTGGTAGACAGACTCTGGCCGCGAGGAATAAAAAAGACCGACCTCGCCTGTGATGAGTGGTGTAAATCGCTAACGCCGTCCAGCGAACTGCGAAAAGCTTTTCACAGTGAAACGATAGATTTCACTGCGTTCAGTGAAGCTTATCGTAAAGAGCTGGCGCAGCATCAGGATGAAGGCAAACGCCTGGCGGCCCTCGCCCGACAGCAGACCGTGACGCTACTCTACGGGGCGAAAAACAGGGAGCAGAATCACGCGCGGGTACTGGCGGACTGGCTACGTAAACTGTGATTAACCGATCGCCAGCTCATCCACGTTGTGTGGCATCTCGTCGGGAGTTAGCGGCATCAAATGTTCCGGGCGAACAAACGCAAAACCGTGCTGGTTATCAAAGGCGTAAACATCACCGGTGACCAGCCACAGCGCACGTGCTGATGTATCAGGTAATTGCGTCATGACGCCGTTAACCGGGTTTACAAAACGCTGGCCCGGCTGACAAAGGCCAAACAGCTCCACGGATTTACCGATATTTCGACGGCCTGCCGCCGTACGCGCACCCACGATCATCGCCATGCTGCCCGGTTTTAACTGAAACATACTTCTTCTCGCAAACGTACTGCCAGAAACTGGCTAAGAATAATCCTAAAGAGAAGTGTATCGCAGTTTTATTGCCCTTGTCATCTGGTTGGTTGCGGGTGATCGCGTCGGTAGAGATCCCATTCATCGATCACTTCCCCGCCTGGTAATTTGCACTCGGTACGTACACCCTGCGGGCTTTGAACAGGGATTTGCTCTCCCCCTTTCTCCAGACAGTACACTGACGCCGGGTTTGCCATACCAATAGCGTGCGGCGGTTGAGGCGCATCAGGAGGGGTGGTCTTTGTTGAGCAGGCGGCCAGCGGTACAACCAGCGCCAGGAGAAGATATTTCATTATCATGATCCTTCAGGGTGTAAAAACGTCAGAGTAACGGGTCATCGCCGTTTTCTCCATGATTTCTCCATTAAACCTGCACGATTCCCTCTTATAGTGATACCTGTTCTCACACTGACCAGAGAACATCATTCCGTAATCAAGATGTTTTGCCCCGATCTCAACATCGGGGCTTTTTTTTAGCCTCTCCCTCATCCGCTTTCAGAAGAATCTATAAAATTAATCCTGTTCATGTTTTACTATGACCGGAGTCTAAATTTTCAGCATAACATGCAGATACAGAGGTCTTCTGCATGGGAGTCAACCTGCCTCATGTCAGATATCATTCTTGCCCGTGTTTCAGAAACCCTCTCCACTGAGCAATCTCTCGACAGTCTTGTGCGTCAGCTACTGGAAATGCTGGAAATTGTGACGGATATGGAATCAACCTACCTGACCAAAATCGATATTAACGCGCGTTTGCAGCACATTTTATATGCCCGTAACAGCAAGCAAATGCAAATCCCGGAAGGGTTCAGCGTGCCCTGGGACGAAACGCTCTGTAAGCGCGCCATGGATAGCGACACTTTGTTCAGTAACGAGGTGCCTGACCGCTGGCCGGAGTGTGAAGCGGCAAAAGCACTGGGTATTACAACCTATATGAGCGTGCCGGTTCACCTGGCTGACGGTTCTCTGTACGGCACGCTTTGCGCTGCCAGCACCGCACAGAAACAGTTCAGCGAGCGTGGCGAGCAGGTGATCAGGCTCTTTGCCGGGTTAATTGGTCAGTATATTCAGAAAGAGTCGCTTGTGCTTCAGCTTCGTGAAGCAAATGCGGCGCTCATTACCCACTCTTACACCGACCCCCTTACCGGCCTGCCGAATCGTCGCGCCATTTTTGAAAACCTTACCACCCTGTTCTCACTGGCGCGCCATCTTAGCCGCAACGTCATGATTGCCTTTATTGACCTCGATGATTTCAAGCGAATCAATGACCAGTACGGGCATGAGGCGGGCGATCGCTTCCTCGTACAGGTCGGCAAGCGACTGACTCACGAGCAAACGCAGGATGAGATTATTGGCCGGCTCGGCGGCGATGAATTTCTGGTTGCCAGCCTGAGTCACAGCGATGATGGCGACACCAGTACAGAGATCAACGCAATCAAAACCCGCCTCAATGGTCTTATTGCGGGCGAATACGGGTTAGGCAATGCCACCATTCTTTATCCCGGTGCAAGCCTTGGCGTCGTTATTGTTGATCCTCACAGCACGGATGAAGATAGCGCCCTGCGCACCGCGGACCTCGCGATGTATCAGGATAAAAAAGGAAAAAGCAAAACAGGCTTTGTCGCGTTAGATTAAAACCGTACACTCTACGGCCTTATACAAACTCAAACAGGTGATGGCATGAGAATAGGGATCCTCTTTCCGGTGGTTATTTTTATCACAGCGGTGGTGTTTTTAGGCTGGTTTTTCCTTGGCGGTTACGCCGCGCCGGGGGCATAAATGAGAAAAACGACCATCATCATGCTGATTGTCGCCATCGTGGCCGTCGCCGGTACGCAGTTAGGCTGGTGGTAACGCCCAAAGTAAAAAGGCCGCCGTCAGGCAGCCTTTTTTAACACAGGTCAGATTTAGCTTTTGATTTTTCTGTAGATAAACAGAACAACCAGCGCGCCAATCACCGCGACGACAAAGCTGCCGAAGTTGAAGCCATCAACTCTGCCAAAGCCGAACAGGGTACTGATCCAGCCGCCGACGACTGCACCCACAATCCCCAGAATGATCGTGACGATGAAACCGCCGCCATCTTTGCCCGGCATAATCCACTTCGCCAGGATCCCCGCAATCAGCCCAAAGATAATCCAGGATAAAATTCCCATAGCTTTCCTCTCTGTATGGTTTTTGTCATTAAATCAACGACACAGAAAAGGATAGCACAGGATCTGAGAAAGGAAATTTGTGATAAGAATCACACGGCTCGTTTGAGTAAAATATGAGCAGTAAAAAATGTCGATCCACACTCATCCTGGGGTTGCATCTTCTACTGAGAAAGATTATCTTTCTCATTACTGAATAGTTGAGCAAATAACTCAGGTATTCAGTACGACATTGCTCACATTGCTTCCAGTATTTCTTGCCCACTTTTTAGTGGGCTTTTTTTTGCCTCAACCCACCAAAATCTGGCGTTTTTTCTGTGGAGGTGAAACGCTATTCTCTGTGGCTTCTGAATAACCAAAAAGCGTTGATAACATGAACGTATCGAGCAAGTTCGTCATCTGCCTTAATCTTGTTTCTGCCAGTACGCTACTGTTACTGCTCTCAACACGGTTTGAGTGGTTCTGAGTTGAAAGGAGCCTGGCAAGGTGGATTTCCTTCCGATTCCGTGCCGGCTCAACTCTCATACTTGTAGCTTTTATGACCTGTGATAAGATCCCTGCACCTCAGGACGTGGCGGGACAGCAGGAAAATGAAGAAGGCCATTGCCGTTGCTATCATCTCAACCCTAATGGTCGTCCTGTCGCTGTATGCGGTTAACGCCATTATCGCTGAGCAGCAAAAGAACCGGCAGAGGGAGATCTCCCACACGCTCTTAAGCTATTCCGAAGAGTTAACACAAAATATCGCCAGTACGCTTAAAAATACCACCGTGCAGGGATGCGATAGCGCCAGTCTGAACGTCTACCGAAAATTAAAGATGCGTAGTCTCTATTTCGCCGATGTGGGGTTTATTGAAAAGGGGAAAATCACCTGCACCGCGTTTTGGGGCAAGCTGGCAAATCCCATCGCCCTTCCCCCTGAGCTGCATAAAACCCAGAACGGATTCAGTCTGGCGCAGTTTTCGCAGAAAGATTTCTTTATCGGTAATGCGACAATTTATAACCACCTTATTATTTTCACCTCCCGTTCAGCCTACGATAAATTTGCCCCCGTTACCGCCAACTATTCGCTTCGTTCTTCCACTAAAGATTTCGGCCGCACCTTTTTCACCGTTACGCCGCCATCAGAAAACCTTAGCCGCTTACAGTCTCTGTTATTTACGCTGGCTGTGACAGAGTGCAGTACACGCTGGGATTTGTGTGTCACCGTCACACACCACGATGCCGGACTGGCTTCGCTCTCCCACGTAGTGATGGTGCTTCTGTGTCTGTTTTTATACTTTATCTGGGTATCCCTGACGCTGTTTTCTCTTCGACTTTATGAAGACCGACGTTCTCTGGAGCGAACGCTGGTCAAGGCGGTGAAAGCGAATACCATCAGCGTTCATTTTCAGCCCGTTATTCGGGTGGCTGATAAGAAAATCGTCGGGGTTGAAGTGTTATCAAGATGGCAGGATAACAATCACAAAGAGGTTTCTCCTGAGCTGTTTATCCCGTTAATCAAAAAAATTGGCCTGTATAACGTTTATTATCAGAACATGATAAAGAAATCCCTGGCGGAAATTGCCGCGCTGGCCGCTGAACATCAGTTAATGATTTCACTGAACGTTGGCCGGACGGAAATTGAAGACGGCAAATTCCTGTCGGTATTACGTCATGCATGCTCAGAGAACGCGATTCCTTTATCGTTAATCAAAGTTGAGTTATCCGAGAATGGCGTTTCCACCTCGGCCATCCTTGAAGAGTTTTGTGAGGAGCTTAAATCGGCAGGCGTCAAAATTTCAATAGACGATTTTGGCGTGCAAAACTCTAATCTTGCCAGGCTCACTAATCTCAAATATGACGAAATCAAGGTAGATAAGTCGTTAGTGGACGGCATCAGCGAGCACTATAAACAGGATATCCTGGTGATCTTCAGCGACGCGCTCGCTAAACTGAACAAAACCCTGGTTTTTGAAGGGGTTGAAAGCGAAACACAATTTCAGTTCATCGCGCAGAGATACCCCGATGCCCTCGTACAAGGCTGGTACTTTTCAAAGTCGCTAACCCGGCACGACCTCGCCAGGCTGCTGGCAGACTCAGCGCGATGACGCGTTATTCATTGCCCCACTGATTCAGGAAGTTCGCAATATCGTCAATGCGCGCTTCGTCTATCTCCGCCTGGACAGCCATCTCCCGCTGCGCCTCTTCACTGATTTCCTCATTGTTGTATAAGCGAGTGAGCAGCAGCTGGAAATAGTGTGCCAGCGGCGTACGCTCTGCCTCTTCTACCGGTTTCGCCGTTTCAGTCGCATACTCGTCGACGATGTCATAATACTTGAGCGGGATATCATGGGTCATAGCGTTGTTTCCGTCTTGTGTGCATAAAAAACGGGAACCCTCAGGCTCCCGTTGTCATTTAACCCAGCGAGTGGATTACATGTTCGCGATAATCGCGTCGCCAAACTCTGAGCATTTCAGCAGTTTAGCGCCTTCCATCAGACGTTCAAAGTCATAGGTGACGGTTTTCGCGTTAATCGCGCCTTCCATACCCTTAACGATCAGGTCTGCGGCTTCGAACCATTCCATATGACGCAGCATCATCTCTGCGGACAGAATGATAGAGCCTGGGTTGACTTTGTCCTGGCCTGCGTATTTAGGTGCAGTACCGTGAGTGGCTTCGAACAGGGCGCACTCGTCACCGATGTTCGCGCCCGGGGCGATACCGATACCACCCACCTGTGCTGCCAGCGCATCGGAGATGTAGTCACCATTCAGGTTCATACAGGCGATCACGTCATACTCAGCAGGACGCAGCAGGATCTGTTGCAGGAACGCATCGGCAATCACATCTTTAATGATGATCTCTTTACCGGTGTTCGGGTTCTTAATTTTCTGCCATGGGCCGCCGTCGATCAGTTCACCGCCGAACTCTTCGGTCGCCAGCTGGTAGCCCCAGTCTTTGAACGCGCCTTCGGTGAACTTCATGATATTGCCTTTGTGAACCAGGGTCACAGAGTCACGGTCGTTGGTGATAGCGTATTCGATGGCGGCACGCACCAGACGCTTGGTCCCTTCTTCGGAGCACGGCTTGATGCCGATGCCGCAATGCTCTGGGAAGCGAATTTTCTTCACGCCCATCTCTTCGCGCAGGAATTTAATCACTTTTTCTGCATCAGCAGAGTCCGCTTTCCATTCGATACCCGCGTAGATGTCTTCAGAGTTTTCACGGAAGATAACCATGTCGGTCAGTTCCGGGTGCTTAACCGGGCTTGGAGTGCCCTGGTAGTAACGCACCGGACGCAGACACACATACAGATCCAGTTCCTGACGCAGCGCCACGTTCAGGGAGCGAATGCCGCCGCCAACTGGCGTGGTCAGAGGGCCTTTGATAGCAACGCGATAGTCGCGGATCAGGTCCAGCGTTTCGGCTGGCAGCCAGACGTCCTGGCCATAAACTTGAGTGGATTTTTCACCGGTGTAAATTTCCATCCAGGAAATTTTACGCTCGCCTTTGTAGGCTTTCTCAACAGCGGCATCAACCACTTTCAGCATCGCCGGGGTAACGTCTACACCGATACCGTCGCCTTCAATGAACGGGATAATCGGGTTGTGAGGAACGTTAATCTTGCCGTTTTGCAGGGTGATCTTTTTACCTTCCGCCGGAACAACTACTTTGCTTTCCATTAACCTCTCCTTCGAGCGCTTCTGGTTGTTACTGATCTTATGTTAATAAATTGTAATGAGCCTTCCGATAGTACCTGATTGTCCGACGCCATGAAAGGTCTTCGTTATTAGGCTATAATGCGGCAATTGATAACGCCTGAAAATAC
The DNA here is from genome assembly GCF_000492855.1 of Enterobacter sp. MGH 38. Taxonomy (NCBI): domain Bacteria; kingdom Pseudomonadati; phylum Pseudomonadota; class Gammaproteobacteria; order Enterobacterales; family Enterobacteriaceae; genus Enterobacter; species Enterobacter sp. MGH 38. Next base: position 891,795 of record NZ_KI535608.1, on the reverse strand, counting down.
CATGACGAAAACTTCTTTTAGAAAACACCGGGTTGAGCGATTCAGCTCACGACAAGCCACCAGAAGAACGCCAGAACCCCAGCCAACGCGGGTCATACTGTTCAATAAACCCTACGATGTATTGCCGCAGTTTACCGACGAGGCCGGGCGCAGCACGCTGAAGGACTTTATCCCCGTACAGGGAGTCTACGCAGCGGGACGTCTGGATCGCGACAGCGAGGGGCTGCTGGTCCTTACCAATGACGGCGTGCTCCAGGCCAGGCTTACTCAGCCGGGCAAACGTACCGGAAAAATTTACTATGTGCAGGTTGAAGGCGAGCCGGACGACGCGTCGCTGGCAAAACTGCGCAACGGCGTAACGCTGAACGACGGTCCCACCCTGCCGGCTGGTATTGAACGTGTGAATGAACCCGAGTGGCTGTGGCCGCGCAACCCGCCGATTCGTGAGCGTAAATCCATTCCTACCAGCTGGCTTAAAATCACCCTTTATGAAGGCCGCAACCGACAGGTCAGGCGCATGACTGCGCATGTGGGCTTCCCTACCCTGCGACTCATTCGCTACGCCATGGGCAGCTATACGCTGGACTCGCTGGCAAACGGGGAATGGCGGGATGTTACCCCTAAGGAGAACTGATGTTTAAACCTCATGTTACGGTCGCCTGCGTGGTCCACGCGCAGGGGAAATTCCTGGTGGTGGAAGAGACCATTAACGGCAAAGCGCTGTGGAACCAGCCAGCCGGGCATCTTGAAGCCAATGAAACCTTATTGCAGGCAGCGAAACGCGAGCTCTGGGAAGAGACGGGTATCCGCGCCGAACCGCAGCACTTTATCCGTATGCATCAGTGGATAGCGCCTGACCAGACACCTTTCCTGCGCTTTTTATTCGCCGTTGAGCTTAACGAAACGTGCGCCACTGAACCGCACGACGACGATATCGATCGCTGCCTGTGGGTGACCGCAGAGGAGATCCTGAACGCGCCAAACCTGCGCTCGCCACTGGTTGCGGAAAGCATCCGCTGCTGGCAGTCTACGGCGCGCCTGCCGCTGGATGTCATTGCAGAATTTAACTGGCCGTTTACAGAGGGTGTCAATGGTGGGGGGGCGTGATAGAATACGCCGCCTTGAAGTTCAATGTCGTGAGTATTCCATGTCAGATAACAGCCAGAAAAAAGTAATCGTCGGCATGTCCGGCGGTGTCGATTCCTCCGTTTCCGCCTACCTGTTGCAGCAACAGGGCTATAAGGTGGAGGGCCTGTTCATGAAGAACTGGGAGGAAGACGATGGCGAGGAATACTGCACTGCCGCTGCGGATCTCGCCGATGCGCAGGCCGTGTGCGATAAGCTCGGCATCGAACTGCACACCGTTAACTTTGCCGCAGAATACTGGGACAACGTTTTTGAACTCTTCCTCGAAGAGTACAAAGCGGGCCGCACGCCAAACCCGGATATCCTGTGCAACAAAGAGATCAAATTTAAAGCCTTCCTGGAATTCGCTGCGGAAGACCTGGGCGCAGACTACATTGCGACTGGCCACTACGTGCGTCGCGCGGATGTGAATGGCAAAAGCCAGCTGCTGCGCGGCCTGGACGGCAATAAAGATCAGAGCTACTTCCTCTATACGCTGAGCCACGAACAGATTGCCCAAAGTCTGTTCCCGGTCGGCGAGCTGGAAAAGCCGGAAGTGCGTAAGATTGCTGAAGATCTGGATCTGATCACCGCGAAGAAAAAAGACTCCACCGGTATTTGTTTTATCGGCGAGCGTAAATTCCGCGAGTTCCTGGGGCGCTACCTGCCTGCACAGCCGGGCAAAATCGTCACCGTTGACGGTGATGAGATTGGTCAGCACCAGGGACTGATGTACCACACTCTCGGCCAGCGTAAAGGTCTGGGTATCGGCGGCACCAAAGAGGGCAGCGAAGATCCGTGGTATGTGGTCGACAAAGACGTCGAAAACAATATTCTGGTTGTGGCTCAGGGTCACGACCACCCGCGCCTGATGTCCGTTGGACTGATCGCGCAACAGCTGCACTGGGTCGATCGCGAGCCGCTGGAAGGCACGCTGCGCTGCACAGTGAAAACGCGCTATCGCCAGACGGACATCCCTTGCACCGTAACCGCACTGGATGACGATCGCATTGACGTGCGTTTCGACGAGCCGGTTTCCGCCGTTACCCCTGGCCAGTCTGCTGTTTTCTACAGCGGCGAAATTTGCCTCGGCGGTGGGATCATTGAACAGCGCCTGCCGCTGCCTGCTGTTTAAACCGTTTGCACACATAAAGGAGACCGTGTGGCGAAGAACTATTACGACATCACCCTGGCGCTGGCGGGAATTTGCCAGTCAGCCCGTCTGGTGCAACAGCTGGCGCATCAGGGTCATTGCGACGCTGACGCCCTGCACGTTTCACTTAACAGCGTTATCGACCTCAACCCAGGCTCCACGCTGGGCGTCTTTGGCGGCAGTGAAACCAATCTTCGTCTCGGTCTTGAAACTCTGCTCGGCGTGCTCAACGCCAGCAACCGTCAGGGGTTGAATGCGGAACTGACCCGCTACACCTTAAGCCTGATGGTGCTGGAACGTAAGCTGAACGCGGCAAAAGGCGCAATGAATACCCTGGGCGATCGCATCGCCGGGCTACAGCGCCAGCTCGACCACTTTGACCTCCAGTCTGAGACCCTGCTGAGCGCGATGGCCGGTATCTATGTTGACGTGATTAGCCCGCTCGGCCCGCGTATTCAGGTCACCGGTTCGCCTGCCGTATTGCAAAGCCCACAGGTACAGGCGAAGGTACGCGCTTCGCTGCTGGCAGGCATCCGTGCCGCCGTGCTGTGGCAACAGGTCGGCGGTGGCCGCCTACAGTTAATGTTTTCTCGTCATCGCCTGACGACTCAGGCAAAACAAATTCTTGCTCATTGTTAACCTCCCGGAGTTGCGAATTATGGAATTATCCTCACTGACCGCCGTATCCCCTGTCGATGGACGCTACGGCGATAAAGTCAGCGCGCTGCGCGGGATCTTCAGCGAATATGGCCTGCTGAAGTTCCGTGTTCAGGTTGAAGTACGCTGGCTGCAAAAGCTGGCCGCCCAGACAGCAATCAAGGAAGTTCCTGCTTTTGACGCAAAGGCAAACGATTACCTTGATAAAATCGTTGCTGAGTTCAGCGAAGAAGATGCCGCGCGCATTAAAACCATCGAACGCACCACCAACCACGACGTGAAAGCAGTTGAATACTTCCTGAAAGAGAAAGTGGCATGCGTCCCTGCCCTGCACGCGGTATCTGAATTTATTCACTTCGCCTGTACGTCTGAGGATATTAACAACCTGTCTCACGCGCTGATGCTCTCTACCGCGCGGAAAGAGGTGGTACTCCCTTACTGGCGTAAAATCATTGATGCGGTGAAAGCGCTGTCCGTGGAATACCGCGACATTCCGCTGCTGTCCCGTACTCACGGCCAGCCAGCAACCCCATCCACCATGGGTAAAGAGATGGCGAACGTGGCGTACCGCATGGAACGCCAGTATCGTCAGCTGGAGCAGGTTGAGATCCTCGGCAAAATCAACGGCGCTGTGGGTAACTACAACGCCCACATCGCCGCGTACCCGGAAGTGGACTGGCACCAGTTCAGCGAAGAGTTTGTGACCTCTCTGGGGATCCAGTGGAACCCGTACACCACCCAGATTGAGCCGCACGACTACATCGCCGAGCTGTTTGACTGCATTGCGCGCTTCAACACCATCCTGATCGACTTCGATCGTGACGTATGGGGTTACATCGCCCTGAACCACTTCAAGCAGAAAACCATCGCCGGGGAAATCGGTTCGTCCACCATGCCGCACAAAGTGAACCCAATCGACTTCGAAAACTCCGAAGGTAACCTGGGTCTGGCGAATGCCGTGTTGCAGCATATGGCGAGCAAGCTGCCGGTATCCCGCTGGCAGCGCGACCTGACTGACTCCACGGTGCTGCGTAACCTGGGCGTAGGTATTGGCTACGCGCTGATCGCCTACCAGTCCACCCTGAAAGGTGTGAGCAAACTGGAAGTTAACCGCGACCGTCTGCTGGACGAGCTGGATCACAACTGGGAAGTGCTGGCGGAGCCGATTCAGACCGTGATGCGTCGTTACGGCATTGAAAAACCGTACGAGAAACTCAAAGAGCTGACCCGCGGTAAACGCGTTGATGCTGAGGGTATGAAACAGTTTATCGATGGTCTGCCGCTGCCCGAAGAAGAAAAAGCGCGCCTGAAAGAGATGACCCCGGCAAACTATATTGGCCGTGCCATCACTATGGTTGACGAGCTGAAGTAATCGCCCTTCCCCCTTTCCATCCGGAAAGGGGGCTGTTTTTCATCATCGAGTTGATGTTTTCACGTCACATTACCTGTTTTGCCGGGATTAAAGCCTGCCGTCAGGATGGTTGTTAATTTTCGTTGTGGAATAACTTTCCGGAATATATCGTTTTAAGCCGAACGGGCACAGTTTGAACTGGCACAGGGTTTCAGCCGTGCACGGACGATCCATCTCTTGCCGGTTGCCTGGACACGCGTTTTTCTGTTTGAACCCCATCCAGCCTATGGATGTAAAGGGCATTGCCTGCGCTATCCATACTCTACGGCGTCGATCGTTAATCAGGATCCCCTGGTTTGAGGTGGTGATGATTTCACCTGTACGAACGTAATAATCTCCCTTTAACCACAGGATATAATTCAGGCCATACTGTGTTTCAACTTTGCAAAAGATAGTTCCGCTTTCCGGGCTCGCAATAGTCTCAACAACCTTCCATTCCATAAAACCCTCTTTACTCGCTATATTGCTGTTTTGTCGTGTAAAAATGCTGCTTTTCTGGCACATCTTATGCAAATCTAATTTCGCACCATAAAATAAGCATAGACAAAGGCATACATAGTGAGAACATCCTTACAAAAAAAAGGGCAATCTTTACAAAACTGGCGTGACCCTTCTGTCAAAAAAGCGACTCGCCTTCAACATTTCATAAACGGATGGCTGTTTTATCCGGATTGCAGAAGCTTGCGAAAACAAGTCCGTTTATATTACCCGCGCCTGGCGTCATGCCCCCTGTGTTCTGGAGCATGCAAAAAAATCATTTAATTTCATCGCGCTGGTGTCAACCTGAATAATCAGCGTTAAACTATTCATACCATTTATAAAGGGAGAAGTGATGATGCGCGTACTGGTTGTTGAGGATAACGCATTGCTACGTCATCACCTGAAAGTTCAACTTCAGGAGATGGGTCATCAGGTGGACGATGCTGAAGACGCAAAAGAGGCCGATTATTATCTCAATGAACACCTGCCGGACATCGCCATTGTCGATTTAGGGCTACCGGATGAAGACGGATTGTCCCTTATCCGCCGCTGGCGTAGCCATGACGTTTCCCTGCCGGTGCTGGTGCTAACTGCCCGTGAAGGCTGGCAGGACAAGGTTGAAGTCCTGAGCGCTGGCGCGGATGACTACGTGACCAAACCCTTCCATATTGAAGAAGTCGCCGCGCGTATGCAGGCGCTTCTGCGCCGCAACAGCGGGCTGGCGTCGCAGGTGATCTCTCTGCCGCCATTCCAGGTGGATCTCTCCCGCCGCGAATTTTCTATTAATGATGAAGTGATCAAGCTGACCGCATTCGAATACACCATCATGGAAACGCTGATCCGTAACAACGGTAAAGTGGTGAGCAAAGATTCCCTGATGCTTCAGCTCTATCCGGATGCCGAACTGCGCGAAAGCCACACCATTGACGTGCTGATGGGCCGCCTGCGTAAAAAAATTCAGGCGCAGTACCCGCATGACGTGATCACCACCGTGCGTGGTCAGGGCTACCTGTTTGAATTACGCTAAATGAAAGGGATTTTGCGTCACATTTTACCCCTTTCGCTGCGGGTTCGCTTTTTGCTGGCAACCGCCGCCGTCGTGCTGGTGCTGTCGCTCTCTTACGGGATGGTGGCGCTGGTCGGGTATAGCGTGAGCTTCGATAAAACCACCTTCCGCCTGCTTCGCGGCGAAAGTAACCTGTTTTATACCCTGGCGAAGTGGGAGAACAACCGAATTACCGTCGAGATGCCGGAAAACCTGAATCAGCAGAGCCCGACGCTGGCGCTGATCTACGATGAAAAAGGGAAATTGCTGTGGGCCCAGCGCGATGTCCCGTGGCTGAAAAAGCGCATCCGTCCGGAATGGCTGAAAACCAACGGTTTTCATGAAATAGAAGCCGATCTCAACTCCACCAGCAGCCTGCTGCGTGACGATCGCGCCTTACAGATCAAGCTTAATGAGATCCGTGCCGAAGATGACGACACGGAGATGACCCACTCTGTGGCCATCAACCTTTATCCCGCCACCCTGAACATGCCGCAGTTAACCATTGTGGTGATCGATACCATCCCGGTTGAGCTGAAACGCTCATATATGGTATGGAACTGGTTTGTGTATGTTCTGGCTGCCAACCTGCTGCTGGTGATCCCTCTCCTGTGGGTTGCTGCATGGTGGAGCCTCCGCCCGATTGAATCCCTTGCCAAAGAGGTACGCGAGCTGGAGGAACATCACCGCGAGAAGCTGAACCCGGAAACTACGCGCGAACTGACCAGCCTGGTGCGCAACCTCAACCGCCTGCTGAAAAGCGAACGTGAACGCTACGACAAGTATCGCACGACGCTCACCGACCTTACGCACAGCCTGAAAACCCCGCTGGCGGTGATGCAGAGTACCCTGCGTTCCATGCGCAGTTCGAAAATGAGCGTGGATGATGCAGAGCCGGTGATGCTGGAACAAATCAGCCGTATTTCACAGCAGATCGGCTATTACCTGCACCGCGCGAGCATGCGCTCCGGAAGCGCCCTGTTGAGCCGTGAACTGCACCCGGTAGCCCCGCTGCTGGATAACCTCACCTCGGCGCTGAACAAGGTGTACCAGCGTAAAGGGGTCAACATCAGTCTGGATATCTCACCGGAAATTAGCTTTGTTGGCGAGAAGAATGACTTTATGGAAGTGATGGGAAACCTGCTCGATAACGCCTGCAAATATTGTCTGGAGTTTGTCGAGGTCTCCGCGCGGGTAACGGATAACGAACTGCATATTATCGTTGAGGATGATGGTCCTGGCATTCCCCGTAATAAACGCGAAGTGGTGTTCGATCGCGGCCAGCGCGCCGATACGCTGCGGCCAGGCCAGGGCGTCGGATTATCCGTCGCCAGGGAAATTGTCGATCAGTACGAGGGCAAGATTGAAACCGGTGAAAGTTTGCTGGGCGGAGCCCGGATGGAAGTCATTTTTGGCCGCCAGCATCCCGTATCGAACGATAGTTGACCCGGAATGTGAAAAATACGCGGATCTCGCAGCCAGGGAGCGGGGCTTCCGTTATAATCCGACTCAGTAAGAGCCTGCGGAATACATAAATATGGATTATCAATTAACGCTTAACTGGCCCGACTTTATTGAACGTTACTGGCAAAAACGCCCGGTCGTTCTTAAACGCGGGATCAGCAATTTTATCGACCCTATTTCTCCTGACGAACTCGCTGGTCTGGCGATGGAAAACGAGGTAGACAGCCGTCTGGTAAGCCACCAGGACGGGAAATGGCAGGTCAGCCACGGTCCCTTTGAAAGCTACGATCACCTGGGCGAAAACAACTGGTCTTTACTGGTGCAGGCGGTCAACAACTGGCACGAACCTACCGCAGCCTTAATGCGTCCCTTCCGCGCCCTGCCAGACTGGCGAATGGACGATCTGATGATCTCCTTCTCCGTTCCCGGTGGCGGCGTGGGTCCGCATCTGGATCAGTACGACGTGTTTATCATTCAGGGTACCGGTCGCCGTCGCTGGCGCGTGGGCGAAAAAGTGCCAATGAAACAGCACTGCCCGCACCCGGATCTGCTCCAGGTTGATCCGTTTGAAGGGATCATTGATGAAGAGCTGGAGCCAGGTGACATTCTTTATATCCCACCGGGCTTCCCGCATGAAGGTTATTCCCTGGAAAACTCGCTGAACTATTCGGTTGGTTTCCGCGCGCCAAGCGGGCGCGAGATGATCAGCGGATTTGCTGACTATGTTTTACAGCGTGAGCTGGGCAGTTACCGTTACAGCGATCCGGACGTGCCGGCGCGTGAGCATCCGGCGGATATTCTGCCAGAGGAGCTGGATAAGCTGCGCGGGATGATGCTGGATCTGATCAACGAACCGGAGCAATTCGGACAGTGGTTTGGCGAGTTTATCAGCCAGTCGCGTCACGAACTGGACGTCGCACCGCCAGAGCCGCCTTATCAGGCAGATGAAATTTATGATGCGCTCCAGCAGGGCGATAAGCTGGTTCGTCTGGGCGGATTACGTGTACTGCGCATTGGCGAAGAGGTATTCGTCAACGGCGAGCGCCTGGACTCTCCGCATCGCCCGGCGCTGGAAGCAATTGCCAGCCATATGGTGCTGACTGCGGATACCTTTGGCGACGCGCTGGACGATCCCTCCTTCCTCGCCATGCTGGCCGCGCTGGTTAACAGCGGGTACTGGTTTTTTGAGGACTGAACCATGATGTTTGCCGGGTGGCAGCTACGCCTTACCCGGCCTACAAAAGCCGTTCCTGTAGGCCCGGTAAGCGAAGCGCCACCGGGCTTTTTTTACCGCTTCGCGGTTAACTCCGCTATCCGCACAATCACCTGCACCGCTTTCTCCATCCCTTCCAGCGTCACGAACTCATGCTTGCCGTGGTAGTTATATCCACCGGTAAACAGGTTCGGGCACGGCAGGCCCATAAACGACAGCTGTGAACCATCGGTTCCACCACGGATCGGTTTCATCACCGGCTCGATGTCACAATCGCGCATCGCCTGCTGGGCGATATCAAGAATGTGCGGATGTTCCATCACCTTCTCGCGCATATTGTAATAGCTGTCTTCGATGATGAGCTCAATATAGCAATCCGGATGTAGCCCCTTGCCGACTTTTTTCGCGATCTCCATCATCTTACGCTTGCGCGCTTCAAAGGCTTTGCGGTCGAAATCGCGGACAATATAGTGCATCTGCGCGCTGTCCACGGTCCCCTTAATGCTGGTCAGATGATAAAAACCCTCATACCCTTCCGTCATCTCCGGGCTCTCTTCGGCGGGCACTTCCGCATGAATACGCGCAGCCAGCGACAGTGCATTCACCATCACTCCTTTCGCAGAGCCCGGGTGCACGTTATTCCCGACGATTTTGATCGTTACCGATGCCGCGTTGAAGTTTTCATACTCAAGTTCACCCACGCCGCCACCGTCAACGGTGTAGGCCCATTGCGCGTTAAACGCCTCAACGTCAAAGTGTTTCGCGCCTTTTCCAACCTCTTCATCCGGCGTGAAGGCCACGCGGATATCGCCATGCGGGATATTTTTGCCCTTCAGCACCGCCAGCGCCGTCATGATCTCGGCGATGCCCGCTTTGTCATCGGCCCCCAGCAAGGTTTTGCCGTCGGTGGTGATTAACGTCTGCCCCAGCAGCTGATGCAGTACCGGGAACATCACTGGCGACAGCACTTCGTCGCCAATGCCCAGTGCTATATCACCGCCGCGGTAGTTTTCAACAATCTGCGGATTAACGTGTTTACCGCTAAAATCAGGTGAGGTATCGACATGAGAAATAAAGCCAATTGCCGGGATATCGCCGTCAATATTCGCCGGCAGCGTTCCCATCACGGTCCCTTTTTCGCTGAGCGTGACGTCAACCAACCCCATAGCCTCCAGCTGCTCTTTCAGCAGATTTAGCAGCTTCCACTGGCCTTCGGTGCTTGGCACCTGTCGGACCCCCGGCTTAGATTGGGTATCCAGCGAAACGTAATGTAAGAAACGCTCAAGTAGTTTATCCATGCAGTCACCCTCACTTTTTGTGACAACATTATCATTAAGCAGCAAAACGCAAATATTGCGTCAGGTCACTTTTATCCCGCAAACGAGAACTTTTTACGTTTATATCGTTCTGCGTTAATAAATGTAGCTTATGAATAAGTGAGAAGGATTGGCGATTCAATGGGTTTGCCGTAGAATGTCCGCCCTCATTACGAGTCACCAAGGTGGTTACACACAAACCCCGCTTCAGTCTGCTGCCTGAGGCGTCTATATGGGACAGCGCGAAAATTGAATACACAACACCGTTCCCTTTCACCGCTGGTGCAACTGGAACGAATTCGTAAAAGTTTCGATGGCAAAGATGTCATTTCCGACCTTAATCTGACCATCAATGACGGTGAGTTTCTCACGCTGCTCGGCCCCTCCGGCTGCGGCAAAACCACCGTCCTGCGCCTTATCGCCGGGCTGGAAAACGTCGATAACGGCCATATCCATCTTGAGAACCAGGACATTACCCAGGTTCCTGCCGAAGATCGCCACGTCAATACCGTCTTTCAGAGCTATGCCCTGTTCCCGCACATGACCGTGTTTGAGAACGTGGCGTTTGGCCTGCGGATGCAAAAAACACCGGCCAGCGAGATCCCGCCTCGGGTTACCGAAGCCCTGCGCATGGTGCAGCTGGAGGCATTCGCCCAGCGCAAGCCTCATCAACTTTCCGGTGGTCAGCAGCAGCGTGTGGCCATTGCCCGCGCCGTGGTCAACAAACCTCGCCTGCTCCTGCTGGATGAATCCCTTTCCGCGCTGGACTACAAGCTGCGCAAGCAGATGCAGAACGAGCTTAAAGCACTTCAGCGTAAGCTCGGCATTACGTTCGTGTTTGTCACGCACGATCAGGAAGAAGCCCTGACCATGTCAGACCGTATCGTGGTGATGCGTGACGGCAAGATTGAGCAGGATGGCACCCCGCGTGAAATTTACGAAGAGCCGAAAAACCTGTTCGTCGCCAGCTTCATTGGTGAAATCAATATTTTCAACGCCACGGTGATTGAGCGTCTGGACGAGCAGCGCGTGCGCGCGAACGTGGAAGGCCGCGAATGCAACATCACGGTGAACTTTGCCGTGGAAAAGGGGCAAAGGCTCAACGTCCTGCTGCGTCCGGAAGATCTCCGCGTTGATGAGATCCACGACACGGCTGACGTCGAAGGTCTGATCGGTTACGTTCGCGAACGTAACTACAAAGGGATGACCCTCGAATCCGTGGTCGAACTGGAAAACGGCAAAATGGTGATGGTCAGCGAATTCTTTAACGAGGACGATCCGGACTTCGACCACTCGCTGGATCAGAAAATGGTCATCAACTGGGTAGAAAGCTGGGAGGTTGTACTGGCTGATGAAGAACACAAGTAAGTTCCAGAATGTGGTGATTGCCACGATCGTCGGTTGGCTTGTGTTGTTTGTCTTTCTTCCCAACCTGATGATCATCGTGACCAGCTTCCTGACCCGCGACGACGCGAACTTCGTGGCGATGGTCTTTACGCTGGACAACTACGCGCGCCTGCTCGATCCGCTCTATTTTGACGTGCTGCTGCACTCGCTCAATATGGCGCTGATTGCCACCCTCGCCTGCCTGGTACTGGGGTATCCGTTCGCCTGGTTCCTGGCCCGCCTGCCGCAAAAAGTGCGGCCGCTGCTGCTGTTTTTACTGATTGTGCCGTTCTGGACCAACTCGTTAATCCGCATCTACGGGCTGAAAATCTTCCTCAGCACCAAAGGTTATCTGAACGAGTTTCTGCTGTGGCTGGGGGTGATCGAGACGCCGATCCGCATCATGTTCACCCCGGGCGCGGTGATTGTCGGCCTGGTCTATATCCTGCTGCCGTTTATGGTGATGCCGCTCTACTCCAGCATTGAAAAGCTCGATAAACCGCTGCTGGAAGCAGCGAAAGACCTGGGCGCCAGTAAGTTACAAACCTTTGTCCGCATCATTATTCCGCTGACCATGCCGGGTATTATCGCCGGCTGTCTGCTGGTCATGCTGCCTGCGATGGGGCTGTTCTACGTCTCGGACCTGATGGGCGGGGCGAAAAACCTGCTGATCGGTAACGTGATTAAGAGCCAGTTCCTTAACATTCGCGACTGGCCGTTCGGCTCGGCCACCAGCATAACGCTGACGGTGGTGATGGGGCTGATGCTGCTGGTTTACTGGCGTGCCTCACGCCTGCTGAATAAGAAGGTGGAGCTGGAATGATCGGTCGACTGCTTCGCGGTGGTTTTATGACCGCCATTTATGCGTATCTTTATATTCCGATAATCATTTTGATCGTGAACTCCTTTAACAGCTCGCGCTTCGGGATCAACTGGCAAGGGTTTACCACCAAATGGTATGGCCTGCTGATGAACAATGACAGCCTGCTACAGGCCGCTCAGCACTCGCTGACAATGGCGGTATTCTCTGCCACCTTCGCGACGCTGATTGGCTCGTTGACCGCCGTGGCGCTGTACCGCTACCGTTTTCGCGGTAAGCCGTTCGTCAGCGGTATGCTGTTTGTGGTGATGATGTCCCCGGATATCGTGATGGCCATTTCACTGCTGGTGCTGTTTATGCTGCTGGGCGTCCAGCTCGGTTTCTGGTCGCTGCTGTTCTCGCATATCACCTTCTGTCTGCCGTTTGTGGTGGTAACCGTCTACGCGCGTCTGAAAGGGTTCGACGTACGCATGCTGGAAGCGGCGAAAGATCTGGGTGCCAGCGAGATGACCATTCTGCGCAAAATCATTCTGCCGCTGGCGATGCCCGCCGTGGCAGCAGGATGGCTGCTCAGCTTTACCCTGTCGATGGACGACGTGGTCGTGTCCTCCTTCGTCACCGGGCCGAGCTATGAAATTCTGCCGTTGAAGATCTACTCAATGGTTAAAGTCGGTGTTTCACCCGAAGTGAACGCGCTGGCGACTATTCTGTTGGTGTTATCGCTGGTTCTGGTGATTGCCAGCCAGGTTATTGCTCGTGATAAAACAAAATCTCAGGGGACACAGAAATGAAAAAAATGCTTGCCGCTGCGGCACTGGTGCTCGGAATGGGCGCTGCGCATGCTGATGACAGCAAAACGCTCTATTTCTACAACTGGACCGAGTATGTGCCGCCGGGCCTGCTGGAGCAGTTCACCAAAGAGACAGGCATCAAGGTGATCTATTCGACCTACGAGTCGAATGAAACCATGTACGCCAAGCTCAAAACCTATAAAGATGGCGCGTATGACCTGGTGGTGCCGTCGACCTATTTCGTCGACAAGATGCGCAAAGAAGGCATGATCCAGAAGATCGACAAAACGAAGCTAACGAATTTTTCTAACCTCGATCCTGAGATGCTAAACAAGCCGTTCGACCCGAACAACGACTACTCCATTCCGTACATCTGGGGCGCGACGGCAATTGGCATCAACAGCGATGCCATTGATCCCAAAACGGTTTCATCCTGGGCTGACCTGTGGAAGCCGGAATACAAAAGCAGCCTGCTGTTAACCGACGATGCGCGCGAAGTGTTCCAGGTGGCGCTGCGTAAACTCGGCTATTCCGGCAACACCACCGATCCGAAAGAAATCGAAGCAGCGTATAACGAACTGAAAAAGCTGATGCCAAACGTGGCGGCGTTCAACTCGGATAACCCGGCTAACCCGTATATGGAAGGTGAAGTGAATCTGGGGATGGTCTGGAACGGCTCTGCGTTTGTGGCGCGTCAGGCCGGGACGCCGCTTGAGGTGGTCTGGCCGAAAGAGGGCGGCATCTTCTGGATGGACAGCCTCGCGATCCCGGCGAATGCGAAAAACGTCGAGGGTGCCCTGAAGCTGATCAACTTCCTGCTGCGCCCGGATGTGGCAAAAGAGGTGGCGGAAACTATCGGCTACCCGACGCCAAACCTGGCCGCACGGAAGCTTTTAAGCCCTGAAGTGGCAAATGATAAATCGCTTTATCCGGACGCTGAAACCATCAGCAAAGGGGAATGGCAGAACGACGTCGGTGACGCGAGCCGCCTGTATGAAGAATATTATCAGAAGCTAAAAGCAGGCCGTTAATGCATAACGGGCGACGCAATGTCGCCCGTTACTCTTATAGCCCCTTCAGGAATTTATCCACAAAGGCTGGCACCACCTCGCTCGCCAGACCGTAATGTTTCTCTTCAAACTCACTCCCGACCTGGCTTGGCTCCAGATTAAGCTCCACCGTATGGGCACCTTGAAGTCGCGCTTCGTGAACAAATCCCGCCGCCGGATAGACATGTCCTGAAGTACCAATGGCGATAAAGACGTCCGCCATGGCCAGGGCGCTGTAGATCTCATCCATTCCCAGCGGCATTTCGCCAAACCAGACCACATGCGGACGCAGACGCGAAGGGAACTGACAGCAGTGGCAGCGGTCTTCGTCCAGCACGTCCTCTTTCCACTCCAGCACCTGACCACTCCATGCGCACCGCACCTTGAGCAGTTCGCCGTGCATGTGAATGATGTTGTGGTTTCCTGCCCTTTCGTGAAGATTGTCGATGTTCTGCGTGACCAGCAGAAAACGATCCCCCAGCGCTTCCTCAAGCTTTGCCAGCGCCAGGTGCGCCGCATTCGGCGCAATCTCCGGCTGCTGAAGCTGGCGACGGCGGGCGTTGTAGAACGCCTGCACCAGCGCCGGGTCGCGGGCGAAACCTTCCGGCGTCGCCACATCTTCAACTCGGTGTTCTTCCCACAGTCCATCCGCTGCGCGGAAAGTCTGAATACCGGATTCGGCGGAGATCCCCGCCCCGGTCAACACCACCACTCTGGGTTTATCCATCGCTTCTGGCATCATCCTGTCTCTGAAAAAGATCCGCTGACGCAGGCGTTCACGTAAGCGGCGTTTATTTTTGCGAAAACGGCTGAGTCGACCCTGGCGACGCGACAGCATAATAACCTCGTAAACTAATCGGTGAGATGAAGGAATGCGGCTCCGCGCATGCCTCCTGCGTCCCCGTGTCGCGCACGCTCAATGCGCGGCACGCGGGCGACCGGCAATAAATGTCGGGTCAGACGCCCGGACAACTGTTCCGTAATCGCAGTGAAATTTGACAGCCCTCCCCCGATCACCAGCAGATCCGGATCGACGATAGTCAGGATATTCCCCAGACACACCGCCAGCAGATCCAGATAGCGCTCGACGTGCTCACGCGCCTGCGCATCCCCCTGCTCCCACAGGGTAATGATATGAGGGGCCTCAAGTTTCTGATGATAGAAGTGTTCGTAAAGCCATGCAAACCCGCGGCCTGACAGGTAGTTCTCAATACAGCCGTGCTGCCCACAGCCGCAGCGGGTCAGCGGGAAATCACGTCCGACGACCTCCAGAGCATCCACCGGCAGGCGGATATGGCCAAATTCGCCGGTGATGTAGCTGCGCCCGGTAATGGGCTTACCGTTAATGACAATCCCGCCACCGACGCCCGTTCCGAGGATCAGCCCCATCACCAGCGGGAAGCGACGGAATTCATCATCCCAGGCTTCAGAGAGCGCGAAGCAGTTGGCATCGTTATCTAAACGCACGTCGCGTTCAAGGAGCGCGGAGAGATCGGCCCGCAGCGGTTTGCCGCTGGCGGCAGGCACGTTGGCCGCGTACAGCGTGCCATCGTCGGTTTCGGGCATACCCGGAATACCAATGCCAACGCTGCCTTTGACGCCAAAGCGTTCATCCGCTTGCGCCACCAGCGCGGCAATGGCGGTTAAAAATTCATCGTAGCTTTCGCGCGGCGTGGGGACGCGGGTTTCCCATTGTAGCTTAAGATCTTTATCGAACACGCCGAGCGCAATCTTGGTGCCGCCAATATCAAATCCGTAATACATGATGCATTCCTCTGTTTGATTCAGCGGCCAAAAGACCGCTAAACCATGACGAAATTACTGGCCACTTAATACCCTCGCCGGATCAATTCGGCTAGCGCGACGCGCCGGATACCAGCTTGCCAGCAGACTCAGTAAAAGTGCTGTAACCAGCACATAAATAACGTCCAGCCAGTGCAGTTCAGACGGCAGGAAGTCAATAAAATAGATATCGCCTGACAGGAACTGATGGCCAATAAGCGCTTCAATCCCGTTGATAATCGGCGTCAGCTGAAGGGAAACCACCACGCCGATCGCCACGCCGCAGAGGCTGCCAAACAGCCCCGCCAGTAAACCGTACCAGACGAAGATGGCGCGAATAAGACCGTCTTTCGCCCCTAAGGTACGCAGCACGGCGATGTCGCCGCTCTTATCCTTAACGGCCATCACCAGCGTCGAGACGATATTAAAACACGCCACCCCAATCACCAGCACCATCGCCAGATACATAATCGCGCGGATCATCTGGATATCACGGTACATATACCCGTAAGTGCCGATCCAGCTTTTGATGTAGACATAGTTATTGGTCACGCTGCCAGCGTCACGCACCAGTTTATTGGCGTTGAAGACGTCGTTAACCTTAATGGCAATGCCCGTCACGCTGTCGCTCATATCCAGATACTGGCGTGCATCTTCCAGCGGCACCATCGCGAAGCTGTGATCGAGCTGGCCGCTCAGCTGCAAAATACCGGTGACGTGCAGACGTACGCGCTTAGGCTGCTGCAATTTGTGATCAGCGCTGGCGTTCGGGATCATGATCGAGACCCAGTCGCCCTGCTTCACCTTCAGCGCATCGGCAACGCCTTTGCCCATGATAATCTGCTGCTCGCCGGCCTTAAAGTTTGCCCATGCGCCATTTTGCACATAGCGCGGCAGCGCGCTCAGACGCTCTTCCTGACGAGGATTTACCCCTTTCACCTGAATGGCGCGCAGGTTTACCCCGCTCTCTACCAGCCCGGTAAAGTTAATGTAAGGTGCAGCCGCCGCAATACCGGGCACCTTTTCCACTTTGTTCAGGGCATCCTGCCAGTTGGACCACGGCTGGTTAACCGGCTCGATTTCACCGTGAGGGACAACGGCCAGAATGCGGTTATTCAGTTCACGCTCAAAGCCATTCATGGCGCTTAAGCCCACAATCAGCACCGCCACGCCTAGGGCGATACCGATGGTGGAGATCACGGAGATAAGGGAAACCATCCCGCTCCGGCGACGACCGCGGCTAAAGCGTAACCCGATGAGTAACGATAACGGTGAAGCCATTACTCCGCTCCCATCAGCGTCAGTTCAGCATTCAGACGACCGTCGCGCATTTCCAGCTGACGCCCCATCCGCTTAGCCAGTTGTAAATCGTGGGTGACCACCAGAAACGCGGTTCCCTGCGCGGCGTTCAGTTCGCCGAGAAGCTGGAAAATGCTGTCTGCGTTACGCGCATCGAGGTTACCTGTCGGTTCATCCGCCAGCACCAGGCGCGGGTTGTTGACCAGCGCACGGGCGATGGCCACACGCTGACGCTCACCGCCGGAAAGCTCAGACGGACGGTGATTCCCGCGATGACCCAGCCCTACCGCTTTTAGCATGTCGCTGGCGCGGGCATTAATTTCCGCGGGTTTCTTTTTACCAATCAGCAGCGGCATTGCGACGTTTTCCAGCGCCGTAAAGTCCGGCAGCAGATGGTGGAACTGGTAGATAAAACCCAGCTCACGGTTACGCAGCTCGGCTTTCGCCGTAGACGACATTTTACTCAGCGGCTGCTCGGAGAAGATCACATCGCCTTCGGTTGGCGTGTCCAGCCCGCCAAGCAGGTGCAACAGCGTACTTTTACCGGAGCCGGAGCTGCCGACAATCGCCATCATCTCGCCTTCGCCCACGCTAAAACTCACATTGTGCAACACGTCGGTCTGCACAGTGCCTTCCTGATAGCGTTTGGACAGGTTGTCGCACTGCAACAGGATCTTATTCATAACGTAAAGCCTCAGCGGGTTGAGTGGCGGCAGCCCGCCAGGAAGGATAAAGCGTAGAAAGCAGCGCAATGGCCATCGCGGCCAGCGCAATACCGACCACCTGGAGCGGCTCGATAGCCACCGGCAGCGCCGCGCCATCAAGCAGCGCGCCGATAATCGGCATGAGATTGTTGAGCTGGCTGGCGAGCAGCGCCCCCAGCGCCGCGCCGAGCAGCGCGCCGATGATGCCGGCGCTGGCGCCCTGGACCATAAATACCGCCATGATCTGGCGCGGAGTCAGCCCCTGGGTTTGCAGAATGGCGACTTCGCCTTGCTTCTCCATCACCATCAGCCCGAGCGAGGTGATGATATTAAACGCGGCAACGGCCACGATCAGGCTCAGCAGCAGCCCCATCATGTTTTTCTCCATGCGCACGGCCTGGAACAGTTCGCCTTTCCGGTCGCGCCAGTCCTGCCATTTCGTCCCTTCCGGTAACGTCTGCTGGCTAAGGGTATCCACCTTCAGCGGCGCATCAAGCCACAGACGCCAGCCGGTAATATTTCCCGCGGGGTAGCGCATCAGACGCGAGGCGTCCTGAATGTTCACCAGCATCTGGTAACCATCAACTTCGCTGTTCGCCGCAAACGTGCCAATCACGTTGAACAGGCGCTGGCTTGGCAGACGCCCCATCGGCGTAAACTGACTGGCTGACGGCACCATCACGCGCAGCTGATCGCCACGGTTGACCCCGAGCTGCCCGGCAAGCTGCTCGCCGAGGATGACGTTGTATTTACCCGCTTCCAGGTCGGTTTGTTTCACATTGACCAGGAACGGCGTCAGCGGATCTTTTTGCGCGGGATCGATACCCAGCATCACCCCGACCGCCACGCTACGGGCGCTTTGCAGCACCACATCGCCCGTCGTGAGCGGCGCAACGCGCGTGACACCCTGTAACTTCACCGCGCTTTCCGGCAGCTGTTGCGGATTAACGGAACCCTGAGTGGAAGAGAGAACGGCCTGCGGCATCAGCCCCAGGATATTGTTTTGCAGCTCGCGCTCGAAGCCGTTCATGACGGAAAGCACCGTCACCAGTGCCATCACGCCAAGCGTAATGCCAATAGTCGAAAGCCAGGAGACAAAGCGACCGAAGCGGTCCGCGGCGCGCCCACGCATGTAACGTAAGCCTATAAAGAGTGCGACAGGTTGATACATGAAATCCGTCTGTTTGCTGATAGCAGACCCACGAGTATATAAGCGAATCCGTTAAGCGTAAATGACTGAAACCGTAAGATTCGGTAATCATTTTTCCGAAAAATTCAGATAAATCATCATGCTACTGACTGAACTTCCGCCAGACAGCCTCCACCTTTTCCGAAAATCGTCCTGATACAGACTGTTACCCATTACATCAGGGCTTCATTTTACAACAATCGGCGTTTCGTTTATGGCAACAAGGTCGTCACGCACCATGAAACAAAAAGCATTATGGATTAACCAGATAAAAGGCCTGTGCATCTGCCTGGTGGTAATTTACCACTCGGTGATCACCTTTTATCCTCACCTTGACGGGCTACAGCATCCGTTATCGGGCCTGCTCGCCAAATGCTGGGTCTACTTTAATCTTTACCTTGCCCCGTTCCGTATGCCGGTGTTTTTCTTTATCTCCGGCTATTTGATCCGTCGTTATATTGACGAGGTGAACTGGCGCACCAGTCTCGACAAGCGGATCTGGAGCATCGTCTGGGTTTTGGCCCTGTGGGGCGTCCTGCAATGGCAGGCGCTGACCCATCTGAATGCCTGGCTCGCCCCCGAGCGAGAACTGGCGACAGCATCCAATGCGGCCTACGCCGATTCCGTTTCAGGGTTTGTACTGGGAATGCTCACGGCCAGCACCAGCCTGTGGTATTTGTACGCGTTAGTGGTCTACTTTACGCTCTGTAAGCTGCTGAGCCGCTGGAAACTGCCGATGCTGGGGATTCTGGCGCTGGCAAGCATCGCCATCAACTTCCTGCCGTTACCGTGGTGGGGAATGAACAGCGTGGTGCGCAACATGATCTACTACAGCCTCGGCGCATGGTACGGCGCGCAGTTGATGGCGTGGATGAAAGGGATGAATTTGCGCCGCAGCTGGCTGGTACTTATCGCCTCTGGCGCGGTGTCGGTAGTGCTGTGGTTCGCTAATGTTCCTCTGCCGCTCTCACTGCTGTCGATCGTAGTCATCATGAAGCTCTTTTACAGCTTCGAGCAGCGTTATGCCGTTCATCCCAATAATCTGCTGAACGTCATCGGTTCAAACACCATCGCGATTTATACCACCCACCGCATTTTAATTGAGGCGTTTAGCCTGCTCCTGATTCGCGAAATGAATGCGGCGTACTGGCCGATCTGGGCGGAGTTAACGCTGATTCTGGTCTATCCGTTTATCAGCCTGCTCGTCTGCACGCTGGTTGGGCTGGGGGCACGTAAGCTCTCAACCGCCCTCTTTGGCGACCTTTTCTTCTCCCCTCCCGCGCGGCTTTCTCCACAGACTGCTACCCGTTAATCTCCTCGGCCCCCATCCGGGGGCACTTTCCCTCTTGTGCGGTTACGATTTGCTTATGCATAACGATCGAGGATAATAAAGACATTGCGTATCAGTGATATGCCCCAATACTGTTGGTATATCCCCAAGAGACTCTGACATAGCCATGCCTGAACACTATCGTTTTTCCTTGCCTGTAAAAGCAGGTGACCAACGCCAGCTGGGCGAACTGACAGGCGCGGCCTGCGCCACGCTGGTGGCGGAAATTGCCGAGCGGCATCCAGGGCCGGTGGTGCTGGTTGCCCCGGACATGCAAAACGCCCTGCGCCTGCACGACGAAATTCGTCAGTTCACCGACAGTCTGGTATTCAGCCTGGCCGACTGGGAAACGCTTCCCTACGACAGTTTCTCTCCGCACCAGGAGATCATCTCCTCGCGCCTGTCGACGCTGTATCAGCTCCCCACCATGCAGCGCGGCGTGCTGATTGTGCCGGTGAATACCCTGATGCAGCGCGTCTGCCCGCACAGCTATTTGCACGGCCATGCGCTGGTGATGAAAAAAGGCCAGCGCCTGTCGCGCGATGCCCTGCGCGTGCAGCTGGATGGAGCCGGCTATCGACATGTCGATCAGGTGATGGAGCACGGCGAATACGCGACGCGCGGTGCGCTGCTTGATCTCTATCCGATGGGCAGCGATCAGCCGTACCGTCTGGATTTCTTCGATGATGAGATCGACAGCCTGCGCGTGTTCGACGCCGACACCCAGCGCACGCTGGAGGAAGTGGACTCTATTAATCTGCTGCCCGCCCATGAGTTCCCGACGGATAAAACCGCCATCGAACTGTTCCGCAGCCAGTGGCGCGACAGGTTCGACGTGAAGCGTGATGCCGAACATATCTACCAGCAGGTCAGCAAAGGCACCCTTCCGGCCGGGATCGAGTACTGGCAGCCCCTGTTCTTTAACGAACCGCTGCCGGCGCTGTTCAGCTACTTACCGGCGAATACGCTGATTGTTAACACCGGGGATATCGACGCCAGTGCCAGCCGCTTTGAAAGCGAAACGCGCGCCCGCTTTGAAAACCGGGGCGTTGACCCGATGCGTCCGCTGCTGCCGCCGGAAATGCTGTGGCTGCGTACCGACGAGCTCAACGCCGAGCTGAAACGCTGGCCGCGTATGCAGCTCAAAACCGATTCGCTTGCCGATAAGGCCGCCAACACTAACCTCGCCTTCCGGATGCTGCCTGACCTGGCCGTTCAGGCGCAGCAGAAATCCCCGCTCGATAATCTGCGCAAGTTTCTTGAGTCCTTCACCGGGCCGGTGGTCTTCTCCGTTGAAAGTGAAGGTCGCCGTGAAGCGCTGGGCGAACTGCTGGGAAGGATCAAAGTCGCGCCAAAGCGTATTCTTCGCCTGAGCGAAGCGACCGGAAATGGCCGTTACCTGATGATCGGCGCCGCCGAGCACGGATTCATTGATACGCTCAATAACCTGGCGTTGATATGTGAAAGCGACCTGCTGGGCGAGCGCGTCGCGCGCCGTCGTCAGGACAGCCGTCGCACCATCAACCCGGACACCCTGATCCGCAACCTGGCCGAACTGCACCCCGGTCAGCCGATTGTTCACCTGGAACACGGTGTGGGTCGCTATCAGGGGATGACCACCCTCGAAGCAGGTGGCATCAAAGGTGAATACCTGATGCTGACCTACGCTAACGACGCCAAGCTGTATGTTCCGGTGTCGTCCCTGCATCTGATCAGCCGCTACGCCGGGGGCGCGGAAGAGAATGCGCCGCTGCACAAGCTGGGCGGCGATGCCTGGGCGCGTGCACGCCAGAAAGCGGCGGAAAAAGTGCGCGACGTGGCCGCCGAGCTGCTGGATATTTACGCTCAGCGTGCGGCCAAAGAAGGGTATGCGTTTAAGCATGATAAAGAGCAGTACCAGCTGTTCTGCGACAGCTTCCCGTTTGAAACTACGCCGGATCAGGCCCAGGCCATCAACGCCGTGCTGAGCGACATGTGCCAGCCGCTGGCGATGGATCGCTTAGTCTGCGGCGACGTGGGCTTCGGTAAAACCGAGGTGGCGATGCGCGCCGCTTTCCTGGCGGTTGAGAACAACAAGCAGGTGGCGGTGCTGGTGCCGACCACCCTTCTTGCCCAGCAGCACTTCGACAACTTCCGCGACCGCTTCGCCAACTGGCCGGTACGTATCGAAATGTTGTCCCGCTTCCGCAGTGCCAAAGAGCAGACGCAGATCCTGGAACAGGCAAGTGAAGGCAAAATTGATATTCTGATCGGCACTCACAAGCTGCTGCAAAGTGACGTGAAGTGGAAAGATCTGGGGTTGCTGATCGTTGACGAAGAGCACCGCTTCGGGGTGCGCCACAAAGAGCGCATCAAAGCGATGCGCGCCAACGTCGACATTCTGACCCTGACCGCAACGCCGATCCCGCGCACCCTGAACATGGCGATGAGCGGCATGCGCGATCTGTCGATAATCGCTACCCCACCGGCGCGCCGTCTGGCGGTGAAAACCTTTGTTCGCGAGTACGACAATCTGGTGGTGCGCGAGGCGATCCTGCGTGAAGTGCTGCGCGGTGGCCAGGTCTATTACCTGTACAACGACGTTGAAAATATTCAGAAAGCCGCCGACAGGCTGGCAGAGCTGGTGCCGGAAGCGCGCATCGCCATTGGTCACGGCCAGATGCGCGAGCGCGAGCTGGAGCGGGTAATGAACGATTTCCACCACCAGCGCTTTAACGTGCTGGTGTGTACCACCATCATTGAGACCGGAATCGACATTCCGACGGCGAACACCATCATCATCGAACGGGCGGATCACTTCGGCCTGGCTCAGCTGCACCAGCTGCGCGGGCGGGTCGGGCGTTCGCACCATCAGGCCTACGCCTGGCTGCTGACGCCGCATCCGAAGGCAATGACCACCGACGCGCAAAAGCGTCTGGAAGCGATCGCCTCGCTGGAAGATCTGGGCGCTGGCTTTGCGCTGGCGACCCACGACCTGGAGATCCGCGGCGCCGGTGAGCTGCTGGGTGAAGACCAGAGCGGCTCCATGGAAACCATCGGTTTCTCGCTGTATATGGAGCTGCTGGAAAATGCCGTCGACGCGCTTAAAGCCGGACGTGAACCGTCTCTGGAAGATCTCACCAGCCAGCAGACCGAAGTGGAACTGCGCATGCCTTCCCTGCTGCCGGATGATTTTATTCCTGACGTGAATACCCGTCTGTCGTTCTACAAACGCATTGCCAGCGCGAAAAGCGAAGGCGAGCTGGAAGAGATCAAAGTCGAACTGATTGACCGTTTTGGGATATTGCCCGATGCGGCGCGCAACCTGCTGGATATTGCCCGCCTGCGTCAGCAGGCGCAGAAGCTGGGCATTCGCAAACTTGAAGGCAATGAGAAAGGCGGCGTAATTGAGTTTGCCGAAAAGAACCACGTCGATCCGATGTGGCTGATTGGCCTCCTGCAAAAACAGCCGCAGCATTTCCGTCTTGATGGCCCTACGCGTCTGAAATTTACTCAGGATCTGACGGAACGTAAAACCCGCATGGACTGGGTGCGTAACTTTATGCGTCAGTTGGAAGAGAACGCCATCGCATAACGGTTTCCCCCGCCAGCGCCCGGCTGGTGGGGGACAATTTACAAACTCTTTGCACTTCGCCCGATCTTCCCGACTATACATTCGCCATAATTATCATTAACGCCTTATAAAACAATAACCTTATCATTTGTATGGATTATCATAATGATGATTTCTTCGCGTTTTACCCGCTGGTTAACTCTGGTTGCGCTGGCCGCGACGGTTGCCGTCGCGCTCCCTGCTCGCGCCAATACCTGGCCTCTTCCGCCCGCCGGCAGCAACGTCGTAGGTGAAAACCGCTTTCACGTGGTTGAAAACGATGGCGGCTCGCTGGAAGCGATTGCCAAAAAATATAACGTCGGGTTCCTGGCGCTGTTGCAGGCCAACCCGGGCGTAGATCCGTACGTGCCCCGGGCGGGCAGCGTACTGACGATTCCGCTGCAAACCATCCTGCCGGACGCGCCGCGTCAGGGCATTGTGATTAACCTCGCCGAGCTACGTCTGTATTACTACCCGCCGGGCAAGAACGAAGTGACCGTCTACCCTATCGGTATTGGTCAACTGGGGGGCGATACGCTCACACCTACCATGGTCACCACCGTCTCTGATAAGCGCGCTAATCCTACCTGGACCCCGACGGCAAACATTCGCGCCCGTTATAAAGCTCAAGGTATCGACCTGCCCGCCGTGGTACCTGCTGGCCCGGATAATCCGATGGGACATCATGCAATTCGCCTGGCGGCATATGGTGGGGTTTATCTTCTGCACGGAACGAATGCGGATTTCGGGATCGGGATGCGCGTCAGCTCCGGCTGCATTCGCCTGCGCGATGACGATATCAAAACGCTCTACCGCGTGATCGCCCCTGGCACGAAAGTGAATATCATTAATACGCCGATTAAAGTGTCTGAAGAGCCAGGTGGCGTCCGTCTGGTTGAGATCCACCAGCCGCTATCGAAAAACATCAATGACGATCCGCAGACGCTGCCGATTAATCTGAATGCCTCGATGGTGAGCTTTAAAACGAATGCCAACACCGATGGCGCAGTGATGGAGCGGGCGATGGAAGCACGTTCGGGGATGCCAACCGATGTTACGCGGCATCATGAGGTTGCTCAGCAGTCAATGTAAAGCAGCAATAACGACAAACGCCCTGCATCAGCAGGGCGTTTTTTATTGCAGTGGCATAACGGAGGGTTGCGTTACGCTTATTTGTAGATAACTGCGGTACCGTGCAGGGTGTTAGGACCGGTCACAGAGGTGATGCGGAATGATTTCGCACCCATTTCGTCAGCTTTTTGCGCCAGCTGATCTTCCAGAGAGCCCAGGTTAGTCCCGGCAGTGGCAGAGATGGTACCGACTTTCTGCTGGTCTGCTGGAGTGGATTGCACTTCAACAGCAGCGAAGCTTGCGAAAGAGAGTGAACTCAGAACGGCGGCAGCGATGAGGGTTTTAACGTTTTTCATGATTTTATACCTTTAGGCAGATGATGTAGTGGTCGTTAGTTATTTAGTTAACGATCGATAGGTAAATGATAGATGTGATCCAGGTCACACGTCAACTCATTTTTATAATGGTCGTTAAATTAATTTCATTTGCCTTATATTTCAAAAAGATAAAATTAAATTATTTTTCAGAAATCACCGCTGGTCGTTGCAGACGTTTATTTTTATAATGACTATTCAACAAAACAACAGAGGACCAACGGCACATGACAACCGATGTCACGCGTTGCGCAAAGAAAAGCCGTGGCCGACCAAAAGTGTTCGACAGGGATGCGGCGCTCGATAAGGCCATGACGCTCTTCTGGCAGCATGGGTATGAAGCCACGTCGCTTTCCGATCTCGTGGAAGCTACGGGTGCTAAAGCCCCTACCCTGTACGCAGAGTTCACCAACAAAGAAGGCTTATTCCGGGCCGTTCTGGACAGATACATCTCGCGCTTCGCGGCAAAACATGAAGCCCAGCTATTCTGTGAAGAAAAAACGGTTGAGCAGGCATTACAGGATTATTTCACGGCAATCGCGACCTGCTATACCAGCAAGGACACGCCTGCGGGGTGTTTTATGATCAACACCTCCGCGACCCTCGCGGCATCGTCTAAAGAGATTGCCAACACGGTCAAATCGCGACATGCGATGCAGGAGGAGACGCTCAGCACGTTTCTGGCTCAGCGTCAGCTGCGCGGCGAAATCCCGGCGCATTGCCGTCCGCAGGAGCTGGCCCAGTATCTGAGCTGTATTTTACAGGGGATGTCCATCAGCGCCCGTGAAGGCGCGACGCTGGAAAAATTGCAGGGGATTACGCACACAACGCTGCGCCTGTGGCCTGAACTTCTTAAACTCTGACGCAAAAAAAAGCTCCTCAGCCTGAGCGCATGAGGAGCTAAGTTCAGAGAACATCTTTTTTACACTTTGTTATTCAGTATCAGCTGACCATTGCTGTCGAGAGGGATCTGCGTACCAGGATCTTTATCCATGCGGATTTTGCCCTGCTGATCGCCAATTTTGTAGGTTACGTCGTAGCCCAACATTTTTTCAGACTTGTCATACACGGTTTTACAGCGCTGCTGCGTTGTGGTGTAGGTATCATTTTCCTGCATCGCGCCCTGCACCTGGTTACCGGCATAACCGCCACCCAACGCACCAACCACCGTCGCGACATCCTTACCACGGCCGCCACCAAACTGATGACCAATCACCCCACCAGCAACCGCGCCCAGCACGGAGCCAGCGATACGGTTTTCATCCTGAACCGGACGACGATGGGTGACAGAAACATTACGGCACTCCTGACGAGGCGTCTTGACCGTCTCTTTGATCGGTGTAGCGGAAACCACCTGCGCATACTGCGGGCCACGATCAAGTACGTTCAGACTGGCAACGGCAGCCACACCTAACGCAGCTGCGACGCCAATCCCTATACCCGCCAACATTGATTTATTCACGGGACTTCCTCCTTTGTTGCAATTGGTAGCAATTTTGCAGCGCAATAAACGCTTCGCCAATAAGATAAAGGATCAAAATCAGGGTTGTTGGCCGGGACAACGTGGGTTTAAGAGAACTCTTAAGCGTCAGGAGGGAAATGCACAGCATGATGTGCTAAGAATTCCCTCCGGAGGGTCCGGAGGGAGAGAGAAATTAGTGCAGCTTCAGGCGTGGACGGATCACGCGGTTGATGCGGCCAACCAGCATCATCAGGCCGGTTTTGAAGTAGCCGTGCAGCGCAATCTGGTGCATACGGTACAGAGAAATGTACACGAAGCGGGCGATGCGCCCTTCCACCATCATGGAGCCGCGCATCAGGTTACCCATCAGGCTGCCCACGGTGGAGAAGTTTGAGAGCGACACCAGAGAGCCGTGGTCTTTGTAGACATAGGCTTTCATCGGTTTGCCTTTTATCCGCGCCAGGATGTTATGCAGCACGAGGCTTGCCATCTGGTGCGCAGCCTGAGCGCGAGGCGGTACAAATCCGCCTTCCGGACGTGCGCAGGAGGCACAGTCGCCGATGGCGAAGATGTCCGGATCGCGCGTGGTTTGCAGCGTCGGCTCTGTCACCAGCTGGTTAATGCGGTTTGTCTCCAGCCCACCGATATCTTTCATGAAATCAGGCGCTTTGATCCCCGCAGCCCAGACCATCAGGTCGGCCTGGATGTACTCGCCGTCTTTGGTATGCAGGCCGCCCTCATCCGCGCTGGTCACCATGGTCTGGGTCAGCACGCGCACGCCCAGTTTAGTCAGCTCGTTGTGCGCCGCGCCGGAAATACGCGGCGGAAGCGCAGGCAGAATGCGTTCACCTGCTTCCACCAGCGTCACATTCAGCGCTTCGTTAGTCAGCCCTTTGTAGCCGTAGCTGTGCAGCTGTTTGACCGCATTGTGCAACTCCGCCGATAATTCAACGCCCGTTGCGCCGCCGCCCACGATAGCAATGTTGACCTTGCCGTTAGCACCCATGTTGTTGGTGTACTTCAGGAACAGGTTAAGCATCTCCTGATGGAAACGACGCGCCTGATGCGGGTTATCCAGGAAGATGCAGTGCTCTTTTACGCCTGGGGTGTTGAAATCATTGGAGGTACTGCCCAGGGCCATCACCAGCGTGTCATAGGCCAGCTTGCGCTCAGGAACCAGCAACTCGCCTTTATCATCACGCAGCTCAGCCAGCGTGATGGTTTTGTTTTCACGATTGATATCCACCACCGAACCCAGCTGGAACTGGAAGTGGTGGTTACGCGCATGCGCCAGATAGCTGAGCGCATCCACGCCCTCATCCAGCGACCCGGTCGCCACTTCGTGCAGTAACGGCTTCCACAGATGGCTGTGGTTACGATCCACCAGCGTGATTTTGGCTTTCTTACCGCGACCCAGTTTCTTACCCAGCTGCGTCGCCAGCTCCAGTCCGCCAGCACCACCGCCGACAATCACTATCTTTTTCAATGGCGTAGTCAACGTGACCCCCTCAAATTATTAACCAATTGTTAATTAAAAGTTATATAAATAACCCTTAATTAACAACAGGTTACTGCGCTGAAACCGTTCAGATTCATTGAGAATAGCACGTCAGGCGCATTGGTCATACCAAAATTGATATGTATCAAGTTTTGATGGTTTAAAAGTAGACAACTCTGACAAAAAAGAGGCCCGGTACGCTTTCACGTACCGAGCCTTTATCAGGTTCAGGGAGATCAGCCCAGCGTTTTAAAGGCTTTAATACGCTGCAAGTGCGGGGAAATGTTTTTGAACTTGTGGGTCTGCTCTTCGTCCCAGACAATTTCGTAGTAATGGTGCAGAAGCTCGGCGGCGCGGGAGCTGTTCAGCGCTTCATCGTTGCGGGAGAGGATCACCAGACACCGATCGCGGTTCTTTTCACGGAAATTGCTCACGCATTTGGTTGCGATGTCGGCGTACTCCTCCGGGCGATCGATTTTGCCTTCCATGTTTTCGTTCGGAAACAGGTTAGGATTAAAAATGACCTGACGGATATCGCACAAAAAACCGATGCGCTCTGCCCAGTATCCTCCTAACCCCACGCCGCAGATCAGCGGGCGATCGTCGATATTGAGCTGCAACATTTTATCCACTTCTTTAAGCAGATGCTGCATGTCATGCTTCGGATGACGTGTGCTGTAACTGATCAGCCGGACATCCGGATCGATAAACTGCAATTGCAGCACTTTCTCATGATTACCAGGACTGTTTGAGTCAAAACCGTGTAAATAGATGATCATCGTCTCACCACGCTACGCCTTCCGGGATGAATTAAAGGGCTGCTTTATGTGCCTGCCAGCGCTCGTTCAGGGCTTCAAGCCGGGCGTTTACCGTTTTCCAGCGCGCCGAGTCCATCAGCTCCTGACGACTAAATGAACCTTTATGATACAATTGTGTAACACGTTCAGCATTGATCGGCGACAGGTTATCCAGCACGCTCACCGCCCCTTTACGATTATTGCAGACGAGGATCATATCGCAACCCGCATCCAGCGAAGCCTGCCCACGTTCGGCATAGCTACCCATAATCGCCGCCCCTTCCATGGATAAATCGTCAGAGAAAATTACGCCATTGAAGCCTAACTCCTGACGCAGCACGGTTTTCAGCCAGTGTGGAGAGCCGCTGGCCGGACGCGGATCGACCTCACTGTAGATGACGTGCGCAGGCATGATGGCATCCAGCTTGTTATCAGCGATCAACGAGCGGAAAACCGACATATCTTTAGCGCGAATGTCTGCTTCCGGGCGCGGATCGCGCGGGGTTTCTTTATGGGAATCCGCCGTCACCGCCCCGTGGCCCGGGAAATGTTTGCCGGTGGTTTTCATGCCCGCAGCATGCATACCGTCAATAAAGCGCGTCGCCATTGCCAGCGCAATACGCGGATCGTCATGATACGAACGCTCACCAATTGCCGCGCTAATGTGTCCTACGTCCAGCACCGGGGCGAAGCTGATGTCGATATCCATGGCGATCATCTCGCTGGCCATCAGCCAGCCGGCATCCTGCGCCAGTTGACCGCCCTCTTCGATCCCCAGCAGCGCAGCAAAAGATTGCGCGGCGGGTAAACGGGTAAACCCTTCGCGGAAACGCTGCACACGCCCACCTTCCTGGTCTACGGCCACCACCAGGTGATTGCGCGACGCCGCACGGATCTGGCGAACCAGCTCACGCAACTGCTCCGGATCATGATAATTGCGGGTGAAAAGAATCAGCCCCCCTACCAGCGGATGTGCCAGAATTTCGCGCTCTTCCGCATCCAGCTCAAACCCTTCGACATCCAACATTACTGGACCCACACCAACCTCTCTTATCCTTTCGTTTGTAACTGACGCCAGGCATCATTTGCCAGCGCAATAAATTGTTTGTCACCTGTCTGCTGAAGGCGCATTTCAAACCATCCCGCCATCAGCATCAACACCCACGGACGCCAGCGCGCGACCTGCCGCGCAAGGGTGAGCGCATTGATGTTGGCGTTTCGGGCATAGGCGGTTATCAGCTGCTCGCGCGACGCCTCATCAGGCATCCAGACCGCAGCAAGTTCGAGCGCCACGTCACCGTCTCCGGCATATTCCCAGTCGATAAGTTTCTCGCCTGCCGTGGTATGAACGATATTCCCCGCGTGGACATCCATATGCAGCGGCGCCAGACGTAACGCCTGCGGCTCTCCCGCTTTACGCAACCGCTTAAGCTGCGCCAGCCAGTAGGGCGTGCGTCGTCCAGGCGCAGCCTGCTGCCAGTAGTGATCCAGCAAAGGAAGTAACGTTACCCGCCAGCCCAGACGCGGCTGGCGATGCAGATGATACAGCATGGCTGCCAGCGCAGGCGTATCGGGAAGCTCGCTTTTGATCTCACCCGCAATAAACGCCACCGCCATCCAGTCTCTGATAAAGAGATGAGGTTGTGGCGCAAGGTCGGCGGGCAGGCGCTTCAGGGCGCGGAACTGGCGACGAAAATGGGAGGCAGGCGCGGCGGCATCGTGATGCTGACGTAAAACCAGCCGATGGTCGCCATGCTCAATAATGCAACTCGCGCCGCCAAGCCCGGCGGGGGCTTGCGGCGCGATAACATGGTATTGAGGGAAATAACGCGTCAGGACCTCATGACGCGTGCGCTTATTGTTGCGTAACGGCACCTTTACCTGACCAGATAATTTCGCCGGTCTGAACCAGCATTAACTGCATCTGCAACGACGGCGTGTTCACGTTGCCTGTCGCGTTAGAATAAAGGACATACTGCGCGCCAACGTTGCGGGCAATACCAATCGCTTTACTGCGCGAACCCAGGCTGTCCTGAGGCGACAGACCAAGCTGCTGCTTGGCGACCGCGAGCTGCTGAGCAGAGACCAGCGTAAATTTACCGTTGTTTGCCAGCGCGTTGCGCAGGGTTTCCGTCGCTTCTCCCGCATTCAGGGAACCGTTTGTACGGTTGTTCACGCTGTCCACCAGCAGCACGCTGCCGGGCGTAACACCCTGTGCCTGCAACATTTTGCCCACCATCGGCTGCATTGCGCCATTCCAGTCATAGTGGCGTACTCGCGGCGCAGGCTGTGCGGTGTCGTCCGGATGTTCGATCGGGCCAGGCTGCGCCGGAATGGTCGGTACAGACGGCACGGTTGGAACAGGCTGCGCTGGCGTTGTTGGCTGTTCCGTTCCCGGCTTCGCCTGATCCACCGGTGCAGGTTCTTCCGTTCGCGTCACACAACCCGCCAGAAAGAGTGCAAAGGCACTCAGGAGCGCATAACGGCTCATTGTTTTAATCAAGGTTCACTCCTTACAAATAAAGATAAAGTCTCACCTTATGTGCACCCAGATAGCTGGCGCTGCCGTAGAGCGTGACCGACGATCTTGCCGGGATGGTCACGCTGCGCGGCGCCTCAAGCGGGTGCATCTCAAGACCTCTCACGTCATACCAGTAGAAGCGATAATGCACCGTCACTGGCTCTTGCCTTTCGTTATAGAGCGTAGAAGAGGCTGAAGACTGGATTTCGCTTATGGTCAGCGAAGGCTTCTCCGCCGTGATGCCCGCAGCAAGCACTGAGGACTCCATCACCAGCGTCTGTTCTTCACTGACCGGGATGGCGGGACGCGCGCTGCACCCAACCATTACCAGCGTCACGATCAGCGCTGCAATACGCCCAGTTAACATATTAAAGACCTTTATGTGCCAGCATCGGTCCCAGTGGACGTCCACCCAGCAGATGCATATGAATATGATAGACTTCCTGGCCGCCATGGCGATTACAGTTCATGATCAAACGGTATCCGTCTTCAGCAATCCCTTCCTGCTCAGCGATTTTCGCGGCCACCGTCAGCATACGGCCCAGCGCCACTTCATGCTCGGTTTTAACGTCATTAACGGTCGGGATCAGAATATTGGGAATAATAAGGATGTGCGTCGGCGCCTGGGGAGAAATGTCGCGGAAAGCCGTGACCAGTTCATCCTGATAGACAATATCCGACGGAATTTCGCGGCGGATAATTTTACTGAAAATCGTTTCTTCAGCCATGACCTTTTCCTTTTAAGTTTAATCTGGCGTCGTGCGTCCGTTGTTAACACACATTGTCTGATTTACTGCGTGACACAAGACAAGAGTATGAGCGAGTTTCTCCTGTCCTTTCAACCTTCTCCCGTGATTTCTTTCCTGATTGTCCCCCATCTGGCTGAAGAGGCATCGCTTTAGGACATTTCTTTTCTGAAACCTTATTTCAGTTCATCCCGAAACATCTGTTTACAGCGTTAATCACAATGCGTATATTTCGCATTTGCATTTTCATGCGCATTTTTAACATAGAAAACGACGTCAGCCCGTGCTAGCGGGACTGTCGCGAAATACCTTCACCATTCACTAAGGGTTTGATGATGTCTTTCATTAATCACACCAGGGATGGGCAACGTCAGCCTGCCGCAACACCTTCGTTGCTGGCCGCCTGCATTGCTATGGCATTGACGCCAACCGCCGCTTTCGCTGCTTCAACCACCGAAGATACCGTTGTCGTTGACGGGGGTTTTGACAACACACAGGATCTTTCTGCCAGCC
The DNA here is from genome assembly GCF_000492855.1 of Enterobacter sp. MGH 38. NCBI lineage: Bacteria > Pseudomonadati > Pseudomonadota > Gammaproteobacteria > Enterobacterales > Enterobacteriaceae > Enterobacter > Enterobacter sp. MGH 38. The sequence goes on along the minus strand of NZ_KI535608.1, from coordinate 859,007 downwards.
AGGATCAGGATTACAGCGTAAAAACCACCACCACCGGCACCAAACTGTTGTTGGTTCCCCGCGACATCCCACAGTCCGTCAGCGTTATCAGCCAGCAACGTATGGCTGACCAGAATCTGCAATCCATCGGACAGGTGCTGACGAACACCACGGGCATTACGGCCCAGGTGCAGGACAGCGACCGTACCGTGTTTTACTCACGCGGCTTTTTCGTCAGCAACTACGCCTATGACGACCTGCCAACCTCCATCAGTGAAGTGTGGAACTTTGGTGATACCGCCGCCGATACCGCGATTTATGACCGCATTGAAGTGGTTCGCGGCGCCACCGGCCTGATGTCCGGCACGGGGAACCCGGCGGCGTACGTTAATATGGTGCGTAAGCACGCGGACAGCCCGGAATTTAAAGGTAACGTCTCCGCCAGCTACGGCAGCTGGGACAAGCAGCGCTACGTGCTGGATCTCCAGGCGCCGCTGGTAGAGTCAGGTAAGGTACGGGGTCGTCTGATCACCGGTTATCAGGACAACGACAGCTTCGTGGATAACTACCACTACCGGAAGAAATTCCTCTACGGCGTGATGGACGCGGATGTCACCGACAGCACGACTCTCTCGGTAGGGTATGAGTATCAGGAAAGCCATACCGCCGACCCAACCTGGGGCGGACTGCCGACCTGGTGCAGCGACGGAAGTAAGACTAACTACAATCGCAGCCAGACCGTCGCGCCTGACTGGGCCTATTCGGATAAAGACAGCACCCGCATCTTCGCTAACCTGACCCAGCGTTTCGATAATGGCTGGGAAGCGCACATCAACGGCATGCATGCTGAAACCAACTTTGACTCTAAGCTGATGTATATGTCCGGCTATCCGGATAAAGAGACCGGCGCGGGCCTGGTGGGTTACGGCGGCTGGAACCGCGGGGAACGTAAACAGGATGCGGTCGACGCCTTCCTGCGCGGCGGCTTCGATCTCTTTGGTCGTCAACATGAAATGATGTTCGGCGGCAGCTTCAGCCGTCAACGTAACCATTACGACAACTCCATGCCGGATGCGGTATACGGCATGGTGGATGTCGGCAACTTTAAGAACTGGAACGGGAACATCGCCGATCCGCAGTGGACGCCGTGGAAACTCTACAGCAAGGATGATATTCGCCAGTCTTCAGCCTATTCTTCGGCTCGTTTCTCGCTGGCCGATCCGCTGCACCTGATCCTGGGCGCGCGCTACACCCAATACAATATTCGTTATAACCCGGCAGGATCGCCGAATACCCGTCTGGAAAGCACCAAAGATGATGTCACGCCGTACGCTGGCCTGGTGTATGACATCAATGAGGACTGGTCGACCTACGTCAGCTATACCTCTATCTTCCAGCCGCAGGATAAGCGCGATGCCAACGGACGTTATCTCGACCCTACCACGGGCAAAAGCTACGAAGCCGGGGTGAAGGCAGACTGGTTTAATACCCGCCTCACCACCTCACTGGCGATTTTCCGCATTGAGCAGGATAACGTCGCCAGCAATACCTACACCTACATGCCGAGCGGTGAGTCGATCTATGAATCGCTGGACGGGGTGGTCAGCAAAGGGGTCGAGTTCGAGCTCAACGGTGCCCTGACCGATAACTGGCAGCTGACCTTCGGCGCGACGCGTTACATCGCAGAAGATAAGAATGGCAACGCCGTCAGCTCCGATCAGCCGCGCACAACCATGAAGCTCTTCACCCGCTATCAGTTGCCAATGCTGCCGGAACTGACCGTGGGCGGTGGCGTAAACTGGCAGAACAAAGTGTGGACGGACGTGGAAGGCGGCCCGGCAGGACGTTCCCGCGCGGAGCAAGGCAGCTATGGGCTGGTGAACCTGTTCAGCCGTTATCAGGTCACCAAAGATTTTGCGGTACAGGCTAACGTCAACAACCTGTTCGACAAAGAGTATTACGACTACGTCGGATCGTATGCGGTGTATGGCGCGCCGCTGAACGTCTCGGTGAGCGCGAGCTACGATTTCTGAGTGACAGAAGCCCGGTGGCGCTGCGCTTACCGGGCCTACCCATCACGTAGGCCAGGTAAGGCGCAGCCGCCACCCGGCACCACAAGCCGCAATAATAAAAAAGGCAGCCATTCGGCTGCCTTAGTCTCCCCAGGTCACAGCTTAGTTGTTGCGGATGTACTCATCCATTTCAGTTTTCAGGTTATCGGATTTAGTACCGAAGATTGCCTGAACACCAGAACCTGCAACAACGACGCCCGCTGCGCCCAGTTTTTTCAGACCCGGCTGGTCTACTTTCGCAACGTCGGCAACGCTCACACGCAGACGAGTGATACACGCGTCCAGGTTAGTGATGTTCTCTTTACCGCCGAAAGCAGCTACCAGAGCAGGCGCCATTTCGCTGGTCGCACCGGCTTTGCTGTCTTCCGTTGCATCTTCACGACCCGGCGTTTTCAGGTCCAGTGCTTTGATCAGCACGCGGAAGACGGTGTAGTACACCACTGCGTAGCCTGCACCCACGATTGGGAACAGCCACAGCTTGCTGCTGTTACCGGACAGAACGATGAAGTCGATCAGACCGTGAGAGAAGGACGTACCGTCACGCATACCCAGCAGGATACAGATTGGGAATGCCAGACCTGCCAGTACCGCGTGGATGATGTACAGGATCGGCGCAACGAACATGAAGGAGAACTCGATCGGCTCGGTGATACCGGTCAGGAACGAGGTCAGCGCTGCGGAGATCATGATACCGCCCACTTTTGCACGGTTCTCTGGTTTAGCAGAGTGCCAAATCGCAATTGCGGCAGCTGGCAGACCGTACATTTTGAACAGGAAGCCACCAGACAGTTTACCTGCCGTTGGGTCACCCGCCATGTAGCGTGGGATGTCGCCGTGGAACACCTGGCCTGCTGCGTTGGTGTATTCACCAATCTGCATCTGGAATGGAACGTTCCAGATGTGATGCAGACCAAATGGTACCAGGCAGCGCTCAATGAAGCCGTAGATACCGAACGCCACAACCGGGTTCTGGTAAGCCGCCCACTGAGAGAAGGTCTGGATTGCCGTACCGATTGGTGGCCAGATGAAGGACAGGACAACACCGGTGAAAATCGCGGCCAGACCAGAAATGATCGGCACAAAACGTTTACCCGCGAAGAAGCCCAGATACTCAGGCAGCTTGATGCGATAGAAGCGGTTAAACATGTACGCTGCAATCGCACCGGAGATGATACCACCGAGAACACCGGTGTCTGCCAGGTGCTTAGCGGCAATCTCTTCAGCAGGTAAATGCAGGACCAGCGGCGCAACCACAGCCATGGTTTTCACCATGATGCCGTAAGCAACAACGGACGCCAGAGCGGATACACCGTCGTTATTGGTGAAGCCCAGAGCAACACCGATAGCGAAGATCAGCGGCATGTTAGCAAAAACAGAACCACCTGCTTCGGCCATCACGTGGGAAACTACGGCTGGCAGCCAGCTGAAGTTTGCAGAACCGACACCCAGCAGGATACCTGCGATAGGCAGTACGGATACTGGCAGCATCAGCGATTTACCGACCTTTTGCAGGTTAGCAAATGCATTCTTAAACATAATTGAGAGTGCTCCTGAGTATTTGTGCTTTTTTTACGTTTTCACGCATTGGCCCGGGGGGAGTACCGCGCCGTGGACAGGACATCTAAGCGCCCTTTATTTATTACACAGAGTAAAATAATTCCCTCTGAGTTTGTTTGACGGCTATCACGTTTCAGTTCAAGACGGCCAAAAAACTTGCAGATATTTACATAAAGCATGTCTGGATGTGTCTAAAAACGCCATCACCGCCCCAAATGAGGCGGTGAACTTTACTCGTTTTACTTATTAATTACGAGCCTAAAAATAACAGGTGTATCAGACAGATTGCAGGCGGGCGGGGTCGATATGGAACAGGCTGGCGAAGTTTTCCGTTGTCACGCGAGCCAGCTCTTCAATACTGACACCTTTCAGAACGGCCATATACTCAGCGACATCCCGGGTCATCGCTGGCTGATTCTCTTTGCCGCGATGAGGCACCGGCGCCAGGTACGGGGAATCGGTTTCCACCAGGATACGATCCAGCGGAACATAGCGCGCCGCATCACGCAGTTGCTCAGCATTGCGGAACGTGACAATCCCCGAGAATGAAATATAAAAGCCTAAATCAAGCAGCTTACCCGCCGTTTCTCTGTCTTCTGTGAAACAGTGTAGTACGCCACCGCAATCCGTCACCTTTTCTTCCCGCAGGATCGCCAGCGTGTCGGCGCGCGCATCGCGGGTATGAACGATAACCGGCTTATTCAGCTCACGGCCAACACGGATGTGGTTGCGGAAGGATTCCTGCTGGCGAGGTTTTGTTTCGGGGGTGTAGAAATAGTCCAGACCGGTCTCGCCCATCGCCACTACGCCCTCTTCTGCGGCAAGACGGCGTAAATCCTCAACGTCGTAAGCTTCATCCTGATTCAGCGGATGCACGCCGCAGGAGAAGACGACATTATCGCGCTCGCCTACCAGTTCACGCATGGAGCGGTAACCCGGCAGCGTGGTCGCTACGGCCAGGCAAAATTTCACATCGCGCGCGGCGGCTTTCGCCAGCACGTCGTCCACATTTTTATGCAGGGATTGATAATCCAGGCCATCGAGATGGCAGTGTGAGTCGACTAAAAACATAATGTCTCTCTCAGAGGTGGGAAACCGGCGGTATGACACCCGGTTGCAGGTAGTGTTCGATACGCAGTAACTGGTCGGTCAGTAAAAGCTCGCGATTGAGACCGGTTACCGTCAAAAGTTGTTCACGACTCTGGCAGATATCATGAAGGATAGCGTGCAGCGACTGCCCTGACAGGCGATTCGCCAGTGTGGTGACCAACGCCCACACGTCAGGGTTAGTCAGAAGCGTAGCCCCCTGCTGAATTTTGAGCGCATCCAGCAGCAGTGCGGCCAGCCAATGCAGCCGTTCCGGAGCCTGATCGCTGTTCAGCGCTGGCAGCATGCTCAGCCAGTCATGGCTGTCGAGGGCTGATTCAACCGCACGACACAGCGTTTCACGCTGGGACCACACCTCCGGCTGCAATAAGGCCAGCGCAGCCGCAGGCGCACCGCTGCACAGGCGCAACGCCGAGCGCGCCGCGTCTTGTGACACCGTCACTTCTCGCTCAAGCCAGGCGAGCGACCAGTATTCCTGAGGGACAGCGAGGTGGTGAAGACGGCAGCGACTGCGCAGCGTCGCCAGCAAGCGTTCCGGCTCGCGGCAGGAGAGGAAAAACCAGGTGTTCTCTGGCGGCTCTTCCAGGGTTTTTAACAGGGCGTTGGCTGCGGCTTCCGTGAGCAGCGCGGCGTCTTTCAGCCACACCACTTTCGCCCCGCCCAGACGCGCATATTCGTACAGTTTCTCACTGACCTCACGCACCGCGTCGATACCGAGCGTATTTTTGCCTTTCTCGGGTTCGAGGGTGTAATAGTCAGGATGCGTGCCCGCCTGCATGAGCTGGCAACCCCGGCACTTACCGCAGCTTTTATGTCCTTCCGGCTGTTGGCACATCAGAAAGCGGGTGATGGCGTAAATCAACGCATCATCACCCATTCCCGGAAGCGCCTGGATCAGTAACGCATGATGCCCCCGACCAACCTGATAGCTGCCGATCAGCTGTTCAAAGTGTGGGCGCAACCATGGATACCATTTCATGCCTGCTGCTCCTGTAGCCACTGCGTAACTGTCTGCTGAATATCACGCGTAACGTCTTCAAGGGATTGCGTCGCATCGATGGTACGAATGGTCTTGTCCTGCCCGGCCAGCTCCAGATAACGCGCACGGGTGCGGTTAAAGAAATCAAAAGATTCCTGTTCAATGCGGTCCAGTTCGCCGCGGGCACGGGCGCGCTTCAGGCCCACCTCAGGGGTCACGTCCAGATACAGCGTCAGGTCAGGACGGAAATCGCCCAGAACCGCGTCGCGAAGCGTAGCCAGCATGGTCTGGTCGATACCCCGGCCACCGCCCTGATATGCCTGGGTTGAGAGATCGTGGCGATCGCCAATCACCCATTTCCCTTCTGCCAGAGCGGGTTTGATCACCGTCTCCACCAGCTGAACGCGCGCCGCATAGAACATCAGCACTTCCGCTTTGTCGGTAATAACTTCATCGCCAACGGATTTGATATCCAGAACCAGGCTGCGCAGTTTTTCCGCCAGCTGCGTACCGCCCGGCTCGCGGGTGAAGACCATGTCGGCAACGCCAAGCGACGTAAGCGTATCCACCACCACGTTACGGGCAGTTGTTTTGCCCGCCCCTTCGAGTCCCTCAATGACAATGTATTTACTGCGCATTTTTTTCCTTAAGTGCCTTCAGATAGTCCTGAACGGAGCGATTGTGGCTGGCCAGGTTGGTATTGAACGTGTGCCCCCCTTTTCCGTCAGCCACAAAATAGAGATACGGCGTTTTGGCCGGGTGCGCGGCGGCCTTCAACGATGCTTCACTCGGCGTCGCAATCGGTCCAGGCGGCAGGCCGCTAATCACGTAGGTATTATACGCCGTTGGCGTCTCCAGATCTTTTCTGGAAATCCTGCCGTTGTAGTTTTCGCCCATGCCGTAGATGACGGTAGGATCGGTTTGCAAACGCATGCCGATGCGCAGACGGTTAATAAACACCGAGGCAACCTGGTCACGTTCGGCAGCAACGGCCGTCTCTTTCTCGATGATCGAGGCCATCGTCATGAACTGGTTTTGATCTTTATAAGGCAGGCCTTCTGCTCGCCCTTCCCAGGCAGCGTCTACCGCCGCGACCATTTTGTTGTGCGCGCGCTTCAGAATGGCCACATCCGTCGTGCCTGCCGTATACATCCACGTATCGGGCCAGAACCAGCCTTCCACCCACTCGGGATGTTCGAATTTTAAGGCGTCTGCCACGGTCTGGTAGCGGTCATCTTTCAGCGTATGCTTGATGTACGGCGCGTCACGCAGCTGCCTGAGGTAATCGCTCAGACGCATACCTTCCACGAAACGCAGCGGGAACTGGGCTTCTTTACCACTTTCCAGCAGTTGCAGCATCTCGCGCACGGTCATGCCAGGGGTAAAGCGATAGGTACCGGCCTTGAAATGGGACAGGTCCGGTTCAATACGCAGCAGCCACTGGAATACGCGTGGGCGATTGATAATTTTGTCGTCATACAGCTGCTGACCAAGCGCCTGCCGCCCGGTCCCCGCTTTCAGGGTAAAAATCGTCTCGTCTTTTATCAGGATCTGACTCTCCGCCAGCTGACGGACTTTCCACACTCCTGCTCCGCCAGCGATACCTAACGCAACGATCAGAAGGAGGGCAAAGCGTAACATTTTCTTCATGACTACCTGGTTTGCTCACATAACGGGGCCAGAAACTGGAACAGCTCGCGGGATGACCAGCATTTGCGGCCATAAGCGCGAACGGGGACAACGGGCATCAGCGCATTGCAGATAACAACTTCATCGGCAGCCAACAGCGCCTCTTCCTTAGCGTTGACTTCGACAACACGAAAGCCTGCGCGTGCCAGCTGGTGCATACAAAACTGCCGCATAATGCCGTTGACGCCGGCCTGCTCCAGCGAAGGCGTGAACACGTCACTACCCTTCCGCCAGAGTAAATTAGCCGCACAGCATTCCGTAATGTACCCTTCGCTGTCAAGAACCAGCGCCTCCCCGGCCTCCGTCTGCTCAAGATGAGTACGAATTAGCACCTGTTCAAGGCGGTTGAGGTGTTTTATGCCAGCGAGCATCGGGTTTCTTCCCAGACGTACCGGACTTAGCGCCAGGGCTACGCCCTCTTCACGCCAGTGCGCATAATGGGAAGGATAATCTGAAACGGAAAGGATCCGCGTAGGATGCAGACAGGCAGAACCGCTATAGCCCCGGCCACCGCTCCCGCGGCTGATAATGACTTTCAGGGCGCCGCTTGCTTTTTCTGACGCCAGCCGACGCATCTCACTTTCAAGAATGTCCCACTGCGAGAAGGGGATCAGTAATGTTTCGCAGGCTTTTTGTAAACGAAGGATATGGGCCCCGAGCAGGCACACGTCACCGTCGAGAATACGCGCAGTCGTGAAACAGCCATCGCCAAACTGGGTCGCCCTGTCGCTTGCCGGCAGCGTGTCTTGCTCAAGGCCATTAATCAAAAACATAGTGGCTCCTTATGCGTGGAGGCTCAGTCTGGCAGGATGTGAACAGCCGGACAAGGGGATTTCGCCTAATAAAAAAGGCCCGGCAAGCGGACCTTTTTTATCGTCAGCGACCAACCAGACTCAGACCTTTTTGAAGATCAGAGAACCGTTAGTCCCACCGAAGCCGAAGGAGTTACACAGGGTATACTCCATACCGCTAACCTGGCGCGCTTCGTGAGGAACGAAGTCCAGATCGCAACCTTCATCCGGGTTATCCAGGTTGATGGTTGGTGGTACAGCCTGATCGCGCAGCGCGAGAATAGAGTAGATTGACTCTACTGCCCCCGCAGCGCCCAGCAGGTGACCGGTCATGGATTTCGTGGAGCTCACCAGCACACGGCTGGCAGATTCGCCGAAGATAGACTTAACAGCCTGCGCTTCTGCTTTATCGCCCGCAGGGGTAGACGTCCCATGCGCGTTAACGTAGCCAATCTGTGCCGGCGTAATGCCCGCATCACGGATGGCGTTTTCCATCGCCAGCGCAGCACCTGCGCCATTCTCTGGAGGAGACGTCATGTGATAAGCATCGCTGCTCATGCCAAAGCCAACAACTTCAGCATAAATTTTCGCGCCACGTTTTTTCGCGTGTTCGTACTCTTCCAGTACGATCATGCCTGCACCGTCACCCAGCACGAAACCATCACGGTCTTTATCCCACGGACGGCTCGCCGCCTGAGGATTATCGTTTCGGGTAGAGAGCGCACGCGCTGCACCGAAACCACCGACGCCCAGTGGGGTACTGGCTTTTTCAGCGCCGCCCGCAACCATAGCATCTGCATCGCCGTACGCAATGATACGCGCGGCCTGGCCGATGTTATGCACGCCAGACGTACAGGCTGTCGCGATTGAGATGCTTGGGCCACGCAGGCCGAACATAATGGTCAGGTGACCTGCCACCATGTTGACAATCGTAGACGGAACGAAGAACGGGCTGATTTTACGCGGGCCGCCATTCATCAGAGATGTATGGTTTTCTTCAATCAGACCAAGACCGCCAATCCCGGAGCCGATAGCGGCGCCGATACGGGTCGCGTTCTCTTCCGTAATCTCAAGGCCAGAATCCTGCATGGCCTGAACGCCAGCGACAATTCCATATTGAATGAAGGCATCCATCTTGCGCTGTTCTTTGCGCGAGATGATCTCTTCACAGTTAAAATCCTTTACTAAGCCAGCAAATTTCGTTGCATAGGCGCTAGTATCGAAATGGTCGATTAGGCTGATGCCGCTCTGACCGGCAAGGAGAGCTTTCCAGGTGGACTCTACGGTATTGCCGACAGGAGACAACATGCCAAGTCCGGTCACAACTACACGACGCTTAGACACGCTTGTCCTCCAGGGAGGGATAAAAAAAGAGATTCGTGGGACAACAAAAGATAAAACTCAGGCGGTCGAATGACCGCCTGGAGATGTTCACTTACGCCTGGTGACCGTTGATGTAATCAATGGCAGCCTGAACGGTGGTGATTTTCTCAGCTTCTTCGTCCGGAATCTCAGTATCAAACTCTTCTTCCAGAGCCATTACCAGCTCAACGGTGTCAAGAGAATCTGCGCCCAGGTCTTCAACAAAGGAAGCGGAGTTCACAACTTCTTCCTGCTTAACGCCCAGCTGTTCGCCGATAATTTTCTTAACGCGTTCTTCGATAGTGCTCATACTCTTAAATTTCCTATCAAAACTCGCTTTCGCGATGGTTTTCGTAGTGTATAAAATGTTGAAAAATTTGCAACTAAATCCCGGCAGGTCTTACCACGATTTTACGTTATTTTGAGGCCATTTGCCCAAATAACGCAAATATTTTCGATCGTGATTAAACCATGTACATCCCGCCGTTGACGTGGAGGGTTTCACCAGTGATGTAACCCGCTTCGTCAGAGGCTAAAAATGCAACCGCGCTGGCGATTTCTTTAGGGTCGCCAAGACGACCCGCTGGAACTGCCGCCAGCGTACCCGCACGCTGCTCATCAGTTAGCGCACGCGTCATGTCCGTTTCAATAAAGCCCGGAGCAACAACGTTTACAGTAATTCCGCGGGACGCGACTTCACGCGCCAGCGACTTACTGAAACCGATCAGACCTGCTTTCGCCGCAGCGTAGTTAGCCTGACCAGCATTTCCCATGGTACCAACCACAGAACCTACAGTGATAATACGACCATGACGCTTTTTCATCATAGCGCGCATTACCGCTTTTGACAGACGGAATACAGATGACAGGTTGGTTTCGATAATATCGTTCCACTCGTCGTCTTTCATTCGCATCAGCAGGTTGTCGCGAGTGATCCCGGCATTATTGACCAGAATATCCACTTCGCCAAACTCTGCGCGAATATTTTCCAGAACAGATTCGATAGATGCTGGTTCAGTCACATTCAGTACCAGACCTTTACCGTTCGCACCCAGATAGTCGCTGATGGCCTGTGCGCCATTCTCGCTGGTCGCAGTCCCGATCACCGTTGCGCCGCGCGCAACCAGTGTTTCAGCAATAGCGCGCCCAATACCGCGGCTTGCGCCGGTCACCAGGGCAATTTTTCCTTCAAAACTCATGGTATTCCTCTTTTATTGCGAGAGTGCCGCTTTCATGGCTTCCGGCTCGTTAATCGCCGAGGCAGTCAGGGTATCTACAATACGTTTTGTCAGACCGGTAAGTACTTTACCTGGACCGACTTCATACAGATGTTCCACGCCCTGAGACGCCATAAATTCAACAGTTTTAGTCCACTGAACCGGGCTGTAGAGCTGGCGAACCAGCGCGTTACGGATAGCCTCCGGCGCGGTTTCGCACTTCACATCGACGTTATTCACAACGGAAATCGTCGGTGCGTTAAAGGTCATTTTTTCCAGCTCAACCGCGAGCTTATCGGCTGCGGGCTTCATCAGCGCGCAGTGAGACGGCACGCTCACCGGCAGGGGCAGTGCACGTTTTGCGCCCGCAGCTTTACAGGCAGCGCCTGCACGCTCAACCGCTTCTTTATGACCCGCGATTACCACCTGGCCTGGCGAGTTAAAGTTTACCGGAGAAACGACCTGACCTTCAGCAGATTCTTCACAGGCTTTAGCGATAGAAGCATCATCCAGACCGATGATGGCAGACATGCCGCCCGTGCCTTCTGGCACCGCTTCCTGCATGAATTTACCACGCAATTCAACCAGGCGTACCGCGTCAGCGAAGGCAATCACGCCAGCGCAGACCAGCGCAGAGTATTCACCGAGGCTATGACCCGCCATCAGCGTCGGCGCTTTGCCGTCCTGCTGCTGCCATACGCGCCACAATGCGACGGATGCCGCCAGCAGTGCCGGTTGAGTCTGCCAGGTTTTGTTCAGTTCTTCAGCGGGGCCCTGTTGGGTCAGCGCCCACAGATCATAACCCAGCGCGTCAGAAGCTTCACGGAAAGTCTCTTCAATAACCGGATAGTTTGCTGCCATTTCAGACAACATCCCAACAGTTTGCGAGCCCTGTCCCGGGAACACAAAAGCAAATTGCGTCATTTTTTAATCCTTATCCTAGAAACGAACCAGCGCGGAACCCCAGGTGAACCCGCCACCAAAGGCTTCAAGCAAGACCAGTTGGCCCCGTTTAATTCGTCCATCGCGTACCGCTTCGTCAAATGCGCACGGTACCGATGCCGCAGAGGTGTTGCCGTGGCGATCGAGCGTCACCACAACGTTATCCATAGACATGCCCAGCTTCTTCGCCGTCGCGCTGATAATACGCAGGTTAGCCTGATGCGGTACCAGCCAGTCGAGTGCGGCGCGGTCCAGATTGTTCGCTTCCAGCGTCTCATCAACGATGTGAGCCAGTTCAGTCACGGCCACTTTAAACACTTCGTTACCTGCCATTGTCAGGTAAATTGAACTGTCCGGATTAACGCGATCGGCGTTAGGCAGCGTTAACAGCTCGCCGTAGCGGCCATCGGCATGCAGGTGCGTGGAGATGATGCCCGGCTCTTCGGACTGCCCCAGCAGCACCGCGCCCGCGCCATCGCCAAAAATAATGATCGTGCCGCGATCGGTTGGATCGCAGGTACGCGCCAGCACGTCAGCGCCGATCACCAGCGCATATTTTACGGCGCCCGATTTTACATACTGATCGGCGATGCTCAGTGCATAGGTGAAACCCGCGCATGCTGCTGCAACATCAAATGCCGGGCAGCCTTTGATGCCGAGCATGTTCTGCACCTGGCACGCTGCGCTTGGGAAGGCATGCGTGGCAGAGGTGGTCGCCACCACAATAAGCCCGATCTGTTCTTTATCAATGCCAGCCATCTCAAGCGCTCGCTGAGCGGCTTCGTAGCCCATGGTGGACACAGTTTCGTCTGGCGCGGCGATACGACGTTCACGGATACCTGTGCGCGTGACAATCCACTCGTCAGACGTATCTACCATTTTTTCAAGATCGGCGTTGGTACGCACTTGTTTTGGCAGGTAGCTGCCGGTACCTAAAATCTTCGTATACATGTACGCTCAGTCACTTTTAGCTAATACAGATCCCAGGCGAGCGGCAATCCTCTGAGGGACTTGACGCTGCACCGCCTGCACTGCCTGTTCAATCGCGACGGTAAATGCTCGCTGATTGGCGGCGCCATGACTCTTAATCACGATGCCGCGCAATCCTAACAGACAGGCGCCATTATACTGGTCGGGGTTGAGGTGACTGAATCGCCGCGTCAGGCTTTTTTGTAACCAACGCTTTAATATAATCAGCCACCAGGACCTTTTTTTACCGTCTCCCTGCGATTTCAGCAGAGAAAGGAACATTCGTACGACCCCTTCCATGGTCTTCAACGTCACGTTTCCGGTGAAGCCATCACACACTAATACATCCGTTTTGCCCGTCAGCAACTCATTGGCTTCGAGATAACCAATATAGTTGATGGAGGGGACCTGTTTGAGTATTTCCGCAGCGTCGCGGATACTGTCCAGACCTTTGGTCTCTTCTTCACCAATATTCAATAACGCAACGCGGGGATTGTTAATCCCGACCACGTCTTCTGCCAGCACCGACCCCATAACGGCAAACTGAGCCAGCATTGTACTATCACAATCCACGTTAGCGCCCAGATCCAGCACCACCGTTTTGCCCTTCTGCTGATGCGGTAACACCGTCACCAGCGCCGGACGCTCAATGCCCTCAATCGGCTTGAGCAATAATTTCGACAGCCCCATCAGCGCGCCAGTATTTCCCGCGCTGACGCAAGCCTGCGCTCGCCCTTCTTTCACCAGCTCCAGCGCCATTCGCATAGAGCTGCCGCGGCTATTACGAATAGCCTGCGATGGCCGGGCATCACTGGCAATAACTGACTGCGCAGGAATAATCTGCAGACGCGAACGTTGTTCAAAGTCAGCTTTTGCAAGTAATGGCGTGATTGTGTCGGGATTACCGACTAAAAGAAGTGTGAGTTGCGAATTAGAATTCAGTGCCTGCAATGCTGCAGGCACTGTCACGGTAGGGCCAAAATCTCCCCCCATGACATCTAACGCCAGGGTTAGACGTGTCAAGGTATCGTCGCAGCCTGGTTCGGTAAACTCCCCGTTTGCACGGGGAAGTTCCTCACTAAGCCTAATCACGCTGACGCGTGATTACTTAGTGATAACCTTGCGGCCGCGGTAGAAACCGTCAGCGGTGATGTGGTGACGCAGGTGTTTCTCACCAGAAGTCTTGTCTACAGACAGGCTGGTAACTGCGGTCAGCGCGTCATGGGAACGACGCATGCCACGTTTGGAACGGGTTGGTTTATTCTGTTGTACGGCCATGGACCTTACTCCTCAATTACTTACGCTTTAAGCTGGCTAATACGGCAAATGGGTTTGGTTTTTGCGCTTCATCAGGCAGTTCCCCAAAGACCATGTCCGCCTCGGACACTTCACAGTGTTCAGAATCATGCACCGGAACGACTGGCAGGGAGAGGATGACTTCATCTTCAACCAGCGCCAGAAGATCGATTTCACCGAATTCGTTAACCTCAATCGGCTCATACGCTTCCGGGAGTGCTTCAGCCTGTTCGTCAGAACGAACCGGACTAAAACAATACGTTGTGTGAACATGCTGTACAAACGGTTTCCCGCAACGCTGACATTCGAGCGTTACCGTCACCTTTGCATCACCGGTTAACACGGCGAGACGCTGGTTGTCGATAGCGAACGACATGGAGCATTCTACATCACTGTCCACACTGACTACAGATTCGGCAATACGCTCAGCCTGATCGGAAGAATAGATTCCTTCGTAATCGAGGCGTTTTTGAGCCGTACGAACCGGATCAAGAGTCAGGGGTAATTTTACCTTTTGCATAGGGCGCGCATATTAACTTTGTAACGTCATAGAGTCAAAGAAAAAGGCAACCAGAGCTGCCTTTTGCCAATTATTCGCACACATTGCGGCCTGTAGTTTAAAATGGCTGGCATCGATACGCTATATCTGGTGATAAAAATATGCCAAATCTCGTCCTTGCTTCCACTTCACCTTATCGCCGAATGCTGCTGGAAAAGCTCGGGATCCCGTTTGAATGCGCTGCGCCGGAGGTGGATGAAACGCCACAGCCGGGCGAGTCACCGCGTCATCTGGTGACCCGTCTCGCGAAAGAGAAAGCACAGTCGCTGGCCGTACGTTACCCCGCTCATCTGATTATAGGCTCCGATCAGGTTTGTGTGCTGGACGGCGAAATCACCGGCAAACCGTATACGGAAGAAATCGCCTGCCAGCAGCTTTTGCGTGCGAGAGGCAGTATCGTGACCTTTTATACCGGCCTGGCGCTTTATAATTCTGCTTCCGGTCATCTGCAAACCGAGTGCGAGCCGTTTGATGTGCACTTCCGTCATCTTAGCGAACAGGAGATTATGGATTATGTGCGTCGGGAACGTCCGCTGAACTGTGCAGGGAGCTTTAAAAGTGAAGGACTAGGGATTGCGTTGTTCGACAAGCTCGATGGCCGCGATCCCAATACGCTGGTGGGGTTGCCGCTGATTGCGCTGTGCCAGATGTTAAGGCGAGAAGAGTGTAATCCGCTGACGATGTGACCGTTGCGGCCTGATGCCCCCACCCCGGCCCTCTCCCTGTGGGAGAGGGAGAAAAACATGTAGGCCGGGTAAGCGCAGCGCTACCCGGCACAAAATCAGCCGCGCAGAACTTTCAGACAGCGTTTGAGCTGCTCATCCAGCGGCGCTTCAATACGGATAACTTCACCGGTATTAGGATGGGTGAACTTCAGCGCTGCCGCATGCAGGAACAGACGCGATAGCCCCGTCCCCGCCAGCTGCTTATCAAATTCGCGATCGCCATAGCGGTCATCAAACGCAATCGGATGGCCCGCAAACTGGGTATGGACGCGAATCTGGTGGGTACGCCCCGTCACCGGGCTACAGCGCACAAGCGTGGCGAATTCGTAGCGCTCTTCAACTTTAAAGCGCGTCTCAGACGGTTTCCCTTCCTGATTAACACGAACAATGCGCTCGCCGCTTTGCAGAATATTTTTCAGCAGCGGCGCCTGCACCACTTTCACGTGGGACTGCCACTGGCCGCGCACCAGCGCCAGATAATCTTTCTGCATCCCTTTTTCGCGCAGCTGTTCATGCAGTGAACGCAGCGCAGAACGTTTTTTCGCTACCAGCAGCACGCCAGAGGTATCACGGTCAAGACGGTGAACCAGTTCGAGGAAACGCGCTTCCGGGCGCAGCGCGCGTAACCCTTCAATCACGCCAAAGCTTAGGCCGCTCCCCCCGTGTACCGCCGTTCCGGACGGTTTATTCAGCACCAGAATGTGGTCGTCCTCATAAAGGATAACGTCGCTCAGGGCCGCGACTTTTTGCAGCTTCGGAGAAACGACCTCTTCTTCACGCTCTGCAACACGTACCGGTGGAATGCGGACTTCATCGCCCGCCTCGAGCTTATACTCTGGCTTCACGCGTTTTTTGTTCACCCGCACCTCGCCCTTACGCAAGATGCGATAAATCATGCTTTTTGGCACACCCTTCAACTGGGTGCGCAAAAAATTATCGATACGTTGCCCCGCCTCGTCGTCGGCGATGGCAACCATTTTTACGGCTGGAGTCTCTGTTTTCATGGTTGGCGATTCTAAATAGCGTCAGGCATTAGCGCCACTCATTTTTCTATGCTTATATTTACTTTTATCCGGACCGCTCCCCTTTCGCGCAATCGATTTGGTGGTTATTAAACCAATCACCCCGTTGAAGTGAAGAAACTGTGAGTAACCGGGTGATAATTGGTAAAAGTCATCTTGCTATAACCCGGCGAGCAGTGGAATAATGAATCCGTTTTCCGCGTTAAATCCGGGTTTTGTAAGGATGTCGACGGAATGACCAATTTTGTCTGACCGATCATCCACGCAGCAATGGCGTAAGACGTATTGATCTTTCAGGCAGTTAGCGGGCTGCGGGTTGCAGTACTTCCCGGTATAAGGATTGTTCTCTGGAGAGTTTTCCCAGGCAATTCCCCTGATAATTGCGCTGTGTTTCCGTATGAAACACAGGCAACCGACACTCTGCGCCTCTTAAGCGAGCGACAACCGTGAGGTTGGCGACGTGAATAGACACGAGGCCATCGGTTCATACCCCGGAAAGCGTCACCTTGCCCGCAGCTTTGTCGTCAATGTAAGAATAACGAGTAAGTTACGATGAAAAGAATGTTAATCAACGCAACTCAGCAAGAAGAGTTGCGTGTCGCCCTTGTGGATGGGCAGCGCCTGTACGATCTGGATATCGAAAGTCCTGGACACGAACAGAAAAAAGCGAACATTTACAAAGGCAAAATCACCCGCATTGAACCAAGCCTTGAAGCTGCATTTGTCGATTACGGTGCTGAGCGTCACGGTTTCCTTCCTCTCAAAGAAATCGCCCGCGAATATTTTCCTGCAAATTACAACTCCCATGGCCGTCCGAACATTAAAGATGTTCTGCGTGAAGGTCAGGAAGTTATCGTCCAGATCGATAAAGAAGAGCGTGGCAACAAAGGTGCCGCACTGACCACCTTTATCAGTCTGGCAGGAAGCTATCTGGTGTTGATGCCAAACAACCCGCGTGCGGGTGGCATCTCTCGCCGTATCGAAGGTGATGACCGTACAGAGCTGAAAGAAGCGCTGGCAAGTCTCGAGCTGCCAGACGGCATGGGCCTTATCGTGCGCACCGCAGGCGTCGGCAAATCTGCCGAAGCATTGCAGTGGGACCTGAGCTTCCGTCTGAAGCACTGGGAAGCCATCAAGAAAGCGGCTGAAAGCCGTCCTGCTCCGTTCCTGATCCACCAGGAAAGCAACGTCATTGTGCGTGCCTTCCGTGATTATCTGCGTCAGGACATCGGTGAAATTCTGATTGATAACCCGAAAGTGCTTGAGCTGGCTCGCCAGCACATCGCCGCGCTGGGTCGCCCGGATTTCACCAGCAAAATTAAACTGTACACCGGTGAAATCCCGCTGTTCAGCCACTATCAGATTGAATCCCAGATCGAGTCTGCCTTCCAGCGTGAAGTGCGTCTGCCGTCCGGCGGTTCTATCGTTATCGATACCACCGAAGCGCTGACCGCTATCGACATCAACTCCGCGCGTGCAACCCGCGGCGGCGACATCGAAGAGACCGCCTTCAACACCAACCTAGAAGCCGCTGATGAAATCGCCCGCCAGCTCCGTCTGCGCGACCTGGGTGGTCTGATTGTTATCGACTTCATCGACATGACCCCGGTTCGCCACCAGCGTGCGGTTGAAAACCGTCTGCGTGAAGCGGTGCGCCAGGATCGCGCGCGTATCCAGATTAGCCATATCTCGCGCTTCGGCCTGCTGGAAATGTCCCGTCAGCGTCTGAGCCCGTCACTCGGCGAGTCCAGCCATCACGTCTGCCCGCGCTGTTCCGGGACAGGTACCGTGCGTGACAATGAATCGCTCTCCCTCTCTATTCTGCGTCTGATTGAAGAAGAAGCGCTGAAAGAGAACACCAAAGAGGTTCACGCCATTGTTCCGGTGCCGATTGCCTCCTACCTGCTGAACGAAAAACGTGCAGCGGTGAGCGCAATCGAAGCGCGTCAGGGCGGCGTTCGCTGCATCATCGTGCCAAACGACGAGATGCAAACCCCGCACTATCACGTGCTGCGCGTGCGTAAAGGTGAAGAGACAAGCACCCTCAGCTACCTGCTGCCGAAGCTTCATGAAGAAGAAATGGCGCTGCCATCGGATGAAGAGCCTGCCGAGCGTAAACTGCCTGAGCAGCCTGCATTAGCAACCTTCATCATGCCGGAAGCCCCGCCGGAAGCGACGCTGGAAAAACCAGCGGCAAAACCTGCCGTGCAAAAGGCTGCCCCTGCCGCGGCAAAAGCGCAGCCTGAGCAGCCGGGTCTCCTGAGCCGCATCTTCGGCGCGCTGAAAAAAATGTTTGCTGGCGAAGAAGTTCAGCCTGAGCAGCCGAAAGAAGCGCCAAAAGAAGCGAAACCAGAGCGTCAGCAGGACCGTCGTAAGCGTCAGAACAATCGTCGCGATCGTAATGACCGCAACGACCGTAGCGATCGTAACGAGCGCCGTGATAATCGTTCCGAGAACAACGAAGGTCGTGAACAACGCGAGGACAACCGTCGCAACCGTCGCGAGAAGCAACAGCAGAACGTTGAAGATCGTGAGATTCGCCAGCAGGCGGGCGATGAGTCCGAGAAGAGCAAACAGCGTGACGAGCAGCAACCTCGCCGCGAGCGTAACCGTCGTCGTAACGACGAGAAACGCCAGGCCCAGCAGGAAGTCAAAAACCTGAACCGCGAAGCGCCTGTTGAACAGCAGGACACGGAGCAGGAAGAGCGTACTCAGGTTATGCCGCGTCGTAAGCAGCGTCAGCTGACCCAGAAAGTGCGTGTGGGTGCTGTTCAGGCGGAAGAAAACGACGTTATCGCGGTTGAAGCAGCAGAAAGCACAACGGGTACACAGGTTGCGAAAGTTGACCTGCCAGCCGTAGTAGAAAATCAGGTTGAGCAGGACGAAAGCAGCGAAAACCGTGACAACGCAGGTATGCCGCGTCGCTCCCGTCGTTCTCCGCGTCATCTGCGCGTGAGCGGTCAGCGTCGTCGTCGTTACCGTGACGAGCGTTACCCAACTCAGTCGCCAATGCCATTGACCGTGGCGTGTGCGTCACCAGAGATGGCATCCGGTAAAGTCTGGATCCGTTATCCGGTTGCTCGCCCGGAGCAGGCTATTGAAGAACAGGCTGTGACCGAAGAGGTGATTGCACCGATAGCAGCGGTGGAAGACGTCGTGACTGAAGCGGCAACCGTGGTTGAACCGCAGGTTGTTGACACGGCGGCACCGCAGGCTGTGGAAGTGGAAACGACCCATCCTGAAGTCATTGCTGCGCCGGTTGATGCCGCTCCGCAGATCATTGCCGAAGAAGATACCGTGGTGGCTGAAGAAGTCGCGGAAGACGCTCAGCCAGTCTCCGCAGCAGAAGAGCCCGCAGACGTTACCGTCGAAACGGTGACTGAAGAGGTTGTTCAGGACGTCGAGATTCAGGTTGAACCTGTTGTCGAAGAGGTCAAAGCGCCTGAAGTGAAATCAGAGCCGATTGAGGTCGTTGCAGCTGTAGCGCCTGCTCACGTTGCTACCGCGCCGATGACTCGCGCCCCGGCACCTGAGTATGTGCCTGAAGCGCCACGCCATAGCGACTGGGTTCGTCCGGCATTCAACTTCGAAGGCAAAGGTGCTGCCGGTGGTCACAGTGCAACGCACATGGCTACTGCGCCAGCTACTCGTCCTCAGCCTGTTGAATAACGCACGCTAATACTGAAAGCCGACCTTCGGGTCGGCTTTTTTATGGCTGTTGCAGGGGCTTTCTCATTCCGGTGACCTCCGGCATTATCTGCCGCATCAGCTCCAGAAAACGCCGCAAGCGCGCCGGATAATAACGAGACCAGGGGTAAACCAGATGTACCGGTAGCGCTGCCGGCTGCCACTCTGGCAGTAGATGCACCAGTCGTCCTTCCTGAATATCATCCTGTACTGTCCAGCTGGATACCACCGCAACGCCTAGCCCGGTGAGTGCCGTATTGCGCGCCACATACAGGCTGTCGGTACTCAGGCGTGGCGTAATGGTAACCCGCGTCGGGGCAGATGATGCATCGTGGAAAAGCTCCACATGGCGTTGATAAAAAGAGCTGATGGCAATCCAGGGAAGCTGTTGCAAATCTTCCGGCGTGTTAACCGCGGGATAACGGGCCAGTAATTCCGGTGAAGCCACCACCGAGCGCGGCACTTCAGCCAGCAGCACGGACACGGTTGCCGGATCGACTTCCACACCCACCCGAATAGCACAGTCAAGGTTGTCGCCGAGGAAATCAACCGAGCGATCGTTGAGCATCCACTCTACAGAAAGCTGGGGATAGCGCTGCAAAAATTCGGTTAACGGTTTCAGAAGCTGATCCTGGCCAAACGCGTGCGGGGCGCGCACCCTCAGCACCCCAACCGGTTCATCTTCCGTCTGCCCTACCTCGTCTTCCAGTGCCAGCCAGCTGTCAATCACCCGTCGGGCATGCTGATAGCAGCGTTCGCCGTCATCGGTCAGCCGGGTCGTATGGGTTGTGCGCAGCATCAGGCGTACTCCCAGCATGGTCTCAAGCGACTGCAACCGTCGGCTCACCGTGGCCTGGGTTGTTGCCAGCTGACGTGCTGCCGCAGAAAGAGACCCCGCCTCCACAATGCGAACAAACGTTCGCATCAGTTCTACCCGATCTATACGCTCAGGCCTTTTCATATCATTTCCATCCATACGCTACACGTATAAGCGTTTTACCACCGCGCCCGCTACCGTCGCAAGGCGTACTGATAAAAAATAGCCGCACACGACGAATGAGGAACATCTTATGAACACAACTACCACCCGGGCTGTAAGCCGCTGGGTAATCTTAATGCTGGCGCTCGGTGCGGGCTTTAGCGTGGCATCCATCTATTATGCCCAGCCTCTGCTGCCGCTGATGGGCTCAGACCTGAACCTGAGCATCGAAGGCATGGGCATGGTCCCGACGCTTACCCAGGCGGGTTATGCCTTAGGTATCCTGTTTCTGCTGCCGCTCGGCGATCGTCATGATCGCAGAACGCTGATCCTGATAAAAAGTGCGGCTCTGGCGCTGTTCCTGCTGGGTTGTAGCCTGACCGGACAATTGCACTCCCTGCTGCTCACCAGCCTGCTGATTGGCATGGCCGCCACCATGGCGCAGGATATTGTCCCGGCCGCAGCGATCCTCGCACCGGAAGGCAAACAGGGAAAAACGGTCGGCACGGTGATGACCGGCCTGCTGCTGGGGATTTTGCTCTCCAGAACCGTGAGCGGCGTGGTGGGTGAAGCCTTTGGCTGGCGGGTGATGTATCAGCTGGCCGCCGCAAGTATTGCCTTTGTCGGCGTGGTCATGTGGGCCGTGCTTCCCCGCTTCGCCGTTCACTCCACGCTGAGCTACCCGGCGCTGATGCGCTCCATGGAACACCTCTGGCGCCGCTACCCGGCGCTGCGTCGGGCCGCGCTGGCCCAGGGGTTTCTGTCGATTGCCTTTAGCGCATTCTGGTCAACGCTGGCGGTCATGCTGCTGGAACGGTATCACCTTGGCAGCGCTGTGGCGGGTGGATTTGGTATTGCCGGAGCCGCTGGCGCGCTGGCCGCACCGCTGGCAGGTGGTCTGGCAGATAAGCTGGGCGCCGGTAAAGTCACCCAACTGGGTGCCGCGCTGGTGACCCTCTCGTTTGCCCTGATGTTCCTGATGCCGGCACTGGGTATACACGGTCAATTGATCCTGATTGCCCTCTCCGCGGTCGGTTTCGATCTCGGCTTGCAGTCCAGCCTCGTGGCCCACCAGAATCTGGTCTACAGCCTTGAGCCGCAGGCCCGCGGACGCCTGAACGCCCTGCTGTTTACCGTCATTTTCATCGGAATGGCGCTGGGTTCGGCATTAGGCAGCAATATCTACACGCTGGCAGGCTGGTCTGGCGTGGTGGCTCTGGCAACCCTGTGTGGTGCCATTGCGCTGGCTATCAGAGTGATTGAAAGCGCCCGGGTGCTGTCCGCACAGGCAGAAAGTGTTTAAAAAAAAATGCCCAACCCGGACGGGTTGGGCAGTCAAAACATGCCCAGTTTCAAGACATGTTAAACAGGTCAGAGTCTTATCTGTTCATCTGGAACAAAGACATACCCTGCATATCGCTAAAGGCTTTATACGAGGCCTGCAACGCCGCCTGCTGCATGGTGTAGGACGAAATCACCGAGTTCCAGTCCACGTCAACCAGGTTACTCATCTGCTGGGTCTGACCCAGCGCGCGGTCTTCACCCAGAGCGTCCAGCTTGCCCAGCTCATCCAGCTTGATGCCGAGGTCGGCGCGCACGGTCAGCACGTTGTTGAGGGAGTTGCTCAGGCCACGGTTGGCTTTATCAATAGCCGCCGTAAACGCCTCGGCTTTCGTTTCATCCTCCCCAATCGGCGTATTCAGCGCTTCAATTGCGGAGTCGAGGATCTTGA
This sequence comes from Enterobacter sp. MGH 38, assembly GCF_000492855.1. NCBI lineage: Bacteria > Pseudomonadati > Pseudomonadota > Gammaproteobacteria > Enterobacterales > Enterobacteriaceae > Enterobacter > Enterobacter sp. MGH 38. The sequence continues at coordinate 836,343 of NZ_KI535608.1, read as the reverse complement.
ACAAATTCGTTTCCGGTTTACTACCATCTGGCTCTGGCTTCGCATTGCTGGTGAAGCTATCGAAAACTTCAGTGCCCGTATGGCTGATTTGCATCGTGCGCGCGGAGTCAACCTGCTGGCTGATTGGCGTTCCGCCGCCCTTATAATCACCCGTAGTCTGGTCGAAAGCCGCCGCTTCGGTCTTGTAACCGGAAAAAATATAGCGGCCGTTACCGTCCGTGCTGTTAGCCAGGTTCATGAGCTGATCGCGAATACCTTGCAGGTTCGTGGCCAGCGAAGCGCGGTCATCGTCACTTAACGTACCGTTGCCCGCATTGACAATCTTTTCCTGAGCAGCCTGGATAGCGGTTGTCACTTGCGATAACACGTTCTCTTCCAGCGAGACTTTCGTCGTAGCGAAGGAGCGCGCCAGCGCATACTGGCTGTTTTGCGTTTGTGCCTGAGAGAGCACAACGGCCTGCGAAGCGGCAATCGGATCGTCAGATGGACGATTGATGCGCTTCCCCGTAGACATCTGCTCGCCGTAGCTGAGCCAGAGACTTTGGGAGTTCGTCACGCCGCGCATGCTTTGCTCATACATCATTTGAGTACTAATACGCATTTTTTATGCCTCAGCCTTAGCGGATATTGATCAATGCATCAAACAGCGTGCTCGCCGTTTGCAGCACCTGCGCATTCGCCAGATAGTACTGCTGATAGCGTTGCAGGTTGCCATACTCTTCATCCAGGTTAACCCCGGAGATTGACTGCTGTTGTTTGGTCAGCTGCGTCACCACGTTAACTTTGGTTTCGCTGCTGGTTTTCAGCGACGCCGTGGTGCTGCCAACCGTACTGACCAGCGCGGCATAAGCATCGTTAAAGGTTTTGTTCCCCCCCACCAGCTTAGCGCTCTGCAAATCCAGCAGCTTCTGGCCATTGGTATTGTCGCTTTCGCCGCTTCCTTGCGCGGAGGCCATCGCCAGTTTGGATTCGTCGCTGATCGCAACGTCCATATTCACAATGACGTCATTCACCGGTTTGACGATGAAACTGTCTTTATTATTGGCTGAGCCGCTAATCTTAACGTTAAGACCATCAAACGACAGATTACCGCTGGCGTCAGGCTTGGCCGTGAAGCTGGTGTTGTCCGACAGACGCGTGATTGTCCAGTCAGTACCGTTATACTCAACTTTGTAGTTTGTCGCCTGGACCTTGGTACTGTCCGTCATCGTGGCCGTAACGGACGCGCTTCCGGTGTTTTTGCCGTTACTCAGCACTGCCGGGGAGCCAAAATCAAACAGCTTGCCGCCTTTATCCCCGTTGGCATCAAAGCCCGCCTGGTGCTGGGTATTCATGGCATCCGCAAACGCCAGCGCCATCTGGTTGAGGGTGTTTCGCGCCTGATCCAGATCCTGAGAACGGAACGTTAACAGCCCTCCAAGCGACCCCGTGGTGATCTGTTTTTCTGAGATCTCCACGTTGCCTGCTGCGGCATCCACATACGCAATCGTTGTACGCGCTGGGTCCGCACTGGATTTCACCGCCGCCAGCTGACTTGCGTTGCTGCCCTGTACCAGGGTGTAACCGTTGGCGATAGAGATGTTATACGTGCCGCTGTCCTGTACGGTAACGTCCACACCGACAATCTTGTTCAGTTCACTCACCAGCTGATCGCGCTGATCGAGCAGTTCGTTCGGGGATGCGCCCGCCCCTACGCCAGTCAGCCGGGAGATCTGATCGTTAAGGTTAGCAATCTGCTTCGCATAGTTATTGATCTGATCGACGCTGGTAGAAATCGCCGTATTGACCTGCGCATCCTGATCGCGGAGATATTGATCGTTGGTTTTAAACTGGTTTACCAGACCATCCGCCTTACCGAGCACCGTCTGGCGTGCAGCCGGATCTTCTGCGTTACTCACCAGCGTTTGCAGGCTTTTAAAGAAATCCTGGAGGTTGGCAGAAAGCGAGTTCGTGGTATCCGACAGCACGTCGTCAATTTTTGACATCTGCTGGTAGCGCGTGGTCAGCCCACTGCTCTGGTTCTGCGCCGCACGCAGCTGGTTGGTGATAAACGCATCATATTCACGCTGAACGCCGGAGACATAGACCCCGTTACCCACCCAGCCACCACCGGTCAGGGTGCTGTTTGATGCCCCCAGAATGGTGGTCTGGCGGGTATAACCTGCCATGTTGTAGCTTGAAATATTATTACTGACGGTATTGAGTGCCGACTGCGCAGCACTGAGGCCACTCATGGCGCTGTTAATCAAACTGGACATGGGGGTTCCTTTTATACGTTCAGACACGAGTCCTGATGAAGGTTATCGGCAACCTCCTCCGGGACTTGAGAACTTTCAGAACAGATTTTCGAGATCTGTGCTATACGCTTTACTGACCTTCTCAGACATGGATTTCAGCTGCTGGATCATGCTGGTCAGCTTGCGTGCATAGTTTGGATCGGTCGCGTAGCCGGCATTCTGTAATGCCTGAGCGCCCTGCTCTGGCGTGGCGGCCTGGGTCACCGCAGTGTAGCGCGGGTTCCGGCTCAGCAGCCCGACATAATCCGACAACGCTTCCAGATACGAGCTGTAGACGCGGAATTTGGCTTTCACCTTCACTGCCGCACCGTTTTCATATTCGGTGGTGGTGATTTCCGTGGTCGGCCCTTTCCAGCTGGAGGTGGCCTTCACGCCAAAGATGTTGAAGCTCGGCTCGCCGTTCTCCCTGCGGATCTGACGTTGCCCCCAGCCCGACTCCAGCGCCGCCTGCGCCAGAATCAGATGGTGCGGCACGCCGCTCTCTTCACTGGCAAGACGCGCCGGCAGGGAGAGCTGCGCCAGGAAGTCTTTGCTGTCGCCGGAGAGCGGCTCGTCACGCGTTTCTGCCGGCTTCGGCATCGCCTTACGCACCATCTGCGTTAGCGCCTGATTTTGATAACTGGTCACCTTTTCCAGATCAAACTTCAGCGGCACCTGCGGCGGGGCCTCTTCAGGCGGGAGTCCCTGAGCGGCTGCGGTCTGCTTCACGATCATGTCCGCCAGGCCGAGCCCCTTTCCGGCGGTCATTTGCTGGGCAATCTGCTGATCGTACATGCTGGTGTAAAGCCGCGTGGAATCACTGCTGAACATGCCGTCTTTCGGCAGAGTTTCACGCATGCTTTTCAACATCATCTGCACGAACATGCCTTCCACCTGACGGGCAACCGGGCGGATATTCGCCGCCGGATCCTTGCCCGCTTTGGTTTTCAGCTCGTTGAGCGACTGGGCATCCCAGGCGGCACTGGTCAACAGTTTGCTATCGGTCAGCATTTAGATGATTTCCAGTTTAGCGCGCAGGCAGCCTGCACTTTGCATGGATTGCAGAATGGACATCAGATCCATTGGCGTTGCACCCAGCGCATTCAAGGCACGCACCACGCTGTTCAGGTTGGCGCTGGAGCGCACGCTCTGCAACGAACCGCCGCTCTGTCGTAAATCAATCTGCGTTTGCGGGGTCACTACCGTCTGACCGCCACCAAACGGGGTATCCGGCTGGCTGACGTTGGCCGAGCGGTTAACCGTGACGGAGAGATTGCCCTGCGCCACGGCGCAGCTGTCCAGCGTCACTTCGCGGTTCATCACCACCGAGCCGGTACGGGAGTTGATAATGACTTTCGCATCCTGAACCGGCACGTTCACTTCCATATTCTGGATATCGGCCAGCATCCGCACCTGGTTGCTGCTGCCGGTTGACGTGCGGATCTGCACGGTGCGGGCATCCAGCGCGGTGGCGCTGCCGTAGCCCCGGCTGCGGTTGATGGTGTCAGCGATCTGCTGCGCCATCGTAAAGTCTTCGTTATTCAGTTGCAGGTTAATGGTGTTGCCGGTGCCGAACTGGGTCGGCAGCTCACGTTCGATGATCGCGCCGTTGGTAATACGTCCCCCGTTCAGCTGGTTCACCTGCACGCTGCTGCCGCCCGCCGACGCGCCTGCTCCGCCAACCAGAATGTTGCCCTGCGCCAGAGCATACACCTGGCTGTCAACGCCTTTCAGCGGCGTCATCAGCAACGTACCGCCACGCAGGCTTTTGGCATTACCCATCGACGAGACAACCACGTCGATGGTTTGCCCCTGACGCGCAAAGGCCGGATAAGACGCGGTCACCATCACGGCCGCCACGTTTTTCAGCTGCATGTTGGTCCCGGCCGGTACGGTAATACCGAGCTGCGAGAGCATGTTGTTCAGGCTCTGGGTGGTGAACGGCGTCTGGGTCGTCTGGTCACCCGTCCCATCCAGCCCCACCACCAGGCCATAGCCAATCAGGGAGTTTTCGCGCACGCCCTGCACGCTGGTGAGATCGCGTATGCGATCGGCCTGCGCAACGGTAGCGACCAGCGACAGCGCCACGGCGAAGAGAAATTTATACATAGGTCACCTCGCTTACATCGGCGATAGGTTAAGGAAGAAGCGTTGCAGCCAGCCCATATTTTGCGCTTCGTTGATGTAGCCGTTGCCGACGTACTCAATGCGCGCATCCGCCACCTGGGTGGACGGTACGGTGTTGGTGCCGCTGATAGTGCGAGGGTTAACCACACCGGAGAAACGAATGAATTCCGTACCCTGGTTAATGGCGATCTGTTTTTCGCCCACCACGTGTAGGTTGCCGTTCACCAGAACCTGGTCAACCGTTACCGTCAGCGTTCCGCTGAAGGTATTGCTGGCGTTCGCGCCACCTTTACCGTTAAAGGTGTTGCCGCCGGAGGCTTCCACATCCGCACGGGCGTTGCCGAACAGCCCTTGCAGATAGCGCGGTACGGTGTCGAAACCAAAATTGGTTTTGCCGTCGCGGCTGGCGTTCGCCGACGAGCTCTTGCTCGCGCTGACGTTTTCCTGCAACACAATGGTCAGCGTATCGCCAACGTTACGCGGACGACGGTCTTCAAACAGCGGCTGATAACCGTAGTTAATCGGCTGCGCGGTCTGGAAAATAGAGCCGTTCACCACCGGCGCGGGGCCGGGAACGGGTTGGGCGGTAGTCGCACCCTGTACCAATGGTTTAGACGGGATCCAGGCACACCCGCTGAGGGTGACGGCCAGAACAGTCAGGATCGGATAACGAAACGCCGCGTTTTTTTGCATTGCCTTCATCTTCGAAAACAGGGAGCCGGTGCGACGTTTACCGCACCGGGCTACACCTTAGAGTTGCGTCAGTTTTTGCAGCATCTGGTCGGTCGTCGACACTGCTTTACTGTTAATTTCATAGGCGCGCTGGACCTGGATCATATTCACCAGCTCTTCCGCCACGTTAACGTTCGAGGTTTCCACATACCCCTGATACAGCAGCCCCGCCCCGTTCAGGCCCGGGGTACTTTCATTTGGCGTGCCGGAAGACTGCGTTTCGGTGTAGAGGTTCTCACCGATGCTTTCCAGTCCGGTATCGTTCATGAAGGTCGTCAGATTGAGCTGTCCAACCTGGACCGGCGCGGCCTGACCTTGCTGAGTGACGCTGACGATACCGTCACGACCAATGGTGATACTCAGCGCGTTCGCCGGGATGGTGATCGCAGGCTGAACCTGGAAGCCGCCCGCTGTCACCAGCTGACCATTCTGATCCACCTGGAACGAACCATCGCGGGTATAGGCGGAGGTCCCGTCAGGCAGCTGCACCTGGAAGAAACCCTGACCTTTGATGGCAACGTCTTTACTGTTGTTGGTCTGGGACAGGTTGCCCTGGCTGTGCAGACGCTCGGTGGCAACCGGGCGCACGCCGGTACCAATTTGCAGACCGGACGGCAGCGTGGTTTGCTCAGAAGACTGCGCCCCTGGCTGACGAATCGTTTGATAAAGCAAATCTTCGAAAACCGCACGCTGGCGCTTGAAACCATTGGTGCTGACGTTTGCCAGGTTGTTGGCAATCACATCCATATTGGTTTGCTGTGCGTCCAGACCGGTTTTCGCGATCCATAAAGAACTGATCATAGGGAGTCCTGTTAACTCATAGCCAGAAGTTGGTTAGCCTTGCCTGCGTTTTCATCGACGCTGCTGATTATTTTCATCTGCATTTCGAAGCGGCGGGCGCTGGCGATCATGTCGGTCATGGCTTCTACCGGTTTGACGTTACTGCCTTCCAGCACGCCGGACATCACGCGGATGGTCGGGTCGGCCTGTAACGTGGCGCCACGCGTGGCCTGCGCCGCCTGGGTCAGACGGAACATCCCGTCATCGCCACGCTGCACTTCGTTGCCTTCCGCTTTCACCAGCTTCAGACGACCGACAGGCGCAACGGTGTTAGCCGGGTCGCCCGGGTTTAACGCCGAAATCGTCCCGTCTGCCGCAATGGTCAGCTCTGACCCTTCCGGCACCGTCAACGGACCGGCTTCGCCCATCACCGGATGCCCCTGAATCGTCAGCTGCCCGGTGGCGCTCACCTGGATATTACCGTTGCGGGTATACCCTTCCCCGCCGTCAGCCGTTTGCACCGCCAGCCAGCCGTCCTGCTGAAGGGCAACGTCCAGCGGACGCGCGGTGTAATCCATCTGGCCTGGCGTCATGTCGGCGCCCGGCGTGGAAGCGGTGACCAGCGTACGCGTGGGCAATGACAGCCCTTCTACCGGCACCGCACGCAGCGCGTTGAGCTGCGCACGAAAACCTGGCGTGGAGGCGTTCGCCAGGTTGCTGGCGGTAACAGCCTGCTGGTTGAGCGTCTGGCTTGCTGCGCCCATCGCTGTATATATTGCGTGATCCATTGCGCTTTCCCGTCAGCTGCTTAACGCAGGTTAACCAGCGTGTTAAGGATCTGATCCTGGGTTTTGATGGTCTGCGCGTTGGACTGGTAGTTACGTTGCGCGACGATCATGTTCACCAGCTCTTTACTCAGATCGACGTTAGAGGCTTCCAGCGCGCCGTTGGTCAGCGTGCCGAAGTTACCGGAACCCGCAGTACCCAGCAGGGCAACACCGGAAGACTGCGTGGCAGACCAGACGTTGTCCCCTTCGGATTTCAGGCCTTCGTTGTTGGCGAAGTTTGCCAGCACGATCTGGCCCAGCACCTGGGTCTGTTCGTTCGAATAGTTACCGACAACGGTACCGTCATCGTTGATCTGGTAGCTCACCAGATCGCCCGGCTTATAACCGTTCTGGCTCGTCGCCACGATGTTGTTCGCACCGGTATTCTGTTGCATGGAGTTGGCGAAACTCATGTCAAACGTGGCTGGCGTCGCGCCCGGAACGGTGCCCGTTGTGATCTTGATATCATCGCCACCCGTCAGCACGCCGCTCGCATTAAAGGTCAGCGTGGTTGCCAGTTTCGCTGCATCTCCCGCTACGCTGCCGTCCTGGGAATACACCTTCCAGGAGTTAGCTGGCGTCGCGTTTTTGACATAGAACAGGTTCATGTTGTGCGCATTACCCTGGCTGTCAAACACCGTCACGGTGCCTTTCTTGTTGTAAGAGTCAGGGTTGGCCGGGTCGAAGGCGACGGTTGGTGCGGTATCGGTGGAGTTCAGGTTGATCTGCTGAGAGGCCGTGGTGGTGGACTTCGCCGCCATCAGCGTCGTTGGGATGGAGATCGCCTGCGGATTCGCACCGGTTTGCACCGTAGGCGGCGTGCCGGCAACCGGATAACCGGTTAACTGAAGCCCCTGCATGTTCACCAGGTTGCGGTTTTCATCCAGCTTGAACTGGCCGTTGCGGCTGTAGAATACGGAACCGTTGGCATCCACCATACGGAAGAAACCGTTCTGGCTGATGGCGACGTCCAGACCGCGACCGGTGTTGGTGGTCGTCCCGTCGGTGAAGTCCTGGGTGATACCCGCCACCTTCACGCCCAGGCCCACTTTAGAGCCTGCAAACATATCTGCAAAAGACGCAGAACCGGATTTAAAACCATAGGTCGCGGAGTTGGCGATGTTGTTGCCAATGACGTCCAGGTTGGTGGCCGCAGCATTCAGGCCGCTGACCGCTTGAGAAAAGGCCATGACTTACTCCTGATAAGTATTAAGGCTTAGATAATCTGCCGAACTTCGTCGAGTGTGGTGGTACCGGAGGTACCCAAATCCAGTTTGTTACCATCGCTACCTTTGATGACGCCCTGAACCAGGGCAAACTGTAGCGGCTGAGCCACCAGCTGAGTGGTGCCGTTGCTGGCGCTAATCGCAACCTGATACGAGCCGTTAGGCGCTTTAGTGCCGTCGGTCAGGCTGCCATCCCAGGTAAAGGTATGAACGCCCGCTTTAAGCTCGCCAATCTCAATCGTGCGCACCACGTTGCCGCTGGCGTCTTTGATGGTGGCGGTGACTTTGTCGGCCGGCTGCTGCAACTCAACGCCAAACGGCGTCGTGGTGGTGGTGGACGTGCCATCGGTGGTGCTGGTGCCCGCCAGAATCGTGGTCCCCGGGATCATCACCCCGTGACCGATCAGGTTGGCGGCCTGCAAGGACTGGCTGTTATCGATTTGACCGGAGACCGAGCCGAGCGTGGTGTTCAGTTTCTCAATGCCGCTGACGGTACTGATCTGCGCAAGCTGCGTGGTCAGTTCGTTATTCTGCATCGGATTGGTTGGGTCCTGATTTTTCAGCTGCGCCACCAGCAGGGTCAGGAAGCTGCTCTGTAAATCGGAGGCATTGCTCCCGGTGAGAGAGCTGGAACCGGTCGCACTGCTGGTGCTATTGACGCCGGTATTTGTCGGGTCATTCACGTTTACGGCGATGGACATGCGTGTCTCCTTTACTGGCCGAGAGTGAGTGTTTTGAGCATCATGCTCTTCACGGTATTAAGCACTTCGACGTTTGCCTGGTAGCTGCGCGACGCGGACATGGAGTTCACCATCTCCCCGACCACATCCACGTTCGGCATTTTCACGTAGCCGCTGGCATCCGCGAGCGGGTTGCCTGGCTCGTAAACCAGCTTGTCGGGTGCCTGGCTCTCAACCACGTCCGCCACTTTTACGCCGCCCGTTGCCGCACCCGGTGCAGCATCAACCTGGAAGACAACCTGTTTAGCGCGATACGGTTGCCCGTCAGGGCCGGTCACGCTGTCGGCGTTGGCCAGGTTACTGGCGGCCACGTTCAGTCGTTTAGACTGCGCCGTTAATGCCGAACCGGCGATATCAAAAATATTCAGCAAGGCCATTTACTAATTGCCCCCCTGTAGGACGGTCATCATGCCTTTAATTTGCCCGCCGAGTAGCGTCAGGCCTGTCTGGTATTGCAGGCTGTTATCGGCAAACTGTGTGCGCTCCCGGTCCATGTCGACGGTGTTACCATCAAGCGAGGGCTGATCGGGAATACGGTAAAGCAGGTCGGTCGTTGGCGCGGTCATCGCCTGAGCGGGAATATGACGTGAGGATGTCAGGGCCAGTGAGACACCCGTTCCTTCGGCACGTCCACGCTCCATCACTTTTTTGAGTTCACTGGAAAAATCAATATCGCGCGCCTGATACCCGGGGGTATCCGCGTTGGCGATATTGGCGGCTAAAATCTCCTGCCGCTGGGCGCGTAAATTGAGCGCTTCCTGCTGAAAACGTAACGCGGCGTCGAGTTTATCGAGCATGTCTCCTCCGCTGATGAGAAAATTTCAGTTCACAGCTTAAATCTCAAGGCGTCTCCCTTATCGACGGAATAAGCGCAAAATGCGTCGCTATTTGTTGCGTTGATGGAAAACCACTGCGGGTAGAATTTGCTTAATTCTGGACATGGTGGAACGTGCGATGCGGACTTTTAAACGTGGCCTGGCGGCGACCCTACTGCTTTTGAGCCCTCTGGTGCAGGCTGAGGGGTTAGAGGACCAGCTCAATGCATTCTTTGCGCAGAAGCTGGCCGGTTTCAGCGATGACGTACGCGTGACCGTGCGCACCCCGCCTAACCTTTACCCTTCCTGCGAAGCCCCGTCATTTAGCGTGACCGGCAGCACAAAGTTATGGGGTAACGTGAACGTGCTGGCGCGTTGCGCCAATGAAAAACGGTATTTACAGGTTGCGGTACAGGCGACGGGCAATTATGTTGTCGCCGCCGTTCCGATTCCGCGAGGCAGCCTGCTGCAACCTGACAGCGTAACGCTGAAGCGAGGCCGTCTGGATCAGCTTCCACCGCGGACGATGCTGGACATTAACCAGGCTCAGGAGGCGGTCAGCCTGCGCGATGTCGCCCCTGGACAGGCGATACAGCTATCCATGCTGCGCCAGGCATGGCGGGTGAAAGCGGGACAACAGGTGATGGTGGTCGCCAATGGCGAAGGCTTTAGTATCAACAGCGAAGGAAAAGCGCTGAATAATGCCGCAGTGGCGCAAAATGCCCGGGTCAGAATGTCCTCAGGCCAGGTGGTCAGCGGCACGGTCGGTCCTGATGGGAATATTCTGATTAACCTGTAATCTTTTTAAAGATTTCGCGGCGACTGCCGATAAATATTCAACAAATGATGATGTCAGGCGCAAACGCCGCGAACCCTCGATGAGGACAACACTATGAGCATTGATCGTACATCAGCCCTGAAGCCGGTTAGCACTGTACAACCTCGCGAAACGAATGAGGCTGCCCCGCAAAAAACGCGTCTGGAAAAAACGTCGACGGCTAACAGCACCAGCGTCACGCTGAGCGATGCGCAGTCGAAGCTGATGCAGCCAGGCAGCAGCGATATCAACATGGAACGTGTTGAAGCGCTGAAAACGGCTATCCGTAACGGCGAACTGAAAATGGATACCAGCAAAATCGCTGATGCGCTGATTCAGGACGCACAGAGTTTCCTCCAGAGTAACTAACCGTATGAGTCGACTGTCAGAAATACTGGATCAGATGACGGTGGTCCTGAACGACCTGAAAACGGTGATGGATGCCGAACAGCACCACCTCTCTTCTGGTCAAATCAACGGCAGCGCGTTGCAACGCATAACTGAAGATAAAAGCTCGCTGCTGGCGACCCTGGATTATCTGGAAAAACAGCGACGCGCTGAGCAAGACGCGAAACGCAGCGCCAATGATGAGATCAACGAACGCTGGCAGACCATTACAGAAAAAACCCAGCATCTTCGCGATCTCAACCAGCATAACGGCTGGCTGCTGGAAGGTCAGATTATCCGTAATCAGCAGGCGCTTGAGGTGTTAAAGCCCTATAAAGAGCCGGGGCTGTACGGTGCGGATGGTCAGACGGCCACGGCACGTATCACGGGCGGGAAAAAGATTTCGATTTGACGCAGTAGCGGCACGTCATGAAGCGGGGAGCACCTTCTGGTGAACTCCCCTTTTGACGTTTATACCGTGCGGCGGGCGAATTCTTTCACCTTGAAGCCAAGCACCGCCAGCGTGGCAAAGTACGCCACCACCCCGACCGCCACCACGGCCATCAGACGCATCAGGCGGTAAGGCATGGTGCCCTGCGCCCATTCAGGCATGACATACAACATGCCAACCAGCGCAGCCGCCATCACCACTACCGCGATCGCCAGACGCAGCAGGAAGCTTGCCCAGCCCGGCTGCGGTGTGAAGATATCCTGCTTGCGCAGCTGCCAGTACAGCAGCCCGGCGTTCAGACAGGCCGCCAGACCAATCGACAATGACAGCCCCGCGTGTTTCAGCGGTCCAATAAACGCGAGGTTCATCAGCTGCGTCATAATCAGCGTCACAATGGCAATCTTAACCGGCGTTTTGATGTCCTGACGTGAATAGAAACCGGGCGCAAGCACCTTCACGACGATCAGCCCCATCAGCCCCACCGAGTAGGCTACCAGTGCACGCTGGGTCATGGCGGCATCAAAGGCGGTGAATTTTCCATACTGGAACAACGACACCGTCAGCGGTTTTGCCAGGATCCCCAGCGCCACCGCGCTTGGCAATGCCAGCAGAAAACAGAGACGCAGTCCCCAGTCCATCAGGCGGCAGTATTCATCGTGGTTGCCGCTGGCGAAACTTTTCGACAGCGACGGCAGCAGAATAGTCCCCAGCGCCACGCCCAGCACCCCTGATGGAAACTCCATCAGACGATCGGCGTAGTACATCCAGGACACCGAGCCCGACACCAGGAAAGAGGCGAAGATGGTATTGATGATCAGCGAGATCTGGCTGACGGACACGCCGAGTATCGCCGGTCCCATCTGTTTAATAACGCGCATTGCGCCCGCATCTTTGAAACTAATGCGCGGCAGAACCAGCATGCCGATCTTTTTCAGGTGCGGAAGCTGGTAAGCAAGCTGTAACACCCCGCCGACGGTCACGGCCCAGGCCAGCGCCAGCACCGGTGGGTTAAAATGCGGCGCGGCGAACAGCGCAAAGCCAATCATGCTGACATTAAGGAACGTGGGGGCAAAGGCCGGCACGGAGAAGCGGTTCCAGGTATTCAGGATGGCACCCACCAGCGACGCCAGCGAAATCAGCAGAATATAGGGGAAGGTTATCCGCAGCAGTTGCGTCGTCAGGGCAAATTTATCCGCCGTGTCGGCAAAGCCCGGTGCCGTTACCATGATTACCCAGGGCGCTGCCAGCATGCCCAGGACGGTCACGATCGCCAGCGCCAGCGTCAGTAAACCGGAAACGTAAGCCACAAAGACGCGGGTGGCATCTTCGCCCTGCTTGCTTTTATATTCCGCAAGGATCGGGACAAATGCCTGTGAGAAAGCCCCTTCGGCAAAAATACGGCGCAGCAGGTTCGGCAGCTTGAACGCAACGAAAAAGGCGTCAGTCGCCATCCCTGCGCCAAAAACCCTTGCCACAATGGCATCGCGCGCAAAGCCAAGCACGCGGGAAAACATGGTCATCGAGCTGACGGCCGCCAGCGATTTTAATAAGTTCATTAACGTGAAGTTCCAAAACCCTACGGATTTCCAGGACGGATAAGCGAAAGCGCCACCCGGCAAAGCCAACAAGCGGCGCTTAGTCTAACCGGATTTCAACGAATTACTATCGGCAGATGTTACAGCGAGTTATTCCGACATGGCTTCGCGCCAGAGTCGTTCCACGATGCGCTGCGCCAGAATGGCCTGCTCCCCGGACGTTTCAGGAACCGTCTGATTCTGCACGCAGGTGATGAAGTGACGCGCGCAGCCCACAAAGCCACGCTGTTCCAGGGTGCTCTGCCAGCCGGGAACGGGTAACGCAACCACGCCATTGCCCTTCTCTTCCCGCCACTCTCGCATATCGGTGACGTCATACAGCGCGCCATCCGTAACGGCCTGCACGGACTCGCGCTGGCTGCCCGCCCGACGATGCATGCTGGTCGTCACCTGCAAATGCTCAACGGCAAAATGATGTTCGGCGTAAACCATCTCACCCTGCTCGCTGGTCAACAGCGTGCCGCTTTGCAGCTGGGCTTTTCCGTTACTCAGCCACAGGGCCGTATCCACGACGTGGAGATAATCATCCAGCAGCGTGAAGCGCAGATCGTTCGGCCCCACGCTGTCGGTACGGTGCTTATCCATACGCAGAGAGGCGAACGAGCCGGACTGCGCTTTAAGCTGCTGATAGAGGGGCGCAAAACGGCGGTTGAAGCCGACCATCAGCGTCAGCTTTTTACGCGCGGCCAGCTCAATCAGTCGCTCAGCATCCTGTACATTTTCCGCCAGGGGTTTATCCACGCAGACGTGAACGCCTGCATTCAGCAACTCGCTCACCACCTGGTAGTGCGTCGCGGTTGAGGTATGCACAAATACCGCATCACATTCACGGGCTAAATCCTGTAGCGAACCGGCATAAGGGATGCGCCAGGTTTTGCAGATGCGCTCTGCTTTCTCGCGGGTGGGCGACCACGCCCCTTGCAGCGTCCAGTCTGACGCGGCGCCTAAAACGGGCAGCCAGGCTTTTTGCGCAATCCCTCCCAGCCCCACAACACCAATGCGTAAGGTTGTCACGATTAATCTCCCAGATGTGCGAGTAACGCATCCAGACGCTGCTTCAGCCCGGCAACCTCGTCTTCCAGGGCTGCCACGCGCGCGGTCAGGCTTTCGTTTGATGCTGGCGTGTCGGATACGACGGCCAGCGCAGAGGGCTCCACGTCGCCGCTAAACAGGTGCATGTAGCGGCTTTCACGCTTGCCCGGTTCGCGGGGCAGACGCACCACGTAGGGACCGTCCTCGCGTGAGGCTAATCCCTCCAGCGTCTGTTCAACGTCCTGCATATCCTGAAACTCATGCATGCGGGAGGCGCGTGTGCGCAGTTCCCCCGGCGTCTGCGCCCCGCGCAGCAGCAACGTGGTGATAACAGCCACTTCCGCAGCGCTGAGTTTTAAATCGCCAAATTCAGAATTACAAAAGCGCTGTTCATATTTAGTGACGCGGTTACCGAAGCCGCTGACGGTGCGCAGGTAGTGGCGCTTCACCAGCTCATCAAGGATATCCTGCACCTCGTGCTCGCCAAGGTTCATCACCGGCTCACGGTTCGTCTTCTGGTTGCAGGCCATCGTGACGGCATTCACGGACAGAGGATACTGTTCCGGCGTGGTGACCTGCTTTTCCAGAAGGCAGCCGATCACGCGCGCTTCGGCGCCATTTAACTGATATTTCATCTTTTCTCCTTAACGACCCGCGGTCCACTCCTGTGTGGTGAGCGCGGTGAGCACATGGTCCCGCCACTCGCCGTCAATCAGCAGATAATCTTTGGCATAGCCTTCTTTCTCAAACCCCAGGCGGGCCAGCAGATCGCCGCTGCGCTTATTGTGCGGCATGTAGTTAGCCATAATGCGATGGATATGTTGCGTGCGCTGCATGTAGCGAATCGCCGCCGTCAGCGCCTCAAACATGAGCCCCTGTCCCTGCCATTTCTGGCCGATGGAATACCCGAGATAGCAGGCGTGAAACGACCCGCGTACCACGTTTGAAAAATTGGCAATGCCAACGATCTCTTTCTCTTCCGGATCGAGAAGCGCGAAATAAAACGCACTTCCCTGTTTATGAAATTCCGCAATCATACTGAGGCGCGCCTGCCAGCCAGAGGGGTAGCAGTGGCTCTCGTCCCGAACGGGTTCCCAGGGTTTTAAAAACTGGCGATTCTCGGCGTAATAATCCGCCAGACGCCAGGCATCACGCTCATGCACCAGACGAACGACCAGCCTGTCCGTCGTCAGACGCACTTTTGGCACATTACTGCGATAGCCAAACATCGTTACCACTCCTTCCCGTCGCTTCTGCTCTGCCTGTTAGCTTTACTATACCTGTGCCTGCGCCTTCTGTGAAAACAGTGACATACCATTTTGATCGCTTTTCACATTTTTCGATGAGAACTCTCTATCAAAGCACCTTTTTGATAAAAAAATATTGTCGCCAGCGGGTATGGGAAAAAGCGCGGCGACACCGCAGAATGTTAGCGTGCTCACCTTTTATTTTCCCTGGAGGGAAAATGTCCCGCGTATCACAGACCAGGAGCCTGGGTAAATATTTCCTGCTCGTCGATAACATGCTGGTCGTGCTCGGCTTTTTTGTCGTTTTTCCGCTTATATCAATTCGTTTTGTCGATCAAATGGGCTGGGCGGCATTGATGGTCGGGATCGCGCTGGGTCTACGCCAGTTTGTACAACAGGGTCTGGGCGTGTTTGGCGGCGCAATAGCTGACCGCTTCGGCGCGAAACCGATGATCGTCACCGGCATGCTGTTACGTGCGGCGGGATTCGCCACCATGGCAATCGCTCATGAACCCTGGCTGCTGTGGTTCTCCTGTTTCCTTTCCGGGATTGGCGGCACCCTTTTCGACCCACCGCGTACCGCGCTGGTGGTTAAGCTTATCCGTCCGCAACATCGGGGGCGCTTCTTCTCGATTTTGATGATGCAGGACAGCGCAGGCGCGGTGGTGGGCGCCCTGCTGGGAAGCTGGCTGCTGCAATACGATTTCCGCCTGGTTTGCGCCACCGGCGCGGTGTTGTTTATTCTCTGCGCGCTGTTTAACGGTCTGTTTCTGCCCGCATGGAAGCTGTCGACGGTGAAAGCACCTGTGCGGGAAGGGCTTGACCGTGTGTTGAGCGATAAACGCTTCGTCACCTATGTGTTAACCCTGACCGGCTACTACATGCTCGCCGTGCAGGTCATGCTGATGCTGCCCATTATGGTTAACGATATTGCCGGCACGCCAGCGGCGGTGAAATGGATGTATGCCATAGAGGCCTGCCTCTCACTGACTCTGCTCTATCCAATTGCCCGCTGGAGCGAGCGCCGTTTCCGGCTTGAGCACCGTCTGATGGCCGGGCTGTTGCTGATGACGCTGAGCATGATGCCCATCGGTCTGGTAAGTTCGCTTCAGCAGCTGTTTATGCTGATCTGCACCTTCTATATTGGCTCAATCATTGCCGAGCCAGCCCGTGAAACGCTGAGCGCGTCACTTGCCGACGCCCGGGCCCGGGGCAGCTACATGGGCTTCAGCCGTCTCGGGCTGGCGCTTGGCGGCGCGCTGGGTTACACCGGTGGCGGCTGGCTGTTTGATGCCGGAAAAGCGCTCCATCAGCCGGAGCTGCCGTGGGTCATGCTCGGCATGGTCGGCTTTATGACGCTGATTGCCCTCTGGTGGCAGTTCAGTGATAAACGCAGCACCCGCGGGATGCTGGAGCCTGGCGCCTGACCTCTTGCATTATCAGTTTTTTCTGCTGGTTTCTGTAGGATCACCCTGACATACTGGCGTATCAGGACAGATGCGCCGATTTTATGTTGAGGAACGCCATGAAAAAGATCGTTATTGCCGCTGCGTTAATTGTCAGTGGTCTGCTGGTGGGATGTAACCAGCTTACGCAGTACACCGTCAGTGAGCAGGAAATTAATCAGGCGCTGGAAAAACATAATAACTTTTCAAAAGATATCGGCGTGCCCGGCCTTGCGGATGCGCATATCGTCCTGACGAATCTCGCCAGCCAGATTGGTCGCGAGGAGCCTAACAAAGTCACCCTTTCCGGCGATGCCAGCCTCGATATGACCTCGCTCTTCGGCAATCAGAAAGCGGATATCAAGCTGAAGCTCAAGGCGCTGCCGGTCTTTAATAAAGAGAAAGGGGCAATTTTCCTGCAAGAGATGGAAATCGTCGATGCGGTTGTGACGCCGGATAAAATGAAACCGGTGCTGCAAACGCTGATGCCGTATCTCAACCAGTCGTTGCAGAACTACTTTAACCAACAGCCTGCCTATGTTCTGAGCGAAGACAAAAGCAAAGGGGAATCTCTGGCGAAAAAATATGCCAAAGGGATAGAGGTGAAACCGGGTGAAATCATCATCCCTTTCACCGACTAAATACTCCGGGCGCTCAGGCGCCCGTTTTTTTTAACGGAATAGTGTGCAAACGAAAACGTTTCCGCTTATGATTTGTGTCCGGCAAAAACAGCCATCTTATGACTGATCTCTTTCAAGCCGGAGCTTCCATGACTGTACAATCCCAGGTTCTCAAAATCCGCCGCCCAGACGACTGGCATATCCATCTTCGTGATGGCGACATGCTGAAAACCGTCGTGCCGTATACCAGCGAAATTTATGGCCGTGCGATTGTTATGCCTAACCTGGTTCCGCCAGTCACTACCGTCGAGGCCGCGATTGCCTATCGCCAGCGTATCCTTGACGCCGTTCCGGCCGGGCACGATTTTACCCCGTTGATGACCTGCTACCTGACGGACTCGCTGGATCCCAATGAGGTTGAGCGCGGGTTTAACGAAGGTGTGTTCACCGCCGCGAAGCTCTACCCGGCGAATGCCACCACCAACTCCAGCCATGGGGTGACCAGTATCGACGCCATCATGCCCGTTCTGGAGCGTATGCAAAAACTGGGCATGCCGCTGCTGGTGCACGGGGAAGTGACCCACGCTGACATTGATATTTTCGATCGCGAAGCACGTTTTATCGAAACGGTCATGGAGCCGCTGCGCCAGCGTCTTCCGGGGCTGAAAGTGGTGTTTGAACACATTACGACTAAAGATGCCGCAGAGTATGTCCGGGATGGAAACGAGCTGATTGCCGCCACCATCACCCCGCAGCACCTGATGTTTAACCGTAACCACATGCTGGTGGGCGGCGTTCGCCCACATCTGTATTGTCTGCCGATCCTCAAGCGCAACATCCACCAGCAGGCGCTACGTGAGCTGGTCGCCAGCGGCTTCCCGCGCGCGTTCCTCGGCACGGATTCCGCCCCGCATGCCCGTCACCGTAAAGAGGCGAGTTGCGGCTGTGCAGGCTGCTTTAACGCCCCGACCGCCCTGGCAAGTTACGCAACCGTGTTTGAAGAGATGAATGCGTTAGACCATTTCGAAGCCTTCTGCTCCCTTAACGGCCCGCGTTTCTACGGTCTGCCGATCAATGACACGTTCATTGAGCTGGAGCGCAAAGAAAGCCAGGTTGAAGCGTCGATTGCGCTCACCGACGATACGCTGATCCCCTTCCTGGCCGGTGAAACCGTAAACTGGACGGTAAAACGCTAAAAAACTGTCGCCCCCTGTTGTCAAACCGACAATATAACTGTATAAATAAACAGTATATTACACAGGGGGCATTTATGCGTATTGAAGTCACCATTGCCAAATCCACCGTCCTGCCTGCTGGCGCACTCGACGCTCTGGCGGGTGAACTATCCCGACGTATTAACAGCACTTTTCCTGAAAACGATGGCGCCGTAACGGTACGTTATGCGACAGCAAACCATCTTTCCGTCATCGGCGGTGCGAAAGAAGACAAAGAACGCATCAGCGAAATTTTGCAGGAAACATGGGAAAGCGCCGACGACTGGTTCATCACTGATTAAAATTTGCTCCCTCATTGTGTTTTTTGCCGGGTCGCCCCGGCTTTTTTTCGTTTCGTCTCCTGAAAGTTCAAAATATTTCAGCATCTTCTTAGAAAATCGTGAACAAGATGGCGTTTTATTGTTCGAACAATCCTAAAAAGCAGAAAAATGTGTTGCTACCCGTTTATTTTTTCCTGCTGAACCCTTATTAATTGATATACTGAAATTGCTTTCAGAAAAACATGCATTGAACCTCAAAGTCGTTGTCTTCTAACACGCATTAAGGGGGTTATAATGGAAAAGAATAGTGAAGTGATCCAGACCCATCCGCTTGTTGGCTGGGATATCAGCACCGTAGACAGCTACGATGCGCTGATGCTGCGTTTGCACTACCAGACCCCAAATCAGCTAAACCGTGATGAAGCGGAAGTTGGACAGACGCTGTGGCTTACAACAGACGTCGCCCGTCAGTTTATCTCTATTTTGGAAGCAGGCATCGCAAAAATAGAATCTGGCGACTACCAGGAAAATGAGTATAAACGGCATTAATCTTACGCCTCTTCACTCAACAGGCACCCTCGCGGTGCCTTATTTATTTCGTTCTTGTATAAGCCTACATAGTTAATTACTCTGCTAACAAAGCGTTAGTAAAGAGAAGCCTATGAAATACGATTTGATCATTATCGGAAGCGGCTCCGTAGGATCTGCCGCCGGTTATTACGCCACGCAGGCGGGTCTGAATGTGCTGATGATTGACGCCCATCGTCCCCCCCACTCTGAAGGAAGCCATCACGGCGATACCCGTCTGATCCGTCACGCTTATGGCGAAGGTGAGCGCTATGTACCGCTGGTGCTTCGGGCTCAGACGCTGTGGGATGAGCTGGCCGCCCTCACCGAAGAACGCATTTTTGAGCGCACCGGGGTCGTTAACCTGGGGCCAGCAAGCTCCACGTTTCTGGCGACCGTCGAGGAGAGCGCGAAAGCCTACCGCCTGGACGTCGAGCGTCTGGATGCGAACGGCATCATGGCGCGCTGGCCGGAAATTTCTGTCCCTGAAGACTACATTGGGTTGTTTGAAGCCAACTCTGGCGTACTGCACAGCGAAACGGCCATTAAGACCTGGATTGATCTCGCCGCCAAAGCGGGCTGCGCGCAGTTGTTCAACTGTCCGGTCACGGGCATCACCCACCATGCAGAGGGTTCAACCGTCACCACCTCTGAAGGTGAATATACCGCCACGCGTCTGCTGGTGAGTGCGGGAACGTGGGTGACGAAACTGCTGCCGGACCTGCCCATCCAGCCGGTACGAAAAGTCTTCTCCTGGTTCCAGTCTGACGGGCGTTACAGCAGCCAGAACAAATTCCCGGCGTTTACAGGCGAGTTACCCAATGGCGACCAGTTCTACGGTTTCCCCTCGGAAAAAGACGCGCTCAAGATTGGCAAACATAACGGCGGGCAGGTAATTTCCTCTGCGGAAGAACGCAAACCGTACGGAGCTTATCCGCAGGATGGTTCCGAAGCCTTCACGTTCCTGCGTAATATCCTGCCGGGCGTAGGCGGGTTGCTTTACGGCGCAGCGTGCACCTACGACAACACCCCGGATGAAGACTTTATCATCGACACCCTGCCGGGGCACGACAACACCCTGCTCGTAACCGGGCTCAGCGGTCACGGGTTTAAATTTGCCTCTGTGTTAGGTGAAATCGCCGCCCAGTTTGCTCAGGGGAAAGCGCCTTCGTTTGATCTCAAGCCCTTCGCGCTCTCGCGCTTTGATCGATAATACCTCTTCAGGCTCCGAGTAACCGGGGCCTGTTTAGCGAGAGGGGCATGATGCGCAGACTGGTGAATTACCTTATCAATAACATCCGCGAGCATTTCATGCTCTACATTGTTCTTTGGTCGCTACTGGCGATCATTGACGTTATCTATATTGTATTCTTCTGAACGTTCTCGCTGACGTTTATTGACACTCCTTTAAATTTATTTAACTTATATTTTTAAAAAACGTCGCCTCAAATTTATTGAACGAAGCGATTGAAATACATTGCGGAAACACATTCAAATTCGCTGAAATAAATTAAATAAAATACATTATTCATTTTTTTCAGTTGCATTATTTATTTAACCCGTCCATTTTTATTGCTCAGTCATTTGAGAACGGAAATTCATATGCAATGGCGTAACTCCTCCCGTCGCTACGGAATAATATCCATGTGTTTACACTGGCTATTTGCAATTGCCGTCTATGCCATGTTTGGTCTCGGCCTCTGGATGGTGACATTAAGCTATTATGACGGTTGGTATCATCAGGCCCCCGAATTGCACAAAAGCATTGGGGTTCTGCTGATGATGGGTCTGGTTTTTCGCGTGATCTGGCGACATATCTCTCCGCCCCCTCCTGCGCCCAAAAGCCATGGCCGACTTACCCGCATAAGCGCTGTTGGCGCGCATATCGCACTCTATGCCCTGCTGTTCGCCATTCTGATCAGCGGCTATCTCATTTCGACCGCAGACGGCAAACCGATCAGCGTATTTGGGCTTTTTGATGTCCCAGCCACGCTGGCTGACGCCGGTTCACAGGCTGACACCGCAGGTGTGGTTCATTTGTGGCTGGCATGGAGCGTAGTGATCTTGTCTGTCCTGCATGGCCTTGCGGCCCTGAAACACCACTTTATTGATAAAGACGATACGCTGAAGCGCATGCTTGGCCGTTCGTCAGTTGACTCTGGAGCATAAAATGAAAAAACGCCTGTTGGGTATCGCATTAGGTTCGCTGTTATTTACTACCGGTTCGGCCCTGGCCGCCGACTATAAAATTGATAAAGAGGGCCAGCATGCCTTCGTCAATTTCCGTATTCAGCATCTGGGTTACAGCTGGTTATATGGCACGTTCAATGATTTCGATGGCACATTTACTTTCGACGAGAAAAACCCTGCTGCCGATAAAGTGAACGTCACCATTAATACCAACAGCGTCGACACTAATCACGCCGAGCGTGATAAACATCTGCGCAGCGCTGAATTCCTGAACGTGGGCAAATTCCCGCAAGCTACTTTCGCGTCGACAGAGGTGAAGAAAGACGGTGATAAACTGGCTATTACCGGTAATCTCACGCTGAACGGCGTAACAAAACCGGTCACACTGGATGCCAAATTAATTGGACAGGGTGACGATCCATGGGGCGGAAAACGTGCTGGCTTTGAAGCCGCAGGCAAAATTCATCTGAAAGATTTTAATATCACCACGGATTTAGGCCCGGCATCGCAGGATGTAGAGCTGATTATTTCGGTGGAAGGCGTTCAGCAGAAGTCATAAAACAGGCCCGGCAGGCTTGTGAGCCGCCGGGCAGTGTTTTACTCCGGGTCCGGAATACCCAGTTTGGTATTCAGTCGGCCCCGGGATTTATTAAAGATCTTATTCCCGTTCTCGCGTCCGGCACGGCGACGACGTTGCTCTTCTTCAGGCAACATACTCTCTTCACTGCACAGCTCGCTACAGCAGCCATTAAACTTCTCGGCACATGCAGGGCACTGAATAAACAGCAGATGACACCCGTCGTTTTTGCAGTTGGTATGCGTATCGCACGGTGTTCCGCACTGGTGGCAGTGCGCGATCACGTCCTCTGAAATTCGCTCGCCCATACGCTCATCAAACACAAAGTTCTTACCGATAAAACGCACCGGTAAACCCTGCTCACGGGCGCGGCGGGCATACTCGATAATCCCACCCTCAATGTGCCAGACTTTATTAAACCCGTTGTGCTTCATCCAGGCGCTGGCTTTTTCACAGCGGATCCCCCCGGTACAGTACATCACAATCTTTTTGTCTTTATGCTCCTGCATCATCTCAACCGCTTTCGGCAGTTGCTCGCGGAAGGTGTCGGCAGGAATTTCCATCGCATTCTCGAAGTGCCCCACTTCATATTCGTAGTGGTTACGCATATCGATGAACACCGCATCCGGATCGTCGAGCATCGCGTTCACTTCAGCGGCCTTCAGGTATTCCCCCACATTAGCAGCATTGAAGCTCGGATCGTCAATGCCATCCGCCACAATACGCTCGCGCACCTTCATGCGCAGCACCCAGAATGATTTACCGTCATCATCCAGCGCAATATTCAGGCGTAAGCCGTTAAGCGCCGGATCAAACCCGTAAAGGAGATCGCGGAAGGCGCTGACCTTGCTTTCCGGCACGCTGATCTGCGCGTTAATCCCCTCACGCGCCAGATAGACGCGACCAAACACGTTCAGGGCGGTGAAAGCCTGGTAAAGCGCATCGCGGGTCGCCTGTGGATCGTCGATGGTGAAATACTTATAGAAAGAGATCGTTGTGCGCGGTTCGGTTTCGGCCAACATACGCGCTTTCAACATCTCATTCGAAACGCGGTTGTGTAACACTGGCATGGTGTACAAGTCCTGCAATCGTTGAGAAATAAAAATCGGTCGGCATGATATAGCAAACAAAGACAATTTACATCCACACAATTTACGCTACATTTCAGTCAATCTGATTAATCAGACTTAACATTTGCATATTCTTTCATGTTTCGATGACAGACATTTTGGCTATGCCTTAAAAAATGAGACAATAGCCTTTCAGGACGTTAGAACACAGGACAGACATGACCCAGTTACCGAAATTTACTGCCGCGCTTTTGCATCCCCGCTATTGGTTAACATGGTCAGGCATTGGCTTGTTGTGGCTAATTGTACAGCTGCCTTATCCCGTCATTTTCCGCATGGGTAAAGGGCTGGGTCGCATTGCTCAGCAGTTTATGAAGCGTCGCGCCAGGATCGCGTATCGCAACCTTGAGCTTTGCTTTCCTCAGATGAGTGAATCTGAGCGCCACGACATGGTGGTTAAAAACTTCGAATCTGTCGGCATGGGGCTGATGGAGACCGGTATGGCCTGGTTCTGGTCGGATAAGCGCATGGCGCGCTGGACGGAAGTGGCCGGGACCGGCATGGAGCCAGTGCATACTCTTCAGGCCAACCAGACTGGCGTCCTGCTGATTGGCGTTCATTTTCTGACGCTCGAAATTGGCGCACGCATGTTCGGCATGCAGGCGCCCGGTATTGGCGTTTATCGTCCTAACGATAATCCGGTGATCGATTTGATCCAGACCAACGGACGTATGCGCTCCAATAAAAGCATGATCGACCGAAAAGACCTGAAAGGGATGATCCGCGCCCTGAAATCAGGTGAAGTGGTCTGGTACGCCCCGGATCATGACTATGGCCCGCAATCCAGCGTGTTTGTTCCGTTCTTTGCGGTGGAAGATGCAGCGACGACCACCGGGACCTGGATGCTGGCGCGAATGTCCAAAGCGGCTATCGTGCCGTTTGTACCGCGCCGTAAACCAGACGGTTCAGGCTATCAGCTCATCATGCTGGAGCCGGAGCTCGCGCCACCGCTGATTGATGCGGAAACCACCGCCCGCTGGATGAACGGCGTTGTCGAGAAATGCATTATGCTCGCCCCGGAGCAGTACATGTGGCTGCATCGCCGCTTTAAAACCCGGCCTCAGGGCGTCCCTTCACGTTATTAATCTGCATGCGGCCATCCGGGCCGCATGTTGTTTTAGCTTTAAAAGCTCCCCGTCATTGCGGCAATCATACCCCGGGCGCATAATTAGCAGGCTTATTACCTCACTGGTCACGGTGCCCTGCACCTCATTATGCGGATAGTTATGTCCCCCACAGATGCTCCCATAAACTGGAAACGTAACCTGACGGTTGCGTGGCTGGGTTGTTTTCTTACTGGCGCCGCCTTTAGCCTGGTGATGCCTTTCCTGCCCCTCTACGTTGAACAGCTCGGCGTCACCGGACATAGCGCCCTGAATATGTGGTCCGGCCTGGTGTTCAGCATTACGTTCCTGTTCTCCGCCATTGCGTCGCCTTTCTGGGGTGGGCTGGCGGATCGCAAAGGCCGCAAAATTATGCTGCTGCGCTCCGCGCTCGGCATGGCGATCATTATGCTGCTGATGGGGATGGCGCAGAACGTCTGGCAGTTCCTGATATTACGCGCACTCCTGGGTCTGCTCGGGGGATTTATCCCTAACGCCAACGCCCTGATCGCCACCCAAATCCCGCGCCAGAAAAGCGGCTGGGCGTTGGGCACGCTCTCTACTGGCGGCGTAAGTGGCGCACTGCTGGGCCCGCTGGCGGGCGGGCTGCTGGCCGACCACTACGGACTGCGGCCGGTATTCTTCATTACCGCCAGCGTGCTGTTCCTCTGCTTCCTGGTGACGCTTATCTGTATCCGGGAGAATTTCGCGCCGGTAGCTAAAAAAGAGATGCTGCACGCCCGGGATGTACTGGCCTCGCTGAAAAACCCAAAGCTGGTGCTGAGTCTGTTTGTGACCACCATGATTATCCAAGTGGCCACCGGTTCAATCGCGCCTATTCTGACGCTCTATGTCCGCGATCTGGCGGGAAACGTCAGCAATATCGCCTTTATCAGCGGCCTGATCGCCTCTGTTCCCGGTGTGGCGGCGCTACTGAGCGCGCCGCGGCTCGGCAAGCTGGGAGACCGTATCGGCCCGGAAAAGATCCTGATCTGCGCCCTGATCGTCTCCGTCCTGCTGCTGATCCCCATGGCGATGGTGCAGTCTCCCTGGCAGCTCGGCGTCCTGCGCTTCCTGCTGGGGGCTGCCGATGGCGCACTGCTCCCGGCCGTGCAGACGCTGCTGGTCTATAATTCCACCAACCAGATAGCCGGTCGTATTTTCAGCTATAACCAGTCGTTTCGCGATCTGGGTAACGTCACCGGGCCGCTGGTCGGTGCGGGGATTTCAGCCAGTTTCGGTTTCCGGGCGGTCTTTATCGTGACGGCAGGCGTCGTGCTGTTCAACGCCGTTTATTCGTGGCTCAGCTTATCCCGGGCGCTACGCCCGGGGCGAATAAGACAACATCGTGACGGCTAATTCTCGCATTCATACTTGCAAAATCACATAATCAGCTATTCTTTCCCTGAATACCTTCACGAAAAACAGGGAGACACCAATGACCATGTACGCCACGCTGGAAGAAGCAATTGATGCCGCTCGCGAAGAGTTCCTCGCCGATAATCCCGGCATTGAGGAAGAAGATGCTGACGTGCAACAACTCAATATCCAAAAATACGTCCTACAGGACGGCGATATTATGTGGCAGGCCGAATTCTTTGCTGATGAAGGTGAAGATGGTGAATGTCTGCCGATACTGAGTGGTGAAGGTGCACAGGCGGTATTCGACGGCGACTATGACGAAATTGAGTTACGTCAGGAGTGGCTGGAAGAAAATACGCTGCACGAATGGGACGAAGGCGAGTTTCAGCTCGAACCGCCGCTGGATACCGAAGAGGGTCAGGCCGCAGCGGACGAATGGGACGAGCGATGAGCTCCCGTTACTCGTAAGGGCCGTGACTGGCATCAATGGGCAGCAGCAGCGTGTCGAAAATCAGCGAAAACGGCAGATCGAGCACGGTGAGATAGCGCCATGCGGAATCGCGAACGTCCCACTGTACGCCGGGGTAGTATTGATTCCCGTGGCCCTGCCCGGGGATGGTGCGGCTGATAATGCTGCCGCAGCCGCTGAGCAGGCATGCCATCATGACGACAATGATTACTTTCATGTCTGACCTCTAAAAAAATACCGGCGATTAAGCCGGTATTTCATTTGGCGGGTGGCGCTTCGCTTACCCGCCCTACTTAACAACTTACTTCGCCTTCAGTGCCAGCGGATTCAGCTTAACGTCCTTATAGTAGTTCACCCACGAAGAGTATCTCTCCGGCGCGGACCACACGCGGTAGTGAAGCCGTGCCATCGTCACCGGATCGCTCAACAGCACCAGACGACGGTCGCGGTTAAGCTTTTCTGGCGTCTCGTTCAGCGCCTGCTCAACGTGGCGATCGCGGGCGATCTCCAGCACCTGGCTGGCGCGGTGACGCGCCGTCGCCATCGCGGTTGCCAGCGCGTTGAATGACGGGTTAAACACGGCGTGCATAAAGCCATCATCCAGCGTGCGTTTGCGGTTCTGCTCCAGATAGGTATCCGTATCCACCAGCACCTGCGGCGGAGAATACTCTTCCGGGATCAGGAACAGCTTCCAGCGTTTGGTACGCAGGCCCACCGTGGAACGGCTGGAGATCACCGACACAAACGGCGACAGGATCAGCGAGAAGACGATTGGCGCCAGCCAGAACAGGAAACGCAGATCCAGCCAGGCCATACCAACGGCCCACACCAGGCCCAGCAGCAGCTGAGAGCCGTGGCGCATAAAGGCCTCACTCCACGGCGTAGAGTCATCGTCACGCTGCGGTGAATTCCACACCACTTCCCATCCCAGGAACGCGCTCACCACAAACACCGTATGGAACAGCATACGCACCGGCGCCAGCAGGACCGAGAACAGCACTTCCAGCAGCAGTGAAAGGGTCACGCGGCAGAAACCACCGTACTCCTTCGAACCTTTGCACCAGATCAGAATGATACTGAGCAGCTTAGGCAGGAACAGCAGCACCATGGTCGACGCGAACAGCGCAATCGCCAGCTCCGGACGCCACTGCGGCCACACCGGGAACAGCTGGCGCGGTTGCAGGAAGTATTGCGGCTCCGTCAGAGCATGCACAACCTGCAACGCGGTCGAGAGTGCCAGGAACATAAACCACAGCGGCGCAGACAGATAGGACATAACGCCCGTCAGGAACACCGCACGGTGAACAGGGTGCATCCCTTTCACCAGGAACAGGCGGAAGTTCATCAGGTTACCGTGACACCAGCGGCGGTCGCGTTTGAGCTCATCCAGCAGGTTCGGCGGCAGCTCTTCATACGAGCCAGGCAGATCGTAGGCAATCCAGACGCCCCACCCTGCACGACGCATCAGAGCAGCTTCCACAAAGTCATGCGACAGAATGGACCCGGCAAACGACCCTTCACCCGGCAGCGGCGCCAGGGCACAGTGCTCGATGAATGGCTTCACGCGGATAATGGCGTTGTGGCCCCAGTAGTGAGATTCACCCAGCTGCCAGAAGTGCAGACCGGCAGTAAACAGCGGCCCGTAGACGCGAGTCGCAAACTGCTGGCAGCGCGCATACAGCGTGTCCATACCTGACGCTTTTGGCGAGGACTGAATAATACCCGCGTTCGGGTTGGCTTCCATCAGACGGACCAGCCCGCTCAGGCAGTCGCCGCTCATCACGGAGTCCGCATCCAGAACCACCATGTAGCTGTACTGGTTACCCCAGCGACGACAGAAGTCATCAATGTTCCCGCTCTTACGCTTAACACGACGACGACGACGGCGGTAGAAGATCTGCCCTTCCCCCTGCACCTCGGCAATCAGCTCCATCCAGGCTTTTTGCTCTGCCACGCAAATATCCGGGTTGTAGCTGTCGCTCAGGATATAGACGTCGAAATGCGCCGCGTTACCGGTCGCCTTCACGGACTCCCAGGTGGCACGCAGCCCGGCGAATACGCGGTCAACGTCTTCGTTACAGATAGGCATGATCAGCGCGGTACGGTGCTCAGGATTGAGGGGTTCATCCCCGACCGTCGACGCGGAAATGCTGTATTTGTCACGCCCCATCAGCAGTTGCAGGAAGCCCATCAGCGCCGTCCAGAACCCGGCGGAGACCCAACAGAACAGCACGGCGAACAGCAGAAGAATGCCGCTCTGTAAAATATACGGCAGCAGCTGCATGAAGGAGACCCAGATATCCTGGCCAATCATGTCAGCAGGGTTAATCAACGCCCAGCCCTGGTACGGCAGAATGGTTTTCATGTACCAGGTGGCGACAACCGTCTGCGCCAGCGTCAGCAGCAGCAGAATGTAACGACGAATCGTTCCTACGGTACGCCATTTCTGCTCGGAGGCCTGCTGTTCTTTGGTCAGACGTGACAGATAGCGCGGTGTCACGTCACGCCCACGCAGACGATCCCAGAAGCGGCCCACCGGGTTGGTGCGCCACGGATCGGGGAACATGGAGGAACGCGTGGCCTTCGGCATCGCCTGTAGCTGGTCACGCCCTTCGTCATCCTTGATTAACTGCCCTTCTGCCAGCGAGTCCGGCCATGCCTGCTCCAGACGTGCCTTCACTGACCCCAGCGGCGTATCATCATCACGGGAAAAATGACGATGTTCACCATCCAGCGCGGTGTGAACCGCGCGGATGTCGCTCGCAGGGAGCGCCGCTTTTTCAATGTCCGTCAGCGGCATGGCATCAATATATTCAGATGTATTATTCATTGGCAGGTAGCTGATAGCTCCAGGTTTCACTCAGCGGCTTATCGTTACTGACCAGCGCGGCGCGCATTTCAGTGGTCTGTTTCGGATCCTTCACCTTCACGCGCAGGGTCAAACGCCACCCTTTGGTGACCGGGTTGTACCGCACGGCGTTTTCAACGATTTCACCGTTATCGCCAATGCTGGCCTGTGCCGTCACGGCAGTATCCGGCGCCAGTTTTTTCATATCCTGCCCGGCGAAGTCCACGATAAATGCCAGCGTGCCATCCGGCTGACGAATCAGGTTGGACTGCTTCACGTCACCCGTTGAACGACGCGTCTGCATCACATACGCGTTATCCGGTGCGTGCAACTTGTCTTCGTCACGGCTGAAGGTAATCGCATACTTGAAGTTCATCTCTTTACCGGCTTCAGGCAGCTGATCCGGTGTCCAGTACGCCACGATGTTATCGTTGGTTTCATCGTTGGTTGGAATTTCAACCAGCTCAACCTTACCTTTACCCCAGTCGCCTTTCGGCGTAACCCAGGCGCTTGGGCGCAGATCGTAGCGGTCATCCAGATCTTCAAAGCGGGAGAACTGACGGCCACGTTGCAGCAGACCAAAGCCCTGCGGGTTTTCCATCGCAAAGCTGCTGACCGCGAGGTGTTTCGGGTTGTTCAGCGGACGCCAGATCCACTCGCCGTTACCGGCATGGATGGAGAGGCCATTGGAATCATGCAGTTCAGGACGGAAATTGGTCGCCGGAGATGGCTGGTTCGGCCCAAACAGGAACATACTGGTCAGCGGTGCAACGCCCAGTTTGCCCACTTTATCGCGCAGGTAAACTTTAGACTGCACGTCAACCACCGTGTCACGCCCTGGCATGATCACGAAGCGATAAGCGCCGGTCGCACGAGGGGAGTCCAGCAGCGCATAAATTGTCAGACGTTTGTCGGTTGGTTTTGGACGTTCGATCCAGAACTCGCGAAAACGTGGAAATTCTTCACCTGATGGCAGCGCGGTATCAATTGCCAGACCGCGCGCAGAAAGCCCGTACACCTGCCCCGCGCCAATCACGCGGAAGTAGCTGGCGCCAAGCATGCTGACGATTTCATCGTTTTTATCTTTGCTGTTAATCGGATAAAGCACCTTGAAGCCTGCGAAGCCGAGGTCTTTCACCGTGTCTTTATCGTGTTGCACATCGCCAAAATTGAAGTAATCCGGGCTGTACTTGATTTTGCGTACCGCGGTCGCCGTCACTTCATTGATGGCAACTGGCGTGTCGAAGTACATACCCTGGTGGTAAAATTCAAGCTTGAACGGGGTTTTAATATTGTTCCAGTACGCTTTATCGTGATTGAACTGGATCTGCTGATAGTCCGCGTATTTCATGTCGCGGAAAACGGAGGGCAGGTTACTTTTTGGCGCTTCGTAGCTCTTGCCCGCCATCGATTTTGCCTGTTTTGCGACATCATCGATGTTAAAGGCCAGTGCAGATGAGGTATACAGTGACAACAGCACTGCTACACCCAACCAACGCATTTTCATCATTTGTGGTTTATGTTTCATAATAAGTAAGCACTTCCCCCTTTGTGTGCTTATATCGATCCGATCCATTTTAATGGAAACTCAGGCAATCCGACAACATTATCACTGCTTTGTTCAGCTCGCTGGCTCATGGATTAAGCAAATGAAAGAACCCGCTTTTCACTTTGCGTGCTTATCCTGGAGACAGGGTGTCGGTCTTGGTGTAGGGTTGGCTCCGAATGTAACCATTATGAGCCTTAGGGATAAGGCGAAAAGTCTGAGAATGCGCAAAGTTATATGAGCACAACCCCTGTACAACGTGAATATTTCCTCGACTCGATCCGCGCATGGCTCATGCTATTGGGGATCCCTTTTCATATTTCACTGATCTATTCCAGCCACACCTGGCACGTGAACAGCCAGATGCCCTCTTGGTGGCTGACGCTGTTTAATGATTTTATCCATGCCTTCCGCATGCAGGTGTTTTTTGTTATTTCCGGTTATTTCTCTTACATGCTCTTCTTGCGCTATCCCCTCAAGCGATGGTGGAAAGTGCGCGTGGAGCGCGTGGGCATACCGATGTTGACGGCCATTCCGCTGCTGACGCTGCCGCAGTTCATCATGTTGCAGCATGTTAAAGGCAAGGCGGAAAACTGGCCGAATCTCTCCTTCTATGAGAAATACAACACCCTGGTCTGGGAGCTTATTTCCCACCTCTGGTTCCTGCTGGTACTGGTGGTGCTAACCACGGTGAGTTTGCTGATCTTCAGCCAGCTGCGTCAGCGCGCGAGCACCACATCCTCGACCTTCTTCGCCAACATCACCCTGGGCAAGCTGTCGCTGCTGTTTCTTGCGCTGGGGGTCGCGTATGCCGCCATCAGGCGTACCCTGCTCATTGTCTACCCTCCCATTCTGAGCGATGGGCTGTTTAATTTCGTGGTGATGCAGACCCTGTTCTACATTCCCTTCTTCCTGATTGGGGCGCTGGCATTTATTCATCCCCGGCTTAAAGCGCTGTTTACCACCCCCTCCCCCTGGTGTGCGGTGGGTGCTGCGCTGGCCTTTGCCGCCTATCTTCTCAATCAGCGCTATGGCAGCGGGGACGCGTGGATGTATGAAACAGAGAGCGTTATAACGATGCTGATGGGCCTGTGGATGGTGAACGTGGTGTTCGCCCTTGGCCATCGTCTGCTGAATTTTAAATCCAGTCGCGTCACCTATTTCGTTAATGCTTCGCTGTTTATCTACCTGGTTCACCATCCGCTGACGCTGTTTTTCGGGGCGTACATTACGCCGCATATCGCCTCGAATGCGCTGGGCTTCTTCACCGGCCTGGTCTTTGTGGTTGGCATTGCCATCGTGTTGTATGAAATCCACCTGCGGATCCCGCTTTTGCGTTTCCTGTTCTCAGGCAAACCTCAGGTTAAAGCGGGATAACAAAACGGCGCCTCCAGGGCGCCGTTTTTGCACTTCAGACATCAAAATGCCTGGCTGCGCGCGGTCAAAATCCGCTGATACAGGTCGGCGGTGTGCTCATCGAAACAGACAAAAATGACTTTTTCCGGCATGGGTTTGAGGGAAAGGTAGTGATAAACGGTATTCACGGCGATTGTAGCTGCCGCTTCCTTTGGATAGCCGAACACCCCGGTGCTAATGGCGGGGAACGCCATGGTCTTATACCCGTTATCCGCCGCAAGCCGCAGGCAGTTACGATACGCCTGCTCCAGAATCTCAGCCTCATGGCGGTCGCCACCGTGCCAGACGGGTCCAACGGTATGGATCACCGCTTTGGCCGGGAGATCGCCCGCAAGCGTAATAACAGCATGCCCCGGCGGGCACTCTCCCTGCTGCTGACGCACGGTTTTGCATGCTTCAAGGAGTTGAGGGCCTGCGGCCCGGTGAATGGCACCGTCCACCCCGCCACCACCCATCAGGGAGGAATTGGCTGCGTTGACGATCACGTCAACGCGCACCGTCGTGATATCGCCATGAATAACGTCGATTTGCGGTCTCATAAACACCCTCTGCAACCCGCCTTTTTCACCAGTGTATCGCAGAGGGAGAAGGAGAAAAACTGCCGCGAAAAAAACGTCGGTTAGCGGTAATCCACCTGAACGACCGCAAGC
Source organism: Enterobacter sp. MGH 38 (assembly GCF_000492855.1). Taxonomy (NCBI): domain Bacteria; kingdom Pseudomonadati; phylum Pseudomonadota; class Gammaproteobacteria; order Enterobacterales; family Enterobacteriaceae; genus Enterobacter; species Enterobacter sp. MGH 38. The sequence continues at coordinate 803,873 of NZ_KI535608.1, read as the reverse complement.
GTTTTCTGTTCATTCAGGTATTTCATGCTGACAGCGGCCAGAGCTGAATGAGGATGATGGCCCCGGAGCGCCTCGTCATAACTGATGGTATGCGTTTTCATACGGTTATTTTCCGGACAGGAGATCGCAAACTGCTGATGCCGGGGCGTGACTTCGCACGGGTCAGCGACCACCGCGCCACGAAAATGAATCACCCCACCATTTTCTATAGTTGCTGAATAAGCCGGAGAAAAAAAAGAGGACAGGATCAGTCCCAGACCAGAAATAATACACGCTGCGGATTTGAACATTATTTGTACTCCTCAATGAAATTCGTCCTTGAGGGGTAAAAACGCTCCGTTATGAAGTATCAATTTAAGCAACCCGATGACTGGGTTCTTGATATCAGCATAGCTTACCTGTGCAGCGCCGCCACTTTATTAAATCATTGATTTCATGAATTATTAAAGCGCACTTACCGGTGCGTTCCACTGCTGTGATAAATGAAGCGATTTTCCATCGGAAACGGTGACGATTATTTTTACCGCATCCCCTGAGCGAATATTTAAACTGATTCGCGTTAAATCAATCGGCTGATTAGCGGGTATAAAAAGAGTATTTTTCTGCCGCGATGTACTTTGTCCCCCCTGCCCCTGTCGGACAGATAACACCTCAACCTGACATTCGCAAGCGTCTGCCAGCGTGACCTGAGGAATAATGGTTGTCATATTTGCCTGCTGTGAGGTGCTGAACGTTATCTGGCTGGCAAGCGCGGCAAGGAGAATGAAGGTGCTCATGAGATCCTCCCGAAAAAAAACAGGGCGCATGCCCTGTTTTTTGGTACAGAAATGAATCAGTACTGGTGTGCGGTCGCGTTGTTGCCAAAGCCAACCTGGTGCACAGTCACCGTTGAGCCGGACGCTGTCTGGTCTACCGCCGCGCCGTTGCCGCCGCCGAACTGTTTCACGTTGATAACAGAGTCTTTGCTATTCCATTGGTCGATGGTGGCGCTGTTACCAAAGCCTTTTTGCAGCAGATCGATAGAACTGTCATCAGAGCCCTGGCCAACATCTGCGCCGTTACCACCACCATGTTGGGTAATGGTCAATTCAGAATCTCGGGCGTCCGTCTGCAAAGCAAGCGCGGAGTTACCGCCGCCGTACTGGTAAATGCTCAGGGTTGAGTCAGGGCCGTTATTGCCGCCACCCCAGCCACCACCGTGGCCGCCGCCAAATTGTGGTACCGCACCTGCGAAAGCACTGCCAGAAACTACGATTGCTGCAATAACTGCCACTTTGAAAAGTTTCATGGTAAACCCCCATCGGATTGATTAAGGCGTCACACATCGCTAACGTTGAATAACGCGAATAGCCATTTGCGACTGTCTCTGCACTACAACTGCTGTTTTCTGCGTACCATACTGCGTTATATTCGCCCTGTTACCCGAGCCTTTCTGGATAATCATGGCGGTGTTGCCAAAAGCGCCCTGCTTAATACTCGCATCGTTGCCGTTGCCGGTCTGATCGATATAAGCAAGGTTATACGTCCCTGACTGATCAACATTCGCGCGGTTATTCCCGCCCTCCTGAGAAATAACGGACAGCAATTTAGAACCGCCCTGGCGTACATCAGAATTATTTCCTGAACCCTGTTGACCAATAATGGCTGCCTGATTGTATGAAGCTTTACTTAATTCATTTATCGCAAAATTATATTCAGAACTGGCTAAATCTGAATCACCTGCGATTACAAACCCAGGCGCACCCAGTAATGTAAACATCATAAACAACGTTTTGTTTTTCATGCTGTCACCCTGGACCTGGCTATAAAAAAGTATCTCTTGCTCCGTTAACGCGATTCGTTTTGTTAACTCCGCGTTACGGAAAAGAGTATGTCTGCCGAAACATGTTTAATATCTCACCCGTGCGCCTTATTTTTATATTCTCCTTCACCTCAAAGTCGTAAATCTCGCCTGAAACGACGGGATACACGCCTAAAGCAGAAACCAAAAATGTCTTCCTGCGCTTGTACAACAGCGAGACAGACTGTCCAACCTGCACCGGCTTCTTCAGACAAAAAAGACAATGCCCTTTGCCACGCGCGTGACACGAAGCAAGTTTTCTTAAGAAAAAATTCTGGCTTAGGGAAGTCTTATGTTTTTAGCAGAGATCATACTTTTTACCGGCTGGCTTAGAATAATACAAAGCCAAATAATTCAACCCATTATAATATACTTTATGGTTTTTAAAATCTGTGCACGTTTATACACATGTACAACTTTCCCCTTATCTTAAAATCTATTAGCCCTGCAATATACACAAATTAATATCTAATTTTACATTCTGTTACACGATTAACACTTGCTTTAAAGTTTGCAATAGCTAGATTGAAAACAGCAGTACGTTATTTGTTTTTAATTTTACCGCCTCCTTTGGAGGAAGGTTTTTTAACTACACACAGCAGTGCCACACCTGTCAGTACCTCTGGTGCCCTTTTCAATAATACGAGGGCAACTGCCGGGTGTCATAAATAACGTGGGGTTTCATCATGTTTAATGAAGTCCATAGCTTACCCGGTCATACATTATTGTTGATCACAAAACCTTCCTTACAAGCGACAGCGTTATTGCAGCATTTAAAGCAATGCCTGTCTCTTAACGGGAAACTGCATAATATTCAACGTTCTTTTGATGATATCGCTTCTGGCAGCATCATTCTTCTCGATATGATGGAAGCGGATAAAAAACTCATTCATTACTGGCAAGATAATTTAAGCAGGAAAAACAATAATATCCGCGTATTGTTATTAAATACGCCTGATGAGTATCCTTTCCGCGAAATTGAGAGCTGGCCGCATATTAACGGCGTGTTTTACGTCACTGAAGAAGAAAACCGTGTCGTGGAGGGTTTGCAGGGCATATTGCGGGGGGAGTGTTATTTCTCGCAGAAACTGGCCAGCTACCTCATTACCCACTCCGGAAATTATCGCTATAACAGTTCGGAATCGGCCCTTCTGACGCACCGTGAGAAAGAGATCCTGAACAAACTGCGTATTGGTGCTTCAAATATTGAAATCGCCCGTTCGTTATTTATCAGCGAAAATACGGTTAAGACGCATCTTTATAATCTTTTCAAAAAGATAGCTGTTAAAAATCGCACGCAGGCGGTGTCGTGGGCAAACGATAACCTCAGGCGTTAATAGCATGAAACGCACCTTAAGTTGGATTGCCGCCGCAGGCATTATGCTTGCTGCCGGAAACCTTCAGGCTGTTGAGGTAGAAGTTCCCGGACTGTTAACCGACCACACCGTCACCTCTGTCGGACACGATTTTTATCGTGCCTTCAGCGATAAGTGGGAAAGCGATTATCCGGGTAACTTAACCATCAACGAACGGCCCAGTGCGCGGTGGGGAAGCTGGATCACAATAACCGCTAATCAGGACGTTATTTACCAGACTTTTTTATTCCCAACGAAAAGAGACTTCGATCAGAACGTCGCTTTCGCGCTGGCACAAACAGAAGAAGCTATTAACCGCCTACAGTTAGACAAAGCCCTTTTGAGCACAGGCGATTTAGCAAAAGATGAGTTCTAACAACGATACCTATTTCGGAGGCTGTAATGCGTCTCGCACACACAGTGATTTCGTTAATGCTCATTGCGCCGTTGAGCTGGGCCGGAAATATGACATTCCAGTTCCGCAACCCTAATTTTGGCGGCAACCCGAATAACGGAGCCTTTATGCTTAACCAGGCTCAGGCTCAAAACTCCTATAAAGACCCCAGCTATGACGATGATTTCGGTATCGAGACCCCGTCAGCCCTGGATAATTTTACTCAGGCCATCCAGTCGCAAATATTAGGTGGCTTATTAACTAACATTAATACCGGAAAACCCGGCCGGATGGTCACTAACGACTTTATCGTCGATATTGCCAATAAAGACGGGCAGCTTCAGTTAAATGTGACAGACCGAAAAACCGGTAAAACGTCGACAATCCAGGTTTCCGGTTTGCAGACCAGTTCAACTGATTTCTAAACAACCCCGAAATAAGGACAATTATTATGCAGCGATTTTTTATTTTAGTTGCAGTGTGCTTATTAAGCGGTTGTTTAACTGCCCCGCCAAAAGAAGCCGCTAAACCCACCCTGATGCCTCGTGCCCAGAGCTATCGGGATCTGACGCATCTGCCGGTCCCAACCGGAAAGATATTCGTCTCGGTGTATAACATTCAGGATGAGACGGGTCAGTTCAAACCGTATCCGGCCAGTAACTTCTCGACAGCCGTACCGCAGAGCGCCACCGCGATGCTGGTTACCGCCCTGAAAGATTCTCGCTGGTTTATCCCGCTGGAACGTCAGGGGCTGCAAAACCTGCTTAACGAACGAAAAATCATTCGTGCCGCGCAGGAGAATGGTACCGTTGGCGTCAATAACCGCATGCCGCTACAGTCTCTCACCGCAGCCAATATCATGGTGGAAGGCTCGATTATCGGCTACGAAAGTAACGTGAAATCGGGTGGCGCGGGTGCGCGTTACTTTGGCATCGGGGCCGACACGCAGTATCAGCTGGACCAGATTGCCGTCAACCTGCGCGTGGTTAACGTGAGTACGGGTGAGATATTATCCTCGGTGACCACCAGCAAAACGATTCTCTCTTATGAAGTGCAGGCCGGGGTATTCCGCTTTATCGATTACCAGCGTCTGCTGGAGGGTGAAATTGGCTATACCTCTAACGAGCCGGTCATGCTGTGTCTGATGTCGGCCATCGAAACCGGCGTGATTTTCCTGATTAATGACGGTATCGATCGCGGCTTGTGGGATCTTCAGAATAAAAGTGACGTGAGTAATGCGGTGCTGGTGAAATATCGTGAGATGTCGGTGCCGCCAGAGTCATAATCAGCGGCGCAAAAAAAAGGCGAGAATTCCGTCTCGCCTTTTTTTATTTACTTACCGCAGGAACGCTCTGGCTCTTCTCGCGTCGGGCCGCAAGCCAAAGGCCGCTGTTCTTCATGGCGTAGCCAAACAGTAACCCCAGCATGAGCGAAGGGACCACCAGCTTCCAGTCCCCCTGCCCTGCAAAGGTCGCGCAGGCACCCATGAATGTGCCGGGCACAAAGGACAACAGCAGATGTTTTGCTTGAACGCACATCAGGAAGGCCACAATGCCGGTCATGGCGTACCCCAGGATTTCAAGATGCGGCGCCAGCGCGCTGCCTTTCATAATGACCAGCGCCCAGACCACGCCACTCAGTAACGTGCAGCCTGAAATAAAGAGCCCCTTGAGACCACCCTGCGGGCAGGCGAAATAGGCCGTGCAGCCAAGAAAACCAGCCCAGCTCAACAAGCCGAGAGAAACAGCCACCCAACTCCAGAGGCCGGAGAGGATGCCAGTCGTGATTGCAATACAAAGTAATATGTTCATGGTGCGCATCTTAGCAGATGCGCACCATAGAAATGAGATCAGAAGCACATTACGTGCAAGTTGAAATGTATCGTTGCAGGATTTTTGTGATTCAAGTCACTCTTCGTTCTCTTCTTCCAGCTCGTCCCACATAGCAGCGATAGCGTCACGCGTCAGCGGAGCCAGCGTTCTCCAGAATGGCGAAGTGGCGTGGGCTTCCACTTTACCCAGGAAGGTGCCAACCCACGGCAGCAGATACGTTTCGAACAGGGTCTCAATCGCCTCGTTCTCATCATCACCTGCATTATCTTCAATCCAGGAGGCCGCCAGCAGCAGGGTACCGATATGATCGGCAGGCATATCCGTCAGCGGCATGCCGCGTTCTGAAAGAAACGCCCGAACTTCCGCTTCGGTCGCACCTTCCTGCCAGGCAGAACGATACGGCGACACGCGACACTCTTCCCCCACAAACAGCGCGTTGTAATCCGTTGAAATCTGCTGCATATCGCAGCTTTTTTGCAAGCGTTCCAGCAATTCATCCTGTTCCAGCGGCCAGCTCTGCGCCAGTTTACCTTCACGAATCAGGGTAAACAGCGGAACCAGCAGCGGATCCTGCGGCTGGCGGTAATATAAGGTGCCCAGCACGCGGCAAAGGATGGAAAACTCATTCATGTTTTTATTCCGTTATTAATTAAAGATCGGCAAATTCATCAATCGGCGCCATGCCGCGCGACTCAAGGAAGTCGAGCATACGACGCGGCGTGACGTTCAGGATCTGTTCTTCCGGGAAATTCACGTCCCGCAATATTTTCAGGCACTCGCTGAAATCCCCCAGCGTGAAGGCCGTGTGTGAATCAGAGCCCAGCGCCACCATGCCGCCCGCGTCACGCACGGCCGCCGCCACTTCGCGGCAGTTGGCTTCACTGCCCTTACGCGAGTGAACAAAGGAGGAGTTGTTAATCTCCAGCGCCACGCGGTGCTTCGCTGCCGCCTGCGCCACGGCCTGAATATCAATCGGGTATTTCGGATTTCCCGGGTGGCTGATAATGTGCACGTTGCCGCTGGCAATAGTGGCAATCATCGCTGCGGTGTTGGTCTCTTTATCCTGGGGCGCAAAGACCGGCTCATGGAAGCCAGCGAGGATCAGATCTAAAGAGGTCAGCATCGGGCCGGTGCAGTCAATTTCACCGTCGGTATTTTTGATGTTCGCTTCGATGCCGCGCAGTATCCCAATACCGTCCACCAGGCGTGGCCAGATACGCATATTCACAAAATGCCAGTAGTGCGGCGCATCCGCCATATCCGGACCGTGATCGGTTATCGCAAACAGTTTGATGCCTTTCAGCTTCGCCTGAGCGATATAATCATGGAGGTTACTGTAAGCGTGGGTACTGGCGACGGTGTGCATATGCAGGTCAACGGGATACATCTTTCTCTCCTCTGCGGTTTTTCCAAAGGATAGCAGTTATCAGCGGCGAATATTAGCAAAAACCCGGCGAACGCCGGGTTTCTCTCAGTAGCCTCGCTGTCTGTCGACCTGTCCGGACACCGCGTTGCCCTTCTCTATTTCGCTGATGGTATGCGAGATGTACGCCACGGCCTCCGCCGGTCGCGTCACGGCCGCAATATGGGGCGTCATCGCCACGCGCGGATGTGCCCAGAGCGGGCTGTCTTTTGGCAGCGGTTCGCGGCTATACACATCCAGCATTGCGCCTTTCAGTTTACCGCTATCCAGCGCTTTCAGCAGATCGTCTTCCACAACGTGTACCCCGCGCGCCAGGTTCATTAAGTAGCTGTCTTCTGCCAACTGGTTGAGGAGCGTGCCATTGATAATGCCGACCGTTTCCGCCGTATTCGGCAGCAGGTTAATGAGGACGCGAGTCCCTTTCAGGAACGCCGGGAGTTCGTCCGTTCCGGCAAAGCTCTCGACGCCCGGATACTCCTTACGGCTCCGGCTCCAGCAGCGCAGTGGGAAGCCCCACGGTGCGAGCGCTTCGGCGACTTTCGAACCCAGTACTCCCGCGCCGAGGATGCCGATGGTGAAATCTTCACGCTGATAATCCGGAAGCGGTTCCCAGTGGGATTGCTGTTTAAACGCCTGATAATCGTCGAAACGGCGGAACCAGTGCAGCACCTGGCTCACGGCATATTCCTGCATCTGCTGCCCCATACCGGTATCTTCCAGACGAAACAGGGGAATATCTTCCGGCAGCATTTCAGGGTGTGCCTTCAGCTTACTGAGAATGGAATCCACCCCTGCACCAAGAGCAAACACCGCCTTCAAACGGCGTCCCTGAAGCATTTCGACCGGGGGATGCCAGACCAGCGCGTAGTCGGCATGTTCATTATCGCCCTGTTTCCATTCGCGAACGCGTGCGCCAGGCAGAGCCGCCGTGAGCGCGCTAATCCAGTAAGCCGTATCAAAAGTGGGGTGATAGAAGATAATATCCATAGTCATTGCCTTTTATTGCGCTGTTTTATTTTCATTTTCAACTGGCTTGCCAGCATAACAAATTTATCGCTAAACCGCGTTGCTGATAAAAGAGGCGCATTTCGCACATTTCGGAATCAGGTTGCCTGAAGTTTGTCTAAACACGCTAAATTACTGAAAAAGTGGGTTGACGGCAGTACGGCTTTTCCTTACATTAGCGCCCGTCCCGACAACAACGGGATGACAATATGGTGAGGTGTCCGAGTGGCTGAAGGAGCACGCCTGGAAAGTGTGTATACGGCAACGTATCGGGGGTTCGAATCCCCCCCTCACCGCCATATTCATGATGAGAGCTCGTACGAAAGTACGGGCTTTTTTCTTTTATATTCTCGTAAGGGGGGATGAGAACCCCCGACCGGGGTTCGGCAACTGGCGACAGCCAGTTGGACAGACTGAGAGCGTAGCGAACAGGCTGCCCGAAGGGCGAGCGAAGCGAGTCAATCCCCCCCTCACCGCCATATTTGAAAAAGAGCTCGCATGAAAATGCGGGCTTTTTTTTCACATGTTGCACGCCTGTGGGGGATTCGAACTTTGCAGCCCCTGCGGTAATTGTGTCGGGTGGCGCTACGCTTACCCGACCTACAAAAAGCTAGTCTTCAACCATCTTTGCATACTCTTCGGTGAGAAAATCCACCAGCGTCCTGACCGATGGCAGCAGGCCGCGCCGGGAAGGATACACCGCATGGATCACTTCCCGTCTGGGTTCCCAGGCATTCAGCACCCGAACAAGTTCACCTGAAGCCAGCTGATCCTTCACCATCAAAATGGGCAGCTGTACCACGCCCACGCCCGCCATCGCTGCCTCCCGCAGCGCCAGCATGTCGGTAGTCACCAGGCGCGGCGTGAAGTGAATTTCTGCCTTTGCGCCCTCCGGACCGTTCAATTCCCACTTATGCAGGTGCTTGCCCGCCCCCATACTTAACCCCGGCCACTCGCTGAGTTCAGAGGGCATCGCCGGGTTGCCCATCCGTTCAATCAGTGCCGGCCCGGCAACCAGACAGTGTCCCCTGTCCGCCAGCACCCTTAATACCAGATCGCTGTCATCAAACGGGCGCGGACGAACGCGGATCGCCACATCCACCCCCTCCGCCACCAGATCGACCCGGCGGTTGGTGGCTTCGAGCTGAAGGTTGATCCCCGGATAGCGCGCCATAAACCGCGCCAGCATGGGCCCCACGTGAACGTGCAGCAAGGTGACAGGACAGGTGATCCGGACCATACCACGCGGCTCAGCCTGTAAAGCAGCCACCGCCTCCTCCGCAGCTTCAGCCTCCACCAGCATAGCTTTACAGTGCTGATAGAATGTCTGCCCCACCTCCGTCACCGCAAACTGCCGCGTGGTACGTTGTATCAACCGAACACCCAGGCGTTCCTCCAGCTGCGCAATCCGACGGCTCAGTTTCGACTTAGGCTGATCGAGCGCCCGACCCGCCGCTGCAAAGCCGCCATGCTCCACCACCTTCACAAACCATACGAAATCATTGAGGTCCTGCATACGCCTCCATTGTTCCATTTAAGGAACAGTGAATGTCATTTTTGCTATCTACCGGGATATTAACCCTGAATATAAGCTAATTCCATCAACAGGACATCAGGAGTTAATCATGAAAAACGTAACAGGCGTGTATACCGCACCTCGTCCGCACTGGGTCGGTGACGGTTTTCCGGTTCGTTCGATGTTTTCTTACCAGACGCATGGCGAGCCCCTGAGCCCGTTCCTGCTGCTGGACTACGCCGGACCGCATACCTTCCCGGCGGATGGCGCGAAACGCGGCGTGGGCGAGCATCCTCATCGCGGTTTTGAAACGGTAACCATCGTCTACTCAGGCGAAGTGGAGCACCGTGATTCAACCGGCAGAGGCGGCGTTATTGGTCCAGGTGACGTGCAGTGGATGACGGCGGGCGCAGGCATTTTGCACGAGGAGTTCCACTCCAGCGCGTTTTCGCAGAAAGGCGGTGAACTGAAAATGATGCAGCTGTGGGTCAACCTGCCCGCCAAAGACAAAATGGCGACGCCTGGCTACCAGAGCATCACTCAGGCGGATATCCCGGTGGTCACCCTGCCAGATAACAGCGGAACATTGCGCGTGATTGCTGGCCGCTTTGGAGAGGTAACCGGCCCGGCGCATACCTTCTCACCGCTGAACGTGTGGGATCTCGCGCTGCATCAGGGTAGCCACCTGACGCTTAATCAGCCCGAAGGCTGGAGCACGGCGCTGGTTGTCGTTGAAGGCAGCGTGACGGTGAACGGCACCACGCCTGCCGGTGAGGCGCAACTGGTCGTGCTGAGCCAGAGCGGTGACAAACTGCATCTCGAAGCCAGCAGCGATGCCAAAGTACTGCTGATGGCCGGGGAGCCGCTGAATGAACCCATCGTGGGCTATGGCCCGTTTGTGATGAACAGTAAAACCGAAATCGCCGAGGCTATTCGCGATTTTAACTCCGGCCGCTTTGGCCAAATCTAAACGTAATAAAGGAGCGCATTATGTCTACCCCTGCAAACTTCAACGGTGCACGTCCCGTTATTGACGTAAACGATGCCGTTATGCTGCTTATCGATCACCAGAGCGGGCTGTTCCAGACCGTAGGAGACATGCCAATGCCTGAGCTGCGCGCCCGTGCAGCAGCGCTGGCAAAAATCGCCTCGCTGGCGAAGATCCCGGTGATCACCACGGCGTCGGTTCCACAGGGACCGAACGGCCCGCTTATCCCGGAGATCCACGCCAACGCGCCGCACGCACAGTATGTGGCACGCAAGGGTGAGATCAACGCCTGGGATAACCCGGAGTTCGTGGCGGCGGTGAAAGCCACCGGGCGCAAAACGCTGATTATCGCGGGGACGATCACCAGCGTCTGCATGGCCTTCCCGTCCATCAGCGCGGTGGCGGACGGATATAAAGTGTTTGCGGTGATTGATGCCTCCGGCACCTACAGCAAAATGGCGCAGGAGATCACCCTGGCGCGCGTGGTGCAGGCAGGCGTGGTGCCGATGGACACGGCAGCCGTTGCTTCCGAAATTCAGCGCACGTGGAACCGTGAAGATGCGGGTGAATGGGCAGAGGTGTACACACACATCTTCCCTGCCTACCAGCTGCTGATCGAAAGCTACAGCAAAGCGCAGGACGTGGTGAAAAATAGCGAAGTGCTCGATTCGCAGCGTTAATCCTGCGCGCTGCGACATAAGCTGATTAAGGCTTAACCGAACAAGCACGAATGCTGAAAATCTGCTTGACCGTTTTAGCGCAACTCCCTATAGTAGCGCCCCGTTGCCCCCCCAAGCGGTCAGGCAGCAAAACAATATGGTGAGGTGTCCGAGTGGCTGAAGGAGCACGCCTGGAAAGTGTGTATACGGCAACGTATCGGGGGTTCGAATCCCCCCCTCACCGCCATATTTGAAGAAGAGCTCGCATGAAAATGCGGGCTTTTTTTTCGCATGTTGTACGCCTTTGGGGGGAATGAGAGCCCCCGACCGGGGTTCGACAACTGGCGCAGCCAGTTGGACAGACTGAGAGCGTAGCGAACAGGCTGCCCGCAGGGCGAGCGCAGCGAGTCAATCCCCCCCTCACCGCCATATTTGAAGAAGAGCTCGCATGAAAATGCGGGCTTTTTTTTCGCATGTTGTACGCCTTTGGGGGGAATGAGAACCCCCGACCGGGGTTCGACAACTGGCGCAGCCAGTTGGACAGACTGAGAACGTAGCGAACAGGCTGCCCGCAGGGCGAGCGCAGCGAGTCAATCCCCCCCGGTGCTATATGCAGCTCGGTGCGGCCTGAGCCCCTCACCCTAACCCTCTCCCCAGGGAAGAGGGGATAAAATGCACAAAAAACAAAGCCCGGTTTCCCGGGCCTTGAACACAACAGCATATTCAATAATACGCTTGTAGCGTGCGCTGGCAGAGCGCCGAGCGGACGCAGTCCTCTTTTGTGAAGCGGACCACCCCTATCATCTCATCTTCCTCAAAACGTGACATGGCATCGCTCAGGCCGGACTTCACGCCCGACGGCAGGTCACACTGGGTAATATCGCCGTTGACGATCACCGTCACGTTCTCCCCGAGGCGCGTTAAAAACATCTTCATTTGCGCAGCGGTCACGTTCTGAGCCTCGTCAAGAATAACGACCGCATTTTCAAATGTACGTCCGCGCATATAGGCGAACGGCGCGATTTCCACCTTGCCAATCTCTGGTCGCAGGCAGTACTGCATAAAGGAAGCGCCCAACCGCTTCACCAGCACGTCATAGACGGGCCTGAAGTACGGGGCAAACTTCTCGGAAATATCGCCGGGCAGGAAGCCCAGATCTTCATCCGCTTGCAGTACCGGACGGGTAACGATGATCCTTTCCACGTCCTTATGAATCAGCGCCTCCGCCGCTTTGGCGGCGCTGATCCAGGTTTTCCCGCATCCGGCTTCCCCGGTTGCAAAGATGAGCTGTTTACTCTCGATAGCATTCAGGTAGTGCGCCTGAGCTTCATTTCGCGCCACAATTGGCGATGCATCGCGGCTGTCCCGCGCCATGCCAATCGATTCTACGCCGCTCATCTGCACAAGCGAGGTGACCGATTCTTCTTCACGCTGTTTATGACTACGTGAATCCCGTCTCAGCACACGTTTTGCTTCGCGACGAGCTTTGATCACTGCTTTCTGTCTTCCCATGGATAGCACCTTGAGTTGTTGGTATTCATCACACGCGCCAGCATCGGCACGATTATGCGCACGAACATCAGAGGGTTGGCTTCCTTGTAAGCCATTGCTTGCATTACCGGATGACGATATACAACGGCTACGCGCACCGTTATGCACGTCGGTAGAAAAAGGTTGTTGAGGTGAAGGAGAGAATTTGGTGGTGAAGAAATCGCTGCCGGAGTCTGAGCCTCCGCGCCGGGTACTGCGGTTGATATGTTTACCTTGTCCAGTACAGGACGCAACCATTCGCGATCTCCATAGTGAGTTAACATCACTGCCGGGAACTACCGCTGTCTTCTCTTAAGTACATCAGGAATTATCATAAATGCAACATTTATTTTACCTGAATGCAACTTTTCGGACTGCCCCTACATGGAAAATCAGTCTTATATAGAAATATTACAGAAATATAACAATAAGATAGTCTGGGAAAAAAATAATGTCCCCGCGAACTGTCGCAGGGACGATTATCAGGCTTCTATGAGACCCTGAGCGAGCCAGGCGTTCGCGTCACGCGCGCCGGGCAGGGCAAAGAAATAGCCGCCGCCGATGGGCTTAATGTACTCTTCCAGCGCTTCGCCGTTGAGCCGCTTCTGCACGGTTAGGAATCCCTTCTCCAGATCGTGCTGATAGCAGACAAACAGCAGTCCCATATCAAGCTGCCCGGAGTTGGTCACCCCCAGCGAGTAGCTGTAACCCCTGCGCATCATCAGGCTGGATTGCGTCTCTTTGGTGCGAGGATTGGCGAGGCGAATATGGCTGTCCAGCGCGATGACATCCCCGTTCGGATCGCGGGCGTAGTCGGGTTCATCGTGCTCGAGCTTCATGCCGAGCGGTGCGCCGGTTTGCTTATCGCGGCCGAAGATAGTCTGCTGCTCTTTCAGCGGCGTGCGGTCCCAGAACTCCACGTGAAACTGAATGATACGCACCGCCTGATAGCTGCCGCCCACCGCCCAGGCCGGTTCGCCCTGATCCGCCGTAACCCAGACCACCTTGTTCATCAACGCGGTATTGCTGCTGTCCGGGTTGGCGGTACCGTCTTTGAAGCCCAGCAGGTTGACCGGCGTCTCTTTCCCTTTACTGCGCGCGGCGTGGTCAGAGATAAAACCTTCCCGCTTCCAGCGCACGCTCAGCAGATCCGGGGTGTGCTTGATAATATCGCGCAGGGCGTGGATCACCGTATCCTGGGTATTAGCGCAGATCTGCAACAGCAGATCGCCGTGGCACAGCGCCGCGTCGAGAGAATCATTCGGGAATCGCGTCATTTTTTGCAGCGCTTTCGGCTTCTGCTTCGCCAGACCGTAGCGATCATCAAATAGTGATTCCCCCACCGACACGGTGATGGTCAGATTATCGGGAGCGATAAACGCCCCGAGGATCCCGGAATCCATCGGCGGCAGGCGCGGATTCGGTGTTTCCGGTGCCGGACCGCCGGCGGTGAGGAAGGCAATGCGCGTGGTTAATAGCCTGAACAGACGCTCAAGGTCGGCCTTATCACTCGCCAACGAATCGAAAGCCACCAGCATCATCGAGGCCTGCTGCGGCGTCAGGATCCCCGCCTGGTGCTCACCATAAAACGGCTGCGTTTCCATACGCGCGTCCGGGGAGAGCGTGCCGGGGGCGCTTTGCGGTTTTGCCGCATGCGCCACCGGACAGCCGCCCGCCAGGGCAAACGCGCCGCCCAGCGCCCCTACCCCTTTTAACAACCGACGTCGGGAAGGTTCCGCCACGTCGTACTCGTCATGCTCGTTCATCGCTTAATCCAGACCCAGTACGCCACGCAGCAGGGAGAGATCTTCCGCCAGCGTCGTAATCGGGCCTTTCAGCGCGTTACGGTCAGCATCGGTCAGCTTGTCGTAGGTTTCGAACCCGTCTTTGGTGCGGTATTTCGACAGGATAGCGTCAACTTTCTTAAAATTGGCATCCACTTTCGCCAGCAGTTCGCCGTTCTCTTTTTGCAGTTGTGGCCGCAGCAGATCGACAATTTTCTGTGCGCCGTCAACGTTTGCCTGGAAGTCCCACAGGTCGGTGTGGCTGTAACGATCTTCTTCACCGCTGATTTTGCTGGCGGCTACTTCTTCAATTAGGCCCGCTGCGCCACCCACCACTTTCGACGGTGGGAATGCCAGCTCGCTGATGCGTTTTTGCAGCTCCAGCACGTCGCTGTTTAGCTGCTCGGCGTATTTCTCCATCCCCCTGGTGGAGTTATCGCCAAACAGGGCTTTTTCCAGACGGTGGAAGCCGGTGAATTTCGGATCGGCGGCCTTCTGCTCGTAGTCGTCTTCACGGGCGTCAATGCTGCCATCGAGGTCAGAGAACAGCTCGGCAATCGGCTCGATGCGCTCGTAGTGCTGACGTGTAGGCGCATACAGGGATTTCGCTTTTTCGATATCGCCCGCTTTCACCGCGTCGGTAAAGGCTTTGGTGCCTGCCACCAGGTCCGCCGTCTCTTTGGTGACGTAGGCTTTATAGGCGGTAATAGCGTCGCCGAGACTCAGCAGCGCCGTGCCTTTGGCCGCGTCCGCCGTCGCTGCGCCTTTGACGATCAGCTTACCTTTCGGGTTAGTCAGCAGGCCGCAGGTCATGTCATATTCCCCGGGCTGAAGATTTGCGGTCATCTTCTGGCTGAAGCCCGGCGCGATATTCTCGCGCTCTTCCACCACCATCACGCCTTTCAGGATCTCCCACTCCAGCGCTTTCTGGCTGTGGTTCTGAATAATAAACTGGGTTTTACCGCTGTTAACCGTGATGGTCATCGGCTCACACTGTTTATCGTTGACGGTGACTTTGACCTGCGGAATATCTGCTGCCTGAGCGGCGAAGGCAGACACGAGCAGCGCGGCGATGCCTGCGCATAACGCACTACGACGGAACTGAATGGCCATGACTCTTCCCTTTAAAGTATGTTGTAACTAAAACAGCACTTACGGCGCAACGCGCGACGTCTGCGAGCCGGTACGCGGCGGCATAGCGAACAGGATCAGCGCCGGAACCAGATAGATAAAGTACATCGCCACTTCGCTGACGCTCGGCGTTTCCTGGTAGCCGAAGATCCCTTCGAGCAGGGTACCGGTCAGTGAATGGGTCGACAGGACGTTGCTGAGATCGAACGCCACGTCCTGGAAGTGGTTCCACAGGCCCGCTTCGTGGAAGGCGCGGATCGCCCCTGCCGCCAGTCCCGCGGCCACCAGCAGAATAAACAGGCTGGTCCACTTGAAGAACGCGCCCAGGTTAAGACGAATGCCGCCCCAGTAGAGCAGGAAGCCAAGCACAACCGCCGTGGCCAGCCCGAGCATCGCGCCCAGCGGCGGCCAGATGCCCACGTCCTGCTGAAAAGCCGCGAGCAGGAAGAACACGGACTCCAGGCCTTCACGCGCCACGGCGAAAAAGACCATCATGATCAGCGCCCAGCCGTGGTGGTTGCCTTTTTGCAGGGCGTTATCCACCGCCTGCTCAAGCTGTACCTTCACGTTACGGGAAACTTTGCGCATCCAGAACACCATCCAGGTGAGGATCACCACCGCTATTACGGCAACAATGCCTTCAAACAGCTCCTGCTCTTTCTGCGGAAATTCACCGGTGGTTTCGTTGATAAGAATACCCAGCCCCAGGCAGAGCGCCGCGGCAAGGGAAACGCCAACCCACATCACGCCAATCCAGCGTCCGCGCTGGGTACGCTTCAGATAACTGGCGATAAGGCTAACAATCAGGGCCGCTTCAAGGCCTTCACGTAACATAATGAGAAAAGGAACAAACATGCCGACACCTTAAATGTTTATCGCGGTCAACTGATGCAAAGAAAGGCAAATTCTTGTGATAGTGATTATCATTACGGCAACAAGAAAAACAAGCGAAATGTGTTGCGTTTTGATGACCAGATGTAAACGCATTGCGGAGTAATAATTGCTTGAGTAACCGTTGCGTTTATAAGGTATAACGAAAATGCCCATTTACGGTTAACCGGGGCTGTGGCTAAATGTCCACCTCGAAAACCAACTGAAAATAAACCATGTTTAAAATTGTCCATTTCCTGCTGGCGCTGGTGATTATTCTTGCGCTTGCCTGGCTGGTGAGTTTCGACCGCCGAAAAGTTCGTATTCGTTTCGTTTTACAGCTGATCGTGATTGAAATTGCGCTGGCGTTCTTTTTCCTGCATGCAGAAAGCGGTCTGTTTATTATTAAATACGTCTCCGGTTTCTTTGAGTCGCTGCTTAAATTCGCTGCCGAAGGGACGAATTTTGTCTTTGGCGGGATGGGTGAAAAAGGGCTGGCGTTTATTTTCCTTGGCGTGCTCTGCCCCATTATTTTTATCTCAGCGTTGATCGGTATTCTTCAGCACTGGCGCATTCTGCCGATCTTTATTCGGGTGATCGGGACGCTGCTGTCAAAACTGAACGGCATGGGCAAGCTGGAATCCTTCAACGCGGTGAGCTCGCTGATCCTCGGTCAGTCGGAAAACTTTATTGCCTACAAGGGCGTACTCGGGGATCTCTCCTCGCGTCGTCTGTTTACGATGGCTGCCACGGCTATGTCGACGGTGTCGCTGTCGATTGTCGGGGCCTATATGACCATGCTCGACGCCAGATTTGTCGTCGCGGCGCTGATCCTGAACATGTTCAGCACCTTTATTATTCTTTCGGTCATTAACCCGACCCGCCCGGAAGCGGAGCCGGATATCAAGCTGGAAAAACTGCACGAATCCCAGAGCTTCTTTGAAATGCTGGGCGAGTATATTCTGGCCGGTTTTAAGGTGGCAATGATTATTCTGGCGATGCTGATTGGTTTTATCGCCCTTATTAGCGCCGTTAACGCCCTCTTCTCCAGCATATTTGGCATGAGCTTCCAGCAGGTTCTGGGTTATGTGTTTTATCCGCTGGCGTGGCTTATTGGTATTCCGTTGAGCGATGCCTTAAACGCGGGGAGCATTATGGCAACTAAACTGGTGGCGAATGAATTTGTGGCGATGATCGAGCTGCAAAAAATTGCCCATCAAATGTCACCTCGCGGGCTGGGTATTTTGTCCGTGTTCCTGGTGTCGTTCGCTAACTTTGCTTCCATTGGCATTGTGGCGGGGGCAATAAAAGGTCTGAACGAGCAGCAGGGCAACGTGGTGTCGCGGTTTGGTTTGCGTCTGGTGTACGGCGCGACGCTGGTGAGCCTGCTTTCGGCGAGCTTTGCGGGGTTGGTGTTGTAAGTTTTGTGCGGTTAATGCCCGGCGGCGCTTCGCTTGCACGGGCCTACGATACTACAACGGCGGGATTTCCCGCCGTTTTTCATTAAAACTGCACGCACACCGGCTGGTCAACCCGCATCACCGACTCCTGCGCGAAGCGTGACTTATAGATCCCGCGCAACGCTTCAATATTCTTCTCACTCTGCGCATCTTTCCCGTGGATCAGCATCAGCGCCTTGCTCGGCTCGCGCGCCACCTTGCCGTCGTTACCCAGCCACTGACCACGGGCATCAAACACCGTTAAGCCATCGCGAAAACGCGGCGTCACGTCCTGGTCAACAAACTGCTGCCACTCGCTGCCGGTAATCTGCGCCCCTGCCGGGCGATTCAAGCCAAAATAGAGCGTGGTCTGCTGCATCTGGTTATCCGCTTTGCAGGTTTCCACCGGCACGTGCTGCGCGGGTGCGTTACAGCCCGCCAGCATCACGAATGCTGCCACCATTAACCCTGTTTTAATTCTCATTGATGAAGACTCACATAGGTGAAAGGACTATCCCCTCTCCCCACCGGGGAGAGGGTTAGGGTGAGGGGAGATTACTCAGCCTGAAGCTTAGTCGGCGGCGCAGTGTGGTAGTGCGCGTCGGCTTCCGCAAAGCGTTTCTGCATGGAGGCAGACGGTGCTTTACCCAGCAGGCTGAAGACCACGATACCGATGCTGCCGAAGATGAAGCCAGGAATGATTTCGTACAGGCCCAGCCAGGCGAACTGTTTCCAGACGATAACGGTAACCGCACCAATAATCATCCCCGCCAGCGCGCCGTTGCGGGTCATGCGTGACCACATGACGGAGAACAGGACTACCGGCCCAAACGCGGCACCGAAGCCCGCCCACGCGTAGCTCACCAGCCCCAGCACGCGGTTTTCCGGGTTTGCTGCCAGCGCAATCGCCACCAGCGCAACCAGCAGCACCATAAAACGCCCTACCCACACCAGCTCTTTCTGGCTCGCGCCCTTACGCAGGAACGCTTTGTAGAGGTCTTCGGTGATGGCGCTGGAGCACACCAGCAGCTGACAGCTCAGGGTGGACATCACCGCAGCCAGGATCGCGGAGAGCAGAATACCGGCAATCCAAGGGTTAAACAGAATCTGCGCCAGTTCGATGAACACGCGCTCGGCGTTCTGGTTCACCGCGCCCGCCTGCGCCGGGTTGTTGTTAAAGTACGCAATGCCGAAGAAGCCAACCGCGCACGCGCCCGCCAGACACAGGATCATCCACGTCATGCTGATGCGACGCGCGTGAACGATGGTATGGTGAGAATCCGCCGCCATGAAACGCGCCAGAATGTGCGGCTGGCCGAAGTAGCCCAGGCCCCAGCCCATCAGGGAGACGATGGCGACAAAGTTCAGCCCTTTCAGCATATCGACGTTTTCGATGCTCTTCTGCTTGATCACTTCCAGCGATTCGCCAAAGCCGCCGACGGTGAAAATGACAATCACCGGAGTCAGGATCAGGGCGAAGATCATCAGGCTCGCCTGCACGGTGTCGGTCCAGCTTACCGCCAGGAATCCGCCCACGAAGGTATAGAGGATGGTCGCGGCCGCACCGGCCCACAGGGCGGTTTCATAGCTCATGCCGAAAGTACTTTCGAACAGACGCGCGCCCGCCACGATGCCGGAAGCACAGTAGATGGTGAAGAACAGCAGGATCACCACCGCAGAGATAATGCGCAGGATACGGCTGTTATCTTCAAAGCGTCCGGTGAAGTAGTCCGGCAGCGTCAGGGCGTTGTTGTTGGCTTCGGTATGCACACGCAGACGGCCTGCTACCAGCTTCCAGTTGATCCATGCGCCAACGGTCAGGCCGATGGCGATCCAGCTTTCGGAGATACCGGAGATGAAAATCGCGCCCGGCAGCCCCATCAGCAGCCAGCCGCTCATGTCGGAAGCGCCCGCAGAGAGTGCGGTGACCATCGGGCCTAAGCTGCGCCCGCCGAGGATGTAGTCGTCAAAGTTTTTAGTGGAACGCCATGCCAAAAACCCTATCAGGATCATGCCAAAAATATAAACGAGAAATGTCACCAGCATCGGTGTGCTAATAGCCATTCAAATTCTCCAAAATGTCGAGCGACAACCGTCCGGGTTGCCTTGTTATGTCATCACCGGAACGTAGTGATGTGTGTATGTGTTTCCGTTGGGCGCGCTATCCTGCCGTATACGCATCCCACTGACAAACGATTTAACACTGCATTTACATGAATTTCATCACTGGTTTTATACGTCTTTCCTATAGGTTGCACTCGCTCACGCTTTTACGGGTTGCACCTTTAAAAAGTGTTAAGCACCGCATAAAAACTGGGCTCAGAAACGGCCGCACGTTCTTTTTCACAGCTAACTAATCGTTAACAATCCATTCATTTTCCAGCTTGCAGACCAGGTCACATTTAACACGGTTGCACAAAGTTGCAACATGGTGGATATTTCACGCTATCAACAGAACGCTATTACAGAACAACAGGAGTTTTGGCATGGGGATGACCACCATGGGGGTTAAGCTGGATGACGCTACCCGCGAACGGATTAAAACCGCTGCGACCCGCATCGACCGCACACCGCACTGGTTAATCAAGCAGGCGATTTTTAACTATCTGGAAAGACTGGAGAGTGAAGAAGGTCTGCCGGAGCTGCCTGCCCTGCTGGCGGGCGCAGCGAACGAAAGCGAAGAAGCCGCGACGGCCGTTGAGGAGAACCACCAGCCGTTCCTCGAATTTGCCGAGCAGATCCTGCCGCAGTCCGTCAGCCGCGCCGCCATTACCGGCGCCTACCGCCGTGCCGAAACCGACGCCGTGCCGATGCTGCTGGAGCAGGCGCGCCTGCCGGAAGCCGTTGCCGCTCAGGCGCACAGCCTGGCGTATCAGCTCGCCGACAAGCTGCGTAATCAGAAAACCGCCAGCGGACGCGCCGGGATGGTTCAGGGTCTGCTGCAGGAGTTTTCCCTCTCCTCACAGGAAGGCGTGGCGCTGATGTGTCTGGCGGAAGCGCTGCTGCGTATTCCGGATAAAGCCACCCGCGATGCCCTGATCCGCGACAAAATCAGCAACGGCAACTGGCACTCCCACATTGGCCGCAGTCCGTCGCTGTTCGTTAACGCCGCCACCTGGGGCCTGCTGTTTACCGGCAAGCTGGTCTCCACCCATAACGAAGCCAACCTGTCGCGCTCCCTGAACCGCATCATCGGCAAGAGCGGCGAGCCGCTGATCCGCAAGGGCGTGGACATGGCGATGCGCCTGATGGGCGAGCAGTTCGTCACCGGGGAAACCATTGCCGAAGCGCTGGCGAACGCCCGCAAGCTGGAAGACAAAGGCTTCCGCTACTCCTACGACATGCTGGGTGAAGCGGCGCTGACCGCCGCCGACGCGCAGGCCTACATGGTCTCTTACCAGCAGGCGATCCACGCCATCGGTAAAGCGTCCAACGGTCGCGGTATTTATGAAGGTCCGGGCATCTCTATCAAGCTTTCCGCCCTGCACCCGCGCTACAGCCGTGCGCAGTACGACCGGGTGATGGAAGAACTCTACCCGCGCCTGAAGTCCCTGACCCTGCTGGCGCGCCAGTATGACATCGGCATCAACATCGACGCCGAAGAGGCGGACCGTCTGGAGATCTCCCTCGACCTGCTGGAAAAACTGTGCTTCGAGCCGGAGCTGGCGGGCTGGAACGGGATTGGTTTCGTTATCCAGGCCTACCAGAAACGCTGTCCGTTCGTCATTGACTACCTGATTGACCTGGCCAGCCGCAGCCGTCGCCGCCTGATGATCCGTCTGGTGAAGGGCGCCTACTGGGACAGCGAAATCAAACGCGCCCAGATGGAAGGTCTGGAAGGTTATCCGGTCTATACCCGCAAGGTCTATACCGACGTCTCTTACCTCGCCTGCGCGAAAAAACTGCTCGGCGTGCCGAACCTGATTTATCCTCAGTTCGCCACCCACAACGCCCACACCCTGGCGGCGATCTACAGCCTGGCGGGTCAGAACTACTATCCGGGCCAGTACGAGTTCCAGTGCCTGCACGGCATGGGCGAACCGCTGTACGAGCAGGTGACCGGTAAAGTGGCCGACGGCAAGCTGAACCGTCCGTGCCGAATCTATGCCCCGGTAGGTACCCACGAAACCCTGCTGGCCTACCTGGTGCGTCGTCTGCTGGAGAACGGGGCGAACACCTCCTTCGTTAACCGCATCGCCGATACCACCCTGCCGCTGGACGAACTGGTGGCCGATCCGGTACAGGCCGTTGAGAAGATGGCGGCGCAGGAAGGCCAGATTGGTCTGCCGCATCCGAAGATTGCCCTGCCGCGCGAGCTGTATGGTGCAGGTCGCGTCAACTCGGCGGGTCTGGATCTCGCCAACGAACACCGTCTGGCGTCGCTCTCTTCTGCCCTGCTAAACAGCGCATTGCAGAAGTGGCAGGCCAGGCCGATCCTTGAGCAGTCCGTTGAGGACGGTGAAATGCAGCCGGTGATCAACCCGGCAGAGCCGAAGGATATCGTCGGCTACGTGCGCGAAGCCACGGAAACGGAAGTGGAGCAGGCCCTGGAGAGCGCGGTGAACAACGCGCCAATCTGGTTTGCCACCCCGCCGCAGGAGCGTGCCGCCATTCTGGAACGCGCGGCGGTGCTGATGGAAGATCAGATGCAGCAGCTGATCGGCATTCTGGTGCGTGAAGCGGGTAAAACCTTCAGCAACGCCATCGCCGAAGTGCGCGAGGCGGTAGACTTCCTGCACTACTACGCCGGTCAGGTGCGCGATGATTTCGACAACGAAACCCACCGTCCGCTCGGCCCGGTGGTGTGTATCAGCCCGTGGAACTTCCCGCTGGCGATCTTCACCGGCCAGATTGCCGCGGCGCTGGCCGCAGGCAACAGCGTGCTGGCGAAACCGGCAGAGCAGACCCCGCTGATTGCCGCCCAGGGCATTAACATTCTGCTGGAAGCGGGCGTACCGGCGGGCGTGGTGCAGCTGCTGCCAGGGCGCGGTGAAACGGTCGGGGCCAAACTGACCTCCGATAACCGCGTACGCGGCGTGATGTTTACCGGTTCTACCGAAGTGGCCTCCCTGCTACAACGCAACATCGCCACCCGTCTGGATGCGCAGGGCCGTCCTACCCCGCTGATCGCTGAAACCGGCGGCATGAACGCCATGATCGTGGACTCCTCCGCACTCACCGAGCAGGTCGTCGTTGACGTGCTGGCTTCTGCCTTCGACAGCGCGGGCCAACGCTGTTCCGCCCTGCGCGTACTGTGCTTACAGGATGACGTGGCTGACCACACGCTGAAGATGCTGCGCGGTGCGATGGCGGAATGCCGCATGGGCAACCCGGGCCGTCTCACCACCGACATCGGGCCGGTGATCGACGCGGAAGCCAAAGCCAACATTGAAAACCACATTCAGACCATGCGTGCCAAAGGCCGTCCGGTGTTCCAGGCGGTGCGCGAGAACAGCGAAGATGCCCGCGAGTGGCAGACCGGCACCTTCGTGCCGCCAACGCTGATTGAGCTGGCAAGCTTCGACGAGCTGAAAAAAGAGGTCTTCGGCCCGGTACTGCACGTGGTGCGCTACAACCGTAACAACCTCAACGAGCTGATCGATCAGATCAACGCCTCGGGTTACGGCCTGACGCTTGGCGTGCATACCCGTATCGACGAAACCATTGCCCAGGTGACCGGCAATGCTAGAGTTGGCAACCTGTACGTCAACCGCAACATGGTTGGCGCGGTCGTGGGCGTGCAGCCGTTTGGCGGTGAAGGTCTCTCCGGCACCGGCCCGAAAGCGGGCGGTCCGCTCTATCTGTACCGTCTGCTGGCAAACCGTCCGGAAAATGCGCTGGGCGTGACGCTGGCGCGTCAGGACGCGGAATATCCGGTGGATGCGCAGGTGAAAGCCGTGCTGACCCAGCCGCTGGACGCGCTGATTAAGTGGGCTGAAAATCGTCCTGAGCTGCGTGCGATTGCACAGCAGTACGGCGAGCTGGCGCAGGCGGGAACACAGCGTCTGCTGCCGGGTCCTACCGGCGAGCGCAACACCTGGACGCTGATGCCGCGCGAGCGTGTGCTGTGCGTGGCGGATAACGAGCAGGATGCGCTGGTGCAGCTGGCAGCCGCAACGGCAACGGGCTGTGAGGTGCTGTGGCCGGAAGATGCCCTGCATCGCGACCTCGCCAAACAGTTGCCAAAAGCGGTTTCGGCCCGCATTCGCTTTGCGAAGGCCGATGCCCTGCTGACCCAGCCGTTTGACGCGGTGATCTACCACGGTGATTCCGACCAGCTGCGCGAACTGTGCGAGCAGGTTGCGGCCCGCAGCGGTGCCATCGTTTCCGTGCAGGGCTTTGCGCGCGGGGAAACCAACCTGCTGCTGGAGCGTCTGTACGTTGAGCGCTCGCTCAGCGTCAACACCGCGGCGGCGGGGGGTAACGCCAGCCTGATGACAATCGGCTAACGCTGTGCTAATAAGGCTCCGGAGACGGAGCCTTATTTTATTGGGGAGTGTATGAAACGATATCTTATCGCAGGCGCAGCACTGCTGCTCAGCGCCAGCGCGCTGGCCGACGAGTGCGACAAAGCGACCACCCAGACAGAACTCAGTGCCTGTGCGGCAGAGCAGTACCAGGCTGCGGATAAAAAGCTCAACCAGACGTACCAGGCCGCCATCAAACGCGCGGCAGCCCCTCAGCGCGACCTGCTGAAAAAGGCGCAGCAGGCGTGGATCGCCCTGCGTGACGCAGACTGTAAATTGATGGGTTCAGGAACCGAAGGTGGCACTATTCAGCCGATGATTATCAACCAGTGCCTGACGGAGAAAACAGCGGAGCGCGAAGCCTTTCTGGCCTCGTTGATGCAGTGTGAAGAGGGCAATTTAAGCTGCCCTTTCCAACCGGCTGATTAGCGCACACGGATCCCTTCGATAATCATCCGCTGTACGTTTTCCAGGGTGCTCTGGAAAAACGCCTCGTCCTGGAGCGTTTTACCGGTCACCGCCTCGACCTGGGCCGCGAAGTCAGCGTAGTGCTGGGTTGAGGCCCAAATCATGAAGATCAGATGATGCGGATCGACGGGCGCCAGTTTTCCGCTGGCGACCCATCCGGCAATAATGGCCGATTTATCGTCCACCAGCTGCTTTAGATCTCCCGTCAGCTCCGCCTGCAACAGCGGCGCGCCCTGCAACATCTCCAGACAGAACAGCCTTGATGCCTGCGGGTAATCACGCGATACCTCCAGCTTCAGCCTTATGTACTCCTCTATCGCCACCAGCGGGGCCAGCTCTTCGCGAAACGCCTTGAGAGGTGCCAGCCAGATATCGAGGATTTGCTGCATCACCGCCACATACAGCGCCTCTTTCGACGGGTAGTAGTAGAGCAGATTGGTCTTGGACACCCCGGCCTGCTCCGCCACCTGCTCAAGGCGCGTACCGTGAATACCAAACTGCGAAAATGTCTCCAGCGCAGCGCTGAGGATCGCCTGTTTCTTGGCGCTCACCGCCTGCGAACGTTTTCCGGGTGTTTTCACTGCGCCTTGTGTCATTTTCGCTCTCCATTTTCTGTCCTGCGCTCAGCATAGCAAAACCCCCGTCTCGCCACGACCTTCTGCACCCTCAGCGCGCATGAGTGCCTGTTTTCTGTGCAATGATTTTGACCATCTAGTCCACATTTTCGCTGTTAATTTCAACAACCATCATTTAACACCCTAATAACAAAGTGATTTTCAAAACTGGCACTGCCTTTGCAAAAACATCGTGACACCTGCGACGTAATGAAGAGAGGTTCGTGATGAAAATTGGCGTATTTGTACCGATCGGCAACAACGGCTGGCTTATCTCGACCACTGCCCCGCAATACATGCCGACCTTTGAGCTGAATAAAGCCATCGTGCAGAAAGCGGAGCATTACCATTTCGACTTTGCGCTCTCGATGATCAAGCTGCGCGGTTTCGGCGGTAAGACCGAATTCTGGGACCACAACCTGGAGTCCTTTACCCTGATGGCGGGCCTGGCGGCGGTCACCTCGCGGATCCAGATCTACGCCACCGCCGCCACCCTTACCCTGCCCCCGGCGATCGTGGCGCGGATGGCCTCCACCATCGACTCCATCTCCGGCGGGCGCTTTGGCGTTAACCTGGTCACCGGCTGGCAAAAGCCGGAGTACGAGCAGATGGGGATCTGGCCGGGGGACGATTACTTCTCCCGTCGCTACGACTACCTGACTGAATATGTGCAGGTGCTGCGCGATCTGTGGGGCACCGGCAAAAGCGATTTCAAAGGCGATTTCTTCACCATGAACGACTGCCGCGTCAGCCCGCAGCCGTCGGTGCCGATGAAGGTTATCTGCGCCGGGCAGAGCGACGCCGGGATGGAATTCTCCGCGAAATACGCCGACTTCAACTTCTGCTTCGGCAAAGGCGTTAACACCCCTGCCGCCTTCGCGCCCACTGCGGCACGCATGAAAGCGGCCGCCGATAAAACCGGGCGCGACGTGGGCTCCTACGTGCTGTTTATGGTGATTGCCGACGAAACCGATGACGCCGCGCGCGCCAAATGGGAACGATACAAGGACGGCGCGGATGACGAAGCGCTGAGCTGGCTGACCGAGCAGAGCCAGAAGGATACCCGCTCCGGCGCGGACACCAACGTTCGCCAGATGGCCGACCCGACGTCTGCCGTCAATATCAACATGGGCACCCTGGTTGGCTCGTATGCCAGCGTCGCCAGAATGCTCGACGAAGTGGCTGCCGTGCCCGGCGCCGAAGGCGTGCTGCTGACCTTCGATGATTTTCTCACCGGCGTGGAAACCTTCGGCGAGCGCATTCAGCCGCTGATGCAGTGCCGCGCCCACATCCCTGCCGTGACGAAGGAGGTGGCGTAATGACGACCCTCAACGCTCGCCCGGAAGCCATTACCTTTGACGCGCAGCGCAGCGCGCTGATCGTGGTGGATATGCAAAACGCCTATGCCAGTAAAGGCGGGTATCTGGATCTGGCCGGGTTTGACGTCTCCACCACGCAGCCGGTGATTGAGAACATCAAAACCGCCGTGCACGCTGCGCGCGCTGCGGGCATGCTCATCGTCTGGTTCCAGAACGGCTGGGACGACCAGTACGTCGAAGCTGGTGGTCCCGGCTCCCCCAACTTTCACAAATCCAACGCCCTGAAAACCATGCGCCAACGGCCAGAACTCCAGGGCACGCTGCTGGCGAAAGGCGGCTGGGATTATCAGCTGGTGGATGAGCTGGTACCGGAAGCCAGCGATATCGTACTGCCGAAACCGCGCTACAGCGGCTTTTTCAATACCCCGCTCGACAGCCTGCTGCGCAGCCGGGGCATTCGTCATCTGGTCTTTACGGGCATTGCCACCAACGTCTGCGTGGAGTCGACCCTGCGCGACGGCTTTTTCCTCGAGTATTTTGGCGTGGTGCTGGAAGACGCTACCCATCAGGCCGGGCCGGATTTTGCCCAGAAAGCCGCCCTGTTCAATATCGAAACCTTTTTTGGCTGGGTCAGTAACGTCAATGATTTCTGCGACGCGCTGAATCCCCCGCTCGCCCGTATCGCCTGAGGAGAACCGCTATGCCGAAATCCGTGATTATTCCGCCGGGCACCAGCACCCCGATTGCCCCCTTCGTTCCCGGCACCCTCGCCGACGGCGTGGTGTATGTCTCGGGCACGCTGCCGTTTGATAAAGACAACAACGTGGTGTTTATCAATGACCCAAAGGCGCAAACCCGCCACGTGCTGGATACGATCAAAACCGTGATCGAAACGGCGGGTGGCACGATGGAGGACGTGACCTTCAACAGCATCTTTATCACCGACTGGAAAAACTACGCCGCGATTAACGAAATCTACGCGGAGTTTTTCCCGGGCGATAAACCGGCGCGGTTTTGCATCCAGTGCGGGCTGGTAAAGCCGGACGCGCTGGTTGAAATTGCCACCGTTGCGCACATCGCGAAGTGAGGCCGCCATGAAACTGTCCATTTCCCCGCCCCCCTTTGCGGGCGCGCCCGTGGTGGTACTGATTGCCGGGCTCGGCGGCAGCGGGAGCTACTGGCTGCCTCAGCTCGCCGTGCTGGGGCAGGAGTATCAGGTGGTGTGCTACGACCAGCGGGGCACGGGGAATAACCCGGATACCCTGCCGGAAGACTACACCCTCGCACACATGGCCGACGAGCTCGCACTGGCGTTAGCCGGGGCAGGGATCGCCCGTTACTGCGTGGTCGGCCACGCGCTGGGGGCGCTGGTGGGCCTGCGGCTGGCCATCGATAAGCCCGACGCCCTTACCGCGCTGGTCTGCGTCAACGGCTGGCTGACGCTCAATGCCCATACCCGACGCTGTTTTGACGTTCGCGAACGTCTGCTGCATGCGGGCGGCGCGCAGGCGTGGGTAGAGGCACAGCCCTTGTTCCTCTACCCGGCAGACTGGATGGCCGCCCGCGCCCCGCGGCTGGAGGCCGAGGACGCGCTGGCGCTGGCCCATTTTCAGGGCAAAGCCAATCTGCTGCGCAGGCTGCATGCGCTGAAGCAGGCCGATTTCAGCCGCCACGCTGCACGCGTTCGCTGCCCCGTGCAGATTATCTGTTCCACCGACGATCTGCTGGTGCCGTCCGTCTGTTCTGATGAACTGCACGCCGCACTCCCGCACGCCCGCAAAACGGTCATGCGCCAGGGCGGGCATGCCTGCAACGTGACCGCGCCGGACATCTTTAACACTCTGCTGCTGAACGGGCTTGCCAGCCTGCTGCACAGCCCAGAACCCGCTTTGTAAGGAGTTTGAATGAGCGAAGCCATCACGCCCGCCGCGCTGGAAACGCTGTTTACCGGCGCACGTACCCATAACGGCTGGCTGGATATACCGGTCAGTGACGAGACGCTGCGCGAGATTTATGACCTGATGAAATGGGGGCCGACGTCCGCCAACTGTTCCCCGGCGCGCATTGTCTTTGTGCGAAGCCCGGAAGGAAAAGAGAAGCTGCGCCCGGCGCTCTCCAGCGGCAACCTTGAGAAAACGCTCACCGCCCCGGTCACGGCAATTGTCGCCTGGGACAGCGAGTTTTATGAGCGCCTGCCTGTACTGTTCCCGCACGGCGATGCCAGAAGCTGGTTTACCGCAAGCCCCGCGCTGGCGGAAGAGACCGCCTTTCGCAACAGCTCGATGCAGGCCGCGTACCTGATCTTCGCCTGCCGCGCGCTCGGGCTGGACACCGGGCCGATGTCGGGTTTTGACCGGGAAAAAGTGGACGCGGCCTTTTTCACGGGCACGCTGCTTAAAAGCAATCTGCTGATTAACATCGGCTATGGCGATATGCGCAAAGTTTATGGGCGCTTACCGCGTCTGACCTTCGAAGACGCCTGCGGGCTGGCGTAAATAAGGAGCCATCATGACGACCCTTGATCAACAAACGTTCCGTGATGCCATGGCCTGCGTCGGTGCGGCGGTCAATATCATCACCACCGACGGCCCGGCGGGAATGGCGGGCTTTACCGCAAGCGCGGTATGCAGCGTAACCGATACCCCGCCCACTCTGCTGGTTTGCCTCAACCGCGGCGCGTCGGTCTGGCCGATTTTCAGCGAGAACCGCACCCTGTGCGTTAACACGCTGAGTGCCGGACAGGAGCCTTTATCCAACCTGTTTGGCGGTAAAACGCCGACTGAGGACCGCTTTGCCGCTGCCCGCTGGCAGACGGGGGAGACGGGCTGCCCGCGTCTGGAGGCGGCCCTGGCCTCATTCGACTGCCGCATCAGCCAGGTGGTGAGCGTCGGCACCCACGACATTCTGTTTTGCGACATTGTATCGATTATCCGCCACCCGGCGCCGCAAGGGCTGGTGTGGTTCGACCGCGGCTATCACGCACTTATGCGACCCGCCTGTTAATCCGCATTCAGGAGACAGATCATGTTCGGACTTCCCCACTGGCAGTTGAAATCGACCTCCACAGAAGAAGGCGTGGTCGCGCCGGATGAAAGGCTCCCGCTCGGGCAGACCATGGTGATGGGCGTGCAGCATGCGGTCGCGATGTTTGGTGCGACGGTGCTGATGCCCATGCTGATGGGGCTGGA
This sequence comes from Enterobacter sp. MGH 38, assembly GCF_000492855.1. Lineage (NCBI taxonomy): Bacteria > Pseudomonadati > Pseudomonadota > Gammaproteobacteria > Enterobacterales > Enterobacteriaceae > Enterobacter > Enterobacter sp. MGH 38. Next base: position 774,051 of record NZ_KI535608.1, on the reverse strand, counting down.
TCCTAACCTCGCCATTTTGATGTCGGGTATGGGTACCCTGCTGTTCTTTTTTGTCACCGGCGGGCGTGTGCCCAGCTATCTGGGCTCCAGCGCCGCCTTCGTTGGGGTGGTCATTGCAGCGACCGGGTTTAACGGTCAGGGTATTAACCCCAACCTGAGCGTGGCCCTCGGCGGCATTATCGCCTGTGGGCTGGTCTACACCCTGACCGGTCTGGTGGTGATGAAAGTCGGCACGCGCTGGATCGAGCGAATGATGCCCCCCGTCGTCACCGGGGCGGTGGTGATGGCGATAGGCCTGAACCTCGCGCCGATTGCGGTGAAGAGCGTATCCGGCTCGCCGTTTGAAAGCTGGATGGCGGTGATAACGGTGCTGTGCATCGGCGTGGTGGCGGTCTTTACGCGCGGCATGATCCAGCGGCTGCTGATCCTGGTCGGGCTGATTGCGGCCTGTCTGGTCTACGCGCTGCTGGCGAACGTGTTCGGCCTCGGCAAACCGGTTGATTTCACACTGATTCATCAGGCCGCCTGGTTCGGCATGCCGCACATAACCTCGCCCACCTTTAACGCTCAGGCGATGATGCTCATCGCGCCTGTCGCGGTGATTCTGGTGGCTGAAAACCTGGGCCATTTGAAAGCCGTAGCGGGAATGACCGGCCGCAATATGGACCCGTATATGGGACGGGCGTTTGTGGGAGACGGTCTGGCGACCATGCTCTCCGGCTCGGTCGGCGGCAGCGGCGTGACGACCTACGCGGAAAACATCGGCGTGATGGCAGTGACCAAAGTCTACTCGACGCTGGTCTTCGTGGCGGCGGCGGTGATGGCGATGCTGCTCGGCTTTTCCCCAAAATTCGGCGCATTGATCCACACCATCCCGGCACCCGTGATTGGCGGCGCCTCGATTGTGGTATTTGGTCTTATTGCCGTCGCGGGGGCACGTATCTGGGTGCAGAATCATGTTGATCTGAGCCAGAATGGTAACCTGATCATGGTGGCGGTGACACTGGTGCTGGGGGCGGGTGATTTCGCCCTGACGCTGGGCGGGTTTACGGTAGGCGGGATTGGCACGGCGACCTTCGGCGCGATCCTGCTCAACGCCCTGCTGAGCCGCCGGAAAAGGGATGTACCGCAAGGAAAAGCCATCACCCCTTCCACCTGAAATACGTGCCGCATTCTTGCCGGGTGACGCTACGCTTACCCGGCCTACAATTGGCAAGTAGGCCCGAGCAAGCGAAGCGCCGCCGGGCTAAACGGACAGGGTGCGCGTTGTTAGCTATCTGCCCCTTGTTCAGCGCTCAATCCGGCAGTCGCCTTACGTCGTTTTTTTAACTTCAACTCGCTCACCAGCACCCCGGCGATAATAAATGCCGCGCCCACCAGCGCCAGCAGCGGCAGACGCTCCCCGGCGAGTCGCCCGAAAATACCCGCCCACACCGGTTCACCGGTGTAAATGACCGTCGCCCGTGTCGGGGATACGCTGCGCTGCGCCCAGTTCATGGTAACCTGGATAATGGCGCTGAAAATGCCCAGCCCCAGCGCCACGACGATAAGCCCGGTAGACATCGGCGGGACGGACTCCCCTGCCGGCACCATCGTCGCGAACGCCACCAGCGACGCGGTGGCAAGCTGCACCACCGTCACCCGCTTGACGTCCACTTTTCCTGCCCAGGCGCTAATCAGAATAATTTCTGCCGCAATGGCGACGGCCCCCACCAGAGTGATGATCTCCCCCGGCCCCAGCGCCAGCAGATTATTTTCCGGCCCGGCTAATAAAATAAGGCCGATGAACGCCAGCACGATGCCAATGCACGACATCAGGCCCGGCATTCTGCCGAGGCACAGCCACTGCAACAGCGGCACCAGCGGTACGTACATGGCGGTGATGAAGGCGGATTTACTGCTGGAGATAGACTGGAGCCCCCACGTTTGCAGGCTGTAACCCATGGCAATCGCCACGCCAATGGCGACACCCGCTTTAAGCTCTCTCAGGGTCAATCCGCGCAGGGTTTTCAGTGAAATAAGCGCCACGGCAACCGCCGCGGTTGCAAAACGCAGCCCTACAAAGAAAAACGGATCGCTCATCGTGACCGCGTACTGAACGGCAAGAAAGGTTCCGCCCCAGAACATGGTGATCAAAATCAGGATGGCTTCCTGAGGCTTAATGGAGAAGGTAAAACGGGAAACGGACATGGGACACCAGCACGAAGAATCAATCCTGTAGTGTGCGATGCCTTTGATGACAGTTCAATGTAGCAGACATAAAAAAACCGCCGGGAAACCCGGCGGCAGAGAGTTAACCCGGCGTACTACTTGTTGCTGCCGTGGCTATTTTTACCCCCTTTTTTACCAGCCTCTGATGCGCGCTGAGGGTCGTTTTTAAAGTTGCCCCCGCTAGACTGGCCACCTTTACGACCTGCTTCTGATGCTCTTTCACGGTCTTCAGCGAAATTACCTGAACCACCACGATGGTTTGCCATCTCTAACCTCCAGAGTGTGAAACATTAGACATCATATTGCATTCAGTAAAAGAGGATTCTTTCACCTCGCGGCTCAAGGACAGTGCCTTTATCTGTGCCGCGTGAAACTAAGCTTAGTGTAATGCGGCTATCCGGCAAGCGAGAGGTAATATTCTGCAACATGATCTCAGCCTTTCGTATGAAATATTGAGGAAGTCATTCATAAGCCATTCTTATATTTTGAAAAATCCGCGCCGCGAAAGTTGTTTCATTTTGCTACAAAGCACGTAACGAAAAGATATTGTTATATATCAAAGAAATACCGTTCATTTTTGCAGTCTGGCTGTGATGTCATATCTTTAAAGGAACGCAGCGATCCGCTGTAAGAAAAACCAACGAGGAGTGATGCAAAATGGCAAAAGTTCTGGTGCTCTATTATTCCATGTATGGACACATTGAAACCATGGCTCACGCAGTAGCAGAAGGCGCAAACAGAGTAGACGGCGTTGAGGTCGTGGTTAAACGCGTACCGGAAACCATGCAGGCGGAAGCCTTCGCCAAAGCCGGGGGGAAAACACAAAACGCCCCGGTCGCCACCCCGCAGGAGCTCGCGGACTATGATGCCATTATCTTCGGCACCCCGACCCGCTTCGGCAATATGTCCGGCCAGATGCGCACCTTCCTCGACCAGACGGGCGGGCTCTGGGCCTCCGGCGCGTTATACGGCAAGCTGGCCAGCGTGTTCAGCTCTACCGGCACGGGCGGCGGTCAGGAGCAGACGATCACTTCCACCTGGACAACGCTTGCGCATCATGGGATGGTCATTGTGCCGATTGGCTACGGCGCGCAGGAACTGTTTGATGTCTCCCAGGCCCGTGGTGGTACGCCCTATGGCGCAACAACGATTGCCGGTGGGGATGGTTCACGTCAGCCAAGCAATGAAGAACTTTCAATCGCCCGCTATCAGGGTGAATACGTCGCGGGTCTTGCCAAAAAACTGAACGGCTAACCTAACAGGAGGACAAGTATGCCAACTCAAGAATCCAAAGCTCACCACGTGGGCGAATGGGCAAGTTTACGCAATACCTCTCCGGAGATTGCCGAAGCCATCTTTGAAGTCGCCAATTATGACGAAAAGCTGGCTGAACAGATTTGGGAAGAAGGCAACGATGAAGTGCTGGTTCGCGCCTTCAAAAAAACCGACAAAGACTCGCTGTTCTGGGGCGAGCAAACCATCGAACGTAAAAACGTCTGAACGTTCCCCCCGCCCACGCGGGGGGGTATTTTCTATTTCGCCGCGTTATCCATCACCGCATTGAATTTATCGACAGGACAGAAGCCGTTGCCATCCACCGGACAGCCCTTCAGCTCCAGCGTCACGCGCTGCGCAGGGGATTGCAGCGACAGTACGCTGGCGTTACGCAGCTGATCTGAACTCTGGTAAACATACTCAATTTTCATCAGCTCCTGGTTAGTGTTTTTATCATGCCAGCGCTGGAAGACAATTTTACCGCCAATCGGGGTTCTTTCCTGCTGGTCGTGCAGCTGATAAGGCCTGAAGTCCAGCGCGGTCAGCAGCGAGGCGATGTTAGAGTCGTGCCCTACCAGCAGGGTGATTTTTGGCGCTTTTGCCTGGTCGGTCACCAGCGCTTTATCAATGTACTTCACCAGCGGTTTAGCCACGTTCTGCGCCACCTCCGTCGACGTAAACAGCGAGTCCTGATAGCCGTTTTTCAGCTTCGACAGCACGCGCCACTGCTGATCGGTTTTGATTTCCCCCCAGGCAACCTGGTCTGTCGGGAAGCCTTCGTAATACTGTAGCGTGAAAGCATCTACCAGCGAGTTACCCACCTTCAGCGGCCCGGAGACGCCCGGCTCTTTTTCATAATCGGCGCTGAACGTATCTTTCGCCTCCGTCAGGGAGCAGACTTTTTTCTCCTTGCAGGACGGCGAGTCGCTGTAGTTTGTCAGCTGTTCCAGCAGTTTGTAGCTTTCATCCAGCTGCATTTTCTGCCGTTCCGTCTCCATCGCTTTCAGCGCTTTCTCGCGAAACTCAGGGGAGTTATCGGTAATGACCGGATTGAAGGTGGGGTCCATGGTGCCCATTTTTTCCTGGTGATGCACAGGAACATCGCACCCGGGGAACGCGCCGGTGATAAAGAACTGCGCGGTCGCCACGGTGCGCTGGAGGCTGTTGGCGTAGGCATAGACGGTATCCGCTGGCGGGCATTCACCCGTCTTCACCATTCCCTGCTCTGCCAGCCACTCGCGCATATAGTGACCCATATACACTTCCAGTACGCCGCCTTTGGTGGTGAGCTGTCCACCCGGGACGTCCCACTCCGGCCACTGCTTGGGCGTGGACTGCTCCAGCACGCTGCCGTTATTGGCAAGCGGCGCGCGCAGGTTGTGGCGGCTCATGATGAGCACCTGTTCCAGCTGATAGCCATCCGGCGTGTCCTGTGCCTGCGCCCCAAACGTCACTGAAAACGTTCCTGCCACGGCGACAGCGAGTAGTGCTTTTCTCATCCCTTTTTCCTCATGCGTTTTTATCGTTACGCTGAGTGTGACAGACTGGTGACCGTTTTTTCGGGAAGCATTTCTCAAACTGATGAATACGTTCAGATGCTGATGCCGGTGACGATGCCGACATACAGCGCCGCCCATGCGCAGGCTGACAGCAGGCTAACGACGTAAACCTTCATCGCGCTCATCCTGAGCATGCCGGCCGCCAGCGGCACGATATAACGCAGCACCGCCAGGAAACGCGACGTGAACAGCGCGACTACGCCGTTCTTTTGCAGCTGATGCTGTACCCGCAGAATCTTATCGGCATGTTTTGCGGTGAGGCGTGACACCAGCCGGGTATGCCCCATCAGCTGGCCGATATGGTAATTCAGCACCGAACCTGCCGTAGCGCCCATCACCACCGCCAGCCACGTCATTCCGGGATGCAGACTCGACTGGCTGACGGCGATCCCCGCCATCAGCATGACCGATGCGGGCGGCAGCACCGAGGAGACCAGCACCGTCGATTTACTCAACGCCATAACAACGAGCAGCGCGAACAGATGCGTCGGATAATGCGCAAAATGATCCAGCAGCGTGTCCAGCCATGCCATTTTACTCTCTCCGGTAACAAATGAATTCTCCATTTAAAAAGAAAACAGTTAAATAAAACCTCAACATGCGTTTAATACTATTCATTTAAACCGTTCTTCAACATTATTAAAATTCCTCAGCAGCAGTTTTAAATAAGCGTATTATCCCTCTCGTTTTACAACGATCTCGTTATGGCGAGGCTCCTGTACAAATAAACGTTATCGCTCTGGTGGGTTCGAGAGAACCGGCACAGGGTAAAACAGGCACTGTCGAATCAAGGCTTTGTCAGTATAACTTCCCTTGCGGGATACGGTGTACAGTGCTGAACCCAGGACGTGGGGATCTCCTTTCCGACATGCCCTGTCTTGCTCGCCCCTGAGAGATTTTATTATTCAAAGGGAATTTACTATGTCTTACGCTATTCACAACCAAAACCTGGCTTTCAATGACAGCGCCATCGCGCAATATATGAATACCGATTTTATCGTTATTGATATTTCATTATGCGTGGCTCTGGCACGCGAGCAGTTCTTTGAAAAATTAAAAGATGATGATATTCCGTCGCATATTTTTATCGAAGATAACGGTCGCCTCGCGGGTTTGATCGCCGTACGCAAATTGTTGCAGGCCACCGACACCGTGCAGCCCGTTAAGGGGTTGATGATATCGGATTTTATTCAGCTCAAACCGGAAGATGAGCGGGCGGATGTCGCCGGGCTGCTGGCGCATGCGGGTGCGGATGTAGTGCCGGTGGTGACCCACGGCAAGCTGGTGGGCTGCCTTACCGAGCGTGAAATCGCCCATCTGCTGGAAGATGACGTTACTGAAGATGCCCAGCTTCAGGGGGCGACGCTGCCGCTGGAGAAGCCCTATCTGGAAACCAGCGCCTTCAGCCTGTGGAAGAAACGCTCCGTCTGGCTGCTGCTGCTGTTTGTCGCGGAAGCGTATACCAGCTCGGTGATCCAGCATTTTGAAGAGGCGCTGGAATCCGCCATGGCGCTGGCGTTCTTTATTCCGCTGCTGATTGGCACCGGCGGAAACAGCGGGACGCAGATCACCTCGACGCTGGTGCGCGCCATGGCGCTGGGTGAAGTCCACCTTCGCGATGTGGGTCGCGTGCTGCGCAAAGAGATGAGCACCTCGTTAATGATTGCCGCCACGCTGGGTCTGGCGGGTTGCGTTCGCGCCTGGATGATGGGCATTGGGATGGAAATCACGCTCATCGTCAGCCTGACGCTGGTCTGCATTACGCTGTGGAGCGCCATCGTCTCGTCGGTGATCCCGATGGTACTGAAACGCTGCAAAATCGACCCAGCGGTGGTCTCCGCACCGTTTATCGCCACGCTAATCGACGGCACCGGGCTGATTATCTACTTCAAAATTGCGCAGTATACGCTGGGGCTGGAATAACGAAAAAACCCTGCGATATTGCTATCGCAGGGTTTTCGAATTTGGCGGAAGCGTAGAGATTCGAACTCTAGAACCCTTTCGGGTCGCCGGTTTTCAAGACCGGTGCCTTCAACCGCTCGGCCACGCTTCCAAAGTGAGGCGCACTATAAACATCTCTGAGCATGATGTAAAGCACGAATTTGCATAACATTACACGTCTTCCGTCCTCCCCTTCCGTCCCGCTGATTTCTTCGCCATCGACTGGCTAAAATGTAAACATTTATTTTTACATTCATAACGTTTATTAGATTCGCGGGTGGTCATTTAGACTCTTTTTCGCACAACACTCATTAACCGTAGATCACTGCGTTAAGAGATAGCCATGACTTTATTTAACGACGATTATGAATTTTTTATTTATCAGTGATAACTATTACCTTTGCCATGGTGTATCAAGCTCCCTGACATCAACCCATTTGATTCGCGATGACGCGGATATTCACGATCTTGATGGGGTCGATCAGGCGATGGATTTTATCATTGCGATTGAACAGGATAAGTTACGCAATAAAACCATTCGGCAGGTCAAAAAAGTTAAGCGTGATTACATTGTCCTGATGCATGAGATAGAAGCCAACCGCGCAGTGAGAATCGATAATATTATCTATTCGTCGATGCATTTTACTGCTCACCCTTTTCAGCAGCTGATGCGCTTTTACCGGGCGCTCAGAACACACTCCTTTACGCGACGAGAATATGACGTGCTGAAGCTGTTTCATTTGGAAAACCATGAGATCGCGAAAAAGCTGCAATTGTCACAAAAAACGACCAGCACCTACCGCGTGAGGATCCTCGAGAAATTAAATATGCGCTCAAAAAACATTCTGGCGATGACCCGTGTAAAATCGGCGATCGTCGATTAAAAGCTGTAACATTTTGCCTTGCCACGGAAAAACCGGGCCGTCACGTTTCGCCCTGAGGGGGTTTGGCTGGCGCGGTATACCAGTTCTCTTTGACAACCATCACGCTGCCCTCTGGCTGCATAACAAAATTCGGGGACATGATCTGCACGTTAAATTCGTTAAACACATCCTGTATCTGGCTATGCAGTTCATTGCGGGCAACCGCGAGGGACTGATCGGGCAGCAGGCGGACCTGCAATTCGTAAGCGATATACCAGTCCATTAACCCTAACTGGCGCACCAGCGGCGGCTCGGAAAGGTCAATCCCTTTTGCCCGTTTCGCGGCCAGCTCCAGCATGGCATGCACCTGACGCCATGGGGTGTCATAACCGATAGTGACGCTGACCGTCAGATTGAGGCTGCCATCGGGCTGTAGCGCGCTCAGGTTGGTGATCTTACCGCTCACCACCACCGCGTTGGGCACGGTAACGACATAATTTTCCCGGGTAATAATTTTGGTCGCCAGCATGCCAATTTCACTGACCTTACCTTCGTTATCCGCCACCCGAATGACATCGCCTTTACGCAGTGCGCGGGAGTAAATCAGGACCAGACCGCTCATGGCATGGTTCATCACCCCTGCCGAGCCCAGCGTTAACATCAGGCCGAAGAAGAGGCTAATACCTTTAAACGCCAGCGAGTTTGCACCGGGAAGAAACGGCCAGGCAGCGGAGAGAGCAAATAGCCAGACGGCGACGGAAATGAGCTTACGGGTAGCCCCCACGGTTTCCGGATGTACGCCGGGAAGTTGCAGACGACCAGCCTCCACCTGATTCAGCACCATCTTAAGAAGCTTCAGAATAAAAGCGGTAATGAGGAAAATGATCAGAACAATCGTCAGCCCCGGCAAGGCCGAGACAATCGCCAGGGCGATTTGCTGCACCACGCGAAGCGTCCAGTCTCCCAGCGATGTACCCCACACCCGCGTCCACGGAAACAGACTGAATGCCCAGCTCAGCCAGACGTAAAAGCCGATCATCCCCAGCAGGAACATCAGCAAGGCGTAAAGCCGAATCTCAATTGCGCCAATGTACCGCCGCCAGCTTTGCGGCACCCGGCTGCGGTTCTCCACAATACGCCGACGGTAGACGCGCCGGAACCAGCGCCAGGATCGCCACGCGCCGTAGCAGAGCAGCAACAGCGCCAGCAGCTGTTTTTACCGTCGACAGCGCCAGCCAGCCGGAATCGTATTGATCGCGCAGCGCCATTCTCTGCGCTTCCATGCGCGCCAGCACGCGCTGCGCGGCCTGATCGAGGGTAAGATCGTCCCCTTCGTCCAAATCCCCTTCCGTCAGCAGCATCACAGGTTTACCGTTCATCACTATCAGCCGTCCCTGCTGGTTATAGCGGGTCACGGGGACGATGCTGAGCGGCTCACGCACATCCGCCTCGGTAAAATTGCGCAGGGTGTTGCGGATGCGTAAAACGCGCTCTTCCGGCGTGGTCAGGCCAAATTTCGCCTGTAGCATGACGATGGGCTGATGGAAGATATAGACCGTTCGGGCGCGCTCCTGCTCCGTAGGCGCCTGGCGGGGCTCTGCGGCATACGATGAGAAGGCGCTCAGGGCGGCAAAACAGAACGCAAACGCGAGCAGGATCTTTTTCATCCTCACTCCCCCAGGTCAGAAATCTTGTTATTTTTCAGGCAACCCGCGAATGCCAGGTGGGTATGTTGAGAATAGTCCAGCCTTTCGTTTCTGCAACAAGCGACGGTGAGCGTGTTGCTCTCAATCGCAATATATGTATTATGTTATAACATAACAATTTCGGATAGCGTTCTATGTTACTTAAAAAAGGGTTATTTCTGGCTTCACTGCTCTCCATGGCACCTGCCGCTTTCGCCGCAACCACCTGGCCTCTCACGATTGAAAATTGCGGCGTAAAGCAGACCTTTACGCAGGCTCCTCAGCGCGTCGTGACCGTGGGTCAGCATGAAACAGAATTACTGCTCGCACTGGGGCTGGAGAAAACCATCGCCGCGACGTCAGTCTGGTTCGGCACGCTGCCACCCACGCTGGAGGATGCCGGGAAAAACCTCCCCCGGCTTGCGGATAATTCCCCCTCCTTTGAGGCCGTGGTAGGGCAGAAACCTGAACTCGTTCTCGCGCAGTATCACTGGCACATTGGTCCGCAGGGAGAAGTGGGAACCCGTGAACAGTTTGCGTCGCTGGGGATTAATACGTGGATCTCCCCTGCCGACTGCACGGATAAAACGGTAACGGAAACCTCAAACGCAGACGGAGCACGTAGCGCGCCGTTTTCACTGGCGGAAATTACGCGGGAAGTGACAGATCTGGCGACGATTTTTGATGTTTCCGCGCGAGGTGAGCAGCTCAATCGTGCGCTGGCGGAGCGTATTAAAAAGGCCCAGGCGCGCGCCTCCGCGAAACAACTTAGCGTCGTATTCTGGTTCTCCAGCAGCCGTCTGAATGGCGATCCCTGGGTGGCGGGGAATTACGGCGCGCCTGGCTGGATTAGCCGCACGCTGGGGTTGAAGAACATTATTGACTCTCACGACGAATGGCCCGCTGTAACGTGGGAACATATTGCCCAGTCGCAGCCGGACGTGATTGTTATCGCCGGGATGTCCCGCAGGCTCTATCCTGCCGATGAGGTTGAGGTAAAAAAAGCGTTCTTGCGCAGTGACCCGGTGACAAAGAACATGCCTGCGGTCAGGAACAACTACATCATCGTGGTGCCAGCGATGTCGTTAAACCCTTCATTGAGTAACGTCGATGCGGTTGAGCTTATCAGCGATCGGCTGGCTTCTTTCCAGGATGAACAATGAGTCATTTCGCTTTTGACCGCCGCCAGCAGGGTTTACTGGCAGCAGGTGCCATGGCGCTGCCGCTGATGCTGGTCTTTGCCGCCAGTATCGGGGATATGCCGGTGTCGTATGCCAGTACCGGGAAAGCGATCCTCAACGGACTGGGTTTGACCTCTTATGCGTTGCCGCAAACGGAGGAAGGTATCGTCTGGCAATATCGCATGAGCCGGGCAGTAATGGCCGCGTGCAACGGCGGCGGCCTGGCGTTGTGCGGGTTGGTGTTACAGTCGATCCTGCGTAACCCTCTGGCTGAGCCTTATCTGCTGGGGATTTCCGCGGGCGCCTCGCTGGGGGCCGTCTGCGTGATGCTTCTCGGCATGGGGGGAAGCGTGATTGGCGTGAGCAGCGGTGCGTTTGTCGGCTCCTGCGCCGCCTTTGCGCTCATCATGGTGATAACAAACGGGATGAGTGAAAGCCCGTCGCGCATTTTGCTGGCTGGCATTGCGGGCACCCAGCTCTTCAACGCCATGACCGCGTACGTCGTCAGCACGTCCGCCAATGCCGAGCAGTCCCGTAGCGTCATGTTCTGGCTGCTGGGAAGTCTGAGCGGCGTGCGCTGGCCTGACGCGCTGCTGGCGCTGGCCGTTACGCTGGCGGGTTTACTGGTGGTATTGCTCTTTTCACGGGCGCTGGACACCTTCACCTTCGGGGATGAGGTCTCCACCACGCTGGGGATCCCGGTTACCGCCGTGCGTATTGTCTTATTGCTGACCTGTGCCATTGTTACCGCAACGCTGGTGAGCGCCACCGGCGCAGTGGGGTTTGTCGGGCTGGTCATTCCCCATGTAACGCGCATGCTATGCGGGCCGGGCCATCGACTATCTATCCCGCTGACGTTTCTTATCGGCGCCCACTTTATGATCCTCGCCGATATCGTCTCACGCACGCTGATTGTGCACCAGGTTCTGCCCATCGGGGTGGTGACTGCGCTGGTGGGCGCCCCCGTCTTTGTGGCGTTGCTTTATCAAAACCGAAAGGAGCATCCATGAATATTACTGTGGCCGGGTTAACCGTAACCCGACAAGCGCAGACGGTGCTTAAGAATATCGATCTCGACCTGCCATCCGGGCAGATTATCGGCCTGTTAGGGCCAAACGGCTCGGGCAAGTCGACGCTGCTGCGCTGTCTCGCCGGGCTGTTTCCACGACTCAGCGAACGCGTGGCGCTTAATGGCACAACGCTCGGCATGATGCCGCTGAAAAAACGCGCGCAGCACATGGCGTTTGTCCCGCAACATGCTGAGGTCGACGGAGAACTGACCGTTGAGGACATTGTCAGACTGGGGCGTACGCCCTACCGGAAAACATTCCAGAGAACCTCGCGCGACGATGAGGCTGCGGTTGAGCAGGCGATTGGCCTGATGCAGTTATGCCGCTTACGCCAGCGGCGATGGCACTCTTTGTCTGGCGGAGAGCGCCAGCGAAGCCAGATAGCCCGCGCGCTGGCCCAGCAGCCGCAGGTGCTGTTGCTCGATGAACCGACAAACCACCTGGACATTCAGCACCAGCTGGAGCTGATGCGGCTCGTTTCACAGCTGCCGCTTACGGTGGTGGTTGCACTGCACGATCTCAATCTTGCAGCCAATTATTGCCAGCGTCTGATCCTCCTGAAGGCCGGGCAGATCGCCGCCACGGGCGCGCCCGAAGCGGTTCTGACGCCGGCAAACATTGAGGACACCTGGTGCGTAAAAGCTCAGGTCTGCAAAGCCGACGCCGGGATCACGATAAGCTACAACATGGTGGCATGACGGAAGACTGGCGCAAAAGCAAAAAACCCCTGCGATATTGCTATCGCAGGGGTTTCGAATTTGGCGGAAGCGTAGAGATTCGAACTCTAGAACCCTTTCGGGTCGCCGGTTTTCAAGACCGGTGCCTTCAACCGCTCGGCCACGCTTCCTAAGTGAGGCGAACTATAAACACCTCACCGCGCGCTGTAAAGAGTGCGCGCATTCGTTCGCTTTAAAAATAGCCAAAATGCGTTTAATCGGTTGAATAGACGACAGATTGGCCGTTTTGACAGCATAATATCCACCGCGGATCGTTAGTGCTTTTTGATGTACATATCTTTGGTGTAGTAGTACCCGAGCTTGTCTGGCGTGAAGCCCCCTACCCACGGTTTCACCAGGTGCGTGCGCACGTAATGATAAACAGGGATCGCCGGGACATCGCGTCCCAGCAGATCTTCTGCCTGCTGGTAGAATTTACCGCGCTCCTCCGCCGTTTTCGATTTCGCCGCGTTCACCAGTGCCCGATCGTAGTCCGGATTGCTGTACTGAGTGGTGTTTTGGCTGTCCCCGGTACGGAAGTTGTTCAGGAAGGTTGCCGCATCGTCGTAATCGGCAATCCAGGCGTAGCGTACCGCGTCAAAATTATGGGTGTGCATGGTATCAAGCATGGTTTTCCACTCCTGATTTTGCAGCTTCGCCTCCACGCCGAGGTTCTTCTTCCACATTGAGCTGGCGGCAATGGCAATACGCTGGTGCGATTCCGAGGTGTTATAGAGGAGATTAAAGCTGAGCGGATGGCTGTCGTTAAATCCGGCTTCGGCCAGCAGCTTTTTCGCCTCGGCAATGCGTTTATCCATCGGCCAGCTGGCGTAATCCGGGTTCTGGAGCTTGACGCCGCCAATATCCGGCTGGCTGATGAGCCATGCCGGGCGCTGACCCTGCCCTAATACTTTATCGGCGATAATGTCTTTATCCAGCGCCAGGTTCAGCGCCTTGCGCACGCGGGCGTCGTTGAACGGCGGCCGGGTGGTGTTGAATTCGTAATAATAGGTGGCAAGCTGCGGCGATACATCCAGCTCGCTCCCCAGCGTTTTCTTCAGCTGAGCAAACTGGTTGATCGGCACCGTGTAGACAATGTCGATTTCGCCCGCTTTGTAGCGGTTAACGTCAGCAGCTTCAGAGGAAATGGGCAGATAGGTCACCTTGTTAATGACGGTATGTTCGTTATCCCAATATTTCGGGTTACGCACCGCCACAATGCGTTCGTTAACCACCCACTGTGACAGTTTATAGGCCCCGCTGCTGACGAAGTGCTCCGGTTTGGTCCACTTATCACCGAAACGGCCTACCAGGACTTTATCAATTGGCACCAGAGACGGGTGAGCCAGCATCGCCAGGAAAGCGGCGTTAGGTTGCGTGAGCGTCACTTCCAGCGTGGTGTCATTGATGGCTTTCACCCCCAGCGACTCGGGCGCTTTTTTGCCTTCTGCGATATCAGTGCCGTTGACGATACGCATACTACCGGGATAGCTGGCATACGGAGAGGCGGTTTTCGGGTCGACCAGCCGCTGCCAGCTCCAGACAATATCTTCCGCGGTGATGGGGGTTCCATCGCTCCAGGTAATGCCCGGGCGCAGATGGAACGTCCAGACGGTGTTGTCTTTATTTTCCCATTTCTCCGCCAGGCGCGGCTGGATTTCACCTGCCGGAGAGACGCTGACCAGCCCGTCGAATAAATCGCTGATAATATTGAATTCGACATCGCTTTCGACTTTATGCGGGTCGAGCGAGGCGGGTTCACTGCCGTTGTTCCTGACCAGTTCCTGCTTATCTGCCAGCTGGGTTCCTGCCGGCACCTTAGCCGCCCAGGTTGCCGTGCTGGCGCACAGGATCCCTGCGGTTAACAAAGAGAGTGTAAAGTGCGTGCGTGTTTGTGGTTTCATTTCCTTCGCCTTATTGTCTGTTTTTATGACGATCCGGAAATAACTCTTAGCGGCCTTAGGGAAATAACGCAATATTTTTCAGTGACCTATAAGAGGTTGATCTGAATACGCCCTACAAACCGCACTTCATTCTGAGTACAAAGGCTTTGCCAGAATAAAAAACCAGCATAATCCCTAAGGGGCTGAGTAAAGATGGGTAAAACCACTTTGCGTCTGCCGCGCCGTTTCCTATTCTTTGCGCTAATTACATCTGTCATAAGAGAGTGACTCATGGATCGTATAATTACTTCTTCACGCGACCGCACATCGCTACTCAGCACCCATAAGGTGCTGCGCAATACCTATTTCATGCTCAGCCTGACGCTGGCGTTTTCGGCGATCACCGCAACGGCCAGCACCGTACTGATGCTGCCTTCTCCAGGCCTGATCCTGACGCTGGTGGGTATGTACGGTCTGATGTTCCTGACCTACAAAACCGCGGATAAACCGGTGGGGATTCTCTCCGCGTTCGCCTTTACCGGCTTCCTGGGCTACATTCTGGGGCCAATCCTGAATGCCTATCTGTCTGCCGGAATGGGCGACGTGATTGGTATGGCGCTGGGCGGTACCGCGCTGGTGTTCTTCTGCTGCTCGGCCTACGTGCTGACCACCCGTAAGGACATGTCCTTCCTTGGCGGTATGCTGATGGCGGGTATCGTGATTGTACTGGTCGGTATGCTGGCGAACATCTTCCTGCAATTGCCTGCGCTGCATCTGGCAATCAGCGCGGTGTTTATCCTGATTTCATCCGGCGCAATCCTGTATGAAACCAGCAACATCATTCACGGCGGTGAGACGAACTATATCCGCGCCACCGTGAGCCTGTATGTGTCGCTGTACAACATTTTTGTCAGCCTGCTGAGCATCCTGGGCTTCGCCAGCCGCGATTAACTCACCGTGCTGTGAACAGGGCCCCGCTTATGCGGGGCTTTGTTTTTTTGGTAGACTGAGGCGGTTTTTGACTAACGCGTGAATGAATATGTTGAGTTTTGAAGGCAAAGAGATCGAAACCGATAACGACGGTTATCTGAAAGAGAGCAGCCAGTGGAGCGAAGCGCTGGCGGAGAAAATTGCGGAAAACGAAGGAATTACCCTCTCCCCGGAACACTGGGAAGTGGTGCGCTTCGTGCGAGAATTTTACCTTGAATTCAACACGTCGCCAGCTATCCGCATGCTGGTCAAAGCCATGGCGAATAAATTTGGCGAAGAGAAAGGCAACAGCCGTTATCTGTATCGCCTGTTTCCGAAAGGCCCGGCTAAACAGGCGACAAAAATCGCCGGCCTGCCAAAGCCGGTAAAATGCATTTAATAGCGAATACTGAAGTCAGCGTATTCCCGGCCGGGTTGATGCGGTTCCGTTAGCACCTTATCAACCCGCGCACTGCGCGGTCCGCCCGCTTTCAGCCACGCCACCAGCTTCTCTACCCGATCCGCCTCACCGCAGGCCACAACCTCCACGCTGCCATCATCCATGTTACGCGCATACCCCGTCAGCCCGAGCTGAAGGGCTTCGCGCTGGGTGCTGTAGCGGAATCCGACGCCCTGTACAAGGCCATGGACCCAGGCAATGGTGCAAACATTTGACATCATCCTTCTCCTTATCCGACTGGCGCGTTGCATTTCCTCACTGAAGTCGGGAAAATGGCGGCCATTTCATTGGAATCGACAGAATAGCAAATTATGAGTGTACGTTTAGTGTTAGCCAAAGGGCGCGAGAAGTCATTACTGCGCCGTCATCCCTGGGTCTTTTCCGGCGCGGTTGCCCGCATGGAAGGTAAAGCCAGCCTCGGTGAAACCATCGATATTGTTGACCATCAGGGGAAATGGTTAGCACGCGGCGCATACTCGCCTGCATCTCAGATCCGCGCGCGCGTCTGGACGTTCAATAAAGAAGAAGCCATCGATATCGACTTCTTTGTCCGTCGTCTGCAACAGGCGCAGCAGTGGCGTGAGTGGCTGGCAAAGCGTGACGGGCTGGACAGCTATCGTCTGATTGCCGGAGAGTCCGACGGGCTGCCGGGCGTGACCATCGACCGCTTCGGCAATTTCCTGGTGTTGCAGCTGCTGAGCGCCGGGGCGGAATACCAGCGTGCCGCGCTGATTAGCGCCCTGCAAACCCTGTTCCCGGAATGTGCCATTTACGACCGCAGCGACGTGGCGGTACGTAAAAAAGAGGGCATGGAGCTGACGCAAGGCCCGGTCACCGGCGAACTGCCGCCTGCCCTGCTGCCTATTGAAGAGCATGGCATGAAGCTGCTGGTGGATATCCAGGGCGGCCATAAGACCGGTTATTACCTCGACCAGCGTGACAGCCGTCTGGCAACGCGCCAGTACGTTGCCGATAGGCGCGTGCTGAACTGCTTCTCTTATACCGGCGGCTTTGCGGTCTCTGCCCTGATGGGCGGCTGTGCCCAGGTTGTGAGCGTCGACACCTCACAGGAAGCGCTGGACGTGGCGAAACAGAACGTTGAGCTGAACAAGCTGGATCTGAGCAAAGCGGAGTTTGTGCGCGACGACGTGTTCAAACTGCTGCGTAAATACCGCGACCA
This sequence comes from Enterobacter sp. MGH 38, assembly GCF_000492855.1. NCBI lineage: Bacteria > Pseudomonadati > Pseudomonadota > Gammaproteobacteria > Enterobacterales > Enterobacteriaceae > Enterobacter > Enterobacter sp. MGH 38. Next base: position 757,058 of record NZ_KI535608.1, on the reverse strand, counting down.
GGGCGAGAAATTTGACGTTATCGTGATGGACCCACCGAAGTTTGTAGAAAATAAAAGCCAGCTGATGGGCGCTTGCCGTGGCTATAAAGACATTAACATGCTGGCGATCCAGCTGCTGAACCCGGGCGGCGTACTGCTGACGTTCTCCTGCTCTGGCCTGATGACGACAGATTTATTCCAAAAAATCATCGCCGATGCCGCAATAGATGCGAGTCGTGATGTACAATTTATAGAGCAGTTCCGTCAGGCCGCCGATCACCCGGTGATCGCTACCTACCCGGAAGGGCTGTATCTGAAAGGGTTTGCCTGTCGCGTCATGTAACTTGAAAAGAGAAATATTGCCCGCACATAGTGTGTATGTAATGTTTCCCGGGAGGTGACTATGATTGCCAGCAAATTCGGTATCGGCCAGCAGGTCCGCCACACCTTGCTTGGATATTTGGGTGTGGTCGTGGATATCGACCCGGAGTATTCCCTTGATGAACCGTCAGCAGACGATCTGGCCGTTGACGCAGAGCTTCGCGCCGCGCCCTGGTATCATGTGGTTATGGAGGGCGACGATGGTCAGCCTGTCCATACCTATCTTGCCGAAGCGCAGCTGAGTGGTGAACTACAGGATGAGCATCCGGAACAACCCACTATGGACGAGCTTGCTCAGACCATCCGCAAACAGTTACAGGCACCAAGACTGCGTAACTAAAGGTGTAAAAAAGCCCGTCAAACGGGCTTTTTTTATTTTGCCAGCCCCAGACGGGGAATATCGATTGCCGGACAGCGATCCATCACCACTTTCAGCCCGGCATCGCGTGCCAGCACGGCCGCCTGCTCATTAATCACGCCCAGTTGCATCCACAGCGTTTTCGCGCCAATGGCGATCGCTTCCTGCGCCACGCCCCAGGCCGCTTCTGAATTACGAAAAACGTCCACCATATCCACCTTTTCCGGCACGTCCGCGAGCGTCGCATAACCCTGCTGACCCAGCAGCGTTTTCCCCGCCACCTTCGGCGAGACCGGGATCACGTGATATCCCTGGTCCAGAAGGTATTTCATGACCCGATAGCTTGGGCGATCCGGTTTATCGCTCGCGCCGACCAGCGCGATAGTGCGCGTGGTCGTCAGAATCTCGACAATGTCGTTCTCTTTCATGCTATTCCTCCTGGTTTTTTTCAAAGTGTACGTCAAAGCGAACATCTCAACCACGCATCCCATACAGAAGTATGAGGGCAAAACGGCAGAATATGTCTATATGTTAGTAAACGTGTTTATCGAAAAATTTTGATACATTCTTACCGGGTAGTTTGTCTACAGGAGTCTGCTATGAAAACCGGCATTGCCTGGGCTGTGGTTGCGTTAATCATGCCGGTTTGTGTTTTCGCAACTACTCTCAGACTCACAACCGACATTGACCTGCTGGTGCTGGACGGGAAAAAAGTCTCCAGCTCCCTGCTGCGGGGCGCAGACAGCATCGAGCTGGATAACGGCCCGCATCAGCTGGTTTTTCGGGTGGAAAAGACCATTCGCCTCGCCGACGACGAACAGCAGGTGTACATTTCGCCTCCGCTGGTGGTCAGCTTTAATACCCAGCGTATCAGCCAGGTCAATTTTCGTCTCCCGCGCCTTGAGACAGAAAAGGAGTCACTGGCATTTGATGCCTCGCCGCGCATTGAACTGGTGGACGGGGATTCCATGCCCATCCCGGTAAAGCTGGATATTCTGGCGCTGACAAAAAGGCCAAAGGGAACTGACTATGAAGCGGACACCGAGGCCTACAACAGGGCCAGCAGGCGCGCCTCGCTGCCCCAGTTCGCCACCATGATGGCGGATGACAGTACCCTGCTTTCGGGCGTATCGGAGCTGGATGTACTCCCCCCTCAGTCGCAGACCCTTACTGAGCAACGTCTCAAGTTCTGGTTCCAGAATGCCGATCCGGACACGCGCGCCCGTTTTCTGCAATGGGCAAAACAACAACCTTCGTCGTAAGCCACATTTTTTTGTCCTTTCTCTTGCAGCATCAGTCAGTTCCCGTCATCGTGTAGCGAGGTAACCTCACGGATAAGATTATGGAACTGACAACACGCACACTTCCGGCGCGCAAGCACATTGCTCTGGTTGCGCACGATCACTGTAAACAAATGCTGCTTAACTGGGTTCGTCGCCATCAGCCTCTTTTACAGCATCATGCCCTTTCTGCTACGGGAACAACCGGCAACCTGATCCACCGCGAAACTGGTCTGGAAGTGAATGCCATGCTGAGCGGCCCGATGGGGGGTGACCAGCAGGTAGGCGCTCAGATTTCAGAAGGTAAAATTGACGTTCTGATTTTCTTCTGGGATCCGCTGAACGCGGTTCCGCATGATCCGGACGTTAAAGCGCTGCTGCGTCTGGCTACGGTGTGGAACATTCCGGTAGCCACCAATCTTTCAACGGCAGATTTCATCATTGAATCGCCGCAGTTTAACGATCCGGTGGAGATTTTGATCCCGGATTATCAGCGTTATCTTGCGGAGAGACTGAAGTAGTTTTTTGCCCGGTGGCGCTGCGCTTACCGGGCCTACAGAATTTGCCCGGCGCGTTACGGCTTTCTCGTCACCGGCACGTCAATACTCTTCAAAATATCGACAAACACCGACGGCTCCTCTTTGTTGAACAAGAGCCACACGCGATGGCGCGCGCGGGTTATCGCCACGTACAGTAAGCGCCGCTCCTCTGCATCCGGAAAATCTTCCGGAACAGGTAATAACGCCTCTTCCATCACGGATTCCCGCGCCGGCGCCGGGAAACCGTCGCTCCCCTCTTTTAGCCCCACCACAATCACGTAGTCGGCCTGCTGCCCTTTACTGGCATGAATGGTCATGAAATCGAGCTGTAGTTTTGGCCAGCGCGTCGCCGCTTTTTCCAGCGCCGTCGGCTTGAGGTGGTGGTAACGCGCCAGCACCAGAATTCGTTCATCCGGTTTCGCATAGCCGCTCAGTTTATCCAGCAGCGGTTCCAGCTGATCGTCCGCCAGCAGCGTGACGGCCTTTTTATCCCCAGACCTCAGGCTGTTAAGCGGTTTCGACAGCTGATGCGGGTTCTGCTGAATAAAACGGTTGGCTATTTCGCCAATCCGCGCGTTGAAGCGGTAGGTGGTGTCCAGATCGCTGCGATCGCCTTCCCCAAAATAGTGGTGGAAGGCCGTCGTGAGAGAAAGTTGCGCCCCGCTGAAACGGTAGATAGCCTGCCAGTCATCGCCCACGGCAAACAGCGACGTGTGTTTATTCTGCGCCCGCAGCGCCGAAAGCAGCGCAGCGCGCTGCGGCGAGATATCCTGAAACTCATCCACCAGAATGTGTTTCCACGGGCTGACGAAGCGCCCTTTCTCCAGAATGATAATGGCCTGATGGATCAGCCCCGAAAAATCGACCGCGTTTTCGTCTTTCAGCGCGGTTTTCCACGCTTTCAGCATCGGCGCCATCAGCTTAACCCGCTTAGAAAACACGGCGCGGATCGACTCCGGTGCGCTTTCTATCATCTCCGCCTGAGAGCCGCCGTGCATGCGCATCAGGCTTACCCACCGGTCTAGACGAGAGCCCAGCCGGCGCGCCAGCTTTTCATCCTGCCAGAAGCTGCCCTCCGGCACCTCCCAGTTGAGTTCCTCTTCAAGCCACTGACGCCAGCCTTTCGCCTGCGCCTTTTTTTCACTGCACTGCTGACGCCATGCCTTGATAAACAGCGTCTGGCGAGCCTGAGCGTCGTTCTCCAGCTTGCTGACAACAGGGACTTTTTTGCTGCCCTGTTGAATGATGTGTAAAGCGAGGGAGTGGAACGTGCGCGCCGAGATATCCTGGGTATGCAAACGCGCCTGAATGCGCTCATCCATCTCCTGCGCCGCCTTGCGACCAAAGGCCAGCAGCAAAATCTGGTCGGCAACCGCCTCGCCCGTTGTCAGAAGCCAGCCCGCGCGTGCCACCAGCACCGACGTTTTGCCGCTCCCGGCGCCTGCCAGCACTAAAAGAGACTGCTCGCCATTCACCACGGCGCGCGCCTGGGCAGGATTGAGGGGCGATGATTCCACCGTACTGAAAAAATCGGCATATTGCGTAAGCATCGCCTCAGTCCAGGCCTGGTTATGCGCCAGACGGCTTTTCTCGATATCGTTCAGCCAGGCCTGACACTTCCGCCACGCGTCGCGGCAGTTATCAAATTCCTCAAGCCGCGCCACCGGTAAAGGCAATGCCGTCAGCGCCTGGGCAATTTTTTGCTGAAGCCCGGCGGTTTGCTGGCGCGTCAGCCACTTCTGCTGCGTATTGCTTAGCGCGATATCGTCCAGCACCTGTTGCAGCACCTGTGCGGCTATCATGCTCATTTCCTGGCTCCACTGTTGCCAGCGCGTATTCAGATGGTAGTGGAAGCGTTGGGTTTCCGCCCACTCGGTCCCGTGAAGCCGCACCACTTTGTCTGACGGCAAGACGAACTCCAGCTCCCCCCATACCAGCCCTCGTTTACAATGAATGGCCAGTAGCTGATTAAACGGAATAAGGTATTCGTGGCGTTCCCCGGAGACTTTCACTCCCGCATTGAGAAGGACAACCTTGTCGTAAGGGTGCTGCGCCAGGCGTTTGCCCATTGAAGTTGCTTTCAGTTCCATATCCTGCCGGATCCACGAGGTCATAATTTGTCAGACAGTTTAACTGCCAGTTTTAAGGTGCTCCAGCCCAAAAAAACGTTACAATCACCGGGCGTTAATCATATCGAAGGAAATGAGGGTTTATGCGTACCGTTCTGAATGTGTTGAATTTTGTCCTTGGCGGTTTTGCCACCACCCTTTCCTGGCTTTTTGCCACCCTGGTGAGCATTGTGCTCATCTTCACCCTTCCGCTGACGCGCTCCTGCTGGGAAATCACCAAACTGTCCCTCGTTCCTTATGGAAATGAAGCCGTGCACGTGGATGAGCTGGAGCCGGAAAGAAAAAATGCCCTGATGAATACCGGCGGCACGCTGCTGAATATTTTATGGCTGATCTTCTTTGGCTGGTGGCTGTGTCTGATGCATATTTTCGCCGGCATCGCCCTGTGCATTACGATTATTGGCATTCCGGTTGGCATCGCTAATTTCAAAATTGCCACCATCGCCCTGTGGCCGGTAGGACGCCGAGTTGTCCCGGTCGAAGTCGCGCAAGCCGCGCGTGAAGCCAATGCCCGTCGTCGTTTTCAGTAATAAGGACTGGCCGCTCTCATGCTAAGCCCCCTGCTTCGTCGCTATACATGGAACAGTAACTGGCTGTATAACGTCAGGATTTTTATCGCCCTCTGCGGCACCGTCGCTCTGCCGTGGTGGCTGAATGATGTGAAGCTCACCATCCCCCTCACGCTTGGGGTGGTGGCCGGTGCGCTGGCGGATCTCGACGACCGCCTGGCCGGTCGTTTGCGTAATCTGGTCATCACGCTGGTCTGCTTCTTTATTGCTTCCGCCTCCGTTGAGCTGCTTTTCCCGTGGCCCTGGCTGTTTGCCTTAGGGCTGACGGTGTCCACCAGCGGCTTCATTTTGCTCGGCGGCCTCGGGCAACGCTACGCCACTATCGCGTTTGGCGCCCTGCTGATTGCCATTTACACCATGCTGGGCGTCTCTCTTTACGAGCAGTGGTATCAGCAACCGGTCCTGCTGCTGTTGGGTGCTATCTGGTATAACCTGCTGACCTTAACCGGGCATCTTATTTTTCCGGTTCGTGCCTTACAGGACAACATTGCCCGCAGTTACGAACAGCTGGCCCACTATCTGGAGCTGAAATCCCGGCTGTTTGATCCGGATATTGAAGAGGACAGTCAGGCGCCCCTGTACGATCTGGCGCTGGCAAATGGCCAGCTGGTCGCCACGCTGAATCAGACCAAAGCGTCTCTGCTCACCCGTCTGCGCGGCGATCGCGGTCAGCGCGGTACACGGCGCACACTGCACTACTATTTTGTCGCCCAGGATATTCACGAGCGCGCCAGCTCCTCGCATGTGCAGTACGCTGACCTGCGCGAGAAATTCCGCTATAGCGACGTGATGTTCCGTTTCCAGCGCCTGCTGTCGATGCAGTCTCAGGCCTGCCAGCAACTTGCGCGCTCAATACTGCTGCGCACGCCCTATCAGCACGATCCGCGCTTTGAACGCGCATTCAGTCACCTGGATGCGGCGCTCGATCGCGTTCAGGCCAGTGGGACATCACCGGAACAGTTCAAAGCCCTGGGATTCCTGCTCAACAACCTGAGAGCCATTGATGCTCAGCTCGCCACCATTGAGTCTGAACAGGCGATGGCGATGCCGGGCAATGACGCTGACAACCAGCTTGCCGACGACAGTCTCAACGGTTTCAGCGATATGTGGCTGCGCCTGAGCCGTCATTTTACGCCGGAATCCGCCCTCTTTCGCCATGCGGTAAGGATGTCGCTGGTACTGTGCGTCGGCTACGCGTTTATCCAGATAACAGGATTGCACCACGGCTACTGGATCCTGTTGACCAGCCTGTTTGTCTGCCAGCCGAACTATAACGCTACCCGCCATCGGCTCGCGCTGCGTATTGTCGGGACATTAGTCGGGGTCGCCATCGGGCTGCCGGTGCTCTACTTTGTGCCATCCGTAGAAGGGCAACTGATCCTGATTGTGATTACCGGTGTACTGTTCTTCGCTTTCCGCAATGTGCAGTATGCCCACGCCACGATGTTCATCACGCTGCTGGTGCTGCTCTGCTTCAATCTGCTGGGTGAAGGCTTTGAGGTGGCCCTCCCCCGTGTGATTGACACGCTAATCGGCTGCGCCATCGCCTGGGCGGCGGTGAGTTTTATCTGGCCTGACTGGCGTTTCCGAAATTTACCGCGGGTGTCCGACAGAGCAATGAACGCCAACTGCCGCTACCTGGATGCTATTCTTGAGCAATACCATCAGGGTCGCGATAACCGTCTGGCCTATCGGATTGCCCGTCGCGATGCGCATAACACTGACGCAGAGCTGGCTTCCGTTGTCTCGAATATGTCAACTGAGCCGCGCGCTACGGCAGAAATCCGTGAGACAGCCTTCCGCCTGCTGTGTCTGAACCACACGTTCACCAGCTATATCTCTACCCTTGGCGCCCACCGAGAGAAACTGACGAATCCGGACATCCTGGCGCTGCTGGACGACGCCGTTTGCTACGTTGATGATGCGCTTCATCATCAACCTGCGGATGAGCCACGGGTTCACCAGGCACTGGATGAACTGGTGCAACGTATCGCACACCTTGATCCAGGCACCGACAACAAAGCTCCACTGGTCCTTCAGCAAATTGGCCTGCTTATCGCTTTGCTGCCGGAAATTTGTCGGCTGCGACAGCAGATCGCTACCTGGCGGAATGATGGCCCTGCGACTCAGGCAGCGCATTAAACCACTCCGTAAGCTCCCGGCGAATATCCGCCGGGAGTGCCGCTTCATGTAACCCTTCAATCGCGCCTTCAAGCGCGAACAATACCCGGATACTCAGCGCTTTATTCTTCGAGCGCATTTTCAGCCAGCTCGTCTTCGCCCCCAACTGTCGTAGCGTCTCTTCATTGGTAATGCCCGCCTCCATAAGCAGGACCTCAATCTGAAAGGTCAGGTTCGGCAGATCTTTAAGCCGGTTACGCTGATGGCGCTGGTAGCGCTCTTTCCTGGCGGCATCGAGCGCAAACGAGGAGAGCTGAAGCAGTTTTTCCCTGTTTTGCCACAGACCTTCGTCCACACGGTAGTAATTAAGCAGCACTGGGCGTCCTCGTTTCATCAGGGTCAGAAAAGAGGAAGCGTTTTTTACACAGTATTTTGCACTTTGCTCACAGGCGCGAAGGTACAGCTCGCCGTCAGACACCATCGCGAACACCGCTTCATCCACGGCCAGGGTATAACCGCCAAACAGGGCGCGATGATGAATTTCGCCCAGCGGAGAGAGGTATTCTTGAGATTGATAAATCCGCTCATAAGATATCTTTTTCATGATAATTCCATCAAAAATCATACAGTAACCACGATATTTCTTACTAACGGATCCGTTAGCAGGAAAATAGGCAACTTATTGCCGTTGGGCAAGATGATTTTTTCATGTTCACCAGGAATGGATGAAATTTGCGAGTCGCTTTCCGAAAATGAGGTTGATCTTTATGCATACAGGGGTTACTGTATATCCATACAGTAACTACAGGGCTGGAATGATTATGTACACTTCAGGCTATGCAAATCACTTAACACCTTCTACTTCTGCCGCAGGCAATGCTGCGCAGAATTCTATCGGGCGTGAATCGACAGGGCTTATCAGTGAAGTGGTTTACCGTGAAGACCAGCCGCTGTTGACACAACTCTTACTCCTGCCGCTTTTGCAGCAGCTCGGGCAACAGTCTCGCTGGCAGCTCTGGCTGACGCCACAGCAAAAATTAAGTCGCGAATGGGTTCAGTCGGCTGGTCTGCCGTTAGCGAAGGTGATGCAGATTAATCAACTCTCCCCTTGCGATACGGTCGAGTCGATGGTCCGGGCATTACGTACCGGGAACTATAGCGTCGTGATTGGGTGGTTGCCTGAGGATCTGTCGCAAGAAGAACATTTGCGTCTGACTGAAGCGGCTGAAGAAGGTAACGCGATGGGTTTCATCATGCGGCCAGTTCGTGGAGATTCCTATCGCAGAGGACAACATCCCGCGCTAAAAATTCACTCGAATGTGTACCATTGAGTGATTTTAAGAGTTTTCCTGGAATTTTTTTCGACCGCAGTATGCAAAAAAAGTTCAACGCGCCAAAACTGCGGCAAGTCTTGTCTGACGCGGTTCTCGTTAATTTTACTGCACAAAATTCGTTCAAAAATTGTTAAATATTAGGTATACGGAACTTTTTTTTTCATATGCCTGACGGACTTCACACTTGTAAGTTTTCAGCTACGTTGTAGACTTTACATCGCCAGGGGTGCTCGGCCTAAGCCGAAGATATCGGTAGGTTTATATTTGACCACGCCCCCCGGTGAAGGATTTAACCGTGATTCCTCCGATGGAGATATTCATGGCAAATTTTGGATGATAACGAGGCGCAAAAAATGAAAAAGACAGCTATCGCGATTGCAGTGGCACTGGCTGGCTTCGCTACCGTAGCGCAGGCCGCTCCGAAAGATAATACCTGGTATGCAGGTGGTAAACTGGGTTGGTCTCAGTTCCATGACACCGGTTGGTACGACAGCGCAAACAACAATGATGGCCCAACTCATGAGAGCCAGCTTGGTGCAGGTGCGTTCGGTGGCTATCAGGTTAACCCGTATGTTGGCTTTGAAATGGGTTACGACTGGTTAGGTCGTATGCCTTACAAAGGCAACGAAACCAATGGCGCTTTCAAAGCTCAGGGCGTACAGCTGACCGCTAAACTGGGTTACCCAGTAACTGACGATCTGGACGTGTACACCCGTCTGGGCGGCATGGTATGGCGTGCAGACTCCAGCAACAGCCGTGCTGGTGACGACCACGACACGGGTGTTTCCCCAGTATTCGCTGGTGGCGTTGAGTGGGCAATGACCCGTGACATCGCTACCCGTCTGGAATACCAGTGGGTTAACAACATCGGTGACGGTGCTACCGTTGGCGTTCGTCCAGACAACGGCATGCTGAGCGTTGGTGTTTCTTACCGTTTCGGTCAGCAGGAAGATGCGCCAGTCGTAGCTCCAGCTCCGGCTCCAGCGCCAGAAGTACAGACCAAGCACTTCACTCTGAAGTCTGACGTTCTGTTCAACTTCAACAAAGCTACCCTGAAACCAGAAGGTCAGCAGGCACTGGATCAGCTGTACACCCAGCTGAGCAACCTGGATCCTAAAGACGGTTCTGTAGTGGTTCTGGGCTTCACCGACCGTATCGGTTCTGACGCTTACAACCAGGGTCTGTCTGAGAAACGTGCTCAGTCTGTAGTTGATTACCTGGTATCTAAAGGTATCCCAGCTAACAAGATCTCCCCACGTGGTATGGGCGAATCTAACCCAGTTACCGGTTCTACCTGTGACAACGTGAAACCACGCGCTGCACTGATCGACTGCCTGGCACCAGATCGTCGCGTAGAGATCGAAGTTAAAGGTATCAAAGACGTTGTAACTCAGCCTGCGGCATAAGTTATCGTCTTATAAAAAAACCCCGCCATGCGGGGTTTTTTATTATCTGAAGAAAAGCAAAACGCTTATTTTTTACCTAACAGTGCCTGTAGATCGTTCTTCAGCGTCGACATCTGGCTGGCATACTTCTCTTTGTGCTCGGCATCTTCAATCAGCTGCACCACCGTTTCCGACAGGGTTTTCCCGCGCCGTTGCGCAAGCCCGGCCAGACGCTGCCAGACCATAAACTCCAGGTCGATGGATTTCTTACGGGTGTGCTGATGCTCGGCATTGAAATGCCGTTTACGACGAGCACGGATAGTTTGCTTCATCCGGTTTAACAGGGCCGGATTAATGTGTTTCTCAATCCAGCCGTTGACCAGTACCGGTTCGTTTTCGAGGGTCAGCAACATATCCACAGCTTCTTGCGCCGCGCTGGCTTCGATGTAGCAGGTGATCAGCTCCCCTTCACGGTGCTTTTTGACCAGGTACTTCCATTTCCAGCCGCTTTCGAGGTTTTCCAGTTGTTGATATTTCATTGCGATCTCAGTGTTACCGTGTAACTCTGTTCAGAATATCAGTTTTTTGGCAATCTGCTGAAAAGAAATCATATCCTGTGAAACGCCGCAGGCGATCCGCATGACGAAAACCCGAATCCTGATTGGGCAGAGTGCGCCGCTTACGGTATACTCCACGGTTTTACTTCTGACTAAAAAACATCAACTTTGACCATTACGAAACTTGCATGGCGTGACCTGGTTCCGGATACCGAGAGCTATCAGGAGCTGTTTGCACAGCCAGACCTCACAAAAGAACACGAATTCATACTTAGCGATACACAACCGCGTTTGCATTACGCGCTGGAGCAGATGTCATCCCCATGGGCTACATCTCCTTTCATGCTGCTCAAAGCCCCGGAAGAAGCCGAGTATCTGACGCTTCTCGGTGATGCCATGCGCCAGTTGCAGCCAAAAACGAATGCCGTTTTTGGTGGCCAGTATCATATTGCCGGACGTGAGGTGACGTACGAACCTGCCACGCAGGCAGACGGACAGTTCGCTGCAAAAGGCGAGGTGATCACCGCCAACTGGGTGGAAGCAGAACAGCTGTTCGGCTGCCTTCGTCAGTTCAATGGCGATGTGTCACTGCAACCGGGGCTGGTACACCGCGCGAATGGCGGCGTGTTGCTCATTTCCCTTCGCACCCTGCTTGCTCAGCCTCTGCTGTGGATGCGCCTGAAAACGGTGGTGACGCAGCAACGTTTTGACTGGGTAGGCTACGACGATTCGCGTCCGCTGCCTGTATCCATTCCGTCTATGCCGCTGTCGCTGACCGTCGTGCTGACGGGCGACCGTGAATCTCTGGCTGATTTCCAGGAAATGGAGCCAGAACTCGCGGAGCAGGCTGTCTATAGCGAATTTGAAGATAATATTCAGATCGCCGATGCCGATGACATGGCGCAGTGGTGTCAGTGGGTTATGGCCGTGGCGGAACGTTTCGCACTGCCCTCGCCTGCCGAGGATGCGTGGCCGGGCTTAATCCGCGAGGCCGTACGCTACACTGGCGATCAGGAAACCCTGCCGCTCTGCCCGCTCTGGATCGGTAAACAGCTGCGTGAAGTGGGGGTTATCAGCGGTAACGGTCCGTTTACCGGTGAGCAGCTTAGCCAGATGCTGGCCCAGCGTGAATGGCGTGAAGGTTATCTTGCTGACCGTATGCAGGATGAAATTCTGCTGGAACAGATTCTGGTGGAGACCGAAGGCGAACGTATCGGGCAAATCAACGCCTTGTCCGTCATCGAGTTCCCCGGACACCCGCGCGCCTTTGGTGAGCCTTCCCGTATCAGCTGTGTCGTACACATTGGTGACGGCGAATTTACCGATATCGAACGCAAGGCCGAACTGGGCGGAAACATTCATGCCAAAGGCATGATGATCATGCAGGCGTTCCTGATGTCTGAACTTCAGCTCGAGCAGCAGATCCCCTTCTCTGCCTCGTTGACCTTTGAGCAGTCCTACAGTGAAGTCGACGGCGACAGCGCCTCAATGGCGGAGCTGTGCGCCGTGATCAGCGCGCTTGCAGACGTGCCGATTAACCAGAATATTGCGATTACCGGGTCCGTGGATCAGTTTGGCCGTGCCCAACCGGTGGGCGGACTGAATGAGAAAATCGAAGGCTTCTTCGCAATCTGCCAGCAGCGCGGTTTAAACGGCAAACAGGGCGTGATTATTCCGGCACCTAACGCTCGCCATTTGAGCCTGAGCCAGGCGATTCTGGATGCGGTAGAGCAGGAACAATTCACCGTCTGGGCCATCGAAGGGGTTGAGGATGCACTACCCTTACTGACAAACCTGGTCTGGGACGGCGAAGGCCAGACAACCCTGATGCAGACCATTCAGGAACGTATAGCTCAGGCGACACAGCAGGATGCTCGTCATCGTTATCCGTGGCCGTTACGCTGGTTAAGTTGGTTTAGTGCGAACTGATCGGACTTGTTCAGCGTACACGTGTTAGCTATCCTGCGTCCTTCACTAAAATAAGGCTTACTGAGAACATGGTAGATAAACGCGAATCCTATACTAAAGAAGACCTTCTTGCCTCTGGTCGCGGTGAACTGTTTGGCGCGAAAGGCCCGCAGTTACCAGCCCCAAATATGCTGATGATGGACCGTGTCGTGAAAATGACCGAAACCGGCGGCAACTTTGATAAGGGTTACGTAGAAGCAGAACTCGATATCAACCCGGACCTGTGGTTCTTCGGTTGCCACTTTATTGGCGATCCGGTAATGCCTGGCTGCCTGGGCCTCGATGCCATGTGGCAGCTGGTTGGCTTCTATCTGGGCTGGCTTGGCGGTGAAGGCAAAGGCCGTGCGTTGGGCGTAGGCGAAGTGAAATTCACCGGTCAGGTTCTGCCTACCGCGAAGAAAGTCACCTACCGTATCCATTTCAAACGCATCGTTAACCGCCGCCTGATTATGGGCCTGGCGGACGGTGAAGTGCTGGTAGATGGTCGCCTGATCTATACCGCGAACGACCTGAAAGTGGGTCTGTTCCAGGATACCTCCGCTTTCTGATAACGGCTTTTAGCCCCATCCAGAAAGGCGAAACCTCCGCATTGCGGAGGTTTCTTTTTAAAGAGACGGTATCAAGCAAGTACTGCCCTGTCTCCGATGGCTTCTCGCCAGCCCCCTAGCCATTGGGACCTTTGATTCAGGGCCTGATAGGGACACATTTCTTTTGAACGTCCGGCGATGCCAGCCTGATAACCACGTTGATGAGCCCTTTCCAGGCGATCTCGTTTCTGTCTCTTCATGCCTCGTTTCCCTCATTCTTTTGTCTGGTGGAAAGAAAACAGTGGTTGCAATATGTGCAAGCACAGTTAACGAATACCCCGAATCGACGTCAGCGTCAACGTTCAAAATTCATACGGGTGTCATATTTGTGAGCTACATGGAAGATCGTTTGTACAAAAAATGTGACGCGGGACAAGTAACAACCTGAACGCAAAACGAAAAAAAAGCCGCAATCAGCAAGAAGCTGAGTGCGGCTTTCGTCGATGAATTTTACTTATGGCAGGCGGGAAATCTCTCTTGCGATAGCAGCCGACTCCTGTGCCCATCCCTGCGCAAGTACTTTCACCATTTCGTCATAGCCATCTTTCTGCTGCTTGAGTTCAAGATGGAAAGGACGCTTAATCAGCTGACCCTGGTGATTCAGCAGCCACTCCCCGCTGATAACAACAGCACCATCATAGCGGCCATGGAATCCCGTCACGTTAACATTCAGAGTGTCCTGATCGCTTCCCAGAGGCTGCGAGGCAACGACCCAACCGGGGAGCTGGCTGCTCAGATTCGCCACCAGCGTATTGCGTAGCTGCTGATCCAGCGGGCTGGCCCACAGGTTATTGTTGGCGATTACGTACTGCACATCGCTGGTCTGGTAGACCACCCCGTTGCCCGCCAGGTAATCTGGCACGGCAACCTGTTCAACCCACAGCAGACGGCTGCCCTGCGAGGTGCTGCTCTGCGCACCGGACTGGGCGCTTAACGGCAGCTGGTAGTAGCTTTTGTTATCGCTTCCAGAGCTACAGGCCGTTAATACCAGTGCGCCTGCGATGATTAGCCATTTTTTCATTGTTTCGCCCTCTTAGGCTCAGGATCCTTTTTGTCTTTCGCTTCAAACACCAGTGCGTTGCTCTTTTCATTGAGCGTTTTCAGAACGGGCTGTAGCTCGCGTAAAACCTGATCAAGACGTTGCATATCCGCCACCATCTTGTTGTAGGCCGCTGAGCCCGGCTGGAAGCCCTGCATACTACGATTCAGTTCGCGCAACGTTTTCTGCATATCCTGCGGCAGCTGCTGCATGGACTGGTTAGCGGTGATCTTGTTGATATTATCCAGCGTGGTTTGCAGACGTTGCATCGTTGCCTGGCTCTGATGCAGTGATCCCGTCGCAGCTTCAAGCATTGGATTCAGCGGCAGATTGTTGATCTTATCCAGCGTTTCCATCAGGCGCTGTTGGATCTGCGCCAGGCCACTGCTGACCGTAGGAATGATTTTGTAGCCACCAAATTCACGGATACCCGTCATTGGTGGCGCTTTTGGATAGAAGTCCATATCGACATACAACGCCCCTGTGACCAGGTTGCCGGTTTTCAGCGAGCCGCGCAGCCCGCGATTCAGCAGGTCGCTGATATGCTCCCCAATATCCTGGTCCTCGCCTATCTGGTTAATCAAACGCTCAGGCTCAATGCGGATCAGCACCGGAATACGATAATCATCATCAAGCATCTGCTTCAGTCCCGGAACAAAGTAAGGCACTTGTCCCACTGTCCCCAGACGAATACCGCGGAACTCAACTGGCGCCCCTGGCTGCAAGCCGCGTACAGAGTCCTTAAAGAACATCAGGTAGTCGATGTGATCGGTATAGAGCGCATCCTGAATGCTTTTTTGATCGTCAAACAGTCTGAAGGCGGTTTTCTCCGCCACCGGTTGTCCCAGATCTATACCTTCCGGCACGTCAAAACTGACGCCCCCACCAAACAGCGTGGTGAGTGAACCCATCTCAACGCGCATCCCCGCAGAGGTGAGATCTACCGCGATCCCGCTGTCTTTCCAGAAGCGAACGTTGCTGGTCACCAGGCGGTCATTAGGCGCGTTGATAAATAGCTGATAGCTGATGGTCCGTTTTTGCGGATCGAAGGTGCTTGTTTCAACCGAACCGACGCGATACCCACGGAACAGCACCGGATCGCCCGGCGAGAGCTGGCCCGCTTTTTTACTGTCCAGAATAACGCGGATCCCTTTTGCATCCGGTGGCGCAAGCGGCGGTGAATCCAGCAGCTGATAGTTTGCTGGCTGGGCGCCTTTGTTGCCGGGCTGGAGTTCAATATAAGCCCCGGACAATAGCGTCCCTAAGCCGCTGATCCCTTCTCTACCAACCTGCGGTTTCACTACCCAAAAAACAGAATCTTCATGGAGCAGTTTTTCCATGCCAGCATTCAGGCGGGCCTTGATTTCAACATGGGTTAAATCATCCGTCAGGGTCGCGCTTTCCACGACACCCACATCCACGCTGCGGCTCTTGATGGTGGTTTTTCCGCCCTCAATCCCCTCTGCATTGGTGGTAATTAGCGTGACTTCCGGTCCCTGATGGCTGTAATGATAAAACAGGATCCATGCACCGATCAGCGCGGTCACGATGGGGAAAATCCACACCGGCGACCAGTTTCTGACCTTCTGCACTTTAGCCTCTCCACTCTTATTTTCCATGCTCTTACTCTTCCTCATGGCTTGAATCGGGCTCACGATCCCACGATAAACGAGGGTCGAAGGTCATGGCCGCAAACATGGTCATAATGACGACCAACGCAAACATCAGCGCTCCCATAGCGGGATAAATACTCATCAGCCCCCCCATACGCACCAGCGCTGAGAGAACCGCAATCACGAACACGTCAATCATCGACCAGCGGCCAACAAATTCCACGACCTCATAAATCAGATGCATGCGCTCGCTGTCTCGCTTACCGTGCCCTTTTGCATCCCAGCAAAGCCAGGCAATGGCAATCATCTTTAAGGTCGGAACCATAATACTGGCGAGGAATATGACGCCTGCTACAGGGTAAGATCCCTCGCTCCACAGCAAAATCACCCCGGCCAGTATGGTCGAGGGCATTCTGTCGCCGAGCAAATCGGTGATCATGATCGGCAAGATATTGGCGGGCAGATAGAGCATGACAGAGGTCACCAGCAGCGCCATGGTCCATTGCAGGCTATTTTTGCGCCGGACGTGACCTTTTGTTTCACAGCGCGGACACACCTCGACATCCGCGGGCAGCACGGCG
Organism: Enterobacter sp. MGH 38; assembly: GCF_000492855.1. Classification (NCBI taxonomy): domain Bacteria; kingdom Pseudomonadati; phylum Pseudomonadota; class Gammaproteobacteria; order Enterobacterales; family Enterobacteriaceae; genus Enterobacter; species Enterobacter sp. MGH 38. Next base: position 740,638 of record NZ_KI535608.1, on the reverse strand, counting down.
GTGCAGCACGAGCAGGAGCGAAGCCCCTGACGGATACCCGGTACGCCCACCTTTACCGTCTGCGAGAGCGTCGGCGCCGGGGCAATATCGTCCCAGGCCCAGCGTCGGTCCACGCACTGGAACGCGCGCAGTTGCAGCACGCAATACAGACACCACGGAATAAAGCTGCTGCCAATCCCCACATCGCCGTAGGCCATCAGCTTCACGAAGCTGACCAGGATACCCGCGAGAAAAATTTCCGCCATCCCCCAGCTTTTCAGCTGGAAAAGGATCCGCGCGAGTTTGATTTTAAGGACAGTGGGCATCCTGACGCGGTTGACCAGCAGCAGAATGACGACCAGGCAAAAAGCCGGGACGATCTGCACGAACAGAAGAAAGAAGGTGCCAAGGCTGGCGTAATCTTCCGAGAACATCACGCCAGGAATTTCCAGTAAATCTACCTGGCTGGTCATCCCACCTACTTTCATATAGATGAAAGGGAAGAGATTGGAGAGCAGTAACATGAATAAGGCTGCCAGCGCATAAGCCGTAGGACGCTGCCTTGGCGCGTCCCACTCGGTCGTCAGCGTAGCGCCGCAGCGCGGGCAGGCAGCCTTATGTCCGTGACCAAGCTCTGGCAACGCCACGAGCATATCGCATTGCGAGCATAATATATGCCGATCGGCATGGTGCTGGTCACACATAGATTATCCCTGTTTATGCGCCGTTTTTCAGAGACTCAAGGTACTCCCAGCGCTCAAATGCCTCTTCCAGCGCCTGTTCAGCTTGGGAGAGTTCAGCCAATACTTTCTGAGTATAGTCGTGAGGCTGCGTAAAGAATGACGCATCAGCGACCTGGATTTGCAGTGCTTCCAGTGCAGCTTCCAGCTCTTCCAGACGCTGCGGCAGCCCCTCCAGCTCGCGCTGCAAGTTATAACTCATTTTAGCAGGAGACTTTTTGACAGTTTCTGCTTTTGCAACAACAGGTTCAGCGACATTTTTGGTCTTCGCCTGTTTTTGCGCCAGCGACTGTGATTGCTGTCCACGCGCGTCATGATAGCCGCCTACATATTGCCCGATGCGTCCTTCGCCTTCGAAGATCCAGCACTCGGTCACGGTGTTATCGACAAACTGACGATCGTGGCTGACCAGCATCACGGTTCCCTGATAACCATCAATCAACTCTTCCAGCAGTTCCAGCGTTTCGACATCCAGATCGTTAGTCGGTTCATCGAGAATCAATAAGTTACTGGGTTTCAGGAACAAACGCGCCAGCAAAAGACGGTTACGCTCACCGCCGGACAGCGCGCGCACCGGCGTCATGGCGCGTTTCGGGTGGAACAGGAAGTCCTGAAGGTAGCCCAGCACGTGACGCGGCTTGCCGTTAACCATGACCTCCTGTTTGCCCTCAGCGAGGTTATCCATCACCGTACGGTCTGGATCCAGCTCTGCGCGGTGCTGGTCGAAGTACGCCACTTCCAGTTTGGTACCGCAGTGGATACGACCGCTGTCGGCCTGGAGCTGACCGAGCATCAGTTTCAGCAGCGTGGTTTTACCGCACCCGTTCGGGCCGATCAGCGCAATTTTGTCGCCGCGCTGAACCTGAGCGGAGAAATCGTTTACCAGCACTTTGCCGTCAACCGAATAATTCACGTTCTCCATTTCGAAGACAATCTTGCCCGAGCGGGACGCCTCTTCAACCTGCATTTTGGCGCTCCCCATGACTTCACGGCGTTCGCTACGTTCGCGGCGCATCGCCTTGAGGGCGCGAACGCGGCCTTCGTTACGGGTACGACGGGCTTTGATGCCCTGACGGATCCAGACCTCTTCCTGTGCCAGCTTGCGGTCGAACTCGGCGTTTTGCAGCTCTTCGACGCGCAGGTTCTCTTCTTTCTCCAGTAGATAGGTATCGTAATCGCCCGGGTAAGTCACCAGCTTGCCGCGGTCGAGGTCGACAATGCGCGTGGCCATATTGCGGATGAACGAACGGTCGTGGGAGATGAAGATAATGGTGCCGTTAAAGGTTTTCAGGAACCCTTCCAGCCAGTCAATCGCTTCGATATCCAGGTGGTTCGTCGGTTCGTCCAGCAGCAGCACCTTAGGCCCGCTCACCAGGGCACGGCCCAGCGCCGCTTTACGCAGCCAGCCGCCGGAGAGCGCCGACAGCTCCATATCCGCTTCCAGGCCAAGCTGGGCCAGCACTTCATTAATGCGGTTTTCCAGCTGCCACAGACCGTGGTGATCGAGCATCTCCTGCACTTTTGCCAGCTCGTTGAGATTCTTGTCGCTCGGGTCCGTCATGACCAGATGCGAAATCTCGTGGTAACGCTTGAGGTATTCCGCCTGCTCTGAAATCCCTTCGGCCACAAAATCGTAAACGCTGCCGGTGACGTTACGCGGCGGATCCTGTTGCAGACGAGAGACGATCAGATCCTGCTCGTAAACAATACGGCCGTCATCCAGCCCCTGCTCACGGTTGAGGATTTTCATCAGCGTCGATTTACCTGCGCCGTTACGGCCCACCAGACAGACGCGCTCGTTATCTTCGATATGCAGCTCTGCATTATCGAGAAGCGGTGAGTCGCTGAAAGAGAGCCACGCGCCGTGCATACTAATTAAAGACATTTATTTTTCCTTTCAGACCGCGGAAATCAGCCAGCAGTTGTGGATTTGACGGTTACGGGCAAAGTCCTGAGACAGCGTTTTTTGGCTGATTTCTTGTGCTTTCAGTCCCAGTTCGGCCAGGCCGTCGTGATCCATGCGGAATCCGCGCTTGTTGTTCGAGAACATAATGGTGCCGCCTTTACGCAGCAGGCGCTTCAGGTCGGTCATCAGGCGCAGGTGATCGCGTTGAACGTCAAAGCTATCCTCCATACGCTTGGAGTTAGAGAAGGTCGGCGGATCGATAAAGATCAGGTCAAACTGCTCGTCGGTATCGCGCAGCCAGCCCAGCACGTCGGCCTGTAACAGGCGATGCTGACGACCGGTTAAGCCGTTAAGACGCAGGTTGCGCTCTGCCCACTCCAGATAAGTACGGGACATATCGACCGTGGTGGTGCTACGCGCGCCGCCAAGCCCCGCATGAACACTGGCGCTACCGGTATAGGAGAACAGGTTCAGGAAGTCTTTGCCCTTGCTCATCTGGCCCAGCATGCGGCGGGCGATACGGTGGTCGAGGAACAGACCGGTATCAAGGTAGTCGGTCAGGTTAACCCACAGGCGCGCGTTATATTCGCCCACTTCGATGAAGTCACCCTTCTCGCCCATCTTCTGATACTGGTTTTTGCCTTTCTGACGCTCACGGGTTTTCAGCACCAGCTTGTTTGGCGAAATGCCGAGTACGGCGATGGTGGCCGCAATCACATCCAGCATACGCTGACGCGCTTTTTGCGCATCGATAGTTTTCGGCGGGGCGTATTCCTGAACCACTACCCAGTCCGCATAGCGGTCAACCGCCACGTTGTATTCCGGCAGGTCAGCGTCGTACAGGCGATAACATTCGATGCCTTCCTGCTTTGCCCACTTCTCAAATTTCTTCAGGTTTTTGCGCAGGCGGTTGGCGTAATCTTCCGCCACGCCTGACGGTTTGCTATCCGCCGCTATCTCTGCCAGATGGTAGTTTTTCTGCACGCAGTCCAGCGGGCCGTTTTTCGCCTTGAACTGGCGATCGGCACGCAATTGCAGGCAGCTCAGCAGCTCCGGCGAGGCGCTAAACAGGGAGAGGTTCCAGCCGCCGAAATGCGCTTTCATGTTGCGGCCCAGCAGGCTGTGCAGTGCAATCAGCGCCGGCTCGCTGTCCAGACGCTCACCATACGGCGGGTTGCTGATCACCGTACCGTACGGGCCTTTTGGCAACGGGTTGGTCAGGTTCGCTACGTCTTTCACCTCGAAGGTGACCAGCTCGCCGATACCGGCACGACGGGCGTTGCTGCGCGCACGTTCAATCACCCGTGCATCGCTGTCCGAACCGTAAAAGTGAGAGGTGTATTCCGCCAGCCCTTTACGGGCGCGGGTCTGCGCATCGTCTTTGACCTCTTTCCAGATGGCCTCATCGTGCTGCGCCCAGCCTTTGAAGCCCCAGTGGCCGCGGTGCAGCCCTGGCGCACGGTCGGTGGCCAGCATCGCGGCTTCAATCAGCAGCGTACCGGAACCGCACATCGGATCGAGCAGCGGCGTACCTGGCTGCCATCCGGAGCGCATCACGATAGCGGCAGCCAGCGTTTCTTTGATCGGCGCCATCCCGGTGCGATCGCGATAACCGCGCAGATGCAGGCCTGCGCCGCTCAGATCAAGGGAAATACTGGCCGTATCGCCGTTCAGCCAGACGTTGATACGCAGATCCGGGTTTTCACGGTCAACGTTCGGACGTTCTTTATTACGACGCGTGAAGCAGTCCACAATGGCATCCTTAACGCGCAGGGCACCGTACTGGCTGTTGCGGATCTCATCGTTGACGCCGTTGAAATGCACCGCAAAGGTGGCGTCCGGGGTGAAGATCTCTGTCCAGTCGATCATCTGTACGCCGGTGTAGAGATCAAGATCGCTGTAGACCTTGCACTCTTTCATCGGCAGCATGATGCGCGACGCCAGACGGCTCCACATCAGGCTCTGGTAAATAAGCCGCGTGTCGCCCTCAAAATGGACACCACCCTGAACCACCCGGCACTCTTTCGCGCCCAGGGCTTCCAGTTCAGTTTTTAACAGCTCTTCCAGCCCACGGGCCGTACTGGCAAACAGAGAATTCATATCGTCACTTTTACTCATAGAAAATTGTCGCGCATTATAGCTAATATGGCGTGTATGTCATAAAGTTGAAGGCTTATTTTCTTTAGCGGGAGTGTGTAGTGGCGACGTTATCCAGGCTTTTTATTCATCCGGTGAAATCGATGCGCGGTATCGGCGTGACTCACGCGCTGGCCGATATGAGCGGATTCGCCTTCGATCGTATTTTTATGGTCACCGAGCCTGACGGTACGTTTATCACCGCACGTCAGTTCCCGCAGATGGTTCGCTTTACGCCTTCCCCGCTTCATGACGGGCTGCATTTGACCGCGCCAGACGGTTCAAGCGTCGTGATCCGCTTTGCTGATTTTGCGCCGCTTGATGCGCCAACGGAAGTGTGGGGCAATCATTTTACCGCGCGTATCGCGCCGGATAACATTAACCAGTGGCTCAGCGGCTTTTTCTCCCGTGACGTTCAGCTGCGCTGGGTTGGGCCTGCGCTGACCCGTCGCGTGAAGCGCCACGATGCGGTTCCCCTCTCCTTCGCGGATGGTTTTCCCTTTCTGCTGACCAGCGAGGCCTCGCTGCGAGATTTACAAAAACGTTGCAAAGCCAGCGTGCAGATGGAGCAGTTTCGCCCGAATCTGGTGGTGACCGGAGCGGAGGCCTGGGATGAAGATACCTGGAAAGTCATCCGCATCGGCAGCGTTATTTTTGACGTGGTGAAACCGTGCAGCCGCTGTATTCTCACCACCATTAGCCCGGAGAAAGGCCAGAAGCATCCTTCCGGTGAACCGCTAAAAACCTTGCAGTCATTTCGCACCGCGCAGGATAAAGGTGATGTCGACTTCGGCCAGAACCTGATCCCCCGCTCCAGCGGCGTGATCCGCGTGGGCGACGAGATCGAGATCCTTACCCGAGGGCCTGCCAGGGTGTATGGCGCAGGTCAGGAAGAAGAGATGGTTGACGTGGTAACCAACGTCGCTTCCGCGGTGGATATTCACTGGGAAGGCAAAGTTATCCGTGGTAACAATCAGCAGGTGCTACTGGAACAACTGGAACAGGCGGGTATCCGCGTACCGTATTCCTGTCGCGCGGGGATTTGCGGATGCTGTCGCATTAAACTGGTCGATGGTGAAGTGAGTGCCCTGAAGAAATCTGCGATTGGCGGTGACGGCACGATCCTGTGCTGTAGCTGTGTCCCGAAAACATCCGTACAGCTGGAAGCTTAAACCGCCTGTTCGAGGCTGAAGGAATCAACGCGCAGCTGTGGCTTCAGCCTGTCGTTCATCACTTTGATGGCATCACCTAACTGCATAACTCGCCCGGCAATGTTCACGCCGGGTTGGGCCAGCAAACAGAGCGCAGCGTTTTCACCGGGTTCAACCACCAGCAAATTCACCTCCTCTTCGGTATCGCTCAGATTGACGCTCGCCGCATCGCCGATAGCCGGGGTCCAGCTCATGCCGTGCGCAAGGAAATGCCAGCTTTTCGGCATTTGCGGTTTCAGGAAACGGATCGCCACCAGCGCGTTTAATACCAGTTCGGCGCGCTGTTCTTTGGAGAGATCGAGATCGCGGCATTTTTCTTCAAAAGAGAAATAGAGCGCGGCATCGTCAACGCAAAAGCCTGAGGGAGCAAACGCGTCTGGCGTTAACATTCGGCGCGCAAAACGAGAGCGAAACAACATGCCGTTGGCTAAGTCGAGCATCATACGGTCATGCTCTTCACAAAAATACCAGCGCCAGTTATCGTCAGGTTTAATTCGCATGTTTCTCTCCCGTCCCCTAAACGTCCTGTACTAAAAATGTCCTGTTTGCCGCTTCGCTTATAACACTAGTAATAAAAGACTATAATGTCTAAATAAGCAACAATGACGGAATATAAAACAACCAGGGCTGGAAATAAAGCCCTGGTTGTCTGATTAAGAGAAAAGATTAGATATGCGTGACGATTTCTTTAATCAGCGGCGGCCCTTTAAAAATAAAGCCGGAATAAATTTGCACCAGCGATGCGCCTGCCGCCATCTTCTCACGTGCAGCGATGACGGAGTCAATGCCACCCACGCCAATAATCGGCAGCTGGCCTTTTAATTCCGCGGAGAGTGCGCGAATAATTTCGGTGCTTTTTAATTGTACCGGACGGCCACTTAATCCACCCGCTTCGTCACAGTTTTTCATTCCCTGAACGAGAGAGCGATCGAGTGTCGTATTGGTCGCAATCACACCATCAATATTATGGCGAACTAAACTGTCGGCAACCTGGATCAATTCTTCTGCCGAAAGATCCGGGGCGATCTTAACCGCGACCGGAACATATTTATGGTGGATCGCCTGTAGCGCCGTTTGTTTATTTTTAATGGCGCTAAGAAGATCGTCGAGCGCTTCGCCATATTGTAATGAACGCAGCCCTGGGGTGTTAGGCGAGGAAATATTCACCGCAATATAACCGGCATAGGCATAGACTTTTTCCATACAAATCAGATAGTCATCTTTACCCTGCTCGACCGGCGTGTCTTTATTTTTGCCAATATTAATACCCAGCACGCCATCAAAATGGGCTTTCTTAACGTTCTCAACCAGATGATCGACGCCAAGGTTATTAAAGCCCATGCGGTTGATCAGCCCTTCGGCTTCAACCAGGCGAAACAGACGTGGCTTGTCATTTCCCGGCTGCGGACGCGGCGTTACCGTCCCGATTTCGATCGAGCCAAAGCCCATCGCACCGAGTGCATCAATGCATTCGCCATTTTTGTCCAGACCGGCCGCCAGGCCCAGTGGATTTTTGAAAGTCAGGCCCATGCACTGAACTGGTTTTTCCGGCACGTTTTGACGCACCAGCGCGGCCAGAGGCGTTCCTGTAATACGGCGTAACTGCTGAAATGTAAATTCATGAGCGCGCTCAGGATCGAGCTGGAAAAGGGCTTTACGAACGAAGGGGTAGTACATGAACTCTCCTGGATTCCCGGTGTGCAAACCGGGAGGGGATTATGTGCGATCCCGCCCGGAAAGGGAATTGACCTGTGGCAAAAAAGCCACGTAAAACGCAATCGTTTACTTATCGGTTCGCTTCTTATGCATTTTTCTGCATTCATCCTGAGGATAAATCATTTAGTGGAATAACCACGCAATGTCACACTCCTGAAAATTGTTATGAATGTTAGATAAAAGCAAACAATTAGTTATAAGGAGCAACCATGCGCGTCATTACCCTGGCCGGAAGCCCCCGCTTCCCCTCTCGCTCCAGCGCACTGCTGGAATACGCTCGCGAAAAGCTTAATGCTCTGGATGTCGAAGTGTGTCACTGGAATTTGCACAATTTCGCGCCTGAAGATCTGCTCTACGCCCGTTTCGACAGCCCGGCGCTGAAAACCCTGATCGAACAGCTTAAGAGTGCTGACGGGCTGGTCGTCGCGACACCGATTTATAAAGCTTCTTTTTCCGGCGCACTGAAAACGCTCCTCGATCTGCTGCCCGAACGTGCGCTGGACGGTAAGGTCGTCCTGCCGCTGGCCACAGGCGGTACGGTAGCCCATTTACTGGCGGTGGATTATGCCCTCAAGCCGGTTCTGAACGCGCTGAAAGCACAGGAGATCCTGCATGGCGTCTTCGCTGACGACTCACAGGTAATCGACTACCAGCATAAACCGCATTTCACGCCGAATCTGCAAACCCGCCTCGACAGCGCGCTTGAAACCTTCTGGCACGCCCTGAACCGTCGGGATCGCCACGCGGCGGCATTTCATCAATCACAAGGAGTGGCGCATGTTTAAAACAGTTACCCGTATCGGGCTGGCAGGTCTGCTGGCAGTGGCGTCGCTGGCTCAGGCGACGGTGAAAGCGCCGGAGAGCCTGCGTATCGGTTATCAGAAAGGCAGCGTCAGCATGGTGCTGGCGAAAAGCCATGCGTTGCTGGAGAAGCGTTTCCCGGAGACCAAATTCTCATGGGTCGAGTTCCCTGCCGGACCACAGATGCTGGAGGCGCTGAACGTCGGGAGTATTGATTTAGGCAGCACCGGCGATATCCCGCCGATCTTTGCGCAGGCTGCCGGGGCGGATCTGGTTTACGTTGGCGTTGAGCCCGCCAAGCCGAAGGCAGAGGTTATTTTGGTGCCCGAAAACAGCGAGATCAAAAGCGTCGCCGACCTCAAAGGCCATAAGGTTGCTTTCCAGAAAGGTTCAAGCTCGCACAACCTGCTGCTGCGCGCGTTGCAGGAGGCCGGCCTAAAATTCACCGATATCCAGCCCGTTTACCTGACGCCTGCCGATGCGCGCGCGGCGTTTCAGCAAAAAAATGTTGATGCCTGGGCTATCTGGGATCCGTACTACTCCGCCGCACTGTTGCAGGGCGGTGTGCGGGTGCTGAAAGACGGCACCACCCTGAAGCAGACCGGTTCGTTCTACCTGGCGGCACGTCCTTACGCTGAGAAAAATGGCGCCTTTATTCAGCAGGTGCTGGATACCTTCTCTCAGGCCGATGCGCTGACCCAAAGCCAGCGTCAGCAGAGCATCACGCTGCTGGCAAAAACCATGGGCCTGCCTGAACCGGTGATCGCCACCTATCTTGACCACCGTCCTCCCACCACCATAGCACCGGTTGACGCCCACGTTGCCGCTCTCCAGCAGCAAACGGCAGACCTCTTTTATCAAAACCGCCTGGTTCCAAAGCAGGTGAATATTCGCGAACGCATCTGGCAACCCGCTGGCATTGAAGGAAAAAAATCATGAGTCTGAATCTTTTCTGGTTTTTACCCACCCACGGTGATGGACACTATCTTGGCACAGAAGAAGGCGCCCGCCCGGTCGATCACGGCTACCTACAGCAGATCGCCCAGGCGGCAGACCGCATCGGTTTTACCGGGGTGCTGATCCCGACGGGCCGTTCATGTGAGGATGCGTGGCTGGTTGCCGCGTCAATGATCCCCGTCACCCACCGCCTGAAATTCCTGGTAGCCTTGCGCCCGAGCGTGGTGTCGCCCACCGTCGCGGCGCGTCAGGCGGCAACGCTGGACAGGCTTTCCAACGGCCGTGCGCTGTTCAACCTTGTGACGGGCAGCGATCCGCAGGAGCTGGCGGGGGATGGCGTTTTCCTCGATCATACCGAACGCTATGAAGCCTCCGCAGAGTTCACCCGCGTCTGGCGACGTCTGCTGGAAGGGGAAACCGTCACCTTCGAAGGGAAACATATCCACGTTCGCGATGCGCAGCTCTACTTCCCGCCGTTACAGCAGCCGCGCCCTCCCCTCTATTTTGGCGGATCGTCGGACGTGGCGCAGGAGCTGGCGGCTGAGCAGGTCGATCTCTATCTGACCTGGGGCGAGCCACCGGAGCTGGTGAAAGAGAAAATTGCTCAGGTACGCGCTAAAGCCGCAGAACATGGCCGTACGGTGCGCTTTGGTATTCGCCTGCACGTGATCGTCCGCGAAACCAACGACGAGGCCTGGCAAGCCGCCGACCGTCTGATCGCTCATCTGGACGACGATACTATCGCTAAAGCACAGGCGGCGTTTGCCAAAACCGACTCCGTGGGCCAGCACCGGATGGCCTCCCTGCACAACGGCAAGCGTGAAAATCTTGAGATCAGCCCGAACCTGTGGGCCGGGGTGGGTCTGGTGCGCGGCGGCGCCGGCACGGCGCTGGTCGGCGACGGCCCAACCGTAGCGGCACGCATTAATGAATACGCGGCGCTGGGGATCGACAGCTTTATCCTGTCTGGCTACCCGCATCTGGAGGAGGCGTACAAGGTGGGTGAACTGCTGTTCCCGCACCTGGATGTCGCTATCCCGGAAATTCCGCAGCCACGCCAGCTTCAGTTACAGGGCGAAGCCGTGGCGAACGCGTTTATCCCGAGAAAAGTCGCGCAAAGCTAAGGAGCCACCATGTCTGCAACCGCACAAAAATGGCTACTGCGCGCCGCGCCGTGGTTTCTGCCCGTCGGCATTGTCCTCGTCTGGCAACTGGCGTCTTCAACTGGCTGGCTGTCGAGCCGCATTTTGCCCTCTCCGGAGGGCGTTGTGGAAGCGTTCTGGTCGCTCAGCGCCAGCGGTGAGCTGTGGCAACATCTTGCCATCAGCTCCTGGCGCGCGGTAATCGGCTTTTCGATTGGCGGAAGCATCGGCCTGATGCTGGGGCTGATCAGCGGCCTGTCCCGCTGGGGTGAGCGGCTGCTGGATACCTCCGTTCAGATGCTGCGTAACGTGCCGCATCTGGCGCTTATCCCACTGGTTATTTTGTGGTTTGGCATTGATGAGAGCGCCAAAATTTTCCTCGTGGCGCTGGGAACGTTATTCCCGATTTATATCAATACCTGGCATGGGATCCGCAATATCGATCGCGGTCTGGTTGAGATGGCCCGCAGCTATGGCCTGTCAGGTTTTGCCCTGTTTACCCATGTGATCCTGCCGGGCGCCCTGCCCTCCATTATGGTTGGGGTGCGTTTTGCGCTCGGCCTGATGTGGCTAACCCTGATCGTGGCGGAAACCATTTCGGCTAACTCCGGCATTGGTTATCTGGCGATGAACGCCCGCGAGTTCCTGCAAACGGACGTGGTGGTGGTTGCCATTATCCTTTATGCCCTGCTCGGCAAACTTGCGGACGTCAGCGCCCAGTGGCTGGAACGTAGCTGGCTGCGCTGGAACCCGGCCTACACCGCTCAGGAGGCGAAAGCATGAATACTGCACGACTGAACCAGGGAACACCGTTACTGCTGAACGGCGTGACCAAACGCTACGGCGACAACACCATTCTGAATGCACTGGATCTGCATATTCCTGCCGGACAGTTTGTTGCCGTTGTCGGCCGCAGCGGTGGCGGCAAGAGTACCCTGCTGCGTCTTTTAGCCGGGCTGGAAGCGCCAAACAGCGGTGACATTCTGGCAGGCACTACGCCGCTGGCCACGATTCAGGATGATACGCGCATGATGTTTCAGGATGCGCGTCTGCTGCCGTGGAAAACGGTGATGGATAACGTCGGGCTGGGCCTGAAGGGCAGCTGGCGGGAGGACGCCCGGCAGGCACTCGCTGCGGTAGGGCTGGAGAATCGCGCGGGAGAGTGGCCTGCGGCCCTGTCGGGTGGACAAAAGCAGCGCGTAGCGCTGGCACGCGCGCTGATTCATCGTCCCGGCCTGCTGCTGCTTGATGAACCGCTCGGCGCGCTTGATGCCCTGACGCGGATCGAAATGCAGGATCTGATTGAAACCCTATGGCAGACGCACGGCTTTACGGTGCTGCTGGTGACGCATGATGTCAGTGAAGCCGTGGCAATGGCAGACAGGGTGCTGTTAATAGAAGAAGGTAAAATTGGTCTGGATCTGACGGTAGATATTCCGCGTCCTCGCCGCGTGGGATCGGCCCGACTGGGGGAGCTGGAAGCCGAAGTGCTGGATCGGGTGATGAAGCGTGGGGTAAGTGAACGGGTGTTGATTAAAGCTAATGCCTGATGCCCGCACCCCGGCCCTCTCCCACAGGGAGAGGGAGAAAAAACTAAAAAACGGCAACCGAGGTTGCCGTTTTGCTTTTACCTGCCCACCGGGCAATTTTTTATTACGCTAAGGCCTTAGCAATCTTCTCGTACAGATCGCCAGACAGATTTTCCAGCCCTTTCAGCTGCTCAAGCGCGGCGCGCATTTTCGCCTGACGCTGCGCATCGTAACGTTTCAGGCGGATCAGCGGCTCAATCAGACGAGACGCCACCTGCGGGTTACGGCTGTTCAGCTCGGTCAGCATTTCAACCATGAACTGATAACCGCTGCCGTCTTCGGCATGGAACGCGGCTGGGTTGCTGCTGGCGAAGGCACCAATCAGAGAGCGGACGCGGTTCGGGTTGCTCATGGTGAACGAACGGTGCTTCAGCAGGCTACGTACTTTGCTGAGTACATCGGCTGCCGGACTGGTGGCCTGAAGGATGAACCACTTGTCCATCACCAGACCATCCTGATACCACTTGTCGTCGTACTCCTGCATCAGCGCATCGCGGCACGGCAGCTCGGCGGCAACGCTTGCAGCCAGCGCGGCCAGCGCATCGGTCATGTTATCGGCTTCGTGGTACTGCTTGCTGACCAGCGTGTTCGCCAGCTCTGCCTCACCAAACGCCAGATAGCGCAGGCAGGTATTGCGCAGGGAACGTTTACCGATATCCGCATGTTCCACCCGATACGCGTCCAGCTTGTTGGCGTTGTAAATGGCGAGGAACTCATCTGCCAGTTCGGTCGCCAGCGTGCGGGTCAGCGCTTCACGCACGGCGACGATGGCAATCGGATCAATGATGTCAAACAGCTCGGCGATTTCAGTCGCAGACGGCAGCGTTAAAATTTCAGCCGCCAGCGCCGGGTCAATGTTCTCATCCAGCAGGATGGCACGGAACGCGTCTGCCACATGAACCGGCAGCGTCAACGGCTGGCCCTGCTGGTAACGGTTGACGTTCAGCTTGATGTAGGTCGCCAGCAGACTTTGTGCCGCATCCCAGCGCGAGAAATCGTTGCGCGCGTGACGCATCAGGAACGTCAGCTGCTGATCGCTCCACTTGTATTCGAGTTTCACCGGCGCGGAGAATTCGCACAGCAGGGCGGGAACGGGCTGGAAATAGACGTTATCGAAGATAAAGGTCTGCTCTGCCTGGGTCACGTTCAGCACGTTATGCACCGGGTGACCGCCCTTCTGTAACGGGATCACATTGCCTTCGTTGTCGTACAGCTCAACGCTGAACGGAATGTGCAGCGGATGTTTCTCTTCCTGCTCCGCCGTTGGCGGTGTGCGCTGGCTGATGGTCAGCGTGTACTGCTCGGTTTCCGGGTTGTAGTCGTCTTTGACCGTCACAATCGGCGTACCGGCCTGGCTGTACCAGCGGCGGAAATGAGACAGATCCACGTTAGAGGCGTCTTCCATCGCCTGAACAAAATCGTCGCAGGTGGCCGCACTGCCGTCGTGACGCTCGAAGTAAAGCTGCATCCCTTTCTGGAAATTCTCTTCGCCCAGCAGGGTGTGGATCATGCGGATAATTTCAGCGCCTTTTTCATACACCGTCAGGGTGTAGAAGTTATTCATCTCAATGACTTTATCCGGGCGGATCGGGTGGGCCATTGGGCTGGCATCTTCTGCAAATTGCAGACCACGCATAGTGCGCACGTTGTTGATGCGGTTCACCGCCCGCGATCCCAGATCGGAGCTGAACTCCTGATCGCGGAAGACGGTTAAGCCCTCTTTCAGGCTCAGCTGGAACCAGTCGCGACAGGTGACGCGGTTCCCGGTCCAGTTGTGAAAATATTCGTGGCCGATAACGCGTTCGATATCGAGGTAATCTTTATCCGTGGCGGTATCGGTACGCGCCAGCACGTATTTGGAGTTAAAGATGTTAAGACCTTTATTCTCCATCGCGCCCATGTTGAAGAAATCGACAGCAACAATCATATAGATATCGAGGTCATATTCGAGACCAAAGCGCGTTTCATCCCACTTCATGGAGTTGATGAGAGAGGTCATTGCCCACGGTGCGCGGTCAAGGTTGCCACGATCCACGAACAGCTCCAGCGCGACTTCACGGCCAGAGCGCGTTTTAAAGGTGTCGCGAAGAACATCGAAATCTCCCGCCACCAGCGCAAACAGATAGCAGGGTTTCGGGAACGGATCCTGCCACTGTACCCAGTGACGGCCATTCTCCATTTCCCCCTCGCCAATCCGGTTGCCGTTGGAGAGCAGGTACGGGTACAGCGTTTTGTCGGCAATAATTTTGGTGGTAAAGCGCGCCAGGACGTCCGGGCGATCAAGATACCAGGTAATGTGGCGGAAACCTTCGGCTTCACACTGGGTACACAGGGCTACGCCTGACTGGTAAAGCCCTTCCAGCGCGGTATTGGCGGCAGGGCTAATTTCATTCACGATGCGCAGGGTAAAGCGTTCCGGCAGGTTGTCGATGACCAGCTGGTTGCCTTCTTCTTTATAGTCTGACCAGGCTTCATCGTTAATATGCAGGGAAACCAGCGTCAGGTCTTCACCATCCAGACGCAGCGGCACGGCTGTCGCGCTCTGGCGCGTCACCTGGCTTACCGCCGTCACGACGGTTTTTGTGGCATCCAGGTCGAAAGTCAGATCGATATCGCTTATCAGGTATTCCGGCGCACGGTAGTCGTGGCGGTATTTAGCTTGTGGCTGTTGTGTCATAGAAAACCTTATGCATCGTTTGTCGAGTAACGATTCAATATATTCCTGTTGTGTAAAACGCGCTATGCAGAATGTTCATCTTTTCAGGCACAACGCCCTTTTTAGCTACATTTTTATAACACGGGGCACGAAATGCTCTCGACCATAAAGTGTGCTTATGTTGTGATCGGGGTTCAATAAATCACTAAACAGGGTATACTCCGGAGTTGTTTATTGTACTAAACGCTCCCGTGAGAGGATGCTACAGCGCACCTATGACTCAATTCGCTTCTCCGGTTCTGCATACGTTGCTGGATACCGACGCGTACAAGCTGCATATGCAGCAAGCCGTGTTTCACCACTATCATGATGTCCATGTTGCGGCGGAATTTCGCTGCCGGGGTGACGACTTGCTGGGTATCTACGCAGATTCCATTCGTGAACAGGTCGAGGCCATGCAGCATCTGGCGCTCACCGATGACGAATATCAGTGGCTTTCAGGCCTGCCTTTCTTCAAAGCGGACTATCTGAACTGGCTGCGTGAGTTCCGCTATAAGCCGGAACAGGTCACCGTCACCAATGATAACGGCAAGCTGGACATTCGTCTGACCGGCCCGTGGCGCGAGGTGATCATGTGGGAAGTGCCGCTTCTGGCCGTGATCAGCGAGCTGGCCCACCGCTATCGCTCCCCTGAAACCGGTGTGACGCAGGCGGTCGCCGCTCTGGAGAATAAACTCGTTGAGTTTTCCAGACTGACCGAAGGGCTGGATATGTCCCGCTTCCGTCTGATGGACTTTGGCACGCGCCGCCGCTTCTCTCGCGAGGTTCAGGAAGCCATTGTCAGACGTCTGCAACAGGAGCCGTGGTTCGTTGGCACCAGTAACTACGATCTGGCACGTCGCCTTGATTTAACGCCGATGGGCACCCAGGCGCACGAATGGTTCCAGGCGCACCAGCAGATCAGCCCTGACCTTGCCAACAGCCAGCGCGCCGCCCTCGCCGCGTGGCTAGAGGAATACCCGGATCGGCTGGGTATTGCCCTTACCGACTGCATTACCATGGACGCGTTCCTGCGCGACTTTGGCCCTGAGTTTGCCGAACGCTACCAGGGGTTACGCCATGATTCCGGGGACCCGGTTGAATGGGGTGAGAAAGCCATCGCCCATTACGAAAAGCTGGGTATCGACCCAATGAGTAAGGTGCTGGTCTTCTCCGATAACCTTGATCTGGCAAAAGCCGTCGACCTTTATCGCCATTTCTCATCGCGGGTGAACCTGAGTTTCGGGATTGGTACGCGGTTAACCTGTGATATCCCTCAGGTGAAACCGCTGAACATCGTCATAAAACTGGTGGAATGTAACGGTAAGCCGGTCGCGAAGCTCTCCGACAGCCCTGGCAAAACCATCTGCCATGACAAAGCGTTTGTCCGCGCATTACGTAAAGCCTTCGATCTGCCTCAGGTTAAAAAAGCCAGTTAACGGCTTCGGGGGAGCCTTCATGGCTCCCCTTCTCTTATTTATTTCTTATTTCTTCTCTCAAGACGGTGAAATTTACTTGTCTGATAGCGGATGGCAGGTAACATAGATATCCCCCCTATAAGGGCGGACAAGTGTTTATTTTTTCCGACTATTAACAGAGAGAATATTATGAGCGTTGTGCCTGTAGCCGACGTACTCCAGGGCCGTGTCGCCGTTGACCAGGAGGTCACCGTGCGCGGATGGGTGCGTACTCGCCGAGATTCTAAAGCTGGCATCTCCTTCCTCGCCGTCTATGACGGTTCCTGCTTTGATCCTGTACAGGCCGTCATTAATAATTCTCTGCCCAATTACAATGATGACGTTCTGCACCTGACAACCGGCTGTTCCGTGATCGTCACCGGTGTTGTGGTGGCCTCTCCGGGCCAGGGTCAGAGCTACGAAATTCAGGCGACCTCGGTGGAAGTGACCGGCTGGGTTGAAGATCCGGACACCTATCCGATGGCTGCAAAGCGTCACAGCATCGAATATCTGCGTGAAGTTGCGCACCTGCGTCCGCGCACCAACCTGATTGGTGCGGTTGCCCGCGTGCGTCATACGCTGGCGCAGGCGCTGCATCGCTTCTTTGACGAGCAGGGTTACTTCTGGGTTTCTACTCCGCTGATCACGGCATCCGATACCGAAGGCGCAGGTGAAATGTTCCGCGTTTCAACGCTGGATATGGAAAACCTGCCGCGTACGCCGGAAGGTAAAGTGGATTACGACAAAGACTTCTTTGGTAAAGAAGCCTTCCTGACGGTTTCTGGCCAGCTGAACGGCGAAACCTACGCCTGTGCGCTGTCTAAGATCTATACCTTCGGCCCAACCTTCCGTGCGGAAAACTCCAACACCAGCCGTCACCTGGCGGAATTCTGGATGCTGGAGCCGGAAGTGGCCTTTGCCGATCTGAATGACGTGGCTGGCCTGGCAGAAGCGATGCTGAAATACGTGTTCAAAGCGGTTCTCGAAGAGCGCGCAGACGACATGAAATTCTTCGCTGAGCGTGTCGATAACGACGCCATCGCCCGTCTTGAGCGCTTCGTCTCCGCAGACTTCGCGCAGGTGGATTACACCGACGCGGTCGCTATCCTGGAAAAATGCGGTGAGAAATTCGAAAACCCGGTTTACTGGGGTGTGGATCTCTCCTCCGAGCACGAACGTTATCTGGCAGAGAAGCACTTCAAAGCACCGGTTGTGGTGAAAAATTATCCGAAAGACATTAAGGCGTTCTATATGCGCCTTAACGAAGACGGTAAAACCGTTGCCGCGATGGACGTGCTGGCGCCGGGCATCGGTGAGATTATCGGTGGCTCCCAGCGTGAAGAGCGACTGGATGTGCTGGACGCGCGTATGCAGGAGATGGGTCTGAACCCGGCGGACTACAGCTGGTATCGCGATCTCCGTCGCTACGGCACCGTCCCGCACTCCGGCTTTGGCCTTGGCTTTGAACGTCTGATTGCTTACGTAACAGGTGTTCAGAACGTACGTGATGTGATTCCGTTCCCACGCACACCGCGTAACGCAAGTTTCTAACCGACCAAATCCTTAATGGCCAGCAAATGCTGGCCATTATTTTATCCTGCAATGTCAGTTTTCGTCAGTCAAAAGTAAGCGTCTTTAAACCACAACCCCGCGATTACCTCTACCTGTTACGTTTTGTTTCCACGAAATATCCTGAGATAAAAAAATAACCCCATTTTTATGGCGCTTAATACAATCCTTACGCAATAGCACAAAAAACAACCACCCTCACAGCCATCTGGATGGCTTTTGTCGATTATAAGAAAAAATGAGCCGTTTAACTTCTGTTTATACGAAAGGCCTTTAGCTAAATTAAACATAAGGAAATCATATATATAAGAATAAAGCGGAGGTTTAATTCACCAGAAAGCGCTGAAGTTTGAGGTGCTTCACAAAGTTCCCAAAAATACATATTTAGTTACATATATTTTCTTTTGGTAACTGAATCTTGAAGATTGTAGCACTTTCAGTGTAGCGAAACGGTTCTATGAATGGAAAGATGCCTGTCAGACACATAAAGACACCTAACTCTCATCAATAGTTCCGGAAATATTTATTGACAGAATTTATTGACGGCAGTGGCGAGTGTCATAAAAAAACCAATGAGGGTAATAAATAATGATGAAGCGCAATATCCTGGCAGTGGTAGTCCCTGCCCTGCTGGTAGCCGGTGCAGCAAACGCTGCTGAAATCTATAACAAAGACGGCAACAAATTAGATCTTTACGGGAAAGCAGTCGGCCTGCATTACTTCTCCGATAATGACAGCAACGATGGCGACAACACTTACGCGCGTCTGGGCTTCAAAGGTGAAACTCAGATCAACGATCAGCTGACTGGCTACGGTCAGTGGGAATACAACTTCCAGGGTAACAACTCTGAAGGTGGCGATGCACAGAACGGCAACAAAACCCGTCTGGCATTCGCAGGTCTGAAATTTGGTGACGCAGGCTCCTTCGACTACGGTCGTAACTACGGCCTGGTCTATGACGCAATCGGCATCACCGATATGCTGCCTGAGTTCGGCGGCGACACCGGCGCGAGCGATAACTTCTTCGCAGGCCGTACGGGTGGTCTGGCGACTTACCGTAACAGCAACTTCTTCGGCCTGGTTGACGGTCTGAACTTTGGTGTTCAGTACCTGGGCAAAAACGAGCGTACTGATGCAGTACGTTCCAACGGCGACGGCTGGGCAACCTCACTGAGCTATGATTTCGAAGGCTTCGGCATTGTGGGTGCTTATGGTGCAGCTGACCGTACCAACAACCAGCAGACGCTGGAATGGGGTAAAGGTGACAAAGCTGAACAGTGGGCAACCGGTCTGAAATATGACGCGAACAACATCTACCTGGCAGCTATTTATGGCGAAATGCGTAACGCAGCGCGTCTGGGCAGCCGTGGTTTCGCTAACAAGTCTCAGGACTTCTCTGTCGTCGCTCAGTACCAGTTCGACTTCGGTCTGCGTCCATCCATCGCTTACTACAAATCTAAAGCGAAAGACGTAGAAGGTATCGGTGACGAAGACTACATCAACTACATCGACGTTGGTGCGACATACTACTTCAACAAAAACATGTCTACCTATGTTGACTATCAGATCAACCAGCTGAAAGACGACAACAAGCTGGGCATCAACAACGACGATATCGTGGCTCTGGGTCTGGTTTACCAGTTCTAATCAGCACACCTCGTTGTTATATGCTTAATGAACAGGGCTTCGGCCCTGTTTTTTTATTCCTGAGAGAAAATAATAGCGACTTTTGAAAAGCCGCACGCTTTTCGTCGCAAACGGTTGGCATTTTGTAAATCTACCGTTAACCTGATAGCGGATTTCACTTCTGTAATCACAATGGAACTTCGTCATGTTTGAGAACATTACTGCCGCTCCTGCCGACCCAATTCTGGGCCTGGCCGATCTGTTTCGCGCCGACGACCGCCCTGGAAAAATCAACCTGGGTATTGGTGTATATAAAGATGAAACCGGCAAAACTCCGGTACTGACCAGCGTCAAAAAAGCTGAGCAGTATCTGCTGGAAAACGAAACCACCAAAAACTACCTCGGTATTGATGGTATCCCTGAATTTGGTCGCTGCACCCAGGAGCTGCTGTTCGGCAAAGGCAGCACCATTGTGAGCGAAAAACGCGCCCGCACGGCGCAGACCCCAGGCGGTACCGGCGCACTGCGCGTGGCGGCAGATTTCCTGGCGAAAAACACTTCTGTGAAGCGTGTGTGGGTAAGCAATCCAAGCTGGCCGAACCATAAGAGCGTGTTTAATTCTGCGGGTCTGGAAGTGCGTGAATACGCCTACTACGACGCAGCCAGCCACGCGCTGGATTTCGACGGCCTGCTGGCCAGCCTGAGCGAAGCCCAGGCGGGCGATGTGGTGCTGTTCCACGGCTGCTGCCATAACCCAACCGGTATCGATCCTACGCTTGAGCAGTGGGAACAGCTGGCTAAGCTGTCCGTTGAAAAAGGCTGGCTGCCGCTGTTTGACTTCGCTTACCAGGGCTTTGCCCGTGGTCTGGAAGAAGATGCAGAAGGTCTGCGCGCATTCGCCGCCGTGCATCAAGAGTTGATAGTCGCAAGCTCCTATTCCAAGAACTTTGGTCTGTATAACGAGCGTGTCGGCGCCTGTACGCTGGTGGCTGCTGACGAAGCAACCGTCGATCGCGCATTCAGCCAGATGAAGTCCGTGATCCGCGCTAACTACTCCAACCCACCGGCACACGGTGCGTCTGTGGTCGCGACGATCCTGAGCAACGATGCGCTGCGCGCCATCTGGGAGCAAGAGCTGAACGATATGCGTCAGCGCATTCAGCGCATGCGTCTGCTGTTTGTGAACACGCTGGCTGAGAAAGGCGCTGACCGTGACTTCAGCTTCATCATCAAGCAGAACGGCATGTTCTCCTTCAGCGGCCTGACCAAAGAGCAGGTGCTGCGCCTGCGTGAAGAGTTTGGCGTGTATGCCGTTGCATCTGGCCGCGTGAACGTTGCAGGTATGACGCCTGACAACATGGCGCCGCTGTGCGAAGCCATTGTCGCGGTGCTGTAACCTGCATCCCTAAAAAAAAGCCTGCATCGTGCAGGCTTTTTTATTTTACCGGGTTTACCAGACAGGCATTTCATCCTGAAGGAACGGGTTATGCAACCGCTCATCCCCCAGCGTTGACATTGGTCCGTGTCCAGGGATAAACGTCACATCATCACCTAACGGTAATAACTTCTGCTTAATCGACTGAATCAGCTGACCGTGATCGCCGCGTGGGAAATCACTGCGTCCTACGCCCCCTTTGAAAATCACGTCACCGGAAATCAGCAGACGCGACACGTCATCAAAGAAGACAATATGGCCGGGCGTATGTCCGGGGCAATGCAACACCTGTAAAGTTACATTCCCTACGTTAACGCGATCGTCTTCGTTCAGCCAGCGGTCCGGTGTCAGTGGCTGACAGTCTTCCAGGCCAAACATACGGCTTTGAGCAGGTAATCCCTGTAGCCAGAACTCATCTTCTTTTTCCGGGCCGATAATCGGCACACCGTAGTGTTCAGCCAGTTCAGCCGCTGCACCCACATGGTCGAGATGGCCATGGGTGAGTAAAATCTGCATCAGCGTTACACCGCTGGCAGCGACTTCCTGCTTGATTGTCTCAGCGTCGCCACCGGGATCAACAAGCGCGGCCAGTTTAGTTTGTTCACACCAGATCAATGAACAGTTCTGTGAGAACGCGGTAACCGGAATAATACGATAGTTCATACTGCTCCTGTGTTTCGTTATTACCAGTGCCGAACCGGCCCGGTATCAATATGCACAAAGTTGCTACGTGGGTAGTATCCTACACCACCTGCGCGCATAGATAACGCCGCTTTGCGAATATTGGCTAACGAAACGCCCTCAATATGGAAATCCATCGCCTGCCCTTTGGTGTGATAGCTTTTTTTCGCTACCCCACGGCTGTGGGCACGCAGTTCATTGTTGGTATCCAGAGAGCGATAGCCAGAGATGAGCTGCACCGGCCTTTTGGTCCCCAGCAGTCCCTGCAAGCGGTAAAGCTGATCGAATAATCCAGGGTCGATGGCTTTGATTTTATTCGCGCGGAAATCACGGAAAAAATGGTTGAGTCTTGCTAATTCATCCTGAATATAGCCTCTGCCATCGAAAAATTCCGCTTTAAGCGTCTCACCAGTATGCAGATTGTTGAGCGTTAAAATACGCGGACGAGGTGTCGAGAGGGTGGCAAATGCTGGCGTCGGAAGGATGGCTGCTGCGCCCAGCGCAACGCCACCTAACGCCAGCAATTTGCGGCGATTAGCGTCAAATTTGTCCATGATAATCAGGTCTACAGGTAAAAGAAATTGTCAATATGCTTAGCGCACGAAGGGCACCATAACTGGCAAAACCTGTTACGTCAAGGCGCCCAACCCCAGTAAATACGCGGCTTGGAGCCAGATCGCCTCATATTCACCATAACTTACGACAATCATTTTTACCGAACTACTTCATTTACCTGATTAATTGTTCCGCTTTTGGCAAAATTTGTGCGCCGGATCGCGCTGTCAGATCATAATTGTAAATATCTGTACGATACTGGGTACGTCCGTCTGCCCCTACAAACGCCGTCAGATAGTAAAGATTGACCGGAATATTGTGGCGGATATTGACGTAACGCGTATCTCCCTGCTTCAGCGCATCTGATATCCGCGTATCGTTCCAGCCTGCATCCTGCAACAGCATATTTGCCAGCTCAGAGGCCTTGTTCACGCGGACACAGCCCGAGCTGAGCGCGCGTGCGTCTTTCTGGAACAAATTATGGTTCGGGGTATCATGCAGATAGATTGCGTCCGAACTTGGCATATTGAATTTGTAACGTCCCAGCGAGTTATGTGCGCCCGGTGCCTGCTGGAAACGGAACGGCAGGTTCGAAGGCGTAATCGTTGACCAGTCCACCATCCAGGGGTCAATCGCTTCTTTGCTGTTCCAGCCACGCATCACCGTATAGTTATGTCGCTCCAGATAACCCGGGTCATTCCAGACCTTAGGCAGAATATCTTTGCGCGCCAGCGTCGGCGGCACGTTCCACGGCGGGTTAACCACCACGTTATTCAGCGCGCTGCTCATCATTGGCGTTTTACGGTCAGGTCGGCCGACAATCACGCGGGACGCCAGTACTTCACTACCGTCCTGATAGTAGACCAGGGAGTACGCCGGAATGTTGACCATAATGCCGGTGGATAACGTGCCCGGCAGCAAGCGCAAGCGCTGGATATTCAACGCCAGCACTCCAGCCCGCTGGGCCGGAGAGACGTTCAGCCAGTCGCGAGTAGATGGACCAATCACGCCGTCAGCGCCCAGCCCCTGCGCGGCCTGGAACTGCTTCACTGCGGCGACCAGCTCGCGATCGTAAGCGGCGGGCTTATTGCTCAACGCAACGGCGGTTTTCTCTTTTACCGGCGCCGACGGGCTGACGACCGCATTTTGCGTCTCGTCACCGGGCAGTGCAATTTTAGGGCCGCTGTCGAGAATGCCGGAGCGTTTCATAATTTCGCGGATCGCAGGCACATCGCTGCTCCACTGCCCCGGACGCAGCGTTGTGGTGCCGCGTAGCTGAGGCCACGGGCGGGAATCCGCAACCAGCTCAAGAAGCGACTGATGCATCGTGGCATACTGCGGATGGGCAGGCGCAAGGCTTGCGATAAAGCGCGGCAGTTCGCCGTTATCCAGCGACAGCTGCCACTGGTTAATGACGGACAGCGCAGGCGTCGCCAGCTTGTACGGCTTACTGCTGTATAACCAGCGGTTGCCGTTCACCGAAATCCCCGCAACAAATTGTAAGTAGCCCATCATGGCATCAGACAGCACCACGTCACGCGCTTGTCCGGTCACGGCAGGATCGGTCAGGAGTTCAACCCAGGTCGTGAACTGCGGCTGAAAACCTGCAATCGCCACTTCAGCCAGCTGCTGCTGGAAGGCACGTACCGCCTCGCGATTTTCCCACATCGGTTTCATATCGCGCGCAGCGTAAAGCAGCGTGAGCTGGTTAATATAAGCGGGAGTATAGCCCGAGGGCAGCCCGGTCATAAGCTGCTGACGTAATGATCCAGTATCGATGCCTTCCGGCAGTGGTTTAATGCCGGCCATGATGGCCGTCGCCGGAGACTGATCCAGCGGTTGTGACAGCGACGTCGGCTGCGCGCCCATCGTCGCGGAGCTGTCAGTCGGTACAATTTCAGGCTCATCGGCCTGAGCGGTAAACAGTGGAGCAAACATCACTGTCAGGCACAAACTCAGCGCAGACAGCTGACGACCACGATTCTTCTTAAGCAACATCCCTTGCCCCCTGTTTTTCACGACATGCCCAGTATTCTGGAGCTTTCCTTCAGTATAGAAAGGCATACACGCTGCTGCCTTGCCTTATGTAAAGAAGTTTAAAGATAACGCAGCCCTGAACACAAGTTAAGTGAATAAAAAAAGCGGCGCATGAGCGCCGCTATTTGTCGCACCCCAGGTTAAGAGGCGTCAGCCGTGCCCGGTAATGACTCCGGTGGCTGCGGGGCGAAACCACGCAGGCCCACGACGTGCACGTGTTCACTGTTCTGGAACACCTTACGCACCAGCTTATAGGTTGTCCCTTTTTCCGGACTGATGTTTTCCGGCGCCGCGATGATGAGCTGCATATCGAGTCGCTCGCAAAGCTCAAACAGCGTGGCGATGGAGCGGGCGTCGAGACGCGCGGCTTCATCGAGGAACAGCAGACGACATGGAGAGATGTCTTTGCCGCGCAGACGGCGCGCTTCATCTTCCCAGCTCTGCACCACCATCACCAGAATCGACATACCGGTACCGATGGCTTCACCGGTAGAGAGCGCACCGGATTCCGCGCGCAGCCAGCCGTCTGAGCCACGGTTAACCTCAACTTCCATTTCCAGATAGTTGCGGTAGTCCAGCAGCTCCTCGCCGATGGTTTGCGGCGTACGCTGGCCCATGTCAATCTGCGGATTCAGACGCTGATACAGCTTCGCCAGCGCTTCGGAGAAGGTCAGGCGGTTACTGTTGAACAGATCCTGGTGCTGCTCATGCTGTTCAGACAACACGTCCAGCAGCGTGGAGTGCGCCTCACGCACGTTCACGTTCAGCCTCACGCTGTTGACCTGGCCAAACGACACGCTTTGCAGGCCCTGGTTCAGCTGACGGATACGGTTCTGCTCGCGCTGAATGGTTTTACGAATAATATTCGCCACGCTGCGGGAGCTGATTGCCAGCTTTTGCTCGCGGGAGGTCAGCTCTTCCGTCAGACGGCCCAGCTCGATCTCCATCTGTTCGATCGCTTCAACCGGATCGTCGGTACGGATGATGTCCTGACGGATACGCTCGCGCAAGTGCTGATACACCGCCACGAAGAACTGGATTTTGCGCTCAGGACGCTTCGGATCTTCGGACATGCGCAGCACGTCGCGCAGGTGTTCGTTATCCGCCACCGCCAGACGCAGCGCGCCCAGCGCCTTATCCGACATAGAACGCAGTTCATCGGCCGACAGATACGCCAGCTCGCGGCGGTGCAGACGACGCTCCACGTTGTTGTCTTTCACCATGCGCATCACCGCGCACCAGCCCGCCTTCGCGGTCACAACCTGCTCGCGCATCTCGTGATAGTCACGTTCCAGCTTGCGCAGGCGACGCGTCAGGTTGTCCATCTCCGCTTCACAGAAGGTCAGCGCTTTTTCCAGCTGATTACGACGCGCACGGTTGTTGCTGAGCTGAGCATGCAGCTCATCGCGGCGAATACGTG
Organism: Enterobacter sp. MGH 38; assembly: GCF_000492855.1. Classification (NCBI taxonomy): domain Bacteria; kingdom Pseudomonadati; phylum Pseudomonadota; class Gammaproteobacteria; order Enterobacterales; family Enterobacteriaceae; genus Enterobacter; species Enterobacter sp. MGH 38. Next base: position 714,986 of record NZ_KI535608.1, on the reverse strand, counting down.
CCCGCTCTTCTGCACCGCTGTCGGCGCGCACGCCAATGTCCTGCAACTCTTTATGCAGGTCGTTTAACAGCTCTTTCTTGGTGTCGAAGGAGCTTTTCAACGACGCCATCACCTGACTGTACTGGCTCAGCTGTGCGGCGTGAGTACGCATCGCTTCGCGCGCGCGCGTACGTTCCGCTTCCGCCTGCTCAAGGCGCTGGCGCAGCTTTTCATTAAGATCGCTGTTCCCGCTCAGCATTTCTGCTGAATCGGAGTAGCCGAAGTGCGCACGACGTTGCACCACTTCCGTCAGGGCAAACGCCTGCTGACGCGCTTCGCGCTGCACCTGCTGTGACCAGGCGTAATCCTCTTTTAACTGTTCAAACTGTTCCGGGTCGCTCTGGAGAACGGAAACCATCGGCTCCAGCTTCGCCAGCTGATTGCCGTGCTGCTGCACAAAGCGCGCGGCTTCCTGCGCCTCGTCCAGTCGTTCCTGAATTTCATCCACGCGGTCGGCGAGCGTATCGTCCGCCAGCAGGTTCAGGCGCGGCAGAATGCGGTTAAGCGCCGCAACGCCCTCTTTCGCCTGCTCGAACTGGACGCGGCTCTGCTGGTTGTCATTTTCATGGCTAGCCAGCGCACGCTCCAGCTCACCGCGGCGGGTGTTGAGCTTGCGAATTTCGGCTTCCGGATCGGGCTCAAAGGCCACGCCCAGATGGCTGCCGATAAAGCGGCTGAACGCCTGATGCAGACGCTGCGTTTTTTGTACATCAAACGAGAGGGTCGCAAAACGTTCAGAAAGCGTTTCGCGCTCGGCATGCAGGCTTTCAATGCGGCTTTCACGCGCGGCGCGGCCAAACAGCGGCAGTTCCGGGAAGCGCGAATAGCGCCACTGGCGATCGGCGATTTTCACCACCACCGCTTTTTCCAGCTCGTCAACGCTGAATACGCTGTCATCAAACGACTGCGGATCTCCTTCGATGAGGTAGAGATCTTCCGGGCAGTCTTCCAGCCCTGCAAGCTGGTCAGAAATCAGCGACAGATCCGGCACCACAATCGCGTTACGGGATGGACCGTACAGCGCGGAGAAGTACGGCGCATCGTCCAGACCAACATCGTCGTAAATTTCAGACAACAGCACGCCGCCGAAACGCTCGGCTAAGGCATTCAGACGCGGATCTTCTGAGCCGCCAGGCTGGCTTAAACGCTCGATTTCTTCATCGACGTCACGCTTGCGCGCGCCCACTTCGTCACGCTCAACAATCGCTTCACGCTCACGCTCCAGCAGCTGTTGCATGTATTCGGTGACGTCCTGGCTGGAGGCAAACTCCTGGCCACACTGTTCGCTGAGCTGGTTCAGGCTGCTTTGTGCAGCCAGCCAGATCGGCGCACGCTGTAAGAGCGTCTTCGAACGGGACTGAAGCTGTTCCAGCTCCTGGCGCAGCGTCATGCGCTGTTCGCTGGCATTCGATACGGTATCGGACAGGGCCGCAATACGCGCTTCCAGTTCCTGATGCAGGGCCTCAAGCTCGTCGAAATCGTAATTTTTACCCTGACGCTTGCAGAATTCCGCCAGCAGACGCTCGGCTTCCTGCTGTTCACGCAGACGCTGTTCCAGCTCGTTCAGGCGCATGCGCAGCGGCTGCACCTGCTCGGCCAGATGGCGCTGATTGACGCCGTCGCGCAGCAGCTCACGGGCAACGTCCCACGCTTCGTTACGCGCCAGCGGACCGTTAATCGCCACCACCAGCTGGTACGCCTGCTCAAACTGGCTATGCGCCGTTTGCGCCACGCTCATTTTCTGATCGAGAGAAAGCAGTTTCTCAGTGGCTTCCTGCTCTTTGGCCTGGAAGGTATCCAGCCATTCGTCAGCGCTTTCCGGGGTCAGGTCCGGCAGATGGCACAGCTCTTTGGCACGCTGCAACGCCTGCAACGCCTGGTTGTACTGAATCGCACGCGTCTGCTGCACGTCCAGCGCCTGCTGGTAGTCAGCGAGCTGGCTTTTCAGCTCATCCACTTCCAGCTCGGCGGCTTCCGCGCGGGCTTCGTTCTCTTCCTGCAATTCGGCAGCTTCGGCCACCACTTCATTTTGCTCTTCAAGACGAATTTGCAGCTCATCAAGATCGGCTTCGTAGCGCTCGATTTTTTCCTGCTGACGCAGCGCGGTCTGCACCAGATTTAGATGATCGCTGGCCGCCTGGTAATCGGCTTCCAGATCCCCTTCAGCACCATTGTGCTCGCCCAGTTCGCGCGCCATTTCGACATGCTTATACTGCTCGGCCACCAGCTGTTTGCGGGAGGTAAACAGCTCGCGGCGATACTCCAGCGCCTGATCGAGATGAATACGGCGCTCGTTGGCGTGGCGCATATAGTCCGCCGCCACGTAGTTGGTGGCTTCGCTGATCAGGTGTTTAAACAGGTCCCGGTCAGACTGCGTAACGCGAATCGCTTCCAGCGTCATGCGGTTTTCACGCAGCGCGGCTTCCATATCCTGGAAGGCCTTACGCACGCCGCTGTTTTCCGGCAACAGGTAGTCGCGCAGGGAGCGGGTAATGGCGCTGGAGATACCGCCGTACAGGGAGGCTTCAATCAGACGGTAGTATTTACTACGATCTGACGCGCTGCGCAGACGACGGGCTACCACGCCGAGATCGAACATCAGAGAGTGGTAGTCGGTAATGGAATTAAACTGCTTAAACTGTACGCCTTCGATGGCTTCCAGCTTGTCTTTCAGCTCCTGGAGCGTCAGGACGCGCGCCTGACGTTCATTCAGGGTTTCCGTCAGCAGCGCGGTTGGCTGTACGGAGGTAGGCAGCCCCTGGATCGCAAACGGTTTGATATCTACTTTACGATCGCGGCCGGCAACCTGTTGCAGACGCACGCCTACAACCACGCGCTGATGGCGGGAGTTGATCACGTCCAGCACTGAATAACAAACGCCCGCTTTCAGCTTACCGTGCAGACCTTTATCACGAGAGCCGCTCGTGGCGCCCGCTTCAGTGGTGTTACGGAAGTGCAGCAGGGTCAGGTCAGGTATCAGCGCCGTCACGAAGGCCGCCATGGTGGTGGATTTACCCGCCCCGTTACCGCCGGAGAGCGTTGTCACCAGTTCATCCAGATCGAAGGTTCGGGCAAAGAAGCCGTTCCAGTTAATCAGCGTCAGTGAGCGAAATTTACCGCGTTCAATCATTACTCTTCCTCCCCGCTATCCGGCTGATTCTCTTCGTGCTCGTCATTGAGCTGCAAATGGTTTTCCACCGGCATCGCTTCACCGTCACGGATCATGCGCAGCTGCGCTTCACGCGCATCATCACCCGCACGCACGTCGGCGCCAAAACGGAAGACCGATTCGGTGATGCGGAACTTGCTGCTGTCGTGACCCATGAACCAGACCATTCCCAGACGGCGCAGACGGTTAAGGGATGAGCGAACTTTTTCCTGTAATTTCTGACGGTCCAGATCGGACCCCGTTGAGCGGTTATTCACCAGCTTGAGCAGCTTGCTTTCATCCGCCAGCGACAGCAGCTCATCGTAAAGCTCCTGCTGGGTGAAGATCCCTTCATTCGCCAGACGTTCCGGGCTGAGATAGAGGTAGCAGAGAATTTTGCCGACCATCATATCCAGTTCGGAAAGCACCGAGCGCGGAATAAGCGTGGTAGAGCGCGGACGCAGGTAGAAAAACCCTTCCGGCGCGCGGATCAGCTCAACGTTATAGCGAGCGTAAAACTCTTCCAGGTACTCCTGAAAGTCCATCAAAAAGGCGTGATTATCCAGCTCGTCAAGGCCAATGTGACGACCGGCACGCAGCTGGCTGTCCAGCGCCGGAAACAACGGATTCGCCAGCGCCTGTGCCAGCTTAACTGGCATCACTTGTTCAATATTTGTCAATGACATGCGCCTGTACCTTGGCTCCGTAATCGTTAATCGGCTGCCACTTCGGCGGCAGTCCGGTGAAATCGGCTTGTGCGATGCCCAGGCGCACCGCCTGGTCTACAACAATGCGGGCAACATCGAAGTGGCGCGCGCGCGGATACTGCGCCAGATAGTCGCGTACCACGAGGCCAAGATCCAGCGGTGCTTGTCTGGTTTTGTAGACAGCGAGCTGTTCTTCGATCATCGCCGCAAGCTGCTCGCGAATTTCGTTAAATTCTTCGTATTCCAGATCCGGCGGCAGTTCACCGGTGACCTCTTCATCGCGCAGCGCCATCTCTTCGTCGCGCATATCCAGCAGACGATCGGCGTTGGCGTGGGTCAGCGCCCACGGCGCATCGAAATAGGTCTGTACCGACTGGCGCAGACGTTGAGCAAAGACGCGATTCTTATCCATATCGATGGCGGTACGGATAAATTTATGCACGTGGCGGTCGTAACCGATCCACAGGTCGATTGACTGCTGGCCCCAGCTGATAATGCGGTCAAGCTTGCTCTGCAAATCAAACACCAGACGGTCGATAAAATGCAGATCGTCGTGCGCCATTGTCGCGTCCTGGATGCGCAGCAGATTGGCCTGTAGCTTATCCCCCGCCGCCTCCAGCGTATCCTGCAACTCACGCAGCGTACCGGACGTTTCTGACAGCAAGAGTTCACAGCTGGAGATAGCCGCACGCCAGTCTTTATTAAGCAGTTGAGCGATATCGTCTTTCACCTGCTGCTGCTGTTCGTCCATCAGACGTTGAGTCAGATCGATACTGTCGAAAATCTCGGCGACCGAGTATTTCAGCGGCGCGTAAACGTTGCGATGCCAGTGGAATTCGTCACCGTTTTCATCAGCCGCGTCGGCGGCACGCTTCAGCTCACCTGCAACAATAGAGAGCTGCATGGAGAGACGCAGCGTGGAAAATTCGCGCTGGCGGATGTAATAGTCGGTAATGCCAATGCCCAGTGGCGTAAGACGATAGATGGCGTTTCCTTCCGCCTGCTCGCTGGTAAAGCGGTTCAGCAGACGTTGACGCACCATATCATTGATTGCGTTGTTGGCACGCACGCTAATGGTTTCGCTGGTTTGCTCAAACGCATCACTGACGTGGCGGAACGCATCCACCAGTTCGCCTTCACTCATTTCGCCATCCAGGCGTTCGCCGTTTAGCGTCGCAACCGCCAGCAGGAATGAGAGTCTGTCTACCGGCAGCGAGATGGAGAAATCGTTTTTCCTGGCCCAGGCAACCAGTTCGGGGACTGTCTGGGAAAATTCACTCATAGATTATCCTTGCATCTGCGGCTTGCGCGCGGTGACGTGTATATAGCGGCCAAGGCTCAGATAAGGCTCCTGGCGGCAGTACCGCGTCTCTATTTCTGTTAAGGCGTCTAAACAGTCATCCTGTTTTTGTTTATCACGCAGATAATCATGAAACACCCTCACGCCGGTTTTGCCGGTAATTTCCCAACCGATCTCCTCCAGCCAGCCATAGACCTGCTGCGGTTCACGGGGGAAATCCGGTGAAAGCGTGCGTCGTTTCTTTTTATACATGCCCTGCTGTACGTAGCCAAAATTGCCGACCAGCACGTTTCGCATTAGCAGGCCGTTGGCATTGTAAAACATCAGCGATAACGCACCGCCCGGGCGCAACATCGACCACAGCGTTTTTAACATCGCCTGGGGTTCGGCGATCCATTCGAGCACAGCATGAAACAATATCAGATCAACCTGCGTTTCCAAATGCTGCGGAATGTCCTGAGCGGCGCAATGTATAAAATGCATGTTGTCGCTCACACCTTTCTCTTCTGCCGCTCGCCCGGCGCGCGCAACCATCTCGGCAGAAAGATCGCAAAGCGTGACGTGATGTCCCCGCTGCGCCATCAGAATTGCAGTCTGACCTTCCCCACCGCCGGCATCCAGCACGCGCAACGGTCGGTCACCGAATTCAGCCAGCAGCTTGTCCAGATCCTGCCAGAGGATCGTCTGACGAAGCTGACCTTTGGTGGTGCCATAAATGTTGCGCGAAAACTTTTCCGCGATGTCATCAAAATTGCGATCCCGCATTGGGAGGGTTCCACTCACTGCAAAACCGCTATTTTGTCACACCCGCGCGGAGAATGAACCACTCTGGTGTAATATCACCGACAATCGCCTGCTGTATGGTTAAAAAAGGAACCAAAAAGGATGCTTTTTACCCTAAAAAAATATATCGGAGGCATGATGCTTCCCCTTCCCCTGCTGTTGCTTCTCATCGCGCTGGGGCTGGCAATGATATGGTTTAGCCGCTTTCAGAAAAGCGGTAAATCCCTTGTTACCGTGGGCTGGCTGGCGCTGCTGTTACTCAGCCTGCAACCGGTCGCTGACGGTTTATTACGTCCGATTGAAAACACCTACCCGACGTGGCAGGGAAATCAGAAGGTGAGCTATATCGTGGTGCTGGGCGGCGGGTATACCTGGGATCCGAACTGGGCGCCCAGCTCGAACCTGATCAACAACAGCCTGCCGCGCCTGAACGAGGGGATCCGCCTGTGGCTGGCCAATCCGGGATCGAAGATGATCTTCACGGGCGCTGCGGCAAAAACCAACCCGGTCAGTACCGCTGAAGCAGGAGCAAGAGTGGCTGAATCACTTGGCGTACCGCGTTCCGCCATCATCACGCTGGATAGCCCAAAAGATACCGAAGAAGAGGCGGCGGCGGTGAAACAGGCCATCGGTGATGTACCGTTCCTGCTGGTGACCTCTGCTTCACACCTGCCGCGCGCAATGATTTTCTTTGAGAAGCAGGGCCTTCATCCGCTTCCTGCTCCGGCAAACCAGCTGGCTATTGACGCCCCGCTCAATTCGTGGGAACGGATAATCCCGTCCCCGGTATGGCTGATGCACAGCGACCGCGTCGGCTACGAGACGCTTGGCCGCTTGTGGCAGTGGCTTAAGGGTTCGTCAGGCAAGCCAGGGCAGGAGTGATTTTGCGGCCAGATCGAAACTGGCGCGATTAAAGCGCCCGGTGTTGACCAGCTGCGCCACCTCATCCCAGAGAAGATAGAGCCAGCGTCGCCAGAGAAAGGCCTCCGCAACGGGGGCGCGCTGAAGATAGTGCCAGAGCAAATCTTCCGCCGCCCCGCCCTCGCTCAGCCTGAACAGTTCGTACTCGCGCGGCGCCCAGAGCATGATCCCCGGCCCGACCATCGCCAGCAGTTGGTCGCTGCGCGAGTCTTTAAGCATACTGCGTAGCGTGAAGTTGCCGTGAACCAGCACGCAGTTGTCGTTAAAACCCTCAAACAGCGTCGGCAGACATTCCCGGGTGCGGAACAGAATACGTTTGTCCTGCATCGTTAAGCCGGTGTTGTTGAACTGGTTCAGCGTGCCCCACAGCACTTCGACACGCTGGCGATACCACAGCGGCCACAGGTTTTCCTGGGTGCTGTCTACCGCGCCAACAAGACCCCGGCTGTCCTGCCGATGCCAGGCAAGCAGAGCCTCGACAATCTGATCTTTCAGCTGTTCCCAGCGCTCCGGTGTACGCGTCGGGGCTTCAACAGAAACCCCGCGTAAACGCTCGATAAGCAGAACATCCGGGCCGGGATGCTCCTCATGGGTCATCACGCCGTAGACCGTCGGCATACGGACAGTCCCTTCCCGCGCCAGCATCGACATTTTCCAGGCCAGCTGTCTGGCGACGCCCGGCGAGGTAAAACTTCTGGCCATCAGCGGCATGGGGTTTCCCTGACTGTCATACAACGACCAGAGTGCGGTATCGGCCTTTTCATTCACGCATTCCACCCGGCTTAGCTTTTCGCCAAGGAGATGGCTGAGTTCAGCACGCAGCTGTTCCATATGAGATTACCCCCATTAAGACTACTGCTTTTATAATGAGCGCGCGAAACCCGGATGTCACCCGGTAGAGATCAATAATGAAAAAGAAAAGGAAAATCGCCTGGCGGGAGAGCATCCCCCCAGACGAGGGGATGCCAGCGAATTAACGCATTTCGACGCGTACGCGCTCGAGATCTTCAGGGGTATCCACGCCGGTGCCTGGGATTTCCTGGGCAACCGCAACGTGAATTTTCTCGCCGTACCACAGCACGCGAAGCTGTTCGAGCATTTCAATATGCTCCAGCGGGCTTGGTGCCCAGGCGACGTAGCGACGAATAAAGCCGGCGCGGTAGCCGTAAATACCGATGTGGCGCAGGAAGGTTTCGCCGATTGTCTCTTTCGATTGCGCGAAACGATCGCGATCCCACGGAATGGTGGCGCGGGAGAAATAGAGCGCGTAGCCCTCTGCGTCCATGACCACTTTCACCGCATTCGGATTGAACGCCTCTTCAGCGTGGTGAATCGGCACCGCGAGGGTTGCCATCCCGACCTGACGCCGAGCCAGGTTGTCGGCCACCTGACGGATAATCGCCGCCGGGATCATCGGCTCATCGCCCTGCACGTTCACAATCACCGTCTCGTCGCTGAAACCGCATTTTTCGACGACTTCCGCCAGGCGCTCGGTGCCTGACTGATGATCGGCACGGGTCATGCACACTTCCCCACCCGCGGCCTCAACCGCTCGCGCGACATCCGGGTGATCGGTGGCGACGATGACACGTCCGGCGCCCGATTCGCGTGCCCGTTCAAGGACATGCACAATCATCGGTTTGCCATTGATATCCACCAGCGGTTTACCTGGCAGGCGCGTTGAAGCATAACGCGCAGGGATAATGACAACAAAACTCATGGTTTGATCTCTTCTGCCACCAGTGAACGGGCTTCATTTTCCAGCAGGACCGGAATACCGTCACGCAGCGGGAACGCCAGGCTGTCCAGTTTGCAAATCAGCTCTTGTTTATCCTGGCTGTAATACAGTTTGCCGTTGCACACCGGGCAGGCAATAATTTCTAGTAAACGGTGATCCATAGTTCCTCCGTATGGGTAATCCCTAAAGCTTATCACATTCCCTTTTCAGGGAGTGTCTGTTTCCCAGCCATCTCGACAGGTCGCAAACAGCTCCACAGGCACGCGACCGAGTACAATTTCATGCGCCCCCTGCCAGCGCGCAAATTCACTGAGCGCAGTCGTTAACCCTTTTTCCAGGCCAGCCGTCACCTTTATGCCCTCTTCCAGCCAGAGCGCGATAATTTCAAGCATGCCGGTTTTACGGTGCATTTTAGCGTCCATGCGCCCGACAAGCTGTCCTTTGTGCAGCAGCGGCAAAACAAAATAACCATACTGACGCCTGGGCGCCGGGGTGTAGCATTCCAGACGGTAGCTGAAATCAAACAGCTGTTCGGCCCGCTTTCTGTCCCAGACAACGGGGTCGAACGGCGACAGCACGGCACTGTGGGTCGCCTGGAGTTTGCCCTCCTGCGCCTGCGCCAGCAGAGGGAACAAATCCGCATGCAGCCACATTTCACCTAACGACTCTACCGAGACCGGCATGACGCGCTGTTCGCGCTGCCACGTTTCGAGCAGTGGTTTTAGCTGCGGCTGACGCAGACGATAATAATCCGCCAGCCACTGCGGGAGGAAGATGCCAAGGCTGCGGGCGCTGTTCCCGAGCATGATGGCTTCGGCTACCTCCTGAGACAGCAGGTCACGCGTATCGTCCCAGTGAGGCATAACGCGGTGCGTGAGGTCATAGACGCGCTGAAAGTTGCGGCGCTCGACCACCATCACTTTGCCCGACGTAAACAGCCCTTCAAGATGGCGTTTGTGCGGTTTCCACTCCCACCATCCGCTGGCGCCTTTTCGCGGGTGTTCAAAATCCGCGGAGCGTACCGGACCGTTTTTCTGAATATGGGCAATCAGTTGTTCTATTTCATCCGCGTGTTCCACCATCCACTCCTGGCGGTATTTCCAGCCCATTTTGTCCGGGGCGAGCATGCGGTGACGCACCAGTGCAAAATCGCTGCGCGGGAGAAAACAGGCTTCATGCGCCCAGTATTCCATCAGTTCGCCCTGACTCAGCGCATTATCCAGCCACTGCGGAGGATAGTTTCCCAGGCGGCTAAACAGGACCAGATACGGGCTACGCGCCACGATGTTAATGGTGTCGATTTGCAGCAACGACATGCGTTGCACGGTAGAGAGGATATCAGCTGGCTGCGCGCGGCGGCGGGGCTTTTTCAGAAGCCCCTGGGCGGCAAGATGCAGGTTTCGTGCGGCTGCAAGTGAGAGTTGCGGTAGAGACATGCGTTTTCCTGTCAGTCAAAGCGCCACCGGAACCGCGTAGAAGTTACTGCACTAACGCGAGCAGTTCCTTGAGCAAATGTTCCGGCTGTTCGCCGCTGAGTTCAGCGTCAACCGGCAGATACCACCAGTTTTCTTTCGCAAAGGCCCGGCATTTTACCGCGTCTTTTTCCGTCATGATCAGCGTCTGGCCCGGCGCTGCCAGCCTTTCAACCTCTTCGGCAACTAACGCCTGGTGATCGGCCAGCGGCACCCGTTTTTCCAGCCGCGCGCCGCACTGCTCCAGCGTTGCGAAGAAACGCGGCGGATGACCTATACCGGCCATCGCAACCAGATGTTCCAGTTGCGCGACATCTTTACGCTCGCCGGTCAGCATATTTACGGCCTGTCCGGGACGAAGAAGCATCGGGATTTCGCCCGCTCTGGCTTCACCACCGTTCACAATCACGGCATCGACGGTTTTCAGGCGCGACGCACGCTCGCGCATTGGACCGGCTGGAAGCCACCAGCCGTTGCCAAAACGCCGAACGCCGTCAATGACCACGATCTCTTTATCACGCGCCAGCGCGTAATGCTGCAAACCATCATCGGTAATGATGATTTGTACATCATGCTCCGCAAGCAGTGCCTTCACGGCATCACTGCGCACCGGCGATACCGCAACCAGCGCGCCTGTACGCTGGTAAATCAGTACCGGCTCATCACCGGCTTCAGCGGTTGTCGTAGCTGGGCTCAGCACCAGTGGATACTGCGCCGCTTTACCACCGTAACCGCGTGAGACAACTCCCGGGCGGATACCGCGCCTCTGGAGCTGCTCTACCAGCCAGATCACCACCGGGGTTTTGCCGTTTCCACCCGCCGTCAGGTTGCCGACCACCACTACCGGTACCGGTGCGCGCCAGGCGCGCTTGATCCCAAGGCGGTAAAGCAGACGAATAGCACCGCTCACCAGGCCATACAGCCAGGAGAGCGGGAGAAGCAGCACCCACAGAGGGGATTCACCCGACCAGATGCGTGCAATCATTGACCGAACTGCATTTTATGAAGCTGCGCGTAAACACCACGCTGTTCCAGCAGGTCCGCATGGCTGCCGCGTTCAACGATCACGCCATCTTCCACCACCACGATTTCGTCAGCCTGTTCGATGGTCGACAGACGGTGCGCGATAACCAGCGAGGTACGGTTTTTCTGTAATTCATCCAGAGCAGACTGGATAGCGCGTTCAGATTCCGTATCCAGTGCGGACGTTGCTTCATCGAGGATCAGAATCGGACTGTTGCGCAGCAGCGCACGGGCAATCGCGATACGCTGACGCTGACCACCGGAGAGCAGCACCCCGTTTTCGCCAATGATCGTATCCAGACCGTTATCCATTTTGTTAATGAAGTCCATCGCATAGGCCATACGCGCCGCATTCTCGATCTCTTCACGGCTGTACTCTTCGGTACGGGCATACGCAATGTTGTTCGCCACCGTATCGTTGAACAGATGCACGTTCTGCGAGACCAGCGCGACCTGGTTACGCAGCGACTGGAGGGTATATTCCCGCAGGTCGTGACCATCAAGCAGGATCTCGCCCTGGTCGATATCGTAGAAACGGGTAATCAGGCTGGCAATGGTCGACTTGCCCGAACCGGAACGACCGACCAGCGCGACGGTTTTACCCGCCGGGATGGACAGGCTGATATCACGCAGCGCCGGCACTTCACGGCCTGGATAGGTAAAGGTCACGTTACGGAATTCCAGGTCGCCTTTAGCGCGCTCGATCACGCGTGTACCTTCATCTTTTTCCTGTTCGGAATCGAGGATGCTGAACAGCGTCTGACAGGCTGCCATCCCGCGCTGGAACTGGGCGTTGACGTTAGTCAGCGATTTCAGCGGACGCATCAGCGCAATCATGGATGAGAACACCACGGTAATGGTACCCGCAGTCAGGGTTTCCATTACGCTCGGGAAGCTTGCGGCATACAGGACGAAGGCCAGGGCCAGAGAGGCAATCAGCTGAATGATCGGATCGGAAATCGACGAGGCCGATACCATTTTCATCCCTTGCAGACGCATTCTGTTGCTGACCTTGTCAAAGCGTTTGGTTTCGACTTCCTGACCGCCGAAGATCAACACTTCCTTATGGCCTTTCAGCATCTGCTCGGCGCTGGTAGTCACCTGCCCCATCGTATTCTGCATATTTTTACTGATGTTGCGAAAACGCTTTGATACCACGCGGATCGCGATGGAGACAATCGGCGCCAGCACAATAAGGATCAGCGACAGTTGCCAGCTGTAATAGAACATCATCGCGAACAGGCCGATGATGGATGCGCCTTCACGCACAACGGTAATCAGTGCGCTGGAAGAGGACGACGCAACCTGCTCTGAATCGTAGGTAATACGCGACAGCAGGGTACCGGTTGACTGCTTGTCAAAGAATGAGACCGGCATCCCCATCATATGGCTGAATAACCGACGGCGCATGGTCATCACCACTTTACCGGATACCCAGGAGATGCAGTAGCTGGATACATAGCTGGAGATTCCGCGTAAGATCATCAGCCCAATAACCACCAGCGGCATCCATAGCAGCACTGAACGATCCGTTTTACCGAAACCGTCATCCAGTAACGGTTTGAGAAGCGATAACATAAACGTATCGCTGGCTGCGTTGAGGATTAACGCTACGCCCGCCACGATCAAGCCTGCTTTGAAAGGAGCAATCATCGGCCAGAGCCGGCGGAACGTTTGCCACGTGGAGAGATCTTTGTCGTTATGCATTCAAAAAACCAGCATTTGTTGAAATAGCCGCATATTCTACCCGTTATCTACGGGCGCGCCAAACCACTGATGATACCAACGCGGTAAATAGTGTTCACGTAAGCGGCGAATTTGCCGACTTTGGTGCGAAAACGTCACAGATATCTGTCCGGACTGCGGAGTATCAAGCCAGAGATATCCCTCAGTTCGATAGCGCCTGACTACTTTGATGGAAGGGAAACGCCACGCGTTATAGCGGGCCATCGAGGCCAGCGAAACCTGTCCCTCCACGCGCTGTAGCAGCGGTGTTGAAGATGACGTGTTACTTCCATGATGCGGCACCTGAATCAGTGTAGACGCTAGTTGACGCCAGCGGTGGCTCAGCATTGCCAGTTCTGCCTGCCCTTCAATATCTCCGGTCAGTAAAACGCTTTGTTCGCCGTCATCGATTTTTACCACGCAGGAGCGGTTGTTACCTTTTGCCGAGGTATTTTCGGGTGGCCAGTGCACGGAGAACGTTAAACCCTGCCACTGCCATCGCTCTCCACGAAAGCAAGGAAGATGCCCGGCCCAGGATAAGGGACTTCTGATCCACATTGCGGGCCAGGCAGCTTTTAGCGATGCCAGTCCCCCCGCGTGGTCGAGATGTTCATGGCTCAGGATCACCCCTTCCGGCCTCAGATGATGCCAGCGTAGCCAGGGGATAATCAGCTGCTGCCCGCTGTCCCCACCGGGCCATGCCAACCCAGTGTCATACAGAATGGCCTTCCCGTGACGCTCAATGACCATCGCCAGCCCCTGCCCTACATCCAGCATATGCAGGGACCAGCTGTCTGTTTTGGCCCTGTGCCAGAGGGGAAATGCCAGCACCACGCTGCCTGCCAGACAGACTGCGGGTACTGCGCTGAAGGCCCTGAATCGCCAGCCAATGATCAGCAGCCATGGCAGTAACGTCAGGTATTGCCAGCGTTCATCAACGTCCTGCCAGCCATTCGGTAAACGCATCAATAGCCAGAAAAGCCCTGCCAGAGATTTATCGGCAGCCAGCCAGACGATACTTTCCAGCGTCGCCACCGGAAACAGATGCAGAAACATGCCGAGCAGGATCAGCGGAACTGAGATAAACGTGACCAGAGGAACGGCAAACAGATTCGCCGCCAGCGAGGAGAGACTGAAACCATGGAAAATCAGCACCTGAAGCGGCAACAGAAGCAGCAGCATACCGACCTGCAAATACAACAGCGTAACCAGCGGCCGCAGGCACCGGCCACGTTGCCAGAGCGGGAGAGGCAACCACTGATACCAAAAAATAAGCGCGGCGACCGCAAACGCTGATAGCGCCAGGCTTTGTGACAGGACCGCCAGTGGATCGAAAACCAAGATCGCCGCCACGCAGGTAAGCCATACCTGCCAGGGCGACCACTGGCGACCACTCATTTTTAATGCCGCCAGTACCACAAGCGCGATAGCCGTGCGCAGCGCAGGCGGCTGTAAGCCTGTTAGCCATGCGTAAAACGCGGCAAAAATCAGCCCTGCCAGCAAGGGGATTTGCCAGATAATCCAGCGGCCCGGCAGGAAGAACTGGATGCCTCGCGCCAGAAACCAGATGACAGAAGCGGCCAGCGCAATATGCAATCCCGAGATTGCCATCAGATGCATCGTTCCGGTCTCACGCATCAGGTTTTTTATCTCCCGCGAGACCGACAGCCGCTCCCCCATTCCCAGCCCCAGTATCACGGGTCCCCACTGATATGCTGAAAGCGTACTCTGTAGTGATGTCAGGTACTGCGCACGCAGGCTACAGCCTTCGTCAACGAGCGCCGCATGGGTAAACCGTCCACTCAGCGTCTGATGTCGGGCAAAGGCATTTTTCTGTGAATCATAGCCGCCATCGTTGAGTTCTCCGTGTACCGCCCTGAGCCGCAGGGTCATTGCCCAGCGTTGACCCACGCAGACGTTTTGCGGCAGATAGTTGCCATACAACGCCACGCCCATGGCAGCCCACACACGTTCTCCATTGAGGCTGACAATCCTTCCCTGATGCATCGTTGCGCCGTCCGTTGCGGTAATGACCACCTCGGCCTGCTGCGGAACTTTCGTTAAATGGTTCATCGGCCACACGCTTTCCTGAGCGGCCAGGATCCCCCAGCACATAAAAAGCAATGCGAGGCCTGAAAACCTGAGCCATTTTCTCTGCTGTACTGATAACGCAATTCCTGCGGCAATCAGCAACCAGACAATATGCAAATCTGGCAAAACGGGTAACCAATAGAGCGGGATTATGGCCAGAATGGCGCACATACTGATAACGTGGATCCCCATCTTCACCTCCATGTTTCAGGCGATTATGCGGCGGGACTGATGCGTCGTCAGACAGAAAAGGCGTGATTTACAGCGGACGCTGCAACGTTTTTTAGCGTTTACAGTAAAGAGAAAATTTAAATGCGGCGCGTATTCAGAAATGCAGGGGCGGGATACAAAAAAAGCACCCTAAGGTGCTTTCTTTAAACTCAGTTTAACCCTGATGATTAAACTCAGTTACCGTAAATATTGGCGCGATCGCGCAGTTCTTTACCCGGCTTAAAGTGCGGAACATACTTTCCTTCCAGCTCCACTTTATCGCCAGTCTTCGGGTTACGCCCGGTACGTGGTGCACGATAGTGCAGGGAAAAACTACCGAAACCGCGGATTTCAATGCGCTCGCCCTGGGCAAGAGTGGTAGCCATATGCTCCAGCATCTCTTTAACGGCATCTTCCACAGCCTTGGCAGGGATATGCGGTTGCTGACTGGCAAGTCTTTCAATCAATTCTGACTTGGTCATGATTCCTCCGGTTCCTTTCAAACCCATTAGCTGAACAGCTTATTAAACAAGGGCGGCCGTAGCCGCCCTTTGTTATTGATTACAGGACGAATCCTGCAATCTGTCAAGTCTGCTCTCCATCCTTCGCGCTGTAAATGCGTTACAGCTCAAATGATGGTGCGAACCTGAACTTACTCGCCTTTAGCTGCTTTGAAAGCTTCAGCCATTGCGTTGTTAGAGAAGTTTGCATCTTCCTGTTTGTTCACAGTTGCGATTGCATCTTTCTCATCAGCTTCGTCTTTAGCACGAACAGACAGGCTGATTGCACGGTTCTTACGGTCAACACCGGTGAACTTAGCTTCAACGTCGTCACCAACGCTCAGAACCAGAGTTGCATCTTCAACGCGGTCACGTGAAGCTTCGGAAGCGCGCAGGTAACCTTCAACGCCGTCAGCCAGTTCTACGGTTGCGCCTTTAGCGTCAACAGCAGTCACTTTACCGTTTACGATTGCGCCTTTCTTGTTCAGTGCAACCCAGTTGTTGAACGGATCTTCTGCAAGCTGTTTAACGCCCAGGGAGATACGCTCACGCTCTGCGTCAACTTGCAGAACAACTGCTGCGATTTCGTCGCCTTTTTTGTATTCACGAACTGCTTCTTCGCCTGCAACGTTCCAGGAGATGTCAGACAGGTGAACCAGGCCATCGATGCCGCCGTCCAGGCCGATGAAGATACCGAAGTCAGTGATAGACTTGATTTTACCTTCAACACGGTCACCCTTGTTGTGGGTTTCCGCGAACTGCTGCCATGGGTTGTTTTTGCACTGCTTCAGGCCCAGGGAGATACGACGACGTTCTTCGTCGATATCCAGAACCATCACTTCCACTACATCACCAACGTTAACAACTTTGGATGGGTGGATGTTTTTGTTGGTCCAGTCCATTTCGGAAACGTGCACCAGACCTTCAACGCCTTCTTCGATTTCAACGAAGCAGCCGTAGTCAGTCAGGTTGGTTACGCGACCAGTCAGTTTAGTACCTTCTGGGTAACGCTTAGCGATAGCTACCCATGGATCTTCGCCCAGCTGTTTCAGGCCGAGGGATACACGAGTACGCTCGCGGTCGAACTTCAGCACTTTAACAGTGATTTCGTCGCCCACGTTCACGATTTCGCTTGGGTGCTTAACGCGTTTCCACGCCATGTCGGTGATGTGCAGCAGGCCATCAACGCCGCCCAGGTCAACGAATGCGCCGTAGTCAGTGAGGTTCTTAACGATACCTTTGACTTCCATGCCTTCCTGCAGGTTTTCCAGCAGCTGATCGCGTTCTGCGCTGTTTTCGGATTCGATAACGGCACGACGGGAAACAACAACGTTGTTACGCTTCTGGTCCAGCTTGATTACTTTGAACTCAAGCTCTTTGCCTTCGAGGTGCAGGGTGTCACGGACTGGACGAACGTCTACCAGAGAACCTGGCAGGAACGCACGAATACCATTCAGCTCAACAGTGAAGCCACCTTTAACTTTGCCGTTGATAACACCGACCACAGTTTCAGCTTCTTCGTAAGCTTTTTCCAGCGTGATCCATGCTTCGTGACGTTTAGCTTTCTCACGAGACAGCAGGGTTTCGCCGAAGCCGTCTTCTACTGCGTCCAGAGCAACGTCAACTTCGTCACCTACCTGGATTTCCAGCTCGCCCTGGGCGTTTTTGAACTGCTCAGCCGGGATGGCAGACTCAGATTTCAGACCGGCGTCAACCAGTACAACGTCTTTGTCGATAGCAACAACAACGCCACGAACGATGGAACCCGGACGGGTTTCGATTTCTTTTAAGGATTCTTCAAACAGTTGAGCAAAAGATTCAGTCATGTTTAATCTTCAGGTTAATATTAACGTCCACCTGGCTCCGTGCCGGATGGGGTTGTTTCACATACCCGCCGTCAATCCATTGCAGCGGGGGTACTGCTAAATCGGTCGCGATTACGCGAGTGCCAGTTTTTGGCGCGCATATTGTAGCGCTTTTTCAATCACTTGCTCAATAGTTAAACTGGTTGAATCCAGCACTAATGCGTCTTGCGCGGGTACAAGTGGTGCGACGGCGCGGTTACGATCGCGGTCATCGCGCTCTTTTATCTCGGATAAAAGGCGATCAAAGTTAACACTAAACCCCTTTTCCTGCAACTGAAGCATGCGGCGATGGGCACGTTCTTCTGAAGAGGCGTCAAGGAAAATTTTCACTGGCGCATCAGGGAATACCACGGTTCCCATGTCGCGGCCGTCGGCGATCAGCCCCGGCGCTTCACGGAAACCGCGCTGGCGACGTAACAGCGCTTCACGAACGCGTGGGAAAGCCGCCACCTGAGAGGCCGCATTGGCCACTTCCTGGGTACGGATTTCACCGCTGACATCTTCCCCTTCCAGGATCACTTCAAGGTTGCCATCGGTCGAGACAAAGCGCACATCCAGATGCGCAGCCAGCGGTACCAGCGCTTCTTCAGACGCAACATCCACATGATGATGCAGCGCAGCCAGCGCCAGCACGCGATAGATTGCTCCCGAATCTAAAAGATGCCATTGCAATGCTTCCGCCATCGCTTTGCACAGAGTACCTTTCCCTGCGCCACTTGGCCCATCAATGGTGATTACCGGGGCAATTGCCGTCATCTTTTTCTCCTTAATTAAGGCATACCGTTTACATGAACGCCGCGCATTATACGCGCCAACGTGCGCAACTGTTACCTTTGCGTGCAAATTACGGAATGATTGAAGCAGAGTGTAGAAGAAATGAAAGAGGAAGAGTGTCAGAAAGCGTAAGGAAATGCCGCATCAGGTGATGCGGCATACGATCATCAGGCCAGGGTGCTAATGCGCGTCAGCTGTTCGAAGTAGTCCGGGAACGTTTTTGCCGTACACTTCGGATCAAGGATAGTGACTGGCGTATCTGACAACGCCACCAGCGAGAAACACATCGCCATGCGGTGATCGTTGTAGGTGCCAATTTCTGCAAATTGCAGTTTTGCCGGCGGTGTGACGCGAATGTAGTCTTCGCCCTCTTCTACCTCCGCCCCCACTTTACGCAGCTCGGTTGCCATCGCGAACAGGCGGT
The DNA here is from genome assembly GCF_000492855.1 of Enterobacter sp. MGH 38. Classification (NCBI taxonomy): domain Bacteria; kingdom Pseudomonadati; phylum Pseudomonadota; class Gammaproteobacteria; order Enterobacterales; family Enterobacteriaceae; genus Enterobacter; species Enterobacter sp. MGH 38. Next base: position 696,266 of record NZ_KI535608.1, on the reverse strand, counting down.
CCGTCTCTTTCACGCGCCAGTTGTAAATGTTTCGCAGCGTGGTGGTGCCTTTCGCAAACAGCGCAGCGGTAGCAATGGTCATCGCCGCATCCGGAATATGGTTCATATCCATATCAATGGCGTTCAGCTCACCGTGGGTACAGGAGATGAAGTCATCGCCCCAGGTCACTACCGCGCCCATTTTTTCCAGCACGTCAGCAAAACGGATATCGCCTTGCACGCTGTTGCGGCCGATGCCCGTCACTTTTACCGTACCGCCTTTAATCGCACCTGCGGCAAGGAAATAGGAGGCGGAGGAAGCATCGCCTTCAACCAGGTAGTGGCCCGGGGACTGATACTGCTGCGCTCCGCGCACCACGAAGCGCTGATAAGACTGGTTTTCCACCTCAACACCAAAGGTGTTCATCAGGTGCAGGGTGATATCAATGTACGGCTTAGAAACCAGGTCGCCTTTAATGCTGATGACGGTGTCCTGTGGTGCCAGCGGTGCGGTCATCAGCAGCGCAGTCAGGAACTGACTGGAAACGCTACCGTCAACCTCAACATTGCCGCCAGTGAATCCCCCGCGCAGACGCAGGGGCGGGTAATTTTCCTGCTCAAGATAATCAATCTGCGCGCCGCCCTGGCGCAGGGCATCCACCAGATGGCCGATCGGACGCTCTTTCATTCGCGGCTCACCGGTCAGCACAATATCGTTACTCCCCAGACACAGCGCAGCGGCCAGAGGACGCATCGCGGTACCGGCGTTACCCAGGAAAAGCTCCAGCGCTTCAGCAGAATGTAACGCGCCGCCGTTACCAGTGACTTCACAACGGGTACGATCGTCAGACAGCGCGTACTGAACGCCCAACGCTTTCAGTGCATTGAGCATATGGCGCACGTCATCGCTGTCCAGCAGATTAGTGAGGACGGTGGTGCCGTTTGCCAGAGCTGCCAGCAGCAGAGCGCGGTTCGAGACACTTTTTGAACCAGGCAGATTAATGGTGCCATCTACCCGCGCGATAGGTTGTAACGTCAGGGATTCCATGAAACTCAACTCTCAACTCAACATAATAAAAACCCCGCAGGAACGCTGCGGGGGTGAAAAACAGCCAATTAACCGTGACGACGTTCGAAGTCGATCATGAAATCAGTCAGGGCTTTAACGCCTTCCAGCGGCATGGCGTTATAGATAGAGGCGCGCATCCCGCCTACCACACGATGGCCTTTCAGCGCATGCAGACCCGCCGCGAAGGACTCTTCCAGGAACACGTTATCCAGGTTGCTGTCCGCCAGCTGGAACGGCACGTTCATGCGCGAACGGTTAGTTTTGGCGACATCGTTACGGTAGAAATCGCTCTTGTCGATCACGCCGTACAGCAGTTCAGCCTTTTGCTGATTGATCTTATCCATCTGCGCCACACCGCCTTTTTGCTTCAGCCATTTGAAGACCAGGCCGGAGAGATACCAGGCAAACGTTGGTGGGGTGTTGAACATGGAATCGTTGTCGTTCAGGACAGTGTAATCCAGAATTGACGGGCAAGACTTATGGGCTTTCCCCAGCAGGTCTTCACGCACGATAACGATTGTCAGGCCCGCAGGACCGATGTTTTTCTGGGCACCCGCGTAGATGACGCCGTAGCGGCTGACATCCAGCGGGGTGGACAGAATGGTTGAAGAGAGGTCCGCCGTCACAATGACATTTTCGCCAAAGTCTGGCTCTTCGTGAATGGCAATACCGTCGATGGTTTCGTTCGGGCAGTAGTGAAGATACGCGGCGTTGTCAGAAAGCTGCCACTCACTCATCGGCTTCACGGCGCGCAGACCGTCAACGGTCACTTTGGCATCGATGACATTCGGCGTGCAATATTTATGCGCTTCTTTTACCGCACTGGCCGCCCAGTAGCCCGCATCAACGTAATCAGCGGTGGTTTTGTCGCCCAGCAGATTGAGCGGGATACCCGCAAACTGGCCGCGTCCACCGCCGTGACAGAACAATACTTTGTAGTTCGAGGGAATGTTCAGCAGATCGCGAAAATCCTTTTCTGCCTCTTCCGCCACCTTAATAAACGCTTTACCCCGGTGGCTGACTTCCATCACCGACGTACCCAGACCGTTCCAGTCACACAGCTCCTGTTGAGCCTGTTTGAGCACATCTGTCGGTAACATTGCCGGACCTGAACTGAAATTAAAGACTTGAGCCATTTCCCCTCACCACGCTAAAAGCCATAAGTTATAACTGTGGATATCGGTTTTATCATTCAGTGACACGCGCCGCAATGTCTAAAACTGATGGCCGAAGAAATGTGTCACTCGTCACACAATACAATCTGCCGTACCGTTGTCACAAAACCGACAAAATCGCTGTCAGGTGATGCGTTTAGCCCGGCTAACCTTCGTCCATTCTGGATTCGTACAGCGGGGGCATAATTGATGATCGCCCGCCTGCATGACCACCACATGACTACATTTTATGCAGGCATACTCCCCCGCTTCAGGTACAGTTTTGTATCGCTCGATGAGCATATCCGGCAGGATGCACAGACCGGGCTTCACCTCATCGTCGGGATAGTAATAAACGCTGATTTGACCATTCGTTTCCATAATCGCCAGACGCACCTGCCCCAGTTGCTCAACACTGCTCAGACGGAGTTCCATAAAGAACTCAAACTCCGTCATATTGGCGCTTTGCACATTCTCCCAGGCCAGTTGACCATCTTCGACAATCACCACCGGCTTCCCTTCGAGCAGATCTTCAAGTTTCTCACTTTTCGACATCAGCCACATGACCAGCCGGTACAGCAGTGCAAGCGTCACAAAGACGATAAAGACCGGCACCATCGGCACATCGTCATAAAAGGCAACGTCCCCTGCCGCCGACCCCAGCGTCAGGATAATCAGTACTTCAAACAGCGACATCTGCCGCACGCCGCGACGTCCGGTGATTTTCAGAAACAGGAAGACGAGTACAAAGGTGTAAAGGCTACGCAACGCCACTTCGCCTAAAAACTCAGGCGGGACTTTATCAAACGCCATCCGCTGGAGATCAAATGCTTTCATTTTTCTATGCCTTAACAGTAGGTTACTGCTTATAAGCATAGCCCAGCCATTTATTTTCGCCGGAGATAGCACCCGTCACGCAAAACCCGTATCATTGCGCGCTTTACGTACGATAAAAGTGAACGCCATGACTCAAACGTTTATCCCCGGCAAAGACGCCGCTCTGGAAGATTCCATCGCTCGCTTCCAGCAGAAACTGACCGACCTGGGCTTTAATATCGAAGAAGCCTCCTGGCTGAATCCGGTGCCTCACGTCTGGTCCGTGCATATTCGCGACAAAGACTGTGCGCTGTGCTTTACCAACGGTAAAGGCGCGACCAAAAAAGCGGCGCTGGCCTCTGCGCTGGGTGAGTATTTTGAGCGTCTGTCCACCAACTACTTCTTCGCCGACTTCTGGCTGGGCGAAACTATCGCCAACGGTCCGTTCGTTCACTACCCGAACGAAAAATGGTTCCCGCTGACCGAAAACGATGAACTGCCGGAAGGCATTCTCGATGCCCGCCTGCGCGCGTTCTACGATCCGGAAAACGAGCTGACCGGCAGCATGCTGATCGACCTGCAATCCGGCAATGAGGATCGTGGGATCTGCACCCTGCCGTTCACCCGTCAGTCTGACGAGCAGACCGTTTATATCCCGATGAACATCGTCGGCAACCTGTATGTGTCCAACGGCATGTCTGCCGGTAATACCCGCAACGAAGCGCGCGTGCAGGGGTTGTCTGAAGTTTTCGAGCGTCACATCAAAAACCGCATTATTGCTGAATCCATCAGCCTGCCGGAGATCCCGGCTGACGTGCTGGCGCGCTACCCGGGCGTGGTGGAATCCATCGCCAAACTGGAAGCAGAAGGTTTCCCAATCTTTGCTTATGACGGCTCTCTGGGCGGCAAATATCCGGTTATCTGCGTAGTGCTGTTCAACCCGGCCAACGGCACCTGCTTCGCCTCCTTCGGCGCGCACCCTGACTTCGGCGTGGCGCTGGAGCGTACCGTGACCGAACTGCTGCAAGGTCGTAGCCTGAAAGATCTCGACGTGTTTACGCCGCCGACCTTTGATGACGAAGAGGTCGCCGAGCACACCAACCTCGAAACGCACTTCATCGACTCCAGCGGTTTGATCTCCTGGGATATGTTCAAACAGGACGCGGACTATCCGTTCGTGGACTGGAGCTTTGCCGGTACGACGGAAGAAGAGTTCGCCACCCTGATGGCGATCTTCCACGCGGAAGATCAGGAAGTCTACATTGCCGACTATGAACATCTCGGCGTTTACGCGTGCCGTATTATTGTGCCAGGTATGTCGGACATTTATCCGGCAGAAGATCTGTGGCTGGCAAACAACAGCATGGGCGCGCATCTGCGTGAAACCCTGCTGGCCCTGCCAGGCAGCGAGTGGGACAAAGAAGATTATCTGAACCTGATCGCCCAGCTGGACGAAGAAGGACACGATGATTTCACCCGCGTACGCGAACTGCTGGGTCTGGCGACCGGAAAAGATAACGGCTGGTACACCCTGCGCATCGGCGAGCTGAAAGCGATGCTGGCGCTGGCGGGCGGCGATCTGGATCAGGCTTTGGCCTGGACCGAGTGGACGATGGAGTTTAACCAGTCCGTCTTCTCCGCCGAGCGCACTAATTATTACCGTTGCCTGCAAACGCTGCTCCTGCTTTCTCAGGAAGACGACCGCGAGCCATTGCAGTATCTGAACGCCTTTGTGCGTATGTACGGTGCGGATGCCGTTGAAGCTGCCAGCGCGGCGCTGAGCGGTGAAGAACCATTCTACGGCCTGCAAGCGGTTGACAGCGATCTGCAAGCCTTCCCGGCGCATCAGTCACTGCTGAATGCGTATGAAAAATTGCAGAAGGCAAAAGCCGCTTACTGGTCAAAATAAGCGCATATAACATTAATGGCTGTAGGCGTATTCAATCGCCTGAGCTATATTACGGGGCAATTTCATTGCCCCTTTTTTTTATTTTTCCGCAATGACGTTTAATTGTAATAATTAAGTTAACCACGGGTAAATATAAAAACGCTTACCTGAGCTTTACTGTTACTAATTATAATAAATACTCCATTTTAATTAACTGTTCCATGGGAGGCTGAAGGAAAAAATTCAACTCTTTTCATAACTTTTAAAATTTATTTTTATACGGATAATCAAATACTTACTCCGCTTTTGCTGTAAAACCATACACACTGCGGGCCTATAAGCCAGGCGAGATATGATCTATATCAATTTCTCTTCTATAATGCTTTGTTAGTATCTCGTCGCCGACTTAATAAAGAGAGAGTTAGTGTGAAAGCTGACAACCCTTTTGATCTATTACTCCCCGCTGCGATGGCGAAAGTTGCCGAAGAAGCGGGTGTCTACAAAGCCACGAAACATCCGATGACGACGTTCTTTCTGGCCATTACGGCTGGGGTGTTCATCTCCATCGCTTTCGTCTTCTATATCACAGCCACCACCGGCACGGCCGGGATGCCTTTCGGCATAGCGAAACTGATTGGTGGTATTTGCTTCTCACTGGGCCTGATTCTCTGCGTCATCTGCGGCGCCGACCTCTTCACCTCAACGGTGCTGATTGTTGTGGCAAAAGCCAGCGGAAGAATTACCTGGGGTCAACTGGGGCGCAACTGGCTCAACGTTTACGTTGGCAACCTGATTGGCTGTCTGCTCTTTGTTCTGTTGATGTGGCTCTCTGGCGAGTATATGACCGCCAACGGCGGCTGGGGGCTTAACGTCCTGCAAACCGCCGACCACAAAATGCACCATACATTTATCGAAGCCGTTGCTCTCGGCATCCTCGCAAACCTGATGGTCTGCCTGGCGGTCTGGATGAGCTACTCTGGTCGTAGCCTGATGGATAAAGCCATGATTATGGTTCTGCCGGTTGCGATGTTTGTTGCCAGCGGCTTTGAGCACAGTATTGCGAATATGTTCATGATCCCGATGGGGATTGTTATCCGCAACTTTGCAAGCCCGGAGTTCTGGACTGCTGTAGGTTCAACCCCGGAAAGTTTTTCACACCTGACGATTATGAACTTCATTACTGATAACCTGATCCCCGTCACTATCGGGAACATTATCGGTGGGGGTCTGTTAGTTGGGTTGACATACTGGGTCATTTACCTGCGTGGCGGCGATCATCATTAATGGTTGTCTCAGGCAGTAAATAAAAAATCCACTTAAGAAGGTAGGTGTTACATGTCCGAGCTTAATGAAAAGTTAGCCACAGCCTGGGAAGGTTTTACGAAAGGTGACTGGCAGAATGAAGTCAACGTCCGTGACTTTATTCAGAAAAACTATACCCCGTATGAAGGTGACGAATCCTTCCTGGCTGGTGCGACTGACGCAACCACCAAGCTGTGGGACAGCGTAATGGAAGGCGTTAAACTGGAAAACCGCACTCACGCGCCAGTTGATTTTGACACCTCCGTTGCTTCTACCATCACTTCTCACGATGCTGGCTACATCAATAAAGCCCTTGAGAAAATCGTTGGTCTGCAAACTGAAGCACCACTGAAACGCGCAATCATCCCGTTCGGTGGTATCAAAATGGTTGAAGGTTCCTGCAAAGCGTATAATCGCGAGCTGGACCCAATGCTGAAAAAAATCTTCACCGAATACCGCAAAACCCATAACCAGGGCGTATTCGATGTTTACACCAAAGACATTCTGAACTGCCGTAAATCTGGCGTTCTGACCGGTCTGCCAGATGCCTATGGCCGTGGCCGTATCATCGGTGACTACCGTCGCGTTGCGCTGTACGGTATCGACTTCCTGATGAAAGACAAATACGCGCAGTTCGTCTCTCTCCAGTCTGACCTGGAAAACGGCGTAAACCTGGAAGCGACTATCCGTCTGCGTGAAGAGATCGCTGAACAGCACCGTGCGCTGGGTCAGATCAAAGAGATGGCGGCTAAATACGGCTGCGATATCTCTGGTCCTGCTACCAACGCTCAGGAAGCTATCCAGTGGACCTACTTCGGCTACCTGGCCGCAGTTAAGTCTCAGAACGGTGCAGCAATGTCCTTCGGCCGCGTATCCACCTTCCTGGATGCGTACATCGAACGTGACCTGAAAGCAGGCAAAATCACCGAACAAGACGCTCAGGAAATGATTGACCACCTGGTCATGAAACTGCGTATGGTTCGCTTCCTGCGTACCCCAGAATATGATGAGCTGTTCTCTGGTGACCCAATCTGGGCAACCGAATCTATCGGCGGTATGGGCGTAGATGGCCGTACTCTGGTAACCAAAAACAGCTTCCGTTTCCTGAACACCCTGTACACCATGGGTCCTTCTCCGGAGCCGAACATCACCGTTCTGTGGTCTGAAAAACTGCCTCTGAACTTCAAGAAATTCGCCGCTAAAGTGTCCATCGACACCTCTTCTCTGCAATATGAGAACGATGATCTGATGCGTCCTGACTTCAACAACGATGACTACGCTATCGCTTGCTGCGTAAGTCCAATGGTTGTTGGTAAGCAAATGCAGTTCTTCGGTGCGCGTGCAAACTTGGCGAAAACCATGCTGTACGCAATCAACGGCGGCGTTGATGAAAAACTGAAAATGCAGGTTGGTCCTAAGTCTGAACCGATCAAAGGCGACGTGCTGAACTATGACGAAGTCATGGATCGCATGGATCACTTCATGGACTGGCTGGCTAAACAGTACGTGACCGCGCTGAATGTTATCCACTACATGCACGACAAGTACAGCTACGAAGCCTCTCTGATGGCGCTGCATGACCGTGACGTCATTCGCACCATGGCATGTGGTATCGCAGGTCTGTCCGTTGCGGCTGACTCCCTGTCTGCAATCAAATATGCGAAAGTTAAACCAATTCGTGACGAAGATGGTCTGGCTATCGACTTCGAAATCGAAGGCGAATATCCGCAGTTTGGTAACAACGACGCTCGCGTTGATGACATGGCGGTTGACCTGGTAGAACGTTTCATGAAGAAAATTCAGAAACTCACTACCTATCGTAACGCTATCCCGACTCAGTCTGTTCTGACCATCACCTCTAACGTTGTGTATGGTAAGAAAACCGGTAACACCCCAGACGGTCGTCGTGCTGGCGCGCCATTCGGCCCAGGTGCTAACCCAATGCACGGTCGTGACCAGAAAGGTGCGGTTGCCTCTCTGACCTCCGTTGCTAAACTGCCGTTTGCTTACGCGAAAGATGGTATCTCTTACACCTTCTCTATCGTGCCAAACGCGCTGGGTAAAGACGACGAAGTGCGTAAAACTAACCTCGCGGGTCTGATGGATGGTTACTTCCACCACGAAGCGTCCATCGAAGGTGGTCAGCACCTGAACGTGAACGTGATGAACCGTGAAATGCTGCTCGATGCGATGGAACACCCTGAGAAATATCCTCAGCTGACCATCCGCGTATCTGGCTACGCAGTACGTTTTAACTCCCTGACGAAAGAACAGCAGCAGGACGTTATTACCCGTACTTTCACTCAGTCCATGTAAGTGGAATTGACTGAAATCACGCGTTAAAAAGCGTACAATAAAGGCTCCACGCAAGTGGGGCCTTTTTAACACCCTCGCTTCATCAGTCTCTTTTGTCCGCTATCTATACTTAATGGATAACAGCCAAAACAGACTCGACATAGCCTTTGAGCTGTGCATCTACATAGGCCCCCGGATGGGCCAAATTCGGAGATATCACCGCAATGTCAATTATTGGTCGTATTCACTCCTTTGAATCCTGTGGCACCGTCGATGGCCCGGGGATCCGCTTTATCACTTTCTTCCAGGGCTGCCTGATGCGCTGCCTGTACTGCCATAACCGTGACACCTGGGACACCCATGGCGGCAAAGAAGTCACCGTAGAAGATCTGATGAAAGAGGTGGTGACCTATCGCCACTTCATGAACGCGTCCGGCGGTGGCGTGACGGCATCCGGCGGTGAAGCCATTCTTCAGGCTGAATTTGTGCGCGACTGGTTCCGCGCCTGCCACAAAGAAGGCATTCATACCTGCCTCGACACCAACGGCTTTGTGCGCCGTTACGATCCGGTTATTGATGAACTGCTTGAAGTGACCGATCTGGTCATGCTCGATCTCAAGCAGATGAACGATGAGATCCACCAGAATCTGGTTGGCGTCTCGAACCACCGTACCCTGGAATTTGCCAAATACATTGCCAACAAAGGCGTCAAGACCTGGATCCGCTACGTGGTGGTGCCGGGCTGGTCAGATGATGATGACTCTGCACATCGTCTGGGTGAATTTACCCGGGATATGGGTAACGTGGAGAAAATCGAACTCCTGCCCTATCACGAGCTGGGTAAACATAAATGGGTGGCGATGGGTGAAGAGTACAAGCTCGATGGCGTGAAGCCGCCAAAAAAAGAGACGATGGAGCGCGTCAAAGGTATTCTTGAGCAGTATGGCCACAAGGTCATGTATTAACGAAAAGGCCCGGTGAAAATCGGGCCTTTTTATATTCTATTTAAAGACGCCGTTAATAACGGAAGTCACAATCGCTGTACTCAGCGCAATTAAGACCAGGTCGTCACCTACCACGCGCCATTCATAGCCCGGATAGGAAGGAAGCTGACCCAGCATATCGGCTGGCACGGTTTTCTTCGCAATGCCCGGAGGCAGTGGCTTACCGCGCGCCAGGTTTTTCGCAATACCCGGAGGCAGAGAGTCGTAGCCCGTTAAGCCGTAATTCAGGGCCAGATGGCGGGCATGATCGAAGCTTACGCGAGCATCCACATCATTACCGACATCTTTGCTGTTTTTAAAGCTCTTATCCGATTTCCCAGGGTTATCCTGACCGTTATTGTGCTTATTACCATGGTTACCAGAGTTCCCGTTACCATGATTGCCGCTATTACCTTGTCCGCCACCGTTTCCGTGACCACCGCCATTCCCGTTTCCAGGATTAGCCATGGCCGGAGCCGTTGCAAACGTTAAAGCCAACACTACGGCAAGTGCGGTAGTGGAAAAACGACGAGTAGACATGATGGCTGCCTTTTAGTGGGAGAACTCATTGGAATTATCGCCAGGCAGTAAAAACTCACAATCAGTAAAAGTCTTATATGTGACAGGGACAAAAAAGCCTGTCATCGACAGGCTTTTAATAAATCAGGCATGGGCCACTGGCGTTGGATGTTCGCCCACTTTGCGCAGCAGCATTAGCAGATAAATAAACGACACGCTGGCGATCATGATAAACAGCAGATTATCAGAATAATTTTGCATGAGCATAGCGGTAAAAGTCGGCCCCAGTAAACTGCCGATGGTGTAACTCAGCAACAAAGCCTGGTTCATCGCCACCAGCTGGTGATGCTCAACTTTCTCACAGGCCCACGCCATCGCGACCGGATAGAGCGTAAAGCCCGCAGCCCCCAGAATGAACAGCGCGGGCGCCATCGCGGCGTTGCTGAGCATGGCGAGACAGCCCATGATGACCACGAAGACCTGAACGCGCAGCACCAGCAGACGACCAAAGCGGTCCGCCAGGCGGCCAATCGGCCACTGGCCGACAATCCCCGCGCTGACCATCACCGCCATCCAGAAACCGATCCCGGAATCACTGACGCCCTGATGGTTAAGATAGAGCGGCATCAGGCCATAGAGCGAGCCCAGCACAATCCCGGAAATAATGCAGCCGTTAACCCCCAGACGCGCCTGGCGCAGTCTCAGCATCGGCCAGACGTGGGTGGCTTCCTGATGTTCGCTGTTTTGATTCACAATACGGGTAAAGAGCAGCGGCAGGATCGCCGCCAGCACCATGCCCGTCACCCACGGCAGCACGCTCATCAGGTCGGTTGGCAGTTTGCTGACCATCAGCTGTCCCAGAACGGTACCGACATAGTAAACCATCATATAGGCCGCCAGCAGACGCCCGCGATTACGGGACGTGCCGCTGCACATCAGCGCACTTTCAACGACCACCCAGATCATGGCGCAGCCGACGCCCGCAATAAAGCGCCAGACCATCCAGCTCCAGAAGCCGACCATAAGGCCTAAACCGGCGCAGCCGACGGCAAAGATCAGCGACGCCAGATAATAACTGCGGTTAAAACCAAAGCGCTTAATAAGGCTGCCCGTTAATAAGGTGCCCAGCAGATTGCCCGTAAAAAAGGACGAGCTAACCATACCCACCTGCCAGGTCGGTAAGTTTTCATGGGCGAGCCATAGCGGGACGAGTGTGTTTAACACCGCGATCGCCAGGGTCAGCAAAAGCAGGCCACAGAGCAACAAAAGCACCGGGCGGGTATAGGTGGTCATGGATTAAAAACCGTGAGGAAGTTCAGATTTCGTGCGCATCATGCCACTGGCAAAAACAAAGTCAATCCACCGATTCAGGCGTCACGCACGTTATGCGCCTTGTCGATTTAAAAAACTCATCCTGCTAATGCAAAGCCTGCTACTGATATTAATTATCTATTTGTTTTTATTTATTTCCGGGAATTTTTACAACGAAACATCAGTCGAAAAATTTCATGAATGAAAAAAGAAAAGCCGGGCGCTATGTCCCGGCTTTTTACAACAAAATCTAAAATTAGCTGGCGATAGCCAGACCGACCGTCATATGCAGACCGTAAAATACGCCGCGACCAATTAACTCCCCTGCCAGCACCAGTACAAAGGCCAGGGACAGTAACGGCAGCGCAGGCGAGTAACCTTTAAGCTGAGGGGCAATCCAGCACACCAGCGCCGCCGTCAGCAGCACCACACGCCAGGCCATCAGCGAACCGTAATCCGGCACCAGCGCCGAAGCCTGCTGGATAGAGCTGTGAATGGTCGCCAGCTCCGCTCCTTGCATGAGCGCGACAACGGTACTGATTACCAGCGCCAACAGCGAGACCGCGGGCAGCAGGCGCATCGCCCAACCATTAATGCCAGCCACGCGCAGCAGCAGATAACCCAGCAGCGGCCCGCCAATAAACATGGTCAGGAAGAAGCTCATCGGCGTCCAGACGCTGTACCAGGTTGGAACCGTATCAATGGTGTTGTACACCCTGACCATCATCCAGACGAAGACAACGCCCAGTACCATGGTGACGATGAGCCACAACGCGCGTAACCCTGACGGCAGCTTTTTCACCGCTGCCAGTAACCACCCCAGCCCGCCAACGGCAAAGAAGATTGCACCGCTGGCAATCTCGTTACTCAGCGAAGAGGCACCTACGCGGTTCAGGGAGTTAAACGCGCGCATCGGTGAGCCCAGGTGCAGCGTAGAGGCGATAAACCCAATGCCCATCAACACCCACAGGCCAAACATGCTTAACACTAAACGCTGCTGCTGTTCAGTATTGAGGTTCCCTTTTAACAGCGCCAGCGCAAGAACGATAAACCCGCCCGCCACGCACTGCCCAAAGACCGTGAAGATCATCAGCGGCCATTCATGCCATCCACTTCCCATCTCACACCTCCTTCGGGTTTGCCAGGTAGCCGGTGGTGTCCCCCGTCGGACGGCTGTTGGCGTTAGGTTTAATCACAATACTCGGCTTTGTGAAGTGCGCAGACGGCAGCGGCGCGACGGCAGCAAGCTGGCCGTGTTTTTTGCGCAGCTCCTCAATCGGGCCAAAGTCCAGCGCGCGCAGCGGGCAGGATTCGACGCAGATGGGCTTTTTGCCGTCCGCCACCCGGCTGTGGCAGCCGTCGCACTTGGTCATGTGGCCTTTGGCGGCATTGTACTGCGGCGCGCCGTACGGGCAGGCCATGTGGCAGTAGCGACAGCCGATGCAGACATCCTCGTCCACCACCACAAAACCGTCGTCACGCTTGTGCATTGCCCCGCTCGGGCAGACCTTGGTGCAGGCCGGATCTTCGCAGTGGTTGCAGGCAATCGACAGGTAATAGGCGAAGACATTCTGATGCCAGACGCCGTTATCCTCCTGCCAGTCGCCGCCCGCGTATTCATAAATACGACGGAAGCTAACGTCCGGGGTCAGATCTTTGTAATCCTTGCAGGCCAGCTCGCAGGTTTTGCACCCGGTGCAGCGGCTGGAATCAATAAAAAATCCATACTGGGTTGTCATCGGTTACTCCTTACGCCTTTTCAACCTGAACGAGGTTTGTGTGGGATGGGTTGCCCTTCGCCAGCGGCGATGGACGCTGCGTAGTGAGAACGTTGATGCAGCCCGCCTGATCGATACGGTTCGCATCCGGGTTATACCAGGCCCCTTCCCCCAGCGCGACAACGCCAGGCATCATACGCGGAGTCACTTTAGCTTCGATATGCACTTCGCCACGTCCGTTGAAGATACGTACGCGATCGCCATTACTGATGCCGCGGGCTTTCGCATCCATCGGGTTGATCCACATCTCCTGTCGGCAGGCCGCTTTCAGTACGTCAACGTTGCCGTAGGTGGAGTGAACACGCGCTTTGTAGTGGAAACCGGTCAACTGAAGCGGGAATTTCTCCGTCAGCGGATCGTTGTAGTTTTCGAAGCCTGGCGTATAAATCGGCAGCGGATCGATAACGTCCCCTTCCGGCAATTCCCACGTTGCGGCAATTTTTGCCAGCTCTTCGGAGTAGATCTCGATTTTGCCCGACGGCGTGGTCAGCGGATTGGCCTGCGGATCGTCGCGGAAGGCTTTATACGCCACGTGATGCCCTTCCGGATCGCGCTGCTTGTACATGCCCTGCTTGCGGAAGGTATCGAAGTCCGGCAGGTCAGGAATGGCTTTGCGGGAAAGCTCGTGCAGATGGCGCATCCACCCTTCCTGAGTACGTCCTTCAGTGAACTGCTGCTCAACGCCAAGACGTTTCGCCAGCTCGGAAGTCATCTCATAGATGGTTTTGCACTCGAAGCGCGGTTTGATGGCCTGGTCAGTGAAGATCACATAGGACATGTTGCCGCAGGAGGCATCCAGCGCGAAATCCATCTGCTCAGACGCGGTGCAGTCTGGAAGCAGAATATCGGCATACTTTGCCGATGAGGTCATGTGGCAGTCGATCACCACAATCATTTCGCACTTCTTATCGTCCTGCAAAATTTCATGGGTGCGGTTGATCTCTGAGTGCTGGTTGATCAGGCAGTTACCGGCATAGTTCCAGATCATTTTGATCGGCACGTCCAGCTTATCTTTGCCCCGAACACCGTCGCGCAGCGCGGTCATTTCCGGGCCGCGCTCGATCGCGTCTGTCCACATAAACATGGAGATGCTGGTCTGAACCGGGTTATCCAGCGTTGGCATACGTTCAAACGGTACTTCATACGAGCCTTCACGCGCCCCGCTATTACCGCCGTGAATACCGACGTTGCCAGTCAGAATCGAGAGCATAGAAATAGCGCGGGTGGCAATTTCGCCATTCGCGTGGCGCTGAGGTCCCCAGCCCTGGCTGATATAAGCCGGTTTGGTTGAACCAATTTCACGTGCCAGCTGAACAATACGTTCGACAGGAATGCCGGTGATAGTGGATGCCCACTCCGGGGTTTTCGCCACGCCGTCGCTGCCCTGGCCAAGAATATAGGCTTTATAGTGCCCGTTAGCCGGTGCGCTGGCTGGCAGCGTCTTCTCGTCGTAACCGACGCAGTATTTATCCAGGAACGGCTGGTCGACGAGGTTTTCAGTAATCATCACATACGCCAGCGCATTGACCAGCGCCGCGTCGGTACCAGGGCGGATGGGGATCCACTCGTCTTCACGCCCTGCGCCGGTATCGGTGTAGCGCGGATCGACGATGATCATTCGTGCGTTGGATTTGGCGCGCGCCTGCTCAAGGTAATAGGTTACCCCGCCGCCGCTCATGCGCGTTTCGCCTGGGTTGTTGCCGAACAACACCACCAGTTTACTGTTCTCGATATCCGACGGGCTGTTGCCGTCTGCCCAGCCGCCGTAGGTATAGTTCAGGCCCGCGGCAATCTGTGCGGAAGAGTAGTCGCCGTAATGATTGAGATAGCCGCCGCAGCAGTTCATCAGGCGCGCCACCAGCGTTTTACCCGGCGGCCAGGAACGGGTCATGGTGCCGCCAAGCGTCCCGGTGCCGTAGTTGAGGTAGATAGATTCGTTGCCGTACTCTTTGATCAGGCGCTGCATGTTGGTCGCGATAATATCGTAGGCTTCGTCCCAGCTAATGCGCTCGAACTTCCCTTCCCCACGCTTACCGACGCGCTTCATTGGGTATTTCAGACGATCCGGGTTATATACGCGACGGCGCATTGAGCGACCACGCAGACAGGCACGAACCTGATGTAACCCTTCGTAGTTATCATCGCCGGTATTGTCGGTTTCGACATATTTGATTTCACCGTCCACCACGTGCATACGCAGTGGGCAGCGGCTACCGCAGTTAACGGTACAGGCACTCCACACCACTTTTTCCGGGGCTGAAGCGGGAGACAGAGCCTCCGCCGCCGACGCCAGTCGGGTAAAGGGGAGCGTAAAGGCGCTGCTGGCAACCGCCAGACCACCTATTGCCGTGGTTTTCATCAACCCACGGCGAGTGACCTCGGCAGCCATTAACGCTTCAGGCGCTTTGTTTTTCATAAAGACTCACTTTGGTTGCTCACAAAGAAAAGAGAGGCGGCGCAAACCGCTATGTAGTTTTATTTATAACGAATTACAACGTTATTGGTGTTTTATGCTGACTTTCGTTCGGAGGAGTATTACTACTTTAGAGGGAGGGGTTATTGCTTCGTATCAAATCAGAGGCATAAAAAAAGCGCCCTGAGGCGCTTTTTTGTCTTAGAGCAAATAATTATCCGATGAACTGCTGGCCTTTCATGTAAGGGCGCAGCACTTCAGGGATCTCAATGCGCCCGTCAGCCTGCTGGTAGTTTTCCAGCACAGCAACCAGCGTACGGCCTACTGCCAGACCAGAACCGTTCAGGGTATGAACCAGACGGGTTTTCTTGTCAGATTTGCTGCGGCAACGCGCCTGCATACGACGCGCCTGGAAATCCCAGACGTTGGAGCAGGAGGAGATTTCACGGTAGGTGTTCTGCGCAGGCACCCAGACTTCAAGGTCGAAGGTTTTGCAGGCACCGAAGCCCATGTCGCCGGTGCACAGCGCCATACGACGGTATGGTAGACCCAGCAGCTCCAGCACTTTTTCCGCGTGGCCGGTCATCTCTTCCAGCGCGTCCATAGACTCTTCCGGACGAACGATCTGCACCATCTCAACTTTATCGAACTGGTGCATACGGATCAGACCGCGCGTATCGCGACCGTAAGAACCGGCTTCAGAACGGAAACATGGAGAGTGCGCAGTCAGTTTGATTGGCAGATCGTCTTCGTCGATGATCTCATCACGCACGAGGTTGGTCAGCGGCACTTCCGCAGTTGGGATCAGCGCGTAGTTGCTGCTGTCAGCTTCCTCGTCCAGCGGACGGGTATGGAACAGATCGCCGGCAAATTTCGGCAGCTGGCCTGTACCGTACAGCGTATCGTGGTTAACCAGATACGGAACGTAGGTTTCGCTGTAGCCGTGCTGCTCGGTGTGCAGATCCAGCATGAACTGCGCCAGCGCGCGGTGCAGGTGAGCAATTTGCCCTTTCATTACCACGAAGCGAGAACCGGTCAGCTTAACCGCTGCCGCAAAGTCCAGGCCCGCGTGCATTTCGCCCAGCGTCACGTGATCGCGCACTTCGAAGTCAAACTCGCGAGGCGTACCCCAGCGTTTCACTTCAACGTTGTCGTTTTCGTCTTTGCCGACAGGCACGCTGTCGTCAGGAATGTTCGGGATCGCCAGAGCAATATCGCGAATTTCAGCCTGAAGAACGTCCAGTTCAGCTTTCGCCTGATCCAGCTCTTCACCCAGTTTGTTCACTTCCAGGCGTAATGGCTCAATATCTTCCCCGCGCGCTTTCGCCTGGCCAATGGATTTCGATCGAGAATTACGCTCTGCTTGCAGATTTTCAGTTTGTACCTGCAAAACTTTACGACGCTCTTCAAGAGCGCGCAGCTTATCTACATCCAGCTTAAAGCCCCGGCGTGCCAGTTTTTCAGCGACTGCGTCTGGCTCATTACGCAGCAGATTGGGATCGAGCATGCTTATCCTGTGCTTATCGAATTAAAAAAGGAAAAAGTGACCACAGCCTGCGGCCACAGAGATATATTGCCAACATTACCGCAACGATTGAACTAACGGTAGCGTTTTATAGGGCTATTTTGATCCTGTCCGGCAAGCCAGGCGAGCTTTTCGCCAATCTTACCCTCAAGACCTCTGTTTGTAGGGTGATAATAGCGGGTTTGTGCCATCTCCTGCGGGAAATACTCCTCCCCGGCGGCGTAGGCATTGGGTTCATCATGGGCGTAGCGATACTCCTGCCCGTAACCCATTTCTTTCATCAGCTTTGTAGGGGCATTGCGAAGGTGTACCGGAACGTCGTAATCCGGACGTTCACGTGCATCCGACATCGCCGCTTTAAAGGCGGTATACACTGCATTGCTTTTCGGCGCGCAGGCCAGATAGACAATTGCCTGCGCAATGGCACGCTCACCTTCCGCGGGTCCGACGCGGGTAAAGCAGTCCCAGGCGGAAATAGCGACCTGCATGGCGCGTGGATCGGCATTACCGACATCTTCTGACGCAATGGCCAGGCAGCGACGCGCGACATATAACGGATCGCCACCGGCGGTAATGATACGCGCATACCAGTAGAGTGCCGCATCCGGCGCGCTGCCGCGCACGGATTTATGTAACGCAGAGATAAGGTCGTAGAAACGGTCGCCTTTATTATCGAAGCGCGCACTGCGTTCACCGGCAATTTCGGTGAGCAGTTCAGGCTTCAATACGCGCTTGCCCGCATCGTCCACTTCGGCCATATCGGCCATCATTTCCAGCGTATTCAGTGCCCGACGCGCATCGCCGTTGACCAGTTCAGCGATCGCACGACGCGTCTCGTCCGGCAGAACGATATCCTGTCCGCCGTAACCCCGCGCTTTGTCCTCCATCGCCTGGGTCAGAACCTTTACGATATCCTCTGTGGTCAGGGATTTAAGCAGGTAAACGCGGGCGCGGGAAAGCAGCGCGGAGTTGAGTTCAAACGACGGGTTTTCCGTGGTTGCGCCGATGAAGAAAATCGTGCCGTCTTCAATGTGCGGCAGAAACGCATCCTGCTGGCTCTTGTTGAAACGGTGGACTTCATCAACAAACAGAATGGTGCGGCGCCCGGCATTACGGTTTTGCCGTGCGCGCTCGATCGCCTCGCGGATCTCCTTCACGCCGGAGGTAACCGCCGAGATGCGCTCAACGTCCGCGTTAGCATAGCGGGCGATCACTTCAGCGAGGGTGGTTTTGCCGGTGCCGGGTGGCCCCCAGAGGATCATGGAGTGCAGATGCCCCGCCTCAATAGCGCGCGGCAAGGGTTTCCCCGCAGCCAGCAGGTGTTGCTGGCCGATGTACTGCGCTAAATTTTCTGGCCGCATACGGGCGGCCAGAGGTTGAAACGCATTATCTGAAAAATCGAGCGACAGGTTGCTCACTCATGCCTCTTACTTATTACGTTGGTCATCCACCGTTACGCCCTGCGGCGGGGTAAAGGTGAATTTCGAAGCATCTACAGCGCCGTTTTGCTGAGACTTAAGCTGATAGCTACTGCGCTGATCGTCCTGCTCAACCGCGCCGAACTGATTGATGGTACCGTTGCTGCTCACGTTAATCGTGAACTGCTTCAGATTACCGTTGCTGCCTTTTGGCGTCAGGACGAACTCATCACCGTTTTGTTTGATGTTGTACTGCTGCCAGTCGCTGGACTGGTTACGGGCAATGAGCATAAACGGCGTATTGCTGGTCGCGTCTTTCAGCCAGGTGGCGGTCGCCTGCTCAACAAACGGGTTGTAGAACCACAAGGTTTTCCCGTCGGACACCAGCACGCTTTCATCAGGCTGGGTCATGTGCCAGTTGAAGAGATTCGGGCGTTTCACCCACAAATCCCCCTGACCTTCCTGCACCGCGTTGCCGCTGCCGTCAGTCACTTTTTGCGTGAAGCTGGCGTGGAAGCTGCTCACTTTATCCAGTCGGCTTTTAAGGTCGCTGGCTGCATCAGCCCAGACGCTGCTGGCAACAAAACTGGAGAGTAATGCACAGGCGATGGCGATTTTTTTCATTGTTATTCCTTAAAATACGTCTTCCCGATATGGGGGTTCCGTTTCTATTCTGGACCTGCCCGAAGGCAGGCGACAGAAGAATATGCTTAATTTTTGCTGATTTACCCTTCTTTGCAATCGCTGAAGGTTAATCAAAAGGCGGTGGTGCCAGCACCTCTCGGTTACCGTTATGCCCCTGTTCGCTCACAATACCCTGGGCTTCCATCTGCTCGATAATACGCGCCGCGCGGTTGTAGCCGATACGGAACTGGCGCTGGACGCCGGAGATAGACGCCTTACGTTTTTCGGTGACGAAATTAACCGCCTGGTCAAATAACGGATCCAGTTCTTCGCCGCCGTCAAAACCACCGCCGCCACCTTCGCTTTCACTGTCGGAGGTGATGCCGTCAACGTATTGCGGCCGCCCGCGCGCTTTCCAGTCCTGTACCACCGCATGCACTTCCTGGTCGCGAACAAACGCACCGTGGACACGCACCGGCGAGGTGGAGTTCGGGCCGGAATAGAGCATATCACCCATTCCCAGCAGCGACTCTGCACCGCCCTGGTCAAGGATAGTACGCGAGTCAATTTTACTCGACACGGTAAACGCGATACGGGTCGGGATGTTTGCCTTAATAAGACCGGTGATAACGTCTACGGACGGACGCTGCGTTGCCAGTACCAGGTGGATGCCCGCCGCACGCGCTTTCTGTGCCAGACGCGCAATCAGCTCTTCCACTTTCTTACCAACGGTCATCATCAGGTCGGCAAATTCATCCACCAGCACCACGATGTAAGGCAGTTTTTCCAGCACCGGATGCTGGGCATCCATGCTGTCACCCGGCTTCCAGTATGGGTCCGGAATCGGACGGCCCATACGCGCCGCCTCGGCGATTTTCTCGTTATAACCGGCCAGGTTACGCACGCCCAGCGCCGACATCAGCTTGTAGCGACGCTCCATTTCATTGACGCTCCAGCGCAATGCGTTGGCGGCGTCCTTCATGTCGGTCACCACTTCCGTTAACAGGTGCGGAATGCCTTCGTAGACGGACAGTTCAAGCATTTTCGGGTCGATCATGATGAAACGCACATCTTCAGGCTGCGCTTTGTAGAGCATACTGAGGATCATGGCGTTCACCCCGACTGATTTACCGGAGCCGGTGGTACCCGCAACCAGCAGATGCGGCATCTTCGCGAGATCGGCAACCACCGGATCGCCGGCGATATCTTTACCCAGCACCACGGTCAGCGGGGACGGGTTGTCGCGGAATTTGGTGTTATCCAGAACTTCACGCAGATAAACGGTCTGGCGTTTCTTGTTTGGCAGCTCAAGGCCAACGTAAGGCTTACCTGGGATCACCTCCACCACGCGTACCGCCACGGTCGACAGAGAACGCGCCAGGTCACGGGACAGGTTAGAAATACGTGCCGCTTTTACGCCTGGCGCCAGATTCAGTTCGAAACGGGTGATCACCGGGCCAGGTGAGTAGTTCACCACGTCCGCTTTAATACGGAAGTCAGCCAGACGCGCTTCCACCAGACGGGCCATCTGTTCAAGGGCAAAGGTATCCACCGGCTCGACTTCCGCTGGCGGCGGCGTTAACAGATCCAGCGACGGCAGCGGCGTACTTGGTCGTTGCAGCGGACGGCTGTCTCCGTTACGCATCAGCAGCGGGTGAATCAGGCTTTCCTGCGGCTGTGGTGCTGGCTGCTGGAACTGCGGCTGCGGCGGTTGGGCAGGCGTCTGCGGCTGAGCATACGCCTGTGGCGCCGGTTGTTGCGGCTGCGCGTAAACCTGTGGCGGAGGCGACTGACGCACCGGTTCCGCTTCTGGCATCACGCTCGGCGTGAACAGCGGTTCGCTTGGGCCATCATCCACCAGATCTTTCATTGGTGAGAATTCGAAATCCGACAGCGAGAACGGGTTTGCCCCCGAAGGCTGCTCACCGGAATAACGCTGCTGCTGCGTAGCGGCAAACTGGCGCGCCAGCTCCGCTTCAGCCGCATCATCATCCTCCTGGTGTGAAGGCACGTCGTGCTGATACTCGTCGCCGTAGCGCTGATTCTGCTGGGCGGCAAACTGACGCGCCAGCTCGTCCTGATGCAGTTCGTCGGCATCATCTTCGTAGTCAGAA
This sequence comes from Enterobacter sp. MGH 38, assembly GCF_000492855.1. Classification (NCBI taxonomy): domain Bacteria; kingdom Pseudomonadati; phylum Pseudomonadota; class Gammaproteobacteria; order Enterobacterales; family Enterobacteriaceae; genus Enterobacter; species Enterobacter sp. MGH 38. The sequence goes on along the minus strand of NZ_KI535608.1, from coordinate 675,078 downwards.
CCACGCGCTTTCTCTTCCGCCATACGCTGGGAAGGCAGTTTAATGCCATAAGAGGCCAGCTCCCGGCGAGTCGGCACGCGCACGCGGTTAGGGCGCGGCAGCTGTGGACCAATGCCCTCTTTAACCTGAGGGCGCGGGGCGCTGTCGGTTGCCGGGCTGAATAGCGGAGCGGACGCGGCAGCGGCTGCCGTTGCCTGCTTCACGGCTTCAGCACCCGACGCAACGGCTGGCGTAGGATCTACAGGTGGAACGCTTACAGGAGGCGCTTTTGCAACAGGCTCCTGTACCGGCTCGGGCACGGGCTGATACCAGGCGGCAAGCTGCTCGCGCTCACGGGCACGGCGCTCTTCCACTTCTTCAAAATAGTACAATGGCGGACGTGATGGCTTCGCTTCCTCCACCACTTCGGGTTCAGACACCGGCGCAACATATGGCTGTTCAGGCACAGCGGGTTCGGGCGTATAAGCCTGATACGGCTGTTGCGGCTCGCTGGCAGGCTCAGACGGCTGATACGATTGCTGACACTGTTCCTGCTGCACAGGAATATAGCTTTCAGGCTCCGGCGCAATGGTCGGTTCAGGCGTATGGACGCCTGGCGCAGCCTGCCAGTCCACCTGCGGTTGCTGGATCGCGGACTCCGGTGCCGGAACAGGCGAGGACGGCATCACGGCTTCAACAGGCGCAACATGGGCCTGCGCAGCCGTCGTTGCGGCGGCAGCAGCGGCTACCGGTTCAGTCACGGAATGACCATGCAACAGCGGATCGTATTCGTCATACTCACCCGGCGTAGCTCGATGACCAGAGAACAACACATCATCAGGATCGACGGCCGCACCGCGATACTCAATCTGCTCGTCTTCATCCATACGTTTGCCGGAGAAAAGCGCGGCATCCGTTTTACGGCCTAACGGGTTAGCGAATTTTTCAGCAACGCGCTGGCGGCGTGCCAGAGCACCGCGCAGAATACGGGCACGGCGGGATTCACGACGCTGCACAGGTGCCTCGTCTTCCTCTTCGTATTCATCTTCATATTCGTCTTCATCGACCCACGTATCATCACGACGGGTACGATTGCTGGCAAACGTCAGCAGAGTCAGAATAAAGCTGCCGATTTTTTCGGCAATGCTCACCCAGGACCAGCCGGTAAACAGCGTCAGGCCCGCCGCCCAGATGCAGAGCAGCGCCAGCGTGCCGCCGCTGCTGTGAAGCATCGGTTGCAGCGCGGAGCTCAACAGGCTGCCAATCACACCGCCGGAGGCGAAATACCAGATGTCATCGGCATTGATCGCCGCCAGTCCGCAGGAGGTGAGGATCAGCGCCAGGGCGCCAATCAGGCGCAGCGAAACGGCAAAATAATCGATGTAGTCGTCGTTCTGTCGATGACGCCAGGCAAACCAGCATCCGCCAATAATGATGACGGGAAGGGTATAGGCCATCACACCGAAAATGAAGAAGAGCGTGTCCGCAAGCCAGGCGCCGGGAACGCCACCCAAATTATGGATAGGCTCATGCCATGCGGTTTGCGACCAGCTGGGATCTGAGGGGTTGAAACTGAGTAAGGCAGCCATCAGCCAGACGGCAAAAAGGGCAATAACAATCAGTAACGCCTCAAGGAGACGACGTCCGCTGCTTAGCTTAGATAATGTGACTTCTTTGTCTTCAGTGTATTCCTGGCTCAAGAAAGGCTCTCCAGGTATCAGGCATGTCCTGCCTGTGTGCTAAAACGGACAACAGCGCCGGGACTCCCCGGCACTGTTGCTGTATGGATTAACAGGAGTGTAATCAAACTACACTGATTTTGCACCTGTTCCGTGTTAGCGCGTCTTAATAACCAGACGATTGCTCTGTTTGACCTCTTCCATCACCACATAAGTACGGGTGTCGTTCACGCCTGGCAGACGCAGCAGGGTTTCCCCCAGCAGCTTACGGTAGGCGGACATATCAGGCACACGGGTTTTTAACAGGTAGTCAAAATCACCGGAAACCAGATGACACTCTTGAATTTCTTCAAGTTTTTGTACAGCGGCGTTAAATTGCTCAAACACATCTGGTGCACCACGATTCAGAGTAATCTCAACAAATACCAGAAGTGAGGCATCCAGATAATGCGGGTTCAGCAGAGCCGTATAGCCCTGAATAAAACCCTGTCTTTCCAGTCGGCGCACACGCTCAAGGCACGGCGTCGGGGAAAGTCCCACACGTTTTGAAAGCTCGACGTTGGAAATACGCCCATCCTTTTGCAATTCATTAAGAATGTTACGATCGATACGGTCGAGATCTTTGCCAGGGCGCTTCTTGCTATCTACCATTATTATTGTCTCTCTGTATTCCTTCCCTACTCCTGCCTGGACCCTGTGCACATCACTGTTCAGAGCCTGTACCCGTTATTCATCACATCGCCTGGTTATGTATTAGACGCGATGTGGATTCGGGTTCTGCGGTAAGAAGACCGTTGCCCGAAAGCAGTCACAGACATCACGTATGGCGTCTGTCCACACCATGCGTAGATTTCACTGACCCGGTAAAAATGGCATTTCCGTGCATGTCTATGCGGCATGCAGTTCGTGCGTCTTTTTTTCTTCCTTGAATGTTTTCGCAAAAGCGCAGGGGATTGTCAAAGCAAAACATCGATTTTTAGTACAAGATGCCGGATATTCATTACGGAGGGGTATTAATCCTCATTTTATTGCCTTATAAACGCGCTGTTTTCAGTAGCAGACGTGATGTGACCGCCTCTGACCCATAGGGCGCGTCTATTGCATATATCGGAAGCAAAACTGCCGTGCTCTTTTTTTACGGCAACAAATTCCCTACAATCCAGCCCATTGCCTGCCAACAACAATGGGGATCTCATGGGCACGACCAAACACAGTAAGCTGCTAATCCTTGGATCTGGACCTGCGGGTTATACCGCAGCGGTCTATGCTGCACGCGCTAACCTGCAACCGGTACTGATCACCGGGATGGAAAAAGGCGGTCAGTTGACCACCACCACGGAAGTGGAAAACTGGCCGGGCGACCCGAACGACCTGACCGGGCCGCTGCTGATGGAGCGCATGCACGAGCATGCCGCCAAATTCGAAACCGAAATCCTGTTCGACCACATCAATAAAGTGGATTTGCAGAACCGTCCATTCCGCCTGACGGGTGACAGCGGCGAATACACCTGCGATGCGCTGATCATCGCCACCGGCGCCTCTGCCCGCTATCTCGGTCTGCCGTCTGAAGAAGCGTTCAAAGGCCGCGGCGTGTCAGCCTGCGCGACCTGCGACGGTTTCTTCTATCGCAACCAGAAAGTTGCGGTGATCGGCGGCGGCAACACCGCTGTGGAAGAAGCGCTGTATCTGGCAAATATTGCCTCAGAAGTACACCTGATCCACCGTCGCGACACCTTCCGCGCGGAGAAGATCCTGATCAAACGCCTGATGGACAAAGTGGCGAGCGGTAACATTGTGCTGCATACCAACCGTACGCTGGAAGAAGTAACTGGCGATCAGATGGGCGTCGCGGGGCTGCATATCCGTGATACCCAGAACACCGATAACGTCGAAACGCTGGAAGTGGCAGGCCTGTTTGTGGCAATCGGTCACAGCCCGAACACGGCTATCTTTGAAGGCCAGCTGGAGCTGGAGAACGGCTACATTAAAGTGCAGTCTGGCATTCACGGCAACGCCACCCAGACCAGCGTTCCGGGTGTCTTCGCAGCTGGTGACGTGATGGACCATATTTATCGTCAGGCGATCACCTCTGCGGGCACCGGCTGTATGGCCGCGCTGGACGCAGAACGCTATCTGGACGGGCTGGCTGAACAAGGTAAATAATCTTTACAAGTCAGTAACAAACGTAAATAAAGGCGGCCACTGGTCGCCTTTATTTTTGCTCACGTGTAACATGCAGATGTCTAATTTCTTATAACGTCACCTGCAAAGTACGCAATGGAAAAAACCCGTCAACAAGAGTTAACCCGCTGGCTGAAACAGCAAAGCGTTCTGTCCCGCCGCTGGCTTATGATTTCCCGCGTTCTGGGATTTATCAGCGGTCTGTTGATTGTTGCCCAGGCATGGCTGCTGGCCCGCATTCTCAACCATATGATCATGGAGAACATCCCGCGCGAAGCGCTGCTGTTGCCGTTTATCGTTCTGGCGCTGGTTTTCGTTCTGCGTGCGTGGGTGGTCTGGCTGCGCGAGCGGGTTGGGTTCCATGCCGGGCAGCACATCCGCTATGAGATCCGCCGCAAGGTGCTCGATCGGCTTTCAGAAGCCGGGCCTGCGTGGATCCAGGGCAAGCCGGCCGGTAGCTGGGCGACGCTGATCCTTGAGCAAATCGACGATATGCACGATTACTACGCGCGTTATCTTCCGCAGATGGCGCTGGCGGTGTTTGTGCCTCTGATGATTGTTATCGCCATCTTCCCGGTTAACTGGGTGGCGGCGCTGATCCTGCTGGGGACCGCCCCGCTGATCCCGCTGTTTATGGCGATGGTCGGCATGGGCGCGGCTGATGCTAACCGCCGCAACTTCCTGGCGCTGGGTCGGTTAAGCGGCCATTTCCTGGACCGGCTGCGCGGCATGGAAACCCTGCGGATCTTTGGTCGTGGTGAAGCGGAAACCGAAAACATTCGCCTGGCGTCGCAGGATTTTCGTCAGCGCACCATGGAAGTGTTGCGCATGGCCTTTCTCTCTTCTGGCGTACTTGAATTTTTCACCTCCCTGTCGATTGCGCTGGTGGCGGTTTACTTTGGTTTCTCCTACCTCGGCGCGCTGGACTTTGGTCACTACGGTACGGCGGTTACGCTTTCCGCTGGGTTCCTGGCGCTGATCCTGGCCCCGGAATTTTTCCAGCCGCTTCGCGATCTCGGCACCTTTTACCATGCCAAAGCGCAGGCGGTGGGTGCTGCCGACAGCCTGAAAACCTTCATGGAAACGCCGCTGGCGCATCCGGAGCGTGGTGAGGTAACGCTGAATACGAACGATCCGGTGACCATTGAAGCACAGGATTTTTCTGTTCTGTCGCCTGAAGGCAAAGTACTGGCCGGTCCGCTGAACTTTACCCTGCCTGCCGGGCAACGTGTGGTGCTGGTGGGTACCAGCGGCTCAGGTAAAAGCTCATTGTTGAATGCGCTTTCAGGTTTTATGGCGTACACCGGATCGCTGCGTATCAACAAAACGGAGCTGCGCGAGCTCGATCCTGATGCCTGGCGTAAACAGCTAAGCTGGGTGGGGCAAAACCCGCAGCTGCCAGCTCCGACGCTTCGCGAGAATGTGCTGCTGGCACGCCCGGATGCGCGTGACGATGAACTGCAATCGGTCCTCGACCGCGCCTGGGTCAGCGAGTTTCTGCCGCTGCTTGCGCAGGGTATCGATACCGTCATTGGCGATCAGTCTGCCGGGCTGTCAGTAGGCCAGGCACAGCGCGTCGCGGTTGCCCGTGCGCTGCTGAACCCCTCTTCGCTAATGCTGCTGGACGAACCCGCCGCCAGCCTGGACGCTCATAGCGAGCAGCGCGTGATGGATGCGCTTAACGCAGCCTCACGCCAGCAAACCACCCTGATGGTGACTCACCAGCTGGAAGGTATTGCCGACTGGGATCAGATCTGGGTGATGGAAAACGGACACATTGTTGAGCAAGGCGATTACGCCGCGCTTGTTGCCGCGCAGGGGCCGTTTGCGACCCTGCTGGCGAACCGTCAGGAGGATATCTGATGCGCGCCCTGCTTCCGTATCTTGCACTGTATAAACGCCACAAATGGATGCTGACGCTCGGGATCGTGCTGGCGATCGTCACGCTGCTCGCCAGCATCGGCCTGCTTACGCTTTCCGGCTGGTTCCTCTCCGCGTCTGCGGCCGCAGGCTTTGCCGGACTGTACAGCTTTAACTACATGCTGCCTGCCGCCGGGGTGCGCGGCACGGCGATTACGCGAACTGCCGGGCGCTACTTCGAGCGTCTGGTCAGCCACGACGCGACCTTCCGCGTGCTGCAACACCTGCGTATTTATACGTTCAGCAAACTGCTGCCCCTCTCCCCTGCCGGGCTGGCACGTTTTCGACAGGGCGAATTACTCAACCGCGTGGTCGCGGATGTGGATACGCTGGATCACCTCTATTTGCGCGTCATTTCACCCATGGTGGGCGCGTTTGTGGTGATTGTCGTGGTGACGCTGGGGTTGAGTTTCCTGGATGTTCCCATCGCACTGACGCTCGGCGGCATCATGCTGATGACGCTGATTATTCTGCCGCCCCTGTTTTATCGTGCAGGTAAAACCACCGGGGAAAACCTGACGCGCCTGCGCGGAGAATATCGCCAGCAGCTCACCGCCTGGTTGCAGGGACAGGCCGAGCTTACCCTTTTTGGCGCCAGCAAGCGCTACCGCGCCCGCATGGAAAATACGGAGCTGAACTGGCATGAAGCCCAGCGTCGCCAGTCTGAACTGACCGCTTTCTCCCAGGCGCTGATGATGTTAATTGGTGGGATTGCCGTAATCGCCATGCTCTGGATGGCCTCCGGTGGCGTGGGCGATAACGCGCAGCCTGGCCCGCTAATTGCGCTGTTTGTTTTCTGTGCCCTGGCAGCCTTTGAAGCCTTAGCCCCGGTTACGGGCGCCTTTCAGCATCTCGGCCAGGTGATTGCCTCTGCGCTGCGCATTACGGATATTGCCGAGCAGGAGCCGGAAGTGAAGTTCAGCGCGGGTCAAACCGCTGTGCCGGAGCAGGTCGCGCTGATGCTCAGCAATGTCACTTTCGCCTACGACAAGCCGGCGCAAAACGCGCTGGAAGACATCACCCTTTCTGTTGATGCCGGGCAGCGCATTGCGATCCTTGGCCGTACGGGATGTGGAAAATCGACACTTCTGCAACTTCTCACGCGCGCGTGGGACCCACAGCAGGGCGAGATTCGGTTTAACGACGTTCCGCTGTCTGGTTTTAGCGAAGCGGCCTTGCGTAAAACGGTCAGCGTCGTGCCCCAGCGGGTGCATCTGTTCAGCGCTACGCTGCGCGATAATCTTCTTCTGGCGGCACCAGACGCCTCCGACGATACGCTGCGGGCAATGCTGGAGCAGGTTGGGCTGCACAAGCTGCTTGAGGACGACGGGTTAAACAGCTGGCTGGGTGAAGGGGGTCGACAGCTTTCCGGCGGCGAACTGCGTCGTCTGGCCATTGCGCGTGCGCTGCTGCACGATGCGCCGCTGATGTTGCTGGATGAACCGACAGAAGGACTGGATGCCACGACTGAGAGTCAAATCCTTGATTTACTGGCGAATGTGATGAAAGGTAAAACCGTACTGATGGTCACGCACCGTCTGCGCGGGCTGGTGAATTTCGATCAGATAATTGTGATGGACAACGGACACATAATTGAGCAAGGTAGTCACGCAGAGCTGCTGGCAAAACAGGGTCGCTACTACCAGTTTAAACAGCGCCTGTAGACTATATTTGTAGCGTCCTCTCTCGCGTACTGGAGTTCTGTTGTCATGCGCCTGGTGCAGCTTTCTCGCCATAATATTGCGTTCCCTTCACCGGAGGGGGCGCTGCGTGAACCTAACGGCTTGCTGGCTCTGGGCGGCGATCTCAGCCCGGCACGGCTCTTAATGGCTTACCAGCGCGGCATCTTCCCGTGGTTTTCGCCTGGCGACCCGATCTTATGGTGGTCTCCCGACCCGCGAGCCGTGCTGTGGCCTGGGCAGTTTCACCTGAGCCGCAGCATGAAGCGGTTTCATGCAAAATCACCCTTTCGCGTCACGCTCAATCACGCCTTCGGCCAGGTTATCGAAGGCTGCGCTGAAGATCGTCATGAAGGCACCTGGATAACCCGCGATATCATTATCGCCTACCACCAGCTTCATGAGCTGGGCTACGCGCACTCTATTGAAGTATGGAAAGAGGATAACCTCGTCGGCGGAATGTACGGCGTGGCGCAGGGCACGCTGTTCTGCGGCGAGTCGATGTTCTCCCGTGCCACGAATGCGTCAAAAACCACGCTGCTGGTGTTTAGCGAGGAATTTGCCCGACGTGGCGGACGGCTGATGGATTGTCAGGTGCTGAATGAGCACACCGCCTCGCTCGGCGCCGTTGAAATCTCCCGCCGACACTATATCGAACACCTTGAACAATGCCGAAAAGAGACCCTTCCACGCGATTTTTGGGTTCCCAGAGCGCTCTTTATGCCCAATGCCTAAATGTTTTCCGCATATTTTTTATGAGGGTGTTATAATTATGCCGCAGAGTAGCTTCTGCCTGTTGCCCCGCCGCCGTTTGGGACCCTCGCTTCAGATAACGTCCTGACGTTTATCCTGTCGTCTCCCCTTTACGAATGCGCTTTCCGTTCGGTTGTACCGTGACGCTTGGGCAATACGCTGAGACTGTTTTGCTGCGTTTTAAACGCGCAATTCTTTACTTAATTGAGGAATTTCGGCATTATCTTGCCGGTTCAAAACTTGGTAGTGATACCCCAGAGGATTAGATGGCCAAAGAAGACAATATTGAAATGCAGGGTACCGTACTTGATACGTTGCCTAATACCATGTTTCGCGTAGAACTGGAAAACGGTCACGTGGTAACTGCGCACATCTCCGGTAAAATGCGCAAAAACTATATCCGCATTTTGACGGGCGACAAAGTGACTGTTGAACTGACCCCGTACGACCTGAGCAAAGGCCGCATTGTCTTCCGTAGTCGCTAATTGTTTTCGCCTGTAATGGCAGATGAATATTTAAAAGGTCGGGATATTCCCGGCCTTTTTTATTTATGGTCTTAGTGTGGCTGTGTCGGCAGATGTATAGTCATGCACGGGTTCATAGGTACGATTAAATCTTCAGCTATCGCGTGGGTAATGTCATGCAGCAGTCCCGTCAGGTGCGGCAGCATATCGCGGTCAACATGCGATACCAGCAGCACATGGTTTAACGCCCGGCAGTAGTCGCATTTCGTTTCGGTATCTTCCAGCAGCCACTCTTTTTGTCGCGGTTGCTCCGCGTCGTCCTCAAATTCAACCACCTGAAAATCACGCATTGACTCTGTGAGGCCGGATTTCACCTCTTCCAGGTAGGCTCCGAGGCAACGGCAAACGGGCTGCGTTTGCGGAAGTGATTTGCAGTCGAGGAGGATTTCGGTGAGCAGTTTGCAGCGCTCGGCAAGGGTTGGGAGATCGGGGTTGAGTGAGAGTTCAGTGTAGAAATGGGCGAAATTGTTTTCTGTATTCATTGGGTAATTCCTTCACACACTTTGAATTTACCACCGCAGGAAACGCCAATTTGCTGGCGGCGGACGAAAAGGAATTGGCGTACCAGTGTGTGTGCTACTGGCGCTTCAAAAGAAGCTTCCGATTCGCCCGCCAGATGCAGAATTATACCCTTTTCCTTAGGGCGAACGAAGCCTGCAGCATACTGCTGCTCACACACTTTCAGGACGCCAATCCCGGCACCTGATTTTGCAGGTGCGCCGCCATTTTATTACTGTGGATTTATCCAGCAACCAACGTAGTACGAAACTGGAAAGCGCTTCGCAAAATTCCTCTGCGGTCTGTTGCCCTCACCCCAACCCTCTCCCACAGGGAGAGGGGGAAAAGCAGGCATAAAAAAACCGGGCATTCGCCCGGTTTTTAACATTAACGTTCAATTCACTCAGTGAGCCGCTTCCGGCTTGTGCTTCGCCGCACTCTGGAAATCGTACGTCAGTTCGTTCTTCGCCTGATCCAGCCCTACCGTTACCTGGCCGCCGTCCACCAGCGAGCCAAACAGCAGCTCGTTCGCCAGCGGTTTTTTCAGGTTGTCCTGAATCACGCGCGCCATCGGACGGGCACCCATCGCACGGTCGTAGCCTTTCTCAGCCAGCCAGTTGCGGGCCTCCTGGCTCACTTCCAGCGACACGCCTTTCTGATCCAGCTGAACCTGCAACTCGACGATGAACTTGTCCACCACCTGATGGATCACCTCGGTAGACAGGTGATCGAACCAGATAATGTTGTCCAGACGGTTACGGAACTCCGGCGTGAAGATCTTCTTGATCTCTTCCATCGCATCGGTGCTGTTATCCTGGTGGATCAGGCCGATGGATTTACGCTCGGTTTCCCGCACGCCCGCGTTAGTGGTCATCACCAGCACCACGTTGCGGAAGTCCGCCTTGCGCCCGTTGTTATCGGTCAGCGTCCCGTTGTCCATCACCTGCAACAGGATGTTGAACACGTCCGGGTGCGCTTTCTCGATTTCATCGAGCAGCAGGACCGCGTGCGGATGCTTGATAACCGCGTCCGTAAGCAGGCCGCCCTGGTCAAAGCCCACATATCCCGGAGGCGCACCAATCAAACGGCTGACGGTATGACGCTCCATATACTCGGACATATCAAAGCGCAGCAGCTCAATGCCCAGCGCTTTGGAGAGCTGAACCGTTACCTCGGTTTTACCCACACCGGTCGGACCGGCGAACAGGAAGGAACCAACCGGCTTGTGGTCATGCCCCAGGCCAGCACGGGCCATCTTGATCGCTTCGGTTAAGGCCTCAATAGCTTTATCCTGACCAAAGACCAGCATTTTCAGGCGATTGCCGAGCGTGCGCAGCGTATCGCGATCGCTCTGAGAAACGCTCTTCTCAGGAATACGCGCGATGCGGGCGACCACGGACTCGATATCCGCCACGTTCACGGTTTTCTTACGCTTGCTGGCCGGCATCAGGCGCGCACGCGCACCCGCTTCATCAATCACGTCGATCGCTTTGTCCGGCAGATGACGATCGTTGATGTATTTCACCGCCAGCTCCACCGCCGCACGTACCGCTTTCGCGGTGTAACGCACGTCGTGGTGCGCTTCGTACTTCGTTTTCAGGCCGTTGATGATCTGCACCGTTTCGTCAACCGACGGCTCGGTAACGTCGATTTTCTGGAAACGACGCGCCAGCGCACGATCCTTCTCAAAGATGTTGCTGAACTCCTGGTATGTCGTGGAGCCCATCACGCGGATCTTGCCGCTGGAGAGCAGCGGTTTAATCAGGTTAGCCGCATCCACCTGGCCACCGGAGGCCGCACCTGCGCCGATAATGGTGTGGATCTCATCGATAAACAGGATGCTGTTGGTATCCTGCTCCAGCTGTTTTAACAGCGCTTTGAAGCGTTTTTCAAAATCACCGCGGTATTTAGTGCCCGCCAGCAGCGAGCCGATGTCCAGCGAGTAGATGGTGCAGTCAGCGATCACTTCCGGCACGTCGCCCTGCACGATGCGCCAGGCAAGCCCTTCGGCAATCGCGGTTTTACCCACGCCAGATTCCCCCACCAGCAGCGGGTTGTTCTTGCGTCGACGGCACAGCACCTGGATGGCACGCTCCAGCTCTTTGTCGCGACCAATCAGCGGGTCGATACCGCCAACGCGTGCAAGCTGGTTAAGGTTGGTGGTGAAGTTTTCCATACGATCCTCCCCGCCTGCTTGCTCTTCACTGTTGTTGATCTGTCCGCTGGGATCCGATGCCTGGTTAGGCTCGTCTTTTCGCGTTCCGTGAGAGATGAAGTTGACCACGTCGAGCCGGCTGACTTCGTGTTTGCGCAGCAGGTAGGCCGCCTGGGACTCCTGTTCGCTGAAGATGGCGACTAAGACATTGGCACCAGTCACTTCGCTACGTCCGGAAGACTGGACGTGGAAAACCGCGCGCTGCAACACGCGCTGGAAGCTGAGCGTCGGCTGCGTGTCGCGCTCTTCTTCACTGGCTGGCAGCACCGGTGTGGTTTGTTCGATGAAGGCTTCGAGTTCCTGACGTAGCGCCACCAGATCCACGGAGCAGGCTTCCAGCGCTTCGCGGGCAGATGGGTTGCTAAGCAGTGCGAGCAGCAGGTGCTCGACGGTCATAAACTCATGTCGGTGCTCACGCGCTCTGGCGAAAGCCATGTTTAAACTGAGTTCCAGTTCTTGATTGAGCATAGGCACCTCCCCCAATTTTATGCCTTATCAGGCCTTTTCCAGCGTACACAGCAACGGATGCTCGTTCTCCCTTGCATAGTCGTTCACCATCGCTACTTTGGTTTCCGCAACTTCGGCAGTAAAGATGCCGCAGATCGCTTTGCCACGATAATGAACGGTAAGCATCAGTTGCGTTGCACGTTCAACATCATAAGAAAAGAACTTTTGTAGCACGTCAATAACAAATTCCATCGGCGTGTAATCATCGTTCATTAACATAACTTTATACATAGATGGCGGTTTTAGCGCGTCGCGCACTTTATCTTCCGCCAGCTGGTCAAAATCCAGCCAATCGTTGGTCTTACCCATTATGCATAACCACTTTGAATCTACCTCAGATGTTAGATAACAATCATCTATTACTGTCATCCGCGATGTCTGTCACAAACTGTTGCAATAGCGTTAACTGCCTCAAATTTTGGTTGATTATTGTCCCAACTCCAGCGCCAAACGCTTGACGGCTTCTTCCGTTTCTCTAAATTGTACAAGCGTGAGTTGGCGAGGTTTTGAACAGCCCCCACTCCACCACCGGTTCATTCCATCTTAATTTATAAGATTTACGAAGGATGTCGAAGCATGGAAATGGGTACTGTTAAGTGGTTCAACAACGCCAAGGGGTTTGGCTTCATTTGCCCCGAAGGCGGCGGCGAGGATATCTTCGCTCACTATTCCACCATTCAGATGGATGGTTACAGGACGCTCAAAGCCGGGCAGTCCGTCCGGTTCGATGTACACCAGGGGCCAAAAGGCAATCACGCCAGTCTTATCGTGCCCGTTGAAGCAGAAACGGTTGCATAGCTCTCTGATTCATTGTGTACACCCCGCAGGCAAAATGCCAGCCCGATCGGCTGGCATTTTTATTTTCGGGCTATTCCCGCGCCAGCGCATCTACCGGATCGAGCCGCGCCGCGTTTCGCGCCGGCAGCCAGCCGAAAAGAATACCGGTGAAGGTGGAACATAAAAACGCCGTCAGGATCGCCATCGGCGAGAAGCCAATTTCCCAGCCCGGTAAGAAGAGCTGGAGCGCGAAGGCGATCATCATCGAAAGCGCAATCCCCATCGCGCCTCCCACCAGACACACCAGCACCGCTTCAATCAAAAACTGCTGGAGCACGTCGCTGGCTCTGGCCCCGACCGCCATGCGGATGCCTATCTCCCGCGTACGTTCGGTCACCGACACCAGCATAATGTTCATCACCCCAATCCCGCCGACGACCAGCGAAATCACCGCCACCAGCGTCAGGAACAGCTGAAGAGTACGTGTGGTCTTTTCCGCCGTTTTCAAGAGGCCGTCCATGTTCCAGGTGAAGAAATCCTTTTTCCCGTGGCGCAGGGTTAACAGCCGCTCGAGCTGCTGTTCCGCCAGCGCGCTGTCGTAGCCCTCCTTCACTCGCACGGTAATGGAGTTAAGCCAGGACTGCCCCATAATGCGCCCGGAAATGGTGCTGTATGGCAGCCAGACGCGCAGAATCTTGCTGCTGCCAAACATGGACTGTTTCTCTTCCGCCACACCAATCACCGTGGCGGGCATGTTACCCACCAGGATCACTTCCCCCACTACACGGGTTTTATTGGGGAAAAGCTGTCTGCGCGAGTTCGCGTCCAGCACCACCACCTGCGCCCTGCCCGCCAGCTGCTCCGCGTTGAAGGTCGCCCCTTCGCTAAAGGTCATGCCGTAGACGTTGAAGTAATCTCCGCTGACGCCGTTAGCACTGGCCGCCACGTCGATGTTGCCGTAGCGCAGACGCAGGTTTTGCGACACGGCAGGCGTGGCGGAGTTCACCCACGGCTGCTTCTGAATAGCCGCCAGATCGTCGTATTTCAGCGCCTGCTGATACTGCGGCTCGTCGTCGCCAAAATCTTTGCCGGGGTAAACGTCGATGGTGTTAGTCCCGATGGCCCGAATATCCGCCAGCACCAGCTGTTTCGCCGCATCGCCCACCACCACAATCGACACCACCGAGGCAATACCGATAATGATGCCGAGCATGGTCAGCAGAGTGCGCATTTTGTTGGCCGCCATCGCCAGCCAGGCCATGTTCAGCGCCTCGCGGAAACCGCTGGAAAACTGGCCCCAGCCGGTGGACGCAGGCAAAGCTTCTTTCGCCGCCGCCGCTCTGGACTGACGCGGCGGCGGGTTGCTGACCAGCTCGCCGTCGTGGATCTCGATAATGCGTTCCGCCTGCGCCGCCACCTGCGGATCGTGGGTGACGATAATCACCGTATGCCCCTGATCGCGCAGTTGATGCAGGATCGCCATCACCTCTTCACCGGAATGGCTGTCGAGCGCACCGGTTGGCTCATCGGCGAGGATCACCTGTCCGCCGTTCATCAGCGCGCGGGCAATACTCACGCGCTGCTGCTGACCGCCGGAAAGCTGCGAAGGCTGATAATCAACACGCTCCGCCAGCCCAAGACGCGTTAACAGCGCCTTCGCGCGTTCAAGGCGTTTTTTGCGCTCGACGCCCGCATACACCGCCGGCACTTCCACATTCTGCGCCGCGCTCAGGTGTGAAAGCAGATGGTAACGCTGAAAGATAAAGCCAAAATGCTCGCGACGCAGCTTCGCCAGCGCGTCGCCGTCCAGGGTGGAAACATCCGTCCCGGCCACGCGATAGGTGCCGCTGGTGGGCTTATCCAGACAGCCAAGAATGTTCATCAGCGTTGATTTACCCGAGCCCGACGCCCCGACAATCGCCACCATTTCACCGGCTTCAACGCGCAGGGAGATGCCCTTCAGCACCTCCACCGGCCCGTCGCCGGACGGATAGCTGCGACGAATGTCATTCAGCTCAAGCAGCGCCGTCATTGCGCGGCTCCGGGCAGGGTTTCGCTGGTGACCACTTCTTCACCCTCTTCCAGCCCTTTTACCACCACCACGTCGGTGTCGTTACGCGCGCCAATCACTACTTCCCGCTCGCGGGTTTCGCCGTTGCGCAGCACTTTCACCTTGTAGCGATTGTCCCCGGCGGATTCGCCCAGCGCGGAGAGCGGAACCGTCAGCACGTTTTTCACGCCGGTCAGCTGGATATGCACCTGGGCGGTCATGTCCAGACGCAGCACGCCCTGCGGGTTTGGCACCTCGAAACGCGCGTAGTAGAAGATGGCGTCGTTGACCTTTTCCGGCGTCGGCAGGATATCTTTCAGCACGCCCTCATAGCGGGTTTGTGGATCGCCCAGCACCGTAAACCAGGCTTTCTGCCCCGGCTTAAGGTGAATGACGTCCGCTTCGGATACCTGGGCTTTCACCAGCATGGTGCTCATATCCGCCAGGGTCAGGATGTTTGGCGCCTGCTGCGCGGCGATGACCGTCTGGCCTTGCAGGGTGGTTATCTGCGTCACTTCCCCGGCCATTGGCGCAACGATTTGCGTGTAATCGAGGTTGGTTTTCGCCGTATCCAGCGAGGCCTGATTCCGTTTGATTTGCGCATCGATGGTGCCAATCTGCGCCTGCTTCACCGCCAGCTCCGTGGCGGCTGTGTCCAGATCCTGTTTCGAGATGGCCTGCGTTTTCGCCAGCGCCTGCTGGCGCGTCAGGGTGACCTGAGCGAGATTACGCTCCGCCTGAGCCTGCGCGCGCTGCGCGCGCAGCTCCATCAGCGTCGCTTCCACTTCGCGGATCTGGTTTTGCGCCTGCTCAGGATCGATCACGCCCAGCAGCTGGCCTTTTTTAACCTTATCGCCAATCTCAACTGACAGGGTTTTAAGCTGACCGCTGACCTGCGCGCCCACGTCAACCTTACGCAGGGCATCCAGTTTCCCCGTCGCCAGCACGTTTTGTTGCAGCTCGCCCGGACGAACAATCAGCGTTTGATACTGTGGTACCGGCGCGTTCAGTACCTTCCATAACCAGAATCCGCCCGCTAACACCACTACCGCCAGCAGCAGAAACAGCTTTCTGCGTTTTCCCTTCAGGTTCATAAATATTCCAAATAGTTGTTCTGGCTATCATCACCGTTGATTTTATCTAAACCACTCCTCAACGAAACCCCCGATCCCCGTAATCGTCGGGAATTGTTTACCCGATGTTGATAAAGCGCCTGCTGAAATAGCGATATTCCACCAGAAGCAGGATCTAACATGTCTTCCATCGTCGATACACCTTATTCAACGCTGCCCCAGCCTAAATCGGGCTGGCAACTGTTTAAAAGCCTGACATCGGGTTCCCTCACGCCGGGGCTGGCGTGGCAAAATCCGGCCTATCGACGTAAGTTTATGTTGCGCTCGCTGGCAACGCCGTTCACCACTGCGCGCCTGCTCGGAAACCTTGCAAAACAGCCCCGTCTGATGCAGATCCTGCGCGTGCAGCCCGGCCTGCCGTGCCGCCTGCACCGGCCGTGGCTGACCGTAAATATGGGTCGTCAGAATACGCTGGACGCATTGAACGATCACTATCAGATGATGAGCCGCCATCTTCCGGCGTCGCTGCTCAACGGCTACCTCTCCAGCCAGGGCATCACGCTGGTGACGTTAACGGGCAAAGAGGAACAGCAGTTTAGCGTTCGCCTGAGCGCGGATGCGTTTCTGGACAAAGAAGGGGAAGCGACCCTCACTTTTTGCGACCACCAGAACACGGTGCTGGCCGAGCTGACCTTTACGCTGTGCAAATACCAGGGCAAGACAACGCTCTTCATCGGCGGAATGCAGGGGGCGAAAGCGCATGTCCCGCACGAGCACATTCAGCTGGCGACCAAAGCCTGTCACGGACTGTTCCCAAAACGTCTGCTGGTTGAAGCGGTCATGACGCTGGCAGGCGCCTTCCCGGTCGAGCAGATCCTCGCGGTGAGTAACGCCACCCACATCTACCGCAGCTGGCGCTATCGCAAGAAAAAAGAGGGAAAATTGCTGGCTGACTATGACAGCTTCTGGCGCTCCCTTGGCGGACAGCAGCAGGATAACGGCAACTTTGCCCTGCCACTGACCATGCCACGCAAACCGATGGAAGAGATTGCGAGTAAAAAACGGTCCGAATACCGCCGCCGCTATACCCTGCTTGATAGCCTGATCCAACAGGTTTCGCAGGCGACTGACCGCTAATCGGCCCTCCCGCGAGCCAGCCAGAGGACGCGGGAGAACATTTTACGCAGCAGCGTGGGCACCGACTCCACGCCTCGCCTGCCGGCTTCCGTCGCGACTTCAATGGCCAAATCCGGTTTTGACGACCGATGGATAGCTTTGGCAATCACCCGACGCATGTTCATGGGTACATCCACCGGGATCATCGCCACGCGGTGAAAGACGTCGTCAAATCCCTGACGGTACATAAAGTGCTCCATGTCCATCGCAGGCAGCGCGGTCAGATGTTCCCGCTCCTCTTCACGATCGTTATTGAGCAGGCTGCGCACGGTCGCCGCATATTTTTTACCCGCCTCATCGCCATCCACCAGCACGTGCCACTCTATCCCCATCCGGCGCGCAAATTTGATCAGCGGTTTTAAGCCAGACTGAGCAAATTCGATCACTTTGATCCCTTCGGCATCAAAGTGGTGCCCGCACTGGCGAGCCAGCTCGTTTATCACCCAGGTTTCCGTTTCCCCTTCCACCAGCAACCAGCAGCGAGCAAACAGGGAAGAGGCACGGTTAAAACGGATATGAAACGCAATCCGTCGGCCATCTTCGGCATTTAACCCGCCGGGCCCGAGCCGGTAGGCGGTGACCCGCGACGATTCACGCACCAGGCGGCAGACATACTCTACCGGCGTCAGAGAGAGCAGCTCTCCGGAATTCGTGGTGGTGACTCGCTGCAACGGCAGCAGATTAAGAAGATGCCACGCCACGGAAAGCATAATCGGGTGGAGCCGCGTTTCCGGATCTTCCACCAGCAGCAGCGGGCGCGCGTCCCGATCCAGGCGCACCGTCCCTTTCGCCTGTAAAAGCGTGGAGAATAAACCCAGCAGGATCACCCGATGCGTACGCCCGCCGGGGCGGTCGATCATGCGGTTGATAATATCGAGATAGCGCCAGCTTCGTTGTTCATCGTGCGAGCGGCGACGCATCAGACGGTGGCGCGCCTGCCCCGTTCCCTGCTCGGAGAAGTAGTGCTCCAGCAGTTGTACCATGGCAGACAGTCCCTGACGGATCTGGCCGTCGGTGAGGTTCTGCGGCCGTGAGACCAGTTCACGGGCGAGGAAATCCAGTTCGCGGGCGGTTACTTCCACCTCGGGCATATTCGGCACGGTGCCGTTACGGATCCGCCGCATAAAACGCGCGTCGCGTAAGCGCAATACGGGGGAGAGGCGGATAAGATGTCGGGCAAGCTCGTCAATATTATCGAGCGGGATCGGATTCCCCTTCTCATCAAGAAATTCACGCAGGGTTAATACCCCGTCGTTTTGCGCCATTTCGCCCTCAAGGCGATAGAAAATACGCTGGAACCCATCTTCACAGGGAACCCAGCAGGCCGACATAGGGCGAAAACGACGCACGCGATGGCGGCCGGGCTCGGATTCGCGGAAGGTCAGAATGATATGCAGGTGTTTCTCGCGCCCGTTGACATCCCCCGGCGGAAACCAGAAGTCATCATGAACGAAGTGGTACAAGTTCTCTTCGGGCGAAAGCAGCAGCGTCAGGGCATCCAGCAGGCTGGATTTACCCCAGGCGTTTTCGCCTATCAGGACGTTGTTCTGTTCCAGTTGCAGCGACAGGCGGTTAATCCCGCGAAACCCGACAATCTCCACACGTTCGAGTAGCATACATCCCCCGCAATTCGGCCACTTTTTCCTTCAAGTTATCAGCAGTATAGCGGCAGGCTGTGGGTCACGACAGCAGAATATACGCCCCCTTAATTATTGGGCTATGCTCTAATTACCTCCGTTCTGAACAAGGATTGACATCACATTGCCTTAAATCAAATTTAGTGAATTTATTTGAGTGGCGAAGGGATGTTGATGGTTTCAAAATACTGGCTCTTTGAGTCGTCATCCCTTTATGGCGATATAACCCGCGCGCAGGAATGGGCGCGGACGTTTATTATTGAGGTGGTTATGTTCAGAAAATTAGCGGCAGAATGCTTTGGCACATTCTGGCTGGTGTTTGGTGGCTGCGGTAGCGCAGTACTGGCAGCCGCATTTCCGGAATTAGGTATTGGTTTTGTCGGCGTCGCGCTGGCATTCGGTTTAACTGTATTAACCATGGCATTCGCCGTGGGGCATATTTCCGGCGGTCATTTCAACCCGGCCGTCACATTAGGTTTATGGGCGGGCGGACGTTTCCCGGCGAAAGATATTATTGGCTATATTATTGCCCAGGTTATTGGCGGTATTATTGCCGCGGCGGTGCTGTACGTAATTGCCAGCGGAAAAGCCGGGTTTGACGCCGCGGCCAGCGGATTTGCGTCGAACGGCTTCGGCGAACACTCGCCAGGCGGCTACTCAATGCTGTCTGCTATCGTGATTGAAATTGTGCTCACCGCAGGTTTCCTGTTGGTGATCCACGGCGCAACGGACAAATACGCGCCTGCGGGCTTTGCCCCCATCGCTATTGGTCTGGCGCTGACGCTGATCCACCTCATCTCCATCCCGGTGACCAACACCTCCGTTAACCCGGCGCGCAGCACCGCGGTGGCTATTTTCCAGGGCGGCTGGGCGCTTGAACAGCTGTGGCTATTCTGGGTGATGCCAATTATCGGCGGTATTCTGGGCGGCGTGCTGTATCGCACCCTGCTGGAAAAACGCGATTAATGGTTTTCCCCCCTCTCCCTGTGGGAGAGGGCCGGGGTGAGGGCATCAGGCCGCACCACCCCAAATAGACAAGCCGGGTAAGGCGTAGCCGCCACCCGGCTTTTTTTGTAGCTTTACCTCACAGCCTTTATTGGGTAGTGTCTCTGGCGCTTAACTGATACTCAAAAGGACCGGCTGTTCATGTTCTCAGGACTCCTCATCATTCTTCTGCCCCTGATTGCGGGCTACCTTATTCCGCTGCGTCATGAATCGGCCTTAAAGCTTATTAATCGTTTTCTCAGCTGGATTGTTTATGTCATTCTGTTCTTTATGGGGATCAGCCTGGCCTTCCTGGATAATCTGGCGACGAACTTGCTTTCCATTCTGCATTATTCTGCGGTTACGGTAGTGGTTATTCTGCTGTGCAATATTGCCGCGCTGTTCTGGCTGGAACGCACTATTCCCTGGAAAAATCACCATCATCAGGAAAAGCTTCCCTCCCGTATTGCGATGGCGCTGGAATCATTAAAGCTGTGCGGCGTGGTGGTACTCGGTTTTTTACTGGGTCTGACCGGTTGGGCATTTTTACAGCACGCAACGGAAGCCAGCGAATATACGCTTATTTTCCTGCTCTTCCTGATTGGTATTCAGCTGCGAAATAATGGCATGACGCTGAAACAGATTGTCCTTAACCGCCGGGGCATGATGGTTGCCGTTATCGTTGTGGCCAGCTCACTGGCGGGGGGAGTGATTAACGCCTTTATTCTCGATCTGCCGCTGAAAACCAGCCTGGCGATGGCGTCCGGTTTCGGCTGGTATTCGCTCTCCGGTATTCTGCTGACCGAATCGTTTGGTCCGGTGATCGGCAGCGCCGCCTTCTTTAACGATCTGGCGCGCGAGCTGTTAGCCATCATGCTGATCCCCGGCCTGGTAAGCCGCAGCCGCTCTACTGCGCTGGGCCTGTGCGGGGCCACCTCAATGGACTTTACCCTGCCGGTGTTACAGCGCTCGGGAGGGCTGGAGATGGTTCCTGCCGCCATCGTACACGGCTTTATTCTGAGCTTGCTGGTACCCATTCTGATGGCGTTCTTCTCAGCCTGATACTGCTTTGGCGGTAGTGAACCTGCCGCCAAAATTGCGCTAAATCAATAACCCTCCACTTAGTATAAGAAAGCACTTTTCTCTGCTGTGGCACAGGCATAACCTTAAACATGTATCTCAAATATAACTTTAACAGGTGTGATTATGTTTTGTGTGCAATGTGAACAAACCATCCGTACCCCAGCAGGCAACGGCTGCTCTTACGCGCAGGGTATGTGCGGCAAAACCGCAGAAACGTCCGATCTCCAGGATCTGCTGATTGCGGCGCTGCAAGGCTTGTCCGCCTGGGCCTTCAAAGCCCGTGAATATGGCATTGTCGATCACTATGTCGACAGCTTTGCGCCGCGCGCATTTTTCTCCACGCTGACCAACGTTAACTTCGATTCTCCACGCATTGTGGGCTATGCCCGCGAAGCGATTGCCCTGCGTGAAGCCCTGAAAGCGCAGTGCCTGAATGCCGACGCCAGCGCCCGCGTGGACAACCCGATGGCGGAGCTACAGCTGGTGAGCGACGACCTGGGCGAGCTACAGCGTCAGGCCGCAGAATTCACCCCAAATAAGGACAAAGCGGCAATTGGCGAGAACATCCTCGGCCTGCGCCTGCTGTGCCTGTACGGTCTGAAAGGTGCTGCGGCCTATATGGAGCACGCGCACGTACTCGGCCAGTACGATAACGCTATTTACGCCCAGTACCACAAAATCATGGCATGGCTGGGCACCTGGCCTTCCGACATGAACGCCCTGCTGGAATGCTCGATGGAAATCGGCCAGATGAACTTCAAAGTGATGAGTATTCTGGATGCCGGTGAAACCAGCACCTACGGCCACCCAACGCCAACGCAGGTCAACGTCAAAGCGACCGAAGGCAAATGCATCCTGATCTCCGGTCATGACCTGAAAGATCTCTACAACCTGCTGAAGCAGACCGAAGGCACTGGCGTTAACGTCTATACCCACGGCGAAATGCTGCCCGCGCACGGCTACCCGGAGCTGCGTAAATTTAAGCATCTGATCGGTAACTACGGCAGCGGCTGGCAGAACCAGCAGGTGGAGTTCGCCCGCTTCCCTGGCCCAATTGTTATGACCTCTAACTGCATCATCGACCCGACCGTCGGCGCGTATGACGACCGTATCTGGACCCGCAGCATCGTCGGCTGGCCGGGCGTGAGCCACCTTGAAGGCGACGATTTCGGTCCGGTTATCGCTCAGGCGCAGCAGATGGCAGGCTTCCCGTACAGCGAAATCCCGCACCTCATCACCGTCGGTTTTGGCCGTGAAACCCTGCTGGGTGCGGCGGATTCCCTGATTGACCTCGTCAGCCGTGAAAAACTGCGTCACATCTTCCTTATCGGCGGCTGTGACGGCGCGCGCGGGGAACGTAACTACTTCACCGATTTCGCCACCCGCGTACCGGAAGACTGCCTGATCCTGACCCTGGCCTGCGGTAAGTACCGTTTCAACAAGCTGGACTTCGGCAACATCGAAGGTCTGCCGCGCCTGGTGGATGCGGGTCAGTGTAACGATGCGTATTCAGCCATCATTCTGGCGGTCACGCTGGCAGAGAAACTGGGCTGCGGCGTGAACGACCTGCCGCTGTCGCTGGTGCTCTCCTGGTTCGAGCAGAAAGCGATCGTTATTCTGTTGACCCTGCTCTCTCTCGGCGTGACCAACATCGTCACCGGGCCGACTGCGCCAGGCTTCCTGACGCCGGACCTGCTGGCCATCCTGAACGAGAAATTTGGTCTGCGTTCCGTGACCAACGTTGAAGATGATATGAAGCAACTGCTGAGCGCGTAAGGAGTAACTCATGACCATGCCAACCTCACAATGTCCGTGGCGGATGCAGGTTCATCACATCCATCAGGAGACGCCGGATGTGTGGACGCTGTCGCTGCTGTGCCATGACTACTACCCGTACCGCCCAGGTCAGTATGCGCTGGTTAGCGTGCGTAATTCGGCGAATACCCTGCGCGCCTACACCCTCTCCTCCACGCCGGGCGTGAGCGAATACATTACGCTCACCGTCCGTCGTATTGATGACGGCGCAGGATCCGAGTGGCTGACCCGGGACGTGAAGCGCGGGGATTACATCTGGCTGTCTGACGCGCAGGGCGAGTTTACCTGTGACGACAAGACGGAAGATAAATTCCTGCTGCTGGCGGCAGGCTGTGGCGTGACGCCGATTATGTCGATGCGTCGCTGGCTGGCGAAATACCGTCCTCAGGCCGACGTGCAGGTGATTTTCAGCGTGCGTTCCCCGGAAGATGTGATTTTTGCCGAAGAATGGCGCAACTACCCGGTGACGCTGGTGGCTGAGCACAACGCGACGCACGGTTTTGTCGCGGGGCGCCTGAGCCGCGAGCTGCTGCAAAGCGTGCCGGATATTGCGAACCGCATCGTGATGACCTGCGGCCCGGCGCCTTATATGGAGATCGTGGAGAAAGAAGTGAAAGCGCTCGGCGTGACCCGCTTCTTCAAAGAGCAGTTCTTCACGCCTGTAGCGGCAGCGGCGACCAGCGGGATGAAGTTCACGAAGCTGCAACCGGCGCAGACTTTCTTTGGCCGCGTGGGCACCACGCTGCTTGAAGCGCTTGAAAGTAACAACGTGCCGGTAGCGGCGGCCTGTCGCGCCGGGGTGTGCGGTTGCTGTAAGACCAAAGTGGTTTCCGGTGAGTACACGGTCACCAGCACCATGACGCTGACCGACGCGGAAATTGCCGAGGGCTATGTGCTGGCATGTTCGTGCCATCCGCAGGGAGACCTGGTGCTGGCATAATCTGGCGCAGTGCCCCCATTTGTTGCCGGGTGGCACTGCGTTTACCCGGCTTACGTTGTGCCTACTGCCTGTGCGTATGGAATACCAGGCAGCCAATACAGTGACTTTCTTCTAAGCTTGTAAGCGATATCACATAAAGGAGAAGGACCACCATGAAACAAACCGTGGCTGCATACATAGCAAAAACCCTTGAGCAGGCTGGCGTAAAGCGTATCTGGGGCGTCACCGGCGACTCTCTGAACGGACTCAGCGATAGCCTTAACAAGATGAAGACCATTGAGTGGATGCCCACCCGCCATGAAGAGGTCGCCGCCTTTGCCGCCGGTGCCGAAGCGCAGCTTACGGGTGAACTCGCCGTATGTGCGGGTTCCTGCGGACCGGGAAACCTGCACCTCATCAACGGTCTGTTCGACTGTCACCGCAACCATGTTCCGGTGCTGGCGATTGCGGCTCACATTCCGTCATCTGAAATCGGTAGCGGCTATTTTCAGGAGACGCATCCGCAGGAGCTGTTCCGTGAATGCAGCCACTATTGCGAGCTGGTCTCATCACCGGAGCAGATCCCACAGGTGCTGGCGATAGCCATGCGTAAGGCGATCCTGAATCGCGGGGTTTCGGTGGTTGTGCTGCCGGGGGACGTGGCGCTGAAGGCCGCACCTGAAACCGCCACCACCCACTGGTACTCTGCGCCACAGCCAACCATTACCCCTGCCGAAGAAGAGCTGAAAAAGCTGGCGCAACTGCTGCGATACTCCAGCAATATCGCCCTGATGTGCGGCAGCGGCTGCGCCGGTGCGCATAAAGAGCTGGTGGAATTTGCCGGCAAGCTCAAGGCGCCAGTGGTGCACGCCCTGCGCGGGAAAGAGCACGTTGAATACGATAATCCGTACGATGTCGGCATGACCGGGCTGATCGGTTTTTCCAGCGGCTTCCACACCATGATGAACGCCGACACGCTGATCCTGCTCGGCACTCAGTTCCCGTACCGCGCGTTCTACCCGACGGATGCCAAAATTATCCAGATCGACATTAATCCCGGCAGCATCGGCGCGCACAGCAAGGTGGATATGGCGCTTATCGGCGATATCAAATCCACCCTCGCCGCCCTGCTGCCGCTACTGGAAGAAAAAACGGACCGCAAATTCCTCGATAAAGCCCTGAGCGACTATCGCGATGCGCGTAAGGGGCTGGACGATCTCGCCAAACCGAGCGAAAAAGCGATCCACCCGCAGTATCTGGCGCAGCAGATCAGCCACTTCGCCGACGACGATGCCATCTTCACCTGCGACGTGGGTACGCCCACCGTCTGGGCAGCACGCTACCTGAAAATGAACGGCAAACGACGCCTGCTTGGGTCGTTCAACCATGGCTCAATGGCCAACGCCATGCCGCAGGCGCTGGGCGCAAAAGCGACGGCACCGGAACGTCAGGTGGTGGCGATGTGTGGCGACGGCGGGTTCAGTATGCTGATGGGGGATTTCCTGTCGGTGGCGCAGATGAAGCTTCCGCTGAAAATCGTGGTCTTTAACAACAGCGTGCTGGGCTTCGTGGCGATGGAGATGAAGGCCGGAGGCTACCTCACGGACGGCACCGAGCTGCACGACACCAACTTCGCCCGCATCGCCGAAGCCTGCGGTATCACCGGTATTCGGGTGGAGAAAGCCTCAGAGGTGGACGACGCCCTGCAACGCGCCTTCGCCATCGACGGCCCGGTGCTGGTGGATGTGGTGGTCGCCAAAGAAGAGCTGGCGATCCCGCCTCAAATCAAGCTGGAACAGGCCAAAGGATTTAGCCTCTACATGCTGCGCGCCATCATCAGCGGGCGCGGTGACGAGGTGATCGAACTGGCAAAAACCAACTGGCTCAGGTAAAACATCTGGCATCGCCTTTTTAAATATAAGGACATGCCATGATTGATTTACGCAGTGATACCGTTACCCGTCCGGGCCGCGCCATGCTCGAAGAGATGATGGCCGCCCCGGTCGGGGACGACGTCTACGGCGATGACCCGACGGTCAACGAACTCCAGCGCTATGCGGCCGAGCTGAGCGGTAAAGAGGCTGCTCTGTTCCTGCCCACCGGCACGCAGGCTAACCTGGTGGCGCTGCTGAGCCACTGCGAGCGCGGCGAAGAGTATATCGTTGGCCAGGGGGCGCATAACTACCTGTACGAAGCCGGCGGCGCGGCGGTGCTCGGCAGCATCCAGCCGCAGCCGATCGATGCTGCGCCGGACGGTACGCTGCCGCTGGACAAAGTCGCGGCGAAAATCAAAGCCGACGATATTCACTTCGCCCGCACTAAACTGCTGAGCCTCGAAAACACCCATAACGGTAAAGTCTTGCCGCGCGAATACCTGAAAGCGGCATGGGATTTTACCCGCGAGCGCAAGCTCGGCCTCCACGTTGACGGCGCACGTATCTTCAACGCCGTGGTGGAGTACGGCTGCGAGCTGAAAGAGATCACCCAATATTGCGACTCGTTCACCATTTGCCTCTCTAAAGGGCTGGGCACGCCGGTAGGTTCCCTGCTGGTTGGCAGCGCAGACTACATCAGACGCGCCAACCGGTGGCGCAAAATGACCGGCGGCGGGATGCGTCAGGCGGGTATTCTGGCGGCTGCCGGACTGTACGCCCTGAAAAATAACGTGTCACGCCTGAAATACGATCACGATAATGCGGCGTGGATGGCAGCGCAGCTGCGTGAAATCGGCGCTGATGTCATGCGACACGACACCAACATGCTGTTTGTCCGCGTCGGCGATGAGCATGCTGCCGCGCTGGGCGACTTTATGAAAGCCCGAGGCGTGCTGATCAACGCCTCCCCGGTCGTGCGACTGGTGATGCATCTTGACGTTAACCGCGAGCAGTTGACCGAGGTGGTGAAACACTGGCAGGCGTTTTTACAGCGTTAAGGAGCATACCGTGCCGCAACGTATTCTGGTGCTCGGCGCCAGCGGGTATATCGGTCAGCATCTGACCACTGCGTTAAGCCAGCAGGGGCACCAGGTGCTGGCAGCGGCACGCAACACGGAACGCCTGCAAAAGCTACATTTGCCTGGCGTGACGTGTCACAACGTTGACCTTAACTGGCCGAAAGCGCTTCCTGCGCTGCTGGAAGGGGTCGATACGCTTTACTACCTTGTCCACAGCATGGGCGAAGGCGGCGATTTTATCGCCCACGAGCGTCAGGTGGCGATGAACGTTCGTGATGCGCTGCGGCAAACGCCGGTGAAGCAGGTGATTTTTTTAAGCTCACTCCAGGCGCCTGAGAACGAGCAGTCAGATCATCTGCGCGCCCGACAGCTGACGGCAGAAACGCTGCGAAGCGCCCGTATCCCCGTCACCGAACTGCGGGCAGGGATCATCGTCGGCGCGGGGTCCGCCGCATTCGAAGTGATGCGCGATATGGTCTACAACCTGCCTGTGCTGACGCCGCCGCGCTGGGTACGCTCGCGCACCACGCCCATTGCACTGGAGAATTTACTCCACTATCTGGTGGCATTGCTGGATCACCCGGCGGAGCAGCATCGCGTGCTGGAGGCGGCAGGCCCGGAAGTGCTGAGCTATCAGGCGCAGTTCGAACATTTTATGCGGGTGAGCGGCCGCCGCCGCTGGCTGATCCCCATCCCCTTCCCGACCCGCTGGATTTCGGTGTGGTTTTTGAATGTGATCACCTCCGTGCCGCCGACGACCGCCAAAGCGCTTATACAGGGACTGAAGCACGATCTGCTGGCGGACGATCGTGAACTGCGTGCCTTGATCCCTCAGGAATTGATCCCCTTCGACGACGCGGTACGTAATACGCTGAAAGAAGAAGAGAAGCTGGTGAACTCCAGCGACTGGGGCTACGATGCGCAGGCGTTTGCCCGCTGGCGGCCCGAGTACGGCTATTATCCGAAACAGGCGGGCTGTACGGTCAAAACCACGGCCAGCCTTGCAGCGCTGTGGGAAGTTGTGAACCAGATTGGCGGCAAAGAGCGCTATTTCTTCGGCAATATTCTGTGGCAAACGCGCGGCGCGCTGGATCTGCTGGTCGGTCACCGGCTGGCAAAAGGCCGCCCTGACCATCCCTGGCTGAAGGTGGGCGATACCGTCGACAGCTGGAAGGTGATTATCGTTGAGCCGGAAAAACAGCTGGCGCTGCTGTTTGGCATGAAGGCGCCGGGGCTGGGGCGGCTCTGCTTCACCCTGAAGGACAAGGGCGACCATCGTGAACTGGACGTTCGGGCATGGTGGCATCCGCACGGAATGCCGGGTCTGTTTTACTGGTTGCTGATGATCCCGGCACACCTGTTTATCTTCCGCGGAATGGCGAAACGGATTGCGCTACTGGCAGAAGAAAAGCGGGAAAATAACTAAATAAAACTCTTAATCTTTCACCTTTCCCATTGCAACACATCGTAATTCACGAAAGAATGCGCACGAAATTCTTTTCAACACAGTGGATTGTTATGAAGGTACTGGTTACCGGGGCGACCAGCGGCTTAGGCCGAAATGCGGTCGAGTTTCTGCGCAACAAAGGCATCAGCGTGAGGGCCACCGGTCGCAATGAGGCGATGGGTAAGCTCCTGCAAAAAATGGGCGCTGAATTTGTCCATGCCGATCTGACGGAGCTGGTCTCCTCTCAGGCCAAGGTGATGCTCGCCGGTATCGATACGCTGTGGCACTGCTCCAGTTTTACCTCCCCGTGGGGTACCCAGGAAGCCTTTGATCTCGCCAACGTGCGCGCCACGCGCCGTCTGGGTGAATGGGCCGTCGCCTGGGGCGTGCGTAACTTTATTCATATTTCCTCTCCGTCGCTCTATTTCGACTATCACCACCATCGTGATATTCAGGAAGATTTCCGCCCGGCGCGCTTTGCCTGTGAGTTTGCCCGCAGTAAAGCGGCGGGCGAAGAGGTGATCGACCTGCTGGCCCAGTCAAACCCGCACACCCGCTTTACCGTGCTGCGTCCGCAGAGCCTGTTTGGGCCGCACGACAAAGTCTTTATCCCGCGACTGGCCCAGATGATGCATCACTACGGCAGCGTGCTGTTACCGCGCGGCGGCGATGCGCTGGTGGACATGACCTATTACGAAAATGCCGTTCACGCCATGTGGCTGGCGAGCCAGCCGGAATGCGATAAGCTGGTGTCGGGGCGCGCGTATAACATCACTAACGGCGAACCCTGTACCCTGCGCAGCATTGTGCAAAGGCTAATTGACGAATTAAAAATCGACTGCCGGATCCGTTCCGTTCCCTACCCAATGCTGGACATGATTGCCCGCAGCATGGAACGTTTTGGCAGCAAATCGGCGAAAGAGCCTGCGCTGACGCATTACGGTGTGTCGAAGCTCAACTTTGATTTTACGCTGGATATTTCTCGGGCGGAGAACGAGCTGGGATATAAACCGATTGTCTCGCTGGATGAAGGGATAGTGCGTACGGCGGCGTGGTTACGGGATCACGGGAAGTTGCACCGGTAAGCGTTCCAGCCTCATGTAGGCCGGGTAAGCGCAGCGCCACCCGGCAAAAAACAGAGAGTGCGGACTGATGCCCTCACCCCGGCCCTCTCCCACAGGGAGAGGGTGCAGACACTAAAACGGCAACCCTGGGGGTTGCCGTTTGCTTTTACAGAGCCGTCCAGGCTTCAGCCCATGCCAGACCTGCGCCTGGTTCATAGTACGTTGGAGAGTTGTTACACCAGCCGCTGTACGGGAACGGTTTGCACTGGAACAGTTTACCGTGGTTGTTCACGATATCACCGGCGTTGTACTTGCTGTTCGCGCTCCATGCCGGGTAAGACGTATCTTCTCCGGATGGCGTTGCCGCTTTCGCTTTCACGTTCAGCAGGTAAGACGTGGTGCTGCTCAGCTCGCCATCGCTGACGGTCAGGCTCACTTCATACTGCTGCGCCGTCGCAGACTCTGGCGCTGTGAAGGTCACAACCGCTTTGTCCTGACCGGTAACAGTCTGACCATCCTGGGAACGCCAGGTATACGTCAGTTTGTTGCCATCAGGATCGGTGGAGCCTTCCGCACTCAGAGAAACCTGCGCACCTGCTTCCACTGCACCGATCGGACCGGCAATCTGCGCAACCGGCGCGTGGTTCACCACAACAGGTTCGACCGGAGTTTCATCCGGCGTTGGTGTTGGCGCTGGCGTTTCATCGCCAGATGGCGTCGGTGTTGGCGTGACCGGGGTTTCGTCCGGGGTAACGGAAGAACCATCATCGTTAACGATTTTCACGTTAAAGAACTTCTGCACGCACTTGCTGTAGTCACCTTCTTTAAAGGCGCTGAACGGAGTCTGGTAGCCCACCAGCTGGCAAGAGTAGGTCTTGCCGTCCGGGGTATCCGCGCTCCATCCCCAGTCCTGTTCCCAGTAAATCTTCAGGGCGCCTGCGCCACCTTCGTCGAACTGCTTCATGTTGGCGCAACCCAACACTTCGTTCGCCGGAACAGGCACTTTCAGGTAGTTTGCAAACTCTTTGTAGTATTTGATACGGTTCTGAGACTGCGCAATTTCAGTCGGGCCGCCGCACTCAACGCCGCCGTTGATGATCTGGGTGGTCACACCAAAGCCCGGAACCAGACCGTTGGCTTTATCGTGGTCGTTCGGCTGCCATGTACCGTCGATCACCTGCAACATGCTTGGTTTTGGCGGCTGCGGATAGGCGAAGAAGAAGATCGCACTCGCCAGGTTCAGCCAGGTGTCCGCCACCAGCTCAGGTTTGTCGAGCAGTGTACGCACGTCGCCGTACATCGCTTCAGAGAATGGACCGTAGTTGTAGTTGTAAGACAACTGTTTCGCACCGCGTCCGAAATAGCTCAGGAAATCGCCGTCTTTATCTTTACCGCAAGGCCAGGTCTGTCCTTGCCAGACGTCCGGGTTACATTCGCCGTTATAACCGCCCTTCTGCCCTTCGCTCCAGCCCATTTCACGTACGTGGACCAGCGCCTGACGCCATTCGGCTTCCGGACGCCAGCTTTCGTGGCCGCCAGTTTCCTGGGCAAAGTGGGCAAACATGGTGGCCAGCTCTTTGCGACAGATGGCGTCGCTGTCACGACCGTCATTATAGGTTTTACACAGCGCCGGGAATTTACCCACGGCTTTCAGGAAGTTGCTGTAGGTATAGGCCTGGGCGCGCAGCGGGAAGAGATATTCCCAGTCGCTGGCTTTCACAATCCCTTCAACGCGTTTAACGTTGTCCGGGTTCGCCGCCCGGCCTGGCTCAATCAGTTCGACCTGCGCGTTATCCAGCGTCTGGATGGTCTCTTTAACCGAAGCCATCAGCGGGAAGTCCGTCAGTTCCTTCTCTTTCTTCGCCAGATCGCTGGCTTTGATGGTGTACGGCTCACTGCTGGTCTCCTTCAGATTCGCAGCCTGGGCCATGAATGGCGCCACGCAGGCTCCCGCAATGAGTACACTCAGTAACGTCCTTTTGTTCATTTCAGTTTTCCTGTTCGTTTCAAATTAAATGTTAATATCCCGGCTTAGGTATTACTCCGTTAATACATAAACCACATTCAGCTGTTTTCACTTTTCGAAGAACACCTTCAGGAATTCTTCAAAAATAAAAAACGTTAATAACGTGCTGCTAATTTCAGTTGCTGATATTTGGCCCAGACCTTATGGGCATATTTCATCCTCTGCGGATAATTTTCTTTTTTCAGTCCGGCGTTATACGCGCCAACGGCTTCCCAGTTATAGCCATACACCCTGATCATCCCGGAAAGGATAGAAGCCCCGACCATGATCGAAGTACACGGCTCCGTGATTAATCGATATTCGTTGATGCCTCTGCTTTCCAGCGCGGTAAAATGCGAACTGTTGATTTGCATCAGCCCGACATCCCGCGTGCCATCGCGGTTTTGCCCAACCGCATACGGATTCATTCCGGATTCCACATTCGCTATCGCGTACAGTAAATAAGGATCGACATGATAATAATGCGCCGCTTTATCCCAACAATTTGCCAGTGCGCTTTGGCTTATTATCAATAACAACAAAATTAACTTTTTCATTTTTACCTGCTGACAGTTTCAGTTATTTCTCCTTACCAACATCCTGTAAAATGAATTTTGAATCACTCCCCCTCTAAAGGGGGAGTGATTAATGGGTTAGATTATTTGCAATCTGTTGATGCGCCTTCTTTTACCCATACGTCGCTGTTGGCTGGGTTATCACCACGGGTCCACCATTTCGCACGGTAAACGTTACCTTCATAGGTGGTGGTGTCGCCGCCGTTGTAGACCAGGTCAGAACGCCAGTTCATCTTCACGTTGCTCACCAGCTCCCATGCATCCACACCGAAGCCAGGCTGATTGCCCTGAGTCCAGTACTTCGCTTTCCACACCAGATGGTCGAAGCTTACGGTATCGCCACCGTTGTAGATTTTGCTGGATTCCCACGCCGCGTATTTGCTGGCGTTAGCATCCACAGGTGCATCGCAGCTTCCTTTGTCAGACGGAGGAGTCACATCATCAGCCGGAGGGGTAACGTCATCCGCCGGGTTAGTGTCTTCGTCAGCAGGTACCGGTGCAGGCGCCGCTTTCGGATTCACGGTAACCTGGACGTTAGACTGCACGCTGGTCTTACCGTCGCTCACTACCACGCTCAGGGTGTAGGTAGACGTCGAGCTCACTTCCGGCGCCGTGATATTCACGTTCGCGGAGTCAGTTCCGGTGGCGTGCATATCTGCTGGTACGCTCCAGGCGTAGGTCAGCGCATCACCGTCTGGGTCCGCAGCCTGGGCATGCAGCGCATAGGTTTCACCAGATTCAAGCGTGATCGCTTCCATTGGGTTTAAAACCGGTGCCTGGTTAGCTTTCGGCGCCTTGTTCACCACCTGGACATCAATCGCGTTGCTCAGGCCTTTTGCATCGGTCACCGTCAGGCGGAACGTCATGGTCTGGTCGGTGGTCGCTGCCGCAACATTGAAGGTCGCTTTCGCTTTGGTGCTGTTGTTGATGGTGACAGACGGACCAGAGACCTGAGTCCATTTGTAGGTAATCGCATCGCCATCAGGATCGCTGGAAGCAGAGCCATCGAGCGTGACGGTTGCCGGGCCAGACACGTTCTGATCGGCAGAGGACGCGATTGGCGCGTGGTTGGTGACCACCGGATCAACCGGAGTCGAGTCGCCGCCCAGCAGGCTTTCGTTCATCGCATTCAGAATGTCGCCGGTATCAGAGTCGATAGACCACGCGAACAGACCGCCCAGTTTATTGGCCAGAACATACTTGCCTTTCGCAGTGGTTGAACGCGCATCTTCATACGAGATCAGGTCGCCGGTGGATTTGTTGAAGACGTAAGGGGCTTCAGCGGTCGTGTCGTAGCCGTATTCCCAGCCCGGTTTGCCTTTGTATTCGTTCACGATCTGACGATAGTCAACCACGCCCGGTTCCCAGGTGCCTTTCACCATGCCGGTTGCCGTACCGGTGAATGGATTGTCACCGGTGTAGCCATGCACGCCGGTCCAGCCGCGGCCATACATGCCCGCACCCACCACGATCTTGCCTGGCTGTACACCCTGCGCAAGGAGCGCGTTAACGCCGTTTTCAGTGGTGTAATCAGTGTCCGGACGCCATGCTGGCGCACGCAGCGCAGCCTGGTGGCCGAGAACGGTGTTGCTCCAGCCGCCGTAGAAGTCGTAGCTCATCAGGAAGATGTGGTCGAGATACTGCTGAGCCGTAGTGTAATCCACGTCTTCGATCTTATCGCGACCTGCACCGATGGCGCTGGTCAGTTCATAGGTACGGCCCGTCTGTGCAGACAGCTCGTTCAGCATGGTGCGCAGGTCGTGCATCAGTGCGGTATAGGTCGCTTTATCCTGCTGCGGGTTACCCAGGTTTTCGGTTACACCGCCACCGCCCGGGAATTCCCAGTCGATATCCACGCCGTCAAAGAATTTCCACGTCTGGAGGAAATCTTTCACAGAAGAGACAAAGCGTGCTCGGATAGCCGGGTCGCCCATGTGGAAGAACGGATCGGAAAGCGTCCAGCCGCCGATAGATGGCAGCACTTTCAGGCCTGGATGCGCTTTTTTCAGCGCCATCAGCTGGCCAAAGTTACCTTTGTACGGATCATCCCAGTTGGAGACGCCAGCCTGTGGTTTTTGCAGCGCAGCCCATGGATCGTGGATCGCCACGGTAAAGTCAGGACGGCCCTTACAGTCGTTCTGAAGCACGCGGAAGCTGTTACCACCTTCAATGGTTTTCAGGCCGTCGTTGATGCCGTCACCGCCACAGATTGGAATGAAGCCGTACAGAATGTGGTTGAGGTTTGCCGCAGGGATCTTATCAACCGGGAAGTTACGGTCGTAAACGCCCCATTCCGGGAAGTAGGCCGCAACCACTTTATCGGTATGCTTCGCGAACGCTTTGTTGTTCTCCTGGAGAGACGTATTCAGCGGCAGCAGGTGGCTACCGTCGGTGTCAGCCACAATAATCAGCTTACTGGCGCTTTTCGCACAGCCGCTGGCATTACAGACTTCAACCTGTTCCTGATAACGCCCGCCTTTTTTCACTTTAAACGTTGCAGAGCCCGTCGCACCGGCTGCGCCGGTCCACACGGTCTGTCCGTCCAGCAGAACTTTCGCAGAAGTTGGCGCATCACCACTCCAGACGTTCCACTCAACTTTTACATCCACGCCATCGTTATGCACTTTGACAAGATTGTTATAATCCTGTGCAGCCTGATCCACTTCCACCAGGGCAAATTTGTCATTGCCATAGCCGATCGTCGGTGCACCTGGCGCTGCTGCAAATGCGGAGCTGGTTGCCGCCGCAATAAAGAGCGCCAGATATTTTGGCTTCATAAATTTCATTTTTATTTCCTGATAAATTTATTTATAACGTAGTAATCCATGTCTTCCGTGAGATCATGGATGCGTTTCGCGTAATGCGTATTTAACCAACGTGAGTGCCGTGAACAAAAAATTGTTGCTGCGTTGTATTCCTCCATTAAAAGATACAAGCCTAATCCCGTGTAGCTTATATCTCTTACGATACACTGAGCGTAAAGGATCGTCCTATCCTTCCTCCATCAAAAAGATTTATAAAAAATCTTGACCTGTATATTTAAAATGTGAAAGCAATTTGCTGACTAATAAAAACCCCTATTCCAGCAAAGGCGAGATAAGGACCAAAAGAAATAGTGAGGTTATTTTTATTTAAATTATTTACGGCGAAATAACCGACAATACCGCTTAACGCTGCCGCCAGTTCAATAGAGGGCAACGCCTGCCAGCCGCACCAGGCGCCCAGCGCCGCCAGTAGCTTAAAATCCCCGTAACCCAGACCTTCTCGTCCCGTGATCAGACGAAAAGCCCAGTAGAGCAGCCAGAGCGACAGATAGCCCGCCACCGCGCCGAACAGCGCATCGCGTAGCAGCAACGTGTGGTCAAACACATGAAGCAAGAGACCTGCCCACAGCAGCGGCTGGGTCAGGCAGTCCGGAAGCAGCTGGTGCTGCCAGTCGATCATGGCCAGCGGCAGTAAAAAAGCCGCCAGTAACCACAAAGAGAACAGCGCCTGAACGTCTGGCATGCACCAGACCGTGATGCCAAAAAACAAGGCGGAGATCAGTTCGACCAGAAAGAGTCGCAGCGGGATCGCGCTGCCGCACTGGTGGCAGCGCCCCCGTAATAAAAGCCAGCTGAGCAGCGGGATGTTTTCCCACGCGGCGAGCGCGTGCTGGCACACCGGACAGTGCGAGGCCGGAATGAGCAGATTACCGCTCCCCTCCTCATCCATCACCATCCCCGGTACGCGTTCGGCGACAACGCCAAGAAAACTGCCCACAATGCCGCCCAGGATCGCACTCATTATCGGGAACTCTACCGGAAAGGCATCCCGCATCAGCGCGAAGGTATTCATGCGTTTTTTGCCCAGGTGAGCTGCACCTGCGCTTTCACATCGCTGAGGTGGTCAACCGGCGTGAGGTTTATTTTTTGCAATCTCACACCGGTGGTCTGATTAATTTCACGCAGCCAGCTTTTTAATTCATACACATTAACCCGATTCACCACGAACGATAAAGTTTGCCCCTCCTGGCGCACATCCGTCAGCGAAAGGTTAATTTCATGGGCGCTATTCTCGACCACCGTACGCGGATTATCCGTTTTGACTAACTGGATCTGAAGATGATTTTTATCAATTTCACTGCGCATCCAGTTAAGCGTCTCTTTTTGTCTTTTAAGTGTCGATTTACTATTTTTAATCATATTATCCAAGGGGATCACTCCTGTGTAATACACCGCTGCCCCCACAATGGCAACGGCACATATTTTTAAAATGATTTTTTCCCGGGCGCTGTAATTCTGATAGCGCGCTTTCAGCTGTGCGATTCGCTCTTTCATTTATGTTTCCCTGCGATCATGGCGGTATACGGTTCGGTTGTTGAAACAGGCTGTAAGGTAAAATCAAAATTCTCACTGGTCTGGTTAACAAACGCCTGCAACGCGGGCTGGTTTTGCGCGCTGACGCTCAGCGTCAGGGTGTTTTGCTGCGCATCGTATTCCAGCAGATCGATCTCCATCGCAGGGACTGACTGCCGGGCTTTCTCCAGCTCCTCAAGCTGAAGAAAGAACCCCTTGCTCTGTTTTTTCAGGCTTTGGCCAAAGTGATATTTGATATTGGTCTGCTGGCGCATGCTGGGGAAATG
Source organism: Enterobacter sp. MGH 38 (assembly GCF_000492855.1). Taxonomy (NCBI): domain Bacteria; kingdom Pseudomonadati; phylum Pseudomonadota; class Gammaproteobacteria; order Enterobacterales; family Enterobacteriaceae; genus Enterobacter; species Enterobacter sp. MGH 38. Next base: position 638,961 of record NZ_KI535608.1, on the reverse strand, counting down.
GTGCTGATAAACCTGGACGATCTCCTGCTGCACCCGATTTTCCTGCTGCACCAGCATCCAGGCCATCGCAATGCGTGGCCCCAGCAGCAGACCAACAGACAGCACGCCCGCCGCCACCATCGCGGCTTTCATCCTTTTCGCTGCCCGCCCATGACCGGCCTTAAGGCTGAATTCACCGTGAAGCAGGTTAACGCGACAGGTTTGCCACTGCGGCTGGATCAGCGCCAGCGGATGCTGCCAGGCATGCTGCACGTCAATGTGCACCTTCGCAGGCGCATCGCCGTAACACCACACTTCCCCGACCCCGGCTTTCTGCATTAACAGCGGCAGCAGGGTTGCCTCCATTTCACCCGCCACATGGGGCGATAAACGCAGCCAGTAGCCATCATCCTGCGCGACCAGCGTGCTGCCCCCTGCCGTCACGGGCAGGAGCCAGGCATCAGGCAGGGCCTGAATCACGTTTAATCCGGCCTCCTGGCAGCGGGTTAATGTTGCGCGCAGGCGGTCGGCGTCAATGGCCACGGCGTCGACGTCGGCGCCTTTTTTGTGGAGTACCGTCCAGTGGAGGTTGTCCACGTCGCCAATCAGCGTCTCTTCTGCCATCCACGAGAAGGCCATTCCCTGAGAAGCCACCTTTTTCGGTAGCCTAAAATGGCGGAAAATCATGTCGCTGGCGGGTAACAGGAGACAAACGCGCGTAGCCAGGGGGTGTTCGGACAGCATCTCCAGGCTGTCGACCACCTCGACGCGCTCGCTGCCGGACTCACACCACATTATTTTCCCGCCCTCGCGGCTGTCGGGACGAACAAAAAGTACCTGTTTCATAACGTTCTACTTTTCTTATTCAATCATTCGGTAACGACGCTGCCACGTCACGATCTCACCGGCTTCGTTATTCACCTGAAGCTGGCTGACCACGCGAAGCGTTAATTCATCGGTATTGCCGGTGTAATTCACGCGGAAGTACCGGCTGTTTATAGAAAATTGATCCACCACCTGCTGGAGATCGTCTTTTAACTGCGGGAAGGCCTGCTCCAGCGCTTTGCTGAACGCTTCCATATTTTCCCAGCCCGATTCCGGACGCGAATCCAGCAGGCGAACGGCGTCATCCTGCGTGAGTTTTCCCGGGAACATGGCCGCCAGCACGGCGGCCTGTTCCGGTTGCAGGGTGTTCACGTCCACCTTGCTGGCGGCGTCCGGCAGCGCGCATAACAGCTTGCTCACCTTTGGATATGCCGTAACAGGGAACGCCGGCAGCAGTTTGATTTCCGCGATGCTGCGCATCATCTGATTTGCCGGTTGCCGCGCGGGCACGACGCCAGCCCACGCATCGCTTTCGGCCCCCTCCTTCGCCGTGGTGCTGTCACCATCGAGATAATCCACCAGCTGGAAATAGACCGCCTCCGCCGTGCCCGGACTGAGCCCACTTTCCGTCAGAAGTTGTTCTACAATCCGCGCTTTACGCGGTGTTTCCGCCACCGCGGGAGCGCTTTGCCCCTGGGGTGCGATGTCGGCGGTCAACAGGTTATTGACGTTAAAGCAGTCCTGCGCATCTTCCACCTGGCTCACGACCGTGTAATCTTCACCCTGCGTCTCCAGCGGCTGATGCCAGTCGCCGTCCAGCGCCAGCGGCTTGCTCTCGCCGCTGGCGTCGGTCTGTAACCGGTCCTTCACCACTTTTTCCTGGGCCTGCATCGCCCAGCGCAGCTGCTGCTGGCTTACCTGATAATGCGTTTTCTGCAAATTACGGCAGAACTGCTGGCTGATTTTGGCGGCCAGCGCCGACATCATCACCAGCAAAATCAGCACCACCAGCAGGGCGACGCCCTGTTGTTGACGGATCCGCTTCATGGTCTGGTCTCCGGCGAAGGGGCAGGCGCAGGGGCTGCATCCGGGGGCGTCCCAGGCGCGTCGGCGGCTTTCTCTGGCGCCGCGGCAGCGGCCACCTCCGGCATATCACCCGGCGTGGTGAATACCCAGCGCCAGGTATCCCCGTTTTCCATCGTCAACGTAACCTCCACGCCGTCCGGCAGATGGGCGGCGTCGCTCCAGCTTTTCAGCCAGCCCTGACGATAAAACCGCCACTGCAATGATTTAACGCCGCTGACAATCGGCACTTCGTCAGGCTTAACTTCCGCCGGGCCGTCAATGACCGGCCAGACGTCGCGATACAAACGCCCCTCTTCCAGCCGCCAGCGCTCGCGCTCCAGTTGGACCGTTCCGCTCACGCCATTCAGGGTGGTCAGTTCAAGGGCATCGCCCGCCTGACGAAACAGCTCCGGCTCATTACGCGGGGCGCGCGCCTGAAGCTGGAAAAAATCACGCTCCATCAGACTCCAGGCGCGCTGAAGCTGGTTGAGCTTTGCGGCGCTGGCATCCGTCGCCGAGCTGGTACGCATCGCGCCGTCCAGAATTTGCCAGGCCAGGGTGCTGATCACCGCGAAGATAGTCAGCGCAATCATGATCTCCAGCAGGGTAAATCCGCGCTGGCGTCGCATTTTCTTCACTTGCTCTCTCCCGGCGGAATGATATGCAGGGAAATAACCGGCTGGCTCTCATCGCCTTCCGCATACACGCGTATTGTATTCGCCCAGACGTTGTCGGCCGTTTTCACCCGCTGCTTACGCCAGTTCCACCTGCGCCCGCCCATGATTTCCGTCCCCTGCTGTTCAGCATCCGGGAAGTCGGTTTTCGTGAGCTGTGCTTCCGCCAGCTGATTTTCCGCCACCCAACTGGCCTGCAAGGTATCGGCCAGGCCATGGGTAAAACGCACGTTCAGGGAGACCGAGTTCATCAGCGCCAGCGCGGCGGTGGAGAAAATCACCAGAGCGACCATCACCTCCAGCAGCGTCATCCCCTTTTGCTTTTTGTTGCCGTTAGCCATCGTTTTCTACCGATACCGGCGCCGCACCTTGCGACACCACGCGGAAATGGTGCTGTTTGTCATAACTTTGCAGCGTCAGCGTAAAGCGGCTGATTTCACCGTCCGGTAAAAAGATTACCTGCGGCTCGGACGTCACCGTCGCGGCCAGGCGCTGCGGCGAGAGCGACACATGCATCTCTTCCGGAAAATCACCTTTGGTGGAAATGCGTCCGGCAGATAATGGCACCCAGTGACGCTCGCCATTTTCATCGGCGATCGTCACCAGCTGATATTTATCGGTGGCGATCACCAGCCCGACAATATTTCCGTCCATCACCGCACGGTCTGAACCATAATCAACGAGCGCTTTTAATTGCTGGCCAAATATATCCGCGCCGCTGCGCGAAGGAATGGTGGACACCACCATCATGGCGCAACTGGCAAATATCACCAGCGCCAGAATAATTTCCAGCAACGTAAAGCCGCGTTGATTTTTCATTATTTCTCTTTCTTATCCAGAGACCAGTTGGTAATGTCATCGGCGGTATTGGCTTCGCCGTCCGGACCGGCTGAGAAGACGTCCACCGCGCCGTGTTCACCCGGGCTCACCAGCAGATAATCATTGCCCCAGGGGTCCTGCGGCAGGCGACGGATATAGCCGTCCGTGCGGTAGCCGTTCGGGATTGGCGCGATTTCAGGTTTGGTCACCAGCGCCTGCAAACCCTGCTCTGTGGTCGGGTAGCGGTGGTTATCCAGCTTGTACATATCCAGCGAGCCTTCGAGCGCGACAATATCGCTGGTTGCTTTTTGCGTATCGGCTTTTTCCTTATTGCCCATTAAATTTGGCACTACCATACTCGCCAGTACGCCGAGAATAACAATGACCACCATTAATTCGAGCAATGTGAAGCCCGCCTGGCGAGCCAGGTTTTTACGTTTTAAAGCCATGATTTAACCTACCATATTATTAAGTTGCAGAAGCGGTTGTAATATTGAAAGCACGATGAATAAAACAATCGTCGCCATGGATACCACCAGCGCCGGTTCAAAGACCGACAGCGTTAATGTAATTCGATGTTGTAAGGCCGATTCCTGATTTTCCGCCGCGCGATCCATTAAATTACCTAATTCCCCGCTCTCTTCACCGGAGGCAATCATATACAGCATGGTGGGCGGGAATAATTTCGCCTGTTCCAGCGCCGCATACAGCGACGCCCCCTGGCGCACGGTGTCGGCGGCCTGCTCCAGCACCTGCCGGGCATAGCGGTTTTCGATACCGTCCATCGCGATATACATCCCCTCCAGCAGCGGCACGCTACTGGCCTGCAAAATACTCAGGGTACGGATATAGCGGGCGCTGTTGATGGCGCAGACCAGCTTTTTAATCGGCGAGCCGTTCACCAGCCAGCTGTGCCAGCGAAAACGGTTTTTGGCATTCCTCAGCCAGGTTTTGAAGCCGATAAAGCCGCCCCCCAGAATGCCCACAATATAAATGCCCCAGGCTTGCAGGAAATCACTTACCGCAATCAGCGTCCGGGTGGTGATCGGCAGCTGCTGCTTCATGTGAGTGAACTGCTCGATCACCTGCGGCACCACCGCCACCAGCAGGATGCTGATGACCGCGATGGCGACCACGGTGAGGGTTATCGGGTAGACCATCGCCTGCGTCAGCTTACTTTTCATTTTCTGGCGCTGCTCGTTGTACTCCGCCAGCTTCTCCAGCACGTCGCCCAGGTGACCGGTTTTCTCCCCGGCCATCACCAGCGTGCAGTAAAGCTTGTCGAAGGTGCGCGGGAACTGGCTGAAGGCATCGAACAGGGTGTGGCCTTCCACCACCTTCTCGCGGATCTCCACCACCATCGCCGCCAGCTTTTTGTCTTCCGTCTGCTTCGAGATCGCTTTCAGCGCGCTCTCCAGCGGCAGCGCGGCGTTGACCAGCGTCGAAAGCTGACGGGTAAACATCGACAGCACCGGAGTGGAGAGCTTCACCCCGGTTTTCGCTTTCCCGCCAGCCGCCGTTTCGCGGGTTTCGGTAATGCTGACGGGCATCAGCTTTTGCTCGCGAAGCCACTGGCGAACCTGCTTCTGCCCCTCGGCCTGTAACGTCCCGCGCTGGGTTTTCCCCGCGGCATCCGTCGCTGTCCAGGCGTAGAAAGCCATTATGCATCCCCCCCACGCTCGGCGGTGACGCGCATGACTTCTTCCAGAGACGTCACGCCGCCGATCACCTTCAGCAGCCCGTTTTCACGCAGGCTGTAGGCCTGCTTAAAGAGCTGCGTTTCGAGGGACATTTCGTCCTTATCTTCATGGATGGCGCGGCGCATGGCGCTGTCCACCACCAGAAATTCATGAATACCGGCGCGGCCCTGATAGCCGCTCTGACGGCAGTGTTCGCACCCCACCGCGCGGTAAATCGCTTCTGGCGGCGCGTCCATAAAGCTGAACAGCGCTTTTTCATTGGCGTCCAGCGGACTGGTGGTCCGGCAGTGCGTACACAGCCGACGCACCAGACGCTGGGCAATGACACCGAGCAGCGATGAACCGATTAAAAACGACTCCAGCCCCATATCCCGCAGACGGGTTATCGCCCCTGCGGCACTGTTGGTGTGTAGCGTCGACATCACCAGGTGACCGGTCAGCGACGCCTGCACCGCGATCTGGGCGGTCTCACCGTCGCGAATTTCCCCGATCATCACCACGTCCGGGTCCTGACGCAGAATCGCGCGCAGCCCACGGGCAAAGGTCATGTCCACGCGCGGGTTAACCTGCGTCTGCCCCACCCCTTCCAGCTCGTACTCAATCGGATCTTCCACGGTCAGAATGTTGCGTTCGTGGCCGTTCAGCGCCGAGAGTATGGCGTACAGCGTGGTGCTTTTACCGGAACCCGTCGGGCCGGTAACGAGGATGATCCCGTGCGGGCGTTCGATCAGCCCTTTCAGCTTCTCCAGTTCTTCATCAATCAGCCCCAGCTTGTTGATGTCGGGCTTGAGATTGCTTTTATCGAGCAGACGCATCACCACGCGCTCGCCGTACTGGGACGGAATGGTCGACACACGCACGTCGATCGCCTTGCGACCGATGCGCAGGGAGATACGGCCATCCTGGGGGAGACGTTTCTCGGCGATGTCGAGTTTCGACATCACCTTGATTCGCGATACCAGCAGCGGGGCGAGCTTACGCGCCGGTTGCAGCACCGGGCGCAGCACGCCGTCAACGCGAAAGCGAATGCTCAGGGTGCGCTCGAAGGTTTCGATATGAATATCCGACGCGCCGTCCTTCACCGCCTCGCCGAGAATGGCGTTGATCAGGCGGATCACCGGCGAGTTTTCGTCGTTATCGAGCAGATCTTCGTTATCCGGGATCTCCTCGGTTAACGCCATCAGATCGATATCCGCGTCCATGTCGTCCACCAGCTGCTGCGACACGCCGCTGCTCTGCTGCCAGATTTTGGCCAGCATCTCATCAAACGCTTCCGGCGCCAGGGTGATCGGGACGAACGCGCGTCCAAGCACCCGGCGCACCTCCAGCAGTGCTAACGCCGGGGTGTCCTCACGGATATAGACGTCATTGTTGTAAAGCAGAACGCCGTTATCTTTTGCGTAGTTGCTGCTACACAGGGATTTACTCAGTTCGTCCACGTTATCCCTCCGCCTTACTCTTTAAACGGATTGCGTGCCGCGGAGGTTTTCACCGGTGCGACGTGAGGGCTTGCTGAAGGAAACGCGGGCAGGACGGCATTGTCGCTCGGCTCAACAATACCGAGCTTTTTCTCTTCCACGCGCTGCATCTGGCGCACCCGGATCTGGTCATATTTCTCTTTCGAGGCTGCGCTGTAGTTGTCGTCGTCACGCAGGACGGTGGTATGAATAAACACCATCAGGTTGCGTTTAGAGGTATCCTGCGAGGTGTAGCGGAACAGCTGCCCGACCAGCGGGATATCGCCGAGCAGCGGCACTTTGGAGACGGACTGTTTGGTCACATTTTCCATCAGGCCGCCGAGCACCACCGTCTGGCCACTGTGAACCATCACTTCGTTATTGATCGTGCGCGTGTTGAAGGTTGGGCCGAGGCTGGAATCTTCCGTCGCGCTGTTGTCAACGCTGGACACTTCCTGCTCAATCTTCAGGTGGATCATGTCGCCATCGTTGATTTGCGGCACAATCTTCAGCTTGGTACCGACGGTTTTACGCTCAACGGAGTTAAACACGTTGTCGCCGCTGGTGGTTTGCGAACCGGAAAGCACCGGCACATCCTGACCGACGTTGAATGACGCTTCTTTGTTATCCAGCGTGACCACGCTTGGCGTGGAGAGGATGTCGTTTTTGCCGTTGGTGGAGAGCGCGGTCATCAGCGCACCGAAATCACCGTTAAAGAAGCCGGTCGCAAGGCCCGTGAAGCTCGCCCCTTTCATTGTGCCATTTTTAATCTGGCTGATTGGCAGGCCGGTAGCGCCAAACTGCACGCCGCCGTGCTTGCTGGTCCACTGCACCCCAAGATCCAGGCCGTTACCGTCCTGCACTTCGGCAATGATCGCTTCCACCAGCACCTGCGGACGGCGAATATCCAGCTTGTCGATCACCTTCTCCAGGGAGTTCATCACATTAGGCTGCGCGGTGATCACCAGGGAGTTGGTTGACTCGTCGGCGGTGATATTCAGATCGGTTGAGGCGCTCGCGGTTTTCGCTTTGGCCGCGCCCGGCTTGTCTTTCAGCTGCTCGCCAATCCCGGTCAGCACCGGCACCACTTTGGTGGCGCTGGCATATTTGAGGTAGAAGACGCGGGTGTTCCCCTCGTTATTCTGCTCGCGATCCAGCTGATGGATAAGGGAACGGGTACGCGCGCGCGCATCTTCCGAACCGCTGATCACCAGGCTGTTGGTTTCGTCATCCGCCACCACCTTGGTCGCCAGCTGCGGCGCGTTCTGCCCTTTCTGCTCTTCGTTGTTGAGGTTGTTCAACATATCCGAAAGTTCTTTGGCAGAGGCAAAGCGCAGCGGGATGATTTCGCGGCGCTGAATACCGTCTTTATCGACGCGCTGCACCAGATCCACCAGGCGGTTCACCACCGAGGCTTTACCGGTTAACAGCAGGACGTTGGACGGCTCAAAGTGCACCACGTTCCCGATGCCAGTGGCATCGTTGAGCTGACGCAGCAGCGGGGCCAGCTCGCGAACGGGTACGTTTTCCATGCGCACCACGCGGGTGATGATCTCATCACCTTTGCCCGGGTTCTTGCTGTCTGCCAGCGGCGCACCGGCGGTACGCGCCACGCTTGAGCGCACCACTTTGACCATGCCGTTGTCCAACGGGATCACCGACAGGCCGTAGAGATCCAGCACGCTCAGAAAGAATTGGTAGTACTCATCTTCCGTCAGCACGTTGTAGGTTCGGACCGAGACGGTGCCCTGGACGGACGGGTCGACCAGAATGGTTTTGTTGAGATTGCGGCCTACCGTATCGATAAACTCGCGAATATCAGTATTTTTAAAACTCGCGCTAAAGTTAGCTGCAAGCAGCGAACTGGAATATAACGACAATGCGGTCAGCGCCACGCACGCCCAGGGAAATTTTTTCATGTCTGCACACTTGTTAATTGTTTAGAACATTAACCCGAATATTTACAAGGTGAGCGTGACGCCGCACGACGACATCCGCTTCTTTCATTTTCGACCAGTTGGCAATAATGCTTTTCGCTTTTGCTTCATCGGTCATATCGACAGAGTTAACCTGAACCGCCACATCGCCTTTTTCCAGACCTGACTGACTGTAAAAGGCGGAGGCATTCCTTGGATTTATCCTGTAGCCTTCCAGTCGGCCTTTTTCAATGATGGGTTTTAACACCAGATAATCATCAAGATGCAAACTTTCTGCGCCAGCATCTTTCGTCGATTTTGTAACCGGGCCGCTATCCACGCCCCCCTTAAAATAGTCCGGTTTATTTAACGCCAGTACCTGCGTAGCACCTTCATAATTAACCACCACATTATCTTTGTTTATTTCCTGAATAAATGCGTCGTTAAATCCGGCGAGAGGTTCACCCTCACGGTAGCTTCGCTGACCGCCTGGGGTTTTGATAACAGCAAAGGAGAGCCAGGCGTCATCACTGCGCACAATGCCCTCTATCTCCGCTGCCAGCGGGGCTTTTGCCGCATCCGCTAAGTTCTCCTGACGGACGGCAGCCGTAAAAAGCGTGAAGGGTTTATCTTCGCGCGTTTTTTTCAGCGGCTGTAGATCAGCTTTAGCCAACTTATTCGTAACTTTTTTATAATCTTTTAAGGTGAGATACCCTTGCTGGCCGCTAAAAATGAGCAGCGCAAACATAATACAAGGCGTTATCCACCGTGACAGAAATGAGAACCTCATTTTTTATCCGGCCTATAGCAAAGCAAAAATAAGCAGCGTCATACTGCGCCAATATGGAGGAAAATAGTAATAAGCTGTTGCAAATACGACCACTGACTTCGCCACCAACTTTCATACAGAAAAATATTGACCGTATAAAATCCAGATGTTAGGCGCGGCCAGCTGGATATTTTTACCCTGTCTGCAAATTGACCGCTCAGGGGCATTACCTTACTTTCTGCTGCTGTTGCTATTCCTAATCAGAGACGGTCAGTCGTTATGTATCAGAGCCACTTTAATTTTAAAAATCCGCCATTCAGGACAATCACCCGTTTATCCGGTGATTTTCTGGTGCCTTATCATCAGGACGTGTTCAACCTGCTGAAAGAGAAAACCCAGCTGGCGGGTATTATCGGGCTTTTTTGCGACGACGCTCCGCTTCTGAGCCACTTCATCGACGCGCTGAAAGCCAGCAGCAATACCGTTATTGCCATCAACGCGTTTCCCAAACTGAGTGCCAGTAGCCTGCTGTACAAACTCTACCCGGGAACGAAAGCGATTAAAGATCGCATGCAGGCGGTGGATGCCGTCCTGCGCCAGTGGCAGGAGGGGAAAGCAAAATCCAGAGTGCTGACGATCGCCCATTCCGAAGCCATGAAGGAGAGCTGCCGTGAAGTCCTGGGAACGCTGCTCACGCGCGCCCAGGAGCTGAACTTCCGGCTCGCCGTGGTGCTGACGGGTGCTGCGGAGCAGGAACGCCTGCTAAAGCAACCTGAACTGCGCGAATATACGCACACACATCATGTCCTGCGCCCCCTCACCTGCTGCGAATACCTGAGCTATGTGCAGGCGCAGTGCGAAGAACACGACTGTGAACATTCGCCGTTGCCGCCTGCCCGCGTGCGCAAAATGCACACGCTGACCAAAGGCAACATCAGCAAACTGAACGCTCTGGCACACCTGTCAATGCTCGCCGCCTGGACGGAACGCGCGGCGCAGGTCAGCCCACGCCATTTACGTCTGGCGGCGGGAGAGATCCTGCCCGCCAAAAAACACGGTAAGCGCCTGGCAACCGTGGGGCTGTTTGCGTCCGTGCTGTTTGCCGCCTGCGGCTGGTATTTTACCTCGTCGATCGGCGCGCGCCTGCCGATCCAGCTGCCGGTGCCCGTCAGCTGGAAACAGCAGACGCCAAAACCTGAGGCAGCCGTAGTGCCGGTTATCGACAACGAAATAGTTAATCAGCCGGATGCGATGCATCAGCTTTATCTCATGTGGGGGTATGACGCCTCGGCCGACGATGCGCTGTGCCAGAACGCCGCTAAAGTGAACCTGATGTGTAAACAGGGGAACGCGTCCCCGCAGACGCTGGCGCAGGAAGGGTATCCGTGGGTCAGTGAGCTGAAAACCAGCGGTCACCTTAACTATGCAGTGGTCGCCAGGGTCGGAGATACATCAATTGACTTGTTAATGAATAACCGGACCTGGCAGGTAAGCCGCAGCTGGTTTAACCGGCATGCGACCGGCAACTTCACCCAGTTGCACCGCCTGACACCGGAAGGAAAAGACGCGATCGGCACGGCCAGCGACAGCAAAGACATGGCCTGGCTCGATCAGCAGTTAAGCATCGCGTTGAGCCAGCCCGAAACGCATGCCCGGATCTGGACCGCAGAAATGATGAAACGCACCCGCGAGTTCCAGCAAAAAATGCATCTGCACGTGGATGGCATCCCCGGTGAAGAAACGCTGATGCAGCTGATGCGCGTGACCAACAGCACGCCGGGCGTACTGATTCAGGCAACCCGCACCACCCCGGACGCAAAAATGCAGGAGAAGAAAGCCTAATGTCGACCATCTGCCTTGCGGCCCAGCGCAGCTATACAACCGGGGAAGCGGTCTGGTTTTCGTACCGCCTCCCCAGCCTGAAAAACGTATTCGGCAAAACAGCGTTATGGCTGGTCGGGCTTTGCGCCATGCTGGTTGTCGGCCTGTATATGCACGTCTACTGGAACCTGCGCCACCCGGCACCTGAACCGGTCAACGCCAGCGTTGCCAAACCGGAAACGCAGCTTTCGGAAATGCATTACGTGTACGTGAGTAAACCGTTCCCGCATCCGCAGCCTAAAGTTGCGCCAGTGCATGTTGATGTTCCACCGATGCAGGATCTGCCGATCAGCAGTGATGATGCCGACTGGCAGCAGGCGCCCGAGGGCGCGGTGCCGCACGATACCTCGCGGGATACCTTACCCGGAACCGAGGCGCATGAGCACGATATCGCCCCCGCCAGCACGAGCAGTGAAGAGTCATCATTAACGGAATTATTTAAGCAGGCATTAAAAGAGCAGGAGCAGGATTATTCTCAAGGAAAAATTCCCGCGCCGCCGGTTGACGAAACGCAGGATAATTCACAAGCGAGTGTAAAAAACAGTGGAAATAACCGTTCTCCTTTGAGTGAGAAAGGAGAACGGCGGGAGTAGGTATTAATATTTTTCAGGCAGTGCGGTGAGGTTAAGCAATCGACCTTTTTCCACCACAATATATTGACCTTTTTTCAGATCGGAGAGGATTTTGATAATAGTACTACGTGCGAGGTTAGTGTATTCCTGAATGTAATCATAAACGTTAATATCACGTTGCTGATGAACAGTCAGATCGTTAATCTCATATAAAAATTCACGAACAACAGAATACGCACTGCGGGCAACCAGAACATCATCACGTTTGCTCATCACGCATATGTACCAGGAAAGGACTTTGGTCAGGTCAGGCCACAGATTTTTTTCGGTCATCAGCTGGGCGAAGACCTCTTTCTTGATCGAGCGAACGACCGTATTCGTCCGGACAAGGCCGTACATATGGGTGGCGTTGTAATACATTGACGATAGGCCGAAAAGGCATTGTCCGGTGACAGTAAACATGCACAGTTCGTCAGATTCACGTCGAAATTCGACTTCGCCGCTGACGATGACATGAATGTAACCGGAATCAGTAGTGGAAATTTTCTGCCATTTCTTTAACGTTTTTTCTTCAACGCCTGCGGTTGCAGAAATAATTCTTTCCATTTCATATTGTGGACGTAATTTTTTTCCATAGATGCTTAACATTGTTATACCCGATTTAAGATGTGATTTTTTAAAATAAGATGGCCGCGGCATTTACGCCGAACCATAAATTTTTACCTGATGAAAATCTCAAGAATAAAAATAAAAGAGTAAAGTTTTTGATTAATTCGCTACATTACTTAGCGCGCTATGTGTCCATCTTAAATCGGGATAATTTTAAGTCAATTAACTAAAAATGAAATGAGTTTGTACTTAGGATTAATCTGATAGAAACTTAAGAAAATATACTCACTCGGGGGTAATCCGAAGGTTTACCCCTGCCCGTATTTCTCTAAAAGTGCTTCGGCAATCGCCATGGTTTCCACATCCGCTACGCCATTCCATAACTGCGGGCGGAAATGCATCTGGAAAACCATGATGATGCGTTTTTGCTGTGCGGGCGTGCTGTTTTCTGGCACCTCGTAACCGTAGCGCGCCAGCAGATCGAGCAGCGCTGCGGTATCAACCTGCTGATAATGCGGTCGGCCGTTGATATAAAAATTCACCCGCGCCGGATCGGGCCAGGCCCCGATACCCTGCTGCGCCAGCTCGCGCCACGGAAACATCGGGCCAGGATCGTCTTTGCGCTGCGGGGCGATATCCGAGTGTGCCACCACGTTCTGCGGTTTTATGTCGTAGCGGGCGATGATATCTCTGGCAAGCGGGATCAGCGCCGCAATTTGCCCCGGTTCGAAGGGGGTAAAGGTTTTCACGCCATCGGTTTGCCGCCAGCCGCGGTTTTCCAGCTCAATGCCGACGGAGGTATCATTTATGCGGTTGGTGCCACGCCAGAAGCTGATGCCCGCATGCCAGGCCAGCTCGCTCTCCGGGACCAGCTGCCAGATACGCGGTTTGCCCTGTGGAGCTGGGGGCTTTGCGGGAATGAGATAGTGAGAGCTGACGTTTTTATCGGTCAGGGTCGCAAGCGAGGTGTCGAAATCGTCGGCGGTGTAGTGAATAACCAGCACCTTTATACGCGGGTAGGCCGCCTGCGCCTGATGGCGCGTATCCAGCTCGTACGCGCCTTTATCAACGATGCCCTCTTCCGAGGCGCATCCTGCCAGCAATATCGCCAGCAGGAGGGTTGAGAGCGAACGCTTCATCGACGGGTTTTCACCGCCGTACCGCTTACGCTCACCATCAGCATGCTGGCATCTTTCCCGACCGTTTCGTAGTCGATATCAATACCTACCACCGCATCCGCGCCCAGCGCTTTGGCCTGCTCGCCCAGCTCCTTAAACGCAATGTCACGCGCTTTACGCAGCTCTTTCTCGTACGCGCCGGAGCGACCCCCGACGATATCCCGAATGCCGGCAAAGAAGTCCCGGAATATGTTCGCGCCCAGAATCGCCTCACCGGTGACCACGCCGCAGTACTCGGTAATCGGTTGACCTTCCAGGGTTGGCGTTGTTGAAAACTGCATACTTTCTCTCCTTCTTTAGCGTTCAATGCGTTAGCAACTGCATTATCGGTTCGTTACGCTATGATTGAAAGGATAGTTAATAAATAAGGAAATCAACATGCGCTACTCTGCTTTAACGCTTTTAGTGCCATGCGCGCTGGTGCTCAGCGCCTGCACAACGCCGGTCACGCCAGCCTTTAAGGATATCGGAACCCGCAGCGGCCCTTGTATTGAGGGTGGCCCGGACGCCGTGGCGCAACAATTTTATGATTACCGTATTCAGCATCGCGGTAATGACCTGACCGCCCTGCGCCCGTACCTGAGCGATAATCTGGCGAAACTGCTCACCGACGCTTCGCGCGATCCGCAGCATAACGCCCTGCTGTCATCCGATCCGTTCTCAAGCCGCGCCACGCTGCCGGACAGCGCCGACGTCGCCAGCGCATCCACCATTCCAAATACCGACGCACGCAATATTCCCCTGCGCGTGAAGCTAACCCAGGGGACGCAAACCTGGCAGGATGAGGTGCTGATGATCCGTGAAGGCCAGTGCTGGGCAGTAGATGATGTACGCTACATTGGCGGCAGCGTTCATGCCCCGGCAGGCACCCTTCGCCAGTCGATTGAGAACCGCTAACGCATCCGTTAAATAAACGTTAACCCCGTAAAATGTCCGGCATTTCAGGCGGAATGCCGACATTTATACTCGCCCCCCTTTCCCGTCGCTATTTTGTGCTATGTTTAAGAGTAAACACGGGTTATATTTAACTTTTAACGCATAAATATTGCATAACTATTCTGTCAACGGTACTATCTGCGGCCTCAATTGCTATAGTTTGCCTGGATGAGTAAAGACTGCCCCGATGAGTATTAAACTAAACGGCATTAACTGCTTCTACGGCGCACACCAGGCGCTGTTCAACATTACGCTGAGTTGCCCGGAGGGCGAAACGCTGGTTTTGCTTGGCCCAAGCGGCGCGGGAAAAAGCTCCCTTCTGCGTGTTTTAAATCTGCTTGAAATGCCTCGTTCGGGAACGCTGGCCATCGCCGGTAACCATTTTGACTTCGCGAAAACCCCTTCTGATAAAGCGATTCGTGAACTGCGTCAAAACGTGGGCATGGTTTTCCAGCAATACAATCTCTGGCCGCATCTGACGGTGGTGCAAAACCTGATTGAAGCCCCGTGCCGCGTGCTTGGCTTAAGCAAAGACCAGGCGATGGCGCGCGCTGAAAAGCTGCTGGAACGTCTGCGTCTGAAACCGTACAGCGACCGTTATCCTCTGCATCTCTCTGGTGGTCAGCAACAGCGTGTGGCGATCGCCCGTGCGCTGATGATGGAGCCAGCGGTGCTGCTGTTCGATGAGCCGACCGCGGCGCTGGACCCGGAAATTACTGCCCAGATCGTGAGTATCATTCGTGAGCTGGCGGAAACCAACATTACCCAGGTCATCGTGACCCACGAGGTGGAAGTGGCGCGCAAAACCGCCAGCCGCGTGGTCTATATGGAAAACGGGTATATCGTTGAGCAGGGTGACGCGAGCTGCTTCACTAACCCGCAAACCGATGCCTTCAAAAACTACTTATCACACTGATGTGTTAGGGAAATTATAATGAAAAAAGTATTGATTGCCGCGCTGCTTGCTAGCGTCAGCCTTTCCGCTACCGCAGCCCAGACCATCCGTTTCGCCACTGAAGCGTCCTACCCTCCGTTTGAATCCATTGATGCGAACAACAAGATTGTTGGCTTCGACGTGGACCTGGCAAATGCCCTGTGTAAAGAGATCGACGCGACCTGTACCTTCAGCAACCAGGCGTTCGACAGCCTGATCCCAAGCCTGAAGTTCCGCCGTATCGACGCCGTAATGGCCGGTATGGACATCACACCGGAGCGTGAGAAGCAGGTTCTGTTCACCACCCCTTACTACGACAACTCGGCGCTGTTCATCGGTCAGAAAGGTAAATACGCCTCCGTTGACCTGCTGAAAGGCAAGAAAGTCGGCGTGCAGAACGGCACCACGCACCAGAAATTCATCATGGATAAGCACCCGGAAATCACCACCGTGCCGTATGACAGCTACCAGAATGCGAAACTGGACCTGCAAAACGGTCGTATCGATGCGGTGTTCGGGGATACGGCTGTCGTGACTGAATGGCTGAAAGCGAACGACAAGCTGGCTGCCGTGGGTGACAAGGTGACCGATAAAGACTACTTCGGTACAGGTCTGGGTATTGCCGTACGTCAGGGCAACACCGAGTTGCAGCAGAAATTCAACGCTGCGCTGGAAAAAGTGAAGAAAGACGGCACCTACGAAACCATCTACAAAAAATGGTTCCAGAAGTAATTCCTGATGAATGAAATTTTTCCTTTAGCAAGCGCCGCCGGGATGACCGTCGGCCTTGCCGTTTGTGCACTGATTATCGGCCTCGTACTGGCGATGTTCTTTGCGGTGTGGGAGTCCGTTAAGTGGCGCCCTGTCGCATGGCTCGGTTCAGCGCTGGTGACTGTGCTGCGTGGACTCCCGGAAATTCTGGTGGTCCTGTTTATCTATTTCGGCTCCTCACAGCTGCTGTTAACGCTGTCGGACGGCTTCACGATTAATCTCGGCTTTGCGCAAATCCCGGTGCAGATGCAGATCGAGAACTTCGACGTCAGCCCGTTCCTGTGCGGCGTGATTGCGCTCTCCCTGCTATATTCAGCCTATGCGTCACAAACGCTGCGCGGCGCGCTGAAAGCGGTGCCACAGGGTCAGTGGGAATCCGGTCAGGCGCTGGGCCTGTCGAAAGCGGCGATCTTCTTCCGCCTGGTGATGCCGCAGATGTGGCGTCATGCCCTGCCAGGGCTGGGTAATCAGTGGCTGGTACTGCTGAAAGATACCGCGCTGGTAAGCCTGATCAGCGTGAACGATTTGATGCTGCAAACCAAAAGTATCGCCACCCGTACGCAGGAGCCGTTTACCTGGTACATCGTCGCGGCGGCAATCTACCTGGTGATCACGTTGCTGAGCCAGTACGTTCTGAAGCGTATTGACCTGCGCGCAACGCGTTTTGAACGGAGACCAGGCTGATGCTGGATTATTTACCCGAACTGATGAAAGGGCTGCACACCAGCCTGACGCTGACCGTCGCGTCTATCATCGTGGCGCTGATCCTGGCGCTGATCTTCACCATCGTCCTGACGCTGAAAACGCCAGTGCTGGTGTGGATTGTACGTGGCTACATTACGCTCTTTACCGGTACGCCGCTGCTGGTGCAAATCTTCCTGATTTACTACGGCCCGGGGCAGTTCCCGTCGTTACAGGAATACCCGGTGATCTGGCACCTGCTCTCTGAACCGTGGCTCTGCGCCCTGATTGCCCTCTCGCTGAACAGCGCCGCCTACACCACGCAGCTGTTCTACGGTGCCATTCGCGCGATCCCGGAAGGCCAGTGGCAGTCCTGCGGAGCGCTGGGCATGAGCAAGAAGGATACGCTGGCGATCCTGCTGCCCTATGCCTTTAAGCGCGCGCTCTCTTCCTATTCCAACGAAGTCGTTCTGGTGTTCAAAAGCACCTCACTGGCCTACACCATCACCCTGATGGAAGTGATGGGCCACGGACAGCTGCTGTACGGACGCACCTACGACGTAATGGTGTTCGGTGCGGCGGGTCTGGTCTATCTGGTGGTCAACGGTCTGCTGACGCTGATGATGCGTCTTATCGAGCGTAAGGCGTTAGCGTTTGAGCGCAGGAATTAACCACCCAAATGCATAAAACGGTATTCATGGAGCGGGTAACCTGATGGGTTATCCGCTTTTTTTTGTGATTAAAATAATACTTAATCATTTTTATTGCATATAAATTCATTAACTGGCATTGTACATCCAGGCCGCAGACACGGCGCATCAATAAGACAGACGGGAGCATTACAATGAAAAAGTTAGTTCTGGCCGCATTACTCGCAACCTTCGCCGCTGGCGCATCCGCCGCCGATAAAATCAATTTTGGCGTTTCTGCCACCTATCCGCCGTTTGAATCGCTGGATGCCAGCAACCAGATCGTCGGTTTCGACATTGACCTGGCGAAAGCGCTGTGCAAACAGATGCAGGCCGACTGCACCTTTACTAACCACGCGTTTGACAGCCTGATCCCGTCCCTGAAATTTAAAAAATACGATGCGGTGATCTCCGGCATGGACATTACGCCAGAGCGCAGCAAGCAGGTCGCGTTCACCGACCCGTACTACGCGAACTCTGCGGTGGTGATTGCGAAGAAAGGAGCTTATAAATCTTTCGACGAGCTGAAAGGCAAGCGCATCGGCATGGAGAACGGCACCACGCACCAGAAATACCTCCAGGACAAGCATCCTGAAGTGAAAACCGTGGCCTACGACAGCTACCAGAATGCCATTATCGACCTGAAAAATGGCCGTATCGATGGCGTATTTGGCGACACCGCAGTCGTGAATGAGTGGCTGAAAACCAACCCGCAGCTGGGTACAGCGACGGAGAAAGTGACCGATCCGCAGTATTTCGGCACTGGCCTCGGTATTGCCGTGCGTCCGGATAACAAGGCTCTGCTTGAGAAACTGAACGGCGCGCTGAAAGCGATCAAAGCTGACGGTACGTACCAGAAAATCAGCGAGCAGTGGTTCCCTCAGTAATCTCTTTTTGCCGGGTGGTCTGGCCTGCGGGGGTGGTCTGTAGGCCGGATAAGCGCAGCGCCACCCGGCAATTTCTCATAGCGGTACAAAGAACCTGAACCGCGCCCCGCTCACGGACTCCATCAGCCTGATCCCACCGCCGTGCAGCTCCAGCATTCTCTTCACGATTAACAGCCCTAATCCCCCACGGTTCTCTCGCGACGCCTGAGGATTTAACGCTGAAGGCCGCTGGAACAAATCGTCGCGCAGCGAGGCATCTACGCCCGTACCATTGTCTGCCACTTCGACCTGAAGTCGTTCATTCTCCTGCCAGACCGCCAGACGAATTTCTCCGCCGCTCGGCGTATGACGGATGGCGTTATCCAGAAGGTTAGTGACCACGCGCTCGATCATCGACACGTCGGCGTTCACCAGCGGCAATCGCCCCGGCACATCAATACGCAGGTTCACCTCGCGCGTGCGGGCGGTAAGCTCAAACTTCTGCGCCACGTCGGAAATCAGTTCAGCCATGGCAAAACGTTCGCGCTGGGGCTTGATGCCGCCGTGCTCAAGACGCGCCAGCTCGAACAGCTGCTGCGACAGATGGCGTACCTTTTGCCCCTGACGCAGCGCGGTAGCGAGGTACTGCTGATGCTCCTGCGGCGACAGCGTGGCGGATTTGAGCGACAGCGTTTCCAGATAACCCAGCAGCGACGTCAGCGGGGTGCGTAAGTCGTGCGAAATGTTGGCGATAAACTCCCGGCGCTGGCGGTCGCTGTCGGCCAGCCGATCCCACTGAGAGGTGATTTTGCGCGCCAGCTCGATAAAGGTATTGCGCAGGATCGCCACTTCATCCTGGCCGGCAGGCTCAAGCGGCTGGGCCGCCAGCTGCTTAATCGCGCTGATGCTGTCCTGCTCCAGCCCGGCCACGTCCAGCGTGAGCTCTTTAACCGGGCGCGTCACCCAGTACCAGAGCAGCACCCCCGCCAGCAGACCAAACAGCGCCACCAGCAGCATCGACCACAGCGCCGTACTCCAGAGCGCTTTGTGCCAGGCCATCTCCGCCAGCGCGTTGGACTCTTCCCCCTGCAAAATAATGTACAGATACCCCTTCAGCTCGCCGTCCTGCCGCAGCGGGGTGGCGCTGAAGACTTTCTTATTCTGGCTTCGGGGATCGTCGCCAAACACCGGCATCACCGTCCCGCTCAGGAAATTCTGTATCGGCGCGAGGTCAATTTTTTGCCGCTGAATGTGCCCCGGCGGGGCGGCATCGGCCAGGATATCGCCATCAGGCGAGACAACATACAGCTCGACGCTCGGATTAAAGGTCATCAGCCGGTCGAACAGCGGTTTTAAGGCGCTGCGATCCACCCTGCCCTGCGAATCCAGAATCGCTTCCCGCTGCACAATCTGCTGCGCCAGCCCGCCGGAGAGCCGCTGCACCATCGCGTTGCCGTACTGCATGCTACTGTAGAGCTGCACCGCACAGGCGACGGTGGCGCAGAGCAGCAGTAACACCGTAAACAGCAGCGTCAGGCGCTGGCTCAGGCTAAAGCGACGCATCATGATTCTGCTCCGCGAATTTGTAGCCTTTGCCCCAGACGGTGCGAACGATCTCCGGCTCGGCGGCATCTTTTTCTATTTTGATGCGCAGGCGGTTAATATGGGTGTTGACGGTGTGTTCGTAGCCTTCGTGCTGATACCCCCACACCTGCTCCAGCAATGCCAGCCGTGAAAAGACCTCTCCAGGATGGCGAGCAAAAAAATAGAGCAGTTCAAATTCACGCGGAGTGAGATCGACGTGTTGACCGTTAAGACGCACGGTGCGCGCCAGCGGATCGATAGTCAGACCGTGCGCCTGAATAATGCCGTCCGTCTGCGCCTGGCCCATCGCCTGATGTCGGCGGAACAGCGCCTTAATGCGGGCAATCAGCTCCTGCACCGAGAAAGGTTTTGCCAGATAATCATCCGCCCCGGTTTCCAGGCCGGTAATACGGTCAGTTTCACTGCTGCGGGCGCTAATGATGATAATGGGCAGGTAACGGGTCATCTGGCGGATACGGCGGCAAATCTCCAGACCATCAACATTCGGCAGCATCAGATCGAGGATCACCGCGTCCCACGGCTGTGTTTCAAGACGCTGTAAGGCGTTGCCCCCGTCGGGCTCGTGGGTAATGGCGTAGCCTTCATCTTCCAGGTTAAGACGCAGGAGTGCCGCGATATCGTGGTCATCTTCTACCAGCAGGATCTGCTTCATGGGTAAGCCTTCAATCATTTGTTATGTCGTAAGCTTACCTGATTTCGAGCGGGGGAAGAGTTCACATTTTGTTGAACATTGTGTGGGGTTTATGCCGGGGGGCGGCTTCGCCTTACCCGGCCTACGCTTTGGTTAACAACGTCAACACTTCATAATGGGCGGTATGGGGGAACATATCGAAAAGCTGAACGCGCGCGATGCGGTAGCCCGGCAGGCTGGCGATATCCTTCGCCATGGTCTGCGCGTTACAGCTGGAGTAGACGATGTACTCCGGCGCCATCTGGCTCAGGTAGTCGCAGAGCGCCTGGCCGATGCCCCGGCGCGGCGGGTTCACCAGCACCAGCTCCGGCACGTTGCCCTGCCCGGTCGCGAACTGCGTGGAGTCCAGCGCCTGGAAGTGCAGATTCGTCAGCCCCAGCTCCGCGGCGGACTGCTTCGCGCAGGCAATCGCTTCGGCGGAGATCTCAATGCCGGTGAGCTGCATGTCTGGCGTGGCACAGTGCAGGCCAAAGCCGCCGACGCCGCAGAACAGATCCCACATGTGATGAACCTGTAACGCACGCACCCAGTCGCGCGCGGTGGTGTACAGCGCGCTGGCGACGGTGGGGTTAGTCTGAAAGAAGCTTTGCGGACGGATCCACAGCGGCACGCCGTTAAAACGCTCCTCCAGCGCATGCTGTTCGGTGAAGAAGATCTCTTTCTCCCCTTCCATGATCGCCATATGCACCGGCTGAATATTTGCGGTGATAACCTTGAGCTGCGGAAGCTGTTGCTGCAATCCCGGAAGTGCCGCGCGCAGCTGCTCCAGCTTGTTTTCCGAACGCAGCACAAAGCGCAGCATCATCCCGCCGTCGATCTGGCTTTCGGTCAGCAGAAGGTATTTCAGCTCGCCGCGCCTGCGGGCAACGTTATAGGGCGTTAACCCCGCCCGGGCGATAAACGGTTTCAGAGCGCTAAACACCGGCTCAAACGAGGCGGGATACAGCGGGCAGTCGGTTAAATCTTCCGGCGTACCGTCGCGGTGCAGCATCCCCAGCAGCGGCTTTTCAACGCTGCCGCTGACCACCATTTTGGCTTTATTGCGAAAGCCCTGCTCCGGGCCGCTGACGGGTGCGCACCACTCGCCCACCGCGTGTGCTGCCAGCAGCTGTTGCAGGTTGGCCATTTTGGCGGTGAGTTGTTGAGAGACCGGCTGTTCTATCCACTGACAGGAGCGGCAGCGTCCGGCGTCGTAGAGTGCGCACTGCATATGAAAACCTTAAGAAACACGAGGGCTGCGATTATACACATTATTGCAGGCGGAAGAACCGCCGGCTCGAAGCTGGTGCAAATAGCAGGAACAGAACCAGCATATCCGGCAGTTTTTGCATCACCAGTGAATGGAAAATCTCACGTCGCGACTCACCGGGTATGCTGAACAGCTCCGGATAGCCATAGCCCAGCGAGGCGGCCCACAGGTAGCCTGCGGCGGTGATCTGCGTCAGCAGATACACCCAGCGCGCCCAGTTACGGCCTTTCACCAGCGAGAACGCACAGTAGATCTCAATAAACACCAGCATCAGGCTGCTGAGAAACACCAGCGTCAGATTCCACGTCTGCGCGCTGCGGTGAATAAATTCCCCCATTCCGCGCGGACCCAGCGTGTTCATTATCATCAGCACATCCAGACAGCGGATCATAATAATGGCGAGCGCCGCCACCTGCACCAGCGCAGGGACGTTCGGACGGGCGTGCGAATGACGTGTTTTTTGTAAGAATCCCAATGTTTTTACTTCCCTGAAAAACAGTGCCGCGTCATACGCGGCACATCACTGGAAATAGTAATTCCTTCAGCCGCGTCTTGCACGCTGGATATCGCGCACACGCTGTTTTTCCGCGCGCGCCATCAAATACCAGGCGATAAATCCGACAATTCCGACCACGCCAAGGATGATGGAGGCCAGGGCGTTGATCTCCGGATTCACCCCCATCCGCACGCTGGAGAAGACCAGCATCGGCAGCGTCGTCGCGCCCGGTCCCGACACAAAGCTGGCGATAACCAGATCGTCGAGCGAGAGCGTGAACGCCAGCAGCCAGCCGGAGATCACCGCCGGCATAATCATCGGCAGCGTGATGATGAAAAAGACCTTCAGCGGCGTGGCGCCGAGATCCATCGCCGCCTCTTCAATGGAGCGATCCAGCTCGCGCAGCCGCGAGGAGATGACCACCGCCACATATGCCGTACAGAAGGTGACGTGCGCCAGCCAGATGGTGAGCATCCCGCGATCCGCTGGCCAGCCGATGGCGTGCGCCAGCGCGACAAACAGCAGCAGCAGCGACAGCCCGGTGATCACGTCCGGCATGACCAGCGGGGCGGTGATCATAAACGCAAAACCATTTGCCCCGCGGAAACGGCCAAAGCGCACCATCACCAGCGCGGCAATCGTGCCCAGCACGCAGGCCATCGTCGCCGCCAGCGCCGCAATGGTCAGGCTCAGCCCCACCGCGCTCATCATCGCATCATCGTGGAACAGCTCGCTGTACCAGCGCGTCGACCAGCCCGCCCAGACGGTGACCAGCTTAGAGCTGTTGAACGAGTAGATCACCAGCATCAGCATTGGCGCATACAGGAAGGTAAAGCCGATAATCAGGATCGCAATTCGCCACGGGGAGCGTACTACCGGTAAGTTGTTCATCCGTGGTCTCCCATCTGTTTCTGCTGATGTTTATGGAACCACATGATCGGCACGATCAGCAGCAGTAACATGACAATCGCCACCGCCGAGGCCACCGGCCAGTCGCGGTTATTGAAGAACTCCTGCCACAGCACGCGGCCAATCATGATGCTGTCCGGGCCGCCGAGCAGTTCCGGGATCACAAACTCCCCGACAGCCGGGATAAACACCAGCATCGATCCGGCGATGATCCCGCCTTTGGTGAGCGGCACAATGACGCTGAAGAAAGTCTTCAACGGGCGTGCGCCGAGATCCAGCGAGGCTTCCACCAGCGAGTAATCAATACGCGTCAGCGCCGTATAGATCGGCAGCACCATAAACGGCAGATAGGCATAGACAATCCCGATATACACCGCAAGGTTGGTATGCAGGATCGTCAGCGGCTGGTCGATCACCCCAAGCCACAGCAGGAAGTTATTCAGTATGCCGTTATTCTTCAGGATCCCCATCCACGCGTACACGCGGATCAGGAACGACGTCCACGACGGTAAAATGACCAACAGCAGTAAAATATTTCGCGTCGACGGCTTGCTGTGCGCCACTGCCCACGCCAGCGGGTAGCCCATCAACAAGCAGCAAATCGTAGAAATAGCCGCAACCTGTAACGACTGCAAATAGGCTTCGAAATAGAGCGGATCGTCGGTCAGTTGCAGGAAATTACCGAGGTTTACGGTCAGCGTCAGCTGCCCGTCGGCCCACTCCCACAGATCGGTATACGGTGGGATCGCCCGCGCCATCTCCGCCAGGCTGATCTTAAAGACGATCAGGAACGGCAGCAGAAACAGCAGGATCAGCCAGATATAGGGCATGGCGATGACCAGCTTGCGGCCATGCGCCATCTGTATGCGCGCCAGCCAGAGCGCGAAACCGCCCGGTTTTTTGACGCGGGCTGGAGGTTCAAGTGTACTCATGACCGCTCCTTATACCGTCAGGACTACGCAACTGTCCGCATCCCAGCAGAGGCTCACTTCGTCGCCCCAGGTTGGCTGTCCCTTGCGATACCGGTGTTCGTTCTGTAACTGGGCGCTGAGCATCTGGCCGCTTTTCAGGCGCACATGGTAAATCGACAGATCGCCGAGATAGGCAATGTGCACCACTTCGCCCACGGCAAAGTTATAGCCATCGGCGGGCGGCTCATCGCAAAGCATGATTTTTTCCGGGCGCAGGGCAACGTAAACCGGCACGTTGTCCACCACGGAGTTATCAGAATCAACCTTCAGCGGGTGTACCAGCCCCGGCGATTCAATCACCAGACCGTCGTCCTGGCGCTCCTTCAGCAGCCCTTCGAAGACGTTCACCGAGCCGATGAACTCCGCGCTGTAGCGGGTTGTCGGGTGTTCGTAAATCTCTTCCGGCTCGCCGATCTGCACGAACTTACCGCGATTCATGATCGCAATGCGCCCGGCCATGGTCATCGCCTCTTCCTGGTCGTGAGTCACCATCACGCAGGTCACCCCCACGCGCTCGAGGATATCCACCACTTCCAGCTGCATCCGGTCGCGCAGCTTTTTATCCAGCGCGCCCATCGGCTCGTCGAGCAGTAATAATTTTGGACGCTTCGCCAGACTTCTTGCCAGCGCCACGCGCTGACGCTGGCCGCCGGAAAGCTGATGCGGCTTACGCTTCGCAAACTCCTGCATATGCACCAGGCTCAGCATCTCCGCCACGCGCGCGGTGATTTCGGCTTTCGGCAGTTTGTCCTGCTTCAGGCCGAAGGCGATGTTCTGCTCGACGGTCATGTGCGGGAACAGGGCATAGGACTGGAACATCATGTTGATGGGCCGCTGGTACGGCGGCACGCTGGAGAGGTCTACCCCATCCAGCACGATCTGCCCGGCGGTGGGCTGTTCAAACCCGGCCAGCATGCGCAGCAGGGTCGATTTACCGCAGCCGGATGCGCCAAGCAAAGCAAAAATTTCACCTTTGTAGATCGTCAGGCTGACATCGTCCACGGCATGCTGGCCGTCGAAGGATTTGGTGAGGTTACGAATTTCAAGAAGCGGGGTCAGCGCTTTACGGACTTTCGCCTGCGGGCGGGGGATCGCGTCATTCACGGGGTGCTCTCCGGCATAGATCAACACTGGTGCAAACGCACCGTCAGGGTGCGCATCGCCGGGCGGCGCTAACGCTTGCCCGGCCTACGGTATTTGTCGGCCCGGTAAGCGACGGCGCTACCGGGCAACGATATCAAACGCCGTTACTTACCACTTTTCACCTTGGTCCACGCGCGGGTACGCACACGGTCAATTTTTGGTTCCTGCACTTTCAGGGTGAAGAGCTTGGCAAACACATCGGCTGGCGGGTAGATCGCCGGATTATGGCGGATTTCTTCGCTCACCAGCGGCTCGGAGGCCTTGTTACCATTGGCGTAGTAGACGTGGTCGCTGATGTGAGCAATCACGTCCGGACGCATCAGGTAGTTGAGGAACTGATACGCTTCCTCTTTGTTTTTCGCATCAGCCGGCATCGCGAAGACGTCGAAGAACGCCAGCGCCCCCTCCTTCGGAATGAAGTAGGAAACATTCACGCCGTTTTTTGCCTCTTTCGCGCGGTTAGCCGCCTGCCAGACGTCGCCCGCCCAGCCGATGGCCACGCAGATATCCCCGTTCGCCAGGTCGTTGATATACTGAGAGGAGTGGAAGTAGCGAATATTTGGACGCAGCTTCAGTAGCAGGTCGGTTGCCGGACCGGTGTAGTCGTCAGCCTTGCTGCTGTTTGGATCCTTGCCGAGATAGTTAAGCACGGTGGCGAAAATCTCTTCCGGCGCATCGAGGAAAGAGACGCCGCAGCTTTTCAGCTTCTCGAGGTTTTCCGGCTTCAGCACCACGTCCCAGCTGTCCAGCTTGACGTCCGGGCCCAGCGCCGCTTTGACTTTATCCACGTTATAGCCAATACCGGTGGTCGCCCACAGGTAAGGCATCGCGTATTTGTTGTCCGGGTCGTGCTTCGCCACCAGCTTCAGCACGTCCGGATCGAGGTTTTTCCAGTTCGGTAATTTGCTCTTGTCCAGCGGCTGGAAGACACCGGCGGTCAGCTGACGCTCCAGGAAGCTTGCCGACGGCACCACCAGATCGAAACCGGTGCTGCCCGCCATCAGTTTGCCTTCCAGCACTTCGTTGGAATCGAATACGTCGTAGACAACCTTAATGCCGGTCTCTTTTTCAAAATTGGCGACGGTATCCGGCGCAATATAGTCAGACCAGTTATAGACGTGCAGCGTTTTTTGTTCCGCAGCGAGCGTGCCGGCAGAGACGGCCATCAGAGCACCCGCAACCAGACCCGATAACCATTTTTTATTCAAGGCGATCATATTGTTATTCCTTCTGAAAGTTCGTTAACAAACGAACCAAAACTGTGCAGTCTGAAGATATGCAATAATCATGCATAGTTTGTCGCTCTGCCCGAAATAAAATACCCCCCTCATCCCGGCAGGTTCCGCTCGCTTTTTTAAGCACCGCAAGAATAACTGTAGCCCGTGTCTCCGGCTATAGCCCAGACGAAAAAACGCCTTTTATCAATTTTTTATGCAGATTATGTCTACGTGATAAGCCGAAACGGCCGGAGAGGAGGTGAAAAATTCTTTAAAGAAAGGTTAAAAGCAGCAGAAAAAACGGTGTTATGCAGCCGCTCTGGCAGCGACTGCGCAAAAGTCAGACAGGCTTAGTGGAGAAAATTGGGAGATGCATCATTATTCTCGGCGTCATCTTCCGCGCTATACAGCAGGTGATGTGCGTTGGCTTCCATCATGACCATGGAAATTTGCTCTTCGCTCAGGCGCATAAACCAGGCGAACTGCTTGAAGGAGAGCCCCGCGCCGGAGAATAAAGACTGGCAAACCACCAGCTTTGGCAGATTATCATCCTGTATGTCAAGAAACGCTTTCACCGTCAAAGAACTGGCGTTGATCGCTGACAGATCGGATGCCAGCGCCAGCAGCGCGGACGGCTTTACTTCAGCCAGCGCGGAGAAAAGGATCACGTCGTTAATCAGATCGATTTTGGCATCGAAAATGCCGTCGAAATTTTGCATGTGAGGCAGATGCAGCGCCTGGCAGGAGTCGCATTCGAAGAAAGTAATACCGGCATCATCGAGCCATTGACGTAACGTATCCAGTGTAGGTACGACCTGTAAATCCATCGCAGTGCAGCCTCTTAAATAAAAACGTTGTCCAGATTACGCAAAAAGTGCGCGCCGATCCATTTAACCGCCCGTTTTCAGGCAAAATCCCGGCGTCGCATGGCGTTCAATCCATGCGATCATTTTACCTGCAATATCGACGCCTGTGGTTTTTTCCACCCCTTCCAGCCCCGGCGAGGCGTTAACTTCCATCACCAACGGCCCGCGGTCGGCACGCAGCAGATCGACCCCCGCCACGTCCAGGCCCAGCGTCTGCGCCGCTTTCACCGCAATCTCACGCTCGCGCTCGCTGATAAGGGCCACCCGTGCGATACCGCCGCGGTGAAGGTTAGAGCGAAAATCGCCCTCTTTCGCCTGCCGCTCTATAGCGGCCACCACTTCATTGCCCACCACAAAGCAGCGGATGTCGCACCCTTTAGCCTCTTTAATATACTCCTGCACCAGAATATGGGCATTCAGACCGCGAAACGCATCGATCACGCTTTCCGCCGCCTGACGCGTCTCCGCCAGTACCACTCCAATACCCTGCGTACCTTCCACCAGCTTAATGACCAGCGGCGCACCGCCCACCATATCGATTAAATCGCTGGTGTCGTCCGGGGAGTGGGCAATCCCGGTGACGGGCAGATCGATCCCCTGGCGCGCCAGCAGTTGCAGCGAGCGCAGCTTATCGCGGGCGCGGGAGATCGCCACGGACTCGTTGAGCGGATAACTTCCCAGCATTTCAAACTGACGCAGCGCGGCCGTGCCGTAATAGGTGATCTGGGAGCCAATACGGGGAATTACCGCATCAAAATGCGGGAGTTTGCGGCCTTTGTAATGAATCGACGACGCCGCAGGGTCGATGTTCATATAGCAGGACATCGGATCGAGGATCTCAACCTGATGTCCGCGTTTCGCCGCCGCTTCTCGCAGGCGTTTACATGAATAGAGCGTTCCATCCCGGGACAATATGGCAATTTTCACCCTGCACCTCTCTAAAGACATGGTAAAAGCCTGCCTATCATACACGAGGCGCAGGAGGAATGGACTACCGCGTTGCCCAGCCCTGTTTGTGCAGGTAGTCGAGAATGAACGGGCGGTTCTCCTTGATGATGGTGCGACGAATATGGTCGCTCCAGGTGTCGCGGCGGTTGTTGCTGTCACGCGTCAGATAGTAGTTCGCCAGCTCTTCATCGTATTGATGCAGAACGTCCTGGTCGACCGGCTGGTAGTGGTTTTCATGCACCAGCATCGCAGCAGGAATGCGCGGCTTCAGATCCGGGTTATCCGCCGGCCAGCCGAGGCACAGACCAAACAGCGGCAGCACGTGTTTCGGCAGCTTCAGCAGTTCCGTCACGCTTTCGATGTTGTTACGCAGCCCGCCAATATAGACGCCGCCAAGCCCCAGAGATTCCGCCGCCGTGAACGCGTTTTGCGCCATCAGTGCCGTATCCACAACGCCCAGCAGCAGCTGTTCCGCCAGCCCCAGCTCGGCCTCAGGGCATATTTGCAGGTGACGGTTAAAATCGGCGCAGAACACCCAGAACTCAGCCGCCTGGGCAACGTGCTTTTGTCCGCCCGTCAGCGTTACCAGCTGCTCACGCATCGCCGGATCGGTGATGCGGATAATGGAGCTGCACTGCAAAAAGCTGGAGCTGGAGGTGCCTCTTGCGCTGTCGATGATCGCGTCCCGCTGCGCCTGGGTAATTGGCTCATCGGTGAAATGGCGAATGGAACGGTGGGAACGAAGCAGGTCAATGGTTGGCGTCATTTTGTCTCTCTTTGTGTTGCGTAAAACGTATGGCAGCCAGTATAGGCAATGATCCACCTGATGTAATTGGCGAAACATAGCCTGACTGTATCAAAGTGACAGGTGAAACCTTCTTTCCATGACGGCAGGTTATCGTGCACTATAGGCGCTATTCGCCGTCAGGCTTGTTTTTTGAGGAGAGAGAAATGTTTGCAGTAATTTTTGGTCGTCCAGGATGCCCTTACTGTGTACGCGCGAAAGAGCTGGCAGAGAAACTGACTGAAGAACGTGATGATTTCAACTTCCGTTACGTGGATATCCACGCGGAAGGCATCACTAAAGCCGATCTGGAAAAAACCGTGGGTAAACCGGTTGAAACCGTGCCGCAGATCTTCCTCGATCAGAAACACATCGGCGGCTGCACCGATTTTGAGGCCTACGCCAAAGAACACCTGGGCCTGTTTGCGGCTCAGTAATGCGAAGACGCCCTCACCCTGAGGGCGTTTTTATTTACGGTGCTTCCGCTGTTGCAGCAGGCTGCGCGTAAATAAGAAACAGAGCGCGCCCAGCGCACACCAGAAAACGCCACTCAGTAGCCACGCCACTTCCTGCCAGACGCTTCTCGACGAGAGAAACAGCACGCGCATCAGAAGCAGGCAGAGCGGGGCCGCAAGCATTGCCCCAATAAGCGGCATCACCACCTCGCCTTTACGTGAGAGAAAACCGGCTACTACCCCCGGCAGGATGAAGAACAACAGGCCCAGCTCGGGATGACCGGACGCTCTGAAGGCGCCTTTCACGTTAAAAGCGAGTGACATGCAAACGACCGTAAACAGCAAAAAACAGCTGATTACGCCAGCCCAGTTTCGTTTAAAGTTCAAACTATCCTCCTGACTTATCTCTATCAAATACAAAAATCGTCCGGTGGACGCCCAGTCAGATAAAGCAATGCGGCAATCCTTGCCAAAGCACGCACAGAAGTCGTGCGATAATAGGTGGCTGTCGGTAGCTATTACGATTAAACTAACCGACTGCTAGTGTTTAGGGTATTTATCAGGAAGCAGGGAGATGCAAAGTGATTCCCTGACTCTGAAAACAGTAGCCCAAATAGTCCTTTCATTCAACAACTTACTGGTAAACAAGAAGTTAGCCTCCGTGAATATAAACGTCGCAGACTTGTTAAATGGGAATTACATCCTGTTATTATTTGTGGTACTGGCGCTGGGCCTTTGTCTGGGTAAATTACGCCTGGGTTCAGTTCAACTTGGTAATTCCATTGGCGTTTTAGTCGTCTCCCTGTTATTAGGTCAACAACATTTCAGTATTAACACGGACGCGCTTAACTTAGGTTTCATGCTGTTTATTTTTTGCGTAGGCGTGGAAGCCGGTCCGAACTTTTTTTCCATTTTCTTCCGAGATGGCAAAAATTACCTGATGCTGGCGCTGGTGATGGTCGGCAGCGCCCTGCTGATTGCGTTAGGGCTGGGCAAGCTGTTTGGCTGGGACATCGGCTTAACGGCCGGTATGCTGGCAGGCTCGATGACCTCCACACCGGTGCTTGTCGGCGCGGGGGATACGCTTCGTCATTCTGGCATGGCCGGCACGCCGCTTTCCTCCGCGCTGGACAACCTGAGTCTGGGCTATGCCCTGACCTATCTGATTGGTCTGGTGAGCCTGATTGTTGGCGCGCGCTATCTGCCAAAACTTCAGCATCAGGATCTCCAGACCAGCGCCCAGACCATCGCCCGCGAGCGCGGCCTGGACACGGACTCCAAACGTAAAGTTTACCTGCCGGTGATCCGCGCCTACCGCGTCGGGCCGGAGCTGGTTGCCTGGACCGACGGGAAAAACCTGCGCGAGCTGGGGATCTACCGTCAGACCGGCTGCTACATCGAACGTATCCGTCGTAACGGCATTCTGGCAAACCCGGACGGTGACGCGGTGCTCCAGATGGGCGATGACATCGCCCTTGTTGGCTACCCGGACGCCCACGCGCGTCTCGATCCGAGCTTCCGCAACGGGAAAGAGGTGTTTGACCGCGACCTGCTGGACATGCGTATTGTCACCGAAGAGATTGTGGTGAAAAACCACAATGCCGTGGGCCGCCGTCTGGCACAGCTGAAGCTGACCGACCACGGTTGTTTCCTCAACCGCGTGATCCGCAGCCAGATTGAAATGCCTATCGACGATAACGTGGTGCTCAATAAAGGCGATGTGTTGCAGGTTAGCGGCGATGCCCGACGTGTTAAAACCGTTGCCGACCGTATCGGCTTTATCTCGATCCACAGCCAGGTGACGGACCTGTTAGCCTTCTGCGCCTTCTTCATTGTCGGCCTGATGATCGGGATGATCACCTTCCAGTTCAGCAACTTTAGCTTCGGCATTGGTAACGCAGCCGGTCTGCTGTTCGCCGGGATCATGCTGGGCTTCCTGCGAGCGAACCATCCCACCTTCGGCTATATCCCTCAGGGTGCGCTGAACATGGTGAAAGAGTTCGGTCTGATGGTCTTTATGGCGGGTGTCGGCTTAAGCGCCGGGAGCGGCATTGGCAACGGCCTGGGCGCGGTCGGCTGGCAAATGTTGGTTTCCGGACTTATCGTCAGCCTGGTACCGGTGGTGATCTGTTTCCTGTTCGGCGCTTACGTGCTGCGCATGAACCGCGCCCTGCTCTTCGGCGCGATGATGGGCGCGCGCACCTGCGCACCGGCGATGGAGATCATCAGCGACACCGCGCGCAGCAACATCCCGGCACTGGGCTATGCAGGCACGTACGCGATCGCCAACGTACTGTTGACGCTGGCAGGTACGCTGATCATCATTATCTGGCCAGGACTCGGATAACTCTTAAGTTTGCGTGTGGCGCAAAAAATTTTCGTTACGCGCAGAACTTTTTACGCAGGGTGTAGTCATAACTAGTGCCACTGCTTTTCTTTGATGTCCCCAATTTGTGGAGCCCATCAACCCCGCCATTTTTGGTTCAAGGTTGATGGGTTTTTTGTTTCCTGAAATTAATACCCTCCCTATCAATTACTTATAACACTACCTTATTTCCATGGCGGTATAGCTGATCTTCTTGCGCGGTTAAATTTTGCCTGGTCAATATCTTAAAAGAACAACGATTGAGCGTAGATATGATCGGGTTTGAACTTCGATACAGGCAGCTGGCATAAGCTGGAACGAATTAATCCACCTGATGACAGGAAAAGGAATGAAGGCTTCATCCGGGGATAGCGGCAGAAGTCTACATAAAGCTCGCTCACCACTCCAATTTCGGAATCGCTCTTCTGAAACCGGAATTTATTTAGGTCCCATGTATGCGTTCACATATCGCGTGCAATAGTATTGAGGTTATTGACGGTGGATATCACTACCCTTGCCCGTAAATGGGGCTCAAGACTACTTAAGGCCGTCTGGTTTGTGTTAATTAGCTTCCTGGCAGGACGTATGCTGGGTCCTTCAACAGCTTATATTAACCACGACGTTGCAACTGCTATTTGCGGCTTCATCTATGGTGATATTAATGCGGAGACAATGTACGAAACATATACAAATATTGATATTTTGATTCTGTTAACATCTGCAACGATCGTCTGTCTCATAACATTGAAGATATTCAACAAAACCAGGAATCATTAATCTTCTAATCCCGCCCTGTCTGTGGCTCAAAGACGACGGCTCAACGTAGTGGTACTTCACTGAGGGCAATTATTTGCCCTTATTGCCCTTCCCTCACTCGCCACAAACATATATGATTTAATGAATATGACAAAAAACCACGCAGGATCACCCGATGCTACACCCCATCCAGCTCTTCAAAACCCTCTCCGACGAAACGCGCCTCTCCATCGTCATGCTTCTGCGTGAGGCGGGCGAGTTGTGCGTCTGCGATCTCTGTTCCGCTACCAACGAGCCGCAGCCGAAAGTCTCGCGCCATATGGCCTTACTGCGCGAGGCCGGGCTGGTCATCGATCGTCGTGAGGGTAAATGGATCTACTACCGTCTCTCTCCCAACATGCCCGCGTGGGCGGCAACCGTTATCGATAACAGCTGGAACTGCCTGCGAGAAGAGACACGTATGAAGCTGAAAAACCGCCTCCCGGGCCCTTGCTGACCACGACACATTCACAAAAACAGATATAACGGAGTAAAAGATGTTTCTGGCAGGAGCGATTTTTTTATTCACACTGGTGCTGGTCATCTGGCAACCCAGAGGGCTCAGCATCGGCTGGAGCGCGACCATTGGCGCCGCGCTGGCGCTGATGAGCGGCGTGATCCACATTAACGATATCCCTGTGGTGTGGAATATCGTCTGGAATGCGACGGCCACGTTTATCGCGGTAATCGTTATCAGTTTGCTGCTGGATGAGTCCGGCTTTTTCGAGTGGGCGGCGCTGCACGTTGCTCGCTGGGGAAACGGTCGCGGGCGGTTGCTGTTTACCTGGATCGTGCTGCTGGGTGCGGCCGTGGCGGCGCTGTTCGCCAATGACGGTGCGGCATTGATCCTGACGCCTATCGTTATCGCCATGCTGCTGGCGCTGGGGTTCAGCAAGCAGGCTACGCTGGCGTTCGTGATGGCGGCGGGATTTATCGCCGATACCGCCAGCCTGCCGCTGATTGTCTCCAACCTGGTCAACATCGTCTCAGCGGACTTCTTTAAGCTGGGCTTTAGCGAATACGCCTCGGTGATGATCCCGGTTGATATCGCCGCAATTGCCGCAACGCTGGTGATGCTGCATCTGTTCTTCCGCAAGGAAATACCGCCGGAATATGACCTGGCAAAACTCCGCGAGCCTGCTTTGGCCATTCACGACCTGCCGACGTTCAGAACGGGCTGGATCGTGCTGCTGCTACTGCTCGTCGGTTTCTTTGTGCTTGAACCTCTGGGTATCCCGGTCAGCGCTATCGCAACAACTGGCGCGCTGATTTTGTTTGCCGTTGCTAAACGCGGGCACGCCATTAACACCGGAAAAGTGCTGCGCGGCGCGCCGTGGCAAATTGTTATCTTCTCGCTGGGGATGTATCTGGTGGTGTATGGCCTGCGCAACGCCGGGCTGACGGAGTCTCTTTCAGGCGTTCTTGATTACTTAGCCGGATACGGACTCTGGGTCACCACGCTGGGAACCGGATTTATCACCGCCTTCCTGTCATCCATAATGAACAATATGCCAACGGTGCTGATTGGCGCGCTCTCCATTGAGGGTAGTGCTGCAACAGGGTTGGTTAAAGAGGCGATGATTTACGCTAACGTGATTGGCTGCGATTTGGGGCCGAAAATTACCCCCATCGGGAGCCTGGCTACCCTGCTATGGCTTCATGTGCTGGCACAGAAAAACATGACTATTACCTGGGGCTACTATTTCAGGACGGGCATCATAATGACGCTGCCAGTTCTCTTTGTGACGCTTGCCGCGCTGGCGCTACGTCTCTCCTTCACACTGTAATGAGTAACGGATATGAGCCATATCACTATCTACCACAACCCGGCCTGCGGCACGTCGCGCAATACGCTGGAGATGATCCGCAACAGCGGTACGGAACCCGAAATTATTCTCTATCTTGAGAACCCACCGTCGCGTGATGAACTGACCAGGCTGATTGCAGATATGGGGATTTCCATAGGCGATCTGCTGCGCAAAAACGTCGAGCCTTATAAGCAACTGGGCCTTTCACAGGGACATTTCACCGACGACCAGCTTATCGATTTCATGCTGCAATACCCTATTCTGATTAACCGTCCGATTGTGGTGACGCCGCTGGGTACCCGTCTGTGCCGCCCTTCTGAAGTCGTTCTCGACATCCTTCCGGACGCGCAAAAAGGGGCATTTACGAAGGAAGATGGCGAAGTCGTCGTTGACGCCAACGGGAAAAAAATCTCCCGCCAGTAAGCGTAGCCGGGGTGAGTGCTATCAGACGGTATCCTCGCCCGCAATCCGCCCCACCATCACCCGGATCTCCTCCCGGGTTAACGGCGACCGGTCGGTTACAAAATGCAGCGTCATCCCCTCGATAAACGCATCCAGCGCACGGGCGGTGGCCGAATCAAACCACTGCTCAAGCGTAGTCTGGCTCATCTTCATCCAGTCCTGCATCACCGTTTTCAGCGCGGCGCTGCGGTGCATAAACGCGTATAACTGATACATCAGCGCCATATTGTGTGGCGTGGTCACGGCTGAACTGTGGATCAGCGTGGTAATGGCCTCGCACGCCCTCTCCCGCCCGGTCACCCCCGCGAAGAAATCCCGGTACTGCTGAGACATCTGCTGCGTAAACCACGTGAAGGCCTCCTCCAGAAGCGACTCCATCCCGTCGAAATAGTAGGTCATCGACCCCAGCGGCACGCCTGCGCAGGTGGCAATTTTGCGGTGCGTGACGGCATGAATACCGTGCTCAGCAATGGTGTCCAGCGTCGCCTGGAGTATCTTCTCGCGGCGGTTAGGGTCGTTCGGTGGTCTGCTCATAAAATCCTCATCCAGTTTGTGTACAAATGTACACAAAGTTGCTAGTGTTGTCGCTATTGTTGTACTTCTGGTGCTGATCCCAATGACGCTAACTTCTCCTCGCAAAGCCCTGCATCTGCGCATGTGGGCGCTGTTTATGTTCTTCTTCATCCCCGGGCTGCTGATGGCTTCCTGGGCA
This sequence comes from Enterobacter sp. MGH 38, assembly GCF_000492855.1. Lineage (NCBI taxonomy): Bacteria > Pseudomonadati > Pseudomonadota > Gammaproteobacteria > Enterobacterales > Enterobacteriaceae > Enterobacter > Enterobacter sp. MGH 38. The sequence continues at coordinate 603,164 of NZ_KI535608.1, read as the reverse complement.
ACGCGCACCCCGGCAATCCGCGATACGCTGTCCGTCTCGACGGCGGAGATGGGGATCGTACTGTTTGGCCTGTCGATTGGCTCGATGAGCGGCATCCTCTGCTCGGCCTGGCTGGTGAAGCGCTTTGGCACGCGCGCGGTGATTCGCACCACCATGTGCTGCGCCGTGGTGGGAATGCTCGGTCTGAGCGTGGCGCTGTGGTTCGCCTCGCCGCTGATGTTTGCCCTTGGGCTGATGGTATTTGGCGGCAGCTTTGGTGCGGCGGAAGTGGCCATTAACGTCGAGGGGGCCGCCGTCGAACAGGCGATGAACAAAACGGTGCTGCCGATGATGCATGGTTTTTACAGCCTCGGCACGCTGGCGGGCGCGGGCGTGGGGATGGCGCTGACGGCGCTGGGCATTGCGGCCAATGTGCACATTTTGCTGGCGGCGCTGGTCTGTATTATCCCGATCCTCACCGGCATCAGGGCTATTCCCGCAGGCACAGGACAACACGCCACGGACGAACAGAAGTCTGCGGAAAAAGGGTTGCCCTTTTATCGTGATTTCCAGCTAATGCTGATTGGCGTGGTGGTGCTGGCGATGGCGTTTGCTGAAGGCTCCGCCAACGACTGGCTACCGTTACTGATGGTGGACGGGCACGGATTTAGCCCCACCTCCGGCTCGCTGATTTACGCCGGGTTTACGCTCGGCATGACCGTCGGACGCTTTACCGGGGGCTGGTTTATCGACCGTTACAGCCGCGTGGCTGTCGTCCGTGCCAGCGCCCTGCTGGGCGGGCTGGGCATCGCGATGATTATCTTTGTGGATGTGGACTGGATTGCCGGCGTGTCGGTGATCCTGTGGGGACTGGGCGCCTCCCTTGGCTTCCCGCTGACCATTTCCGCTGCCAGCGATACCGGCCCCGACGCGCCGACGCGCGTGAGCGTCGTGGCGACCACGGGCTACCTCGCTTTCCTGGTGGGCCCGCCGCTGCTTGGATTCCTCGGTGAGCACTACGGGTTACGCAGCGCGATGCTGGTGGTATTAGGGTTAGTCATTATTGCCGCCCTGGTGGCGCGAGCGGTGGCAAAACCGGAAGCAGAAACAACGTCAATGGAGAAGGGATATGAGCGTTAAACTGATTGCAGTCGACATGGATGGCTCCTTCCTGAGCGATGCGAAAACCTATAACCGCGCGCGTTTTCTGGCGCAGTACGCGCGCATGAAAGCGCAAGGCATCCGTTTTGTGGTCGCCAGCGGAAACCAGTACTACCAGCTGATCTCATTTTTCCCGGAGATCGCCCATGAAATTGCCTTCGTCGCCGAAAACGGGGGCTGGGTGGTAGATGCGGGCGAAGACGTGTTTAACGGCGAACTGTCGAAAGAGCATTTTCTGACCGTCGCCACCCTGTTAAACGACGTGCCCGGCATTGAGATAATTGCCTGCGGAAAAAACAGCGCCTACACGCTGAAAACGTATAACGACCTCTTCAAAGAGATTGCTGCGAAATACTATCACCGCCTTGAAAGCGTCAGCAGCTTTGACAACCTCAACGATATTTTCTTCAAATTCGGGCTAAACGTCTCTGACGACGAAATTCCGCGCATTCAGGCGCTGCTGCATGAGAAGCTTGGCGACATCATGGTGCCGGTGACCACGGGACACGGCAGTATCGACCTGATTATCCCCGGCGTACACAAAGCTAACGGCCTGCGGATCCTGCAAGCGCGCTGGGGCATTGAGGACAGTGAAGTGGTGGCCTTTGGCGACAGCGGTAACGACGTGGAGATGTTGCGCCAGGCTGGGTTTGGCTTCGCGATGGCCAATGCCAGACCGCACATTAAGGCGGTGGCCCGCTATGAAGCGCCGAACAATAATGACGAAGGGGTGCTGGACGTAATTGATAGGGTGCTGGACGGGGAGGCGCCGTTTAATTGATTCCGTGCGCTCTGGTGCCCTCATCCTAACCCTCTCCCACAGGGCTGAGGGTTCCCCACAAAATAATGCCTGCACAGACGGCCCCCTCTCCCTTGAGGGAGAGGGCTGGGGTGAGGGGGAACATACGGCTCTGGTGGTCATTCCGTTCACTTTATGTTCCTTGCTACTCTGTCACGACATGACCGGTGAACGTGCCAGGGTGGCTCAGTCGCCACCACCCTGGCGACCCGGGCTTCCGGCGGAAAATCGCCGCTTCGAGGTGCCTTCGGCTTATTCCTTCCGGCTTATCGGGGACGGGCGGAGGTAACATCCCTGTAAAGCCCGCCCTCTCGGCGCATCCCTGCGCCTCGCCCCGGCCTACAGGAAACGCCTCAGCGATTTACAGCCGGACCGAGGCATCGCTGAAAGCCCTCAGTTATTCTGAGGCAACGTTATCGCTTTTGCTTTCAAATTACTGGGGATCCCTCAGCCCACAGGGAGAGGGAACTGTCCCGAGCTCGCCCAGGGGGGAGAGGGGATAAGGATTACGGTTGCAGGGCGTTTCCGACGCGTTTGTCTTTCAGGAATACCACCATCAGGGCAATCCACAGCACGCCGTTGGCGAGGTTGAACAGGCTGAACAGCCCGTTACCGCCGAAAGCATAAGCATGCTTGCTCACCTCAATTCCGACGGTGAAAATCAGCATTTGCAGCATCCCCATCGCGGCAGAGACCGTGCCTTTACTCATTTCACTGGCGAACAGCGTCAGGCGTACCAGACCGGCATTCGCCACGCCGATACCAAACGCGTAAATGCTCAGCCCCGCCGTCATCCACAGGTACGCATGAGACGAGGCTACGGTCGCCACCGCCGCGATAATCAGCCCTGCCGCTATGGGCCAACCGCCCATAATAATCAGCGAACGCACGGTACGGCGTGACGTCAGACGCGCCAGCACCAGGTTACCGATAATCAGCGCGCCAAAAATCGGCACCTGTAACAGGCCATACTCATAGCTGCTAAGCTGTTCGCAGCTGATGATAATGACCGGCGACTGGGCAATCCACGCCAGCAGCGGCAGGCTGACAAAGCCCGTCGCCAGCGCGCCCGCGACAAAACGGCCGTTTTTCAGCACCGCCTTATAATCACGCCCCAGCTCTTTAAGCGAGAGCTTTTCGCCCAGGCGGGTGGCGGTCTCCGGCATCGCACGGTGCAGACCAAAGAAAGAGATGGCCGCAAGCGCGGCAAATAGCACGAACATCCCTTCCCACGGCGCGACGTGGACCCATGCGGCTCCCACCAGCGGCCCCAGAAGCGGTGCAATCAGCGCCACGTTCGCCATCAGCGCGGTAATTTTGATACATACCGCCTCCTCAAACGACTCCTGAATAGCGGCGTAGCCCACGGCACCAATAAAGCACAGGCTCACGCCCTGAAGGAAACGCAGCAACGTAAACTGCTCAATGTTCTGCGCCAGCAGCGTGGCGAGACAGGTGACGATAAACCATACCACGCCCGTCAGCATCACCGGGCGGCGGCCAATACGATCCGACAGCGGCCCTAAAAGCCACTGTAAAAACATGCCGCCCGCGAGATAGGCGGTCATCGATGTAGGTACCCACTCAATACCTGCGTTGTACTGCTCAACCACAGCCAACATGCCTGGCTGGATCATGTCGTTGCCGATGTAGGTAGAGAATTCGTAAAGCACCAGACACAGAGGAAAAAGTAACGCCTGACGACCCAGACGATTACCGGAAGAAGAACGGTTTATCATGCAATCTCTTTAATATGAAAAAATCGCGATGAGTGTAATGAATTGCCGCTGTCTGAGATAGCAAATTAACGTGAAAAAACAGAAATAACGCACTTATCGTTGTTGTTTAAGGTTTCCTTAAGTTGCCCTCCTTATGATAGTGCTATTTCACGTTATTGACCGAAACTATGACACACGCCGTCAGCCCTTCAGAATTATCTAAGTTACCGACAAATAAGACAAAACGCCTTTACCGTTTGCCTGCCCGCTTTTATGGTTATCAGCTTTTCGTGCTGATCGTCCTTGCGCTGCTTTTTACCTGGCTTTCGCGCGATGAATCGCTTGACCGATGGATCACCGGCTTCTGGTATGACGCGGCGACGCATCATTTCCCGCTACAGCAAAATCCGCTGCTGGATCTGCTCAACCATCGGCTGGCGAAATATGTGGCCATTGCCCTGGCCGTCATCGCGCTGGTTTACGGGGCTTACAGACGCAATGCCCGGCTGGTGACGGCCGCGCTTCTGATGGGTCTGGGCGCGCTCGTTGTAGGAGCCCTGAAAAGCATGAGCCACCACAGCTGTCCGTGGGATCTGGTGGAGTATGGCGGCAAAGCCGTCTCGTATCCCCTGTTCAGCGCGATTCCGGCCGACAGCGGACCGGGACGCTGCTTTCCCGGCGGCCACGCCTCAAGCGGGTTTATGGTGATGGGGCTGTTTTTTGCCTTCTGGCGTGAACGTCCACGCCTGGCCTGGACCTTTGTCGCGTTGGGCGTTGTTATGGGGCTGCTGATGGGATTCGGGCAGGTCATGCGCGGCGCGCATTTTTTCTCTCACAACCTGTGGGCCGGGTGGTGGGTCTGGTTTTCCCAGGTGCTGGTTTACGGGCTGGTTTCCGCCTGGTTTGCTAAAGAGTAACGAGATTATGTTAGAAAATCTGAACTACGAACTGTTTTACCTGCTCAACGCCACGCCGTCGTCACCGGAATGGATGATCGATCTCGCCACCTTCATTGCGAAAGATGTGATCAGCATTGTACCGGCGCTGGCGGTGATCCTCTGGTTATGGGGACCTCGTACACAGGTCACCGCCCAGCGCCATCTGGTGATCAAAATGGCGATGGCGATCGGCGTCAGCGTGCTGGCAAGCTACGTGCTGGGCCACGCCTTCCCACACGATCGTCCGTTTGTCGATCGCGTCGGCTACAACTTCCTGCACCATGCGCCGGACGACTCGTTCCCGAGCGATCACGGCACGGTGATCTTCACCTTTGCGCTGGCCTTCCTGTTCTGGCATCGCCTGTGGTCCGGCGTAGTGCTGATGGGCGTGGCGGTCGCCATCGCCTGGTCCCGCGTCTACCTGGGCGTGCACTGGCCGCTGGATATGGTCGGCGGTTTCCTGGTGGGACTGATGGGCTGCGTCAGCGCAGCCATCCTGTGGAGCCTCTTTGGTCCGGCGCTTTATCGTGGATTATCACAGGCCTATCGCGTTCTGTTTGCCCTTCCGATCCGCAAAGGCTGGATACGTGACTAACCCCGGTCCGTCAGGTTACACTTGAGCCCCCGCCCTGCGGGGGCTCACTTTTTTAGCCCGAGGATCTATGGAAACACGTCGCGATGACCGCATTGCTCAGCTGCTCCAGGCGCTGAAGCGCAGCGATAAGCTGCATCTTAAGGAAGCCGCTACCCTGCTTGGCGTGTCTGAAATGACCATTCGTCGCGATCTGAACAGCGACAGCGCCCCCGTTGTGCTGCTTGGCGGGTATATTGTTCTGGAGCCGCGTAGCGCCAGCCATTATCTGTTAAGCGATCAAAAAACACGCCTGGTGGAGGAGAAGCGCAAAGCCGCGCGGCTCGCCGCCTCGCTGGTGCAGCCGCATCAAACGCTGTTTTTTGACTGCGGTACGACAACCCCGTGGATCATCGAGGCCATCGACAGCACCGTTCCCTTTACCGCCGTCTGTTATTCGCTAAACACCTTCCTGGCCTTGCAGGAGAAACCGGCGTGCCGGGTGATTTTGTGTGGCGGCGAATTTCATGCCAGCAACGCCATTTTCAAACCGCTGAATATTCAGGACACGCTGAGCAATGTATGCCCGGATATCGCCTTTTACTCTGCGGCGGGCGTGAATGTGAAACAGGGGGCAACCTGTTTTAATCTTGAAGAGTTACCGGTGAAACAGTGGGCGCTCAACGCCGCACAGCAGCATGTGCTGGTGGTTGATCACAGTAAATTTGGCAAGGTCCGTCCGGCAAGAATGGGAGAGCTGTCGCGCTTTGACGCCATCGTCAGTGATTGCCGCCCGGATGACGAGCTGGTGGCATACGCGAAAGCGCAGCAGGTGAAGTTGATGTATTGAGGTTATGCCGGGTAAGGCGAAGCCGCCACCCGGCAAAAACTTAGCTGAACCAGCTGCCAAACCAGCCGTGGAATTTCATTAACACAAAGTCCCATATCCGACTGAAGAAGCCGCCCTCTTCCACCGCTTCCATTACCACCAGCGGACGCTGCTCAATGGATTTGCCGTTAAGCTGGAAATCTATCGTCCCGACCACCTGGCCTTTTTTTAACGGCGCGGTCAGCTGTGGCTCGGTCAGGGTATAGCTGGCTTTCAGGTTTTTCAACTGACCGCGCGGAATGGTGACGGACCCCGCTTCACCTGCCCCCAGGTTTACTTCACTTTTATCACCAAACCAGACGCGCTGGCTGACGAAAGTGGCGTCCGGCTTAATCGGCGTGACGGTTTCAAAGAAGCGGAAACCCCAGGTCAGCAGTTTTTCTGACTCGTTAAAACGAATGCGATCGGTTTTCGTGCCCAGCACCACCGAGATCAGGCGCATATCGCCCTGCGTCGCAGAAGCCACCAGGTTGTATCCGGCCCCGGCAGTTGTACCGGTTTTCATGCCGTCCACGTTAACGTTACTGCTCCAGAGCAGGCGGTTACGGTTAGGCTGGCGAATATTATTGAAGGTAAACTCTTTCTCTTTATGGATGGCGTACTCATCCGGAACGTCATGGATCAGCGCTTTGCCCAGCAGCGCCATATCGCGCGCGGTACTGAACTGACCCGGCGCATCCAGGCCGTGAACGGTTTTAAAGGTGGTATTGGTCAGACCCAGTTTTTTCGCGTAGCCATTCATCAGCCCAATAAATGAGTCCTGACTGCCCGCGACGTAATCGGCCAGCGCAATACAGGCATCATTTCCCGACTGAATAATAACCCCTTTATTCAGATCGGAAACGGAGACCTGATCACCGGGCTTCAGGAACATCACGGACGAGCCGCGCAGCGCCGGGTTACCGGTCGCCCAGGCATCTTTCCCGACGGTGACCATGTCATTCAGCTTGATCTTGCCCGCTTTTAACGCCTGGCCGACCACATAGCTGGTCATAATTTTCGTCAGGCTCGCCGGGTCGAGTTTTTCGTCGGCGTTACCTTCCGCCAGCACTTTCCCGCTGGCGTAATCCATCAGGATCCAGGCGCGCGCATCAACAGGCGGCGCTTCGGGCGCTGTCTGTTCCGCCGCATGAAGCGTTGGGGCAAAAAGGAAAAGCAGCGCCGAGCCTGCCGCCAGGCTGCGCAGAGAAGAAGTTTTTTGCGTCATAAATGCCACCCGAGTGTCCATTCTAAAAATCACGTCACAATCACCGTGTCGCAAGAAGCGATGAGTAATAGCGCACTACAGCCTTCAAAGAAACCTGTTCCAGGTAAAGTTTTTAAAGTTTATGCAATAACATTCAGATACGCTTTGATTGCGGCGTTTTTTTTAGCATCTGTTGCGTAATTGTTAGGTTTATCTCACCATGGCGAAAAGCTGACTCGGATTCACATCTCATCGGGAGTAAATATGATTACGCTGTGGGGCAGGAACAATTCGACTAACGTGAAGAAAGTGCTCTGGACGCTGGAGGAGCTGGATTTACCGTTCAACCAAATTATGGCTGGCATGGCGTTCGGGGTGAATAAAGACGCCGACTATCTGGCGATGAACCCAAACGGGCTGGTGCCGTTGCTGCGCGATGACGAGACAGACGCCACGCTGTGGGAGTCCAATACCATTGTGCGTTATCTTGCCGCGCAGTACGGCCAGGGTCGCCTGTGGGTTGAAAATCCGGCCCAGCGCGCGCAGGGCGAAAAATGGATGGACTGGGCAAACCAGACGCTTTCCCCCACGCACCGCGTGATCCTGATGGGGCTTATCCGTACGCCGGAAGCCGATCGTGATTATCCCGCCATTCATGCCGCCCAGGATGCGTGTGAGTCGCTGTTTGCGATGATGGACGACGAACTGGCGAAGCATACCTGGTTCTCCGGCGACACGTTCGGCGTGGGCGATATCGCCGTCGCCCCCTTCGTCTGGAACCTCACTAACATGGGTCTCAGCTGGACCCCGCGCCCTCACCTTGAGCGCTGGATCCAGCAGCTCAGCGAGCGCCCGGCGTATCGCAACGTGGTGATGATCCCGGTGACCTGATTACGACCCGGACGGGCTGACTTTCCAAAGCTGCCCGTCCGTCTCGTCGGTCAGCACGTACAGATAACCATCCGGCCCGACGCGCACATCGCGGATACGCTGATCTTTATCCCCAAGAATTCGCCCATCCTCCGTCACGCTATTGCCCTTCACGCTCAGCACGATGACGTCTTTCTCCTTCAGCGCGCCGATAAACAGCTTGTTTTTCCACTGCGGGAAGACGTCGCTGTTGTAGAACGCCATGCCGCTGACGGCGGGCGACACTTTCCAGACAAACAGCGGTTTTTCAGTGCCCTCAACGTGCTCGCCTTTCGCTTCCGGGATTTTCAGCCCGCTGTAATTGATCCCGTGCGTCGCCAGGGGCCAGCCGTAGTTTTTGCCCTTCTCAGGAATGTTAATCTCATCCCCACCGCGTGGTCCGTGTTCGTTGAGCCACAGCGTGTCACTCCACGGGTTCATCGCCATTCCCTGCGGGTTGCGAATGCCATAGGACCAGATTTCCGGGCGCGCTCCGGCGGTGTTCACAAACGGATTATCCGGTGGCACTTTTCCGTCCTCCGTCAGGCGCACCACCTTGCCCTGAAGCTTGTCCAGATCCTGCGCCGTCGGGCGCTGGTTGTTTTCACCCAGGCCAATAAAGAGATGGCCTTTGCCGTCGAACACCAGCCGTCCGCCAAAGTGGTTGCCGGTAGAGAGCTTCGGCATCTGTCGGAACACCACCTGGAAGCCCTCAATGCGCGACAGGTCATCGCTCAACCGCCCATAGCCCACCGCGGTACCCGCTTTGCCATCATTACCTGCCTCGGCGAAGCTGAGCCAGACCCGCCGTGATTGTGCAAAATCCGGGGCCAGCGCGACGTCCAGCAGTCCGCCCTGGCCGCTCGCCCACACTTTCGGCACGCCGACAATCGGATCGGAGAGCCCTTTCCCTGCCTGCCAGTGCTTAAGCTGCCCGTCTTTGAGCGTGATGAGCAGCCCCTTGTTATCTGGCAGAAACGCCAGCGACCAGGGGTGATCCAGTTTTGTCTGTAGCACGTCGACCTTAACCGTCTCAGGCGCTGCAAGCAGTGAAAGCGGGAATAACAAGACTGGAAGGAAAATCAGCGAGGATCGAGGCATAACGCACTCCTTTATCGACATATGGCTTAAAGATTAGCCACTGTTCCCGGGTGCGTTACCACTTTTACAAAAGCTTAATCAGAAGGGGGAGTTGCCTCCCCCGGGTTCAGTGCCGGGCAAGCGTTTCCGGCTTGTTCAGACACATGATGCAAAGCGCGAGCGTGGTCAGGCAGTTTTCAAGCTTCTCCGCGTTAACGGCAATAAAATTCGGGCAGTCGTGACGTCCGTTCATCAAACAGACCCCGGCGATGGAGAGCACCTCGGCGGCGCGGCGCAGCGCCACTAATTCGCTTTCAGCGTAGTGCGCTTTCAGGATGGGTGCTTTTTCACGCATGAAATTGCAAAGTTCAAAGAAGTTATCACGCAGATTTTCGCTTTCGCTGACTGACATATACCCTTTCGCCTTGCGGAGTTGCAGATATGCAGCCAGGTCGATTCGGGCGTTGATCAGCTTGTTAAGCAGATCGCGTTTCAGTCTGTCAACGGACATGCTATTCCTCCTCTGTCAGCCATGTTACCTCATTAAGAATAAGGTCATTTTTTGTACAATGTAATGCCTGGGATCAATAAACGATAACTGATTAACATTCTTTACAATGTTACAACGATTGCCGGCCTCAACTGCGCCATCAAGAGTGTATAAATCCCCTGCGATACGCTGTAAAATCCCGCCCTGATAACTCCATAATTGATGAATTTTTAACCTATGAGCAATGTTACGCACCCGCCGAAAATCGGCTTTGTCTCCCTGGGCTGCCCGAAGAACCTGGTGGACTCCGAACGCATCCTGACTGAACTTCGCACTGAAGGCTATGACGTGGTGCCAAGCTACGACAACGCCGACATGGTGATCGTCAACACCTGCGGCTTTATCGACAGCGCGGTTCAGGAATCCCTGGAAGCCATTGGTGAAGCCCTGACGGAAAACGGCAAAGTGATTGTGACCGGCTGCCTGGGCGCAAAAGAAGACCAGATCCGTGAAGTGCACCCGAAGGTGCTGGAGATCACCGGTCCACACAGCTACGAGCAGGTGCTGGAACATGTTCATCACTACGTCCCCAAACCAAAGCACAACCCGTTCCTGAGCCTGGTGCCGGAACAGGGCGTGAAGCTGACGCCGCGCCACTACGCCTACCTGAAAATTTCCGAAGGCTGCAACCATCGCTGCACCTTCTGCATCATCCCGTCGATGCGTGGCGATCTGGTGAGCCGTCCGATTGGCGAGGTGCTGGCAGAAGCCAAACGCCTGGCCGACGCGGGCGTGAAGGAGCTGCTGGTCATCTCCCAGGACACCTCCGCCTACGGCGTGGACGTTAAACACCGTTCCGGTTTCCACAACGGTGAGCCAGTGAAAACCAGCATGGTCGGCCTGTGCGAGCAGCTGGCTAAGCTCGGGATCTGGACGCGTCTGCACTACGTCTACCCGTACCCGCACGTTGACGATGTGATCCCGCTGATGGCGGAAGGCAAAATCCTGCCGTACCTGGATATCCCGCTACAGCATGCCAGCCCGCGCATTCTGAAGCTGATGAAACGCCCTGGCTCCGTTGACCGCCAGCTGGCGCGCATCAAGCAGTGGCGTGAAATCTGTCCGGATCTGACCCTGCGCTCCACCTTTATTGTCGGCTTCCCGGGTGAAACCGAAGAAGATTTCCAGATGCTGCTCGACTTCCTGAAAGAGGCGCGTCTGGATCGCGTCGGCTGCTTCAAGTACAGCCCGGTTGAAGGCGCAACGGCCAACGAGCTGGCGGACCAGGTACCGGAAGAGGTAAAAGAGGAGCGCTGGAACCGCTTTATGCAGCTGCAACAGCAGATCTCTGCTGAACGCTTGCAGGAGAAAGTGGGCCGCGAAATTCTGGTGATTATCGACGAAGTGGACGAAGAAGGCGCGATTGGCCGCAGCATGGCGGATGCGCCTGAAATCGACGGCGCGGTGTACCTGAACGGCGAAACCAACGTCAAGCCGGGCGATATTATTCGCGTGAAGATCGAAAACGCCGACGAGTATGATTTGTGGGGCAGCCGGGTTTAATCTCCCCACGCCTCTGTTCCAGGCCGGGTAAGGCGTCGCCGCCACCCGGCACATTCCACAGCACTACCCTTTTATCCGCGGATCCAGCGCGTCGCGCAGCCCATCCCCCAGTAAATTAAACGCCAGCACGGTCAGGAAAATCGCCAGGCTCGGGAAGATCGCCACGTGTGGCGCAATCACCATATCCGCCCGCGCCTCGTTCAGCATCGCGCCCCACTCCGGCGTCGGCGGCTGTGCGCCTAACCCCAGAAACGACAGGCTGGCCGCCGAGATAATCGACACGCCTATGCGCATGGTGAAATAGACCACGATAGACGAGACCGTTCCCGGCAGAATATGGCTGAACAGGATGGTGGCATCGCTGGCTCCCATGCTGCGCGCCGACTCGATAAATGTCTGCTGCTTCAGCACCAGCGTGTTGCCACGTACCAGACGCGCGAAAGCGGGAATCGAGAATACCGCCACGGCGATGATGACGTTCGCCATGCCGCTGCCCATCACCGCCACCACGGCAATCGCCAGCAGAATACCAGGAAAGGCAAACAGCACATCGCAGATACGCATGATGATGCGGTCCCACCAGCCTTCGTAGTACCCGGCCACCAGCCCCAACACGGTGCCAATTGCTGCGCCCATCAGCACCGCAAAGACCCCGGCCGCCAGCGAGATCTGCGCCCCTACCAGCACGCGGCTGAAAATATCGCGCCCGAGCGAGTCCACGCCAAACCAGTGCATCATCGACGGTCCATCGTTCAGCCGGTCGTAATCGAAGTAGTTTTCCGCATCAAACGGGGCTAACCAGGGGGCGATAATCGCCACCAGGATCAGCAGTAACACAAACAACCCGGCGACCATAGCGACGGGCTGACGACGGAATCGACGCCAGAACTCAATCCACGGGGTGCGAATATGGTCCGGCCTGATCCCCGGCATAGCGTTTAAAATGGCCTGGCGACGCCAGTTCAGTAATCGCATCTTACTTATACCTGATGGCCGGGTTAATGGCGGCGTACAGCACATCCACCACTAAGTTGATAAGAATAAACTCCAGCGAGAAAAGCAGGACTTCAGCCTGAATGACCGGATAGTCACGCATATCGACCGAGTCGACCAGCAGGCGCCCCAGCCCCGGCCAGTTGAAGACCTTCTCAACCACAATAGAGCCGCCCAGCAGGAAGCCGAACTGTAGCCCCATCATCGTGACTACCGGTATCATCGCATTACGAAAACCATGCTTCAGAATGACCCATTTCTCACTCACCCCTTTTGCCCGCGCGGTGCGAATGTAATCTTCGCTCAGCACGTCGACAAACGAGGCGCGGGTAAACCGGGCCATCACCGCCGCAACGGCCGCGCCAAGCGTCATAGAGGGAAGAATGTAGTGCTTCCAGGTGTCGGCCCCGACGGTCGGCAACCAGCCCAGCTCAACGGAGAAAATCTGCATCAGTAGCATGCCCAGCGCAAACGCCGGGAAAGAGATGCCGGTGACCGCCAGCGCCATACCGAGCTTATCCGGCCAGCGGTTGCGCCAGACGGCGGCGACAATCCCCGCGCCCAGGCCAAACACAACCGCCCAGCTCATACTGGCAATCGTTAACCAGAAGGTAGGCATAAAGCGGCTGGCAATCTCCTCCGACACCGGACGACGCGACACCATTGAGATGCCGAAATCGCCCTGAAGGACATTGCCAATGTAACGCAGAAATTGCCTGTACAGCGGCTGGTCAAGACCGAGCTGTTTACGCACCAGTTCAATAACCGTCGCATCCGCTTCCGGTCCGGCAATCAAACGCGCCGGATCGCCGGGCAGCATATGGACAAACAAAAACACCAGCACGGCCACAATCAGCAGCGTCGGGATAAGCCCCAGCAGGCGTTTACACACATAATTCAGCATGAGTTTTATTTTAAATCCGCGTCATCAAAGCTAAAGCCCGTATCCGGCATGATGTAAAAACCGGTCAGCGCTTTGTTGTGGGCTGAGACCAGTTTTTCCACCACCAGCGGCACCCACGGCGACTCTTTCCAGATAATGTCCTGCGCCTCTTTGTACAGGCGCGCTTTCTCTTCCGGTTTGGTGGTTTTCAGGGCATCGGCCAGATCTTTATCCACCTGCGGATTACTGTAGAACGCGGTATTGAACAGCGTTGGCGGCCAGTTCTGGGAAGCGAACAGCGGCGACAGGGACCAGTCCGCTTCGCCGGTTGAAGCCGTCCAGCCGGTGTAGAACATCCGCACGCCGCTCTCTTTCTGCCCTTTGCCTTCTACTTCCGCCGCTCGCTGTCCGGCATCCATCGCCGTGACCCTGGCTTTAATGCCCACCTGCGCCAGCTGCTGCTGGGTAAATTGCAGCACCTTCTGCGCGGTACTGTGGTTATGAGACGACCACAGCGTGGTGCTAAAGCCGTTCGGATAGCCCGCCTCTTTCAGCAGCTCCCGCGCTTTCGCCGGATCGTACGGCCATGGCTGGTAGCTCTGCGCATACTCGATGGCTGGCGGCATCACGCCCGTCGCGGGAGTGGCGTAACCGGCAAAGGCCACCTTCACCAGCGCCTGACGGTTAATGGCGTAGTTGATGGCTTCGCGCACCTTCGGGTTATCGAACGGTTTCTGCGTGACGTTCATGCTGATGTAGCGCTGCATAATCGACGGGCTGGCCACCAGCTCCAGCTTGCTGTTTTTCGCCAGCAGCGCCGCCTGTTCGTAAGGGATCGGGAAGGCAAACTGCGCTTCGCCGGTTTGCAACATCGCGGCACGGGTATTGTTGTCCACGACAGGACGCCAGGTGATTGTATCCAGCTTCGGCAGCCCCTGCTGCCAGTATCCGGCGAATTTTTTCACCTTCACAAAATCGGTCTGGTTCCAGGTAAGCAGTTCGTACGGCCCGGTTCCCACCGGGTGGAAGCCAATCTCTTTGCCGTATTTTTTCAGGGCGGCGGGCGAAATCATCGCCGTCGCGGGATGCGCCAGAATATTGATAAACGCCGAGAACGGCTCTTTCAGGACGATCTTCACCGTCGCCGGGTCAACCGCCTCGGTGCTGGCGATATTTTTATACAGGTTGTAGCGCTTAAGGCCGTTCTCCGGATTGCTGGCACGGTCCAGGTTGATCTTAACCGCCTCGGCGTTGAAGTCGGTGCCGTCCTGGAACTTCACGCCGGTACGGAGCTTAACGGTATAGACCAGCCCATCGTCCGACACGGTATAGCCTTCCGCCAGCACGTTTTTCAGCTTCATCTCGCGGTCCAGGCCGAACAGCCCCTGGTAGAAAGATTTTGCCACCGCCTGAGAAAGGGTGTCGTTAGCATCATACGGATCCAGCGTCGTGAAGTTAGACCCCACAGCCACCACCACATCTTTCGCCGCGAACGCGGGGGCGGCGGCCAGCGCAGCCGTCACGCTCGCGGCAAGCAGCCATTGACGAGCAACAAAAGGAACCATTGTGTTCTCCTGCCTGTTGTAAGTTATAACCGCGAGAATGCATTGCCCTGACGCGGTGGTGCGACAAAATGACCGGGACCCACCTCACGCAGCGCCACGCGCTCAAGGGTTTCGCCCCGTTTACGAATATTGCTCGGCATTTCGTCCTGCAACAGCACGCGCTGGGCGTGACGATGCTCAGGATCGGCAACCGGTACGGCGGCCATCAGCTTGCGGGTGTACGGGTGCTGCGGGTTTTCAAACACCGCCCGACGGGGGCCGATTTCAACTATTTGCCCCATGTACATCACCGCCACGCGATGGCTGATCCGCTCCACCACCGCCATATCGTGGGAGATAAACAGAAACGCAATGCCTAAATCCCGCTGTAAATCGAGCAGGAGATTGATGATTTGCGCGCGGATGGAGACATCCAGCGCTGACACGGACTCATCCGCAATCACCACCTTCGGATTCAGGGCTAATGCCCGGGCTATGCAGATACGCTGTCGCTGACCGCCAGAAAATTCGTGCGGATAACGCCAGGCATGCTCCGGCTTCAGGCCCACGCGCTCCAGCAGCCACGCGACGCGGCGCTGCGCGTCTTCACCGTCGAGCAGGTTATGCACCCGCAGCGGCTCCATAATCGAGTACCCCACCGTATGGCGCGGATCGAGCGACGCATAAGGATCCTGGAATATAAACTGAATATCCCGGCGTACCGCCTGCAATTTACTGTTAGGTAGCGTGTCGATGCGCTCACCGTTGAAGGTGATGCTCCCCTCCTGCGACGCCACCAGCCTGAGCAGCGCCCGTCCGGTGGTGGATTTACCGCAGCCGGACTCCCCCACCAGCGCCAGCGTTTCGCCCGGCCAGAGATCAAAACTGACGTTTTCAACCGCATGCACTTCGCGCTTCACGCGATTGAGGATCCCGCTACGCAGCGGGAAACGGGTCACCAGGTCACGCACTTCGAGGATTGGCCTGCCGGGAACCACCGTA
Source organism: Enterobacter sp. MGH 38 (assembly GCF_000492855.1). NCBI lineage: Bacteria > Pseudomonadati > Pseudomonadota > Gammaproteobacteria > Enterobacterales > Enterobacteriaceae > Enterobacter > Enterobacter sp. MGH 38. Next base: position 587,459 of record NZ_KI535608.1, on the reverse strand, counting down.
TCCTGCTCGGTTTCGTCTTCCTGCTTACCCTGTTCGGTCTGTGAGATCAGCGGAAAACGGCGCGGAAAATCACTGCCATTCATGGCCCCCAGACGCGGGACCGCCGCCAGCAGCGCTTTGGTATAAGAATGCACCGGCGCATGAAAGACCTGCTCCACCGTGCCGGTTTCCACGGCATTGCCCTGATGCATAACCAGCACCCGATCGGCAATGTCCGCCACCACCCCCATATCGTGGGTGATGAAAATCACCCCCATCTCCATCTCCTGCTGCAACACCTTAATCAGTTGCAGGATCTGGGCCTGAATGGTGACATCCAGCGCCGTGGTGGGTTCGTCCGCAATGAGTACCGCCGGACGGCACGACAGCGCCATCGCAATCATCACCCGCTGGCGCATGCCGCCGGAAAGCTGATGCGGGTAGCGGGACAAAATCGCGTGCGCCTCAGGGATACGCACCAGCTCCAGCATCCGTTTTGCTTCGTTGAGCGCCTCATCACCGCTCAGTCCCTGATGCAGGCGGATAGATTCGGCAATCTGCTCGCCCACCGGGAAAACCGGGTTCAGGGAGGTCATCGGCTCCTGAAAAATCATCGCAATATCTGCCCCGCGCACACCCTGCATCCGGGACGCGCTCAGCTCGTTGAGATCGATAACCTGACGGTTGCGACGGCGCAACAGCATCCGCTCGCTGGTGACCTGCCCGCCCGTCTGCTCAAGCAGACGCATCAGCGCCAGCGCGGTAACGGATTTACCGGAACCTGATTCGCCAACAATCGCCAGCGTCTCGCCGCGCCTGAGCGAAAACGATAAATTCTGTACTGCGGGGATGAACTGCCGCTCTTCCTGAAACGCAATATTCAGTTGGTGGACAGCCAGCACTTCGCAGTTGTCCAGCTCTTCACGGTGCGGCACGCAATGCCCCCTTATTCACGATAAATGCCTGTGCTGGGCGCATCGCCGGCATACCCCCACGCCCGGTACATCCCTTCACTGTTGAACGGCAGAGCCACGTTGCCCTCCCGATCCACCGCAATTAAGCCGCCAATCCCGCCCAGCGCCGGCAGCTTCTCCATCACTACCCGCTCGCAGGCTTCACTCAGGCTTAATCCGCCGTAATCCATTAGTGCGGTAATGTCGTAGGCCGCCAGCGCGCGGATAAACACTTCGCCGGTGCCGGTGCATGACACCGCCGCGGTGGCGTTATTGGCGTAACACCCGGCCCCCGGCAGCGGGCTGTCGCCGACGCGACCGGGAAGTTTGTTGGTCATGCCGCCTGTCGACGTCGCGGCGGCGAGGTTACCGGCTTTATCCAGCGCCACCGCGCCTACCGTGCCCATTTTGCTGCGTTCATCGAGCGGCGCGGCATGGTCCAGCTGCGTCATCCCCGCTGTACGGGCCTCCAGCAGTTGCCGGTAACGCTCCTCGGTGGAAAAAAGCTCGGGCGAGACCGTGTCCATACCGTGCTCGACGGCAAATTTTTCCGCCCCCGCCCCGGCCAGCAGCACATGCGGGCTTTGTTCCATCACCAGACGCGCGGCCAGCACCGGATTACGCAGACGACTGACGCCCGCTACCGCGCCCGCTTTCAGGGTGACGCCGTCCATCACGCAGGCATCCAGCTCGTGCGTTTCATCGCGCGTAAAGACCGAGCCAATACCGGCATTAAACAGCGGACACTCCTCCAGCAGACGCACCGCTTCGGTCACCACGTCCAGCGCGCTGTCGCCCGCTTCCAGCATCCGCTGGCCTGTTTCCACAATGGCGTTCAGCGCATCGATATAACGCTTCTCCTGCTCGGGACTGAGCTGTGCACGGGTGATTGCCCCGGCACCGCCATGAATTGCGATAACCGCTTTACTCATTTCGCATCACCCATCAGCCTGGCTGGCTGCTTTTTCTATAAATATCATTATCGTCGACGAATCTTCAGATGATTTTTGAATATAGAAAGACGCAACTGTGATGTAAAGCGTACACCCATCGGGTCATACAGTTAGCCGCACTTTTCTGCCATAATGAGCGCTTTCGTTGTTACTCCGCAGGAGCCCACCATGGATTTTACCGCCGGACTGATGCCGCTTGAGACGGCACTCTCGCAGATGCTTGATCGTATTACTCCCCTGCACGACGTTGAGACGCTGCCGCTTGTGCGCTGTTTTGGCCGTATTGCCGCGCGCGATATCGTCTCGCCGCTGAACGTGCCGGGGTTCGATAACGCGGCGATGGACGGCTATGCCGTACGTCTGGCGGATCTGCAAACGGGTCAGCCGCTGCCGGTGGCAGGTAAAGCGTTTGCCGGGCAGCCGTTCAACGGTGAGTGGCCAGCGGGCACCTGCGTGCGTATTATGACCGGCGCGCCGGTGCCAAAGGGCTGTGAAGCCGTGGTGATGCAGGAAGAGACCGAACAAACGGACGACGGCGTGCGCTTTACCGCCAGCGTCAAAGCGGGACAAAATATCCGCCACATCGGGGAAGATATTACCCTGGGCGCAACGGTCTTTGCCGCCGGGCAAAAGCTGACGGTCGCCGAACTGCCGGTGCTGGCATCGCTTGGCATCGCGGAGATTGACGTGGTCCGCAAAGTGCGCGTGGCGGTGTTCTCCACGGGAGACGAGCTACAGCTTCCGGGTCAGCCGCTGAACGAGGGGCAGATTTACGACACCAACCGTCTGGCGGTGCACCTGATGCTTGAGCAGCTGGGCTGCGAGGTGATTAACCTCGGTATCATTCCTGACGATCCGCAAAAACTGCGCGCGGCGTTTATCGACGCTGACGCCTCTGCCGACGTGGTGATCAGCTCCGGCGGCGTTTCGGTTGGCGAAGCGGATTACACCAAAACCTTGCTTGAAGAGCTGGGTGAAATCGCCTTCTGGAAGCTGGCGATTAAGCCGGGCAAACCGTTCGCGTTTGGTAAACTTCCGCACAGCTGGTTCTGTGGCCTGCCGGGTAACCCGGTCTCTGCCGCGCTGACCTTCTACCAGCTGGTGATCCCGCTGCTGGCGAAGCTTTCAGGCAACAATGCCAGCCCGCTGCCGGAACGTCTGCGCGTGCGGGCGGCAACGCGCCTCAAAAAATCACCGGGCCGTCTCGATTTCCAGCGCGGCATTCTGGCGCGCAACGCCGACGGCGAGCTGGAGGTGAGCACCACCGGGCATCAGGGTTCGCACATCTTTAGCTCCTTCAGCCAGGGTAACTGCTTTATCGTGCTGGAGCGCGATCGCGGCCACGTTGAGGCGGGCGAATGGGTTGAAGTGGAACGCTTTAACCACCTGTTCGGAGGCTGACATGACGATGGAACTGAGCGACCCGGAGATGATGCGCTATAACCGCCAGATCGTGCTGCGCGGATTTGATTTCGAGGGTCAGGAGGCGCTCAAGGCGGCCAGCGTGCTGGTTGTTGGTCTTGGCGGGCTGGGCTGCGCGGCAGCGCAATACCTGGCTGCGGCGGGCGTCGGCAGCATGACGCTGCTGGATTTCGACACCGTGTCGGTGTCCAACCTGCAACGCCAGACGCTGCACAGCGACGCGACGGTCGGTCAGCCTAAAGTGGAATCAGCACGCACGGCGCTGGCGCGCATTAACCCCAACGTTCAGTTCACCCTGATTGACGCGATGCTGGATGACGACGCGCTGTTTGCGCAGATTGCACGGCATGACCTGGTGCTGGACTGCACCGATAACGTCGCCATTCGCAACCAGCTCAATGCGGGCTGCTTTGCCCATAAAACGCCGCTGATTTCCGGCGCGGCCATCCGCATGGAGGGGCAAATCACCGTCTTCACCTACGCTGAAGGAGAGCCCTGCTACCGCTGCCTGAGCCGTCTGTTTGGCGAGAATGCCCTCACCTGCGTCGAGGCGGGCGTAATGGCGCCGCTGGTTGGCGTTATCGGTTCCTTGCAGGCCATGGAGGCGATCAAAGTGCTGGCGCACTATGGCACGCCCGCCGCGGGTAAAATCGTGATGTATGACGCGATGACCTGCCAGTTTCGCGAGATGAAGCTAATGCGTAATCCCGGGTGTGAGGTGTGCGGAGGTTAAAGCAAACGGCAACCTTCAGGTTGCCGTTTTAGTGTTTGCTCCCTCTCCCTGTGGGAGAGGGTTGGGGTGAGGGCATCAGGCCACACCCATCAAATAGATGTCCGCCCAAACGCCCCCTGCCAGTCCTGCTCAAACTTCACAATCGCTGCGTCTACCGCCGGAGAGGTAATAAACTGCTGCGCCACGTCCAGCGGCAGCGTGATGGACTCGCACCCTGCCAGCAGGCAGTCCAGCGCCTGGCGCGGGGTTTTAAAGCTCGCGGCCAGCACCTTTGACTGCGGCGCGTGCAGGGTCAGCAACTGTTGCAGTTCGACCACCGTCTGGATCCCGTCCCCGCCCTGCGCGTCCACGCGGTTCACGTAAGGGGCCACATACTCCGCCCCCGCCAGCGCGGACAACATCCCCTGCGCGGCACCGTACACCGCCGTACCCAGCGTCGGGATCCCTTCCGCTTTCAGCATCTTGATCGCCGCCAGCCCTTCAGCGGTCACGGGCACTTTCACCACCAGGTCATTGATTATCGCGCGCAGCTTACGTGCGTCTTCCACCATCCCCTCGGCAGTCTTCGCCATCACCTGAGCGAACAGCCGGCCCTTGCCGCCCAGCGCGTCGTGCAGCGCGGGCAGCAGCTCTTCCAGGGGGGTTTTACCCGCCGCCACAATGCTTGGGTTAGTGGTCACGCCCGCCAGCGGGAAGATACGCGCCAGCTTTTTGACTGCCGCAACGTCAGATGTGTCGAGATAAAGTTCCATGATGTCACCCTCAAATTTAGCCTGCACTTACCCTATCACAGCAAAACCTGCTCAGGAATTGACCCATATCAAGATAACTTTCATTCGAAAGTAATTTAATCTTCATATGTAATACGAGGGCAAAAAAATGATCTTCAATATACAGCGTTACTCCACCCACGACGGCCCAGGTATTCGAACCGTGGTATTCCTGAAAGGCTGCTCGCTGGGCTGTCGCTGGTGTCAGAACCCGGAAAGCCGCTCCCGCAGCCGGGACGTGCTGTTTGATGCGCGTCTGTGCCTGGACGGCTGCGACCTGTGCCAGCAGGCGGCACCGGGCTGCATCGAACGCGCGCTGAATGGCCTGGTCATCCACCGCGAAAAGCTGAGTGAAGAGACGCTTGATGCCCTCACCGACTGCTGCCCGACGCAGGCGCTGACCGTTTGCGGCGAAGAACAGCAGGTCGAAGAGATCATGGCGACCGTATTGCGCGATAAACCCTTCTACGACCGCAGCGGCGGCGGGATCACCCTTTCCGGCGGCGAGCCGTTTATGAATCCGGAGCTGGCGCACGCGCTGTTTAAAGCCAGCCACGACCAGGGTATCCACACCGCCGTCGAAACCTGCCTTCACGTGCCGTGGCACTATATTGAGCCGTCATTACCGTACGTCGATCTGTTCCTCGCCGACCTGAAGCATGTCGACGGAGACGTTTTCAAGCAGTGGACGGACGGTTCGGCTAAGCGCATCCTGGACAACCTGAAACGCCTGGCCGCCGCCGGGAAAACGATCACCATCCGCGTGCCGCTGATCCAGGGCTTCAACGCGGATGAAGCCTCCATCACCGCCATTACCAACTTCGCTGCCGATGAACTCGGCGTCCACGATATTCATTTTCTGCCGTATCACACGCTGGGCATGAACAAATACACCCTGCTCGGCCAACCCTACTCTGCCCCTGACAAACCGCTGGATAACCCTGCCCTGCTGGACTTCGCACAGCAGTATGCCTGCCAGAAAGGGTTAACCGCGACCTTACGAGGATAAACTTATGACCACCCTGAATCTCAACACCCTCAGCGAGCGCATCAAGGCGCACAAAACGGCTCTGGTGCATATCGTTAAGCCGCCGGTCTGTACCGAACGCGCGCAGCACTATACCGAAATGTATCAGCAGCATCTGGACAAGCCGATCCCGGTGCGCCGCGCCCTGGCGCTGGCGCATCACCTGGCCAAGCGTACCATCTGGATCAAGCACGACGAGCTGATCATCGGTAACCAGGCCAGCGAAGTGCGTGCCGCGCCGATCTTCCCGGAATATACCGTCTCCTGGATTGAGAAAGAGATTGACGATCTGGCGAACCGTCCGGGCGCGGGCTTTGCGGTGAGCGAAGAGAACAAGCGCGTGCTGCATGCGATCTGCCCGTGGTGGCGCGGCCAGACGGTGCAGGATCGCTGCTACGGCATGTTCACCGACGAGCAGAAAGGCCTGCTGGAAACCGGCATCATCAAAGCCGAAGGCAACATGACCTCCGGCGACGCGCACCTGGCGGTGAACTTCCCGCTGGTGCTGGAGAAAGGTCTCGACGGCCTGCGCGCCAAAGTGGCCGAGCGCCGCTCACGCATCAACCTGACGGTGCTGGAAGACCTGCACGGCGATCAGTTCCTGAAGGCGATCGATATCGTGCTGGAAGCGGTGAGCCTGCACATCAAACGCTTTGCCGAACTGGCGCGTGAAATGGCCTCCACCGAAACCCGCGTAAGCCGCCGCGACGAGCTGCTGGCGATGGCAGAAAACTGCGACGTGATTGCTCACGAGCCGCCAAAAACCTTCTGGCAGGCGCTACAGCTGTGCTACTTCATTCAGCTAATCCTGCAAATTGAGTCCAACGGCCACTCCGTTTCCTTCGCCCGTATGGACCAGTACCTTTACCCGTACTATCGCCGCGACGTGGAGCTGGACCAGAGCCTGGATCGCGAGCACGCCATCGAGCTGCTGCACAGCTGCTGGCTGAAGCTGCTGGAGGTGAACAAAATCCGCTCCGGCTCGCACTCCAAAGCCTCTGCGGGCAGCCCGCTGTATCAGAACGTCACCATCGGCGGCCAGAAGCTGGTCAACGGCGAGCCAATGGACGCGGTCAACCCGCTCTCCTACGCGATCCTCGAATCCTGCGGCCGTCTGCGCTCCACCCAGCCAAACCTGAGCGTGCGCTACCACGCGGGCATGAGCAACGACTTCCTCGACGCCTGCGTGCAGGTGATCCGCTGCGGTTTCGGCATGCCGGCCTTTAACAACGACGAAATCGTCATTCCGGAATTCATCAAGCTCGGCGTTGAACGCGACGACGCCTACGACTACGCGGCCATTGGCTGTATCGAAACCGCGGTGGGCGGCAAATGGGGCTACCGCTGCACAGGCATGAGCTTTATTAACTTCGCCCGCGTGATGCTGGCCGCGCTGGAAGGCGGCCGCGACGCCACCAGCGGCAAGGTGTTCCTGCCGCAGGAGAAAGCCCTCTCTGCCGGTAACTTCGATAACTTCGAGGAGGTGATGGCGGCGTGGGACACCCAGATCCGCTACTACACCCGCAAATCTATCGAAATTGAGTACGTGGTAGACACTATGCAGGAGGAGAACGTCCACGATATTCTCTGCTCGGCGCTGGTTGACGACTGCATCGAGCGCGCGAAAAGCATTAAGCAAGGCGGCGCGAAGTATGACTGGGTTTCCGGCCTACAGGTGGGGATCGCCAACCTCGGCAACAGCCTGGCGGCGGTGAAGAAGCTGGTGTTTGACCAGGGCGTCATCGGTCAGCAACAGCTGGCGGCGGCGCTGGCGGATGACTTCGAGGGGCTAACCCACGAGCAGCTGCGCCAGCGCCTGATCAACGGCGCGCCGAAGTACGGCAACGACGACGACAGCGTGGACCTGCTGCTGACCCGCGCCTACGAAACCTACATTGAAGAGCTGAAGCAGTATCACAACCCACGCTACGGCCGCGGCCCGATTGGGGGTAACTACTACGCGGGCACGTCGTCTATCTCAGCAAACGTGCCGTTTGGCGCAGCGACCATGGCGACGCCGGACGGGCGTAAGGCGCATACCCCTCTGGCGGAAGGGGCCAGCCCGGCTTCCGGTACCGACCACCTCGGGCCGACGGCGGTGATTGGCTCCGTGGGTAAACTGCCGACGGAAGCGATTCTTGGCGGCGTGCTGCTTAACCAGAAGCTGAACCCGTCGACGCTGGAAAACGACAGCGATCGCCAGAAGCTGATGGTGCTGCTGCGCACCTTCTTCGAGGTGCATAAGGGCTGGCATATTCAGTACAACATCGTCTCGCGCGAAACGCTGCTGGAAGCGAAGAAACACCCGGACCAGTACCGCGACCTGGTAGTGCGCGTCGCGGGCTACTCGGCGTTCTTCACCGCCCTGTCACCGGATGCGCAGGACGATATTATCGCCCGTACTGAGCATACGCTGTAATAGTGTATCCCCTCTCCCTTGAGGGAGAGGGAGAAAACACTAAAAACGGCAACCTCGGTTGCCGTTTTGCTTTTACTTTCGAATGAAATTAAATTTGTGCTCCCCGTCACCTTGTTATTAGAATGTTTCAAAACGCAGTGACCCAGGAGCATAGTATGACCGTAAAAGTTATCGTCACCGATATGGACGGAACTTTCCTTGATGATGCCAAGCAGTACGATCGTGACCGCTTCCAGGCACAGTTTAAACAGCTTAAAGCCCGCAACATTGAATTTGTTGTCGCCAGCGGCAACCAGTATTACCAGCTCATCTCGTTTTTCCCGGAACTGAAGGATCAAATCTCCTTCGTGGCGGAAAACGGCGCGCTGGTCTTCGATCACGGCGAACAGATTTTCCACGGCGAACTGACCCGCCATGAGTCGCAGATCGTGATTGGCGAACTGCTGAAAGACAAAGGGCTGAACTTCGTGGCCTGCGGGCTGGAGAGCGCCTACGTCAGCGATAAAGCGCCGGACGCGTTCGTGGCGCTAATGTCAAAGCACTACCACCGCTTAAAGCGCATCAGCGATTACCGCGACATTGACGACGTGCTGTTTAAGTTCTCCCTGAACCTGCCGGACAGCGATATTCCTAATCTGGTGGATAAACTCCACGTCTCCCTGGACGGCATCATGAAGCCGGTCACCAGCGGCTTTGGCTTTGTCGATTTAATTATCCCCGGCCTGCACAAAGCCAACGGCATCAGCCGCCTGCTGAAGCGCTGGAAAATCTCTCCGCAAGAGTGCGTGGCCATTGGCGACAGCGGCAACGATGCCGAGATGCTGAAGCTGGTGAAATATTCCTTTGCGATGGGCAACGCGGCGGAAAGCATCAAAGAAATCAGCCGCTACAGCACTGACGACAACAACCATCAGGGCGCGCTGAACGTCATTCAGGCCGTGCTCGACAACCACGCTCCTTTCGACGTCTGATCCTTTCCTCGCCGGAGTCCTGCTCCGGCACCCTCACTCATTTTCCCGTCCTGTGGCGCAGGTCAAGTTTTTAAACTTGCATTAACTTATTTTTAACTTAAAGTATCGCTTGTAGACACTTTTACTTTCGAATGAAAGATGCGAGGCAGTTATGACCTTTACCAGTGAAACCTTGCCGGCGGATCACAAAGCGGCAATCCGTCAGTTGAAACGTGAGTTACGCGCGCAGATCGGCGACGTGCAGGCGGTGTTCGACAAGCTCAGCGACAGCATTGCCACCCGCGTGGCGGAAATTAACGCCCTCAAAAATAAAGGTGAATCCGTCTGGCCGGTAATTCCGTTTAACGATGTGAAAAACGGCACGATTACCGACGCGCAGCGCGAGGCCGTTAAGCGCCGCGGCTGCGCGGTGATTAAAGGTCACTTCCCGCGCGAGCAGGCGCTGGCGTGGGATCAGTCGATGCTCGACTACCTCGATCTGAACAAGTTTGACGAGGTGTACAAAGGGCCAGGCGATAACTTCTTCGGCACCCTGACCGCCTCCCGTCCGGAGATTTACCCGATCTACTGGTCGCAGGCGCAAATGCAGGCGCGCCAGAGCGAAGAAATGGCGCAGGTGCAGTCGTTCCTGAACCGCTTATGGACGTTCGAGAGCAACGGCAAGCAGTGGTTCGACCCGGACGTGAGCGTGATTTACCCGGATCGTATCCGCCGCCGTCCGCCGGGAACCACCTCGAAGGGACTCGGCGCGCATACCGACTCCGGCGCGCTGGAGCGCTGGCTGCTGCCTGCCTACCAGCAGGTCTTTGCCCGCGTGTTTGACGGCAACGTTGAGAAATACGATCCGTGGAACGCCGCGCATCGTACCGAAGTGGAAGAGTATACCGTCGATAACACCACCAAATGCTCGGTGTTCCGCACCTTCCAGGGCTGGACGGCGCTGTCGGACATGATCCCCGGTCAGGGGCTGCTGCACGTGGTGCCGATCCCGGAAGCAATGGCCTATATTCTGCTGCGTCCGCTGCTGGACGACGTGCCGGAGGACGAGCTGTGCGGCGTGGCGCCGGGGCGCGTGCTGCCGGTTTCCGAGAAGTGGCACCCGCTGCTTATCGAGGCGCTGACCAGCATTCCTGCGCTGGAGGCGGGTGATTCGGTGTGGTGGCACTGCGATGTGATCCACTCCGTCGCGCCGGTGGATAACCAGCAGGGCTGGGGCAACGTGATGTATATCCCCGCCGCACCGATGTGCGAGAAAAACCTCGCCTACGCGAAGAAGGTCAAGGAAGCGCTGGAAACCGGCGCGTCGCCGGGAGACTTCCCGCGCGAGGATTATGAAAAAACCTGGCAGGACCGCTTTACCGTGAACGATCTCAACATCCACGGCAAACGCGCGCTGGGCATGGTCTAGCTGTCGTACAGCCCTTCCCGCTCCACGGCGGTGCGTCGTTTTCCCTGACGTATCCGCCGTACCGACTCCCGCACGGTCAGCGTGCCGTTCAGCAGCAATGTGCCTACCGGCGCGTCCGGGCGCATGAGCCGCTGCTGGAGCATGTGTACCGCTTCCGTTCCCAGCTCATCGCGGGGAACATGCACGGCCGTTAATGGAACATCCTGAATCGCCGCCAGGTTAAAGCCGTCGATGCTCATCACCGAGACGTCCTGCGGCACGCGCAGGCCGTGGTTTTTTAAGGCGCTGATGGTGCCCGCCGCCATAAAGTCGCCGCCAACCAGGAATGCCGTCGGCAGGTCTTTTCCCTGCTGCTGATTTAGCCAATCGCTCACCAGCTGCTCCGTCTCTCTGGCGCTGAAGCTTGGCACCACCAGCAGATCGCGCTTGTCGTTGAACGCCAGGTTGTGGGACTGCCACGCGTCGCGAATCCCCGACAGGCGCAGCTCCATGGTGTAGCGACGTAGGCACAGCACGTTCATCACCTCGCGGTGCCCCATCTCGAACAGGTACTCCGCCGCCCGCTCGCCGATGGCGCGCTGATCCGGCGCAACGGCAGGCAGACGCATGTGCCGGTCGCGGCAGTTAATCAGCATGCAGGGTTTGCCCACGTCCACCGCCAGATCGTGGATATGCGGATCGTCAATACCAAGAAGAATGGCCGCCTGCGTGTCCGGCTCGTTCATCCGCGCCAGAAACAGCTGGGCGTCGCTGTCGTTCTCCTCCAGCGCGCAGTAGCGCAACCGGACCTCGTGGGAGGCAAGTGCTTTGCTCACGCTCTGGATCACGCGGTAGTAAAAGATGTCGGACCGCTCGTCGAAAGCGCGCTGCGGGGCAAAAACCACCAGGCTGTTAAGCAGCAGACGCCCTGCCGCCATGCCGTCCATTACCCCCAGCTCGCGCGCGCACGCCAGCACCTTTGCACGCGCTTTTTCGCTGGTATTCGCTTTCCCCGCCAGCACCCGCGAAACGGTGCTGATGGAGAGCTGCGTACGGGCCGCGATTTCGGTGATTTTTAGCCTTTTGTCCATTTTGTGATCTGGCTCCATTTGCGAAATGAAAAAATTTTCATAGCGTGTGTGTCAGGCAATAACTGACGTGAATGCCATCATGCCAGAGTGTTTTCGTCGGTTATGAGAAATTTTGCACAAAATCCACTTTTGCCCACTCATTTTCTTCCTTAAGGTGAACTTGTCACACAGCTTCCATACTAGTTGTATAGCAACTTAAGCATTATAAGCGGATTGAAATCAAAGGCATAAAAATCTGTGTGACACCTGAACCTCCGTCCCCTTACCGTCCGTCTTGTGGAGAGTAAAATGAGTCAGGACATCAATAACACCATTGCGACAAGCAAAACCCGTCGCGTCATCAAGAACCTGCGCTGGTACGTGCTGGTGCTGTTTTTGCTGGGCGTCACCGTTAACTACATCACCCGAAATTCCTTAGGTATTCTCGCTCCGGAGCTGAAAGAGAGCCTCGGGATCACCACCGAGCAATACTCCTGGATCGTCGGCGCGTTTCAGATCGCCTATACCATTTTCCAGCCCCTGTGCGGCTGGCTGATTGACGTCATTGGCCTGAAGATTGGCTTTATGGTCTGCGCCGGGATCTGGGCGCTGATGTGTATTTTCCACGCGGGCGCCGGAAGCTGGCTGCACCTGGCCATACTGCGCTTCTTTATGGGGGCTTCAGAGGCCGCCGCCACCCCGGCGAACGCCAAAACCATCGGTGAATGGTTCCCGAAATCAGAGCGTCCCGTTGCTGCCGGCTGGGCAGGCGTGGGCTTCTCCATCGGCGCGATGCTGGCTCCGCCTATCATCTACTTTGCTCACGCCTCGTTCGGCTGGCAGGGGGCGTTCATGTTTACCGGCGTGCTGGCGCTGCTGTGGGTGATCCTCTGGTGGGCGTTCTACCACAACCCCGAGCAGCACCCGAACCTGAGCAAGGACGAGCTGGCGTTTATCAAGCAGGATAACGAACCAGCGCCGGTCAAATTGCCCTTCCTGACCGCGCTGAAAACCGTTTCAAAAAACAAACGTTTCTACGGTATCGCCATTCCGGCCTTTATGGCAGAACCCGCCTGGGCGGTGCTGAGCTTCTGGGTGCCGCTGTACCTCGCCAAAGAGCACGGCATGGACCTGAAGCAGATTGCGATGTTTGCCTGGCTGCCGTTCCTCGCCGCCGACCTCGGCAGCGTGGCGAGCGGCTACCTGACGCGTCTGTATACCCGCCTGTTCGGCTGCTCCCGCGTGAACTCGGTGGTGGCCAGCTCCGTCACAGGCGCGTTTCTGATGATTTCACTGGCGGTCGTCGCCGTAACCCGCGACCCGTATATCACCATCGTGCTGATCTCCATCGGCGGCTTCGGGCACCAGATTATCTCCTGCATGCTGAGCGCGCTGGTGGTGGAGTCCTTCGATAAGGGCCAAATGGCGACCGTCAACGGCATGCGCGGCTCGGCGGCGTGGATCGCCAGCTTCCTGTTCTCGCTGTTAATCGGGGTGACCGCCGACAAAATCGGCTTCAACCCGCTCTTTATCGCCATGGGGTTCTTTGACCTGATTGGCGCTTTCTTCCTGGTAGCATTTATTGCTGAACGTCGCGCCAAGCGCGCCTGATAGTGGATGTATTGCATATGAAAACCCTGAAAAACTGGACCCTTGATACGCAGTCGGCAAACCATCTGGAACTGCTGGTCGATAGCCAGCACCGCCTGTGCCTGTATGTGCTGGAAGAGAACCTGTTCCGCGTGCTGATCAAACGCAAGGGCGAGCTGGCGCTTGACCGCACCTGGAGCATCGCACCGGAAAAAGACGTGCCGTGGGAAGGTCGCCGTCGTGACGATATCAGCGGCTTCTCCTGCCCCGCCTGGACGCTGACGCAGCAGGACGATACGTTAACCGTGGCAACCGAGCAGCTGCGCGTCACCGTCCACCAGCCGCTGTGGCTGGAGTGGCACTACCGCAATGAGGCGGGCGAATGGCAGCCGCTGGTCAACGACCGCCCCACCAGCGCCTACCTGCTGAACGCTCACGGCGACGGCGTGGCGCACTACCTCAGCCGCCGCAAGGACGAGCGTTTCTACGGCCTGGGCGAGAAAGCGGGCGATCTGCAGCGCAACGGTAAACGCTACGAGATGCGCAACCTCGACGCCATGGGCTACAACGCCGCCAGCACCGACCCGCTCTACAAGCACATTCCGTTCACCCTTACTCGCCGCGACGACGTGAGCTACGGCCTGTTCTACGACAACCTGAGCAGCTGCTGGCTGGATCTGGGTAACGAGATCGATAACTACCACACCGCCTATCGCCGCTGGCAGGCGGAAGCGGGCGATATCGACTACTACATCTTTACCGGCAGGCGCGTGCTGGACGTCACCAAAGCCTTCGTGCGCCTGACGGGGAAAGCGCTGTTCGGACCGAAATGGAGCCTGGGCTACAGCGGCTCGACCATGCACTACACCGACGCGCCGGACGCGCAAAACCAGCTGATGAACTTCATTCGCCTGTGCGAGGAGCATGCCATTCCGTGCGACTCGTTCCAGCTCTCCTCCGGCTATACCTCGATTAACGGCAAGCGCTACGTTTTTAACTGGAACTACGACAAAGTGCCGCAGCCAAAGGTGATGAGCCAGGCGTTCCACGACGCGGGGCTGCGGCTTGCGGCCAACATCAAGCCGTGTCTGTTGCAGGATCATCCCCGCTACGGCGAAGTGGCGGAACGTGGCCTGTTCATTCGCGATTCAGAAACCGATGCGCCTGAACGTTCCAGCTTCTGGGATGACGAAGGATCGCATCTCGACTTCACCAACCCGCAGACGGTGCAGTGGTGGCAGAACGGCGTGACCACGCAGCTGCTGGAGATGGGCATCGACTCCACCTGGAACGACAACAACGAGTATGAAGTGTGGGACGGGGAAGCGCGCTGCTATGGCTTCGGCAAGGAGATAGCCATCAAGCATATTCGCCCGGTGATGCCGCTGCTGATGATGCGCGCCTCGCTGGAAGCGCAGCAGCGCTTTGCGCCGGAAAAGCGTCCGTATCTGATCTCCCGCTCCGGCTGCGCCGGGATGCAGCGCTACGTCCAGACCTGGAGCGGCGACAACCGCACCAACTGGGACACCCTGCGCTATAACATCCGCATGGGGCTGGGCATGAGCCTGTCCGGGCTGTTCAACGTCGGGCACGACGTCGGCGGTTTCTCCGGCGACAAGCCGGACGCCGAGCTGTTCGTGCGCTGGGTGCAGAACGGCGTGATGCACCCGCGCTTTACCATTCACTCGTGGAACGATGACCACACGGTGAACGAGCCGTGGATGTATCCGGGCGTCACGCCTGCCATCCGCGGCGCGATTGAGCTGCGCTACCGCCTGCTGCCGTATCTTTACACCCTGCTCTGGCAGGCGCACGCCGACGACGAACCGATGCTGCGCCCGACCTTCCTCGACCACGAGCACGATGCGCAAACCTTCAAAGAGTGCGACGACTTCCTGCTGGGCCGCGACCTGCTGGTCGCCAGCGTCGTCGAAGCCGGGCAGCGCGAGCGCCGCGTCTGGCTGCCGGATAACGAAACGGGCTGGTACGATTTTTACACTCACGCGTGGTATGCGGGCGGGCAATCCATCGTCCTGGATGCGCCGCTGGAAAAACTGCCGCTGCTGGTGCGCGCTGGGGCCGGTCTGCCGCTCAGCGAGCGCATCCGTCACGTGAGCGCCGATAAAGACGATACCCGTGAGCTGAAGCTGTTCCCGGTGAAAGGCGTCGGCACAACCTCGGGGCTGCTGTTTGAAGACGACGGTGAAAGCTGGGGCTACCTGAACGGCAATGCGCTGTGGGTGGAATGGGAAATGGTGTGTGATGGCGCAAGTATCAACCTGAAGGTGAACGCTCGCGGCGACTATCGTCCGGCATGGAAGGCGCTGAAGGTATCATTACCGGCGGAGGAAAAACGTACGCTGCGGGTGAATGGAGTTGAAGGGGGCGAGTGGGTGGTGTAGTGCGGCCTGTAGCCCTCACCCTAACCCTCTCCCACAGGGAGAGGGGATCAAATGTAGGCCGGGTAAGGCGAAGCCGCCACCCGGCTATTTTTTAACTCTCGATACCTTTACTGCGCAGGTAATCTTCGTAGTTACCGGTGAAGTCCACCACGCGCTCTGGCGTAATTTCGATCACGCGGGTCGCCAGCGAGCTGACGAACTCACGGTCGTGAGAGACGAAGATCAGGGTGCCCTGATACATCTCCAGCGCCATGTTCAGGGATTCGATCGATTCCATATCCAGGTGGTTAGTCGGTTCGTCCATCACCAGAATATTCGGTTTTTCCATCATCAGCTTGCCGAACAACATACGGCCCTTTTCACCACCGGAGAGCACTTTGGCGGGCTTTTTGATGTCGTCCTGGCTGAACAGCAGACGCCCCAGAATGCTGCGTACCGCCTGCTCATCGTCGCCTTCCTGCTTCCACTGGCTCATCCAGTCGAAGACAGTCAGATCGTTTTCGAATTCATATTCATGGTCCTGCGCGTAGTAACCAATCTGCGCGTTTTCAGACCATTTCACGGTTCCGTTGTCCGGTTGCAGTTCACCCACCAGGGTTTTCAGCATAGTGGATTTACCCACGCCGTTGGCGCCGAGGATGGCAATCTTCTCGCCCACTTCCAGCAGCAGGTTGAAGTTTTTGAACAGCGGGCCTTCATCGAAGCCTTTGGTGAGGGCTTCCACTTCCAGCGCGTTACGGAACAGCTTCTTGTCCTGCTCGAAGCGGATGAACGGGTTCTGACGGCTGGAGGCTTTAACCTCTTCCAGCTTGATTTTGTCGATCTGACGCGCACGCGAGGTCGCCTGACGCGACTTAGAGGCGTTGGCGCTGAAGCGGCTGACGAAGGATTGCAGGTCCGCAATCTGCGCTTTCTTCTTGGCGTTGTCGGCCAGCAGACGTTCACGTGCCTGGGTTGCCGCCGTCATGTACTCATCGTAGTTGCCCGGATAAACGCGCAGCTCGCCGTAGTCCAGATCCGCCATGTGGGTACACACCATGTTCAGGAAATGACGGTCGTGCGAAATGATGATCATGGTGCTGTCGCGATCGTTCAGCGTCTGCTCCAGCCAGCGGATGGTGTCGATGTCCAGGTTGTTCGTTGGTTCGTCGAGCAGCAGGATGTCCGGGTTAGAGAACAGCGCCTGCGCCAGCAGCACACGCAGCTTCCAGCCTGGCGCGACTTCGCTCATCGGGCCGTAATGCTGTTCAACCGGAATGCCGACGCCCAGCAGCAGCTCGCCCGCACGCGCTTCCGCAGAGTAGCCGTCCATTTCGCCGTATTGCGTTTCCAGGTCGGCCACTTTGTAACCGTCTTCTTCGCTCATCTCAGCCAGACCGTAGATACGATCGCGCTCCTGCTTCACTTCCCACAGCTCCGCGTGCCCCATGATCACGGTGTCGAGCACGGTGAACTCTTCGAAGGCGAACTGATCCTGACGCAGCTTACCGATGCGCTCGTTCGGGTCGAGCGACACGTTACCGAGCGTTGGCTCCAGGTCACCGCCGAGGATCTTCATAAAGGTGGATTTTCCGCTACCGTTGGCACCAATCAGGCCGTAACGGTTGCCGCCGCCAAATTTGACGGAAATATTTTCGAACAGCGGCTTACTGCCAAACTGCATAGTGACGTTGCTGGTAACTAACACGGAGAGATTCCTGCGAAAAGTGTGATAAACGCGGCATTATGCCACAATTCCGAATTGAGATCCCGTGTTGCAGTAATCCACTAAACTTTAACAAAATCGAAAAAAATGTGATTTCGTACACATCTGAATTCCCAGTTAACGGGAATGCACATATAATGCGCTCCCATTACTGATTCAGACTTATCAACTCATCGCCAGAATGGCTTAGATACCTCGCATAACATGAACATGAAATTAACAACGCTTTTTGCGGCGGCGTTAGCCGTAGTAGGTTTTTGTAAGACCGCGTCTGCGGTGACGTATCCCCTGCCGACAGACGGAAGCCGTCTGGTGGGTGAAAACCAGGTGGTGACGGTGCCGGAAGGTAACACTCAGCCGCTGGAATACTTCGCGGCGCAGTATCAGCTCGGCCTGTCTAACATGCTGGAAGCGAACCCGGGCGTTGACCCGTATCTGCCGAAAGCGGGTACCGTACTCAACATTCCACAGCAGCTGATCCTGCCGGATACCGTGCACGAAGGTATCGTAATTAACAGCGCCGAAATGCGTCTGTATTACTACCCGAAAGGCACCAACACCGTGATCGTTCTGCCTATCGGTATCGGTCAGCTGGGTAAAGACACCCCGCTGAACTGGACCACCAAAGTGGAGCGTAAGAAAGCGGGCCCAACCTGGACGCCGACCGCCAAAATGCACGCTGAGTACATTGCTGCCGGTGAACCGCTGCCAGCCGTTGTGCCTGCCGGCCCGGATAACCCGATGGGTCTGTACGCGCTGTACATTGGTCGTCTGTATGCCATCCACGGTACAAACGCCAACTTCGGTATCGGCCTGCGCGTAAGCCACGGCTGCGTGCGTCTGCGTAATGAAGACATCAAATTCCTGTTCGATAACGTGCCGGTTGGTACGCGCGTGCAGTTCATTAACGAACCGGTGAAAGCGACGTCAGAGCCGGACGGCAGCCGTTACATTGAAGTGCATAACCCGCTGTCCACCAGCGAAGATCAGATCAACAACAACGAAATCGTACCGATTAAGCTGACCAGCGCGGTGCAATCCGTTACCTCTCAGGCGGATGTTGACACGACCATCGTTGACCAGGCGATTCAGAACCGTTCCGGTATGCCGGTGCGTTTAAACTAATCGTGATAATTAAAAAAGCGGACCTTGAAGTCCGCTTTTTTTTATCCGTTATTCACGATAACGATACCGCCATGGTCATAGCGATAGTGACAATGGGCGTACTCCAGCGGCGTACCATCTTCCAGATAGATCACCTGCTCTACCTCCAGCACCGGGTCGGTTGGCTCGCAGACAAGGTGCTGCATATCCAGCGCACTGGGCTTCAGCGCCCGCACCACCCGATACGATCCCATGATCTTCAGCCCCAGCGTCTCCTGCACATACCGGAATACCGAACTTTCAAGATGGGTTTTGTTCAGACCGGGGACCAGATTGAGCGGCATTACCGTGGCGTCCAGAGACATCGGCTCACCGTTTAGTAAACGCAGACGGATAAAGTCATAGATCGGCGTATCCGGATTTATCATCAGCGATGCCTGCTCTTTCTCGTTCGGGAAGCGCAGTTCGAAGTGCACCACCTGGCTCGTCACCGTGCCTAAATGTTCCCAGGTTTTGGTCGCCCCGAAGTAGTCGCTGCCGGAGAGATCCCACTGGGAAAGCTGGAGGAAATTTTTGCGGATGAACGTGCCCTGCCCCTGTCGGGTATAGACCAGCCCTTCAACGATCAGCTGGCGCATCGCCTGCTGAATGGTCATCCGGCTGGTGCTGAACTCCGCCGCCAGCGCGAACTGGTCCGGCAGCGGTTCATTGGCGGCGTACTGCTGGGTAATAATGCGTTTCTTAATTTCCCGCGCTATGGTGATGTACTTCGCCGCCATCTTCCTTCCTTTCAGTTAGTTTTCTATCCCGCTGTTTTTCAAGGCCACTCGCTCGGCCACCTTTAGGAAAGGCAGGTAGAAGAATACACCAAATACGATGATTGCCAACTGCACCACCACCGCCCGCCAGTCCCCCGCCGTCGCCAGCCAGGCGCTAAGGATCGGCGGGGTCGTCCACGGGATCATCACCACGCAGCGCGACATGAACCCCAGCGTGGTACAGAGCCACGCAAAGTAAATCCCGATAGCAGGCAGCAGCACAAACGGGATCATCAGCGGTAGGTTAAAGACTATCGGCAGGCCGAAAATCACCGGCTCGTTGATGTTAAACAGACCCGGCGCCAGCGACAGACGCGCCACCTGCTTCGCTGATTTCTGTCTTGAGAAGATGAAGATAGCGATCAGCAATGAGATTGTGCTGCCCGTCCCGCCCACCATGCCAAAGGTCGGCACAAAGATGTTGTTGATGATGTGCGGGATCGGCTGGCCGTTGGCGAAGGCCAGCATATTCTCATTGGTATTGATCAGCAGGAACGGCTCCAGCACCACGCTGTTGACCACCGACTGATGAATACCGAGCGTGAACAGGAAGTTACCGAAGCTGTAGATGAAAATCGTCCCGGGCAGACTGGTGTTGATCAACCGCAGCGGCTGCTGAATAAATGTCGTAATGAGATGGATCAGATCCGTGTGCAGCACGTTCGCCAGTATGGCCGCCAGCACCGCAAACAGGGAGAGCGTGAGGATCGTCGGGATCAGCGCGGTAAAGGATTTGCTCACCGCTGGCGGTACGTTCTCCCCGAGCGAAATGTGCAGCGCCTTCAGCCGTGAAATGGCGATAAACAGCTCGGTTGAGAGCAGCCCAATCAGCACCCCGGCGAAAATCCCGGTGGAGCCAATATTGGCGAACGTCAGAACCTGGGTGACGTTCACCGTGGCGTCGCTGCCGACGGGGGTAATCTGTAAGCGCATCGGCATCATGATAATGAAACTGCTGACGGCGATAACCACTGCCGAGACCGGATTGTCGAAATCTTTGTTGCGCGCCAGCGACCAGGCGATCATCGGGGCCAGCAGCAGCGCGGCGATGTTCAGCGTGCCGTTGATAATCGCCTCGCCCCACACCTTAAACTGCGTAAGCGTGTCGCCCGCAAAAATCCACGGGAACACCACGTTATTCACCAGCACCGCCAGACCGGCAAGGATGAAAATCGGCATTACCGTGGCGAAGGCATCGCGAAGGGAGCGAAGATGCACCTGGTTTGCCAGGCGCGCCGAGAACTCTACAAATTTATCGACAAAAGACTGCATGTGCGGTGTTATTTTTGTTTCAGACATAGCGGAGTGTTCCCATTAATCAGTCACAAAAACGGCCCGGCAGCGTACGGCTTACATCTCGCGTCCGTTGGTATGGATAACCTGTTTTAACCACGCGTAGCTCTTCTTCAGCACGCGCTTCAGGTCTTTCAGGTCGTGATTTTCACGGTTGACGTAGACCACGCCGTAGCGCTTGCGCATGTCACCCTGCGAGCTGAGAATGTCAATCAACCCCCAGCCGAGATAGCCCATCACCTCTGCCCCATCCTCGAATATTGCCGCTTTCATCGCCTCGATGTGCGCCCGGTGGTAGTCGATGCGGTAGGTATCCTCAATCGGATTCACGCCATCCCAGGACTCAATCACCCCAATACCGTTCTCAATCGGGAATACCGGCATCCGCCAGTCGTTGGCGTAGCGGGTGATGATGGTGCGAAAGCCCAGCGGATCGATCTGCCAGTTCCACTCGGTGGCCTTCAGGTACGGATTGTTTTTCTCGCCGTGCAGCAGGTAATAGTTAACCGGCGTGCCTTCCGGGATGGCATCGCTGTCCAGCGTTTTGCTGGCGTAGTAGCTGAAGGCCATAAAGTCGTTCTTCGTGCGCGCAAACAGCGCGAGATCGTCTGCGCGGTAGATATCGCCGAAGCCCTCCTGCTCCACCACCGCCATTACCGCCGGGCTGTAGCCCTGGCCCGCGAAGACGCGCAGCAGGTTCTGGTTGAGGAATTCGTCGTACTGCTGGGCGCAGAAGATATCGCGCGGTTTGCAGGTGGCCGGATAAATCAGCTGGTGCGCCAGCATGCCGCCCATCAGCTTGCCCGGCTTAGTCTGGTGCAGGTATTCGGTCAGAGTCATGTGCGCCACCATCGCATGGTGCTGAAGCTCATACAGCTCGCGCAGGGTTTGCTCACCTTTCATGTAACCGGAAATGCGAAAAGCTTCCGGCATATGGAAAATGTTCTGCTCGTTGAAGGTCAGCCAGTACTTCACCCGGTCAGCGAAGCAGTCGATCATCTTTTTGCCGTAGCGGATAAAGGCGTCCACCACGCGGCGATCGTTGAAGCCGTTGTACTCCTGCGCCAGCGCCAGCGGCATATCGAAGTGGTAGAGACAGACCATCGGCTCGATACCGCGGGCGAGCAAATCGTCAATAAAGCGGTCGTAAAAGGCGATGCCCTCGTCGTTGAACTCGCCGTCACCCTGCGGGCAGATGCGGCTCCAGGAGATCTGGAAGCGGTAGCAGTTCATGCCCAGATCCTGCATCAGGTCGAAATCTTCCCGGTAGCGGTGGTAGGAGTCGGTCGCCACTTTCCAGTCAGAGATGTTTTCACCGGCTTCCCGAATGTCATACACCGACATCCCCTTCCCGCCCTCATTCCAGGCCCCTTCCGTCTGCATGCTGGATACCGAGTTGCCCCATAAAAAGTTGGCTGGCAGTGATTTGTTCATGGTTGCTCCCTTTATGACTAGTCATTTAAATTTCATGACTAGTCATATAGGCGAAGATGGTATGTCGATCAAAGGTGTGGATCGTTTTTTGTGAGGTTGATGGAAATAAAAAGCCCCGGCAGTTGCCGAGGCTAAGTTCCTGTTTAACGTTTAAAGCCCGCGTTCGGCTGCAACTTTTGCCTGAGCAATTGCTCCGGCATTGAATATGGGATGCTCGTGATTGTTCGTTAAGTCACGAACGCGGTAGATTTTCCATGCATCATCTTCACGACGAAGAAATACTTCAAGGTGAATGCTCCTCCCGCCACCTGCCCCTTCCATCACCTGGACTACTTCCCCGTTTAAAAATGGCCTTACGTTTTCCACCCGTAACGCAGGTATCCATTCGCGGGCGTAATCCTGGGTATACGTAAAATAGTCAGACTCTATTAATTCTTGTTCCGGGATTTCCTGAATAGCACCAATGCGAGCAATAGTATCAGCAGAAACATATTTACGCAGTTCGTCGGCAGGATAGGGCCTGGCTTCATTACTGCCGAATGCACAAAGATAGGATTTATAAAATGATTCGGTAGTATCTTTCGCACTCTGATCTTGACTGGCAGCAGAACTACATCCCACCAGCAATATAGCGACTGATAAAAATATCCTTTTCATCAATGCATCCTGTAAATTTTAAATGATGGTTGCATTTTGCGGTACCCAGGCCCCGGATACATGCTTTTTTGAACAAAATCAGAAATCCACTGCGTGCCGTCATACATAGTCATGTGACCTATGCCGTTTCCTCCGGGATAAGGCTGTATCACAGCCACATCGCCAGCTATTAAAGTCGAACCGGGCGGCAGCTCACGGAATCCAGCACGTAATAATTCCGCCCCATAATCTTTTGCATAATCTGTATTAGGCACCTTAACACCTCCAGCCAGAATCGCCAGACGGGTAAACTTAGCACATTCACTATGAGAGTGCCCCAGCGCGTGTGAACGGAGATACGAAACAGCAACATCTTTATTCCAACTCATTCTTAGTTCCCTTAAGTAAGTAAGAACGGAATTATTGTGCCAGTCATTAACCTGATGTTGGTTAAATAATGCTTAAATTTGTCCGGCCAAAATATTAATTTCGCGCCCAATAAAAAGGCCGGATTCGCTGCGCGGATCCGGCCAGAGTCATCGCTGTTAAAAGATTATCCGCGCGGGGCGTCGCCAAAGACGCTGTAGTCTGGCAGCCGCACCTGCTGATACGGCTCCCAGCCGCCGCCGAGGGCTTTGTAGAGCGCCACCAGATCAAGCGCGCTCTGCACCTGCGCCTGCGCCCGCTGCTGTTCGGCCTGAGCGAGCTGACGCTGGGCGTCCAGCACGTCAATAAAGCTGGCGATCCCCTGCCGGTAGCTGTCGCTGGCGAGATCAAAGGCGTTTTGCAGCGCGTCGATGGTTTTCGCCAGGCCCGCTTCACGCTGCTGGTCGGTGCGATAGCTCACCAGCGCGTTTTCAACGTCGCCGAGCGCCGTCAGCACCGTCTGACGATAGTCCAGCACCGCCGCCCCCTGCTGCGCGCGCGCCACCTTAACGCTGGAGACCAGCCGTCCGCCCTGGAAAATCGGTATGGAAACCTGCGGGCCAAAGCTGTAGAAGTGGCTGCTCCAGTCGGTTAGCCAGTTGGATTCGCTGTTGCGCAAGCCAAACTGCCCGGAGAGGGTAAAGCTCGGGAACAGCTCTGCCACCGAGACGCCAATCTGCGCCGTGGCGGCATGGAGATTCGCCTCCGCTTCGCGCACGTCCGGGCGACGGCGTGCGAGGGTGGACGGAATACCGGTCTGCACAATATCCGGCAGGGCAGGCATCGGCTGCACGGATTGCAGTTCGGCATCCAGCGCGCCCGGCGGCTTACCAAGGAGGATCGCCAGCCCGTTCATCGCCTGGCGTTCCTGCGCCTGATACTGCGGCAGCTGGGCTTCAAGATTGCCCAGCTGCGCCCGGGCGTTCTCCACGTCCATCTGCGGCGACAGCCCGCCCCGCTGGCGGCTTTCGGTCAGCTCCAGCGTCTGCTGTGCGCTTTCAATTTGCGTATTAAGCGTGGCAATGATGCTCTGCGCCCCACGCAGCTGTAGCCACGCCCGCGCCACTTCGGCTTCCAGCGAGACCAGCGCATCGTTACGCTGCTCGATCGCTGCCCGCTGCTGCGCCTCGGCCGCTTCTACCTGACGGCGCACCTTGCCCCACAGGTCGATTTCCCACTGGGCGTCGAAGCTGCCCTGATAGAGGTTAATCGGCTGCGTCAGCGGGCCTAACGCGCCCCGCAGTTCAGGATCGACATTATTCAACTGGTCGTACACACCGTGGGATTTTAGCTCCCCTTCCAGCCCAAGCTGCTGGCGCGTCGCCTGCACATTGCCATTCACCGACGGGAAAAACGCCCCGCCGGCCTGGTTAATCTGTTCGCGCGCCCCGGCAATGCGTAATACGGTTTGCTGTAGCGTCAGATTTCCGGCGATGGCGCGTTCAATCAGGCTGTCGAGCTGCGGCGAGCCGAAGGTTTTCCACCAGCGCGGGTTAGTGGCGGCGGAGGAAGTTTGCGATTTCACCGCGCTGTCGCCCTTATCGTTCCAGTGCGTGGTGGCGAGCGGTGCAGGCTGTTGGTAGTCCGGCCCGACGGCGCAACCCACCAGCAGCATCATTATCATCAGGGGGTGTAAACGTCTGTGTATCATCAGTGTGCTCCTGCACTCCCCTCGCTCTTAACCGGCGAGAGCAACAAACAAAACGGAATCAGTAATAAGGCCACCGCGCTCAGAATGGTGAAGACGTCAATGTAGGCCAGAAAGCGCGACTGCTCGATCATCGTCTGGTACATCCGTCCGGTGGCAATGCCGGTCGGATCGCCCACCTGAGTGGTGAAGTTCTGGATCGCCTGGGCGCTTTCGCGAATCGCCAGCTGGAATTGCTCGTTAAACGGCGAAGCGTGGTAAGCCAGATGCGCGCTGTGCGCCTGCGAGCGCTCGGTGATCGCCGCCGTCGAGAGCGAAATCCCAATCGAGCCGGCCACGTTGCGGAACATGGTAAACAGCGCCGCCGCGTCGGCGTTAAGCCGCCTCGGGATCGAGATAAAAGCAATGGTGGTGAGGGGCACAAACAGGAACCCCAGTCCAATCGACTGAGCGCTGCGGAACAGCACCAGCGTTTCGAAATCGATATCCGGCGTCAGCGTGCGGGACCAGAAGAACGACACCGCCAGGCAGGTAAAGCCGAAGGCGATGATCCAGCGCGTCTGCACCACCGGCATCAGCTTCAGCACCAGCGGGATGGTCAGCACAATCAGCACCGCGCCGGGCGAGAGCACCAGCCCGGACCAGGTGGCGGTATAGCCCAAATCCTGCTGCGCCAGCTGCGGAATAACCACCGAACTGCCGTACAGGATCATCGCCATCCCCGCCATCAGCAGGCTGGAGATCGCAAAGTTGCGGTCCTTCATACAGTGCAGATCCACCACCGGCTTTCTGGCATACATCAGCCAGTAGATCGCGCCGATAATACCGACCAGCGTCAGTACTGCGAAGGTGCGGATAAAGTTCGAATAAAACCAGTCATCATCTTCGCCCCGGTCGAGCATCACCTGCAAACAGCCAAGACCGAGGGCGATCAGGCCGATCCCCGTCCAGTCGACGGTGAGCTTCTCTTCCGACTTTTTCTCCCACGGCGGATCTTCCAGCAGCTGATAGATGGCCAGCACCGTCACAATCCCTACCGGGATATTGATAAAGAACACCCAGCGCCAGGAGTAGTTATCGGTGATCCAGCCCCCCAGCGTGGGGCCGAGCACCGGCGCGACGATAATGGCAATGGATGAAAGGCCAAAGGCTTTGCCCCTGTCCTCCGGCTTAAAGTAGTCGAGTAGCACCGACTGCTGGGTAGGCTGCAACCCGCCGCCAAAGAACCCCTGCATCACGCGGAACAGGATGATTTGCCATAGCTCGGTGGCGATACCGCACAGGAACGAGCAGATGGTGAACATCACAATGCAGATCAGGAAGAACTGTTTGCGGCCAAACAGGCGGCTGAGAAAGGCCGAAATCGGCAGCACGATGCCGTTCGCCACCAGGTAGCTGGTGAGCACCCAGGTGGATTCGTCATAGCTGGCCGAGAGCGACCCCGCGACGTGGGGCAGCGCCACGTTGACGATGGTGGTGTCCAGAATTTCCATAAACACCGCCAGGGTGACCACAATCGCCACCGCCCACGGGTTACTGGCGGGCTTCCAGTTATCGTGGCTGTGATCCGTCATTCCACGGTGACCTTCGGTTCAACCGACAGCCCCAGCGGCAGCGGCTTGTTCGGATCCAGCCCTTTATCAATCACGATTTTCACCGGTACGCGCTGAACGATCTTCACAAAGTTACCGGTGGCGTTTTCCGACGGGAAGGCGGAGAAGCGCGAGCCGCTGCCCTGCTGGATGCTGTCGATATGGCCTTCCAGCTCCATATCCGGCCAGGCATCGACGGACACGGTCACTTTGTCGCCCGGCTTCATGCGCTCAAGCTGCGACTCCTTGAAATTCGCCACCACCCACACGTTCGGGGAAACCAGCGAGAACAGCGCCGTGCCGGCCTGCACCAGCGTACCGGGCTGGACGTTGCGTTTAGTGACGAAACCGTCGAACGGGGCGCGGACTTCGGTATAAGAGAGGTTCAGGTTGGCGGTTTCCAGCTGCGCTCTGGCCTGATCGACCTGCCGTTCGCGGGCTTCGACGTTGGTCTCCTGCTGGCGGATTTGCAGCTGGACCTGCTCCGCCACCTCCAGCTGCGCCTGGGCGCTGGCCAGCCCCGCCTGCGCGCTGCGCAGCTGAGCGTTCGCGGCATCGATACTTTGTTGCGTGGTCGCGCGCGGGTCAACGCCGCGCTGACGGCGGTACTCCGCCTGCGCGTTGGCCATATCCGCCTGGGCTTTAAGTACCTGGGCTTTGGCTTCATCACGCTGGGCGGGATATTGCACCTTCGAGAGCGCCAGCTGCGCCTGCGCCTGATGCAGCTGCGCCAGCGCCAGCCCAAGCTGGGCCTGAGCCTGATCGCGCTGGGCGGTGGTATCACGCGGATCGATCACCACCAGCACATCCCCTTTTTTCACGCGCTGGTTATCCCGTACGCGAAGTTCTGTGACGTAGCCTGCCGTTTTTGGGGCAATGGTCACTACGTCGCCATCGGTAAAGGCGTCGTCGGTGGTCTCTTCGTTACGAGTTAAAAACCACCAGACCAGCGCCACAATCACCATCACGATGACCACGATACCAAGGATGATTAACGGTTTTTTCCCCGGGCGCTTGCGCTCGTTATTGTTTTGATCCTGCTCGTCAGCAGGTGGGTTTTGATCTTCTGCCATAGTTCAGCAACGGTCCTGTCAGTGAGCGGCATCACACTATGCCGTTCACTAAAGCTAGGACGTTGCTATACATTTGCCAGGAAAAACTGACAAATTGCGCACTATATGAGAAGGAATAGTCCGAAACCGACCGCCGCTGACCAGAGCAGCATCGGGATTGACCATAAATGGAAGCGCCACCAGATGCGGCGATCGTTGGCCATCCGCAGGGCGATGAGGTTAGCCAGCGAGCCGGGCAGCAGCCCAAAGCCGCCGACGTTGACCGCCCACGCCAGCAGTACCGTAGGGGGAACATAGTTAAGCAGCAAAATGGTGGACGGCACGTTACTGATCACCTGCGAGAGACCAATCGCCGTCAGCCATAATCCCGGCTGCGACAGACCGCTGACGCTATGGAGAACGTTCTGCAATACCGGGAGCTGGATCAGCAGATGGACGTCAATAAACATCGCCATAAACACCAGCAGCAGCGTCCAGTCAACGCTCACCAGCACCCGCCGGGCGAGGAACAGGAAGCCGCACGCCACCAGCAGCGCGCCAGCCAGCGCCTGGTTTAACTCCAGCGCGATAAGAAAAACGATATACAGCCCCAGGCAGCTCCAGACGAGACGCGGCTGCCACTGGGGGCCGGTTGTACCGCTGTGGTACTGCAACGATTTATTCGGGAAAGCAAACCAGCCCACCGCCAGCAGCGACGCCACGATCGCCAGCGCCAGCGGCGCCATCTGCCCGGTAAATGCGGTAAACGACAGGCCGGAGCGTCCCCACAGCAGAATGTTCTGCGGGTTACCGATCGGCGTGAGCAGCGAGCCCGCATTGACGGCCAGCGCTTCAAAGATAATCAGACGGGTAACCGGTATTTCGCACAGTTTACGCAGCGTGAGCGTAAGCGGCACCACGATAAACAACGCCACGTCATTAGTGAGAAACGTCGACAGCAGCGCCGCCGAAAAGACCATGAACAGGGCCAGCTTGCGCTCGGTGGCGAAGCGGCGCACCATTTTGCGCCCCAGCACGTCAAAATAGCCGCTCAGCTCCACGCCTTTGGTGAGCATCATCAAACCGCTCAGGGTAATAATGGTGCGCCAGTCTATGGCCGCCGGCCAGGTGTGCGGCGTGAAGGGCACAAAGACGCTGAGCCCAACGCCAGTGATAAGTAAAAGATGGAAAAAGCGATCGCGTTTCAGGGCCTGCAAGCCGGGGATGTTCATTCAGCGGAGGGACCGTATTTGAGCGTAAATTCGCGGAACTTCACCAGCGTCTCTTCGCTGACGTGGTGTTCCATACCTTCGGCATCCCGACGGGCAATTTCCGGGCTGACGCCCAGCACCAGTAAAAAATTCTCGACGATCTGATGGCGCTCGCGGCTCTCCTGCGCCAGTTTTTCGCCTTCAGCGGTGAGAAACACCCCGCGCCAGGGGATCATCTCGATCAGCCCGACCGACGCCAGACGTTTTAACATTTTGGCAACGGTTGGCTGCGACACCCCAAGGCGTGCGGCCATATCCACCTGGCGCGCTTCTCCAACCTCACGAATCAGATCAGAGATCAGTTCGACATAATCATCAATCAGCTCCCGGCGATGCGCCTCGCGCACCTGGCGGAAGCCTTCCACATGCTCTTCAACGTTCACCAGTTGCGTCGTTTTTTTTGTTGTTGGCTTACCTGCGCGACGGTTCATTGTGCTTCCTCAATGGGGTTGACGCTTCCAGCGCCCTGTAACGGAGCGCACATTGTAAACCATAGCTCTACAAGCACAAAAAATTAACGAATTAGCCATAGCTATACAATATAGCCTGTGCTATATCTGTATGTAATGCAGTCACCCTTCACGGATCGAAGGGATCATGAATCAGGAGGTCTTATGAATGAATTCAAGAGGTGTATGAACGTGTTTACCCACTCTCCTTTTAAAGTGCGCCTGATGCTGTTGAACATGCTGTGCGATATGTTTAACGCCAAACCCCAGCAGGACGACAACTCTTCCCACTAAGCGGCGTCGCGGTACGCCGCTTCATTTTCCTGTCACACTTTCGCTGTAAGCTGGCCTGTTCCCGATTATTTTTGCGTATTTGCAGCCCCCTTCGCAAAACATCTCTTTAGCAACTGTTGACCTTAATTCACGCTCGCACTATCTTCTTGCAGCCCTGCACAATTTGCGGCTCGCTGAAGCGGACCTCTCATTCCCTTTCCACGCACTGTCCGGCAGGCTTTGACCCTTGACGCCAGGGTGAGCACATGGCGTTTTCGTGATAGTGATCTATGAACGTAACCCTGATTGATACACTTGTTACCCGCAGCCGGGGCTTAAGCCCGTGGACGGGATTCTATTTTTTGCAATCGCTGTTGATTAACTTTGCTCTTGGCTACCCCTTTAGCCTGCTTTATGCCGTCGGGTTCACCTGTATTCTTCACCTTCTCTGGCGAAGCGCACCGCGCATGCAGAAGGTGCTTATCGGGATCTGTTCTCTGGTTGCTGCCGCCTATTTCCCGTTTGGCCAGGCCTATGGCGCGCCAAACTTTAATACCCTGCTGGCGCTCCACTCCACCAATATGGAAGAGTCCACAGAGATCCTGACGATCTTTCCGTGGTACAACTACGTGGTTGGCCTTTTCATTTTTGCCCTCGGCGTGATTGCGGTTCGCCGTAAGCCCGTCGGGAAAAAGGCATGGGGTAAAATTGAAAGCCTGTGTCTGGCCTTTAGCGTGGTGACGTTTTTTGTTGCGCCGGTACAAAATCTGGCCTGGGGCGGCGTGTTTAAGTTTAAAGATACCGGGTATCCGGTGTTTCGCTTCGTTAAAGACGTGGTGGTGAATAACGAGGAAGTGCTCGACGAGCAGGCACGTATGGCCGAGCTTTCCACCATGAAAGACACCTGGAACGTGCTGGCGGTGAAACCGAAGTATCACACCTACGTGGTGGTGATCGGAGAAAGCGCGCGTCGCGATGCGCTCGGCGCGTTTGGCGGTCACTGGGATAACACGCCGTTTGCCAGCGCCGTTAACGGTACGCTGTTTACCGACTACGTGGCGGCCAGCGGCTCGACGCAGAAATCACTCGGTCTGACGCTCAACCGCGTGGTGGATGGAAAACCGCAGTTTCAGGATAATTTTGTCACCCTGGCCAACCGGGCAGGTTTTCAGACATGGTGGTTCTCTAACCAGGGACAGATCGGCGAATATGATACCGCCATCGCCAGCATCGCGAAGCGTGCCGACGAGGTACAGTTCCTGAAAAGCGGTGATTTCGAAGCCGATAAAAACACAAAAGATGAAGCGTTGCTAAAAATGACGGCGCAGGTCTTTGCTACTCAGCGCACCCAGCCGCAGCTGATTGTCCTGCACCTGATGGGGTCACACCCGCAGGCATGCGATCGTACCGGGGGAAAATATGCGGAGTTTGTGCAATCCAAAGAGACGTCCTGCTACCTCTACACCATGACGCAAACCGACGATCTGCTCAGCAAGCTGTACGGGCAGCTGCGCAACAGCGGCGACAGCTTCTCGATGGTCTATTTCTCTGACCACGGCCTGGCGTTTAAGGAGCGCGGTAAAGAGGTGCAGTATCTGGCCCACGATGACAAGTTCCAGCAGAACTTCCAGGTACCGTTTATGGTGCTGTCGAGTGATGACAAAACGCATCGCATTATAAAAGCGCGCCGTTCCGCGAACGATTTCCTGAAATTCTTCTCACAATGGACGGGGATTAAGGCAAAAGAGATAAAAAATGATTACCCGTTTATCTCCGGGAAGAAGGGCCCACCAGTTTACATTACCAACTTTAAGTTACAGAAAGTCGACTATAACCATCTTGGGACGGATATTTTCGATATTAAGAGTAAGTAATTTCTGCCGTTTCGTGCGGGCTAATGCCCTCACCCTGGCCCTCTCCCACGGGGAGAGGGTACAAACAAAAAAAATCCGCCACATTGGGCGGATTTTTACTGGCTCACCGAAGTGATTAGAAGCGGTAACCTACGCCCGCGATCCAGGTGCCAACGTCAACGTTGCGGATACGGCTCTGCTCATAGGAGAAGTCCAGAGCAACGTTTTCGATTGGGTTGAACTGCATACCTGCGCCATAGGAGAAACCATAGTCGCTGTTGCTTGCAGTACGGTTCAGACCCTGGTTTTCGGTCTGCTGGAATTTACCGTAGCCAACACCTACAACACCGTAGATGCTTGCCCAGTCATTCAGGCGGTAAGCAGGACCCGCGGTGATGCCGTAGTACTGACCTTTATTGTAAGAGCCATTTTCAGTACGATCTTTCTCGGTGTAAGTGAAAGAACCGATCACACCCAGCGGGTTGTTGTCTTGCTCGTAACGGTACTTCAGGTTGAAACCGTTGGTTTTGTTCATCACGCCCTGCATATCGCTCTGAGCGTAACCACCAGTTACAGTAGAAGTTGCCGCTACAGCGGTACCTGCGGAAACAGCCAGAACAGCTGCCAGTGCTGAAAGACATGCAATTTTTTTCATAACCACCTCAAATGTGCTTCAAGTAAGTCCGTAAGTTTTAAATATATCAAAAAAATCTGTGAAACTCTTTGTCATTCACGATGTCTAATGCGACCTTTCCTGTAACAGAACATTTCCAGCACCAGCTATCTTGTTAAAATAACTCCAGATTTTCACCTTCAAACGCTAATAGTGCGCGTCATCGCCAGAAAGTTCATCCAGATTATTCCTAATCTTTCAGGCGATAAAAGCATCAACCTTTCCTCATTTTACGGATTTTCCCTGGATTTTTTTCAACAGTAGCTCAACCGTCGCAGCTTATTTCCATTACACTGCGACTTTTACCTCTTTTGACAAAAATTGACAGGAGAAAGGATGCCAGGTTTACCCCGTAAATCGTCGGTCTGGATGCCGGTGGCAGTCATACTTATCGCGATGATGTCCATACAAAGCGGCGCGTCGCTGGCAAAATCGCTGTTTCCGCTGATTGGTGCGCCCGGCGTCACGGCGCTGCGTATCGCATTAGGCACCCTGATCCTCGTGGTTATCTTTAAACCCTGGCGGCTACGGTTTAAAAAGGAGCAGCGACTGCCTTTGCTTTTTTATGGGCTGGCACTGGGAGGGATGAACTACATGTTCTATCTCTCTATTCAGACTATCCCGCTGGGGATCGCGGTCGCGCTTGAATTTACCGGCCCGCTGGCGGTTGCCCTCTTCTCTTCTCGTCGTCCGGTAGATTTTATCTGGGTCATACTGGCCGTGCTGGGGCTATGGTTCCTGCTGCCGCTCGGGCAAAGCGTTTCACAAATCGATTTGACAGGGGCAGCTCTGGCGCTGGGCGCGGGGGCATGCTGGGCGGTGTATATTCTCACTGGCCAGCGTGCGGGCGAAGAGCACGGCCCCGCGACGGTCGCCTTAGGCTCACTAATTGCCGCCGTAATCTTTGTCCCAATCGGAATGGCACAAGCGACAGACTCAATATGGCAGTGGTCAATCCTGCCGGTTGGTCTGGCGGTTGCCATTCTCTCTACGGCCCTGCCCTACTCTCTGGAGATGATCGCCCTGACGCGCCTGCCCACGCGCATTTTTGGTACGCTCATGAGCATGGAGCCCGCGCTGGCCGCCATCTCAGGAATGATTTTCCTCGGTGAAACCCTGACCCTGGTACAAACGCTGGCGCTCTGTTCCATTATCGCGGCGTCAATGGGCTCCACCCTGACCATGCGCCCGGAACCTAAAGTGCAAAAAATCGATCTCAACTAGGCCTTAAATTCTGCATGGCTAACCCGCCATGCAGAATATACGCCTCGTCAGTACTTCAAATAATTTCTTACAAACTATCTTGTATTGCCAAAATATTTCACCTGCCCGGCTTCCCGAAGAATGAATTAAGATTGATCTGTATCAATTTTAATAAACTAATTATTTTTCAATCAGTTGATAATACAATCTTACTTTCACTATTAAACCAATAGGCAGAGCCAAACCGCAGAGAAAAAATCCGGTGCTATACTTAGTCCCGTAATTACCTGGGACACAAACATCAAGAGGATATGAGATTATGAGTACCGCTAAACTGGTGAAAACGAAAGCGTCTAATCTGCTTTATACCCGTAACGATGTATCGGATAGCGATAAAAAAGCGACCATTGAGCTGCTGAATCGCCAGGTGGTCCAGTTCATCGATCTTTCGCTGATCACCAAACAGGCTCACTGGAATATGCGCGGTGCAAACTTTATTGCCGTTCATGAAATGCTGGATGGCTTCCGCACAGCACTGGTGACTCACCTGGATACCATGGCCGAACGTGCCGTACAGCTGGGTGGCGTGGCACTGGGTACCACACAGGTGATCAACAGCAAAACGCCATTGAAAAGCTATCCGCTGGATATCCATACCGTTCAGGATCACCTGAAAGAGCTGGCGGACCGCTACGCGATTGTGGCGAATGATGTTCGTAAAGCGATTGGCGAAGCCAAAGATGAAGATACTGCTGATATCTTCACTGCCGCATCACGCGACCTGGATCAGTTCCTGTGGTTCATTGAGTCCAACATCGAATAATCCCTGCGGATTTTCCGAATAACCCTCGCCCCTGGCGGGGGTTTTGCACATTTATGGTGCGCACTTTTGCCCGCAACGGCCGCAAAAGTGAATAAAATGTAATAATCACCTCACACAACCGTTAACGGAAGATTGTTTTTTCGTCAGATTCTGCGCTAAATATCCCCCTGTCAGAAGACCTTAACGAAGCGCACCAAAACGGTGCTCCATTCTGGTGCAACCTGGCAGGATTGCCACGCTTTTCGTGCAATGCGTGACATCATCCCCTTTGCAAAACAACAGCTTGTAAAACTGGCATGATTTTTTCATTGTGCCTGAGGTTCTCGCAGGGGATCGCCCCGTGGATATAAAAGGAAATGCTATGAAGTCTGTATTAAAAGTTTCACTGGCTGCACTTACCCTGGCGTTTGCGGTGTCCTCGCAGGCTGCCGACAAACTGGTTGTGGCGACGGACACGGCGTTCGTACCGTTTGAATTTAAACAGGGTGATAAATACGTTGGTTTTGACGTGGATCTGTGGGCCGCTGTCGCAAAAGAACTCAAACTGGATTACACCCTGAAGCCAATGGACTTCAGCGGCATTATCCCGGCACTGCAAACCAAAAACGTTGACTTGGCGCTGGCAGGCATCACCATTACCGAAGAGCGTAAAAAGGCCATCGATTTCTCTGACGGCTACTACAAAAGCGGCCTGCTGGTGATGGTGAAAGCGGATAACAACGATGTGAAAAGCGTGAAAGATCTCGACGGTAAAGTGGTCGCCGTGAAGAGCGGCACTGGCTCAGTTGATTACGCGAAAGCCAACATCAAAACCAAAGACCTGCGTCAGTTCCCGAACATCGACAACGCTTACATGGAACTGGGCACCAACCGCGCGGATGCGGTGCTGCACGATACGCCTAACATCCTTTACTTCATCAAAACTGCCGGTAACGGCAAGTTCAAAGCGGTAGGTGATTCTCTGGAAGCTCAGCAGTACGGTATTGCATTCCCGAAAGGCAGCGACGACCTGCGTAACAAAGTTAACGGCGCGCTGAAAACCCTGAAAGAGAACGGCACCTATAACGAAATCTACAAAAAATGGTTCGGTACCGAGCCTAAATAATTTCACCTGACTTCAGGTTTGTAACGCCCGGTGGCGCTTAAGCTTACCGGGCCTACGTTTTTTCGTTTTTCACCACGGTATACAGGAATACATCATGCAGTTTGACTGGAGCGCCATCTGGCCTGCCATTCCACTCTTGCTTGAAGGCGCTAAAATGACCCTGTGGATTTCGGTCCTCGGTCTGGTTGGCGGGTTGATTATCGGTCTTGTCGCCGGTTTCGCCCGCACCTACGGTGGCTGGATTGCAAACCACATCGCACTGGTTTTCATCGAAGTGATCCGCGGCACACCCATTGTGGTGCAGGTCATGTTCATCTACTTCGCCCTGCCGATGGCCTTCACCGACCTGCGCATCGACCCGTTCAGCGCCGCCGTTGTCACCATCATGATCAACTCCGGCGCCTACATTGCGGAAATTACCCGCGGTGCGGTGCTGTCGATTCATAAAGGGTTCAGTGAAGCTGGCCTGGCGTTAGGTCTTTCCCGTCGCGAAACGATCCGCCACGTTATTCTGCCGCTGGCGCTGCGCCGCATGCTGCCGCCGCTGGGTAACCAGTGGATCATCAGCATCAAAGACACCTCGCTGTTTATTGTTATCGGCGTGGCCGAGCTGACCCGTCAGGGCCAGGAGATCATCGCGGGTAACTTCCGCGCCCTGGAAATCTGGAGTGCGGTCGCCGTTGTCTACCTGATTATCACGCTTGTCCTGAGCTTTGTTCTGCGTCGTCTTGAAAGAAGGATGAAAATCCTGTGATTGAATTTAAAAACGTTTCCAAGCACTTTGGCCCAACCCAGGTGTTGCACAATATCGATTTGAACATCAGGCAGGGCGAAGTGGTGGTGATCATCGGGCCGTCGGGTTCCGGAAAATCCACCCTGCTGCGCTG
Organism: Enterobacter sp. MGH 38; assembly: GCF_000492855.1. Taxonomy (NCBI): domain Bacteria; kingdom Pseudomonadati; phylum Pseudomonadota; class Gammaproteobacteria; order Enterobacterales; family Enterobacteriaceae; genus Enterobacter; species Enterobacter sp. MGH 38. Next base: position 551,538 of record NZ_KI535608.1, on the reverse strand, counting down.
CATTAACAAGCTCGAGGAGATCACCAGCGGCGATTTGATCGTTGATGGTCTGAAGGTTAACGATCCGAAAGTGGACGAGCGCCTGATCCGCCAGGAAGCGGGCATGGTGTTCCAGCAGTTCTACCTGTTCCCGCACCTCACGGCGCTGGAAAACGTGATGTTTGGTCCTCTGCGCGTGCGCGGGGCCAGCAAAGCGGCAGCGGAAGCGCTGGCAAAAGATCTGCTGGCGAAGGTTGGTCTGGCGGAGCGTGCCCACCACTATCCTTCCGAGCTGTCCGGCGGCCAGCAGCAGCGCGTGGCCATTGCCCGTGCGCTGGCGGTGAAGCCAAAGATGATGCTGTTCGATGAGCCAACGTCGGCACTCGACCCGGAGCTGCGTCACGAAGTGCTGAAAGTTATGCAGGATCTGGCGGAAGAAGGCATGACGATGGTCATCGTTACCCACGAAATCGGCTTTGCCGAAAAAGTGGCGTCCCGTCTGATCTTCATTGATAAGGGCCGCATCGCGGAAGACGGTAATCCGCAGACGCTGATTGCGAACCCACCAAGCCAGCGCCTTCAGGAGTTCCTGCAACACGTCTCCTGATAACCACACACAGAGCCGGGCATGCCCGGCTTTTTTATGCCGGATTGTTCCCAAAAACTCCCCTCCGCTCCGCGCGCTCTATACTTATCATTTTGCACGATATTTTTGTCGGAGGACGCCGTGCCGTGGATCCTGTTGCTGCTGTTTAGCCTGTTTAGCGCGCCATCACTTGCTGTAACCCTTCCCGGCGTCACCACCGGAGCCACCGCCAGCCAGCAAAATGCGCCGCCAGAACCGGATGCTGAAAAGAAAAAAGCCGCTTACGGCGCGCTTGCCGACGTGCTTGAGAACGACACGTCACGGCAGGAGTTGATCGATCAGCTGAGGAAGGTGGCCGCCACGCCGCCTCAGGATCCGGTTCCTGCTATTGCGCCGCCGGAAGCCGAAGAAGAAAAAACGGTGCTGGAAAACGTCACCGACATCAGTCGCCGCTACGGGGAAGCCCTGTCGTCGCGTTTTGCCCAGCTCTATCGCAACCTGGTTGGCACCTCACATAAGCCTTTTAATCCTCACACCTTTTCCGCAGCCGCTACCCAGTTTGCTATTCTGGCTGGCGCCGTCTTCATTTTTTACTGGCTGTTACGCCTGTCTGTCTGGCCGCTTTACCGGAAAATGGGCAAGTGGGGACGCAAAAAGAATCAGCATAAAAGCAGCTGGCTGCATCTTCCGGCAATGATTACCGGGGCGTTTGTCATCGATTTGCTGCTGCTGGCCCTGACGCTGTTTGTCGGTCAGCTGCTGGCTGACCGCCTTAATACCGGAAACAAAACCATCGCGTTTCAGCAGGGACTGTTCCTCAATGCGTTTGCCCTGATTGAGTTCTTTAAAGCCCTCCTGCGGTTGATCTTCTGCCCGCGCGTGCCGGACCTTCGCCCCTTCGCCATTTCGGATCAGAGCGCCAAATACTGGGCGGTGCGGCTTAGCGTGCTGAGCGGGTTGATTGGTTATGGCTTGTTGGTTGCCGTGCCGATTATTTCCAACCAGGTTAACGTGCAGTTCGGCGCGCTGGCGAACGTGCTGATCATGCTGTGCATTACCGTCTGGGCGCTGTACCTCATCTTCCACAATAAAAAAGCGATCACCGACAGCCTGCTGCACCTGGCCGATCGCTCCCTCTCCTTTTTCAGCCTCTTTATTCGCGCCTTTGCGCTGGTGTGGCACTGGCTGGCCAGCGCCTATTTTATTGTGCTCTGTTTCTTCTCCCTGTTCGACCCGGGCAATAGCCTGAAATTTATGATGGGGGCGACGTTCAAAAGCCTGGCGATTATCGGCATCGCGGCCTTTGTCTCTGGCCTGCTTTCCCGCTGGCTGTCGAAAACGATCACCCTGTCGCCGCAGGTTCAGCGTAACTACCCGGAACTGCAAAAGCGGGTGAATGGCTGGATGACCGTATCCCTGAAGGTGGCGCGTATTCTGACGGTCTGCGTGGCAATTATGCTGCTGCTGAACGCGTGGGGGCTGTTTGATTTCTGGAACTGGCTGCATAACGGCGCGGGGGAAAAGACCGTTGATATTCTTATTCGTATCGCGCTGATCCTGTTTTTCTCCGCCGTCGGCTGGACGCTGCTGGCAAGCCTTATCGAAAACCGTCTGGTGTCGGATGTCCACGGCAGGCCGCTACCGAGCGCCCGCGCCCGCACGCTGCTAACCCTGTGCCGCAACGCGCTGGCGGTGATCATCAGTACCATCACCATCATGATTGTGCTGTCGGAAATCGGCGTGAATATCGCCCCGCTGCTGGCGGGTGCCGGTGCGCTGGGGCTGGCGATCTCCTTCGGTTCTCAGACGCTGGTGAAGGATATTATCACCGGCATTTTTATCCAGTTTGAGAACGGGATGAATACCGGGGATCTGGTGACCATCGGTCCGCTCACCGGCACGGTCGAGAGGATGTCCATTCGCTCCGTCGGCGTGCGTCAGGATACCGGCGCGTACCACATTATTCCGTGGTCATCGATCACCACCTTTGCCAACTTTGTGCGCGGCATTGGTTCGGTGGTGGCGAATTATGATGTCGATCGTCACGAAGATGCAGATAAGGCGAAGCAGGCGCTGCGGGATGCGGTGAACGAACTGATGGAGATGGAGGATATTCGCGGGCTGGTGATTGGTGAACCATCGTTCGCGGGCATCGTCGGGCTGACGAACACTGCCTTTACCCTGCGCGTGTCGTTCACCACCCAGCCGCTGAAGCAGTGGACGGTGCGCTTCGCCCTCGACAGCATGGTGAAAAAACACTTCGATCTGGCGAACGTGAGAGCGCCGGTGCAGACGTATCAGGTATTGTCGCCGCCCGCTTCGCCGCTCCCTCCGCAGGAGCCGACGCTGTAAACGAGCCGGGTGGCGGCTTCGCCTTACCCGGCCCGAGAAACGATTATTTGCGGCGTTTGTTATCGTCCATAAAGGACCAGGCAATAAAGCGGCTCTGCTTCTGGCCCTGCGCCATCTCTTTTTTAACCACTTTCACCGCGCCGACGTCGGTCAGCGCGCGGTAAAGCGGCGGCAGGTTATCGCCACGGGAGACCAGCGTGGTAAACCATTTCACCTGACGACCGAAGCCCTTACTCTCGGCAATCATGCGCAGAATAAATGCCACTTCCCCGCCCTCGCACCACAGCTCCTGCTGCTGGCCGCCAAAGTTCAGCGCGCCATCTTCAGCCTGGCCCAGGTTACGCCGCTTGCGTTCACTTCCCGCACGAGCAGAGGCGGCGGAGTCGTGGAATGGCGGGTTGCACAGGGTGGCGTCATATTGTTCGTTCTTATGAATAATGCCGTTGAAAATAGCAGCGGCATCCTTCTGACGACGCAGACGAACGGCCCGGCTTAACCCCGGGTTAGCGTTGATAATGGCCTGCGCGCTGGCGAAGGCCTCAGCACCGATCTCGCTGCCGGTAAACCGCCACTGATATTCATGTGCGCCTATCAGGGGGTAGATCAGGTTCGCGCCCGTACCGATATCAAGCACGGTGGCCTGTTTTGGCACCACGCCGCCATTGTCATCCGCCAGCAGATCGGCAAGATGATGGACGTAATCCGCACGTCCTGGCACCGGTGGGCAGAGAAAGCCATCCGGGATGTCCCAGTGCGTAACGCCATAAAAATGGGCCAGCAGCGCTTTGTTCAGCGTCTTAACCGCCAGCGGATCGGCAAAGTTTACCGACGGTTCACCGGCTGGTGTCTGAACAATAAAATCCTGCAATTCGGGACAGCTCAGGCACAGGGCTTTCATGTCGTAGCGGCTACGGTGGCGGTTACGCGGGTGCAATCCCGGCTTTTGGGAAGTCATGGCATTCTCCTTTAAACAGCCGCGTAAGATACCCTGTGACGGCGCGGGGGTAAATATCTGTCTGAGTCGCACAAAAAAACGACAAAAATCATCGACCTGTATGTCTATGATCTGTCAACAAATTGTCAGAATTTATCGTTCAAAAAATAAGCAGATCATCATCAAATTTTTGCGCTAAATCACACGCGTCAGGCTTCTAAACTTAAGAGGAATCACCTGTTGTTTCCCCTGAGGATGTGATTATGAAAAAATATCTGACCTTTATTATTGCGGGTGCGCTGGCAGGCGCATCTTTCTCAGCCTGGTCCGTCCAACCTCTGACCGACAGCAACGACACCAGCCAGCTACGTGCGGCGGGGACGGTCTCTGTCAGCCGGGCAAGCAACCTTGATGACCTTCAGGACAAGCTGGCCGAAAAAGCGCGTCAGGAAGGGGCTAAAGGCTTCGTGGTGAACGCTGCCGGTGGTGATAACCATATGTACGGCACCGCGACCATCTATAAATAATCGATTTCCTTCCCACACTGCATCTGCCAGGCAGATGCAGTTCTCATTCCCTTCCTTCGCCTTGACTGTGCGTTTTTTAACCCCATATTAAGATGAATGGCTTAAACAGATCAGGAGAACATGATGGCTTCCGGCTGGGCGAATGACGACGCCGTTAACGAACAGATCAACAGTACTATTGAAGATGCGGTCGCACGTGCTCGCGGTGAAATTCCACGCGGCGAAAGTTTGACGGAATGCGAAGAGTGCGGAGATCCGATTCCTGAGGCACGGCGTAAAGCCATTCCTGGCGTACGGCTATGTATTGCCTGTCAGCAGGAGAAAGATTCGAAAAATGCGACACATTCAGGATATAATCGCAGAGGATCGAAAGACAGCCAGTTACGTTGACTTTCCTTTACCGAAGTTAACCGCGCCAGCCGTTTACTTTACGCTCACGACTTTTAGCGATACGCGTAGCAAATCGTGCCCTTCCGATGGCTTCTGTAAAGCGCATCCACAAGAAGTGTCAATTCCGCTTCTGAATTTATTAATAATCAATAAGTTATTTGTCATTCAATTTTTTTGAGCAACCACGTCAATTCTCTTCGATTTTATCTTCCGCTAAAAACCGTGATACTTGTCACATCGACGGAACATCGTCCCTTTAACAGAATAACCTGCGAGAATTGACCTATGAAAACCATCAAATATGCTGTTGCCGCTGTTGCCCTGTCCGCTCTCTCTTTCGGCGCTTTCGCCGTAGAGCCAGTCTCCTCTACGCAGGCACAGGATCTGAACAAAATCGGGGTGGTGAGTGCTGAAGGAGCGACCACGCTGGACGGTCTGGAAGCTAAACTGGCGGAAAAAGCAGCCGCTGCCGGCGCAAGTGGATACACCATCACGTCCACTAACGGTAATAACAAACTGAGCGGTACTGCGGTTATCTACAAGTAATCGAACGAATTATGCTCCACCCTCACCATACCCTCTGGTGAGATGCTCCAACCCTCATTGACCCTGTTGTTGTTACCCTTGTTTGCCCGTCCGCCACTGGACGGGCTTTTTTTTGCTTAAAACGACTGTGCCACGCGCTGCAATCCGGCTTCCACGGATGCCACTTCCCCTGCCGCCAGCAGGCAGCAGGCCATTTGCAGCTTGATCGACTGCGGAACCGGCACCTTTCCGGCCAGACACTGTACGATCCAGTGCGCGGTGACCTGCGGATCTTTTGACTCGGGCAAGATCACATCGCAGTTCTCTTCCCCACGTTCCAGTACGACCCGCGTCCCGGCAGGCTCAATCAGCATCAGCTGTGGACAACGCTGCGGGTTGGCATAAACCTCCCCTTCCGTCCCGTGCATCAGCAGCGCCCGCCCGCCGATTTCGGCAAAAAATTGTCCGACCCGCGTCACGTACTCCGGATGGGAGACGCTGGAAAGACGTAGCGCGGCGTCTTCGGCAAACGGCGTCGCCAGCTTCGCCAGGGTGTGGGCGCTGTTACGTACTCCCATTCGCCATCGCATGTCCAGCTGCTTTTCCAGCGGCGGGCAGAGCGCGCGCACGGGAATATAGACCGGCTGGTTCCCCTCCAGTTTGGCCTGCGCCTGGCCAGCATGGAGAGTAGGTTCGATGCCTAATAATTCCAGAATGGTTTCTGTCAGCACGCGCGTTGGATCTTCGCTCACGCCATGTACCACCACCGGGAAACCGAGTTTCTGCAACAGAATAGCCAGCAGCGGCGTGAGGTTTGCCTGCTTACGCGCGCCATTGTAGGTCGGGATCACTATCGGCATCGGCTTCGTGACGGGCGGGGTTAAACGCATCGTCTGCGACTGCATGGCCTCATAAAAACCCCGCATCTCCGCCTCACCTTCCCCTTTGATGCGCAGCGCAATCAGAATGCCGCCCATTTCCAGCTCCGGCACGTCGCCATTCAGCATATGCGTGTACAACGCACGGGCCGTGTCCTGGTCCAGATCGCGAGCATGGTTTTTCCCACGCCCTACCTCTTTGATAATTTTGCGGTAATCCACGACATTTCTCCTGACAGCATCATCTTGTTAACAATATAGCCCGATGGACACGCACCCGATAGTGTTTTGTGATCATTATCAACCTGCTGTTTTCAGATAAAAAAATAAACTCAAGCATTATTTGCAATATTTGTGATTGGGACAAAAGATTCGTCTCTGTCCTTTTTTTGATTAAATAAACATCGAAAAGTCATTAAAGGTCAACGGTGAAAACGTCCAGGCAACGTTTTTGCCAGAAACACATCGGGATTTACTATGAACAAGGTTGCATTAGGGTTGTTTATCGCCGCAACGGTGGGATGTTCTGCATCTGCATTTGCGGCAACCAACGGTGAAGGGCAGATTAATTTCACCGGAGAAATTATCGATTCTGCTTGCCAAGTCGTGAATGGATTAAGTAATCCATTAGATGTTCAGTTGGGAAAAGTATCTAAAACGGTATTTACCGGCGCAGGCTCTACCAGCACATTAACGAAGTTTGATATTAAGTTAACCAATTGTCCGGAAACCGTAACCTCGGCAGCGATTAACTTCGGTGGTACCCCGGATGCGGATAATAATGCCGCGCTGGCGTTAACGCCCGATACCGATGCGGCTACCGGTGTGGCTATTCAGCTGGTTGACACGTCCGGGCAGCCTGTCAGCCTGTATACCCCTTCGAAGCAATATCCTTTAGCCTCCGGCACGGCGGTTAACGATCAGGAGTTCGGTGCGCGTTATATTCAAACCCAGGCGGCAGTCACCGCAGGCCCTGCTAACTCTGTATCAACCTTCACCGTTATTTATAACTGATCTTATCAATCCTGAGATATTAATGCTTTTGCGAGCATTAATATCTCATCTTTTTATTGAGAAATCTTTATGCGCCACGGTTATTTACTGAGCATTCTTTTACTGGTAGCAGCCTCGGCACAGGCGGGGGTCGTGATTAATGGCACCCGGCTGGTCTATCAGGGAGATAAAAAGGAATCATCTCTCGGTCTTTCAAACCCGGATACCACGGATTATCTGGTGCAGTCCTGGGTCGATTCTGGCGGTAAAAACCAGGCCAAAGCCCCGTTCCTGATCACCCCGCCGCTTTTTCGACTGGATGCGAAAGAGGATAACGTCCTGCGCGTAGTCCGTACGGGAGGAAATTTACCGGAAGACAGGGAATCTCTGTACTGGCTGAATATTAAAGCGATCCCGTCCTCGAAGCATGTCGAAGGGGTAAATACGCTGCAAATTGCCATTAATACCCGCATTAAATTGCTCTATCGCCCGTCAGCGGTAAAAGGCAGACCAGAAGATGTGGCCGATAAACTTGAATGGCATCGCGAAGGGAATGATTTAGTGGTGAATAATCCCACACCTTTCTTTATGAATTTTCAGACCGTCACCCTGAATGGACAGAAAGTCAAAAAAGCCACCTGGGCTGTGCCGAAAACTGAAACGCATTTTGCTTTACCTGGCAACGTCGGAGGTTCTACCGTCGCGTATTCCATTATTACCGATTACGGCAGCATCAGTCAGACATGGTCTAAACCCGTTCATTAATCGTATTACCCGGTAATAAAATCATCATGTACAGCCATAAAAAGCCGTTCACCTGCCGATTTTCGTCATTGCTGATGGCTATTTGTTGCCTGGCAATGGCGATCTTTGCGCAGCAGGTTTTGGCTGATGATTATTTTAACCCTGCCCTGCTGGACATTGATAACCCGCAGCAGGGAAAGACCGATCTGTCTGTCTATGAAAAAGGTCCCGGCCAGGCACCAGGTAAATATCAGGTCGCGATCTTTATCAATAACAATAAAATTGATACCCGCGACGTGACCTTCAACTTAGTTAAAGATCCACAGGGCACCAGCACGCTCCAGCCTTGTTTTACACTGGACGAATTAAAGAGCCTCGGGATCAAAACGCAAAAATATCCGCAGCTGAGAGCAGAAGGTCAGTGCGCCGATCTACACGCCATCCCTTCGGCATCCGCGACCTTTCGCGTGCGCAATCAGCAGCTGCTGCTGAGCATTCCGCAAAAGGCGCTCGGTCAGGTACCTCGCGGTTACATCGACCCGAAAGAGTTTGACGAAGGGATCAACGCGGGCCTGCTTAATTACAGCGTCAACGCCAGCCAGAGCCATGCGCGCCAGCAGGGTGAAGAGAATAGCAGCAGCCAGTACGTTAACCTGCGTCCCGGCTTCAACATCGGGGCATGGCGCGTTCGTAACTACTCCACCTGGAATCGCAGCACCACGGGTCATGAGGAGGAACAGAAATTCACCTCCGTTTATACCTATGCGCAACGCGATATTGTGGCGATGAAAAGTGACGTGACGGTGGGCCAAAGCACCTCACCTTCCGACGTTTTTGACAGCGTCCCCTATACCGGCGTGGAGCTAAAATCCGACAGCGACATGCTGCCGGACAGCGAGAAAGGCTATGCCCCTATTATTCGCGGCAGCGCCCACAGTAACGCGCAGGTGGTGGTACGCCAGAACGGTTACATCATTTATCAGAACACGGTCGCCCCCGGCGCGTTCGAAATTAACGATCTCTACCCCACCGGCAGCAGCGGCGATCTCCAGGTCACCGTGAAAGAGACCGACGGCAGCGAAAGCCATTTCGTCGTGCCGTTTGCCTCCGTGCCGGTATTGCAGCGTGAAAAAAATCTGCGCTACAGCGTGACTGCCGGACGCTACCGTTCTTATGACAACGACGTCGAGAAGACCCCGTTTGCCCAGGGCAGCGCCATCTACGGTTTACCCTACGGTTTCACCGCCTACGGTGGCGTGCAGCAGAGCAGCCATTACCAGTCTCAGGCGGCTGGCGTCGGGAAAAACATGGGCGATTTAGGCGCCTTTTCCATTGACGTGACCCGCGCGAAGGCCCTGTTGAAAAAACAGCAGGCCAGCAAAGGCCAGTCGTGGCGCGTGCGCTATAGCAAAGACATCGCCCGGTCAGGCACCAATTTCTCGCTGGCCGGCTATCGCTATAACAGCAAAGGGTTTTACACCCTGGACGACACCATGGAGTCATATACCCGCTCCGACAACTGGTCTGCGCCGCAGCAGCGCCGCGCCCGAACCGAAGCCACCATCGACCAGACGCTGCCGGAAGGCTGGGGATCCGTCACCCTGAGCATGGTGAAAGAGACGTACTGGAGTCAGAGCCAGAACATGACCTCGATGAGCGTCAGCTACAACAATAGCTGGCACGGGGTGAGCTACAGCCTCAGCTACAGCATGAACAAAAACACCCAGGACAGCGATGAAGACGGTAACGAGGTGACAAACGACAACCAGTTCTCGCTGAGCGTCTCGGTGCCGCTGGACCGCTGGATGCATAACACCTGGGCCACCTACAACCTGAACAACACCAAAGACGGCACGACGCAGAACATCGGCCTGAACGGCACGGCGCTGAAAGAGGACAACCTGAACTGGAACATCCAGGAAGGGCTGAGCAGCATCGGCAGCGGTAACTCCACCAGCATCAACGCCGATTACAAAGCGACATATGGCGAAGTGAGCGCAGGCGTCAGTCAGGATAAGTATCAGCAGACCTTGAACGTCGGTTTGCAGGGCGGCGTGGTTGCCCATGCGAACGGAATAACCCTGAGCCAGCCGCTCGGTGACACCATCGCGCTGGTGAAAGCGCCGGGCACGCACGGAACCCATATCACGAACCAGACGGGCGTCGAGACCGACTTCCGCGGCTACACCGTCGTGCCGTTTGTTACCGCGTATCGCCGCAACACCATCGCGCTGGATACCGAAACGCTACCGGACAACGCCGACGTCACCCACGCGGCGCAGATCGTGACGCCAACCCGCGGGGCCGTGGTGCGCGCCAGCTTTAACACCCGCGTGGGTAACCGCGTCCTGATGACGCTTACGCAAAAGGGTAAACCGCTGCCCTTCGGCGCAACGGTCACCACCGAAGATAAGGACAGCGAATTTATTGTCGGGAATGACGGCCAGACCTACCTCTCTGGTCTGCCGCAGCAAGGGCATCTCTACGTTTCCTGGGGACAGGGGGCGAACGAGCACTGCGTCGCTGACTATGCGCTAACGGATGAGAAAGAGCAAACCAGCATCATTAACGCTGCCGCGCAGTGTCACTGATCCACCGTTCAGGCTAACGATTATGCAAATGATTAAACAGTGCTTTTTCTTACTGGTTCTGGGAACCGCCGCGTTATTTATGCCGCATGCGAAGGCGACCTGCACCACGCCGGATCTGCCCAAAATGATTAACATGGCCTCCATTTCTGTCCCGACGACGCTGGCGGTTGGTGCAACCATTCCGGGTACAGAGCAGAGCGTTCATGTTGCCGGGCACTGCGATCAGAGTATCGACAGCGGACTGGAAATTGTCTCGTGTTACTACGGTACCGGAGCGGAAATTCCGGGGCTGAAGGGAGTATACGAATCCGGCGTACCGGGTGTCGGGGTCGCATTGATGAACGATCAGGGTCAGCGAATCAGCGGAGCAGGCGGAGTACAGTGCGATTCACGCGGAACGCCTGTTGGCTATGTTTCTGGCGATGGCACACAGTCGTTTAACTTTGACGTCACGCTTGAACTGGTCAAAACAAGCGACGCCGTGACCTCCGGCACGCTGGTGCAGTCTCAGACCGAATTTGGCATTGGCGTTTTCGGTCACGAAGGGATCGGCAGCCCTAACCATATTGCGTATGCAGGTAACGTCATTTTGCATCAGGTCACCTGCTCTGTTTCGCCAAAAAATCTCACCGTTAATTTGGGTGATTTTCCCGTCAGTGATTTTATGAGCGTGGGTTTTTTATCCAGCCCCGCTCAAACGTTTAATATCACCGTTAACTGTGACACAACCGTTCAGCCTGAGCTAAAAATCACCAGTGCTAACGGCTACGAGACGGCATTCGAGGGGGTGATCAAACTGACGAAGCAGACAGGCATGGCAACGGGCGTCGGGGTGAGAATGCTGTTTGATGACCGCATTGCGACCTTTGATACCTACGTCAACACTCAAAGCCAGGCCGTTGCCAATGAAACGCTGGAGATCCCCTTTCAGGTTCGCTACGAGCAGATCAGCGATGTGGTGACGCCCGGCCCCGCCAACACCGTAGCAACCATCACTCTCGCCTATAAGTGACCAACATGAAAAAGACAATCGCGTTTCTGACGATGGGCTTACTGGCCCTGGCCCACGCAGACGATATTCAGATCCAGATGACGGGAAATATTTACGCCAATACCTGCATCATTGACAGCGCCAGCCGCAACCTGACGGTGGACTTAGGCCAGACGGTGTCGGGCAGTTTTAAAGACGTGGGGGATACCGGCGAGTGGAAAGACTTTTCCCTGTCAGTATCGCACTGTCCTGCCACGCTGGCGCTTGCCACGGCCTTTTTCTATGGCCAGGCAGACAGCGTGCATCCGACCAAATTTGCCAATATCGGCAGCGCAAAGGGGCTGGCGCTGGAGCTGGCAGACCGGCAGGACAAAATACTGATTGCCCCGCAGGCCGCCTTTAACGCCGCCATCAATCCGAGCGACCACACGGCAACCTTTCCCCTGTCCGCGCGCTACTACGCCACCTCAATGCCCGTCACTGCCGGGACGTTCAGCAGCGTGATTCAGGTGACATTCACTTACCAGTAGGACCGCGCCTCTTTGCACGGATGCTTTTTGTACGCCCGGCAGAGGGTTTTGCCGGGCGTTTTTTTACCTCCGGCACTTCTGGCTGCTCAATCGGGAAGATCGGCAGCGCATTCAGCAGCCGTTGGCCGTAGTTTTTGGTGAGCAGTCGTTTGTCATAAATCACCACCTCGCCCCAGCAGCCGTGGCTACGGATCAAGCGCCCGACCTGCTGAATAAGGTTAAACGACGCCGCAGGCAGGCTTTGCACTTCAAACGGATAACGGTTCAGGCTTTTCAGCCATTCGCCTTCGGTGATCACCACCGGGCTGTCGATGGGCGGGAAGGCAATTTTATGGATATGCACCTGCGTCAGGTAGTCACCTTTCAAATCAAGCCCTTCCGCAAAGGACTGTAACCCCACCAGCACGCTGCGCTCGCCGTTATCAATGCGTTTACGGTGGGTTTCCACCAGCCGATAGCGCGGCTGATCGCCCTGCACCAGCAGGAGCAAGCGCAGATCGGTGACGTGCTCCAGGAAGCGTTGCATCGCGCGGCCGCTGGCAAACAGCACCAGCATACCGGGGTATTTTTTACTCTCAACCTGCTCGCGGAAGTAGGCCGCCATTTCCGCAATATGCTGCTCTTCGTTATCGATAAGCGGCTCATAGTTCATGCGCGGGATCACCAGCTTGCCCTGCTCACAGTGGTTGAACGGCGAGTCCAGGGCCACAAAACGGTCCCCCGCTTTCTCTTTCAGGCCGCTCATTTCCTGCAACCTTGAGAAGCTGTTCAGTGAACGCAGGGTCGCCGACGTCACTACCACGTGCGGCACGCTGCGCCAGATCAGCTTTTCCAGCTGATCGGCCACGCGGATGCCCACGCAGTGGAAGAAAAGATGTACCTGCCCGTCTCGCACTTCGCGGGTGGCCCACTTTGTCACCGGCGCGCCGGACGCCTGCGCCATTGAGGCCAGCCGCCAGAGTTTGCTCTGCGCCTCAAACATGCCCAACGCACGGTTCATTTGCAGCAGAATGCGGTGCAGGCGAACAACGTCATGGGTGCCGGTTTTCTCGCTGAGATCGTTTAAGAACATCTCCGCCAGCCCGCGCAGCTTTTCAAGGTGCTTCGCCAGCTGCTGACAAATTTCCATCACTTCCTGCGGCAACTCCCCCATCGCAAAACGGTGTTCCGCCTCCTGTGTGGCGGGTAGATACAGGTTAAGAATGTTATTCAGCGAGGCGATGAGGCCGTACACCTCTTCACAGTGCTCGCTCAACCGCTCCGGAACCGCCAGCGGCGGCGTGGTTTTCGGGCGGAACTGCTCCATGCAGGTTGCCACCAGCTTACAGAACAGATCCAGTTGCAGGCGAAACCACGGGGCGGTAATTTCCGCGCTCATCTCCAGCGCATCCCGCGCCACGTCGGGCAGATGATGACCTTCATCGAGCACCAGGAGCAGGTTTTTGGGCTCCGGCAGAACCGCTTCACTCTCCAGTGCGGCCATCACCAGCGCATGGTTGGCGACAACCACCTCCGCTTCCTGAATCTCACGCCGGGCAACAAAGAAAGGGCACTCGCGGTAGTAGTGACAGTTGCGGTTCAGGCAGCTCGCTTTATCGGTGCTGAGCCTGTGCCACAGGTCGTCGCCGATCGCCTGGCTGGTGTGATCCCGCAGGCCGTCCCACCTGTAGCCGTCGAGATCGGCCTTCAGCTTTGCGCACTGCTCCTGCTCCGCCTTGTTGTTTGGCGTCAGCTCGTCATCAAGAAACGCGAGCAGATCCTGCTGGGAGGGTTCACTGCTGGCCAGCGCCGCCAGATTGCGCGGGCAGACGTAGCGCCCGCGACCAAAGGCGGCGGTGAAGCGTAAATCGGGGATAATTTTGCGCAGCAGCGGCAAATCTTTGCTGAAGATCTGATCCTGCAAGGCCACGTTGGCGGTGCTGACCACCAGCGTTTTGTCCTCCTCCCGCGCGATGGCGATGCCGGGAATGAGATACGACAGGGTTTTCCCGACGCCGGTCGGGGCTTCAATCGCCAGATGTCGCCCGTCGTCCCCGGCGAGCGTTTTTGCCACGTCGGCAATCATCTGCCGCTGCGGCGCTCGGGGGATAAAATCGGGGATCTGCTGCTGTAGCGCCTTATACCAGGCGCCTATTTGCGCTTTCAGCGCAGCGGTTAAAGCCATCGGAAAACCTGAAATACTGTATAAACAGCCACTATTGTGGCACTTTCTCTCCGCTGCCGCAAAAAGAAAAGCCCGGCTTTACGACCGGGCTTCCAGATTACTGCGGGTTAGCAGGTTTACGCGGGCGGCGTCGGCGCTGCCCCTCGCCTGCCGGTTTCCCTTCGCCGCTACGCCACGGGTTTTCACCGGCTGGTTTGCTGTCGTTATTACGACGCGGCGGTTTGCCCGAAGATTTCGGCGCGCCACCTTCTGAACGACGCGGCTGCTGACCGCGACCACCGCCGCCCTGACCGCGTCCGCCACCCTGACGACCGTTCTGAATTGGCTCGGCTTTGATCGACGGGTCCACTTCATAGCCCGGGGTTTCAATGCGCGGGATCTCTTTCTTCAGCAGGCGTTCGATGTCACGCAGCAGCTTGTGCTCGTCCACGCAAACCAGAGAGAGCGCTTCACCGGTGGCCGCCGCACGGCCGGTACGGCCGATACGGTGAACGTAATCTTCCGGCACGTTTGGCAGCTCGTAGTTCACCACGTGCGGCAGCTCTTCGATATCCAGACCGCGTGCGGCGATGTCGGTTGCCACCAGCACGCGAATGTCGCCAGATTTAAAGTCCGCCAGCGCGCGGGTACGCGCGCCCTGGCTCTTGTTGCCGTGGATCGCCGCGCTGCGGATGCCGTCTTTATTCAGCTGTTCCGCCAGGTGGTTGGCGCCGTGCTTGGTGCGGGTAAAGACCAGCACCTGCTGCCAGTTGCCCTGTCCGATCATCTGGGAGAGCAGTTCCCGCTTGCGCTTCTTATCCACAAAGTGAACGTGCTGCGTCACCTGCTCGGAGGCGGTGTTGCGGCGCGCGACTTCCACTTCCAGCGGGTTATGCAGCAGCTTTTCCGCCAGCGCCTTGATCTCGTCGGAGAAGGTCGCGGAGAAGAGCAGGTTCTGACGACGCGTCGGCAGCTTCGCCAGCACGCGGCGAATGTCGTGGATGAAGCCCATGTCCAGCATACGGTCGGCTTCGTCCAGCACCAGGATTTCGATGTTATCGAGCTTCACCGCGTTCTGGTGTTCCAGATCCAGCAGACGCCCCGGCGTTGCCACCAGCACGTCCACGCCGCCGCGCAGCTTCATCATCTGCGGGTTAATGCTTACCCCGCCGAAAACCACCAGCGAACGAATGTTGAGGTAGCGGCTGTATTCACGCACGTTCTCGCCAATCTGGGCCGCCAGCTCGCGGGTTGGGGTGAGGATCAGCGCACGCACCGGACGACGGCCTTTGGCGTGCGGCTGGTTTTTTACCAACAGCTCCAGCAGCGGCAGGGTAAAGCCCGCGGTCTTACCGGTACCGGTCTGCGCGCTTGCCATCAGGTCACGGCCCTGCAAAACGGCCGGAATGGCCTGCTGCTGGATAGGGGTTGGCTCAACGTAGCCCTGCTCTGCGATGGCGCGCAGAATTTCCGGGTTCAGACCAAGGGAATCAAAAGACATAAAAACTCCGAACCGCCCCGACCATCACAGGTGTAGTTTTCAGGGAGATATAACGAATAGAAGGACAAAAACCACAATGTCGCGAAGGTGCGGAGTGTAGCAGCTTTTGTGACGTGGCGCATAAAATATCCCCGGCGATGACTCGACGTTTGCGCAAATCAGGCATAATCTTAATCAATCGATTGATTAATTTTTAATGCTGCTATGAATACAACCCCAACGACAACCAAAGGCGAACAGGCGAAAAGTCAGCTTATCGCCGCCGCGCTGGCGCAGTTTGGCGAGTATGGTCTGCATGCCACCACGCGGGATATCGCCGCTCAGGCCGGGCAGAATATTGCGGCCATCACCTATTATTTTGGCTCAAAAGAGGATTTATACCTCGCCTGCGCCCAGTGGATCGCGGATTTTATCGGCACCAGCTTTCGCCCGCACGTGGAAGAAGCCACCGCGCTGTTCAGCCAGCCAGAGCCTGACCGGGCTGCCATCCGCCAGCTGATCCTTAACGCCTGTCACAACATGATCCGCCTGCTGACGCACGACGATACGCTGAACCTGAGCAAATTTATCTCCCGCGAGCAGCTCTCCCCCACTGCCGCGTACCAGCTGGTGCACGATCAGGTGATCGCCCCGATGCACAGCCATCTGACCCGGCTGATCGCCGCCTATACCGGACGGGACGCGAGCGATACCGACACCATTTTGCATACCCACGCCCTGCTGGGCGAAGTGCTCGCCTTCCGTCTGGGGCGTGAGACCATCCTGTTACGTACGGGCTGGACACAATTCGATGAGGATAAAGCCGCGCAAATTAGCCAGGTCATTACCTGTCACGTTGATCTGATCCTGCAAGGCTTAACGCAAAGGAGCCAGAAGTCATGAAAAAACCTGTCGCCATCATTCTGGTGGTTGTTGTCTTGCTTGCCGCGGGAACAGGCGGCTGGCTGTGGTATCAGAGCCAGCAGGATCGTGGCCTGACGCTGTATGGCAACGTGGATATCCGCACCGTCAACATGAGCTTCCGCGTTGGCGGACGGCTGGCCTCGCTGAACGTTGACGAAGGCGATGCCATCAAAGCCGGGCAGACGCTGGGGATGCTGGACAAAGCCCCGTTTGAGAACGCGCTGATGCAGGCAAAAGCAGGCGTCTCCGTCGCACAGGCGCAATACGACCTGATGCTGGCGGGCTATCGTGACGAAGAGATCTCCCAGGCGGCCGCTGCCGTTAAGCAGGCAAAAGCCGCCTATGACTATGCGCAGAATTTCTATAACCGTCAGCAAGGCTTATGGAAAAGCCGTACTATTTCCGCCAACGACCTGGAAAACGCGCGCTCATCCCGCGACCAGGCACAGGCGACGCTGAAATCTGCCCAGGATAAGCTAAGCCAGTACCGCACCGGTAACCGTGCGCAGGACATTGACCAGGCGAAGGCCAGCCTTGAGCAGGCGCAGGCGCAGTTAGCCCAGGCGGAGCTGGATCTGCACGACACCACGTTAATCGCCCCGTCTGACGGCACGCTGATGACCCGCGCCGTGGAGCCGGGCAGCATGCTCAGCGCGGGCAGCACCGTGTTAACGCTCTCCTTAACCCGTCCGGTGTGGGTGCGCGCTTACATTGATGAGCCGAATCTTGGCCAGATGCAGCCGGGCCGCGAACTGCTGCTCTATACCGACGGTCGCCCGGACAAGCCGTATCACGGCAAAGTGGGCTTCGTCTCCCCTACCGCCGAGTTCACGCCAAAAACCGTTGAAACCCCGGACCTGCGTACCGACCTGGTGTATCGCCTGCGCATCATCGTCACCGATGCGGACGACGCGCTGCGTCAGGGCATGCCTGTTACCGTGACCTTAAACGACGGGGAACGACATGAATGACGCGGTTATCCAGCTCAACAATCTGGTCAAACGCTTCCCGGGAATGGCTAAACCGGCGGTCGCACCGCTGAATTGTACGATTCAGAAAGGCTATGTGACCGGGCTGGTGGGGCCGGACGGCGCGGGTAAAACCACGCTGATGCGGATGCTGGCGGGATTGCTGAAGCCGGATGAAGGCAGTGCCAGCGTGCTTGGCCTCGATCCGATCAAAGACGACGCGGCGCTCCACGGCATACTCGGCTATATGCCGCAGAAGTTTGGTCTGTACGAAGATCTGACGGTAATGGAAAACCTCAACCTGTACGCCGACCTGCGCAGCGTCACCGGCGAAACCCGGGAGAAAACCTTCGCCCGCCTGCTGGAATTTACCTCGCTCGGCCCGTTCACCGACCGGCTGGCGGGCAAGCTCTCCGGCGGGATGAAGCAGAAACTGGGGCTGGCCTGCACGCTGGTGGGCGAACCGAAGGTGCTGTTGCTGGATGAACCCGGCGTCGGCGTGGACCCGATTTCCCGCCGTGAACTGTGGCAGATGGTGCACGAACTGGCGGGTGACGGCATGCTGATCCTCTGGAGTACCTCATACCTTGATGAAGCAGAACAGTGCCGCGACGTGCTGCTGATGAATGAAGGCGAACTGCTCTATCAGGGCGAACCCACCGAGCTGACGCAAACCATGGCCGGGCGAAGTTTTCTGCTGCACAGCGCGCAGGAATCCAACCGCACGCTGCTGCAACGGGTGCTGAAGCTGCCCCAGGTGAGCGACGGGATGATTCAGGGCCGTTCGGTGCGCGTGATCCTCAAAAAAGAGGCCACCGCCGACGATATCCGGCGTGCGCAGGGGATGCCTGAGATCGACATGACAGAGACCGCGCCGCGCTTTGAAGATGCGTTTATCGATCTGCTGGGCGGGGCGGGAACCTCAGAATCACCGCTTGGCGCCATTCTGCACACGGTGGAAGGTACGCCGGGCGAAACGGTCATTGAAGCGAAATCGCTCACCAAAAAATTCGGCGATTTCGCCGCCACCGATAACGTCAATTTTGCCGTGAAGCGCGGCGAGATATTTGGCCTGCTCGGGCCGAACGGCGCAGGAAAATCCACCACCTTTAAAATGATGTGCGGTCTGCTGGTACCGACGTCCGGCAAAGCGCTGGTGCTGAACATGGATCTCAAAGTCAGCTCCGGCAAGGCGCGCCAGCACCTGGGCTATATGGCGCAGAAGTTTTCGCTCTACGGCAACCTGACGGTGGAGCAAAATCTGCGATTTTTCTCCGGCGTCTATGGCCTGCGGGGACGGGCGCAGAACCAGAAGATCGGCCGCATGTGCGACGCCTTCGGCCTGACCGATATCGCCTCGCAGGCGACCGACGCGCTGCCGCTTGGCTTCAAACAGCGGCTGGCGCTGGCCTGCTCGTTGATGCACGAGCCGGATATCCTGTTTCTTGATGAACCTACGTCAGGCGTGGACCCCCTCACCCGCCGTGAATTCTGGTTGCATATCAATAGCATGGTGGAAAAAGGCGTGACCGTGATGGTCACCACCCACTTTATGGACGAGGCGGAGTATTGCGACCGTATCGGGCTGGTCTATCGCGGCAAGCTGATTGCCCACGGCACGCCGGATGACCTGAAAGCGCAGGCCGCCGACGACGCGCAGCCAGACCCGACCATGGAGCAGGCGTTTATCACCCTCATTCACAACTGGGATAAGGAGAATACTCATGCGCAGTAACGCCCTCTCCTGGCGCCGGGTGCGCGCCCTGTGCGTCAAAGAGACGCGGCAGATTGTGCGCGACCCCAGCAGCTGGCTGATTGCGGTGGTGATCCCCCTGCTGCTGCTGTTTATTTTCGGCTACGGGATTAACCTCGATTCCAGCAAGCTGCGGGTCGGGATTTTGCTGGAGCAGCAGAGCGAAGAGGCGCTGGACTTCACCCACGCCATGACCGGCTCGCCCTACATCGATGCCACCATCAGCGACAGCCGGCAGGAATTGATCCAGAAAATGCAGGCCGGGAAAATTCGCGGCCTGATCGTCATTCCGGTGGATTTCGCGGCCAACATGGCGCGCCCGGGCGCCGATGCGCCGATCCAGGTGATTACCGACGGCAGCGAGCCGAACACCGCGAACTTTGTGCAGGGCTACGCGGAGGGGATCTGGCAGCTCTGGCAGATGCAGCGCGCCGAGGACCGGGGGGAAAAGTTTGAACCGCTGATTGACGTGCAGACACGCTACTGGTTTAACCCCGCCGCCATCAGCCAGCACTTTATTATTCCGGGCGCGGTAACGATTATTATGACGGTGATCGGCGCGATTCTGACCTCGCTGGTGATCGCCCGCGAATGGGAGCGCGGCACCATGGAGGCGCTGCTCTCGACCGAAGTGACGCGCGTCGAGCTGCTGCTCTGCAAGCTGATCCCCTACTACTTCCTCGGCATGCTGGCGATGCTGCTCTGCATGCTGGTGTCCGTCTTTATCCTCGGCGTGCCGTACCGCGGCTCGCTGGTGGTGCTGTTCTTTATCACAAGCCTGTTTTTACTCAGCACGCTGGGGATGGGGCTGCTCATCTCCACCATCACCCGCAACCAGTTTAACGCCGCGCAGGTGGCGCTGAACGCCGCTTTCCTGCCGTCAATAATGCTCTCAGGGTTTATCTTCCAGATAGACAGTATGCCTGCCGTCATCCGCGCCGTGACCTACATTATCCCGGCGCGCTACTTCGTGAGCACGCTGCAAAGCCTGTTCCTGGCGGGGAATATTCCGGTAGTGCTGATTATCAACACGCTGTTTTTAATGGCGTCGGCGGTGATGTTTATCGGGTTGACGTGGATGAAAACCAAACGGCGGTTAGATTAAGGAGCGCGCATGTTTCACCGTTTATGGACGTTAATACGCAAAGAGCTGCAATCCCTACTGCGCGAGCCGCAGACCCGCGCCATTCTGGTGCTGCCGGTGCTGATCCAGGTTTTACTGTTCCCGTTTGCCGCCACCCTTGAGGTGACCAACGCCACCATTGCCATTTACAACGAAGACAACGGCAAACACTCCGTCGAGCTGACGCAGCGCTTTGCGCGTGCGAAAGCCTTTACCCACATCCTGCTGCTGAAAAGCCCGCAGGACATTCAGCCCACCATCGACACGCAAAAAGCGCTGCTGCTGGTGCGCTTCCCGGCGGATTTCTCCCGCAATCTGGATACCTTCCAGACCGCGCCGATGCAGCTGATCCTCGACGGGCGTAACTCCAACAGCGCCCAGATCGCAGCCAACTACCTCCAGCAGGTGGTGAAGGATTACCAGCAGGAGCTGATGGCGGGCAAACCCAAACCCAACAACAGCGAACTGGTGGTGCGCAACTGGTATAACCCGAATCTGGACTACAAGTGGTTTGTGGTGCCGTCGCTGATCGCCATGATCACCACCATCGGGGTGATGATCGTCACCTCCCTCTCCGTCGCTCGCGAGCGCGAAC
This sequence comes from Enterobacter sp. MGH 38, assembly GCF_000492855.1. Taxonomy (NCBI): domain Bacteria; kingdom Pseudomonadati; phylum Pseudomonadota; class Gammaproteobacteria; order Enterobacterales; family Enterobacteriaceae; genus Enterobacter; species Enterobacter sp. MGH 38. The sequence goes on along the minus strand of NZ_KI535608.1, from coordinate 530,532 downwards.
AGGGCACGCTGGATCAGCTGCTGGTCTCTCCGCTCGCCACCTGGCAAATTTTCGTCGGCAAAGCGGTGCCGGCGCTAATTGTCGCCACCTTCCAGGCCACCATCGTGCTGGGGGTGGGAATTTGGGCCTACCAGATCCCGTTCGCCGGATCGCTGGCGCTGTTTTACTTCACGATGGTGATTTACGGGCTGTCGCTGGTGGGGTTTGGGCTGCTGATCTCCGCACTATGCTCAACGCAGCAGCAGGCGTTTATTGGGGTGTTTGTCTTTATGATGCCGGCGATTTTGCTTTCTGGGTACGTTTCGCCAGTGGAGAACATGCCGGTGTGGTTACAGGATTTGACGTGGATAAACCCGATTCGTCACTTCACAGATATCACCAAGCAAATCTATCTGAAGGATGCGAGTCTGGATATTGTGTGGGGAAGTTTGTGGCCGCTACTGGTCATCGCGGCCACTACGGGCTCAGTGGCCTATGCGATGTTTAGACGAAACATCGCGTAGCTTTTTCTCTTTGGTGAGCAACGACACCACCGCGGGTCCTGCGAGGATAGCCAGACCCGCCAGGGCCAGCAGCAGGTTGTTTTGCAGCACGCGTGACAACAGCCACAGGACGATCATTGCCGCACCAAAATACCAGGTGGTGGTGAGCTCTTCGAGCACATCTCCCACTTCGCGCCAGCGCGCGTCGTGATGACGCTGTAAAAACAGCATCGACAGCACGGTCACGCCGTAAACCACGCATAACCCTAAGCCAACACGCACCAGCGTGCCGCTCATCCAGCCCATCACCAGTACGGCCACGACCAGTAAATGCAACATTATCTGCCAGCAACTCAAACCGGTTGCGACACGAACGCGTTGTTGCCACTTCATGGCTTCTCTCCTGAAGGATTTTTCTCTGCTAATTCAGACTACCGCACTTTACGGAAAATTCCGTAACGCCGCATCTTTTTGTGACGCCTACTACACTTTATTTTCATCGGGATAGTCACCCAGGAAGGTGTTTATGAGCAAAAAAACGCAGCATTTCTCGCTTAAGGTGCTGACGATAAACATTCATAAGGGCTTCACAGCATTTAACCGCCGCTTCATTTTACCGGAGCTGCGCGACGCGGTGCGCACCGTCAGCGCCGATATTGTCTGCCTCCAGGAGGTCATGGGCGCGCATGAAGTGCACCCGATGCATTTCGAAAACTGGCCCGACACGCCCCACTACGAGTTTCTGGCGGATACCATGTGGAGCGATTACGCCTACGGGCGCAATGCGGTCTACCCGGAGGGGCATCACGGTAACGCGGTGCTGTCGCGTTTTCCTATCGAGCATTATGAGAACCGGGACGTCTCCGTTGGCGAGAGTGAAAAACGCGGGCTGTTATACTGTCGTATCACCCCCCCAGAGCTCGATTTTCCCATTCATGTAGGCTGTGTTCATCTTGGCCTGCGTGAAGCCCACCGTCAGGCCCAGCTACAGATGCTGGCAGACTGGACAAATGCGCTGCCGGAGGGCGAGCCCGTGGTGGTGGCCGGTGATTTCAACGACTGGCGACAGCGTGCCAACCATCCGCTGAAGGTGAATGCGGGGCTGGAGGAGATTTTTACCCGCGCACGCGGTCGTCCCGCGCGAACGTTTCCGGTGCGCTTCCCCCTGCTGCGCCTTGACCGCATCTACGTAAAAAATGCCCACGCCAGTAGCCCGACGGCGCTGGCCTTGCTCAACTGGCGACATCTCTCCGACCATGCCCCACTCAGCGCGGAGATCCACTTATGAAATGCACATGGCAGGAAGGTAACCGTATTACGCTGCTGGAAAATGGCGATAACTATTATCCGGCGGTTTTTGAGGCGATTAGCCACGCACAGCAGAAAGTCTTTCTGGAAACGTTTATCTGGTTTGAAGATGACGTGGGCAGGCAGTTGCACAGCGCACTGCTGCATGCCGCTCGTCGCGGTATAAAAATCGAGGTCCTGCTCGACGGATATGGTTCGCCGGATCTCAGCGACGAATTTGTTAACGAGCTCACCGCCGCAGGGGTGGTGTTCCGCTATTACGATCCCGGCCCGCGTCTGTTCGGCATGCGCACCAACCTGTTCCGCCGTATGCACCGCAAAATTGTGGTGGTGGATGAAACGGTGGCCTTCGTGGGCGGCATTAACTACTCCGCCGAGCATATGTCGGATTACGGTCCCGAAGCGAAACAGGACTACGCGATCCGTATCGAAGGGCCGGTAGTGCAGGACATCCAGCTGTTCGTGCTGGAAAACTTACCCGGCAAGGAGGCCGTCCGCCGCTGGTGGCGACGCCGTCACCGCCCGGAGGAGAACCGCAAGCCCGGCGAGGCGCAGGCCCTGTTCGTCTGGCGTGATAACGAGGAGCATCGGGACGATATCGAGCGTCATTACCTGAAGATGCTGGCGAACGCGAAGCGCGAGGTGATTATCGCCAACGCCTATTTCTTCCCCGGTTACCGGATTTTGCATGCCATGCGCAACGCGGCCCGACGCGGCGTGAGCGTGAAGCTTATCGTGCAGGGTGAGCCCGATATGCCGATTGTGAAGGTGGGCGCGCGTCTGCTCTATCGCTATCTGGTCAAAAGCGGCGTGCAGATCTATGAATATCGCCGCCGCCCGCTGCACGGCAAAGTCGCCGTGATGGATGACCACTGGGCGACCGTCGGCTCCAGCAACCTTGATCCGCTGAGCTTATCGCTGAATCTGGAAGCGAACCTCATCATCCACGATCGCCAGTTTAATCACACCCTGCGCGATAACCTTCAGGGTCTTATTAATAAAGACTGCGTGCGTGTGGATGAGTCCATGGTGCCGAAACGGAGCTGGTGGAACGTGGGCATCGGCGTGGTGGTGTTCCACTTCCTGCGCCACTTCCCGGCCATGGTGGGCTGGCTGCCCGCGCATACGCCGAAACTGGCGCTGGTGGATCCGCCTGTGCAACCCGAAATGGAAACCCAGGACCGCGTAGAGGCGGAAGATGGAGGGAAAACCTGATGTCGAAATCTCATCCTCGCTGGCGGCTGGCGAAAAAAATCCTGACCTGGCTGTTCTTTATTGCCGTCGCGGTCCTGCTGGTGGTGTATGCCCAGAAGGTGGACTGGGAAGAGGTGTGGAAAGTTATTCGCAACTACAACCGGACAGTCCTGCTGGGTGCCGTTGGGCTGGTGATTGTGAGCTACCTGATGTACGGCTGCTATGACCTGCTGGGACGCGCCTACTGCGGGCATAAGCTTGCCAAACGGCAGGTTATGCTGGTGTCATTCATCTGCTACGCCTTTAACCTGACGCTGAGCACCTGGGTGGGCGGGATTGGTATGCGCTATCGCCTGTACTCCCGCCTTGGCTTACCGGGCGGCACCATTACGCGTATTTTCTCCTTAAGCATCACCACCAACTGGCTGGGGTATATTCTGCTGGGCGGGGTGATTTTCACCATCGGCGTGGTGCAGCTGCCTGCGCACTGGTACATCGATGAGGCCACTCTGCGCATTCTGGGCATCGTACTGCTGCTGATCATCGCGGCCTACCTGTGGGCCTGCGCCTTTGCCAAACGTCGTCACATGACCATTAAAGGCCAGAAGCTGGTGCTGCCGTCATGGAAGTTTGCCGTCCTGCAAATGGTGGTTTCCAGCGCCAACTGGATGGCGATGGGGGCCATTATCTGGCTGTTAATTGGCGAAGATGTGAATTACTTCTTTGTGCTGGGCGTGTTGCTGGTAAGCAGTATTGCCGGGGTGATTGTGCATATTCCGGCGGGTATTGGCGTACTGGAAGCGGTGTTTATCGCGCTGCTTGCGGGGGAGCATGTGTCTCACGGGACGATTATCGCCGCCCTGCTCGCGTACCGCATGATCTACTACTTCCTGCCGCTGGCGCTGGCAACGGTCTGTTATCTGGTGCTGGAGAGTCGGGCCAAGAAGCTGCGCGCGAAGAACGAGAAGGCAATGGCAAAATAAAAGCAAAACGGCAACTTCGTTGCCGTTTTTAGGGTTTGTTCCCTCTCCCTGTGGGAGAGGGTCAGGGTGAGGGCATCAGACAGCGCCACCCTCACTAACGACGGTTGCCGAAGATACGCAGCAGCATCAGGAACAGGTTGATGAAGTCCAGATAAAGCGTCAACGCGCCCAGAATCGAGTATTTGCGCAGGTTTGAACTGTCACGAACATCAATTTGTTCACCGATGTTTTTGAGCTTCTGGGTGTCGTAGGCGGTTAAGCCCACGAAGATCACCACCCCGATATAGGTCACCGCCCACATCAGCGCGTCACTTTTCAGCCACAGGTTCACCAGCGACGCCAGCACAATCCCAATCAGCCCCATAAACAGCATGTTGCCGAAGCCGCTCAGGTCACGTTTGGTGGTGTAACCGTACAGGCTCATCACACCGAACATCCCGCCGGTCACCACAAAGGTGCTGGCGATGGAGGAGTAGGTGTAAACGATGAAAATACTGGAAAGCGTCAGCCCGGTCAGCGCCGAATAGAGCATAAACAGCGTGGTCGCCATACCCGAGCTGAGCTTGTGCACCAGCCCGGAGAGCACAAATACCAGCGCCAGTTGCGCAATAATCAGCCCAAAGAAGGTGATTTTGCTGGAGAAGATAAACATCATCAGTTCAGGCGTGTTTGCCGCATACCACGCGATAAACGCGGTAAGCAGCAGGCCAACCGTCATCCAGCCATATACCTGAGCCATGTAGGTTTGCAGCCCGCTACGGGTCTGCTGAACTATCGAATCGGAACGCGGAAATCGGTCCATGATTCACTCCTGATTAAGTAAACACACATGTTAAGACTAACACATCCACGTAAACCTGTTACCAACGGCTGGCGGCATGCTTATCGCTGTCGCGTGATTCCACCCAGCGCTCACCTTCCGGCGTCGCTTCACGTTTCCAGAACGGCGCTTTGGTTTTAAGATAATCCATGATGAACTCCCCCGCCGCAAACGCACTCCCGCGATGGGCGCTGGTGACGCCGACAAACACAATCTCTTCGCCGGGCCACATTTCGCCGATGCGATGGATAACCGTAACGCGTCCCAGCGGCCAGCGGCCTCGCGCCTCTTCGACAATGGCCGCCAGTGATTTTTCGGTCATCCCCGGATAGTGCTCCAGCGTCAGCGCTTTTACGCTGTCGCCGAGGTTGTGGTTACGCACTTTTCCGGTAAACGTCACGACCGCGCCGTCTTCATCGCGCTCTGCCAGCCAGCTGTATTCGGTACCGACGCTAAAGCGCTCAGGGCCGACCAGAATTCGGGTTTCCGTCATCTTAACCCCCTGTTACCGGCGGGAAGAAGGCCACTTCGTCCCCATCGGCCAGCGGGTGGGTCAACTCCACCAGCGTCTGATTCACGGCGGCCAGCAGTTTGCCTTCATCCAGCGCCAGCGCCCAACGGTCGCCTTGCGCCGCCAGATGCGCGCGCAGGGCGGCGACGTTTTCGAAAGAGCCGTCCAGCGTCAGGCTGTCGGTATTGACCAGCTCACGGACCTGGGCAAAAAAAAGCACCTTAATCATGGCTTTCTACCTTAAAATCGCCGGATTTGCCGCCGCTTTTTGCCAACAGACGCACCGGGCCAATCACCATATCTTTCTGCACCGCTTTACACATGTCGTAGATGGTCAGCGCCGCCACGGAGGCCGCCGTCAACGCCTCCATCTCCACGCCAGTTTTCCCGGTTAAGCGGCACAAGGACTCGATACGCACGCGATTATGCGCCGGCTGCGCCTGCAAATTTACCTCCACTTTGCTGAGCATCAGCGGATGGCAGAGCGGAATGAGGTCCCAGGTACGTTTAGCGGCCTGAATACCAGCGATACGGGCGGTGGCAAACACATCACCCTTGTGATGGCTGCCGTCGATAATCATCGCCAGCGTCTCCGGCAGCATGGTGATGAACGCTTCAGCACGCGCCTCGCGCACCGTTTCGGCTTTGGCGGAGACATCCACCATATGCGCTTCGCCAGCGGCGTTTATGTGGGTCAGTTGTGACATAGTTTATTTCTTTAAATGGGGATGGAAGTTACACGGACGGGTACGAGCATCCAGCTGCGGGGCAATAATGTTTTCCCACGCGGTGCGGCAGGCTTTGGTCGACCCCGGCATGGCGAAGATCAGCGTCTTGTTCGCCACCCCCGCGACAGCACGGGACTGAAGCGTAGAGGTACCAATCTCTTCAAACGAGAGCATGCGGAACACTTCGCCGAAGCCTTCCACTTCGCGATCGAACAGCGGGAGCAGCGCTTCCGGCGCCTGGTCGCCTGCGGTAAAGCCGGTGCCGCCAGTGATCAGCACCACCTGGACGTCATCGTTCGCAATCCACTGTGAGACCTGAGCGCGAATGGCGTAACGGTTTTCTTTGACGATCGCTTTATCAACAATCTGGTGTCCGGCTTCGTGTGCCGCCTCGCGCAGCCAGTGGCCGGAGGTATCATCCTCTTCACCACGACGTTCGGAAACGGTAAGAATAGCAATGCGTGTCGGGATAAATTCCGCGCTTACTTGACTCATCTTCTGGTTCCTTCTAAAGCCTGATTACCCGCCGATATAGGACAGGTTCTGAGTAATGCCGGTGTTGCCCTGATGCAGGAAATGGGTCTGCTTTTTGTGCGTCAGCGCCTCGGAAATGCGTGCTTCAAGCGCGTCCTGTTGAGCGTCATCTTCCAGCAAATCGCGCAGATCGACGCCGCCATCCCCGAACAGGCAAAGATGGAGCTTGCCAACGGAGGAGACACGCAGGCGGTTGCAGCTGGCACAGAAGTCTTTTTCATAGGGCATGATCAGGCCGATTTCGCCTTCATAATCCGGATGACAAAAAACCTGCGCCGGGCCATCGCTGCGCTGGCGGATCTGATGGATCCAGCCGCGTTTCAGCAGCTCGTCGCGCAACACCATGCCGGAAATATGGTGACGGCGGAACAGCTCGCTGCCCTCGCCCGTTTCCATCAGCTCGATAAAACGCAGTTGAATGGGACGGGATTTAATCCACGCCAGGAAGGTGTCCAACTGATGGTGGTTTACGTCGCGCATCAGCACCGTGTTGACTTTGACTTTTTCGAACCCGGCGGTAAACGCCGCATCGATGCCGTCCATCACCTGGCGGAACTTGTCCTGACCGGTAATGGCGTGAAACTGCCGGGCATCAAGGCTGTCCACGCTGACGTTGATCGCCGTCAGCCCCGCATCGCGCCAGTACGCCACGTCACGCGCCATGCGGTAACCGTTGGTGGTCACCGCGATCTGGCGGATACGTTCGTTTTCACGCACGGCGGCAATAATGTCAGGGAAATCACGACGCAGGGAGGGCTCTCCCCCGGTAAGACGCACTTTTTCCGTGCCGAGTTCCGAGAACGCACGCGTAACGCGGCGTACTTCATCCACGGAGAGAAAGCCATTATTGGTGACGCTGCCCGGCTTGTAGCCATCGGGCAGGCAGTAGGTGCAACGGAAGTTGCACACATCGGTAATCGACAGACGCAAGTAGTAAAACTTACGCGCGAAAGCATCAGTAAGTTGTGAAGCCATGTACACCTTTCCAGATCGGGAGGCACAGTCATTTCTTTCTGTACCCTGGTGGCAAATCCGCCACGGCCAGGGCGCCATATCTCTCGACACAGGCGCCAGGGCTAGAGTGTATGTTTTCAGTTTTGAAAACGTGGTTATGGCGATAGTAGCGTGGAAATCGCCACTTCGCCATTGTCGCTTTTCGCTATATAAATTTATACATAACGATGTTATCGTGCATTTTCACTACAGAATACGCAAAAACAGCGCTTTCGCATTGATATACGTCATTATGGATTGTGAGAGGCATCGTCTTTTAGGAGTAGTTGCGTTACTGTGACGCAAGCTTAACAGGATAAGGAATAGGTATGCGCAATCGCACTTTTGCGGATCTGGACCGCGTGGTCGCTCTTGGCGGAGGTCACGGGCTGGGACGGGTTATGTCGTCGTTATCGTCACTGGGCTCACGCCTGACGGGCATCGTGACAACAACGGACAACGGCGGCTCAACCGGGCGGATCCGACGTGCTGAAGGCGGGATAGCCTGGGGCGACATGCGCAACTGCCTCAACCAGCTCATCACTGAGCCAAGCGTGGCCTCGGCGATGTTTGAGTACCGTTTTGGCGGGAATGGCGAACTTTCAGGCCATAACCTTGGAAATCTGATGTTAAAGGCGCTGGATCACCTGAGCGTGCGCCCTCTGGAAGCGATCAATTTAATTCGTAACCTGCTAAAAGTGGATGCGTTCCTGATCCCAATGTCCGAACAGCCGGTAGATTTGATGGCGATCGATGCTGACGATCACGAAGTGTATGGTGAAGTGAATATCGACCAGCTTCTTCTGCCGCCAAAAGAGCTGATGACCTACCCCAGCGTACCCGCAACGCGTGAAGCGGTAGAAGCGATTGGCGAGGCCGATCTGATCCTGATTGGGCCGGGAAGTTTTTACACCAGCCTGATGCCGATCCTGCTGGTGAAAGAGCTGGCGCAGGCGCTGCGCAGAACGCCTGCGCCCATGGTCTATATCGGTAATTTAGGCCGCGAACTCAGCCCGGCGGCGGCAAGCCTGTCGCTGGCGGATAAGCTGGACCTGATGGAACAGTACGTTGGTAAGAAAATTATCGATGGTGTCGTGGTCGGACCGAAAGTGGATGTATCAGGGATTGGCGATCGCGTGGTGGTACAGGAGCCGCTGGAAGCCAGCGATATTAAATATCGCCACGACCGCCATCTGCTACGCGAGGCGCTGGAGAAGGCGATTCAGGCATTAGGTTAGGTTCGTTTTGTGCGGCCTGATGCCCTCACCCCGGCCCTCTCCCACAGGGAGAGGGAGAAAACGCCACCGGGCAAAAAATTCACGATGCCGCAATAAACAGATCCCGCAGCTGATGCAGCTGATCGCGGATTTGCGCAGCCTCTTCGAACTCCAGGTTCTGCGCATGCTGCATCATCTGCCCTTCCAGCTCGTGGATCTTCTGCTGCAACGCTTTCGGCGTCAGCGCGACGGTATCCTCTTCCACCACTGAACGGGCCTTGCCGCGGCCTTTCGCTTTGGTCTTCGCAATGTTCTGACCCAGCGCCAGGATATCCACCACCTTCTTGTTCAGCCCCTGCGGCGTGATGCCGTGCTCTTCGTTATAGCGCTGCTGCTTCTCGCGACGACGTTCCGTTTCGCCAATCGCTTTGGCCATCGACGGGGTGATTTTATCCCCGTACAGGATCGCCTTCCCGTTGACGTTACGCGCGGCGCGGCCAATGGTCTGGATCAGCGAGCGCTCGGAACGCAGGAAGCCCTCTTTGTCCGCGTCCAGAATCGCCACCAGCGACACCTCCGGCATATCCAGACCTTCTCGCAGAAGGTTAATTCCTACCAGCACGTCGAACTCGCCCAGACGCAGATCGCGGATGATCTCCATACGCTCCACGGTATCGATATCCGAGTGCAGATACCGCACCTTCTCGCCGTGTTCTTCCAGATACTCCGTCAAATCTTCCGCCATACGTTTGGTGAGCGTGGTAACCAGCACGCGCTCGTTGATGGCGGAACGGGCACGTATTTCCGAGAGCAGATCGTCCACCTGCGTCGCCACCGGACGCACCTCGATAATCGGATCCAGCAGCCCGGTCGGACGCACCACCTGGTCCACCACGTCATCACCGGATTTTTCCAGCTCGTAGTTGCCCGGCGTCGCCGATACGTAGATGGTCTGCGGAGCAAGCGCCTCAAATTCTTCAAACTTCATCGGACGGTTGTCCAGCGCTGACGGCAGTCGGAACCCGTACTCAACCAGCGTCTCTTTACGCGCGCGGTCACCGCGGTACATCCCGCCGATCTGGGGGATCGTAACGTGTGATTCGTCGATCACCAGCAGGCCGTCCGCCGGAAGGTAGTCAAACAGCGTCGGCGGCGCTTCGCCCGGCCCGCGCCCGGATAGGTAGCGCGAGTAGTTTTCGATGCCGGAGCAGTAGCCCAGCTCGTTCATCATCTCCAGATCGAACTGGGTACGCTGGCTCAGGCGTTGCTCTTCCAGCAGCTTATTGTTCGCCAGCAGCACCTTGCGGCGGTCCGCCAGCTCAATTTTGATCTCTTCCATCGCCTGCACGATACGCTCGCGTGGCGTCACGTAGTGCGTTTTCGGGTAGATGGTGAAGCGCTGGATCACCGACTCGACGTGACCGGTCAACGGATCGAACAGCGACAGGCGTTCAACCTCTTCGTCGAACAGCTCCACGCGCAGCGCCATGTCGTCCGATTCCGCCGGGAAGATATCAATCACCTCGCCGCGCACGCGGAAGGTCCCGCGCTGGAACGCCTGATCGTTACGGGTGTACTGCAACTCCGCCAGACGGCGCAAAATCGCCCGCTGATCGATGATCATCCCCTGCGTCAGGTGCAGCATCATCTTGAGATAGAGATCCGGATCGCCCAGGCCGTAGATCGCCGACACCGAGGCCACCACCACCACGTCACGACGCTCCAGCAGCGCCTTGGTCGCCGACAAACGCATCTGCTCGATATGTTCGTTCACCGAGGCATCTTTCTCGATAAACGTGTCGGAGCTGGGAACGTAGGCTTCCGGCTGGTAGTAGTCGTAGTAGGAGACGAAATACTCCACCGCGTTTTCCGGGAAGAACTCTTTCATCTCACCATACAGCTGCGCCGCCAGCGTTTTGTTCGGCGCGAGGACCATCGTCGGACGCTGGAGATCGGCAATGACGTTGGCAATGGTGAAGGTTTTGCCCGAACCGGTAACCCCCAGCAGAGTCTGGTGCGCCAGCCCGTCCTCCAGCCCCTCTTCCAGGCGACGAATAGCCTCGGGCTGATCCCCGGAAGGACGGAAAGCAGAATTCAGTTTAAACGGTTTACTCATGGGCGACGACCTGATGACAGAATAAGCGGCAGGTGAGTAATTTTACTCGTTGTGGCCAGGATTGCCAGTAAAAAACACTGGATGAAAAACCAGTAGCGTGTCAGGATATTTAGCGTAGCGCAGAGAGGATTAGAGCGTTCGCGAGCCAAATTTCGACTGTGACAAAATAAAACACCAGCCTCAGGGGGTTATCCCCAGAACTATTACTTTTTTAACATTTGTCAAGGGCGGTTATGAAAGTTTTATGGCAACAGGTGTCGCTGGCGTTGAGGGAATTGCTTTTATCTAATTCGTTAAAAAATAAAGACTAATTTATTAAGCCGCGTTTCCCATCAATTTGGTCGTAACCCGCGTATTCTCTCGCTTATCGCGTGTTTTCTAACTCTAATGCACAAGGTTATCCACAGGAATAGTGGATAACTGCCTCCAGCCCGTACAGCATGCACTTCAGCAAATTCCCGGTTTTTCCCACGAAGCGGCAGTAAAAAATTTTTATCACTCTTTTTTGCCTGGAAAACGTTCATTTTTTCATAAGCAACTGGCGAGATCTTAATCACAATTCTGTCATTTCTCCTGCACCACGATTCGACATACGCGGCACCGGGAATGTGCATTTCGTATAAACGTACAGCTTTTGATAGTGAGTTATTCCTAAAAATGGCCTTTTTTTAATCATTATGAAGTTCCTGGCAGGCGTTTTGCAGACATCACTCTGTGCATCACCCCCACACATTTTTAAGGAGAGAAAGATGTTGAGTCTGCGTGCTGTAAATCAGTTTTACGGAAGCCAACATACGCTATGGAACGTGAATATCGATTTCCCGCAAGGCATCTGTACGGGCATTGTTGGCCTGCCTGGCATGGGTAAATCCACGCTCATGAACTGCATTACCGGAAAGGTGCCCGTTGAAAGCGGCACCATCATCTGGCATGAGGCTGGCGCGCCGCCGCGTAATTTGCTCAGCCCTGCGTCAGCATTCACGGCGCCGCCGACGATAGGCTACGTCCCGCAGGATCGGCGGATATTTTCCCAGCTGACCGTCGATGAAAATCTGCATATCGCTATGCGGGCGACGGGGAAATCCGACCCGACATCAAAAAATGACGTGTACGCCCTGTTTCCGGAGCTCTATCCGCTGCGACAGAGCCGTGCCTCTGCGCTGTCCCCCGACGACCAGTATCAGCTGGCTCTCGCCAGTGCGCTGGTTAATCGCCCGCGCGTGTTGATTCTGGATGAGCCCATGTGCGGCGCAGGGCACGGTTTCGCGCGCAGGCTGGGGCAGTTGCTGGTGCGGCTGAATCGGGAGCTGGGAATGACGGTGCTGTTAGCTGAGCAACAGCTGTCGTTTATCCGCCGGGTAGCGGATCGTTTCTGCATGCTCTATCGCGGGCGTAACGTGGCACAGGGCCACGTTAACGAGCTGGATGACGACCTTATTGCGCACTGGATGGCTCGGGACATAAGGCGCTAAGGTCAAGATAGCGTCCGGTTTCCGCCTGCTCTGCGCCGTCGGCAAGCCACGGGATCTCGCCGAGAAACGGCGCAGGCAGCCCCCGCTTCAGCGTCGCCAGGTACTCAGCATGACGTTTACCCGGCGCAACCACGTCATTGGCAATCCACCCTGCCAGACGCAACCCGGCCTGCTGCACGGCCTGAGCGGTCAGCATGGCGTGATTGATACAGCCAAGCTTCACGCCGACCACCAGAATGACCGGAAGCTGCTCGGCCTGCACCCAGTCAGCAAATGTCTGCTCGTCGGACAGCGGGGTAAACCAGCCGCCAGCCCCCTCCACCAGCACCCAGTCGGCCTGCGTTTCCAGGTCGCGTAACCCGGAAGAGAGCACCGAAAAATCAATCGGACGATCTTCATCGGCGCTGACGATGTGCGGCGAGGTGGGTTCAGCAAAGGTATAGGGGTTCACCGCAGAATAGGCCAGCGCAAGGCTGCTATTACGCTGTAGCGCCAGCGCATCGGTATTGCGTAAGCCTTCCGGCGTCATCTCGCTGCCGGAGGCTACGGGCTTATACCCGGCAGTTGTTTTCCCCAGCAGACGCGCCGCCTGCAACAGCGCAGCGCTGGCAACCGTTTTACCGACTTCAGTGTCCGTGCCGGTAACAAAATAACGTTCAGTCACGTTCAATAATCCCATGAAAAAGATGATAAGAGAGCGGGAACCGGCCCCGCTCCTGCGGCCAGGCCAGCTCGAGACGCTGGAGTTGGCCGCGGGTAAGGGGTTTCTTCTCCCGTCCGGCGTGCAGGTGCGTCGCGCCTATGCCCTTAAGCGATCGCATGGCGCTTAACGCATCGCTAAATTCGAGGGTGACGGTCTGGACCACGCTGCGATAGCGCCAGCCTGCCAGCGCCTGAGTGACCTGTTCGTGCGAGAGAAACCGGTTGGCATGAGGCTGTGCATCCACTGCCCTCCACGCCTGATTCAGCTCCGGCAACGAACTTTCCAGCAGGGTGGTAAAGGCCACCGCTCCGCCGGGCCGCGCCACGCGGTATAACTCGCGTAGGGCCTGCGGCAGGCTGGCGCACCACTGCACCGCCAGATGGCTCCAGACGAGGTCAAACAGCGCATCCTCCAGCGGGATGGCCTCGATATCGGCCACCAGATAACGGTCTGCTGACTGCTGCTGGCGGGCTTCATCCAGCATCTGCGCGGATAAATCCAGCGCCGTGACGTGGCTACCTGTTGCGCGCCAGTAACGGCTATTGCCGCCTGGCCCGCAGCCTGCGTCGAGCACCTGCGCAAAACGCCCGTCACCGAGCGCGGCCAGCAGCCCGCGGGCGCTCAGGCGTTGCAGCTCATCGTGCCGTGAATAGCTTTGCGCTGCCCGGCCAAACGCGGCGGCAACGGCCTGTTTATTGACGGGAGACATACAGTGCCTCCAGAAGCGTATCGATATCCTGCGGCTCATGCGCTGCCGTGAGCGTCAGACGCAAGCGCGCGGTGCCTGGTGGCACGGTGGGTGGGCGGATCGCCGTGACCCACTGCCCGCGTTCTCGTAGCGCCTGTGCCAGCATCAGCGCCCGATGGTTTTCACCCACAATCACGGGCTGAATGGCGCTGTGCGAGTCGGTAAGCCGGTAAGACAGCTCGCTTATCCCCCGGCGAAAACGCTGAATATGGTCGGCCAGGCGCGCCCGGCGTTCAGCGCCGTCTTCGCCGCGGATCACCGCAAGCGACGCAGAGAGCGCCACGGCCTGCGCCGGGGGCATGCTGGTGCTGTAGATCAGGTGACGGGCGAACTGCACCAGGTAATCGGCCACCGGCTCGCTGCACAACACCGCGGCGCCGCTGACGCCGAAGCCTTTGCCGAAGGTGACCACCAGCAGTTCCGGCCTGACGCGTTGCTGGTGCGCGCTTCCGCGCCCCTCCTCGCCGGTGACGCCAATGCCGTGGGCATCGTCGACCAGCAGCCAGGCGTTCTGCTGTTTTGCGACGTCATGCAAGGTGGCAAGGGGCGCGCTGTCGCCGTCCATGCTGAATACCCCTTCCGTCACCGCCAGCTGAAGCCCTGAACAGGGTTTACCCAGCAGGACGTTCAACTGAGAGGCATCGTTATGGGCAAAACGCCGCAGCTGCGCCGGGCTGAGACTGGCCGCTTCAAGCAGAGACGCGTGGCTCAGGCGGTCCGCGATGATGCGGTCGTCTTTGCCCATCAGGGCGGCAATCACCGCCTGATTCGCGGCAAAACCGGAGATAAACAGCAGCGCCCGCGGGTAGCCCAGCCAGTCGGCCAGCTCTTCCTCCAGCGCCTGATGCGCCGTGGTGTAGCCGCTGACGTGCCCGGAGCCACCGCTGCCCACGCCGTAACGATCCGCGCCCTGCTGCCAGGCGCGAACGATCTGCGGGTGCTGGCTCAGTCCCAGATAATCGTTGCTGGAGAAATTACAGAACCGCTCTCCTTCCCGGGTGAGAAAACGGCCTGCACCGTTTTCCACTACCCTGCGCACCCGAAACGCATCCGCCGCCCGCCGCTCGTCGAGCGCGGTCCTGATACGTGCCTGCCAGGTCATACGGCTGCCGCGTTGTAGAACTGGTCGGTGTCGGCGTTAAAAATCTGCTGCTCCAGCTGCTGCTGTTGCTCGTTATCCCCCGCCTGTACCCCGGTCTGGTGTGGGTTCAGCCCCAGCTTGCGGAACAGCTGGACATCTTTGTCCTCTTCCGGGTTTGGCGTGGTCAGCAGTTTGCAGCCGTAGAAGATGGAGTTGGCCCCGGCCATGAAGCACATCGCCTGGGTCTGCTCGCTCATCTGCTCGCGACCGGCAGAGAGGCGAACGTAAGAGGTCGGCATCATGATGCGCGCCACCGCGATGGTGCGGATGAAATCGAAGGCATCCACGTCCTCGTTATCCGCCAGCGGCGTGCCTTTTACCTTCACCAGCATGTTGATGGGCACGCTTTCCGGCGGGGTCGGCAGGTTTGCCAGCTGTAACAGCAGGCCGGCACGATCTTTTACCGTCTCGCCCAGTCCCACGATCCCGCCGGAACAGACCTTGATCCCCGCATCACGCACTTTATCCAGCGTGTCCAGACGCTCCTGATAGGTACGCGTGGTGATGATGTTGCCGTAGAACTCCGGCGAGGTATCAAGGTTGTGGTTGTAGTAATCCAGCCCCGCCGCCGAGAGACGCTGCGCCTGCTCTTCGTTCAGCGTACCCAGGGTCATGCAGGCTTCAAGCCCCATCTCCTTCACCCCCTTCACCATCTGCTCCAGATAGGGCATGTCGCGGTCATGCGGATTTTTCCACGCCGCGCCCATGCAGAAGCGGGTCGAGCCAGCGTTTTTGGCCTTGCGCGCGGAGTCGAGCACTTGCTCGACTTCCATCAGGCGCTCGGATTCGAGACCGGTTTTATAGCGCGCGCTTTGCGGGCAATATTTGCAGTCTTCCGGGCAAGCCCCGGTTTTGATCGACAGCAGCGTGCTGACCTGAACATGACGCGGATCGAAGTGCTGGCGGTGCACCTGTTGCGCCTCAAACATCAGCTCCAGGAAAGGTTTATTGAATAATTCAGTGACTTGCGACATCGTCCAGCGTGCGTGGTGAGCCATCGGGCTTCTCCAAAGGGTTTTGTTAATTGTCGGTTCGGTTTATACTTGTAAACCTAAAACTTTTCAAAATGGTTTACAAGTCGATTATGACCCAGGACGATCTCGCCTTCGACAAGCAGCATATCTGGCACCCTTACACCTCCACGACCCGCCCCCTTCCCGTCTATCCGGTAGCCTCTGCCCACGGCTGCGAGCTGCATCTCGCCAGCGGCGAGCGGCTTGTTGACGGGATGTCCTCCTGGTGGGCGGCGATCCATGGCTACAACCACCCGCGTCTGAACGCGGCGATGAAAGCGCAGATTGACCAGATGTCACACGTGATGTTTGGCGGGATCACGCACCAGCCCGCGGTGGATTTATGCCGTCGCCTGGTAGCGATGACGCCTGAATCGCTGGAGTGTGTTTTCCTGGCCGACTCCGGCTCGGTGGCCGTGGAAGTAGCGATGAAAATGGCGTTGCAGTACTGGCATGCGAAGGGCGAAACGCGCCAGCGGTTCCTCACCTTCCGCAACGGCTATCACGGCGACACCTTCGGGGCGATGTCGGTGTGCGATCCGGACAACTCCATGCACAGCCTGTGGAAAGGCTACCTGCCGGAAAACCTGTTTGCGCCAGCCCCGCAGAGCCGCTTCGACGGCGAATGGGACGAGATGGACATGGTGGGCTTCGCGCGGCTGATGGCGGCCCATCGCCACGAGATTGCCGCCGTTATTCTCGAACCGATTGTGCAGGGCGCGGGCGGAATGCGGATCTATCACCCCGAGTGGCTGAAGCGCATTCGGAAGATGTGCGACCGCGAAGGAATTTTGCTGATTGCCGATGAGATCGCCACCGGCTTTGGCCGTACCGGGAAGCTGTTTGCCTGCGAGCATGCGGGGATCGCGCCGGATATTCTGTGCCTGGGGAAAGCGCTCACCGGCGGCACCATGACGCTCTCCGCCACGCTTACCACGCGCCAGGTTGCCGACACCATCAGCGACGGTGACGCGGGCTGCTTTATGCACGGCCCGACGTTTATGGGCAACCCGCTGGCCTGCGCCGTGGCAAGCGAAAGCCTCGCCATTCTGGAGAGCGGCGCGTGGCAGACGCAGGTGGCGGCGATTGAGGCGCAGCTGAAGCAGCAGTTAAGCGCGGCGGCGGAGGCGGAATACGTCGCGGACGTCCGCGTACTGGGCGCCATCGGGGTAATCGAGACAACGCATCCGGTGAACATGGCCGCGTTGCAGCGCTTCTTCGTTGACCAGGGCGTGTGGGTGCGACCTTTCGGTAAGCTGATTTACCTCATGCCGCCGTACAGCATTTCTGCGGATCAGCTCCGCAAGCTGACCGGGGCAGTGGTTGAAGCCGTTAACACTTCAGCGCATTTCGCGATTTAACCCCATGCGTTACACTTTCTGAATGAGTGAGTAACGAGGAAAATCGGATGAAAATCATCAGTAAAGATTTGCGCGACGGCGAAAAGCTGCCGGAACGTCACGTGTTTAACGGGATGGGTTATCAGGGGGATAATATCTCTCCCCATCTGGCGTGGGACGATGTGCCAGCGGGAACCAAAAGTTTTGTTGTGACCTGCTACGATCCGGATGCGCCAACCGGGTCGGGCTGGTGGCACTGGATCGTGGCAAACCTGCCCGCCGACACGCGCGTATTACCGCAGGGCTCCGGTTCCGATCTGGTTGCTCTGCCTGACGGTGCGATTCAGACGCGCACTGACTTTGGCAAAGCGGGCTACGGCGGCGCGGCGCCGCCAAAAGGGGAAACGCACCGCTATATCTTCACCGTGCACGCGCTGGATGTGGACAAGATTGAGGTCGACGAAGGGGCGAGCGGCGCGATGGTAGGCTTTAACGTGCATTTCCATTCGCTGGGTAGCGCGTCGATTACGGCGATGTATTCGTAATCGTGCGGGCTGATGCCCTCACCCCGGCCCTCTCCCACAGGGAGAGGGTTAGGGTGAGGGTAAAAATCACAGCACGGAAGGCAATAACCCCACCAGCCGCCCTTCTTGCAGAAGCTGCATCGCCTTATCAATATCCGGCGCAAAGAAGCGGTCGTCATCGTAGTGCGTAACGTGCTCGCGCAGCGTATGACGCGCCTGCTCCAGCAGCGGGCTGGATGTTAGCCCTTCGCGCAAATCAATACCCTGACACGCCGCCAGCCACTCCACCGCCAGCACGCCGCGGGTGTTAGAGGCCATCTCCCACAGACGACGCCCGGCAGCCGGGGCCATCGACACGTGATCTTCCTGGTTGGCTGAGGTTGGCAGGCTGTCCACGCTGTGCGGGTGCGACAGCGCCTTGTTCTCGCTTGCCAGTGCCGCGGCGGTGACCTGGGCGATCATAAAGCCCGAGTTCACGCCGCCGTTACGCACCAGGAATGGTGGCAGCTGGGACATGTGCTTATCCATCATCAGCGCGATTCGACGCTCAGACAGCGCCCCGATTTCGGCAATCGCCAGCGCGATATTATCTGCCGCCATCGCCACCGGCTCGGCGTGGAAGTTGCCGCCAGAAACCACCTCGTTTTCCTGGGCAAACACCAGCGGGTTATCGGACACCGCATTGGCCTCCACCAGCAGCACTTCTGCCGCCTGGCGCAGCTGAGTCAGGCATGCGCCCATCACCTGCGGCTGGCAGCGCAGGGAATACGGATCCTGCACCTTCTCGCAGTTATGGTGTGATTCGGCAATGTCGCTGGTATCGGTAAGTACGTGGCGGTACATGGCAGCGGCATCAATCTGACCGCGCTGGCCGCGCACCTCGTGGATGCGGGCATCGAACGGACGACGCGAGCCGAGCACCGCCTCAGTGGTCAGTGCACCGCACACCACCGCCGAGGCGAACAGATCTTCCGCTTCAAACAGACCGCGCAGCGCGAAAGCGGTCGACGCCTGCGTGCCGTTGAGCAGCGCCAGCCCCTCTTTTGCCGCGAGGGTGATCGGCGTTAAACCGGCTTTTTTCAGCGCCTCTTTCGCAGGCAGCCACTCCCCTTGCCAGCGCGCCTGGCCTTCACCCAGCAGGAGCAGCGACATATGCGCCAGCGGCGCCAGATCGCCGGAGGCGCCGACGGAGCCCTTCGCCGGGATCCACGGATAAACTTCCGCATTGACCAGCGCCATCAGCGCCTGGATCACGCTCAGACGAATGCCGGAAAACCCACGCGCCAGGCTGTTGATTTTCAACACCATCATCAGGCGGACGATCTCATCGTCCAGCGGCTGGCCAACCCCCGCCGCGTGCGACAGCACCAGCGAACGCTGTAAATTCTCCAGATCGTGCGTGGCGATGCGGGTCTGCGCCAGCAGGCCAAACCCGGTATTGATGCCGTAGGCGGTGCGCCCCTCCGCCACAATCGCCTCCACGCAGGCCACGCTGTCGTTAATGGCACGGTGGGCGCTTTCATCAAGGGAGAGTGTCACCGGCTGACGCCAGACGTGACGCAGCTGTTTGAGCGTCAGCGAGCCGGGAGTAAGTGTTAACGCGTTCATGCAGGCTTTCCTTGTGTGGCGGGGATCATCGGCAGGTTCAGGCCCTGCTCTTTGGCACAATCAATGGCAATCTCGTAACCCGCATCCGCGTGACGCATCACGCCGGTTGCCGGGTCGTTGTGCAGCACGCGAGCGATACGCGCGGCCGCTTCATCAGTTCCGTCACAGACGATGACCATCCCGGAGTGCTGGGAGAAGCCCATCCCGACGCCGCCGCCGTGGTGCAGCGACACCCAGGTCGCGCCGCTGGCGGTGTTCAGCAGGGCATTCAGCAGCGGCCAGTCGGAGACCGCATCCGAGCCGTCGCGCATGGCTTCGGTTTCACGGTTCGGACTGGCGACAGAGCCGGAGTCCAGGTGGTCGCGGCCAATGACGATCGGCGCGGAGACTTCGCCGCTGCGCACCATTTCGTTAAAGGCGAGGCCGAGTTTTTGCCGCCACTCCAGCCCGACCCAGCAGATACGCGCCGGCAGGCCCTGGAAGTTAATGCGCTCGCGCGCCATATCCAGCCAGCGATGCAGGTGTTCGTCATCGGCGACAATCTCTTTCACTCTGGCATCGGTTTTGTAGATATCCTCCGGATCGCCGGACAGGGCAACCCAGCGGAACGGCCCAATGCCGCGGCAGAACAGAGGACGGATATAGGCGGGCACGAAGCCGGGGAAGTCAAAGGCGTTATTCACCCCCATTTCTTTCGCCATCTGGCGGATGTTATTCCCGTAATCAAAGGTCGGAATACCCATCTTACTGAAGGCCAGCATCGCGGAGACGTGTTCCGCCATGGCGCGTTTAGCCGCCAGTACCGTGCCCTCAGGATCGGTTTCCGCTTTTTGCTGGTAGTCTTCCCACGTCCAGCCTTTTGGCAGATAGCCGTGGAGCGGATCGTGAGCGCTGGTCTGGTCGGTGACCAGATCCGGACGCACGCCGCGCGCCACCAGTTCCGGCAGAATATCCGCCGCGTTGCCGCACAGGGCAACCGACACGGCTTTGCCTTCAGCGGTGTACTTTTTGATGCGCGCCAGCGCGTCATCGAGGTTGTCGGCCTGTTCATCGACATAGCGGGTACGCAGACGGAAATCGATGCGGCTCTGCTGGCACTCAATGTTCAGGGAGCACGCGCCCGCCAGCGTCGCGGCCAGCGGCTGCGCGCCGCCCATGCCGCCCAGTCCGGCGGTGAGCACCCAGCGGCCTTTCAGTGAGCCGTTATAGTGCTGACGGCCCGCTTCCACGAAGGTTTCATAGGTGCCCTGCACAATCCCCTGGCTGCCGATGTAGATCCAGCTACCGGCGGTCATCTGGCCGTACATGGCCAGCCCTTTTGCGTCCAGCTCGTTGAAGTGTTCCCACGTCGCCCAGTGCGGCACCAGGTTGGAGTTGGCAATCAGCACGCGGGGCGCATTTTTATGGGTTTTGAATACGCCAACCGGTTTGCCGGATTGCACCAGCAGCGTTTCGTCGTTTTCGAGATTCGTCAAAGACTCGACAATCGCGTCATAGCACGCCCAGTTGCGTGCGGCGCGGCCAATGCCGCCGTAGACCACCAGCTCGTGGGGATTTTCTGCTACCTCAGGATCAAGGTTGTTCATCAACATGCGCAGCGGTGCTTCGGTGAGCCAGCTTTTTGCGGTGAGCGTGGTGCCGCGCGCGGCGCGGACATCCTGCTTGCGGTATTTATCTGACGACATTGTGTGTTCCTCATAAGGGACAGATGATGCATTTAGATATACTTGTATAGACAAGCACACACAAGGTCGGATTTAACAAAAAAGATACAATTTTGCTATATTGCGTTAGCGATCACGCTTATAAAACTTATGACATAAAGTGGCCCTGCAACCGGTAGCGATTTCCCGGGAACAGCAGCTTCGCATGCGACACAATTTGCGAGGACGACCAGGTACGACGGCGGATCAGCAGGCAGGGATCGTGCTCTTTAATACGCAACAGCTCGCATTCCTGCGGCGTGGCGCGCACGGCTTCCACGATATGCTCCCCTTCCGTCAGCGGGGCGACGAGCGAGAGATACGCATGCGGTGTGGTTTGGGTGTAATCCTGATTCAGATAGTCCGGTATCCGCTCCGCGTTGACGCAGCGATCTTCAATCTGGACCGGAATGTCGTTCTCATAGTGCACCATCACCGAATGGAAAATCCGGGTGCCCTCGGTAACGTTCAGCTCGATGGCCTGTTCGGCGCTGGCCTGCGTCTCTTCAAGCACCAGCACCTCGCAGTGGTGCTGATGGTTGCGGGCGGCAATTTCATCGGCAATGCTGCGGATTTCAAACAGCGCCGACTGTCCTTTTGGCTCCGCCACAAATGTCCCGACCCCTTGCAGGCGCACCAGCAACCCTTCATCGGTCAGTTCACGCAGTGCGCGGTTGATGGTCATTCGGCTAAAGCCAAACTGCGCCACCAGCTCGGCCTCGGACGGAATGCGGTCGTGCGGGCGCCAGACGCCGGCGGCGATTTTTTCGCTGATCGCCTGCTTCACCTTTTCGTAAAAAGGCGCGGGAGGACTCGGCTGCGGCAGGGGCGAGCGTGAAAACATCATGACTCCTTGAATGTTGTTATGCCCACCAGTGAGCAATTTGCCAGGCCAGTCGGGCGGCAAGCTTCGCCCCCTGACCGTCCCGATCGTAGTGCGGATTAAATTCCACCAGATCCGCCGCCTGTAGTTTACCGCTTCGGCAGATACGCTCAATCACCGGGAACAGATCCAGCGCCGGGATCCCCAACGCCGCAGGGGCGGACACGGCGGGCATTTCTGCGGCAGGCAGCACATCGAGGTCAACGGTGAGATAAACCCGGTCTGCCTGCGTAAGCACGCTATCCAGCGCGGATAGCGCATCCCGGCGAAAATCGAGATCTTCAACCAGCGTCACGTTCAACCGCTCAGCTTCCTCCCACAGCGCCTGAGTATTCGCCGCACGGCTTACCCCCAGGCAGGCGTAGTGAAACACCCGAGACTGAGACGCGCAGTAGTGCGCCAGCTGGCGGAACGGCGTGCCGGACGTTGCCCGTTCAGCCTTGCGTAAATCGAGGTGCGCATCCAGGTTGATCACCGCAATGCGATCGTTCGGAAAGGCGTCCAGCACGCCGCGCCCGTGCGCCCAGGCGGTTTCATGTCCACCGCCGAAAACCAGAGTACGCATCCCGGATTGCTGGCACGCGGTTATGGCCTCGCTCAGCGCCTGCTGTGCCGCCTCCAGCGCGTGGCCTTCAACATAAACAGAACCCATATCCACGAGGCGCGCATGCCCCTGATGGCTCGCCATATTTGCCAGCGCGCCGCGCAACACATCGGGCGCCTGTGCAGCACCGGGCCTGCCCTGGTTACGCTTAACCCCTTCATCACATTCAAAGCCCAGCAGGGCAATGCCTGACGGCACGGGAGAAAAGTGTTCGCGCTGCTGTATGGTCTGGAAGAGACGTTTCGCGGTGCTGGACTCGGCGCTGTCGTCACGCCCCTGCCAGACCTGCGGGGAGACGGGATGCCACAGTTTCATGCTACCTGCCCCCGAAACACGCGTTGATACAAAGGATTCCGCCCCGGCTCGTAAACCATCTCAACCGGATGATTCGCCTCCCAGACGACGAAATCAGCCACATAACCGGGCTTTAACTGCCCGTGCGTCGCAGCACGTCCTAGCGCCTGCGCCGCATGCCGCGTCACGCCAGCCCAGGCCTCTTCCGGCGTGAGGCCAAACTGGACGCAGGCCATGTTCATTGCCAGATGCAGGCTGGCAAACGGACTGGTGCCCGGGTTGTAGTCGGTAGCCACCGCCATCGGCACACCCTGCTCTCTGAGCTGCGCCACCGGTGGACGCTGGCGCTCCTGAAGAAAATAGAACGCGCCGGGGAGCAATACCGCCACCGTGCCGCTTTGCGCCATCGCCTGAATACCTGCATCATCGAGAAACTCAATATGATCGGCCGACAGCCCTTTATACTGGCTGACCAGCGCCGCGCCGCCAAGATTCGACAGTTGTTCTACATGCCCTTTTACCGGGATCCCGAGCGCGGCGGCGGCCCGGAACAGGCGCTCGGTTTGCGCCGGGGTAAAGCCGACGTTTTCACAAAACACGTCCACCGCTTCAAATAACTCTTTTTGCCACAGCGTGGGCATGATCTGCTCACAGACCAGCGCCAGATAGGCATCCGGATCCTGTCGGTACTCGGCAGGAACGGCATGCGCGGCCAGCAGCGTCGGGCTGATATCGACCAGATTATTCAGGCTGAGCTGGCGGGCAACCAGCAGCATTTTCTCTTCGGCTTCGGCATTCAGACCGTATCCTGATTTGATTTCAACGGTCGTTACGCCTTCATTCATCAGCCGCTGGAGTCGCTGCTGCGCCACCGTCAGGAGCGTTTCCGGCGAACTGTTGCGGGTGGCCGTGACCGTGGCGTTAATTCCGCCGCCCTGCGCGCTAATGGTCTGATATGACACGCCGTTAAGCCGTTGCTCCCATTCCGCTGCACGATCGCCGCCGAACACCAGGTGGGTGTGGCAATCGATCAGGCCGGGAGTAACCAGACGCCCGTCGAGATCGACACACTGACAATGCCCGGAGGGGATCTCGGATTCAGGAATAATGGCCAGAATCGTATGGCCGCGCACAACGAGGGCATGTTGTTCTCTCAGGCCGTAGGGTTCCGCCTCGCCTGTCGCCAGGGTTGCCAGTCGCGCATTTCGCCATATAACATCATCGGGATTAAGCTGCTGCATGTGCCTTCCACTTGTCATGGGTTGTATAGACATTTATTTTCATCTGCCGCCTGCTGTCAACCGCATTGGGGGAAAATGTTATTTATTTGTGATGACTTTCCCGTCGCCTGCGGGCAAAAATGCAACTTTTCCGGTTTTTATCTTCCCGTTTCGCTCAACTTAGTATAAAAAAGCAGGCTATTTCGTCTATCCAGATAAGACTTGCATACCCAGGAGCATTACCTTGAATATTTCCAGGATTTCCCGTCTGGCGTTGGCACTCGCCTTTGGCGTGACTTTATCCGCTTGCAGTTCAACACCACCGGATCAGCAACCTTCTGAGCAGGTTGCTCCGGGCACCGCTTCCCGTCCGATCCTGTCAGCGGCTGAAGCGAAGAACTTCACCCGTGCGCACTATTTCTCGGCGATGGATCCCAATGCAGCCCCGTGGACGCCTTCTTCTATTAACCTGCCGAAACAGCCAGACTTCGTTGTCGGCCCGGCCGGGGCGCAGGGCGTTACACACACCTCTATTCAGGCAGCCGTTGATGCCGCAATCACCAAACACAGCGCATCTCGTCAGTACATTGCCATCCTGCCGGGTGAATACGAAGGAACCGTTTATGTTCCGGCGGCACCGGGAAGCATTACACTTTACGGCCTGGGCGAAAAAGCGGTCGACGTAAAGATTGGCCTGGCGATTGATTCAGAGATCGACAGCACCACCTGGCGCCATCTGGTAAACCCGGCCGGTAAATACATGCCAGGTAAACCGGCGTGGTATATGTTTGATAACTGCCAGCGCAAGCGTGCCGCCACCATTGGCGTGATGTGTTCGGCGGTATTCTGGTCACAAAACAATGGCCTGCAATTGCAAAACCTGACCATTCAGAACACCCTGGGCGACAGCGTTGACGCAGGTAATCATCAGGCCGTGGCGCTGCGTAGCGATGGCGACAAGGTACAGATTAACAACGTCAATATCCTGGGCCGCCAGAACACCTTCTTCGTGACCAACAGCGGCGTGCAGAATACCCTTCAGAACAACCGTCTGACGCGTACTCTGGTCACCAACAGCTACATTGAAGGCGACGTGGATATGGTCTCTGGCCGCGGCGCGGTGGTATTTGATAACACCGACTTCCGCGTGGTGAATTCACGTACGCAGCAGGAAGGTTACGTCTTTGCACCGGCCACGCAGTCTAACCTGTTCTATGGCTTCCTGGCCGTGAATAGTCGCTTTACTGCTGCTGGCGATGGCGTGGCGCAGCTTGGTCGCTCTCTGGACGTGGACTCCGCCACTAACGGCCAGGTAGTGATCCGCGACAGCGTGATTAACGAAGGCTTTAACATGGCGAAACCGTGGGCGGATGCGGCGATCTCGAAACGTCCTTTCTCCGGCAACACCGGCACGGTGGATGATAAAGACAACGTGCAGCGTAACCTGAACGACGCTAACTTCAACCGCATGTGGGAATACAACAACCGCGGTCTGGGTAGCAAAGTGGTTGCTGAGCCGAAGCAGTAAAATGCCTGCTGCCGGGTGGCGGCTGCGCCTTACCCGGCCTGCCACATGCATTAACCGCGCATAAAAAACCTCGCATTTGCGAGGTTTTTTTTCGTCTACGGATCAATGAGCGTTAATCACAACCCACATCGGCCCTTGTCCGACCGCATAGCGTCCTTTCTCTTCCAGTAGACCCTGCACGCCCTGGATTTCATAGAGCGCAATGTGGTGGGATTTCTGCCCCGCCGCAATCAGGTACTTGCCGCTGTGGTCGACATTAAAGCCGCGCGGCTGGGTTTCAGTTGGCTGGAAGCCTTCAACTGCCAGAACGCTGCCGTCTTCAGAGACGCTGAAGACGGTGATCAGACTGGAGGTACGGTCACAGGCATACAGGTGACGGCCATCCGGCGTGATGTGAATGTCTGCCGCCCAGCGTGTGTCAGAGAAATTAGATGGCATCATGTCCAGCGTCTGTACGCACTCGATCTGCCCGTTAGGATCGTTCAGCTCCCACACGTCTACCGAGCTGTTCAGCTCGTTAACGACATAGGCATACTGCTGATTCGGGTGGAAGACCATGTGGCGCGGGCCTGCGCCTTCCACGGTGGTGACTTCCGCCGGGCTCTGCGCGACCAGATGGCCGTCATCGCTCAGGGTAAACAGGCAGATGCGGTCCTGCTTAAGCGCTGGCACCCACAGCGTGCGGTTATCCGGCGAAATGTTGGCTGAGTGGCAACCTTCGAGCCCTTCTACCACGTCGACGGTTTCAACGGGAATACCGTCTTCCAGGCGGGTGACGCTCACGGAGCCTGCATTGTAGGAGCCGCTGAAGATAAAGTTGCCTTTATGGTCAGTGGAAATATGGGTCGGGCTGCCCGGCAGCGGGGCTTCTGCGGTATAGGTCAGCGCGCCGTCATCCGGGGAGATGCGGTATGCCAGTACGCGGAATTCGGGGCGTACGCCGACATAAAGAAAACGTTTATCCGGGCTGACGACCATCGGCTGCACCTGGCCTGGCACATCAACAACCTGAACCAGCGTAAGCGAACCTTCTGTATTCAAACGCCAGACATGGATCTGCTGACTTTCAGGACTGGCGGTATAAACGGTTTGTTTCATGAATACTCCTGATTATTTTTAACGGTGAATGCTGAATTGTAGTCCGGGATTTTGCAGGGTTCCGCTCTCGGTGTACCATCCCGACAGACCTTAAATTCAACATTAACCCGGAAGAAAAAATGACCTCGCGAGTGATTGCCCTGGATTTAGACGGAACACTGCTTACCCCTCAGAAAACCCTGCTCCCCTCTTCTCTTGAGGCCCTCAAACGAGCCCAGGAAGCGGGGTATCAACTTCTCATCGTAACGGGTCGACATCACGTAGCCATTCATCCTTTTTATCAGGCACTGGGCTTAGATACACCTGCAATTTGTTGTAATGGCACCTATTTGTATGATTATCAGGCAAAAAAGGTTTTAGCCTCCGATCCGCTTCCCGTTACGCAGGCGCTGCAATTG
The DNA here is from genome assembly GCF_000492855.1 of Enterobacter sp. MGH 38. NCBI lineage: Bacteria > Pseudomonadati > Pseudomonadota > Gammaproteobacteria > Enterobacterales > Enterobacteriaceae > Enterobacter > Enterobacter sp. MGH 38. The sequence goes on along the minus strand of NZ_KI535608.1, from coordinate 503,369 downwards.
ATTGATTTACTGGATGAGCACGCCATTCACGGCCTGATGTATGTGGATAACGCCATGGTGTATGAACGCCCTACCGGCCATGTGATCCGCACCAGCAACTGGGCTCTGTCTCTGCCGGAAGCGCAGCGTCCGGTGTTTACTCAGGTTTCCTCCCTGCGCCAGGCGGCGGAAGACGTCGAAGCAATCTGGAAATTTGCCCTGACCGATGAAGACACCGCCAAACTGAATACCTTCGCAAAACTTGTCGAGCATACGCTGGGTCTGGAATGTGAATGGTCCTGGCACGATCAGGTGGATATCGCCCGCAAAGGCAACAGCAAAGGAAGGCGTCTGACCCAGTTCGTTGAATCGCAGGGCGGATCAATGCAGGACGTAATTGCTTTCGGCGATAACTATAACGACATCAGCATGCTGGAAGCGGCCGGAACGGGCGTGGCGATGGGTAATGCCGATGACGCGGTGAAAGCGCGCGCTGACGTGGTGATTGGTGATAACACCACCGACAGCATCGCGCAGTATATCTATACCCACCTGCTGTGATCAGGCGGTTATGGAAACGCTCTTGATTTGCGCGTAAAGCCACAGGCCAGGCTTGATACCCAGCTCATCCCTGGCCCACGGGCTGATGCGCGCCCACAGCGTTCTGCTGCCCACTTCCAGCTGCACTTCCACCTGGCCGTTATCATCAAAACACTGCGCCACTTTTGCGCGCAAAATATTGCGGATACTGGTTTGCAGCGGCGGTTGCAGGACCAATGAGACATCCGACGCCTGAATGCGGATCCGTAACGTGGACTGAATCGGCGTATCGATTTTATTCACCCACAAATGCTGATCGCCCAGCGCCAGCGCGGTCATCGCGTAGTGCGGATGGTGCTCCAGCACGCTCACCTTCAGAATGCTGCTCTGCTGCTCCTTTGGCAGCCATGGATGCATAACGCTGCTGCCCCACACCTCCTCCAGATTGCCGAATGCCTTCACCCTGCCCGCTTCCAGCACCAGCACTTTGTCGGCCAGATGTAAAATCTCATCCAGCGAATGGCTGACGTAGAGCATTGGCACATTGATTTCCCGCGCCAGACGTTGCAGATACGGCAGCAGCTCGCGCTTGCGCGGAATATCCAGCGAGGCCAGCGGCTCATCCAGCAGCAGCAGTTCCGGCGCGGTTAACAGGGCGCGGCCAATCGCCACACGCTGTTTTTCACCACCCGACAGCGACGACGGCAGACGATCCAGCAGCGGTTCGATGCCCAGCAGCGCCACCAGCTTATCGAACTGTCCGGCCATGCTTTTTGCCATGCCGTAACGCAGGTTCCCGCGAACGCTGTAGTGCGGAAACAGGCGCGCATCCTGAAACACATAGCCGATACGGCGTTTGTCCGGTGACAGGCAGACCTTCTTCTCCGCGTCATTCAAGACGCGGTTATTTAACACAATACGGCCAGACTGGGGACGCGTCAGGCCGCTAATCGCATTAATCAGCGACGTTTTCCCCGCCCCGGACACGCCAAAAATGGCGGTGATACCGCTGGCAGGCAGCGTTTCGTTCAGCGTCAGGGTGTGACTGCCCAGGGTTTGCGTAAAGTTGAGTTCCAGCATCACGATTTCCCCATCCGTTCACGGCTGAGGCGCGCCAGCCATTCAGACACCAGCAGCGAGACCAGGGCGAGTACAATCGAAATAATACACAGCCGGGCCGCCGCACCTTCGCCACCCGGGGTCTGAATCAGGGTATACATGGCCGACGGGATGGTCCGCGTCTCGCCGGGAATGTTGGACACAAAGGTGATGGTCGCGCCAAACTCACCCAACGAACGGGCGAAGGCTAACACCGTACCGACGATAATGCCCGGTAACGTGAGCGGAAGCGTAATGGTCAGGAATACCCGCCAGCGGCCTGCGCCCAGCGTGCGGGCGGCCTGTTCTAACCGGATATCCACCCCTTCCAGCGCCAGGCGGATAGCGCGCACCATCAGCGGGAAGGACATTACTGCCGCGGCCAGAACCGCGCCGCGCCAGCTGAAAGCAAAGGTCAGTCCGAACCAGTCGTACAGCCATTCGCCGATAAAACCGCGTCGCCCCATGGAGATCAGCAGCAGATATCCGACCACCACAGGCGGTAAGACAAGCGGAAGATGGAGAACACTGTCGAGCAGGGCTTTGCCTGGAAACTTCACGCGAACCAGTAACCAGGCAAAGAACACCCCAAAGGGCAAACTCAGCGCAACCGCCAGGGAAGAGACTTTCAGGCTCAGCAGCACGGCCTGCCATTCAGGTTCGGTCAATATCATTCGTGAGTCGTAAATCCGTAACGTTTAAAGATAGCGGACGCTTCAGGCCCCTTCAGGTAGTCAACGAAGGCCGTCACGCTCGCATTTTTATGTCCATCAACTATCGCAACAGGATATTCCACTTTCTTATGCGAGTCTTCCGGGAAGGTGCCCACCACCTTCACACCTTTACTGGCGACGGCATCGGAGCCGTAAACGATCCCGAGTGGCGCCTCGTTACGCTCCACCAGCGCCAGCGCGCCACGCACATCTTCTGCGGGAGCCAGCTTCGGCGATAAGGTTTCCCATGCGCCAAGTTTTTGCAGCGCTTCTTTCGCATAAATCCCGGCAGGAACATGCTCCGGATCGCCCACCGCCAGACGACCACCGTTGAGCAGACGGGTCCAGTCCGTCTGTTTGTTGATGGCGATGTTGCCCTGCTTGCTGTTTGCGGGTGCAACCACCACAAGGCTATTTCCCAGCAGCGTTTCGCGGGTAGCCGTATCAACAGATTTTTTCTCCACCGCGTAATCCATCCATTTCTGATCGGCAGAGATGAACAGATCCGCGGGCGCCCCCGCTTCAATCTGGCGGGCCAGCGTGGACGAGGAGGCAAACGACGAGACCACCTCGACGTTTTTCTCTTTTTTGTATACCGCAGCAATATCCTGCATCGCGTTAGTCAGCGACGCCGCCGCAAAGACCGTGATTTTTCCTTCATCCGCCAGCGCGTGGCCGGTGAGTGAGAGAGTCAGCGTTGCCCCTGCGAAAAGGCGTACCCATGAACGTGCCATTTGAAGCTCCTGTGCGTATCGTTATATACAAACAAATATAACGATATATCGCAGGCGTTCCTAGCGCTAAATCGTACCCATTAATGCGTAAACTCAAGGAACGTTGTAAAAGATATCGGCGGGAGAGGAATAAACTTGAGAGCAAAACGCCCGGGCTGGCCGGGCGTTTTGGAGGAAATCATTGCTGCTTTTTAGGCTGGTCACGACGATGACCAATGTTCGAAAAGACGTTGAACACTTCACCCAGGCCGTAGATGGCACCGAGGATGATAGCCATCACTACTGGCACCATGATTACCGCGAATACCAGACTTTTCAACAACTCTAACATGGTTTTCTCCAGATCTTGTGAACGGCTTATTCTACCCTGAAAAGTAAGAAAAACATCCCCTTTTGTGCGGTGCGCTTTCCGCCCCCGGGCATTTGGGTCACAATAGCCTTTTTGCCGGGACACTGTTATGCAGGCCGAAATTCTCCTCACCCTACGACTTCAGCAGAAGCTTTTCGCCGATCCGCGACGTATCGCCCTGTTAAAACAAATAGAACAAACTGGCTCGATTAGCCAGGGAGCAAAAAACGCCGGCATCAGCTATAAAAGTGCCTGGGATGCGATTAACGACATGAACACCCTGAGTGAACACACGCTGGTTGAGCGCGCCACCGGCGGGAAAGGCGGCGGCGGCGCCGTGTTGACGCGTTACGGGCAACGTCTGATCCAGCTCTACGATTTACTGGCGCAGATCCAGCAAAAAGCATTTGATGTGCTGAGCGATGACGACAACCTGCCGCTGGACAGCCTGCTGGGCGCCATCTCCCGTTTCTCTTTGCAGACCAGCGCCCGTAACCAGTGGTTTGGTACGGTGACGGGGCGCGATCATTCGCAGGTGCAGGAGCATATTGAGATCCTGCTCGCGGACGGCACGACGCGCCTTAAAGCCGCCATCACCGCGCAAAGTGGTCAACGCCTTGGGCTGAACGAAGGTCAGGAGGTGCTGGTATTACTCAAAGCCCCCTGGATCAGCATCACGCTTAACCCTGAGCAGGCCGCAGAGGCCGACAACCAGCTGCGGGGACGCATCAGCCACATCGAGCGCGGCGCAGAACAGTGTGAAGTGCTGATGACCCTGCCGGATGGACAGTTGCTCTGCGCCACCGTTCCGGTGAACGACGCGACCGAATTAGACGAAGGTGCTGTGGTGACCGCATATTTCAATGCAGACAGGGTAATTATCGCCACATTGTGCTAAGCGCATTGACAACCCTGCTTACACTGAGTATCCCTGACATCTGTTGCTGCAAAAAATGGGATAACACATGTCATCATTGCATATTTCGCAAGGCACGTTTCGTCTTAGCGATACCCGTACCTTATCGCTGCCAGAGTTAACCCTTCGCGCCGGAGAAAGCTGGGCGTTTGTGGGCTCTAATGGCAGCGGAAAATCCGCGCTGGCCCGCGCTTTGGCTGGCGAAATAACCCAACTGAAGGGTGAACGTCGGTGCACCTTTACCCGGCTGACGCGCCTTTCCTTCGAACAGCTGCAAAAGCTGGTCAGCGATGAGTGGCAGCGTAACAATACCGATTTGCTCAGCCCCGGCGAAGAAGATACCGGCCGCACGACGGCGGAAATTATCCAGGATGAGATAAAAGATCCTGCCCGCTGTCAGCAGCTGGCGGAGCAATTTGGCATTACCGCCCTGCTTAACCGCCGTTTCAAATATCTTTCTACCGGCGAGACGCGCAAAACGCTGCTGTGCCAGGCGCTGATGAGCGAGCCGGAACTCTTGATCCTGGATGAACCGTTTGACGGACTGGATGTGCAGTCCCGCGCGCAGCTGGCAGCGTTGCTGGCGTCGCTTAACCAGCAGGGATACACGCTTGTGCTGGTTCTTAACCGCTTTGATGAGATCCCGGATTTCGTACATTATGCAGGCGTGCTGGCGGACTGTAGCCTGACCGAAATCGGCGAGAAGGCCGTCCTGCTCCGTCAGGCGCTCATTGCACAGCTGGCCCACAGCGAGAAACTGGACGGTATTGCCCTGCCGGAGCCGGATGCGCCTTCGGCGCGCCACGGGCTGGAGCCTGACCAGCCGCGCATTGTGCTGCGCGATGGGGTGGTTGCTTACGACGATCGCCCTATTCTTAATCACCTCAGCTGGACGGTTAATCCTGGTGAGCACTGGCAGATCGTCGGCCCCAACGGGGCGGGTAAATCCACGCTGCTGAGCCTGATCACCGGGGATCACCCGCAGGGATACAGCAACGATCTCACCCTGTTCGGCCGTCGCCGCGGCAGCGGGGAAACCATCTGGGATATCAAAAAGCACATCGGCTATGTCAGCAGCAGCCTGCATCTGGACTACCGGGTGAGCACCACGGTGCGAAACGTGATCCTCTCTGGCTTCTTCGACTCCATTGGTATTTATCAGGCGGTATCCGACAAGCAGCACAAGCTGGCGCAGCAGTGGCTGGATATTCTGGGTATGGATAACCGGGTCGCCGATGCACCCTTCCACAGCCTGTCGTGGGGGCAGCAGCGGCTGGCATTGATCGTCCGCGCGCTGGTCAAGCACCCTACGCTGCTGATTCTGGATGAACCGTTGCAGGGGCTGGATCCGCTCAACCGTCAGCTGATCCGCCGCTTTGTGGATGTCCTGATTAGCGAAGGTGAAACCCAGCTGCTGTTTGTGTCCCACCATGCTGAGGATGCCCCGTCCTGCATCACCAATCGGCTGGAATTTGTGCCTGACGGCGAGCAATACCGCTACCTGCTGAACAAAATCGATTAACGCTCGGAGGGCGCTGCCCTCCGCTTTTCAGACAACCTGCAACAATACATCTCTATCTCTTTGATCTACAATGCACTCAGTCTGAGAAAAAGCGCGTGTGAAAACCAGTGTAAACGATACCACTATTTTATCCCATGTCACACTTTTCGCGTCTCTGATATGCTATGGTTAATTCATACCATAAGCCTAATGGAGCGAAAAATGCGAGTTCTGGTAACAGGTGGTAGCGGTTACATAGGGAGTCATACCTGTGTGCAACTGCTGCAAAGCGGCCACGATGTTGTCATTCTTGATAACCTGTGCAACAGTAAGCGCAGCGTGCTGCCGGTCATTGAACGCCTTTCGGGTAAACAGCCGACTTTCGTTGAAGGCGATATCCGCAATGAAGCATTGATGACTGAAATCCTTCACGATCACGCGATTGAAACCGTTATCCACTTCGCGGGCCTGAAAGCGGTTGGCGAATCGGTGGCAAAACCGCTTGAGTACTATGACAACAACGTCAACGGTACCCTGCGTCTGATCTCCGCCATGCGTGCGGCCAACGTTAAAAACTTTATCTTCAGCTCTTCCGCAACCGTCTACGGCGATCAGCCAAAAATTCCTTACGTTGAAAGCTTCCCGACCGGTACGCCGCAAAGCCCGTATGGCAAAAGCAAGCTGATGGTAGAGCAGATCCTGACCGACCTGCAAAAAGCCCAGCCTGAGTGGAGCATCGCGTTGCTGCGCTACTTCAACCCGGTCGGCGCGCATCCTTCAGGTGATATGGGCGAAGATCCGCAGGGCATTCCTAACAACCTGATGCCGTATATCGCGCAGGTTGCCGTAGGGCGTCGCGATTCCCTGGCGATTTTTGGTAACGATTATCCCACCGAAGATGGCACCGGCGTGCGCGATTACATTCACGTCATGGATCTGGCCGACGGCCACGTGGCGGCGATGCAGCAACTGGCGGACAAACCGGGCGTGCATATTTACAACCTCGGCGCCGGGATTGGCAGCAGCGTGCTGGATGTGGTGAATGCTTTCAGTAAAGCCTGCGGCAAGCCGGTGAAGTATCACTTCGCTCCCCGCCGTGATGGCGACCTCCCGGCTTACTGGGCCGATGCCACCAAAGCGGATAAAGAGCTCAACTGGCGTGTCACCCGCACGCTCGATGAAATGGCACAGGATACCTGGCACTGGCAATCACGCCATCCGCAGGGCTATCCGGACTAAGGATTTGTCATGACGCAATTCAATCCCGTCGATCACCCGCATCGTCGTTTTAACCCGCTCAGCGGGCAATGGATTTTAGTTTCACCGCATCGCGCCAAGCGCCCCTGGCAGGGGGCGCAAGAGACGCCTGCCAAACAGACGCTGCCGCAGCATGATCCGGACTGTTTCCTCTGCCCGGGCAATACCCGCGTGACGGGCGATAAAAACCCGGACTACAAAGGCACCTTCGTGTTTACTAACGACTTTGCCGCGCTGATGACCGATACGCCGGACGCGCCGGAAAGCCATGACCCGCTGATGCGCTGCGAAAGCGCCCGAGGCACCAGCCGCGTGATCTGCTTCTCGCCCGATCACAGCAAAACGTTGCCGGAGCTGAGCGTGGATGCCCTGAAAGAGGTGGTCAGCACCTGGCAGGTGCAAACCGCGGAGCTGGGCCAGAGCTATCCGTGGGTGCAGGTGTTTGAAAATAAAGGCGCGGCGATGGGCTGCTCCAACCCACATCCGCACGGTCAAATCTGGGCGAACAGCTTCCTGCCGAACGAAGCCGAGCGTGAGGACCGACTGCAAAAAGCGTATTTCACCCAGAACGGTTCGCCTATGCTGGTGGATTACACCCAGCGTGAGCTGGCGGATGGCAGCCGTACCGTGGTGGAAACCGAACACTGGCTTGCGGTAGTCCCTTACTGGGCGGCGTGGCCATTTGAGACGCTGCTGCTGCCGAAAGCCCATGTTCAGCGCATTACCGAACTCAGCGACGCCCAGCGTGACGACCTGGCGCTGGCGCTGAAAAAACTGACCAGCCGCTACGACAACCTCTTCCAGTGCTCCTTCCCCTACTCCATGGGCTGGCACGGCGCGCCGTTTAACGGCGAAGAGAATCAACACTGGCAGTTACATGCACACTTCTACCCGCCGCTGCTGCGCTCAGCAACGGTACGTAAATTCATGGTGGGCTATGAAATGCTGGCGGAAACCCAGCGCGACCTGACGGCGGAACAGGCGGCAGAACGTCTGCGTGCCGTTAGCGACGTCCATTACCGCGAATCAGGAGTCTAAAAATGAGTCTGAAAGATAAAACACAATCCCTGTTTGCTGAAAAATTTGGCTACCCTGCCACCCATGTTATCCAGGCGCCAGGCCGCGTTAATCTGATCGGCGAGCACACCGACTATAACGACGGTTTTGTCCTGCCGTGTGCCATCGACTACCAGACGGTGATCAGCTGTGCGAAACGCGACGATCGTCATGTGCGAGTAATCGCCGCGGATTACGGCAACGAAATTGACGAATTTTCCCTCGATGCGCCGATCGTGACCCACGACAGCCAGCAGTGGTCGAACTATGTTCGCGGCGTGGTGAAGCACTTGCAAAAGCGTAACAAGAATTTCGGCGGGGCCGATCTGGTGATCAGCGGCAACGTGCCGCAGGGGGCGGGATTAAGCTCTTCCGCATCTCTGGAAGTGGCGGTCGGCACCGTGTTCCAGCAGCTTTATCATCTGCCGCTGGACGGGGCGCAGATCGCCCTGAACGGTCAGGAAGCGGAAAACCAGTTCGTGGGCTGCAACTGCGGCATTATGGATCAGCTGATTTCCGCGCTGGGCAAGAAAGAACACGCTTTGCTGATTGACTGTCGCTCCCTCGGGACCAAAGCGGTTCCGCTGCCTAAAGGTGCGGCTGTGGTAATCATCAACAGCAACTTCAAACGCACCCTGGTGGGCAGCGAGTACAACACCCGTCGCGAACAGTGCGAAACCGGCGCGCGCTTCTTCCAGCAGCCAGCCCTGCGTGATGTCTCACTTGATGAATTTAACAAGGTCGCCCACGAGCTGGACCCGGTTGTCACGAAGCGCGTGCGCCATATACTGACCGAAAATGCCCGTACCGTAGAAGCCGCCTCCGCGCTGGCGAAAGGTGACCTGAAACGGATGGGCGAGCTGATGGCCGAATCGCATGCCTCCATGCGTGACGATTTCGAAATCACCGTGCCGCAAATCGACACCCTGGTTGAAATTGTGAAAGCCACGATTGGCGACAAAGGCGGCGTGCGTATGACCGGCGGTGGATTTGGCGGGTGCGTCGTCGCCCTCGTGCCGGAAGAGCTGGTCCCTGCCATTCAGGACGCGGTGGCTAAACAGTACGAAGCCAAAACGGGCATCAAAGAAACTTTCTATGTCTGCAAAGCATCACAAGGAGCCGGACAGTGCTAAACGAAACACCAACACTCGCACCGGATGGTCTGCCGTATCGCCTGTTAACCCTGCGCAACAGCGCCGGGATGGTGGTTACGCTGATGGACTGGGGCGCAACGTTACTTTCTGCCCGCGTACCGATGCCTGACGGCAGCGTGCGCGAAACCCTGCTCGGCTGCGCATCGCCGGAGCAGTATATCGAGCAGACCGCTTTTCTGGGCGCATCCATAGGCCGCTACGCTAACCGCATCGCCAGAAGCCGGTTTACGCTGGACGGCGTAACGTATTCCCTGCTTGCCAGCCAGGGCGAAAATCAGCTGCACGGCGGCCCGGAAGGGTTTGATAAACGTCGCTGGAAGATTGTGCAGCAAAATGACGGTGAGGTCTGGTTCTCTCTGGACTCCCTCGATGGAGACCAGGGCTTCCCGGGCAATCTCACCGCAACGGCGCGCTTCACCCTGACCGAAGATAATCGCATCGCCATTGAGTACCGCGCGACCGTCGATAAGCCGTGCCCGGTCAACCTGACTAACCACGCCTATTTCAACCTTGACGGTAATCAGACCGATGTCCGCAGCCACAAACTCCAGATCCTGTCGGACGAGTATCTGCCGGTCGATGAGATGGGTATCCCTTATCAGGGGCTGAAACCGGTAAGCGGTAATAGCTTTGATTTTCGTCAGCCGAAAAGCATCGCCCAGGATTTCCTGAGTGATGACGATCAGCGCAAGGTGAAAGGCTACGACCATGCTTTCCTGTTGCAGGCGAAAGGCGATCTTTCTCAACCTGCCGCACAGGTCTGGTCTGCTGATGAGAAGTTACAGATGACGGTCTACACCACCGCCCCCGCCCTACAGTTCTATTCCGGTAACTATCTGGAGGGTACCACGGCGCGCGAACATGACGCCTACGGCGCCTGGCAAGGACTGGCGCTGGAGAGCGAGTTCCTGCCAGACAGTCCTAACCATCCTGAATGGCCGCAGCCGGACTGCGTGCTACGTCCGGGTGAAGAGTACGTAAGCGTCACCGAGTATCATTTCATTCCGCGCGCTTAATGTCCGGCGGCGCACGGGCCTACAAATGTAGGCCTGATAAGCGAAGCGCCATTCGGCAAAAAAGCCTGGCCCTCACCGCGAGGGCTTTTTTATCTCCGCCTTGCTGAAAATAGCGGCGATCGCAGACAAAATCATAACCCTGGATTCACATGCATCTTACACTCTCGAACTATTTTCGCTATGGTTAGGGTTAAGCGTTGCTGCTGGCACAGTCACGGCAATATAATGAGAATTGTTATCATTCAAAATGCTTGAGGAGTAAGAAATGGCTAATACTAAGCTTGTCCTGGTGCGCCACGGCGAAAGCCAGTGGAACAACGAAAACCGCTTCACCGGTTGGTATGACGTTGATCTGTCCGAGAAAGGCGTGAGCGAAGCAAAAGCGGCAGGTAAACTGCTGAAAGAAGAAGGCTTCACCTTTGACTTTGCTTACACCTCTGTGCTGAAACGTGCCATCCATACCCTGTGGAACATTCTGGACGAGCTGGATCAGGCCTGGCTGCCGGTTGAGAAATCCTGGAAACTTAACGAGCGTCACTACGGTGCGCTGCAAGGTCTGAACAAAGCGGAAACCGCAGAAAAATACGGTGACGAGCAGGTTAAGCAGTGGCGTCGTGGTTTTGCGGTTACGCCTCCAGAGCTGAGCAAAGATGACGAGCGCTACCCGGGCCACGATCCGCGTTACGCGAAGCTGACTGAGGCTGAACTGCCGCAGACCGAAAGCCTGGCGCTGACCATCGACCGCGTTGTGCCTTACTGGAACGAAACCATTCTGCCACGCCTGAAAAGCGGCGAGCGCGTCATTATCGCTGCTCACGGTAACTCCCTGCGTGCGCTGGTGAAATACCTGGACAACATGGGTGAAGATGAAATCCTCGAGCTGAACATCCCTACCGGCGTGCCGCTGGTGTACGAGTTCGACGAAAACTTCAAGCCAGTTAAACATTACTACCTGGGTAACGCCGACGAAATCGCTGCAAAAGCGGCAGCCGTGGCGAACCAGGGTAAAGCGAAGTAATATTTGCCGGACATAAAAAAAGCGTGGAGAAATCCACGCTTTTTTATTACCCGCGACATACTTAGCCGCGACGCGCTTTAACCGCATCCGCCAGCTGACGCAGGATCGCATCGGTATCGTCCCAGCCAATGCAGGCATCCGTCACGCTCTTACCGTAGACCAGCGGCTCGCTGCCCTCCAGGTTCTGGTTGCCTTCAACCAGATGGCTCTCAATCATCACCCCAATCACTGCGCGTTCACCGCTGGCGATTTGCTGACACACATCTGCGCCGACTTCCATCTGCTTTTTGAACTGTTTGCTGGAGTTGGCATGGCTGAAATCGATCATCACCTGCGGTGCCAGACCTGCTTTCTCCAGCCCTGCTTTTACCTCCGCTACGTGTTTAGCGCTATAGTTAGGCTCTTTACCGCCGCGCAGTATGATATGGCAATCGCCATTACCGCTGGTATTCACGATAGCCGAGTGGCCCCACTTGGTCACCGACAGGAAGCAGTGCGGCGCGCCCGCCGCATTAATGGCGTCAATGGCGACCTTGATGGTGCCATCAGTGCCATTTTTGAAACCCACCGGGCATGACAGGCCAGACGCCAGCTCGCGGTGAACCTGAGATTCAGTCGTACGCGCACCAATAGCGCCCCAGCTCATCAGGTCAGCCAGATACTGCGGGGTGATCATATCGAGGAATTCTCCGGCAGCAGGCAGCCCGCTGTCGTTGATCTCCAGCAGCAGCTTACGCGCAATGCGCAGGCCGTCGTTAATCTGGAAACTGTTGTCCATATGCGGATCGTTGATTAACCCTTTCCAACCCACGGTGGTACGCGGTTTTTCGAAATAAACGCGCATCACGATTTCCAGTTCGCCTTTCAGCTCTTCACGCAGGGCGAGCAGACGCGACGCATACTCTTTGGCCGCAGCAGGATCGTGAATGGAGCATGGCCCGATCACTACCAGAAGACGATCGTCGCTACCTTTCAGGATCTTGTGGATCGCCTTGCGGGCATGAGACACCGTGTTGGCGGCATTTTCGGTGGCGGGGAATTTTTCAAGGAGCGCTACGGGAGGTAATAACTCATTGATCTCTTTAATGCGTAAATCGTCGTTCTGATAATTCATCTTCTTTTCGGCTCTGCCATATCTTTAGTAATGAAAGCAATCCTTTCAATCTAACTTGTCGGCCACGAAGTGTAAACGGGCTTTTACACTTCGCGCAGATAATTCCTGGAATTCGCCTAAAATACGCAACAAAATAGCGAAAAATGAGATCTGGCCTAAGCTTTTTACTTGTAACGACTGTTTTTAAATATTTATACGCGATTCCATCCTGACATAATTCAGGAGTCCGGAATCTTTCGCCACTGAACAAGATGCACTGTTGGAGAATGTTATCCAGCGTAACGATAAGAACAGGAGCACCATGATGAAAATGACGAAACTGACTACGCTTTTCCTGACGGCAACCCTTACCCTGGCAAGCGGTAGCGTACTGGCTGCTGATGCAGGCTCATCCGGCAGCAACGGCGACGCGAATGCCGCTGCCGAAGCAGGCCAGGTTGCGCCGGATGCAAAACAGAATATCGCGCCAAACAATGTTGATAACAGTAATATCAACACGGGCAATACCAATACTGGCGGGACGAACACAGGCACGATGAACCATGAGGGTATGACTACCGACGAGGTGCATAAAAACTCAGTCTGTAAAGACGGGAAATGCCCGGACCCGAATGACAAAGTGGGCAGCGATGCCAATACCAAAACGGACGGTACTACCCAGTAACCTTCCATAAGGTAAAACAGGGAGAGCGAATGCTCTCCTTTTTTATTTAAGCTCTTAAAAACGCTACACTAAAAATAATAATAAATCAGGAACGATACCATGGCGCACTCCCACTCCCATTCCCACTCCACTGGTGATGAAAATGCCAAACGGCTTTTGCTGGCTTTTGGCGTCACTGCCACCTTTATGATTATTGAGGTCACAGGCGGGCTGATATCCGGATCGCTGGCGCTGCTGGCCGATGCCGGGCATATGCTGACCGACGCTGCCGCGCTCCTGTTTGCTCTGCTGGCCGTGCAGTTTGCCCGTCGCCCTCCCAATACCCGCCACACCTTTGGCTGGCTCAGACTGACCACGCTTGCCGCCTTTGTGAATGCGATTGCACTGGTGGTCATTACTATTCTTATCGTCTGGGAGGCTTTTCAGCGCTTTCGGCATCCACAACCGATAGCCGGGACGACAATGATGGTTATCGCCATTGCCGGGTTGGTCGCCAATATTCTGGCGTTCTGGATATTGCACCGCGGCAGCAGTGAAAAAAATCTGAACGTACGGGCCGCGGCGCTTCATGTGCTGGGCGATCTGCTGGGTTCCGTAGGGGCCATCGTAGCCGCGCTGATCATTATGGGTACGGGCTGGACCCCCATCGACCCGATTCTTTCCGTGCTGGTATCGTGCCTTGTATTACGCAGCGCCTGGCGGCTGTTGAAAGAGAGCGTCAATGAGCTGCTGGAAGGCGCTCCCACGTCGCTGGATATTGGCGAGCTAAAACGCAATCTGTGTCGTTCCATTCCTGAAGTCCGTAACGTTCACCACGTTCACGTCTGGCTGGTGGGTGAGAAACCGCTGATGACGCTGCACGTTCAGGTTATTCCGCCCCACGATCACGATGCGTTGCTTGAACGTATTCGGCATTTCCTCGAGCATCACTATGAGATTGCGCACTCCACTATCCAGATGGAGTACCAGCCTTGCAGCGGGCCAGACTGCCACCTTAACGAGGCGCAGTCCGGCCACTCACACGCACATCACCATTAACGGGAAAGCGCGCGAGAGCCACGCTCACGCGCGCTGTTAATCCACATGCGGCTGCCGTTGAGAGCAATGACCGTCAGCAGCATGTACTCCAGCGACATGGCATAAACGCCCTGAAGGGCAAAAATCACCACGCTAATCACGTTAATCACCACCCACAACAGCCAGTTCTCAACGTATTTACGGGTCATCAGGATCATCGCCGCAATCGACAGCACCATCATGCAGGAATCCCAGAACGGGAAGGCATCCGGCTGAAGCTCAGGCATCGTCACGTTCAATCCCAGTCCCGACATCACCGAGACCGCCACGCGCGTCAGGAAGGCAAATACCGGATCAATAAAGACGGTCATAAAGCCGATAGCCACCACGCAGGCCGCGAACCAGGCGATGGCTTTAGGCAACGGCAGCCAGCGGATTTGCAACTCCGCCTCCTGCTGGCTGTTTTGCCGAGACCAGGCGTACCAGCCATAGATATTGGCCGCGAAGAAGAACAGCTGTAGAAGCAGGCTGGCGTAGAGCTGGATCTGGAAGAAGATGATCGCAAACAGCGTGACGTTTATCAGCCCGAACGCATAGTTGCTGATCTTCTCAAGGCTGGCCAGCCAGATACAGAGTAAACCGGCCAGCGTACCCACCGCTTCAATCCACGACAGGTCATAGCCGCCCGCACCAATCGGGATATGAACCAGGATGTTCTGTGTGCTAAAAAAATCCATTTTTTCTCCGGGGCGTAATAAGTTAAGTACGTAGTGTAGCCGCAAAATCCAGCATACGGTTAAGTGGAATTAACGCGCCTTCACGCAGAGCGGCATCCACGTGGATCTCATGCGCTGCGCCACCGTTCTCAAGCGCCTCCGAAATCGCTTTGAGCCCATTCATCGCCATCCACGGGCAATGCGCGCAGCTTCGGCAGCTCGCCCCTTCTCCGGCGGTTGGCGCTTCAAGCAGCTCTTTTTCCGGCACGGCCTGTTGCATTTTGTAGAAGATACCGCGATCGGTCGCCACGATGAGCTGCTTGTGTGGCAGCGTTTTTGCCGCGTTAATTAACTGGCTGGTTGAGCCGACGGCGTCCGCCATGTCGACGATCGACTGCGGAGATTCCGGGTGCACCAGTATCGCGGCCTGCGGGTATAAGCCTTTCATCCGGGTCAGCGCCTGGGTCTTGAACTCATCGTGGACGATACAGGCCCCCTGCCAGCACAGCACATCCGCACCGGTCTGTTTTTGTACGTAGTTTCCCAGGTGACGATCGGGCGCCCAGATGATTTTCTCCCCCAGGCTGTCCAGATGTTCAATCAGCTCAACGGCAATACTGGACGTCACTACCCAGTCCGCCCGGGCTTTCACCGCCGCAGACGTGTTGGCATAGACCACCACGGTACGGTCAGGGTGGGCATCACAGAAGGCGGTGAACTCATCAATCGGGCAACCGAGGTCAAGGGAGCATTCGGCATTCAGCGTCGGCATCAGTATGGTTTTTTCCGGGCTGAGGATTTTTGCCGTTTCGCCCATGAAGCGCACACCTGCAACCAGCAGCGTGGAGGCAGGATGTTTAGCACCGAAACGCGCCATTTCCAGGGAATCTGAGATACAGCCGCCCGTCTCTTCCGCCAGCTGCTGAATTTCCGGGTCGGTGTAGTAATGCGCCACCATCACCGCATCACGCTCTTTAAGCAGGCGCTTGATTTTCTCTCGATAGAACTGTTTTTCATCCCGGCTTAGCGGAGCAGGCTTTGGCGGGAAGGGATAGATTGCGGTTTCGGGATCAAACATCACACTCATTATGGCTTCTCGTTTTACTGGCTTAACAATATTGCCTTTGTTTTGCATGAGATAACAAAAATGAGGCAATGGTGTTTTGTATACTAAACAAGATAGCGAATTTGAGGGGGAATGTCATCGGGAATTGATGCCGGTAGCATCTGTCGGGTGGCGGCTTCGCCTTACCCGACCTACAAGGCACTGGCGAACGACAGATAGCAAAAAGGCGCCTTTAGGGCGCCTTTTTACATTGGTGGGTCGTGCAGGATTCGAACCTGCGACCAATTGATTAAAAGTCAACTGCTCTACCAACTGAGCTAACGACCCCTTACGGGATGTACTTCAAATCTATTCAGGCTGGTGGGTCGTGCAGGATTCGAACCTGCGACCAATTGATTAAAAGTCAACTGCTCTACCAACTGAGCTAACGACCCATTCGGGTGTTGCCTGAATTATCACTCGGTACCAATAAAATTGGTGGGTCGTGCAGGATTCGAACCTGCGACCAATTGATTAAAAGTCAACTGCTCTACCAACTGAGCTAACGACCCGAGTGGTGGGTGATGACGGGCTCGAACCGCCGACCCCCTCCGTGTAAAGGAGATGCTCTACCAACTGAGCTAATCACCCACTCTGTGCTGCCGGAACTGCTTTAAGTGGTGGGTCGTGCAGGATTCGAACCTGCGACCAATTGATTAAAAGTCAACTGCTCTACCAACTGAGCTAACGACCCACTTTTGCGCTGCTTTCACGTTGTTTGATATCCCGTGGCAACGGCGGCATATATTACTGATTTAAGAATTCTGCGCAACAAAAATTTCGATGAAGATCACTTAACTGCTTAGGAATCATGCTGCACGACCAGAAATAACGCGATTTCTGGTCATGCGATAATCAACCCATCGAACTCAAACGTTTTTGTGCTTGTTTGGCGCCGTCTGTACCCGGGAATTTCGCAACCACCTGCTGATAAACCGCTTTGGCTTTTGCAGTGTCGCCTTTGTCCTGCATGATCACGCCGACTTTATACATCGCATCAGGCGCTTTCGGTGATTTCGGGTAATTTTTCACCACAGAGGCAAAATAAAACGCCGCATCATCCTTTTTACCCTTGTTGTAATTCAACTGACCCAGCCAGTAGTTCGCATTTGGCTGGTAAGTGGAATCAGGGTACTTCTTAACGAAGTTCTGAAACGCAACGATAGCATCGTCCTGGCGCGATTTGTCCTGCACCAGGGCAATGGCCGCGTTGTAGTCCGTATTCGCGTCACCGCTCTGTACAGGCGCACCAGACGACGCGGAGGCATCTGCCGCAGGTGCAGGCGTCGCCGCACCGCTTTGATCGCCTGCTGCTGGCTGTGCTGCTGCTCCGCCGCTGTTCAGGCTATCCATCTGCAACAAAATTTGCTTCTGGCGCTCCACAACCTGATTAAGCTGATACTGACTCTCCTGGATCTGACCACGAAGGGAATCAATATCATTCTGGTTATCGGAAAGCTGCTGCTGGAGTTGAGTTAAAAGCTGGCTGTGAGCGTTAGAAATACGCTCGAGTTGAGTGACTCGATCTTCTACCGAGCCTGAGCCGACACTACTGATTGGTGCCTGAGCAAAAGCGGCCCAGGGGGCCGCTATTCCAACCAGTAACGACAGACTCATCAGATGATGTCTGAAGTTACTGCTCATGCAATTCTCTTAGTAAACGAGTACGGCACGACGGTTTTTGGAGTAAGCCGCTTCGTCGTGACCCAGTACTGCTGGTTTTTCTTTACCGTAAGAAACGATGGAGATCTGGTCAGCAGAAACGCCTTTACCCTGGAGGTACATTTTAACAGCGTTTGCACGACGTTCACCCAGGGAGATGTTGTACTCCGGAGTACCACGTTCGTCCGCATGACCTTCTACGGTGACTTTGTAAGACGGGTTGCTACGCAGGAAGTTTGCGTGCGCATCCAGCATTGCAGCGAAGTCAGAACGAATGTCGTATTTATCCAGATCGAAGTAAACGATGTTGTTCTGCTGTAACTGCTGCATCTGAAGACGCGCTTGCTCTTCAGAAGACATATTGCCATTGCCGTTAGCGTCCATACCGGTGCCGGCACCCATCATGCCTTCGCCGCTCTGGTCATTGCTTGCGTTCTTGTTAGAAGAACACGCTGCGATTGCCATAACAGGCAGAGCGATCATCAGCCCCTTCAGCACTTTGTTCAGTTGCATTTCTAAGATTCCTTTAGTAATCAATTAATTATTATTACAGATACGGCGACCAGGCAGGTGATTTTACCTGTCCATCAGTTGCCGGAAGACGCGCTTTGAAACGCCCATCTGTAGAAACCAGATTCAGCACGGATCCCATCCCCTGAGAAGAGCTGTAGATTACCATGGTGCCGTTAGGTGCCAGACTTGGCGTTTCATCCAGGAACGTTGACGACAGTACTTGTACGCCCCCCGTTACCAGATCTTGTTTGGCAATGTGCTGCTGACCACCCGCAGTACTGACCATTACCATTGTTTTACCATCGGCACTGACGTCAGCATCCTGGTTCTGAGAACCTTCCCAGGTAATACGCTGCGCTGCTCCGCCGTTGATATTCACTTTATAAACTTGTGGACGACCTGCCTGGTCAGACGTAAATGCCAGATTCTGGCTGTCCGGGAACCAGGTTGGCTCAGTGTTGTTGCTACGACCATCCGTGACCTGACGGATCTGACCAGAACCAATATCCATCACGTACAGGTTCAGGCTACCGGTTTTAGACAGGGCAAACGCCAGTTTGGTACCGTCCGGAGAGAACGCAGGCGCACCGTTGTGACGTGGGAATGACGCAACCTGACGCACAGCACCGTTAGAGAGCGTCTGGATGACCAGCGCGGAACGGCCGCTTTCGAAGGTCACGTACGCCAGCTTAGAGCCGTCCGGAGACCATGCCGGAGACATCAGCGGCTGTGGTGAACGGTGTACGGTGAACTGGTTGTAACCATCGTAGTCAGAGACGCGCAGCTCATAAGGGAACTGGCCGCCGTTGGTCTGTACTACGTACGCGATACGGGTACGGAACGCACCTTTAATACCGGTCAGCTTCTCAAACACTTCGTCACTCGCCGTGTGGCCTGCATAACGCAGCCACTGCTTGTTCACCTTATACGTGTTTTGAGCCAGAACGGTACCCGGCGCACCGCCAGTATCCACCAGCTGATAAGCGACGTTATAGCCGCCGTCTGGCGCAGGAGTAACCTGTCCGACAACCACGGCATCAATACCCAGTGCAGACCATGCAGCAGGTTGAACTTCCTGAGCTGTACCCGGCTGCTGCGGCAGACGAGAACGATCTAAGGGGTTAAATTTACCGCTGTTACGCAGGTCAGCTGCAACAATGCCGCCAATATCTTCAGGCGCAGCGCCCGGGCCTGCCCACTGGAACGGAACGACACCGATTGGACGCGCTGAGTCGTTCCAGTCGGTAATGTCGATGCTTACTGTGGCATGCACTGCTGACGTCAACAGTACTAAAAAACCAAAAGCTAATCGTAATGCCTGCTTCATCATATCTCCCTTATCCGAACAATAAGTCCTGGATAATTTAGCAGAAGGTTAACAAACTCAAATACACAAAACTATCAGAACCCGATAACAGCAGCTCTGCTTATGGCTTAAAGTTCAGAGAAGCGTCTTTGAACACTTCATAGACAGCCTGTGATGGAGGTTTTGGCAGTTTTGCCTGATTCACTGCCACAAGTGCAGCCTGGCATAACGCTTCATCTCCCCCTTCTGACTCAACGCTCAGCACCATACCATCCGTAGCCAGTTTAATATGCAGTCGGCACGTTTTCCCGGTATAGAGCGATTTATCGTTAAGTCTGCTGGCAATAGCCGCGGCAATCTGATTCTTATAGTCGTTGATCTCAGCGCCAGAAGCACCGTTGTTCTTAGTGTTACCACTTCCTGCCGGTGCTGCGTTACTTCCTTTCGCCCCTCCGCCCGTTTTCGGTGCATTCTTACCGGAGCTCAGGTCGCCCAGCAGATCGTCAACCCCTGCGGCAGCGGCTTTTTCCGCAGCAGCGGCCTTCTTAGCTGCGGCTTTTTCAGCAGCAGCTTTCTTATCAGCAGCGGCTTTCTCAGCTGCCGCTTTTTTATCAGCAGCGGCTTTTTCCGCAGCGGCGGCTTTTTCTACCGCAGCTTTCTCGGCGGCGGCCGCTTTTTTAGCAGCATCGGCAGCCGCTTTCTTCTCTGCTTCCTGCGCAGCTTTTTTGGCGGCTTCCGCTTCGGCTTTCTTCTGTGCGTCAGCGGCAGCTTTTTTCGCCGCTTCGGCTTCTGCTTTCTTCTTCGCATCAGCAGCGGCTTTCTTCGCCGCTTCGGCTTCCGCTTTCTTCTGCGCATCAGCAGCCGCTTTCTTCGCGGCTTCTGCGGCTAACTTAGCCTGAGCATCTGCCTGCGCCTTCGCGTCTGCCGCGGCTTTGGCTGCCGCCTCTTCCGCCTGCTTCTGCTGTTCCTGAGCTTTCTTCGCTGCGGCTTCAGCCTGTTTCTGCTGCTCCGCCTGCTCTTTAGCGGCTTCCTGCGCCTGCAAACGCTCTTTCTCAAGCTGCTTCAGACGTTCCTGCTCGGCGGCCTGCTTTTCACGCAGCTCTTCCGCCTGCTGTTGCGCCTGTTTTTCACGCTGTTCTTCCGCGCGTTTTGCGCTCGCCTGCTGCTGTTGCTGGCGATTATAGTTCTGCACTACCGCACCGGGATCCACCATGACGGCGTCGATGGACGAGCCCCCACCGCCGCCTGATGCATCAAGGTGCTCATCGAACGAACTCCAGATCAGCGCTGCAAAAAGAATTACGTGCAGCACTGCGGAGACGATTATCGCTCGCTTAAGCTTGTCGTTCTGTTCGGTTGCCTTTGACACTATCGGTTCCCAAAAACTACGCAGATGATCAAATAGGCTGAGTCATTAAGCCAACTGACTTAACGCCCGCGCTATGTAGCAAGTTCAGCGCTTTGATAATTTCATCATATGGTACGTCTTTCGCACCACCGATTAAGAAGACCGTCTTCGGATTTGACTCCAGACGTCGTTGCGCTTCAGCAATAACCTGCTCTGGCGGAAGCTGATCCATACGATCTTTCTCTACCACCACGCTGTACTGCCCTACGCCGGAAACCTCAATGATGACCGGAGGATCGTCATTGGTGCTTACCGCCTGTGATTCTGTCGCATCCGGCAGATCAACTTCCACGCTCTGGGTGATGATGGGCGCTGTCGCCATAAAGATCAGCAGCAGCACCAGCAGCACGTCCAGTAACGGAACGATATTGATTTCGGACTTGAGCTCGCGACGACCTCGTCCACGCGATCTGGCCATGGTTTACCCCTTGTTGCTCTCGGTGCTGGTAAACGCCTGACGATGCAGAATCGCGGTGAACTCTTCCATAAAGTTGTCGTAGTTCAGTTCCAGTTTGTTCACGCGCTGGTTCAGACGGTTGTACGCCATTACCGCCGGAATTGCGGCGAACAGACCGATTGCGGTCGCGATCAGTGCTTCTGCGATACCCGGTGCAACCATCTGCAACGTTGCCTGCTTCACCGCCCCCAGGGCGATAAAGGCGTGCATGATCCCCCACACCGTACCAAACAGGCCGATATACGGGCTGATGGAGCCAACGGTTCCGAGGAAAGGAATATGCGTTTCAAGATTTTCCAGTTCGCGGTTCATGGAGATGCGCATCGCACGCGACGCCCCTTCTACCACGGCTTCCGGCGCATGGCTGTTAGCGCGATGTAAGCGAGCGAACTCTTTGAAACCGCTGTAGAAAATTTGTTCGGAGCCTGAAAGGTTATCACGGCGTCCCTGGCTTTCCTGGTACAGACGAGAAAGCTCAATTCCCGACCAGAACTTATCTTCAAACGCTTCGGCTTCGCGGCCGGCGGCATTAAGGATACGCGTTCTCTGGATAATGATGGCCCAGGATGCGATTGAAAAACCAATCAAAATCAACATGATAAGTTTAACCAGAAGGCTTGCCTTCAGGAACAAATCAAGGATATTCATGTCAGTCACTGCTTAAACTCCGCGACAATAGACTTAGGAAGCGCACGAGGCTTCATTATGGTTGGATCAACACAGACAATCAGGACTTCAGCTGAGTTCAGTACCGTGTTCTCTGCATTGACTATCCGCTGCGTGAAAACCAGTGAAGTTCCGCGCATTGATGTAATTTCTGTTTGAACTTCGAGCATATCGTCGAGTCTGGCAGGCGCAAAATACTCAAGCGTCATCTTGCGTACCACGAAGGCAACTCGCTCAGCCAACAGCACCTGTTGACTAAAGTGATGATGGCGCAGCATCTCTGTGCGTGCCCGTTCATAAAAAGCAACGTAGCTGGCGTGGTAGACCACACCACCGGCATCGGTATCTTCGTAATAGACACGTACCGGCCATCGAAACAGCGTTGTATTCACTTTACATCCCGGTAATACAAGAAAAGTTGGAGCTTTCAAACTTCGCTACTATACGCGCGGGAATGATGGTTTGGAATGGGGGAAAGTAAACGGAGAGTAAATTTTTATGGGCCATGGTAAGCCCATAACGTTAACGGACATTTCTTATTCAGAAGAAGAAGAAAATCAAACCGGCGAGGAGAACCAGATCGGCAATCAGTGGGCAGAAGATGCCCTGCCAGTGTAGCGCTTTCGGACGAAAGCCGACACCGTGAATCACGCCTGCGCACACCGCCCACATAATCAGGAAGCCGTGCCAGATTTCAAGCTCGCTGGTTTTCGCCGCGAAGCGCGACGGGTCCCAGAAGATACAGCCTGCCAGCAGTAATGCCATAATGAGGGAAAGCGCCCTCAGGGGGCGCTTATCCATTACCGCATATAAGGTTGCGATAATATTCATTAGTGCTTTTCTTCACCTGCTTTGGTCGCTTCTACATGCTCAAGCGCCAGGGCAGTGATGACACCAAACGCACAGGCAAGAAGCGTCCCTAAAATCCATGCGAAATACCACATATTCAGCTCCTTACTTAGTACATAGAGTGGGTGTTGCTTTCGATATGTTCTTTAGTGATGCGACCGAACATTTTCCAGTAACACCAGGTGGTGTAGAGCAGGATAATCGGTACGAACACGCAAGCAACATAGGTCATTAAGTTCAGCGTCAACTGACTGGACGTTGCATCCCACATGGTCAGGCTGGCATTCATCATGGTGCTGGATGGCATCACGAACGGGAACATCGCAATCCCCGCCGTCAGGATGATGCACGCCAGCGTCAGTGAAGAGAATACGAACGCCAGAGCGCCTTTCTCCAGACGAGACGTCAGCACGGTCAGCAGCGGCAGCAGCACACCCAGAGCCGGGATAGCCCACAGCGCAGGAGTATTGTTGAAGTTCACCAGCCATGCACCGGCCTGACGCGCCACTTCTTTGGTCAGCGGGTTAGACGGTGCAGTATGGTTGATCGCGGAGGTCACCACGTAACCATCAATACCGTACACCACCCACACGCCAGCCAGCGCGAAGCAGACCAGCGTCACCAGCGCCGCCACCTGAGCGGTAGCGCGGGAACGCAGGTGCAGTTCACCTACGGTACGCATCTGGAGATAGGTTGCGCCCTGGGTGATGATCATCGCCACGCTCACCACGCCCGCCAGCAGACCAAACGGATTCAGCAACTGGAAGAAGTTACCGGTGTAGAACAGACGCATATATTCGTCGACGTGGAACGGTACGCCCTGCAACAGGTTACCGAACGCCACACCAATGACCAGCGGTGGAACGAAGCTACCGATGAAGATGCCCCAGTCCCACATGTTACGCCAGCGGGTGTCTTCAATCTTGGAACGGTAGTCGAAACCCACCGGACGGAAGAATAAAGAGGCCAGCACCAGAATCATCGCCACATAGAAGCCGGAGAACGCAGCCGCGTAGACCATCGGCCAGGCAGCGAACAGCGCGCCGCCTGCGGTGATCAGCCACACCTGGTTACCGTCCCAGTGCGGGGCGATGGAGTTGATCATGATTCGACGCTCGGTGTCATTACGACCGAGGAAACGGGTGAGCATGCCCACGCCCATGTCGAAACCATCGGTGACCGCGAAACCAATCAGCAGAACACCGATCAGCAGCCACCAGATAAAACGCAATACTTCATAATCGATCATTTGATGACTCCTGTCTTAGCGTGCCGGCTGAGTAGTCGCAACAGACTGCTCGTAGTGATAGCGACCGGTTTTCAGGCTGCTTGGGCCAAGGCGCGCGAACTTGAACATCAGGAACAGTTCAGCCACCAGGAACAGGGTGTACAGACCGCAAATGAGCAGCATGGAGAAGATCAGGTCGCCTGCGGTCAGGGAGGAGTTCGCTACCGCTGTTGGCAGCACCTCACCGATCGCCCACGGCTGACGGCCATATTCCGCAACAAACCAGCCGGACTCGATAGCAATCCATGGCAGTGGGATACCGTAAAGCGCGGTGCGCAGCAGCCATTTTTTCTCACCGATACGGTTACGAATGACTGACCAGAACGAGGCCGCGATAATCAGCAGCATGATAATGCCGCAACCCACCATGATGCGGAACGCGAAGTACAGCGGCGCAACGCGTGGAATAGAGTCTTTGGTTGCCATCTGAATCTGCGCTTCCGTCGCGTCAGAGACGTTCGGGGTATAGCGTTTCAGCAGCAGACCGTAACCGAGGTCTTTCTTCACGTCGTTAAATTGATCGCGAACGGCCTGGTCGGTAGAGCCGGCGCGCAGCTGTTCCAGCAGCGAGTAAGCTTTCATCCCGTTACGGATACGCTCTTCATGCTGCACCATCAGATCTTTCAGGCCAGTAACCTGTTTGTCGACGGAGCGCGTGGCGATAATACCCAGAGCGTAAGGAATTTGAATGGCGAAGCGGTTTTCCTGCGCTTCCTGGTCAGGCACGCCGAACAGGGTAAACGCTGCCGGTGCCGGCTGGGTTTCCCATTCAGCTTCAATTGCGGCGAGCTTGGTTTTCTGCACGTCGCCCATTTCGTAACCGGATTCATCACCCAGAACAATAACGGACAGAATCGCGGCCATACCGAAGCTTGCTGCAATAGCAAAAGAACGCTTGGCGAACGCGAAGTCACGGCCGCGCAGCATATAGTAGGAGCTGATGCCCAGCACGAACATCGCGCCGCACACATAGCCAGACGCCACGGTGTGAACGAATTTAACCTGGGCAACCGGGTTCAGGACCAGCTCAGCGAAGCTGACCATCTCCATACGCATGGTTTCGAAGTTGAAATCAGATGCGATTGGGTTTTGCATCCAGCCGTTCGCCACCAGGATCCACAGTGCGGACAAGTTGGAGCCTAATGCCACCAGCCAGGTTACCGCCATATGCTGGACTTTACCCAGACGGTCCCAACCGAAGAAGAACAGACCTACAAAGGTGGATTCGAGGAAGAAGGCCATCAGACCTTCAATGGCCAGCGGCGCACCGAAAATATCCCCCACATAGTGGGAATAGTAAGACCAGTTTGTCCCGAACTGGAACTCCATGGTCAGACCGGTTGCCACGCCCAGCGCAAAGTTGATACCAAACAACTTGCCCCAGAACTTGGTCATATCTTTATAAATCTGTTTGCCGGAGAGGACGTAAACCGTTTCCATGATGGCCAGCAGGAACGCCATACCGAGCGTCAGCGGCACAAACAGGAAGTGGTACATCGCGGTCAAGGCAAACTGTAAGCGCGACAGTTCGACTACGTCTAACATTATGACTCCTTGCTCATCGCATGAAGACTCCGAGAGTGAACCCCGTTAGATAAGGATCCACACGCATGCCCCAATACAAAGTTATCTGCTTCCCTTCTTCGTTGCTTATTCTCTACATGAGGAAAAAGCAATGATGAAAGGTTACAAATACGTTAAGAAAAAACCAAATTGATCCCGTAAATATAATACGCTGCAAAACCCTTACAATAAACAGGTTTTTATTCGAACAGATTTACGTTTTTCGACGGCGATCAATTTATAGCAAAATTACCACTTTTCGGCCATTTTGATCGGGAACAATTTAACGCCTTTTGGAGCCTTTTTCCAAGGATTAAACATTGATTTAAATCAAAAACGGCCAGAGCTGTTAATGATGTTTCTTTGTGGTGCGGATAGTAAAAACCTTGTTAATGATATGTACATTTAAAGGCGTTGATGGTTATAAAAGCCAGAGGATAATATAAACAGTTGTGATTTTTATTAACGCGCGTGAAAAAACGCATTTTGCCGGAAGATAAACATATAATGTTATCTGCTTCACAGTATTTTTCTTTCGCTTTGCTACCTGCCGAAACGATTACATTTTATTCACTTTTAATAATCTTAAAATTAACACCCTTTCGTGACTATTTGATGAAATAAAGGCCGCAGGAATGCGGCCTTTATTTTATTTTGAGGATTACCTTTCAATTTTTATGCTGAAGGTACGTGACTGGCCTGGCCGGAAAGACCCCGTAATGGCTGAGCCCTCTTCCCCTTGCGCCTTGTTCACCTCATTCATGTCCGTTTCGCAACAGGCCTGGACCTCACGGTTCACAGACAAAGCCACGTCACAGGAGCGGGTCTCCGAAGGGTTGTACAGACGAAGAATCATCTCGTCACGATCCTCCGCTTTTTTCAGCGCACTGAGTACGCATCCGTTAGGCGCCAGCGTTAGCAGGCTATAGCTACAGGGGGTGGTGAAAGAGGCGCGGTTAAGCTTCATCGCATCCCACGGAATTTTGTTATAACAGTGCACTGGCGTTAACCACGACTTCGCCTGCTGCGCAACACCAGCACTGACGGGCGTACCATTAAAACTGAACAGGCTAAAGCGACAGGTTAACTGGCCCCGCATCTGCGAATCAGGCACCGGCATTTTGATCCCGGACGGTCTGCCGGGGCGCAGCAGTAAATCTTCCTTCCCAAGTACCCCCACGCCGCGAAGCAACGTCAGGGCAAACGTTTTTTGACGCTCGCCAGTCACTTCAAATTCGCGTAACCCTTCGGTAAACAGCGCCATCCCGTTACGCCGTTCCTGGAGCACCGCGTAGTTAAGCAGATTCCACACCGGCAGCGGCGCTTCCTTCCAGCCCTCCTCCTGCCAGTTCGCCATCGCTTCATCCTGTACAGGTCGCGTCAGCGAACCGAACTGGGTATCAGCTAACACCGTGTCTGCGGTGAAGGGCGTCGGGATCAACACCCGAACACGGTGGTCATCCGCGTGATTTCCGAGACGCG
Organism: Enterobacter sp. MGH 38; assembly: GCF_000492855.1. NCBI lineage: Bacteria > Pseudomonadati > Pseudomonadota > Gammaproteobacteria > Enterobacterales > Enterobacteriaceae > Enterobacter > Enterobacter sp. MGH 38. The sequence goes on along the minus strand of NZ_KI535608.1, from coordinate 476,228 downwards.
CCTCAATGTCGATACGTCGGCTGTTATGGCTGAGCGTGACCGTGAGTTCTGCCTCAAGCGTTCCCGTCTGCTGACGCGCAGAACGTTCAGCGAGATCCGCCGGCACCGCCATGCGGTGGCGGATCACCGCCCTGCTCTGCCAGGCCTCGTGGCTCACCTCAACCTCATGCTCGCCCTGAGCGGAAGTGAGTCTCCACTCTTCCCGTGAAGGCGAGTAGTCGTACTCATCGCCATCATCCGAGCTCTCTTCTATTTCCAGCGCGCGGTCATAGATAAGCCCGGACGCTTTATCGAACAGACGCAGGGTGCCGTCGTCGTTTAACGTTATTTCCCAGAAAGCATTTTCCAGTAATGCCTCCGACGTTGTTTCTGGCGCCAGCAGCTTGCCAGCCACGTGCGGCTCGATATAGAGCGTGCGGTAACCCATTGATGGCAGGATCTGGTTGAGCTGGATATCAAACTCCATAAAGGGATCGTAGTTGCCGTAATGCACAATCTGCCGGTCTATTAAGCCGGGGTCGATTTCACGCGCGCTGCGCAGGCAGTAAGGGATTTCATTCCCCCTATCGTCCAGCAGGCGGAACTGGCTGGCGCGCAGACGTATCGTAGTGTTAATCACTTCCTCACGCGGCCAGGGCGTGAGGTTAAACATCACCAGTTTGTCTTCCTCGCACTGCGGCATGTTGTCGACAATCTTGCGCATATAGAAGCATGTCAGGTTATCGGCCATGTCTTCCGCCAGCTCGAAGCGTGACATCACCTCACGATGCACTTTGTCACTACAGCAGCAGCCGATACTGTCATGGGCGTGATTCTTGAGGATCTCTTTCCACATTTTTTCCAGCAAGCCGTGGTGATACTCAAAGCCCAGCGTCCAGGCAAGCGTGGCCAGCGGCTCAAGGACATTGACGATTTTATGCTCTATCCGGGCGTGGGCGATTTTGATGTCCATTCGCGTGGAGCCTATTGTCCGGTGCACCCGCATATATTTACCGTCAATAAACTCTCCTTTCAGCGTCGCCAGTTCATCGCGGTGCTCGTCAATGTGGTCAAACACCTCCTCGAAGCGGCTCATCACAAACTGACGCTGCGGATAGATTTCGCGCAGCTTATCCATCACCGCAAAGATGTTCTGCTGGAGCGGCATCTGATCATGGCCGTTAGGCAGCAAAATTTCTTTCGTCACGGAGGCTTTTTCCAGCACCTCGAAGTACGTGTCGAGCCGTTTGCGCAGCCCGGCCTCATCCTCCGGTAAGTACTTACCAATCGCGTAGCCCAGCGGTAGCACCTGTGCCGTCACTTCACTGCCGTCCTGACTTTGCCAGAGAAATTCGGTTTTATCGGTACCATGCCGCTCGGAACACCCGCGCCAGAACATGGTGCGCGTGATGCCAAAACCGTTGTAAATGTGTGGCAGCTGGGAAGACATGCCGAAGGAGTCCGGCAGATAGCCAATTTTCATCGGCTCGCCAAAGGCCAGACAGTCGCGAATGCCGTACATCAGATTTCGGACAATCGACTCGCCGGAGACAAGGGTGGTGTCCGTCTGGGTATACCACGGCCCGATAATCAGCTTCCCGGCCGCCACCAGCGCCTTCACGCGTGGCCTGTTTTCCGGTTTCACGGCAAAATAATCTTCCAGCACCGCCGTCTGGCCGTCGAGAACGTAGTATTTATACTCTGCGTCCTGCTCAAGACGGGTAAGGATCTCTTCCATATTATTGACCAGAAGAATACGTGACGCTTCGGTGGTGAAGTACCACTCCCGGTCCCAGTGCATATGTGGCGTGATATGAACGCGAGATACAGCTTTCATCTTCGTTTCCTGTCAGTGCGTGTTTAGGATGTTATGTCTTCAGTCACGTAGGTGCCGCTCTTCACGGCCTGGCGTCGCCAGAGGAGTAAAATGAGCGTAGAGATTGCGGCGCCAATCAGCGCGGCGCCAAACCAGCCGGCAGCGGCCATCACGCCACCCAGCCCGGCATCATGCAGTAAGAAGAGAGAGAAAATGCCCGCGCCCGGGGTGGATAGCCCAATCCCCATCGCCCCGACAATCGCTCCGGTCGCCATTGACCCCAGAACAAATGAGCCGATGACCCGCAACGGATCCTCGATAGCCATCGGAATTGCTCCTTCGGTGATGCCCGCCAGCCCCAGCAGCCAGGTGGACTTGCCGGTTTCAATTTCGAACTGTTTGAACAGGTTCGGAGCCAGCATCGTTGATGCCGTCACGGTAAAGGCCGATACCATTTTGACGGAGGCAAAAATCGCATAAGGCCCGTATACGCCATTGGCCATCGCCCCCAGACAGAACGCGTAAGAGGCTTTGTTGACCGGACCGCCCAGATCGAACGAGCACATAAAGCCCAGGATCGCCCCCAGCAGCAGCGCGTTCGCGCCGGACAGACCGTTAAGCCAGGCGGTGAGGGCGTTATTGATCCAGGCCACCGGTTCGCCGATCACAAACAGCATCAGGCTGCCTGCGCCCAGCACGCCAATCACCGGATAAAGATAAAAGGTCAGAAAGCCGTTGTAGCGGCTACTCAGCCGGATGTGGTTTTTCACCCAGCGCATCAGGTAGCCCGCAATCAGCCCGCCGACGATGGCCCCCAGAAAGCCGGAGCCGATCATATTGGCGGCAAGACCCGCCGCAAAGCCTGGCGTTAGCGCAGGTTTATCCGCCAGCGAGTAAGCGGTGTAGGCCGCCAGAACAGGCACCATCAGAATACCGAGCATCCCGCCGCCCAGTTTGCGGTACATCCACAGCCACGAATTTTCCTGATCGAACAGATGCTGCAAGCCCAGGATTTGCGCCAGCAGTACCGACACGGCCAGCACCGTGCCGCCAGCGACAATCAGCGGCACCGCAAAGGAGATACCGCTGAGCAGCGCCTGCTTGAGTTCGGTTTTAACGCACTTTTTCGCGTCCGTGTCGACGTGCGCAGGACGCGCATCGGATACAGGCTGTAGCGCCAGCGCACGCTCAATGAGCGCTTCCGCATGGCGCAAGGGTTCCGCGACGGGCACGGAAATGGCAGGGATCCCCTGAAAACGCTCGCGCTCTTTAATCGCCACTTCCGCCGCGAAGATACACGCTTTTGCCTCCTGCAACTGCTGCGCGGTGATGCGCCCCTCAATACCGTTTGCCCCCTGCTTTTCGACCACTACATTGACGCCGAGCTTACGTCCCGCTTTTTCGAGATATTCCGCTGCCATGTAGGTATGGGCGATCCCGGCCGGACAGGCGGTAACGCAGACGATCGTCGGGGCATTCTCTGCGACGGCGGTTTCTTGCGCCTCAGGCGCCGTTTCCAGCGCTGCAAGCACCGCTTCCGCGCTGGTCGCCGTCATCACGCGCGCCCTGAGATCGTCATCCGCCAGGCGAGACGTCAGTTCCGTCAGGACCTGAATATGCGTTGACCCCGCTTGTGCGGGAGGAATGGCGAGCAGAAAAATCAGCTCGACCTCCTCCGGTCCGTCCACGCCTTCCCAGGCCAGCGGCTCGCGCAGTGTGGCCACGGCAAAAGCCGCTTCCTTTACTGCCGCTGATTTACCATGGGGTACGGCCAGTCCCTCGCCCAGCGCCGTCGGGCCAAGCGATTCGCGATGGAAAACCTCTGCCAGAAACGTATCGGCGTCGGCTATTTTGCCCAACGCCACCAGCCGCGTCGCAAGCTGGCGGATTGCCTCATCACGGCTGGTAAACTGCGCCTACACGCAGACAGCACGGGGGTCGGTCAGAGTCGTCAGGTTCATAAAGATCCTCACCTATCCAAAGTTTTTGTCTGGGGAGGATTGTGGCAGAGCCAATAAGACATTTATGTGATCATTTTCACTAACATCAAAATTTGTATCTTATTTGTATTATTTACAAATCCGACACTGAAGGCATAATTCCCTGAAAAGGTATTAAATAGGCGTGACCCAATGGGCAATAAACCGATGTACCGGCAGATCGCCGATGCGTTCCGCGAGAAAATTAATGCCGGTGAGTTAAAACCTGGCGATGCGCTGCCGACAGAATCCAGCCTTCAGGAGGCGTTTAGCGTCAGCCGTGTCACCGTGCGGCAGGCGTTGAAGCTGCTCGCCGACGAGCAGATCATCGAAAGTATTCAGGGCAGCGGCTCGTATGTAAAAGAGGAGCGGGTGAATTACGATATTTATCAGCTCACCGGCTTTTACGAAAAGTTAGCGGATCGCAACGTCGATACGCACAGCGACGTCAGCGTCTTCGAAGTGGTGAAAGCCGATGAGCGGCTCGCGACAAAACTGGCGCTCAATCCGGATGATAAGGTCTGGCACGTCAAGCGCGTACGCTTCATCAGGGAAAAGCCGGTGAATCTGGAAGAGACATGGATGCCGCTGGCGATGTTCCCCGACCTCACCTGGGAAGTGATGGAACAGTCGAAATACCATTACATTGAGCAGATCAAAAAGATGGTTATCGATCGCAGCGAGCAGGAGCTGGTGCCAGTCATGCCATCGGACGAGGCGATTGCCGCCCTGGCGCTCGATCCGGCAAAACCGATTCTGGAAAAAGTCTCCCGCGGCTTTCTGAAAGACGGCCGGGTATTTGAGTACAGTCGCAACGTGTTTAACTCCGACGACTATAAATTCACTCTGGTGGCTAAACGCAGACAATAAAAAAAGGCCGCTTTACAGCGGCCAACCATGTCGAAACGGACATTTTTTTATACTTCAACGCGCCCCATACGGGGAGCAGAGAGGACTTACTTAATGATGGATTTCAGTGCTTCACCGATATCCGCCAGGCTGCGAACGGTTTTCACGCCTGCGGCTTCCAGTGCTGCGAATTTCTCATCAGCCGTACCTTTACCGCCTGCGATAATCGCGCCCGCGTGACCCATACGTTTGCCTTTCGGCGCGGTCACACCCGCGATGTAACCCACCACCGGCTTGGTCACATGATCTTTGATGTAAGCAGCCGCTTCTTCTTCCGCGCTACCACCGATCTCACCGATCATCACGATCGCTTCGGTCTGTGGATCTTCCTGGAACAGCTTCAGGATGTCGATGAAGTTAGAGCCCGGGATCGGGTCACCGCCGATGCCCACGCAGGTGGACTGGCCGAAACCGTAGTCGGTGGTCTGCTTAACCGCTTCATAGGTCAGGGTACCGGAACGGGACACAATGCCCACTTTGCCTGGGCGATGAATGTGGCCCGGCATGATGCCGATTTTGCATTCGCCCGGGGTGATAACGCCTGGGCAGTTCGGGCCGATCATGCGCACGCCTGCTTCGTCCAGCTTCACCTTCACGGTCAGCATATCCAGCGTCGGGATACCTTCGGTGATGGTGATGATCAGCTTAATGCCTGCGTCGATCGCTTCCAGAATGGAGTCTTTGCAGAACGGCGCCGGAACGTAGATCACGGTCGCGGTTGCGCCCGTCGCTTCTACGGCTTCACGCACGGTGTTGAACACCGGCAGGCCCAGGTGGGTGGTGCCGCCTTTACCTGGCGTTACGCCGCCAACCATCTGCGTGCCGTAGGCAATCGCCTGTTCGGAGTGGAAAGTCCCCTGGCTACCGGTGAAGCCCTGGCAGATAACCTTGGTATCTTTATTAATTAAAACGGACATTATTTCCCCTCCACTGCGGCAACAACCTGCTGAGCTGCATCCGTCAGACTTTTCGCTGCAATAATATTCAGGCCGCTGTCAGCCAGTTTTTTCGCGCCGAGTTCAGCGTTGTTCCCTTCCAGACGTACAACAACCGGAACGTTAACGCCCACTTCTTCTACCGCGCCGATGATACCGTCGGCGATCAGGTCGCAACGTACGATACCGCCGAAGATGTTCACCAGAACCGCTTTCACGTTGCTGTCAGAGAGAATGATTTTGAACGCTTCGGTTACGCGCTCTTTGGTTGCGCCACCGCCCACGTCGAGGAAGTTCGCTGGCTCACCGCCGTGCAGCTTAACGATGTCCATGGTGCCCATTGCCAGGCCCGCACCGTTAACCATGCAGCCGATGTTGCCATCCAGCGCCACGTAGTTCAGTTCCCACTGTGCAGCCTGCGCTTCACGCGGATCTTCCTGAGACTGGTCGCGCATTTCGCGCAGATCGGACTGGCGGAACAGCGCGTTGCCGTCAGCGCCCAGCTTGCCGTCGAGGCAGATCAGGTCGCCCTGGGTGGTGATCACCAGCGGGTTGATCTCGATCAGCGCCAGATCGCGCTCCAGGAAGATGGTCGCCAGACCCATGAAGATCTTGGTGAACTGCTGAACCAGCTTGCCTTCCAGACCTAGTTTGAACGCCAGCTCACGACCCTGGTAAGGCATTGGGCCCGCCAGCGGATCGATAGCCACTTTGTGGATCAGGTGCGGGGTCTCTTCCGCCACTTTTTCGATTTCCACACCGCCTTCGGTAGACGCCATGAACACCACGCGACGGGAGCTACGGTCTACGACTGCGCCGAGGTACAGTTCTTTCGCGATGTCGGTCGCCGCTTCAACCAGGATCTGGTTAACCGGCTGGCCGTTCGCATCTGTCTGGTAGGTTACCAGACGCTTGCCGAGCCAATGTTCAGCAAACGCACGGATCTCTTCTTTGCTCTTAACAACCTTCACACCGCCCGCTTTACCACGGCCACCAGCGTGAACCTGACATTTAACTACCCACGGGCCGGCACCGATTTTAGACGCGGCTTCTTCTGCTTCACGCGGGGTAGTACAGGCATAACCCACCGGAGCCGGTAAGCCATACCGGGCAAACAGCTGTTTGGCCTGATATTCATGTAAGTTCATGTGTTCTATCCATCCTTCAGGTAATCGTTAGGTAGTGCTTTTGTAAGCCCGGCAAGCAACGCGCCGCCGGGCAAGATTGCAAAAACTAGACGTCCAGCAGCAGACGCGTTGGATCTTCCAGCAGCTCTTTAATGGCAACCAGGAAGCCTACGGACTCGCGGCCGTCGATCAGGCGGTGATCGTAAGAGAGCGCCAGGTACATCATCGGCAGGATCTCCACTTTACCGTCTACCGCCATTGGACGATCTTTAATGGCGTGCATACCCAGGATCGCGCTCTGCGGCGGGTTGATGATCGGGGTAGACATCAGCGAGCCGAACACACCGCCGTTGGTAATGGTGAAGTTACCGCCGGTCAGGTCCTCAACGGTCAGCTTGCCGTCGCGGCCTTTCACGGCCAGCTCTTTGATTTTCTTCTCAATGTCAGCCATACCCAGGGTATCTACGTCACGCAGAACCGGGGTCACCAGGCCGCGTGGAGTAGAAACCGCCATGCTGACATCGAAGTAGTTGTGGTAAACCACGTCATCGCCATCGATAGACGCGTTCACTTCCGGGTAGCGTTTCAGCGCTTCAACTACCGCTTTCACGTAGAAGGACATGAAGCCCAGACGGATACCGTGACGTTTTTCAAACGCGTCACCGTACTGCTTGCGCAGGTCCATGATTGGTTTCATGTTGACTTCGTTGAAGGTAGTCAGCATCGCGGTGGAATTTTTCGCTTCCAGCAGACGCTCGGCCACGCGCTTACGCAGGCGGGTCATTGGCACGCGTTTTTCGCTACGTGCGCCCAGAGCGGGCTGTGCCGCTGGTGCTGCCGCAGGGGCTTTCGCTTCCGCTTTCGCCTCAGAAGGCGCTTTTGCCAGATGCTTGTCGATGTCTTCGCGCGTCAGACGGCCACCCACGCCGGTGCCTTTGATGGCTGCCGGATCGAGGCTGTGCTCAGCCAGCAGGCGACGGATCGCCGGGCTGAGCGCGTCGTTGGTCTGATCGGACAGAGACGCCTGCTGGCGCTGGGCCGGGGTTGACGCTTTTTCTTCAGATTTGGCGCTGGACTCTTTGCCCGCGCTGTTACCTTCACGCAGGCGACCCAGGATCTGGCGAGAAGTGACGGTCGTACCTTCATCTTCCAGGACTGCATCCAGAATGCCATCCGCTGAAGCCGGTACTTCCAGTACCACTTTGTCAGTTTCGATTTCTACCAGCACTTCGTCACGGGTTACCGCGTCGCCTGGTTTTTTGTGCCAGGTGGCGACGGTTGCATCTGCTACGGACTCAGGCAGGTCGGGAACAAGAATATCTACGCTACTCATTATGTATCCTTTAATTAATCGACGTTCAGCGCGTCATTGACCAGATCTTGTTGCTGCTTCTGGTGAACGGACATATACCCTACCGCCGGAGAGGCGGAGGCCGGGCGACCTGCATAACGCAGGGCAGACCCAAATGGAATCACTTCACGGAAATGATGCTGGCTGCAATACCATGCGCCCTGGTTGAGCGGCTCTTCCTGGCACCAGACAAAATCATGAACGTGAGCGTACTGTTTCAGCACTTCCTGCATCGCCTGATGCGGGAACGGATAAAGCTGTTCGATACGCACGATGGCGACATCTTTCTGATCGTTCTTACGGCGCTGTTCCAGCAGGTCGTAATAAACCTTACCAGAACACATTACGACACGCTTAACGGCCTGCGGATCCAGCTCGTCAATTTCACCGATGGCCGGCAGGAAGGTGCCGTTTGCCAGCTCTTCCAGGCTGGAGACCGCCAGTGGATGGCGCAGCAGGGATTTTGGCGACATGACTACCAGCGGACGGCGCATACCGCGCAGCGCCTGACGACGCAGCATGTGGTAAACCTGAGCCGGAGTGGACGGCACGCAAACCTGCATGTTCTGCTCGGCGCAGAGTTGCAGATAACGCTCCAGACGCGCGGAGGAGTGCTCCGGCCCTTGTCCTTCATAGCCGTGCGGCAGCAGCATCACCAGACCGCACATACGGCCCCACTTCTGCTCACCGGAGGAGATGAACTGGTCGATAACCACCTGCGCACCGTTGGCGAAGTCACCGAACTGCGCTTCCCAGATAGTCAGGGTGCGGGGTTCTGCGGTGGCATAGCCGTATTCGAAGGCCAGAACCGCTTCTTCTGACAGCACGGAGTCCCAGACCTTGAACTGGCCCTGACCGTTATGCACGTGCTGAAGCGGAGTATACGTTGAACCGTTAGACTGGTTGTGTACAACCGCGTGACGGTGGAAGAAGGTGCCACGACCCGCATCTTCACCGGACAGACGAACCGGAATACCTTCGTCAACCAGCGTCGCATAGGCCAGCGTTTCCGCGCCGCCCCAGTCGAACAGCTTCTCACCCGCCGCCATTGCCTGGCGATCGCCATAGATCTTGGCCACGCGGGACTGCATCTCGATCGCTTCCGGCACGGTGCTGATGCGTTTAGCCAGCTCCTGCAAACGCTTCATCTCAACCTTGTTCGGATAGCTCTCGTCCCACTCGTGGTTGAGGTACGGCGACCAGGTAAAGGAGTGCATGTTCATTGGACGCAGCTCTTTGACCACGCATTCACCCGCGTCCAGCGCGTCGCGATAAAGATTGACCATTTCGGTCGCATCTTCCAGCGTCGCCACTTTTTCGCTTTCCAGCTTGTCAGCATAGATTTTACGCGGCGTCGGATGTTTTTTGATTTTCTGGTACATCAGCGGCTGGGTTGCACTTGGCTCATCCGCTTCGTTGTGGCCGTGACGGCGGTAGCAGAAGAGGTCAATGAACACGTCGCGCTTGAAGGTGTTACGGAAGTCCAGCGCCAGACGGGTAACGAAAGCAACGGCTTCAGGATCATCCGCGTTAACGTGGAAAATTGGCGCCTGAACCATTTTACCGATGTCGGTGCAGTACGGGGTGGAACGCGCATCCAGCGGGTTAGAGGTGGTGAAGCCCACCTGGTTGTTGATTACGATGCGAACGGTACCGCCCACTTCATAACCACGCGCTTTCGACATGTTCAGGGTTTCCTGAACCACGCCCTGCCCTGTGACCGCCGCATCACCGTGAATGGTGATTGGCAGCACTTTATTGCTGCTCGGCTCGTCCAGACGATCCAGACGCGCACGCACGGAACCGATAACCACCGGGCTAACGATTTCCAGGTGCGACGGGTTAAATGCCAGCGCCAGGTGAACCTGACCGCCCTCGGTTTCGATATCCGACGAGAAGCCCATGTGGTACTTCACGTCACCGGTGCCGAGGTGCTCTTTATGTTTACCCGCAAATTCATCGAACAGATCCTGCGGCTTTTTACCCAGCACGTTAACCAGCACGTTCAGGCGTCCACGGTGCGCCATGCCCAGCACCACTTCGCGCGTACCGCTCTTACCGGCATGACGAATCAGCTCTTTCAGCATCGGGACTAACGCATCGCCGCCCTCCAGTGAGAAGCGTTTTGCGCCAGGGAATTTCGCGCCCAGATAGCGCTCAAGGCCTTCCGCTGCGGTCAGTTCGCTGAGGAAACGTTTTTTCTCTTCTGCTGAGAAATTCGCGTGGCCTGCCACGGATTCGATACGCTGCTGGATCCAGCGTTTCTCTTCGGTGGAGGTAATGTGCATATATTCCGCGCCGATGGAGCCGCAGTAGGTTTGCTTGAGCGCGTCAATCAGATCGCCCAGCTTCATCGTGTCTTTGCCGATGGCAAAAGAACCTACGTTAAAGCTTTCCTGGAAATCGGCCTCGGTCAGATCGTGATAAGCCGGATCGAGATCCGCTACACGTTCCTGCTGCCACAGTCCCAGCGGATCGAGATTCGCATGCTGGTGACCACGGAAGCGATAAGCGTTGATAAGTTGCAGGACTTTTACCTGCTTCGCATTGGTGTCAGGGTCGGAAATCGCAGAAGAGTAACGTGAGGCATCCTTCGCCAGACGACGGAAATAATCACGTGTTTTTGAATGGAATTGATCCGGTTTGACCCCTGTACCAGGCAACTGCTGGAACATGGAACGCCAGTTTGCGTCCACTGAGTCAGGATCGGTTAAGAAGTCTTCATAGAGCTGTTCTATCCAGCTCTGGTTTGAACCAGAGAGGTAAGAAGAGTCCAGCCAGGCTTTCATTGCGCCGTTCTGCATCGTGATCCCTTAAGCATTTTTATGCTTACTTTCGCCGTAGAAACTACCACGCACACCACGTGTACGTGCCGGGGTTCACCTGCGAGCTCTTTTCATTTGGCCCGCGAAGGAACCTTTAGAAACTGTCTAAACTTCAGGGCAGTTTTTAAAGGTTTCTGCAATCTGTCCCCTCTCCCTTTGGGAGAGGGTTAGGGTGAGGGGAACAGCGCTCCCCTCTCACTACTTATGCACTGCGCTGCAACAACATCGACTTAATATGGCCGATGGCGCGCGTTGGGTTCAGCCCCTTAGGACACACACTGACGCAGTTCATGATGCTATGGCAGCGGAATACGCTGAAAGCGTCACTTAGCCCTTCCAGACGATTCTCGGTTTCGGTATCGCGGCTGTCGATCAGGAAGCGATAGGCAGCCAGCAGACCCGCAGGGCCGATAAATTTATCCGGATTCCACCAGAACGACGGGCATGACGTTGAACAGCATGCACAGAGAATACACTCGTACAACCCATCGAGTTTTTCACGCTGCTCAGGAGACTGTAAGTGCTCGCGAGCGGGTGGATTTTGCCCATTATTCAATAAGTAAGGCTTAATCTTCTCATATTGTGCATAGAATTGCCCCATGTCCACCACCAAATCACGCACGACCGGCAGGCCAGGCAGAGGACGGATAACAATTTTCTGGCCAGGGCGGTTTAGCGCAGAAATTGGCGTGATGCAGGCCAGGCCATTTTTGCCGTTCATGTTCACACCGTCAGAACCACACACCCCTTCACGGCAGGAGCGACGGAACGACAGCGTAGGATCTTTCTCTTTCAGCTGGATTAAGGCATCCAGCAGCATCATGTCGCGACCTTCTTCCGCTTCGAGGGTGTAATCCTGCATACGCGGAGCATCGTCTACATCCGGGTTATAACGATAAACTGAGAATTCGAGTTTCATTATCCTGTCTCCGCATTAGTAAGTACGAATCTTCGGCGGGAACGCCGGACGCAGTTTCGGTTCCATATTAACGCTACGACGCGTCATGGTTTCCGACTCTGGCAGATACAGGGAATGGCACAGCCAGTTTTCGTCATCACGATCCGGGAAGTCGAAGCGGCTATGGGCGCCACGGCTTTCGGTACGGAAGTTTGCCGACATCGCGGTCGCGAACGCGGTTTCCATCAGGTTATCCAGCTCAAGGCACTCAACGCGCTGGGTGTTGAACTCGCTGGAGGTATCGTCCAGACGGGCATTCTTCAGACGCTCGCGAATCGCTTTCAGCTGCTCAAGCCCTTTGGCCATCGCGTCACCTTCACGGAATACCGAGAAGTTGTGCTGCATACACTCTTGCAGCGCTTTACGAATTTCCACCGGATCTTCGCCGTTACGGTTGCCGTTCCAGCGGTTGAGGCGCTCAAGAGAGGCATCGATTTCGTCGTCGGTCGCATCACGCAGCGCGCCCTGCTCGGCAATAGATTCCTGGAGATGCAGCCCCACCGCACGACCAAATACCACCAGGTCCAGCAGGGAGTTGCCGCCCAGACGGTTTGCGCCGTGCACGGATACGCAGGCGATTTCGCCTACCGCGAACAGGCCAGGGATGACCACGTCTTCGCCCTGCTCGTTCACGGTCAGCGCCTGACCGGTCACTTTGGTCGGAATACCGCCCATCATGTAGTGACAGGTTGGGATAACCGGAATTGGCTCTTTCACCGGGTCGACGTGCGCGAAGGTGCGGGACAGCTCCAGAATGCCCGGCAGACGGGATTCCAGCACTTCTTTACCCAGATGGTCGAGTTTCAGCTTCGCGTGTGGACCCCAAGGGCCGTCACAGCCGCGGCCTTCACGAATTTCGATCATGATGGAACGCGCCACCACGTCACGGCCCGCCAGGTCTTTCGCGTTTGGCGCATAACGCTCCATGAAGCGCTCGCCATGTTTGTTCAGCAGGTAGCCACCTTCACCACGGCAGCCTTCTGTCACCAGTACGCCCGCCCCGGCGATACCGGTTGGGTGGAACTGCCACATCTCCATGTCCTGGACCGGCACGCCCGCGCGGATAGCCATACCGACACCATCACCGGTGTTGATGTGGGCGTTGGTGGTGGACTGGTAAATACGGCCTGCACCGCCGGTCGCCAGCACCGTAGCGCGGGCTTTGAAGTAGACCACTTCACCAGTTTCGATGCACAGGGCGGTACAACCCACCACGGCGCCATCGGCGTTTTTCACCAGATCCAGCGCATACCACTCGGAGAAGATGGTGGTGTGGTTTTTCAGGTTCTGCTGATATAACGTGTGCAGCAGCGCGTGGCCGGTACGGTCAGCCGCCGCTGCGGTACGTGCCGCCTGCTCGCCGCCGAAGTTTTTCGACTGGCCGCCAAACGGACGCTGATAGATGGTGCCATTTTCCAGACGGGAGAACGGCAGACCCATGTGGTCCAGCTCCAGAATCGCTTCCGGGCCGGTTTTACACATATATTCGATGGCATCCTGGTCACCGATGTAATCGGAACCTTTTACCGTATCGTACATGTGCCATTCCCAGTTATCTTCATGGGAATTACCCAGCGCAACGGTGATACCGCCCTGCGCAGACACTGTGTGGGAACGGGTCGGGAATACTTTAGAGAGCAGCGCACAGGTCTGGCCGCTCTGGGAAATTTGCAGTGCGGCGCGCATACCTGCGCCACCCGCACCAATCACAACAGCATCAAATTCTCTGACTGGCAGTTTCATTACACACCCCACACCACAACAAATCCATAAATGACGTAAACCAGCAGAGCAACAACAATAATCAGTTGCAGCGGAAGGCGAATCGCCAGCGGTTTAACGTAATCGGTCAACACCTGCCACATGCCAATCCAGGCATGAATAAGGATGGAGAACAGGGCCAGCAGGGTGAACACTTTGGTGAAGGCCGATCCGAAGAAACCACTCCAGATTTCCCACGTCAGCGTCCCGCTGGTCGCGAAGAAACCGATCATATAGATGATGTAAAGGGTGAGAACGATGGCGGTAGCACGGACCAGGATGAAGTCATGTACGCCGTTGCGTCCTAATGCGGAGGCGTTGCTTACCATACGAGAACTCCTGCGAGAAGTGAAAGCACGACAGTGATCACAAATGAAATGTTAGCGGTACGTTTACCGGCCTCGAACGTCTCTTCCAGGTAGCCAAAGTCCATCAGCATATGGCGAACGCCACCAACCACGTGATAGGCCAGCGCGGTCAGAATGCCCCACATGATAAATTTCACGAAGAAGCTGTTCATGATGGCTGAGGCCTGGAGGAATCCTTCAGGGGATGAGAGGCTGGTTCCCAGTAACCACAGCAAGATACCGACCGCCACAAACGTAATCACACCAGAAACACGGTGCAGAATGGACGCTATTGCTGTTACAGGGAATCGGATCGTTTTGAGATCCAGATTGACAGGTCTTTGTTTTTTCACATTTCTTATCATGAATAACGCCCACATGCTGTTCTTATTGTTTCCTTCCTCCGGACTGCGATGCGGGTCAGACAGCGTTCCTTTTCTATAACTGCGCGTCATGCAAAACATTGCTTCCAAATGCTAAAACGACACGTTACAACGCTGGGTGGCTCGGGATTGCAGGGTGTTCCGGAGACCTGGCGGCAGTATAGGCCGTTCACAAAATCATTACAATTAACCTACATACAGTTTGTTGGGTTTTCTCTGGAACAGTGATCGGGGTCACGATAACAACATCTTTTTAAATTTTAATCATCTGATTTGACAAATGTTAAACAATATTGTTACAAACGTCATCAGAAAAGGCATATAATGCGCAAAAGTTATGAGGTCTCTCTTTCACCTGACAAATAGTTATGTAACAGTGTGATGGTATTGACCGAAGTTATCAGGACAGTTATTAGTGATATACAGGTTTGAATAATTCGGACTGCAAAAACGCTGATTTGCTGTTGTTTCACTGATATTTCATTCGTTTACCTGCAAGGCGCCATAGCTCTGTACCCTGGTTTCTCCTCGTGAGCTGAGCGGTAAGCCAAATAACAATCTGGTAACGATGATTAACAGCTGAAAGCAAATCCGGTAAAGCGCAGTCTTAAGCATAAGGCGCTAAGGAGACCGTAAATGGCTGATACAAAGGCAAAACTCACCCTAAATGGTGATGATGCTATTGAACTGGATGTGCTAAAAGGCACGCTCGGTCAGGATGTTATTGATATCCGTACGCTGGGTTCCAAAGGGGTATTCACCTTTGACCCTGGATTCACCTCCACCGCATCTTGCGAATCCAAGATCACCTACATTGACGGTGACGAAGGTATCCTGCTCCATCGCGGCTTCCCCATCGATCAGTTAGCCACCGAATCCAACTATCTGGAAGTGTGCTACATCCTGCTGAACGGCGAAAAACCGACGCAGGCTCAATACGATGAATTTAAAACCACCGTGACCCGTCACACCATGATCCATGAGCAGATTACCCGTCTGTTCCATGCGTTCCGTCGTGACTCTCATCCGATGGCGGTTATGTGCGGTATTACCGGTGCGCTGGCGGCGTTCTACCACGATTCTCTGGACGTGAATAACCCACGTCACCGTGATATCGCGGCGTTCCGTCTGCTCTCCAAAATGCCTACCATGGCGGCGATGTGTTACAAATACTCTATCGGTCAGCCGTTTGTGTATCCACGCAACGACCTCTCCTACGCGGGTAACTTCCTGCGCATGATGTTCTCCACGCCGTGCGAAGAGTATGAAGTGAACCCGGTGCTGGAACGCGCAATGGACCGTATTCTGATCCTGCACGCTGACCACGAACAGAACGCCTCGACCTCTACCGTCCGTACCGCAGGCTCTTCCGGCGCGAACCCGTTCGCCTGTATCGCTGCGGGTATCGCCTCCCTGTGGGGACCGGCGCACGGCGGCGCGAACGAAGCAGCACTGAAGATGCTGGAAGAGATCAGCTCCGTTGAGCATATTCCTGAGTTCGTGCGCCGCGCGAAAGACAAGAATGACTCCTTCCGTCTGATGGGCTTCGGTCATCGTGTTTACAAAAACTACGACCCTCGCGCGACCGTCATGCGTGAGACCTGCCACGAAGTGCTGAAAGAGCTGGGCACCAAAGATGATCTGCTGGAAGTGGCGATGGAGCTGGAACACATCGCGCTGAACGACCCGTACTTCATCGAGAAGAAACTCTACCCGAACGTCGATTTCTACTCTGGCATTATTCTGAAAGCGATGGGCATTCCGTCTTCCATGTTCACCGTGATCTTCGCCATGGCGCGTACCGTGGGCTGGATTGCGCACTGGAACGAAATGCACAGCGAAGGCATGAAAATCGCCCGTCCTCGTCAGCTGTATACCGGCTACGAGCAGCGTGATTTTAAGTCTGACCTGAAGCGCTAAAAGTTAAGCCCGGTGGCGCTACCGCTTACCGGGCCTACAAATGCGAAACGTAGGCCGGGTAAGGCGTAGCCGCCACCCGGCTTGTTTATTTTTGACAATGTGGACACCAGTAAAAGGGTCTCGAAGAGAGCATAATCCTGTCGATAATCCCGCCGCACCGCTCGCACTTCTTCCCCGCCCGATGAAACACCTTGAACCGGAACAGCGCCCCGTGGTGCTTGTTTTCATCTACGATGCCACGCGTGTTGTACGACAGCCGCGGGATGTCCAGCAGCGCGTGGGACAGCGCCTCCAGCTGTTCATCGCTCAGCTGAGAAGCTTTGTGCTGCGGTGCCAGCCCGACTTCCCAGAGGATCTCCACCCGCAGGTAGTTGCCAAGCCCGGCGAGAAAGGCCTGGTCAAGGAACAGGCCGGAAAACTGCCGGTTGCGGAATGTGGGCGATAGCAGCCGGGCCTTCACATCGCTCGCCGTCAGGCGCATATCCAGCACGTCCGGCCCAACCCGCTGTAAGAACGAGTGCGTGAGCAACTGCTCCGGCGTTAACATTTCGATATCAGAAGCGCTGTAGAGCAGGATCGCCTTATCCGCCGTTTGTAGCCGCACGCGCAGCACGCGGGTCGTTTGCGGCTGCTCGTCCGCCTCCACCACCCGCCAGACGCCGTAAAGCTGATTATGGCTGTATAACGTCAGGTTATGGGAAAAGTGGGTGAGTAACGCTTTGCCGCGCGTTTCAATATGGGTCACCGTCTGTCCCACCAGCTGCGCTTCAAACGGTTTGAGTTGAGGAAAGGCAAACCAGACGTGTGTCAGAGGTTTGCCCTTTATCGCCGCCTCCAGGCTATCCGCCGCGCGGCGGATCTCCGGACCTTCTGGCATGTTATTGTCCTTTCATGATTATTCTGCGCTGACAACAATGCCCTCTTCCGAGAACGCCGCTCGCAGACGTCGCGCAAACTGGAGCGCATGCTCGCCGTCACCGTGTAAGCACACCGTATCAGCCTGAACGTTTGCCGTTGTACCCTCCGTTGAAGTTACTCGCCCGAAGCGCACCATCTCCAGCGTCTGCGCCAGCGCTTTACCTTCGTCGGTGATCAGCGCACCGGCCTGCGTGCGCGGAACCAGGCTGCCGTCCGGCAGGTATCCCCGATCGGCAAACACTTCCTGCCGCGTACTCAGCCCCAGCCGTTCGCCGGCACGAATAAGCTCGCTGCCCGCCAGGCCCACCAGCACCAGACGCGGATTGCAGTCCCGCACCGCGCGGGCAATGGCATCCGCCAGCACCGGATCTTTCGCCGCCTGGTTATAGAGCATGCCGTGCGGCTTGACGTGGCGCAACACGCCATTCTCAGCGCGCACTATCGCCTCCAGCGCGCCGATCTGGTAGAGCATTTGCGCGTAAACCGTCTCAGGCGGCAGATCCATCGCCGTGCGGCCAAAGTTTTCCCGGTCCGGAAAGCTGGGGTGAGCGCCTATCGCCACGCCGTTTTTCATGGCATTGCGCACGCTCGCCAGCATAGTCTGCGCATCGCCGGCATGAAACCCGCAGGCGATATTCACCGAGGAAACCAGCGTCATCAGCGCCGCATCGGCGCTGCTGCCCTCTCCCAGATCGGCGTTTAAATCAATCTTTACCATCGAGCCTCCACGCAAGCTGTTCGAGATAACGCTGCTGATCCTGCCGGGCTTTCAGTGCCTCCTCCAGCGAACACTGCACAAAATGAATTGGCTGACCGAGAGGAATTTGCGCCAGATGGTAGCGATCCGCTTCGATAATGCAGGCAATACGCGGATATCCTCCCGTGGTTTGCGCATCGTTCATCAGTACAATGGGCTGTCCGTTGCCTGGCACCTGAATCACCCCCGGCAACAGACCATGGGAAAGCAGCTCCCGGTCAGTTGTGCGGGTCAGCGGCTGGCCCTGAAGCCGGTAACCCATGCGGTTACTCTGCGGGCTGATCTTCCACGGCGAGCGCCAGAAAGACTCTTTCGCGGCTTCATCAAACTCCTGGTATTCCGGTCCTGGTAAGGCGCGGATCACGTTCCCCCACAGCAGCTGTTTCACGCCCTGCGTGGTGGTGAAATGGCGCGTTGAGGTCTTTATTCGCAGACGATCGCCGTCGCGCAGCAGCCGTCCTTCATGGCCGCCCATTCCCGCTTTCTGGTCGGTGCTGGATGAGCCCAGCACCTCCGGCACGTCGATCCCCCCCGCTACCGCAAGATAGCTGCGCACGCCGTGCAGAGGACGCTTGAGCGTCAGACGCTGCCCGGCCTTCGCCCGCAGGCGCCAGCCGGTCCACACCGCTTTGCCGTCCAGCGTTGCGTCACAGCCCGCGCCGGTTAAGGCAAACCAGGTTTCCTGACCAAACTCAATCACGCACTGACCCAGCGTAATTTCTAACGCCGCCGTGCTGCCTGCGTTACCTACCAGCAGGTTGGCAATCTCCAGCGAGGGACGATCAAGCGCACCGCAGTAGCTCACGCCCGACTGACGCAGCCCAAAACGCCCGGCATCCTGTACCGAGGTGTAAAGCCCTGCGCGAATAAGCGTTAACATACTCCCTCCTTCTGCGGGATAAAGCGCAGCGTATCCCCCGGACGCAGGAGTATGGGCGCGTCCTGGCCTGGTTCAAATAACGGCGTGGACGTGTGCCCAATCAGCTGCCAGCCTCCCGGTGAAGCGAGCGGATAAATTCCCGTTTGCTCGCCACCAATCGCCACGCTGCCCGCCGGTACGCTCAGGCGTGGCTCAGCCCGGCGCGGCGTATGCAGCTGGGGCGATAACCCGCCCAGATAGGGGAAACCCGGCTGAAATCCCAAAAACCAGACAACATAGTCGACTGAGCTATGCAGCTCCACAACCTGCTTCTCCGTTAATCCACAGTGCTCGGCCACCACGCCAAGGTCGGGGCCTCCCTTGCCGCCATAGACAACCGGGATCTCAATCGTCCGCGATTCCGGCTCCAGCGCCTCGCTCTCCTCCCACCAGCGTTGCAGACGCTCAATGGCATCCAGCGCCCCCGTGTGCGGATCACGCAGCACCACGGTGATATTATTCATACCCGGAATAGCTTCAACCACGCCGGGTAGCTCGGGCAGTCGCTGAGCCAGACGCCAGATACGCTTTTGCGTGGCAAGCGTCACCGGAGGCTCAAGTTCCAGAACCACTGCGGTTTCACCCAGAAGATAACAACGCGCTCGCTGCACTTAACTACCTCTCATCAGGCCGGATTAGGGATATCAATAAACGTCACATCCAGATCGGTATTTTCCGTCAGCCACTCGCTGAGGGCGCGGATGCCGCCACGCTCGGTGGCGTGATGGCCCGCCGCGTAAAAATGCAGGCCTTGTTCACGGGCTGAGTGGATAGTCTGCTCGGAGACTTCGCCGGTAATGAAGGCGTCGACACCAAAACGCGCCGCGCTGTCAATAAAGCCCTGGCCGCCGCCGGTGCACCATGCCACGCGCTTCACGGTATCCGGCCCGGTGTCGCCGCACCACAGCGGACGACGCCCCAGGCGCGCTTCGATCCACGAGGCCAGCTCCAGACCCGGAACCGGCATCGACAGTTCGCCCCACGGCACCAGGGGTTCAATTTCACCCATCACGGTAATCCCCAACAGTTGCGCAAGCTGAACGTTGTTCCCCAGCTCAGGATGCGCATCGAGCGGCAGGTGATAGCCGTACAGGTTGATGTCATTCGCCAGCAGCGTTTTGAGTCGGTTGCGCTTCATGCCGCGAATAATCGGTGATTCGTTTTTCCAGAAATAACCGTGGTGGACAATCACCGCATCGGCTTCCTGACGCACCGCCTCATCCAGCAGCGCCTGGCTTGCCGTCACGCCGGTGATGATTTTTTGCACCGTCTCGCGCCCCTCCACCTGCAAGCCATTCGGGCCGTAGTCGCTAAACGAAGCCGTGTTGAGTTTTTCGTTAATCAGGCGTTCCAGTTCACTGTTTTTCATCATCATTCTCTCAAACTTTTCGGGCGGCTTCGTACGCCGCCAGCGTGGCGACGCGCGCCTGTTTATGGTCGACAATGGGACGGGGATAGTTCAGGGTAACACGCTGTTTATCCGCCCATACCCAGGGTTCATGAATGGCTTTGGCCGGGACATCCTTAAGCTCAGGCAGCCAGCGGCGGATAAACTCGCCGTCGGCGTCAAATCGTTGTCCCTGCGTGGTCGGATTGAAGATCCGAAAATAGGGAGCCGCATCCGTTCCGGTGGAGGCCGCCCACTGCCAGCCGCCGTTATTCGCCGCCAGATCGCCATCGATCAGCTGAGAGATAAAATAACGCTCTCCGGTTCGCCAGTCGATAAGCAGATCCTTCACCAGGAAGCTGGCGGTAATCATACGCAGACGGTTATGCATCCACCCGGTTTCATTGAGCTGCCGCATAGCCGCATCAACAATCGGAAAGCCGGTAAGCCCATGCTGCCATGCCTTAAGCAGATTCTCATTCGACTGCCACTGTACCTGTTCGGTCCAACGAATAAAGGGCCGATGTTTACACAAATCAGGATGATACGTCATCAGATGGCGATAGAACTCACGCCAGATCAGTTCGTTCAGCCACACTGCGCCCGCCCCCCCGTCTAACGCCTGAGGCTGTTCCGCCAGCAGGCGATGTAAACACTGGCGCGGAGAGAGCGCGCCCAGCGCTAGACAGGCCGACAAGCGGCTGGTGCCTTCAATCGCTGGAAAATCCCGACGCGCCTCGTACTCAACCGCCCCCTGCGCGCAGAACTGACGCAACCGGGCGATAGCCGCTTTCTCGCTGGCGGGGAATACTGTTTCATCGAACGACTGCTGGGGATAATTCAGCCTGATCGCCGGCAGATCCGTTATCGTTTCCCCTCTCACGGACGGGGCGGTAACGCACTCAGGTAGTCCCTCTATCAGGCGTTTGATAAAGGCATTTTTAAACGGCGTGAAAACTTTATACATCTCGTGACTGCCGGTCATTACGCTGCCAGGCGCGAGCATCACGCTGTCATCAAAGCCTTCACAGACCACGCCCGCAAGGGATTTCTCCAGCTGACGATCCCGCTGCTGCTCGTTGAATTCATACTGATAGTTGTAATAAAGATGCGTTACTGCGTACTGCTGGCAGATTGCCTGCACCGTCTGACGCTGAGCGGCAAAATCATGGGCCTCTTTATAGATCAGCGGAATGCCTTTTTCGGCCAGTGAATGTTGCAGGTCATTCAGATACGCGCTGAGCAGTGCCGCTTGCCGGGGCGCCATGTCATGCTGCCGCCACTGTTCAGGCGTGGCGATAAACAGGGCCAGCACATTCGCGTCTTTAGCGCGGCAGGCCGCCGCGAGAGCGAAGTTGTCGTGAATGCGTAAATCCGCGCGAAACCAAACCAGATGGGTGGGCATAAAACTCCTGGCAATTGTCCATTATGTCCGTAAGGGCATGCCGTAAAAGGAAAAAGGCATGCATTGAACTACTTTGCCATGAAGTGTAGACGGGATGAAATAAAAAAGGCCGCCCGAGGCGGCCTTAACGCTACTTGTCCTGCACTATCGGGGTAAAGGCAATAAACACATCCGGTTTATCACTCTTTACAACGAGTGCGCTGGCGACAGTGAACGCAATGCATAAATAGCGTTTCACTATGCGGTCCCTGCTGCTAACCGCTCCACCTATCACCACCGGTGATAAATCGGTGGACACAAGCCCGGGTAGGCGGGCTGCTTTACGGCTATGGATACACCTTTCCCAGGACCGATGCCCATTTGCGAGATGGCGGAAAGGGACGTGGCATCATAATTAACACCAACGCCAAAAGTAAGTTATTTCAGTAAAATTAGGAATTTATAAAGGTGAAGTGGATTGCGAACTTTTTAAAGAAGGGTATGATAAAAATCCCGGGTAGGGGCTGCAAGATTACCCAACGGACCGCGAATCCCGAGGGACAAAAAAACCGCCACTTTGCTGTAGGCGGTTTTTTTATGGCTAAGATGTCACACCGTATCAGTAGAAATCGCAGGTTGCTTTCTCGGCCTGATCCATCCACACCGGCTTCTCGCTGGTTTTCGCCCAGACGCGATGCAGGTAACTGTAGAAACGTGCGCGATCTTTCCAGAACAACATCACCGGCAGGGCCAGCACGCCAGCCACAACGGCGAAAGTGCGACGCATGAAAATGATATGAGCCGGAAACTCTTTATAAAGATCCATATTTTTCTCCCCTGTAGTTGGCCGGAAACCGTCTCCGGAAAATGTGAAATCTGTGACCTGGTTAAAATAATACCGCTTTGTTTGTAATTTTACTACTCATCCGACCACTTATTTTCATCCATTTCGTGAATATTTACATTCATGCCTGTAATTAAGTTACAAAAAAGTTAACGATTTACTTACCAATAGTTAAATTGTGGCTTTTCCCTTTTTTATACTTTTTTTACACCTGCCCTTCTGATTTTTGCGAAATCTTTGCGCCACAAATCCTACCGTTTGTACAACAACAAAAGTCACCCGGAGGTGGAGTGTGAGTGCAGGTCTGATTGCCGGCATCGTGCTGGTGTTCCTGTTATTGGGTTATCTGATTTATGCCCTGATTAATGCGGAGGCATTCTGATGGCTGCTCAGGGGTTTTTGCTTATTGCCAGCTTTTTACTGGTACTGTTTGTGCTCGCCAGGCCGCTGGGAACAGCGCTGGCGCGGCTGATAAACAACGTGTCATTGCCGGGCACGCGTAATATTGAAAATGTGCTCTGGCGCATTTCAGGTATCAGCGACCGGGAAATGAACTGGCGCCAATACCTGATGGCGATACTGCTTCTGAATATCGTGGGGCTTATTGCCCTCTTTACGCTGCTAATACTCCAGGGCAGTCTGCCGTTGAACCCGCAGCAGTTACCGGGGTTATCCTGGCATCTGGCACTGAACACGGCGGTCAGCTTTGTCACCAACACCAACTGGCAGTCTTACGCCGGTGAAACCACGCTCAGCTACTTCAGCCAGATGGCCGGGTTAACCGTGCAGAACTTTCTTTCTGCGGCCAGCGGTATCGCGGTGATCTTCGCCCTGACGCGCGCGTTTGCCCGTCAGAATGTCAGCACTCTCGGCAACGCCTGGGTTGATGTCACACGCATCACCCTTTGGATCCTGGTGCCTGTTGCGCTGATTATTGCCCTGTTCTTTATTCAGCAAGGCACTCTGCAAAACCTGCTGCCTTATACCCCTTTCACCTCGCTTGAAGGGGCCAGGGAACTCCTGCCAATGGGGCCGGTGGCGTCGCAGGAAGCAATCAAGATGCTGGGCACCAATGGGGGCGGCTTCTTCAACGCCAATTCATCGCATCCGTTTGAAAACCCAACGGCGTTAACCAATTTTGTACAGATGCTGGCAATCTTCCTGATCCCCACCGCGCTCTGCTTCGCCTTTGGCGATGTAGTTAACGATCGCCGCCAGGGCCGTACGCTGCTGTGGGCCATGTCGTTAATCTTCGTGGTCTGCGTAGCACTGGTGATGTGGGCCGAATGGAACGGCAACAGCCACTTCATGCAGCTGGGGGCTAACAGCAATATCAACCTGGAAGGCAAAGAGAGCCGCTTCGGCATTCTTGCCAGCAGCCTCTATGCGGTGGTCACCACGGCGGCCTCCTGCGGGGCGGTGAACGCCATGCATGACTCTTTCACCGCGCTCGGCGGCATGATCCCGATGTGGCTGATGCAGATTGGCGAGGTAGTTTTCGGTGGGGTCGGTTCGGGGCTGTACGGCATGCTGTTGTTCGTCCTGCTCGCCGTGTTTATCGCCGGGCTGATGATCGGCCGCACGCCGGAATATCTCGGCAAAAAAATCGACGTCCGCGAAATGAAATTAACCGCGCTGGCGATCCTGGTCACCCCCGCCCTTGTGCTGCTCGGTACCGCGCTGGCGCTGATGACCGACGCCGGGCGCAGCGGCATCTTTAACCCGGGCATTCACGGCTTTAGCGAAGTGCTTTACGCCGTTTCGTCTGCCGCAAACAACAACGGCAGCGCCTTTGCAGGGTTAAGCGCCAACTCACCGTTCTGGAACTGTCTGCTGGCGTTCTGCATGTTCGTCGGTCGTTTCGGCGTGATTATTCCCGTCATGGCGATCGCCGGAACACTGGTGAATAAGAAGATCCAGCCGACCACCACCGGTACGTTACCGACTCACGGCGCGCTGTTCGTCGGCCTGCTGATTGGCACCGTTCTGCTGGTAGGTGCCCTGACCTTTATCCCCGCCCTCGCGTTAGGCCCGGTTGCGGAATATCTCTCTTTACGCTGATTTTGCGGAGAATTTGTCATGAGTCGTAAACAACTGGCCCTGCTCGAACCGACCTTAGTTCGTCAGGCCCTCATGGATGCGGTAAAAAAACTGAGCCCGCGCGTCCAGTGGCGCAACCCGGTGATGTTTATTGTCTGGACTGGAAGTTTACTCACCACCGTACTGGCGATTGCCATGGGAACGGGACACCTTTTGGGGAATGCAACCTTTACCGGCGCCATCAGCCTGTGGCTGTGGTTTACCGTGCTGTTCGCCAACTTCGCCGAAGCGCTGGCGGAAGGCCGCAGTAAAGCGCAGGCCAACAGTCTGAAAGGGGTCAAAAAAACCGCCTTTGCGCGCAAATTACGCGAACCTAAATACGGCGCGCAGATGGACCACGTACCGGCGGATGAACTGCGTAAAGGTGACGTGGTGCTGGTGGAAGCCGGCGACATCATCCCCTGCGACGGGGAAGTGATTGAGGGCGGCGCGTCGGTAGACGAAAGCGCCATTACCGGGGAATCCGCACCGGTGATCCGTGAGTCGGGCGGAGATTTCGCCTCAGTTACCGGCGGAACGCGCATTCTTTCCGACTGGCTGGTGATCCAGTGCAGCGTTAACCCGGGCGAAACCTTTCTCGACCGGATGATCGCCATGGTGGAAGGCGCACAGCGTCGTAAAACGCCGAACGAGATCGCCCTGACCATTCTGCTGGTGGCGCTCACCATTGTCTTCCTGCTGGCAACGGCGACCCTGTGGCCCTTCTCCGCCTACGGCGGTACAGCGGTCAGCATCACCGTACTGATCGCCCTGCTGGTCTGTCTGATCCCCACCACTATTGGTGGCCTGCTTTCCGCGATTGGCGTGGCGGGGATGAGCCGGATGCTGGGCGCGAACGTCATCGCCACCAGCGGACGCGCCGTTGAAGCGGCGGGGGACGTAGACGTTCTGCTGCTGGATAAAACCGGGACCATCACCCTGGGCAATCGTCAGGCCTCTGACTTTTTACCTGCTCCCGGCGTGGATGAAAAAACGCTGGCTAACGCGGCGCAGCTTTCCTCGCTGGCTGATGAAACGCCGGAAGGCCGCAGTATCGTGATCCTCGCCAAGCAGCGCTTTAACCTGCGTCAGCGCGACGTACAAAGCCTGCACGCCACGTTCGTTCCCTTCACGGCGCAAACCCGCATGAGCGGCATTAACATTCAGGACCGGATGATCCGTAAAGGGTCCGTTGATGCCATTCGCCGTCATATTGAAGCCAATAATGGACACTTCCCCCCGGAAGTCGACCATCTGGTGGAAAGCGTGGCGCGTCAGGGGGCAACCCCGCTGGTGGTGGCGGAAGGTGCAAGCGTTCTGGGGGTGATCGCTCTGAAGGATATCGTTAAAGGCGGTATAAAAGAGCGTTTCGCCCAGATGCGTAAGATGGGCATTAAAACGGTGATGATCACCGGGGATAACCGTCTGACTGCGGCGGCCATTGCCGCCGAAGCGGGCGTGGATGATTTCCTTTCCGAAGCGACGCCGGAAGCGAAGCTGGCGCTCATTCGCCAGTATCAGGCGGAAGGTCGTCTGGTGGCGATGACCGGCGACGGCACCAACGACGCCCCGGCGCTGGCGCAGGCCGACGTGGCGGTGGCAATGAACTCCGGTACCCAGGCGGCAAAAGAGGCGGGCAACATGGTGGATCTCGACTCGAACCCGACCAAGCTGATCGAGGTGGTGCACATCGGGAAGCAGATGCTGATGACGCGCGGCTCGCTGACCACGTTCAGTATCGCCAACGACGTGGCAAAGTATTTCGCCATCATTCCGGCGGCGTTTGCGGCAACCTACCCGCAGCTAAATGCCCTGAACGTGATGCACCTGCACTCTCCGGCCTCGGCCATTCTGAGCGCGGTGATCTTCAACGCGCTGATTATTGTCTTTCTTATTCCGCTGGCGCTGAAAGGGGTGAGCTATAAGCCGCTGACGGCCGCCGCCATGCTGCGCCGTAACCTGTGGATTTACGGTCTGGGTGGGCTGGTGGTGCCCTTTATTGGGATCAAGGTTATCGACATGTTGCTAACGCTGTTCGGGCTGGTTTAAAAGGTGGATCCAATGACGATGTTACGTCCCGCTATACTGTTGTTTATTCTGCTGTCTCTGATTACCGGCGGGCTTTACCCGCTGATGACTACCGCGCTGGGCCAGTGGTGGTTTCAGGATCAGGCCAACGGCTCGCTGATTATCCAGAACGGTGAAAACCGCGGCTCGCGTCTGATTGGGCAGAACTTTACGGACCCACGCTACTTCCAGGGACGCCCTTCCGCCACTGCGGAAAGCCCGTATAATCCAATGGCCTCCGGCGGCAGCAATCTGGCGGGCAGTAACCCTGACCTGGACAAAGCCATTGCTGAACGCGTTGCCGCCCTGCGCGCTGCGAATCCGCAGGCCAGCCGTGAGGTGCCGGTTGAGCTGGTCACCGCCTCCGCGAGCGGGCTGGATTACAGCCTGACGCCGGACGCGGTGGTCTGGCAGATCCCACGCGTGGCCGCCGCCCGTCAGCTGACCGTCGAGCAGGTGAGCCAGCTGGTTGCAGAACATACGCAAAAGCCGCTGGTCAGCTTCATCGGCATGCCGGTAGTGAACATTGTTGAGCTGAATCTGGCGCTGGATGCGCTAAGGAAGAACTAAATGACCGACGAGCCCATGCGACCGGATCCGGACAGGCTGCTTGAACAGACGGCTGAAGCCCACCGTGGCAAGCTGAAAATTTTTTTCGGCGCCTGCGCGGGTGTCGGGAAAACCTTCGCCATGCTGATGGAAGCCCAGCGGCTTCGGGCGCAGGGGCTTGATATTCTCATCGGCGTGGTGGAAACCCACGGTCGCAAAGAGACGGCTGCGCTGCTGACGGGGCTGGCGACGCAGCCGCCCCAGCGTATCAGCCATCGCGGGCGGCTGGTCACGGAGTTTGATCTTGATGCCGCCCTCGCCCGCCGCCCTGCCCTGATCCTGATGGACGAACTGGCGCACAGCAATGCGCCAGGCTCCCGCCATCCGAAGCGCTGGCAGGATGTTGAGGAGCTGCTTGAGGCAGGCATTGACGTCTTCACCACGGTGAATGTTCAGCATCTGGAAAGCCTGAACGACGTGGTGAGCGGTGTAACCGGTATCCAGGTGCGTGAAACCGTCCCCGATCCGTTTTTTGATTCTGCCGATGAAGTCGTACTGGTTGACCTGCCGCCGGACGATCTGCGCCAGCGCCTGCATGAAGGCAAAGTGTATATTGCCGGCCAGGCCGAACGCGCCATCGAACATTTTTTCCGCAAAGGAAACCTGATTGCCCTGCGCGAGCTGGCCCTGCGCCGCACCGCCGATCGCGTTGATGACCAGATGCGCGCCTGGCGAGACCTACAGGGACAAGAGCGCGTCTGGCACACGCGGGACGCCATTCTGTTATGCATTGGTCACGGCAGCGGCAACGAAAAACTGGTTCGCACCGCCGCCCGGCTTGCAGCGAAGTTTGGCAGCGTCTGGCACGCGGTCTACGTCGAAACGCCGCAGCTGCATGGCCTGCCGGAAAATCAGCGCCGCGCCATTTTGAGCGCGCTGCGGCTGGCGCAGGAGCTGGGCGCCGAAACCGCAACCCTTTCCGATCCGCAGGAAGATAAAGCCATTCTGCGCTACGCGCGGGAGCACAACCTGGGCAAGATTGTCATTGGACGTCGCCAGCACCGCCGCTGGTTTAGCCGCGAATCTTTTGCCGACAGGCTGGCCCGCCGCGCGCCGGATCTTGATTTAGTCATCGTCGCGCTGGATGACAAGCCCGCCCCCCTGCCCAACCGTACGCCGGACGCTCGCACCTTTGGCGATAAATGGCGCATTCAGATCCGGGGCTGCATGGTGGCCGTGGTCCTCTGCGCCCTGATTACGGTGATTGCCAGCCAGTGGCTCATCGCCTTCGACGCCGCCAATCTGGTCATGATTTATCTGCTCGGCGTCGTTGTGGTCGCGCTCTTTTATGGCCGCTGGCCGTCGGTGCTGGCGACGGTGATCAACGTCATCAGCTTCGATCTCTTCTTTATTGCTCCGCGCGGGACGCTTGCTGTCTCGGACGTGCAGTACATTCTGACCTTTGCCGTGATGCTTACCGTCGGGCTGGTGATCGGGAATCTGACGGCAGGCGTGCGCTACCAGGCACGCATTGCCCGCTATCGCGAGCAGCGCACGCGCCATCTGTATGAAATGTCAAAATCGCTGGCGGTTGGCCGCACGCAGCGAGATATCGTGCAGACCAGCGAGCAGTTTATCCGTTCGACCTTTCATGCCAGTAACCTGATTTTGCTCCCCGACGAACAAGGGCGCCTTCGCCCGCTGACCTCCCCTTCGGGGATGACGCCCTGGGATGAAGCGATTGCCCGCTGGAGTTTCGATAAGGGTTTACCTGCCGGCGCCGGCACCGACACGCTGCCCGGCGTGCCTTACCAGATCCTGCCGCTGCGCAGCGCGGATAAAAATCACGGGCTGGTCATCGTCGAGCCGTCTAACCTGCGTCAGCTGATGATCCCCGAGCAGCAGCGCCTGCTTGAAACCTTCACCCTGCTGGTCGCCAGCGCCCTTGAACGGCTGGCGCTCACCGCCAGCGAAGAGCAGGCGCGGCTGGCAAGCGAGCGCGAAAGTATTCGCAACTCGCTGCTGGCAGCGCTGTCTCACGATTTGCGCACGCCGCTTACCGTGCTGTTTGGCCAGTCCGAAATTCTGACGCTGGATCTGGCGGCGGAAGGATCAAAGCACGCGATGCAGGCCAGCGAAATTCGCCAGCACGTGCTGAATACCACGCGCCTGGTGAACAACCTGCTGGACATGGCGCGCATTCAGTCCGGCGGGTTTAACCTCAAAAAAGAGTGGCTCACCCTTGAGGAGGTTGTCGGCAGTGCGCTGAAGATGCTGGAGCCGGGTCTCGGCGGGCGCCATATTGAGCTGGACATGCCGGAACCCCTGACGTTAATCCATGTGGATGGCCCGCTGTTTGAGCGCGTGCTGATTAATCTTCTGGAAAATGCCGCTAAATACGCCGGGGCAAAGGCCCGGCTGGGGATTGCTGCCAGGGTGGATAAACGTGTGCTGCGGCTCGACGTCTGGGATAACGGGCCGGGTATTCCGGCCGGTCAGGAGCGCGCCATATTCGAAAAATTTGCGCGCGGTAATAAGGAATCCGCCATTCCTGGCGTTGGGCTGGGGCTGGCGATCTGCCAGGCGATTGTCGACGTGCATGGCGGCACCATTTCCGCAGAGAACCGCCCGGAAGGTGGGGCACGCTTTTGTGTTACACTTCCTCTGGAAAGCCCACCAGAACTTGATGAATTACCAGAGGATTTGTGATTAACGTTCTGATTGTTGAAGATGAGCTCGCTATCAGCCGATTTCTGCGTACCGCGCTGGAAGGCGACGGTTTGCGCGTTCATGAAGCCGGAACGCTTCAACGAGGGTTGATTGAAGCCGCGACCCGCAAGCCAGATCTGGTGATCCTGGATCTGGGACTTCCGGATGGCGACGGCATCGATTTTATTCGTGAGGTGCGTCAGTGGAGCCAGATGCCTATTCTGGTGCTCTCTGCCCGCACCGAAGAGACGGATAAAATCGCCGCGCTGGATGCCGGAGCGGATGATTATCTGATCAAACCGTTTGGCATTGGCGAGTTACAGGCCCGGCTTCGTGTGGCGCTGCGTCGACACAGTGCCACCTCCCCTTCCGACCCGGTGTACGCCTTTGGCGATATCCGCGTCGATCTTGCTGCACGCCGCATTGTAAGAGGAGAAGAAGAGATCCACCTTACGCCTATTGAGTTTCGTCTGCTGGCCGTGCTGCTCAATAACCATGGTAAAGTGTTAACGCAGCGACAGCTGTTAAGCCAGGTCTGGGGGCCGAATGCTGTCGAGCATAGTCACTATTTACGCATTTATATGGGACACCTTCGCCAGAAGCTTGAAGCCGATCCCGCGCGTCCTCGTCATTTATTAACAGAAACCGGTATCGGATATCGGTTTATGATCTGAATAAGTATTCACCTTCATTTTAAATAAAAACTTACCAGCCTGAATATAGCCATGAAAATAACGATGAGATTATTTACATGGCTATATTCGCCCTCTTTAAACACAATTAAAACATCAATTTAACACCGAACCAACAAAACAGCATTTTGATCTGTGTTATTCACTCAAAACGACTAATTATTTCTGAAATGATCGGTTATTGGTGATCTGTTTCACAGTTAATCCCTTTTTCCTGGATAAAATGACCATGCTTTCAATTACTGAAAGGAAACTGAACATGGAAAACAATAATCGTTTAATGCCCCATATAAGGCGGACAACACATATCATGATGTTTGCCCACCGAAACTGTTTTGACTTTCATCTCTTTAACGCCCGGTAGTCCTTCGACTTCTGGCGAATCTGCTTACAGGTTATCCTGAAACACGCTATTTTACAGGCTGTTGCCTGTGAACACCTGCGCTCATTCCTTGTGATTCAGATTCTCCGCAACCGGGCGGACTGAATTCTACTCAGCAAAAAAGCAATTAACTGATTTCGTATCAGCGGACACGCTTTGCTTTTTTTTCCGGAAATAATCGATTTCTTTACCGCAAGAAGTCGAGGGCCCCATATTGCCTGAAATAAAGAGATAAAGATGAAAACGTTAAAAATTGCCGTCAGCCGTGCCTGCCCTGAATGCTTTACCACTTCGCGCGACATTGTGGATATCACCGCATCGGATTATATTGATGTGGCAGCCGTGGTTCTGGCCGTGAGCGATATTTTCAATGGCGCCATAGAAGAAATAGAAGCCACGGGATTCGGTATTCCGGTGTTTATTGCCACGCATAAAGAAGAAAGGGTTCCGGCTGAATTTCTGTCGCGTATTCACGGCGTTTTTGAGTACTCCGACACCAGCAATGCGTACTACGGACGCCAGCTTGAAGCGGCTGCGCAGAAGTACGAAACCCAGCTCCGCCCGCCGTTCTTCCGCGCGCTGGTCGATTACGTCCAGCAGGGGAACAGTGCGTTTGACTGCCCCGGACATCAGGGAGGCCAGTTCTTCCGCCGCCATCCGGCCGGAAACCAGTTTGTCGATTTCTTTGGCGAAACGCTTTTCCGCGCCGATCTGTGCAATGCCGACGTGGCAATGGGCGATCTGCTGATCCATGAAGGCGCGCCATGCATCGCCCAACAGCATGCGGCAAAAGTCTTTAATGCGGATAAAACCTACTTCGTGCTGAACGGCACCTCCTCTTCCAACAAGGTGGTGCTCAATGCCCTCCTCACGCCAGGCGATCTGGTGCTGTTCGATCGCAATAACCATAAATCTAATCACCACGGAGCACTGTTACAGGCGGGCGCGACGCCGGTGTATCTGGAAACGGCGCGCAACCCGTACGGGTTTATCGGCGGTATCGACGCACACTGTTTCGACGAGAGCTACCTGCGGGAGCTGGTGTCAGAGGTCGCGCCTGGTCGCGCGCGGGATGAACGTCCGTTCCGTCTGGCGGTGATCCAGCTGGGCACCTACGACGGTACCATTTATAACGCCCGTCAGGTGGTGGATAAGATTGGTCACCTGTGCGATTACATCCTGTTTGACTCCGCCTGGGTGGGTTACGAGCAGTTTATCCCGATGATGGCCGACTGCTCGCCGCTGCTGCTGGAGCTGAACGAAAACGATCCGGGCATTCTGGTTACCCAGTCGGTGCATAAGCAGCAGGCGGGCTTCTCGCAAACCTCGCAAATCCATAAGAAGGACAGCCATATAAAAGGCCAGGCGCGCTATGTCCCGCATAAGCGCCTCAACAACGCCTTTATGATGCACGCCTCCACCAGCCCGTTCTATCCGCTGTTTGCCGCCCTGGATATCAACGCCCGCATGCACGAGGGGCAAAGTGGGCGCAACATGTGGATGGACTGCGTGGTGACCGGTATCGAAGCACGGAAACTGATCCTTCAGAACTGTCAGTTTATTCGTCCGTTCGTGCCAGAGACGGTGGATGGCCGTCCATGGGAAAGCTGGGATACGGCAGAGATTGCAACCGATCTGCGCTTCTTCCATTTTGTTCCGGGCGAACGCTGGCACGCCTTTGAGGGATATGCCGAGCATCAGTATTTTATCGATCCCTGCAAACTGCTGCTGACCACGCCAGGCATCAACGCCCGCACCGGCGAGTACGATGATTTCGGCGTGCCCGCCACCATCCTCGCCAACTTCCTGCGTGAAAACGGCATCGTGCCTGAAAAATGCGACCTCAACTCCATTCTCTTCCTGCTCACCCCGGCGGAGGACATGGGCAAATTGCAGCAGCTCGTCGCCCAGCTGGTGCGCTTCGAAAAACTGCTCCAGAGCGATGTGCCGCTGAAAGAGGTTCTGCCCTCTCTTTATAAGCAACATCCGGAACGTTATGCGGATTATACCCTGCGTCAGATTTGTCAGGAGATGCACGACCTCTATGCCCGCCATAACGTGAAGCAGCTGCAAAAAGAGATGTTCCGCAGGTCTCACTTCCCGCGCGTCATGATGAACCCGCAGGAGGCGAACTATGCCTATCTGCGCGGTGAGGTCGAGCTGGTGTCCCTGCGCGACGCGGAAGGCCGTATCGCCGCGGAAGGCGCGCTGCCTTACCCACCGGGGGTGTTGTGCGTGGTTCCGGGGGAAGTCTGGGGCGGTTCCGTGCTGCGCTACTTCGCCGCGCTGGAAGACGGGATCAATCTGCTGCCGGGCTTTGCGCCGGAGTTACAGGGGGTTTACGTCGAGGAGTGTGACGGTCGCAAACAGGTGCGCTGCTACGTCATCAAACAACCTGCCGCTCAGCCATCGCTGCTGAAAGGAGAAAAATTATGAGTAAGGCCAACAAGATGGGCGTGGTGCAACTCACTATTCTCACCATGGTGAATATGATGGGTTCGGGGATCATCATGCTGCCCACCAAGCTCGCTGAAGTGGGGACGATTTCGATTATCTCCTGGCTTGTTACCGCCGTGGGTTCGATGGCGCTGGCATGGGCCTTTGCCAAGTGCGGAATGTTCAGCCGCAAGTCCGGCGGGATGGGTGGCTATGCCGAATATGCGTTCGGTAAGTCCGGTAACTTTATGGCGAACTATACCTACGGCGTGTCGCTGCTGATCGCCAACGTGGCGATTGCCATTTCCGCTGTCGGTTACGGCACGGAGCTGTTTGGGGCGACGCTGACCCCGGTGCAGATTGGGCTGGCAACCATCGGCGTGCTGTGGATCTGTACCGTCGCCAACTTTGGCGGCGCGCGCATCACCGGACAACTTAGCAGCATTACCGTCTGGGGCGTGATCATCCCGGTTGTCGGCCTGTGCATCATCGGCTGGTTCTGGTTCAGCCCGACCCTGTACGCCAACTCCTGGAATCCGCATCACGTACCGTTCTTCACTGCCGTGGGATCGTCCATCGCCATGACGCTATGGGCCTTCCTCGGGCTGGAGTCAGCCTGTGCGAATGCGGAAGTGGTGGAAAACCCGGAGAAAAATGTGCCGATCGCGGTACTCGGCGGGACGCTGGGGGCGGCGGTGATCTATATCGTCTCGACCAACGTGATTGCGGGAATTGTGCCCAACATGGATCTGGCCAACTCCACGGCGCCGTTCGGGCTGGCGTTTGCGCAGATGTTTACGCCGGAGGTAGGGAAAGTGATCATGGGACTGATGGTGATGTCCTGCTGCGGCTCGCTGCTGGGCTGGCAGTTCACCATCGCTCAGGTGTTTAAATCCTCGGCTGACGAAGGCTATTTCCCGAAAATCTTCTCCCGCGTGACCAAAGCGGATGCGCCAGTGCAAGGGATGCTGGCGATTGTCATCTTCCAGAGTGGTTTGTCGCTGATGACCATCAGCCCGTCACTGAACAGCCAGTTTAACGTGCTGGTCAACCTGGCGGTGGTGACGAACATCATTCCGTACATTTTGTCGATGGCGGCGCTGGTGATTATTCAGAAGGTGGCGAAGGTTGATCCGCGCAAAGCCCGTGCGGCCAATATTGTGGCGCTGATTGGCGCAATTTACAGCTTCTATGCGCTCTATTCCTCCGGCCAGGAAGCGATGCTGTATGGTGCGATGGTGACCTTTATGGGCTGGACGCTGTACGGTCTGGTGTCGCCGAGATTTGAATTGAAGAACAAGCACAGTTAGGTAAAAGCAAAACGGCAACCCTGAGGTTGCCGTTTTTAGTGTTTTCTCTCTCTCCCCGTGCGAGAGGGCCGGGGTGAGGGCATCAGCCCGCACCAAACACCACTTACGCGTTTTTCAGCACTTCGCTGACAATCTCTACCGCTTCTTTCTCAATCTGCTGACGATGCTCAGCGCCGAGGAAGCTTTCGCAATAGATTTTGTACGCATCTTCCGTACCGGATGGACGCGCGGCGAACCAGCCGTTTTCGGTCATCACTTTCAGGCCGCCGATCGATGCGCCGTTACCCGGTGCCGCCGTCAGACGCGCGGTGATCGGGTCACCTGCCAGGGTGCTGGCGCTGACCATCTCCGGAGAGAGTTTTGACAGAGCTGCTTTTTGCGCAGACGTGGCGCCAGCCTGGATACGGTTATAGCTTGGCGCACCAAAACGTTCCGCCAGCTCGTTGTAATGTTCCTGCGGGTTCTTACCGGTGACCGCGGTGATTTCCGCCGCCAGCAGGCACATGATGATGCCGTCTTTATCGGTTGACCATGGGGTGCCGTCGAAGCGCAGGAAGGATGCCCCCGCGCTCTCTTCACCGCCAAAGCCGAAGCTGCCGTCGTGCAGACCGTCAACAAACCACTTGAAGCCCACCGGCACTTCCACCAGCTTGCGGCCCAGCGCATCGACCACACGGTCAATCATGGCGGAAGAGACCAGCGTTTTACCCACCGCGACCTCTTTGCCCCACTGCGGACGGTGCTGGAAGAGATAATTAATGGCCACAGCCAGGTAGTGGTTCGGGTTCATCAGCCCAGCCGGGGTGACGATACCGTGACGGTCGTAGTCCGGGTCGTTAGCAAACGCCAGATCGAACTTGTCGCGCAGCGCCAGCAGGCCAGCCATTGCGCATTCGGAGGAGCAGTCCATACGGATCGCGCCGTCTTTGTCCAGGTGCATAAAGCGGAAGGTCTGATCGACGTGATCGTTCACGATGGTCAGATCCAGCTTGTAGTGCTCGGCAATGCGTTTCCAGTATTCAATACCGGAGCCGCCCAGTGGATCCACGCCCAGCTTCAGCCCGGCTTTCTGGATAGCGGCCATATCGACGATATCCGCCAGCCCTTCCACGAACGGCTGAACCAGATCCTGCTCTTTCACGTGGCCGGAGGCCATGGCTTCATCCAGTGAGATACGCTTCACGCCGTTCAGACCGTTAGCCAGTAACGCGTTGGCGCGATCTTCCACCACTTTCGTGACGTTGGTATCCGCCGGGCCACCGTTTGGTGGGTTGTACTTGATGCCGCCATCTTCCGGTGGGTTGTGGGACGGGGTGATCACAATGCCGTCAGCCTGCGCGCCACCTTTTTTGTTGTGTACCAGAATAGCGTTAGACACCGCAGGCGTTGGCGTGAAACCGTTGTTCTCCTGAACAATCACGTCTACGCCGTTCGCCGCCAGCACTTCCAGCACGGAGATAAAAGCAGGTTCAGACAGGGCGTGGGTATCTTTCCCTACATAGCACGGACCGGTGACGCCATTTTTGGCGCGCTCTTCCGCGATGGCCTGAGCAATGGCCAGAATGTGCGGTTCGTTAAAGCTGTGGCGCGCCGCGCTGCCGCGGTGGCCAGATGTACCAAACTTCACTGCGTGTTCTGCGTTGCCCACCACCGGTTTCAGCACGTAGTACTGCGCGGTCAGTTGAGCGACGTTAATCAAATCGCGTTGTTGCGCAGGTTGTCCTGCACGGCTGTGATTTGCCATTGCCTGGTCCTTCTGATGCAAGGGTTAAATTGTACCGCAAACCTTTTCGATCAATTCCGCCGGGAACTGCATGGACTGCATGATATGTTCGATCATGCTGCACTTGCGGCCCGTATTGGTATTGGTGATCACCCAGTATGGCGTACCGGGAACGTGTTTGGGTTTGGTTTGGTTGCCATTTTGCAGCAAGGTCTGCTCGTCGCCTGCGAAATAAACGCGCGTGCGACCGTGCAGCGACTCTGTCGCTTCTGCAAATGCGTTGTTATCCAGTGAGTAAAGTGTAGACAGCACCAGCATAAAGCGGTTAACGGCCTTTTTCTGCTCGGCATATTCATCGGACAGCAGCAGCTCGCGCATCGCGCGCACTTTGTCCTTTGCCGGCATGACGGCAGGTTTTACTTGTGCAACAACGCTCGGCTGAGACACGACATCTTTAGTGACAGGAGTGGGCTGTGAGGCGGCGGAAATTTTAAGCATGCGCCGTAAAATGTCGGACGCGCTCTCCCCAATATGCCGCGTCTGGCTGGCAATATACTGATAGAGTTCGTCATCAACTTCGATTGTTTTCATCTTAATCCAGTGCGATATCTTATCTGAATACAAGTCGTTGAGATTATAAGGTCAAATCCCAACAGCGGATAGCGTCAAACCAGGTTGGCGGCAAAAGTCAGATTAAACTGGATCCTTGCCCCCGGGCGGCAGAATGGTCAACATGATACCCTAACCTGACAAACCTAAAAAAAGAACTTTGCCATGAAATTGAATACCCGAGCGCAAACTGCACAATCGCCGAACAATAATTCTCCCATCGTACTGGTTCACGGCCTGTTTGGTAGCCTGGATAATCTGGGTGTGCTGGCGCGCGATTTAGTGACCGATCACGAGATCCTCCAGGTTGATATGCGCAATCACGGTCTTTCAGGGCGCTCGGAGGAGATGACGTACGCAGCCATGGCGCAGGATCTGCGGGACACCCTCGATGCGAATAATATTCAGAAAGCGACGCTTATCGGGCATTCAATGGGCGGTAAAGCGGTGATGGCGCTCACTGCGCTGGCACCTGAGCGAATTTCCGGGCTGGTGGTCATCGACGTTGCGCCCGTCAATTACGACGTTCGCCGTCACGATGAGATTTTTGCCGCCATCAATGCGGTCACCGAAGCGGGTGTCGCAACCCGCCAACAGGCGGCTGCCGTTATGCGCGAGCATCTTGATGAAGAAGGCGTGGTCCAGTTCCTGCTGAAATCGTTTGTTGACGGGCAATGGCGCTTTAACGTCCCGGTGCTGTGGGATCAGTATTCGCATATTGTGGGCTGGGAAGCCGTCCCCGCCTGGCCGCACCCTACCCTTTTTATTCGCGGCGGCAACTCCCCTTACGTCACTGACGCGTACCGTGACGCGCTGCTGGCGCAATTCCCGCAGGCTCGCGCTCACGTCAGTGCGGGTGCCGGGCACTGGGTACACGCGGAAAAACCGGATGCCGTCCTGCGCGCCATTCGCCGCTATCTTACTGATACAGCGAATTGATTAAAAAGCCAGCGACCGGAAGACGACGGGCTTCCAGTCGTTGGCGTGTGGATTTGGGTGATGTATGATGGCGCGCTTATCGCCCGGGCATTAGCAGGGCGGCGTGTTTCCCCCGAAGTCTCAGAATCATGGCCAAAGAACAAACGGACCGTACGACACTAGATCTGTTCGCGAATGAGCGTCGACCGGGACGACCGAAAACGAATCCGCTTTCGCGCGATGAACAGCTGCGTATCAATAAACGCAACCAGCTTAAACGCGATAAAAATCGTGGGCTTAAGCGTGTCGAACTGAAGCTGAATGCCGATGCCGTCGATGCGCTTAACGAATTAGCTGACGCGCGCAACATCAGCCGCAGCGAATTGATCGAAGAGATGCTGATCGCCCAGCTTGAGACGTTACGCGGCAAGGCGTGAGTCAGAAAATCCCCAATATTACCTTTTTCATGTAGCACAGAGTGCAGTCCTGCGTGATAGCTGTTTCCGCAGGGTTGCCTGTTCTGCTATTATTGCCCTTATCCGTGGACAATTTGCGCCACCATACCATTAAGTTTCAAGAGGTTATTTTACTCATGGCAATCATCGGCATTTTCTTTGGCAGTGATACCGGCAATACTGAAAATATCGCAAAAAACATTCAAAAACAGCTCGGTAAAGACGTTGCTGATGTGCATGACATCGCCAAGAGCAGCAAAGAAGATCTCGAGGGCTATGACATCCTGCTGCTGGGCATCCCCACCTGGTACTACGGTGAAGCACAGTGTGACTGGGACGATTTCTTCCCGACGCTGGAAGAAGTAGACTTCAACGGCAAGCTGGTTGCCCTGTTTGGCTGTGGCGATCAGGAAGACTATGCTGAGTATTTCTGTGATGCGCTGGGCACTATTCGCGACATCATTGAGCCACGCGGTGCGGCGATCGTCGGTCACTGGCCAACGGCGGGTTACCATTTCGAAGCTTCCAAAGGTCTGGCAGATGACGATCACTTCGTTGGCCTGGCCATTGATGAAGACCGTCAGCCAGAGCTGACCGCTGAGCGTGTAGAAAAATGGGTTAAGCAGGTTCGGGAAGAGTTGAACCTGGACGATATCCTTAACGCCTGATATCCCTGCGGCGCAACTCCGGTTGCGCCCGTTTTCCAGGTAAAACCGATTAAATTAATTGCTACAAACTTTTAACTTTTTCGCCCAGACCTGTACAATATCCCCCTGGTAAAAAGTGGGTGCCATCGAACAAGTTTGTTGGTGATACCACGTTTTTATAAGCATACTTTGCTTGAGACTTGCAGTTTTCATTTAGCCATGGCAGTTCTATAATGAGACGCATTATCCCAAGTGCATTTTCTGTCACTTCTTCTTTTGAAGTGAATCGTTTAGCAACAGGACAGATTCCGCATGACTGACAACAATACCGCATTAAAGAAAGCTGGCCTGAAAGTAACGCTTCCTCGGTTAAAAATCCTTGAAGTGCTTCAGGGGCCAGACAATCACCATGTCAGTGCGGAAGACCTTTATAAGCGTCTTATCGATATGGGTGAAGAGATTGGGCTGGCAACCGTCTATCGTGTGCTGAACCAGTTTGATGACGCGGGCATTGTTACTCGTCATAATTTCGAAGGCGGTAAATCCGTGTTCGAGCTGACTCAGCAGCACCACCACGATCACCTGATCTGCCTCGACTGTGGCAAGGTCATTGAATTTAGCGATGATTCCATTGAATCGCGCCAGCGTGAAATCGCCGCCCGTCATGGCATCCGCCTGACCAACCACAGCCTGTACCTGTACGGTCACTGTGCTGAAGGTGATTGCCGCGAAAATGAACATGCGCACGACGCAAAATAAGTGAGTGTTCATACTCTGAGCCAGCCGTGAGGTTGGCTTTTTTTTGCCTGAAAAAAGCCCGGTGACGCTGCGCCACCGGGCGTAAAGCAACTTATTTATTGTTATTGCGTATCTCGTTCCAGATCTTATCGCAACGCTTCGCCACTTCCTGATCGTTACCGGTTTTACGCGCCTGAATACAGGCCTGGTAATCCATTACGCGAACGTTTTCCTGCGTGGCGAATTGCTCATGGGTTTTGTCTTTTTTCAGCACGTTCAGCACGCTTTGACAGGCCTCAATCTTCTCAGGTGAACCCTGTGCGGTATTGATGCACGCGCTGTAGGCCTCTTTCAGACGGGAGTCCTCTTTCGGCGCCTGATCCTGCGCGCATGCCACCAGCCCGAAGGTCAGCAACGCAACGATTACCCTTTTATTCATCATGTTCAGTCTCCATAACGGCGGGACACCGCCCGCCGCAGCATTCATCAGAAGATGGTAAATGGCGCAATGACCATGAATTTCACGTCACGTTCATCCTGGAAGATGTTGCCGTAGCCGCCCGCGTAGCTCGGGATATCGGAGTGGTTGTCATACTGGGTGAAGTGCAGTTTGAACATCGTGCCTTTCGCACGGCCCTCCTGAAGGGTGTAAATCGCATCCAGGCTGTATGAAGACTCTTTCAGACGGTAGTTTGGATCGTAGTACGCGTCTGGCGTAGCCATATCCGCTGGCTTCGCATCCCAGGCGTACGCGTAGGACGCGCCCACTGCCCAGCCGGGCAGGTTCCAGTTTTTCAGGTCATACATTGCCCCGAAGAAGACCGCCTTTTCGCCGTCGGCGTTAAAGTCAGAGCGGTTATCCCACCAGATATCCAGACGACCGTTAGAGGAGGCGTAGGTTGGGGTCATACGTTGCAGGAAGTAGCCCTGCTGCCCTTCTGCCTTGACCCATGTTCCCTCCAGACGCAAATCAACCTGACCTACCTTGTAGCCGAAGGTCAGCGCCTGTAACCACGCGGTGCCGTCATAGATATCATTTACGCTGCCATCACTGACCTTGTCGCGCGTACCGTAGAACTGATAGCTGGTGCTCAGCGGGCTACCCGCGATATCAAATTTGTAGCTGGCTTTAGCAAAGTACTGATCGATATAGCCTTCAGCCTGACCAAATGCAGCTTCCAGCACCAGATCGTTTTTAAAGTCGTACTTCGCTCCCAGCGAGTGGAGATAATCAACTTTGGTTTTTTTATCGTTCTGATAGAACTTGTCCATCTCAATGTGCCACGGCGCTTTGTACTCGTTGGTCCACATATAGGAGAAGCTCAACGCCCCCGCATCGCCGTAGTCAAAATTAGCACCGGCTTCCGCCCCCTGATAGGTGCCTGGCATAAAGCTCCAGTGCGGCGCTAACAACGTCTGGCCGGTTGGCTGGATATAACCACCCCGCGCCCAGACCGGGCCATATTTGAATTTTGCAGCCGCTTTATACAGGCTGATACCGCTTTTATCGCCGGACCAGTCTTCGTCGTAGGCTTTATTACTGGAGGAGAACGCAATTTCGTTCGGATGGCCGCTGTCGCCATTTTCGGCCATTTCAATTGCGGTGAATGCGGCAATATCGATCCCGAACATATCGGCGGCATATCCCGACTGGAAATCCAGGTTGGCGTTCCATGTCGAGTGAGAAAGGTTGGTTTTGTATTTATCTTCAGTGACGTCTTTACGGTCACGCTCACGCTGCCAGTAATAAATACCGCCCGTGAGGGTGGAATCTTCAATGAAACCTGCTGCTTTTGCCTCTGGCGCAATCACCAGGCCCGACATTGCTGTCACACTGGCAATAGCTAGCGCCAGCGCACTACGTTTGCCACTAAACGTACGCATAGATTATTCCTCTTTGACGAATTAAAACGCCCTAAACGGCGAAAAACAGAAAAGACCAAATGGTCAGGGGTAGTCAGAAATACCCTCGAATTAACTACCGTCTTTAGGTTATTTTTCGCGACGCGAATTATCAATGGTTTTAATCAGGCAAAAGTCAGGATTATGACGAAGAGCACATATTTCGTAGTGCTTTGTAACATTTACCGGAAAGCGAGTACTGGCGGGGGAATGCGCTAATTTTCAGTAAGTAACATTGATATTGTGAATATATTTTTCAGTGTTTCTGTTTTTGGAAAACAACAAACTTTTTTTAAATAAAATAAGTAGCACCACATTGACCTGGAATGTTGGGTTTAAATGATTATCCCGATGCTTAACGACATGATCGTTAAATAAAAAAACGCCGCATTACGCGGCGTTTGTTTCTCATTGACCAGAGCAGCGTTATTATTCGCCGATCTTAGTCCAGGTATCACGCAGACCGACGGTACGGTTAAATACCGGTTTTTCTGCCGTGCTGTAACGGCTGTCCAGGCAGAAGTAACCCTCACGTTCAAACTGGAACGCTTTACCGGCTTCAGCGGCTTTCAGAGACGGCTCGGCATACCCCTGCTTGATAATCAGAGACTCAGGGTTAATGACCGCCAGGAAGTCCTCCGCAGCGCCTGGATTAGGCACACTGAACAGACGATCGTAGAGACGGATCTCAACCGGCAGCGCATGCTGCGCGCTCACCCAGTGGATTACACCTTTTACTTTACGGCCATCCGCCGGATCTTTACTCAGCGTCTCTGCGTCATACGTACAGAAGATGGTCGTGATGTTACCTTCCGCATCTTTCTCTACGCGCTCGGCTTTGATTACATAGGCGTTACGCAGACGTACTTCTTTGCCCAGCACCAGACGCTTGTACTGCTTGTTCGCTTCTTCGCGGAAGTCGGCACGATCGATCCAGATTTCACCGCTAAACGGCACGTCGCGGGTGCCCATTTCCGGTTTGTTCGGATGGTTAGGCATCGAGACCTGTTCGCTTCCGCCCTGCGGATAGTTTTCGATAACCAGTTTCACTGGATCGATCACTGCCATCGCGCGCGGCGCGTTTTCGTTCAGGTCTTCACGAATGCAGGATTCCAGAGACGCCATTTCGATGGTGTTGTCCTGCTTGGTGACGCCAATACGTTTGCAGAACTCACGAATGGACGCCGAGGTGTAGCCACGACGACGCAGGCCAGAGATGGTCGGCATACGCGGGTCGTCCCAGCCTTCAACGTGCTTGTCGGTGACCAGCAGGTTCAGCTTACGCTTGGACATCACGGTGTATTCCAGGTTCAGACGAGAGAACTCGTACTGACGCGGATGCACAGGAATGGTGATGTTATCCAGCACCCAGTCGTACAGACGACGGTTGTCCTGGAATTCCAGCGTGCACAGAGAGTGCGTAATGCCTTCCAGCGCATCGCTGATGCAGTGGGTGAAGTCGTACATCGGGTAGATGCACCACTTGTTACCGGTCTGGTGGTGTTCAGCGAACTTAATGCGGTACAGCACCGGATCGCGCATCACGATGAACGGAGACGCCATATCGATTTTGGCACGCAGACACGCTTTACCTTCTTCGAAGCCACCGGCACGCATTTTTTCAAACAGCGCCAGGTTCTCTTCCACGCTACGATCGCGGAACGGGCTGTTTTTACCAGGCTGAGTCAGCGTACCGCGGTATTCACGGATTTCGTCAGCTGACAATTCGTCGACGTATGCCAGACCTTTGTTAATCAGTTCAACCGCGTAGGTATACAGCTGATCGAAATAGTCTGAGGAGTAGCAGATATCGCCAGACCAGTTGAAGCCCAGCCATTGCACGTCGTTTTTTATCGACTCAACGTATTCGATGTCTTCTTTTACTGGGTTGGTGTCATCGAAACGCAGGTTGCACTGCCCCTGGTAATCTTGCGCAATACCAAAGTTCAGGCAGATCGATTTGGCGTGACCAATGTGCAGGTAGCCATTTGGCTCCGGCGGGAAACGCGTGTGGACTGTGGTGTGCTTACCACTGGCCAGATCTTCATCGATGATCTGACGAATAAAGTTACTCGGGCGGGCTTCTGCCTCACTCATCGTGGATTCCTCAAAGCGTAAACAACGTATAACGGCATATGATCTTATAAGCCGGACGTAGTGACAACCCTTAAAACGTCCCGGAAGAAAATAATGGGGGCAATTGCTGCAAAAAAAAGCGGCGGAGGATATCCCCCGCCGCTAAAGGCATAACTCTACTCAGGAGCGATTACTTGCCTTTAATCTCATACAGTGGCGTCTGGCCTGCAACTACCTGCCCCTGCGCCTGGATCACCAGACCGCTGAAGTCGTCGATGTTGCTGCACACGACCGGGCTTATCATGGAGCGCGCGTTAGCATTCAGGAAGTCCAGATCCATTTCCAGAATCGGCTGGCCTGCCGCCACTTCAGCACCCTCTTCCACCAGGCGAGTAAAGCCCTGGCCGTTCAGCGCAACGGTATCGATACCCATATGGACAACGATCTCCGCGCCTTTTTCCGTTTCCAGGCAGAACGCATGGTTGGTGTTAAAGATTTTCACGATAGTACCGGCAGCCGGAGAGACCACGGTTTTGTCCGTTGGTTTCACCGCCACGCCGTCACCGACCGCTTTGCTGGCGAACGCTTCGTCAGGCACCTGTTCAAGCGCAACAACGTCACCTGTCACCGGAGAAACCAGCGCAGCGATGGTCACCGCGTTTGGCACAGCCTGCGGTTTTGCAACCGGCGCGTCAGCCACTGGCGCGTTATCCGTTGAGGCGGCAGCGACCGGCCCACGGGCAACCACTTTTTTCATTTCATCGCCGATAGATTCGGCCTTCGCACCCACGATAACCTGGATGGTTTGTTTGTTCAGTTTCACCACACCAGACGCACCCAGGCGTTTGCACATTGCATCGCTCACGCGCGCGGAGTCGCCTACGGTCAGACGCAGACGGGTAATACAGGCATCGATCGCTTTCAGGTTGTCGGTGCCACCCACAGCGGC
Source organism: Enterobacter sp. MGH 38 (assembly GCF_000492855.1). Lineage (NCBI taxonomy): Bacteria > Pseudomonadati > Pseudomonadota > Gammaproteobacteria > Enterobacterales > Enterobacteriaceae > Enterobacter > Enterobacter sp. MGH 38. The sequence continues at coordinate 431,488 of NZ_KI535608.1, read as the reverse complement.
AATGTAGCTGGTTGCCAGTTGGGTTAAACCCTCTTCGGTATTGCTGTTGGCTTCACTGGTCACAACATCATCTTTCGTATCTTCGCGACCAGGCGTCTTCAGGTTAAACATACGAATAACCGCGCTGAACAGAACGAAGTAGATAACGAAGAAGATCAGGCCCATCACCATCAGGATCCAGACGTTGCTGCTTGCCGCCGGCAGGTTGTACATCAACACATAGTCGATGGCGCCTGCGGAGAAGGAGAAGCCAGCATGGATACCCAGAAGGGTGGCGACGAACAGGCTGATACCGGTCAGGAACGCATGCATCAGATACAGCAGCGGAGCCAGGAACATGAACAGGAATTCCAGTGGCTCGGTCACGCCGGTCAGGAAGGCGGTGATCGCAACGGACAGCAGCATCCCGCCAACCATTGGGCGACGCGCTTTCGGCGCAGCCAGGTACATTGCCAGCGCCGCGCCAGGCAGACCAAACATCATGATTGGGAAGAAGCCAGACATGAACATGCCCGCGGTGCCGTCGCCTGCGTAGAAGCGGTTGATATCACCGTGGAATACCGCGCCGGCCGCGTTGGTGAACTCACCAATCTGGAACCAGGCGATGGTGTTCAGTACCTGATGCAGACCGGTTGGGATCAGCAGACGGTTAATGAAACCGAAGATGCCCGCGCCCATTGCGCCCGCAGACACGATCCACTCGCCACCCGCATGGATAGCATGCTGCACCGGTGGCCAAACGTAGCCAAAGATGGCGGCGAGGATCAGACAGAAAAAGCCCGTCGCAATCGGCACAAAACGTTTACCGCCGAAGAAGCTCAGGAAGTCAGGAAGTTTGATACCTGCCCAACGGTTGTACACGGCGCCACCCACCAGGCCAGTAATGATACCTGCCAGCACACCCATGTTGATTTCAGGATTGATGGTTACCATCGCTTTCGTGAGGATGAAGTAACCGACAGCCCCTGCCAGTGCCGCGGCACCCGCGCTGTCTTTTGACCAGCTTGACGCCACACCGATGGCGAAAATCAGCGCCAGGTTGTCAAAAATTGCGCCGCCTGCCTGGGCAATAAACGGCACGTTAAGAAGATCGGGTTGCCCGAATCGCAGCAGCAATGCTGCAACCGGTAGCACGGCGATAGGGAGCTGCAAAGCCCTACCGAGGCGCTGGAAAAAACCTAAAATATTCATCCTATTCCCCCTACGAGACCCTTTGTTAAGACTCGCGCATAAACTATGTTTTTATTGTGTCACGAACGATAGATACAGTTGATGATTCACTGGCAGTGTGAGTGTGTGAAAAATTAATTCGTATCGCAAATTAAACACCTATTTTTTGTGATTATTGTCACCAAATATCGTATTAAACCCTCCCTGTCACTGGCTAACGACGAAAACTTATTTTATCATTCAAAAAATCAAGACGGATTGATCCGGCCTGAAAGGTTCCAGGTTACGCTTAGTTCAGGTTGCACTAATCATCCGCCCACTTTTACTTAAACTTTAGAGGTGAATAATGAGACTGATTCCCCTGGCAACAGCTGAACAAGTCGGAAAATGGGCTGCTCGTCATATCGTTAACCGCATCAACGCGTTCAAACCAACAGCCGATCGTCCTTTCGTTCTCGGTCTTCCAACCGGCGGCACGCCCCTGACCGCTTATAAAGCTCTGGTTGAAATGCACAAAGCGGGCCAGGTTAGCTTTAAACACGTTGTGACCTTCAACATGGACGAATATGTCGGCCTGCCAAAGGAACATCCGGAAAGTTACCACAGCTTTATGCACCGTAATTTCTTCGATCACGTTGATATTCCGGCTGAAAACATTAACCTGCTGAATGGAAACGCGCCTGATATTGACGCAGAATGCCGTCAGTATGAAGAAAAAATCCGTTCCTACGGTAAAATCCACCTGTTTATGGGCGGCGTAGGCAACGATGGTCATATCGCGTTCAACGAACCGGCATCTTCACTGGCTTCCCGTACCCGTATTAAAACGCTGACCCATGATACGCGCGTGGCTAACTCCCGCTTCTTTGACGGCGACGTCAATCAGGTGCCTAAATACGCGCTGACCGTGGGCGTGGGCACGCTGCTGGATGCCGAAGAAGTGATGATTCTGGTGCTGGGCGCGGTGAAAGCGCAAGCGCTTCAGGCTGCCGTTGAAGGCAACGTGAACCATATGTGGACGATCAGCTGCTTACAGCTGCATCCAAAAGCGGTTGTCGTGTGTGACGAACCGTCCACCATGGAGCTGAAAGTGAAAACGCTGAAATACTTCAACGAGCTGGAAGCTGAGAACATCAAAGGTCTGTAATTGAATAACCGCCTCTTTTATCCGGGGCGGTCGCTTTTTTTAACCGGGGGTCGATATGTACGCTTTAACCCACGGTCGGATTTATACCGGCCATGAAATTCTGGATGACCATGCGATTGTAATCGCCAATGGCCTGATTGAACGTGTTTGCCCGCTGGCGGAACTGCCGCCGGAGATCGAACAGCGTTCACTCAATGGAGCTGTAATCTCCCCCGGTTTCATCGACGTACAGCTTAACGGCTGCGGCGGTGTCCAGTTTAACGATACCGCAGAAGCGGTGACGGTTGAAACGCTGGAAATTATGCAGAAAGCCAACGAGAAATCGGGCTGCACCAGCTATCTGCCAACGCTGATCACCAGCAGCGATGACCTGATGAAACAGGGTATCCGCGTCATGCGCGAATACCTGGCAAAACATCCGAATCAGGCGCTGGGCCTGCACCTGGAAGGGCCCTGGCTGAATATGGTCAAGAAAGGCACCCATAACCCAAACTACGTGCGCAAACCGGATGCCGAGCTGGTGGATTACATGTGCGCCAATGCCGATGTGATCACCAAAGTGACGCTGGCCCCGGAAATGACCGGCACGGACGTTATCAGCAAACTGGCCGCCGCCGGGATTGTAGTATCTGCGGGCCATTCGAACGCGACGCTGAAAGAGGCGAAGGCCGGTTTCCGCGCAGGCATTACATTTGCCACACACCTTTATAACGCGATGCCCTATATTACTGGCCGCGAACCGGGACTGGTTGGCGCAATTCTGGATGAACCAGACGTCTACTGCGGCATTATCGCCGACGGCTTGCATGTCGATTACACCAACATCCGCAACGCCAAACGCCTGAAAGGCGACAGGCTCTGCCTGGTGACGGATGCTACCGCTCCGGCAGGAGCGAATATTGACCAGTTCATTTTTGCTGGTAAAACAATATACTACCGGAATGGACTGTGTGTGGATGAGAACGGCACGCTGAGCGGTTCTTCTCTGACGATGATCGAAGGGGTACGTAACCTCGTTGAACATTGCGGCATCGCACTTGAGGAAGTGCTGCGCATGGCCACGCTTTATCCGGCGCGCGCCATTGGCGTCGATAAACAGCTCGGTGGTATTGCGCCAGGTATGGTTGCAAACCTGACGGCGTTCACACACGATTATAAAATTATTAAGACCATCGTTAATGGTAACGAGGTCGTCACTGAGTAAGTAAAAGTATGACACCAGGCGGACAAGCTCAAATCGGTAATGTCGATCTCGTTAAACAACTTAACAGCGCGGCAGTTTATCGCCTGATTGACCAGCACGGGCCAATCTCACGCATTCAGATAGCCGAACAAAGCCAGCTTGCTCCCGCCAGCGTGACAAAAATTACACGTCAGCTTATTGAGCGCGGCCTGATCAAAGAAGTCGATCAGCAGGCCTCCACCGGGGGCCGCCGCGCGATTTCCATCGTCACGGAAACCCGCAATTTTCAGGCCATTGGCGTTCGCTTAGGACGTCATGACACCACGCTTACGCTCTACGACCTGAGCAGCAAGGCCATTGCCGAAGAGCATTACCCCCTTCCTGAGCGCACGCAGGAGACGCTTGAACATGCGTTACTGAATACCATTGCGCAGTTTATCGAAAGCTGTCAGCGCAAGATCCGTGAACTCATCGCCATCTCGGTGATTTTGCCCGGCCTGGTTGACCCGGAAAGCGGCGTTATTCGCTACATGCCGCATATTAAGGTAGAGAACTGGGGGCTGGTTGAGGCGCTGGAAAAGCGCTTCAAGCTGACCTGCTTTGTTGGTCACGATATTCGCTCGCTGGCGCTGGCGGAGCACTACTTTGGTGCGAGCCAGGACTGCGAAGACTCTATTCTGGTGCGCGTTCACCGTGGTACAGGTGCGGGCATCATCTCGAATGGCCGCATTTTTATTGGTCGTAACGGTAACGTAGGCGAGATTGGTCATATCCAGGTGGAACCGCTTGGCGAGCGCTGCCACTGCGGTAATTTTGGCTGTCTTGAAACCGTTGCCGCCAACGCCGCCATTGAACATCGCGTTCGCCATCTGCTGGAGCAGGGTTACCAGAGCCGCGTCACGCTGGACGATTGTAAGATCGGCGCCATCTGCAAAGCGGCAAACAAAGGCGATGCGCTGGCCTGCGAAGTGATCGAACAGGTAGGACGCCACCTGGGTAAGACCATCGCCATTGCCATCAACCTGTTTAATCCGCAAAAGGTGGTGATTGCCGGCGAGATCGTTGAAGCCGAAAAAGTGTTACTGCCCGCCATTGAAGGCTGCATCAATACCCAGGCGCTGAAGGCATTTCGCCAGAATTTGCCGGTGGTGCGATCTACGCTCGATCACCGCTCGGCAATTGGCGCATTCGCCCTGGTAAAACGTGCCATGCTGAACGGGATCCTGCTGCAACATTTGCTGGAATCCTGATCGGATCTTATAGTAACGCCTTCTTTTTTTGATGTCGGATTGTCCATGACCATTAAGAATGTAATTTGTGATATCGACGGCGTGCTGATGCACGACAACGTTGCCGTGCCAGGTGCTGCGGAGTTTCTTCACCGCATCATCGACAAAGGAATGCCACTGGTTCTTCTCACGAACTACCCTTCACAGACTGGTCAGGATCTGGCAAATCGCTTTGCTACTGCGGGCGTCAACGTCCCGGACAGCGTGTTCTATACCTCTGCGATGGCGACCGCGGATTTCCTGAAGCGTCAGGAAGGCAAAAAAGCCTATGTGGTTGGTGAAGGTGCGCTGATCCACGAGCTGTATAAAGCGGGCTTCACCATCACCGACGTGAACCCGGACTTTGTCATCGTGGGCGAAACGCGCTCCTTTAACTGGGAGATGATGCATAAGGCAGCCTACTTTGTCGCCAACGGTGCGCGTTTTATCGCCACCAACCCGGACACGCACGGTCGCGGTTTTTATCCCGCCTGCGGTGCGCTGTGTGCCGGTATCGAAAAAATCTCGGGCCGTAAGCCGTTTGTTGTCGGTAAACCGAGCCCGTGGATTATCCGCGCCGCACTGAATACGATGCAGGCACACTCAGAAGAAACCGTCATTGTGGGCGACAACCTGCGTACCGATATTCTTGCTGGCTTCCAGGCGGGGCTTGAAACCATCCTGGTGCTTTCTGGCGTTTCACAGCTTGATGACATTGATACGATGCCGTTCCGGCCAAGCTGGATTTACCCCTCTGTCGACGAAATCGACGTTATTTGATTCAGAACCACGCCTCAGGGCGTGGTTTTTCATTTCTGCTGTCTTAAAACATCACTTCATCTAACGAAATCAGCTCTTCATTGAGAAATCATCAATATAATTGCTTAAGGCATACACTTTTTTTAAGATTCGGCAATTGCCATTGCACTTTTTACGTTTTCATCGGTAAAACGCTTGCGCCCCCTCCCCTTTTTGCGGCATTTTCATAAGCAAGCAACATCACAACGCAACAGGGTTAACGGAGAAGGTTATGTGTTCTATTTTTGGCGTACTGGATATTAAAACTGACGCGGGCGAACTGCGTAAAAAAGCACTCGAATTGTCCCGCCTGATGCGCCATCGCGGTCCGGACTGGTCAGGCGTTTACGCCAGCGATAAAGCGATTCTGGCTCACGAACGTCTCTCCATTGTTGATGTCAACGCTGGCGCACAGCCGCTGTATAACGAGAAAAAAACGCACGCGCTGGCTGTTAACGGTGAAATTTACAACCATCAGGCGCTGCGCGCTGAGTACGGCGATCGCTACGCGTTTCAGACCGGCTCAGACTGCGAAGTGATCCTGGCGCTGTATCAGGAGAAAGGCCCGGAGTTCCTCGACGACCTGCAAGGTATGTTCGCCTTCGCCCTGTACGACAGCGAAAAAGACGCTTACCTGATTGGCCGCGACCATATTGGTATTATCCCGCTGTACATGGGACACGATGAACACGGTAACTTCTACGTTGCCTCAGAGATGAAAGCCCTGGTACCGGTATGCCGCACCATCAAAGAGTTCCCGGCAGGTAGCTACCTGTGGAGCCAGGACGGCGAGATCCGCCCGTACTACCAGCGCGACTGGTTTGATTATGAAGCGGTGAAAGACAACGTGACGGACAAAGCGGAACTGCGTCAGGCGCTGGAAGAGTCAGTGAAAAGCCACCTGATGTCAGATGTCCCCTACGGTGTACTGCTCTCCGGCGGTCTGGACTCCTCCGTGATCTCCGCGATCACCAAGAAATTCGCCGCACGTCGCGTGGAAGATCAGGAGCGCTCTGAAGCCTGGTGGCCACAACTGCACTCCTTTGCCGTGGGTCTGGAAGGGGCACCTGACCTGAAAGCCGCCCAGGAAGTGGCGAACCATCTTGGCACGGTGCACCATGAAATTCACTTCACCGTACAGGAAGGTCTGGATGCGATCCGCGATGTGATCTATCACATTGAAACCTATGATGTGACCACCATTCGCGCCTCCACGCCGATGTATTTGATGTCGCGGAAGATCAAAGCGATGGGCATCAAGATGGTGCTCTCCGGCGAGGGTTCTGACGAAGTGTTTGGCGGTTACCTCTATTTCCACAAAGCGCCAAACGCCAAAGAGCTGCATGAAGAAACGGTGCGTAAGCTACAGGCGCTGCACATGTTTGACTGCGCGCGCGCCAACAAAGCGATGTCCGCCTGGGGTGTGGAAGCCCGCGTGCCGTTCCTCGATAAGAAATTCCTCGATGTGGCGATGCGCATCAACCCACAGGACAAAATGTGCGGCAACGGCAAAATGGAGAAACATATCCTGCGTGAATGTTTTGAATCCTACCTGCCGGCGAGCGTGGCGTGGCGTCAGAAAGAGCAGTTCTCCGATGGCGTAGGCTACAGCTGGATCGACACCCTGAAAGAGGTGGCGGCGAAACAGGTTTCTGATCAACAACTGGAAACTGCGAGCTTCCGTTTCCCGTACAACACGCCAGCCTCGAAAGAGGCGTATTTGTACCGTGAGATCTTTGAGGAGCTGTTCCCGGTTCCAAGCGCAGCCGAGTGCGTACCGGGTGGTCCTTCGGTCGCCTGCTCTTCTGCTAAAGCCATTGAATGGGATGAATCCTTCAAAGCGATGAACGATCCGTCAGGACGCGCGGTGGGCGTTCACCAGTCTGCTTATAAATAATGTCCAGACTATAATCAGGCCCTCCGGGGCCTGATTTTTTTGCCTCTCTTTTCCCTGCATAAAATCGATTAATAACCAATAATTGTCGAATATTCGGCCTCGCTGTTCGCAACCTAACCAAACAGTCACATTCCGGCTATTTTCATTGAAAAAGGTGTTGACGCTGCAAGGGTCTATACGCATAATGCGCCCCGCAACGCCGATAAGGTAACGCGAAAAAAAGATGGCTACGTAGCTCAGTTGGTTAGAGCACATCACTCATAATGATGGGGTCACAGGTTCGAATCCCGTCGTAGCCACCATCTTTTTTGCGGGAGTGGCGAAATTGGTAGACGCACCAGATTTAGGTTCTGGCGCCGCAAGGTGTGCGAGTTCAAGTCTCGCCTCCCGCACCATTCCCAGGTAAGCGTTGCACGGATGGGGTATCGCCAAGCGGTAAGGCACCGGTTTTTGATACCGGCATTCCCTGGTTCGAATCCAGGTACCCCAGCCATCGAAGATTGCAGTACTGGCTACGTAGCTCAGTTGGTTAGAGCACATCACTCATAATGATGGGGTCACAGGTTCGAATCCCGTCGTAGCCACCATATTTACGTTATCGAATACGATTCGGTAAACTGAACATTGTTGGGGTATCGCCAAGCGGTAAGGCACCGGATTCTGATTCCGGCATTCCGAGGTTCGAATCCTCGTACCCCAGCCACTTTAAAGTCGTTAAGCAGTTTGTTTAACGCAATTGGGGTGTCGCCAAGCGGTAAGGCTCTGGTTTCTGATACCAGCATTCCGGGGTTCGAATCCCTGCACCCCAGCCACTTTAAACAAACAAGCCCGCTCTGCGGGCTTTTTTGTTTTTGTTGTTCAGAATAGTGCGGCCTGATGCCTTCACCCTAACCCTCTCCCACGGGGAGAGGGAATAAAGATCAGAGTCCGAGGGCGTACTTCAGGGCCTGACGCTTCAGACCACCGGCTCGTTCCGCTGCCATCAATCCAATATTGCGCACTATACGCACCGGACCAACATCATTGCTGAACCCGGCATAGAACAGATCCATCCCCGACTGCATAATGAAGTTATCCGCCATACGGCGCGTCTGGTAGCGCTTCAGAACCTGATGGCTGGCCCAGGCTTCCGCGTGGGCGCGAGCGTTACCCAGCACATCCAGTAACGCATCGACGTCACGGTATCCCAGATTCACCCCCTGCCCCGCCAGCGGATGAATGGTGTGCGCCGCGTCCCCCACAAGCACCAGTCCTTCACGGGCATACTGCAACGCATGGCGTCGCATCAGCGGGAATGCGCCGGCGGCAACCGGGGTCACGTTGCCCAGACGGCTCGGGAAGTGCTGGCGGATTTCGCGCTGCAACTGATCCATGGACAGCCCCTGCAACTGTCGAATGCGCGCCGGTTTGTCGTACCACACCAGCGAAGCCCAGTTATCAAACAGCGGTAAGAATGCATGCGGGCCGTTCGGCGTAAAATGCTGCCAGGTGCTTTCGCCCGGCGCGTTTTCTGACTGAACGGTGATCAGCATGCAGGACTGCTGGTACTGCCAGGCATGGATCCCAATGCCTGCCATCTGCCTGACCTGCGAGTTCGCGCCATCCGCTCCCACCACCAGCTTTACGGCCAGCTCATCGTCGTTGTCCAGCGTCAGGAGATACCCGCCCTCATGACGATGCAGGCCTTTCAGCGAGTCCGGCACGCGCAGCGTCACCTTCGGGTGCGCCTCCAGCGCCTGCCAGAGTGCCTGCTGGAGCACGTTGTTTTCCACCATATAGCCCAGGCGCGGCAGTTTCAGCTCGGCGGCATCAAACGACACGTGAGCATTTTCCCACTCCCAGGTTTCGAGACGGCTGTAAGGATGCGCGCGCATCGCCAGCACCGCCTCCCAGACGCCCAGCCCGCGAAGCAGATCAACAGAGGCCGCGCTGATGGCGGAAATACGCACGTCCGGTTGGCTGGCAGGATCGAATGCCGGCGGAGCCGCCTGTTCAATAACGGTTACGTCAAATCCCTGCTGCGCCAGCCCCAGCGCCAGTGCGCCGCCGACCATACCGCCGCCAACAACGGCAACTTCGGTGTTCAGGAGTGTCATGGTCACTATTCCTTATTGAAGAATGCCTTAAGTTTACCGGATTTTTGCGGCCCTGAGGTTGACAACCTTCATACTGGTCACAACCGCACCAAAGCATTACAATACGCGGCTTGCAATCCTGAGCTGAGCAAGTCGATGACTAAAAAACTCCATATAAAAACCTGGGGCTGTCAGATGAACGAATACGATTCATCGAAGATGGCCGATCTGCTGGATACCACCCACGGATACCAGCTGACTGAAAATGCGAAAGAAGCCGATGTGCTGCTGCTGAACACCTGTTCAATTCGTGAAAAAGCACAGGAAAAAGTCTTTCATGTGTTAGGCCGCTGGAAGCTTCTCAAACGGAAAAATCCGGACCTGATCATTGGCGTGGGTGGCTGCGTCGCATCGCAGGAAGGTAAGCTGATCCGCCAGAGAGCCCCCTATGTGGATATCGTTTTTGGCCCTCAGACCCTGCACCGCCTGCCAGAGATGATTAATCAGGTTCGCGGCAGCCGTAGCCCGGTGGTTGACGTGAGCTTCCCGGAGATCGAGAAATTTGACCGTCTGCCAGAGCCGCGCGCTGATGGCCCGACCGCCTTCGTCTCCATCATGGAAGGCTGCAACAAATACTGTACTTACTGCGTGGTGCCTTACACCCGCGGTGAAGAAGTGAGCCGCCCGGCAGACGATATCCTGTTTGAAATCGCGCAGCTTGCCGCGCAGGGCGTTCGCGAAGTGAACCTGCTGGGGCAGAACGTGAACGCCTGGCGCGGGGAAAACTACGACGGTACCACCGGCAGCTTTGCTGAACTGCTGCGTCTGGTGGCGGCGATTGACGGCATCGACCGCATTCGTTTTACCACCAGCCATCCGATGGAATTTACCGACGACATTATTGACGTCTATCGCGATACGCCAGAGCTGGTGAGCTTCCTGCACCTGCCTATCCAGTGCGGCTCTGACCGCGTGCTGAACCTGATGGGTCGTCCACATACGGTGCTGGAGTATAAGTCCACCATCCGCAAGCTGCGTGAAGCGCGCCCGGATATCCAGATTAGCTCCGACTTTATCGTCGGCTTCCCTGGCGAAACCGCTGATGACTTCGAGCGCACCATGAAGCTCATCGGCGAGGTGAATTTCGACGTCAGCTACAGCTTTATCTTCTCTGCGCGCCCGGGCACCCCTGCGGCCGATATGGTTGATGATGTACCGGAAGAAGAGAAAAAGCAGCGTCTGTATATTCTACAGGAGCGTATCAACCAGCAGGCCAACGCCTGGAGTCGTCGCATGCTCGGCACTGTCCAGCGTATTCTGGTGGAAGGCACCTCCCGTAAGAGCATCATGGAACTGTCTGGTCGAACCGAAAATAACCGCGTGGTGAATTTTGAAGGCACCCCGGACATGATCGGTAAGTTTGTGGACGTCGAGATTGTCGAAGTGCTCACGAACTCGCTGCGCGGGAAGGTGGTACGCACTGAGGATGAAATGGGTCTGCGAATTGCACAGACTCCGGAATCCGTTATCTCTCGCACCCGCAAGGTCAACGACTCTGGCGTAGGTATTTACCAGCCGTGATCCTCCTGGCCTGCCTGTCCGGCAGGCCTTGTATTTCCTCTCATCACCCCCAATATCTACCGCAACGCTTGCGCCTTTATTCTGTGGCGTGAATAATTTCGGTAATGACCGTTTTATTACGCCGTGTGGCCACAGGTCAGTTAACCAATTAAAGAGGAACAGTTTGAACATAGATACGCGTGAAATTAGCCTTGAGCCCGCAGACAACGCTCGCCTGCTGAGCCTGTGCGGGCCGTTTGATGACAACATCAAACAACTGGAGCGACGTCTGGGTATCGAAATCAATCGTCGCGATAACCATTTCAAACTCACCGGACGCCCAATCTGCGTCAACGCCGCGGCAGATATTCTCCGCAGCCTATATGTTGATACCGCCCCGATGCGCGGTGAGATCCAGGACATTGAACCTGAACAGATCCACCTGGCCATCAAAGAGGCGCGCGTGCTTGAGCAGAGCGCGGAGAGCGTGCCGGACTATGGCAAAGCCATCAACATCAAAACTAAACGCGGCGTGATTAAGCCTCGTACCCCGAACCAGGCGCAGTACATCGCCAATATTCTCGACCATGACATCACCTTCGGCGTGGGCCCGGCGGGTACGGGTAAAACCTATCTGGCCGTTGCTGCTGCGGTCGATGCGCTTGAGCGTCAGGAGATCCGCCGTATCCTGCTGACCCGCCCTGCTGTTGAAGCCGGTGAAAAACTGGGCTTCCTGCCGGGCGATCTGAGCCAGAAGGTCGACCCGTATCTGCGCCCGCTGTATGACGCGCTGTTCGAAATGCTCGGCTTCGAGAAAGTTGAAAAGCTCATCGAGCGTAACGTGATTGAAGTGGCCCCGCTGGCCTACATGCGTGGCCGTACGCTTAACGACGCGTTCATCATTCTGGATGAGAGCCAGAACACCACTATCGAACAGATGAAGATGTTCCTGACGCGTATTGGCTTTAACTCGAAAGCGGTTATCACCGGTGACGTCACCCAGATTGACCTGCCGCGTAACACCAAATCGGGTCTGCGTCACGCCATCGAAGTCCTGGCCGAGGTAGAGGAAATCAGCTTCAACTTCTTCCACAGTGAAGACGTGGTACGCCATCCGGTGGTCGCGCGTATCGTTAACGCTTATGAGGCCTGGGAAGAGGCAGATCAGAAGCGCAGGGCCGAACTGGCCGCAGAACGTAAGCGCGAAGCGCAGGAGCATGAACAGAAATGAGTCAGGTGATCCTCGATTTACAGCTGGCCTGTGAAGATAATTCCGGCATGCCAGAAGAGGCACAGTTTCAGAAATGGCTGGATGCCGTTATCCCCCAGTTTCAGGAAGAATCAGAGGTCACGATTCGCCTGGTGGATGAAGCAGAAAGCCATGAGCTCAACCTGACCTACCGCGGGAAAGATAAGCCGACCAACGTGCTCTCTTTCCCGTTCGAAGCCCCTCCGGGCATTGAGATGCCGCTGCTGGGCGATCTGATCATCTGCCGTCAGGTGGTTGAGCAGGAAGCCAAAGAGCAGCAAAAGCCGCTGGAAGCGCACTGGGCACACATGGTGGTGCACGGTAGCCTGCATCTTCTGGGTTACGACCATATTGAAGATGACGAAGCGGAAGAGATGGAATCCCTCGAGACAGAGATAATGCTTGCTCTGGGCTATGAGGATCCGTACATTGCCGAGAAAGAATAGTCAGTCACTGACTACCATGCCGCCGCGCAGGGACATAGCGCGGCGGTTAACGTTGAACTAACAAGAGAACCCTTAACAAACGCCATGAGCGACGACAATTCACACAGTAGCGACACGACAACCACTAAAAAGGGATTTTTCTCCCTCATTCTGAACCAGCTTTTCCACGGCGAACCGAAAAACCGTGATGAACTGCTGGAGCTGATTCGTGATTCCGGGCAGAACGACCTTATCGACGAAGATACGCGCGAAATGCTCGAAGGGGTGATGGACATCGCCGACCAGCGCGTCCGCGACATCATGATCCCCCGCTCGCAGATGATTACCCTGAAACGCAACCAGACGCTGGACGAGTGCCTCGATGTGATTATCGAATCGGCTCACTCACGTTTCCCGGTCATCAGCGAAGATAAAGATCACATTGAAGGGATTTTGATGGCGAAAGATCTGCTGCCGTTTATGCGCAGCGATGCCGAAGCCTTCAGTATGGAAAAGGTGTTACGCCCGGCCGTGGTTGTGCCGGAAAGTAAGCGTGTGGATCGGATGCTGAAGGAGTTTCGCTCCCAGCGCTATCACATGGCGATTGTTATTGATGAATTTGGTGGCGTTTCCGGTCTGGTCACAATCGAAGACATCCTTGAGCTGATCGTGGGCGAAATCGAAGACGAGTATGACGAAGAAGAGGATATCGACTTCCGTCAGCTGAGCCGCCACACCTGGACCGTGCGCGCGCTGGCCTCCATTGAAGACTTCAACGATACCTTTGGCACCAGCTTCAGCGATGAAGAAGTGGACACCATTGGTGGTCTGGTGATGCAGGCCTTCGGCCATCTTCCGGCCCGCGGTGAAACCGTTGACATCGATGGTTACCAGTTCAAGGTCGCAATGGCTGACAGCCGACGTATTATTCAGGTTCACGTCAGAATGCCGGACGACTCACCGGTGCCAAAACTGGAAGATTAATGTAAATGGCATTTGCCCCACTCTTTGAACGCCAGCGCGTCCGTTTGCTGCTGGCGCTGTTACTCGGAGCCAGCGGTACGCTGGCTTTTTCTCCTTACGATATCTGGCCAGCCGCTATTCTCTCCCTGATGGGGCTACAGGGGCTTACCCTGAACCGTCGTCCGGTACAGGCCGCGGCCATCGGCTACTTCTGGGGGCTGGGACTGTTTGGCTCTGGTATCAACTGGGTCTACGTCAGTATCGCGCAATTTGGCGGAATGCCGGGGCCGGTTAACGTCTTCCTGGTTGTGCTGCTCGCCGCCTATCTTTCGCTCTACACTGGCCTGTTCGCGGGCATCCTGTCTCGCCTGTGGCCAAAAACGACCTGGCTGCGCGTGGCGATAGCGGCACCCGTTGTCTGGCAAATCACCGAATTTCTGCGCGGCTGGGTACTGACCGGCTTCCCGTGGTTGCAGTTCGGCTATAGCCAGGTAGACGGCCCGCTGAAAGGCCTGGCCCCGGTCATGGGCGTGGAAGCCATCAACTTCCTGTTGATGATCGTCAGCGGCCTGCTGGTGCTGGCCCTGGTGACACGTAACTGGAAGCCGCTGGTTGCCGCGTTAATCCTGTTTGCCCTGCCCTTCCCGCTGCGTTATATCCAGTGGTTTACGCTGGAGCCCGCGCGCGCCACGCAGGTTTCTCTGGTCCAGGGCGATATCCCGCAGTCCCTGAAATGGGATGAGAATCAGCTGCTGAACACGCTGAAAATCTACGCCAACGCCACTGAAAAGGTGATGGGCAAATCGCAGCTCATCATCTGGCCTGAGTCTGCGATCCCAGACCTGGAGATCAATCAGCAGCCCTTCCTGAAGATGATGGACGATCTGCTGCGCGCACGCGGCAGTACGCTGATCACCGGAATTGTGGATGCGCGTCTCAATCAGCAGAACCGCTATGACACGTACAACACGATCATTACGCTCGGTAAGGGCAGCGAATACAGCTATACCTCCACCAATCGTTACAACAAAAACCACCTTGTACCGTTTGGCGAATTTGTTCCGCTGGAGTCTATTCTGCGCCCACTGGCACCGTTCTTTGATTTGCCGATGTCCTCATTCAGCCGGGGCCCTTACGTTCAGCCGCAGCTGCATGCGCACGGTTTTGCCCTGACGGCCGCCATTTGCTACGAGATTATCCTCGGCGAGCAGGTGCGCGATAATTTCCGCCCGGACACCGACTATCTGCTGACCATCTCAAACGATGCGTGGTTCGGTAAATCGATTGGCCCGTGGCAGCACTTCCAGATGGCGAGAATGCGTTCTCTGGAGCTGGCGCGTCCGTTGCTGCGCAGCACCAATAACGGCATTACCGCCGTGATTGGTCCGCAGGGTGAAATCCAGGCCATGATCCCGCAATTTACCCGTGAGGTGCTGACTACTAACGTCACGCCAACTACCGGGCTCACCCCTTACGCGCGCACCGGGAACTGGCCGCTGTGGATTTTGACCGTGCTGTTCGGCTTTGGCGCAGTGCTGATGAGCCTGCGTCAGCGTCGTAAATAACCTTACCTTCTGTTGCCGGGTGGCGGCTACGCCTTACCCGGCCTGCTCTCCGGCGCCGGCGCCGCCCGACAATTTCCTCCCAAACTTCAATTCTGGCACGCCTGTTGCTTTGTTTACTTACATCAACGCTGTCTGGCTTAACATGCAACCTTGTCGCACCAGCGTAGATCATCGGTAGCACCGAAACGGTGCAACGAGGGATTATTGCCTCTGAATGGTGCGGCGCGCTTCGCAAAAATAAACAATAACGCAGCAAAATCTTTACATTAAGCCAGACTAAATGTTAACAAGCTTGCATAACACTGCACTCGCATTGCGCGAGATATAACAACATCACAATGGGTATCTATGCGTCACTGGCGCTGATAAGAAAGGAGTTGGGTATGCAATTACGTAAACTGGCCACAGCAATGCTGGTTATGGGAATGTCTGCGGGGGTTGTCCACGCTGAAGACGCTCCGGCAGCAGGAAGCACTCTCGACAAGATTGCCAAAAACGGCGTGATCGTGGTCGGCCACCGTGAATCTTCTGTCCCGTTCTCTTACTACGACAACACGCAAAAAGTCGTGGGCTATTCACAGGATTACTCCAACGCCATCGTTGAAGCCGTGAAGAAAAAGCTGAACAAACCTGACCTGCAAGTGAAGCTGATCCCCATCACTTCACAGAACCGTATTCCTCTGCTGCAAAACGGCACATTTGATTTTGAATGTGGCTCAACCACCAACAACCTTGAGCGTCAGAAACAGGCCGCGTTCTCGGACACCATCTTCGTTGTGGGCACCCGCCTGCTGACGAAGAAAGGCGGCGACATCAAAGATTTTGCTGACCTGAAAGGCAAAGCGGTTGTCGTGACCTCCGGTACCACGTCCGAAGTGCTGCTGCACAAGCTGAACGACGAAAAGAAAATGGACATGCGCATCATCAGCGCGAAAGACCATGGCGACTCCTTCCGTACCCTGGAAAGCGGCCGTGCCGTCGCGTTTATGATGGATGACGCTCTGCTGGCAGGCGAGCGCGCCAAGGCGAAGAAACCAGACAACTGGGAAATCGTCGGTACCGCCCAGTCGAAAGAAGCCTACGGCTGTATGCTGCGTAAAGGTGACGAGGACTTCAAGAAACTGATCGATGACACCATCGCTCAGGCGCAAACCTCCGGCGAAGCGGCAAAATGGTTCGACAAATGGTTCAAGAACCCAATTCCACCAAAAAACCTGAACATGAACTTTGAACTGTCTGACGACATGAAAGCGCTGTTCAAATCACCAAACGACAAAGCTCTTAACTAATTAGAACGACAGGGGCGGGATCTCCTGCCCTCTCGATTGTCGGGAAGCATGGACAGACTATACGTTGAGTGGTCGTTCCCCACTCAGCGCAAAAATTGAGCTTCTCACCAATCTTCGAGGGTAGCGCTGCTACCCTTTTTTTTCTGGAGTTTACTATGTCAATTGACTGGAACTGGGGCATCTTTCTGCAACAAGCCCCGTTCGGCAACACCACCTATCTCGGCTGGCTGTGGAGCGGCTTTCAGGTTACCGTTGCGTTATCGATAACGGCGTGGATTATCGCGTTTCTTGTCGGTTCGCTGTTCGGTATTCTGCGTACCGTCCCTAACCGTTTTCTCTCTTCAATTGGCACGCTCTATGTGGAACTGTTCCGTAACGTTCCGCTGATCGTGCAGTTCTTTACCTGGTATCTGGTGATCCCGGAACTGCTGCCGGAAGATCTCGGCATGTGGTTTAAGGCCGAGCTGGATCCTAACGTACAATTTTTTGTCTCCTCTATGCTGTGTCTGGGGCTGTTCACCGCTGCGCGCGTCTGCGAGCAGGTACGTGCCGCCATACAGTCACTGCCGCGCGGGCAAAAGAATGCGGCACTGGCGATGGGCCTGACTCTGCCTCAGGCCTACCGTTACGTACTGCTGCCGAACGCTTACCGCGTCATCGTTCCGCCGATGACGTCCGAGATGATGAACCTGGTAAAAAACTCGGCTATCGCCTCAACCATTGGTCTGGTAGATATGGCGGCGCAGGCGGGCAAACTGCTGGATTATTCCGCTCACGCATGGGAATCCTTCACGGCGATCACGCTCGCCTATGTTCTGATTAACGCATTCATCATGCTGGTGATGAACCTGGTTGAACGCAAAGTACGCCTGCCGGGCAATCTGGGGGGCAAATAAATGTACGATTTTGACTGGAGTTCCATTGTTCCCTCCATGCCCTATCTGCTGGATGGACTGGCAATCACCTTAAAGATCACCGTTATCGCCATTATCGTCGGTATTGTCTGGGGCACCCTGCTGGCTGTGATGCGCCTGTCGAGCTTTAAGCCGCTCGCCTGGTTTGCCACGGCTTACGTTAACGTGTTCCGCTCCATTCCACTGGTCATGGTGCTGCTGTGGTTTTATCTGATTGTTCCCGGCTTTTTACAGAACGTACTGGGACTGTCGCCAAAGACCGATATCCGCCTGATCTCTGCCATGGTGGCGTTTTCCATGTTTGAAGCCGCCTACTACTCAGAGATCATCCGCGCCGGTATTCAGAGTATCTCGCGCGGGCAGTCCAGCGCTGCGCTGGCGCTCGGTATGACGCACTGGCAGTCTATGAAGCTCATTATTCTGCCGCAGGCGTTTCGCGCCATGGTTCCGCTGCTGCTGACGCAGGGCATCGTCCTGTTCCAGGATACCTCCCTGGTCTACGTGCTGAGTCTGGCAGACTTCTTCCGTACCGCCTCCACCATTGGCGAACGTGACGGAACGCAGGTTGAGATGATCCTCTTCGCGGGCGGGGTCTATTTTGTGATTAGTTTAAGCGCATCGCTGTTGGTCAGCTGGCTGAAGAAAAGGACGGTATAATGATTTCCCTGAAAAATGTTTCTAAATGGTATGGGCACTTTCAGGTGCTGACCGACTGCTCAACAGAAGTGAAAAAAGGCGATGTGGTGGTGGTATGCGGTCCGTCCGGTTCCGGTAAGTCCACGCTTATCAAAACCGTTAATGGGCTGGAACCTGTCCAGCAGGGCGAGATTGTCGTTAACGGCACCAAAGTGAATGACCGCAAAACCAACCTTGCCCAGCTTCGCTCCCACGTAGGGATGGTGTTCCAGCATTTTGAGCTGTTCCCTCACCTCTCCATCATTGAGAACCTGACGCTGGCGCAGGTGAAAGTGCTGAAGCGCGACAAAAAAGCGGCGCGCGAAAAGGGCCTGAAGTTGCTGGAACGCGTCGGGCTGTCTGCACATGCGGATAAGTTCCCGGCGCAGCTTTCGGGCGGCCAACAGCAGCGTGTGGCAATCGCGCGTGCGCTGTGCATGGATCCGGTGGCTATGCTGTTTGATGAGCCGACGTCCGCGCTCGATCCTGAGATGATCAACGAAGTACTGGACGTCATGGTGGAGCTGGCGCACGAAGGGATGACCATGATGGTGGTGACGCACGAAATGGGCTTCGCCCGTAAAGTGGCCAACCGCGTGATCTTCATGGATGAAGGGAAAATTGTTGAAGACTCACCAAAAGAAGAGTTCTTCGCAAATCCTAAATCTGAACGTGCAAAAGACTTCCTCGCCAAAATCCTGCATTAATCTTTTTAGTGCGCAATCTGCGGATTGCGCACTGCTTCACGCTTTAGATCTCTTTTTCTATTCGGCTTCACATCACAGCGTTAACCTTGTCACAAATAATGCTGAAAATGGAGAACGCTATGGCACAGCCAATTATTCTCGACTGCGATCCGGGTCATGATGACGCGATCGCACTCGTCCTTGCTCTTGCTTCCCCTGAACTGGACGTAAAAGCTGTCACCTCCTCCGCCGGAAACCAGACGCCGGATAAAACCTTGCGAAACGTGTTGCGCATGTTGACGCTGCTGAAACGCACCGATATTCCTGTCGCAGGTGGCGCCGTTAAGCCGCTGATGCGCGAGCTGATCATTGCGGATAACGTTCACGGTGAAAGTGGGCTGGATGGTCCGGCGCTGCCGGAGCCGGATTTCGCACCGCAAAACTGCACTGCCGTCGAGCTCATGGCGAAGGTGCTGCGTGAGAGCGCAGAGCCCGTGACGCTGGTGGCGACCGGCCCGCAGACCAACGTTGCGCTGCTGCTGAACAGCCATCCTGAACTGCACAGCAACATCGCCCGTATCGTCATCATGGGCGGGGCAATGGGGCTGGGGAACTGGACGCCAGCAGCAGAGTTCAACATCTTCGTTGACCCGGAAGCCGCGGAAATCGTCTTCCAGTCGGGCCTGCCGATTGTGATGGCGGGGCTGGACGTTACCCACCGCGCACAAATTATGGCGCAGGACATCGAACGATTCCGTTCTGTGGGTAACCTGGTTGCAACAACCGTGGCAGAGCTGCTCGATTTCTTTATGGAGTATCACAAAGCCGAGAAGTGGGGCTTCCACGGTGCCCCGCTGCATGACCCATGCACCATCGCCTGGCTACTGAAGCCGGAAATGTTTACCACGGTCGAGCGTTGGGTTGGTGTGGAAACACAGGGGAAATATACCCAGGGAATGACGGTGGTGGACTATTACTCGCTGACGGGAAACAAGCCGAATACCACGGTGATGGTGGATATCGATCGGGAAGCGTTTGTGGATTTGCTGGCGGAGCGTCTGGCTTATTATATGTAGTCCGAAAAAACAGTACATTATTGGGCATTTTAGGCGGTTCTGCTGCCTAATGCCCTTATCATGCCTCCCTCATACTAAAAACTTCATTAAATAAAACAAGCAAGAAAAAACAGAACGCTTTTATTTGATAATAGCTAAACCATTAGCCCCACCCATTTGTCACAATTATTATTACTTGCTACTGATTCACTCCTCAAATAAAAACAATGAATTCTTTTATGGATATTTTCAAAAGTGAAATAAACATCACTTTGCTTCGCAAGGACATGTTCGATGATCGAATGAACATAGCAAGGGAGCACGTTATGTATTACAGCGAAGAAATTATCAAGCAACCTGGAACTGACAAAGAGCTAGCTGTGCGGTTAGATAAAGCGTTAATAGGCGTTAAAGAAGGTGTACAAGATTATGTAAATGGTCTTGGCGATGCCACAACACGCTTACTTTATTATACATCCTGTCTTACAGAAAATTATCAAGATGTTTGTAAAAAACTTGGTTCTGAAGATGTCAGATTTATTTGCGCTCTATATGAACTAGTCAAACATAGAAATGTTATATTTCGAATGTTGAATATATATAGAAACCCTCTTAAAAAATAAAAGCGATGTAGAAAAGAAAACAATCCTTGAAAACTTAACGCCATTCGCCAAAAACTATTCCATTAAATACATTTCAAAAATGGTTTGATTTACTTTATAACATCATATATATGCTACGGAAACAAAATGAATTTATCTGTTCAGAATGCATTAATGAAAAAAATAGGAAGCAGAGTTGGGTGGGTCATAGGAGGACTGAATATTTATGGGATTGTACAACGTGCTGCTGATAGCGCAGATAATCTAAAAAATTTCTGCCCAATATTTTATAACGCCTTATATAGAGAGGGGTTAGAAATGATGTATTTCTTGATCGAACCCATGATCATGAAGTCTTGCTATCTAAATATTAGCACAGCATCTGATGAAGAAATTGTCAGAGCACTTAAGAGAATGATGTGAAAATGCTTAATTTGATGAATAATCTATTAAGAAGATGTATCAGGCGTTTTTATAATAGTATCAAAGATGATTGCATCAACAATATTTTAGGCTGTGGAATAATTTTCCTTATAGCCATAATCTCCATTTTGGTTTCTATTTTTGTCGATAATAACAAAATTGCATTTGGAATTATCGCCTTGATAGTAACACTGACATTTTCACTAATATTTTTTTACAACGGAAAAGAATGAAATGACTATCCCGGCACATATTTGGCTCATCGATGACAATGGCTCACCTTTGACAGGAGAGTGTTTAATGCCATCACGATTGGGTTCCACTGAGCTTAAGTCCTTTAATCATTCGGTATGGATTCCTACAGACCATAATACAGGGAAACTGACTGGAACACGTCTTCATGTACCGATTAGATTTAAAAAAGAGATAGACCGGCTCACACCCTATCTATTCAGAGCCGTATGCGAAGGAAGAATACTGAAAGAAGCTTTAATAAAAATGTATAAAATTAATGATGCAGGAATAGAACTGGAATATTTCAATATAAAGCTGGAAAATGTAAAGATAACTCAAATCTCCCCCGTTCTATTTCCAGTAGGTATTGCAAGTAAGCATATGGAAGAAGTTGAAATTCGCTATGAGTCTATAGAATGGAAGTACACTGAAGGAAACATAATGTACAAAGACTCGTGGAATGAAAGGGTCACAGCCTAAAGAGGGTGGAAATCTTTCGTGAAACGTTTGGATATTTACTGGCGGAGCGGCTGGCTTATTATTCTGCGGCCTGATGCCCTCACCCCGACCCTCTCCCACAGGGAGAGGGTGCAAACAGTTTTGCTTTTACCTACGGCTCAAACGGCCGACGCTGGAACTGGTCGTGCCCGCACTTCGGACACAGCGACAACACCTCCGGCGTATAAACGGCGATATGGTGGTGGCACTTCTCACACACCAGGTTCCCCAGCCCCACTACTTCGCCGCTGTGATAGACACCGTGGTGGTTTAAATCCTGGAACACCTCGCGCCACTCCAGTTGAGTTTTATCGGTAATATCCGCCAGCTCCTGCCACAGGCTCTCTTTAATGACCCGCATAAAAACACTGTCGGCGATCTCGTCCTGGCTCTCTTCATAGCTTCGCGCGAACTCCTCCAGGTCGCGGCGCACGGCGCGCGTTACCTCTTCCACTTCGGTTCGCGTTAACTCACCCGTTTGCGTCACGCGTGCGCGTGCCTGTTCGACCAGCGCGTCGATATCACGCTCGCCGTTACGCAGCCGTTCCGTCAGAGTCGCTACCAGTTCACGGTAAAATTGAGCAACCTTGTTCATCATTTTGCCTCCCGGGTAAGTAACTGTCTCTAATAATAGACCTTATTTCGTCGCCGCTTTGTCAGGTGAAGCACAGACCCGGTAAATTCCTGCAAAGTGCATTTGCGTGAAAGGCTGTTTTGACGCGGGCGTTTGGGCTATGCTATGCGGATCTGAATTACCACATCCATTGGCTACATTTGTAGCTGTATTGAACACAGGACCACTGGCTGCCATGCAAGAGCAATACCGCCCGGAAGAGATAGAATCAAAAGTCCAGCAACACTGGGATGAGAAGCGCACCTTTGAAGTAACCGAAGACGAGAGCAAAGAGAAGTATTACTGCCTGTCGATGCTTCCCTATCCTTCTGGTCGACTACACATGGGCCACGTGCGTAACTACACCATCGGTGACGTGATTGCACGCTACCAGCGCATGCTGGGCAAAAACGTTCTTCAGCCTATCGGCTGGGATGCGTTCGGCCTGCCTGCTGAAGGCGCGGCGGTGAAAAACAACACGGCACCGGCTCCGTGGACGTACGACAACATCGCGTACATGAAAAACCAGCTGAAAATGCTGGGCTTCGGCTATGACTGGAGCCGCGAGCTGGCAACCTGTACCCCGGAATACTACCGCTGGGAGCAGAAGTTCTTCACCGAGCTGTATAAAAAAGGCCTGGTGTACAAGAAGACCTCTGCCGTTAACTGGTGCCCAAATGACCAGACCGTTCTCGCGAACGAACAGGTTATCGATGGCTGCTGCTGGCGCTGCGACACCAAAGTAGAGCGTAAAGAGATCCCGCAGTGGTTTATCAAAATCACCGCCTACGCTGACGAACTGCTGAACGATCTGGACAATCTGGACCACTGGCCAGATACCGTTAAGACCATGCAGCGCAACTGGATCGGCCGTTCCGAAGGTGTGGAAATTACCTTCAACGTTGAGAACTACGATCAGACCCTGACCGTCTACACCACCCGCCCGGACACCTTCATGGGCGCGACCTACCTGGCCGTGGCCGCAGGTCACCCGCTGGCGCAGAAAGCGGCAGAAAACAATCCAGAACTGGCGACCTTTATCGACGAATGCCGCAACACGAAAGTGGCCGAAGCCGACATGGCGACGATGGAGAAAAAAGGCGTTGATACCGGCTTCAAAGCGATCCACCCGCTGACGGGCGAAGCGATCCCTGTCTGGGCCGCCAACTTCGTACTGATGGAATACGGCACAGGCGCCGTGATGGCCGTGCCGGGTCACGACCAGCGCGACTACGAATTTGCCACCAAATACGGCCTGACCATCAAGCCTGTTATTCTTGCTGCTGACGGCTCTGAACCCGATCTCTCTGAGCAAGCGCTGACTGAAAAAGGCACCCTGTTTAACTCCGGTGAGTTCAGCGGCCTGAGCTTTGAAGAGGGCTTCAACGCCATCGCCGACAAGCTGGCCTCCCTGGGCGTGGGCGAGCGTAAAGTGAACTACCGTCTGCGCGACTGGGGCGTTTCCCGTCAGCGTTACTGGGGTGCGCCAATCCCAATGGTGACGCTGGAAGATGGTACCGTGATGCCAACGCCAGAAGATCAGCTGCCGGTGATCCTGCCGGAAGACGTGGTCATGGACGGCATCACCAGCCCGATCAAAGCCGATCCTGAGTGGGCGAAAACCACCGTCAACGGTCAGCCAGCGCTGCGTGAAACCGACACCTTTGACACCTTTATGGAATCCTCCTGGTACTATGCGCGCTACACCTGCCCGCAGTACAAAGAAGGCATGCTGGATTCTGATGCAGCAAACTACTGGCTGCCGGTAGACATTTACATCGGTGGCATTGAACACGCCATCATGCACCTGCTCTACTTCCGCTTCTTCCACAAACTGATGCGTGACGCAGGCCTGGTCAACTCCGACGAGCCGGCAAAACAGCTGCTGTGTCAGGGTATGGTGCTGGCAGATGCGTTCTACTACGTTGGCGCGAACGGCGAGCGTAACTGGGTTTCTCCGGTTGATGCGATTGTCGAGCGCGACGAGAAAGGCCGTATCGTGAAGGCGAAAGACGCTGAAGGTCATGAACTGGTTTATACCGGCATGAGCAAGATGTCCAAGTCTAAAAATAACGGCATCGACCCGCAGGTGATGGTTGAGCGTTATGGTGCGGATACCGTGCGTCTGTTCATGATGTTCGCCTCCCCGGCAGATATGACCCTTGAGTGGCAGGAATCCGGCGTTGAAGGGGCCAACCGCTTCCTGAAGCGCGTCTGGAAACTGGTTTACGAGCACACCTCTCAGGGCGATGCGCCAGCGCTGAACGTAGCTGCACTGACTGAAGATCAACAGGCGCTGCGTCGTGATGTTCATAAAACTATTGCGAAAGTCACCGATGATATTGGTCGTCGTCAGACCTTCAATACCGCAATTGCGGCTATTATGGAACTGATGAACAAGCTGGCGAAAGCCCCGCAGGATGGCGAGCAGGATCGCGCGTTAATGCGTGAAGCGCTGCTGGCGGTCGTTCGCATGCTGAACCCGTTCACGCCGCACGTTAGCTTTACCCTGTGGCAGGAACTGAAAGGCGAAGGCGATATCGACAATGCGCCGTGGCCAGTGGCGGATGAATCCGCTATGGTGGAAAACACCACGCTGGTGGTGGTGCAGGTTAACGGTAAAGTGCGCGGTAAAATTACCGTCGCGGTCGACGCAACCGAAGAACAGGTTCGCGAGCGCGCAGGCCAGGAGCATCTGGTCGCTAAATACCTTGAGGGCGTTACCGTACGTAAAGTGATCTACGTACCTGGTAAACTGCTGAATCTGGTCGTTGGCTAAGCGCGGGAGGAAACGTGCGACAACTGGCAACAATACTCTTATCTCTGGCGGTGCTTGTCACCGCTGGCTGCGGCTGGCACCTGCGCAACACCACGGCAGTGCCTGCGCAGATGAAAACGATGATCTTCGACTCATCCGATCCGAACGGACCGCTGAGCCGGGCCATTCGTAACCAGCTGCGTTTGAACGATGTTAAGCTGATCGAGAAGGGAACCCTACGTCAGGATGTTCCTTCGCTCCGTGTCCTGAAATCAACGCTGTCACAAGATACGGCCTCGATCTTCCAGGATGGGCGGACGGCGGAATATCAGATGGTGCTAACCGTTGATGCGGCCGTCTTGATGCCAGGTAAAGATATTTACCCTATCAATACCAAAGTCTACCGCTCGTTCTTCGATAACCCGCAGACGGCGCTGGCAAAAGACGCCGAACAGCAGATTATCATCAAGGAAATGTATGATAAGGCCGCGGAACAGCTGATCCGCAGGCTGCCTGCCATTGCCGCGTCGACGAAAAAAGGCGCTGACGTTATCGAAACACCGGATGCCAGCACGCCGGATATGCCAACGTCTCTGGGTAACTGATGATCAGGTTGTATCCTGAACAACTCCGCGCGCAGCTCAACGAAGGGCTGCGCGCGGCCTATCTGCTACTCGGCAACGACCCCCTGTTACTACAGGAAAGCCTTGATGCGGTTCGCCATGCGGCAGCCGCGCAGGGTTTCGATGAGCATCATACGTTCCAGATCGATAACAGTACCGACTGGAACGCTATCTTCTCGCTTTGTCAGGCCATGAGCCTGTTTGCCTCTCGTCAGACAATCCAGATCCTGCTGCCTGAGAATGGTCCTAACGCTGCCATCAATGAACAGCTGGCTATGCTGGTGAGTTTGTTACACGGCGATCTGCTGCTTATCGTACGCGGCAACAAACTCACAAAAGCGCAGGAAAACGCTGCCTGGTTTACCCGGCTAACCCCCAGTGCGGTGCTTGTCTCCTGCCAGACTCCAGAGCAGGCGCATCTGCCAAAATGGGTTGCCGCGCGAGCAAAGCAGCACAATTTGCAGCTGGATGAGGCCGCCAGTCAGCTCCTGTGCTACTGCTACGAAGGCAACCTTCTGGCACTGGCGCAGGCGCTGGACAGGCTCGCCCTGCTGTGGCCCGATGGCAAGCTGACGCTGCCGCGCGTGGAACAGGCGGTGAATGATGCCGCGCACTTTACCCCCTTCCACTGGGTTGATGCGCTGCTGTCGGCGAAAAGTAAACGTGCTCTGCACATCCTGCAACAGCTGCGCCTGGAAGGGAGTGAGCCGGTCATCCTTCTCCGTACGCTCCAGCGCGAATTACTGCTGCTGAACAACCTTAAACGCCAGTCAGCACACACGCCCCTGCGCGCCTTATTCGACAAACATCGCGTCTGGCAAAACCGTCGGGCGATGACCACGGAGGCGATAAACCGCCTGAGCCAGGAGCAGTTGCGTCAGGCAGTGCAACTTCTGATGCGCGCCGAACTGACGTTAAAACAGGATTACGGTCAGTCTGTCTGGGCGGAGCTGGAGAGTCTCTCTTTGCTGCTCTGCCATAAGGCGCTGGCAGACGTATTTATCGATGGGTGATATGCATTCTTTACAGGCAATGTATGGCGGGACCTTCGACCCGGTGCACTATGGGCATCTTAAGCCGGTAGAAATCCTCGCGAATTTGATTGGCTTGCAGCGGGTGATCATCATGCCCAACAATGTTCCGCCGCACCGTCCTCAGCCAGAAGCAACCAGCGAGCAGCGTAAAGCGATGCTCGCGCTGGCTATCGCCGATAAGCCTCTCTTCACACTGGATGAGCGTGAACTGCGTAGAGATACCCCTTCCTGGACATCGCAAACGCTGCGGGAGTGGCGCGCTGAGCAGGGGCCCATGAAACCGTTGGCGTTTATCATCGGCCAGGATTCCTTGCTCAACTTTCCCAGCTGGTACCAGTACGAAACCATTCTGGAAAACAGTCATCTGCTGGTCTGCCGCCGTCCGGGCTACCCGCTGACCATGCGCGACGCGCAGCATCAGCAGTGGCTTGACGCACATCTGACGGACAATATAGAAGACCTGCACAGTCTCCCCGCCGGGAAAATTTACCTCGCTGAAACGCCGTGGTTTGATATTTCCGCGACCCTCATCCGCGAGCGTCTCCAGCAGGGTTTAGACTGTGACGATCTCCTCCCCTCGCCCGTGCTGGCCTATATCCATGCGCACGGTCTGTATCAGAAAAGTACAGATGTCTGAGCATCGCCGGCGAAATTGTCCGTTAATGATTATCCTGCCTTGACAGGCTAAGCCATACTGATATCCTCCGCTGCCAGACTTTCCCGCCGATCGCTGCTTTACAGAAATTGTTTTACAAAAATGGCGATGCAATCTCAGGCGGAGGGTGGGATGATACCCGCCTTCAAAAGCCGGGCGGTGACATTTGTCCCGCGACTGGCGTCAGTTCAGGTATACTGACTGGCCACGAATTCATAGTTGTACAATCTCATTCACCCAGGGGGAAAACTTGCAGGGTAAAGCACTCCAGGATTTTGTTATCGACAAAATTGATGACCTGAAAGGTCAGGACATCATCGCTATCGACGTTAAGGGTAAATCCAGCATCACCGACTGCATGATCATCTGCACCGGCACCTCAACTCGTCACGTTGTTTCGATTGCTGACCATGTTGTTCAGGAATCGCGCGCGGCAGGGCTGCTTCCGCTGGGCGTTGAAGGTGAAGCGACCGCTGACTGGGTGGTTGTCGATCTCGGCGATGTGATTGTCCACGTCATGCAGGAAGAGAGCCGTCGCCTGTATGAGCTGGAAAAACTCTGGGGTTAATGCGTGAAGTTGCAACTGGTCGCCGTCGGCACCAAAATGCCGGACTGGGTACAAACCGGTTTTACTGAGTATCTGCGTCGTTTCCCAAAAGATATGCCGTTCGAACTGGTGGAGATCCCAGCAGGAAAGCGCGGCAAGAACGCAGATATCAAACGTATTCTCGATAAAGAGGGAGAGCTGATGCTGGCTGCCGCAGGCAAAAACCGCATCGTGACCCTCGATATCCCGGGCAAACCCTGGGATACGCCGCAGCTGGCGCACGAACTGGAGCGCTGGAAGCAGGATGGTCGGGACGTCAGTCTGTTGATTGGCGGACCAGAGGGGTTATCTCCCGCCTGCAAAGCGGCAGCAGAACAAAGTTGGTCACTCTCGGCGCTGACGCTGCCCCACCCGCTTGTACGGGTTCTCGTGGCAGAAAGTTTGTATCGCGCATGGAGCATCACTACCAACCACCCTTATCACCGCGAGTAATGACTGACCAGGGTAATTTAAGCAGCGGATGAAACTACAGAATTCTTTTCGCGACTATACGGCTGAGTCCGCGCTGTTTGTGCGCCGGGCGCTGGTCGCCTTTACGGGGATTTTGCTGCTTACCGGCGTGCTGATCGCCAACCTCTATAATCTGCAAATTGTCCGCTATACCGATTACCAGACCCGCTCAAACGAAAACCGTATCAAGCTGGTGCCCATCGCGCCCAGCCGCGGCATTATCTACGATCGTAACGGCACGCCGCTGGCGCTTAATCGCACCATCTACCAGATAGAGATGATGCCCGAGAAAGTGGATAACGTGCAGGATACCCTGAACGCGCTGAGAAGCGTTGTCGACCTGACTGATGACGATATCGCTGCGTTCAAAAAAGAGCGCGCACGTTCTCACCGCTTCACCTCCATTCCGGTAAAAACCAACCTGACGGAAGTGCAGGTCGCCCGTTTTGCCGTTAACCAGTACCGTTTCCCCGGAGTGGAAGTCAAAGGCTATAAACGCCGCTACTATCCTTACGGCTCCGCGCTGACGCACGTCATTGGTTACGTCTCCAAAATCAACGATAAAGACGTCGAACGCCTTGATAAAGACGGCAAGCTGGCTAACTACGCCGCAACCCATGATATTGGCAAGCTGGGGATCGAACGTTATTACGAAGATGTACTGCACGGTCAGACCGGGTATGAAGAGGTTGAAGTTAACAACCGTGGCCGCGTGATCCGGCAACTGAAAGAGGTGCCCCCGCAGGCGGGGCATGACGTCTATCTGACGCTCGACCTGAAGCTACAGCAGTATATCGAGACGCTGCTGGCGGGTAGCCGTGCTGCGGTTATTGTGACCGACCCGCGTACCGGCGGCATTCTGGCGATGGTTTCGATGCCAAGCTACGATCCGAACCTCTTCGTGGATGGCATCTCCAGCAAGGATTACTCCGGCCTGCTCAACGATCCAAACACGCCGCTGGTAAACCGCGCGACGCAGGGGGTTTATCCTCCAGCTTCAACGGTTAAACCGTATGTCGCCGTGTCTGCGCTGAGCGCGGGCGTCATCACCCGTAATACCAGTCTGTTTGACCCCGGCTGGTGGCAGTTGCCTGGCTCTGAGAAACGCTACCGCGACTGGAAAAAATGGGGCCACGGCCATCTGAACGTGACCAAATCACTGGAGGAGTCGGCGGATACCTTCTTCTATCAGGTCGCCTACGACATGGGTATTGACCGTCTGTCTGAATGGATGAGCAAGTTCGGCTACGGGCATTACACCGGTATAGATTTGGCGGAAGAGCGTTCCGGCAACATGCCAACCCGCGAATGGAAGCTGAAGCGCTTTAAAAAACCCTGGTATCAGGGTGACACCATTCCGGTGGGGATCGGCCAGGGCTACTGGACGGCAACGCCGCTGCAAATGAACAAGGCGATGATGATCCTCATCAACGATGGCGTCGTGAAAGTGCCGCACCTGCTGCAAAGCACCGTTGAAGACGGCAAAAAAGTGCCATGGATACAGCCGCACGAGCCGCCAGTGGGTGACATTCATTCCGGATACTGGGAAATCGCGAAAGACGGCATGTACGGTGTAGCCAACCGCCCTAACGGGACGGCGCACAAATATTTCGCTGGCGCACCGTATAAGGTAGCCGCGAAATCAGGTACGGCTCAGGTCTTCGGTCTTAAAGCGAATGAAACTTACAACGCACATAAAATTGCCGAACGTCTGCGTGACCACAAGCTCATGACGGCGTTTGCCCCTTATGATAACCCGCAGGTTGCGGTGGCGATGATTCTGGAGAACGGCGGCGCAGGCCCGGCGGTGGGTACCATCATGCGTCAAATCCTCGACCACATCATGCTGGGTGACAACAACACCGAACTGCCAGCTGAAAACCCGGCAGCCGCTGCGGCGGAGGACCAATAATCATGACGGATAATCCGAATAAAAAATCGCTGTGGGACAAGATCCACATCGACCCAGCCATGCTGCTGATTCTGCTGGCTCTGCTGGTCTATAGCGCCCTCGTTATCTGGAGCGCCAGCGGCCAGGATATCGGCATGATGGAGCGTAAAATCGGCCAGATCGCCATGGGTCTGGTTATTATGGTGGTGATGGCGCAAATACCGCCGCGCGTGTACGAGGGCTGGGCGCCCTATCTCTATATTTTCTGTATCATTTTGTTGGTGGCAGTAGATGCTTTCGGCGCCATCTCGAAGGGGGCACAGCGCTGGCTGGATCTGGGGATTGTCCGCTTCCAGCCGTCGGAAATCGCCAAAATCGCCGTCCCGCTGATGGTGGCGCGCTTTATTAACCGCGACGTCTGCCCGCCGTCGTTGAAAAATACCGCCATTGCGCTGGTGCTGATTTTCCTGCCGACGCTGCTCGTGGCCGCACAGCCGGACCTCGGTACCTCGATTCTTATCGCCCTCTCCGGCCTGTTCGTCCTGTTCCTGTCCGGCCTGAGCTGGCGTCTGATTGGTATCGCCGTGGTGCTGGTTGCCGCGTTTATCCCTATCCTCTGGTTCTTCCTGATGCATGATTACCAGCGTCAGCGCGTTATGATGCTGCTCGATCCCGAGACCGATCCGCTGGGCGCAGGCTATCATATTATTCAGTCGAAGATTGCGATTGGCTCCGGCGGCCTGCGCGGCAAAGGCTGGCTGCACGGTACGCAGTCGCAGCTCGAATTTTTACCGGAACGCCACACCGACTTTATCTTTGCCGTTCTGGCTGAGGAGTTAGGGCTGGTTGGCATCCTGGTTCTGCTTGCACTCTACGTGCTGCTGATCATGCGAGGTTTGTGGATTGCCGCACGCGCCCAAACCACCTTTGGTCGCGTGATGGCAGGCGGATTAATGTTGATTTTGTTCGTTTATGTCTTCGTAAATATTGGTATGGTGAGTGGGATTCTGCCGGTTGTCGGCGTACCGCTGCCGCTGGTGAGTTACGGGGGCTCGGCACTGATCGTGTTGATGGCCGGGTTTGGTATCGTCATGTCGATCCATACCCACAGGAAAATGTTGTCCAAAAGCGTATAAAAATAAGGGGATCGCAATGCGTAAGCAGTGGCTGGGGATCTGCATCGCAGCAAGTTTACTTGCCGCCTGTACAAGTGATGATGGTCAGCAACAGGCAACCGTCGCGCCGCCGCAGCCTGCGGTCTGTAATGGCCCGATTGTCGAGATTAGCGGTGCCGATCCCGTTTATGAACCGCTGAACGCCAGCGTGAATCAGGATTATCAGCGCGACGGTAAAAGCTATAAAATCGTTCAGGATCCTTCCCGATTCAGCCAGGCTGGCTTTGCTGCCATCTATGACGCTGAGCCCGGCAGCAACCTGACCGCGTCGGGTGAAACCTTCGATCCGATGCAGATCACGGCTGCACACCCGACGCTGCCTGTCCCGAGCTATGCACGCATCACTAACCTGGCGAATGGCCGAATGATCGTGGTGCGTATCAACGATCGCGGTCCTTACGGCAGCGATCGCGTCATCTCCCTGTCCCGCGCGGCGGCCGACCGTCTGAACACCTCAAACAATACTAAAGTGCGTATCGACCCAATTATCGTGGCGCAGGATGGTTCGCTGTCTGGCCCGGGCACGGCCTGTACCACGGTCGCGAAACAGACCTATGCCCTGCCCGCTCGCCCGGATCTGAGCGGTGGTATGGGGGGCGCTTCAACGCCGGCAGTGCCCGCGCAGCCGCAGGGTGAAGTGCGCGCCATCAGCAACGATACGCTGCAAAGTGAAGACGCGACAGGCGCCCCGGTGAAAAGCAGTGGTTTCCTTGGCGCACCCACCACGTTAGCGCCGGGCGTGATTGAATCAAATGAACCTGCCCCAGCGCCTGCGCCCGTCGTTGCTGCACCCGCTGCACAACCCGCCCCGGTGACCGCGCCTGCTGCTACGCAGACTGCGGCGCCTGCGACGGCGAGCGGCAGCTACGTGGTTCAGGTTGGCGCTGTCAGCGATCGGACCCGTGCAGAGCAATATCAGCAGCGTTTAAGCAAACAGTTTGGCGTGCCAGGCCGCGTTGAGCAAAACGGTGCGGTATGGCGTATCCAGATGGGTCCGTTTGCCAGCAAATCGCAGGCAGCATCCCTGCAACAGCGTTTGCAGAGCGAGGCGCAGCTCCAGTCGTTTATCGCTGTTGCAAAATAATTATTCGGTGGTATCCGAAATGTCAGTTTGTGTAAACCACGTTAACACTCTCATGATGAAAGTCGGATGCCTGCCCGTATAGCATTTGCTATAGTAAGGCACTTTTTTTAATTCCATCACGGATGTCGTAGTTCTGACCATGAAGACCACTTTTTCTGCTCGTTTTGTGCAGCGCATGGCGCTGACCACGGCCCTTTGCGCTGCTGCGTTCTCCGCAGCTCACGCGGATGACCTGAACATCAAGACCATGATCCCTGGCGTTCCGCAGATCGACGCGGAATCCTACATCCTGATTGATTACAACTCCGGCAAAGTTCTGGCAGAACAGAACGCCGATGCCCGCCGCGATCCGGCCAGCCTGACCAAAATGATGACCAGCTATGTTATCGGCCAGGCTATGAAAGCAGGCAAATTCAAAGAAACCGACCTGGTGACTATCGGTAACGATGCGTGGGCAACCGGCAACCCCGTGTTCAAAGGTTCATCGCTGATGTTCCTGAAACCTGGCATGCAGGTTCCGGTCTCTCAGCTTATCCGTGGCATCAACTTGCAGTCCGGTAACGACGCCTGCGTGGCCATGGCTGATTTTGCCGCGGGCAGCCAGGACGCGTTTGTGGGCCTGATGAACAGCTACGTCTCCGCGCTGGGTCTGAAAAACAGCCACTTCCAGACCGTTCACGGCCTGGACGCCGAGGGTCAGTACAGCTCCGCACGTGACATGGCGCTGATCGGTCAGGCGCTGATCCGCGACGTGCCAAACGAGTACTCTATCTACAAAGAGAAAGAGTTCACCTTCAACGGCATTCGTCAGACCAACCGTAACGGCCTGCTGTGGGACAACAGCCTGAACGTCGACGGTATCAAAACCGGCCACACCGACAAAGCTGGCTATAACCTGGTGGCCTCCGCCACTGAAGGCCAGATGCGTCTGATCTCTGCCGTGATGGGGGGGCGTACGTTTAAAGGACGCGAAACGGAAAGCAAAAAACTGCTGACCTGGGGCTTCCGCTTCTTCGAAACCGTGAACCCGCTGAAAGCCGGTAAAGAATTTGCCTCTGAACCTGTCTGGTTTGGCGATAACGACCGCGCTTCCCTGGGCGTGGACAAAGATCTCTATCTGACTATCCCACGCGGTCGTATGAAAGATCTGAAAGCCAGCTATGTGCTGAATACCACCGAGCTGCACGCCCCGCTGCAAAAGAATCAGGTCGTGGGTACTATCAACTTCCAGCTGGATGGCAAAACCATCGATCAACGCCCGCTGGTGGTGCTGGAGGAGATTCCTGAAGGCAATTTCTTCGGCAAAATCATTGATTACATTAAGCTGATGTTCCATCACTGGTTTGGTTAAAAATTGAACACTTGAAAGTGTGATTTTGATCCCCATATACTACGTATCAGTAAAACTCCCGCCCCGTGGCGGGAGTTATTATTTTTTACACACACGCCGGAGCTGACATGAAAACCAAACTTAACGAACTGCTTGAATTCCCTACCCCTTTTACTTACAAAGTAATGGGTCTGGCGAAACCTGAGCTGGTTGATCAGGTGGTTGAAGTGGTACAGCGCCATGCGCCGGGCGACTACTCTCCATCAGTCAAACCGAGCAGCAAAGGTAATTACCACTCGGTCTCAATCACCATCACTGCGACACACATTGAGCAGGTTGAGACGCTGTACGAAGAGCTCGGCAATATCGAAATTGTTCGTATGGTGCTGTAGTCCCTCTGCGGTTACCCGGTTTGCCGGGTAACCCACTTCCCCGCTGTGATATACTCCGCGTTACCTATTCTCCCTTGTCTTCGGAGACGTCCTTTTGTACCAGGATAAAATTCTTGTTCGCCATCTTGGGATACAGCCTTACGAGCCAGTCTCTCAGGCTATGCATGACTTTACCGATATGCGCGATGACACCACCCCTGATGAAATCTGGCTGGTTGAACACATGCCGGTGTTTACTCAGGGCCAGGCAGGAAAAGCCGAACATTTATTGATGACGGGTGATATCCCGGTGATCCAGAGCGATCGCGGTGGACAGGTAACCTACCACGGCCCGGGCCAGCAGGTAATGTATGTCCTGCTTAACCTGAAACGCAGAAAGCTGGGCGTACGTGAGCTCGTGACCTTACTGGAACAGACCGTGGTGAACACGCTCGCTGAGTACGGTATCGACGCTCATCCTCGCGCCGATGCCCCGGGCGTCTACGTGGGAGAAAAGAAAATCTGTTCGCTGGGGCTGCGTATCCGTAAAGGCTGCTCGTTCCACGGGCTGGCGCTGAATATCAATATGGATCTGACCCCTTTCCAGCGCATCAACCCATGCGGGTATGCGGGTATGGAAATGACGCAAATGCGCCAGTGGGTCGCTACCGCCACGCCTGAGAATATCCGCCCCGTGCTTCTGAAGAAGTTTTTAGCGCTGCTTAACAATCCTGACTACGAATATATTGCTGCTTAACACACTTCCGGCAGTGGTTCGGTTATTTGACCAACCACTGCTTAATTGCCGCATTTACGCTTTACAATAAACCGCATATTCTATATTTTCGAGTCGCCCATATATTAGCGTCCCATATTAATTAGAACCTTAATAGTACCATCACCGGGTATCGTGTAACGTGCGTGATAATCACCCAACTGCTTGTTTTCGATAAACAAGGGAAACTTACGAAACACTTTACGAATCTCTGCAAGCATAATAAATAAATTCAACTATCATTCATATTGTGAATGGATACGGAGTAAGAGCGTGGAGCCTACTAATTTACCAGCCAAACGCCTGAATGAAACCAGCGGCGAAGATAAGCCGCAAATTTTCCGGACTTTACGTAATATTGATCTCAATTTATTGACTATTTTTGAGGCGGTATATGTCCACAAAGGTATCGTTAATGCTGCGAAAATTCTTAATCTCACACCCTCTGCTATTAGCCAGTCAATTCAAAAATTACGCGCGATATTTCCCGATCCCTTATTTATTCGTAAAGGCCAGGGCGTAACCCCCACCGCGTACGCAACCCATCTGCATGAGTACATCAGCCAGGGTCTGGAATCGATTCTGGGCGCGCTGGATCTCACCGGCAGTTACGATAAGCAACGAACCATCACCATAGGCACCTCTCCCTCTGTGGGCGTTCTGGTCATGCCCGCTATTTACCAGGCTGTTAAACAGCATGCGCCACAGCTGCTGATCCGCAACGTGCCCGTTAACGATCCGGAAACTCAGCTGGCGCAATTCCAGACGGACCTGATCATCGACAGCAACAGCTTCGCGGCCAGAGCATTAGGGCATAACGTTCTCTATACCGACTCTCTGGCGCTCGTTTGTCGTCAGAATCATCCTGTATTGAGCGCACCTTTGACGCCTGAAAATTTGCGTCATTATGAACATGCAACCTTTATGTCCGAGGGGCAGGGCCCGGATCCGCTGCGCCAGCGTATTGACGAACTGTTCCCGGACCGTCTGATCAGCTTCAGCAGTTACAATATGTTTACCCTCGCGGC
The DNA here is from genome assembly GCF_000492855.1 of Enterobacter sp. MGH 38. Taxonomy (NCBI): domain Bacteria; kingdom Pseudomonadati; phylum Pseudomonadota; class Gammaproteobacteria; order Enterobacterales; family Enterobacteriaceae; genus Enterobacter; species Enterobacter sp. MGH 38. The sequence continues at coordinate 395,418 of NZ_KI535608.1, read as the reverse complement.
CCTGATTGGCAGCAGCGATTTGCTCTGTATTATGCCTGTGCGTCTCTTCGCTTTGCTTCAAAAATGCTGGCCGCTGGAGAGCATTCCATTGAGTCAACTTACGACGGAATCTGTTGAAATCTCACTGCATTACAACAAGCTAAGCCTGCGCGATCCGGTGCTGGAAAACGTCATTAACGTGATCCGCCAGGCTTTCTGATCCCGCCTTTCAGCGCAAGCCCCTGCCGCAAGCGGGGCAAAAGGCACAAAACAACAACTATTTTACAAATTGGCGACCTGGCAGGCTGCTTTATCGCCCCTTTAAATGATATACTGCCTGTCGTTCGTTCAAAAATAGTTGATAATTACAACATTCCCTTGAATTGAAACGCTTTCCTTCGATATTCGCAACTGGAACACGCACGCTATGAGTAAACCCATTGTGATGGAACGCGGTGTTAAATACCGCGATGCCGATAAAATGGCCCTTATCCCGGTTAAAAACGTGGCTACAGAGCGCGAGGCGCTGTTAAGAAAACCGGAATGGATGAAAATCAAACTTCCGGCCGACTCTTCGCGTATCCAGGGGATCAAAGCGGCGATGCGCAAAAATGGTCTTCACTCTGTCTGTGAAGAGGCCTCGTGCCCTAACCTTGCTGAATGTTTCAATCACGGTACCGCGACATTTATGATTCTGGGTGCCATCTGCACCCGCCGCTGTCCGTTCTGTGACGTTGCCCATGGCCGTCCCGTTGCGCCAGACGCTAACGAACCGCAAAAACTGGCGCAGACGATTGCCGATATGGCGCTGCGTTATGTTGTTATTACCTCCGTTGACCGTGACGATCTGCGCGATGGCGGTGCTCAGCATTTTGCTGACTGTATTACCGCCATCCGCGAAAAAAGCCCGAACATTAAGATTGAGACGCTGGTGCCGGATTTCCGTGGCCGTATGGATCGCGCGCTCGATATCCTGACCGCGACGCCACCAGACGTGTTCAACCACAACCTGGAGAACGTACCGCGTATCTACCGTCAGGTACGTCCCGGTGCAGACTACAACTGGTCGCTGAAGCTGCTGGAACGCTTTAAAGAAGCCCATCCGCATATTCCAACCAAGTCTGGTCTGATGGTCGGCCTGGGTGAAACCAACGCTGAGATCATTGAAGTGATGCGCGATCTGCGCCGCCACGGCGTCACCATGCTGACGCTGGGCCAGTACCTCCAGCCAAGCCGTCACCACCTGCCTGTACAGCGTTACGTAAGCCCGGATGAGTTCGATGAAATGAAAGCCGAAGCGATGGCGATGGGCTTTACCCATGCCGCGTGCGGTCCGTTTGTTCGCTCCTCTTATCACGCCGATATGCAGGCGAAGGGCGAAGAAGTGAAATAAAGCTGTAAAATTTATTTACAGTAAAACAAAAAACCGGCCTCGTGAGCCGGTTTTTTTATGCAAGCCTTGCAGCATTGCCATTACTCTTTGTGTGAAAGCTTCTGTGCAGTGATGTCATCTTCGGCACTTTTCTTCGCTGCCGCGTCGTCATCGTTCATTGCTTTCTTAAAGCCCTTAATGGCAGCACCCAGGTCTCCACCCAGCGTGCGTAACTTCTTGGTACCGAACAGCAGGACGACCAGTGCGGCAACCACCAGCAGTTTGGTAATACTAATCTCACCCATAAATACCTTCTTTACATGAAACAGGCTGCATTCCGCCAAAAAACCTGAACGTATTAACGGTCATTTGGCGCGTGCACACAATAGCAATCTGTAACAAGGTGAATCAAGCATTGTTGAAAAAAACATCACATTAATTGCGGTGGCGCAAACCTGCGGTTGCGCAGAACAGGTAATTGCTGCCGCGCAAGCGCTATTCGGGCTGAAATTATCTCCGTCAGCAATAACGCAGGCGTCTCCGCTGCCGCAACAACCGTCACCCCCAGCGGATCGACAACCCTGCTCTGCCCAATATTTTTGTTACCACATTCACCCGCGGCTACCACGTAACAGGTGGTATCCAGCGCGCGTGCTGCCAGCAGCGTCGCCCAGTGATGCTCCTTAAGCGGTCCTTTGACCCACGCGGCGGGCAGAACCAGCACCTCCGCCCCCTGCAATGCCAGGTTCAGCGCCAGCTCGGGAAAACGGATATCGTAGCAGGTCATCAGGCCAACCTTAAAACCCTCCACCTCAATCAGCGGCGGAATTACACTCCCCGGATCGACCAGGCGCGACTCCTGAACGCTGAACGCATCATACAGATGAAGTTTGGCGTAGCTCGCGACAATGGCACCCTCACGTATCGCCACCAGCGTGTTCACCGCGCGCCCCGGCGAGGACGGAATATGGACCGTCAATATGGTGGTGAGCGTGTTGCCAACGCTTTCGGCCAGCAGTCGTTTCAGAAACGCCCCTTCCAGCGTTTGCGCAGACTTTACCGACAGGTCCGGATCGCCATCATCACGGGCCAGTAACGCCTCGGGAAGTACCAGCAACGACGCCCCCTTTTGCTTCGCCGCATGCATCAGGGAGACGCATTTATCCGCGTTTTCATTCCAGTCCGGCGTCACCGCGAACTGCCCTACTGCAACATACATAATTGTCTCCCGGTCAAAAACAGCGTTACACTCGACGCACTTACACAGCAAATAGCAGGTATTGACAGTGTTACAACTACTTATAGCCGTTTTTATTGGTGGAGGCACGGGTAGCGTTGCGCGGTGGCTCTTAAGCATGCGGTTTAACCCTCTGCATCAGGCCATTCCGATGGGGACACTGGCGGCAAATCTGATCGGGGCGTTTATTATTGGGATGGGGCTGGCCTGGTTTAATCGCATGACCAACATCGACCCTATGTGGAAGGTTCTGATTACAACCGGCTTCTGCGGCGGCTTAACAACGTTTTCTACCTTCTCTGCGGAGGTGGTGTTTCTGTTTCAGGAAGGCCGGATGGGCTGGGCGCTGACGAACATTGCCGTTAACATGCTTGGCTCGTTTGCGATGACTGCGATCGCATTCTGGTTATTTTCCTCCGCCAGCGGACATTAAGCACTGCAACCTTAATGTTGGCTTAATTTTTCTCTGTCACTCTTGGCTCAATATTGAACGAGGGTGATAGCATGAAAGAAAATCTCTTAGGCGTGGGTATGGTATTGCTAAGCGTCGCGATCGTCGCCAGCTTCCTGAAGATCTATCTTATCGGTTGATTCAGAACGAAAAAAACCCGCTCATTGAGCGGGTTTTGAAATTCTTGCTGACGCGTCTGAATTACAGAGCGATTACGTTAGCAGCAGAAGGGCCTTTGGCACCGTTAGTGATTTCGAACTCTACGCGCTGACCTTCAGCCAGAGTTTTGAAACCATTAGACTGGATTGCAGAGAAGTGTACGAACACGTCTTTGCTGCCATCTTCAGGAGTAATGAAACCGAATCCTTTGGACTCATTAAACCACTTAACGTTACCTTTAATCTTAGACATCAAAATTACCTTTACATTAAAAAACGACACAAATGCTGTGTCGGGTATCAGTACAACAATTGTGAGGCGTTTTGTCCAGCGGATCTTTGATAAAAAGTGACAAAAGTCGCGTTAATTTTCGCTGTCCGATTTTTATTCTTTACATTTCCATGCCTGTGCATTTTTTGGCCGATTTAGCAGAAAAACTCAGTTAAAACTGAAACCGCATCCAGGCAAAGTAAACGTTACCGTTGTTATAGGTACCCGGTATGTAGGTCATCTGAAACGTCGCCGGACCGTAACCAATGGAGGCAAGCGGCAGCAGTACCGGAACAGGAATGTATTTCCAGTTATCACGCGCCGTAAACCCTGCCGTATAGCCCAGCCCGAGACGGAAGTTGTCGTCTGATAACGGACGCCAGGTTTTTTCCCAGCCGTAACCGCCAATAGGCTCCCATTTATTGTAGGAGTCCTTAAACGCCATCAGGTACAGGCCATGCCAGTTACCTTTTTCATCCCAGCGAGACTGACCGAAGCCGGCCCCCCACGGACGTTCGTTATAACGGTCTGTTTTTTCTTTATCGTAGGCGAAACGTGCATGCCACGTAATGGCCGGAATATAGAGATCGTAATGCTCAGGTTCATTCCATGTTTGCGCGACGTTATCCGTGAAGGTGGTGAACCAGCCTTTATCCGCTGTATTGCTGTCTGCATTAACAGCAGACGCAAACGATAACTGCCCAATAATAAACAACAAAATCAGGGGGAATTTAATTCGTACAATCACAATGCCATTACCATATTTAGTATTCGGTGCAGACCTTAACACAGAATACTTGAATGAACGCTTAACAGCATGGGTGTTATTCCTAATTACCATCCCGTTCCTGGGAATAATCTGAGGATACATAAACTGCATGCCTGAATAAGCACATGCAGTTGACATATTTAACGTTGATGTAACAATTTGTAGAGTGCGGGAATAACTAACATCGACAATAACGGTGCCGTTACCATGCCACCAATCATCGGCGCGGCAATACGTTGCATCACCTCCGAGCCACTCCCACTCCCCCACATGATGGGCAGCAGTCCTGCCATAATAGTGGCGACCGTCATCACCTTCGGACGCACGCGCAGCACGGCACCTTCGTGGATCGCCCGCATCAGCACCGTATTTCCCCCTTCTGGCTCCAGCCTGTGATATTTATCGATCGCATGATTCAAATAAAGAACCATAATTACGCCGAATTCTGCCGCCACCCCGGAGAGGGCGATAAAGCCAACGCCCCCCGCCACTGACAAATTATATTCAAGCAGCCACAATAACCACACGCCCCCAATAAGCGCGAACGGCAATGTCCCCATTATTATCAGGACATTTGATATCCGCCTGAAGGTTAACCATAAAAGGACGAATATAATCATCAGCGTGACAGGTAAAACTATTTTGAGCCTCTCGGTCGCCCGTTCCAGATATTCAAACTGCCCGGACCAGGAGAGAGACACGCCCTGCGGCAATACCACCTTCTCTCCCACCCGTTTTTGCATTTCATCCACGGCGGACTTCAGATCGCGCCCGCGCAAGTCAACATAGATCCAGCTGGAAAGGCGCGCGTTTTCACTTTTTAGCATCGGTGGGCCTTCCGTCACGACGATATCGGCCAATTCCCCCAGCGCCACCTGGCTACCGCTGGCGGTCACTACCGGCAACACCCGCAACGCGTCGACGTTATCACGCAAATCGCGGGGATAACGCAGGTTGATGGGATACCGCTCGCGTCCCAGGATCACCTCACCAATGTTATCGCCCCCGACCAGCGTGGAGACCAGGCTTTGCAGTTCATCGACGGAAACGCCGTAGCGCGCGGATTTTTGCCGATCGATACGAATATCCACGTAGCGCCCGCCTTCCAGACGCTCCGCCAGCGCAGAGGAGACGCCCGGAACGTCCTTCACCACCTGCTCAATCTGCCGGGCCACACGCTCAATGTCGGCAATATTATTGCCGTTCACCTTAATGCCGACCGGGCTTTTGATCCCGGTTGCCAGCATGTCCAGACGGTTACGGACAGGCGGCACCCACACATTGGCAATGCCCGGCAGCGACACGGTTTTATCGAGCTCCTCCACCAGCTTTTGCGGCGTCATTCCTGGCCGCCACTGCTCGCGGGGCTTAAAGTGGATGGTTGTTTCCAGCATGGTTAATGGCGCGGGATCGGTTGCCGACTCTGCCCGACCGGCTTTGCCAAACACGCTCGCCACCTCCGGGACGCTTTTGATCAAGCGGTCCGTCTGCTGAAGCAGCCGTGATGCCTCGCGAGCAGAGATCCCCGGCAGCGTGGAGGGCATATAGAGTAAATCTCCTTCATCCAGCGGCGGCATAAATTCGCTTCCCAGGCGGCTCAGCGGCCAGAGCGTGGCGATCAGCAGCAGACATGCCAGTGCCAGCGTCGTTTTCGGGAAGGTCAGTACCTTGTCCAGCAGCGGCTCATACAGGCGGATCAGGAGGCGGTTGATCGGGTTTGCCTTCTCATCCGGGATTTTCCCGCGAATGAAAAAGCCCATTAGCACCGGCACCAGGGTGATCCCAAGCCCGGCGGCCACGGCCATCGACCAGGTTTTGGTGAACGCCAGCGGCGAGAACATTCTCCCCTCCTGCGCTTCCAGCGAAAAAACCGGTATAAATGACAGCGTGATGATTAACAGGCTGCAAAACAGCGCCGGTCCCACTTCAACCGCCGCCTTTTCCGCCAGACGCCAGTATTCCCCCGGCGCGGGCTCCTTGCCCGGATTATCATGCCGCCACTGCTCCAGCATCTTGTGCATGTTTTCAATCATCACAATTGCGGCATCCACCATCGCCCCGATGGCAATGGCGATCCCGCCGAGCGACATCATATTCGCGTTAATGCCCTGATAGTGCATCACCACAAAAGCCCCGAGGATCCCCAGCGGCAGAGAGACCATCGCCACCAGCGCGGAGCGCAGGTGGTACAGGAACAGCGCACACACCAGTACCACCACGGCAAACTCTTCGAGCAGCTTGTGCGTCAGCGTTTTGACCGAGTCCTCAATCAGCGTGGAACGATCGTAGACCGGAACAATCTCGACGCCCTGCGGCAGCGTTTTTTGCAGCTCGCTCAGTTTCGCTTTTACCGCATGAAGCGTTTCCAGCGCGTTCTGCCCGTAGCGCATCACGATCACGCCGCCAGCGACCTCCCCTTCACCGTTAAGCTCCGCCACACCCCGGCGGATCTCCGGGCCAATGCCAATGGTGGCGACATCTTTCAGCAGGACAGGTACGCCATCGCGGGTAGCGATCACCACATTGCGAAAATCCTCCAGCGAGCGCAAATAGCCCGTTGTCCGCACCATATACTCCGCTTCGCCCATCTCCAGCAGGGCGCCGCCGCTCTCCTTATTGGCGGCCTGCACCGCGCCGGATAGCTGGCTGTGGGTAATATTCAGCGCGCGCATTTTCGCCGGGTCCGCCACGATCTGATACTGACGCACCATTCCGCCAATACTTGCCACCTCAGATACATTCGGTACCGTCTTAAGCTCGAACTTAAGCGTCCAGTCCTGTAGGGCCCGCAGATCTGCCAGGCTGTGTTTTCCACTACGGTCGATCAGTGCATATTCGTAGATCCAGCCGACGCCCGTCGCATCCGGCCCCAGCGACACCTTCACGCCCGGCGGAAACTGCGCCTGTACCTGGCTTAAATATTCCAGCACCCGGGATCGCGCCCAGTAGAGATCGGTGCCATCCTCAAACAGCACATACACATAAGCGTCACCAAACATTGAAAAACCGCGCACGGTTTTGGCGCCCGGCACAGACAACATGGAGGTTGTCAGCGGCCAGGTCACCTGATCTTCAATCACCTGCGGCGCTTTCCCGGGGTAACTCGCTTTGATAATGACCTGCACATCAGACAGATCGGGCAACGCGTCCAGCGGCGCGCGCTGCACCGCCCACCAGCCCCAGCTGGCCATCATCAGTGCGGCCAGGATCACCAGCAGGCGGTTACGCAACGAGGCGCGAATCACAGCGGCAATCATGGCGTCACCTCCGGCATCACGCTACGCAGGCTGGCTTCGGAATCAATGAGGAATTGCCCGGACGTCACCACCTTATCGCCCTGTTTGACCCCGGACAGGATCGCCGTCCAGCCCTGCGCCGTCAGGCCGGTTGTCACCGTCACAGGCCGGAAATAACCGTCCCCGGTAGCCAGCAGCAGACGCGCAGACTCTCCGCTGTTAATCACCGCCTCTTCCGGCACCGCCAGCACCGGCGGGCCTTTCATCTCTTCCGCACGCCTGACGGAGAGGTACATACCCGGCTTCAGCTTATGTGCGGAATTTTCCAGCACGATACGGGCTTTCAGGGTTCGCGTGGTCGTCTCCATCTGCGGCAGCAATTCGCTGACCGTGCCGTGGAATTGCTCCCCCGGCCAGCTTTCTGACGTTGCGACCACGTTGCTGCCCACTGCCAGAGACTGCGCCTGCGTTTGCGGGTAATCGACCACCAGCCAGACCGGATCGAGCCTGGCGATCTCAAACAGCGGCGCCGTTGCGGTGATTTGCGCCCCTTCCCGCACGTCCAGCTTCACCACATAGCCGGCCCGGTCAGCGCGCAGGATGAGCGTGGTCTGCGGCTTGCCGCTACGCTCCAGCAAACGAATGACCTCTTCCGGCATAAACTGCAACGCCAGCCGCTCGCGTGCGGCGCGGGTCAATGCGGCATCGCCAAGCTGACGAACTGCGAGATACTCCTGCTGGGCGGTGGTCCATTGCGGGATCCACAGTTGCGCCAGCGCCTCTCCGGCTTTCACCTGCTGCTGCGGTGCATTAACAAACAATTTTGACACCACGCCATTGGCCGGAGCTGACACCACCGAGACGTTACGTTCATCCGTTGCAACCGTGGCAAAGGCCGAGAACGGCGAAACCAGCTGGCGCATCTCAACGTTGGCGGTTTTCATCCCCAGGTTTTGCTGCTGTTGAGTGCTGATGGCCACGCCTGACGCCGCCTGCGCTTCATCAGCGTAGCGCGGGACCAGATCCATATCCATAAAGGGGGATTTACCCGGCTTATCGAAGCGCTGACCGGGTACCATGGGGTCGTACCAGTAAAGCACCTTACGTTCAGAGGGTTGTGCAGCCGCAGCCGGCTGATGCGTCTGCTTCTGTCCGACAAAATAGCCGCCAGCGGCAGCTATCGCGATGGCAATCGCCATTAACGTTGTTTTTTTCATTGCGCCAGCTCCTGCGGGATCAGCCAGTTCACGGCAGCCCAGGTTCGCGCCATTTCGCGCTCCGCCTGGTTCACCGCCAGTTCCGTATCCAGTACGCCACGACGCGCCTCCAGCAGGGCCGGAAGCGCCGACTGTCCAGAGCGATATTGCGCCGTCAGTACCGCCAGCCGTTGACGCTGCAACGGTAGTACCTCGTCCCGCTGTCGCTGCCACACCGTTTGCGCAGCCTGATACTGCGCCACCAGCGTTTGCACCTGGGCAATGTGTTCGCGCTTGAGCAGCGTCAGTTGATCCACCGCCTGCATAGAGCGGGAAACATCGGCGGCGTAATCCTTGTCCTGACGTTTTGACTGGAACAGTGGCAGATCCACGCTGAACATCACGCCAGCCATATCGTCATAGCCTTCAGCGCGGTGGGCGTAATAGACCTCCACATCCACATCGGGTATCGCCGCCACGGCAGATTGCGCTGAACGCGCTTTCGCGGTCTCTGCTTCACGTCGCGCGGCCTCCACTTCCGGGTGCCTGACGATCCCCTCCTGCAACGTTTTTTCATTGGCAGGAAGACGCTGATAACGCGGCAGCGGACCGCGAACCTCCGTTATAGCGTGCCCCGTTAGCTCCAGCAGGCGGCTTTGCGCCAGCTGCACATCCCGCTGCGCCAGCGTCTCTTTGTCGCGCATGGCGCTGAGGATCATTTGCAGGGCCAGTACGCTGTCTGGCGTTGCGCTTCCCGCCCCGACGCTCGCCTTCTGCACGCCGCGCTGACGTTCCGTTTCACGGACCAGCGTTCTGGCCGTGTTCAGTGCCTGCTGGGCCAGCGCCAGATCCAGCCAGGCCTGGGCGGTATCACGCTGAAGCGCGGCGCGGACGGCTTCGGATTTTGCCAGCACGCTTCGCGCCTGCGCCTGCAAGGTCTGCGCTTTACGTTCCCGCTTCTCTGAGCTGACGTAGCTTTGCATGATGCCAACCTTCTGCATGGTCATCCCTTCGCGCGTCAGCCGCCGATCGTTGCTGCCCTGTACCGGCACGTTTTCGATGCCGAATTTCAGTTTTGGGTCAGGTAATTGCGTGGCGGAAACCGCCATTGCATCCAGCGCCTGCGCTTCGTTACGGCTGGCGGAGAGTTCTGCCGAGTAGCGCTGGGCTTCGGTCAGGGTGTGTTCGAGCGTCCACGGCTCCGCCTGCGCGGCGGAGGTTAACAGGCCGAACAACACCCCACCGAGCCACAGGCTCAGTGTGTGTTGTTTCATGGTGACCTCGCTTAGCGCGCTGGCGTCAGCGAGATAATCTGGAAACCGTCACCCGCACGCTGAAGCGTGAAGGTCACCTCATCCCCCGGTTTGGCGCCATTCAGCGTAGCGCCGGCAGATAAAGTAAACGGCATGGTCATTGCTGGCCATTTTAGTTCCGGTATGGCCTCGTGCCGGAGCATGACGGCGCTGTCAGAGATCGACTGAACCACGCCGCGGCCCTGCCAGGTCTGGTTTGCCTGGGCGGTATAAGAAGCGAAAGATACGGACGCGCCAACCAGCGCGGAAAGGAATACGGTACGCATGATAAAACTCCTGTTAAACGTTAAGTAAATAAAATCAACGAATTAACAGGTTTTTACTCCCGAAACCGGCAATAGCGGATCGTTGCCGGCGGCCCCACAGCAGGAGGGGTAACGGACCACGCAGAATGGCTTGCAGACGAGCACTCTGGGGTCGTTAAGGTCAGGGTCATGGCGGCAGGCAGCGCCACCAGATGCGGCTGGGCAGGATCTTTTTGTACCTGATCCGGCACACAATGTTTTTCACACAGCGGTGAAGCACCGGCAGCATAATGCGGCCCCGGTTGCGCCATCATCTCCATGTGCTGGATAGTGGCCACCTCACCGCGCAAATCCATTGAACATTGATGGGAGGCGACGGCCACCTGAGTCTGGATCAACAGCCAGCCAAACGCCAGCAAAAACATCAGCAGATGTTTTTTGATAAAGCGCAGGCGATATGTCCAGCTGGCGTACATATTGAGATCGTCGGACAGGAGAAAGTGAACCGAGTATAAGCAGGCAAAAGAATGAAAGAGAAGTGGTTTTAAAGAGATTTACGTTTTAAATCGATTGTCGGCAAGTAATACTCAAAACCTTAACACTTCACCATCAATTTAATGACATATAATATCTATTCATCAGGTCAATAACGTCTTAATATAAATGACGCAGGGCTAGCAAAAATATCGTCATCAGTGCCTTTAGTAGTCTCTTTCTTGATTTTAATCAGCAAGGACTGGACATTTATTCGGCACATTTCAGCTTCTTTTTTATTGATTATTTGTCTCTCGGGCAGCAAGGAAACAGGGGAAATCATGCTTACTTTTCTCGAACTCCTCATTGGAGTCGTGGTCATTGTCGGTGTAGCACGCTACATCATTAAAGGTTACTCAGCCACCGGCGTGCTATTTGTCGGCGGCCTGACGCTGCTGATCATTAGCGCGCTAATGGGTCATCAGGTTTTACCCGCCAGCGAAGCCAGTACCGGATATACCGCTACCGATATTGTGGAATATATAAAAATTCTGCTGATGAGCCGCGGCGGCGATCTGGGCATGATGATCATGATGCTCTGCGGATTTGCTGCCTATATGACCCATATCGGCGCGAATGATATGGTGGTAAAGCTGGCTTCTAAGCCGCTGCAATATATTAACTCCCCCTATCTGCTGATGGTCGCGGCCTATTTCCTGGCCTGTCTGATGTCATTAGCCGTTTCCTCAGCAACGGGCCTTGGCGTGCTGTTAATGGCAACTTTATTCCCGGTAATGGTTAACGTCGGGATCAGCCGTGGTGCAGCGGCGGCTATTTGCGCCTCTCCGGCGGCGATTATTCTCTCCCCTACTTCCGGTGACGTAGTGCTGGCCGCGAAAGCCGCGGAAATGTCGCTAATTGACTTCGCCTTCAAAACCACACTGCCGATCTCCATCACCGCTATTCTCGGCATGGGCGTGGCGCATTTCTTCTGGCAGCGCTATCTCGATAAGAAAGAGAACGTCAGCCACGAAATGATGGACGTCAGCGAAATCACCACTACCGCCCCGGCGTTTTATTCCATCCTGCCCTTCACGCCGATTATTGGCGTGCTTATTTTCGACGGCAAATGGGGCCCGCAGCTGCACATCATCACTATCCTGGTGATCTGTATGCTGCTGGCGGCCATCCTGGAGTTCGTTCGTGGTTTTAACACCCAGAAAGTGTTCACGGGTCTGGAAGTAGCCTTCCGCGGTATGGCGGATGCCTTCGCGGGCGTGGTGATGCTGCTGGTTGCCGCGGGGGTGTTTGCCCAGGGGCTGAGCACCATCGGCTTTATTCAGAGCCTGATCTCTATCGCCACCTCGTTCGGCTCGGCCAGCATTATCCTGATGCTGGTGCTGGTGGTGCTGACCATGCTGGCGGCGATGACCACCGGCTCCGGTAACGCGCCGTTCTACGCCTTTGTTGAGATGATCCCTAAGCTGGCACACTCCTCCGGCATCAACCCGGCTTACCTGTCCATTCCAATGCTTCAGGCCTCCAACCTGGGTCGTACCATTTCTCCGGTATCGGGCGTGGTGGTTGCGGTTGCGGGGATGGCGAAAATCTCTCCGTTTGAAGTGGTAAAACGCACGTCAGTGCCGGTGCTGGTTGGCCTGATTATCGTTATTATCGCCACCGAAGTACTGGTTCCCGGCGCTGCCTAAGCGAAATTCCTGATTTCCAAAAAGCGCCTGCGGGCGCTTTTTGTGCTTTAATAACCCCCAGAAATTAATCGCGCCCAACCAATCAGGAAAGCAAATGTTCAGGAAGGATATCGTTATCCCGTCTGGCGCAGTAGCGCTTGCACTCTGTGTCTTCTCAATTCAGGCAGATCCGCTTAAGCCAACCCAGTACGGCGATTTCGATCGCTACGTTCTGGCCCTTTCCTGGCAAACCGGATTTTGCCAGAGCATGGTCGAACGTAACCGTGACGAACCGGAAGAGTGTCGCCTGCAAAAAGAGAGCAGCAACAAAACCGATTTTCTGACCGTCCACGGCTTATGGCCAGCATTGCCGAAATCGATTGCCGCTCGCGGAGTGGATGAACGCCGCTGGATGCGCTTCGGCTGCGCCACTCGTCCGGTTCCGAATATGCCGGAAGCAAAAGCCAGCCGCAAATGTGACGCCGCAGAGACCGGACTATCGCTAACGGGCGCGGCGAAGCTGAACAGCGTGATGCCCGGCGCGGGCGGCAACTCCTGCCTTGAACGTTATGAATACGCGAAACACGGCGTCTGCTTTGGTTTTGATCCCGACGCTTACTTCGGCACCATGGTGCGCATGAACCAGGAAGTGAAGCACAGCGCGGCAGGAAAATTTCTGGCGGAAAACTATGGCAAAAGCGTCCGCCGCAGCGACTTCGATGCAGCCGTGGCCAAAAGCTGGGGAAAACAGAGCGTAAAAGCGTTCAAGCTTACCTGCCACGGCAATCCGGCTTATCTGACCGAAATGCAGATCTCGCTGAACGCCAGCACCATCAACAACCCACTCTCTGCCGGCTCCTTTGCGCCACAGCCGCATCCGGGCAACTGCGGCAAACAGTTTGTCATTGATAAAGCCGGTTACTGATGCTGCGCCGGGCAACTTTTTGCCCGGTTTTCATTGGTTTCGTGATATGACGATTAACCTCACACTTCCGCTCACACGCATCATTTTTCCAGCAAAAGCATTATTAATCCGGTAAACATCACTGAAACCTCCCTGTCATAATCGTGGCGTTATCTACAGGAGGAATTTCACATGGCTAAAAAACTGATTGCACTGTGCGCCTGCCCGATGGGCCTGGCACATACCTTCATGGCAGCCCAGGCGCTGGAAGACGCGGCGACGGAAGCCGGTTATGAGGTAAAAATTGAAACCCAGGGCGCGGACGGGATCCAGAATCGCCTGACCCCGCAGGATATTGCCGACGCTGACATTATCATCCACGCCATCGCGATCACCCCGGAAGACAATGAACGCTTCGAAACGCGCGACGTGTATGAGATTACGCTTCAGGACGCCATTAAAAACGCGGCAGGCACCCTGAAAGAGATCGAAGAGATGATTGCAGCAGAACAATAATAATCTTCACATCCAGGGGTTTTCGTCATGGCTATTAAAAAACGCAGCGCGGTTCGCCCGGACAGTCACGAGGGTGACACACTTGCCATCAAATCCGCACCGGTTGCCGCCGGTGCGTCTTTCTGGAAAGAGCTTCCACAGCACATTATGTCGGGGATATCCCGCATGGTGCCAACACTTATCATGGGCGGGGTTATCCTCGCCATTTCACAGCTTATCGCCTACGTCTGGCTGGAGATCCCGCCTGACACCGGTATTCTCGACGCGCTTAACTCAGGCAAATTCACCGGTTTCAATCTCTCGCTATTGAAATTTGGCTATCTGACTGAATCGTTCGGCGGGCTGCTGTTCAGCTTCGCCATCCCAATGTTTGCCGCCTTTGTCGCCAACTCTATCGGCGGAAAACTGGCCTTCCCGGCCGGGTTTATCGGTGGCCTTGTCGCCACGCAGCCGACGCTGGTGCTGAACTTTGATGCGGAAAAACTGACCTGGCTTGCCACCAAACCCGTGCCCTCCACGTTTATTGGCGCGCTGATTATCGCCATAGCCGCAGGCTATCTGGTCAAATGGCTGAATAGCCGCATTAACGTTCCACAGTATCTGCTGGCCTTTAAAAGCACCTTTCTGATCCCAATCCTCTCGGCGCTGTTTGTGATGCTGGCGATGTATTACATCATCACGCCGATTGGCGGCTGGCTGAATGCAGGTATGCGGACCGTACTGCTGGCGGCGGGTCAGGCGGGCTCCATGATGTACGCCATCGGGATGGCGGCGGCCACGGCGATTGATCTTGGCGGCCCCATTAACAAAGCGGCGGGATTTGTTGGCCTGGGGCTGACAACCGATCATGTCCTGCCCATCACCTCCCGCGCCGTGGCGATTGTTATTCCGCCCATTGGTCTGGGGCTGGCCACGCTGATTGACCATCGTCTGACCGGCAAACGCCTGTTTAGTCCGCAGCTTTATCCGCAAGGCAAAACGGCCATGTTCCTCGCCTTTATGGGCATCAGTGAAGGGGCCATCCCGTTCCTGCTGGAAAATCCGCTTGCGACGCTGCCGGCGTATATGGCGGGCGCGATCGCCGGTGCAATGACTGCCACCGCGCTCGGTGCCGTGCAGTGGTTCCCTGAATCGGCGATCTGGGCGTGGCCACTGGTCACCAATCTGGGAGCGTACATGCTCAGTATTGTGGTCGGGGCGGCGATCACCGCGCTGTTGGTAGTGATTATTCGTAACAGTCTGCACAAGCGCGGGAAACTCGCTATCGACACGCTGTAACGGGGTGAACCATGGAATTACTGAGAAGGCTTCGTACCTGGCTGGCTGCGGAAAAACTGGACGGCGTGCTCATCTCTTCGCGCCAGAATAAACAGCCGCACCTGGGCATTTCAACCGGTTCGGGATATGTGCTGGTGACACAAACCGCGGCACATATCCTGGTGGATTTCCGTTACTACAGCGATATCGCTTCACGAGCGGCGGGCTATGAGATGCATCTGCTTAACACGGAGAACCCGTTTGCGCAGGCGGTGAACCAGATTATTGCGAAGGAAGCTCTCAACCGTCTTGGCTTTGAGGGTGAATACGTGAGCTGGCAAACAGGCGTGCTGTGGCGCGATACGCTGAATACCGCCCTTTGCAGCACCTCGCTTGACGCGCTGCGGCAGATAAAAACCGCTGACGAAATCGACCGTATCCGTGCAGCATGCGGCATTGCCGACCGCGCCGCACAGCACATCCGGCGTTTCATTCAGCCCGGTATGCGCGAACGTGAAGTCGCTGCCGAGCTGGAGTGGTTTATGAAGCAGGAGGGCGCGGACAAGCCCTCTTTCGACACCATTGTCGCCAGCGGGCCGCGCGGTGCGCTGCCCCACGGCAAAGCCTCTGACAAAGTGATTATGTCTGGCGAGATGATCACCCTTGATTTCGGCGCCCAACACCAGGGGTATTGCTCGGATATGACAAGGACCTTTCTTGTCGCCGGGCAAAACACGCCGCCGGAGGAACACCCTCTCTATGCGGTGTACCAGATCGTTCTGGCGGCACAACAGGCAGCTATTGATGCCATCCGCCCCGGCGTTTCCTGTCATCAGATCGATAGCGCCGCACGTTCCGTGATTGAACGTGCAGGTTACGGTCCGCAGTTCGGGCATAACACCGGCCATGCCATTGGTATTGATGTTCATGAAAATCCACGTTTTTCCCCTACCGACCGCACCCCGTTGCAGCCCGGCATGGTGCTGACCGTTGAGCCGGGGATCTACCTTGAACACCTGGGCGGGGTACGAATTGAAGATGTGGTGCTGGTGACGGAAACGGGCGCCGAGGTGCTTTATACCTTCGACAAACGGCTATTGCTGACGGGAGAATAAGAGTGGACAGAGATTTACTGCGCGCCCTGAGCGAAGCAGACGCCATTGCGGCCTCAGAGCAAGAGGTGCGCGACATCCTGCTCAGTGAGGCGCAAAAGTACCATAAAGAGGTTCAGTTTGATGGGCTGGGTTCCGTGCTTATCCGCGTCAACCAGAGCCGGGGCCCGAAGGTGATGGTCTGCGCCCATATGGATGAAGTCGGTTTTATGGTGCGCAGCGTCTCGCGCGAAGGGGCCATTGATGTCCTGCCCATCGGCAACGTGCGCATGATGGCCCGTACCCTTCAGCCGGTGCGCATCACCACGCGTAACGGGAAAAAAATACCGGGACTGCTGGATGGGGATCTGAAAGGAGAAAACGTTGACAATTTGCGTGTCGACATTGGCGCGACGTCGGCGGAGGAGGTGTTCGCCGCCGGTATCGACGCAGGCGACCGCGTGACGTTCGATACACCCTTTCAAATCCTTCCCCACAATCGGGTGATGGGTAAAGCCTTCGACGATCGCCTCGGCTGTTACCTGCTGATCGCGCTGCTGCGCGAGCTGCACCAGACGCCGCTCGACTGCGAGCTTTGGCTGGTGGCCAGCTCAAGTGAAGAGGTCGGCCTGCGCGGCGGCCAGACCGCCACGCGCGCCATTCATCCTGATATCGCGCTGGTGCTGGATACCGCCTGCTGGTCAAAAAATTTCGATTATGGCAGCGCCAACCATCGCCAGATCGGTGCGGGCCCGATGCTGGTGCTGTACGACAAAACGCTCATCGCCCCAGCCAAACTGATTGCGCTGGCTGAGACAATCGCGCGCTCGCAGGGGATCCCGCTGCAAAAAGACATGTTCAGCAACGGCGGAACGGACGGCGGGGCGATCCATCTCTTCGGCACTGGCGTGCCGACTCTTGTGCTTGGTCCCCCTACCCGACACGGGCACTGCGCGGCATCCATTGCCGACGAAAAAGACATTCATCACACCCAACAACTGCTTGTCGCGCTTGTGGCAGGCATGAACCGTGAGACCGTGGATCATCTGACGGACTTCAGATGCTGATCTCACGCGGCCAGGAGGAAGTATGCTTTCAATTGAATTTTTCTGCCCACTGCCCAACGGCCTGCATGCGCGTCCGGCCTGGGCGTTAAAAGAGCAGTGCAGCGCATGGCGCAGCGATATCCGTTTTATCAACAGAAGGCTTCACACTCATGCGGATGCCAAAAGCTCGCTGGCGCTGATCAGTACCGGTACGCTGTTTAATGACAGCTGCGTGCTGGAAATTAACGGCGGCGACGAGGAGCAGGCCCGACGCGTGCTGGAGGCATATCTCACCGGCGCGTTTATCGACAGCGACAGTATTCCCTCCGGCGACGCGCCGCACGTTGCGCATCCACTGCCCCGCTCGCTCGTAAGGCTTGCTCCCCATCTTCAGCACGGCATTACGCTCGCCAGTGGCATCGGGGCTGGCACTCTGCGAGGCTGGCAGAGCGATAACCTCAAACGTTATTGTCAGATCCCCGCCTCGCCGGAAGATATTACTCGCCTGGAACACAGCCTGGCGACGCTGGCCGAACGGCTCAACCACCGCTTGCGCGGGCTAGACGGCGAGAGTAAAACCATTCTCAGCGCGCATCTTTCACTGATCCAGGATGAGGAGTTTGGCGGCACCATACGCCGACTGATCGCCGAGGAGCGGCTAAGCCTTGCGGAGGCGATCATTCGTAATATGGAGCTGATCTGCGAAAAGCTGTCACTCTCCGCCAGCGATTACCTGCGTGAACGCGTCAGCGATATTCGCGACATCAGCGAGCAGCTTCTTAACATTACCTGGCCGGAGTTGCAGCAAACCTCCGCATTCACCCTCAGCGCCCCCACTATTCTGGTGGCGGAAGATCTGACGCCCAGCCAGTTTCTCAGCCTCGACACGCAGTACCTGAAAGGCATGGTGCTTGAAAAAACAGGCCGGACGTCGCATACGCTGATCCTGGCACGCGCGGCCTCCGTGCCTGTGCTGAGTGGTTTAACGGTCGCCTCACTGGCGCCGTTGATGGGAAAAGAGGTCATTCTGGACGGCATCTGTAGCGTGCTGGTCGTTGAACCCAACGACGCGGTGAATGATTACTACAGCGTGGCGCAGCGCCTTGCCGACCGACGCCACCAGCAGCAGATCAAAGATGCGGGTCTTCCAGCGCTCACCCGCGACAACGTACCGGTAGAGATTGCCGCCAACATCGGCAGCGCGCTGGAAGCGCCCGGGGCGTTTACCTGCGGCGCGCAGGGTATCGGGCTGTTTCGCACTGAAATGCTGTATATGGACAGAGACACCGCGCCGGACGAGCAGGAGCAATTCGAAGCCTATCAGCAGGTGCTGCTCTCCGCGCAGGGCAAGCCGGTCATCTTTCGCACAATGGACATCGGCGGCGATAAGCAGATCCCTTACCTGAACATTCCCCAGGAAGAAAACCCGTTCCTCGGCTATCGCGCCGTTCGCATTTATCCCGAATTTGCCGATCTCTTCCGCACCCAACTGCGCGCGATCTTACGCGCAGGCGCAAGCGGCAATGCGCTGTTGATGATCCCGATGGTGCACAGCCTCGATCAGATTTTATGGATCAAACAGGAGCTGCAAAACGTTCGTGACGCCCTGGCCTCACAGGGGTTACGTCACACCGCGCGCCTGCCGCTGGGGATCATGGTTGAAGTGCCTTCAGTCTGCTTTATCATCGATCACTTCTGCGAAGAGGTGGATTTCTTCAGTATCGGCTCGAACGATATGACTCAGTATCTCTACGCTGTCGATCGCAACAACCCGCGCGTTTCGGGGCTGTATAACCCCATCACACCGTCTTTTTTACGCATGGTTCGCCAGATCGTCACCGCAGCGCATCGTCACGGGAAATGGGTCGGCATTTGCGGGGAACTTGGCGGAGAGCAGCGCTACCTCCCTCTTCTGCTTGGGCTGGGCTTAGATGAGTTCAGCATGAGCGGGCCGCGCATCCCTGCGGTAAAAAACCAGTTGCGTCAGCTGGACATGGCGACCTGCCGGGCGCTGGCAGATAAGGCCTGCGACAGCCGCAGCGCAGAGGAGATTGAAGCCCTGCTGGCGGATTTCACACCGGAAGCGCCGCCGCGTCCATTGCTGGCGCTGGAGACTATCGTGGTCAATGAGCCGCTGACCTCAAAAGAGCAGGTGCTTCAATTCTTATGCGGAAATCTTGCGATTCATGGCAGGACCGAAAACCCGCTCGAGCTTGAAGAAGATCTCTGGCAGCGCGAAGAGATTGTCACCACCGCCGTCGGGTTTGGCGTGGCGATCCCTCACACCAAATCGCAATGGATACGCCACTCCAGCATCAGCATTGCCCGTCTGGACAAGGCGATTGACTGGGAGTCGGATTTGGGCGACGTCGAGCTGGTGATCATGCTGACGCTCGGCGCTCAGGAAGGGATTAATCACGTGAAGGTCTTTTCCCAGCTGGCGCGGAAGCTGGTCAATAAAACGTTTCGCGAGTCGCTGTTTGCAGCAACGACGCCGCAAAGTATCCTGGATCTGTTGAACGCAGAAATCACGTTCTGACTGTCACTGAAAGCGTGCGCGATACTCCCCCGGCGTCAGGCCAAACTGGCGCCGGAACAGACGGCTAAAATAGTCGCTATCGGCATAGCCGCAGCGCTTCGCCACTTCCCCCACCGGCAGGTGGTATTTTTGCAGGATGGTTCTCGCCTTCGCCATACGCACCCAACGAACGTAATCCACAAAACTCATCGTCCCCTGTTGAGAGAACAGGCGTGACAGATGGTTAGCCGAAATATTAAACAGCGAAGCGACGCTGTCCCGCGACAGGGGTTCAGCATAGTTTTCCTGCACCCAGTTACAAATGCTCTGATAGAGGAAATCCCCGCGCGACACTCCCGGTTCAGGCAGCGACGACACCACTTTACGGCACCAGTGCAGCAGGCTCAGCACCAGTGGTTGAATAATAGCCTGGTCCTGCGGGGAAGCGCTCAGGTGCGTCAGGGCCATCAGCATCGCGGCACACTCACCTCGTTCAGGGTGAGGAAGCTCCACGTGTCGCTGCGCAGGCACGGATCGCCCGTGCCGGGTATCATGAAACACCAGCCCCAGCCACGACGGCGCGAAAAGAATGCTCAGCAGCATGACCGGTCGTTCAAACACCGGGACGCTGGCGGCCTGGGCGGGAAGAAACAGCATTTCCCCCTGGTGGAGGGGCTGCTGCCCGGCAACCAGTCTGTTGCCATATTCCCCGCGAAGAACGACGTCAAGCCGTGGCCAGTCGCGGCTCACGCTTCCGATAGCGTCAGACGCGCCACGATGAGCAAACCAGACTCGCCCCAACTGCTGTGGGTTGAGCACCAGGCCGCTCAACAGATCGGCAAAAAACTGCTGATCGGCGGGCAACAGGGTTGCGCGCATATTACCCCCTGCGCGCATCCGGGCGTACCAGGTCGAAGCGATGGCTATCACTGATGGCATAGTAGGCCGTCGGTCCACCCGCACGCAGAATGGGCTGCGCTTTCGCGGTCTGATAAATCCCCTCTTCCAGCAAACTCTCGGCGATATGGACGCCCACGACTTCGCCGAGCACCAGCCAGGTATCAATCGGTGTCCCATCCGCGCCGGTAAGCTGAATGCACTGTGACAATCGACACTCGAAATTCACCGGGCTTTCCGCCACGCGCGGCGAGCTCACAAGCTGGCTGGCTACGGGCGTCAGGCCGGCAAAGGTAAATTCATCCTCGCCATGAGGGAGCGTGGCGGAGGTTTCATTCATCGCCTCGGCCAGATCGCGCGTTGCGAGGTTCCAGACAAACTCCCCCGTTTCGGTAATATTCCGCACGCTATCCTTCCAGCCATTGCTGGAAAAACCAATGATCGGTGGGCGATAGTTAAAACAGTTAAAGAAGCTGTACGGGGCAAGGTTCAGTTGACCGGCCTTATCACAGGATGAGATCCAGCCAATCGGACGTGGACCGATAATGGCGTTCAGCGGGTCGTGCGGCAGGCCGTGCCCCTGAGAAGGTTGGTAAAAGTACATATCGCTCTCTCTACGCTGGGGCTGCAACGCGCATTGCCCGGGTTCAGTCTTTCCAGCGTAACGAAATTTCCGTTCAGCGTGAATCGGGACGCCGGGTTTATTGCCAAAAATTCATATGGCGCATGATTGTGACCTTCATCACTTCAAACTTACGGTTTCAGACAGTATCATCAGCTAAGTTAAACCCTCGCTGCCAGACGGCGAGGGTTTTCTTTTGGATTGGTTTCTGCGTTACACGCAGCATTAACGACATGGAGTAAAAATGTCCAGACCTACGATTATCATCAATGAACTCGACGCAGAACGTATTGACCGACTGTTGGAGAAACCAGAATTCGCCTCGCTGCCGGTAGCCGATGCGCTGAACGAAGAGCTAGACCGGGCGCAGATGTGTACGCCTGAGACCATGCCGCATGATGTGGTCACCATGAACAGCCAGGTGAAGTTCCGCAACCTGACCACCGGCGAGGAGCTCACCCGTACGCTGGTCTATCCGGCGCAGATGACCGACAGCAGCACGCAACTGTCGGTGCTGGCACCCGTGGGCGCGGCGCTGCTTGGACTGCGCACAGGCGATACTATCCACTGGGAACTCCCTGGCGGTGCCTCAGCTCACCTGGAAGTGCTTGAGCTGCTCTACCAGCCCGAAGCCGCTGGCGATTACCTGCGTTAATCCCTTCTGAACAAGCGACCCCGCTTTGCACAGAGGATGCACCCGCATCCTCTTTCCGCAAATTCACCCGATTGTGTTATATCGGACAAAAACCGCTTAATCCACGCTTACTCTGTTGTGGTGCCGTGGGGACGGTCATGGGTGAGATACTTGTTATCACACTGGTTTTTCTCATCATCCTGGCGATCCTCGTCGTGGCGGTGCTATACCTTGAGCGCCACTGGTGAGTGAGGAACCTCACACAACGCCGCCGGGGAAGGCATTCACCAGTCCCTTCACTTTCTGCTGCGCTGCCTCCGGGGTGTCTGCACCAGGCACCAGGATCACCTTGCGGCACTCCTCCTCCCGTTTTTCAAAGATTTTATAGGCGCGCTCCGCATCAGCCAGCGGAAGATAGTGGGTGACAATATCTTCCGGTGTAAGCAGCCCTTTTTCGATAAGCGGCAGCAGCTCTCCCAGCCAGGCATGGACGTGGGTCTGCCCCATCTTAAAGCTCAGCCCTTTATCGAAGGCATCGCCAAACAGGAAGCCGTGTATAAAACCGGCATACACGCCCGGCACGCTGACCACGCCTCCGCGCCGCACCGCAGCAATGCACTGGCGCAGGGCTTTGCCGCTGCTGCCTTCAATTTTCAGGTTACTGAGGATCGTTTCCGTGGTGCTGCCTTTGGCCTCAAACCCGACGGCATCAATCACCGCATCCACTCCGCGCTGTCCGGCCGTTTGCTCAATGATTTTCTCCGCCGCGTCGTTATCGTCATCAAAGTTAATCGGGATCGCGCCGTAGCGCTCCTGGGCAAACCGCAGTCGATAGGGATGATGGTCAACCACAAAAATCTGCTCTGCGCCGAGAAGCCGCGCGCAGGCAATGGTCAGTAACCCCACCGGCCCGGCCCCGAATACGGCGACGCTGGAGCCTTTCTTAATCTGCGCATTTTTCGCCGCCTGCCAGGCGGTAGGCAGAATATCTGACAGGAAAAGCGCTTTGTCGTCAGACAGCAGCTGAGGCACTTTAAACGGCCCCACGTTGCCTTTCGGGACGCGCACATACTCCGCCTGTCCGCCCGGCACGCCGCCGTAAAGATGGCTGTAGCCAAACAGCGCGGCAGGGGCGGGAATTTGCTTTTTGTTCAGCGCCGCGCCCTGCCCGCGATTCGTGTTTTCGCAGGCCGCGTACTGTTGCATCTGGCAAAAGAAGCAGTCACCGCAGGCAATTACAAACGGGATCACCACCCGGTCACCTTTCTGCACGTTCTTCACTTCGCTCCCGCACTCCACCACCTCGCCCATAAATTCATGACCAAAGATATCGCCGTGCTGGACCTTGGGAATTTTTCCGCGATAAAGATGCAAATCAGAACCAC
Organism: Enterobacter sp. MGH 38; assembly: GCF_000492855.1. Taxonomy (NCBI): domain Bacteria; kingdom Pseudomonadati; phylum Pseudomonadota; class Gammaproteobacteria; order Enterobacterales; family Enterobacteriaceae; genus Enterobacter; species Enterobacter sp. MGH 38. Next base: position 372,159 of record NZ_KI535608.1, on the reverse strand, counting down.
AGATCGCCGTGGCCGTTACGCGCAGGATGATATCGTCAGGCTGTTCGATGCCCGGATCGGGGACATTATCGACCCGAACATGATGTGGACCGTGATAGGTGAGAGCTTTCATGCAACCTCCGAAAGGGTGTGGGTAAGCTTATAAAAGGGTAGCTACCTCTCGGGATCTGCCCCGGAATCCGGCTGTTTTGAGATTTATCCTGGCGAGATAAAAAAGTGCTGTCGGGATTACAGAAACCATTTATATTTTGTGGTTGAATGATTTCAGCGTTTATTAACAAGGAGAAACGGTTATGTATCAAACAATCATTATGCCGGTTGATGTTTTTGAAATGGAACTGAGTGATAAGGCTATACGTCACGCGGAATTTCTCGCGCAGCAGGACGGAATTATTCATCTTCTGCATGTTTTGCCGGGCTCTGCCAGCCTGAGCCTGCATCGTTTCGCTGCTGATGTGCGTCGTTTTGAAGAGCATTTACAGCACGAAGCCGAGACGCGCCTGCAAACCATGGTCGGGCACTTCAGCATCGATCCTTCCCGCATCAAAACCCACGTCCGGTTCGGTAGCGTGCGCGACGCCGTTAATGAGCTTGCCGGGGAATTAAATGCCGACGTGGTAGTGATTGGTTCACGTAACCCTTCCATCACCACTCACCTGCTGGGGTCGAACGCCTCCAGCGTGATCCGCCACACCCACATTCCGGTGATGGTCGTCAGATAAAAAAAGAGGCCACCTTTAGGTGGCCTCTGGCATTGCAGGTGTCGTCTTGCTTTCTTTTATTATGCAGTTTTGGTGCGGATCAGGTAATCAAACGAGCTCAGCGACGCTTTCGCACCTTCACCGGTAGCGATGATGATCTGTTTGTACGGCACGGTGGTGCAGTCGCCCGCCGCAAATACGCCCTTAACGCTGGTTTCGCATTTCGCATCGATGATGATCTCGCCCATGCGGTTACGCTCAATAGCGCCTTCCAGCCAGGTGGTGTTTGGCAGCAGGCCAATCTGAACAAAGATCCCTGCCAGCGCTACGCTGTGGATATCGCCGCTCACGCGGTCACGGTATTCCAGACCAGTCACTTTGCTGCCGTCGCCTTTCACTTCTGTCGTCTGGGCATTGAGCACAATGTCGACGTTATTCAGGCTACGCACCTTATCCTGCAACACCTGGTCCGCTTTCATCTCCGGAGCGAACTCCAGCAGGGTAACGTGTTCCACAATTCCCGCCAGATCGATAGCCGCTTCCACGCCGGAGTTACCGCCGCCGATCACCGCGACGCGTTTACCTTTGAACAGCGGGCCGTCACAGTGGGGGCAATAGGTCACGCCTTTGGTGCGATACTGATCTTCGCCCGGGACGTTCATGTTGCGCCATTTCGCGCCGGTGGCAATGATCACGCTGCGCGCCTTCAGCACCGCGCCGGACGCCGTTTCAATCTGGTGCAAACCACCCTCGACCGCCGCCGGAACCAGTTTGCTGGCGCTCTGGCTGTCAATGACATCCACGTCGTAGTCGCTGACGTGCGCTTTCAACGCACCGGCCAGCTTCTGGCCTTCGGTTTTCGGCACGGAAATGTAGTTTTCAATGTCTACGGTATCCAGAACCTGACCACCGAAACGCTCGCCCATCAGACCGGTACGGATCCCTTTACGTGCGGAGTAGACCGCTGCCGCCGCGCCCGCCGGGCCTGAGCCAACAATCAGCACGTCATAAGCATCGCGTTGGTTCAGCTCTTCCGCCGCGCGTTTTTCTGCGCCGGTATCCACTTTGGCGACGATTTCGGTCAGCGTCATGCGCCCCTGGCCGAACTCCTGGCCATTCAGGTAAACCGCCGGAACGCCCATCACGTTGCGCTCGGTGATTTCGTTCTGGAACGTACCGCCGTCAATCGCCGTGTGCTTAATGCGTGGGTTGAGGACTGACATCAGGTTCAGCGCCTGCACCACGTCCGGGCAGTTGTGGCAGGAGAGCGAGTAATAGGTTTCAAACTCAAAATCACCGTCGATATCGCGGATCTGCTCCAGCAGCGCCTGCGCTTCTTTTGACGGATGACCACCGGTCCACAGCAGCGCCAGCACCAGGGACGTAAATTCGTGCCCCAGCGGAGAGCCCGCGAAACGCGGCCCCTGGTCAGACCCTGGGTTGGCGATCAGGAAAGAAGGCTTACGGACTGCCAGCGTGTTGTCTTCTTTGAAGGTCACTTTCGGCGACAGCTCAGCAATCTCTGTCAGCAGTGCTTTGATTTCTGCCGATTTCGCGCTGTCGTCCAGCGTGGCAATCAGCTCAACAGGTTTGGTCAGTTTCTCAAGGTAGGCCTTGAGCTGGGTTTTCATGTTAGTGTCGAGCATTATTCTTCCCTCTCTTAAAACGTCATCATGCAAGCCGCCTTATACGGGCTGCCTGAATGCAACTTGCATCATGGTGCTGGAATGAAATGGGCGCGGGGAGCGCCCATGACTGAAACAATTTCCAAAGTATTTCGCGTCAGAGCAAGGCGGCTAGCCTGAGAATCCCCGGGAGCTTACTGAAGTAAGTGACCGGGGTGAGCAGGCGACGCCAACGCAGCTATGGCGTGAAAAACGACGGAAATTTAGATCTTGCCGACCAGGTCCAGAGATGGCGCCAGCGTCGCTTCGCCTTCTTTCCATTTCGCCGGGCACACTTCGCCTGGGTGAGAAGCAACGTACTGAGCCGCTTTCACTTTGCGCAGCAGGTCAGATGCATCACGGCCGATACCTTCAGCGGTAACTTCGATAGCCTGGATAATGCCCTGCGGGTCAACAACGAAGGTCGCGCGGTCTGCCAGGCCTTCATCTTCACGCATGTTGTCGAAGTTACGGGTCAGGGCGCCAGTCGGGTCGCCGATCATCGCGTATTTGATTTTCGCGATAGTTTCAGAGCTGCTGTGCCACGCTTTGTGGGTGAAGTGGGTATCGGTAGAAACAGAGTAAACGTCTACGCCCAGCTTTTGCAGTTCTTCGTAGTGGTCTGCCACGTCGCCCAGTTCGGTCGGGCAAACGAAGGTGAAGTCAGCCGGATAGAAGAAGAACACGCTCCAGCGGCCTTCGATATCTTTCTCGGTTACTTCGATGAACTCACCGTTTTTGAACGCCTGGTTTTTGAAAGGTTTAATTTTAGTGTTAATCAAAGACATCTGTACTTCCTCCGTGTTTTCGTTGAGATGTAAGGTAACCAACTTTATCCATCGGGGCTAATGCGTATGCTTTATCAAATCAATCAGCCAAACCTTACAACAGCAACAAGACAGCAAGGTGAACCTTTTACAGGAAAGCCTGAAAGTAAAAAGGCCGCCTCAACGGGCGGCCCTGATACCTGAATTCCCCGCAGGTACATTCAGTGCCAGCCGAAGCTGGCGTTGCGTTGCGCTCTACATACCTTGTATCAAGGCCGTAACAGCGCTTTGATTACAGCACCCCTGCGCGCATTGAGCAATGCATAAGAGGGATAGTCCTGCCTATGGCTGTGATAGGCAGTATCGAAGAGGTCTCTGAAAGATTATAAATTTAATTTCATTATGGGTTTCACGCTATATATAAACACCACTTTTCATTCAAATAATTCAATCAAACTTTAAAGATAAAATTATCTTAATTAGTCTTGAAGTTATGTTTCAATAATCCAAAGCCGTGATATATTAAGATCACTTAAATTTTAAATTAAGCGAGTTATTCACACGGATTGTAAAGGGTAACTTCCCTCTGTCGTACTCCAGGATGTGATAACGACAGCAAACTCAACTCACTCAGGACGAAACATGGCAAACCTCTACGACCTAAAAAAATTCGATCTCAATCTGTTAGTCATCTTCGAATGCATTTACCAACACCTCAGTATCAGTAGGGCTGCCGAGACGCTTTATATCACGCCATCCGCCGTCAGCCAGTCGCTGCAACGCCTGCGCGGTCAGCTTAATGACCCCCTGTTTATCCGTTCAGGGAAGGGAATTACGCCAACCACGGTAGGTACCAACCTGCATCATCATCTGGAAAAAAATCTCAATCAGCTTGAGCAGACGATCAACATGATGCATCACTCGGACATCAAAAAAAAGTTCGTTATCTATTGCTCTCAAATGGTGTCTCCTGGTTCGATGCTCGAACCGTTGAAGCTTTTAATATCTGAAGAGAATTATGAGATAGAGCAAAGAGACATGCTCATTTCCTCCGAATCAGCGGAAGATTTGTTGGCCTATCGTAAGGCCGATCTCATCTTCTCTATCGCACCTATCCACAATCGCTCTGTGGTCTGCACCCACTTCACCACGGTGCCGATAGCCTTAATCTGTAGAGCAGACCACCCAAGGCTCGCTGACGCAGTCACGCTGGAAGTGCTATACCAGGAGAAATTCACTTTTTACCAGAGTGCTCATCCGGGTGTAAAAGAGTTTCAGAGTCGCGCAAATGACGCGTTTCCGGAAAGAAATATTGCTTTTCGTACGGACTCCCTTAGCTCTCTCATCTCCATGGTCTGTTCATCTGATCTGTTAGGCTTCATCCCGGTGTCGATCTATGAAACATATAAAGAACCGTTGAAATTAAAAAGGCTTGAGCCACCGTTTGAGCTGCCTGAATTAAAGATCTATATGCTCTACAGCCGTTCATCACTGAATAGCACTGTTTTTTCAACATTCATTGAAAAAATGCATAAGCTCTGCGTTTCTCCGCCGTCTGCGTAAAATACATTTGCATGGTGAATGCAAATAAGGCAACCCGAAGAAAATTCCCCCGTGAAATTAAGGACAAATAATTCCATAATATCGTTTTGTTTTTTTCCAGACATTTAACACGCAGGACGCGATTAATCATGTCGATCTATAAAATCCCTTTACAGGAAAATGTTTTAGACGCTTCTGCGGAACGCATAGACTGGACGCTTAACAATTTCTCCAGAGTCTGCGTTTCCTTTTCCGGTGGAAAAGATTCTACCGTGATGCTGCATCTCGTTGCCCAGAAAGCACGGCAATTAAAGCGAAAAATAGATGTCATCTTTCTGGACTGGGAAGCGCAATTCTCCTCAACCATTCAGCATGTTGACACGATGAGAACGCTGTATCGGGATGTTATCCATCAGTTCTGGTGGGTAGCGCTTCCGCTCACGACCCAGAACGCCCTGTCACAGTTTCAACCTGAATGGCAGTGCTGGGAACCCGGGACAAACTGGGTTCGCCAGCCACCGGAAGATGCCATTACCGATTACCACTATTTCGATTTTTATCAGCAGGGAATGACGTTTGAAGCCTTCGTGCGCGAGTTTGCCGAATGGTATGCACAAAGACGTCCTGCCGCCGTCATGGTGGGGATCCGCGCCGATGAATCTTACAACCGCTTTCTGGCTATCGCGTCGGCGCGTAAGCAGCGCTTTTCTGACGATAAACCCTGGACGACCGTCGCCCCGGGTGGGCACGCCTGGTATATCTACCCCTTGTACGACTGGAAAACCGCCGACATCTGGACGTGGTTCGCGAAATCAAAATGTTGCTATAACCCGTTATACGACCTGATGTACAAGGCGGGGGTGCCGCCGCGTTATATGCGCATCTGCGAACCGTTTGGCCCGGAACAGCGTCAGGGCTTGTGGCTCTATCATGTCATTGAACCCGAACGCTGGGCGGCGATGTGTGAACGCGCCTGCGGCGTGCGAAGCGGAGGTATTTATGCCGGGCACGATAACCATTTTTATGGCCACCGGAAGATCCTGAAACCAGACCATCTCGGCTGGCGCGAATACGCCATGCTGTTACTCGACAGCATGCCGCAAAATACGGCGGAACATTACCGCAACAAAATCGCGGTTTATCTCCACTGGTATCAAAAGCGAGGCATGAACGATATTCCCGACACGCAGGAGGGTGACATTGGTGCAAAAGATATCCCTTCCTGGCGACGCATTTGTAAGGTTTTACTCAACAATGACTATTGGTGCCGGGCACTTTCGTTTAGCCCAAATAAGCCTAAACACTATCAGCGCTACAGCGACAGAGTGAAAGCAAAACGCAAGGAATGGGGGATTTTATGCAACAACGAATAATCACCGAAATGGAAACGTACCTTCAGGCACTTTCAGAAGAAGAGCGAATAGCCGCTATTAATGCGTTTCGTCAGGCATTACATGAAATCAGCCCTTTTCGCGATCAGCCCGTCGATTGCGTATTGTGGATAAAAAAGACAAACATCACCGCTAACGATTACAACCCAAATAACGTCGCGCCGCCGGAAAAGCGGCTGCTCAGCAAGTCACTGGAGCTGGATGGATTCACACAACCTATCGTTGTGACGGAAAATGCGCCACAGCACTACGAAATTGTCGATGGTTTTCACCGTCATGATATCGGCAGTAACCGGGCGATCCTGAAGCGCCAGCTTAAAGGTTACCTCCCTGTTACCTGCCTGCGTAAAGCGCGCCAGGAAAAGTTCGATCGCATGGCGGCAACTATTCGTCACAACCGCGCGCGTGGACGCCACCAGATCAACGCCATGTCAGAAATCGTGCGAGAACTGGTGCTTATGGGCTGGAGTGAGCAGAAAATTGGCCAGGAGTTGGGTATGGACAGCGATGAAGTGCTGCGTCTGAAGCAGATCAACGGTCTGCTCGAACTCTTCGCAGACCGTCGTTTTTCAGAAGCCTGGACGGTGAAATAGTCAGAGCGTCGCCAGACGCTCTGCCGCAGCGAGCAGCGTCGATTCCTGCTTCGCAAAGCAAAGACGAATCAGCTTATGCGGGAAGGGATCGGCGCAGAACACCGACAGCGGAATGGCCGCCACTCCCACCTCTTTCGTCAACAACTGGCAGAAACTCACGTCGTCCAGATCGGAAATCGCGCTGTAGTCGGCCAGCAGGAAATAGGTTCCTTCAGACGGCAAAATTTCCAGGCGGCTTTTGCTCAGCGCCGCCACAAACAGATCCCGACGTTCACGATAGAAGTGCGGCAGCTCGCGGTAATGTCCGGGTTCCGCACGCAGCATATCCGCCAGCGCCAGCTGAGCCGGTGTGTTCACGGCAAACGTCAGGTACTGATGCACTTTGCGCAGCTCAGCGCTAATGGCCGCCGGGGCCACGCAGTACCCTACCTTCCAGCCGGTCATATGGTAGGTTTTCCCAAATGACGATACCGCGATTGCACGCTCGCGAAGTTGCGGATGCGCCAGCACGCTGGCATGCCCCACTTCGGCGAAGCAGATATGCTCATACACCTCGTCGCTCAGAACATATATTTCACGTTCGGCGATGGCCTGCCACAGCGCAGCAAAATCGGCTTTTTGCCACACCGTCGCCGACGGATTATGCGGAGTATTCAGGATCACCAGACGGGTTTTGTCACTCAGCAGCGCAGCAAATGCCTGCCAGTCAGGGCGAAAATGCGGTGGCTGGAGCGCCACGCGCTTCACCACGCCGCCGGCCAGTTCAATCGCCGGGGCGTAGCTATCGTAGCTCGGGTCAAAACAAATCACCTCATCACCCGTACGCACCAGGGCGGTTATCGCCGCATACAGCGCTTCGGTCGCCCCTGCCGTCACCGTAATATCGCTGTTCGCGTCAGGCTTATGGCCGTATAACTCCGCCGTTTTATCCGCAATGGCTTCACGCAACGTCTGCACGCCGGTCATCGGCGCATACTGGTTGGCTCCCTGCGCAACGTGGTACGCCAGACGCTCCTGCAAATATTTCGGCCCATCAAAATCCGGGAAACCTTGTGAGAGGTTAATGGCGTTGTGCTGCTGCGCCAGGGCGCTCATCTGCGTAAAAATCGTCGTGCCGAGATTGGGAAGTTTACTCTGCGGGATCAACGGGTTATTGCTCATTGTAGTGTGCCTGCCTGTAATACTTATGTTGCTGACACTATAACACGATGTTAGTCTTTGGCAATCAAGACGCTTAGACGTCTAAACGATATAAATATTCCTGGCCGAGAGGGTAAAAGGAAATGACAGACAACCTGCAACTCACACACCTGGTCGAGGCCTGCCGCTGGATTGGCGCTAAAGGCTGGGCGCCCGCTACCGGCGGCAATATGTCCATGCGTCAGGATGAACACCTGTGCTGGCTGAGCGAATCCGGAAAAGATAAAGGTAGCCTGACCACCGCCGATTTTCTACAGGTTGAAATCGCCACTAACCGCGCGCCGTCTGGCCGTAAACCGTCGGCAGAGACCGGGCTGCATACCCTCATCTATCGCCTGTTCCCCGAAGCTAACGCTGTCCTGCACGTTCACACCGTCAATGCCACGGTGCTGTCGCGGCTGGTGAACGAGGCCGAGCTGAAGATCACCGGTTTCGAGATGCAAAAATCCCTTACCGGGCAGACCACGCATCGGGATACGGTGGCCATCCCGGTGTTTGATAACGACCAGGACATCGACGCCCTCGCCTCGCGCATCGCCCATTACGCGCAGGAACGCCCGCTTAATTATGGTTTTCTTCTGCGCGGCCATGGCTTAACCTGCTGGGGACGCGACGTGGCCGAAGCCCGCCGTCATCTGGAAGGTTTAGAATTCTTATTTGAATGCGAAATGCGTTTACGACAATGGGAGAGAGTATGATTCGCGCGATTGTGACGGATATTGAAGGGACCACCAGCGATATCCGTTTTGTCCATGATGTTTTGTTCCCCTACGCGCGTGAGCGGCTGGCGGCCTTCGTGACCGCGCAGCAGTACGCCGAGCCGGTCAAATCGATTCTGGACAACCTGCGCGATGAAATCAGCGCTCCGCATGCCAGCGTCAGCGATCTCATCAACGTGCTGTTTACCTTTATGGATGAAGACCGCAAATCGACGGCGCTCAAAGCCCTGCAAGGCATCATCTGGCAGGACGGTTACGTCAATGGTGACTTTACCGGACACCTCTATCCTGACGTACTGCCCGCGCTGGAAAAGTGGAAGGCACAAGGGATTGATCTCTATGTTTATTCCTCTGGCTCCGTCGCCGCGCAGAAACTGTTATTTGGCTACAGCGACGAAGGTGATATTACTCATCTGTTCAGCGGCTATTTTGATACCCACATTGGCGCCAAGCGCGAGGTGCAGTCTTATCAAAACATTGCGGCGCAAACGGGCATCGCCCCGTCGCAGATCCTGTTTCTGTCAGATATTCATCAGGAGCTGGACGCAGCTGAACAGGCGGGTTTTCGCACCCTGCAACTGATTCGCGGTGAAGATGACGGCGCAAGCCATCACCATCAGATCCACCAGTTTGACGAGATTAATCCGGAGCAGATCCCTTCATGAGCGCATTGACCATTTATTCCGATAAAGACGCCAGTCAGCACCAGTGGCACAGCACCGACGCCGCCGAGATTGCCCAACAGCTCAACGCAAAAGGCGTGCGGTTTGAACGCTGGGCTGCGGATCGCGATTTAGGGCACGATCCCGCGCCTGAAGCCGTGATCGCTGCGTATCAGCATGCGATCGACAAGCTGGTGGCAGAGAAAGGTTACCAGAGCTGGGATGTGATCAGCCTGCGCGCCGACAATCCGCAGAAAGAGGCGCTGCGCGCGAAGTTCCTGAACGAACACACCCACGGCGAAGACGAAGTACGTTTTTTCGTGGAAGGGGCGGGATTATTCTGCCTGCACATCGGCGATGAGGTATATCAGGTCTTGTGCGAGAAAAACGACCTGATCTCCGTGCCCGCGGGCACGCCGCACTGGTTTGATATGGGCTCAGAGCCGAACTTTACCGCCATTCGTATTTTCGATAACCCGGAGGGTTGGGTGGCGCAGTTTACCGGGGATGCGATTGCGGATGCGTATCCGCGCCTGGCCTGATCTTTTCTCCCTCTCCCTGTGGGAGAGGGTCGGGGTGAGGGCACCAGCGCGCACTAAGCGTTAAGCCCTTTCACATACCCCACCAGCTGATCCAGCACAATCCCCCACCCTTCGTGAAATCCCATCTGTTCATGCTGCTCGCGGATTTCCTTCGTGGGGTGGCGCGCTATCGCCGTATAGCGGGTTTTGCCCTCCCCGGCGTCTTCCAGGAACAAAATTGCCGTCATAAACGGCTTCTCGGCCGGCTTCCAGCCTTCGGTATAGCCGTCGGTAAAGACCAGCTTTTTCCCCGGATCGATTTCAAGGAATACGCCCCGGTTATCCATCCGCTGCCCGTCCACCTCAAACACGGTATTGAACCGCCCGCCCACGCGCAGGTCGAGGTCGCATTCGGTCACCTTATGGGGAGCAGGAATGAAGAAGTTTTTGATGTGCTCTGGCGTAGTCCAGCAGAGCCACAGCAGATCGCGCGGTGCGTCCACCACGCGCTCCAGTTTTAAGTCTGTTTCAGGATCGAGCGTCACGATGTTGTCCTCTTAAGGGAGCCCCTTAAAGGATAGCCGGACTCAGGCAAATTTCCCTTCCGCCACCTCGTCCGGAGTGACCACGCCCGTATCCAGTACCCAGCCGCTAATCAGCGAGGCGGGGGTGACGTCAAACGCCGGGTTATAAACCTGCGCGTTTTCCGGTGCCCACTGCACCGCGCCAAAGCTTCCGGCGACGCCCGTCACCTCGCTGGCGGCGCGCTGCTCAATCGGGATCGCGTCGCCGTTCGGGCAGTCCGGGTCGAGGGTCGTTTGCGGCGCGGCGACATAGAACGGAATGCCGTGGAATTTCGCCAGCACCGCCAGAGAGTAGGTGCCGATTTTGTTCGCCACGTCGCCGTTGGCGGCAATGCGGTCTGCCCCCACCCACACGGCGTCGACCTGCCCTTTTGCCATCAGGCTGGCGGCCATGGAGTCGGTAATTAGCTGATACGGCACGCCCAGCTCGCCGAGTTCCCACGCGGTCAGCCTGCCGCCCTGCAATAGCGGACGGGTTTCATCCACCCAGACGTTGCTTACCTTGCCTTCCTTATGCGCGCGAGCAATCACCCCCAGCGCGGTACCGACGCCCGCCGTCGCCAGCCCGCCGGTGTTGCAGTGGGTCAGCAGACGGCTGCCGGGCTTCACCAGCGCGCTGCCCGCTTTTGCAATCGCGTCGCAGAGCCGTTTGTCTTCGTCAATCAGGCGCAGCGCCTCAGCCACCAGCGCCGGAACGAAATCCTCTTCCCACAGCGCAAGCTTCATGCGGTCGAGGTTGTTCATCAGGTTTACCGCTGTCGGGCGGGATGCGCGCAGGGTTTCCATCGCCACCGCCAGCTCGTCGCGGCTTTTGCCGCTTTCCGCTAACAGCGCCAGCAGCAGGCTTGCAGAGAGACCAATCAACGGCGCGCCACGTACGCGCAAAGCGTGGATATGCCCGACCAGCGCCTCGACCGTCGAGGCATCCACCCACCGTTTCTCCTGCGGAAGCGCCTGTTGGTCGAGAATAAAGAGCTGATTATTCGCCACCCGCAGGCTGGTCGTCTGTAATGTCTGCATGTCGTTAATTCCCTGTTGCGTTGTTGTAGCACATTGTGTCAGGATGAAATCCAGATGTATAGACGTCTACATGTCTTAATTAGCAAAACTGAGGAGCAGGCCATGTCGCAATACCGTACCTTTACCGCTCAGGACGCCGTGGAGTATGCCAGGCAGTTTGGCGGACTTGAAGATCCGTCATCGCTGGTAGAGGCGCAGGAAGTGGGCGACGGCAACCTCAATCTGGTTTTTAAAATTTTCGACAGCGCGGGCGTCAGCCGCATCGTCGTTAAGCAGGCGCTGCCCTACGTACGCTGCGTCGGCGAATCCTGGCCGCTGACGCTGGATCGTGCCCGTCTTGAAGCGCAAACCCTGGTCGAGCATTACCAGCACAGCCCTCAGCACACCGTGAAAATCCACCACTTTGATCCGGAACTGGCGGTGATGGTGATGGAAGATCTCTCCAGCCATCGCATCTGGCGCGGCGAGCTGATCAGAAATAATTATTACCCACAGGCAGCGCGTCAGCTGGGGGAATATCTGGCTCACACCCTTTTCCACACCAGCGATTTTTATCTGCATCCGCACGAGAAAAAAGCGCAGGTGGCAAAATTCATCAACCCGGAGATGTGCGAGATCACCGAAGATCTGTTCTTCAACGATCCGTACCAGATCCACGCGCGCAACAGCTACCCGGCCGAGCTGGAAAACGATGTTGCCGCCCTGCGCGACGACGCCCAGCTTAAAATCGCCGTGGCCTCCCTCAAGCACCGCTTTTTCGCGCACGCCGAAGCCCTGCTGCACGGAGACATTCACAGCGGCTCGATTTTTGTGGCCGACGGCAGCCTGAAGGCCATCGACGCTGAGTTCGGCTATTTCGGGCCGATGGGCTTTGACGTTGGCACCGCCATCGGCAACCTGCTGCTCAACTTCTGCGGCCTGCCGGGGCATCTGGGCATTCGCGATGCCGCCGCCGCGCGCGAGCAGCGCCTGACCGATATTCAGGAACTGTGGAACACCTTTGCGGAGCGCTTCCAGGTACTGGCAAACGAGAAAGCCCGCGACGCCGCACTCAGCGCACCGGGCTATGCCTCCGCATTCCTGAAAAAGGTCTGGCACGATGCCATCGGATTCTGCGGCACCGAGCTGATTCGCCGCAGCGTCGGGCTTTCCCATGTGGCGGATATCGACACCATTCAGGATGAAGCGATGCGTCACGAATGCCTGCGCCACGCGATATCCCTCGGTAAAGCGCTGATTGTGATTGCCGACCGCATCGACAGCGCGGAAGAGCTGGTGGCACGGGTGCGGCAGTACAGTTGATTTTCTCCCTCTCCCTGTGGGAGAGGGCCGGGGTGAGGGCATCAAACCGCACTCACCCCAGATACTCAATCACCGACAGCCCGCCGTTATAGTCCGTGCTGTAAATAATCCCCTGCGCGTCCACAAACACGTCACACGACTGGATCACCTGCGGGCGATTCGGCCGCGTATCCATCATCCTCTCCGGCGCCGCGGGCACCAGCGCTCCCGTTTCCACCGGGCGATACGGATTGGAAATGTCATACGCGCGCACGCCCGCGTTCTGATACGTCGCGAAGATCAGCGTGGAGCTGACAAAGCTCCCCGGCCGGTTCTCGTGCAGGTTGTGCGGGCCAAAATGCGCCCCTTTCGCCACGTAGTCGATTTCATCCGGCTGCGGGAAGGTAGAGATACTCACCGGGTTCGACGGCTCGCGAATATCAAACAGCCAGATCAGCTTCTCGCCGTCTTCCTGGTTATCGAGCACCGCTTCGTCCAGCACCACCAGCAGATCGCGGTCCGGCAGCGGCAGCGCGGTGTGCGTCCCACCGCCAAACGGCGGGCTCCAGTTACGGTGGCTAATGAGCTTAGGCTGGGTACGATCCTTCACGTCCAGCAGCGTCAGGCCGCCGTCGCGCCAGCTGCCGTACGCGGTATCCCCCGCAATAATCGCGTGGTGCAGCGCGTAGCGTTTCCCTTCCGGCCAGTCCGGCTGTTCGCCTGCGGCCTGGTTCATCCCCGGCAGCCACCAGCGCCCCGCCACCTCGGGCTTGCGCGGGTCCGCCAGGTCAATGGTCAGGAAAATGTAGTCGGTAAAACCGTCGATCAGCGCCGACACGTACGCCCAGCGGCCACCGACGTACCAGATGCGGTGAATGCCGATGCCGCTCAGCGACAGAAAGCCGATTTCGCGCGGCCTGTCCGGCGTGGAGATATCAAAAACGCGAAGCCCGGCGCTCCAGCCCCTGTCCTGAACGTCGCTGACGGTCTCTCCTACCTGACGGGTGTAGTAGACCTTCTCGTCGGCGAAGCGGGCATCGGCAAACAGATCCCGGGCGTTGATCACCAGCAGCAGGTCGTCATGCGCCTGGAGGTGCACGTTCCAGGTGCCCGGCGGCGCGGGGACATAGCCCGCGGGGTTCGGATTTTTTGGATCGCGCACGTCGACAATCGAAAAGCCCTGCGACACCATATGGCCGATATACGCAAAGCCGCGGTGCACCATCAGCTGCACGCCGTCCGGGCGACCGCCCTGGTCGCTATGGCCAATCAGCCGCATATTGCAGCTGTATTCTGGCGTAGGAAGCATGCTCATTTATTTTTCGCTTCCAGCGTCGCAAACCACGGCGCGATAAAATCTTCCGTCTGGCCCCAGCCCGGAATGATTTTGCCCAGCGACGCCACGTTCACCGCCCCCGGCTGCGCGGTCAGCAGCGCCTGCGGGATCGCAGCGGCTTTGAAGTCGTAGGTGGCAGGCGTGGCTTCACCGGCAATCTTGTTGGCGATCAGGCGTACGTTGGTCGCGCCAATCAGCTTCGGATCTACCGCCACGCTCACCTTCCACGGGCTACCCGGCTCGCGCATCAGCTGTAAATCCTGGTTGGAGATGTCGATGCTGTAGAGTTTGATCTCGGTGCGGCCGTTCTCTTTCAGCGCCTTATACGCGCCCTGGCTGAAAGCATCCCAGGTCCCCCAGATGGCGTCGATTTTGCCTTTGGGGTATTTCGCCAGGATCGCACCCACCTTGTTGGCGGTATCGCCCTGCACGTCAGAGGAGACCGCGCCGATGGACTCCAGCTCTTTAATCTCCGGGTACTGCTTTTGCAACTCTTTATACGCCGCCTGACGACGCTCCATCGGCGGGAAGCCCGCTACCCACAGCTTGACGATATTGGCCTTGCCGTTGAAATCTTTCGCCAGCTGGCCGAAGGAGAGATTGGTCAGAGAGGCATCGTCCTGTTGGGTAACGGTCACGCCCGGGATCTCGCCGTTGACGGCGGTATCAAATACGGCGACCTTGATCCCGGCATCCACCGCCTTTTTTACCAGCGCGGTGGAGTACGGATCGCGGCCCTGAGACAGGATAATCCCGTCGTACTTCTGGCTGATGGCCTGGTTCACGAAGTCCTGGAATTTGGCATCGTCCCCGTTGCTTAAAAAGGTGCTGACCTTAAAGCCGAGCTTTTTTCCTTCCTGAATGGCCCCGGCAACAAACTGCGTGGTGTTGTCGTCTGAGCCGAGGTTGCGGATCACCGCAATGCGAATGGGGCCGTCATGGTTGGCAATGGCCGCCGGGAGCGGTGCGGGCGTGGCCGCGAAGCCAGGCAGAGCGGTGAATAACCCTAATGCCACCAAAGAGAGTGCAATCTTTTTCATTTTTTATCCCGTTGTGTTGTCAGCGTTTTTGTATGTAGGTAATCGCCAGCGCTACCGCGAGCACCAGCCCTTTTATAATGTCCATGGCGTAATACGGCACGGAGAGCATCACCAGCCCGTTCGACAGCACGCCGAGGATCACCGCCCCCACCAGCGTGCCCAGGGCATTCGGCTTGCCGGACCCGGCCAGCGAGAAGCCGATCCACGCCGCCGCCACCGCATCCATCAGGTAACCGCCGCCCGCGTTCACCTGCGACGACCCAATGCGCGAGGCCAGCAAAATCCCGCCCAGGCCCGCCAGCAGGGAGGCAATCACGTAGGCTGCCACCTTGTAGCGCGTGGTGCGAATGCCAGAGAGGCGCGCGGCTTCGGGGTTGCCGCCAATGGCGTACATCCGGCGTCCATGAGTGGTCAGCGACAGGCCCAGCTGCGCCAGAATCGTCACCATCAGCATGACGATCACAATGGTCGGCACCTGCCCCAGCAGGCTGAACGTCGCAGGGATGGTCCCTTCCGCCATGTCGCCGCTCGGCAGCACCATGTTCTCAGTAATCGACCCGCCGTAACTGTAGGTCATCGCCACGCCCTGGATGACAAACAGGCTGGCAAGGGTCGCGAGCATGTCCGGAATGCGCAGGATGACGATCAGAAAGGCGTTAAACAGGCCGACCAGCGTGCAGAGCGCGAGAGTGATTACAATCGACTCGGTGGTGCCGAAGCCGTGCCAGACGAAGAGCGAAATCACCAGCGCGTTCGCCAGCGACGCGGTGGATCCCACCGAGAGATCGAACCCGCCGACGGTCAGGGAGATCGACACGCCGATGGCAATCACCGTCACGATGGCAATCGAGCGCAGAATGTTGATGATGTTGTTCGGATCGAGGAAGCTGTCCGACGCCAGGCCAAAAACGGCCACCAGCGCGACGACGGTCAGCAACATGCCCCACTTGTAGAGAAAATCGAAAATCTGCTGACGGCCAGACGCCGCCGCGCTCACTGAAAGGGCCTTGCTCACGACGCCGTTCCTCCGGTTGAATAATAAAGTAGTGTCTCTTCACGGGCCTCGGCCCCGGCGATTTCCGCCACGATGCGCCCGTCCCACAGGACGCAGATGCGGTCGCACAGCCCGACCAGTTCGGCAAATTCGCCCGAGGCGTAAATCACCCCTTTGCCCTCGCGCGCCAGGCCGTCGATAAGCTGAAACAGATCGGTTTTGGCCTTCACGTCCACGCCTTTGGTCGGCTCGTCGAATATCAGCACGCTGGCGTCATTACGCAACCATTTACCGATGGCGACCTTCTGCTGGTTGCCGCCGGAGAGACGTCGCAAAACCTGCCCGGGACCGCGGGCGCGAACGCCGACGCGGGCGATCACCTCCTCCGCCCAGCGCCACGCCTGACGATGGCCGAACAGGCTCCAGCGCGAGAAGCTGTTATCGGCGCACACGGCAAGATTCATGCTCACCGGCTCGTCGATAAAAATGCCCTCTTTGCGCCGCTCTTCCGGCACCAGCGCCAGGCCGCGCAGCACCGAGTCCGCCGGGTCGCGCGGTTTCCAGTCCTGATGGTTCAGCTCGCCGTTCGCGACGCGGCTTTTACTGGCGCCAAACAGCGCCTTACAGAGTTCTGTTTTGCCCGCGCCCGCCAGCCCGGCAATGCCGAGAATTTCGCCCTTGCGCAGGTGCAGCGAGATATCTTTCAGCAGCGCGTCGTCGTGCAGCCCTTCTACCCGCAGCAGCGTTTCGTCGCCGTGCGGCGGGCGCGCGGGCGGGTAGATATCGCTCAGCACGTGGCCGAGCATCTTCTCAACAATCTCTTCACCGCTGAGATCGGCCATCGGGCCAGACTCAATCAGCCTGCCGTCGCGCAGCACCGTGAGGGTGTCGCAGATAGCTTTTAGCTCGTGAATGCGGTGTGAGATAAACACCACGCCGATGCCCTGCTGTTGCAGACGTCTTACTACCGCAAACAGACGCTCGCTCTCGTGCGCGTCAAGCGGCGCGGTGGGTTCATCAAGAATCAAAAAACGGCAGTGATGAGATAACGCCCGCGCCAGCAAAATCTGCTGTTTTTCAGCCAGCGTGCAGCCGTCGATGGAGCGGCGAACGTCGAGCGAAACATCCAGCTGCGCCAGCGCCTGCCGCGCCTGCTGGCGGATGTCGCGCCAGCGGTAGCGGTGCCCTGGCTGCGCCAGCTGGTCGAGCATGATGTTTTCAGCAATGCTTAACCCCGGGATCAGCGCCACGTCCACCTCCTGCTGCACGAGGTGGATGCCCAGCCGTTTGGCGTCCAGCGGCTCGCGGATGCTTACCGGCTGGTTGTTAATGCAGATTTCGCCTTCATAGTGGTCGTGCGTCCCGCACAGCACCGCCATCAGCGTCGATTTCCCCGCGCCGTTGGCGCCGGTCAGCGCATGCACCGACCCGCCGTTCAGCGTGAAGTCCACGCGCGACAGCGCCTGAAAGCCGGAAAAGGCCAGGCTGATACCGCGCATCTCAAGGCGACTGGAAACCATCCGCGTAAATCCTTCATTACTCTTCTGATTTAGCGAATTTTTCACAGCTCCGGTTGACTGACAACGACGGAAAAGGCATAAGATAAAGCGAAATATTATTAGCCATCCGGATGTCCAGACATAACATCGGGTTAGCGCTTGCTAAAAAAGGACAACTTCATGAGCAACACCGATATCCGCGTCGTACCCGGCCCGGCGAACTACTTCTCTCATCCGGGAAGCCTTGCACACCTGGATAATTTCTTTACTCCGGAACAACTTTCCCGCGCGGTGTGGATCTACGGCGAGCGGGCAATCGAGGGCGCACGCCCTTATCTGCCGCAGAGTTTTAACGCGACGGGGGCAAAACATCTGTTGTTTAAGGGCCATTGCAGCGAGCGTGACGTCACTCATCTGGTAAACGAGTCGGGAAGTGAAACCAGCGTGGTGATTGGCGTGGGCGGCGGTGCGGTAATGGATACCGTCAAGGCCGTGGCGCGTTGTCTGGGCGTGCCGTTCGTGGGCATTCCCACTATCGCCGCCACCTGCGCGGCGTGGACCCCGCTCTCCGTGTGGTACAACGATGCCGGTCAGGCGCTACAGTTTGAGATTTTTGACGACGCCAACTTTCTGGTGCTGGTGGAGCCGCAGATCATCCTTAACGCCCCGGCGGAATACCTGCTGGCGGGCATCGGCGATACGCTGGCGAAGTGGTACGAAGCGGCGGTGCTCGCCCCTCAACCTGAGAGTCTGCCGCTGACCGTGCGTCTTGGCCTGAACGGTGCGCTGGCGATCCGCGACGTGCTGCTGGAACGCAGCGAAGAGGCGCTTGCAGATCAGCAGCGCGGCGAACAGACGCAGGCGTTCCGGGACGTGGTGGATGCGATTATTGCCGGAGGCGGAATGGTCGGCGGTCTGGGTGAGCGCTATACCCGCGTGGCGGCGGCGCACGCGGTGCACAACGGCTTAACCGTGCTGCCGCAGACGGAAAAATACCTGCACGGCACCAAGGTGGCCTACGGCATTCTGGTCCAGAGCGCCCTGCTCGGCCAGGACGACGTGCTGGCGCAGCTGGTGGCGGCGTACCGGCGCTTTAACCTGCCAATCACGCTTCGCGAGCTGGACGTCGATATTCACAACCGCGACGAGCTGGATAAGGTCATTGGCCACACCCTGCGCCCGGTGGAGTCGATTCACTATCTGCCGGTGACGTTAACGCCTGAGGTGCTGCGCGCCGCGTTTGCGAAGGTGGAATCCTTCAGCCGTTAATTGCGCCGACGGGCTATACCTAATGATGATTCTCTCCACTCTTGCAACGAGGTCATCATGCAGATCGATTTAACAGGTAAAAAGGCGCTGGTTACCGGCGCCAGTCGTGGGCTGGGTCGGGCGATTGCGCTGTCGCTGGCGCGAGCCGGTGCCGATGTGGTTATCACCTACGAAAAATCCGTCGATAAAGCCCAGCAGGTCGTCGATGAGATCAACGCGCTGGGGCGACACGGCGAGGCGATTCAGGCCGACAGCGCCAGCGCGCAGGCGATTCAGGATGCGGTCACGCAGGCGGCGCGCTCCCTCGGCGGGCTGGATATTCTGGTCAATAACGCCGGGATTGCGCGCGGCGGCCCGCTGGAGTCCATGACCCTGGCGGACATCGACGCTCTGATCAACGTCAACATCCGCGGCGTGGTGATCGCCATTCAGGAAGCGCTGGTGCATATGTCGGACGGCGGACGCATCATCAACATTGGCAGCTGTCTGGCGAACCGCGTGGCGCAGCCGGGGATCGCCGTCTACTCGATGACCAAGTCTGCCCTTAACTCTCTCACCCGAGGTCTGGCCCGTGATTTAGGCCCGCGCGGCATTACCGTCAACCTGGTCCACCCCGGCCCGACCAACAGCGATATGAACCCGGAAGACGGTGAGCAGGCTGACTCTCAGCGTCAGCTTATTGCCCTGGGCCATTACGGCCAGCCGGAGGATATCGCAGCGGCAGTCACCTTCCTCGCCAGCCCGGCTGCGGGGCAAATTTCCGGCACCGGTCTGGATGTCGACGGCGGTCTGAACGCCTGATCGCAAATTTACTGTATGCCTCTGTCGCCCGGCAGAGGCCTGTTCGAGCCGCCTCGACGATTCGCGTTTTGCCGCTTTCTCGCGGTTATTCTCCGCTCTACAGTACCCCATTAGAAATTCGGAATTTATCTAATAGTCTTATTATTTCCTTATATTTTGTATGGGCGTACAGTGGAGGTACGGATGAAGATTGTGTGGTCTAAAACAGCAGAGAAGCAGTTTTCTAAAATCGATCCTCGATATCAGAACCGCATTAAATTCAGGCTGGAGAAGATGGACGATAAAACATCACCTGTCGCGGATATCAAGAAATTATCTTCTCCCGAAAACCACTACAGGTTGCGATTAGGTGATTACAGGGTCATTTACACCTTCGGAGACCCGCCGGGTGATATCTGCTACGTAGTGGCAGTAAAACGCCGGACAACCACTACCTACCTTCATGAGGAGCATACGGAATATGACTATTCAGTTCATCAAGGATGAAGAAGGAAAAAAACAGTATGTTGTCATACCCTACGGTGAATATTTTCGCATGCGTTTAGCCATGCTTGAGTACGATGACGATGATGAAAACGACTGGGAAGACATCCCTTACGAATCAGACATCTACGATAACGTAGGTTTACCGGGTGAAGTGTGCGACATCATGCATAACGAGAACGTCAGCCTACAGGCCGCCTGGCGCATTTTACGCGGCATGTCCCAGCAGGAGGTGGCGGAGAAGCTTGGCATCAGCCAGTCCGCCGTGTCACAGCTGGAAGCGCTGGACTCCCGACCGCAAAAGCGCACCCGCGAAAAGCTGGCGGCACTTTACGGCTGTAAACAGGAGCAGATCAGCCTCTATTTACCGAAAGAGGGTTAACAGCACTTCGCCCCGCCCTTGCCGCCGTAGCGGGCGTCCTGACGGTCGCGGAAAAATTCTTCGTAGGTCATGGGCGTCTGGTCCGGGTGGTTGACGCGCATATGCTCGACGTAGTTGTCGTAATCCGGCACGCCAATCATCATTTTAGCGGCCTGGCCCAGGTATTTACCTGCTTTGGAAAGGGTGTCGAACATAATCAGTTTCTCGTTTGTATTCCCCTCACCCTGACCCTCTCCCCAAAGGGGAGAGGGAACTTTAACACCCTCTCCCCTTTGGGGAGAGGGCTGGGGTGAGGGGGTTTGGTAATGTTAATGCGCCCCTTTCGCCTGGGTGACAATCTCGTCCAGGTTCTCAGGCATTGGCTCATACGGCGTCTCTTTCGCCGTCGGTTTGTCGACTTTCAACGCCGCCAGCGCGGTTTTCAGAGAATACAACGCCAGCACCACAACCACCACCATAAAGAAGATGGTCAGCCCGGCGTCCAGACGGTTGTTAAACACCAGCTGCGACAGCTGAGATTCGGTGTACTGTGCCGGGATCTTACCGCTGTCGATCATCGCCTGGAACTTATTGGCGATCGCCAGGAAGCCCACCTTGTTGTCCGGGCTGAAGGCTTTCTGCCAGCCCGCGGTCAGGGTACAGATCAGCAGCCACGCCGTTGGCACCAGCGCCACCCATGCGTAACGCTGGCGCTTCATCTTGAACAGCACTACCGCGCAGAGCATCAGGGCCATGCCCGCCAGCATCTGGTTGGCGATACCGAACAGCGGCCACAGGGTGTTAATCCCGCCCAGCGGGTCGACCACGCCCTGATGCAGGAAGTAGCCCCACGCCAGCACGCACAGCGCTGTCGCCAGCAGGTTAGCCGGGAGTGAATCGGTACGTTTCAGGTTCGGGGAGATCACCCCCAGCAGATCCTGCAACATAAAGCGCGCCGCACGGGTACCGGCATCCACCGCCGTCAGAATAAACAGCGCCTCGAACAGAATGGCGAAGTGATACCAGAACGAGACATCCATCAGCCCGCCCAGCGCGCCGTGCAGGATGTAGGCCATGCCCACCGCCAGCGTTGGCGCCCCGCCTGCGCGGGAGATAATCGACTGCTCGCCGACCTCATTAGCGATATGCGTCAACGTTTCAGGGGTAATCGCAAAGCCCCAGCCGCTCACCACCTGCGCGGCAGAGGCGACCACGTCAACGGTGCCGGCCGGGGCCAGCACCGCCATCGGGCTGTTCATCGCGAAATACACGCCCGGGTCAATAATACAGGCCGAAACCAGCGCCATAATCGCCACGAAGGACTCCATCAGCATGCCGCCGTAGCCAATCAGGCAGGCCTGATTTTCATTCGCCAGCATCTTCGGCGTGGTCCCGGAGGCAATCAGCGCGTGGAAGCCCGACACCGCCCCACAGGCGATGGTGATAAACAGGAACGGGAACAGATTGCCGGTCCAGACCGGGCCGGTGCCGTCAATAAATTTGGTCAGCGCAGGCATGGTCAGGGTCGGGCGCATAATTAAAATGCCGATCGCCAGCCCGACGATGGTGCCGATTTTCAGGAAGGTAGAGAGGTAGTCACGCGGGGCCAGCAGCAGCCATACCGGCAGCACCGCCGCCACGAAGCCGTAGCCTACCAGCATCCAGGTCAGCTGCACGCCGGTGAAGTCGAAGAACGGTGCCCAGGTCGGGCTTTCCGCCACCCAGCCGCCGGAGATAATGGCAAACACCAGGAACACCAGGCCAATGACTGACACTTCACCAATGCGCCCCGGACGCAGGTAGCGAATGTAGATCCCCATGAACAGCGCCAGCGGTATGGTGAAGGCGACGGTATAGGTTCCCCACGGGCTGTGGGTCAAGGCTTTCACCACAATCATCGCCAGCACCGCGAGGATGATCACCATGATCATAAAGGTCGCCACCAGCGCAATCACCCCGGCGGTTGCCCCCATCTCTTCTTTCACCAGCTCACCCAGCGAACGACCGTCGCGACGGGTGGAGACGAACAGCACCATGAAGTCCTGCACCGCGCCCGCCAGCACCACCCCAGCGAGGATCCAGATCATCCCCGGCAGGTAGCCCATCTGCGCGGCCAGTACCGGCCCCACCAGCGGGCCTGCCCCGGCAATCGCCGCGAAATGGTGACCGAACAGCACTTTTTTATCGGTCGGCACGTAGTCCAGACCGTCGTTATGACGCACGGCCGGCGTCATGCGCGTGCCGTCTACGCCCAGCACCGTCTTTGCGATATAGCGGCCATAAAAACGGTATGCGATCAGATAAATGCAGACGGAGGCGACGACGATCCACAGCGCGTTGATCTGCTCCCCCCGGTTGAGGGCGATATAGCCCAGGGCAAAGGCTCCCACCACGGAGAGCACCGCCCACGTAAGGTATTTCCCTGAGTTGTTCATAGTTGTTGTCCGTTGTTGTGAAACAGTGAGATGTTACATTTTGTTTCTAGAACAACGGATAAAATTTAACAACTTTGAAACGCAATAATGCGTGGTCAAACCAGAGATTTACACCACAGTGTTAAGCCGATCACTTTCAGCTGAATGACTTACCCCAACACCATCGTACTCAACCGACAGGTACAGCACCGCCGCCCCTGCTCGTCGAACACCACGATCTCCCAGCTCTGGCTGGAACGGCCCAGATGCAGCGGCTGACACACGCCGCGTACCTTACCGTGTGAGACTGCGCGGTGGTGCGTGGCATTCAGTTCCGTACCCACCACGTTCTGCCCGTCACGGGTCATCAGAAAACCGGCCATCGAGCCCAGCGTTTCCGCCAGCGCCGCCGAGGCGCCGCCGTGCAGCAGGCCAAACGGCTGATGGGTGCGCGCATCCACCGGCATCTCCGCTTCCAGCGTATCGTCCCCGAGGCGGGTATAGACGATGCCAAGGTGCCCCACCATCGTATTCAGGCTGGTGGCGTTCAGCTCCTCGAGCGTTAAATGACGTTTCCAGATCATTACGCCCCCAGCGTGGAGCCGCCGTCCACCACGATATCCTGCAAGGTGATATGGCTGGCGGCATCGGATGCCAGGAACAGCACGGTCGCAGCAATCTCCTGCGGACGGGCAATTTTACCGAGCGGAATGCCAAGCTTGAACTGCTCGCCAAAGCCGCGAATGCGCCGCTGTTCCGCATCGTCGCTGGTCCACAGGGTGCGCTGCATGTCGGTATCCGTTGAACCCGGCGACACCAGGTTACAGCGTACGCCGCTGCCCGCCAGTTCCAGCCCGACTGTCAGCGCCAGGCTTTTCAGCGCCGCTTTCGACGCGCCGTAGGCGCTCATGCCGATGCGCGGCGTGTGCGCCGCGTCAGAGGCCACCGTCACAATCGCCCCACCCTGCTGACGACGGAACTGGCCCATCGTCTGCTGGAACAGGTTGAACGCGCCGCCGACGTTGACCGCAAAGGTCTGCTGCCAGTCCTCCGGCGAAAGCTGATCCGTCGCGCCCATACGCAGAATGCCCGCTGCGTTAACCAGCACGTCGAGCCGCTCAAGGCTGCTGAGCAAACGCCCGCAGACGTCACTCGCCTGCGCCGCATCCGCCACGTCCAGCGTTTCGGTGGCAAACGGATATTCGCCGTGAGGGAAAGCCAGATCGAACCCGGTCACCTGCGCCCCGGCCTCCACAAATGCCAGCGCGGTCGCATAGCCAATGCCCTTACCCGCGCCCGTCACCCAGACGGTTTTACCGGTAAAATCAAAAGCCATCACTTCACCTCGCGGGAGAGCAGCGCCCACCAGGCATCGAGGGTCGGATTTTTTGCCAGCATCACGAAATCAATGTCGCCGTGCACTTTGCGCCAGCGGGCGGCGAGCGCCATCATCCGTACTGAATCCAGACCGTAGTCGATCAGGTTTTCGTCATCCATCGGCTCGTCGGACTCGTCCAGCAGCGGCAGGATCAGCTCACGCAGCGCGGCTTTCGTTGCCGGAACGGACGGCAGCAGCTCGTCGGTCATCACCACGCGGCCCGAACGTCCGGCCACGTATTTCAGCGACATCAGGTGCTCGTCGCGGGTGAAATCCGCCAGCGCGTCGGCGATAAAGAACGGTTTAATGTCGCGCATAAAGGCGTCGGTGGCGGTGGTCATGCAGCCGATGTGGGCGTATACGCCGGTGATCAAAAGCTGGTTGCGCCCGGTCTCTTTCAGCATCTGCTCCAGCGGCGAGCGGTGAAACGCGCTGTAGCGCCACTTCACCAGCACGGTGTCCGCTTCATCCGGGGTCAGCTCAGCGACGATGCGCTGCTGCTCCGGCGAACGGGTCAGGCCCGGCCCCCACATGTCGTTCAGCAGGGCACGGTCTTCATCGCTCTGATCTTTCGGCTGCGCGGTGTAGTACACCGGAATATTGTGCTCTTTGCAGTACGCGCGCAGTTTAGCGATGTTCGCCACTACCTGCTGCATCATGTCGCTATTTTCGCCCCAGAAGTTCAGGAAGTACTCCTGCATATCGTGGATCAGCAGCGCGGCGCGCTCCGGTTCAAACGCCCAGTTCACTTTACTGGTCGGCAGTTCGGCGGCGGTTGGCAGCGCGTATGCGGTTAATTTTGGAATGGCCATTCTCTGTTCCTCAGCCCCGGGCGCGTTCAGCAAGCCACAGGCGCAACTGTTTCTTATCAACTTTGCCGACCGGCGTGAGCGGAAGCGCATCCACGCTCTCCACGCGGTCCGGCAGCTTAAATTCGGCAACGCCCTGCTCGCGCAGGAAGCGTCGCACCTCCACCGCGCGCAGGGGCTGTTTCACCACCAGGTACGCGCAGCTTTTTTCGCCCAGCAGGCTGTCCTCCATGCTCACCAGCGCGGCGTGGATCACCGCGTCGTGGCGCAGCAGCAGGTTTTCGATCTCTTCGGCGGCGATCTTCTCGCCACCGCGGTTGATCTGATCTTTCTCGCGCCCCTGCACGGTGATGTAACCCTGCTCGTCGATGGCGATCAGATCGCCCGAGCAGTAGAAACCGTTGGCATCAAAGGCGCTGGCGTTGTGTTCCGGGCTGTTGAAATAGCCGCGGAAGGTGTACGGGCCGCGCGTCATCAGGCGTCCGACTTCCCCGCGCGGCAGCGGGTTGCCGTCCTCGTCCGCCACCCACACTTCGTCGTCCGGGCACATCGGGCGGCCCTGGGTATTGATGATGCGCTCCGGCGCATCGTCGAGGGCGGTGTAGTTCACCAGCCCTTCCGCCATGCCAAACACCTGCTGAAGCTGGCAGCCAATTTCCGCCGGAATGCGCGCCGCAAGCGTGGCGGAGAGACGTGCGCCGCCTACCTGGAGCAGTTCGAGGGATTTCAGCTGGGCGTTCCCCGCGCCGTCGGCAATCGCCTGCAACCACAGGCTGACCGCGGGCGGCACCAGCGAGGTGACGTTGATCTGATGCTGCTCAATCAGCGGGAAGCAGAGCGTGGCGCTCGGATCGTTCGCCAGCACCACGCAGCCGCCCGCCGTGAAAACGCCTAACGATCCCGGCGAACTCATGGCGTAGTTGTGCGCCGCGGGAAGCGCGTTCAGATAGCGGGTGTGCGCAGTGATACCGCAGATTTCGTTGCTGCGGCGAATGCTGTAGTCGTAGTCGTTGTGCGTACGCGGGATCAGCTTCGGCGTGCCGGTGCTGCCGCCGGAGAGCTGGAAGAACGCCACTTCGTCGGCGGGCGTCGGGTTCGGGATGAAATTGTCCGCCGGGCGTGAAATCGCCGCCTCCAGCGCGTGTTCGCCCTTATCGCCGCGTAGCAGCACAACGCGTACCGAGCGATGCGCATCCACAAAGGTGTTGAGAAAATCATCGCCCGAGAACAGCGCGTGGTCGCGATCGGCAATCAGTACGGCGGGTTTGATCTGCTCCGCGTAGGCGTTGAGTTCACTGCGCTGATGGCTAAAGAGCGCGTTGACCGGCGCGACGCCGATTTGCAGTAGCGCGAAGAAGGTGATGTAGAACTCGGCCACGTTGCCGAGCTGCACCAGCGCGGTCTCGCCGCGATGCAGCCCCTGCGCCTGAAGGGCGGACGCCAGATTCGTCACCGCCTGATTAAACGCGCGGTAGGTAATGCGGCGATCGCCGTCAATTATCGCGACCGCATCGCTGTCCGCATGGTCCGTCAGGATGTGGGTCAGCGGCAGATCCTGCCAGTAGCCTTTTTCACGGTAGCGCCGGGCAAAATCCTCAGGCCAGCGGGTAAAAGGGATGGTCATGAGTATTCCTTAGTGCAAACCAAACACGTTGAGCATGGTGGAGAGCTTCACGCCCGTCTCGCGCCACTCGCCCACCGGGGAGGAAGCAGGCACAATGCCCGCGCCGGCAAACAGGCGAACGGTATTTTGATGCAGCCGCGCGCAGCGGATAGTTACCACCCACTCGCCGTTACCTTCGCTGTCGCACCAGCCAACAATGCCGCCGAACAGTTCGCGGTCGAAGGGCTCCAGCTCGGCAATGAGTTCTTTTGCCGCCTGATGCGGGAAACCGCTCAGGGCCGGGGTCGGGTGCAGCAGGCAGGCCAGCGTCAGGGCGTTCTCGTTTTCACGCGCGTCACCCTCAACCGGCGTGGCCAGATGCCACAGCGTTGGGGTGGTAATGAGCTGCGGGGAAGCCGGCATGCTCAAATGATGGCTGCGCGGTTCCAGAATGGTTTTCATCGCCTGGGTTACCAGGTCGTGCTCGTGACGGTCTTTTTCGGAGGCCAGCAGCTTAGTGCCCGCTTCGCGATCCAGCACATCGTCCGGCTGACGGCGCGCAGAGCCCGCCAGCGGCAGCGAACTAAAGTGCGCGCCCTCTTTACGCAGCAGCAGTTCCGGGCTGGCGCCCAGCAGCACGCCGCCGTCTTCCAGCGGTACGTGGAAGTTAAAGCTCGCCGGGTTCTGGGCGATAAGACGCTCCATCAGCGCGCTGCTATCAATCTGTTTGTCGGTGGCAATATCAATCAGGCGCGACAGCACCACCTTATTCACCTGCGGCGTGGCGGTGAGCGACGCGGCGCGGGCCACCATCTCCTCGAAAATCGGCTGCGGCGGGATCTCGGTGCGTTGTTGCACGTTCAGCGTCTGCGCGCCGGAGGCGTAGCGTGCGGACTGCTGACGCGCCGGGCGGGAGAAGGTTTGCCAGCGTTGCGGAATAAACAGCGATGACGGTTTGCGGGTATCGAAGGGGATCGCCCCTACCATCACCGGATGGGCAATGCCGCTGTTTTTCGCATTCCGGAAAGCCTGAGCTAATTTCTGCTGAAAGGGACCCGCCGGATCGTCACCGCCGACGGCGGGTTCAGAAAAACGGGCAAAACAGCCGGACGTGGTAAAACTGCGGTAAGGCGACATAAAGAAAAAGCTATCTGCTTGCAGCGTAGTCGCGGTGTGCTGAACTTCCTCAGCCAGGGACGTGTCCATATCATCCTCCTTAAAATGATAAAAGAAGCAATAATGATTATCATTTATATTTTCGTCGGCTAACCTAATCCCACATCGCCCCGCTGTCAACCGTCGGGCAAATAACTTGTGCGACAAACGCTTGCATCCCTTCCCTACAGCCCTGAAAATGAGAAGCATTATCTTCAATAAAATCAGGATGCCGCTCTGTGAAAATCGCTGCCGTTTGCCGCAATGCCCTTCTTTTAACAGGACTTTTTGTTTTAGGACTAACCTCAGCCGCCGCCGACGACTGGCCGCGCCAGGTCTCCGACAGCCGCGGCGTTCACACGCTTGAGAGCAAACCGACGCGCATTGTCTCCACCAGCGTGACCTTAACCGGCTCCCTGCTGGCCATTGACGCGCCGGTCATTGCCAGCGGAGCGACCACGCCGAACAACCGCGTGGCGGATGCGCAGGGCTTTTTACGTCAGTGGGGCGATATCGCGAAGCAGCGTAAGGTTGCCCGGCTGTACATCGGCGAGCCGAGCGCCGAAGCGGTCGCGGCCCAGATGCCGGACCTGATTTTGATCAGCGCCACAGGCGGGGATTCCGCGCTTGCGCTCTACGATCAGCTTTCCGCCATCGCGCCGACGCTTATCATCAATTACGACGACAAAAGCTGGCAGGAACTGCTGACCCAGCTGGGGACGATCACCGGGCAGGAGACACAGGCCGCAGAGCGCATCGCTGCCTTCGATAAACAGCTCGCCCAGGTGAAGCAGCAGATGAAGCTGCCGCCACAGCCGGTGAACGCCATCGTTTACACCGCCGCGGCACACACGGCGAACCTGTGGACGACAGACTCCGCGCAGGGCAAGCTGCTGCACCAGCTGGGCTTTACGCTGGCGGACCTGCCTGCCGGTTTGCAGACCTCAACAAGCCAGGGCAAGCGCCACGACATTATTCAGCTGGGTGGAGAAAATCTGGCGACGGGGCTGAACGGCGAAGGGCTGTTCGTGTTTGCCGGCGACCAGAAAGACGTGAATGCGATTTACGCCAATCCGCTGCTGGCGCATCTGCCGTCGGTGAAGAACAAGCGCGTCTGGGCGCTGGGAACGGAGACGTTCCGCCTGGATTATTACAGCGCGATGCTGGTGTTAGACAGATTGAATGCGTTGTTTAAGTAGGCATTTTTCCTCCCTCTCCCCGTGGGAGAGGGCCGGGGTGAGGGCATCAGGCCGCACCGTCGTTCAACGCAACCTCCTGCCTGAACCGCCGCAATTCCACCAGCGTCACCAGTAAGATCGCGCCAATCATCGCTAACACAAACCCGCTGCTGCTCGCCGACGCCACCGGGGTCATTATCGCCCCCATCCCGCCGAGGATCGCCGCGCCAATTGCATCGCCCGTCACGTTCTGCGCGGTCCACAGGCCGTTAATGCGCCCGAGCATCCCTTCCGGCGTCTGGGTCTGGATCAGGGTGTACTGTAAAAGCGAGCTGACCGCGCTCAGCCAGCCAAAAATCACCAGACACATCACCCCCAGCGCCCACACCGGCATCAGGCTGAAGAAACCAATCGCGATAAACGAGGCCAGCGTCGCCACCAGCATGATCAGCCCCGGTCTCGCGCTCTGCGCCAGGTTGCCGCTGGTCAGCGCCCCACACGCGGCGCCGAGCGGAATGGCGGCGTACAGCACGCCAATCTCTGAGGCGCTCATCTGCCACTCGCCCGCCAGCGCCGGGTACAGCACGCGCACGGCGCTCGCCATCGTCAGCAGGCCGCCGAGCAGCGCAATGCCGCCAATCAACGGGTTGCTGAACAGAAAACGAATCGCGGCCATCAGGGACTTCAGCGGATGCTCGCGCGGCTGCGGCGGCGGTGGCAGGAGCGGCAGACGCAGCAGCGTCAGGGTGGTGATAAAGGTTCCGGCTGCGGCAAGGCCGTAGTTCCACGCCACGTTGCCGGTCGCCAGCAGCAGACCGCCGACCATCGGCGAAATCACCGAGCCGAGGCGCACGGTGAGCATGGTGATCGCCCCCGCCTGCATCAGGTTTTCGCGCCCGACCAGCGCGGGCGTGGCCGCCAGCAGCGCCGTCACGCCTAACGAGGCAAAAAAGCCGTCCCACAGGCCCAGGGCATAAATCACCATCAGCGACGGCTCCGGCAGCATGGCGTTCAGACACAGCCCGACAAAGCCCACCCCGCAGGTACCGCGCGCCAGCAGGATAAGCTTTTTACGCTCGTAGCGGTCCGCCAGCACGCCGCCCACCATCAGGCCGATAAACATCGCCCCGCCGGTTAAGGTGACGGATAACCCTACCAGCCAGCTGGAGTGAGTCATGGTCTGGATTTGCACCGGCACGGCCACACCAAGCAGACCGAGGGACAAAATGGAGATAAAGCGAGCGATAAAAACGGCGCGATACGCCGGGTGTGTTTTGAGCAGGCTGAGGTTAAGCAGCCAGGATTTTTGATTCATGACAAAGCCTTGAGTCTATTTCTACCCATTCCATGGGCGCACATGCTAACATAGCCAAATAAGATAGATAACGATAATCACTATCATTATCAAATCATGGATGTTGCTATGTCGTTTTCCTCTTCTGCGGTGCGCGCCCTTGCCGTGCCCGTTTTATTGCTACTGCTAATCCTTGCGATTGCACTCAGCCTGCTGGTCGGCGCAAAACCGCTGCCCGCGTCCGTTATTGTCGATGCGCTATCCGGTACCTGTCAGAGCGCCGACTGCACCATCGTGCTCGACGCTCGCCTGCCCCGCACCCTTGCCGGCCTGCTGGCCGGTGGTGCGCTCGGCCTTGCCGGTGCCCTGATGCAAACCCTCACCCGCAACCCGCTGGCGGACCCTGGCATTCTCGGCGTGAACTCTGGTGCCAGCTTCGCCATTGTGCTCGGCGCGGCGCTGTTTGGTTTCACCTCTCCGTCTGAACAGCTGGTGATGGCCTTCTGCGGCGCGCTGGCCGCCTCGCTGGTGGTGGCGTTTACCGGCAGCCAGGGCGGCGGACAGCTCAGCCCGGTACGCTTAACGCTGGCGGGCGTAGCGCTCGCGGCGGTACTGGAAGGCTTGTCCAACGGCATCGCCCTGCTCAACCCGGACGTGTATGACCAGCTGCGCTTCTGGCAGGCGGGTTCGCTGGATATTCGTACCCTTGAAACCTTAAAAGTGGTGGTGATCCCGGCGAGCGTCGCTGCCGCCGTGGCGCTCTGTTTAAGCCGGGCGCTGAACAGCCTGAGCCTCGGCAGTGACACCGCGACCGCCCTCGGCAACCGCGTGGCGCGTACGCAGCTGACGGGCCTGCTTGCCATCACCGTGCTGTGCGGCAGCGCGACCGCCGTGGTCGGCCCGATTGCCTTTATCGGCCTGATGATGCCGCACATGGCGCGCTGGCTGGTGGGGGCGGATCACCGCTGGTCCCTCCCGGTAACGCTGCTGGCGACCCCTGCCCTGCTGCTGTTTGCCGACGTGCTGGGCCGCCTGCTGGTGCCGGGCGAACTGCGTGTCTCGGTGGTCAGCGCCTTTATCGGCGCGCCGGTGCTGATCTTCCTGGTACGACGCAGACGCGGGGGTGGCGCATGATGGCCCCGTCACGTCGTTTACTCACCAGCGTCGCCCTGCTGGTCGTCGCCTGTCTGCTGCTGGCGGTCTGGAGCCTGCAAAGCGGTGCCGTAACGCTTGATTTCGCGCAGGTCTTTCACGCTCTCACCGGCAGCGCGCCGCGTAACATCACCATGGTGGTCACCGAATGGCGACTGCCGCGCGTGGCAATGGCGATCCTGGTTGGCGCGGCGCTTGGCGTCAGCGGCGCGATATTCCAGTCGCTGATGCGTAACCCCCTCGGCAGCCCGGACGTGATGGGCCTGAATACCGGCGCGTGGAGCGGCGTGCTGGTGGCGATGGTGCTGTTCGGGCAGCATCTCACGGCCATTACCTTTACGGCGATGGCGGGCGGCATTCTCACCTCCCTGCTTATCTGGGCCCTGGCCTGGCGCAACGGCATCGACACCTTCCGCCTGATCATCATCGGGATCGGCATCCGCGCGATGCTGATGGCGTTTAACACCTGGCTTCTGCTACAGGCGTCGCTGGAAACCGCACTCTCCGCCGGACTGTGGTACGCCGGTTCCCTCAACGGTCTGACGTGGGTAAAAACCTGGCCCGCCGCGCCGCTGATTATCCTGATGTTTATCGGCGCGTTGCTGCTGGTCAGGCGCATGCGGCTGCTGGAGATGGGCGACGACAGCGCCTGCGCGCTGGGCGTGAGCGTAGAGCGCTCGCGCCTGATGCTGATGCTGGTGGCGGTCTTGCTGACCGCAGCGTCTACCGCCATCGCCGGGCCGATCTCGTTTATTGCCCTTGTCGCGCCGCATATCGCGCGGCGACTTAGCGGCACCGCGCGCTGGGGATTAACCCAGGCGGCGCTGTGCGGTGCAGTATTACTGCTGGCCGCCGATCTCTGCGCCCAGCGGCTGTTTACGCCTTATCAACTGCCGGTGGGCGTGGTGACCGTCAGCCTCGGCGGGATTTACCTCATCGTCTTGCTCGTTCAGGAGTCACGCAAGAAATGACAGATTTAACCACCCGCTTGCGCGGCGAAAACTTGACCCTCGGCTACGGCAAAAAAATCATTGCCCGGGACTTATCCGTCGCCATTCCGGACGGCCACTTCACCGCCATTATCGGGCCAAACGGCTGCGGCAAATCAACATTGCTGCGCACGCTGAGCCGCCTGATGTCGCCGGTTGAGGGCAGCGTGTTCCTCGACGGGGAGCAGATCCAGCGCTTCGCCAGCAAAGAGGTGGCGCGCCGAATTGGGCTGCTGGCGCAAAACGCCACCACGCCGGGGGATATTACCGTGCAGGAGCTGGTCTCCCGCGGGCGCTATCCGCACCAGCCGCTGTTTACCCGCTGGCGCAAGGAGGACGACGAGGCCGTGAAGCGCGCGATGCAGGCGACGGGCATCACCGAGCTGGCCCAGCAAAGCGTCGATACCCTCTCCGGCGGACAGCGCCAGCGCGCGTGGATCGCAATGGTGCTGGCGCAGGAAACCTCGATCATGCTGCTGGACGAGCCGACGACCTGGCTGGATATCAGCCATCAGATTGACCTGCTGGAGCTGCTGAGCGAGCTGAACCGTACGCAGGGGTACACCCTGGCGGCGGTGTTGCACGACTTAAACCAGGCGTGCCGCTACGCGACACATCTGATTGCGCTGCGCGACGGCGAGATTGTGGCGCAGGGCGCGCCGAAGGAGATTGTGACGCCAGAGCTGATCGCGCGGATCTACGGCATGCGCTGCATGATTATTGACGATCCGGTGGCGGGTACGCCGTTGGTGGTGCCGCTTGGAAAAAGTGCGGTCTGATGCCCTCACCCCGGCCCTCTCCCACAGGGAGAGGGAGCAAACCATCCCCTCTCCCCGTGGGAGAGGGTTAGGGTGAGGGGCATTTGCACTATCCTAAAATTTCCTTCAGTACCGGCCCAATTTTCTCAAACGCCTGCGGTGAAATAATATCCACGTGGGCGCAGTCCTGGCTGTAGACCTCCAGCTCGCCCACCCACGGCGCCCACGCGGCCTGAGGATCCTGGGTTCGCGTTCGCTCGGCGACAAACAGCGTCGCTTTACCGTCAAAGCGCGCGCTGTGTGCGGTGGTGAGCAGCCGCACCGCGTCGGCGTAGTTGCCCTCAATGGCGTTAAACAGCTCGCTGGAGCCCTGCCCCTGCTGGGCGGCGATAAACGCCTGACGCTCGCGCTCGATCTCTGCCAGCACCGCCGGGTCGAGGCCGTTGGCCTCTTTCTCCGCCCAGTTCTGGGTTTCCGGCGGCCAGGTATCCAGCAGGCCGAGGAACGCCACCGCTTCACCCTGCTCGCGCAGGCGGGCCGCAATGCCCTGCGCCAGCGTGCCGCCGAGGGAATAGCCGAACAGGTAATACGGCCCCTGCGGCTGCTGCTTACGCAACGTGTTCAGATGATGTTCGATCACCCCATCGAGATCCGCGCACTGCTGCATCGGGCCGTTTGGCCGCGGCGACTGAATGCCGACGATGGACCAGCGCGGGCTGAGGTAGCGCGCCAGGACGCTAAACTGCCAGGCAAAGCCGGACGCCGGATGGAAGCAGAACAGCGTCGGGCCGTTGCTTTCACGCAGCGGCAGAAGGGTTTCATACCCCAGACGCTGCGCCTGCTCGTCGCTCATCTGCGAGTCCAGCAGGGCGCTAAGCTTGCTTACCGTCGAGGCGACCATAATCTGCCCCGGCGTGACCTTACGGCTGAACGCACGGCTGAGCTGAGCCGCGAGGCGCATCGCCAGCAGCGAGTGGCCGCCGAGGGCAAAGAAATCGGCCTCGATATCATTCACCGCGCAGCCCAGCAGGGAAGAAAACGCCTGCGCCACGGCCACTTCGGTTTGCGTCTCAGGTGCGCGACCGGAAGTTCTGCTGGTCAGCTCCGGCAGCGGCAGCGCCTTGCGATCCAGCTTGCCGTTGGCGCTTAACGGCAGCGCGCTGATTTGCAGCAGCACCACCGGCACCATATGCGGTGGCAGCTGGGCTTTGAGTGATGCAAGCAGCGCGTCGCGGTCCAGCGGTAAGCCAGATTCAGAAACCACGTACCCCACCAGCTGGCGGGCATCGCCACCCGTCGCCGCTGCCTGGTTGAACACGCAGGCGTGCGCCACGGCCTGCGCCACGTCCGGCAGCGCAAGCATCGCCCGGTCGATTTCACCCAGCTCGATGCGCTGGCCGCGAATTTTTAGCTGGTCGTCGCTGCGGCCCAGATATTCCACCGCGCCGTTATCCAGCCAGCGGGCAACATCACCGGTGCGGTACATCCGCTCGCCCGGCGCGAACGGGTCGGCGATAAAGCGGCTGGCGGTAAGGTCGGGGCGTCCCAGATACCCCTGCGCCAGCTGGATGCCGGTGAGATACAGATCCCCCGCCACGCCGAACGGCACCGGGCGCATCATCGCGTCCAGAATGCGCAGCCCCGTATTCCACACCGGGAAGCCGATCGGCACGCTGTTCCCTTCCACCGCCGCCAGCTCGGGGCCGTACGCCGGATACCAGCTGACGTCCACCGCCGCTTCGGTCGGGCCATAGAGGTTGTGCAGCGGCGCATGGGTGAGCTGTTCCCACTCGCGGCACAGCGCAGTCGGCAACGCCTCGCCGCTACAGAACACCAGCTTCAGCGTCCTGCAACAGTGGGCGTTTTCCGGCGTCAGTGAGGCGACGAACGCCGCCAGCATCGACGGCACGAAGTGGGTGGTGGTTACGCCATATTCTGCGAAGAAGCTCTGCATCGCCTGCGGATCGCGGTGCGCGTCCGGCTCGGCCATCACCAGCTTCGCCCCGGCGATAAACGGCCACCAGAACTCCCACACCGACACGTCAAAGCTGCACGGCGTTTTCTGCGCCACCACGTCATGCGCCGTCAGTGGATAATGATCCTGCATCCACTTCAGGCGGTTAACGATGGCGGTATGGCCGACCATCACCCCTTTTGGACGTCCCGTCGAACCGGAGGTAAAGATGATGTACGCGGTTTGCTCCGGCTTCGCCAGGCGCAGCGGTTCAGCACCCGAGGTCGGTAATAGTGTGTTGTAACTAAACGTCTCGACGGAGAGATCGCTAAAGCGCGGAAGCTGCTCGTCGGTGGTAATGAGCAGGGACGGCTTCGCGTCCTCGAGCATCATCCGCAGGCGATCGTCCGGGTAGCCGGTGTCGAGCGGCAGCCACGCGGCGCCCGCCTCCACAATGCCGTGCAAGGCTAACGTCAGGAACACCGAGCGCGGAAGCGCCACCGCCACGCTGTCGCCCGGCTTCACGCCGCGCGCGCGCAGCAGGTTTGCCAGCGCGACCACCTGCTCGCGCATCTGGCGGTAGTTCAGTTCAGTATGGGCATCCGCCAGCGCGGGGGCGTCCGGCGTTTTGCTCGCCTGCTCCGCGACCAGATCCGCCAGCGTGGTGGACGGCAGCGCCAGCCCGGTATCGTTGATGCGCGCCAGCCGGGCATACTCCTGCTCTGATACGGTTTCCACGTCGCCACAGCGCAGGTCCGGGTTGGCGGCAAACTGCGTCAGCATTGCGTTCAGCCGCGCCGCGTGGCCCTTTAGCGTCGCCTCGTCGTAACGCTGCCCGTTGGCGAGGATCTCAATGCTCAGTCCGTCCTGCTCGTCCGGGAACAGCGCAAGCTCCAGATCGTTCACCGGGCCGGTCGCCAGCGTGTGGGTAATGGCCTCGACGCCCTCGATATCCAGCTGATAATCGAACACCTTGACGTTCAGCACCGGACCAAACAGGGCTTCATCGCCTGCGGCACGTCCGCTGTCGCGCACGATCTGCTCGGCGTCGTAACGCTGATGGCGACGCATCTTTTTCAGCTGGTTCGCCAGGCGCAGCGCCAGTTCCGGCAGGCTCTCGTGCGGGCGAATATTCACCGCCAGCGGCAGGACGTTGAGCACCGGTCCGGTCGCGGTCAGCGCGGCGGAGCCCATGCGGCGCATAAAGATAAACCCGGCGGCGTAGTCCAGCCGTCCGGTCAGGCGGCCCAGCCACAGCACCACCAGCGCAAGCGCCAGATCGGTACGCTGCGCCTGGCCTGCCATCTGTGCAAGCTGGCTGAAAGCACGTCCGTCCATCGCCATTTTCAGGCGCAGGATGTCGGTGGTGGCGGCGTGTCCAGGCAGGGGCGCGGAAGAGAGCGAGACCGGAGAAGGAAGCTGTTGGCGCTGTTCGGCCCAGAAAGCACCGTCGCGCTGATACGCCTCACTGTCGCGATAGCGCTGATACTCCTCCACCACCTCGGCGAACGGGGTAAACGGGGAGGCGGGCGCGGGTTCCCCTTTCTGCCACGCAGCGTAAATGGCGGCGATCTGACGCGTAATGGCCGGGAAACTGAAGCCATCTACCACCAGATGATGATACCGCTGATACCAGTACCAGTGGCTTTCTCCCACCTGGATCAGCTGGTGAAACGCCAGCGGCTGACCGCTGTCGACGCGCAGGTTCTGCTTGAGATCGGCTTCCATCAGCGCCACGGCGGCGTCGTGGGAGTCAACGCGCACGATGGACGGCTCCGGCAGGAGCATGGCCTCATCGATCCACTGCCACACCTCACCGTGATCTTCGGCAAAACGCATCCGCAGGGTGTCGGCCTGCATCATGCCTTCAGCGATGGCTTTTGCCAGCAATGGCGCATCGATAGCGCCTTTCAGCTCGGTATAGTGCGCGACGCTCCAGGCGTTTGGCAGGGAGGAAAGCTGCTCTGCCATCCAAATCCCCGGCTGGGCGGCGACAAGAGGGAGACGGTTCATGCGCGCTCCCCCGCAAAATAAAACGGCTCAAGCGTCTGCCACTGTTCCGCCAGCCACTGCTGGCACGCCTCCTGAGATTGCGGTTCGCAGACCACGCGCCAGC
Source organism: Enterobacter sp. MGH 38 (assembly GCF_000492855.1). Taxonomy (NCBI): domain Bacteria; kingdom Pseudomonadati; phylum Pseudomonadota; class Gammaproteobacteria; order Enterobacterales; family Enterobacteriaceae; genus Enterobacter; species Enterobacter sp. MGH 38. Next base: position 334,931 of record NZ_KI535608.1, on the reverse strand, counting down.
CCGCGGGCAACTCGCACTGCTGCGGCCACAGGCTGTACTGCCCCTGGTCATTTTGCAAAATGGCGAACTGTCCCTGCGGATTATCGAAAGGATTGCTGAATTCCATACAGACTCCGTTATTGAATAAGCGGCTGCCAGAGGGTCATCAGCCCCTGCGTCAGCCCACCGCGCCAGCAAAGCGCATCGTGTCCGCCGTCAACCTGGCGCCAGAAAACCGGTTGCTGAGTGTGTAGTTCGGCGAAGATCGCCTGGTTGGCGCGCAAAATAAGCGGCTCGTTGCGCCCGGCCTCAAGGACAATGCGCAGCCCGCGAGCGGTTTTTTCACCCGCTTTGAGTTGTTCGATGAGCAGCCCGTCCTGCTGCGCGCCGCGGTGCGGCCACCAGTAGGATCCGGACTGGCTGAGGATGCAGCCAAAACGCTGCGGCCAGTTGAGGCCCGCATAGAGGGAAGAGAGTCCGCCGAAGCTCTGACCCGCCACCACGGTATGGTCGGCGCGGTCGCTGAACGGGGCCATGCTTTTCACTTGCGGGAGAAGTTCTTCCTGCACCGCCAGCCAGAAATCAGGGTTGCACGGCAGCTCGCGGCTGCGGTGTGCGGTGTCAATGACGTCAATTAAGGCATAAACCGCAGGCGGCAGTTTGCCTTCATGGGTGAGCGACGCCAGAGCAGGCCAGACGGGCATGCTTTCGGCCCAGAACTGCCCGTCAAGGAGCACCGCCAGCGGGCGCTCGGGGCTTTCATCCCCGGTGGTAAAAATCCACACGCGGCGACGGTTCTTCAGACGCGCGCTGTGCCAATCAATACAGACAGGCTTATTGTAAGGGGTATCGGGATGGTTCCAGCCGGGCTGTACGGGCGCCTCCGGCATCTCCAGCGCCGAGACGGCGTGCCCGCGCCCGCCGCGCCAGCTCTGCGGATTCAGCGGGTCGGACACCGCGTGCGGCAACAGTTTACGCCAGCCTTCGCGCAGCGCCATGCGGTCCGGCTGCTCGCCTTCAAACACTGCATCGGCAAAATCGTTTTCGTTATCGGAGGGGATAAAACAGTAGCTGCCGCGCCATTCGGGGCTGAACTCGCCCTGCCACTGCCAGACGTCAGTATCCGGGATACGTTCAAGGGATTGCGGACGGGCATTTTGATGGTGATCGGTCACGCCGGTGACGTAGAGCCAGACGCGTTTCACCGTCGAGCTTTTCTGCGTTCCCGCCGGGTCCCGCCACCAGAATGTCACGCGATAGTTTTCCTGATGACGTTCCCGTTCCGGCCCGTTTTTCGCCTGCCACCACGCTTCACTTCCGGTTGTTAACGCCGTCACCCTTATAACCCCATGTTTAACAGTCTTTTTTGTTTCAGAGCAAATTTTATTGATAATATTATTGATAACTATTTGCATTTGCAATAGCGTAATGCCCGCGCTGTGGGAAGCGCGCTCATTAAATAACCATAAAAGCGGGACGTACAATGAATAAGAAGATTCACTCTCTGGCCTTGCTGGTCAATTTAGGGATTTATGGTGTCGCGCTGCCCGCCATGGCAGACGATAACACCGCCTCCGCGCAGAACGAAGACACCATGGTGATCACCGCCGCCGAGCAGAATTTGCAGGCGCCGGGCGTGTCGACCATCACCGCCGATGAGATCCGCAAAAACCCGCCAGCGCGCGACGTGGCGGAAATCATCCGCACCATGCCGGGCGTTAACCTGACCGGCAACTCCACCAGCGGCCAGCGCGGGAACAACCGTCAGATTGACATTCGCGGCATGGGCCCGGAAAACACCCTGATCCTGATCGACGGCAAGCCGGTCACCAGCCGCAACTCCATCCGTCTGGGCTGGCGCGGCGAGCGTGATACCCGCGGCGATACCGGCTGGGTCCCGCCGGAGATGATCGAGCGCATCGAAGTGATCCGTGGCCCGGCTGCTGCCCGCTACGGTAATGGTGCGGCGGGCGGCGTGGTGAACATCATCACCAAAAAATTTGACGACCAGTGGCACGGCTCCTGGAACACCTACCTGAACGCGCCAGAGCATAAAGACGAAGGTTCCACCAAACGCACCAACTTCAGCCTGAGCGGCCCGCTGGGCGGGGATTTCAGCTTCCGCATGTACGGTAACCTGGATAAAACCCAGGCCGACGCGTGGGATATCAACCAGGGTCACCAGTCTGACCGCACGGGCGCTTACGCCAACACCCTGCCCGCAGGCCGTGAAGGTGTGGAAAATAAAGACATCAACGGCGTGGTGCGCTGGGACTTCGCGCCGATGCAGTCGCTGGAGTTTGAAGCGGGCTACAGCCGCCAGAACAACCTGTATGCGGGCGACACGCAGAACACCAACAACGACAACGCGCTGGTGAAGAAGAACTACGGTAAAGAGACTAACCGTATCTATCGTCAGAACTTCGCCGTGACCTGGAACGGCGGCTGGGATAACGGCATCACCACCAGCAACTGGGCGCAGTACGAGCACACCCGCAACTCTCGTCTGGGTGAAGGGTTGGCGGGCGGTCTGGAAGGCCTGTTCAACAGCAATAAATTCACCGATACCGATCTGGCCGACGTGATGCTGCACAGCGAAATCAACCTGCCGATTGATTTCATTGTGAACCAGAACCTGACGCTCGGCACCGAGTGGAACCAGCAGCGCATGAAGGACTCAACCTCCTTTACACAAACCCAGCAGGGGGGCACCATCCCGGGCATGAGCGAAGATCGTAGCCCGTACACGTCAGCGGAGATCTTCTCCCTGTTTGCCGAAAACAACATGGAGCTGACCGACAGCACCATGCTGACCCCTGCCCTGCGCTTCGACCACCATACTATTGTGGGTAATAACTGGAGCCCGTCCCTGAACCTGTCGCAAGGTCTGGGGGATGACTTCACCCTGAAGATGGGCATCGCGCGCGCCTATAAAGCGCCAAGCCTGTATCAGACCAACCCGAACTACCTGCTGTACAGTAAAGGCCAGGGCTGCTACGCCAGCTCCGACGGCGTGGGCTGCTACATGATGGGTAACGACGATCTGAAAGCGGAAACCAGTATCAACAAAGAGATTGGCCTGGAGTGGAAACGCGACGGCTGGCTGGCTGGCGTGACCTGGTTCCGCAACGACTATCGCAACAAGATTGAAGCGGGCTACGCGCCGATTGGCCAGACGTCCACCGGCAAAGTCACCACCGACATCTACCAGTGGGAAAACGTGCCGAAGGCGGTAGTGGAAGGTCTGGAAGGCTCCCTGAACGTGCCGGTCAGCGACACCATCAACTGGACCAACAACATCACCTACATGCTGCAAAGTAAGAATAAGGAGACCGGCGATCGTCTGTCGATCATCCCGGAGTATACGCTGAACTCTACCTTGAGCTGGCAGGTACGTCAGGATGTCTCATTGCAGTCGACCTTCACCTGGTACGGCAAGCAGCAGCCGAAGAAGTACAACTACAAAGGTCAGCCGGTGACCGGGTCTGAGAAAGACGAAGTCAGCCCGTACAGCATCGTTGGTCTGAGCGCGACCTGGGACGTGACCAAAAACGTCAGCCTGACCGGCGGCGTGGACAACGTCTTCGACAAGCGCCAGTGGCGCGCGGGTAACGCCCAGACCACGGGTAATACCACGACGGGTGCGTATATGTACGGCGCGGGTGCGTATACGTATAATGAACCGGGTCGCACCTGGTACATGAGCGTAAATACGAGGTTCTGATACAGGCAGTGACTTCCCCCTCTCCCTGTGGGAGAGGGCCGGGGTGAGGGCGAGGTAAAAGCAAAACGGCAACCCCGTTGCCGTTTTTAGTGTTTGCTCCCTCTCCCTTTGGGAGAGGGCTGGGGTGAGGGCATCAGGCCGCACAATACTGAAGGGAAAACCATGCACACCACCCACAGCACATTTTCTCTCGCTGGCCACACCCTCCACCGCATCACCTTCGACCCCACCACCTTTACGGATGCCGATCTCCTCTGGCTCCCCCACCACGCCCAGTTGGCTAACGCCGGACGCAAACGCAAGGCCGACCACCTCGCAGGCCGCATCGCCGCCGCGCACGCCTTACCTGACTACACCATGCCCGCCATCGGCCCCAGCGGGGAACCGCTCTGGCCGCAAGGAATTTCCGGCAGCATCACCCACAGCGGCACGCAGGCGATAGCCGTCGTCACGCAATACCCGGCGCTTATCGGCATCGATTGTGAAACGATCCTCTCCGAAAACGAAGCCAGGGAAATCAAAGACGGCATCATTGATACACAGGAAGAACCTGTGCTTTCCCGCCTGGGATACCCGTTCGCCCTCGCCCTGACGCTGGTCTTCAGCGCCAAAGAGAGCCTGTTTAAGGCCCTCTTTCCGCAGGTACAGGCCTGGATGGGTTTTGACTGCGCCCGCGTTACCATGCTCGACGATAAGACGCTTACGCTGGCATTGACCTGTCAACTAGCAGACTTTCAAGAAGGCACCGCCTTCCCCCTGCACTGGCAGCAGCACGGCGAACAGGTCATCACTCTGCTGTCACACGCTCCTGGCGACGAGCCTTCACGCTGGTCACCACAAACGTCACGATAAACACCATCGCGAACAGGACCACAATGGTCGGCGCAGGCGCGCTGTCGAGATAAAACGAGGCATAAACGCCGCTTACCGACACCAGCGCTGAAACGGCGACCGCCACCAGCAGCGCCATGTGAAAGCGTCGGGTAATCAGCACCGCCACCGCGCCGGGGGCAATCAGCAGGGAAATCGACAGAATGATCCCCACCGCTTTCAGCGTCGCCACAATGGTCAGCGAAACCATGCACAGTAAGCCGTGGTGCAGCCAGCGGGTGCGCAGGCCACTCGCCTGCGCCTGCTGATAGTCAAAGCAGAACAGCAGAAAATCGCGCCACTTCAGGCCAATCACCAGCGCAATCATCCCCGCGACGAGACCGCTTTGCAGAATGTCCATCCCGTTAATACCCAGCATATCGCCGAACAGAATGTGGTCGAGATGCACCTCAGGTTTGACAGCGATATAGAGGATCAGCCCGGCGCCGAACATGCCGGAAAAGACGATCCCCATGACCGTATCCTGTTTGATGCGGCTGTTATCCTTCAGGTATCCGGTGGCGACCGCGCAGAACAGACCGGCCACGAACGCGCCCAGCGCCAGCGGCAGGCCCATCATCCAGGCCAGCACGACGCCGGGAAACACCGCGTGGCTCATGGCGTCGCCCATCAACGCCCAGCCTTTCAGCACCAGAAAAACCGACAGCAGCGCGCAGGGCACGGCCACCAGGAGTGAAATCAGCAGCGCGTTGTTCATAAACGCAAACTGGAAGGGTTCGAGGAGCAGCGTCATCATGGGTGTGCCTCCCGCGCCCGACGACGGCTGGCAAGCAGTCCGTGCTTCGGCGCAAAGACGAACGCCAGCAGGAACAGCAGCGTCTGGGCGACCACGATAATGCCGCCGGTGGCGCCGTCCAGGTAATAGCTGGCCCACGCGCCGAGGAAGCTGGTGATGCTGCCAATGGCGACGGCAATCATCAGCAGGCGCGGGAAGCGATCGGTCAGCAGCCACGCGGTCGCGCCAGGCGTGACCACCAGACAGATCACCAGAAACGCGCCGACGGTTTGCAGCGCCGCCACGGTAGAGACCGCCAGCAGCGTGAAGAAGAGAATTTTCAGGCGTTCAGGACGCAGGCCGATGGCGCGGGCGTGGTTCTCATCAAAAAAGGTCACCATCAGATCTTTCCATTTGAACAGCAGGATAACTATCGACACCACGCCGATAATCGCCAGCTGGACGATATCTTCCGGGGCGATAGCCAGAATATTGCCGAGGACGATGGTCTGAATGTTCACCGAGGTCGGGTTGAGCGAGACCATAAACAGCCCCAGCCCGAAAAACGAGGAGAAGATCAGCCCGATAATGGCGTCCTCCTTCAGGCGGCTGCGCTGGTTGAGAAACAGCATGCTGCCCGCCGCCAGCCCGCCCGATAAAAACGCCCCCAGCGAGAACGGCAGCCCGAGCATGTAAGCGCCCGCTACGCCCGGCACGATGGAGTGCGACAGCGCATCGCCGATCAGCGACCAGCCTTTAAGCATCAGATAGCAGGAGAGAAACGCGCACAGCCCGCCCACCATCGCCGAGACCCACATCGCGTTGAGCATGTACTCGTAGCCGAAGGGTTCGAGAAGCGCGTTCATTTGGCCTCCTGTCGGTGCGCCACGAAGGGGCGTTCGTCGTCGGTAATAATGCGATCTTCCGAGCCGCTGAGCACCACGTGGCGCAGCACGCCGCTGAAGGCGCGCTCAAGATTCTCGGCGGTAAAGGTGATATCCGTCGGGCCGCTCGCCAGCACGGTGCCTTTGACCATCACCGTGTAATCGCAGAATTCCGTGACCGAGCCCAGATTGTGGGTCGAGACCAGCATCGTTTTACCCTCGTCGCGCAGCTCCCGCAGCAGGCTGATGATCCTGGCTTCGGTTTTGACGTCCACGCCGGTAAACGGCTCGTCGAGCAGGATCACCTCGCCCTGCTGGGCAATCGCACGGGCCAGAAACACGCGCTTCTTCTGCCCGCCGGACAGCTCGCCAATCTGCCGATGGCGCAGCTCGAGCATATCCACACGCTTCAGGGCGTCGGTGACGATCTGCTTATCGCATTCTTTGGGACGACGCAGAAACCCCATATGCCCGTAGCGGCCCATCATCACCACGTCCTCGACGAGCACCGGAAACGACCAGTCGACCTCTTCCGACTGCGGCACGTAGGCGACCAGGTTCTGACGCAGCGCCCGGTGAGGCGGCAGCCCCAGAATGGAGATAGTGCCGCTCGCCGCCCGCACAAACCCCATCACCGCCTTAAACAGCGTGGACTTGCCGGAACCGTTCACCCCCACCAGGGCAGCAATCGATCCGCCCGGCACGCTGAACGACGCGTCGCGCAGCGCCGTGTGGCCGTTGCGGTAGGTCACGGTCACGTCGGTTACAACAATACCTTTCTGCATGATTACTCCTTCATCCCGTCGCGGATGCCCTGCACCAGCGTGCGGGTGGTGACGTTCAGCAGATCGATATAGGTTGGCACCGGGCCGTTTTCCGCGCTCAGAGAGTCGACGTACAGCACGCCGCCATAGTGGGCGCCGGTTTCACGCGCCACCTGACGGGCGGGCTTATCGGAGACCGTGCTTTCGCTGAACACCGCCGGAATGTGATGTTTTTTCACCAGATCGATAACCTTGCGCACCTGCTGGGGCGTGCCCTGCTGATCGGCGTTGATCGGCCACAGGTAAAGCTCCTTCAGGCCCAAATCCCGCGCCAGATAGGAAAAAGCCCCTTCGCTGGTCACCATCCAGCGTTTGTCTTCCGGTATCTCCGCGACCTGCTTGCGCAGCGGTTCGAGAGTGGCGGTGATCTTCTGCTTGTAAGCATCAGCGTTGCGCTGATACGTCTGTGCGTTGGCCGGATCGTACTTCACCAGCGCGTCGCGGATGTTATCGACGTAAATCAGGGCGTTGTCCGGCGACATCCACGCGTGCGGATTGGGCTTGCCGTTATAGGGCCCTTCGCTGATGCCCATCGGGGTGATGCCTTTGGTGACAATCACCTCCGGCACACCGTTCAGATGCTGATAAAAGCGCTGGAACCACAGCTCCAGATTCATGCCGTTCGCCAGGATCAGCTGTGCCTTCTGCGCGCGTTTGATATCGCCCGGGGTGGGCTGGTATTCGTGAATTTCCGCGCCCGGTTTGGTGATGGAGGTGACCTCTGCGGCATCCCCCGCCACGTTTTTCGCCATATCAGCGATAACGGTAAAAGTGGTGATGACCTGGAACTTTTCAGCCGCCAGCGCGCCCGTGGTGGTCGCGGTCATGAGCAGCGCGCCGAGCAACAGACGCTTCAATCCTTGCCGTGGATGCATCGCAGAAGTCTCCTGAGGTGATTAAAATCAAAGCAAAATTAGCCTGTGCTATAAGGTATAGCACAGGCTATATTTAAATGAAAATAATTATCATTAAAGTTGTGTCAACGGAGGGAGAGCCTGATGGCGCTTCGCTTATCAGGCCTACGGTAAAGCAGTTTTGGAGTTTTGTAGGCCGGGTAAGCGCAGCGCCACCCGGCATAAGGGCGACTCACTGCCCGGCAAGTGCCTTATAAAATGCAGGATTCTCCCGAATCACATTAAGTACCTTCGCCGCCAGCCCGGTTGGGTTGCGACGTTTAGACTCCCAGCTCTTTATCGTATCGACGCTCGTGCCAAGCGCCTTCGCCATTTCGCTTTGCGTGATATTGAGCTGCTCTCTGATGGCGCGCACATCAGCAACTTCATAGCGGGTTACCCGGGAAGCGGCTTTCCTTCCGCTGTGGATCTCAACCGCCTCTTCAAGCGAAGTTTTAAGTTCATCAAAGATGCTCATTTTATACCTCGGAACAACATAAAGGCGTACATAGTACACCTCTAGTAAAAGATATAATAAGCACTATTCGAAAAGTACAGGGCCAGATTCATAACAATCTGGCCCCTTAACTTTCACGCACTTTATTCAGATCAAACTTTAGGCATCCGGGAACATCACGCTATTCCCCGGTGCTTCCCTGTGCAGATGGATAAAGTTCAGGTGCCGTTCATACTGGTCCAGAATGTCCGTAATCACCTGCTCCTTGCTGTAATCCATCAGATCATTCCCCTGGCTGCCTTCCAGCAGGAAGGTCTCCAGCCGGTAGTAGGTCGACTTCCCGCTGCGCGCCCGGTAGGTAAAGCCGGGTACCGAATACTGCTGCGGCCAGATCTGATAGACAAAGTTCTGCTCGTCGCCCATGTGCACCAGCAGATCCAGGTGCCCCAGATTTTCGCCCTCTTCCGGGGGCAGGTTTTTCAGCTCCACGTAGGCGCCACGCAGCTTCAGCTCCTGGGCCACCTCTTCCATCGCCGGGAAACAGACCGTCTCCATCATCTGTTTGGTGTAGCGCGTACCGGGGTAATTCATCAGGCGCGAGAGGCGTTTTTTCCAGCTCAGCCTGTCCTGCGCGCCCAGCGGACGCGGGGCGGTGTCGCGGCTGGCGCTGACGCGGCGGTAGTCTTCCACCTTAAGCGATTTATACAGCCCGGCCATCACGAAGAAGATCACGAAGCTGAACGGCAGGCCCATGATCACCGTCGTGTTCTGCAACGCAGAGATACCGTTGGTCATCAGCATGCCGAGCGTCAGCAGGCCGATGGCGACGGACCAGAAGATGCGCAGCCAGTTCGGCGCGTCGCTGTTAATGTCCTTGAGCTTCGAGGTGAAGTTCCCCAGCACCAGCGCGCCAGAGTCCGCCGAGGTGACATAGAACAGCAGGCCGGTGATGGTCGCTACGGACGCGCTAAAGGTGAACGCCGGGTACTGCGCCAGCAGGCTGTAGAAGCCGCGCTCCGGGTGCGCCATCGCTTCCTGGGCAAAAGTCGCATTGCCGTGGATGATCTCGTGCAGCGCGCTGTTGCCGAAAATCGACAGCCACAGCAGGGTAAAGGTGAACGGGATAATCAGCGTGCCCATCACGAACTGACGGATGGTCCGCCCACGCGAAATACGCGCCAGGAACAGGCCGACAAACGGCGACCACGCCACCCACCACGCCCAGAAGAACAGCGTCCAGTTGTTCATCCACTCTGTCGGACGGTCAAAGGCGAAGCTGTTCAGCGTCATGCCCATAAAGCGGTTCACGTAATCACCCACGTTCAGTACTAAGGCATTGAGCAGGAACGAGGTGTCGCCCATAAACAGCACGAACAGGATCAGCCCCAGCGCCAGCGCGACGTTCAGTTCGGAGAGCACGCGAATCCCTTTATCCACGCCGGAGGTCACCGAGATGGTGGCGATAATCACCGACAGCGCAATCAGCGCCGCCTTCGCCGCCATCGAATCCGGGATGTCAAACAGCACGCTCAGCCCGTAGTTGAGCTGCACCACGCCAATTCCGAGCGTGGTGGCGATGCCGAAGATGGTGCCGATCACCGCCGCAATGTCGACGCTGTGGCCAATCGGACCGTTGATCTTTTTGCCGAAAATCGGGTACAGCGCGGAGCGGATGGTAAGGGGCAAATTATAACGATAGCTAAAGTATCCGAGCGCCATGCCCATCAGGGCGTACATCGACCAGCCCGTCAGGCCGTAGTGGAACAGCGTCCAGACCATCGCCTGGCGCGCGGCCTCCATCGTCTGCCCTGCCCCTTCCGGCGGCTGCATATATTGCGTGACCGGTTCCGCCACGGAGAAGAACATCAGGTCGATGCCGATGCCTGCGGCAAACAGCATTGCGGCCCAGCTCAGCAGGCTGAACTCGGGCTTAGACTGCTCTGGCCCGAGCTTCACCGAACCGAAGCGCGAGCAGGCAATGCAGACCACGAACACGATGTAAAGCGTCGCGGCCAGCAGATAGTACCAGCCGAAGGTCTTTGACACCCAGTCCAGAGTGCGCCCAATCCACTCGGCAGAAAAATCACGAAAGAAAATAGTCGTCAGGGAAAACAACAAAATCAGCCCGGCGGACGTATAAAAAACGACCGGGTTGATTTTGTCTTTTTCTCTGTCTTGTGAAAGGTCTGTCATCCAGTATCCTCACTGTTTTTGTAACTATTGAAATCTAAAATCGCAACAATTAAGACACATTTTATATTGAACGTCCAATCAAAAACCGCTTTAATAGATTACCAACGCTGATGAATGGAGTGGCAAAAATGCCCAAAGTGGGGATGCAGCCGATCCGGCGCAGGCAGCTAATCGATGCCACGCTGGAAGCAATTAATGAAGTGGGAATGCATGACGCAACCATCGCGCAGATCGCCCGTCGGGCGGGCGTATCCACGGGGATCATCAGCCACTATTTCAAAGATAAAAACGGTCTGCTGGAAGCGACCATGCGCGACATCACCGGTCAGCTGCGCGACGCGGTATTAAGCCGTTTACGCGCCCTGCCGGACGGCAGTGCAGAGCAGCGCTTGCAGGCGATTGTCGGCGGCAATTTTGATGAAACTCAGGTTAGCGGCGCGGCGATGAAGGCCTGGCTGGCCTTCTGGGCCAGCAGCATGCATCAGCCGATGCTCTACCGTTTGCAGCAGGTCAGCAGCCGTCGGTTGCTCTCAAACCTGGTGTACGAGTTCCGCCGCGAGCTGCCGCGTGAACAGGCTGAAGAGGCGGGCTACGGGCTCGCCGCACTGATTGACGGGCTGTGGCTGCGCGCTGCGCTCAGCGGCAAACCGCTGGATAAAACCCTGGCCCAGTCGCTTACCAGCCACTTTATCAGCCAGCATTTACCGACCGACTAACCGAGGAGAATTTATGTCCCGAATGGCAGAACAGCAGCTTTATATCAATGGTGGTTATACATCCGCCACCAGCGGTCGCACCTTCGAGACCATCAACCCGGCGAACGGTGAAGTTCTGGCGACCGTGCAGGCCGCCGGGCGCGAAGACGTGGACCGCGCCGTCGAAAGCGCAAAGCGCGGGCAAAAAATCTGGGCGGCGATGACCGCCATGGAGCGCTCGCGCATCCTGCGTCGCGCCGTCGATATCCTGCGCGAGCGTAACGACGAGCTGGCAACGCTGGAAACCCTCGACACCGGTAAAGCGTATTCCGAAACCTCGACCGTCGACATCGTCACCGGCGCGGACGTGCTGGATTACTACGCGGGGCTGATCCCGGCGCTGGAGGGCAGCCAGATCCCGCTGCGCGACACCTCGTTCGTCTACACCCGCCGCGAGCCGCTGGGCGTGGTGGCGGGCATCGGCGCGTGGAACTACCCGATCCAGATCGCCCTGTGGAAATCCGCGCCGGCGCTGGCGGCGGGCAACGCAATGATCTTCAAGCCGAGCGAAGTGACACCGCTTACCGCCCTGAAGCTTGCTGAAATCTACACCGAAGCGGGCCTGCCGGACGGCGTGTTTAACGTCCTGCCGGGCGTAGGCGCGGAGACCGGCCAGTACCTGACCGAGCATCCGGGCATCGCGAAAGTCTCCTTTACCGGCGGCGTCGCCAGCGGCAAAAAGGTGATGGCCAACTCGGCGGCCTCGTCCCTGAAAGAGGTGACGATGGAGCTGGGCGGTAAATCCCCGCTGATAGTGTTTGACGATGCGGATCTGGATCTCGCGGCAGATATCGCCATGATGGCCAACTTCTTCAGCTCCGGCCAGGTGTGCACCAATGGCACCCGCGTGTTCGTGCCGGCGAAGTTCAAAGCCGCGTTTGAGCAAAAAATCGTTGAGCGCGTGGGCCGCATCCGCGCGGGCGATCTGTTCGATGAAGCTACCAACTTTGGTCCGATGGTCAGCTTCCCGCACCGGGACAGCGTGATGCGCTACATCGCCAAAGGCAAAGAGGAAGGCGCGCGCGTGCTGTGCGGCGGCGACGTGCTGAAGGGCGAAGGCTTCGATAACGGCGCGTGGGTGGCCCCAACCGTGTTCACCGACTGCACCGACGAGATGACCATCGTGCGCGAAGAGATCTTCGGCCCGGTGATGTCCATCCTCACCTATGAGTCCATTGAGGAAGCGATTCGCCGCGCCAACGACACCGACTACGGGCTGGCGGCAGGCATCGTCACGACCGACCTGAACCGCGCCCACGGCGCCATTCATCAGCTCGAAGCGGGCATCTGCTGGATCAACACCTGGGGCGAATCCGCCGCAGAGATGCCGGTGGGCGGCTACAAACACTCCGGCATTGGCCGTGAGAACGGCGTCATGACGCTTCAGAGTTACACCCAGGTGAAGTCCATCCAGGTTGAGATGGGTAAATTCCAGTCCATATTTTAACCGGGAGGTTTATTTGCAATTTGACTACATCATTATCGGGGCCGGCTCTGCCGGCAACGTACTGGCAACACGACTGACTGAAGATCCAAACACCACCGTCCTGCTGCTTGAGGCGGGCGGGCCGGACTACCGCTTTGACTTCCGCACCCAGATGCCTGCCGCGCTGGCCTTCCCGTTGCAGGGCAAGCGCTACAACTGGGCGTATGAAACCGAGCCAGAGCCTTACATGAACAACCGCCGCATGGAGTGCGGACGGGGTAAAGGGCTGGGCGGCTCGTCGCTGATCAACGGCATGTGCTACGTGCGCGGCAATGCAATGGATCTGGACAACTGGGCGAAAGAACCGGGTCTGGAGCACTGGAGCTATCTCAACTGCCTGCCCTACTACCGCAAGGCAGAGACCCGCGACGTGGGGCCGAACGACTACCACGGCGGCGACGGTCCGGTGAGCGTCACCACCTCTAAGCCGGGTGTGAACCCGCTGTTTGAAGCGATGGTGGAGGCAGGCGTGCAGGCGGGCTACCCGCGCACCGACGATCTCAACGGCTATCAGCAGGAAGGCTTTGGCCCGATGGATCGCACGGTCACGCCGCAGGGCCGACGCGCCAGCACCGCGCGCGGCTATCTGGATCAGGCCAAACCGCGCCCGAATCTGACCATCCGCACCCACGCCATGACCGATCACATTATCTTTGACGGCAAGCGCGCGGTGGGCGTCGAGTGGCTGGAAGGCGAAAGCACCATTCCGTCAAAAGCGACAGCGAAGAAAGAGGTACTGCTGTGCGCGGGCGCCATCGCGTCTCCGCAGATCCTCCAGCGCTCCGGCGTGGGCAACGCTGAACTGCTGAAGCAGTTTGATATCCCGCTGGTACATGATTTACCCGGAGTGGGTGAAAACTTGCAGGATCACCTGGAGATGTATCTTCAGTATGAATGTAAGGAGCCGGTCTCCCTCTACCCTGCCCTGCAATGGTGGAACCAGCCGAAGATTGGCGCGGAGTGGCTGTTTGGCGGCACGGGCGTGGGCGCGAGCAACCACTTCGAAGCAGGCGGGTTTATCCGCAGCCGCGAGGAGTTCGAGTGGCCGAACATTCAGTATCACTTCCTGCCGGTGGCGATTAACTACAACGGCTCGAACGCGGTGAAAGAGCATGGTTTTCAGTGCCACGTTGGCTCCATGCGCTCCCCGAGCCGCGGCCACGTGCGCATCAAGTCGCGCGATCCGCACCAGCATCCGGCGATCCTGTTCAACTACATGTCCCACGAGCAGGACTGGCAGGAGTTCCGCGACGCGATTCGCATCACCCGCGAGATCATGCACCAGCCTGCGCTGGACAAGTATCGCGGTCGTGAAATCAGCCCGGGCGTCGAATGCCAGACCGACGAACAGCTGGACGAGTTCGTGCGCAACCACGCCGAAACCGCCTTCCACCCGTGCGGTACCTGCAAGATGGGCTACGACGAAATGGCGGTGGTCGACGGCGAAGGCCGCGTTCACGGGCTGGAAGGGTTACGCGTAGTGGATGCGTCGATTATGCCGCAGATTATCACCGGCAACCTGAACGCCACCACCATCATGATTGGCGAAAAGATTGCCGACGCCATTCGCGGGCGCGAGCCGCTGGCGAAGAGCACGGCGGCGTATTATGTGGCGAACGGGGCGCCGGTTCGCCGCTGAGTGCGAACTTCTCCCCTCACCCTAACCCTCTCCCCAAAGGGGAGAGGGAACTTGAACACCCTCTCTCCTTTGGGGAGAGGGTTGGGGTGAAGGGTAAGGCTTTTTCGTCCGAAATTCCTCTAACCGCCTGACCTGCCGCCCTTCCCCGTCAAAATTCTCCGCTGCCAGCCAGGTCCGCAGAGCCGCATCCTTTTCCGGCCATTCGCCGTCAATAATCGAGAGCATATCGCTGTCGCGGTTGCGGCCTTTGCGCACCAGCTTCTGGCGCAGTCGCCCTTCCCAGACAAACCCCAGCCGCTCCGCCGCGTTGCGTGAGGCGATGTTCATCGAATCGCACTTCCACTCCAGCCGGCGATATTGATGCTCAAAGGCATTTTTCAGCAGCAGCCACACCGCTTCGGTACCCACGCGGGTGCCCTTCATTCTGCGCGACCAGGTGACGTGGCCGATCTCAACCGAGCCCTGAAAGCGTTCTATCGCCATATAGCTGACCAGCCCTACCGCCTTTTCGGTGCGCAGATCGATAACGGCAAAGGGCACCAGGTCGTCATCCAGCACCTTTCCCAGCACCCAGTGCGCAGTGGCCTCAACGCTCACAGGCTGGGTGCTGGCAAGCCACGTCCAGTCGCTGTCGTCACCCAGCGCATAGGCTTCAAACAAATCAGCCGAATGGCGGTCAGCATCCAGCGGCTCCAGGCGGCAATACTGGCCGGTGAGCAGAGTACGGGTTAACGCGCGGGCGCATTTCCAGTCCGGGACAATATCGTTAACGGTTTGACCATGTTGATTGATTTCGGGCACGGCGGTGACTCCCTGAAAGGTAAGGAGTTTGTTATAGCAGGTTAAAAAGCGAACGAAAAGAGAGGTGACTCATAACCAGACCGAATGCGTTATTCCCGGATGGCATAAGCAAAGCAGAATTTCGACTTTGAGGAAATCCTCAGCCAGCCTACCGTAACGGTGCATAAAACAATCACAATATATTTTATTCAGGGATCGCTATGACTAAAAAACTGCTGCCGTTACTGGTGCTGGCTGCGCTCTCAAGCGCTGCTCACGCCGCTACCCCGCCCAACACGCTGGTTGTCGCCCAGGGTCTGGATGATATCGTGAGCCTTGACCCGGCCGAAGCCAACGAGCTTTCCAGCATCCAGACCGTTCCGAGCCTGTACCAGCGTCTGGTACAGCCGGACCGCGATAATCCGGAAAAAATCACGCCGGTTCTGGCAGAAAGCTGGGACGCGGACGCGGCAGCAAAAACCCTGACCATCAAGCTTAAACCCGATGCGAAATTCTCCTCCGGCAACCCGCTGCGCCCGGAAGACGTGATCTTCTCTTATACCCGCGCCGTGACGCTGAACAAATCCCCGGCGTTTATCCTCAACGTACTGGGCTGGGACGCCAGCAACATCGCCAGCCAGCTAAAGAAAGTGGACGACCATACCCTCACGCTTCACTGGACGGCCGACGTTAGCCCGTCGGTGGCGCTGAATATTCTCTCCACGCCGATTGCCTCCATCGTCGATGAAAAACAGGTTGCGGCGAACGTGAAGGATAACGACTTCGGCAACGCGTGGTTAAAAATGCACTCTGCGGGCAGCGGCGCGTTCAAAATGCGCGTTTACCAGCCGCATCAGGCCATCGTGCTGGAAGCCAACGAATCCGCGCCCGGCGGCGCGCCGAAGCTTAAAAGCATCATCATTAAAAACGTCCCCGATCCCGCTTCCCGCCGCCTGCTGATCCAGCAGGGTGATGCGGACGTGGCGCGCGATCTGGGTGCAGACCAGATAAGCGCCCTCAGCGGCAAGCCGGGCGTGAAGGTGCTTAGCATCCCTTCTGCCGAGCAAAACTATCTGGTGTTTAACACCGGCAACAGCGCTAACCCGCTGCTGAATAATCCAGCGTTCTGGGAAGCCTCGCGCTGGCTGGTGGATTATGAAGGCATCACCAAAGACCTGCTGAAAGGCCAGTATTTTGTTCATCAGAGCTTCCTGCCGGTCGGCCTGCCGGGCGCGCTGGAGGACAATCCGTTCACGTTTGACCCGGCAAAAGCAAAAGCGATCCTCGCCAAGGCGGGCATCAAAGACGCGCATTTCACGCTGGACGTGGAGAATAAACCACCGTTCATCACCATCGCGCAATCCATGCAGGCGAGCTTTGCTCAGGGTGGCGTGAAGGTGGATCTGCTGCCCGCTGCGGGTAGCCAGGTGTACGCCCGCGTGCGCGCTAAGCAGCATCAGGCGGCGATTCGCCTGTGGATCCCGGATTACTTCGATGCGCACTCCAACGCCAGCGCCTTCGCGTGGAACGACGGGAAGTCCAGCACCGTGGCCGGTCTGAACGGCTGGAAAATCCCGGAGCTGAACAAGGCCACGCTGGCGGCGGTTGCCGAGCCGGATCCGGCGAAACGTCTGGATCTGTATAAGAAGATGCAGGAACAGTTACAGCATAACTCGCCGTACGTGTTCGTTGACCAGGGCAAAACTCAGATCGTGGTGCGCGATAACGTGAAGGGGTATCAGCAGGGGCTGAACGCGGATATGGTCTGGTACGATCGCGTTATGAAGTAGCTTTTCCCCCCTCTCCCTCTCCCGTGGGAGAGGGGGTCGTTCGTGCATATTTTCAGGATAACGATTTTCCCATGCCACATCTTTCCACCCGCGTGCTTCAGGGTCTGCTGACTCTCCTGCTCACGCTGTTCGGGCTACTGCTGGTCACGTTTGCGCTCTCTGCCTTTTCCCCGGTCGATCGCGTATTGCAGATCGTCGGCGATCACGCCAGCCAGTCCACTTACGATCAGGTTCGCCAGCAGCTTGGGCTGGATCGGCCCCTGCCGGTGCAGTTCTGGCACTACCTGCAAAACCTCGCTCACGGGGATTTAGGCACCGCCAGCGCTACCGGTCAGCCGGTATTGCAGGACCTGCTGCACGCCTTTCCCGCCACGCTGGAACTGGCAACGCTGGCGCTAATTATCGGCACAGTACTCGGCGTAATTGCGGGTGTGCTGTGCGCCCGCTACGCCGGTTCGCCACTGGACTTAGCGATCAGAACGCTCACCCTGCTCGGCAATTCGGTGCCGATATTCTGGCTCGGCCTGCTGATGCTGGCTCTGTTCTACGCGAAACTACAGTGGAGCGCTGGCCCCGGCAGGCTGGACGACATCTGGCAATTCACCGTCGAGCCACGAACCGGATTTGCGCTGGTAGATACCTGGCTTTCCGGCGACCGCGAGGCGTTCCGCAACGCCATCAGCCACCTGGTGCTGCCGGTGCTGCTGCTGGCCTACTACTCGCTGGCAAGTATCACCCGCCTGACGCGCTCCGCCTGTCTGAGCGAGATGAACAAAGAGTACATATTGCTCGCCCGCGCCAAGGGCGCCGGAGAGATGACCATCCTGCTGCGTCACGTGCTGCCGAACATTCGCAGCACGCTGCTGACGGTGATTGCGCTGGCCTACACCAGCATGCTGGAGGGCGCGGTATTAACCGAAACCGTCTTCTCGTGGCCGGGCATCGGGCGCTACCTCACCACGGCCCTGTTCGCCGGTGACACCACCGCCGTGATGGGCGGCACGCTGCTGATTGGCGTCTGCTTTGTTCTGATCAATAACCTTACCGACCTGCTTGTGCGGGCGACCGATCCCAGGGTGCGCTAATGCCGTTTTATCTCTTCTTACGCCGCCTGCGCCGCTCCCCTGCCGCGTTTTGCGGGCTGATCGCCATCGCGCTGCTGGTGCTTATTGCTCTGTTCGCGCCGTGGCTTGCGCCGCAGGATCCCAACTGGCAGGACGCCGCCGCGCGTCTGCAACCGCCCAACGCGCAGCACTGGCTGGGTACTGACAGCTATGGGCGGGATCTGCTCTCCCGATTAATCTACGGCACCCGTCCGGCACTGGGGCTGGTGGCCTTAGTCACCGTTATTACCCTCCCCGCCGGTCTGCTGGTGGGGATTTTGTCAGGCTACTACGGCGGCTGGATGGAGCGCATCCTGATGCGCTTTTCCGACGTGGTGATGTCGATGCCGCGCCTGATCCTCGCCTTCGCGTTTGTGGCGATGCTCGGCCCGGGGCTGGTCAACGGCGCGCTGGCGCTGGCCTTAACGACCTGGCCTGCCTATGCGCGCCAGGCGCGCAGTGAAATCCAGCGTCTGCGCCACAGCGATTATCTGGCCGCCGCGGAGATGATGGGCATTCGCGGCCCGCGCCTGCTGGTCGGCCATATTCTGCCCCTGTGCCTGCCCTCCGCGATTGTGCGACTGGCGCTGGATCTGGCCGGGATTATTCTGGCCGCTGCCGGGCTGGGCTTCCTTGGTCTGGGCGCGCGTCCACCGATGGCGGAATGGGGCGCGATGATTGCCGACGGCATGCAGGTCATTTTTGACCAGTGGTGGATTGCCGCCATTCCAGGCGGGGCGATTCTGTTTGCCAGCCTGGCCTTTAACCTGCTGGGCGATGGCCTGCGCGACGTACTGGAGCCACAGCATGACTGAACACCGCGTCATCGTCGATGCGCTGAATATCGACTACCCCGCCGCGCGCGTGGTCAACAACCTGAGCTTTACGTTGGGCAAAGAGCGGCTGGCGCTGGTAGGAGAATCCGGCTCCGGCAAGTCCATGTCTGCCCGCGCCCTGATGGGGCTGGTGCGCAAGCCCGGCATCGTGAGCGCTAAGCGGCTTAACGTGCTTGGCAACGACCTGCTGACCCTGAACAGCCGCCGCTGGCAGGCGCTGCGCGGCAACGGCATAGCGATGGTTCTACAGGACCCGCGCTACGCGCTAAACCCGGTGAAAACCGTCTCCGCCCAGCTTGATGAGGCGCTGACCCTCCATCAGCGCCTGCCCCGCGCCGAACGACTGGCGCGCATTCACGATATCATCCGCGCCGTGGGGCTGAACGAGCACGTGCTCCAGCGCTATCCCGGCGAACTTTCCGGCGGCATGGGCCAGCGCGTGATGATCGCCATTGCGCTCGTCAACAACCCGCAGGTGCTGATCGCCGACGAACCGACTTCCGCGCTGGACGCACGCCTGCGCAACCAGATCCTGGAGCTGCTGGTACAGCAGTGCGAGGCGCGGCAGATGGCGATGCTGTTAATCAGCCACGACTTGCCGCTCGTCGCGGAACACTGCGACCGCGTGCTGGTGATGTATCAGGGTGAAAAGGTCGATGAGATGGCGGCAAGCCGGCTCCCGCAGGCGACGCATCCGTACACGCGCACCCTGTGGACCTGTCGTCCAGACGCCCATACCTATGGGCAGATGCTGCCGACGCTCGACCGTTCGCAGCCGTGGAAGGAGGCCAGCGATGGCGATCGTTGAGGTTAACCAGGTGCAGGTCACCTTCGGGGAAAAAACGGCGGTTTCGGCCGCCAGCTTTAGCATTGAGAAAGGCGAGACGTTCAGCCTGATTGGCGAATCCGGCTGCGGGAAATCGACTATTCTGCGCGTGCTGGCGGGGCTGCAGCGCGAGTGGCGCGGCAGTATTGCGCTACTGGGAGAAGCGTTAACGCCAGGGCGACGCTTTGAAGGCGAGCTTCGCCGCAACGTGCAGATGGTGTTTCAGGATCCGTGGGCGTCGCTGCACCCGAATCACACCATAGCGCGCACGCTGTCGGAGCCGTTAAGCATCCACGGCGAGACGCAGATCGCGGAAAAGGTGGCCAATGCGCTGCATGAGGTGGGGCTTTCCGCCGACGCGGGCAGGCGTTACCCGCATCAGCTTTCCGGCGGACAGCGTCAGCGCGTGGCCATTGCCCGCGCGCTGCTGCTGCGCCCGCAGCTTCTGCTGCTGGATGAACCGACCTCGGCGCTGGATATGTCGGTACAGGCGGAGATTCTTAACCTGCTCAACCGCCTGAAGGCGCAGCACGGCATGACCTACCTGCTGGTGAGCCACGATGCGGACGTGATTGCGCATATGTCCGACCGGGCGGCATTTATGGCGCACGGGGAGATCCAGCGGGTATTTGACCGTGAAGCAATGTTGCGGGGCGAGCACAGGATGGGGTAAACCGTGCGGCGGCGAGTGCCGCACGCATTTTGTAGGCCGGGTAAGGCGTAACCGCCACCCGGCAAAACGTTACTTCAGCAGCTTCACCGTGGCATCGATGTCGATCTCATCTTCAGTGAAGATCAGCGTCGTGTTCTGGAAGGTAGTGATCGCCAGCTTCTTCACCGTGCGCATTTCGCCCGGCTTTTTCTCGGATTTTGGTTTGATGCTGTTCATCAGCAGCCCCACCGACAGCACCGCGTTCTCTTTGTCGATTTTAGTATCAACGGGCTCTTCCTCGCTGAACACCACGAAGGATTTAATTGAGGTGAGCTTCACGCGCTCGCCTGCAATATAGAGGTGCTTACTTTCGGGGATCACCTTCACCGCATACGCGGAAAGGCCTTTGCTGTTGGTGGTTGGCTCGAAGGTCACCGCCGCATCTTTCTTAATCAGATCAGGGTTGGCGACCTTAATCACATGAAAGTAGCGGTTGTCGCCGTTTTCATCTTTGATAAATCCAAAGCCTTTATCTTTAAACCACGTTGTGATTGTACCGTTCATCGCTGTTACCGCCTGTCAGATCTCAAGACTAAAGTTTTGCAGCGCGCAGTGTAATGCACAATGGCTGACGAGACAAAAAAAAGCCCCTGCACGGGAGCAGGGGAAAGTTCATGTCAGAGCTTTTTAGTATTGTGTATTTAGTTGAACACCATCCCACCATCAATCAGCAGCGACTGACCAGTCATGTAGTCGGAATCCGGCCCGGCGAGGTAAGAGACGCAGGCGGCCACGTCTTCCGGCTCGGACAAACGGCCAAGCGTGATGCGTTTGGCAAAGGTTTCCGTCCCGTAGCCAAGCGGTTTACCCGCCGCCTCGGAGACCTGACGGTCGATTTCCGCCCACATCGGCGTTTTGACGATGCCCGGGCAATAGGCGTTAACGGTGATCCCCAGCGGCGCGAGATCCCGCGCGGCGGTCTGGGTTAAGCCACGCACCGCGAACTTGCTGGAGCTATAGACCGCCAGTTCCGGGTTGCCGGTATGGCCCGCCTGGGAGCAGGCGTTGATGATTTTGCCGCCGTGCCCCTCTTTGCGGAAGGCGTCAATTGCGGCCTGAATGCCCCAGATCACCCCTTTCACGTTGATGTTGTAGACCTTGTCGACAATCTCCGGCGTGATGGATTCGATGGGCGTGGACGGCGCCACCCCAGCGTTATTGACGATGACGTTAAAACCGCCCAGCGCGGTGCGGGCTTTTTCCACCGCCGCGAACACCTGCTCGCGGTCAGAGACGTCCACCTTCACGGCGACGGCCTTCCCGCCGTTGCGGGTGATCTCATCCGCGACCGCTTTCGCCGTCTCTTCGTTATAATCCGCAATAGCAACGGCAAAACCATCCTTCACCAGGCGAAGCGCGATCGCTTTGCCAATTCCCTGGCCGGAGCCGGTTACGAGAGCCACTTTTTGCATTTCTCTGTCCTTATATTGATTCACAAAATCTGGCTGAGATGGAGCTGGCCCATCAGCAGCGGGTTATCGCTGTAGTCGACGGGAATGGCCACCACGGCCGGGCCATCGACATCCATTGCGGCACGCAGCGTCGGTTCGAGCGCGTCGGCACTCTCGACGGCAAAACCTTTTGCGCCGAACGCGTCGGCATAGGCTTTGAAATCGACCGGGCCGAACTCCACGCCGGAGAGACGCTGATATTTTTTCTCCTCCTGGATGGCCACCATGTTGTAGGCGTTATCCACCCAGATGATGTGCAGAATATTGGCGTTGAGGCGTACGGCGGTTTCCAGCTCCATGCTCGACTGCAAAAAGCCGCCGTCCCCGGAGACCGACACCACCTTGCGCCCCGGGTTGACCAGCCACGCGCCAATCGCCCACGGCAGCGCCACGCCCATGGTCTGCTGACCGTTGGAGATCATCACCTGACGCGCGCGGAAGCTGTAGAGGTAGCGGGCGATCCAGATGTGGAAGCTGCCCATGTCGACGGTGAGCGTCACGTCGTTGTTCACGATGTCCTGCATGGCGCGCACGATGCGCAGCGGATGCAGGGCAAACTGGTTAAGCGATGCGCCGCGACGGTCGAGGAGGTCCCGCTGATGCTGGCGATCGACAAGAATTTCCGAGGCGCGCTGGCTGAGTTCAAGCTTGTGCTCGATTCGGCTGGCAAGCAGATTCAGCGTGGCGGCAATATCCCCAACCAGTTCCAGATCGGGAACATACTTGCGCTCCTCATAGGCGGGCAGCACGTCAATGTGCACCAGGGTGGCGTCACCGCTGTTCCACATGGACGGCTCGTATTCCACCGGGCTGTAACCGATACAGATGATCAGATCCGCCAGATGCAGGAGCCGATCGCCCGCCTGGTTGTTAAACAGACCGACGCGTCCGGCGAAGCGGGTGAAGTGTTCCTGATTCACCGCCCCGGCGGCCTGGTAGGTGCTGGTGACCGGAATACGGCTTTTCTCCAGCAGCTTGCGCAGCGCGGCGCTGTTGGCGGGCTGGCTGGCCATCAGGCCGAGTAAGATGACCGGGTTTTTGGCCTTTTCAATAAGCTTCGCCACGTCGTTAATGGCGGATTCCGGTGCTGGCCCCATCAGCGCGGGACCGCTGGCGGGCAAAATCGCCCCCGTGGTGGGCTGGTCGACAATATCCTGCGGCAGGCTGACAAACGCCCCGCCCGGCCTGCCCTGCTCGGCAGCGCGAAACGCGTTCGACACCACCTCGGCAATCGCGTCAGGCGAATTGACCTCCACGGCGTATTTGGTCACCGGGCTGAACATGGCGACGGTATCCATGCTCTGGTGCACCAGCTTCGCTTTATCTGCCCGCTTCACCGCCCCACCCAGCGCGACCACCGGGTCACCTTCGCTGTTGGCGGTGGCGATGCCGGTTATCAGGTTGGAGCAGCCCGGCCCGGAGGTGACCAGCGCGACTCCGGCCTTGCCGGTTAGCCGCCCTACCGCTGCCGCCATAAACGCCGCGTTCGCCTCGTGACGCACCGGGATAATCTCGATGGAGGAGTCCAGCAGGGAGTCAAAGACCTTGTCGATTTTTGCGCCCGGTATGCCGAACACCTGCTTCACACCCTGCGCTTCCAGCTGGCCGACAACCATATCGGCACCGTGCGCCCACTGACGTGACTGTTTCTCACTGTTCACGGTAGTTCTCCTGTTAGTTTTCGACGGCGCGGATAGCCGCATCAAGGTTGCTGGGGTGCAGATTGGCCTGTAAAAACGCGCTGTCGGCGGGCAGGTCAATCATCAGCTTGTGGATTTCGCCGAAGGTGAGCACGCCGTTCTCCAGCTGATAGTCGAGCAGGTGGCCCCCGCCCTGACGGTCGTCGGTGATAAAGTGTTCGTGATAGCCCGCCACGTTAATGCCCTGCATATGCTGCGGGGTGCGGAACCCGACCAGCACGCCCTCGCGCTGGTTAAAGCGGAACACCGGCTGGTCATCCAGCACGTCGGTCATCGCCCGGTACGGTGGCGTCTGGCGCGGTACGGTGCGGGTGTGCGCGTGGCGGAAATTGCCGTCGATGCGCAGCGCGCAGAACAGGTTATCGGAGGGGATTTGCTGGTCGATCACGTCGTGGATCTGCTGACGGCTGACCGGCCCGTCGAAGGTTTTGCGGTACTGCGGCTGGAACCAGGTCATCACCGCGAACGGCGTTTTTTGCTCCGGCTTCGCGGCGCGGGCGCTGCCGTCGGCGCGCAGCTGGTACACCTGGCTGCTGAAGGCAATCATTTCACCGTCCAGCTCGTTAAAGGTACCGAGACCAAAATCGCCGTGCGCCAGCAGGTCGGCGATGGTGGTCTCCCCTTCGTAGACGCCGCTTAGCAGGGCGCTCATTAGCGATGTCTGATAGATCACGCTGTCAGGATGCTGAGCCGAGAATCCGCGCAGGGTCTCGCATAAGCTCGCCTCACAGTCGCATGCAGATGAATGCATCATCATGCCCGTCCTCTTCAACTTTATTTATAAAGGTTAAATAAATGTTGACCCGATTCAGCAGAGAGTTCCAATATAGAATCCATGCTGGTTTGAGACGTTTTTGATATGGAACTTCGTTATCTGCGCTATTTTGTCGCGGTAGCACGCGAGCGACACTTCACCAGGGCGGCCAAAGCGCTGGGTATTTCACAGCCTCCTCTGAGTCAGCAGATCAAACGGCTCGAAGAGGAAGTGGGCACGCCGCTGTTCAGGCGCCTGACGCGGGGCGTGGAGCTGACCGAGGCGGGAGAAGCCTTCTATGAGGACGCCTGTAAGATCCTGGCGCTGAGCGACGCCGCGCTGGAGAAAGCCCGGGGCATCGCGCGCGGGCTGAACGGCAGCCTGTCGATTGGCATCACCAGTTCAGATGCTTTTCATCCCAAAATCTTCGCCCTGATTCGCCAGTTTCAGGTGCAGAACATGGCGGTGCAGGTTCACCAGGTGGAAGCCAATATGTCGTCGCTGACGACGATGCTGGCGGAGGGTGAGCTGGATATCGCCTTTGTGCGCCTGCCGTGCGAGAGCAGTAAGGTGTTCGAGCTAAAAATCCTCGACCGGGAGCCGATGGTGGTGGCGCTGCATCGCGATCATCCCCTGGCAGCGTGTGGCGATCTGGCGCTGGAGGAGCTGCGGGATACGCCGGTGGTGCTGTTTCCCCAGGAGGTCGCGCCGGGGCTGTATGACCGCGTTTACGGCAGCTGCGAGCGGGCCGGGATCGATATGCAACACACGCTGCAATCTTCACAACTTTCCTCTTCCCTGAGCATGGTCTCCGCGGGCGGCGGGTTCGCGCTGGTGCCGAAATCCATGGCCGCTATTTCGCCGCCGAATGTCACCTACCATGCGCTGCGCTCACCGGAGCTTTATACCGATATCGCACTCTGCTGGCGGCGATTTGAGCGTTCGCGGACGGTGAAGCGGTTTCTGGCGATGATGAGCGAGGGGTAGCTACGGTGTGGCTGTGCCCGGCGGCGCTGCGCTTGCGCGGGCCTACGGTTCGTGTCGCGGGTTGGTTGGCTTGTTGGCGGTTTTGTAGGCCGGGTAAGGCGCAGCCGCCACCCGGCAATGCCCTTTGGAAGCCGCCTCGCAAACTTTTAAGCAACCTTATGTAATTCAGGGGCATCCCTTTTCATCCCTTCTCCGCGGTCGTAAAGTGCCTGCGTTGCGGCACATCCGTAACCGGGCGTAGGAACCCGTTAGCATGACATGACATTTTTTTTGGACAACGAGGATGCTAAATGGCGACTACCCCTGGATTTTCATACGTACACGCTGAAGAAAGCGCTGTTCATCACCTTCTTCACCTGCAACTTCCCGATTCTGCGGATCTCTTTGAACTGGCTGGCACCTGTGCGGCGTACGTGAGCGTACTGGTGGAAATGGACGATGCGGTGACATTTTCTACGCTCTGTAAGCAACTGCTGGGTTGTTAGCGGAGTTTGTGAAGGAGCCTTATATAACGGCTCACTGAGTCGGCCTTACACAAAGGACAACGTTGTTTGATGAATGACGGTTAAGAGCGTTCAGCTGGCTTCGATGCCAGATCGACTTTCAGCCATCTCATGACTAAAAATTACTGTTCGTGCCGGGTGGGGCATGCAATTGTTAGAGGAATGCACAGGAAGGCGGTCACGCCACAGAGGGCGTGACATAAAATCAGGCCTGGTCGTCTTCTTTACCGTAGTAAAGCTTACCGATCTGAATGAGAGGACGGCCCTGGGATTTGCGGTGCAGGTTGCTGTCACGCAGTGAATAAACGCAGCCGCAGTATTCCTGCTGGTAGAACTGCTCGCGCTTGCTGATTTCAATCATGCGCGACGAACCGCCCAGTTTCCGCCAGTTATAGTCCCAATAGACCATACCCGGATAGTGGGCGGCGGCTCGCTGACCGCAGTCGTTGATTTGCTGCATATTTTTCCAGCGAGAGATGCCCAGTGAGCTGCTAATCACGTTGAAGCCATTTTCAGCGGCGTAAAGCGCAGTCCGCTCAAAGCGCATGTCAAAACACATGGTGCAGCGAATGCCGCGCTCGGGTTCCCATTCCATGCCTTTGGCGCGCTCAAACCAGTTATCTGTATCGTAATCCGCATCGATAAACGGTACGCCGTGCTGTTCGGCAAAGCGAATATTCTCATCCTTACGAATCAGATACTCTTTCTGCGGATGAATGTTCGGATTGTAGAAGAAGATGGTGTAGTCGATCCCTGAGGCCTGGATCGCCTCCATTACCTCACCAGAACACGGAGCGCAACAGGAGTGCAGCAGCAGTTTATCAGCCCCGTTTGGGAGTTCTAGTTTAGGGCGTTTGAAATCAGCGGTAGTCATAATTTATTTGATGAGGTAATGAGGACTGAAAACAGTGTAGCATCAGAGCTGTGCTATCGGGAATGGCGGCCAGTCTCATACATATCCCGCAATGCCTGTTATTGACACATAGCGGACGCATCTTTCACACGTTTCTATATAACCTGGTTAGCAAAACTATCTCCGCTGCACTTCTTCTCAGCAAGCAATTCCTGAATACGCTACGCAACTTAAACAAATATTTCAGACCAAGATAGATCAGGCACGTTAACGCTGGATCATATGCGCGCTGGCGAAGCGTTTTGGTTTGCCGGTGAGTGCGTTTGTAGGGAACTGATGCGAGGTTTTCACCCAGACCAATTCCCCAGACGTTAATACCACTATCTCTCTCACCCCGGCCCCTCGCTCCCCGCCGCCAGCAGCGGCACCACCACATCGCTGACGGGCACCGCAATCCCGTGCCTGCGGCCATAGCGCTGGATCACGCCGTTGCGTATGTCCCACTCCATCAGGCGATCCGCCTGACGGTCGGACAGGATCGACAGCATTAAAGATCTGCACTGGGACATTCGCCCCAGCCCGCACATTAGCACCATGCAGGTGCGGTCGACGGATAAGCCGCTGACGCTCAACAACGCGATTAATATCGCCTGGCTGATCCAGGCCACGTCACACTGGCTGCTGACCACGCGGCCTTATAAGCATCAGGAACGGGATTTTCTGCGGTACCTCTTTACCGTTTTCAGGTGTGTCGCTACGGATAGGTGGATATTCAGACGAGCCGTTATGCGTTTTTAAACAATTAATAAAGAGTCAAATAGACAGAATACCCAATAAACATTCAAGTATTTATTACATCTTCAATTAATATTCACTTAATTATTATTTAAGCAAAACCACCGTATTAATCATTAACAATTTATCCAGATCCAAACCATAAGCCCCCATACTTTCTTAATTTGCATCAACGAAACCGCAGATCGTTTTATATCCACCCTGTACAAAATTGACGGCCAATTTTGTACGCGCTAGCGTTGCACTAGTTACGTAACTAGCTAAACCATAAGGTCTTTTCAGGATTTCCTTAAATGGAGTTTTAAACAAATGGCTATTCCCGCTTATTTATGGCTTAAAGATGACGGCGGCGCTGATATAAAAGGCTCTGTCGATATATATGGACGTGAAGGTAGCATCGAGATTATCGCCTTAAATCACGGCATAATGCAGCCCACGGACAAGCATAACGGCAAGGCGACAAGTCTTCGCATCCATTCCCCCTATTCTTTCGATAAAGAGATCGACGCTTCCAGCCCCTATTTGTACAAGGCTGTTAGCACGGGCCAGAAGCTAAAATCCGCAGAGATAAAGTTTTACCGTATCAACGATGCTGGTCAGGAAGTGGAATATTTTTCCACCCTTCTGGAAGGCGTGAAGATCGCCAGCGTCTGTCCAATGATGCTTGATATCAAAGATCCTGACTATGAGAAGCATAACCATCTTGAGCTGGTAGAGCTGCTCTATGAAAAAATTACCTGGCGCTACGTGGACGGTAACATCATGCATTCAGATAGCTGGAATGACCGTAAGACGGCATAAGGAGAACGTTATGGGATGGAAGTATGAGCAATCAACTGGCAAGATGTATAAAGACGGCAAATTAATTGAGACAGGATATTCCGGTGCCCTTACCAATAAAAATAATCCGGACCGTCAGCATGTGAAGGGTCTGGGTCCATTGCCGCGCGGAACATATAAAATTGCGGGACATTCGAATTCTAAAGGACCCATTACCATTATCCTTGAGCAAACTTCGGGAGAGAGTTTTGGTCGTTCAGAGTTCCGCATTCATGGTGACCATAAGTACGGTCCAGCCGGATTTGCTTCGGAGGGGTGCATTATTCTCTCACTGTCAACGCGACGTAAAATCCTTCGTGACGGCGGTGAGCTTGAGGTAGTGCGATGAAATATCCAATCGTCCTGCTGCTTTGTGCGCTCACTGTCCCAGCCATTGCAGCCAGCACTGACTGGCCATCAGCACTTCATGGAATCGCCTCAGGTGACACACACTGGATTGAGCAAGCCCCAACGCTGGCTGCCACGGCTGACGTCAGGCAGGCGCAACTGCTGGAGGATGCTTTGGCCGCAGCGCTCACAACAAACACCAGCGCCACACTGAAAGCGCTCCAGACCATTGACGCGGGAAAGTGGCCGCACATGGTTGGCAGCGATATCGTCTGCACGCCGCCTCTAGAGAAATCCCCCGCCGAAGTCGACGCGTTCTATCAGCGCACCCGTCGGGCGCTGCTGGATACGGTTGAGGGTGCTCAGTGCCTCTGGATCCTGGAAGCAACAATGGAAGAGCTAAACGCTGAGAAAGCCCGTCAGGGTAAGTAAGAGAGTTACCCGGCGCACAACGGCCGGGTCTTCCTTCTCGCCAGACCCTGGCTCACCCCGGCCCCTCACTCCCCGCCGCCAGCAGCGGCACCACCACGTCGCTGATGGGCACCGCAATCCCGTGCCTGCGGCCATAGCGCTGGATCACGCCGTTGCGGATGTCCCACTCCATCGGGCGATCCGCCTGGCGGTCAGCGAGAATCGACGTACCTAAATCCACGGGCGCGCGTTGGAAGTTCGCCAGGATCTCCTCCGCCACCGCATCGTCCAGCTTCGCCCCTTCGGCGCGGGAGACGGTAAGCCCCTCGCGCAGGTAGGCCAGCGCCAGCTCGCTGATATCCTCGCGCCTGAACATCCCGGCGCGGCGATTAGCCAGCACCATCAGCCCGGCGACCGCGTTTTGCAGCAGCTTGCGCCAGGCGACGGTAGTGAAATCTGTCGAGAACTCAACGTCACAGCGCGTCCCGCGAAGCGCCTCCACCACCCGCTGCGCCTGCGGCACGTCCGGTAACGTCAGGCGCGGTTTAGCCCGCAGCCAGACGGAGGCATCCGGCTCGCGCTGGGCAGGGAACCACACCACCGACGGCAGCACCGTTGCGCCATTGACCAAAGGCGCAAGCTGGGCTTTCTGCTCCACGCCGTTTTGCAGCGCGCAGACCACGGTGTGTTCATCGCACAGGGCGCGCAGCCAACCGGCGCTGTAGGCATTTTGCGTCGTTTTTACCGCCAAAAAAACGAGGTCAACGGGGCGCGTAATGACGCTGGGATCGGTGAGTACCGGACCGGGCACCACAATTTCACCCTCATCATGACGCAGGCGCAGTTCCGGATGCGCGGTGCGACCACACAGCAGCGGCGTGCGGCCCGCTTCATGCAGCACCGCGGCGATGGTGGTCCCAATCGCACCGGGTCCTGTCAGCGCAATGGTTGGATAGTCAGACATGGGTCACTCCCCTTTTGCTAAGCCTGCAATCAGTTATACCACCCTGAAAAGAGCGCGCCACGCCCATTGTCTATACTCAACTCATAACATACAACGGAGTGCGCCATGCCCTTACCCGACTTCAAATCCTCTGAACCTTATACCCTCGGCATTGAGCTCGAACTCCAGGTGGTTAACCCGCCGGGTTACGATCTGAGCCAGGACTCCTCTGCCCTCATCGCCGCCGTCAAAGACGACATCAAAGGGGGCGAAGTCAAACACGATATCACCGAAAGCATGCTCGAAATCGCCACCGGCGTGTGCCAGACCATCGACCAGGCAGCGGCGCAGTTCTCGGTGATGCAGCAGAGCATCCTGCGCGCGGCGGCGGAGCATCACATCCAGATCTGCGGCGGCGGAACGCACCCGTTCCAGAAGTGGCAGCGTCAGGAGGTGTGTGACGACGAGCGCTATAACGTCACGCTGGAGCGCTTTGGCTATCTGATTTTGCAGGCGACGGTGTTCGGCCAGCACGTACACGTCGGCTGTCGGACCGGGGACGACGCAATTTATCTGCTGCACGGCCTGTCGCGCTTTGTGCCGCACTTTATCGCCCTGGCCGCCGCATCACCGTATATGCAGGGCACGGACACGAAGTTCGCCTCATCGCGTCTTAACATCTTCTCGGGCTTCCCGGATAACGGACAGATGCCGTGGGTCAACAGCTGGCAGGAGTTCGAGGGGCTGTTCCGCCGCTTGAGCTCCACCAGCATGATCGACAGCATTAAGGATCTGCACTGGGACATCCGCCCCAGCCCGCATTTTGGCACCGTGGAGGTGCGGGTAATGGATACGCCGCTGACGCTCGGCCACGCGATTAACATCGCCGGGCTTATTCAGGCGACGTCGCACTGGCTGCTGACCACGCGGCCGTATAAGCATCAGGAACGGGATTTTCTGCTGTATCGCTTTAACCGTTTTCAGGCCTGTCGCTACGGGCTGGAAGGCATTCTGACAGACGTGCATACCGGCGAGCACAAAACCGTGGCGGAAGATATCGCCTGGCTGCTGGAGCAGGTTGCGCCGTCCGCCGAGAAGCTCGGCGCGACAAGCGCAATCAAGGAAATTGCCCTGCTGTTAAAGCAGGGCAAGAGCGAGGCGCAGCGCATGCGGGACTTTATCGCCGATGGCGGCTCGCTGATTTCTCTGGTGCAGAAGCACTGTGAGCTGTGGGCGACGAGTCCGTAAGGCCGTGGCCCCACTCGCGCAGGCGCTGGAACAGCACGAACAGCGCCGGGATGAACACTATCCCCACTACGGTCGCCACCAGCATGCCGCTGAAGACCGTAGTGCCGATGATGCGGCGGCTCTGGGCACCCGCCCCGGTCGCCAGCATCATCGGCAGGACGCCGATAATGAACGACACGGCGGTCATCATTACCGCGCGGAAGCGGCGCGATGCTCCCTCCCGTGCGGCATCGACAATCGCCATTCCGTCCATGCGCCGGGCGCGGGCAAACTCCACGATAAGAATTGCGTTCTTGGCGGCGAGGGCTATCAGTAGCACCAGACCAATCTGCACGTACACGTCGTTGGCGTAGCCCGCCAGCCACAGCCAGACCAGCGCCCCGCCGATGGCGAACAGCACCGAGAGCATCACGCTCGCCGGCAGCGTCCAGCTCTCATACTGGGCGACGAGGAACAGCCACGCCATCACCACCGCCGCCAGCACGATCCATATCGCCTGATTGCCGGTCTGCTGCTCCTGATACGACATGCCGCTCCAGGCGTAGTCGTACCCGGCTGGCAGGTTTTCCGCCAGAATCTCGCCCATCGCCGCCATTGCGGTGCTGCTGCTCACCCCTTCCGCTGCCGAGCCGCTCACCGATACCGACGGGAACTGGTTGTACTGCTGAATAAATGGCGCGCCGACGGTCGGCGTGATGGTGACGAGGTTGCTCAGACGCACCCGCTCGCCGCTGTTGCTGCGCACGAACAGCTCGCTGATTTGCTCCGCGCGCTCGCGCCACTGCATTTCGTTCTGCATCACTACGTGGTAGACGCGGTTGTTGACGCTGAAATCCCCGGCGCGCGTGCCGCCAAAGGCGGTTTGCAGGCTGCTGAAGATGCGTGACACCGGCACGTCGAGGCGGGCCGCGCGCTCGCGGTCAACGGTGAGCGTCATCTGCGGCACGTTGCTGCTCCAGGTGGTGAACACGCGGCTCAGCTGCGGGTGCTGGTTGGCTTTCGCCAGCACCTCACGCGTCACGCGCTCCAGCTCCGCCGGGCTTTGCCCCGCCTGCGCCTGAATGCGCAGGTCGAAGCCGGAGGCGTTGCCCAGCCCCGGCAGCGTCGGCGGCGCAAAGGTCATGATGGTGGCTTCCGGCAGGGCCAGCAGCTGTCGCTGAAGGGTGCCCATCACCTCATCCAGCGGCGGACGCTCGCTCCAGTCTTTGAGCATGATGGAGATAAACCCGCCGTTCGATGCGCTGGTGCCGTTGAGGATGTTAAACCCGGAGACCTGAATCACGTCTTCTACCGCCGGGTTTTTAGCGATCAGCTCGCGCGCGGTGGTCATCACCGCTTCGGTGCGCTCCAGCGAGGCTGCCTCCGGCAGTTGGACGCTGGCGAAGAAGTAGCCCTGATCCTCCTGGGGCAGGAAGCCCTTTGGCATCGACATAAAGCTGAATACCACCACCGCCGCCGCGCCTGCGGTGGCCAGCAGCGCCAGCCACGGACGGAGGTTGAACACGCTCACGATCCGGGTGTAAAGCGTGCGCGTGGCGTCCAGCCCGCGGTTGAACCCACGGAAAACGGCGGCGGGCTGTGCCGGTCGCGGGCGCAGCAGCAGCGCGCAGAGCGCGGGCGTCAGGGTCAGCGCCACCAGGCTTGAGAGCGTGACGGCGGTCGAGAGCGTCACCGCGAACTGGCGGTACAGCTCGCCCACGATCCCTGGCAGGAGCGCCACCGGTACAAACACCGCCAGCAGCACCAGCGTGGTGGCAATCACTGGCCCGGCAATCTGGCGCAGCGCCAGCGCGGTCGCCGCCGTGCGGCTCTGCCCTTCCGCCATCAGGGTTTCGACGCTCTCCACCACCACGATGGCGTCATCCACCACCATGGTCAGCGCCAGAATGATGGCGAACAGGCTCAGCGTATTGGCGGAGTAGCCGAGCGTATAGAGCACCGCGAAGGTGCCCACCAGCGACACCGGAATGGCAAGGGCGACAATCAGCGTCGCGCGCCAGCTTTGCAGGAACAGGGACACCACGACCACCACCGCCAGCATCGTCAGCGCCAGCGAGACGCCAATCTCTTTGATGGTGGCGGCCACAAACGAGGTGGTGTCGAATTTGACTTCATAGACCAGATCGTCCGGGAAGCGCGTGGATAACCGTTCCAGCTCCGCGCGCACCGCATCGGCCACGCGCAGGGCGTTGGCGGACGGCGTCGGGTAGATACCCAAATAGGCGGAGTCATGCCCGTTCAGCTGCGCGCCAGAGCTGTAGCTGCGCGAGCCAAGCTCGATGGTGGCGACGTCCTTCAGGCGCAGCAGCTGCCCCATCTCCCCGGCGCGGATAATGATATTGGCAAAGTCGTCGGCCTGGTTTAAGCGCCCCAGCCCGTTAATGGTCAGCGTCTGCTGCTGGCCGTTAAACACCGGCGGCGTGCCGACCTGGCCCGCCGCCCCCTGCACGTTCTGCTCGCGCAGCGCCTGCGCCACGTCATCGCTGGTCACGTTCAGGGCGTTCATGCGGTCCGGCCTCAGCCAGATGCGCATGCTGTAGTCCCGTGCGCCAAACATCTGTACCTGCCCGACGCCCGGCAGACGCGACAGCGCCTCGCGCACCTGGGTGCTGGCGTAGTTGCTGACGAACAGCGGCGTGTGGGTGTTGTTCGGTGAGTAAAGGCTTACCCCCATCATCAGGTTGGTGGCCCGCTTGCGCACCTGCACGCCGTTTTGCTGCGCCTCGGTCGGCAGCTGCGCCACGGCCTGCGCCACGCGGTTCTGCACATCGATGGCGGCGAGATCCGGATCGGTGCCCGCCGCAAAGGTGATGTTCAGGCTGTAAGAGCCCTCATCCGAACTGGTGGACTCCATATAGAGCATGTGATCCACGCCGTTCAGCTGCGTTTCCAGCGGTGTGGCGATGGCCTCCGCCACGTCAGCCGAGCTGGCGCCCGGCCATGACGCTGACACATTCACGACCGGCGGGGTGATCTGCGGGTACTGCTCCACCGGAATAATCCTCAGCGCGATGGCTCCCAGCAGGGTGATGACCAGCGCAATCACCATCGCAAAGCGCGGGCGTTTGATGAAAAACGTCAGCATGATGGCTCCTTAATTCAGTATCTGGACGGCAACGCCTGGCTGCACGCGCTGCGCACCGTCAGTAATCGCTCGCTCACCGGGCTTCACGCCGGAGGCAATCTGGAACTGCTGGCCGATCTGCCCGGCGACCTTCAGCGGACGCATTTCGGCTTTATCCTCGGCGTTAATCACCCAGGCGAAGAACCCGTCGCCATTCTGCTGTACGGCAGCGGCGGGCAGAGTCAGCACCGGTAGCTCGCTTGCCGGACGCAGGTAAACGTTCACATTGCCGCCGGGCAGCAGCTGATGGCGCGGGTTGGCGAACTCGGCGCGCAGCATCACGCTGGCGGTACGCGGGTCGATGCGGTTGTCCACGGAGGTGAGTTCCCCGCTGATGCGCTGGCCGTTGCTGTCAATCAGCGCCTGCCAGGCCTGCTTCATGGCGCTGATATCCGCATGCTGTCCGGCTTTGGTGGCAAACGCGCCCTCTTCCAGCGCAAAGGCGATGCGGATCGGATCGAGCTGCACCACCTCCACCAGCACACCGCTGGCAGGATTCACCAGGCTGCCGACGTGAAAGTTGCTGTGCCCCACGCGCCCGTCAATCGGTGAAATAATGCGCGTGTAGTCGAGAGTGACGCTGCGGGTGTCGAGACGGGCTTTCGCCTGCTCCAGCGCGGCGCTCGCCACGTCGCGCTGCATGCGGGCGTTGTCCACGTCGTGGCGGCTGATGGCGTTGCTGCTGCCAAGGCTTTCGAAGCGGGACAGCTGCTGCTGCGCCTGACGCAGCGTGGCTTCGGCGCTTCTCACTTCGGCCTGCGCCAGACGCAGGGCGGCGCGCGGCTCGGCGTCGTCCAGTTCGAACAACACGTCGCCTTTTTTCACATACTGGCCGTCGCGGAAGTGGATTCTGGTGATGACGCCTTCCGTACGTGCACGCAGTTCAACGGTGTGGATAGCTTCAATGCGGCCCGGAATTTGGCGCTCGGCGGCGTGGGCGGTTTGCTCCACGGTGGCGACGCGAACGGGAATGACTGCGGCGAATGCGGGTTGCAGGGTGCAGGCGAGGAGCGCGAACAGGAGTGGGAATTTCATTAAGAAGTACCTCGGCGTTGTTTTCCCTCACCCCGGCCCTCTCCCACAGGGAGAGGGAGGTCAGGGTTCCCTCTCCCTGTGGGAGAGGGTTAGGGTGAGGGCAAAAAGTTATGCAGCCTTACGGAACCTGCGGGTCAGTCGCTTCTCGATTTCGACGACGAAGAACATCACCCCCGCCACCGCCAGCGTCACGAACCAGTAGCGCAGCGGCAGCGCTTCGGTGCCGAACAGCATCTGCATAAACGGCAGGTAGATGATCGCCGCCTGGAGCAGGAACAGCACGCCCGTTACCAGCCAGATCCCTTTGTTCGCCAGCAGGCCGCGGTTCAGGGAGAACCCTTCGGTATTGCGGCAGTTAATCATGTACACCCACTGGGCGCAGACCAGCATCTGGAGCAGCACGGTGCGGATGAACTCCGCGCTGTGCCCGCGCGGGGCCAGCCAGGCTTCAAGCGCAAAGGCGGCGATGGCAATCATGGTGCCGACGAAGGCCACCCGCCAGACGGCGTAGGCATCCATCACGTGCTGCCCGGTCTGGCGCGGCGGGCGGCGCATGATGTTGCGCTCGGCGGCCTCAAAGGCCAGGCCGAAGGAGAGCGTGGCGGAGGTCGCCATGTTCATCCACAGAATCAGCACCGGCGTCAGCGGAATGATGTTCCCCGCCAGCAGCGCAATCACAATCAGTAGCCCCTGCGCCAGGTTGGTCGGCATGATGAACAGAATGGTCTTCTTCAGGTTGTCGTAAACGCGACGCCCCTCTTTCACCGCGCTGGCGATGGTGGCGAAGTTATCGTCCGTCAGGACCATGTCCGCCGCCTCTTTGGTGACTTCCGTGCCTTTGATGCCCATCGCGATACCCACGTCCGCCTGGCGCAGCGCCGGCGCGTCGTTCACGCCGTCACCGGTCATACCGACGATTTCGCCTTTATCCTGCAACGCTTTCACCAGGCGCAGCTTATGCTCCGGGCTGGTACGGGCGAAGATGTCATATTTTACCGCCGCTTCCGCCAGCTCGGCGTCGTCCATTTTCTCCAGCTGATAGCCGGTAACCGCCTGCTCGCTGTTGGTGATCCCCAGCATCTGGCCGATGCTCATCGCCGTCTGCGGGTGATCCCCGGTGATCATCTTCACGCGGATCCCCGCCTGCTGGCAGGCGTTAATCGCCTCAATCGCTTCCGGACGCGGCGGATCCATCATCCCGGCGATGCCGAGGAAGATCAGGCCGTGGCTCAGATCGTCGTGAGTCAATGCCTGCTCACCGTTCGCTGGCTTGAACGCCGCGGCGACCATGCGCAGCCCCTGACGCGCATAGCGCTCCATCTCACTTTCCCAGTACGTGCGGTTGAAGGCTTCTGCACCGTGACGGGTCTGCTGCTGCGCGCAGAGGGCGAAAATGACGTCCGGCGCGCCGGTGATCAGGATCTGCTCCTCACCGCCAATCTGGTAGTGGGTGCTCATGTACTTGTACTGCGAGTCGAACGGGATCTTGTTAACCAGCGTGGTCACGACCGGCTCGAGGTGGGCCTTGGCCGCCAGCACCTTCAGCGCGCCCTCGGTCGGGCCGCCGGTGATGCCCCACAGGCCGCGCTCGTCCTGAATCAGCTGGCTGTCGTTACACAGGTCGATGGTGCGCAGGTACTGCTCCAGCACGGTGCCCGGCTGGATCTGCACCGGCTCATCGCTGCCTTCGAGATAGATGTTGCCCACCGGCTCGTAGCTGTTGCCGTCCACGCGGTAGCAGGTGTCGGCGGTAATGATGGCTTTCACCGTCATCTCGTTCATGGTCAGGGTGCCGGTTTTATCCGAGCAGACCACGGTCATCGCGCCCAGGGTTTCAACCGTCGGCAGCTTGCGGATAATCGCCCGCTTGCGCGCCATCGCCTGCACGCCCAGAGAGAGGATGATGGAGATAATTGCCGGCAGACCTTCCGGTACGGAGGCGACCGCCAGGCTAATCAGGGAGAGCAGCAGCTCGCCCATCGGGATCTCGCGGAACACCAGGCTGAAGACAAACAGCGCGGCCATCATCGCCAGAATGATGGCGAAGATCGCTTTGCCCAGCTTGTCCATCTGCACCAGCAGCGGGGTGCGGTGTTTTTCAATGCCCGCCATCATCTGGTTGATGTGGCCGAGTTCGGTCTCCTGGCCCGTGGCAATGACCACGCCCACGCCGCCGCCCGCGCTGACCGTCGTACCGGAAAAGACCAGGTTCGTACGGTCGCCCAGCGGTAATTCGCCGCTCAGCGGGTTCGTGTGTTTATCCACCACGGTGGATTCACCGGTCAGAATAGCCTCTTCCACGCGTAAATTATGCGCTTCGATTAAGCGCATATCCGCCGGAATACGATCTCCTGCGCGCAACACAATAATATCGCCCGGGACGATTTCCGTCGTCGGGATAGTTTCATGGTTGCCGTTACGAATAACGCGCGCCTCGCTGGAGAGCATATTGCGAATACTCTTCAGGGATTTTTCCGCGTTACTTTCCTGAATGTGGCCAATTAAGGCATTGATTACCGCCACGCCCAGAATAACCAGCGTATCAACCCAGTGTCCCATTACTGCCGTTAATACGGCGGCTGCCAGCAGGACGTAAATCAGGACATCGTTAAAATGCGCGAGAAAACGCAGCCAGCCCGGCTTGCCTTTTTTCTCCGGCAGCGCGTTCGGGCCATGTTTCTGCAAACGTGCCTGCGCCTCGGCGCGGTCCAGGCCATTAGCCTGGCTCTGCGCCTGAGCAAGCACCTGCTCTACGGTCTTCTGGTACGCCTGCCCGCCTGCGGGTGGCATATTCTGCGAGAAATTTTTTTTGGTCATGGTATTTTTCCTTCAATATCCGGTGGACGGAAGCCGGAATTCCTTTCTGGCTTTAAATAATTCATTTTTAAGTCTTGCGGGTTAAATTGATCTACCGCAATATATTGACTACCCGGTTATTCAAAACTGATTAAAATTATTTCGACGCGTTGATTTTTACAAAATATTTCTAAACCAACACTAAACGAGGAGGAAGCATGTTTGGTATTTATCGCGGACGGCGTCTGGCGTTATACATTGTCGCAGCCATTGTTATTGCGACGTTAATTGGATATAGCACCTATAGCTTTGTAAAATTATTTTCGTGAGAAAGACGTTTATTTACATAACGCGATATTAATTTAATCGCCCCGAAAATATTATTTGTTTTCTGTTATTAATTCGCAGAATAACGGTGGCCTTTCACCCAATTTTGCCAGCGGGGATGATATTGCTTTACGTTTCAGGATGCCGGACAATGACATTTTTAACTGACGATTAACATTACGATGAAACACCCGTTAGAATCGCTGCTCACCGCAGGGGGAATTTTGCTGATGGCCCTGCTCTCCTGCCTGCTGTTACCTGCGCCGTCGCTGGGTCTGGTGCTGGCGCAGAAGCTGGTTCAGACCTTTCATATGGTCGATCTGAATCAGCTGTACACCATTCTGTTCTGTCTGTGGTTTTTGGTGCTCGGCGCCATCGAATTCTTTATCCTGCGTTTCATCTGGCGCCGCTGGTTTTCACTGGCGTCGTAAGCCAGTGAGATCGCGCATCCCGTGGATCAGCGCTTCACACCAGGCCGCGTAGTCGTGGCCGCTGGATGAGGGGTGGAAGCTGACGCGATAGCCTTTATTCCTCAGCACCTGTTCAAAATCCTGCGTGGTGCGATAGATGCCGCCGCCCGGCCCCGCGGTTTCAAACTTCCCGGCCTGTAACCAGAAGCGCACCGGATACGGTGGAGACTGTTGGTACTGACGCGTCAGCCAGCCCGGGGCGTCACCTTCCGGCGCCCACCAGTAAGAACCGGAAAGG
The DNA here is from genome assembly GCF_000492855.1 of Enterobacter sp. MGH 38. Taxonomy (NCBI): domain Bacteria; kingdom Pseudomonadati; phylum Pseudomonadota; class Gammaproteobacteria; order Enterobacterales; family Enterobacteriaceae; genus Enterobacter; species Enterobacter sp. MGH 38. Next base: position 295,642 of record NZ_KI535608.1, on the reverse strand, counting down.
CTCAGCACGTTGCCAAACAGGCGCGGATAGCGCAGCGCCACCCATGAAGAGGCAATTCCCCCGTAGCTGGATCCTGCCAGTACGGTTTTCTGCCGCTGCATGCCGATGCCCTTCCCCCGCAGCCACGGCAGCAGCTCGTGCGCCATAAAGTCAGCAAAATCCGGGTTCGGCGGCAGCTCGTTGCCGCGACGGGCGTGATCGAGGCTGTCGATAAACACCACGTTAATCGGCGGCAGGTGATGCCGGGCAATCAGACCGTCCAGCACGTTGGCAAAATGGTATTCGTCCTGATAAACCTGTCCGTCGAAAAGGATGAGCGTCCAGCGTGCAGGCTGTGCGCCGCGCGGTTGGTAGATCATCACGTCGCGGGCGTTGCCAAGGATGTGGCTGGAAAAACTCTGACGGCTCAACGTCCCGTGCACCAGCGGCTTTGCCGTGGCCTGAACGGAGCAATAGCGCGCCGGGCTGAGATCGAGCAGAGAAAAGCGATTCCAGCGATCGGTCTTCTGCTCCCCGAAGGTATTCGGGTTAAGCGGATCGGCCTGCGCGCTTACCAGGATGGCGCGGCGTTGATCGCGTGTGGAACCCTCGACGATCGGCACATCGGGCGCGAGCTTGTACTGCATTACCGTATCAGCGGGGACTACATAGCTGCGGAACCAGACGTCGCTGTTGCCCAGGCGGAACAGCGGATCGTGATCCCCCGCCGGCGAGCCGAGAATGAAGACGTTATCCCGCGCGCCGCGCCACAGAAAGGTCACGCGCTTATGGCTCGCATCTACCGGCTCCACCATCGGCGTTCCCTGTCGACGCTGCGCCTGCCAGAACGCCTCGGTACTTCCACCGGCAGAAATGACGCTTGCCAGCGCCTTCAGCGTCGGGCTTTCAGGCGCCAGCATCTGCACGCGTGGTAACGGAGAGGTCTCTTTCATCCGCCACTGAAAACGCCACGGCTTACCGGCTTCTCCGTGTAGCACCAGCGAGGTGTTCTGTTTCACCGGCAGGGCAAACAGCAGCGTGTGTTCCCCGTCCGCAGGACCATTTTCGATCAGCGTGCGGATGCGGCGGTTTTGCCCATCAAGCAGGCGCGCATCCGTCACGCCATTCAGCGTGGCGGAAACGTAGTTTTCACCCAGTTCAGGCAGGGAGAAGCAGACTTCGCCGCTGGCATCAAACTTTCCCTGAATATCGCCCTGCCGGGACGTCTGCTCGCACGTTGCCGCCACGGCGGGCAGCGCGCCGATCCCCAACAGCAACCCACTCCATACCCTCTTCATTACCGCTTGTTCCCCAACGAAATTTGTTAACAACGCTAATGCAAATGGTAATAGTTTGCAATATCATCAACGGGGATTTACCGGTGATTTTATGGCGATAGCAACCAAGGACGTTCAATAAAAATGTTTAAAAATAATAAGATAATGCGGCTCTGGCTACTGAGTCTGGCGACGACCAGCGTCGCGGCTCAGGCAGAAACGAAAGAAGAAACGATTACGGTGACGCAGGGCGTGAGTGAAGAGCCCACTGCGCCCGTAAAAGGCATTGTGGCGACGAAAACGCTCTCCGCCACCAAGACCAGCGCGGAGATCGTGAAGACGCCGCAGTCGGTATCGGTGATCACCCGCGATCAGATGAACATGCAGGACGTCACCTCCGTTTCGCAGGCGCTGCGCTACTCGGCGGGCGTGTTTACCGAGTACCGGGGCTCGTCTAACCGTAACGACGAGGTGTTTGTGCGCGGCTTTAGCTACGTGCCGAAATTCCTCGACGGCTTAAGCTTTGGCGCAACGGCCTCATCACAGACGGGCACAGTTGACCCGTGGCTGCTGGAGCGCGTGGAGCTGGTGCGCGGCCCGGCCTCGGTCCTGTTTGGACAGGTCAATCCGGGCGGGTTAATCAGCATGACCAGCAAGCGCCCGACGGCGGAGGCCATTCACAACGTGCAGTTCCGCACCGGCAATAACGATCTCGCCGAAGGTGCGTTTGATTTCGGCGGCAGGCTGAGCGACGACGGCCGCGTGCTGTATCGCGTGAACGGTATCGCCCGTACGCAGCATAATCAAGTGGACGATTATAAAGAGACGCGGATGGCGATCGCCCCGGCAATCACCTGGTACCCGAACGATCAGACCCGCTTTACGCTGCTGACCAGCTACCAGAAAGATCCGGATGCCGGATACCGCAACTTCCTGCCCGCGTATGGCACGGTGAAAAGTGCCGACGGGAAGTACATCCCGCGCGATTTTAACGTCAGCGATCCGAATTACAATCAATCCTGGCGCGAGCAGACGATGATTGGCTACGAGCTGGAACACCAGTTCGCCGACAACCTCACCTTCCGCCAGAACGCCCGTTACGCCACCATCAAGCAGAAATATCGTTATCTGGTTTACGCCAACAGCGCGGCCAACAGCACGGTGTTGACCCGTCGCGCCCAGCGTGAAGCGCGCACGACCAACGAATTTGGCCTTGATAACCAGCTGGAATATCAGCTGGAGACCGGAAGCGTCAGCCACACCCTGCTCGGCGGGTTTGATTACAAGACCAGCAAGGATAAACAGCTGCTGGCGCGCGGGAGCGGCTCACAGTATGACCTTGACTGGACAAACCCGGTTTACGGCGTGAACGTGGATGAAAGTACCTTCAAAACGGCGTCCGACGAGCAGCAAAATCTCGACCAGATGGGCCTGTATCTTCAGGATCAGATGAGCTGGAATAACTGGGAGTGGCTGGTTTCCGGGCGCTACGACTGGAGCGAAGTGCGTACCAGCGACTTCACCGATAACAGCGTTACGCAGCAGAACGACAGCAAATTTACCTGGCGCACTGGCCTGCTGTACGCGTTTGATTCTGGCCTGTCGCCGTACATCAGCTACAGCACCTCGTTTGAACCGAACCTGCAAACCAACCGTGCGCCGGGCGTTGCGCCATTCAGGCCTACTACCGGGGAGCAGACCGAGATTGGCGTGAAATATCAGCCGGTCGACACCACGCTGATGACCCTGGCGCTGTACGATTTAACTCAGAACAACGTCGCGACCTATAACAGCGCTGAAGGCTGGTTCGAAAATGCGGGCAAGGTGCGTTCGAAAGGCGCTGAAGCGGAAATCCACGCCACGCTGATGGATAACATCAACCTGATTGGCTCCTACACTTACACCGATGCAGAAACCGAAAGCACCACGGTGGCGGGAACTGAAGGCAAAACGCCTGCACGCATTCCGGCACATATGGCATCGGCGTTCGCCAGCTATACCGTTCCGGGCGGCGCGCTGAAGAGCCTGACCGCTGGCGTGGGGATGCGCTACATCGGCACCAGCTACGGCGATGCGAAGAATACCTTCAAGGTGCCATCGGTGGATCTGTATGACGCGATGCTGCGCTACGACCTGGGCGAGATGAACCGCAGCCTGAAAGGGGCAAGCGTGCAGTTCAACGTCAATAACGTGGCAGACACAAAGTATGTGGCGTCGTGCGCAAGCGATACGGCGTGCTTCTACGGGATTGGCCGGACGGTGACGGCGACGGTGAATTACAGCTGGTAAGCATGGTGCGGTCTGATCCCCTCACCCTAACCCTCTCCCCAAAGGGGAGAGGGGACGATTACGCCCTCGCCCCTTTGGGGAGAGGGCCGGGGTGAGGGGATGTTTTTCAGTGCGCCCGACCGTGGTTTTCTTTGCGGTACGCACCGGGCGGCTGGTTGAAGGTGCGGGTAAAGATGCGGGTAAACGTCTGCTGCGAGTCAAACCCGTAGCGCAGGCAGATATCGTACACGCGCTCGTCTGACTCACGCAGATCGCGCGCCGCCATCAACAGCTTGCGTTCGCGGATGTAGCGCCCCAGACTTTCGCCTTTGTACTGCATAAACAGCCGCTGTAAATGCCATTTTGAGTAACCCGCATGGCGGGCAATCTCTTCGATGCGTAACGGCTGGTGTAGGTTGTCATCGATCCATTCGACAATCGTATCAATGACCTGAGCGGAAATCGTCATACTGCTCTCCCCCTCTGCTTCTCGCTTAAACATTATTCCCACCACTCGCGAAATTGTTGCGTGGTATAACTCACCCGCACGGGCTCGCCCAGCTCCGGCGTCAGCAGCCGGTAGTTTTTATCCTTGCTGGCTTTCGCCAGCTGGATCAGTGGATCGTTCCAGGTATGTTTCGCCAGCACAAAACGCCCGTTATGTCCCGGTACGACCGCTTTGGCATTGAGATCTGCCGAGGCCTGCGCCGTTTCCGCCGGATGCATATGGATGTACTTCCAGTCCTGGTCGTACTGCCCGTTTTCCATAATGGCTAAGTCCACTCCGCCAAACTGCTCGCCAATAGCCTTGAAGTGCGGGCCGTAACCGGAGTCTCCGCTGTAGTAAACCTTTCGCTCTGGGGTGACAAACATAAAGCTCCCCCACAGGGTCTGGTTACGCTTAATGCCGCGCCCGGAAAAATGGCGCGCGGGCAGAACATGTACCGTCAGCGCATCGCTGATATGCACCGATTGGTTCCAGTCCCGCTCGTCGATTATCTCCGGGGTCATCCCCCAGTAGCGCAGATGCGAACCCACGCCCAGCGGCGTGACCACGCGCTTAACCTTCGGCAGCAGCGCCTTGATGGTGGCGTAATCCAGATGGTCATAGTGATCGTGGGAGATAATCAGCAGGTCGATCTCCGGCATGCTCTCCGCACGCCACGGGTACTCCCCCGCAAATGCTTTATTGAGAAACGAGAACGGTGCGGCGTAGCTACTCAGAACCGGATCGATCAGGATGCGTTTCCCTGCCAGCTGCATATACCAGGAGGAGTGGCCGAGCCACACCAGCGTGTCCTGTTCAGGCGACAGGCTAGCCAGATCGGTTTTCACCAGCGGCAGCGGCTGCGCAGGACGGGCGTTTTCGGTTTTACGGGTAAGGAACTGCCACCACGCCACCAGCATATTTTGTTGCCCGGTAAAGCCCGGCGTAGGGAGCGTGTTATGGAATTGCCCGTCGCGATAGTGCGGAGAGGCTTCCACTTCAGAGAGCTGCGCACCCTGCGGTGGCTGGCCAAATCCGGCATTCAGTACAAACGGTAAACTGGCAGCTGAAGCAATAATCATGACTAACACCACGCAGATGAATAGAGGCTTTTTCATTTCCTGACCCGCCTACGCGCCCCATCCGATGGTTTGCGCGGGTGATACTTGATTATGAGTGAGTAAGCACTCATTATAGATAGGATGATTACGCCGTCAAGAAGGTTTTCGATCTTTGACATTCCGCGTTGCAGCGTATCAAGGCTCGTGTTTCAATCAGGGCTTTTACAATTGACGGGAGGAAAAATTTAGTGGCACGTCCGAAGAGTGAAGATAAAAAACAGGCCTTACTGGAAGCAGCAACGGCTGCGTTTGCGCAGTCAGGTATTGCCGCCTCAACGGCGTTAATTGCCCGTAATGCGGGCGTCGCTGAAGGGACACTGTTTCGCTACTTTGCTACCAAAGACGATCTGCTGAATGCCCTCTACCTGCATCTGAAGCAGGATCTCTGCCAGACCATGCTGGCGAATCTCGATCGCACCATCACCGAGCCAAAAGAGCATACCCGCAATATCTGGAACAGCTATGTGGACTGGGGCATTCGTAACCCCCTGGCGCATGCGGCTATCCGTCAGATTGGCGTCAGTGAAAAGCTGAACGCCGAAACCGAGCAGGCGGTGAAAGACATGTTCCCGGAACTGCATGAACTGTGTCGTCGTTCGATCCGCCCGGTGTTTATGTCTGACGAGTTTAAGACCTTCGGTGATGCAATGTTCTTATCGCTGGCTGAAACCACCATGGAGTTTGCCGCCCGCGATCCGTCCCGTGCCGTCGATTTTAAAGCGCTGGGCTTTGAAGCCATGTGGCGCGGGCTTGCTGAGGAAGATAACCATGGACAGTAAATCCTTGCAGGAACATGCCAGACGCGTCGCGCTGGAGATGCCTTTTACCGAACATTGCTGGCCGTTTGGCCCGGAGTATGACGTGTTTAAGGTGGGCGGGAAAATTTTTATGCTGATGGCGACCGCACACGGTCGGGCCCACGTCAGCCTGAAATCCGATCCGGAAAAATCGCTGCTCAATCAGCAGATCTACCGTGGCGTGGAGCCCGGTTACCACCTGAATAAAAAACACTGGATCTCCCTTTATGGCACGGACGACATCACGCCTGAACTGGTCACCGACCTGATTACGGATTCGTGGAATCTGGTCGTTGATAAACTGCCGAAAAAAGATCAGAAGTGGATTCGCCCAGCCTGATTGTTCGTCTCAGACGAACAGAATAAGCGCTCGAATCGCACTTATCTTTTCCCGCTTCGCGCGGTAATCTGCTTTCCTTTCACGCCCGCCCGCGGGCGAATTTCATCACCAGGAGTTGTTATGGATATTATTTCTGTCGCCCTGAAACGCCACTCTACCAAGGCGTTCGACCCAGCCAAAAAACTGACCGCAGAAGAAGCGGAAAAAATCAAAACGCTGCTGCAATACAGCCCGTCCAGCACCAACTCCCAGCCGTGGCACTTTATTGTTGCCAGCACTGAAGAGGGTAAAGCGCGCGTGGCAAAATCCGCGGCGGGCACCTATGTGTTTAACGAACGCAAAATGCTGGATGCCTCTCACGTAGTGGTGTTCTGCGCGAAAACCGCGATGGACGATGCCTGGCTTGAGCGCGTTGTCGATCAGGAAGAAGCCGATGGCCGTTTCAACACGCCAGAAGCAAAAGCCGCGAACCACAAAGGCCGCTGCTATTTTGCCGACATGCACCGCGTGGATCTGAAAGATGACGACCAGTGGATGGCGAAGCAGGTTTACCTGAACGTCGGCAACTTCCTGCTGGGCGTGGCCGCGATGGGCCTGGATGCGGTACCCATCGAAGGGTTTGACGCCGCGATCCTCGACGAAGAGTTTGGCCTGAAAGAGAAAGGCTTCACCAGCCTGGTGGTGGTCCCGGTCGGGCATCACAGCGTGGAAGATTTCAACGCCACGCTGCCGAAATCTCGCCTGCCGCTGAGCACGATTGTAACTGAGTGCTAAGCGCTTCTGGCACGCCGGCTATCGGCGTGCCCGTTTTCAGTAAAGCGTTATCTGCGGATGCTTTACCCCGCACACCAGCGCATAACGCGTTAATGTATCGAGACTCGCCCGGGTAATATTTGCTTCCATTCGTGATACCGTCGGTGCGCTGACGCCCATCCGCTCCGCCACCTGGGCGCGCGTCAGACCAGCATGATTGCGCCATTGCGCCAGCATCTCCCGCAGGCGTTCCTTGCGCTCTTCTGCATCAAAGGAAGCCTGAACTTCTGAATCGCTTAACAGTTCAGCTCTGAGTTCATCCCAGTCAATAATCTTCTTGCTCATCCAACATCTCCTGTTGTCGTTTCAGTGCCAGACGGAGTTCAGCAGAGGGCATTTTTTGCGTCTTCTTGATAAACACCCGCAGGCAATGAGAGGATCTCCTCCCTCACTGCCGCATGAACGATAAGTCTGAACACTGTATTTCATCCCTGATAATATTAGCATGTAAGGCAATTTGCATTAAAGGCTAATTTTGCCTTTCGTGATTCACCTTACCAGCTTATTCCAGGCAGGACCGGATCAGCGTTGATTCCCTGAAAGCCCCTCGCAAAAATTTATATCCCCTGCTCCGCCAGCCACGCCATCGCCCTCTCCCCTGCCTCATCCACGGGTAAATAGACCAGCAGCCGCGATCCGTTTCGCGGGGCGGAGTACCAGTACATCTGCTGGAGATGAAAATCCCCCAGCTCGGGATGGGTGAACAACTTGAGCTGGTTCTCCACGCCGCGCACGTCGTTACGCTGGTGCCACAGGGTTTTGAACTCTTCGGACACCGCAAAAAAACGCGCCAGCTTCGCTTCCCAGAGCGGGTCGCCACGGTGCTCAGCCATTGCCGCGCGGAAGTAGGAGACGAAAATCGGCAGCACGTCGTCACGTTTGCCGAGCCGCGCGCGCCACGCCGGATGGGTGAGGAACAGGTAAATACAGTTGCGATCTTCCGGCGGGATAGCGTTGAAATCGACGCCCATCAGGTGGCCGAAGCTGTCGTTCCACGCCACGATATCAAAGTTCGGTTTCTGAATGCTGGCGGGTTTCGGCATCAGGGTATCCAGCAGGCGACGCGTGCCTTCGCTGATCCCCTCGCAGCACACCGCCTGCGGGGCTTCGCCCGGCGGCAAACCGGCGAGCACAAAAAGATGCCGGGCTTCGGTCGGGGTGCATTGCAGCGCTTTTGCGATGGCGGCCATCACCGCGCTGGACGGATTGACGTCCCGGCCCTGTTCCAGCCAGGTGTACCAGGTCACGCCGACATCCGCGAGCATCGCCACCTCTTCCCGGCGCAGGCCCGGCGTGCGGCGGCGACCGCTGCGCGGTAAGCCGAGGCGCTGCGGATCGAGGCTTTCGCGCCGGGCACGCAAAAACGCGCCCAGCTGCTTGCGGGTGTCATCCTGGAGAGAGGTGACAGGTTCAGACATCAGCGCCATAACATCTCCTGCATGGTAGTGCCAGTACCAGTATAAGTAAGAACTGGTACCCGTTTATCAGATGGTTGATGCTACGACTCTACGCTGTTTGACGCAATGGAGTCACCATGAATACGTCAGTTGTTTCACCGGGTCGTGCGGGCCTGATATTGCTGTTAACCGGCCAGATGCTGCCGTTGATTGATACCTCAATCACCAACGTGGCGCTGGATTCCATCACCCATTCATTACACGCCACCGCCACTGAACTGGAGCTGATCGTCGCCCTCTACGGCGTGGCCTTTGCCGTCTGCCTGGCACCCGGCAGCAAGCTGGGCGATAACCTTGGCCGCCGTCGCCTGTTTATGTGGGGCGTGGCGTGTTTTGGCCTGGCCTCACTGCTGTGCGGCATGGCGGGCAATATCGAACAGTTGCTTGGCGCGCGCATTATTCAGGGTGCGGGCGCCGCGCTGATCATGCCGCAAATTCTCGCGACGTTGCATGTGACGTTAAAAGGAACGGCACACGCCAGAGCGATCAGCCTGTTCGGGGGTATCGGCGGAATTGCGTTTATCGTCGGCCAGATGGGTGGCGGCTGGCTGGTGTCGGCGGACATCGCCGGGCTGGGCTGGCGCAACGCCTTCTTTATCAACGTGCCGATTTGTCTGGTGGTGCTGGCGCTGAGCCGTCGCTACGTGCCGGAAACCCGCCGCGACACGCCGTCGCGCATTGACTGGACCGGGACTGTCCTGCTGACGGCAATACTGTGCTGTCTGCTGTTCCCGATGGCGCTCGGCCCGCAGTGGCACTGGTCGTGGCCGCTGAAGGCCGCACTGCTGGCGATTGTGCCGCTGGTCTGTGTAATGGTGCTGAACGCGCGCAAAAAAGAGCGTGAGAATGCCCACCCGCTCATCGCGCCGCGCCTGTTGCAGCTGCGCAGCATCCGCTTTGGCGTGCTAATCGGGATACTCTTTTTCAGCGTCTGGTCCGGGTTCATGTTCTGTATGGCGCTGACCATGCAAAGCGGTCTGGGGATGGCGCCGTGGCAGTCCGGGAACAGCTTTATCGCGCTTGGCGTCACCTATTTTATTTCTGCCTGGTTCGCCCCACGCCTGATTGCCCGCTACAGCACCAGCGCCATCCTGCTGACCGGACTTGCGATTCAGCTTGTCGGTCTGGTGGCGTTGATCGCCACGTTCCGTCACTGGGGAATGCAGAATACCGCGCTGACGCTGGCCCCGGCCACCGGGCTGGTGGGTTACGGGCAGGCGCTGATTGTAAACAGCTTCTACCGTATCGGGATGCGTGATATTCAGCCTGACGACGCGGGGGCCGCGAGCGCGATTTTAAGCACGCTGCAACAGGCTGCGCTGGGGCTTGGCCCGGCCATTTTCGGCGAGATTTTGCTGCACGGGCTGCAAAATCATCACGGAGATTACACCCAGGCGGTCAATGTCTTCCTGATGGTGGAAACGGCCATGATGGTGGTGCTGGCGCTGGCCACGCTGCGTATGCGCCATCGTCTGTGTTTACCGGTCGTCAAGGCCTGTCCGGCGACAAAATAAAACTGCCTGAATTTGCATAATAGATCCGCAGCCGCCATTATGGGGCTGCATCAATACAGGAGACGTTATGCAGGAATTAATTGCTCAGGTTGAAGAGTTAGGGATTGAAATTAATCACACCACCTCTTTAGTGATTATCTTTGGTATTATTTTTCTTACGGCCATTATCGTTCATTTTATTCTGCACAAAGTGGTGCTGCGCGCATTCGAGAAACGCGCCCAGGCCAGCAGCCATTTATGGTTGCAGATCATTACGCAGAACAAGTTATTTCACCGTCTGGCGTTTACCCTCCAGGGGATAATCGTCAACGTTCAGGCGGTTCTGTGGCTGCAAAAAGGCAGCGAAGCGGCGGAATTACTTACCACCTGCGCGAAATTGTGGGTGATGGTTTATGCCCTGCTCTCCTTCTTCTCGTTGCTGGACGTGATTTTCAATCTGTCGCAGAAAATGGCCACCGCGTCACAGCTGCCGCTGAAGGGGATATTCCAGGGCATCAAGCTGGTAAGCGCCATTCTGGTGGGGATACTAATTATCTCCCTGCTGATCGGTCAGTCACCCGCCATTCTGATAAGCGGCCTGGGTGCGATGGCTGCCGTTCTGATGCTGGTCTTTAAAGACCCGATACTCGGCCTGGTGGCCGGTATTCAGCTCTCAGCCAACGACATGCTCAAGCTCGGCGACTGGCTGGAGATGCCGAAATACGGCGCCAACGGCACGGTGACCGACATCGGCCTGACCACCGTTAAAGTGCGCAACTTCGATAACACCATCACCACCATCCCGACCTGGGCGCTGGTGTCCGATGCGTTCATCAACTGGAGCGGCATGTCCGCCTCCGGTGGTCGCCGCATCAAGCGCAGCCTGAATATCGATACCACCAGCATTCATTTCCTCGACGAGCAGGAGCAGCAAAAACTGATTCAGGCGAAACTGCTGAAGCCGTATCTGGCGGCGCGTCATGAGGAAATTAACCTGTGGAATCAGCAGAACGGCGAAGGGGAATCGGTATTAAACCTGCGCAAGATGACCAATATCGGCACCTTCCGTGCCTACCTGAATGAATATCTGCGTAACCACCCGCGTATTCGTAAAGATATGACGCTGATGGTGCGCCAGCTCGCGCCGGATGCCAACGGGCTGCCGATTGAAATATATGCCTTTACCAACACGGTGATCTGGGCGGAATACGAAGATATTCAGGCCGACATCTTCGATCATATTTTCGCGGTGGTGGATGAATTTGGCCTGCGTATTCACCAGTCGCCAACCGGGAACGATATTCGCTCCCTGGCTGGCGTCATCGCGCAATAATCAGGTGCTGGCGCGGGAAATAAAGCGCCAGTCCATCATCACCCTTTCCGTGGGCGCGTCCGGGTTGTCGATCTTATTTAAGAGCAGATCGACCGCCTTGCGCCCGATATCCCGCGACGGCTGTTCGATGGTGGTGAGCGAAATCATGTCCGCCAGCTCCGTACCGTCAAAGCCGACCACGGCAATATCCTCCGGCACCCGAAGACCTGCCTGCTGAATGGCGCGCAGCGCGCCCGCCGCCAGCGTATCGGAAACGGCAAATACCGCATCCGGCGGGTTTGCTTTTAGCAGGTTTTGCATCGCCGCCATGCCCGCCCCGGAGCTGAGATCGCTGGCATACTCCACCGCCTGATAGTCCAGATCCCGCAGGTGGATCACGCTCTTGTAGCCGCGTTCGCGCAGGCGGGCATATTTGTAGCTGAGATCGTGGTTGATCATCGCGATACGCTTGCGGCCGCCGTCGGCCAGCTGGCTGACGGCATGCTGTGAAGCGTCCACATCATTGATGCCGACGCAGGAGACCGCGCCCGCATCGGCGTATTCAGCGCACTGTACCCACGGCGCGTTGCCAATCAGCGCGGCCAGTTCCGGCAGTTTCGAGAATGCATCCATGGTGATAATGCCGTCGACGATTTTGCCGGAGAGCAGGCTTAAGCCCGAGCGGGAGCGCTCGATGTCCGAGCCGGAGTTGCACAGCAGAATGCGGTAGCCGTTTTTCTCCGCCTCGGCTTCGATGCCCTTCACCACTTCGGCGCAGAACGGGTTGGCAATGTTGGACACCATCACCAGGATCATATAGCTGCGGGCGGTGCGCAGCTGACGGGCGAGCAGGTTTGGCTGGTAGTTGCTCTCCTGAATCGCCCGCAGAACGCGCTCGCGGTTTTTCGCCTTTACGGTATCGCTGTTATTCAGTACGCGGGAGACCGTTGCCACGGATACCCCGGCCAGTTGAGCGATTTTCTGAATTGACATAGCGACGATACATCCTGCGGTTAGCGTTTTGTGCAGGCTACCATAAATTGATTGCCCGGCGAACCGGGCAATGCGTCAGTATTCCACGCGCACCCAGCGCTGCTGCTGATGACTTTTCACAATTGCATCAATGATATACATCACACTGGCGCCATCGTAAAAGGTGGCAAACTGCGGATTATCCGGCATCGCGCCCGCCTGCACGGCACGGTAAAACTGCGCCATCATATTTTTAAAGGCATCCGGCCAGCCTTCGATATGTCCGCCGGGGAAGTGGGCGCTGTCGGCCACGTCAGGGTTCATCAGGCCTGGATCATCGGTGAGCGTCTGGTTTGCCCGGGCGCGATGGCCGATCCACAGCTGCTGCGGGATTTCCTGATCCCACGCCACCGACTGCTCGCTGCCGTTAATTTCAAAGGTCAGGCGGTTTTTTCGCCCCGCGCTCACCTGCGAGACGCTAAAGCTGCCCTTGCTGCCGTCGTCAAAGCGGAACAGCACCGAGCCAAAATCTTCGGTGGTGACCGGTTTGACTTCATACTCCGCCTGCTCGTCATGGGAGAAGGTCTGATAACCACCCGCGCTGGCCTTGCGCCTCGGCCAGACGATGGATAAATCAGCCATCACCTCGGTAATGCGCCTGCCTGTCACATACTGTACCGTATCGCACCAGTGGGAACCGATATCCGCCACCGCCCGCGACGCGCCGCCGAGCGCGGCATCCACCCGCCAGTTGTAGTCGGTTTCCAGCAGCATCCAGTCCTGCAAATAGCTGCCGTGCGAGGCGAACAGCCGCCCGACGGTGCCCGCGCGCATCATGCTCGCCGCCTGGCGCACCATCGCAAACTGACGATAGACAAAGCTCACGCCATGCACCACGCCCGCCTGCTCTGCCAGCGCCACCAGCTCGCGCGCCTCGTCCGGCGTCATGCACAGCGGCTTTTCGGAAAACACGTGCTTGCCCGCGCGCAGGATCTGGCGGTTAATCTCCGCGTGCAGGTGGTTCGGCGTGCAGTTGTGCACCGCATGCAGATTGGGGTGCGCGAGCAGTTCTTCCACGCTGGCGTAAGCATGCGGGACATTTAGCTGGCGCGCCTTTTCCTGCGCCTTAACGAGCGAACCGTCGCAGAGCGCGACCACCTGCACAAACCCGAGACGCCTGAGCGCCTCGATGTGTGCCGGGCCAATAAACCCGCTGCCGATAATCCCGACGTTAATCATGGCAGCCCCCTGCGGCGAAATCATCAAACGCCCGTCCGGAAACGGGAATAATGTGGCGGCGGATAAATTCGCTGCCCTCACTCGCGCCGGTATCGCCATCCTTCAGGCAGCACTCCCACTCCAGCACCGCCCAGCCGTCGTAGTCGTACTGGGTCAGCTTGCTGAAGATGCCCTTAAAGTCGATTTGCCCGTCGCCGGGCGAGCGAAAGCGTCCGGCGCGGTTGATCCACGGCTGGTAGCCGCCGTAGACGCCGCTGCGCCCGCTGGGTCGGAACTCCGCGTCCTTCACGTGGAACGCTTTAATGCGCGCGTGGAAAATATCGATAAAGGCCAGATAGTCCATCTGCTGAAGCAGCATATGGCTCGGGTCGTAGAGAATGTTGCAGCGCGGATGGTTATCCACCAGCGCCAGAAAACGCTCGAAGGTCACGCCGTCGTGCAGATCTTCCCCGGGATGCAGCTCAAAGCAGACGTCCACCCCCTGCTCGTCGAAGGTATCCAGTATTGGCCGCCAGCGGGTTGCCAGCTCCTCGAACGCTTCCTGAAAACGCTGCTCGTTATGCGGCGGCCACGGATAGAAAAACGGCCACGCCAGCGAGCCGGAGAAGGTCGCGTGCGCCTTCAGCCCTAATCTGGCCGAAGCGACCGCCGCCTGCTTCAGCTTTTCCGTCGCCCACGCCCGGCGCGCCGCCTCGTTACCGCGCACGGCGGCGGGTGCGAAGTGGTCAAACGCCTCGCTGTAAACCGGATTCACCGCCACGAGCTGCCCTTTCAGATGGGTCGACAGCTCGCTGATAACCAGCCCGTGTGCGGCCAGCCTGGCGGTGATGTCGTCGCAGTAGGCCTGGCTCTCTGCGGCTTTCTCGACGTCAAAGATGTGCGGATGGTTGCAGGGGATCTGCACCGCCTTATAACCTTTACCTGCCGCCCATTCAGCAAGCCCGTCGAGCGAATTAAACGGCGCTTCTGCGCCAATAAACTGCGACAGAAAAATGCCCGGTCCTTTCATTGTCCTCATACCACCTCCTGAACGTTACGCCTTGTCATCGTCATACTTAAACGTGAGAAGGAAAATCAGCGCGATCGCCGCGGCAGCCACCGCCGGTATCCACCAGAATGTGACCCACGCCTGCGGCACGGTCTGTCCTGCCACCAGGCGGTTGTAGAGCGCGCCGGAAATCTGCGAGCCGAGCAGCATGCCGATGCCGTAGGTGAACATCACGATCATGCTCTGGGCCTGGCCTTTCACCTTTTCGCCCGCCACGCGGTCGGTATAGATAAAGCCGACGACAAAGAAGAAATCGTAGCAGACGCCGTGCAGCAGAATGCCGAGGTACAGCAGAATGCGCCCCTCTTCGCTGACGCCCAACGCGAACATGGCATAACGCACGAACCACGCCAGCATGCCGATCAGCAGCATATATTTCACGCCCAGGCGGCGGAACAGCAGAGGAATAACCAGCATGAAGACGATCTCAGACATCTGCCCGAAGGACATGGCGGTGCTGACGTCGGCAATGCCGGCATCCGCCAGATACGAGGCGGTGTAGGCGTAATAGGTGCCGAGCGGGACAGAGATCAGCATCGCGCAGACGGAGAAGACGAAGAAGTGGCGGGTTTTAAGCAGCGCGAAGGCGTCCGCGCAGAAGAGATCCCGCACCTTAACCGGCAGGCCTTTTGCCGGCGCTGGCGTGTGCGGCAGCGTCAGGCTGTAAAGCGCCAGCAGCACGGAGCTGACCGCCGCCACCTGGAAGATGGTGACGCTGGACGCCACGCCGGTGACGCCGATGAAAATGCCCGCCGCGATCCAGCCGATGGTGCCGAACACGCGCACTACCGGGAAGGTTTTATCCACGTTCGCCAGGCTGTGAAACGCAATGTTGTTGGTCAGCGCCAGTGTCGGCATATAGCAGAGCGTGTAGCCAAACAGCAGGCCAATCAGCAGCGCGCCATTCTCAGCAATCAGCGCCCCCGGCACGAACCAGAGGATCGCCGCGCCCGCGAGGTGCATCACCGCCATCACCTTCTGCGAGGCGAAGAAGCGGTCCACCAGCATCCCGAGCACGAACGGCGAAAGAATAGAAGCGATGGGCCCGGCAGAGAACGCGTCGCCAATCAGCAAAGACATGTTGTGCCGGGTCATCACCAGGCCAAGCGTGACCGACCAGCTACCCCAGATAAAAAATTGCAGAAACATCATCAGCGACAGACGCGGCACCAGCAGCCGGTGTTGCGTTATCGCCTTTTCACTACTCTCAGTTGACACCATGATAAGCCTCACCCGGAAAAAGTAATCGATTACAAAACAGTTCAAATAAAAAGTAATCGATTACAAAATAAAGATCCTGTGGATCGAAACGGAATTGGGAGGGGGGTCACGATAAAGGTGGAGTGATACTTTGTAGGCCCGGTAAGCGCAGCGCCACCGGGGTGAAGGCGGGGCAGTGTGGTGTGGTCTGGTTTGGTGCGGTCTGGTGCCCTCACCCCGGCCCTCTCCCACAGGGAGAGGGAGAAAACCGTGCTACTTTTTGCGCGAGAGCTTAAATGCAATAAACAGGAACACCACCCACACCGGCAGCAGCATCGCTGACAGGCGCATCTCATCCATGGTGCACATCAGCACCAGAATCAGGCCGAGGAAGGCGATACAGAGGTAGTTCCCCGCCGGATAGAGCAGCGCTTTAAACTGCGTCTCGCGCCCCTTGCGGCGCATCGCCGCGCGGAAGCGCAGGTGCGCCAGGCAGATCATGATCCAGTTAAGCAGCAGCGTGGCGACAACCAGCGCCATCAGCAGGCCAAACGCCTCTTTCGGCAGCAGATAGTTAATCAGCACCACCAGCGAGGTGATAGCGCCAGAAAGGAACAGCGAGTTGACCGGCACGCCGCGACGGCTGACGCGGGTAAGGAACTTCGGCGCGTTACCCTGTACGGAGAGGCCAAACAGCATGCGGCTGTTGGAGTAAACCCCGCTGTTGTAGACCGACAGCGACGCCACAAGAATGACGAAGTTAAGCGCCGAAGCGACCACGTTGCTGTTCAAATTGTGGAAGATCATCACGAACGGGCTACTGTCAGATTTCACTTCCACCCACGGGTAGAGCGCCAGCAGCACCACCAGCGAGCCGATATAGAACAGCAGGATACGGTACACCACCTGGTTGACCGCTTTCGGGATGCTTTTGTGCGGATCGCGCGCTTCAGCCGCGGTGATGCCAATCAGCTCCAGCCCGCCGAAGGAGAACATAATGACCGCCAGCGAGAGGATCAGCCCTTTCCATCCAGTCGCCAGGAAGCCGCCGTGCTGCCACAGGTTATCGATCGTGGCGCGCTCGCCGCCGTGGCCGGAGAACAGCAGCCACAGGCCAAAGCCGATCATGCCGATAATCGCCAGCACCTTGATCAGCGCGAACCAGAACTCGGTCTCGCCATACAGGCGGACGTTCACAAGGTTAACGGCGTTAATGATGATGAAGAAGGCCGCGGCCCAAATCCACGTTGGCACGTCCGGGAGCCAGTACTGCATATAGATGCCGGCGGCGGTCAGCTCGGCCATGCCCACCAGCACGAACATCACCCAGTAGTTCCAGCCGGAGAGGAAACCTGCGAACGGCCCCCAGTATTTATAGGCAAAGTGTGCGAAGGAGCCGGACACCGGCTCTTCAACGACCATCTCGCCGAGCTGGCGCATGATCAGGAAGGCGATAATCCCGGCGATACCGTAACCCAGCAGAACCGCCGGGCCAGCCATCTGTATAGCGGGGCCGATGCCGAGAAACAGCCCGGTACCGATTGCGCCGCCGAGGGCAATTAACTGAATATGTCGATTTTGCAAACCACGTTGCAGCGTCGGACTCTGATCCGACGAAGCTTCAGCGCTACCATGGCCTGAAGCGGATGACGCGTCTTTCACGCCCTACCCCTGTCTCTTTTTTAGAAGGGGCACGTTTTAACACTTCATGCTGGTGGTAGCAAGCTTAACGCCGGGTCAGCGCATGCGCCCGGCGGATAAACGTCACGACCCGATGATCCCGCCGTCCGCTTTGGTAATCACCACTGTTGACGATCGCGGACGCCCGTTCGGGCTGGCGTCTGGCCAGTTGGAAACAGCGCGCGGATTGGCCGGGTCGGTAATATCATCCCCGCCCTCCCCCGGATGCTGAATGTTGATAAACAGCGTGCGGTTGTCCGGCGTAAACGCAATGCCGGTGATTTCGCACCCGCGCGGCCCGGTCAGGAAACGGCGATACTCGTTGGTGCCCGGAATGGTGGCCACCATCTGGTTATTGCCCATCCCCTCGTACGCTTTCTTATTGATGGTGCTGGAGGAAACGTCGGTCTGGATCCACAGCACGCCCTGGTGATCGAACGACAACCCATCCGGGCTGCCAAATGCCGCGCCCTGCATCGAGCCTTTGGCTATGGGATCGTCGCCGTCGGTACGCCCGGCCATAACCAGAATATCCCACTTAAAGCGTGCGGCGGCAGGGTCGGCACCGTCTTCGTGCCAGTGCATGATGTGCCCAAACACGTTGTTGGCGCGCGGGTTGGCGGCATCGACCGGCGCCTTGCCCTCCTTCCCGCGATCGCTGTTGTTGGTGAGCGTACAGTAGACGCTGCCGCTGGCGTGCGGATCGACGGCTATCCACTCCGGGCGATCCATTTTCGTCGCCCCCACCACGTCGGCCGCCAGACGGGTTTTAATCAGCAGATCGCCCTGGCTTGCAAAACCGTTGCTTTTATCCAGGCCATTTTGCCCGAAGATCAGCGGCAGCCAGTCGCCGCTGCCGTCCTCGTTGAACCTGGCGACGTACAGCGTGCCGGACGTCAGCAGCTGCATATTGGCTTCCCGGTTCGCGGGATCGTATTTTTTATCCGAGACAAACTTATAGATGTACTCAAACTTCTGGTCGTCGCCCATGTAGACCACCACGCGATTATCGGCGGCGAGCGTGACGGCGGCCCCCTCATGCTTGAAGCGGCCGAGCGCGGTGTGCTTGCGCGGGGTGGAGGTCGGGTTGTAGGGATCGATCTCCACCACCCAGCCGAAACGGTTGGGTTCGTTAGGGGTTTTATCAACGCTGAACCGCTCATCCACCTCGTTCCAGCGGTACGATTCATCGCTGTCGCTGATGCCGTAGCGTTTTTCCAGCGGGTTGAGATCGGCTTTTTTGACAAAAATGTCCGACCAATTCTCCTCGCAGGTGAGATAGGTGCCCCACGGCGTGTGGCCGTTGGCGCAGTTCTGCATGGTGCCCAGAACGCGTTCCCCCTGCGGGTCGGCGGCGGTTTTCATTAAATCCTGATGCCGCGCCGGGCCGGTAAGCTGCATCGGCGTATTGACGGTAATACGCCGGGCGAAGGAAGACGGACGCACTACCTCCCAGCCGCTGCCCGTTTTTTTCACTTCCACCACCGACACGCCCATCGCGTTCTGCCCCTTGCGGGCCTTGTCGAGACTCCAGTTCGCCGTACCGTCGGTAAACAGCATTCCGTTGTCGATGTACTCATGGTTCAGCGCCAGCAGGCCATGCTCCGGGTTTTGCGCCCCCTGCGGCAGGCTAAACCACGCCATGCCGTCGTGGTGCATGCCCGCCTGCACAGCCTGTTCGTCTGTGGTATTGCTGGCGTCCGGCTTAAAGGCCGGCATGTTGTCTTTGATCCCCGTCGGATCACCCCAGCGATAGAACGGGCGGGCGATATAACCTTCCGGCACCCTGACCGTGTCTTCCGTAGAGACGTCGATGCTGGTAAAGCCCAGGGAAACCGCTTTTGCCAGCGCGGAAGGCTTCGATACCGCGGCAATGGCATTTTCGGGTGTGATCAGATACGGGAATGATACGGCAGCCCCCGCTACGGCCCCCATCTGGAGAAAACGGCGGCGCGAGAGGAACACTTCTGCAACCTCGGA
The DNA here is from genome assembly GCF_000492855.1 of Enterobacter sp. MGH 38. Classification (NCBI taxonomy): domain Bacteria; kingdom Pseudomonadati; phylum Pseudomonadota; class Gammaproteobacteria; order Enterobacterales; family Enterobacteriaceae; genus Enterobacter; species Enterobacter sp. MGH 38. The sequence continues at coordinate 276,179 of NZ_KI535608.1, read as the reverse complement.
GAATACCGGGTTAGCGCTGCGGTTACTGATATCGTCGCGATGTTCTTTTTTAAATACGGATTTGAGGGGTCTGCCCATAGCGGCTTCCTGTCATTGGCCAAGAGGTAAGGTTGTGGCGACCAGTGTAAGAAGCTTTTATTACAATTTTATAACACGACAACGAAGGGATTGGGGCGTCCCTGCCCCGGATAACGAGGTGGAACGCTTAGAACTCGTAGCCAACCGAGACCTTAAAGGTACGCGGCTCGCCCTGAGTAATGTAAGTACCGGAATCGTCCACGCTTGACCAGTAGTTCTCGTTGGTCACGTTGTCGATACCTGCCCGTACGGTCATCTGATTTTCATTGTGGTTCACCGCGAAGCGATAGCGCATGCCCAGATCCAGCGTGGTGTAGCTGTCCAGCTTTTTGCTGTTCGCAAGATCGGCATACTGCGTGCCGGAGTGGTTAACGCGCGCAGTCGCCGTCAGGCCTTCAATCGGCTTGATATCGTACTCTGCGCCCAGCACGGCGTAGAAGCTCGGAATACCGATCGCATCGTTGCCCTGATTGACGCCGTTTTTGGTTTTGGTCAGCTCGGCCTGCAACCAGGTGGCGCTGGCGTTCAGACGCATCCCGAGCATTGGCTCGCCGAAGACGTTCAGCTCCACGCCGCGGTTACGCTGTTCTGCATCCAGGCCGTAGTGACCGCTGTCGTCAAGGATCGCCGACGGCATTTTGATCTCAAACAGCGCCAGGGAGCCGCCCACGCGGCCAAAGTCCGCCTTTACGCCCACTTCGTTCTGCTTAGAGTGAACGATACCGGTGCTCTGGCCGTAGTTGTTTGCTGAGCGAGGCGCGGTTTCACCGGGCTGTAACGCCTCGGTGTGGTTGGCGTAGAGGGAAATTTCCTCCCACGGTTTATAGACTACGCCGTAGGTGGGCATCCAGCGGCTGCCGTCGAAACCGTCCGCGTCGTTTTCCGCACCGGTGATTTTGTTGTACCCGCGAATCACCACTTTCTGATGCCGCGCGCCTGCGGTGAACAGCAGCTTGTCGTCCAGCACGCCCAGGGTATCGCTCAGCAGCCAACCCTGCGTGCGGGTGCGCCCGCTGGTCAGCGGATCGCTGTATTTGCCGCCTGAGCCGTTGAGGTTGGAGCTGTCCGGCATATCGACGCCGGTGTTGTGGTAGATGTTGGTGGTCGGATTATCCTTCGTCGCCGACATTTTCCACGCGATCTTTTCGTTTTTGGTCATCGCCGAATAGCCAACATTGACCTTGTGCGAGACGAATCCGGTAGTGAAGTTACCGCGAATGCCCGCCATGCCGCTGACAGAATCGCTGATGCGGTTGGTATCAAGACGGCTGACCACCGCATTACCGCTCTTATCGAGGAGCTTCGGCGCGCTGTAGATCCCTTCTTCGTGCGCGTGCTGCGCGCCGAGACCGGTATACGCCGTCCAGCTATCGGTGATGTCATACTCGCTGCGCCACATCCCGAACTCGTTTTCGATATCGCTGTAGGCCCACTTCTGCGAGAAGTTGCGATCGTTCTTCGGCGGTTCAGGCACAAAATCCACCGCCGAAATGTTGACGCTGGTCGGGCTGCCGTGGAAGGTTTTTTTCTGGTAGCCCAGGTCCAGCGAGGTGCGGAAACGGTCGCCTTTGTAATCCAGGCCGGTGGAGAGCAGCGTGGTGCGGCGGCGGTCGTTCGGCACGCCGGTTTCGCCTTCACGATGCACAAGGTTCACCCGCGCGCCAAACTGGTCGTTATCGCCAAAGCGGCGGCCCGCATCCAGCGTGGTGCCAATCTGGGAATCCGAGGTGTAGTCCACACCCACTTTCGCCTGCGGGGTGTCGCCCGCGTGTTTTGGCTCAAGGTTGATCATCCCGCCCACGCCCGAGCTTGCGGCACCGTTCATCAGGGAGTTGGCCCCTTTGAAGATCTCGATGCGGTCGACCATCTGGGCATCCACCACCTGACGCGGCAGTACGCCGGACAATCCGCCAAAAGTCATGTCGTCGCCGTCAAACTTCAGGCCGCGAATGCGGAAGGTTTCCGCGCTGTTGCCGTACCCCTGAACAAATTGCACGCCCGCGTCGTTGGCAACCACGTCAGCAATGGTTTTTGCCTGCTGATCTTCCACCAGCTTCGAGGTGTAGCTGATGATATTGAACGGCACGTCCATGGCGTTTTGCTGACCGAGCATACCCATGCGCCCGCCGTTCGCCACCTGCCCGTCAAGGAAGGCGGGCACCAGCTGGTCGCCGCCGGGTTTGAAATCACTCCCCGCCGTGGACTGGACGACGATGGTGTCCTCTTTTTTCTCATCCGCCGCAAAAGCGGAGTGGGTTACCGCGCCGATGGCAATCGCCAGCAGCGTTTTGTGCATTGTGGTGTTGTTCATAATGAGCTCTTAACGTGCGCGCAAAAATGACCCGTTGTCGGGCCTTAAAAGTTATTAAAAGAAATGCAAATGAGAACTATACGCATTATGTATACGTAATCAAGTGTAAACGGCCTCTCTGAGCGAGAAGCGGCAAGAAACAATGTTGGGAGGGAGGTAGGGCGCGCAACCACCCCGAAACAGGGGTGGTTACTAAGGTATTATTTTTTCTTGTAAATATCGGCGGTGCCGTGAATTTTGTTGTTTGTATTACCGGAAGTCAGCACCAGTACATCAGCACCTTCTTTATCGGCCTTTTCGACCAGCTCTTTTTTCGCATCGTCGACAGAGACTTCGTTAGCCGTGCTCACGGTACCGATTTTTTCGTACTGTGATTCAACTTTCTCAAACTCGTTTTTCGTCAGCAGTTCAGCCGCAAAGGTATTGGTGGTAAACAGAAATGCAGCGCCCATCAAAATAGCAGTCGTTTTTTTCATAACCTTTTTCCTTGAGATTAATCAGCAACTACAAAAAGCCCCACGAGTGAGAGTGAGGTGATATGAGCATGGTAGAGGAATAATAAAATTGCCACAGCGTAAGAAAAATACTGTTATAACAGTCAATTGTGCTGTGAAAAATGTGCGTTAACGCTACTTTCGCGATGGGTGTTTCATGAAGAAAATCAGGCTGGCTTGAAACTGGCGTAAGCGCCTGTTTTTAAATGGCACGCCCTGTAGGATTCGAACCTACGACCTACGGCTTAGAAGGCCGTTGCTCTATCCAACTGAGCTAAGGGCGCACGGAGAAGAGTGTACTTCGCGGTGGTGAAACGCCTGGAATTATACGGTCAATGCGTAGTGAGTCAATGCCTTTTCCGCCTTCTCTGGCGATAATGACTAGCTGATTGTAAATACGGCTGTTTTTTCAACATTTATCCCTCTTTTACGGGCTGCGAAAAGGCTTAGCCGCTTTTAAGTAACGCCTGCTGTTTTCCTGTTTACTTCACCTTCACACTGTCCTGCGGTATCCCGGCCGCCTGGAGGCTGGAAGTGAACAGGACGACGGAGTGACAGCGCCAGAGCAGACAGGTTTTCCCGCGTGCGTGCAGCACATCTCACACGACATTACAGGCATTAAGCTTGAACCTATTGTCGCCCTCTCCTCTTCACGCGCGGTGGGGGCCGAAGTGCTCAGCGTGCTGTCGCCGCATCAGCAAAGCGAAAGCTTTTTCCAGGACTGGTCAGCCACCCGGGCGCTTATGTTGCTGGAAGCACAGATCGCCGCGTTAAAAAACCCCTTCCCCTGTGACAACCTTTTCATAAATTTGCCGATAACCGTTCTGACCATACCGGAAATGTTCCAGCGTTTACTGCAACTTAACAGCCCACCGCTGAACATTGAACTCGTGGAACCTGCCTCGTTCTTTTCACTCTCAGACCCGGTACGTCAGAGGGTGAGTTGTGCGCTTCAGCAGTTGACCGCGCGGGGACACCGGATCTGGCTGGATGATATTGATGAAGCGTCAGGGCAAGCATTTTTATCCTGTCGCCTGCCGTTAAGCGGAATAAAAATCGATAAGATCGCTTTCTGGCGTTTACGTGAAACGCCGGCGCTGACACAGCTGGTCACCCTTTGTTCAAAAATTGCTGCGAATGTGCTTATTGAAGGCATTGAAACAGAACGGGACCGTACATGCGCGCTTCATGCTGGCGCGCGCTTCGGTCAGGGATATTATTGGCCATCCTGGAGATGGCAGGAGGACTGAACGGTCATCGCCAAGAGGGAAGCTATGCGAATGACAGTACGCCGTTACCGGCGTCGTCGGACAGGAAGTGATTCACTGGGTTCTACGCACTCGCCTTTTGCTCTCCCATTTTTTGATCGTCTCGAATATTTGAGCCAGTCAATCAACCAGACCCGCAAAACCGATGCTCCCTTTATCATTCTGGTCACACAGGATAATTATTTCCGTTCCGGTTTTCTGAGCGGGCAGTCGCCCCTGAGCAATTGCTGCGACTATTCCACGCTGGATGCCGCTCTCAGTGATTTAAATCACTGGCCTTCATCGCGTCTGGTAGTTGACATTGAAAGCCGCGCCTCGCCGCTCATTGACCTGCTGGACCGATTACGCCGCCACAGCCTGTTCGCCCCCTACCTGACACCCTACCTGCTCGTCCGCGCCGATGATTATGATGCTCGCCTGTTTTGTAAAGCGGCTGGCCCTTTTCATGTGCTTGAACGCCAGCTTACGGCGTTAGCTATGCAACAAACCTTGCTGGAAGCACCGGCACCCGCCGGCAACCGCAAAGAGTGGTTTTCACGGGATGAATGGCCGATCTTACAGGCGCTGTCACAGGGTAGCTCCTTGCGTCAGATCGCGCAGTTACAGAACCGCCCATATAGCCGCATTATTTACCGTCTCAGCTGCATCCTGGCGAAACTTGGACTGAATCATCGTCATGAGTTGCTACATCTTCTCAACAACCTCTCAGATTTCACGTATTAACGTATTCAGTAACTTCTTAATTCCTAAAGACCTTTAGGAAATTACTTAGGAAACATGTTAAATTTTTGTGTTTTTTAACAAAACTTTCGATTTTATAACTATTCCTAATTCTTGACCTTAAACCATGCGAAATGCTGCTGGTACGCTCAACGAGAGTGATTTTATCCATGCGTTAAGGTTCTGGCGCTTCCGTTAACAGGATGATAATGGTGTAAAAACAAGCGATTTACCTGTAAAAGAATGCGATGAGAGGTGAAGAAAACAGCAGATAGTGCTGTTCTGTTGTTGGGAACGGCAATTTGCCAGGAGACGTTTGAAACGGAGAGATGACGCACGAAATGGCGGATTTCAGGGATGGCGGGCAGGCGGGATGCTGGTTGTCACAGCCCGCTCACTGTTAACATTCATTTAACATACAGTAAAATCGTTTATTTTTTGTTATTACATAAAGATGAAAGTGTGTGGTAAATGCAATATCAGGACATTTTTGCTAATTTTAAAAAGTTAGTGATTCAGATCCAGAACATAATAATCAGCAATATATGGATATTAATTTACAGGCTTTTCGGACAATACTTAAACGGTATAATAAGACGTGTTTGACACGCGAATAAGAAAAATCATTTTGCCATAACCAGCCTTATGAGATAACTGCGCTGAGGCATTGATATCACCACTACGTAAACAAGGATGCTTTCGCTCTTCCCAGGGACATTTACCGTACAAGGATCTGCGCAATTATCCTTCCGGCTTTTCGAGAGTTTTAACAAAACTCAGCATAACGCTTTTAACAATCTGAGGCATAAAAAATGAAACCGGCATCCGTTATCATTATGGACGAACACCCTATCGTCAGAATGTCGATAGAAGTCCTGCTACAGAAAAATAAAAACATCCAGGTCAAACTGAAGTCAGGCGACAGCCACGAAGTGCTTGACTGTATACGCAACCACCCCATTGACCTGGTCATTCTCGATATTGAAATGACGGGCACGGATGGGTTCGTATTACTGAAAAGAATCAGGAACTTAAATAAAGACATTAAGGTTCTTTTCCTCTCTTCAAAATCTGAAGCCTTCTACGCAGGACGCGCCATCCGCGCCGGGGCAAATGGTTTTGTCAGTAAGCGAAAAGATCTGGGGGAAATTTATAACGCGGTGGAAATGATACTGACGGGCTATTCTTTCTTCCCTTCAGAAACATTAAGTTTTATAAACCATCTGGGGTCGCGGACGGGCGCCGCTGTGGATATGCCATTATCGAATCGTGAAGTGACGGTTCTGCGATATCTGGCGAACGGATTATCTAATAAGGAGATTGCGGATCAATTATTACTTAGCAACAAAACAATTAGTGCCCATAAGTCTAATATCTTTTCCAAGCTGGGCGTGCAAAGTATCGTTGAATTAATTGATTACGCGAAAGCGCACGAATTACTGTAATCCCTCTATCTCCCTGCAACATATAATCGTCACAGGGAGAGTGGATACGATTAATTATAATTGATCATGAACGTTGCATCGGCGTCAGCCCGGCCCGGCTGCGGATTATCCGCCGTGGCGATATAATTGGCATAAAACGACAGTTCTGCATTTCCCTGCGCATCCACCGCCACCGTCTGGCTGGCCTGCTGCAACGCGAGGCGCGTTTTATCCCGGTCAAGGATCTCCACGGCCACGTTGCTGGCCGCGCTGGCATCATTCAGCGCCAGCAGGCTGTTATCATGCCCGTCCATCTTCCCCGTAAATGTGACCGAAGCTGCCCCCGGCGGGCATCCGGTCAGCTTCAGGGTGAACGGCACAGGCTGCGTCCGGCTCCCCGTTGTGCGGAGCTGTTTCGTGGGCCAGGTGCCGAGCGTGACGGTTTTATTGCTGTCGTCCCCCTCCGCCACGCAGGTAAAATCCACGATATTGCCGTAGAGCTGAATGTTAATTTCCCCAAGCGCCGTCTCTGCGTGTGCAGGGGAGCAAAGCGCAAAGAGCGCGACGGCTAAATACCGTATTCCGTTTCGCATATCTGCTCCTTAGTCGTAGTCGACGCGTAAATAGCCGCGAGAGGTAAAACGCCCCTCGGCAGGTTTTTTACCGGTCACGCTGACGGGCCACGCGCGGATCCCCACCTGTGCCTGAGCGCTGTCGTCCAGACGGAACGGGATTTTGCTGGTCAGGTTGTTGGGCGTCAGCGGCACGCCATTACTGTTGGCAATCACAAAACCCACATCCGCGTTATCGGAAACCAGCGTACTGCCTGAAACCTTCTCCGCTTCAACACGCATCGTGAGCATGGCGTTCGCCTCGACGTTGGTGCATTTTATGCCGATGGTTTTGCTTTGCGCTGAGATCCCCTCCGGCTTATTCCCGATGCCCGCTTTACTGAACAGGGAGGCGCCGATGTCTCCGAAATCGAACTCCACCACATTCCCGGCATTAATTTCACAGCTCTGAGGCACCTGAATGGTCCCGCTGTAGCTGATGGTATAAACCGGCGTGGTGAGCGGATCCGAGGAGGTCGTGGTGACGTAAACCCGGAACATGGTCGCCCGGGGGATCACCACCATATTAATAAAGCGTCGGGTCACCTTAAGCCGGAAGACGAGGCTGGAATCCTGTACACCAAACGGTTTGTTTTTAGACACGTTCGGATGGCTCCCCATCTGAATGTACTTTCTGGGTGGATAGAAGGTGCCAGCGTAGCTGTCGGTGATTTTCATCGCTCCGTCCAGATAGTCGTTAAGCTTCAGATACTGGTAGCCATCGCTGGTGCCCGTGACCGGGAAATCGGTAACATAGCTGCGCTTGGTGGTGTTCCCGGACGTTCCCTTAGGACAGACGGCGTTAACACCCACCCACTGAGACTTCTCGCTGAGTGTGACAATCTGCCCCACCTGGTTATTGGAGCTGTTGAATTTATCCGTCAGGTCGTAATACACCTCCGTCGGCACGCCATTTTCATTGACGCAGACGGTGGCGAACGCCTGAGATAGCGGCAAAAATGCCAGCAGGGATAGCCCCAGATAATGGATTTTATTCACAGCGGATCCCCTTAAGTGTGATCGCCTGTTGCAGGCTCTGTTCTGGCAGGCTGTAGGGCGCACGACACTGGGACTGCTTCCCGTCTCCCCACTGAATCAGCAGCTCCCCGCTCAGTGGCAGCCCGCTCAGGTAAATCTGACCGTCATCTCCCACCATGCTGGTTACGCCGCTCTGCGTCTCACGCACCACCGCCCCAAACGGCACAGGCTGGTTATCACGCTTAACGGTGAGCAACGCGCGCACGCCGATGCGGGTGTCAAAACTGGCGCGCACCAGCGCACCGTTCGTCGGCACGACGCTGGAAACGTTATTTTCAATGTCGGTGTTGTTGCTCATGGTGTTAGTGTCGAGCGCCACGCGGTTGTAACGGTACACCGTGGCGTACGGCATCACCGCATAGCCACGCCAGTCTGTTTTGACGCCGGTCTGGTTTTCGACGCTCACGCCTGACGCGCCCGGCGCTTTGATCAAGACGTTGGTATCGCCCAGCGGCTGACTGAATGTGATGCCGTCTGAATGCCCTACCACGCCGCCGGAAAGCTGCCAGTTGAGGTCGTGCTGATCCCGCGTGTAGTTGTAGCCCACGCCCAGCGTACCGTACGTTGCCTGCCAGTTAGCGCTGGCGCTGCCGCTGGCACCGTTATTGCTGGTGTGGCCCTGCGTAACGCTGTAGTTCAGGTTACGATCTTTTAGCAGCGTTCCGCTTATTCCGGTCTGCCAGCTGGTATCACCGTTGCTGTTTCGGCTGGAAGAGGCCGTGGCATAGGCTCTGTCGATCGCGCTATCGCGACGGTAGCCGTGACGGGTGAACAGGCTGAACGGTACGGAGACGTTGAAAGAGGCGATACGGTCGGTTCCATCAATGCCGACGGCCTTGTTCCACGACCAGGATAAGGCGTAGCTGACCCCTTTCACCCCGCCCGCGTAGCCGAGCTGATACCAGACGTTGGATTCGCTGGTGCCCCAGTAACTTTGCTGGCTGCCCGACACGTACACCGAGCCGTAATCGCCAAGAGACTGGGAGATATTGAGCTGGAAACGCCCTTTTTTATTCAGCGTCAGGTTGTGATAGCTCTGCACGTCCGGCACGCCGTCATCGTCCTGATCGTCGCCATACTGGTAGCCTTCCATTGTGCGCCAGGCCACATCGTCGAGGGTGTAGAAGCCTTTGGTCGAGTAGCGATAGCCCAGCAGCTGGAAGTTGGTACCGAATCCGTTAAGGGATTTTGCGTACAGGAACCGCAGGGACTGCCCTTCATGGCGGCTATCATCGGCAAGCTGGCTGCGGGCATGGGTGAGATCAAGTGAAACCGCCCCCCAGTCACCGAGGTTTTTACCCGCGCCAATGGCGATGGCGGTATAGCGCGAGGCCAGCTGCGTTCCGCCGTACAGCGTGTAGCCGTCGGCAAGACCCGCAATCATCGTACCCTGAGTAAAGAACGGCGTGTCCTGCTCGCTGTTGCCGCTGCGATAGTCCCCTGCCACCAGATCGTATTTCCAGCGTCCTTCACGCTGGAGCAGCGGAACGGTGGAATACGGGACGGTGTAGCGCTGCTGGCTGCCGTCCTTCTCTTCCACCGTCACCTCCAGGTCACCGCTTGAGGAGGTCGGGTTAAGGTCAGTTATCGCAAAAGCCCCCGGCTGCACATAGCTCTGGTAAATCACGTATCCGTTCTGGCGGATCACCACTTTGGCAGGGGTGCGGGCGATTCCGCGCACGGTAGGCGCGTAACCTTGCAGACTGTCCGGGTACATACTGTCGGACGAATAGAGGCGACCACCGCGAAAACCGACGCTGTCGAAGACATCGTTACCGGTGTTGCTGTCGCCAAGCACCAGCTCGCTTTTCAGCGGGATGATCGTACGCTGCGCCCAGGTACCAATATTTTGCCAGCTGCTGTGCCGCTGGCCGTTGCTTTCGGTATAACGCCACGCGCCGTTATTGCGTAATCGCCAGGCGCCATAGTTCAACCCGCTTTGCAGGTTCAGATAGTAGCTGTCGTCGTCGCTGCCCCGGTTGCCGGTAAAGCTGTAGTTCAGCAGCGCGGCAGGGATGCCTTCATCCCACTGTTCAGGCGGAATATATCCGCGGGCGCTGTTTTGCATCGCCACCTGAGGCAGGCTGACGTTCAGGCGCAACGAGGCGAAGTTGAACGCCGCTTCGCTGCCCGGAATAGCCGTTGTGAGCGGAACGCAGGTATCGCCCTGCACGTTGCTCAGTTCCGGGAAGGCGGCGATATTGACGCCAAAGCGATCGAGCATCGCGCGCGTAATGCACGGCGACAAACCGCCTGCGACCGGCGGCGTGTTGTCAGCTTGCTCAAACCGCACGTCCTGCGTGCCGATAAACTCATCGTTACGCCAGATATCGACGCGATAGACGCCCGGTGCCTGCTGGTGGCCTTTTTCAAAACGCGACAAATCCGCGACGTTCGCCGTGTCATCGGAGAGAAACGCCGGGTTAAAGTAGCTTTCGCCCCAGCCAGCGAGTGGCCAGAGCGTTGCCATCAGTGCCAGCGCAACCGGGCAGTAACGCCATTGAGTGTTCATCGCCCTGTCTCTGCTCACAGGCTGACGCTACGCGCCGGCGTAATGGCGCCATAGTCATTCACACTCTGCCAGGAGAGCGTGGCGCTCGTAGCGGCAGGCAGCACCTGCTGCGCCGAGCTTTTAGGAGCAACCATCAGGTTATCCAGCGTCTGTCCGCCGAGCTTCAGATTGACCAGCGTGACGTAATACGGTGAGGCATTGCTCACCTTAAGATGGTTGCCGACGCGCTCAAAGCGCAGCTGTGAGAGCGCCTCTTCCGGCGGCATCGCCAGGTTAGCCGGGCGAACAAACAGCTTGATACGTGACAGAATAGCCAGTTGCAGGACGTTGTTGCCGTCCTGATGTTTTTTGCTGACGGAGGGAATCGCTTTGACGTTCATGTAAAAGAGCGATTCGCGATCGGCAGGCAGCGCCGGGCCTGCGTAGATAATGCGCAGGGTGTTTTCGCTGGCCGGCTCGCTGACAAACAGCGGCGGCGTGACGGCAAAGGTTTTTTCCTTTTGCCCGTTGGCATTTTCTATCCACGCGTTAATTAAATAGCGCTCTTGTTTATTGCTGTTGGTGATCGCCAGCGACGTTTGTTTGGCATCGGCCGGATAAATAACGCGCGTCGCACCCAGCGCAATTCCGCCGGACGCATTCGTGCTGGCAGAAACCATCATCAAAATAAAAGATAAAAACAGTCCAGGTTTAATCAGGGTGTTCATCACAACCGTACCTTTAATAATTAGTTCGCAGGCGTCAGGGATAAATCAACGTAAACCAGACATTCGACTGAATAGTGCCTGGTACAAGGTGTTCGGAAATTGCCCGGTAGCGGGCGCTGAAATGAAATACCAGCTCGCGGGTGTTAATGGGTAACCAGCTCACCGCCGTCGCGTTCGGGATAATCTGACGTTGCTGTTCGTCAAAAAGCGCCAGCCCGACACCACTGCTGACCGCATTTTCCCCCGGCCGCGATGTCGCCAGGAAAACCTGCGGGTCTTCTGCCGGTGTCACTCCCTGGAACTGGATCCCCACGGTGCGGGAGACGTCCACGCTGCAATCCAGCAGACGTACGGTGAACGGCACATTAACCGTGGAAAAGCTGCCGACGCCGGAAAAGGCGTTTGTGCGGTATTGCCCCATATCCACGCGCATATTCTGGCTGTCCGGAGCCACGGCGCAGCCGCCGTTAACCAGCTCTCCCCTGAGGTGTACTTTGCCGCCGTCAATAACCACGGTATGTGCGTTTACCGCTGGGGCAATCGCAAGGGCGCACAGCAGTATCCCAGTCCTTGTCATCCTTCGCTCCCGGTATAGGCGATCAAAAGACCTCTTCCCTGAGGCCAGCCACATCCCTGTACTCAGGCATTACTCGTATTTCATTACGAATGTTGCGTCCGCGTTTGCCTGGCCTGGCTCGGTGGTCGCCGCCGTGGCTTTATAGCGCGCGGTGAAGTTCAGGGTGTTAGTCCCTTCAATCAGGTTCTGCGCCGCAGAGAAGGTTGCACCGTCCGGGGTCAGCGTGGAGGATTTGCTGTCGAGGATCTCAATACCTACGCCCTTCGCGGAGTTGTCGTTGTTACCGGAGCTTACCGCCAGCAGCGTTTTGTCGGTGGCGTCGATCTGGCCGGTAAACGCGACAGCAGCGGTTTTCGCTACCGCAGGATCGCAGTCGTTCAGTTCGATGGTGAACGGAATATTGGAGGTGGTGTCACCCACTTTAGTGAATTTCGCGGTACGGTACTGGCCAAGATTAACCGTCTGCTCTGAAGAGTCAGTATTCACTGAACACGCGGCATTCACTAATTCACCTTTAAAATGCACCGTACCACCGTTTACAGATACAGGCGCTACCGGATCTTCTGCGTGAGCGGCACCCGCGACCAGGGCCAGAGTTGCAATAACAGTAGAAGCAATGTTGCTGAGTTTCATGTCTATTCCTTTAAAATGTAAATAACCCTTCCCGCGCATATTCGGGAATAAGAAATACGTTCAATTAAAAAATTGAAGGCTTATTTCGGAGAGGACAAAGTAGCTCAGGAATCTATTTTGTAATATGTCAAAACGCTGCCATTTAGCCAGGTCACATCCTAATCACCTCTAAGAAATTGACCATGCCCTGAGAAGGGATTTTGCGGGACATCGATGAAATCTCGTAAAGGGTGACTGACAGCGGCGCTCGCTTCTGACAAAATACAGGCAATCCCCCCTTTCTAACGTTACAGACGGAATCTTCTCTCTGATGGCAGCAAAGATTATTGACGGTAAAACGATTGCGCAGCAGGTGCGCTCTGAGGTTGCGGAAAAAGTGAAGGCGCGTAAAGCCGCCGGATTTCGCGCCCCCGGGCTGGCCGTTGTGCTGGTTGGCAGCAACCCGGCTTCGCAAATTTATGTCGGCAGCAAACGCAAAGCGTGTGAAGAGGTGGGGTTCGTCTCCCGCTCTTACGATCTGCCGGAAACCACCAGCGAAGCGGAACTGCTGGAACTGATCGACACCCTGAATGCCGATAAAGAGATCGACGGCATCCTGGTTCAGCTGCCGCTGCCTGCGGGCATCGACAACGTGAAGGTGCTGGAGCGTATCGCGCCGGACAAAGACGTTGACGGTTTCCATCCGTATAACGTAGGCCGCCTGTGCCAGCGCGCGCCGCGCCTGCGTCCATGCACCCCGCGCGGCATCGTGACGCTGCTGGAGCGTTATAACATCGATACCTATGGCCTGAACGCCGTGGTGATTGGCGCCTCCAACATCGTGGGCCGTCCGATGAGCATGGAGCTGCTGCTGGCGGGCTGCACCACCACCGTCACCCACCGCTTCACCAAAAACCTGCGTCATCACGTCGAAAACGCCGATCTGCTGATCGTTGCGGTCGGCAAGCCGGGCTTTATTCCGGGCGAGTGGATCAAAGAGGGCGCAATCGTCGTGGACGTGGGTATTAACCGCCTGGAAAACGGCAAAGTGGTTGGCGACGTGGTGTATGAAGATGCCGCAGCGCGCGCATCCTATATTACTCCGGTCCCGGGCGGCGTTGGCCCGATGACGGTAGCAACACTGATTCAGAATACCTTGCAGGCGTGCGAGGAGTATCACGACGTAGAGGACGCGTAATCATGGCAACTTTTTCTTTAGGTAAACACCCGCACGTTGAGCTGTGCGATCTGCTGAAGCTGGAAGGTTGGAGCGAAAGCGGCGCGCAGGCGAAAATCGTCATCGCCGACGGGCAGGTAACAGTAGACGGCGCGGTGGAAACCCGCAAGCGCTGCAAAATTGTCGCGGGTCAGACCGTGAGCTTCGCAGGTCAGAGCGTGACCGTGACGGCCTGAGCTGTCTGATGCCCTCACCCTAACCCTCTCCCACAGGGAGAGGGGATAAACATCCCCTCACACCCATCACGGTTAATTATCGATCAACTTCAAATAATCACTATTCCCTCTGGCGAAATGTGAAATTTAAGTTGCGCGATTTTCAGACTTTCCCCACGATAAGTAGAACGTTCTACTAAAACGTTCTACTTACAATAACAGCGCAAAAAAAGCGCTACTCGGGGGAAATCAGCATGAGCCTGATATCAGGGTTTGTTAAATCGCTGTCTAAGTTATCGATGATTGGTCGCGCCTTAATGCTGCCAATTTCACTGCTTCCCGCTGCGGGCCTGTTGCTGGCCTTCGGCGATAAGTTCCACTTGCCGCTGATGATGAACGCAGGCGGGGTTATCTTTGATAACCTGCCAATGCTCTTCGCCATCGGCTCTGCCGTCGGACTGGCTTCGGAATCCGGCATTGCCGCTCTCTCTGCGGCGGTCTCCGTGTTTGTCACTAACATCACCATCAGCACCGTGCTGAGCATTACGCCGGAAATGGCCTCCCAGGGCGGGAAATACGCCATGGTCGTCGGCATTCCGACGTTACAGATGGGCGTCTTTGGCGGCCTGATCTGCGGTATTCTTGCGGCCTGGTGTTACAACCGCTTCCACACCATGCAGCTGCCGGAATTCCTCGGCTTCTTCTCCGGCAAGCGCTTTGTGGCGATTGCGACGGCGTTTCTATCGTTCCTGCTCGGCCTGCTGCTGCCGTACGTCTGGCAGCATATTCAGTCCGGCATCGACGCCCTGTCCGTGGTGGTGAACGGCGATAACCAGGCGGCCTCGACCTTTATCTTCGGGCTAGTGGAGCGCGCGCTGATCCCGCTCGGCCTGCACCACATCTGGTATCCCTCCTTCTGGTATTCGTTCGGGGATTACACTACCCAGGCGGGTCAGGTGATCCACGGCGACCAGACCATCTGGTTCAAGATGCTGGAAGAGGGAGTGAAATCCTTCAGCAGCGACACCTACCATAACGCCGGGAAATTCATGCAGGGCGAGTTCCCGCTGATGCTGTTCGCACTGCCCGCGGCGTGTCTGGCGATGTACCACGAAGCGCACACGAAGAATAAGAAAATCGCGGCCGGTATTCTCTTCTCCGCCGCCCTCACCTGCTTCCTGACGGGCATCACCGAGCCGGTAGAGTTCACCTTTATCTTCGTGGCGCCGATCCTTTACGTCTTCAACGCCATCATGGCAGGCCTGGCGTACATGACCATGTACCTGCTGCATGCGCATATCGCCAAGTCGTTCTCGGCGGGCTTTATCGACTACCTGTCGTTCGGGATCCTGCCGTCGTTTAACGGCTATCAGACCAACTTCCTGAGCGCCATTATCATCGGCATTCCGATGGCATTAATCTACTACTTCACCTTCCGCTTCGTGATCCGCCGTTTCGACGTGAAAACGCCGGGCCGCACCGAAGTGACCGCCAGCGCGAATGACAAGTCCGATTCCGAACTTGCCACCGAAATCATCGGCCTGCTGGGCGGTGCGCAGAACATTCATTCCGTCGGCTCCTGCATCACGCGTCTGCGTCTGGAAGTGGCGAAGAGCGAAGCGGTGGACCGGGACGGGCTGAACGGGCTTGGCGCGCGCGGCGTGGTGTTCGTGGGCGATAACGGGATACAGGTGATTTTCGGGGCCAGAGCACAGTTTATCGCCCAGACGATGTCTACGATGATTGGCAAATAATAAGATGCCTGAAGGAGGCGTCTCCTGTACGCTGGGGGTCGCCTCTTATCTGGCTGATAATCGGTAAATTTCAGGGAGCGGTTTTGAAGAAAGTCAGCATTATTGATGTCGCAAAGCATGCGGGCGTGTCGGTTTCTACCGTTTCGCTGGTGCTGCGCCAGAAAGGGAAGATCTCAGAGGCGACGATCGGGAAGGTCAATGCCGCCATCACAACGCTGGGCTATGTTCATAACGTCGCCGCTGCCAATCTTCGCGCCAACACCTCCAACTTAATCGGCCTGATCCTGCGCGACTTCAGCGACAGCTTTTCCATCAAGGTGATGGCGAGTATCGTTCAGGAGCTGGAGAAGCAGGGTTATATGGTTTTTCTCGGCCAGCCGCTGAATGACGGCGAACATCTTGAGCGTACCCTGCTCTCGTTTAAGCAGCAGGGCGTGGCGGGCGTCATCTACCTGGCGTCGGACACCCGCACCGCCTCTCTCCCGGAACACATTCGCCACTGCCCGCTGCCGCTTGTGGCGGTTTCGCAGTCGTTGCTGGAAGAGAAATGCAATCTGGTGATGCGCGATAACCGCCAGGCGGCGAACCTGGCCGCGCGTTATCTTATCGAACGCGGGCACCGCACCATCGCCTATATTGGCGGGCGCGACGGGTGCCGTATCCGCGAGCAGCGCCTGCTCGGTTTTCGCAGCGCGATGACGCAGAACGGTCTGATCTGGCGTGAGGAATATTCTCCAGCCTGCACCGATGACACGCAGGCGGCGGCCATGGCGACTCGCCAGCTGCTGGAGAAGAACAACACGATTACCGCCCTGCTCTGCCATTCACCGGACGCGATGATCGGTTCGATCTCAGGTATTCACCAGGTGGGGCGCACGGTGGGTAAAGACGTGTTTTTAACCCAGCAGGTGGCGCTGATTGGTTTTGAAGATATGCTCCACGTTAATCTCACGTCGCCGTCACTGACTTACGTTTCGTCTGCCAGCGAAGAGACCGGCCGCCAGGCGGCAGGGCTGATGATCCGCAGGCTGAAAGAGCCGGACCTGCAAACGCAGCGCATAACCCTCTCCGGGCAGCTTATCGCGCGGGAATCGGCGTAAAATCAGAATTTAGCATGGGTCTTTTAGCGCGAGATGACTGCTATATTTCCATGATTTGCCATGGATAAATGCAATGCCTACCGTTATCACCCACGCTGCCGTACCTCTGTGTCTGGGCTTAGGGCTCGGAACCAACGTCATCCCACCCCGCCTGCTGTTTGCCGGGATCGTCCTCGCCATGCTGCCCGATGCCGACGTACTGGCGTTTAAATTCGGTGTTGCCTACGGGAATATTTTCGGCCATCGCGGTTTCACTCATTCGCTACTGTTTGCCCTGGTGGTGCCGATACTCTGCGTGCTGGCAGGCCGACGATGGTTCAGGGCCAGCGTGATGCGCTGCTGGCTGTTTTTAACCGTGTCATTGCTGTCGCACAGCCTGCTGGATTCGATCACCACCGGCGGGAAAGGCGTCGGCTGGCTGTGGCCGTGGTCAGATGAGCGCTTCTTTGCGCCGTGGCAGGTGATCAAGGTCGCGCCGTTTGCGCTGTCACGCTATACCACGCCGTACGGGCATGAGGTCATTATCTCGGAACTGCTGTGGGTGTGGCTGCCGGGGATGGTGCTGATGGGGATGTTATGGTGGAGAAAACGTGCGCGCTGATGCCCTCACCCCGGCCCTCTCCCACGTAAAGAGGGAGAAAACCTAACAATTCCCTCTCCCTGTGGGAGAGGGTTAGAGTGAGGAGAAAATTACTTACGACGCCAGGTGGTTCCCTGCGGGCCATCTTCCAGAATAATGCCCATCTCGGTCAGACGGTTACGCGCCGCATCCGCCGCCGCCCAGTCTTTCGCCTGACGCGCTTCCAGACGCGCTTTAATCAGTGCTTCAATTTCCGCCACTTCGCCGTCGTCCGCCTGCGCGCCGCTTTGCAGGAACACATCCGGCTCCTGCTCCAGCAGGCCGAGCACGGAAGAGAGCTTACGCAGATGAGACGCCAGCGCATTGGCCGCCGCCATATCTTCTGACTTCAGGCGATTCACCTCACGCGCCATGTCGAACAGCACGGAATAGGCTTCAGGGGTGTTGAAGTCGTCGTTCATGACCTCAACGAAGCGGGCTTCGAACGCCTCGCCGCCTGCGGCTGGAACAGACTTGTCGGTGCCGCGCAGTGCGGTATACAGACGCTCCAGCGCAGCGCGCGCCTGCTTCAGGTTCTCTTCGCTGTAGTTCAGCTGGCTGCGATAGTGGCCAGACATCAGGAAGTAACGCACGGTTTCCGCGTCGTAATACTTCAGCACGTCGCGCACGGTGAAGAAGTTACCCAGCGATTTCGACATCTTCTCGCGGTCAACCATCACCATCCCGGAGTGCATCCAGTAGTTCACGTACTCGCCGCCGTGAGCACAGGTGGACTGCGCGATTTCGTTTTCGTGGTGCGGGAACATCAGATCCGAACCGCCGCCGTGGATGTCGAAATGGTTGCCCAGCTGCTTGCAGTTCATCGCGGAACATTCAATGTGCCAGCCCGGACGCCCTTCGCCCCACGGTGATGGCCAGCTTGGTTCGCCCGCTTTGGACATCTTCCACAGCACGAAGTCCATCGGATTACGCTTCACGTCAACCACGTCCACGCGCGCACCGGCCTGGAGCTGGTCCAGATCCTGGCGGGAAAGCGCACCGTAGGTTGGGTCCGTCGGCACCGAGAACATCACGTCGCCGTTGTCCGCCACATAGGCGTGACCGCGCTCGATCAGCTTTTGGGTGATATCAATGATTTCATGGATATGGTGGGTCGCACGCGGCTCGCTGTCCGGGCGCAGAATATTTAAGGCGTCAAAATCCTTGTGCATTTCGGCGATCATGCGATCCACCAGCGCGACAAAGCTTTCGCCATTTTCATTAGCACGTTTAATGATTTTGTCGTCGATGTCGGTGATATTGCGCACATACTTCAGGTTGTAGCCCAGGAAGCGCAGGTAGCGTGACACCACGTCGAACGCGACAAAGGTACGGCCATGGCCGATGTGACAGAGATCGTAAACCGTAATACCACACACGTACATGCCGACTTCCCCGGCATGGATAGGTTTAAATTCCTCTTTTTGGCGCGTCATTGTATTAAAGATTTTTAACATCGAAGATTCCATGTAAACACGTGTGTGGATTGTTTGTTCCTTATAATACCCATAATTCGGAGTACGGTCAGCACACAATGCAAGGTGATCGTGTCCTGTGGTTATGCTATAACAAGCCCCTATATGTGACCCGAGCACGGGTCGACGCACCACAATAACGGAACAGGATGCAAAAATGGTTACTTTCCACACTAATCATGGCGATATCGTAATCAAAACCTTTGATGACAAAGCGCCTGAAACAGTTAAAAACTTCCTGGACTACTGCCGCGAAGGTTTCTACAACAACACTATTTTCCACCGTGTGATCAACGGCTTTATGATCCAGGGCGGCGGTTTCGAGCCTGGCATGCGCCAGAAAGAGACGAAAGAAGCGATCAAAAACGAAGCGAACAACGGCCTGAAAAACACCCGTGGTACGCTGGCAATGGCCCGTACTCAGGCGCCACATTCTGCAACCGCACAGTTCTTCATCAACGTAGCGGACAACGACTTCCTGAACTTCTCTGGCGAAAGTCTGCAAGGCTGGGGCTACTGCGTATTCGCAGAAGTGGTTGAAGGGATGGACGTGGTCGACAAGATCAAAGCCGTTTCTACTGGCCGCAGCGGTATGCACCAGGACGTTCCTAAAGAAGACGTTGTGATTACAAGCGTGACCGTCAGCGAGTAATTCGTGGCGACACTCTTTATTGCGGATCTACATCTGCAAACAGAAGAACCGGCGATAACCGCCGGTTTTCTGCGTTTTTTACGCGGTGAAGCGAAAAACGCCGACGCGCTGTACATTCTGGGCGACCTGTTTGAGGCCTGGATTGGCGACGACGATCCGAACCCGCTGCACCGTGAGATGGCTGCGGCCATTAAAACGCTGGTGGATTCCGGCGTCCCCTGCTATTTCATTCACGGCAACCGTGATTTCCTGATCGGCCAGCGCTACGCCCGCGAGAGCGGCATGACGCTGCTGCCGGAAGAGCAGGTGCTAAACCTCTATGGCCGCAATATTCTGATCATGCACGGCGACACGCTCTGCACTGACGATACCGGCTACCTGGCGTTTCGCGCCAAAGTTCACACCCCGTGGATCCAGAAAGTGTTCCTCGCCCTGCCGCTGTTTATTCGCAACCGCATCGCCGCCAGAATGCGCGCGGGCAGCAAGGCCGCCAACAGCAGCAAATCGATGACCATCATGGACGTCAACCCGCAGGCGGTGGTGAAGGTGATGGAGAAGCATCGCGTTCAGTGGCTGATCCATGGCCATACCCATCGTCCCGATGTTCATTCCCTTATCACCAACGGCGAGCCCGCCCATCGCGTGGTTTTAGGGGCCTGGCACAGCGAAGGATCGATGGTCAAAGTCACGCCGGAAGGTGTTGAACTGATCGCCTTCCCGTTTTAACCCTCCCCGTCTTTTCGCCCATTTCCCGACCACGCAACCGTTTTCCTTGCCGGTATTACATGCTATTCTCTGTGCCCTCGAAAGCAGTGTGTTCCGCACCACAGGAGTTTTAAGACGCATGTCTTCCCGCAATAATCCGGCGCGTGTCGCCATCGTGATGGGGTCCAAAAGCGACTGGGCTACCATGCAGTTCGCCGCCGAAATCTTTGAAATCCTGAATGTTCCGCACCACGTCGAAGTGGTTTCCGCGCACCGTACGCCGGATAAACTGTTCAGCTTCGCCGAAAGCGCCGAAGAGAACGGTTACGAGGTGATCATTGCCGGTGCGGGCGGCGCAGCACATCTGCCGGGCATGATTGCCGCCAAAACGCTGGTGCCGGTACTGGGTGTTCCTGTGCAAAGCGCCGCGTTAAGCGGGGTTGATAGCCTTTACTCTATCGTCCAGATGCCGCGCGGTATTCCTGTCGGTACGCTGGCGATTGGTAAAGCGGGTGCGGCAAATGCCGCCCTGCTGGCCGCGCAGATCCTGGCGACGCATGATAAAGAGTTACATCAGCGTCTGGCGGAGTGGCGTAAAGCCCAGACCGACGAGGTGCTGGATAACCCGGATCCGCGGGGTGCAGCATGAAGCAGGTTTGCGTTCTTGGTAATGGTCAGCTTGGCCGGATGCTGCGTCAGGCCGGTGAGCCGCTGGGTATTGCCGTCTGGCCCGTCGGGCTGGATGCCGAGCCGGAAGCCGTGCCGTTCCACCAGAGCGTGATCACCGCCGAAATTGAACGCTGGCCGGAAACCGCCCTGACCCGCGAGCTGGCGCGCCATAACGCCTTTGTAAACCGCGACGTGTTTCCGATCATTGCCGACCGCCTGACGCAAAAACAGCTTTTCGACAAGCTCGGCCTCGCGACCGCGCCGTGGCAGCTGCTTTCCGATAAGCGCGAATGGGATGACGTCTTTGCGATGCTGGGACACCTGGCGATTGTGAAGCGTCGCGTCGGCGGCTACGACGGCCGCGGGCAGTGGCGCCTGCGCGCGAACGACACCGCCGAGCTGCCGGATGACTGCTACGGCGAGTGCATCGTTGAGCAGGGCATTAACTTTAGCGGTGAAGTGTCGCTGGTTGGCGCGCGCGGGCATGACGGGCACACCGTTTTTTACCCGCTAACGCATAACCTGCATCAGGACGGGATTCTGCGCACCAGCGTCGCCTTCCCGCAGGCCAATGCTGACCAGCAGGCGCAGGCGGAAGAAATGCTCTCTGCCATCATGCATGAGCTGGGCTATGTGGGCGTAATGGCGATGGAGTGTTTCGTCACGCCGTCGGGTCTGCTGATCAACGAACTTGCGCCGCGCGTGCACAACAGCGGTCACTGGACGCAAAACGGCGCCTCCATCAGCCAGTTCGAGCTGCACCTGCGCGCCATCACTGACCTGCCGCTGCCGCAGCCGGTGGTGACCAGCCCGTCGGTGATGATCAACCTGATCGGCACCGATCTGAACTACAACTGGCTGAAGCTGCCGCTGGTGCACCTGCACTGGTACGACAAAGAGGTACGTCCGGGGCGTAAGGTCGGCCACCTGAACCTGAACGATACTGACACGGACCGCCTGAGCGCTACGCTGGAAGCGATTGTTCCCCTGCTGCCGCCAGAATACGCGAGCGGCATTGTCTGGGCGCAGTCAAAACTGAAGTAAGTATCCCCCGCCGGGGAGTTGACCTTCCCCTTCCCCGGCGTACAATTCCCGCCCATTGCTGCTCAGTTTTCTTCTGGAATCACCATGAACGATGGAACGGACTATCGCGCGATCCTCGCGTCCGATACCCCTTTAATCGACGTTCGCGCGCCGATCGAATTTGCCCAGGGTGCGATGCCCGCCGCACTCAACCTGCCCTTAATGAACGACGACGAGCGTGCCGCCGTCGGCACCTGCTATAAACGCCAGGGTCCGGACGCCGCGCTGGCGCTCGGCCATAGCCTGGTCAACGGCGAGACGCGAGAGGCGCGCATCAACGCCTGGCGGGAAGCCAGCCTGGCCCATCCTGAGGGCTACCTTTGCTGCGCGCGCGGTGGCCAGCGCTCACACATCTCCCAGGCCTGGCTGAAAGAGGCGGGAATCGATTATCCGCTGATCCGCGGCGGCTATAAGGCCCTGCGTCAGACGGCGATTCAGGTGACCATTGAGCAGTCACAAAAACCGATGGTGCTTATCGGCGGCTGTACCGGAAACGGTAAAACGCTGCTGGTTAAGCAGCATGCGCAGGGCATCGATCTGGAAGGGCTGGCGCACCATCGCGGCTCATCATTTGGTCGCACGCTCACCCCGCAGCTTTCCCAGGCCAGTTTTGAAAATCACCTTGCCGTCGAACTGCTAAAAAAAGACGCCGCGCGCTGGGTGCTGGAAGATGAAGGCCGGATGATTGGCTCTAACCACCTGCCGGAATGCCTGCGCGACCGCATGGTTGACGCCCCTGTCGTTGTCGTCGAAGACCCCTTTGAAGTCCGCCTGGAGCGCCTGCGCGAAGAGTATTTCGACCATATGTGGGCCGATTTTTCTGCTGCCTACGGCGAGAAAGCGGGCTGGAAAGCGTATAGCGAATATCTGCATCACGGCCTGTACGCCATTCGTCGCCGTCTGGGGCTGCAACGCTTCGCGGAATTTACCGCCCTGCTGGATGCCGCGCTTGTCGAGCAACAGCGTACTGGCAGCACTGACGCGCACTTCAGCTGGCTTGTGCCGCTGCTGAAGGATTATTACGACCCGATGTACGGCTATCAGCTGGAGAAAAAGGCGGAGAAGATTGTGTATCGCGGGACGTACGAAGAAATTGCTGAGTGGCTCGATCGCTGAAAAATAAAGCCGGGTGGCGAGGTAAAAGCAAAACGGCAACCTGGGTTGCCGTTTTTAATGTTTTTTCCCTCTCCCCGTGGGAGAGGGTCAGGGTGAGGGCATCAGGCCGCACCCTACATGACAACTTAGAAGTCGTAACGCAGACGCACCAGGTTCATGTCGCCCAGGTTGTCGGTGCTGGAGGTAAACACGTGTTCGTAATCCACGCGGAAACCGTAATCCAGCTGGAAGCTGATACCCACACCGTTGTCGATGCGCTGGTAGTTACGGCCATTCACGTACTCGATACGGTCGCCCATGAAGTACGGCTGGATGGATTTCACCGCATACTGACCAACAGGGAACTTGTAACCCGCAAAGTATTCAATACCCCATGCATCACCGGCGAAGTAGTCGTTAACGGACACTTTTTTGGTGGTCAGGAAGTTTTGATACCAGCCGCCGCCTGCGGAGAAGGTCCAGTTATCCGGCGTCCAGCTCAGGGCGGTACCAAGGATGTTCTGGTCGTAGGATTTGCTGTCGCCGTTGTCCGGGTTACGCATGTCCGCGCGGGTGTAGTTCCACGCTGCGCCCCAGGTCAGATCGGTGGTCAGGTGATAATCGATACCCAGTGAACCGCCGCCTTTACGCTTGTAGCGCAGGCCGTTGCCCGGCAGGTATTCGCTGTCTTCAAACAGGTAAGAGGCGTAGATGTCAGCATCGCCCACGGTTTTCTTGTACTTCAGCATCTGGCGTGAACGGTAAGAGCCGTCGTAGTCGCCATTAATCCCGTTACCTGGCGCCTGACCAATCATGTCGTAGTCCCAGATATCGGTTTTTGCGCCCACCACGTCATAGTACACGCTGTTCTGCTGGCCGAAGGTCAGCGTACCCCAGGTGTCGCTCTTCAGACCGGTGTAGAGCATACGGCGTGAAGTATCGTGCGCGCCGTCGGCGTAGTGGTTATCCCAGTTAAACTGCGCCGGAATGTTCACACCCAGCTCGTAGTAAGTGATCCAGCTGATGTCATCGAACAGGTAGTAGTCTGCCGCGAAACGGAAGCGGGTACCGCCGTCAAAGCCGTTGCGCTTGTAGCCGTTTTTGCCGTCATCGCCGGTCATGTTCTGGAACTGAGGACGAATACTACCGCCAACGGTGAAGTTCAGGCGGCTCAGCGGGTTACCCGCCTGCGGATCCTGTTTCAGAAGAGTGATTTCCGCCTGGGATGCGAAAGAAGCCAATGCCACTGCTGCGCCGATCGTTGTCGCCAGCGCTGTTTTTCTTATAGTCATTCTTTTTCCTTGATAGACACGCTACTAAATATTTAGCTGGTGAATATTAACCGGAAAAATTCGGGCTGTGTGGGCGGGTTTTTAATGTTTTGTGCTACTAAATGCAGGGACATTAACGATTTGTGCCGTTAAGCAATGACGCACCAGCAGAAATGCCGGTGCGTCATCATCACGTCAGTAAACTAGCTGACAAACTGGCGGAATAGCGCTTTACCTTTCAACAGCCGGGATCCGAGCCAGCCGCCGCACAGGGACAGCAGCACGGCGCCGCAGACGGGCAGCGTGAGCCACAGCCGCCAGTCGGG
This sequence comes from Enterobacter sp. MGH 38, assembly GCF_000492855.1. NCBI lineage: Bacteria > Pseudomonadati > Pseudomonadota > Gammaproteobacteria > Enterobacterales > Enterobacteriaceae > Enterobacter > Enterobacter sp. MGH 38. The sequence continues at coordinate 251,686 of NZ_KI535608.1, read as the reverse complement.
CTCCCACGGGAAGTCGAAGACTTTGCTCTGGAGTACCGCCAGCGCCGTTTCCGCCCCGATGGCCGCCACCAGGCCCGCCACCAGCCCGAGCAGGGCAAATTCGCTCCACAGCGTGGCGCGCAGCAGCCGTTTACTGGCCCCCAGCGTGCGGTAGACAACCAGCTCCTGATGACGCTGACGCATGCCGACCTGCACCTGCGCCAGCAGCAGCAATATGCCACAGATCGTCACCAGCACCACCATCACCTCCAGCGCGCGGCTTACCTGCTCCAGCACCTGCCCGACCTGTTTAAGGATCGCGCCGATATCCAGCAGGCTCACCGTCGGAAATTCCCGGTTAAGCTGCGTCAGCATGCCGTTGCCGTTTTCCCAGCGGAAGCTGGTGAGCCAGCTCTGGGGCTGTCCGTCCAGCGCACCCGGCGGGAAGATGAAGAAGAAGTTTGGCCGCAGGCTTTCCCAGTCCACTTTACGCAGGCTGGTAACTTTGGCGGTGAAATCCTGGGTATCACCGGTGAAGGTCACGCTGTCGCCGAGGTTCACGTTCAGGCGTGTCGCCAGCCCCTCCTCCATCGACACTTCCCCCGCTTTCGGCGGCCAGGTGCCAGCAACGATCGGGTTATGGTCCGGACGTTTCGCCTGCCAGGTCAGGTTGAGTTCGCGGTTGAGCGATTCATCCTTATTTCCCTCCGTCGACTGGCCGTTGATCTGCGTCAGTCGGGCGCGCACGATCGGATAGAACGACTCGGGAATAATGTGATGCTCGGACAGGAAGCCCTTCAGCGGCGTCACCTGCTCGGGCGCGATGTTGATCAGGAAATAGTTCGGGCTTTCTGGCGGAAGCTGCTGCTGCCAGCGATCCAGCAGATCCCCGCGCAGCACCAGCAGAAGCGCCAGCAGCATAAACGACAGCGAAAATGCCGAGAGCTGGCTGAGGGTAGACCACGGCTGGTGCAGCAGTCGGTTAACCGCTAACCGTATGGAAAGTGATTTAACTGTCAGCTTTCTCAGCACATTAAGCAGTATCCAGCCCACTACGCCGCACAGCAGCGCCAGCACCACCGCGCCCGCCAGCACCGCCCACAGCAGCGTACTGCCGCCCATCAGCCAGGCCAGCAGCCCGACCGCCACCGCAATAATCACCGGCAGGTAGAACTTCAGCGGCCAAACGCTGGCCACCACATCGCGGCGCAGCACGCGCAGCGGCTGGGTGGCGAGTAGCAGCCGGTACGGGCGTAACCCCACCAGCAGGGAGATCGTCGTCATCGCGCCGATTGCCCACAGCCACGGCCAGAGGCTGGCAGGCGGTAATGCGGCGGGCAGTACCGGTTTGAGCAGCGCCATCAGCAGCTTTTCAAACAGCAGCCCTATCGCCCCGCCGGTCAGAGCCGACAGCGCCAGCACCATCAGCCACTGGCCGACAATCAGCTTGCGCAGTTGCGCGCGGCCCGCGCCGAGGGTTTTGAGGATCGCCACCAGATCGTAACGGCTGCGGCAGTAGTGCCCCATCGCCACGGCAACCGCCGCAATGGCAAGCAGCAGGGTTAACAGCGCCGACAGCAGCAGGAACTGCTGAGAACGCTCAAGAGATTTGCCGAGCGCCCCGTCATCCTGCTCCAGCCCGTACCAGCGGTGTTCCGGCTTGAGCTGCGGCAGGAGCCATTTTTCGTACGCCTCCAGCTGAGCTGGCGTTCCGCCAAACTTATACCGCCAGGTGACACGGCTTCCCGGCTGGACGGCGTGGGTTTTCGCCACATCCGCGGTGTTCATCAGCAGGCGCGGCGCAAGCTGGAACGGATTAAATCCGGAGTCGGGCTCCTGCACCACTTCCCCGGCAATTTTGAGTGTCGCGTCGCCGACGTCGATACTGTCTCCGGGTTTCAGGTTCAGCAGCGCCATCAGTCGCGATGCCAGCAGGACCGTACCGGCCGTCGGTTTTAGCCCCGGCGGGCTGGTTTGTAAGTCACCGTACATCGGGTAGATGTCATCCACGGCTTTTACGCTGGCAAGCTGCGGCGTGTCGCCCGCAAAGGTCATGGTCTGAAAGGTGATCTGCTCCCCTACTTTCAGCCCCTCTTTGCGCGCTTCCTCAATCCAGCCCGGCGGCACGGGGCGAGAACTTTGCAGAGCCCGGTCCCCGGCCATAAATTCCCGACTCTGCTGGCTAAGCCCTTTCTCCATACGATCGCTGACGCTACCGAGCGCCAGCACGCAGGCCACCGCCAGGCTCAACGCCAGCCAGACAATCAGCAGCGAGGGCGAGCGCCACTCGCGCCAGAACCAGCGGGCAATCATGCTTCCTCCTGAAGAATACCGTTCACCAGCCGCAGGCGGCGGTCGCAGCGGGCGGCCAGCTGCGGGTCGTGGGTAACCAGAATCAGCGTGGTGCCGTGCTCGCGGTTGAGGGAAAACAGCAGATCGGCAATTTTGTCCCCGGTTTTACGGTCGAGATTGCCCGTTGGCTCATCGGCAAACAGCACTTCCGGGCGCCCGTTAAACGCCCTGGCCAGCGCCACGCGCTGCTGCTCACCGCCGGAAAGCTGTGCCGGAAGGTGGTCGAGACGTTTTCCCAGCCCCAGCTGTTCCAGCAACGCCTTCGCGTGATCGCGGCTTTCACGGGTATTTTCACCGCGCAGCAGGCCAGGTAGCTCAACGTTTTCCAGCGCGTTCAGCGTCGGGATCAGCATGAATGACTGAAAGACAAACCCGATATGCCGGGCTCGCAGCGCGGCGCGGGCCTCTTCATCAAGCGCGTGGAGGGGCTGGCCGACCAGGTTCACTTCCCCACTGCTGCCATCGTCCAGACCGGCGAGAATGGCCAGCAGCGTGGACTTACCGGAACCGGATTCACCAATCAGGGCGATGGTTTCGGCACGTTTGACAACGAGTTCAACTCCGGTGAGGATGGAAAGCTCGTGTTCCCCCTGACCGACGGACTTCTTAAGACGATGAACTTCAACAATGTTTTCCGCTGGCATTTGCCCTTCCTGTTTTTGATGCTGATGACCTTCCGCGCGGCGGCTGCGGACACGTTATTGATTCTGGGCGACAGCCTGAGCGCGGGCTATCGTATGGCCGCCAGTGCGGCCTGGCCCGCCCTGCTCAATGATAAATGGCAGTCCCGGGCCTCTGTCGTGAACGGCAGCATCAGCGGCGATACGTCGCAGCAAGGCTTATCGCGCCTGCCTGCCCTGCTTAAGCAGCATCAACCGCGTTGGGTGCTGGTCGAACTGGGCGGTAATGATGGTTTGCGCGGCTTCCAGCCTCAGCAAACGGAGCAAACGCTGCGGACCATTTTGCAGACCATTAAGGCCGCCAATGCCCAGCCGCTGCTGATGCAAATTCGCCTGCCCGCTAACTACGGCCGTCGGTATAATGAGGCGTTTAGCGCGATCTATCCTAAGCTTGCCAAAGAGTTTGATATTCCGCTGCTGCCATTTTTCATGGAAGAGGTCTATCTGAAACCCCAGTGGATGCAGGATGATGGCATTCACCCCAATCGCGATGCCCAGCCGTTTATTGCCGACTGGATGGCAACCCGGCTGGCTCCTTTAGTAAAACATGACTCGTCAAACAGCTGAGAACCTGACAGGTAAAGTTATGCAAAAATCGGTCTTAATAACAGGATGTTCCAGCGGAATTGGCCTTGAAAGCGCCCTTGAACTGAAACGTCAGGGGTTTTGGGTGCTGGCAGCCTGCCGCAAACCCGAGGATGTCGAACGCATGCGAGGGCTGGGATTTACCGGCATTCTGCTGGATCTCGATTCGCCAGAGAGCGTAGAGCAGGCCGCCGATGAGGTTATCGCCCTGACTAACAACCGTCTTTACGGTCTGTTCAACAATGCGGGCTACGGCGTGTACGGCCCGCTACAGACTCTCTCACGGGAACAGCTGGAGCAGCAGTTCTCCGCAAACTTTTTCGGGGCGCATCAGCTTACCATGCACCTTCTCCCGGCCATGCTGCCACACGGCGAAGGGCGGATTGTCATGACCTCCTCGGTGATGGGCCTGATCTCCACGCCGGGCCGCGGGGCTTACGCTGCCAGTAAATATGCGCTTGAAGCCTGGTCCGATGCGTTGCGCATGGAGCTGCGCCACAGCGGTATTAAGGTCAGCCTGATTGAACCCGGCCCGATCCGCACCCGCTTTACGGAAAACGTTAACCAGACGCAGGCGGACAAACCGGTCGAAAATCCCGGCATCGCGGCGCGTTTTACGCTTGGGCCAGAAGCCGTCGTTGCCAAAGTGCGCCACGCGTTTGAGAGCGATACCCCTAAAATGCGCTATCCGGTCACGCTGGTGACCCATGCCGTCGGCTGGTTGAAACGCCTGCTGCCGGGGCGGATGATGGACAAAATTTTGCAGGGTTGAGTTGAAGCGACCACGCTTACCCCCATGTAAAGAGTAAACCGATAAAAGAGAATGCCGCATGTCCGTACAGAATATCGTCAACATAACTGAAGCTAACCTGCAACAGACGCTCGAACAGTCAATGACTAAACCGGTGCTGTTCTACTTCTGGTCTGAACGCAGCCAACACTGCCTGCAACTGACGCCGGTCCTGGAAAGCCTTGCCGCGCAGTACAATGGTCAGTTCATTCTGGCGAAGCTGGATTGTGACGCCGAACCGATGGTGGCTTCCCAGTTTGGCCTGCGCGCGATCCCAACCGTCTACCTGTTCCAGAACGGTCAGCCGGTGGATGGCTTCCAGGGGCCGCAGCCGGAAGAGGCGATCCGCGCCCTGCTGGATAAAGTCCTGCCGCGCGAAGAAGAGCTGAAAGCGCAGGAAGCCATGGCGCTGATGCAGGAAGGCAAGTACGACGAGGCGCTGCCGCTGTTAAAAGACGCGTGGCAGCTGTCGAACCAGAACAGCCAGATTGGTCTGCTGCTGGCAGAGACCCAGATTGCACTGCACCGCCCTGAAGACGCGGAAGCCGTGCTGAAAACGGTGCCGATGCAGGATCAGGATACCCGTTATCAGGGTCTGGTGGCGCAGATTGACCTGCTTAAACAGGCGGCCGATACCCCTGAAATTCAACAGCTTCAGCAGCAGGTTGCGGACAACCCGCAGGATGCCGCGCTGGCAAGCCAGCTGGCGCTTCAGCTTCATCAGGTGGGGCGTAACGAAGAGGCGCTGGAGCTGCTGTTTAGCCATCTTCAAAAGGACCTGGGCGCCGCAGACGGACAGGCGCGGAAGATGTTCCAGGAGATCCTGGCCGCGCTGGGTACCGGTGACGCGCTGGCGTCGAAATATCGTCGTCAGCTGTACGCGTTGCTCTACTAGCAAAAAAATGCCCGGTGGCGCTAACGCTTACCGGGCCTACAAAAGCAGATATTACCCCGTCTTTTTCAACTGCGTCACCACCAGCTGGTGGCGCGCGTTGTAAAACTTCCGATAGGTCAGGTAGCAGGCAATGATGGTGGACAGGCTCGCCGTAGAGAGCAGCATAAACGTCACCATAATCTGGTATTTAATGGCTTTTACCGGATCGATACCGGCAAAAATCAGCCCCGACATCATGCCCGGCAGGCTCACCAGCCCCACCGTTTTGGCGGAATCCACCGTTGGGATCAGCGAAGAGCGAATGCTGTCGCGGATCAACCTCGCCGAGGCCACCTTCGGCGTCGCGCCAAGGCTTAGCTTCTCCTGAAGCTGCTGCCGTTCACTGCTGAACCGTTGCCCCAGATTGTTGTAGCACAACCCGACCGCCACCATCGCATTGCCCGCAATCATCCCGGAAATGGGGATCACCTGCATCGGCGTAAATTCTATCGAGCCGGAAAGCACCAGCACAGCCAGCGTTAACGCGGTCCCGGTAGTGATGGCGATCAACGACGAAATGAACGCTTTATCGATGTATTTACTGCGTTTCTGCGCGTTCCATGCCGCGTTAAAGCAGATAAACAGCACCATCAACAGGGTCAGCACGGCATGATTGACGTTGAAGATGTATTTCAGCACATAGCCGACGATGATGAGCTGAATGACCGCGCGGGCGATACTCCAAAGAATATCTTTTTCCAGCCCCAGCTTTTCCCGGTAGCTGACCACAATCGCCACCAGCACCAGGACCATCGACAGCGCCAGCGATTCGTTAGTTATGTTATGTTCACCCACGGTGAGCCTCCTCCATTTTCCCGCCCTGCGGCCTGAGCGTGATGACATCATCCGCATGGGTAATTTCATTTGAATCATGCGTCACCCACAGCACGGCAATATTCTGCTCCCGGGCGTAGCGATGGATAATGTCATTGACGTTGCGCTTGTTAGCGTCATCCAGCGCGCTGGTGATTTCGTCCAGCAACAGCGCCTTCGGCAAGAATTGCAGGTTACGGATCAGCGAGACGCGCTGCTTTTCCCCGCCCGACAGTTCGGCGATCGATTTGGTCAGCGTCTCCGGCGAAAGCCCGAACCGGGTCAGATCGTCGGTAAACTTTTTCGGATCAGGCGTTTGGTTGCGGATGTGCCAGGGGAAAACCAGATTGTCGTACACCGTGTCGCCAAACAGGGACGGCGTCTGCACGCAGTATGACACCTGCTGGCGATAGCTTTCCGGTGAAAGCGTGGCGATATCTTTTCCTGCAAACAGGATGGTTCCCTCCGTTGGGCTCAGTAGCGAAGCCACGATTTTCAGGAGGGTGCTTTTGCCGCAGCCGGAGGGACCGGTTATCAGTTTAAATTCGCCCGGAGAGAGACAAAAATCGACGTGCTGAAGGATGGTGTTATCACCCACACGAAAGCCAACATCCCTGATATCCAGAAGATTTTTTTTATTATTCATTCCGATTCCATTAACCGCTGTGATAAGAAGAGCCTTTAGCATAATCCTTTCCGCTACGCAGCGCGAATAGCCTTAACCTATAGCAAGTGTTAAACTTTTTGCCTGTTTATTGTCACCTCTATAACTACAGGAAGTCAGCAACATGACACATATCTTTTATGAGTTCTCCTCCCTGAAGCCTGGTGTTCCTGATGTGGAAACATTAATGGAAGTCATCAATTCTTCTGAACTCACGCGTTTTGTCATGGGGGCAGAGGTGGTCGATTTTGTTAAGAAGGCGCTCATCGTTAACACCACAATCGGTAGCTTTAAAAACTGCTATTTTGCTTTCGATGATGGGGCTTACTTTCTCGAGTTTGACGGCAAGGGTAAATCCAGACGCTTTACTGAGGTGCCTGACTGGTTCGTTTCCCCTGCGGAATTTGCCCGCTCGCAATGGCTGATTAACCATGACCTGGCCGATGTGAAGGCGACGGCGTTTATTGACGTGCTGATGTCCTACCCGCTTAAAGAGCGCCGGGCGCACTGCAATCTGCTGTTTGGTCTGGATCTGCATAAGGTCAATGTGGTTCCGGCACCTACAGCCCCTGCCGGAAAAATGGGCAATAAAAACGGAAAAACTACCAAGCCTCGCGTTACGGATCTCGGCTCTTTTGAGCTTTTTACCGCGTTCTTTGCGCGTATGAAAACCGCCGTCAATGCTAATGAATTCCCTACCCTACAGGTGCTGACCGGCCAGGAGGATCTTACAAAAGCGCCGCACAACTTAAAGCAAGGGATCAGAACCTGGTTTAAAGCGATTACTGGCGATCTGCCGCCGAACAACAAACGTGTCGGAGCGGGCAATGCGGTGCTGTTCTGCGCTCCCGTTCGCGAGCAGATCCAGCAGATAGAGGCCATCGGCCTGGAAAAATACTATCAGGGATTATCAAAAGCCATCGCTGACGCCGGGGATGGGTTTATCACTGACTTCAGCTATACCTGGTCTGAAAAGTAACGCTTTGCGCCCCGCATCCCGAACGGGGCGTTTTATTTCTGCCAGTCCGGTTCCCACCTCTTTACAGGGGCGAAATCCTGTTCGTTAGCCGATATACTTACGTTCAACAAATACGCAGTTTTTCTCGTTACGGCATGCAAAACAGGAGGTTTTTATGCTCATCGTTGTTCCCGTCCTTATTTTCGTTGCGCTGGTTATCGTGGGCGCAGGCGTCAAAATTGTCCCGCAGGGTTACCAGTGGACCGTCGAACGCTTCGGTCGCTACACCAATACCCTTCAGCCGGGTTTAAGCCTGATCGTCCCGTTCATGGACAGAATTGGGCGCAAGATCAACATGATGGAGCAGGTGCTGGATATCCCTTCTCAGGAAGTCATCTCCAAGGATAACGCCAACGTCACCATCGATGCGGTGTGCTTTATTCAGGTGATTGATGCGCCAAAAGCGGCCTATGAGGTGAGCAACCTGGAGCTGGCGATCGTCAACCTGACCATGACCAACATCCGTACCGTGCTTGGCTCGATGGAGCTGGATGAAATGCTCTCCCAGCGCGACAGCATTAATACCCGCCTGCTGCACATTGTGGATGAAGCCACCAATCCGTGGGGGATCAAAGTGACACGCATTGAGATCCGCGACGTGCGCCCACCGGCAGAGCTGATTGCTTCCATGAACGCGCAGATGAAGGCCGAGCGTACCAAGCGTGCCTATATTCTTGAAGCCGAAGGGGTGCGTCAGGCTGAAATCCTGAAAGCGGAAGGGGAAAAACAGTCGCAGATCCTGAAAGCCGAGGGCGACCGTCAGTCTGCCTTCCTCCAGGCGGAAGCGCGTGAACGTTCGGCAGAAGCGGAAGCCCGCGCGACGCAAATGGTCTCCGAGGCGATTGCCGCCGGGGATATCCAGGCCGTGAACTACTTCGTCGCACAAAAATATACCGATGCGCTGAAGGAGATCGGCTCCGCGAACAACAGCAAAGTGGTGATGATGCCGCTGGATGCCAGCAGCCTGATGGGGTCTATCGCCGGAATTGCCGAACTGATCAAAGACGGCGGAAACGAGCGTAAAAAATGATTGAGCTCATCGTTGCACATCCTCATGCGTTCTGGCTAAGCCTTGGCGGACTGCTGCTGGCCGCCGAGATGCTTGGCGGCAACGGTTATCTGCTGTGGAGCGGGGTTGCCGCGGTGATTACCGGGCTGGTCGTCTGGCTGCTGCCTGTCGGCTGGGAGTGGCAGGGCGCGCTGTTTGCCGTGCTGACGCTGCTGGCCGCCTGGCTGTGGTGGCGCTGGCTGAACAAACGGGTGAAGGCGCAGAAGCCGATCGACGCGCATCTCAACCAGCGTGGGCAGCAGATCGTGGGTAAACGCTTTACGCTTGATAACACGCTAATAAACGGACGCGGTCATATGCGCGTGGGGGACAGTTCGTGGCCGGTGGTGGCCGATGATGACCTCAGCGCCGGCACGCGGGTTGAGGTCATCGCGGTGGAAGGTATTACCCTGCGGGTTAAAGCCTGTTAGGCGTGGGTTTTACGGTGGCAGCAGCCGGAAAGATTGTCGATAATCGGGCACTCGGCGCTGTCATCTCCCGGGCAGGATTCTGCCAGCTGTAACAGTTGCTCACGCATCGCCTGTAATTCGATGATATGGCGTTCGATCTCCGCCACTTTTTCCAGCGTACGTTTTTTCACGTCGGCACTGTGGCGTTTCGGATCGTTAAACAGGTTAACCAGCTCGCCGCACTCTTCAAGGTTAAATCCTACCTGTCTTGCCTGGCGCAGTAACGTCAGTTCATCAAGATGCAGCTGCGTATAGCTGCGGTAGCCGTTCTCACTGCGCAACGGTGGCGTCACCAGCCCTTTTTCCTCATAAAAGCGAATCGCTTTGCTGGTTAAGCCGGTTTTTTTCGCAACATCGCTGATATTCACATTTCCCCCTTGACCTTCCCCTTGATGGAAGGTTTAACCTTCATAACAGTTAGCGAAAAGCAGAGTGAAGGTCAACAATTGACCAGAACATTATACGGGAGTTTTGTTATGTCTCACACTATTGACCTGACACTGGACGGCCTCTCCTGCGGCCACTGTGTCAAACGCGTTAAAGAAAGCCTGGAGCAGCGTCCTGACGTGGAAAGCGCTGAGGTGACTATCGATCATGCCGCCGTGACCGGCAGCGCCAGCGCCGACGCGCTGATTGATACCATTAAACAGGCCGGTTACGGGGCGGAGTTAAGCCACCCAAAGGCTAAACCGCTGGCAGAGTCATCATCCCCGTCGGAAGCACTGACAGCGGCCACTCCTGAGCTTCCGGTAGCTGATGACATTGATGACAGCCAACAACTGCTGATCAACGGCATGAGCTGCGCCAGCTGCGTTTCCCGGGTACAAAACGCCTTACAGGCGGTACCGGGTGTAGCACAGGCACGGGTAAACCTGGCGGAGCGTACTGCGCTGGTGATGGGCAGCGCCTCCGCCGCAGAGTTAGTGCAGGCCGTGGAGAAAGCGGGCTACGGGGCGGAGGCCATCGAAGATGATGCCGAGCGCCGCGAGCGCCAGCAGGAAACGGCTGTCGCCACCATGAAGCGCTTCCGCTGGCAGGCGATTGTCGCCCTGCTGGTCGGTATTCCGGTGATGGTGTGGGGCATGATGGGTGACAACATGATGGTCACCGCTGACAACCGCACCCTGTGGCTGGTGATTGGTCTGATTACCCTTGCGGTGATGGTGTTTGCAGGCGGGCATTTCTATACCAGCGCCTGGAAGAGCCTGAAAAACCGCACCGCGACGATGGACACGCTGGTCGCCCTCGGGACCGGCGCGGCGTGGCTCTATTCCATGAGCGTGAACGTCTGGCCCCAGTGGTTCCCGCTGGAAGCCCGGCATCTCTATTATGAAGCGAGCGCAATGATTATCGGCCTGATCAACTTAGGCCATATGCTGGAAGCCCGCGCCCGTCAGCGTTCCTCGAAAGCGCTGGAAAGATTGCTTGATTTAACCCCGCCGACGGCCCGCGTGGTCACGGACGACGGGGAAAAAAGCGTTCCGCTCTCAGAGGTACAGCCGGGAATGACGCTGCGCCTGACCACCGGCGACCGCGTGCCCGTCGACGGTGAAATCACCCAGGGCGATGCCTGGCTGGATGAAGCGATGCTGACCGGCGAGCCGATTCCTCAGCAGAAATCTCAGGGCGACGCCGTGCATGCCGGTACGGTCGTGCAGGACGGCAGCGTGCTGTTCCGCGCCAGCGCGGTCGGGAGCCATACCACGCTGTCACGCATCATTCGCATGGTCCGCCAGGCGCAGAGCAGTAAGCCGGAGATTGGTCAGCTTGCCGATAAAATCTCCGCCATTTTTGTGCCGGTGGTCGTCGGTATTGCCCTGCTGAGCGCGGCAATCTGGTATTTCTTCGGCCCGGCGCCGCAGATTGTCTACACCCTGGTGATCGCCACCACGGTACTGATCATCGCCTGCCCTTGTGCCCTTGGCCTGGCAACGCCGATGTCGATTATCTCTGGCGTCGGACGCGCCGCCGAATTTGGCGTACTGGTCCGTGATGCTGACGCCCTGCAACGGGCAAGCACGCTGGACACCCTTGTCTTTGATAAAACCGGCACGCTCACCGAGGGCAAACCGCAGGTGGTGGCCGTCAGTACCGTTGGCTGTACGGAGACGGATGCCCTGCGCCTGGCCGCCGCGCTGGAACAAGGCTCCAGCCACCCGCTAGCGCGCGCCATCCTGGAGAAAGCCGGTGATGCCCGTCTGCCGCAGGTAAGTAACTTCCGCACCCTGCGCGGTTTAGGGGTCAGCGGTGAAGCCGAAGGCCATACGCTGCTGCTGGGAAACCAGGCACTGCTGACTGAACACGGCGTTGATACGTCCGCACTGGACGCAGAGCTGAACGCGCAGGCCTCTCAGGGCGCGACGCCGGTTCTGCTGGCGAGGGATGGTCAGGTGGCGGCGCTACTGGCCGTGCGCGATCCGTTACGCCAGGACAGCGTAGATGCCTTACAGCGCCTGCACCGCGCGGGCTATCGTCTGGTGATGCTGACCGGGGACAACCCGACCACCGCCAACGCCATCGCCAAAGAAGCCGGTATTGATGAAGTGATCGCGGGCGTGCTGCCGGACGGCAAAGCGGACGCCATCAAGAACCTGCAAAGTCAGGGTCGCCAGGTGGCGATGGTGGGCGACGGCATCAACGACGCCCCGGCGCTGGCGCAGGCTGACGTAGGAATTGCGATGGGCGGCGGGAGCGATGTCGCCATTGAAACCGCGGCGATCACCCTGATGCGCCACAGCCTGATGGGCGTGGCGGACGCGCTGGCGATTTCGAAAGCCACGTTGCGCAACATGAAGCAGAACCTGCTGGGGGCGTTCGTCTATAACTCGCTCGGCATTCCGATTGCCGCCGGGATTTTGTGGCCGCTGACCGGTACCCTGCTGAACCCGGTTGTTGCGGGTGCGGCGATGGCGCTCTCGTCAATTACCGTGGTGAGCAACGCTAACCGTCTGCTGCGGTTTAAACCGAAGGATTGAACCTTGTACCCGTACGCGCTAGCATGAACCTTTCCGTTTATGGAGCGCGTATGGGTCTGTTTAATCGTATAAAAACATCGTTTCGCGCCCTTTTTCCCCGCCGTTATGCCTGGCCCGGTATGGATATTTCGCTTCCGGGCGGGCAGCATCTGCACCTGGTGGGAAGCATTCATATGGGCACGCAGGATATGTCCCCCCTGCCCTCCGGCCTGATTAAACTACTGAAGCGCGCCGACGCGCTGATCGTCGAAGCCGACATCTCCGGCCATGAATCGCCGTTTGCCGGGCTGGAAAGCGACCGCCCCCTGGCGGAACGTCTTAACGAGACGCAGTTGGCTGAGCTTACTCGTCTTGCGGATGAGACCGGCGTCTCGCTCTCAATGCTCGACACCCTGCCCCTGTGGCAAATTGCCATGGTGCTACAGGCCACCCAGGCGCAGCGCCTGGGGCTGCGCGGCGATTACGGTATCGATTATCAACTGCTGAATGCGGCAAGGGCGCGCAACCTGTCCGTTATTGAACTGGAAGGCACGGACAGCCAGATTGCGCTCCTTCGCCAGCTTCCCGATGACGGCAAGATGCTACTGGATGATACCCTGACCCACTGGCACACCAACGCGCGTCTGCTGCAAACGATGATTGGCTGGTGGCTGGATGCGCCGCCCGCAGACGGTAAGCTGGCGTTACCGTCGACGTTCAGTGAATCGTTGTATGATGTGCTGATGAACGCGCGCAACCAGGCGTGGCGGGAGACGCTATATGCCCTGCCTGCCGGTCGTTATGTTGTCGCGGTTGGCGCGTTGCATTTGTACGGAGAAGGGAATTTGCCGTCGCTGCTGAAATAAAAAAATGGCCAATATCTCTATTGGCCCGTCAAAGAGGAATTTCATCGTTTTTATTATACCGAAGTGACCTTCGGCTACGCCGATTGTCGCTCAAAGTAACCATCACTGCCAATACTATTGCGCAAGATGGTGCTATTTTTTAGACAAACGTCAGGCGTATGCTGCTGGCATGAATCGTCTGTCGTAAGAAGGATAGCCATGACTCCCGCCGTTAAATTACTCGAAAAAAACAAAATTTCTTTCCGGATCCACACCTACGATCACGATCCGAACGAAACCAACTTTGGTGATGAAGTGGTGCGCAAGCTGGGGCTGAACGCGGACCAGGTCTACAAAACGCTGCTGGTCGCGGTGAACGGCGATATGAAGCACCTCGCTGTGGCAGTGACGCCCGTCGCCGGACAGCTTGATCTGAAGAAAGTGGCCAAAGCGCTGGGAGCGAAAAAGGTCGATATGGCAGACCCGATGGTTGCGCAACGCACAACGGGTTATCTGGTCGGCGGGATCAGCCCGCTCGGCCAGAAAAAGCGTCTGCCCACACTGATCGATGCGCCTTCGCAAGAATTTGAAACGATCTATATTTCTGGCGGCAAACGCGGGCTGGATATCGAACTATCCGCAGGCGATCTGGCGAAAATGCTGGACGCGAAATTTGCGGATATTGCGCGCCGGGATTGAGAAAATTGCCCGGTGGCGCTGCGAGGTAAAAGCAAAACGGTAACAGGCGTTACCGTTTTTTGTGTTCGCGCCCTCTCCCGGTGGGAGAGGGTTGGGGTGAGGGCATCAGGCCGCACAACACTACTGCCAGCTCACCTCACCTTTCGGCTCATACGCGTTCACGTCAATCGGTGAATTTTGCTGGATATACTGCTTCAACACTTCCGCATCAATAAACCCGGTATTTACATAGCCCGGTTTGTTATCGATATGCGGATAGCCGTCGCCGCCGGTGGCGTTAAAGCTTAACGTTGCCAGGCGGTAGGTTTTCGCCGTATCAACCGGTTCGCCTTTGATTTTGAGATCGTTGAGCTTACCGTCCTTCGCGACGAAGCTGACGTTAGCAAACTGCGGATACGCCCCGGAATCTGGCTTCATCTGCGCCACGGCGGTCAGGTAGTCAATCACCTCCTTCCCGCTCATGTCCGCATAGACCACCACGTTGCCAAACGGCTGCACTTTGAGCACGTCTTTATAGGTGATGTCTCCGCCTTCGATGGAGTCACGAATACCGCCGCCGCTCATCACGGCGAAATCCGCATTCGTGCGCGCCATCTGCGCGGCCAGCACCAGACGCCCCATGTTGGTCTGCACGAAGCGGACTTTGCTGCGGTCCCCTTCCAGTCGTCCGTTAAGCGTGCCAATCTTCACGTCCAGCTGCGCTTTCCCTTTGCTCTGGAACGGCGTCAGCAGAGAGAGCATCTGCTGGTTTTCAGCGATCTCTGGCGTGTAGAGTACCCGCTCGCTTTTGCCGTCCGGGTAGGTCACTTTCTTCTTCAGGTTGACCGGGATGAGCTGATAGTGCACCAGCTTCATCTCGCCGTTACGGAATTCGAAATCCGCGCGGCCAACGTATTTACCCCACTCGTGGGCCTGTACAATCCAGATCCCGTTCTGACGATCCGGCGCGCACGGCGTGCCGGGCACATAATCTGCCTGCTTTTTATTCTCAGAAGCCATGCAGACCGGATCCTGCGAATGACCGCCCACAATCATCGCCAGCGAGCCCGCTGGAAGGCTGCGCGCCATCTCCACGTCGCCCGGCGCGTTAGAGCCGTGCTGACCGTTATCGTAATGCCCCATGTGGGTGGTCGCGATAATCACATCCGGTTTTTCATTCTGCTGCAACTCCTGGATCACCAGCTTCGCTTCGTCCGCCGGTTTACGGAATTCGATGTCGGTGAAAAATTCAGGATTACCAATTTTGGCCGTATCGTCGGTGGTTAAGCCGATGACCGCGATCTTCAGATCCTGACGCTTGAACAGCGCCCACGGTTTAAACAAGCGCTCGCCGGTGCTTTTCTGATAAATATTGGCGGAAAGGAACGGGAATTTGGACCACTTCTCCTGCTGGCGCAACACGCTCAGCGGATTATCAAACTCGTGGTTTCCGACCGCCATCGCATCGTAACCAATTAAATTCATGCCGCGGAAATCAGGCTCGGCATCCTGCAAATCAGATTCCGGTACGCCGGTATTAATATCCCCGCCCGACAGCAACAGCACGCTGCCGCCCTGGGCCGCGACCTCTTTACGAATGCCGTCCACCAGCGTTTTTTGCGCCGCCAGGCCATATTCACCGTATTCGCTGCGCCAGAAATGGCCGTGATGATCGTTAGTATGCAGAATGGTAATTTTATAGGTTTTATCTTTTTCATACGCCTGCGCGGGCAGGCTTGTTAGCCCCCATGCGGCGATGAGCGCCAGCGCGACGCCACGCTTCATTAACTTCATCTTCTCTCTCCCTGACCCATAGACAAACGCAAAAATTACAGTGACTCACAAGAATAGACAAATAAGTTTTCAGAATTGCGACTTTCTTCAAATGTCACGGACGGGTATGTTAGTCGGATAATAATTACTCCCTGCATCTCTAATAACAAATCGACGTGGTATTTATGGCAATCAGTGAATCAACCCAGCCCGTCCAGGGCGCTCCGGCGTCGCCGCCGAAATCGCGCACTTCCTTTAAAGTATTAGGCGCAATCAGTCTCTCTCATCTGCTCAACGACATGATCCAGTCGCTGATTCTGGCGATCTACCCGCTGTTGCAGTCTGAGTTCTCATTAACCTTCGTGCAGATCGGGATGATCACCCTGACCTTCCAGCTGGCCTCTTCGCTGCTACAGCCGGTGGTGGGTTACTGGACGGACAAATACCCAATGCCATGGTCGCTGCCCATTGGGATGTGCTTCACCCTGAGCGGGCTGGTGCTGCTGGCCATGGCGGGCAGCTTTGAGGCGGTACTGGTTGCCGCGGCGCTGGTGGGAACCGGTTCATCGGTGTTCCATCCGGAATCGTCCCGCGTGGCGCGTATGGCCTCCGGCGGACGCCACGGGCTGGCGCAGTCTCTGTTCCAGGTGGGGGGGAACTTTGGTAGCTCCCTCGGTCCTCTGCTGGCGGCGGTGATTATCGCGCCCTACGGTAAAGGCAACGTGGCGTGGTTTGTGCTGGCCGCGCTGCTGGCGATTGTCGTCCTGGCGCAAATCAGCCGCTGGTATGCCGCGCAGCATCGCGTAAATAAGGGAAAACCTGCCGCGAAGATAACCAACCCCCTTCCGCGCAATAAGGTGATCCTTGCCGTCAGCGTGCTGCTGGTGCTGATTTTCTCGAAATATTTCTATATGGCGAGCATCAGCAGCTATTACACCTTCTATCTGATGCAAAAATTCGGATTATCGGTACAAAACGCCCAGTTCCACCTCTTTGCCTTCCTGTTTGCGGTGGCGGCAGGCACGGTGATTGGCGGCCCTGTGGGGGATAAAATCGGACGTAAATATGTGATTTGGGGCTCTATCCTCGGCGTTGCGCCGTTTACGCTTGTTTTACCGTACGCAACGCTGGAATGGACCGGAATATTGACGGTGATTATTGGTTTTATTCTCGCGTCGGCGTTTTCAGCCATTCTGGTCTATGCGCAGGAACTGCTGCCGGGACGTATCGGTATGGTTTCCGGCCTCTTTTTCGGTTTTGCCTTTGGCATGGGCGGCCTTGGCGCAGCCGTGTTAGGGATGGTTGCAGACCACACCAGCATCTTCCTGGTCTATAAAATCTGCGCTTTCCTGCCACTTCTGGGGATGTTGACCATATTCCTGCCTGACAACCGTCATAAAGCGTAACTTCACGGCTGCCAAAGTTAAACTTTGGCAGCCGGATAACCTGATGCCATAAGGCTTTCCTCTCCCTCCCCTCAGCAAATTTATCAAAATCCGCCTTTTTTCATGCTTATTGTCTTTTTATTGTGTTTTCAACAATTATTCATAAACATAAGCGTAAAAATTGTCATAAACTATTAATCGGCTTTTTGGTATTTGCACCAAAAATGGATCACCCATCGCAAAAGGAGACGGAATGCACCACGCCACACCGCTTATCACCACCATTGTTGGTGGACTTGTGCTCGCTTTTATTCTCGGCATGATTGCCAATAAACTGCGTATTTCGCCCCTGGTAGGCTATTTGCTGGCGGGCGTGCTGGCAGGGCCCTTTACGCCGGGTTTTGTCGCAGATACCAAACTGGCGCCTGAGCTGGCGGAATTAGGCGTGATCCTGCTGATGTTTGGCGTCGGGCTGCATTTTTCCCTGAAGGATCTGATGGCGGTAAAGTCGATCGCCATACCGGGAGCGATCGCCCAGATAGGGGTGGCTACGCTGCTGGGCATGGCGCTTTCGGCGGTGCTGGGCTGGTCAATCATGACCGGTATCGTATTTGGGCTGTGTCTTTCAACCGCCAGTACCGTGGTGCTGCTGCGCGCGCTTGAAGAGAGGCAGCTGATAGACAGCCAGCGCGGGCAAATCGCGATAGGCTGGCTGATTGTTGAAGATCTGGTAATGGTGTTGACGCTGGTACTGCTGCCCGCCGTCGCCGGGATGATGGAAAAAGAGAATATCGGCTTCGCCTCGCTGGCACTAGATATGAGCATTACCATCGGTAAGGTTGTGGCGTTTATCGCCATCATGATGCTGGTGGGCCGCCGTCTGGTGCCGTGGATCATGTCCCGCAGCGCCGCCACGGGCTCGCGTGAACTGTTCACGCTTTCAGTCCTTGCGCTGGCGCTGGGCATTGCCTTTGGCGCCGTCGAGCTGTTTGACGTCTCCTTTGCGCTGGGCGCGTTCTTCGCCGGGATGGTGCTGAACGAGTCCGAGCTGAGCCACCGCGCCGCGCACGATACCCTGCCGCTACGTGATGCATTCGCGGTGCTGTTCTTCGTCTCCGTCGGGATGCTGTTCGACCCGTTGATCCTCATCCAGCAGCCGCTGGCCGTGCTGGGTACGCTGGCAATCATCATCTTTGGTAAGTCCGTTGCCGCCTTCTTCCTGGTGCGGATGTTCGGTCACTCGCCGCGCACGGCGCTGACCATCGCCGCCAGCCTGGCGCAGATTGGCGAGTTCGCCTTTATTCTTGCCGGTCTGGGGATGGCCCTGAACCTGCTGCCACAGGCTGGGCAAAATCTGGTGCTGGCGGGGGCGATCCTCTCCATCATGTTGAACCCGGTATTGTTTGCCCTGCTGGAGAAATATCTCGAGAAGACCGAAACCCTCGAAGAGCTGACGCTGGAAGAGGCGACAGAAGAAGAGAAACAGATCCCGGTGGATATCTGCAACCACGCGCTGCTGGTCGGTTTTGGCCGCGTCGGCAGCCTGCTGGGTGAAAAACTGATGGCTCAGGGCATTCCACTTGTAGTGATTGAAACGTCACGCACCCGCGTCGACGAACTTCGCGAGCGCGGCATCCGCGCGGTGCTGGGCAACGCGGCTAACGAAGAGATTATGAATCTGGCGCATCTGGACTGCGCTCGCTGGCTGCTGCTCACTATCCCGAACGGTTACGAGGCTGGCGAGATTGTCGCCACAGCCCGTGAAAAATGCCCGCATATCGAAATCATTGCCCGCGCCCATTATGATGACGAAGTGGAGTACATCACCGAGCGCGGCGCGAATCAGGTGGTGATGGGTGAGCGTGAGATTGCGAATACGATGCTGACAATGCTGACGAAACCGCCGGTTGAAGAGGCAGTAACGGGGTAAGTTTTGTGCTGCCTGATGCCCTCACCCTGACCCTCTCCCGCAGGGAGAGGGAACAAACACTAAAAACGGCAACCACAGGTTGCCGTTTTACTTTTACCTGTCCCAATAAGCCTCTTCGAGGCTGTCTTCCCGTTCCGGCAGCCCCCGCGTTAAGCGCGGAGAATGCTGGTTCAGCACCTGATAACTCACGCGGTTCGCGTACTTACACACCTGCGCCAGCGAGGAATAGGTCAGCCAGTCGAAGGTATGTTTGCTGGAATTCGGCACGTTGGTTTTGTGGTAGGCGTTGGCGGTAATGTCGTGCAGCAGCGCGGCCAGCGCGCCGTCGCCCGCGCCGTTGGTGTTCATGATCTTCTCAGGGCCACCCATATACGGTGCGATGTGAGAGAAGATGCGCAGCGGGTTGATGCAGTCTTTATGACGCATAGCGCGGCTGAACTCGTACTGGTTAAATTCGGCGATTGCGCCCGGCAGCAGCGGGTGCTGGGTTTTACGCTTGCTCTCTTCTTCCGTGAAGCCCGCCATGTACAGCCCGACCGGCCCGGCGGTGCAGAGCACCAGGTCCACCCAGTCCAGCGCCTTATCAGACGCCAGCAGCGGATCGCTTTCACCGGTCAGCGCTTCGGCTTCTTCTTCATTCATCGCCAGAATCGAGACGTGTTCTTTCAGGAAGGCCTGCCACCACTCCGGGTTGTCGGCAATGACGAATTTGGTGCCCAGCGTCAGAACCACAGGCACGTTGTATTTCTTCGCGTACTCAATTGCCTTCATGGTTGCGTCCGGCATTGGTTCGCCCGGCTTGCAGCGCACCAGATAGGAGGTCAGTACCAGCGCAGACGCGCCCGCGATCACCTCTTCCGGGATACTTTCAGCGCGCAGCTTATTCATATGGCCGGGGCTGATGGCAAAGGTACGCTCGCCGGAATCGCTTATCAGCGTAAAGCAGCGGCCAATCGGCCCGTCAACGCCCTGTAAATAGTTCAGATCGGTGCGGCTGGAGGTATTGCACAGGTAGCGGTAGGCGTAGCCACCGATTTCGATATTGCTGCACATCACGCCAAGCAGCACCGAGCGGTCGTCTGCCAGTACGGAGTAGTTGTGCATGGTGTTGCCGATAGTGCCGCCGGCAAACTGGTGGGTGATAAGATTTTCGCGCACCAGCTCCTGATACAGCGCTTCAGCAACGTCATCCTCAATCACCAGCGAGTGCCCGGCGCTCAGACCGTAACGAGCGACAAACGCATCATCCACTTTGGCTTCAATGTCCACCAGCGTCTGATCGATACCGACCACCCAGGCAGCGCTGGTTTCGCTTTCCTGCTGAATTTGCTGTAACAGCGGATCGCGGGCATCGACGGGGAAATAGTGTTTGGACTTACGTTTACCGGGAAATTTCATGGTCTGAACTGTGCAAAGAATACGGGCCGGGAATGGTAGCACAAACCCGGCCCGTAACGCGATCAGCGGCGGGTGGTGACCAGTGACACCATCATGTCGATGTGTTCAGGGGAGTCGTTAAGCGCAGGAATGTATTCGTATTTCGTTCCGCCCGCCTCCATAAAGAACTCTTTGTTCTGGACGGCAATTTCTTCCAGCGTTTCCAGACAGTCCGCCGAGAAGCCCGGCGACATCACCTGAATGTGCTTCACGCCCTTCTCGCCCAGCATTTTTAGCGTTTCATCAGTATACGGGGTCAGCCAAGGTTCACGGCCGAAGCGCGACTGGAAGGTCATCATCACCTTCTCAGGCGGCAGGCCGAGGGCGGAGACCAGCTCGCGGGTGGTATCGCGGCAACGCTGGGGGTAATCGTCCCCTTCGTTCGCGAAACGCTGCGGAATACCGTGATAGGAGAGCAGCAGCAGATCCGGCTCGCCGTGTTTTTCAAACGACGCGCGCACGCTGCTGGCAAGCGCCTGAATGTACAGCTCGTTATCGGCGTAGTCGCGGATAAAGGTGATACCCGGTATACGGCGGCGGGTCGCCAGAATGCGCCCCAGTTCGTCCCAGACGGCAGCTACCGTGGAGCACGAATACTGCGGATATAGAGCCAGCACCACAATGTGTTCAACGCCCTGCGCCAGCAGAGAGTCAACGGCGCTTTCCAGGGACGGCTTACCGTAGCTCATGCCGAGCGCAACGGGCATGTCCGGCAGGCGGGCGGCCAGCGCCTTCTCCTGACGACGGCTGTACACCATCAGCGGCGAGCCCTCTTCCATCCACACGGACTGATAGAGCTTTGCCACACGCGGGGAACGAATCGGCAGAATGACGCCACGCAGCAGTGGCCACCACAGCAGTCTTGGGGTATCCACGACGCGCGTGTCGCTTAAAAATTGTCGCAGGTAGCGTTTTACCGCCGCTGGAGTAGGTGCTTCTGGGGTGCCCAGATTGGCAAGCAGGATGCCGGTTTTCGCCTGACTCATTCACGCCTCTTAACCATTTGATAGGCTGTCAATTGTAGCGGAAATGCGTTTAAACGAAACCCATTGCTGCAATAGGTAAGATGAGAATTTTTCTCACCCGGGGCTCCGGGTGAGAGAGGTGCGCTTAGCCGAGAATTTTTTCCAGCTCTGCACGTACGTCAGCCACGGCTTTGGTGCCGTCCACTTTCGCGTATTTGGTGTTACCCGCCTGCGCTTCTTTGGTGTAGTAGCCGATCAGCGGTGCGGTCATCTGATGGTATTCCACCAGGCGTTTACGCACGGTTTCTTCCTGATCGTCTTTACGGGTGGTCAGCTCTTCGCCGGTCACGTCGTCTTTGCCTTCAACCTTAGGTGGGTTGAATTTAATGTGGTAAACGCGGCCAGAAGCAGCGTGTACGCGACGGCCAACGATACGGTCAACGATCAGCTCGTCCGGTACGTCGAACTCCAGCACGTAATCCACGTTGATGCCCGCTTCTTTCATGGCGTCAGCCTGAGGAATGGTGCGCGGGAAGCCGTCCAGCAGGAAACCATTGCGGCAGTCTTCCTGAGCAATGCGCTCTTTTACCAGCGCGATAACCAGTTCGTCGGTCACCAGCTTGCCTGCGTCCATGATGTCTTTAGCTTGTTTGCCCAGCTCGGAGCCAGATTTAACAGCGGCACGCAGCATGTCACCAGTAGAGATTTGCGGAATACCGTATTTCTCCATGATGAACTGAGCCTGAGTTCCCTTACCCGCGCCCGGAGCGCCAAGCAGAATAATACGCATTGCGAAAATCCCCTCAAATGTCGATTCAATTTTTCAAAAGCGCTAAACAATACCACCAGAACGGGTATCGCTCAAGGAAGGCGGGGAGGCTGAAACGGTTAATGAGGGGAGATAATTTGGGAGAGTGCGGTCTGGTGCCCTCACCTTAACCCTCTCCCACAGGGAGAGGGAACTCTTTCACCCTCTCCCTGTGGGAGAGGGCCGGGGTGAGGGAAGATTACGCCAGCAGCAGCGCATTCACACGTTTAATGAACAGGTTAGGATCTTCCAGCGTACCGCGCTCGGCCAGCAGGGACTGATCCAGCAGCAGTTCAACCCACTCCGCAAAGCGGGCGTCGTCCTGGGTATCCGCCGCGCGTTTCACCAGCGGATGATCCGGATTAAGCTCAAAGATATATTTCACTTCCGGCACGGCCTGGCCCGCCGCAGCGAACAGTTTCGCCATCTGGGTGCTCATTTCGTCCGCATCGGTGGTGACAATGGCTGGCGTATCGGTCAGACGGTGCGTGAAGCGCACCTCTTTCACGCGGTCACCCAGCAGGGTTTTCACGCGCTCAATGAACGGCTCCAGCGCCTTCTCGGCTTCTTTCGCGCTTTCGTCCACTTCATCTGCCAGCTTGTCGATGGACTCGTCAGCTTTGGCAACGGACTGGAACGCCTTACCGTCGAACTCGGTCAGGTAGTTCATCATCCATTCGTCGATGCGGTCAGACAGCAGCAGCACTTCGATGCCTTTCTTACGCAGCAGCTCCAGGTGCGGGCTGCTCTTCGCTGCCGCATAGCTGTCGGCGGTGATGTAGTAGATCTTCTCCTGCCCTTCTTTCATGCGGGAGACGTACTCTTCCAGCGACACGGTCTGGGCGGAGGAGTCGTTGTGCGTAGAGGCGAAGCGCAGCAGTTTAGCGATAGCTTCCACATTCGCGGTGTCTTCCGCCGGACCTTCTTTCAGCACCAGGCCAAACTGTTTCCAGAAGGTCTGGTATTTTTCCGCATCGTCCTTCGCCAGTTTTTCCAGCATCTGCAACGCACGTTTGGTCAGGGCGTTACGCAGGTTACGGGTGACGGTGCTGTCCTGAAGGATTTCACGCGAGACGTTCAGCGGCAGATCGTTGGAATCGATCAGACCACGCACAAAGCGCAGGTAGTTCGGCATGAACTGCTCGGCGTCGTCCATAATGAACACGCGCTGCACGTACAACTTCAGGCCGTGCTTGTGATCGCGGTTCCACATGTCCCATGGTGCCTGCGCCGGAATGTACAGCAGGCTGGTGTACTCCTGCTTCCCTTCCACACGGTTGTGGCTCCAGGTCAGCGGATCGGTGAAGTCGTGGGCAATGTGCTTGTAGAACTCATTGTACTCGTCGTCTTTAATTTCAGCTTTGTTACGCGTCCACAGCGCCTGCGCCTTGTTGATTTTCTCCCAGGAAACCACGGTTTCGCCGTCTTTCTCTTCCTGTTTTTCAATCTCAACCGGCAGCGCGATGTGGTCGGAATACTTGCTGATGATGGAGCGTACGCGCCAGTCGTTCAGGAAATCGTCTTCGCCTTCACGCAGGTGCAGGGTGATTTCGGTGCCGCGATCCGCTTTGGTGATGTCATCAACGGTGTACTCGCCTTCCCCTTTGGATTCCCACAGCACGCCGTTCTCGGCGCTGTCGCCCGCGGCGCGGGTGCGCACGGTGACTTTGTCCGCCACGATGAACGCCGAGTAGAAGCCTACGCCGAACTGACCAATCAGCTGGCTGTCTTTCGCCTGGTCAGAGCCCATGGACTCAAGGAACGCTTTGGTGCCGGATTTGGCGATGGTCCCGAGGTGGTCGATCACCTCGTCGCGGTTCATCCCGATGCCGTTATCGGCAATCGTCAGGGTGCGGTTCTCTTTATTGAACGAGACGCGCACGCGCAGTTCGCCGTCGCCTTCATACAGATCCGGGTTAGACAGCGCGCGGAAGCGCAGCTTGTCCGCCGCATCGGAGGCGTTGGAAATCAGCTCACGCAGGAAAATTTCTTTGTTGGAATACAGGGAATGGATCATCAGGTGCAGAAGCTGTTTTACTTCTGACTGGAAACCACGGGTTTCTTGTCCTTTCATCTAAGTCGACCTCAACAATGCCATTTAATGGAGTTGTAAAACGTTGAGTGAGAGATGGGGATAAAGGGGGAAATTTTCAAGCGGAGGCCGCGCGCGCAGCCTCCGTTTGGTCAGAAAATAATCTTGTGACGTCCGGCCAGCGAGTGCGACAGCGTGGTGCCGTCGACCATCTCCAGCTCACCGCCGACCGGCACGCCGTGGGCGATGCGGCTTGCGTCAACGCCGTACTGCGCGCACAGTTCGGCGATGTAGTTGGCGGTTGCCTCCCCTTCCACCGTGGGGTTGGTGGCGAGGATCACCTCTTTGATGGTTTCCGACTCCAGGCGCTGCTCCAGGCGGTCAAGACCGATATCGTCCGGGCCGATGCCGTCCAGCGGGGAGAGATGCCCCATCAGCACGAAATAGCGGCCGGAAAACTGCCCGGTTTGTTCGATGGCGTAGATGTCCGCCGGACTCTCCACCACGCAAATCTGACCGTTTTCCTGACGACGCGGGTTCGTGCAGATGTTACATACGTCCTGCTCGGTAAAGGTACGGCAATCCGCACAGTGACCAATTTCTGACATAGCGCGGGTCAGAGCCTGCGCCAGGCGCATCCCGCCGCTGCGGTCGCGCTGCAATAGCGTAAACGCCATACGCTGCGCCGACTTCGGGCCAACGCCCGGCAGGCAGCGCAGTGCTTCCATTAACTGCGTGAGCAGCGGACTGGTTTGCATCAGAATGGCATCTTAAAGCCCGGCGGCAGTTGCATACCGCTGGAAACAGAGGCCATTTTCTCTTTCTGGGTTTCGTCGATACGGCGAGCGGCATCGTTAAACGCGGCTGCAACCAGATCTTCCAGCATCTCTTTGTCGTCTTCGAGCAGGCTCGGGTCGATTTCCACGCGACGGCAGTTATGCGCACCGTTGATGGTCACCTTGACCAGACCGGCACCGGATTCACCCGTGACTTCCAGTTGAGCGATCTCTTCCTGCATCTTCTGCATTTTTTCCTGCATCTGCTGAGCCTGCTTCATCAGGCCACCCAGACCGCCTTTTCCACCAAACATAGGCTTCTCTCTTCTTTCACGTTAAGGATTACAACCGTAAGTCAGACTCACGATCAAATGGGGCGAATACTCTCTTCATCCAGATCGGCGTCGAAGAACCGGCGCAGGGTCTGGATGTTGTTATCCGCGATAATCGACTCGCGCGCCTGCGCGAGCTTCTCTTCATAAATCGCCTGTCGCCACTCGAGCGGCGTTTTCACCGCCGGATTATCATCTTCAATGATAGTCAATTCAACCGGCACACCCTGTAATGCGGTAAGCGCCTCGGCCAGCGCCTTTTGCGCGCCTGGGGAGTTGAGGTGCCGCTGGCCAGGGCGCAGGTGCAGACGCACCTGATTACCGTCCTGCTCTTTCCAGGCGTTCAGCGCGACCTGCTCAACCAGCTTCGGCAGTTGCAGTTTGCTGACCTCTGCGGCCCAGGCGTCGCGCGCAATGGACTCTTCCGCAAGCTTCGCGGACAGCTCCGGCGTTTTTTCATGCTCCAGCGCCTTTTTCAGCGCTTTTGGCGTGGCGACCACTTCCTTGACCGTTTCAACAACGGTAGTCGCCTTCCAGCGGTATGCCTCTTCTTTCGCCGGGGCTTTTTGCTCGAGCGCGGACGGTGCCGGACGCGACTGCACGCGCTCCGTTACCGAGGCCAGTCGTTCAAGCGCGGCGTTGTTCACCGGCCGCGCTCTTGCAGGCGCTGCCGGTTCACTCTTTTTTGGTTTGGTTGCTCCCTGCGCACGTTGCAACTGGCTTCGTGCGGCAAGCACCGAACTGGTGGCATCCGACAGCGGCACGTTTTGCGGCGGCGGCGATGCCGGTTGCGGTGGCACCTGCTGCGGTGACATTACCGCGGTCGGCGCAACCGGCACAAAGGACTGCCGGGGCGTTTCCGGCTCCGGCAGTGGCTTGCGCGGATGGAAGGCCAACGCACGCAGCAGCGTCATTTCAACGCCCATCCGGCGATCCGGTGCAAACGGCAGCTCTTTGCGGCCGATCAGCAGCGTCTGATAATAAAGCTGAACGTCAGCCGGCGGCACGGTGCGCGCAAGTTCACGCATCCGCTGTTCAATGGTCGCCATGTCTGCGCCAATGGCCGACGGGGACAGTTGCAGCATCGCCACGCGGTGCAGCAGGCTGAGCATCTCGACCAGCAGCGCTTCCCATTCAATGCCACGGGCGGCGGCATCGTTGACGAGCGTCATCACCCGCTCACCGTTGGCGGCGATCATCGCTTCAATAAGCGACAGCGCCTGATCGTCATCCAGCGTGCCGAGCATGGTGCTGACCGCGTCGGTGGAGAGTTTACCGTCACCGCTGGCAATCGCCTGGTCGGTCAGGCTTAGCGCATCGCGCAGGCTGCCGTCCGCCGCACGGGCCAGCAGTTGCAGCGCGCGCGGTTCATGAACAATGTTCTCTTCATCGAGAATATGCTCAAGCTGAGCGCGGATCTGCTCAACGTCCAGCGCCTTCAGATGGAATTGCAGGCAGCGCGACAGGATCGTGACCGGCAGCTTTTGCGGATCGGTGGTCGCCAGCAGGAATTTGACATGCGCAGGCGGCTCTTCCAGCGTTTTCAGCAGGGCGTTGAAGCTGTGGCGCGACAGCATGTGCACTTCATCGATCAGATAGACCTTGAAGCGGCCGCGCGCCGGGGCGTACTGCACGTTGTCGAGCAGATCGCGGGTGTCTTCCACTTTGGTGCGCGAGGCGGCGTCGATCTCAATCAGATCGACAAAACGCCCCTGCTCGATCTCACGACAGTTGTCGCACACGCCGCACGGGGTGGCGGTGATCCCGGTTTCGCAGTTCAGACCTTTTGCCAGCAGACGGGCAATAGAGGTTTTACCGACGCCGCGGGTGCCGGAAAAAAGATAGGCGTGATGGATGCGACCTAGCGACAAGCCGTTCGCCAGGGCCGTCAGCACATGTTCCTGACCGACAACGTCAGCAAAGGTTTGTGGTCGCCATTTACGGGCTAACACCTGATAACTCATGGGCAGGCTCTGCAACGCTGGAAGGTGAATTAATGGAGGGGAATGCTATCACAACCTCACCCATTGAGCGAGGTTGTGAGATATGGGATTAATGTCCCGGGAATGGCACCAGGCTGTAGCTGGTAATACCCTGTTTTTCCAGACGCTGCTCGCCGCCGAGATCGAACAGGTTGATGATGAATGCCGCGTCGGTCACTTCCCCGCCCAGACGACGGATCAGCTTCACGGTCGCTTCGATGGTGCCGCCGGTTGCCAGCAGATCGTCCACCACCAGCACTTTGTCGCCTGGCTTGATAGCATCAACGTGAATTTCCAGCTGATCGGTGCCGTATTCCAGCTCATAGCTCTCAGCAATGGTTTCACGCGGCAGTTTGCGCGGCTTACGCACCGGCACAAAACCCACGCCCATCGCCAGCGCAACCGGTGCGCCAAACAGGAAGCCACGGGCTTCAGTACCTACTACTTTGGTGATCCCGGCGTTTTTATAACGCTCAACCAGCAGTTCAATGCTGAGGGCGTACGCTTTCGGGTCTTCCAGCAAGCTGGTGACATCGCGGAAAAGAATGCCAGGTTTTGGATAGTCCTGGATACTTTTGATGCTATTTTTCAGATATTCAAGCTGCTGTGCAGTTGCGGTCATCGGTTTGTGCCTAAATGAAACAGTGTTACTCACGGCGCGCGACGAGTCGGTCAAAGTAACAGTTGTTTAACCTTTGACCAGGCGCACCTGTGCTCGAAAACGGTCGAATTTACTGGCTGTGCGCCATAATTGCAACCGCCATGATGAGGCTTCAGTGCTTTTGTTGCTTTTCATCAACCACGGGGATCCGCCACATAAAGATCAGCAGGCAGGCCAGGATCGCCAGCAGCAGAATGCGCACCCACATCATTTTCACCAGCCATAACGAGACGGCGAAGGTGATCAGGATGAAGGCAATGGCGCGCGGCTTGGCCCCGGGCGGCATGGCCCGGTGTTTTTGCCAGTGCCGCAGGTAGCCGCCAAACCACGAACGGTACAGGAGCCAGTGGTGAAAACGCGGCGACGAGCGGGCGAAGCACCAGGCGGCCAACAGGATAAACGGGGTGGTCGGCAGCAAGGGCAAAACCACACCCAGCGTACCCAGCACTACCGCGAGCCAGCCAATGATGATTAAAATAGTACGCTGCATAATGCGAATCGTTATCAAACTGAACGGCTACTTTACCACTGGAGAGCGCCTTGAAAACAGCACTGCTTCTTGAGAGGCTGCAAAATCAGCTGATCGCGCTGCGGGCGCAGGCCACACCGCTGATGGGCCACGCCACGCTGAAACCGCGCTTTGATCGGCAGCTCTTCCGCACCCGCAGCACCGTCATTCAGGATTACCTTGCTGAAGCGCAGACCAACCTCGACGAGCTTCGCCACGCGGTTGAGAGTGAACAGCAGGAACAGGTCGCGTGGCTTGCGGAGCATCTTACCGAGCAGATCACCGCCCTGCACCGGGAAATCGCCGCCTGGCCGCTACGGGCGTGGGACAGCGCCTCGCCGGGACTGGGAAAATGGCAGCGCAAGCGGCTGGAGAACCAGGAGTTTGAGCGCCGTCTGTTTGAGATGAAGCGTGAGCGCGAAGCCCGCCTGAACACCAGCGAAACGCTGGAAGAGCAGCAGTTATTAATGCGTGAAATCAGCGCGCTGGAAGGCCGCATCGTCCGCTGCCGTCAGGCGCTGGATGAGATTGAACGCGTCATTGAACGCCTGACCCGTTAACAGGAGCCGCGGATGTCACTGGAAAATGCCCCCGATGAGGTCAAACTGGCCGTCGATTTAATTATGCTGCTGGAGAATCATGCGATCCCGGCTGAGACGGTGCTGAAAGCGCTGGAGATTGTGCGGCGGGATTTTGAGGGGAAACTTCCCCCTCACCCTGCCCTCTCCCCAGAGGGGAGAGGGAAATAATTCAGGCAGGAGTCGGGTCGTCCCCCTTAATTTCGCGCTTCACTTCCGTATGCTCGTCACCTTTCTCGTTACGCAGATGCACTTCAAGCTGGTTGAAGGCGATATTAATGTTGTTTTCACGACACAGACGGTCAATGGTGCGGTTCAGCTCATCGACGGTGTAGCTGCGATCGCGCAGTTCGCGTACGTACAGGCGCAGCTCATGATCCAGCGTGCTTGGCCCGAAGGTGGTGAAGAACACGTCAGGCGCAGGATCGTGCATAACTTTAGGATGTGATTTCGCGGCTTCCAGCAGGACCTCTTTCACTTTATCCAGATCTGAACCGTAGGCCACCCCGAGTCGGATCACCACGCGGGTGGTGGTATCCGAGAGCGACCAGTTGATCAGGCGCTCGGTCACAAAGGCTTTGTTCGGGATGATCACCTCTTTACGATCGAAGTCGGTAATGGTGGTCGCACGGATGCGGATCTTGCTGACGGTCCCGGAGAAGGTGCCGATGGTGACGGTATCGCCGATACGCACCGGACGTTCGAACAGGATAATCAGGCCAGAGACAAAGTTACCGAAGATCTCCTGCAAGCCGAAGCCCAGACCCACCGACAACGCTGCCGCCAGCCACTGAAGTTTATCCCACGAGACGCCCAGCGAGCCGAATACCGTCATCGCCCCGACAATAATAATGACGTAGTTCAGGATGGTAGTAATGGCGTACGACGCCCCCTGACGCAGGTTCAGCCTCGAGAGCACCAGCACTTCCAGCAGACCCGGCAGGTTGCGGATCAACGCCCAGGCAACCACTGACGACACCAGCGCAAAGAGCAGGCTGCCCATGGTGACGCTTTTCATTACCGCAGCGCCCGCTTCGGTACCGTTGTATTGCCAGAGCGTGATACTGTCGAGGTAGGCGAAAACGGTAATTAAATCAGACCAGATGGCCCAGAACATCACCGCAAACAGGGCGATCATCACCAGCATGGTAATACGCATCGTTTGCTGGTTGACCTGCTCCAGGGCGATAGTCGGCTCTTCCTGCGGCTCTGCCCCTTCAGCCCCCTCTTTCACCTGATGCTGCCGACGGGCAACAGCACGACGATACGCGATGCGGCGCGCCGCTACGCTCAAACCACGCAGCACGGTCTGGAACAGCAGGTTCCACAAAATCACCAGATAAACCGTTTCGATCCAGCGGCCTGACAGACGCAGCGTGGTATAGAAGTAACCCGTCGCCGTCAGCACCATCAGCGCCAGCGGAATGATCGCCAGCACCGTTACGGTAACCAGACGAAGATTATGGGACTCTTTATCCCGCCAGCTGTCGCGGCACATCGGCCACATAAGGACGGCAATCAGCAGCAGGTTCAGCATAATCACCAGTTGCCCCAGTACGTCATCCATCAGATGCAGCGGCGAAAGCTCGGCCACAACTGACCAGAAGTGCAGCGGCAGCAGCGCGAGGCTGATGCGTACAATCTGGCGACGCCAGTGGCTGGTGAGTTTTTCCGGCATGTTGAAGTGGCGGACGGCGACGCCATCTTTTTCCAGCACTTTCCAGCACAGGCCAAACACCAGCCAGAACAGCGCCAGCTTCTTGCTGAACGCCCACAGCAGATCGCTGATATTCAACTGCATGGTCAGCAGGATCAGGCCCACGGCGAGTATCAACAGGCAGACCGGCAGAGCACGGATCAGATCGATCAGGATCGCTTTCGGGGTGTGCAGCTGGCTGTCGTTACGCAGTTGCCCCACTTCCGAGGCCAGCTTCGCCTGGTACTGTTTCAGCCATTTCAAACGCCAGCGTATTACGCCAGCGATGAGCAGCAAAGGCAGTCCCGCCAGGAAGGCAATCATTACCGCAGGCCAGGCTTTCTCCCAGTTCACGGTAATTTTCATGCTTTTTATCTGGGATTTCAGCGTTTCCGGGAAAGATTTAAACCAGTCCCAGTCCATGGGTTTATTGCTGTTCACCCAGAAAATCTGCTGGGTCAGGATCTCCTGGAGGCTTTTAGAAACGCTCACCAGCTGCTGCTGGTTGATTTGCAGGTTAATCGCCATCATCAACTGGTTGCCCAGCTGCTTGTTGAGCTGATCGAGCAGTTCGCGGCGCATGTCCACCACCTGCAACAGCGCGTCGTGAACTTCAGCGTTCACTTCACCTGAATGGCCCTCTTCCACTTTGGCAACGAAGGTATCGCTCTGGAATAGCGCATCGCGCTGCTGGTTGACGTCAAACTGTTCAAGACGCAAATCCGCAATGCGATTGGTCATGTCTTCCAGCTCGTCGGCGGACGGCAGCGTCTGCTGTTGCTGGTAGAGAATGCGCGACAGCAGCAGGCTGCCCTTCAGGACGGCAATCTGCTCCTTGACGTTACGCTCGGCCTGCAACGCGCGATCCAGCCAGTTTTTGACCTTGATATTCTGCTGTACCAGCGCGCTGCCGTTTTCAGTCGCCTGGATCAGACGTTCGCTCAGCTGGTGGTTAATCTCCAGCTCCTGCTTCACCAGCGGGTTGGCCTGAATACGCGCCGTCTCGTCTGGCGAGACCGCTTCCTGGGCCGTTTTTTCAGTCAGGGTCAGGCGCTTGCTGTTTACCGCTTCCTGCAACAGCTGAAGCTGATGCTCAAGCCGGTTGATATTCGCGGTCACGTAGTCACGCTGTTTTTGCAGCGCATCCTGTAGCACCGTGTTGCCTTCCAGGCTCTTACGCTGCTGTTCAATCTCCGCGTTTAGCAGCGTCTGCTGGATATTCAGCAGCGTTTGCTGGGTGGGGCGAAGCGCCCCTTCCCCAACGGTGACGCCATTCAGACGGTTACGTATCTGCTGTAGCTGTTGCGATGCGGAGTACATGGCGTTCTGCACGCGCTCAGGCTGGGTTTGCAGCGAAACCAGCTGGCTGTTATAGGTTGAGAGATCGGACTGCGCCGTTTGCAGATCGTCCAGCAGCTGCGCCACGCGCGACTCAAGCTGGCGCAACGACAGCGTGGCAAGCGTTTTTCGGGTTTCATCGTCGTTGTCGACGTCGCTGAGCGCATTCAGCGCCTCCGTAGCCTTACGCATGTTTTCCGGCGCCTGAGCGACCTTCTGCCTCAGCTGGGCCGTTTCGGCTTTGATGCGCTCTATCTTGTCCAGCGTTTCCAGGGTTTCCGTCAGGTCCTGCTGAACAAGTTTTTCCAGGGCGGACAGATCTTTCTGCTTATTCAGGGTGTCGAGTTGCGCCTGAACATCAGCACGCGTGGGAATGTCACTGCCGTTGTCTGCACGGGCCCAGGAAAGCGGCGCGGCTGCAAAGTAAAACAGCAGGATCAAAAACAGGGCCAGAACAGGATGTTGCGAGCGATTGGTGTGCAGCATAGTTGTGAATGTGATGTGAGAAATGACCGGAAATAGTCGGGCATGAAGGATATCACGCCCGGCTGAAGCAGAATAGTACGACGGAAAGGGTCTACGATTTTTCCCGTACCCGATCAGGCAGAACGGGGGTGATGCTTACTTTGAAGGGTCGGACAGAGCTGGCACATCTCAAGAAAAATGTCGACATAGCTGCGCGCCTCTGATCTGAGATCGAACGACTCCGGAGCAAAAAGCCAGTTTTCCATCAGGCCGGAAATATAGCCGCGCATCAGGATCGCCGCCCGGCGGGTGAGTAAGGTGGCAGGAAGCATTTTGGCCTGCATGCACTCCGTGAGGACCTGTTCGATGCGATCGTAGCTTTCCAGACACAGGTCGCGTTGCGCCTGCTGAACCACCGCCATTTCGCCAACGAACTCACATTTATGGAAGATGATTTCCATCATCAGACGGCGGCGCTCTTCAACAACTGTCGCTTCAAGGATATATACTAGAATTTCTCTTAACACAGAGAGTGGATCGTGAGGGAATTTTGCCCGATACTCACTCTCAAGATCGCTAATGCTGGACTCTGAAAGCTCCCAGATTTCACCAAACAGATCGGACTTGTCTTTGAAATGCCAGTAAATCGCTCCCCGCGTGACGCCCGCGGCCTGAGCAATCTGTGCCAGCGAGGTTGCCGAAACACCCTGCTGTGAGAACAAACGCATTGCCACATCCAGAATGTGTTGTCGGGTTTCCAGCGCTTGTTGTTTGGTTTTTCGTGCCATACGTTGATGAATTTACAGGAGTCAGATTTACATACATTTATGAATGTATGTACCATAGCATGACGATAATATAAACGCAGCAATGGGTTTTTAGACTCAGGACCCTTGATCAATTTGAAATCGGACACTCGAGGTTTACATATGAACAAAAACAGAGGGTTAACGCCTCTGGCGGTCGTTCTGATGCTCTCAGGCAGCTTAGCGCTTACAGGATGTGACGACAAAGAGGCTCAACAAGGAGCTCAGCAGGTGCCAGAAGTTGGCGTCGTGACGCTCAAATCCGAACCTCTCCAGATGACAACAGAACTACCGGGCCGCACCAGCGCCTATCGCATTGCGGAAGTGCGTCCGCAGGTAAGCGGTATCATCCTGAAACGTAACTTCACCGAAGGCGGTGATGTCAAGGCAGGTGAGTCTCTGTATCAGATTGATCCAGCAACCTACCAGGCGTCTTATGAGAGCGCTAAAGGCGATCTGGCGAAAGCAGAAGCGGCAGCCAAAATTTCGCAGCTGACGTTGAATCGTTACAAGAAGCTGCTCGGCACGCAGTACATCAGCCAACAGGATTATGATTCAGCCCTGGCCGATGCGCAGCAAGCCAACGCGGCCGTTGTGGCGGCGAAAGCGGCGGTAGAAACCGCGCGTATTAACCTGGCCTACACCAAAGTGACCTCCCCTATCAGCGGTCGCATTGGTAAATCTGCCGTCACCGAAGGTGCACTGGTGCAAAACGGTCAGACCAACGCACTGGCCACCGTGCAGCAGCTTGACCCGATCTATGTTGACGTTACACAGTCCAGCAACGATTTCCTGCGTCTCAAACAGGAGCTGGCAAGCGGTCAACTGAAACAGGAAAACGGTAAAGCCAAGGTTGAACTGGTTACCAACGACGGTATCGAGTTCTCGCAGACCGGTACACTGGAATTTTCTGATGTGACCGTCGATCAGACCACCGGCTCAATCACCATCCGGGCCATTTTCCCGAATCC
This sequence comes from Enterobacter sp. MGH 38, assembly GCF_000492855.1. Classification (NCBI taxonomy): domain Bacteria; kingdom Pseudomonadati; phylum Pseudomonadota; class Gammaproteobacteria; order Enterobacterales; family Enterobacteriaceae; genus Enterobacter; species Enterobacter sp. MGH 38. Next base: position 217,433 of record NZ_KI535608.1, on the reverse strand, counting down.
GGATAAAACCCTGCTGCCGGGTATGTTCGTACGCGCCCGTCTTGAGGAGGGGACTAACCCAAGCGCCATTCTGGTTCCTCAGCAGGGTGTGACCCGTACGCCACGCGGCGATGCGAGCGCGCTGGTTGTGGGTGCCGATAACAAAGTCGAAATGCGCAATATCACTGCAACGCAGGCGATTGGCGACAAGTGGCTGGTGACGGAAGGTCTGAAAGATGGCGATCGCGTGATTATTACTGGTTTGCAAAAAGTTCGTCCTGGCGCGCAGGTCAAAGCGCAGGAAGTGAAATCTGACGACAAACAACAAGCGTCGGCCGCTGGCCAGTCAGAACAAACCAAGTCTTAACTTAAACAGGAGCCGTTAAGACATGCCTAATTTCTTTATCGATCGCCCCATATTTGCGTGGGTGATCGCCATTATCATCATGCTGGCCGGGGGACTTGCGATCCTGAAGCTGCCTGTTGCGCAATATCCAACGATTGCGCCACCGGCAGTAACGATCTCCGCAACCTACCCGGGCGCTGATGCGAAAACGGTGCAGGATACCGTTACGCAGGTTATCGAACAGAACATGAACGGTATCGATAACCTGATGTACATGTCCTCAAACAGTGACTCAACCGGTACGGTTCAGATCACCCTGACCTTTGAATCCGGTACGGATGCGGACATTGCGCAGGTTCAGGTGCAGAACAAATTGCAGCTGGCGATGCCTCTGCTGCCGCAGGAAGTACAACAGCAGGGCGTGAGCGTCGAGAAATCGTCCAGTAGCTTCCTGATGGTTGTCGGCGTGATCAACACCAACGGCACCATGACGCAGGAGGATATTTCCGACTACGTGGGCGCCAACATGAAGGACGCCATCAGCCGTACGTCAGGTGTGGGTGACGTTCAGCTGTTTGGTTCCCAGTACGCCATGCGTATCTGGATGGATCCGAATAAACTGAATAACTTCCAGCTGACGCCGGTTGACGTGATTAACGCCATTAAAGCGCAGAACGCCCAGGTGGCAGCCGGTCAGTTAGGCGGTACGCCGCCGGTCAAGGGCCAGCAGCTTAACGCCTCGATCATCGCGCAAACCCGTCTGACCTCCGCGGATGAGTTCAGCAAAATTCTGCTGAAAGTGAATCAGGACGGTTCGCAGGTTCGCCTGCGTGACGTAGCGAAAGTGGAGCTGGGCGGCGAGAACTACGACGTTATCGCGAAGTTCAACGGCAAGCCGGCATCTGGTCTGGGTATCAAACTGGCGACCGGCGCTAACGCCCTGGACACCGCGACGGCTATTCGTGCAGAGCTGAAGAAGATGGAACCGTTCTTCCCGTCAGGTCTGAAAATCGTTTATCCGTATGACACTACGCCGTTCGTAAAAATTTCGATTCACGAAGTGGTAAAAACCCTGGTTGAGGCGATCATCCTCGTCTTCCTGGTAATGTACCTGTTCCTGCAAAACTTCCGCGCGACGCTGATCCCAACCATCGCCGTACCGGTTGTATTGCTTGGGACCTTCGCGGTTCTGGCGATATTTGGCTACTCGATAAACACCCTGACGATGTTCGGGATGGTGCTCGCCATCGGCCTGCTAGTGGATGACGCCATCGTGGTGGTCGAAAACGTCGAGCGTGTGATGGCGGAAGAAGGCCTGCCGCCGAAGGAAGCAACCCGTAAATCTATGGGCCAGATCCAGGGCGCGCTGGTCGGTATCGCGATGGTACTGTCCGCGGTATTTATCCCGATGGCCTTCTTTGGCGGCTCTACCGGTGCGATTTACCGTCAGTTCTCCATCACCATCGTTTCGGCGATGGCGCTGTCGGTACTGGTTGCGCTGATCCTGACGCCAGCCCTGTGCGCGACGATGCTGAAGCCGATTCAGAAAGGCGGACACGGCGAGCATAAAGGGTTCTTCGGCTGGTTCAACCGCATGTTTGATAAGAGCACGCACCACTACACCGACAGCGTGGGTAACATCCTGCGCAGCACCGGTCGTTACCTGCTGCTCTATATCATCATCGTGGTGGGGATGGCATTCCTGTTCGTTCGTCTGCCAAGCTCGTTCCTGCCAGATGAAGACCAGGGCGTGTTCCTGAGTATGGCGCAGCTTCCGGCCGGTGCGACGCAAGAGCGTACGCAGAAAGTGCTGGATGAGATGACCGACTACTTCCTGACCAAAGAGAAAGACAACGTCGAATCCGTGTTTGCGGTTAACGGCTTTGGCTTCGCGGGTCGTGGTCAGAACACCGGTATCGCCTTCGTTTCTCTGAAAGACTGGTCTGAACGTCCAGGTGCAGAGAACAAGGTAGAAGCCATTACCGGCCGCGCGATGGGCACCTTCTCACAGATTAAAGATGCGATGGTCTTCGCCTTTAACCTGCCAGCGATTGTTGAACTGGGTACGGCGACCGGCTTCGACTTCCAGCTGATTGACCAGGGCGGTCTGGGCCACGAAAAGCTGACGCAGGCGCGTAACCAGCTGTTTGGCGAGGTGGCAAAACACCCTGACCTGCTGGTGGGCGTACGTCCTAACGGTCTGGAAGATACGCCGCAGTACAAGATCGATATCGACCAGGAAAAAGCGCAGGCGCTGGGTGTTTCCATCAGTGACATTAATACCACGCTGGGCGCCGCCTGGGGCGGTAGCTACGTTAACGACTTCATCGACCGTGGTCGCGTGAAGAAAGTGTACGTGATGTCCGAAGCGCAATACCGCATGCTGCCGAACGATATCAACAACTGGTACGTTCGCGGTAGCGATGGCCAGATGGTGCCGTTCTCCGCCTTCTCAACCTCGCGCTGGGAATACGGTTCGCCGCGTCTGGAGCGTTATAACGGCTTGCCATCGATGGAAATCCTCGGTCAGGCAGCGCCAGGCCGAAGCACCGGTGAAGCCATGAACCTGATGGAAGAACTGGCCAGCAAACTACCTGCGGGTATCGGCTACGACTGGACCGGCATGTCCTATCAGGAACGTCTGTCCGGTAACCAGGCCCCTGCCCTGTACGCCATTTCTCTGATTGTGGTGTTCCTGTGTCTGGCGGCATTGTATGAGAGCTGGTCGATTCCGTTCTCCGTTATGCTGGTGGTTCCGCTGGGGGTTATCGGTGCACTGCTTGCCGCGACCTTCCGTGGGCTGACCAACGACGTTTACTTCCAGGTGGGCCTGCTGACAACCATTGGCTTGTCGGCGAAGAACGCGATACTCATCGTCGAATTCGCCAAAGATCTGATGGAGAAAGAAGGAAAAGGCCTGATTGAAGCCACGCTGGAAGCCGTTCGTATGCGTTTGCGTCCAATCCTGATGACGTCCCTGGCGTTTATCCTCGGCGTTATGCCGCTGGTTATCAGCTCCGGCGCGGGCTCCGGCGCACAGAACGCGGTAGGTACGGGTGTAATGGGTGGTATGGTCACGGCGACCGTTCTCGCCATCTTCTTCGTACCGGTGTTCTTCGTGGTGGTTCGTCGCCGCTTCAGCCGCAAAAATGAAGATGTTGAGCACAATCATTCGGTAGAACATCACTGATACCGGTTTCACATGATAAAAAGGCCGCATTTGCGGCCTTTTTCATTTTCAGAAAAAATCATAAAATAGACCTATTGCTTTTCTATTTATTTTCTTCTTTTTAAATGAGGCTTGGCATAATAGGCCGATAACTTACACCAGGGACTCAGCCTTCTTTTATTATCATTTTGCGGCGTAAATTATTCGGACTATTCCTAAGTAACGGAAATTATCTGAAGATATCTGGTTTCGGACTTCACATGAAACTTTGCGCTAACTCAATGAATTTTAAGGAACCGATAAAAAACGGTTTTTTATTTGATTAACGTGGTTGCTGCAAAAGGTACATTTGCGTAAAGGCTCGCACAGTAACGATTTAATTGTAATTTTTCGTAATAGCGCGGTGAAATCTTGATCAGAGTGGCTTATAGTTAGAGTTATCAGGAACACAGCTCCCATGTGGCTAAGCAAGTTGTATCCATCCCGACATGATGTTCGGTGAGTAAAAAATCACTCAGAAGGGGATGCGCTATGGACGAGTACTCGCCAAAAAGGCATGATATCGCGCAGTTGAAATTTCTCTGCGAATCCTTGTACCATGACTGCCTTGCCAATCTTGAAGAAAGTAACCATGGCTGGGTGAACGATCCAACGTCTGCTATCAATTTACAGCTTAACGAGCTGATCGAGCATATCGCCACCTTCGCACTTAATTATAAAATTAAGTACAATGAAGATAATAAGTTGATAGAGCAAATTGATGAATACCTGGACGACACCTTTTTGTTGTTCAGCAGCTACGGCATTAACGCACAGGATTTGCAGAAATGGCGTAAATCAGGAAACCGCCTATTTCGCTGCTTCACTAATGTCAGCAGAGCTAATCCGGTTAGTCTTTCCTGTTAAAATTATTACAATTACTAAGGTGAATTTATGTCTGATAAACCATTAACAAAAGTCGATTATTTGATGCGCCTGCGACGCTGCCAGTCAATTGACACCCTCGAACGTGTTATTGAAAAAAATAAATACGAGCTCTCTGATAATGAACTGGCGGTATTTTATTCAGCTGCCGACCATCGTCTGGCTGAACTAACCATGAATAAACTGTATGACAAGATCCCCTCTTCGGTATGGAAATTTGTTCGTTAATCGTTGAAGAGAGACTGTAAAGGCATTACGCCCGTTGTTAAGCTGAATTTACCTTTCGAATTACGCTTCAAGTGCAAACGCCAGGTTCCCGTATAAAACGTATTTATGCGCATAAATGTTGTGACTCCCGTCACAGCCGCTTTTAGGGAACGTTCCCTTTCTGGTTAATCCTCTTTACGCTGCGTAAAACGATTCCAGAGAGGTTCCCATGAGTGAAGAAAAACAGAAGATGATTGCAGGTGAATATTACCGCCCTGGCGATGACACGCTGAGGGCTGACCGTTTACGCGCGCGTCATCTTGTTCACCGCTATAACCATACCGCACCCGATGAGAAGGCCGAACGTCGCGCCTTATTAGCTGACCTGCTGGGCCAAAGCGAAGGCGCCTATATAGAACCGAGCTTCCGCTGCGACTACGGGTATAACATCTATCTGGGCAAAAATTTTTATGCCAACTTTGACTGCGTCATGCTGGATGTCTGCCCTGTCCGCATTGGCGATAACTGTATGCTTGCGCCGGGGGTGCACATTTATACGGCCACGCATCCTCTGGATGCGACCGAACGTAACAGCGGGCTGGAGTACGGTAAACCGGTCACCATTGGTGATAACGTCTGGATCGGCGGACGTGCGATCATTAACCCGGGCGTAACCATTGGCGATAATGCGGTTATCGCTTCCGGCGCGGTAGTGACCAAAGACGTGCCGGCCAATGCTGTCGTGGGCGGCAATCCGGCGAAAATCATTAAAATGCTCTAAGCGCATCCTGAGTAACTGTTATGCTTTTTCCTGGCATAACTGTTACTTTCATCGCGTAAACCCCTCTCATAAAATAAGCAGATCACCTGTATTTTCAACAATCATAAAGGCAAAAAATGACAGAGATACAGCGCCTGCTTACCGCCACCATCGACGATCTCAATACTCGCGAAAAGCGCGACAATCGCCCGCGCTTTAGCATCAGCTTTATTCGCAAACACCCCGGGTTGTTCGTCGCCATGTACGCCGCCTGGCTGGCAACGCTTATCGTCATGCTGAAGTCTGAAACGCTGGTCGATTCCGTCTGGCTGCTGGTAGTGCTGTTCGTGGTGTTTAACGCGTTTTTCTTTTTCGACGTCAATCCGCGTTACCGGTATGAAGATATCGACGTACTCGATTTCCGCGTGTGCTACAACGGGGAGTGGTACAACACGCGTTATGTGCCGAAGGAGCTGATCGACAGCATCCTGCACTCGCCGGCTGTCGAAGCCGGGCAAAAAGAGAAGTTGCAGAAAATGGTCACCACCAAGGGCCAGCTCTCTTTTTATGATGTCTTTACCCTTTCCCGCCCCACTGCTGCGTAATTAACGCCTGAAGACGTCGGATACCCGGCGCAAACTGCGAAGCAGAGGTATTGCCGTAACCTAAAACCAGACCGGTTTGCCCCTGCTTCGTCTCAAGGTAATATCCGCTCAGCGCAGCGGGTGCCAGCTGAAACGCTCTTGCCTGCTCCACCAGCCGCTGGTCGTCGATACCGTCAATCGCCAGCGCCAGGTGCATCCCTCCTTCTCCGGCAAGAACACGGTGCGGCGTATGAAGCTCTGCGCTTAGCACCTCTCGCAGTTGGCGGTATCGCTTACGATAAAGTCGGCGCATGGCGGCAAGATGTCGCGCATAGTGGCCTTCCTCAATAAACAGCGCCAGGGTGCGCTGTTCAGCGCGATGCCCGCCGCGCAGCAGCGAGCCGATGGCGGGACGTGCCGCCTTCGCCAGCGCTGGCGGTAACACCATGAACCCCATTCGGAGCGACGGAAACAGCGTTTTGCTGAACGTCCCCAGATACACAACGGGCGCGTTGTTGACCATACCCAGCATCGCCGGGACGGGCTCACCGGTATAACGGAATTCGCTGTCGTAATCGTCCTCAATGATCCACGCGTTGTGCTGCCGGGCCAGTTCCAGCAGCGCCAGACGCCGCCGCGCGCTGAGTACGCTTCCGTAAGGGAACTGATGCGATGGCGAGGTAAAAATCAGCGTGGGTGAAGGCGCACACAGCCCTTCCCAGCACATCCCCTCGTCATCCACCGGTATGCCGGTCATCGCCAGACCGGTTTTGACAAAAGCGCTTTTGGCGCCGCTATAGCCGGGATTTTCCACCCAGGCGACATCCCCCGGCTCGCTTAACAGCATTGTGCACAGATTGACGCCCTCCAGCGCCCCTTCGGTTATCACTATCTGGCTGGCGTCACAGTCAATGCCGCGGGAGAGCGCAAGATGGCGGGCAATGGCGGCCCGTAGCGACGGCTCGCCGGCAGGGTCGCCATACCCTAACAGGGCGCTTCCCTCCTCGCGCAGGACGCGATCGTACAACCGCCGCCACAGCGGCAAGGGGAAATAGTTGATGGCAGGCGTTCCCGGCGTAAACGCCATCACCGGAGTGTCACGCGGCACAGGCGCGGGCAGCCGGGCGACACGTTTTGTCAGCCTGACTTCCGGGTCCGGTAATGTCCGGGCAATCGTACGAGGAGCGAATTGCCCCACCCGCGTGCCCTGGCGGCTACGCAGCAAATAACCTTCGAGCGTGAGCTGGTCCAGCGCCGCGTTGACGGTATTTCGGGACACCGAGATCTGATGCGCCAGCGTTCGTGAGCCGGGCAAATGGCTGCCGGAACGAAGCCTTCCGCACAGTATGGCCTCCCGCAAAGCAAGATAGAGCGCGCGCTGGAGCGTCTCTGTCCCACGTTTTTTCAGCGCAGCATGGAGCAAGGTGTATAGCTCATCACCCGGTATATTCATCATTCCTCCTTGTGGTACCAGAAAAACATAACCTGGTGGTTCTTTTTAAGGAACCAGCAATTCATTAATCTGGAGATCTTCTTAACATCATGGAAATAAAGATGAATACATTCAATGAGTTTGGTCAACCTGTAGGGGAAAGTCTTATCGACTGGCAGCCTCGGCCGCGCCCGTCCCGGGTGGTACTTCAGGGTCGCTATTGTCGGCTTGAGCCGCTGCGCATGGAGCATGCCCACGCGTTGTTCTCTGCGTATTCCGTGGCCGGAGATACCCGAAGCTGGACGTGGCTGCTGCGTGAGCCCGATGCCACCGCAGAGGAGTTTGCCGAATGGGTGGCGAGCGTAAGCGAATTAGCCGATCCCATCCACTTTACCGTTATCGATAACCAGACCCAGTCTCCTGTCGGGACGCTGTCCCTGATGCGGATCGATCCTAAAAACGGCGTCGTGGAAGTGGGACATGTTCACTTCTCGTCACTGTTAAGCCGCACGCCCATGTCGACAGAAGCGCAGTATCTGCTGATGCGGTACGTGTTCGATACCCTGGGCTACCGGCGTTATGAATGGAAGTGCAATAGCCTGAACGAACCCTCCCTGAAAGCGGCCCTGCGTCTTGGCTTTCAGTTTGAAGGGCGTTTTCGCCAGGCGCTGGTCATTAAAGGCCGAAACCGGGACACCGACTGGTTTTCAATTCTCGACAAAGAGTGGCCAGCGCTGGCGAGCGCCTTTGAAAGCTGGCTTGCCACCGACAATTTTACTGCCGATGGCAAACAGAAAAGATCCCTGGAAAGCTGGCGAGAAACGCGCGTCTAGCGCCTTTTTTTACGCCCCTGCACCGCCTTAAAGCGCGGGTTAGATTTGCAAATCACGTATAAGCGTCCCTTGCGTTTGACTATCTGGCAATCCGGGTGACGCTGTTTTGCACTGCGCAATGAGTTAAGCACCTGCATGATTAGCCTCGCTTCGCATCAAGAAAGCCGCCAAAACGCTTGCGGAAGCGTGCCGCGCTGCCATCTGTCGAGAAGGTCTTCTGCTTCCCGGTATAAAACGGATGTGATTTAGAGGAGACATCAAGAGTAACGTAAGGATACGTTTTCCCCTCAAGCTCAATTTCACGATCTGTCTTAATCGTTGAGCCAACTTTAAAATATTCATTAGCCGTGGTGTCGTGAAACACAACGGTGCGATAGGTTGGATGGATATTCGGTTTCATCTCTGGCCTTCATGTATTGTTATAACATAACAAAATACTATCTGAGCTTTGCTGCAAAAACAACCCCTGTGACGCGCAGCCTGTTTTTGAAAGGTTTATTCAGATACCTGCCTGAGACGGTTGCATGCTATAACTATATCATTTACCGATAAAAACTTTTTCCTCTGGCGCGCAAACTCCAGGCCCGGGGCGGGCATATGGGAAGGATAAAACAGCATGCGAACCCGACATCTGGTCAGCCTGGTGACAGGCGTACTGATCTTCTCTGTGCTGGTCCCTGTGTGCCTCAGTATCTGGCTGGCGCATCGTCAGGCTGAGGAGAAATTTGTGGACGCGCTGGACAGCTATGCCTCGCGTGTCCTGATCCGTACCGACAGAGTCGTTGCGCAAGCAAAACAGGCGCTCACGCACCTACAGACATTCCACGCCCCGCCCTGCACTCCCCCGCATTTACGCGAAATGCGCCGGGTCGCGTTCTCATGGCGCTATATCCAGGAAGTGATGTATATCGATAACCTGAAACCGCTCTGCTCATCGCTTGAACAATCCAGTGATACGGCGATCTTACCGCCCCCAATGCGGATCACCGAAGATGGTTATAGCGCGTGGCTCACCTCGCAAAACGACCTCGGCATTCAGCGTTATATGGCCGTTCTGGGGAAAGGACATTATCTGGTAATGGTCGATCCGGCGTCGCTTGTGGATGTTGTTCCGTTTGGTGAAATCTCAATGGATGCCGCCCTGGTGGGCAGCTCAACCCATCATATATTTGCCAGAAGCAATGTTCTCGACCCGTATATTCTCTCTGTCGTTAAGGAGCAGCAGGACGTTACGCGCGTGCAATACAACGGCTCAATGTACGTGATGAAACCTGTACCCGAACTGGGGTTTACGGTGATCGCGTGGGCGTCGTTAAAACCGCTGGCGGCTTCCTGGCACCAGCAACTGATCATCTGGCTACCGGCTGGCATACTGCTAAGCCTGGTTGCTACCCTTATTGTCCTGCGCATTCTGCGCCGTTTGCTGTCCCCGCGTCACCGCCTGATCGACGCGATCAACAACCGGGAGATCGAGGTTCACTACCAGCCCATCGTGGCGCTGTGTAGTGGAAAACTGGTGGGTGCTGAAGCGCTGATGCGCTGGCCCCAGCCGGATGGCAGTAACCTGTCGCCTAATCTCTTTGTTCCGCTGGCTGAGCAGACAGGGCTTATTTCAACGCTGACGCGGCTAGTAGTAAATGAGGTATTTGAGGATCTAGGCGCCTGGCTGCACCATCACCCGGAACTGCATATTTCTGTCAACCTTGCGCCATCGGATTTAACGTCCCCCGAGCTGCCTCGCCAGCTGAGTCAGTTGCTCAACAAATGGGGCGTCCACCCGCGCCAGATCGCCCTTGAATTAACCGAGCGCGGGTTTGCCGATCCTGCCGTCAGCGTACCTGCTATCGCTGCATTTCGCCGCGCCGGGCACGCTATCTACATTGATGATTTTGGCACGGGTTACTCCAGCCTGAGCTATTTGCAGGATCTGGATGTCGATACTCTGAAGATTGATAAATCCTTTGTGGATGCGCTGGAGTACAAGCACGTGACTCCCCACATCATCGAAATGGCCAAATCGCTTAAACTGGCGATGGTCGCAGAAGGCATTGAAACTGAAGGGCAGATCGAATGGTTGCATCGCCACGGCGTGCAGTACGGCCAGGGCTGGTATTTCAGCAAGGCGCTGCCTAAAGAGGATTTCATTCTCTGGGCCGCGCACAACCTCAGGAAATAAACCGATTGTGCGGTGTTACGTGCGGCCACGGCAGTGGCCGCACGTTTCGGCTCAGCCGTTTTGCTGCCAGCTAAACGTGTAGCGCAGCCGGCGGTTTTGCAGAATGAAGGCCGGGGCTACGCTCGGGCTCCATGAGTCGTCCCCCCCTACGCCCATGTGAAACGCATCAAGATTCAACCAGCAGCCAGCCTCTTCCCGCAGCAAGTGCTGATGCGTTGTCTCATGCAGCTGCCGCTGGCTATAACGGCTCAGGGAGAAATGGAACTGTCCCTGCAACTGATGGGAGCCAAACGTCAGCTCGCGGGTGTCGCAGCGCAAACCGTTCTCCGTCGGGAAGATATACGGCGTCTGCATCTCTTCCAGCGGTAACGCCCAGCGCCCCTGCTGCGCCGCCAGTTTTCTGTCCGGATAGTTTTCCAGCGGGCCTAGTCCCAGCCAGCGCACCGTTTCCGGGATATCCGCCATCATAACGCTCAGGCCCACGCGAGCGGGCTCAGGAATGTCAGACGCCACCGTCACCTGCACATCACCGTGCAGCACCCCGTGGTCATCAATCCGCCAGACCTTGCAGCTGATAAACAGCGCTTTACCCTGATGCTCCCAGACGTGCTGCGTGGTCACTATCACCTCACGGTTATGCTGCTCCGCTTCACACTGGAGGAGGCGCGCGGACATCTCATACATCCCTGCCGCTTTCCAGCGTTCCACCCACGCGTTCGGATCGATGCGGGTCGCCTCGCTGACGCCAATGTCATTGTCCAGCGGCGCGCGGGTGAAGTTATCCGTTAGCGGAGAACGGAGCGTTTCAGCGCCCTCGTTCCACCACTGGGTCAAGTTTCCGGTGAGACGGCTAAACTGCCAGCGCTGCTGCTGATGAGTAATGTCCAGCGCCTCGTCCTGCACCGTTAGCTGCGGAGGGGTTCCGCCTGCTTTCGGTGGCGCAAGGTACAGCGGCGCCGGAAGCGGCCACTGATCCCAGGCACAACGGTGGCCGGGCGGCGACCACGGCGTGGCCTGCGGCTGAACGATCTCCACGTTGAGCCAGACCTCGCCCGGCTCAGCGACAAGTTCAGGCAGCGGGATCTCAACGTGCTGCGTCCCCTCGGGCGCAACAGAAAGGGGTGTTTCGCCGGAAGCCAGTACCGCACCGTCACGCGCCACCGACCATCGCAGATACTCGTTGTCAGTATGACGGAACAGATAATCGCTCTGGATCTCGACGACCAGCGGAGCGGTGCTCACCAGCGTAAAGGTAAAGAACTGCTGGGCACGCTGCGCCTCGTAAAGGGCGGGATGCGGAGTGCGATCGGGAAACACCAGTCCGTTGAGGCAGAACTGACGGTCGTTGGGCTTATCGCCAAAATCGCCGCCGTAGGCCCAGAATACCGTGCCGTCTTCCGCTTTTTTCGTCAGCGCCTGATCGACCCAGTCCCAGACAAAGCCGCCCTGCAACCGGGGATGGCTGCGGAATGCCTGCCAGTAGCTGGCAAAGCCGCCAAAGCTGTTGCCCATCGCGTGGGCATACTCGCACAGGATCAGCGGACGGGTTTCGTCCGGCATACCAATCCACTTTTTAATCGACCACTTTGGCACCGCCGGGAACGGCTGATCCTGATCGACGCGAGCGTACATCGGGCAGACAATATCGGTTGCCGCCGTACTGGCGCCGCCGCCTTCATACTGCACCGGCCGCGTGGGATCGGTGGTTTTCAGCCAGCGGTACAGCGCATCGTGATTCGCCCCATGCCCGGACTCATTCCCCAGGGACCAGATGATGATGGACGGATGATTCCGGTCCCGCTGCACCATACGCGTTACGCGTTCGCTCATGGCAGGCAGCCAGCGCGGATCGTCCGCCAGGCGGCTCATTGGCACCATGCCATGGGTTTCAATATTCGCCTCATCAACCACGTACAGGCCGTAGCGATCGCAAAGCGTGTACCACAGAGGATGGTTCGGATAATGCGAGCAGCGCACGGCGTTGAAGTTATGCTGCTTCATCAGTTCGATGTCGCGGCGCATGGTCGCCTCATCCATCACCTGCCCCTTCTCAGGATGATGTTCGTGACGGTTCACGCCGCGGATCAGCAGCGGTTTGCCGTTAAGCTTCAGCTGGCCGTTGCTGATTTCGACGCGTCTGAAACCGACATTGCAGGCTTCAGTCTCCAGCACGTTACCCTGCGCATCCCGAAGCGACATTGTCAGCCGATAGCATTCCGGTGTTTCAGCGCTCCATAGCGCAGGAGCGTTCACGGGTATCGCCACCCTAAGCCGTTCTGCCCAACTGCCGCGTTCGTCCACGATGGCCGATCCGGGCTGCTGCGTGGTTTGCGCGCAGGCTTCGCCGTTACGCCACAGGGTAAACGCCACCTCGCATTCGGCGTAGCGTGTGCCTTCCAGCGCAACGTCAACCCGGAGTATCGCCCGATCGCATTCGGCATTCAGATCGGTCACGATCTGATAATCGGCAATTCGCGTTTCCGGCTTGTGCAGCAGCGAGACGTCACGGAAAATGCCACTCATCCGCCACATGTCCTGATCTTCCAGATAGCTTCCGTCGCACCAGCGTAACACCATCACCGCCAGGCGGTTCTGCCCCGGTCGCAGCACCGCGCTGAGATCGAACTCCGCAGGCAGACGGCTGTCCTGCGAATAGCCCATCCACTGGCCGTTACACCACAGATGAAAAGCTGAATTCACCCCGTCAAAAATAATGCGGGTTTGCCCGCTGCACATCCAGGCGTCATCCATCTCAAATGTGAGCGAGTAACAACCGGTTGGGTTTTCAACCGGAACATAGGGCGGGTTCACATTTATCGGATAGGTGACGTTGGTATAGATGGGAGTATCAAATCCCTGCATCTGCCAGTTCGACGGCACGGGCATCTCAACGGCATCAGCCAGATCGTCCGTTATCCATGCCTCCGGAACCTGCTCTGGCGCCGGGAAAAAGCTGAATCGCCAGATGCCGTTAAGCAGACGCTTGCTCCGCGAAGGCTTATCCTCGCGGGCGAAAGTTTCATCGCGCCAGCTATGAAAAGGCGCGTGTGCGGCCAGACGATTCCACTGCGTCACACCCGGGTTTTCCCAGTCACGACGCGCCAGAAGTGCGCTGAGAGTCAGCGGCAATGTAGAAGACATATCAACCTCTTTGCGAAGCGCTCACAATTTTAGCCAACATGCCCTGGTAAACGGTAGCGGTAAAGACTTTGATCGTCACCAGGCGAGCACGATCACAAAAGTGCTAGCTGCGCGCCAGTTTCTCCGCCAGCAGCGCCAGCGTTCTGAGCTGTTGCGCAAGATCTTCACGATCGGCCTGCTGTGCGGCGCGCGGCGCGGTGGAATGACGCACGATCAACGTAACGGGAAGTTGTTCCTGCCAGCATTCGTCGTGATGGGCAGGTGCCATCAGCCACTCCACGCTGCGCTCACCGGCCTCGCGGAACGCCTGCCGAACGGTGGTGAGCGGAGGTGAAAACCACGCGCTGTCAGCCGTATCATCAAACCCGACAACCGAGATCTGCCCCGGTACCGCAACGCCTTTTTCCGCACAGGCGCGTAAAACGCCAAGCGCCATCTGATCGTTAGCGACGAGGATCGCCTCCGGCAGCTGCGCGCCCGCCAGGAGCTGATGCCCTTTCTCATAGCCCGAAGCCGCGCTCCAGTCGCCCTGCGCCACCGCAAACGCCTCCACGCCGGCCTGAGCCAGCGTGGTTTTCCATCCCGCCAGACGAGCCCGGGCAGAGACAGAACTTTCCGGCCCGGCGAGCAGCGCAATTCGCTGGTGCCCCAGCGAAAGCAGATGCTCTGCCCCCAGGGCAGCGCCCTGTTCGGCATTGAAAACGAGACTGTTAACCCGAGCTGTGGGGGACACATCGAGAAAAAGAACCGGGGTCGGCGAGGCCATTTCCTGAAGCATTTCTGCCAGGGCATCTTCCAGCGGAACGTTCACCAGCAGCGCCTCTACGCGCTGCGCCAGTAATTCCTGCAAAGCAGCCTGACACTGCGCGGGTTGCTCCACCATGGAGATGAGTACGCTAGCCCCCTGCTCCACTGCCCGGGATTTTACAGCTGAGGCGATTTGCGACGGCGCATGTAGCGCCAGATCGCTGGTCATCAGCCCCAGCGTGCGGGTGCGTTTCCCGGCCAGCTGCTGCGCGCCACGGTTGGGCACATAGTGTAGCGCCGCCATGGCCTGCCGGACCTTTTCCCGCGTACGGGCAGAAACGTGTTCCGCGTCGTTAATCACCCGGGAAACGGTCTGATAAGAAACGCCTGCCACGCGGGCAACGTCATAAAGAGTGATCGCTTTCATACATTCTGGCGTCGTGAAAAGAGAAGTCTCTATTCTGACACAGTTACGCCATCATAGCCTGTGAGCGCTTCGCAAAATTAAACAATCCGCTCCGGCTGTGCAGCTTTCTGAATGCGCGGTCTCTGGCGAAACCACGGCAAACAGAGCTGGATCAGCGGGCCGATGGTTAATGCATACAGCACGGTTCCAACGCCAAACGCTCCCCCGAGGAGGTAGCCGACGATCAACACAGTCACCTCGATCGCGGTACGCACGCTGCGGATCGACCAGCCCAGCCGGGCGTGTATGCCGGTCATCAGGCCGTCGCGCGGGCCTGCGCCAAAACCCGCGCCGATATACATCCCGGTGGCAAGGGCGTTAACCACAATGCCGGAAACCAGCAGGGTGATGCGCACGGGCAGCGAGGTGAGCTCAGGGATCAGCGCCATTGACGCATCTGCCGCCAGACCAATACAAATCACATTACTGATAGTGCCCAGCCCCGGCAGCTGACGCAGCGGGATCCACAGCAGCAGCACCGCTGCCCCGGTTAAAATAATCACCGTGCCGATGCTCATCCCTGTCTGGATGGCGACGCCAAGGTGAAAGACATCCCAAGGGTCGACACCCAGATCCGAACGAATAAACATCGCGGTTGAAAGCCCGTACAGGCCTAAACCGACATAAAGTTGTACCAGACGACGTACCATTTTCTCTTCTCCGAAGTACCAGGTTCCATCTTCGGTGAAAATGGCACTATGATTAATGTCCAGTTTTCAAATAGTGGACTGCACATGTCATCACGTCGTTTTGGAAGCCAGTCTCTGGTACGCCTGTTAGGGCACTGGCAGCAAGCCTCTTCCCGTACCCCGCTGTGGCGCCAGCTGGCTGACGCGTTACGCCTGTTGATTCTGGATGGCAGGCTGGCGCTAAACACGCGCCTGCCCGGAGAGCGGGAGCTGGCCACCGCACTGAGCGTAAGCCGCACCACCATCAGCAGCGCGCTGGCGCATCTGCGGGAAGAAGGTTATCTGGAGAGCCGTCACGGCAGCGGTTCGCGGGCGATCCTGCCAGACAGCCGCGCCGTGCCCACGCTTTCCACAGCCAGTGCGGCGCTGGATCTCTCAACCGCCGCGCTCAATGCGGGGCCAGAGATCCACCAGGCCTACGCCCACGCGCTGACGGCCATCACGCCGAATCTGGCGCTGACCGGGTACGATCAGCTTGGGCTTCCGGCGCTGCGTGAAGCTATCGCCGCCCGCTACACCGCACGCGGTCTGCCCACCCGGGCAGACGAAGTGATGGTGGTGAACGGCGCCGTCAGCGGCTTTGCCCTGATCTTAAGAATGATGACCGGTCCCGGGGATCGCGTGGTGGTGGATCATCCCACTTACCCGCTGGCAATAGCCGCCATTCAGGGAGCACTATGCCGGCCCGTGGGCGTCTCGCTGCCTGAAACGGGTTGGGATACCGACGGTTTTGCCGCAACGCTCGCCCAGACCGCCCCGCGTCTGGCCTATCTGATGCCGGATTTTCATAATCCGACCGGGCGTTGCATGGATGCCGCGACGCGCCAGACCATAACCGACATCGCCGCGCAAACCCGCACCACGCTGGTGGTGGATGAAACCATGGTCGATCTCTGGTTCGATGCTCCCCCGCCGCCGCCGCTGGCCGCCTTTAACCCGGAGGCCGCGGTGATGACGCTGGGTTCCGCAGGCAAAAGTTTCTGGGGTGGGCTGCGTCTCGGCTGGATCCGCGCCTCGTCCCGCACTATCGCCACGCTCGCGCAGACGCGCGACACGCTGGATCTGGGTTCTCCGGTGCTGGAACAACTGGCCACGCTGTGGCTTATCGAAAACAGTGAAACCTTCCTGCCTGCCCGGCGGGAAATGCTGGCAGAACGTCGCGACCGCTGCGGCCAGATGCTGCGGGAACATTTCCCCGAATGGCGGTTTCAGGAAGCGGAGGGAGGGCTCTCATACTGGATTGAATTACCCGGCATGCTGGCGACGCAGCTGGCGGCACGCGCCGAGACGACAGGCATCATTATGGGCACCGGCACGCGCTTTGGGCTTTCAGGCGCGTTTGACCGCTATCTGCGAATGCCCTTCTCACTCAGTCCGCCAGAACTTGAAGAGGCATTATTGCGGATCAAACCGCTGTGGCGTGCGTTAAATAAAAGTGTAGCGCCAGTAAAACGGAGCCTGGTGTAAATTATTCGCCAGAAACAATAAAAACTGCTGACTGTAACGCATGCAGTCAGCAGTTTTCATGAAGAACAGCTTAATGTTGAGGAGGAATCGGGAAGCCTTTCAGCGAAATAATGAAATTATCCCCTTCTTTCTTTATTTTTGCACCGGTATCACACCAGTCAGACGCAATTCGAAAGAACTCATCACTTCCTACATTCCAGCCAAGACGAACATGTTTCACGTAGCCGGAACGTAACAGATTGCAGGCCTCGTTGTAGTCACTGGCAGTCGATAGTTGTTGTTTCATTTTCTCTTCTTCAGAAGTTTACGTAGTGCTTTGATTTCTTTAGGAGTAAATGGAGTTACGCTCTCTTCTTCCGTATGCTGATTATCAACATCCTCTTCCGATACTCCCGCCTCTTCTACTGCTTCAAATGCCAGCAGCAGCAGTTTCTCTGTGGTCACGCTTAAATTCTCATTATTGTCTTCCGCATAGTGGCGAAGTCTTTCTTTTAGCGCTTCATCAATTTTAACGTTTAAAACCGCAGTAACCATGATTGTCACATCCTTTCGGAACACGTGTTTAATTTAATACACGAAGATAAGTTTGTTATCCAGATATATATTTTTTAGCTTATGACAGAATAAAGGCATCCGAAAATAAAATGACAGTCTATTATTACAGGTTTATGACATTATTATTTCAGTTAAATGAAGGCTGTATTACAGAAAATACAATAGTCACATAATTTAGAAGGTTTATTCAGGGGAACAACTGAGAGGATCACAAATGGGTGGGGGCCCTGCCAGCTACATCCCGGCACCCACGTCGTCTGCCCTGGCTGCTTCCTTCCGGACCTGACCTGGTGAACAGAGTAGCGTTGCGGGAGAACCAACAGAGCCCCCATTGAGAGCGTTGATAACCAACGCGCTGGCGCATTATCCCTGTGGAGCACCTCAATTGCAAGCCGCTGACAACCGGATGCTGGATTATTGCGCAAACTGCCCCGACAATCTTCTTTATCTTCGTATAACATTACCCTTCGCTGATTTCCCGCAGGAGAAACAATGGACGAACATGACAATTTCCCACAGCGAGTGTGGCAAATCGTGGCTTCGATTCCGGAAGGCTGTGTCACGACCTATGGGGAAGTCGCCCGGCTGGCGGGTTCTCCGCGCGCGGCGCGTCAGGTTGGAGGCGTGCTGAGAAGGCTACCGGAGGGAAGCACGTTACCGTGGCACCGGGTCGTCAATCGCCATGGCGCCATTTCCCTCACCGGGCCAGACTTGCAGCGCCAGCGTCAGGCATTACTCTCAGAAGGGGTACAGGTGTCTGGGGCAGGACAGATTGATATGCAGAAGTATCGCTGGGAGTACTGACGCCCTCTCCCGTCAACATGGAGAGGGCGAAGGAAAATTACATCTGTGTTGGGGGTGTAGGCAGAGTCGGCTGATTGGTTTGCGTTGCAACAGGCACTTCAGTTTGCTGCACCGGTACCAGGGTCAGGTCGATTTTGGTGCCGCCTTTGTTGACCGCTTCCTGTACGGTATCGGTGATAAAGACCAGCTTATCGTTGATCGTTACCGCCGCGCTCAGGAGGATACGCGCGTTAGGCTGGACGTCAGACGGGTTGTACGGCAGCACGAAGCTGAACGGCGCCTGTTTACCCTCTGTACGAACTGCACGCTGTGCAAGGACTTTAGACGGTGCATCCGCCAGAGACGCATCGGATAACGTGACCGTTAAAACCGCGTCCGGCGGCAGAGCGACTTTCTGTTTGATCCAGATGGTACCGGACACGTTAGGCTGTCGAATAGCTTGCTGTGAAAGGGTGTTAATCCCGTTTGGGGTCGCCGTTGGTACCGCTACATCGGCACTCTTATCCGCACAGGCGGACAACGCCACCGCCATTGCAACACCGCTTAACATAGGCACGAGTTTCATTGAAGTCTCCTTATCATCAATGCACCGGCGGGATCGATCCCATCCGATGTCGTTTTATTCACATAACGTAAACAAGTGTGGCACAAATCACGGATTTATGCCTAATTTTGCCCAGGTATTAAGATTATTCTACCCATCGGACCACTATCGTTTCTGCGTTATACTCAGCGTATCTTTCGCCACGGCGTTTATTGAGGACCACTATGAGTCAGGCACTGAACAATCTGCTGACATTGCTTAACCTGGAAAAAATAGAAGAAGGGCTATTTCGCGGACAGAGCGAAGATTTAGGCTTACGCCAGGTTTTTGGCGGCCAAGTCGTGGGGCAAGCGCTGTATGCCGCCAAGGAGACCGTCCCGGCAGACCGTCTGGTGCACTCGTTTCACAGCTACTTTTTACGCCCCGGTGACAGCGCTAAACCGATTGTGTACGACGTGGAAGTTCTGCGTGACGGCCAAAGCTTCAGCGCCCGTCGCGTGGCGGCCATCCAGCATGGGAAACCCATTTTCTACATGACCGCCTCCTTCCAGGCGCCAGAGCCGGGCTATGAGCATCAAAAACAGATGCCGTCTGCCCCGTCGCCGGACGATCTGAAATCGGAAACCGAAATAGCCCGCGCACTCGCGCATCTGTTGCCGCCGCAGGTAAAAGAGAAGTTTCTGTGCGATAAACCGCTGGAGATCCGCCCGGTCGAATTTCATAACCCAATGAAGGGGCATACCGCTGAGCCCACCCGCCAGGTGTGGATCCGCGCCAACGGCAGCGTACCGGCAGACTTGCGCGTGCAGCAGTATCTGCTGGGTTATGCGTCGGATTTCAACTTCCTGCCGGTTGCGCTACAGCCGCACGGCGTGGGATTCCTGGAAAAAGGGATGCAGGTAGCCACAATTGACCATTCCATGTGGTTCCATCGTCCTTTCGATATGAACGAGTGGCTGCTTTACAGCGTGGAAAGTACCTCTGCGTCCAGCGCGCGCGGTTTTGTTCGCGGGGAATTTTACACCCAGGATGGTGTGCTGGTGGCTTCTACCGTGCAGGAAGGTGTGATGCGTAATCGCGGGTGAGGTAAAAAGCCCGGTGGCTATGCTTACCGGGCCTGCAAATTACGCTTTTTCAGGCCGGGTAAGGCGAAGCCGCCGCCCGGCAAGGCACTCAAATTATGCGTTATAGGCATTCTCGCCGTGGCTGTTGACGTCCAGGCCTTCGCGCTCCTGCTCTTCCGGCACGCGCAGCCCAACGGTCATATCAGCCAGCTTGTAACCGATAAAGGCCACAACACCCGACCAGACAACGGTGATTGCGATACTTTCCAGCTGTACCAGCACCTGATGCCCCATGGTTACACCTTCTGCGTAACCCACACCGCCCAGAGATTGGGCAGCAAAGATACCGGTCATGATACAGCCGACAATGCCGCACACACCGTGCACGCCGAATACATCACACGGATCGTCAACGCGCAGAACACGTTTCAGTGCGGTAACGCCCCACAGCCCCGCCAGTCCTGCGACGATACCGATCAGCAGCGCACCGCCTACGCCCACGTAACCGCACGCTGGCGTAATACCTACCAGACCGGCAATCGCCCCGGAACAGGCACCCAGCAGCGATGGCTTGCCGCGAACGGCCCACTCGCCAAATACCCATGAGAGGATAGCGCCGGCGGTTGCCACAACGGTATTCACGAAGGCCAGTGCAGCGATTTCGTTAGCGGCGCTGGCTGAACCTGCGTTGAAGCCGAACCAGCCAAAGTAGAGGATGGCGGTGCCGGTAAAGACCATCGGCAGATTGTGCGGCTTGAATGCTTCCTTCCCGAAGCCCACGCGCTTGCCAATCAGGTAGGCGCCTACCAGGCCTGCTACCGCGGCGTTGATGTGCACAACGGTACCACCCGCAAAGTCCAGCGCGCCATGGGAAGCCAACAGACCACCGCCCCAGACCATATGCGCAATCGGGATATAGGAGAGCGTCAGCCAGACCACCACGAAAATCAGTACCGCAGAGAAGCGGATACGCTCAGCCAGCGCGCCCACAATCAGCCCCACGGTGATGCAGGCGAATGAGCCCTGAAACGCGACATGAATATACTGATAGAAGCTGCCCATAACCGCGGTCAGTTCGATATTTTTCAGCATCGCCCAGTTAACGTTGCCGAAGAAGGCGTTGCCCTCCCCGAAGGCCAGCGAGTAACCGTAAACCACCCACAGCACGCACACCAGCGCAAACGTGACGGCAACCTGCGTCAGCATGGAGAGTACGTTCTTGCCGCGGATCAGGCCGCCGTAAAACAGCGCGATCCCCGGAATCGTCATGAACAGCACCAGCGCGGTGCAAATCATCATAAAGGCGTTATCGGCTTTGTCTGCCACAGCAGGTGCGGCCATTGCCAGGCCCGGCAGCAGTGCCAGCGACCCCAGACCTGTTTTCATTGTTGCTTTCTTCATTTTCTCGATCCCTATCACTGTGTGCCAGGAGTTACTTACAACGCCGCTTCGTCAGATTCGCCGGTACGGATGCGAATAACGCGCTGTAGTTCGGCAACGAAAATTTTGCCGTCGCCAATTTTTCCGGTGTAGGCCGCTTTGCTGACGACATCAATCACCTCATCAAGCTGATCGTCGGCAATCGCCACATCAATTTTCACTTTTGGCAGGAAGTTAACGCTGTATTCCGCCCCGCGATAAAGCTCGGCATGACCTTTCTGACGCCCAAAGCCTTTCACTTCGGTGACAGTCAGTCCCTGAATACCCATTGAAGACAGCGCTTCACGCACGTCTTCGAGTTTGAATGGTTTGATTACCACCGTAACCAGCTTCATATATCCCCTCCAGTCAGAATTCGGTAATGGCCGCAGCTAACACGAGAGTGATATTGCAAAGGGTGTGCCAGAAGTGAAAGGTGAGGAGGAAAGCGCCGCAGCGCGCATGCGCCGGGAAAAAGTGAAAAAAAACGCACCATGGCAGTGCAGGGTGCGTTTCAGTTTTGCACCAACGGTTAAGTCTGTTAGCGCATTGCCTTGTTATGGTGCATCAGGCGCTGAGTGACTCTTCCTCGCGCACGCTGGCGGCCAGTTCGTCGCCTGCCAGCTGCAACTGATACATCTGCCAGTAGCGTCCTTTTGCCTCAAGCAGCGCTCTGTGTGTACCCCGTTCAACGGCCTGGCCACGGTGCAGAACCAGAATGGTATCGGCATCGACGATCGTTGACAGGCGGTGGGCGATCACCACCAGCGTAGTGTGATCCCGCACGGCAGCCAGCGCCTGCTGGATCGCCTGCTCGGTACCGGAGTCAATGCTTGCTGTCGCTTCATCCAGAATTAACACCTGCGGCGTCTCAATCAGCACGCGCGCCAGCGCCAGAAGTTGCTTTTGCCCGACGGAGAGGTTGTTGCCCTGCTCACCCAGCCGGGTATTGATCCCCTCGCTTAACCCGCGCGCCAGATCCGCCAGCTGCACCGTTTCCAGCACCTCCCATACCTGCTCAGGGGTGAAAGGACGCCCCAGCGTCACGTTAGCATAAAAGGTATCCGCCAGCACCACCGGATCCTGCTGCACCATCGCGACGCCCTTACGCAACGCGTTGTGGCTAAGCGAGGCAAGCGGCCGTCCGTCCAGACGGATCTCCCCCTGCGTCAACGGATAGTAGCCCATCAGCAAACTGGCGAGCGTGCTTTTGCCGCTGCCGGTATGCCCAACCAGGGCGACAAAACCACGCGACGGTACCTCGAGGTTGATATCCTGCAAGACAAGCTGGTCGTCGCGGTAGGCAAACGAGACATGATCAAACGCTATGGATCCACTTTCCAGCGGACGTTCGTCATCGCCATAGGTCTGACGCGGCCTGTCCATGAGTTCGAATACACGTTCGCCCGCGACCACTGCCTGTTGCAGCATCGACTGCTGCGTGGTGAGTTCAATCAGCGGTTCGTTAAGGCGTCCGAGGTAACTGATAAACGCGTACAGTACCCCCACCTCGATGGTTCCGCGCGTCGTCAGGCCGAACAGCATCAGCAGTCCGCACAGCACCAGCGCCGAGAAGAGGCTCAGCAGCGGACGTAACAGGAAACCGTCCAGGCGTAACGTCTGCATCCGCGCCATATAATGCGAGCGGCTGGCTTCCCCCATTCGCTCACCAAAACGCGCCTGCTGGCGAAACTGCTGAATAACGCTCATGCCGTTGATCACTTCGTTGAAGCCATCATTGATATCTGCAAGGTAAGCGCGCACGCGGCGCACGATCGGCGTGCTGTAGCGCTGGTAAATCACCATCACGATCAGCACCGCCGGGAAAATGGTGATTGCCACCAGCGCCATCCGCCAGTCCAGGCTGAACATCGCCACCAGCATCGCGCCAATTAGCGCGGCACTGCGCAGAACCGTTGCAACAACGGTTACATAGAGGTCGCGGATCACCTCGGTGTCATTGGTGACGCGCGAAATAACCTGCCCGACCGGCTGGGTATCAAACTCGCTCAGCGGCTGGCGCAGCGCGGCATCCATCACGTCCGTGCGCAGCTGCTGCACCACGCCCACGGCGGCCCGGTTAAAGAGCAGTGACTGTGCGTAATGCAGCCCTGCCGCCGTCAGCTGTAGCCCGACGTACGCCACGCCCAGCCCGGCGACCAGGCCGAGAGGCAAATAGCTTTTCGCTACCATGTTATCGATGAAATAGCTGATAAGCAGCGGACCGGTCACCTCCGCAATCGCGGCGATCCACAGCAAGAGCACGGCGATGGAAAGCGGTTTGCGCCACGGTGAGCCATAGGCCAGCAGCCGTTTTAACGTCGGCCACATCTGTCCAAACTTACGCATCGGCCACCTCCTCATCCAGCGCGGCTTCAAGCTGTTGATAGCGGTACATATCCCGATACCAGCCGGTCTGCCCGGCGAGCTGCTCATGCTGACCACGCTGGGCAATATGCCCGTGCTGAAGCACCAGAATTTCACTGGCTTCGGTAAGCGCCGACAGACGGTGCGCGCTAATGATGACCGTGCGCCCCTCTCCCCACTGGCGAAGGTTATGCAGAATTTGATGTTCAGTACGCCCGTCAACCGCGGACAGCGCATCATCCAGAATCAGGATCTCAGCGTCCAGCAGTAGCGCGCGGGCAATAGAGATACGCTGTTTTTGTCCGCCGGAGAGCATAACGCCCCGCTCACCCACTTCCGTGTCGTAGCCCTGCGGCAGGCGCAGAATATCCTCGTGGACGCTGGCCAGACGCGCCACGTGCTCGATCTGGTCCTGTGTCGCCGTCGGACACCCGAGCGCAATATTGTTGGCAATGGTGTCTGAAAACAAAAACGGCGTCTGGCTGACGACCGCCAGGCGGCTGCGCCAGTCATCCAGCAGCAGACGTGGCAGAGGGATGTCGTGGAAACGGATATCGCCTTCGCTCACGTCAAAATGGCGCTGAATCAGTGACAGAATGGTGCTTTTACCGGAACCCGTCGGGCCGCAGATGCCCAGCATCTGACCAGGACGCAGCGTGAAACTGACGTTCTCAAGCACCGGATGTTCCGTTTGCGGGTAGATAAAGGCGCGGATATCAGCCTTGAGAATACCCGGACCTTCCGGTACCGGCTCGCTGCCATCGTTCACGACCGGCACTTCCGCCAGCATGGCGCGGATACGGCTGTAAGCGGCGCTCCCACGTTCAACGATATTAAACATCCAGGCCAGCGCCAGCATCGGCCAGATCATCAGCCCAAGGTACATCGCAAAGCTGGTTAACTGCCCGAGGGTCATGGAGCCTCGCACCACCATCCAGCTGCCGCCGCCCACCGCCAGCAGGTTCGCCATACCAATCGCAATATAAATTGTCGGATCGAAACGGGCATCAATACGCGCCACGCGCATGTTTTTCGCGCCGGTATCGGCGGCGTCGGCGGCAAACAGCGCGGACTGGCGGTCTTCCAGACCAAACGCTTTGATCATGCGGATGCTGGTCATGCTCTCCTGGGTGCGATCGTTCAGCGACGAGAACGCCGCCTGCGCCAGCTTAAAGCGTTCATGGAGCTGCTCGCCGTAGCGGTTAATTGCCAGCGCCATCAGCGGCATTGGCAGCAGCGCCAGCAGCGTGAGCTCCCAGCTAATTTGCGTAGACATCACAATCAATACCGCGCAGCCCATCACCAGGGAATCCACCAGCGTTAACACCCCTTCACCGGCGGCAAACACCACGCGGTCTACATCGTTAGTGGCGCGGGCGATGAGATCCCCGGTACGGTGACGCAGATAAAACTCAGGGTGCTGGCGGCTCAGCTGACGGTAAAAGTCCTCGCGCAGCTCAACGGCAAGCTGATAGGACGCACCGAACAGCAGCACGCGCCAGACATAACGCAGCAGGTAAACCACCACGGCCGTCAGCACCAGCGTACCGACCCACATCATCACCCGTGCGGCGGTGTAATGTTGTTCGGTAACGCCATCCACGACGTAGCCCACCACTTTGGGGGGGATCAGTTGCAGAATGGCAATGATAATAAGCAGGGCCACTGCGCCGAGGTAGCGTTGCCACTCCCGACGAAAGTACCAGCTTAATTGGGCAAATAATCGCACGCGGTCTTTTCCTGAAGGTATTTTAAGAAGTTATTCAATGGGTAACGCTGTGGTGTATTTAATCTGTTCCATGGCGAAGCTGGAGGTGACATCGGACAAGCCCGGTACGCTATTGACCAGCCGCTTGTAAAAATCATCGTAGCGCTTCATGTCTGCCACCTGAACGCGCATCAGATAGTCGTATTCCCCCGCCATGCGCCAGAAGCCGAGCACCTCGGGCATGTCGGAAACCTGCGTGACGAAGCGGCAGTACCATTCGCTGCTGTGATGCTGCGTTTTTATCAGGACGAAGGCGGTCAGTCCAAGCCCCAGTTTTTCGGGATCCAGCAGCGCCACACGTCCCAGCAGAATGCCATCATCTTCCAGCTTCTTGAGGCGCTTCCAGCACGGTGTGGTGGTCAGATTAACGGCATCTGCCAGCGCCTGCAAAGAGAGGGTACAGTCGCTTTGCAGCAAAGAAAGCAGCTTACGGTCAATTTTATCTAACATAGCCACCTCGAAGAGAAAATTATTCTCCTTACATTCTATTTTAAAGGTCAGATAGCAACAATTTTTTCTGTGCTTTTCGCTATGCTGGGCACAAAATGACAAACGGATAACTACGATGAATAGCACCTGGGTTAAACATGCCATCAGCGAAATAAATGCCGACTATCAGCGCTCGGCAGACACCCACTTAATCCGCCTGCCTCTGCCGGGATTTCCCGGTATTCAGCTCTATCTGAAAGATGAAAGTACCCATCCTACCGGTAGCCTGAAGCATCGCCTGGCGCGTTCACTCTTTTTATACGGTTTATGTAACGGCTGGATTAAAGAAGGCACCACGATTATTGAATCGTCGTCCGGATCAACTGCCGTCTCCGAAGCCTACTTTGCCCGCCTGTTGGGTCTGCCGTTTATCGCCGTGATGCCCTCATGCACGGCGAAACGTAAAGTTGAACAGATCGAATTTTACGGCGGACGCTGCCACTTTGTGGACAGTGCCTGCGAAATCTATGCGGCCTCCGAAATGCTGGCCCGCGAGCTGAATGGTCACTATATGGACCAGTTCACCTTCGCCGAACGCGCCACCGACTGGCGCGGCAATAATAACATTGCGGACAGCATTTTCCGCCAGATGACCCATGAGCCGCATCCTGTCCCCTCTTACATTGTCATGAGCGCGGGCACGGGCGGAACCTCCGCCACCATCGGACGTTATATCCGCTGTCAGGGTTATGATACGCAGCTGATGGTGGTTGACCCGCAAAACTCGGTGTTCCTCGATTACTGGCAATCCCGCGATGCGAGCCTGCGCAGCCCCGTGGGGAGCAAGATCGAAGGGATTGGTCGCCCGCGCGTCGAACCCTCGTTCATTCCGGACGTTGTGGATGAGATGCTCCGCGTGCCGGATGCCGCCAGCGTCGCGACGGCGCACTGGCTGGAGACACAGCTTGGCCGTAAAGTCGGGGCTTCTACCGGCACCAATATGTGGGGCGCGCTACAGCTGGCCGCGAGGATGCGTGAAGAAGGCCGTACCGGCTCTGTCGTCACGCTGCTGTGCGACAGCGGGGAGCGATACCTGGACACCTATTACAACGCAGAATGGGTGCAGGCCAATATTGGCGATGTTGAGCCGTGGAAAGCGCAGATTTCGCAGCTGGTGAAATAAAAAAAGCCAGGCTTAGCCTGGCTTGCTGGAAGGGTCTTACTATTCGGGGGAATATGGGAGGTTATTTTTGTCCAGCCAATGCGTCAAAAAATGGGACACCGCTTCGTTACGACAGTGTCCGATAACCGGTAAATGCGGGAGCGCGGCGATAAGCTGCGGCATCGCGTTCCCCATAATCAGCCCACGACCTACGTTGCTCAGCATCTCGTGGTCGTTCATGGCGTCACCAAAGGCCATACAGTCCTGCATCGTCAGCCCAAGATGATCGCTCAGCACCGCCAGCGCGGATCCTTTGTTACAGCCCACCGGCAGCACTTCAAGACAGTCCACCGCCGAGAAGGTCAGGTGCGCCCGTTCGCCCAGCGCCTCGTTAAGCTGAATACGCAGACGGCAGAGATCGTCGTGATCGCCACAGAAGCAGATCTTGGTCACCTTGTGTGCCGGAATGCGGCGCAAATCGATAAGCTGATATTTAAAGCCGCTGTAAACGTGTGCGTGCAGCAAGGCCGGGATCTCACGCCCGGTAAACCAGCCTTCATCATTAAAAACATGCACGCTGGCCTGCGTATCCCAGGTGCTGTGCAGGACAATGTCCGCCACCTCCGGATTCAGATCCTGACGGTGCAGCACATCGCCGTCGACGGAGTGAATGCGCGTTCCGTTGCCGGTGATCAAGAACGCATCGAGGGCAAATGTCCCCAGCAGATGGCGCATCTCCAGCACATGACGACCAGTAGCAAACGTCAGGGTAACTTCACGCTCGCGCAGGCGCTTAAGAGTGTTCAGGGTTTTCTCCCCTAAACGGTGATCCGGCATTAACAGCGTGCCGTCCATATCAAATGCAGCGAGCCGAGCCATGATTACTCCCGAAATGTGATGCGGTTAACTTGTGCATCAGTATTACGTGGGATATACGGAAGTAATAGTGAATAGATGATAATTATTGTTCCGGGTTTTTCATGCGCCAGCTTAACCGTCTTAACCAGTATCAGCGTCTGTGGCACCCGTCTGCCGGCGCACCACAGCAGGTGACCATCAGTGAACTTGCCAGCCGCTGCTTTTGCAGCGAGCGACATGTTCGCACCCTGCTGCGCCAGGCGCAGGAGGCGGGCTGGCTAAGCTGGCACGCCCGCTCCGGACGAGGTAAGCGTGGGGAATTACGCTTTCACGTCACCCCGGATTCGTTGCGTAATACGATGATGGAAGAGGCCCTGAAAAGTGGACAGCAGCACAACGCGCTGGAGCTGGCCCAGCTCGCGCCTGAAGATTTGCGATCGCTGCTGCATCCGTTTATGGGCGGGCAGTGGCAGAACGATACGCCGACGCTGCGTATTCCCTACTATCGCTCGCTGGAGCCGCTTCAGCCGGGGTTTCTCCCTGGCCGGGCGGAGCAGCATCTGGCGGGACAGGTATTCTCTGGTTTGACGCGTTTTAATGGTAACAGCAGTGAACCCACGGGCGATCTGGCGCATCACTGGGAAGTCTCTGCTGACGGCCTGCGCTGGCATTTCTACATTCGCTCCACCCTGCACTGGCATAACGGCGATAAAATAGAGACGGCACAGCTCCGGCAAAGCCTGACGGCGCTGTTATCGCAGCCCGGCATGGGCACGCTGTTCCGCAGCGTCTTACGTATCGAAACCACGCACCCGCAGTGCCTGACGTTTATTCTCCATCAACCTGACTACTGGCTGGCGCACAGGCTGGCAACCTACTGTAGCCGTCTGGCGCATCCCGATTACCCTGTGGTAGGCAGCGGTCCCTTTCGGCTGAGCGTTTTTGAGCCTGAACTGGTGCGTCTGGAAAGCCACGAGCAGTATCATCTTGGCCATCCGTTGCTTAAGGCTATCGAGTACTGGATCACGCCCCAGCTTTTTGACTACAGTCTGGGCACCAGCTGTCGCCACCCGGTGCAAATCGCCATTGGCGAGGCCGACGAGCTGGCCAGCCTGCGGCTGGTGAGTAACAGCACCAGTCTGGGCTTCTGCTACCTCACGCTAAAACAGAGTCCACGTCTGAGCGAACTTCAGGCAAAGCGGCTGATTAATATCATTCATCTCTCAACGCTGCTGCACACGCTTCCCCTGAACGAAGGGCTCATCACTCCTACCGAGGAACTGCTTCCCGGCTGGGCGATCCCCCAGTGGCCTGATTTAACCGACGTTGCGCTGCCAGAGGCATTGACGCTGGTCTACCACCTGCCGGTTGAGCTTCACACCATGGCCAGCCAGTTAAAAGCATACCTTGCGCGGCAGGGTTGTGAACTGACCGTCATCTTTCACGACGCCAAAACGTGGGACGGGTGCCAGCAGCTTGCCGATGCAGACATCATGATGGGAGACAGACTGATTGGCGAAGCGCCGGCGTACACGCTTGAGCAGTGGCTCCGCTGCGATGCGCTCTGGCCGCATCTGCTGAGCGCACCGGCATTCGCCCATTTGCAGGCCACGCTGGATGCGGTGCAGTCGCAGGCCGACGAGCGTGACCGACACGCAGGACTTCAGGCTATATTCAGCCGGTTAATGGAGACAGCCGTCCTGACGCCGCTCTTTAACTACCAGTATCAAATCAGCGCGCCTCCGGGCGTCAACGGCATACGCCTTAACACTCGCGGCTGGTTTGACTTCACCGAAGCCTGGCTTCCTCCACCAAACGCGTGAAGAAGCTGGTCGCCGCTTTAGCCAGGCGTTAACATGACGCTTTTACTGTAACTGTCGAGATGATCTATGAAACGTGCCGTCGTCGTGTTCAGCGGAGGACAAGATTCCACCACCTGCCTGATTCAGGCGCTTCACCAGTATGATGAAGTGCACTGCGTCACTTTTGATTATGGTCAGCGTCATCGCGCTGAAATCGATGTCGCTCGTGAACTGGCTCTCAAACTGGGCGCCCGCGCTCATAAAGTGCTGGACGTGACGCTGTTAAATGAACTGGCCGTCAGCAGCCTCACCCGCGACAGCATTCCGGTGCCTGATTACGAACCTGATGCCAGCGGCATTCCGAACACCTTCGTACCGGGCCGCAACATTCTCTTCCTGACCCTGACGGCAATATACGCTTATCAGGTGAAGGCCGAAGCGGTGATCACGGGCGTGTGCGAAACCGACTTCTCTGGCTACCCGGACTGCCGGGATGAATTCGTGAAAGCACTCAATCACGCCGTCGATCTGGGAATGGCAAAAGAGACCCGCTTCGAAACGCCGCTGATGTGGCTGGATAAGGCTGAAACCTGGGCGCTGGCCGACTACTGGGGCAAGCTGGATGTCGTTCGCAACGAGACCCTGACCTGCTACAACGGCATTAAAGGGGACGGCTGTGGGCAGTGTGCCGCCTGTAACCTGCGCGCGAACGGTCTGAATCATTATTTTGCGGATAAAGCGGGCGTTATGGCCGCAATGCAGAAAAAGACCGGGCTGAAATAAGGGCTACCTGACCGTGCTGTCGAACAGTTTTACACCGGCAGCACGGGTAATTTTCATCAGTGTAGTCAGCGTTGGGTTACCATTTTCGGACAGGGTACGGTATAGCTGCTGACGTGAAAGCCCCGCTTTGGCTGAAATCTCTCCAATACCGCCGCGCGCTTCGATAACGCGTCTGAGGGCAATCAAATAGGCTGGGATCCCCTGGTCCTCGTAAATTTCATCCAGTGCAATTTGCAGATAGAGTTGCGCGTAAGAAGGATTTTCGCGCAGCATTTTGACTACAGCTTCATCATGGCTGACGGTACTTGAGAATTTTCGCTCACTTTTGCTCATGGAGTTTATCCTTTTGATGATCTTTCCAGTAATCTATTGCCAGCATCACATCCGCTTTCTGGCTCTTTTTGTCACCGCCGATCAGCAACAATAAGATTTCCCGATGCTGGACCGCAAAATAGACTCGATAACCGGGACCACTATCAACCTTCAACTCCCAGACACCCTCTCTGAGATAACGGTAATCGCCAAAATTCCCCTTCTCAGCGCGGTCGATTCGCAGAAGGATCCGAAACGCCAGCTCCGGATCCTTTCGTCTCAACTTTGCTACCCAATCCTCAAACGGTATTTTTCCGTCGCGGGTTCGGTAACGTTTAACAACGTAGTCCCTGTTCATGATTTTATCCCTGAAAACCCTTCTTGTCTTTTATAAAAGACAAATATTTACGCGATCATCAGCTCCAGCTTTTCGCGCAACTCCCCTTCCAGCGGCAACGCTTTCTGGGTTTTGAGATTGATACAGACAAAGGTGATCAGCGCATCGGCCACAATCTGCCCTTCTGGCTCCAGCGTAACGACCTGGCTCAATACACCACTTTTGCCATTCAGTTGTTGAACCTCACTGGTCACGGTGAGCACATCCCCCAGCACAGCCGGGCGGCGGTAGTTAATGTTGATATTGACGACCACAAACGCGATGTTGTGTGCGGTTAGCCACAGGAAGCTTGCGCTGTTCTCCAGGCCGTCCCAGCGCGCCTCTTCAAGAAATTCAAGGTAGCGGGCGTTATTGACGTGCTGGTAAACATCGAGGTGATAACCACGGACTTTGATTTGTGTCTGCATAGCGCAATAGCCTTTCGTTGTTATAGGTTCAGAGGTCATAACTGGTATGACCTCTTTATCCTGGCAAATTTTTGCCGCAGTGCAAGTGATTACGCGATTACAGCGTCAGGTGTGCGAGATTGCGCTCAACCAGCGCGCTGCCCATACCCGGCACCTGCTTGAGATCGTCAAGGGTTTTGAAAGGACCATACTCTTCACGATAGCTGACGATGGCCCGCGCTTTTTTGAGGCCCACGCCATTCATTACGCGGGCAAGATCGTCCGCAGAGGCAGTATTAATACTGACCCGCGTACCCTCGTCCTCAATGGCTTTCGTGCTGGCCGTCGCGTTGGCTTTAACCTGACCTTGTGACGTTGCATCGGCCTGAGTTTGTGCAGCCTGGGCTTTAGACGAGGGTGACGCCGCCAGCGCGCCCGCACTCATCCCGGAAGTGGCAATAGCCAGTGTAATTAACAGTGCTTTGATTCCACATTTCATGCTGTTTTCTCCTTGTTTGTTGACAGCCATGCCACGATAGCCGCACGGGAAAACAGGGACAAACAGCAGATTGCAGAAATGGAAAAGGCCGCGAAAGCGGCCTTTAGTTTTTGCAGAACGTTACGAAAATCTGCGAGCAGACACGTAATTATTGCTCCTGAGTGACCACATCACCCAGCTTGATTTTGGCTTCTTTACGCAGGTTGCTCATCAACGCTTCGAAAGCAATCTGGGCATTGTTCTGGGTAATTCCCTGAACCATGGCCTTCTTCTGCGCGTCTGGCAGCGTGCCGGCTTTCACTTCATCCAGCGCCAGAACCACCACGTTACCCTGCATATCGGTCGTGGTGCCAAAGACAGGTTTGTCTTTCGCCGGCAGGCTCAGACCAAACGCCGCCTGGCTGACAGGATCCTGACCGGTACGGCTCAGCGTTTTTGCTTCGCCAAAGCTCAGGCCAGCCGCTTTCAGCGCATCGTTCTTACCGGCTTTCAGGTCGGCCAGAATTTTCTCTGCATCCAGTTTTGCCTGCTGTGCCGCTTTGTTGTGTTTCACCAGCGCCACCACCTGATCTTTCACTTCCGCCAGGGGCTTCACTGCCTCGGCTTTGTGCTCGCTGACGCGCAGTACGAACGCACGATCACCGTCAACGGTAATGATATCTGAGTTGCTGCCCGGCGTACCATTCTCACCGACCAGACCACCATTGAAAATGGCATCTGAAACCGGTTTGAAGTTCAGTTCTTCCGGCAGGTTTTCGTGGCTGAACCAGCCCGTCTCAACCGCTTTCACGCCAGCAGCCTGCTCAGCGCCCGCCAGTGATTCGTTGTTGTTGCTTGCGGCATCGCTCACTTTCTGTTGCAGAGCATAGAAGGCATCCAGCGCTTTCTCCTGCTTCACTTTCGCAGCGATATCATCACGAACGTCAGTCAGCGGCTTGGTTTTCGCCGCCACAACATCGTCCAGACGCGCCACCAGGAAGCCGACGGAGGATTTGATTACACCAGACAGTTGGCCTTTCTCTTTCAGGCCTGCATTTTTCAGCTCATCCGGGGTAGTTGACTCTTCCAGCCAGCCCATATCACCGCCGTTTTTGGCAGAAATAATGTCGGTAGATTTTGCTTTCGCTAAGGTGGCGAAATCAGCGCCTTTGTTCAGCTCGTCCAGCACGGCTTTCGCTTCTGCTTCCGTTTTGGTCTGGATCACGCTGTAACGGTTACGCTGCGGCTGAGTGAACTGATCCTGATGCTGGTCGTAATAAGACTGGATCTCGGCGTCAGTCGCATTTTCCTGCATCGCAGCTGCATCCAGCTTGATATAGCTTACGCGGAACTGTTCCGGAGAGATGAAGTTGTTCTTGTTTTGCTCGTAGTAAGCATTAACTTCAGCGTCGCTAACCTGCTGTTTCGCTGCCAGTGCGTTGACATCAATCGTCGCTTCACGCACCACACGTTGCTGCGCCACCAGTGCCGCCAGCTCTTCAGTTTCGCCTTTCAGCATGAAATCGGTGCCCACCACCGCGTTGATTAGCTGTTGCGTGGTCAACTGGTTACGCAGTGCCTGAGCGTACTGGTCAGCCGTCATACCCATCTGGTTAACAATGCTGTTGTAACGCGCGTTGTCGAACTTCCCATTAGACTGGAAAGCCTGCGTCGAGAAGATGGCTTTTTTAACCTGCTCATCGCTGATGCCCAGACCCAGGCTTTTCGCGTACTGATCCAGCAGCGCCTCGTCAATAAGGCGGTTCAGCGTCTGCTGACGCAGGTTTTTCATATAGCCTTCGTTGGCTGCAAGTTCAGAGTATTGGTCGCCCAGCTGTTGCTGCATGCGGTTACGTTCACCAGCAAAAGCGTTCTCGAACTGCCCACGGCTAATTTCCTGGCCATTCACTTTTGCGGCGTAGTTCGCGCCACCGCCGATGAGGTAACTACTCACACCGGTCAATATGAACGACACGATAATGATACCGAAAATAATCTTGAGCACGAGACTGTTAGCAGCCGTGCGTAAGCTGTCCATCATGGTGTAACAACACTCCGCTGTAGGTGACTGGTTACCTGACGCTGACGGAAAATCCTGACCGTCGCGCGTAAAGGCGTATTGTGACAAGAAAACAGGGCAATTGTCAGCCCACAACTCGCATAAACTCGCACAAATCAGGTCTGGACAAACAAAAAAGGCACATCAAACGATGCGCCCTTGTACTTTTCAGCTTCCCTGGAGCGGGAAAGCAATCAGTTTACTGCGTCTTTCAGCGCTTTACCTGCACGGAAACCCGGCACTTTAGCGGCAGCAATGGTGATCTCTTTGCCGGTCTGAGGGTTGCGGCCAGTACGGGCTGCACGCTCTTTAACCGCAAAAGTACCGAAGCCTACCAGTGCAACGTCGTCCCCAGCTTGCAGAGATTCAGTAACAGAAGCAATTAAAGCATCTAAAGCACGTCCAGCTGCCGCTTTAGAAATATCAGCACCCGCAGCAATTTTGTCAATCAGTTGAGATTTATTCACTGTTCTCTTCCTCTCTTTATAATTTATATCGCACCTGAATCCTTCACAGCGCGACCGCGCAGCAGTTATATCAGTCCTGCTATGACCTTACAACACCCGTTGTTGATGGCTAACCCAATCAGCAATCTAAATTAGCTATACAAAAAAAGGCTGGCAAGTACGAAATGACTTACCAGCCTTGTTTTTATTGGCGCTCTTTGCGCGAGGTCACTATTTTGCGGTTACAACCTGCATTCCGGACGGTTCATTTTGCAGTGCGAGAGTCAGAACTTCCTCAATGCGTTTCACCGGATGGATCTGCAAATCGGCAATAACGTTGTCCGGAATCTCTTCCAGATCGCGTTTATTCTCGTAAGGGATCAATACGGTTTTGATCCCACCGCGGTGTGCCGCCAGCAGTTTTTCTTTTAACCCGCCGATAGGCAGTACCTGACCACGCAGCGTAATTTCACCGGTCATGGCCACATCAGCACGAACCGGATTACCTGTCAGGCAGGAAACCAGCGCAGTACACATGGCAATACCCGCGCTTGGGCCATCTTTCGGCGTCGCCCCTTCCGGAACGTGAACGTGAATGTCGCGTTTTTCGTAGAAATCCGGGTTGATACCCAGTTTTTCCGCACGCGCGCGCACCACGGTCAGCGCCGCCTGGATGGACTCCTGCATCACTTCACCCAGCGAACCGGTGTAGGTCAGCTTGCCTTTGCCCGGAACACAGGCGGTTTCGATGGTCAGCAGATCGCCGCCCACTTCCGTCCATGCCAGACCGGTCACCTGACCAACACGGTTTTCGTTGTCTGCGCGACCGTAGTCGAAGCGTTGAACGCCCAGGTACGCATGCAGATTGTCGCCGTTAATCACGATGTGCTTCAGGCTCTTATCCAGCAGCAGCTGTTTCACCGCCTTACGGCACAGCTTAGAGATCTCACGTTCGAGGCTACGCACACCCGCTTCACGGGTGTAGTAACGAATAATGCCGACAATGGCGCTGTCCTCAACGGTCAGCTCGTTGGCTTTCAGCGCGTTACGCTCAATCTGCTTCGGCAGCAGGTGCTGTTTGGCAATGTTCAGCTTCTCGTCTTCGGTATAACCTGACAGACGGATCACTTCCATACGGTCCAGCAGCGGCGCCGGAATGTTCATGGAGTTCGACGTCGCCACAAACATCACATCGCTCAGGTCGTAATCCACTTCCAGGTAGTGATCGCTAAACGCCACGTTCTGCTCTGGATCAAGCACTTCCAGTAACGCCGACGCCGGATCGCCACGCATGTCCGAAGACATTTTGTCGATCTCATCGAGCAGGAACAGCGGGTTTTTGACGCCCACTTTCGCCATTTTCTGGATAAGCTTGCCCGGCATGGAACCGATGTAGGTACGGCGGTGACCGCGGATTTCCGCTTCATCACGCACGCCGCCCAGCGCCATACGGATGTACTTACGCCCTGTCGCTTTGGCGATGGACTGGCCCAGAGAGGTTTTACCCACCCCTGGAGGCCCTACCAGGCACAGGATTGGGCCTTTGATTTTGTTCACACGGCTCTGTACCGCGAGGTACTCAAGAATGCGGTCTTTCACACGTTCCAGGCCGTAGTGGTCGGTATCCAGGATCTCCTGGGCCTGACGCAGGTCTTTTTTGACCTTGCTGCGGGCATTCCACGGAACCTGCACCATCCACTCAATGTAGCCGCGTACAACGGTCGCTTCCGCCGACATCGGAGACATCATTTTCAGCTTCTGCAACTCAGCTTCGGCTTTCTCTTTCGCCTCTTTCGGCATCTTCGCCGCGTCGATCTTACGCTTCAGCGCTTCGTTTTCATCCGGCGCATCGTCCATCTCGCCGAGCTCTTTCTGAATGGCTTTCATTTGCTCGTTCAGATAGTACTCACGCTGAGATTTTTCCATCTGCTTTTTGACGCGGTTGCGAATGCGCTTCTCAACCTGGAGCAGATCGATCTCAGACTCCATCATCGCCATCAGGTATTCCAGACGTTCGTTAACGTCGGACATTTCCAGCACGGACTGTTTGTCAGCCAGCTTCAGCGGCATATGCGCAGCGATGGTATCCGCCAGACGTGCAGGATCGTCGATGCTGTTCAGCGACGTCAGCACTTCAGGTGGGATTTTCTTGTTCAGCTTGATGTAGCCTTCGAACTGGCTAATCGCGGTGCGTACCAGCACTTCCTGCTCGCGCTCATCAAGTTCCGGTGAATCAAGGTACTCTGCCTTCGCAGAGAAGTGCTCGCCATCGTCTGACAGAGTGGTAATACGCGCACGCTGTAAGCCTTCCACCAGCACCTTCACGGTGCCGTCTGGCAGCTTCAGCATCTGCAAAATAGAGGCCACGGTCCCGACGGTGAAAAGATCGTTTACACCCGGCTCATCCGTTGATGCTTCTTTCTGCGCGACCAACATGATTTTTTTATCATGATCCATGGCGGCTTCGAGGCAACGGATAGATTTTTCCCGCCCTACAAATAAGGGTATGACCATGTGCGGATAAACCACCACATCGCGCAACGGCAATACGGGGATTTCAATGCGTTCAGAACGCTCAGGATTCATAGAGCTCTCTCTTAGTTTAGTGTCCGCCAGGTAAACTGGTCATGTAACTGTGCTTCACACAACCATTAACATGTAATCCAGTATATGGGGATGTTTCCCATACATTCAACGCCATGAATACGGAAAAAGTAAAGGGGAGATAAAATCCCCCCTTTTTGATTAACTGATTGTATGAAATGGTGAATTATTCGCCAGATGCCTGCTGCGCTTCCGGTTTACCGTAAATCAGTAACGGCTTGGTCTGGCCACCAATGACGGACTCGTCGATCACGACTTTTTCGACGTCTTCCATAGAAGGAAGATCGTACATCGTGTCGAGCAATGCTGCTTCCACGATAGAACGCAGGCCACGGGCACCGGTTTTACGAGCCATCGCTTTCTTGGCAATCGCGTCCAACGCTTCGTCACGGAATTCCAGCTCAACGCCTTCCAGATTAAACAGCGCCTGATACTGCTTGGTCAGCGCGTTTTTCGGCTCTTTCAGGATCTGAATCAACGCGTCTTCGCTCAGTTCGTTCAGGGTCGCCACAACCGGCAGACGGCCGATAAATTCCGGAATCAAACCGAATTTGATCAGATCTTCCGGCTCAACCTGCGCCAGCAGCTGGCCTTCGTTTGGTTTTTCAGACGTGGCTTTCACCGTTGCGCCAAAACCAATGCCGGAGCCGGTTTCCACACGGTGAGAGATCACTTTATCCAGGCCTGCAAACGCACCACCACAGATAAACAGGATCTTAGAGGTATCAACCTGCAAGAATTCCTGCTGCGGATGTTTACGCCCACCCTGCGGTGGAACAGCCGCAACCGTACCTTCAATCAGCTTCAGGAGCGCCTGCTGCACGCCCTCTCCCGAGACGTCACGGGTGATGGACGGGTTGTCTGATTTACGAGAGATTTTGTCGATCTCATCGATATAGACGATCCCGCGCTGGGCTTTCTGTACGTCGTAATCGCACTTCTGGAGCAGCTTCTGGATAATATTTTCAACGTCTTCACCCACATAACCGGCTTCGGTCAGGGTGGTGGCATCCGCCATAGTGAACGGAACATCCAGCAGGCGCGCCAGCGTTTCTGCCAGCAGGGTTTTACCGGAACCGGTAGGCCCGATCAGCAGAATGTTACTTTTGCCCAGTTCTACGCCATTGCTGGTATCGCCGTTACGCAGACGTTTGTAGTGGTTGTATACCGCCACCGCCAGCACTTTTTTCGCCTGCTCCTGACCAATGACATAGTCATCCAGGTGGTGGCGAATCTCGTGTGGCGTTGGTAACGCGCTGCGCTCACGGTGCGGCGCGACTTCTTTAATCTCTTCGCGAATGATGTCGTTACATAAATCGACGCATTCGTCGCAGATATACACGGACGGCCCGGCAATCAGTTTACGCACTTCATGCTGGCTTTTGCCGCAAAAAGAGCAGTACAGCAGTTTGCCCGAACCATCTTTGCGTTTATCTGTCATGAGTCCAAACCTCTTTTTAAGTTCTATGTGCCGCACATGACGACGCAAATGCCATTCTCAGACGCAAGCTGCTTACAGGCAACGTGCCGCCCTACCTTAGTATAGCGGCACACTCGCGTCGCGGGCATCAATTACGATGGGTCAAAATGGAGTCGACTAAGCCGTACTCAACTGCCTCTGGCGCAGAGAGGAAGCGATCGCGCTCGGTATCGCGCTCGATCTGCTCGAGAGGTTGACCCGTATGCTGCGCCATAAGTTCATTCATGCGCGCTTTTACTTTCAGAATTTCTCGGGCGTGGATTTCAATATCCGTCGCCTGGCCCTGGTAACCACCCAGCGGCTGGTGAATCATCACGCGGGAGTTAGGCAGGCAGAAACGCTTACCTTTCGCCCCTGCGGTTAACAGGAAAGCCCCCATGGACGCCGCCTGCCCCATACAGATGGTGCTGACATCCGGCTTGATGAATTGCATGGTGTCATAAATAGACATGCCCGCCGTAATAACACCGCCCGGCGAGTTGATATACAGGTAAATGTCTTTTTCCGGGTTTTCCGCTTCCAGGAACAGCATCTGCGCCACGATCAGGTTAGCCATATGGTCTTCCACCTGGCCGGTCAGAAAGATAACGCGTTCCTTGAGCAGACGGGAATAGATATCGAAAGAACGCTCACCGCGTGATGTCTGTTCAATAACCATTGGCACCAGCGCCATATGGGGTGCAAAGTTATCTCGTTCGCCACTGTATGACATTTCCGTCTCCTGGTTCAAAATTGAAAACACCTGCTGTACTGATTGTAACCTTATGGACGGATTATCAGCCAGTCTCAATCATCGTGATTACATACTAATGGGGGTCGCCATGCCCTATTTCAAGCATAACAACGTTTTGTTGTAACGCTAACACTGAAAGGGCGTTTTAGCACCCTTCCAGGACTAAAGCTGTGATAAAAAAAACCCGTCGCCGGAGGGCAACGGGTTTTTTGTTCAAACTTTAAACCGTTGGGGCGAAATTACGCCTGCTGGTTCATCAGTTCGGTGAAAGAGGTCTCTTTTTCGGTCACTTTCGCTTTCGCCAGTACCGCTTCAACAGCCTGCTCTTCCAGTGCGACGTTGCGCATGTTGTCCATCAACTCTTTGTTCTTACCGTAGAACTCGATCACTTCTGATGGATCTTCGTATGCAGAAGCCATCTCTTCGATCAGGCCTTTCACACGCTCTTCGTCAGCTTTCAGCTCGTGGGTACGAATCACTTCGCCCAGCAGCAGGCCAACAACAACGCGACGTTTCGCTTGCTCTTCGAACAGCTCGCGTGGCAGTTCCATCGCTTGCTGCTGGTTGCCACCGAAGCGCTGTGCAGCCTGACGGCGCAGAACGTCGATTTCGCTGTCGATCAGGGCAGCAGGAACGTCGATGTCGTTCGCTTTCACCAGACCTTCAATCGCCTGAGACTTCACGCGGTTACGTACAGCGCCGTTCAGCTCGCGCTCCATGTTTTTACGCACTTCGGTACGCAGGCCCGCAACAGAACCATCTTCCACGCCGAAACGCTTGATGAATTCTTCAGTCAGTTCTGGCAGTTCGCGCTCTTCCACTTTCTTCAGGTTGATAACGAACTTCGCTGCTTTACCTTTCAGGTTTTCAGCGTGGTATTCTTCAGGGAAGGTCACGTCGATGGTGAACTCTTCGCCCGCTTTGTGGCCTTTGATACCGTCTTCGAAGCCTG
The DNA here is from genome assembly GCF_000492855.1 of Enterobacter sp. MGH 38. Taxonomy (NCBI): domain Bacteria; kingdom Pseudomonadati; phylum Pseudomonadota; class Gammaproteobacteria; order Enterobacterales; family Enterobacteriaceae; genus Enterobacter; species Enterobacter sp. MGH 38. Next base: position 177,111 of record NZ_KI535608.1, on the reverse strand, counting down.
GGATCATACGACCCTGGCCCATCGCCAGTACGAAATCAGACGCTTTACCGCCTTCGAACTCTTCGCCGTCTACAGAACCGGTGAAGTCGATGGTTACGCGGTCTTCTGCGTCAACAGCGCCTTCTTTCTCTTTCCAGTTCGCCTGCTGCTTACGCAGGGTATCCAGCATGCCGTCAACGTCTTCGTCGGTCACGGAAACGATCGGTTTTTCAACTTCGATAGATTCCAGACCTTTCAGCTCAACTTCCGGGTACACTTCGAACTCTACGGAGTAGGTGAAGTCTTCGCCCTGCTTGTATTCGCCTGGAACGTAGTTCGGCGCACCGGCTGGATTGATTTTTTCTTTGATGATCGCGTCGATAAAGTTGCGGCTCATCAGTTCACCCAGCACATCCTGACGCACGGAAGCGCCATAACGCTGAGCAACAACATTCATTGGTACTTTGCCCTTGCGGAAGCCGTCAATACGTACTTTTTTTGCTACGTTGACCAGCTCGCTTTTCACAGCAGTTTCGATGCTGTCAGCAGCGATAGTAATCGTTACACGGCGGCCAAGGCCTTGAGTGGTTTCAACTGAAACTTGCATCTTGTTACCTCAAAAAAATCACAGTGCTCGGTCAACTCTGAATCTGTCTGTTATACCGGGATGCTCTCTTATGTGCAGATTCACATTCCCTGTCGCCAGAATCATCCCGAAGACATTCAATAAGACGCGGCATTATAGCGGCATCACTTAGGTGAGTCGAGAACGGTTGGAGCATGTTGCTGCGGCTTTTTTCACACTTTAAGGCTATTTTTAGCCTTAAAAACGCGCCATCCGCTCAAAACTCAGACAAAACAAAACGGCCCGAAGGCCGTCTTGACGAAATCTGTAAGCAACATACTGGAAAAACTCCGGCGGTTGCAAATCCGATTTATCAGGCGATGGTGCCTGCACCCCGACAAGGCGGTGATGCGAATACCGTATCCTGTAGCCCTTCCCATTCCTTAATGGTGTAGGTATGCAGCGCCAGCGCATGTACGGTTGTGGAGAGTTCTTCCGTCAAGGTGCTGTAGATCAAGCGGTGTCGGTTCAGGAAACGTTCTCCCGTGAAGCGATCGCTGACCAGAACCACTTTAAAGTGGCTTTCAGAACCTGCCGGCACGTTATGACGATAGCTTTCGTCGACAACTTCGAGAAACACAGGGTTGAACGCTGCCCTTAATTTTTCTTCTATCTGTTCACGTATCATCATGAAATCACTCCTCCGACAACGCTAAGATGTCACCCATCCCTTTAAATATTAGCCGCTTTTACCGGTTCCATTACACCTTGACAACAAATATTTAGCTTTCGTCTGATTTTCTCACCCAAACGAATGAAGTTCACTATGAGGTTCATACGTTTTGTCACTTACAGACAGAGAAAAGCGGAAAGGTGGTCAGTTTTCGGACAAGGCGATGAATTTACATGCGTTGACCACTTCCCCTGGCCGTTAGCGATGTTATGATGGCGGCAATTTTTCTCTCTTTGCTTACGATTCGTTGAGAACCCGAAAATGTTAAAAAAACTCTTCTTTCCGTTGGTAGCACTCTTTATGCTCGCCGGCTGCGCGACTCCGCCGACGACCATTGACGTTTCACCAAAAATTACCCTGCCTCAGCAGGATCCAAGCCTGATGGGCGTTACGGTCAGCATTAATGGCGCCGATCAGCGTCAGGACCAGGCGCTGTCGAAAGTGACTCGCGACAACCAGCAGGTCACGCTGACCGCCTCCCGCGACCTGCGCTTCCTGTTGCAGGAAGTGCTGGAGAAACAGATGACCTCCCGCGGCTACATGATTGGCCCAAGCGGCGCGGTTGATCTGCAAATCATCGTGAACAACCTGTACGCTGACGTCTCCCAGGGTAACGTTCGCTACAACATTGCGACTAAAGCCGATATCGCCATCATCGCTACCGCGAAGAACGGCAACAAAATGAACAAAAACTACCGTGCGAGCTATTCCGTTGAAGGCGCATTCCAGGCCTCCAACAAAAATATCGCTGACGCGGTTAACAGCGTGCTGACTGACACCATTGCCGACATGGCACAGGACACCAGCATTCACGACTTCATCAAGCAGAACGCCCGTTAATCCTGCTGACTGACCCGGTGCTTCACCGGGTCAGTTCATAAGAACATGTCCAGTCACTACTTACGCATTTTCCAGCAACCGAAATCAGCTATTCTGCTGATCCTTGGTTTCGCCTCCGGTTTGCCCCTTGCGCTCACCTCCGGCACGTTACAGGCGTGGATGACGGTTGAGAACATCGATCTTAAAACCATTGGTTTCTTCTCGCTCGTCGGCCAGGCTTACGTCTTTAAGTTCCTGTGGTCGCCGGTGATGGATCGCTATACCCCACCGTTCCTCGGGCGCCGTCGCGGTTGGTTAGCGATGACGCAGGTGCTGCTGTTGCTGGCCATTGCCGCAATGGGTTTCCTTGAGCCGTCAACACAGCTGCGCTGGATGGCCGCGCTTGCGGTGGTCATCGCCTTCTGCTCCGCTTCGCAGGACATTGTTTTTGACGCCTGGAAGACGGACGTCCTGCCAGCGGAAGAGCGTGGTGCCGGTGCGGCAATCAGCGTGCTTGGCTACCGCCTGGGTATGCTGGTTTCCGGCGGGCTGGCCCTCTGGCTTGCCGACCGCTATCTCGGCTGGCAGGGAATGTACTGGCTGATGGCCGCTCTGCTGATCCCCTGCATTTTTGCCACGCTATTCGCGCCTGAACCGAGCGATGTGATTCCGGTTCCCCGCTCGCTGGAGCAGGCCGTTGCCGCACCGCTCCGCGACTTCTTTGGTCGCAATAATGCCTGGCTGATCCTGCTGCTGATTGTCCTTTATAAGCTCGGCGACGCTTTCGCCATGAGTCTGACCACCACCTTCCTGATCCGCGGCGTCGGGTTTGATGCGGGCGAGGTCGGCGTGGTGAACAAAACCCTGGGGCTGTTTGCCACGATCGTCGGCGCGCTGTACGGCGGCGTATTGATGCAGCGTCTGTCGCTGTTCCGTGCTCTGCTGATCTTCGGCATCCTTCAGGGCGCTTCGAATGCCGGTTACTGGCTGCTGTCGATCACCGACAAGCATATGATCAGCATGGCGACGGCGGTATTCTTTGAAAATCTGTGCGGAGGTATGGGCACTGCGGCATTTGTCGCCCTGCTGATGACGCTGTGCAATAAGTCATTTTCCGCCACCCAGTTTGCCCTGCTCTCTGCCCTCTCAGCCGTCGGGCGCGTGTACGTAGGTCCCGTCGCGGGCTGGTTTGTTGAAGCCCACGGCTGGCCGACATTTTATCTCTTCTCTGTGGTGGCGGCTGTGCCGGGGATTTTATTGTTGCTGGTCTGTCGCCAGACGCTGGAATATACCCAGCGGACGGAACACTTCATGCCGCGCACGGAATATCAGGCTGCTTACCGGTTTGCCCTGCGTCTGCTGATGGCAGGTTGTCTTGCGCTGGTAGTGTGGCTCGCGGTTCTCATTATCAATGCGACGACCACCTTGTCGCTTCCTTTTGAAACCCAGCTGCTTGATGCAGGCGTGTTTCTCGCCATCGTGGGTATCCTGACCGGTGGGATGCTGGATTTCATGTCACTGCGGAAAACGCAGATGACATGAAGTAAAAAGCGAAAGGTTATTTCCCGTTGTAATAACGACACGAAATTATAACGGCGAAATAACCGCCATCGGCAAAAAAAAATATTTGTTGTTTTGTGCGGGATAGCATTCGGAAATTATTGGAGCTTATTTCGCTACGCTATTTTCCGTTAAACGATTCAGCATTCGAAAGATTGAATTTTCGTTTTTTAGTTGTCTTTTTATTGATAATTAATTGTTAATTATTTGTGTATTTTCCGCAATGGTTATACCAATTGTCCCTTTTGCGGTATGCTGGGACACCCTTTCGTTATAACGCCCACTCCGTGCGGCTTCCCCCGGAAAACGCGACATAATTTGCAACACTTGTGACATGTGCGGCAGAACCCGGTAACACCTTCCTGACACAGGGCTAATGATGTTTACAGTAATGTAACCTTCCCGTAAAATGCCCCCACACTTTAAACGCCACCAGACTCCCGTGGAATTGAGGTCGTTAAATGAGACTCAGGAAATACAATAAAAGTTTGGGATGGTTGTCATTATTCGCAGGCACTGTATTACTCAGTGGCTGCGATTCTGCACTACTAGACCCCAAAGGACAGATTGGACTGGAACAACGTTCATTGATACTGACGGCTTTTGGCCTGATGTTGATTGTGGTTATTCCTGCCATCTTGATGGCTGTTGGTTTCGCCTGGAAGTATCGTGCGAGCAATAAAGATGCGAAGTATAGCCCTAACTGGTCACACTCCAATAAAGTGGAAGCTGTGGTCTGGACGGTACCTATTCTGATCATCCTGTTCCTTGCTGTACTGACCTGGAAAACCACTCACGCACTTGAGCCGAGCAAACCGCTGGTTCACGATGAAAAACCTATTACCATTGAAGTGGTCTCCATGGACTGGAAATGGTTCTTCATCTATCCAGAACAGGGCATTGCTACCGTGAATGAAATCGCCTTCCCGGCGAACACTCCGGTTCAGTTCAAAGTGACCTCCAACTCCGTAATGAACTCCTTCTTCATCCCACGTCTGGGTAGCCAGATTTACGCGATGGCCGGTATGCAGACTAACCTGCACCTGATCGCGAATGAAGCAGGCACCTACGACGGTATCTCCGCCAGCTATAGTGGCCCGGGCTTCTCGGGTATGAAGTTCAAAGCTATCGCTACGCCAGACCGCGCGACTTTCGACCAGTGGGTTGCAAAAGCGAAGCAGTCTACCAACACCATGTCTGACATGGCGGCGTTCGAAAAAGTGGCTGCACCTAGCGAATACAACAAGGTGGAGTACTTCTCTAACGTGAAACCGAATCTGTTCAAAGATGTTATTGGCAAATTTATGGATCACGGCATGAGCATGGACATGACCCAGCCTGAAGGCGAGCACAACACGCACCAGGGTATGGAAGGCATGGACATGAGCCACGCGGAAACCGCTCACTAAGGGGCCGAGGAAGAAAATGTTCGGAAAATTGACACTGGATGCAGTGCCCTACCATGAACCGATTATTATGGTTACGGTGGCTGCAATTATCATTGGTGGCGCGGCCTTAGTTGGCCTGATCACTTACTTCGGTAAGTGGAGCTACCTGTGGAATGAGTGGCTGACTTCGGTTGACCACAAAAAACTCGGTATCATGTACTGCATCGTCGGTATCGTCATGTTAATTCGTGGCTTTGCGGATGCAATCATGATGCGTAGCCAGCAGGCGCTTGCGTCTGCGGGCGAAGCCGGCTTCCTGCCACCGCACCACTACGATCAGATCTTTACCGCCCACGGCGTTATCATGATCTTCTTCGTGGCGATGCCGCTGGTAATCGGTCTGATGAACGTGGTCGTTCCGCTGCAAATCGGCGCGCGCGACGTTGCGTTCCCGTTCCTGAACAACCTGAGCTTCTGGTTCACGGTTGTCGGCGTTATCCTGGTTAACCTGTCACTGGGTGTGGGCGAATTTGCTCAGACCGGCTGGCTGGCCTACCCGCCGCTGTCGGGAATTGAATACAGTCCGGGCGTGGGCGTTGACTACTGGATTTGGGCGCTTCAGCTCTCCGGTGTCGGTACCACTCTGACCGGTATTAACTTCTTCGTGACCATCCTTAAGATGCGTGCACCAGGTATGACGATGTTCAAGATGCCAGTATTTACCTGGGCATCTCTGTGCGCCAACGTCCTGATTATCGCGTCGTTCCCAATTCTGACCGTCACCATCGCGCTGCTGACCCTGGATCGCTATCTGGGTACCCATTTCTTCACGAATGATATGGGTGGCAACATGATGATGTACATCAACCTGATTTGGGCCTGGGGTCACCCGGAAGTGTACATCCTGGTTCTGCCGGTGTTCGGTGTGTTCTCCGAAATCGCGGCAACCTTCTCGCGTAAACGTCTGTTTGGTTACACCTCTCTGGTGTGGGCAACCGTATGTATTACCGTTCTGTCGTTCATTGTCTGGCTGCACCACTTCTTCACCATGGGTGCGGGCGCCAACGTAAACGCCTTCTTCGGTATTACCACCATGATTATCGCGATCCCGACCGGGGTTAAGATCTTCAACTGGCTGTTCACCATGTACCAGGGCCGTATCGTGTTCCACTCAGCTATGCTGTGGACCATCGGCTTCATCGTGACCTTCTCCGTAGGTGGGATGACCGGGGTACTGCTGGCGGTACCTGGTGCTGACTTCGTTCTGCACAACAGTCTGTTCCTGATTGCGCACTTCCATAACGTTATCATCGGTGGCGTGGTCTTCGGCTGCTTCGCTGGCGTAACCTACTGGTGGCCAAAAGCGTTCGGCTTCACGCTGAACGAGAAATGGGGTAAACGCGCGTTCTGGTTCTGGATCATTGGCTTCTTCGTAGCATTTATGCCGCTGTACGTGCTGGGCTTCATGGGTATGACCCGTCGTCTGAGCCAGCAGATCGATCCGCAGTTCCACCCAATGCTGATGATTGCAGCGGGCGGCGCAGCGCTGATTGCCTGCGGTATTCTGTGCCAGCTGATTCAGTACTACGTGTCTATCCGTGACCGTAACCTGAACCGCGACCTGACCGGTGACCCGTGGGGTGGCCGTACGCTGGAGTGGTCTACCTCTTCTCCACCTCCGTTCTATAACTTTGCCGTAGTGCCACACATTCATGAGCGTGACGCATTCTGGGAAATGAAAGAAAAAGGTGAAGCGTACAAGCAACCTGAACATTACGAAGAGATCCATATGCCGAAAAACAGCGGTGCGGGCATCGTCATTGCCGCCTTCGCAACGGTATTTGGTTTCGCAATGATCTGGCACATCTGGTGGATGGCGATTGTTGGCTTCGCTGGCATCGTAATCAGCTGGATTGTGAAGAGCTTTGACGAGGACGTGGACTACTACGTACCAGTCCGTGAAGTTGAAAAGCTGGAAAACCAGCATTTTGACGAGATTTCTAAAGCGGGGCTGAAAAATGGCAACTGATACTCTGGCGCACTCGACTGCCCACGCGCATGAACATGCGCACCATGATACAGGACCGACGAAAGTCTTCGGTTTCTGGATCTACCTGATGAGCGACTGCATCCTGTTCTGCTGTCTGTTCGCAACCTATGCCGTTCTGGTGAACGGCACAGCGGGCGGCCCGACCGGTAAGGACATCTTTGAGCTGCCGTTCGTACTGGTTGAAACCGCACTGCTGTTATTCAGCTCCATCACCTACGGCATGGCGGCTATCGCCATGTACAAAAACAACAAGAGCCAGGTTGTCTCCTGGCTGGCGTTGACCTGGCTGTTTGGTGCTGGCTTTATCGGGATGGAAATCTATGAATTCCATCACCTGATCATGGAAGGTTTCGGCCCGGATCGTAGCGGCTTCCTGTCAGCGTTCTTCGCGCTGGTCGGCACCCACGGTCTGCACGTGACCTCGGGTCTGATCTGGATGGCGGTACTGATGTTCCAGATCTCCCGTCGCGGCCTGACCAGTACTAACCGTACCCGTATTATGTGCCTGAGCCTGTTCTGGCACTTCCTGGACGTGGTATGGATCTGTGTGTTCTCTGTTGTCTATCTGATGGGGGCGATGTAATGAGTCATTCTAACGATCATGGCGCTTCCCACGGCAGCGTAAAAACCTACATGACAGGTTTCATCCTGTCGATCATTCTGACGGTGATCCCGTTCTGGATGGTGATGAACGGTTCTGCATCTAAGCCGGTTATCCTGGGCGCAATCCTGGTGACCGCGGTGATTCAGATTCTGGTGCATCTGGTTTGCTTCCTGCACATGAACACCAAGTCCGATGAAGGCTGGAACATGACGGCCTTTATCTTTACCGTGATTATCATCGCTATCCTGGTAGTCGGTTCCATCTGGATTATGTGGAACCTTAACTACAACATGATGGTTCACTAAGAGCGGCGAGTATGTTTAAGCAATACCTGCAAGTCACGAAACCAGGCATCATCTTTGGCAACCTGATCTCCGTAATCGGAGGGTTCCTGCTGGCCTCTAAAGGCAGCATTGATTACACCCTCTTTATTTACACGCTGGTCGGTGTGTCACTGGTGGTTGCGTCCGGTTGTGTATTTAACAACTACATCGACATGGATATCGACAAGAAGATGGAAAGGACCAAAAATCGGGTGCTGGTTAAAGGCCTGATTGCCCCTTCCGTCTCGCTGGTGTACGCCACCTTGCTGGGTATTGCTGGCTTTATGCTGCTGTGGTTTGGTGCTAACCCACTGGCCTGCTGGCTGGGGGTGATGGGGTTCGTGGTGTATGTAGGCGTCTACAGCCTGTATATGAAACGTCACTCCGTCTACGGCACGCTGATTGGTTCTCTCTCCGGCGCTGCGCCGCCGGTGATTGGCTATTGCGCCGTCACGAACGAGTTCGACAGCGGTGCGCTGATCCTGCTGGCTATCTTTAGCCTGTGGCAGATGCCGCACTCCTACGCCATCGCGATTTTCCGCTTTAAGGATTATCAGGCGGCGAACATTCCGGTTCTGCCGGTCGTGAAAGGCATTTCGGTTGCCAAGAACCACATCACGCTCTACATCATCGCTTTTGCCGTGGCAACGCTGATGCTCTCTCTGGGCGGTTACGCCGGATATAAATATCTGGTGGTAGCAGCTGCGGTGAGCGTCTGGTGGCTCGGCATGGCCCTGCGCGGTTACAAAGTGGAAGATGACAAGGTCTGGGCACGCAAGCTGTTTGTGTTCTCGATTGTCGCCATCACCTCCCTGTCCGTGATGATGTCCGTAGACTTCATGGTGCCTGATTCACAAAACCTGCTGACTTACGTCTGGTAAGCTATAGCAAGGACATAAAGGGGTGCTTCGGCACCCCTTTTTTATTCATGAAATCTATTAGTAACGTATGTAATATTTGTTAAATAACCGATTATTTACCCCGCCCCTTCCCCGCACTACACTATGGCCTGCTTTTGAACTGAGGTGGTAATGAACGATTATAAAATGACGCCAGGCGAACTGCGTGCGACCTGGGGTTTAGGGACTGTTTTCTCGCTGCGGATGCTTGGCATGTTTATGGTCCTGCCCGTTCTGACCACATATGGCATGGCGTTACAGGGTGCCAGCGAAGCGCTGATCGGTCTGGCGATCGGTATCTACGGCCTGGCGCAGGCAATATTCCAGATCCCCTTTGGCTTGCTCTCCGACCGAGTGGGTCGCAAACCGCTGATTGTCGGCGGGCTGCTGGTGTTTGTGCTCGGCAGCATCATCGCCGCCCTCTCCCACTCCATCTGGGGAATTATTCTTGGGCGCGCCCTGCAAGGTTCCGGGGCGATTGCCGCCGCCGTGATGGCGCTGCTGTCAGACTTAACCCGCGAGCAAAACCGCACCAAAGCCATGGCGTTTATCGGCGTCAGCTTTGGCGTCACGTTTGCCATTGCCATGGTGCTGGGGCCCGTTATCACCCATTCACTCGGCCTGCACGCCCTGTTCTGGATGATTGCGGTGCTGGCGACCATCGGGATCGCACTCACGCTGTGGGTTGTACCTGACAGTAAAAACCACGTCCTCAACCGTGAATCCGGGATGGTCAAAGGCTGCTTCAGCAAAGTCATCGCCGAGCCGCGCCTGCTTAAGCTGAACTTCGGCATTATGTGCCTGCACATTCTGCTGATGTCCACCTTTGTCGCCCTGCCCGGTCAACTGGCCTCAGCAGGTTTTCCGGCGGCAGAGCACTGGAAAATTTATCTGGTCACAATGCTGATCTCGTTTGTCTCCGTTGTGCCCTTCATTATTTACGCCGAAGTGAAGCGCAAAATGAAACGCGTCTTCGTGGGCTGCGTGGCGTTACTGCTGATTGCCGAGATTGTGCTGTGGGGCGCCGGCCCGCATTTCTGGGAGCTGATCGCTGGCGTACAACTGTTCTTCCTGGCCTTTAATCTGATGGAAGCCCTGCTGCCGTCGCTTATCAGCAAAGAGTCTCCGGCAGGATACAAAGGCACCGCGATGGGCATTTACTCCACCAGCCAGTTTCTCGGCGTGGCGATCGGCGGGTCACTCGGCGGCTGGGTGGATGGTCTGTTTGACTCCCAGACCGTTTTCCTCGCCGGTGCGCTGCTGGCGATGCTCTGGCTGTTTGTGGCCAGCACCATGAAAGAGCCGCGTTACGTGAGTAGCCTGCGGGTAGAAATTCCCGATGACGTGGCAATCGGTGACGCGTTACAACAGCGTCTGGAAGCGACAGAGGGCGTGAGCGAAGTGCTGATTGTCCCGGAAGAGCGCAGTGCGTATGTCAAAATTGACAGCAAAGTGACTAACCGCTTTGAGGTAGAGCAGGCGCTGAAGGCCTGAAAAAATGCCCGGTTTAGCCGGGCATGATTGTCTTAATCGCGGAAGTTTTTAAACTGGAATGGCTGACCGAGATCGCCGCCACGCACCAGCGCCATCACGGATTGCAGGTCATCACGGGATTTTCCGGTCACGCGGATCTCTTCCCCCTGGATCTGCGCCTGCACTTTGAGCTTACTGTCTTTGATAAGCTTCACGATTTTCTTCTGCACGGCGCTTTCAATACCCTGCTTCAGCTTCGCTTCCACAAACCAGGTTTTGCCGCTGTGAACAAAATCTTCCGGCACATCGAGTGAGGTCCCTTCAATGCCGCGCTTGAGCAGCTTGGCGCGCAGGATATCCAGCAACTGGTTGACCTGGAAATCAGACTCGCTCAGGACTTTGATCGTCTTGTTCGCGTCGTTCAGTTCAATGGTCGCCTCAACGCCACGAAAATCGAAACGTGACTCAACCTCACGGACAGCATTTTCTACGCCGTTACGCGCTTCCTGCAAATCAACTTCAGAAACAATATCGAAAGATGGCATCTTTTCTTCTCCCTTCATTTTTGTTGCGTTGCATAATACCCGCAACGAGGCATAACGAGAAGCTTAGCTGATGGCGCTATACTTAGCGTCATAGCACCTGGCGCCGTTGCAGGTGAGGAGGAACGATGAAAGTAACAGTGCTTGGATGCGGAGCCCTTGGCCAACTCTGGCTTACAGCGCTATGCAAACAGGGACACGACGTTCAGGGCTGGCTGCGAATTCCCCAGCCCTATTGCAGTGTGAACGTGATGGGTACAGACGGTTCAATTTTTAATGAGTCTTTGACGGCAAACGATCCGGAATTTCTTGCCACCAGCGATTTGCTGCTGGTCACGCTGAAGGCCTGGCAGGTCTCCGATGCGGTGAAAAGCCTGGCCGCCCAGTTACCTGAAAGCACGCCAATCCTGCTGATTCACAACGGTATGGGTACCATTGAAGAGCTAAAATCTGTCCGGCAACCGCTGCTGATGGGGACAACCACCCACGCGGCGCGTCGCGACGGTAACGTCATTATCCATGTTGCCAGTGGTATCACTCATATCGGTCCCGCGCGTGAACAGCCCGGCGATTACAGCTATCTTGCGGATACCCTGCAAAGCACGCTGCCTGACGTCGCCTGGCACAATAACATTCGCGCGGAACTGTGGCGCAAACTGGCGGTGAACTGCGCGATTAATCCGCTGACCGCCCTGCTGGATTGCCCTAACGGTGAACTGCGCCAGCATCCTGATCGGGTAGCGCTGATTTGCCGGGAAGTTGCCGCCGTCATTGAACGCGAAGGCTACCACACCTCAGAGTCCGATTTACGTTATTATGTCGACCAGGTCATTGAGAGTACGGCAGAAAATATCTCCTCAATGTTGCAGGATATCCGGGCTATGCGGCATACCGAAATTGATTACATTACCGGTTATCTGTTAAAACGCGCCCGGGCACACGGCATTACCGTTGCGGAAAATAGCCGTCTGTTTGAGTTAGTAAAACGAAAGGAGAGTGAGTATGAGCGTATCGGCACTGGTATGCCTCGCCCCTGGTAGCGAAGAGACAGAAGCGGTCACCACCATTGATTTGCTGGTACGTGGTGGTATTAAGGTTACTACCGCCAGCGTCGCCAGCGACGGAAGCCTGGCGATTACCTGCTCGCGTGGGGTGAAGATTCTGGCGGATGCACCGCTTGTACAGGTGGCGGACGGTGATTACGACATTATCGTTCTGCCGGGTGGTCTGAAGGGGGCTGAGTGTTTCCGCGACAGCCCGCTGCTGGTTGAAACCGTTCGTCAGTTTCATCTTTCCGGGCGTATCGTCGCGGCAATCTGTGCAGCCGCAGGTACGGTGCTGGTTCCGCACGACATTTTCCCCATCGGCAATATGACCGGCTTCCCTGGTCTGAAGGATACAATTCCGGAAGACCAGTGGGTGGATAAACGCGTGGTCTGGGATCCGCGCGTTAACCTGCTCACCAGCCAGGGGCCGGGCACCGCCATTGATTTTGGCCTGAAGATTATTGACCTGCTGGTTGGGCGCGAAAAAGCGTACGAAGTGGCTTCGTCGCTGGTGATGGCGGCGGGGATTTATAACTACTTTGAAGAGTAGTTATAAAAAAGTCGGGTGGCGCAAGGTAAAAGCAAAACGGCAACCCGAGGTTGCCGTTTTTAATGTTTGCGCCCTCTCCCTGTGGGAGAGGGTCGGGGTGAGGGCATCAGGCCGCACTCCTCGACAATAAACTACGGGCGATAGACCTTCACATTCGCGAAGCCCTGCTCGCGCAGATACAGCGCCTGCAAACGGCTCATGACCCCACGCTCACACCACAGCAGATACGTTTTGCTCTGGTCGAGATCGCCAAACTGGGTGCTCAGCTTGTAGAACGGCAGCGAAACCACCTCCACGCCTTCCACCTGCAACGGCTTGTCATCCTGCTCATCAACAGAACGGATATCCAGAATCGTATCGTTAGCACCAAAGCCGCTGACCGTCTCCACCTCAACCACTTCCTGCTCGGTCTGCTGGGCGATCTCACGGATATCGATGTTGGACGCTTCCGCCACCACTTTTTCCAGGATGCTGAAATCGAAGTTCTCTTCTTCCGCTTCGATCTTCGCCTTCACCGCTTTAATGGTTGGACTTTTTGAGATCACACCGCAATATTCCGGCATGGTACGGGCAAAATCTTCAGTACCGATTTTACGCGCCAGATCGATGATGTGCTCTTTATCGTGAGAGATCAGCGGGCGCAGGATCAGCGTATCAGACACGTTGTCGATAAGACGCAGGTTGGTCAGCGTCTGGCTGGAGACCTGCCCCAGCGCTTCACCGGTGACCAGCGCCTGCACGCCGTAGCGCTCAGCCACTTTGGACGCCGCGCGCACCATCATACGTTTCAGGACCACGCCCATCTGGCCGTCGTCCACTTTTTCGAGGATTTCGCCGACCACCGGCTCAAAGTTGATCGCCACAAAACGCACGCGGTGAGAGCTGCCGAAGCGGTTCCACAGGTAATGCGCCACCTGACGTACGCCGATTTCATGCGCCGCCCCGCCCAGGTTGAAGAAGCAGTAGTGCACGCGGCAGCCGCGACGCATCAGCATGTAGCTGGAGACGCCGGAGTCGAAGCCGCCCGAGATCAGCGACAGCACATCTTCCTGCGTGCCGATCGGGAAACCACCAATACCTTCATAACGACCCTTAACCAGCAGCAGACGATCGTTCTCGATCTCAAGATTAACGGTAACGTCCGGGTTAGTCAGGCGCACGCGCGCCGTCTCAACGTGCTGGTTCAGACCGCCGCCAACGTAGCGCTCGACTTCAATCGAGCTGAACTCGTGTTTACCACGACGCTTCACGCGCACGCAGAAGGTTTTGCCTTCGATCTGGTCGCGGTACTGTACCAGCGCCTTTTCGAAGATATCGTGCATATCGCTGAACGGAACGTCTTCCACTTCCAGAATATGATGAATACCAGGAATACGGGTCAGCGCGTCGCGAATATCAAGACGTTTGCTTTCGTCTTTCGCGCGGACTTCAACGTGGTCCCAGTGACGCACCACAGCGAGCGTTTCGTCGTAGTGTTTTAATACGTTACGAATGTTCCCGGTGAGAATTTTAATAAAGCGCAAACGCACAGATTGGCTTTTGATGGTGATTTCAGGGAACAATTTAATGATAAACTTCATGGCGGCAATGTTTCTTAGGCAAGCTTATAAAGGCTTGTAGTGGAAAATGATACAGCAGCCCACACCCGTGGCTGCATCCAGGCGCGCAAGTATACCACCATCGCGCCACTCGCGTTATTTGATAATTGCCCCGAGTCCGTTACCATGTTGGGGCGAAGAATATAAGAGTTAATTCACTATGCCGAAGAAGAACGACGCACCGGCCAGTTTTGAAACTGCGCTGAGTGAGCTTGAGCAGATTGTTACCCGCCTCGAGAGCGGCGATTTACCGCTGGAAGATGCCCTCAACGAATTTGAACGCGGTGTGCAGCTTGCGCGCCAGGGGCAGGTAAAGCTTCAGCAGGCCGAGCAGCGTGTGCAGATCCTGCTTTCCGACAGCGAAGACGCTAAAACCACGCCATTCACACCGGACGCCGAGTAAATGGATTTCTCCAACGCGCTTCAGGCGCGCGTCATCCGCGCCAACGATGCGCTGCGCCGATTCATTGAGCCGCAGCCTTTTCAGAACACTCCACTGGTTGAAGCCATGCACTATGGCGCACTCTTGGGGGGTAAACGCCTGCGTCCGTTCCTGGTATATGCCACGGGCAACATGTTCGGTATCAGCGATAACACGCTGGACGCCCCGGCAGCCGCCGTGGAGTGTATCCACGCCTATTCGCTGATCCACGATGATTTGCCAGCCATGGACGATGACGATCTACGTCGCGGTCAGCCAACCTGCCATATCAAATTTGGCGAAGCGAATGCCATTCTGGCGGGTGATGCGCTGCAAACTCTGGCCTTCTCCATTCTGAGCGATGCGCCGATGGTTGAAGTGAGCGATCGCGATCGTCTGGCAATGGTGTCCGAACTGGCAATGGCCAGCGGCGTCGCCGGGATGTGCGGCGGCCAGGCGCTGGATTTAGAGGCTGAAGGTCGTCAGGTTACTCTGGAACAGCTGGAGCGCATCCACCGTCACAAAACGGGCGCACTGATGCGTGCAGCCGTTCGCCTGGGCGCGCTGAGCGCGGGTGAACGCGGGCGTAAAGCCCTGCCGATTCTGGACAGATACGCAGAAAGTATCGGTCTGGCATTCCAGGTTCAGGATGACATTCTGGATGTGGTGGGCGATACTGCAACATTGGGAAAACGTCAGGGTGCGGATCAGCAGCTTGGCAAAAGTACCTATCCCGCCCTGTTGGGCCTTGAGCATGCCCAACGTAAAGCCCGGGATCTGATAGACGATGCCCGCCAGTCGCTGAATGAGCTGGCCGCGCAATCGCTGGATACCTCGGCACTGGAAGCGCTAGCGGACTACATAATCCAGCGTGATAAATAAACTATAAATCTCGATGAGCCTTTGATGAGTTTTGATATTGCCAAATACCCGACACTGGCGTTAGTTGACTCCACTCAGGAGTTACGTCTGTTGCCGAAAGAGAGTCTGCCGAAGCTGTGTGACGAGCTGCGTCGCTACCTGCTCGACAGCGTTAGCCGCTCCAGCGGCCACTTCGCCTCCGGACTTGGCACGGTTGAGCTGACCGTGGCGTTGCATTACGTCTATAACACGCCGTTCGATCAGCTGATCTGGGATGTCGGCCACCAGGCCTATCCGCACAAAATTCTGACCGGACGTCGCGATAAAATTGGCACCATTCGCCAGAAAGGGGGCCTGCACCCGTTCCCGTGGCGCGGCGAGAGTGAATATGACGTGTTAAGCGTCGGCCACTCTTCCACCTCCATTTCTGCGGGCATTGGTATTGCCGTTGCCGCCGAAAAAGAGAATAAACAACGTCGCACTGTCTGCGTGATTGGCGACGGGGCGATCACCGCCGGGATGGCCTTTGAGGCCATGAACCACGCGGGCGATATCAAACCGGACATGCTGGTGATCCTCAACGATAACGAAATGTCGATCTCCGAGAACGTCGGCGCGCTGAATAACCATCTGGCGCAGCTGCTGTCCGGCAAGCTTTACTCCTCACTGCGTGAAGGCGGTAAAAAAGTCTTCTCCGGCGTACCGCCGATCAAAGAGCTGCTTAAGCGTACCGAAGAACACATCAAAGGCATGGTCGTACCGGGTACGCTGTTCGAAGAGCTGGGCTTTAATTATATCGGCCCGGTGGACGGCCACGATGTGCTGGGTCTGGTGACGACGCTTAAAAACATGCGCGACCTGAAAGGCCCTCAGTTCCTGCATATCATGACCAAAAAAGGGCGTGGTTACGAACCGGCGGAGAAAGATCCGATCACCTTCCACGCGGTGCCTAAGTTCGACCATACCAGCGGCTGCCTGCCGAAAAGCAGCGGCGGGATGCCAAGCTACTCAAAAATATTTGGCGACTGGCTGTGCGAAACGGCGGCGAAAGACAACATGCTGATGGCGGTGACGCCTGCCATGCGTGAAGGCTCCGGCATGGTGGAGTTTTCCAAAAAATACCCGGACCAGTATTTCGACGTCGCCATTGCCGAGCAACACGCGGTAACCTTTGCTGCGGGCCTGGCGATTGGCGGCTACAAGCCGGTGGTAGCGATCTACTCTACCTTCCTGCAACGCGCCTACGATCAGGTTATCCATGACGTTGCCATTCAGAAGCTGCCGGTGCTGTTTGCTATCGATCGCGCGGGCATTGTGGGGGCTGACGGCCAGACGCACCAGGGCGCGTTTGATCTCTCCTTCCTGCGCTGTATCCCGGACATGGTGATCATGACGCCAAGCGACGAAAATGAGTGTCGTCAGATGCTGTATACCGGTTACCACTATCAGGACGGTCCCTGCGCGGTACGCTATCCACGCGGTAATGCCCTTGGCGTTGAATTACAGCCGCTGGAAAAACTGGACATCGGTAAAGGTCTGGTGAAACGTCGCGGTGAAAAAGTGGCGATCCTGAACTTTGGTACGCTGATGCCGGAAGCGGCAAAAGTCGCTGAAAACCTGAATGCGACGCTGGTCGATATGCGCTTCGTGAAGCCGCTCGATGAATCTCTGATTCTGAGCATGGCGGAAAGCCATGACGTGCTGGTCACGCTGGAAGAGAACGCCATCATGGGTGGCGCGGGTAGCGGCGTGAACGAAGTGCTGATGGCGAACCGTAAAGCCGTTCCGGTGCTTAATCTCGGCCTGCCGGACCACTTCATCCCGCAAGGCACCCAGGATGAGGCGCGCGCCGACATTGGTCTGGACGCCGCCGGTATCGAAGCCAAAATCCGCACCTGGCTGGCCTGATCCCTCCCCTTTTCTGCTCCTGCTATGCTTAAACGTATTGTTTAAACAGCAGGAGCGGAACCATGCAATACACGACATTAGGAAAAACGGACCTTAAGGTGTCCCGGCTTTGCCTGGGATGCATGACGTTTGGCGAGCCTGACCGGGGAAATCATGCCTGGACGCTGCCGGAAGAGAGCAGCCGCCCCATCATCAAGCGCGCCATTGACGGCGGCATCAACTTCTTCGATACCGCCAACAGCTACTCCGACGGCAGCAGCGAAGAGATTGTTGGCCGCGCCCTGCGAGATTTTGCCCGTCGTGATGACGTTGTGGTTGCCACTAAGGTGTACTACCCGTCAGGCGACCTGGCGGAAGGCCTTTCTCGCGCGCAGATCCTGCGTTCTATTGATGACAGCCTCAGACGCCTGAACATGGATTACGTCGACCTGCTGCAAATCCACCGCTGGGATTACAACACCCCGATCGAAGAGACGCTTGAAGCGTTGAACGACGTCGTGAAAGCCGGTAAAGCGCGCTACATCGGCGCATCGTCCATGCATGCCTCACAGTTTGCCCAGGCGCTCGATCTCCAGGCACAGCACGGCTGGGCGCGCTTTGTCACCATGCAGGATCACTACAACCTGATTTACCGGGAAGAAGAGCGCGAGATGCTGCCGCTCTGCTACCAGGAAGGCGTGGCGGTGATCCCGTGGAGCCCGCTGGCGCGCGGAAGGTTAACCCGTCCGTGGGGCGAAACCACCGCCCGGCTGGTATCGGACGAAGTGGGTAAAAACCTGTATGACGATACAGAAACCAGCGATGCGTTAATTGCCGAACGCTTAGCCGGGATCGCCGACGATATCGGTGCAACGCGCGCGCAGGTGGCACTGGCGTGGCTGCTGAGCAAGCGCGGTGTCGCCGCGCCGATTGTGGGCACATCGCGGGAAGAACAGCTGGATGAGTTGTTGAGTGCGGTGGACTTATCGTTGACGCCGGAGCAGATTGCCGAGCTGGAGACGCCGTATCAGCAACATCCGGTGGTAGGGTTTAAATAAACAATTCAGGGAACAAAATCCGTAGGCCGGGTAAGCGCAGCGCCACCCGGCAATACAGAGCGCCAAAATTACGCGAAGTGATCGTACCCTTTCCAGTCAAGCGTAACCGGGGCGCCGTCGCGGACAAACAGCAGCCCTTCACTTTCCGGCATCACCTGCCCGATGCAGGTAAATTTCGCCCCCAGATGCGCTAACGCCACATCCAGTGTTCCGCGATTCAGCTCAGGCACCGTGAAGCACAGCTCATAATCTTCTCCACCGGATAACGCCCATCGCAGCGCCTGCTCAGGCTCGGCATGGCGACGCAACGGCTCTGACAGAGGAAACAGATCCAGATCGATCCGCGCGCCCACGCCGCTGGCTTTCAGGATATGGCCGAGATCGGAGATCAGCCCGTCAGACAAATCGATAGCCGAACTGGCCCGCTCGCGCAGCGCCTGGCCGTGCAAAATACGCGGCGTGGGCCGGAGATGGCGCTTCACCAGGTACGCCGCATCGTCAGCATCTTCAACCGTTAAACGGTTCTGAAGGATTGCCAGCCCTGCCGCGCTATCCCCCGGCGTACCGGTCACGTAGATCCAGTCGCCCGGTTTTGCGCCCGAACGTTTCAGCGCGCGCCCGGCAGGCACATAGCCGTGGATTGCCAGGGTCATCGACAGCGGACCGGCAGTGGTATCACCGCCAATCAGCTGCATATCGTAATAATTCAGCTGCTCAAACAGGGCATCGCTGAAGGCTTCAAGCCAGGCTTCATCCACCTCTGGCAAGGTCAGAGCCAGCGTCAGCCAGGCCGGGTCGGCGCCCATTGCCGCCAGATCGCTGACGTTCACCGCCAGCGCTTTATACGCCAGATCGGCAGGATCGATGTCGGGCAGGAAATGTCGCCCACACACTAAGGTGTCGGTGCTGATTGCCAGCGTCTGTTTTTCGGGAATATTGAGAAGTGCGCAGTCATCGCCAATGCCGGTTTCAACATCAAGACGAGAGGTTCTGACACGGTCGAAATAACGGGCAATCAGGGAGAATTCGCCGCATGCCATACGTTATGCCTCAGCAAATAAAAGAAAAAACCGGAGCCACACTGCCCGTCAGGCAATGCAGAACTCCGGTTTGCGGATCACTTTTTGTGGGGACGGATCGCAGGTGCGGCTTTATCCAGCACGCCGTTAACAAACTTGTGGCTGTCTTCAGCGCCGAAGGTTTTCGCCAGTTCGATCGCTTCGTTGATGGCCACTTTGTACGGCACATCATCACGTTTAGACAGCTCAAACAGCGCGATACGCAACACTGCTTTTTCGACCTGGCCCAGCTCTTCGAGCAGACGGGACAGGTATGGCTTCATCAGACCATCGAGATACGCGCTATTAGTCGCCACTCCCGACAGCAGTTCACGGAAGTACAGAACGTCAACGTCTTTCACGTCCTGTTCTGACAGGAACTGGTATTCAACATCAGCGATGTCGTTCTGGGACAACTGCCAGGAGTAAAGTGCCTGGACGGCACATTCACGGGCGCGGCGACGAGCAGCAGGTTTCACGGAATTCCCCTTACAAAAAAATCAGGCCTTGATGGCTTTCAATACATTGATCATTTCAAGCGCGGTCAGTGCAGCTTCTGCACCTTTGTTACCGGCTTTGGTGCCAGCACGTTCGATGGCTTGTTCAATACTTTCGGTGGTCAGCACGCCGAACGCGACAGGAATTTCAGCATCCTGCGCAACGTGCGCCAGACCATTGCTTGCACCGCCCGCAACGTATTCGAAGTGCGCAGTGCCGCCACGAATAACAGTACCCAGCGCAATCACCGCGTCGTATTTACCGGTTTTCGCCAGCGCGCCCGCTGCCAGTGGCAGTTCGTAAGCACCTGGTACCCAAACGACGGTAATGTTGTCATCTTTAACCTGGCCGATACGTTTCAGGGCGTCAACCGCACCTTCCAGCAGGCTATCATTGATGAAGTTGTTGAAACGCGCAATGGTGATGGCGACGCGAGCGTCCGGGGTAGCTACAGCAGCTTCAATAATGTTCATACTCTTCCTTTACGGGTTCATTTGGCCCCGCAGGGGGGCGGATTTTATCATAATACTTTGCGTACTGCTTCCCTATTTCAGGAGCAATTACGCTGTCGTTAAATGGAGGCAGACATCCGGGCCTACCGGACGAATCTCACTGAATGAGAGTTGCGGCGCATCGGCCAGTTTTTCAAGGCCGGGCAGCACAAACAGGCCGCGCGCGTCGTTACCTAACAGTTTAGGCGCAACGTAGACGAGAAGCTCATCCACCAGCCCCGCCTGAAGCAGTGCGCCGGCGAGCGTCGGACCGGCTTCAACCAAGATACTGTTGACCTGCTGTTTGCCGAGCAACATCATCAGCACCACCAGATCCAGATGCCCGTTATGTTCCGGCACCGTAATGCTGCGCACGCCTTGCGGCCATTCGCGCGTATCTTCTTTGGTGCGTGCAATCCAGGTTTCCCCCGGCTGCTGCACGATGCGGTGCTCCGGCGTCACGCGGTTCTGGCTATCAATAATAATGCGCAGCGGCTGACGCAGGTTCTCCTGCGGATAGAGCGCCTGCGTATCTGCATTCAGCTCTTCCCAGCGTACGGTCATGGCCGGATCGTCAGCCAGTACCGTTTCACTGCTGGTGAGAATAGCATGGCTTTGCGCGCGCAGACGTTGCACATCGCGCCTTGCCTGTGGCGAGGTGATCCACTGGCTCTCGCCGTTCGCCATCGCCGTGCGGCCATCCAGTGACGCGCCAAGCTTAAGCTGGATAAACGGGAAGCCGGTGCGCATACGCTTCAGGAAGCCTTTATTCAGGGCTTCCGCATCCTGCATCATCAGGCCGTGGCTGACGTCGATTCCTTCCTGTTGCAGACGATACAGTCCGCGGCCCGCTACCTGCGGGTTAGGATCCTGCATGGCGGCGACAACGCGCGAGACGCCCGCCGCAATCAGCGCTTCACAGCACGGCGGCGTACGCCCATGGTGGCTGCATGGCTCCAGCGTCACATAGGCCGTCGCGCCACGCGCTTTCTCCCCCGCCATGCGCAAGGCATGCACTTCAGCATGCGGCTCGCCTGCGCGATAGTGAAAACCTTCCCCCACGATCTCACCATCTTTAACAATGACGCACCCGACATTGGGGTTAGGGTGAGTGGTAAACCGACCGCGCTGCGCCAGCTTCATGGCTCGCACCAT
The DNA here is from genome assembly GCF_000492855.1 of Enterobacter sp. MGH 38. NCBI lineage: Bacteria > Pseudomonadati > Pseudomonadota > Gammaproteobacteria > Enterobacterales > Enterobacteriaceae > Enterobacter > Enterobacter sp. MGH 38. Next base: position 155,553 of record NZ_KI535608.1, on the reverse strand, counting down.
GTACATCTCGTCGTGCATGGTCTTAATCCTGTAAGCGGGCGATCTCTTCGCCAAACTCTTTGATGTCTTCGAAGCTGCGGTAAACGGAGGCAAAGCGGATATAGGCGACTTTATCGAGCTTTTTCAGCTGTTCCATCACCAGATTGCCGATCATTTTGCTCGGCACTTCGCGCTCACCTAACCCCCGCAGATAAGATTTAATGTGGTTTAACGCCATTTCGACGCCATCGGAGCTGACGGGCCGTTTTTCCAGCGCCTTGAGCATCCCGCTACGCAGTTTTTCTTCATTGAACGGTTCGCGCACATCGTTACTTTTTACCACGCGCGGCATTACCAGCTCTGCCACCTCGAAGGTGGTAAAACGCTCGTTGCACACCAGACACTGCCGACGACGACGCACGGAAGACCCTTCGCCTACAAGACGTGAGTCGATGACTTTGGTATCCACAGCGGAGCAAAATGGGCAATGCATACGATGTCCCTGTTATCTGGTTAACTGATTTCTATTTTACCCTGAACTGGCCCGACAACAAAGGAAGAGCTTTTTGAGACAAAGGATCTATGCCTGACGGCACTATCCTGTCTACCATTGCAGCAATCTGTGATTTCAAGGAATTAAACGCAATGACAAGACGTTACCTGAAAATAGTGCTGGTGGGGAGCCTGTTCACGCTTAGCGCCTGCGCACAGCAAAGCGAAGTCCGCGAGATGAAACAAAGCGTGAATACGCTTAACGTGGCGATGGACAAACTTAATAAAGAAACCGTGAAGATCACCCAGCAGAACGCGCTGAATGCCAAATCCAGCAATGGCGTTTATTTATTGCCAGGTGCAAACACGCCCGCGCGTCTGAACAGCCAGATTGGCACGCTAAAGATGTCTCTGGTGAATGTTGCAGCGAATGCCGATGGTACTCGCGCAACATTACGCATTCAGGGTGAGTCCAACGATCCGCTGCCCGCGTTCAGCGGCACCGTAGAGTGGGGCCAGATTCAGGGCACCACGGAGAGCTATCAGGAAGTGAACGTGAAGAATCAGCTCTTCACCGCCCCCGCCAGCACGCTGGCGCCGAGCGATGTTGACATCCCGCTCCAGCTGAGCGGACTGACGCCAGAACAGCTGGGCTTTATCCGTATTCACGACATTCAACCCGCCGCGCAATAACCCGCCCTTTTAGCGGAGTGAAATGTCACTCCGCTAACATTTACATTTCGTATGGATTGGCAACATAAATGATTGCCGCTACAATCGCGCCCGTCTAAAGTACGCAAACGTGAACGCAATCGATTACGTATGTGAGAGATATGTGAAACAACACATATTTTTGTGAGCAAGGATTCCTATAATAGGCTCCGCAGAAACACTAAATATTTAGAAACGCAATTCGCGCATTTTTCACTCCCGGAAGGGAATTTCAATCAGTGGCATGATTATGAAAAAAACATTACTCGCAGCCGGTGCAGTTCTGGCACTGTCCTCCTCTTTCACTGTTAACGCAGCGGAAAACGACAAACCACAATACCTCTCCGACTGGTGGCACCAGAGCGTTAACGTGGTAGGCAGCTACCATACCCGTTTCGGACCGCAGATCCGTAACGATACTTACCTCGAGTACGAAGCATTCGCTAAAAAAGACTGGTTTGATTTCTATGGCTACATGGACGCACCGGTATTCTTCGGCGGTAACACCGACGCGAAAGGTATCTGGAACCACGGTTCCCCACTGTTCATGGAGATCGAACCACGCTTCTCCATTGATAAACTGACTGGTACCAGCCTGGCGTTTGGTCCGTTCAAAGAGTGGTATTTCGCAAACAACTACATCTACGACATGGGCCGCAACAAGTCCGGTCGCCAGAGCACCTGGTATATGGGTCTGGGTACAGACATTGAGACTGGCCTGCCGATGAGCCTGTCCATGAACGTCTACGCAAAATACCAGTGGCAGAACTACGGCGCTGCGAACGAGAACGAGTGGGATGGCTACCGTTTCAAAGTGAAATACTTTGTGCCAATTACCCAACTGTGGGGCGGCAACCTGAGCTATATCGGCTTCACCAACTTTGACTGGGGTTCAGACCTGGGCGATAACGATTTCCGCGACCTGAACGGCAGAAAAGCGCGCACTAACGACTCCATCGCGTCCAGCCACATCCTGGCGCTGAACTACGATCACTGGCACTACTCTGTTGTTGCGCGTTACTGGCACAACGGTGGTCAGTGGAACGACGACGCCAGCCTGAACTTCGGCAACGGCGACTTCAGCGTTCGTTCTACCGGTTGGGGCGGTTACCTGGTCGTGGGTTACAACTTCTAATTAGTGCGGGATTGTGCGGGCTGGTGCCCTCACCCCTTCCCTCTCCCACGGGAGAGGGCGCAAACACAAAAAACGGCAACATCGTTGCCGTTTTGCTTTTACCTCGCCACCCGGCTTTTTACTGCTTCACCTTGCGCAAAAAATCCGCCAGCGACCTGTCCGCGCTTTCGCTAAAGCGTCTTTCCGTCAGCGTAATATGCAAACACCGGTCGAGACGGAAGCAGCGATAGTCATCGCGCCATTCACACCACGCGGCCAGCAGCCAGTGCTCACCCCAGAAGAACAGCCCCAGCGGCTGAACCTCACGCCAGGTTAACTGCCCGGCTTCATCGCGATAGTGCAGCGCCAGCACACGCAGGGCAGAAATTGCCTGGTGGATCACGTCGAAACCACTACGGGAGTGTGGCTGAAGGGCAATATCCGGCGCGTAAATTCGCGTCTGTTCAGCTTTGCGGCGGCTCTCTTCTGGCAGGATCGCCAGCACTTTTTCCTGGGCCGACTCCAGCTCGCGCGACAGCGATTCCCCGCCCCAGGTTTTGAGCAGACGGATCGCCACCATCAGCGCCTCGGACTCCTTGTTGGTCAGCATCAACGGGGGTAAATCAAAACCCGACATTAGCCGATATCCGCTTCCCGCCTCGCCTTCCACCGGCACGCCGGAAAGCGACAGGTCGCGGATATCGCGGTACACCGTGCGCTCGGACACGCCAAGCCTTTCCGCCAGATGCGCTGCCGTTGTCAGACGCCTGCCCCGCAGGATCTGCACAATCTGGAACAAACGGTCAGCGCGTCGGGTCATCGGTTTACTCTCATACCGGTTGATGGAGGCCGACGCGATTACCTTCGCTGTCGGTAAACAGGGCTATAGTGCCAATGCCTTGCGGCAGTTCCAGCGGGCCAAACACGCACTCACCGCCCGCAGAAGCAATACGATCGAGCGTGGCCGCCAGATTGTCAGTATGCAGGTAAATAATAGCGCCCTGCGAAGAGGGTGTAACGCCGTCAAATTTCGCCAGCGCGCCGCCGGTGGCCGGATCCTCGTGCGGGAAAATCGCCAGCTCAGCCACGTCCATCTTCTCGCGCCGCAGCGCGACCTGCATCACCGACTCATAAAATTTGGTGGCGCGATCCATATCGGCGACCGGAATTTCAAACCAGTTAATGACACTTTTCATACGTCCTCCTGCCTGTTGTTAGGGTTCAGAAGGAGTCTACGACAGGGCTCCTGACAACATACTGTCAGGAGTGTTTGTGAGATGCAGACAAAAAAAATCCCGGCCAGCAGGCCGGGATTTCGATACCGCATAAGACGCTTACGGCAGAATGGACGGCTGATCCGCCCCTTCTTTCTCGACTTTCTGCTGGATCAGATGCTCGCGCTTCATGCCCAGCTTCAGCGCCAGCGCGGACGCGACGTAGATAGACGAGGCCGTACCGATAGACACACCGATCAGCATGGTCAGCGAGAAGCCTTCCAGCACCGGGCCACCGAACAGGAACAGCATCAGGATCACCATCAGGGTGGTGCCGGAGGTGATCAACGTACGGTGCAGCGTCTGGGTCAACGACACGTTAAAGATTTCGTACGGCGTGCCGCGACGGATCTTACGGAAGTTTTCACGAATACGGTCAGATACCACGATACTGTCGTTCAGTGAGTAACCGATAACGGACATCAGGGATGCCACAATCGTCAGGTCAATCTCAATGTGGAAGAGGGACAGTATGCCCATGGTGATCACCACGTCGTGCGCCAGGGCGATAACCACGCCTGCCGCCAGTCGCCACTCAAAGCGGAAACCGACGTAAATCAGGATCGAGATCAGCGCCACAAGCAGCGCCATCGCACCGGTCTGCGCCAGGTCAGCACCAACGCTCGGGCCGACAAACTCAATACGCTTAACCGTTGCGTCCTGGCTGGTCGTTTCGTTAATAACCTGAACGACCTTGCTGCCCAACTCCTGGCTGCCGTTGGCATCGTGTACCGGCGGCATACGCACCATGATGTCGCGGCTGCTGCCGAAGTTCTGTAGCAGCGGCTCTTCAAAGCCCGCTTTTTGCAGAGACTCACGCATCTGGTCCATATCGACCGGTTTTTCCAGGGTAATTTCGATCACCGTACCACCGGTGAAATCCAGGCCCCAGTTAAAGCCTTTCACGCCCATAATGACGATGGACAAGATCAGCAGAAAACCTGAAATGCCGAAGGCCCAGTAGTCCCAGCGCATAAAGTCCCAGACTTTACGGCCGTGGTTCAATTGTTCAACAGTATATTCCTGTGCCACAACGCACTCCTCAGATAGACAGCTTTTTGACGCGCTTGCCGCCGTACAGCAGGTTCACGATGGCACGGGTGCCGACAATAGCGGTAAACATCGACGTTGCGACACCGATACCGGTAGTAATCGCAAAGCCTTTGATCGCGCCAGTACCCACTGCATACAGGATAAGAACCTTAATCAGTGTTGTTACGTTCGCATCGAAGATGGAGCTGAACGCCCCTTTGTAGCCTTCTTCAATCGCCTGCTGTACAGAACGACCGTTGCTCAGCTCTTCTTTGATACGTTCGTTTATCAGTACGTTGGCGTCGACCGCCACCGCAAGGGTTAGAACGATACCCGCGATACCTGGCATGGTTAGCGTCGCCCCTGGCAGCAGGGACATGATACCGATGATCAGCACCAGGTTGGCAATCAGCGCGGAGGTCGCAATCAGGCCGAACTTCTTATAGAAGAAGATCATGAAGATGATGGACACCGCCAGACCGGCCAGACACGCTTCCAGACCCTGTTTGATGTTCTGCATACCCAGGGTTGGACCGATGGTACGTTCTTCAACAATCTGAATTGGCGCAATCAGCGCACCGGCACGCAGCAGCAGAGAGAGCTGACGCGCTTCGTTCGGGTTGCTGATACCGGTAATACGGAAGCTGTTACCCAGACGAGACTGGATGTTGGCGATGTTAATCACCTCTTCCTCTTTCACCAGCACGGCACGGCCATTGGCGTCTTTCTTACCGCTGTCTTTGTACTCCACGAACAGGGTCGCCATCGGCTTGCCGATGTTGTCCTTGGTGAAGTTAGACATGATGTTGCCACCTGCGCTATCCAGCGAGATGTTAACCTGCGGCTGGTTGTACTCATCCTGGCTTGAAGTGGAGTCGGTGATATGGTCACCGGTCAGGATCACGCGTTTGTACAGCACAACCGGCTGGCCTTCGCGGGTCTGCTTCACTTCGGAATCGCCCGGCACACGGCCTGAAGCCGCAGCAGCCTGGTCAACGTTGGAGTTAACCAGACGGAACTCCAGGGTCGCCGTCGCGCCCAGAATCTCTTTCGCACGGGCGGTATCCTGGATACCCGGCAGTTCGACCACGATACGGTCTGCACCCTGACGCTGTACCAGTGGCTCAGCCACGCCCAGCTGGTTTACACGGTTACGCAGAATGTTAATGTTCTGCTGAACGGCGTATTCACGTGCTTCACTCAGACGCGCGTCGGTCATTACCGCACGCAGCTGATTGCTGCCCTGAGAGGTGATAACCAGATCGCGGTGACGCTGAGACAGATAGGTCACAGCCTGATCGCGTGCCGCGCTGTCGCGGAACGTGATGCTCATGCCGTAGTTATCTTCTTTACGTACGGTGGTGTACGGAATGCCCTTATCGCGCAGATCGCTGCGCAGGCTGTCGATATTCTGTTCCTGTAGCTTGCCGAGCGCGGTATCCATATCCACTTCCATCAGGAAGTGAACGCCGCCACGCAGGTCAAGACCCAGTTTCATTGGCTCTGCGTTCAGCGCAGCCAGCCAGCGTGGGGTTGCAGGAGCAAGGTTAAGCGCCACGACATATTTATCACCCAGCACGCCCATCAGCGCTTCACGTGCGCGGAGCTGCGTGTCGGTGGTGTCGAAGCGAGCAAGAATTGCGCCCTCTTCCAGTGCCACAGACTTAGCGGTAATTTTTTCTTCTTGTAACGTTTTCTGGACCTGGATCAGCGTTTGCTCACTGGCGGCGACACCGCGCGCGCCAGTGATTTGAACGGCCGGATCCTCACCATACAGGTTGGGAAGCGCGTACAGCAGGCCGACGATAATCACGACGACCAGCATGATGTACTTCCACAAAGGATAACGGTTTAACACGGCAGTTCCCTTTGGGAAAAGTTGGGATTACAGCGCCTTCATGGTGCCTTTCGGCAGAACGGCAGCTACGAAGTCACGTTTGATAACCACTTCAGTGGTGTCGTTGAGGGCGATAGCAATGTAGCCGTTTTCCGCTACTTTGGTTACGCGACCCACCAGGCCACCATTGGTCAGGACTTCATCGCCCTTCGCGATGGAGTTCATCAGGTTTTTGTGCTCTTTAGTACGCTTCTGCTGTGGACGCAGGATCATGAAGTAGAAGATCAGACCGAACACAACCAGCATCAGAATCAGAGACATCGGGCTGCCCTGCGCTGGTGCACCCGTTGCTGCTACCGCATCAGAAATAAAAAAGCTCATTCAAATTCCCTCATTATTAAAATTAATCAACGTTCAACGGTGGAACATCCCGCCCCTGACGTTGGTAGAAATCGGTCACGAAGCTCTCTAATTTACCCTCTTCGATAGCCTTACGTAAACCAGCCATTAAGCGCTGATAATAACGAAGATTATGAATGGTATTGAGACGCGCCCCCAAAATCTCGTTGCAACGATCGAGATGATGCAGGTACGCGCGAGAATAATTGCGACAGGTATAGCAATCGCACTCGGAATCGAGCGGGCTGGTGTCACTCTTATGCTTCGCGTTACGGATTTTCACCACGCCATCGGTAACGAACAGATGACCGTTACGCGCGTTTCGGGTTGGCATAACGCAGTCGAACATATCAATGCCGCGACGTACGCCTTCCACCAGATCTTCTGGTTTACCCACACCCATCAGGTATCGTGGTTTATCCGCCGGGATTTGCGGGCAGACATGCTCCAGAATGCGGTGCATATCTTCCTTCGGCTCACCCACAGCCAAACCGCCGACAGCGTAGCCATCAAAGCCTATCTCTACCAGACCTTTAACCGAGATATCGCGTAAATCTTCGTAAACGCTGCCCTGGATAATGCCGAACAGCGCATTTTTGTTTTGCAGGGAGTCAAAACGGTCGCGGCTACGCTTCGCCCAACGCAGGGACATCTCCATAGAACGCTTGGCGTAGTCCCAGTCCGCCGGGTATGGCGTACATTCGTCGAAGATCATTACGATATCGGAGCCGAGATCGTACTGAATCTCCATGGATTTTTCTGGATCGAGGAAGATTGGATCGCCGTTGATCGGGTTACGGAAGTGTACGCCCTGCTCAGTGATCTTACGGATATCGCCCAGGCTGAAGACCTGGAAACCGCCGGAGTCGGTGAGGATGGGGCCTTTCCACTGCATGAAGTCGTGCAGATCGCCGTGGAGCTTCATGATCTCCTGGCCTGGACGCAGCCACAGGTGGAAGGTGTTGCCGAGGATAATCTGTGCGCCAGTGGCTTCAACTTCTTCCGGCGTCATTCCTTTTACGGTGCCGTACGTGCCCACAGGCATAAACGCGGGGGTTTCTACCACGCCGCGATCAAACACCAGACGACCGCGACGCGCGCGACCATCGGTGGTATCGAGTTCAAATTTCATTTTTTCTCCGACGTCAGAAAAACAGTCCAACGTTGTAACACAGTGCCGCGGACTTATTCCCCGACACGCTCATTCAAAGCCTGCGGATTGTACGTGATAAACATCGCGTCACCGTAGCTAAAAAAGCGATATTTTTGTTCTACCGCAGACTTGTAGGCGTTCATCGTATGCTGATACCCCGCAAACGCGGAAACCAGCATAATCAGCGTCGATTCAGGCAGATGGAAGTTGGTCACCAGCGCATCAATGACTTTGTACTGATAGCCCGGGTAGATAAAAATCTGCGTATCGCCAAAGAACGGTTCAATCAGCTCGCTTTTCGCGGCCTGCGCGGCGCTCTCAAGGGAACGTACCGACGTTGTACCGACGGCCACGACGCGGCTTCCGCGCGCTTTCGCCGCCAGCACCGCATCCACAACCTCCTGCGGCACTTCGGCGTACTCAGAGTGCATGATGTGATCTTCGATGCTGTCCACGCGTACCGGCTGGAACGTCCCCGCGCCGACGTGCAGCGTCACGAAGGCCATCTCAACGCCCTTGGCGCGCAGCTTTTCCAGCAGCGGTTCATCAAAGTGCAGGCCCGCCGTTGGCGCCGCCACCGCACCCGGCTTCTGGCTGTAGACGGTCTGATACAGCTCGCGGTCGGCCTCTTCGTCCGGGCGTTCAATGTACGGCGGCAGCGGCATGTGGCCGATGGCGTTGAGGATATCAAGCACCGTGCGTTCGTCGTTGAACTCCACCTCGAACAGCGCGTCGTGACGCGCGGTCATGGTCGCTTTGATGCTCTCGTCATCCCCCAGCAGCAGCTCCGCGCCCGGCTTAGGCGCTTTGGAGGCGCGAATATGTGCCAGAATACGTTTATCATCGAGCATACGTTCGACCAGCACCTCAATCTTGCCGCCGCTGGCTTTACGGCCAAACAGACGCGCCGGGATCACGCGGGTATTATTAAAGACCAGCAGATCGCCAGGGTTGAGCTTGTCGAGCAGATCGGTGAAAGTACCGTGCGTCAGCGCGCCCGTTGGCCCGTCCAGTGACAGCAAGCGACAGCTGCTACGCTCAGGCATGGGGTAGTGAGCAATCAGGGATTCAGGTAGTTCAAAGGAGAAATCGGCGACGCGCATGACGTATACTCGTGACTTAAAAACAGGCGGCATAGTCTAGTGCTCACACCCTTTTGCTGCAACAACTAGCCGCCACCGGACAACGAAAACGCATGAATTTTCTCGCTCACCTGCATCTCGCTCACCTCGCGGACAGCTCCCTCTCCGGCAATTTGCTGGCCGATTTTGTACGCGGCAACCCGGCGGAAGAGTATTCCCCTGAGGTTGTCGACGGGATTTTTATGCACCGCCGCATCGACGTGCTGACCGATAACCTGCCGGAAGTGACGGAAGCCAAAACCTGGTTCCGCCCCGAAACGCGACGGGTGGCGCCGATCACGCTCGACGTCATGTGGGATCATTTCCTGTCGCGCCACTGGCCGCAGCTGTCGCCTGATATGTCGCTGCCTGAGTTTGTGCGCTACGCCCACGCGCAGGTGTCGATCATTTTGCCGGACTCCCCGCCGCGCTTTGTGAATCTGAATAACTATCTCTGGTCTGAACGCTGGCTGGAGCGATACCGCGAGATGGATTTCATTCAGAACGTCCTGAACGGCATGGCGAGCCGTCGACCGCGTCTGGACGCGCTGCGCGACTCATGGCATGACCTGGATGAACATTACGATGCGCTGGAAACCCGCTTCTGGCAGTTCTACCCGCGTATGATGACGCAGGCGAAAAATAAAGAACTGTGATGCCGGTATGATTGATAGGTAAAAGCTGGTGGAACGATTGTTACCACCTCTTTGTCTTATTCCCGTACTGCCTCTATACTGGCCCGCGTTGCGTTCCAAATAACCTTAGTATCTACAGGAGAATCATATGGTTCTGGTAACTCGTCCGGCTCCGGATTTTACAGCTGCCGCCGTTCTGGGCAATGGTGAAATCGTTGAAAACTTCAACTTCAAACAGCATACCAACGGTAAAGCGACCGTTCTGTTCTTCTGGCCAATGGACTTCACTTTCGTTTGCCCGTCTGAGCTGATCGCGTTCGACAAACGTTACGAAGAATTCCAGAAGCGTGGCGTGGAAGTGGTTGGCGTCTCCTTCGACTCTGAATTTGTACACAACGCATGGCGTAACACCCCTGTCGAAAACGGCGGCATCGGTGCGGTGAAATACGCGATGGTTGCGGACATCAAACGCGAAATCCAGCAGGCTTACGGTATCGAACATCCGGACGCTGGCGTTGCACTGCGTGGTTCTTTCCTGATCGATGCAAACGGCATCGTTCGTCACCAGGTTGTGAACGATCTGCCGCTGGGTCGTAACATCGACGAAATGCTGCGCATGGTTGACGCGCTCCAGTTCCACGAAGAGCACGGTGAAGTGTGCCCGGCTCAGTGGGAAAAAGGTAAAGAAGGTATGGCGGCTTCCCCAGACGGCGTAGCTAAATACCTGTCTGAGAACGTATCCAGCCTGTAATCGGCACGGTTTACGAAAAAACCCGCGAATACGCGGGTTTTTTTATGGCTTATGCTGCGCCGTCTTTTTTTACCTCGCGCCAGATGCGCCATGCCATACCCGCAAGCACCATCACCCCCGCAATCAGTACGCCCCAGACCATCAGCGTTTTCATTCTGCTTTCCTGCTCAGCCGCAGACGTCGCGGTTAAACGCGCCTCGCCCCCCAGCGGGACAGGTTCCAGCGTATCCGCCATCGGCAAGGCTGCCAGATCGTAGGTTTTACGCAGTTCGGTCGGGATCAGCATATCCGTCTCCACGCTCGCCGGTTTCGCAGCCCCGTTCCCCCACGCGAGCAGGTACGGCCCCTTCCCCTGCGCGTTAAACACCAGATCGTAGCGCACGCGCTGCCCTATCACGCCCGGCAGGTTCTCGGGCAAACGCGCATTGAGGGTCTTGATTTTTACCGCCTCGACCAGCCCGCCAGGGAGCGGAACAGGTTCAGACGTTTTGCCGCCGAGCTGGTAGATCACCTCTTTTTTCAGCGTATGCCACCGATCCTTATCCGCCCCCCGCCAGGCTATTTCTGCCGGGAGAACGCCGTCGCCATTCAGCATGAAGGCGATCGCACTCAGAGGCTGCGGATGTTTCCAGCGCCACACGGCTTCACTTTCGGATAACCGCTCCCCCTCTCCCGCCAGGCTAATGTGCTCTGATTCCGGCGGCGCAGGCGCGTTAATCGCGTTGACGCCGGTTAACGTCAGGGCAGAACGTCCCGTGTTCAGCACCAGCAGCAGATAGCGATTCGCCTCAGGTGATAACACCAGATCGGTATCGATGCGGTCGAGCTTCAGGCGATCCTGTCCACTCATCACGTCCAGCAGGGGCATCTCTTCGCGCAAGGTATACCAGTTTTTCAGATCCTCGCTGTAATAGACCGATGCCGTTCCCTGCCACGAGCCCTGCGGCGTGTCCCAGAAAAGCTGGAGCTGAGAGAGCGGAACCTCCGTCGCGTTTTCCGGCAGGGTCAGCAGATAGTGCTGTCCGGCAGCCGCAGCGTGTTGCCCTTCCAGCACAATTTCCACACCGTTTCTGGCCCGTAGCATAATTTTATCGCCGCTGTCCTCTTCCCCGCCCGGCGAGGCGTTAAGCGCAAAAAGGCGCAGCGCCGTGGTGGTCGGTGCCGGCTGCGGACGCGTCGTAGTAACCAGGCTGAACGGTACAGGCTCGCCCGACTGATTAAACACGCGCACGTCGCGCAGATCGGGCGATGTACTCTGCTGATAAATCGCCAGCGGCAGCATGACCCGATACCACGGCGAAGATGCAAAGGTATCAAGGGACAGGCCGTAGGCATAATCCCGCGGGGATTCCGCTGGCGCGCCCTCGCTGAATGCCGGACCGGCCATGGCCAGCAGTGCTGCACAAACAACCGCATTCATCCATTTCATTTTTCTTCTCCTGCTTTAGGCGGTAGCGGCGAGAAATAGCCCACAATCAGGACCAGGATCGCCACGCCAATAAACGCGACGGCGCGCGCCAGGCCGCCACCGCCCGCGCTGTCCACCAGCATCAGTTTGAGCATCACCACCCCCAGCAGCGCCGCACCGCCAAGCCACTGCTGACGGGAGGCCTGACGGGTGGCGCGGATCATCACCACCAGCGCGCAGAACATCCAGAACAGGGCAAAGGTGGTCTGAATAAGCCGCGAATGCCACAGCGATTCCATGTTCCAGGCCACCTCGCCGTACCACGCCAGCGCACGCAGCAACGCGCCGTTGAGCCACCAGAAGCCAAGCGCCATCAGCACAACGGCGGGCCAAGGTCGGGACTGCGCAAGCGATGCCGGATAGTAGCGATCCACTGCCCGATAAAATACTACCAGCCCCAGCAGCGCGAACGCCGCCCCTTCCTCAAGCGGGTTCACCAGCGGCAGCCAGGTCTGTCGATAGACCACACCGTCCTGGAAATTGGTCACGACCAGCAATACCACCAGCGCCACAACCACAGGGATCGCGGCAAGGCAGGCGTAGAGCGCAGGCCATACCCGGAAAGGCCATCCGCGACGCCGTACGGCCGCGGAGAGCGCCATAATCACCCCACCGCCGACAGCCATCGCAATGCCGCTTCCCCAGGCCGCCATGCCCCATGGCAGGGAGCGGGCAAACCAGTAAAGCTCGGCGGCAAGGGCGAGTAAAATCATCCACAACAGCGACAGATGCAGCCCCATTGAGATGCGCGGCAGAAGTTTATCTTCGTCGCGCCGCAGCAGCATCAGGGCGGCAGGCAGCGCGATAGCCCAGGCCAGATTTGCCCAGCCGGCCGCCAGAATCTGCTGGTGCGAGACCTGATACAGCACCATCAGCAGCATCACCGGCCACAGCAGCCATTTGCTGGCATCCAGCTCCCACCATGCCAGACGAGCGGCAGCCTGCCGCCATCCCCAGGCCGACGCCGCCGTCAGCGCCAGCACGCCTGCCAGAAGCGATAACTCCTGCTTCAGGAACAACTGCGACGCGCCCAGCAACGCCACTAACCAGAACAGCAACCCACCGGCCAGCAATGCCCAGCTGCCCGGCAGCGCGATTTTCTGCCACAGCCAGGCCGCAGCCAGCCAGCAAAGACTGAGCACTGCGAAAATAAGCAGGAGGCTCAGCGAAGTGACGCCGTCCATTTGCGCCCATATCGCGCTGCCGAGCGCCAGCACCAGCAACGCCGTCCCGCTATAGCTCATGCGCCGCTGCTGCTGTTGCACGCCCAACCAAAGAATACCCAGCCCTTCCAGCGCCCAGGCCATCGCCGTCCAGCGCGCTGAAAGCGCCAGCGGAATGGCAAGCGTGGCAAACCCGCCGCCGATCGCCAGCGCCGCCATAACCAGCGGTCGTCCGATGGAGGGGTAACGCCGCAGCGCGAGAAACGCCAGCGAGAGGTAAAACGCACCATAGCCCAGCGCGCTTAGCGCCGGGCCGTACGTCCAGTGAGACGTCATGCCATACTGCATCCCAAAACCAATCAGCGGCGGAGCAAACAGCAGTACGCCGTCAATAATCTGTTTGCCTTTTTCCTGCGCCCGCAGCGACAGCGCCACGCTAAACACGCCAAAAATAAGCGTATTGGCAATCAGGAACAGCTGACAAATAACATAGTCTTCCGGCTGGTAGTCGCTCAGTCCCCACACCCCGCCAACGCCAAACGTGAAGAGCAGCCCGAGCAGGTTGAGCTCGCGCCAGTGCTGCCAGATGCTGATGACGAGAATGCCGATGGACAGCAGGAGATAGAAGGAGAATAGCGCCACAAAGCTACCGCCCCCGGTAGACAGGAGCAGCGGCGCAAGATATCCGCCGAGGCTCGCCAGCATGGCAAGGCTCAGCGCCTTTTGCAACACGGCCAGCCCGACGCTCGCCGCGCAAATCACCACCAGCAGCGCAAACGCCAGCGTCATCGGCAGCATCTGCCACAGCCGGAATGCGCCAAAGACGGTCAGATAAAGCACGCCGGTCGCTCCGCCCTGGAGGATCAGCGCGTAGATCCGCTGCCTGTGCCGCAGCCGCCATCCAACGGCCAGCAGAACCATGGCAAACAGCGCCGTGGCGGCAAGACGCAGCTCAAGCGGAAACAGTGAATGTTCAACGGTATAGCGCAGCAGGAAAGAGAGGCCGAGGAAGAGCAGTACAATCCCCAGTTTTGCCAGCGGATTGCCCTGCATAAACCAGCGCGTCAGCGAGGACAGGATGCCGCCAAAGGCGGAAGGACGTTTTGCCGCCGGTACAGGCACAGGCTCTGCTTCAGTGACGGGCGGTTCGGGACGCCAGGGATCGACAGGTGCGTTAACGGCCTCTGACACCGGCGCTGGCGTCTTCACCGGCGCGGCGGTCTGCACCTGCTCCGGTGCTTTCTCAGCCACACTACGCTGCTCGAGCGCCTCAATGCGCTGGCGAAGCCGGGCGATCTCCTGCCGCGCCGCCGTGCTTCGGTTAAAGCCTATCACCGCGAGCACGGGTGCCACGACCAGCGCAAAAACCAGGAACAAACAGCCAAGGATGTAAAGCTCGTCCATGTTTCCACCTTCACCGTAAACGATCCGTTAAGATTGACACAAATCGTTGCATTTGCGCCATCTTAAAAGGTGAAAACCATTCTGCCTGCGCTTAGCTGCCGAACCAGACCGCAGCGGAGATCGCTGGCAGCGTGAGCACGCTCCCCTGGAACGTCGCTTTACCCTCTTTGCTCTTCCACATTTTACCAGCCAACAGCGGTGAATCTTCCAGCACGACTTCACACGCCTCGCCCCGGTTGATCGCCACCAGCACGCGCTGCTGGTTATAGACGCGGACAAACACCACCACGTTATCGTGGGCGTACATCACCTGACAGCCCCCGTATCGCAGGGCCTGGCTCTGCTTGCGCAGCGTCGCCATGCGCTGGTAGAGGCTGAACAGATCCTGATCCTGCTTTTCAGGCTCCCACGGGAAGGTTTTACGGCAGAACGGATCGTTGTTGCCGTCCAGCCCGACTTCATCGCCATAGTAGATGCAGGGTACGCCCGGCCAGGTAAAGAGCCAGGTCACCGCCAGCGGCAGACGCGCCACATCCTTACCCAGCAACGATTTAAAGCGTGCGGTATCGTGGCTGTCGAGCTGGTTAAACATCCGCAGCTGCTGCTGATGCGACAGGCCAGCGCGATAGTTTTCCATCCACGCCATGCAGGTTTCGGCGTCAATATGCTGCGGATCGTAAGAGATATCGGTGTTAGCGAGGAAACCCCACAGCGGGAAGGTGAAGCCGCGATAGTTCATCGCCGCGTCTTCTGCATCAGCCTGCAACCACTGACGCGCGTCGCCAAAGTGCTCCCCGAAGACGAATGCTTCCGACCGGGCCGCTTTTGCCGACCGGGTAATGGCGGCGACATGCTGAAGGTTATTCCGCGCCCCGCCTGCTTCACCCAGCATATGCACCACGTCCAGCCGCCAGCCGTCCATGTTCCACGGCGCTTTCAGCCAGTGGCGCACGATGCTGTCGTCGCCGCCGTAGATCTCATTCACCAGCGATGGCGACTGGAAATCGAGCTTCGGCAGGCTCGGGTAGCCCAGCCAGTCCAGGGCGCGGCCATTCTCGTCAAAACTGTACCAGTCACGCTGCGGTGAGTCCGGATTATGGCATGCGCCGCCCATCGACTGATTGTGACGGTCAAACCACGCATGAGAATCACCGCTGTGATTGAACACGCCATCAAGGATCAGGCGCATACCCTCTTTTTGCGTGTTGTGCCGCAGCCGCAGCAGCGCTTCGTCACCGCCAAACTGCTCGTCAACGTGGCGGTAGTCCTGCGTATCGTATTTGTGCACGCTTGGCGCTTTAAACACCGGGTTCAGGTACAGCGCCGTCACGCCGAGCTTTTTCAGGTACGGCAGTTTTTCGCTGATACCGTCGAGATCGCCGCCGTAAAAGGTCGATCCCCCCGCCTGGGCGGTCAGCGGCTCGTCCCATTTTTTCAGAATGATGTCGTGACCGACCGCATGATGGTAATAAACCTTGTCCTGATCGACGGTGCGCTTTTCACTGCGCGCAAAGCGGTCCGGGAAAATCTGGTAAAAGACCTGATCGTTAACCCACTGCGGGCCGTTATCCGGGTGATCCACGGCAAACTGCTCCAGCCTGGCCGGAGGGAAACGGCTGAAACCCTGCGGGGTAAACCACAGCTGGCGGTTGTTCCACAGCAGCTTGAAGCCGTAGCGGCGACGCGGTTGCCCGCTGCGCAAATCGATATTTGCCCGCCACGCCGTGACGCCCGGCTGCGGCTGGCTGCGCACTTTGTGCATTTTCAGCGACGTTTCTTCGTTATCCACTTCGGCGCGCAGGGTCACACGTTCAGGCTGATTGTCCCCTGCCAGCCAGAGCGTAATCACAAGGTTGTCTTTGTTTTGCTTAACAAATGGGGCAACCGGAAGGTGCCAGGCGTTTAACATCACGAATCCCCTTTGATGAAATTGACGTCACCTTGCCACAGGGTGATTAAGGATAGCTCACCATGATGGGATTTATTGGGGGAGGAGGACGGGGGAGGAGGCATCAGTGCAGCCTGATGCCCTCACCCTAACCCTCTCCCACGGGGAGAGGGGAAAAGAATGTTACTGTGCTTCCGCCAGCTGACGATCGCGGCGACATTTAAACATCCAGCCCACCAGCAGCAGGACGATCCACGCGAAGCCCACGTACAGGGAAATACGGGTATCCGGGTGATAACCAATCAGGCCAATGATGAAGACCAGGAAGATCAGACCGACAATGGTCGTTGGCACGCCGCCCGGCACTTTAAACTTCAGCGCTTTGGCCTCTTCTGGCGACAGGCGGCGACGGAACGCAATCTGCGACAGCAGGATCATGATCCATACCCACACGGTGGCGAAGGTCGCCAGTGACGCAATCACCAGGAAGACGTTCTCCGGCATGATGTAGTTCAGGTAGACCGAGAACAGCAGCGCCACGGTCATGACCAGCACCGTTACCCACGGGGTGCCGCGACGCGACGTTTTGGCAAACACCTTCGGCGCACTGCCCTGCTCCGCCATGCCGTGCAGCATACGGCCCACGCCGAACACGTCACTGTTGATGGCCGACAGCGAGGCGGTCAGCACCACAAAGTTGAGAATGCTGGCGGCAAACGCAATGCCCATATGCTGGAAAGTCAGGACAAACGGGCTGCCGTTGGTGCCCACCTGGTTCCACGGGTAGATGGACATAATCACAAACAGCGTGCCCACGTAGAACACCAGGATACGCATCGGCACCGAGTTGATGGCGCGCGGAATAGACTTCTCCGGATCTTTCGCTTCCCCGGCGGTGATGCCGATAATCTCGATTCCGCCATAGGCGAACATGACCATCTGGAGCGACATGACCATCCCAAGCCAGCCGTTGCTAAAGAAGCCGCCGTTGCTCCACAGGTTATGGATGCCGGTTGGCTGCCCACCGTTGCCGATACCCCAGATGATGATGCCGAAACCGGCGAGGATCATGATGATAATGGTCGCGACCTTGAAGAAGGAGAACCAGAACTCCAGCTCGCCAAACACCTTCACGCTCATCAGGTTAACGGCGCAGATAATCAGCACCACGCTCAGCACCCAGATCCAGTGCGGCACGGCAGGGAACCAGACCCCCATATAGATGCCAAACGCCGTCACATCGGCAATGGCGACAATCAGGATTTCAAAGCAATAAGTCCAGCCGGTGATAAACCCGGCCAGCGGGCCTAAGTTCTCTTGTGCATAGCGTGAAAACGAGCTGGCAGACGGGTTGTGAACCGACATCTCCCCCAGCGCACGCATGATGATATAGGCCGCGGCACCGCCGATGATGTAGGCCAGCAGAACGCTTGGACCGGCCATTTTGATGGCATCTGCCGAGCCATAAAAAAGACCGGTGCCGATAGCCGAGCCCAGCGCCATAAAGCGGATGTGGCGGGTGCTCAATCCACGTTTAAGTTTGTTAGTGCTTTCCATTAAAATCTTGCCATTCAACACGAAAAAAACAAAAAACCACGGGGCCTTAAGCCCCGTGGTTAAACAATTTGTTGCCGTTGATTAATGGGCGTTGGATGTCACCTGACGCCCGGCCGCACGGTCCCAGATAATCGCAAGAACCAGCGCTACAACGGAAGGCATCAGCCAGGCCAGGCCCTGCTCGGACAGCGGCAGACGCTGTGTCCAGGCTGGCAGGATTTCTGCAAATGCTGATGCTTTGATCCCGTCAAGGATACCAAAAATCAGGCTGATAAACATGGCCGGCGCAATAATTCGCGTCGAGTTATGCCACCACGGGCGGGTGAAGCTCAGCACCACCAGCACGATACATGGCGGATAGATAGCCGTCAGCACCGGAATTGACACCTGGATCAGGTGGCTCAGACCGAGGTTTGAAACCGCCATGGAGAAGATGCCGAGGATAAACACCAGCGTGCGGTAAGAGAGCGGCAGATACTGAGCGAAGAACTCCGCGCAGGCGCAGGTCAGACCCACAGCCGTCACCAGACAGGCCAGGAAAATCAGCGCCGCCAGCAGCATGCTGCCTGCACCACCAAAGGTGTGCTGCACGTAAGCATGCAGGATCGCCGCGCCGTTTGCGCTCTGATCGACCAGCGTTGCGCTATCTGAACCCAGACGGAACAGCGCCAGATACAGCAGCGTCAGGCCGACACCGGCCATCAGGCCAGCCCAGATAGTGTAACGAGTCAGCAGGCGCGCTTCGGTCACCCCACGGGAACGCGCGGCGTTAACGATAACAATACCAAACACCATCGCGCCAAGCGTATCCATCGTCAGATAGCCGTTCACGAAACCGTTTGAGAACGCCGCGTTCTGGTAGGCGTCCATCGCGGAGCTGATGGGCCCCGCAGGCCAGACAATGGCCGCAACCGCCAGCACAATCAGCGCCACAATTTTCAGTGGTGCCAGGAAGTTACCTACGGTATCCAGCAGTTTGCCCGGATAGAGAGAAACCAGAATCACGATGGCGAAGTAAATGAGGCTGTAAATAAACAGTGGCATCGCGCCGTCACCGGTCAGCGGGGCGATACCCACTTCAAAGGAGACGGTCGCCGTGCGCGGGGTCGCGAACAGCGGGCCAACGGCCAGATAGCAGACGGTTGCCAGCAGAACGCCAGCCACTTTGCCAATCGGGGTGCTGAGGCTGTCCACACCGCCACCGACTTTCGCCAGCGCGATAACGGTCAGTACCGGCAGGCCCACGGCAGTAAGCAGGAAGCCAAACGCAGCCGTCCAGACGTGTTCACCCGCCTGTAAGCCAACCATTGGAGGAAAAATGATATTACCTGCGCCAACGAACAGCGCAAATGTCATAAAGCCCAGCGCGATAATGTCACGCGATTTCAAGTGATGGGTCATAAAACCTTACTGCCTGTGGATGTGGTGTTGAATACGTTGAGATTTTCGCCATCCCTGATGGGACGATACAGCGGAAAATTTGCTCAATTTCAGCGGGATATGCTCCCGTCCTGGCGTGGCGAAGAATAGTTTTTCGATTTACCACGCAAATACAGTCGGTCTGACAGTATATGGGGGGCAATTTAAACGCTTATAACGTTTAAAGGCAAGAAGGGATCGTAAAACCAGAACAATATGCCAGCATGAAAATCCAGACCAACATAATATGCCATGTATAAGAAAAACTCATGGCTAATCATGCGAACAAAAAAGCACCAGCCGTATAATATTCATCCGCGTTTCGCTTGACTGCAAAGCAAACGGGCCAGCAACGCTGGCCCGTGGAAAGGTAGCCTGACACACACGCTGTCAGGCGCTTTTTTTGGCAATTAATCGTTCCGGAATCACGAAGCTAAAGCGCGTGCCCTTACCGAGGGTGCTTTCGATATTGAGCCGGCTTTCGTGGTGGCTGACGGCATGCTTCACAATTGCCAGCCCCAGTCCGCTTCCGCCGGTCTGCCGCGAGCGCGCCTTATCCACCCGGTAGAACCGTTCAGTGAGACGCGGGAGGTGTTCAGGCCCAATCCCCGGCCCGTTGTCCTCGACGCTAAACTCAGCGCCCGCCGGGGTATGCTGCCAGCGTACCGCGATATGCGTCCCTTTCGGGGTATGATTCACGGCGTTATAGACCAGGTTTGAGATAGCGCTTCGCAGCTCATCTTCACTGCCGAGCACTTTCAGCGTGTTATCAACGTCAAAACTCAGGGTGTGCTGATTATGACTCAGCGTTTGGGCTTCGCGCTCCACCACCCGCAACATCATCGGCACATCAATGATGTCATTTAGCGCCAGCGACGGGGCTGCCTCAATTTTTGAAAGCGTCAGCAGCTGTTTGACCAGCCCTTCCATGCGGAACGTCTGCTCCCTCATGGTATGCAGCGCTTTCTCACGCGGCGCCCCCTCAAGCGTTTGCTCCTGCATCATCTCCAGGTAGCCCTGAAGCACCGTCAACGGCGTACGCAGCTCGTGGCTGACGTTGGCAAAGAAGTTACGTCTCGCGCCCTCAAGCTGGTGCATCTGGGTAACGTCCCTCGCCACCATCAGCCACTGCCGATCGCTGTAGGGCATCACGCGGATCTCCAGATGGCGACCGTTATTGAGCTTCAGATTGTGCGGGCGCGAAAAATCCCGCTTTTTCAGATACAGCGTGAACTCGGGATAACGCAGAAGGTTCAGGATGTTCTGACCATTATCATCCGGCCAGCGCAGGCCCAGCAGCTGTTGCGCGAGGCCATTACACCAGAAGATTGTCCCTTCTTCTGTCGTCAGGATCACCGCGTCCGGCAGCGACTCCGCACCGCTACGAAAGCGTTTGATCAGGCTTCCCAGCTCACGACGGCGCTTTTTATTACGCATCTGCATCTGGTGCAGGCCGTAGAGTAGCGGTTCCCAGCTCCCGCTTCCCGGCGGGGGTGTCATACTTCTGTCGACCCACAGCCACCAGGAAAGACGCAGTAAATTCCAGAAATGCCAGACGAGCAATCCCGTCACGGCCACCAGTAAAAACCACGGCAGATAGCCAAAGATAGCCCCCAGAATGAGGGCCGGAATACAGCATAAGATCAGTTCAAAGACGAGCCTTTTCCATGACAGACGTTCCAGCACGCGTCACACTCCTGTCATTGTTCAGAAACGGGTCGAGAAGCGATAACCCGTGCCGCGGACCGTCTGTACCATGCGATCGTGGCCGCTCAGTTCCAGTGCTTTACGCAGGCGGCGAATATGGACGTCAACCGTTCGGTCTTCGACATAGACGTTAGTTCCCCAGACGTTATTCAGCAACTGTTCGCGGCTGTAAACGCGCTCCGGGTGGGTCATAAAGAAGTGCAGGAGTTTAAATTCGGTCGGTCCCATATCGAGGGGATTTTCGCCGGTCATGACCCGGTGTGAGGTAGGATCCAGGCTCAGCCCCTGCATCTCAATCACCTCTTCCACCGCCATCGGTGAAATACGGCGCATCACGGCTTTGATACGCGCCACCAGCTCTTTCGGGGAGAACGGTTTGGTGATGTAATCGTCCGCGCCGGTTTCCAGACCGCGCACGCGATCCTCTTCCTCGCCGCGCGCCGTCAGCATCACCACCGGGATATCACGGGTCATCGCCTCGCGTTTGATATGCTTGATAAACTGTAATCCGGAACCGCCAGGCAGCATCCAGTCCAGCAGGATCAGATCGGGCCAGGGTTCATTCAGCTGGTTCACCGCGCTGTCATAATCTTCCGCTTCAACCGGCTGGAAGCCATTTTGTTCAAGCACGAAGCACACCATTTCACGGATCGGAGCTTCATCTTCTACGACCAGAATACGTCTCGCCATACTTTGCCCTGTCTTATCGTATTTAAGTTACAAGTCTGTAATGCGGCGTCATTATGCGTCAGATTTATGACAGATTTATGAAAAACATTACCACTATAAATGGCAAACTGTTGTTTTATTACAGCGGTTATTTTCCGTTCCCCGAACGTTTATAATCCTGCTTTCTTATTATTGCCACGGATCTTTTATGCGCATACTTCACACCTCAGACTGGCACCTGGGTCAAAATTTTTACAGCAAAAGCCGCGCCGCGGAACATGAAGCGTTCCTGAACTGGCTGCTGGAGACGGCTCAGGCTCACGAGGTGGACGCGATTATTGTGGCGGGCGACATTTTTGATACCGGATCGCCGCCGAGCTATGCGCGTGAGCTATACAACCGTTTTGTGGTCAACCTCCAGCAAACCGGTTGTCACCTGGTGATTGTCGCCGGAAATCATGACTCGGTGGCGACGCTGAATGAATCCCGCGATATTCTGGCGTTCCTCAATACCACCGTGGTGGCCAGCGTCGGGCACGCGCCGCAGATCCTGAAAAAACGCGACGGCACGCCGGGCGCGGTGCTGTGCCCAATCCCGTTTTTACGTCCGCGAGATATCGTGCAAAGCCAGGCGGGTCTGTCCGGCAGCGAAAAACAGCAGCATCTGTTGCAGGCCATCACCCGCTATTATCACCAGCAGCATACGGAAGCCTGCGCCCTGCGCGGCGATCAGGCCATTCCGATCATTGCCACCGGACACCTCACCACCGTCGGAGCCAGTAAGAGTGATGCGGTGCGCGAGATCTATATCGGTACGCTGGACGCGTTTCCGGCGCAAAACTTCCCCCCCGCCGACTACATTGCCCTCGGGCATATTCACCGGGCGCAGATCATCGGCGGCTGCGAGCATATCCGCTACTGCGGCTCGCCCATTTCGCTCAGTTTTGACGAAACGGGCAAAGCCAAATCCGTCCATCTGGTGAGCTTCACCGAAGGCAAACTTAGCGCCGTTGAGACGCTCGAGGTGCCGGTAACCCAGCCGCTGGCGGTGCTGAAAGGCGATCTGGCCGCCATTACCGCTCAGCTTGAGCAGTGGCGCGACGCAGCGCTTAATCCCCCCGTCTGGCTCGATATCGAAATCACCACCGACGACTACCTGTACGATATGCAGCGTAAAATTCAGACGCTGACGGAAGACCTTCCCGTGGAAGTACTGCTGGTACGCCGCAGCCGCGAGCAGCGCGAGAAAATTCTGCTCAACGCCCAGCGTGAAACGCTTAGCGAACTTCGGGTTGAAGAGGTGTTCGCGCGGCGGCTTGCGCATGAAGAGGTGGACGAGGCCAGACGCACCAGGCTTAACGAGCTGTTTGCCCAGACCCTGCACTCCCTCCATGACGAGGACGAAAACGCATGAAAATTCTGAGCCTGCGTCTGAAAAATCTGAATTCGCTAAAGGGTGAGTGGAAAATTGATTTCACCGCGGAGCCGTTCGCCAGCAACGGGCTGTTTGCCATCACCGGCGCAACCGGCGCTGGTAAAACCACGCTGCTGGATGCCATCTGCCTGGCGCTGTACCACGAAACGCCGCGTCTTAATAAGGTCTCTCAGGCGCAAAACGACCTGATGACGCGCGATACCGCCGAATGCCTGGCGGAAGTGGAATTTGAGGTCAAAGGCGTTGCTTATCGCGCTTTCTGGAGCCAGAACCGCGCCCGCAACCAGCCGGACGGGAACTTACAGGCACCGCGCGTAGAGCTGGCCCGCTGCGAAGACGGCAAAATTCTGGCCGACAAAGTCACGGATAAGCTGGAACAAACCGCCGCACTCACCGGGCTGGACTATGGTCGCTTTACCCGCTCGATGTTGCTCTCGCAGGGGCAGTTTGCCGCCTTCCTGAATGCTAAACCGAGCGATCGCGCTGAGCTGCTGGAGGAACTGACCGGCACGGAAATTTACGGCCAGATTTCCGCCATGGTTTTTGAAAAACACAAAGCGGCACGTAACGCGCTGGAGATGTGCGAAGCGCAGGCCGCAGGGGTTGTGCTGTTGAGCGAGGAACAGCAGCAGCACTTGCAGCAAAGTTTGCAGGCACTTACTGACGAAGAGAAAATCCTGCTGGCACAGCAGCAGAGCCAACAGAAAGATTTTCAGTGGCTTACGCGTAACGACGAACTGATACGTGAGCAGCAGCGCGCAGCCGCTTCGCAGCAGCAGGCGCAACAGGCTCTGACGGACGCCGCGCCGCAACTGGCTAAGCTCCAGCTGGCGCAGCCCGCCGCCCAGCTACGTCCGCTATGGCAGCACCAGCAGGAGCAGACCGCCCGCCTGTCGCAAACCGCAGAGCGAATTGTCGAAGTAAATACTCGCTTACTCGACAGAGCGGCACAGCGCGCGCGTATCCGCAACGGTGCGCAGCGCAACCGTGAACAGTTGCAGACAGAGCACACGGCGCTGACGCAGTGGCTAACCGAACACGATCGTTTCCGTCAGTGGGGACAGGAAATTGCCGGCTGGCGGGCGCATTTTACGCAGCTGAATCGCGATAAAAATCAGCTTGTTGCCCAGGCAGCGCGCATGGCTGAGCTTCGTCAGAAGCTGGCTGAGCTGCCGGAGAGTACGCTGACGCTGACGGCTGAGGATCTCGCGACGGCAATGGAGCAACAGGCACAATCGCGGGCGCTCCGCCAGCGTCTGACTGCGCTTCACGCTCGCTATCAGCCGCTGCAAAAACGACTGCGCCAGAATGCGGAAAGCGTGCAGAAAGCGCAGGCTGAGCAGGGTAAGCTCAATGAAACGCTGATCCTGCGGCGTCAGCAGTTCAAAGAAAAAAATCAGCACTATGCCGACCTGAAAGCGCTCTGTGAGCGTGAGGCGACAATCAAGGATCTTGAGAATTATCGTGCTCAGCTGGAAGCGGGTAAGCCTTGCCCGCTCTGCGGTTCACGCGAACACCCGGCAGTTGTGCAGTATCAGGCGCTTGAACTGACTGACAATCAGCGCCGCCGCGACGCGCTGGAGAAAGAGGTTGCTGCGCTAAAAGAGGAAGGATTGCTGGTGCTCGGGCAGGTGAATGCGCTGACCCAACAGATCCAGCGCGAGACTGAGGAAGCACAGGCTCTCTCTGAGGAAGAGCAAGCACTCACTAAAGAGTGGCTGGAGGTCTGCACCTCCCTGAACATAGCGCTGAATATTCAGGATGATATAGCACTCTGGATGAGCGCACAGGAGCAGTATGAACGCCAGCTGTATCAGCTCAGCCAGCGTCTGACGCTGCAAAACCAGCTCATTGAACAGGAAGGTCAGGCGCGCCAGTACCAGCAGCAGCTGACGGCGACGCGTCAGGCGCTGGCGGCCTCGCTAGAGTCGCTGTCGCTTAGCGTGCCCGATGAAGGGGCCGAAAGCGCCTGGCTGAGCGCGCGCGAAAGCGAATATACACTGTGGCAGGAAAAACAGGCCCAGCACGGTACGATTCAGGAACGTATTAACGCCCTGATGCCAATCCTGGAGACGCTGCCGGTTACCGATGATACAGAAGCCGACGCGGTTATACCTGAGAACTGGCGCGGCATCCACGACGAATGCGTGTCGCTGCAAAGCCAGCTCACCACCCTCCAGCAGCAGGAGACGCTTGAGCGTGAACGGCTCCAGCAATCACAGGCTCAGTTCAACGCCGCGCTGACCGCGAGCTGCTTTGCCGATCGGGAGGCATTTCTCTCCGCCCTGCTGGATGAAGCGTCGATCCGCCAGCTTGAACAGCAAAAGCAGACGCTGGAAAACCAGCTCCAGCAGACCACGGCGCTTTCGGTGCAGGCAAGCCAGCAGCTTCAGGCGCATCAGGCACAGCGCCCCGAGGGGCTGGAAACCGATGCCGCAACGCTTCAGGCGCAGTTACATCAGCTGGCGCAACAGCTTCGGGACAACACCACGCATCAGGGGGAGATCCGCCAGCAGCTCAAACAGGACGCCGATAACCGTCTGCACCAGCAGGCGCTTATGCAGCAGATTGAGGAGGCGGCGCGTCAGGCCGACGACTGGGGCTATCTCAATGCGCTGATAGGCTCCAGCACCGGCGATAAATTCCGTAAATTCGCCCAGGGGCTAACGCTGGATAATCTGGTGTGGCTTGCCAACCAGCAGCTCAACCGTCTGCATGGCCGCTATCTGCTTCAGCGTAAAGCCAGCGACGCGCTGGAGCTGGAAGTAGTCGATACCTGGCAGGCCGATGCGATACGCGATACCCGTACCCTTTCCGGCGGGGAGAGTTTCCTGGTCAGTCTGGCGCTGGCTTTAGCGCTTTCCGATCTGGTCAGTCACAAAACGCGCATTGATTCGCTGTTCCTGGATGAAGGGTTCGGCACGCTCGACAGTGAAACGCTGGACACCGCGCTGGATGCGCTCGACGCACTGAACGCCACCGGGAAAACCATCGGCGTGATCAGCCACGTTGAGGCGATGAAAGAGCGTATTCCGGTGCAGATCAAGGTGAAGAAGATCAACGGGCTGGGGTATAGCAGGCTGGACAGGGAGTTTGCGGTGAATTGAATGGGGGACGGTGCGGTCTGATGCCCTCACCCTGGCCCTCTCCCTGTGGGAGAGGGTACAAACATCAAAAACGGCAACGCAAGTTACCGTTTTGCGTTTATTCCGGCCACAGCCACGCCGCGCCTCGCACGCCGCTGGAGTCACCGTGGACGGCTTTGCGGATCGGTGTTTCGCACTCGCCGCCAAATACCCACTGTTTCACCAGCGTTGGCACCGTGGCGTAAAGTCGGTCGACGTTGCTCATGCCGCCGCCCAGCACAATCACGTCCGGATCGAGGATATTGATCACATGCGCCAGTGACTTAGCCAGCCGCATTTCGTAGCGGCTGAGCGCCAGTTCAGCCACCGGATCCTGCTCCTCAACCAGACGCATAATCTCGTTACCTTTCAGCGGCTGGCCGCTCAGACGATGATAATCGGTGGCAAACCCCGTACCGGAGATAAAGGTCTCTATACAGCCCTGCTTGCCACAGTAGCACGGCACTTCGGCGCGGTATTTGAGTTCATCTTCATCCATCCACGGCAGCGGGTTGTGCCCCCACTCGCCCGCGGTGCCGTTGCCGCCAATATGCGAGCGCCCTCCGAAGGCCACGCCCGCCCCGCAGCCGGTGCCGATAATTACGGCAAATACGGTCTGCGCGCCAGCCGCTGCGCCATCCACGGCCTCAGACACCGCCAGGCAGTTTGCGTCATTCGCCAGACGCACTTCCCGGTTCAGGCGTTGACTTAAGTCTTTATCAAACGGCTGACCGTTGAGCCAGGTGGAGTTGGCGTTTTTCACCACGCCGGTATACGGCGAAATGGAGCCAGGGATCCCCATCCCGACTGTGCCCGTCTCGCCCGTTGCCTGCTCTGCCATATCGACCAGGCGGGCAATCGTCTCTATGGTCTGGTGATAATCATCGCGCGGCGTAGGCAGACGGTGGCGAAACAGTTGCTCCCCCTGCTCGCTCAACGCAATGACTTCTGTTTTGGTGCCGCCCAAATCAATCCCAATACGCACAAGACACTCCTCATTATTTTGATTATCAACAGAGTAGAAGCCCGCTTCCCGATTAGCAATGCAAGCGATGCGACAATTCGTTATCATGCCCGCTGATTTAACGACAAGGCCGTGGAAATTATCATGCTGTGGTTCAAAAATTTGATGGTTTACCGTCTCAGCCGCGACGTTTCGCTGCGTGCAGAAGAGATGGAAAAACAGTTAGCCGCTTACTCCTTTACCCCTTGCGGTAGCCAGGATATGGCAAAAACCGGCTGGGTTCCGCCAATGGGTTCTCAAAGCGATGCGCTGACCCACGCCAGCAGCACGGGGCAAATCATCGTTTGCGCCCGCAAAGAAGAGAAGATCCTGCCGACGCCCGTGGTTAAGCAGGCACTCGAAGCGAAGATCTTCAAGCTGGAAGCTGAACAGGGCCGTAAGCTTAAAAAAACCGAAAAAGATTCGCTGAAGGATGAAGTGCTGCACTCGCTGCTGCCGCGCGCCTTTAGCCGCTTTAGCCAGACCATGATGTGGATCGACACCGTTAACGGGCTGATTATGGTGGACTGCGCCAGCGCCAAAAAAGCCGAAGATACGCTGGCGCTGCTGCGTAAGAGCCTTGGCTCATTACCGGTGGTACCGCTGGCGCTGGAAACGCCGATTGAGCTGACCCTGACCGAGTGGGTGCGCAGCGGGACTGCCGCGCAGGGCTTCCAGATCCTTGATGAAGCAGAGCTGAAAGCGTTGCTGGAAGATGGCGGCGTGATCCGAGCGAAGAAACAGGAACTGGTGAGCGACGAAATCGCCGTGCACATTGAAGCGGGCAAAGTGGTGACCAAACTGGCTCTCGACTGGCAGCAGCGCATTCAGTTTGTGATGTGTGATGACGGCTCCGTGAAGCGCCTGAAATTCTGCGATGAACTGCGCGATCAGAACGAAGATATCGACCGCGAAGATTATGCTCAGCGCTTTGACGCAGACTTTATCCTGATGGCCGGCGAGCTGGCGGCGCTAATTCAGAACCTGGTGGAAGGTCTCGGCGGCGAAGCGCAGCGCTGACAGGCAAAACGTAGGCCGGGTAAGCGAATGCGCCACCCGGCATGCTTTTATTTCAGATAGCGGCACAGATAAGAGGTTGGCTCTGCAACCTGTAAATGGAACTCGCTGTGGCCCGGCACGTTGAAGACCTGCCCGGCACTATATACTTTCCACTCCGTTTCACCCGGCAGCAGGACGTTCAGCGCGCCGCTGACCACCGTCATCTCTTCCGCTTCTGCGGTGCCAAAGGTGTATTCCCCTTCCGCCATTACGCCGACACTGGCGCGGCCAGTGCTGCTGCTGGTAAAACCAATGGATTTCACTTTACCGGAAAAGTATTCGTTACTTTGAAGCATGAACTGGCCCTTATATTTATAGAGAAAAATCCACTATAGGGGCCATGCTCATGACCTGTCACGCAAAATCATTACACCAGTAATTCTGACGCCAGACGCGCCATCAGGACGTTAGAGAGCAGCACCGGAACATCCAGCGCCTTTTGCAATAAATCACGATGCCGCTGATGGAAGCCCAGGCAGTCGAGCATCAGGACATCCGCCCCTCTGTCGATCAATTCCTGCCCGGCCGCAATCAGCTTCGCTTCGCTGTCCCAGAACGGGTTAGCCAGCGCGTACAGCGGGGTGTGCTCCAGCGCAGCCCACTTCACCGTCTGGTTATCCAGCAGTTCCTCAACGGGAACGATGACCCCAACCTGATGACCATCAACAATAGAGGCCACCAGCGGGGGGATAATCCGCATCGGTTCGAGCAGAATGGCATTACGCGCGCTGAGTCCTTTAACGGGTGCCGTGCTCATCAGCAAAATGACGTCATAGTCCTGATTGTCGAGCACTTCGATCACGCCCTGTAGCGCGCGCTCGATTTTCTGGCGCGACACATGCGCCAGTTTACCGTCACTGAGTAACGTTGCCAGGGGATCTTCCCCCTCTCCGACCGCGTAGTCTTCCATGACCTCTTCCCGACTGAGCTTCCCTAACAGACTGAGATGCGTAATTTGTTGTTCAGAGACATGCTCGGTTAAGAGCGGTAATACTTCGCTTACAGGCACCACACCAATCGTGAGGATCGCCAACGTCGCCTTCATTTTGATCGCCTTCCGTTACTACCACAACTGCCACACAGGTGCAGGCTCACTACGCTGCGCTGTTCATTTATTCAACAAAACAGCACCAAGCGTAGCAGGGGATCTCAACACCGTAGTGTAAAGATCGACTGGCCTTTCCGAATCCACCTGTAATAACTAAATATTAACTGCTGCTTAACATCAGCGATAAGTTAAAAGTGTGATTCAGGCACGGTTGTAACGAATTCGGATTCCTGTCAGGACTTCTCAGGATCCTCATAGCGCCGTTTCGCATCCAGCGCTTCCTGTTCGGTTTCATGTTCGCTGATCAGCGAATCAGGTTTAGGGTGATCGGCACGCAGCTGGTACCAGGTTACGGTTTGATCACCATTACCTTTTTCAACGGTAACGATGCGGGCTTCACGTGGATAGGGAGGTCTGGTTGGCATAGCTCATCCTTTTTTTATGTCTGAGCTATGAGTATAGACGGCTGTTAGCTGGCGCAAGCCAAACGCAGGGCGGTAATAATCTGAATCGCAACTTTTTCGGGTGACGCCGACGCATCCACAACGTGGTGTGCCGCCTCGCGGTACAGTGCATCGCGTTCGGCGAGGACCTCGCTGACCTCTTCACTCAGCGGTTTCGCGGTCAGCGCCGGGCGCTGCCCCTCTTCCGGAAACGCCTCCAGCCGCCCCACCAGCGTAGAGACCGGGGCACAGAGGTAGATCACGACACCCTTTTCGCGCATAAACTGGCGGTTATACGACGCCAGGATAATGCCCCCACCGGTCGCAATCACGGTTGACGGCGCGGTCACCGCTTCCAGCGTGGCCGTTTCACGCGCACGAAAGCTCTCCCAACCCTCATCTTCAACGATATCGGCGATAGTCTTACCCGCATTCTCCTGAAGCCAGTGGTCAGTATCGACAAACTGACTCTGGCACAAACGCGCCAGCTCCAGACCAACGGTGGTTTTCCCACAGCCGCGAGGGCCAACTAAAAAGATGGGTGGGTTCATAACCAGGTGTTCCCCTTGCTGCCGGATAACTGAAGGCTGTAAAGAAATGATTGCAGTAGATGTTGCGCTAACTTTACTGCAAAGCGGTACGGAATGACAAGCCTGTGGAAGCCACACTGTACCACAAAACCGCCCGGAGGTGGGCTACGCCGGGCGGCGCTTCACTTCCAGCAGCCATTTATCCAGCTCGGCGGCAAACTGCTGGCGATCGCGCTGCGACAGGCTGTCCGGCCCACCGGTTTGCACGCCGCTGGAACGCAGCGTATCCATAAAATCACGCATGGTGAGCTTCTCCCGGATCGTTGCCGGAGAGTAGCGCTCGCCGCGCGGGTTAAGCGCCGCGGCCCCCTTCGCCAGCACGTCGGCAGCCAGCGGGATATCCGCCGTGATCACCAGATCTCCTTCGTCACACAGGCGTACTATCTCGTTATCCGCCACGTCAAACCCGGCCGGAACGCGCAGAGATCGGATGTATCTGGAGGGCGGCACGCGGATATTCTGGTTCGCCACCAGCGTTAGCGGCATCTGCACGCGCTCGGCAGCACGAAATAAAATCTCTTTAATCACATTCGGACACGCATCCGCATCAACCCAAATCGCCATCGTCTCTCCCCATTATGATTCTGGCGACTATTGTCGCCTGCATTTCGTTGTTAAGCTATCAATGAGAGATAACAACGCATAATAACGGAGAGACGTGATGGATAAGAAAATCGGGTTTATCGGCTGCGGAAACATGGGCAAAGCTATCCTCGGCGGACTGATTGCCAGCGGGCAGGTGCTGCCGGGGCAGATTTGGGTCTATACCCCATCCCCGGATAAAGTCGCGGCGCTGCGTGATGAGTATGGTGTCAACGCTGCCGAAAGCGCGCAGGAAGTGGCTCAGGTGGCGGATATTGTCTTTGGCGCCGTTAAGCCGAATATCATGATTAAAGTCCTGAGCGAGATCACCTCCAGCCTTAACAAAGAGACCCTGGTGGTGTCGATTGCCGCAGGCGTGACCCTCGATCAGCTCGCCCGCGCGCTGGGTCACGACCGTAAGATTGTTCGCGCCATGCCAAACACCCCGTCGCTGGTGAATGCCGGTATGACCTCCGTTACCCCGAACGCACTGGTCACATCTGAAGACGTGGCAGATGTACTGAATATCTTCCGCTGCTTCGGCGAAGCGGAAGTGATTGCCGAACCGATGATCCACCCGGTGGTCGGCGTGAGCGGCTCTGCCCCGGCGTATGTCTTTATGTTTATCGAAGCCATGGCCGATGCCGCCGTATTGGGCGGAATGCCGCGCGCGCAGGCCTACAAATTTGCAGCGCAGGCGGTGATGGGCTCGGCCAAAATGGTGCTGGAAACGGGTAAGCATCCGGGCGAATTGAAAGATATGGTGTGCTCGCCGGGGGGCACAACCATTGAAGCCGTGCGCGTGCTGGAAGATCGCGGATTCCGCTCCGCCGTGATCGAGGCGATGGAAAAATGCATGGAAAAATCAGAGAAGCTCAGTAAGTCCTGATGCGCTACGCCGGGCGTCAGGCGGCCACTTCGGTGCGGCCCCGTCCGGCATTTTTGGCTTTATAGAGGGCCACGTCCGCCGCCTTTAGCCATTCACGATAGTGGGTGAACTGCGCTCCCCAGGGGGCAACCCCAACGCTGATACACAACCTCGCCGTTGGTGCTCCGTGCAGCGGCATGTTGACCAGCCGTTCATGGACGCGCGACATCGCTGCAATCGCGCTGTCGGCAGGCGTGCCGGACATGATCACCGCGAACTCATCCCCACCAAAGCGGCCAATATAATCGCCTGAGCGCAGAGTCAGCTGAAGCTGGCGCGTAATGGCAACAATCGCTTCATCTCCCACGTCATGCCCCCAGGTGTCGTTGATCGTCTTGAAGTGATCGATATCAATGAGCAGTATCGTCGCCTGTCGATGGCTGCGACGGCAGGCCTCAAATTCGTAACGCAGCAGCGTTTCCCAGTGACGGCGATTGAACACGCCGGTCATTCCGTCGCGGGTACTCATCAGCTCAAGCCGACGCTTATGCTCTGCCAGCCGGATCGCCGTGCGGTGGCTGAGCCATGCAAACAGCATGGGGTAGACCACCAGCACGGGGAGCGTCAGCCACAACGCCAGCGGTTCAGAGGTCAATAGCACAGGAGTACCCGTGGATTGCACGGTGAGCAGAGCAGACAGGGCAAGCAGCGCCAGTCCTGTCAGAAATAAGCGACATCCCCCCGATCCCATCATATTCATGCCGATCATCATGATCAGCGCCGCCGTTGGTAGCGCATTGAACCCTGTTAGCCCCATCCAGACACCGGCAAGAATGGCATCGATTTTCAGATTAACAATTTCACTTCTGTGGGGTTCAGCCGAACGAAAAGCCAGCTGCCAGGCCAGATGGGGCCAGACAAAGACCCAGCCCACCAGCAATAACCACCAAACGCCGGAAAGAAACTGGCTCACCAGAACGCTGGCAAGCGGAACAAATAGCGCCGCCAGACCAACGATGCGTGCCAGCCGTATTCGCCGGGCAAATCGCAGACCGGAACGGTATGAATCATCCTGAGAAAGCTGCTGGTGCCACGCTTCCCGAATGTTCTCGTGACTGTCATAAAACTCATCATTCATCATCTTTGGGAATATTCTGAAACAATTTCCCAAATTATAGAGAGGGGGATAGCGGGGAAAGTATGAAATTTTGGGTGAGCCACAGCCGTGACTCACCCGTTAGCACTACGCCTGTTTTTTCAGGCACGCGCTCATGAACTTGCTGCGATCGTCGCCTTTCAGCATCTGCTGTGTCGCCTGGGCATTGCACTCGCGCATTTTTTGCTGCTGCGGGGTCAGGCTTTTTTCACCGGGTTTTGTCGCACCATTTTTTAGGCAGTCGCTCATGTACGTTTTACGGGCATCCCCTTTCAGGCTTTGCGATGTCGCCTGTTGGTTACAGGTCGTCATGCGTTGCTGCTGGGGCGTCAACGTTTTCTCTTCCGCATGTGCTGATGCCATCAGACACAGGCCAGAGAGCAGGGTAATCAGTATTGTTGTTTTCATTGCACCATCCTTTATGTGAAGTTCCACGTTAAGTCTGGTTCGTTACGAAAAAAAAACCACCCTGCGCACCTGATTTTCGCCGGGCTTCGCGGTTATTTCAGCCCTGTAGCGGCACAATGATCATTATCCGGTTTCGCCGGCAGGGAGGCGGTAATTAATAGCAGAAATTATGCGGTGAAAACTGTGCTCTGTCTCAATTTAATTTACCCTGAAAAATGTGTAAAAATAAAAACAGAGCGACGCCAGGCATCCTGCATGACAATTCTGTGACATGTCATTTCACCTCTGGCCGGTTAACTGCGAGGATGCCTCAAAAGCTTTTTTACGTATTGCTGAAGCAGCTCCGCATCCTCTGCGGGAACCTGTGAATCAGGGCGAGCTTTTTCCAGCGCGCCTTCAACGTTGTCGATCAACGCCTCCTGCTCTGGTTTTGCCATCTGTCGCAGCAGCGCCGTCACAACGATTTCCAGCGCCTCGACCTGGGCAACCAGCTCTTTCGACTCTTCTTCTTTTTGGGCAAGCTTAACCAACAACTCAGCAATGAGATTTTTCATGGTGCTATTTCCTTATGTGATTTCCCCTGAAATTAACACCCTCACTGAATAATGAAAAGCATGGATTGGCTTTATCTTATGCAAAAGTGACATCGCTGCCAAAAAAGATATTTCGTGGAGAAAGCGAAACGTTTTTCTAAAAGAAAGGCGCCGCATTTCGTTATATAAAAATGCGGCGTTCATAAGAATAAATAATATATTATCGTGTTTACCGGGCCGACTTTGCCTCAGCGATTCGCCTGCGACGGCGTAAGGCAAAGGCCAGTTGAATAATATTCAGCAGTACCACCACCGCCGTCGCGGCAAATACCCAGCGGAAACCCGCCATCGCCGAGACCGAGGCGCCAATAAGCGGACCCGCTACGTTGCCTAAATACATGAACGACTGGTTGTAGCCAAAAATGCGGCCGGTTACCTGGTCACTGGAATATTTCACCAGCAGCGTCTGAACAGCGGGCAGCATGGCGCCATCCGCGAAGCCAAGCAGGAAGCGCAGGATGCCCAACTGAAGAGGTGTGGTGACGAATGACATGGCAAAGAAAAGGATCACCGCAATGATGAGCGTTGCCATCAGAATACGTGCCGTACCGATCCTGTCGCCCAGTTTCCCCAGGCGCGGAGCAGACATCAGCGCCGACACGCCCGGCACGGCGGCAATCATCCCGCTCAGAAACGCAATGTTGCTGCTGTCCGGCGCCATCGACTTGATAAACAGCGCCAGAATCGGCCCCACCGAGCCGTTACAAAGCTGGATCACCATCGTCGTCACAAAGAGGCTAATCATCAGGCCAGGATAAGGCAGCGAGGCGAAAACCGCTTTTCCGCTCAGGCGTTCGGATTTGCTGACAACAGGCCGCCCGCCCTCTTTAATCAGAAAAAGGGTGACCAGAAAGCTGATCGTCAGCAGGATCGCAGTAATGATAAAGACCGCACGCAGCCCGACATGGTCCGCCAGGAAGCCGCCGAGCAGCGGGCCGCCAATGACCCCGCTGATCTGGGCGGTGGAAAGCGTGCTGAGCGCCCAGCCGCTTCGCTCACGCGGTACCTGTGAGGCCACCAGCGCCATGGCATTCGGAATGTACCCAGAGGTCAGCCCCATTATCGCCCGCAGAATAAACAGCTGCCAGACGTTGGTGGCGAAGGCCTGGAGCAAAATGGCTATCGCCATCCCCAGCGAGGCGCGGAGCAGCATCAACTTGCGCCCCTTGCGATCTGCCAGGCTACCCCACATCGGCGACACAATGGCGGAGACCAGAAACGTCACGCTGAACGTCAGGCCGGACCACATGGAGAGCGCTTCATGGGAAGTGACCCCCAGCTGCGACACATACAGCGGCAGGAAGGGCAATATCTGGCTGATAGCCAGTCCGGTGAAGAAGCAGCCGAACCAGACTGAAATGAGGTTAACTTTCCAGGATTCCATAACAGAAATAGTCTTCATTTTTAGGCGAATTCGCCGACAGATTAGCAAGTTACGCGCAATGACATAGCGCCAGAGATGCGGCCTTGCAGACTTTGGTGTTTTATCTTCCCAGTCATCATATTTGTGAAATAAGTCACAATTCATCCAAATTTCGGCGGAAGATTATGCTTCATCGACATAATCCATATCCGCGCATTCCCAGATGGAAATGGTTGGCATGGGCGGCATTATAGTCCGGTCCCAGACTGTTACCGTAATAACCACAGCTTGCCGAGAGCAGCGCCTGTAGCCAGGGCTGCGTCTTTTCCGCTTTCCAGCCGTTTAGAACGGTAACACGCTGTCCGTTTGCCAGCCTGAAAGCGCTGATATCCAGCGCATCCGCCGTGGCATGTTCGCTGCGCCGCGCATCCGGGCGGCTGTAGATATTGCGGCAGGCAAAGCTGCCCAGATGTTCAATACGCGCAAGCTCGCTTCCCGTCCAGGTTTTGGTGAGCGGCCGGGCCTGCTGGCTGACAAACAGCGCCGAACTTAACGCCAGCGGGCAACTGGCAAGAAAGCTGCTGTTCAGACTGACCGGGCCAAAATCACGTACGCGCACCACGTTACTCAGTGGACACTCCCCGGCGCTGTCAGCGACCGCCTGGGTACGGATAAGCCGACGTTGGTTCGCCTGCGTTAACAGGCTTTCGCACGCCTGGGGGGTTAAACGCCGAAGTTTAAACTGGGTTATTTTTCCGGGCGGATCGTCAAGCGTAAGCGGCACGAAAGGGTTGTACTGCGACGGCAACCAGCGGTAGCCCACCGTGACGATCCCGGCAATAACAATAAGAATAAACAGACCTTTTCCTTTCACGCGCCCCCCTTCAGCATCCCTCAAAACATTATGGCAGAAGGCCGCGAAACCCGCCGGGCATCGTGGTATGTTATTGGCTTTTCGTCAGACTGGAAGAGAGTGAGATGGCAAAGCAGCGCGTAGGTATTGTCTTTGGGGGAAAATCGGCAGAGCACGAGGTGTCATTGCAATCGGCTAAAAATATCGTTGATGCGATTGATAAAAGCCGTTTTGACGTGGTGCTGCTGGGCATAGATAAACAGGGCCAGTGGCATGTTAACGATGCCAGCCAGTATCTGTTACACGCTGACGATCCGGCGCACATCGCCCTTAATCCTTCTGATATCAGCGTCGCAACGGTTCCAGGCGTGGTACAGGGACAGCTTATCGATGCCGGGAACGCGCAGGCGCTGGCACAGATTGACGTGGTGTTTCCTATCGTTCACGGCACGCTGGGCGAAGACGGCTCCCTGCAAGGCATGCTGCGGATGGCGAACCTGCCGTTTGTCGGTTCCGATGTGCTGGGCTCTGCCGCCTGCATGGATAAAGACGTCACAAAACGTCTCCTGCGCGACGCCGGTCTGAATATTGCGCCGTTCGTGACGCTTACTCGTGCCAACCGCGATAAACATAGCTTCGCGCAGATCCAGGCGCAACTCGGCCTGCCGCTATTTGTGAAACCAGCAAATCAGGGCTCGTCCGTTGGCGTCAGCAAAGTCACCAGCGAAGCGCAGTTTAACGAAGCCGTTCGTCTGGCCTTTGAGTTTGACCATAAGGTGGTGGTTGAGCAGGGAATTAACGGACGCGAAATTGAGTGCGCCGTACTGGGCAACGACTTCCCGCAGGCGAGTACCTGCGGTGAAGTAGTGCTGAACAGCGACTTCTATTCCTACGACACCAAATATATTGACGACAAAGGTGCCCAGGTTGTGGTCCCCGCCGCGCTCGATCCTGACGTTAACGACAAGATCCGCGCGATCGCCGTTGAAGCCTATCAGGCGCTGGGATGCTGTGGGATGGCGCGCGTCGACGTGTTTCTGACGCCGGATAACGAGGTGGTGATTAACGAAATCAACACCCTGCCGGGCTTTACCAATATCAGCATGTACCCGAAACTGTGGCAGGCCAGCGGGATAAGCTATCCGGAACTGATCACCCGCCTGATTGAACTGGCGCTGGAGCGTCACGCCGCTGACAGCGCCCTGAAAAGCTCCGTTAACTAACGGTTAGTCGGTTTTCTCTGCCGTCGTCGTCTCATCGGGGCGACGGCGGATAATGAATCCCGCCAGCCAGAAACTGATTACCCAGGTCACCAGCCCAACCGCATAGGTTTGCCAGCCTTTCGCTTCAAATCCCAGCAGCCCGATAACACCGTTGAGAATAAAGATCAGCCCGATCGCAAAGGCGTAGTAATGCCAGTCACGGCGTAGTTTGGAAGTGAGCTTCATGACAACTCCGGCAGAAAAAAAACTATCCTCTCACAGTTTGATAAAGGCGTCTGTGGCGGATACGTAAATTCTGAAAAGCAGCGCAGTTTCACTTATGTTATCAATTTGTGACGTGATGCAGAATTCGACAATCCAGGAGAAATCCTGAACCGAATTTCCCACGATTCTGATATTGACAAATGCTATGACCTGTCACACTCACCCTGTACGACGCGTATTAAAACAGAGTGATATTTTCGGGAGGTCTTATGGCAGACTTTACATTGTCGAAACCGATTTTTGGCGGAAAACAACCAAAAACCTCCACGGCGGGGAATATTGCCTATGCCCTGTTTGTTCTGTTTTGTTTCTGGGCAGGAACCCAACTGCTGAATATGCTGGTGCATGCTCCTGGCGTGTATGAGCATCTGATGCAGGTGCAGGATACAGGCCGCCCACGCGTTGAAATCGGTTTAGGCGTGAGCACCGTATTTGGACTCATTCCCTTCCTCGCGGGCAGCATGGTTCTGGGCGTGATTGCCCTCGTCCTGCGCTGGCGCAATCGCCACTGATTACAGTCCCATACAGCGTGCCCGACGATCGTCCACGCGTTTCGCGAACCAGGCGGTCGTCAGGTTACGCGTGATCTTCGGGCTTTCCAGTTGAATCCCTGGCAGAATGGCTCTGGGTAATGCCTTTCCACTTTTCTTCTCGGCCAGCGCAAAGACCTGCTTATAGAGATCCGTTTTCTCAAACGCCAGGCTGTCGCCCTTCTCCAGCTGTCGGCGAATGTCGCTGTTGCTCATCTCCAGCTTCGTCGAGAGTTTTCGCACCGCACGTTCGGTGGTCCCAGCCTCACTGCTGCCGTATGCAATGAGATCGCCATCCAAAGCGAGCTTCACACCGCTGGCGCGGCTTACCGCATTCTGGAAGGCTGCATTTCGGCTGGCATACCAGCCCGCATTAAAGTCGGCAAAGCGATACAGCGGTTTATCGTAGTTGGCCGGATAATTCAGCAGGTGATACGTCCCAAACCACAGCCCACCGCGCAGGGAGAAGACCTCCTGACGCACCGTACCATCGATATCCCACGGATAGCCGTCGGTATGCTTTTCCGCAAATGCGATACTCACCTGCATCGGACCGCCGGTATGCACCGGATTCAGCGATCCAAACAGCCTCTGCCCCATCGGCACCATATTGATGAAATCATCGAAAATGGCGCTAAGCTGCTTCTCGGTTTTCACCGTATCCAGCCGTTCGCTATAGCTTTTACCGTTTGGCGAGGTGATTTTAAGGGCGGTATGTACCAGGAAAACAGGGATATGCATCGATTCGGCCCGGCGGTCGATCTCTTTCCAGGCGATTTTGCTCAGGCCAGGCACAACAGGATCTGACTGATACATCGATTCCTGCTGCGCCACCGCGAGCACCGAGCAGATATTCTCTTCGGTAGGCGCGATCTTCTGGCTTTTGAAGGTCGTTGCCAGCGCATCAGCCCACTCACTGCGATCCTTCACGCTGGCGGGCATCTTCTGCCGCACCACGCTCGCCACATCCACAGGCTTCTCCCCTTCTTTGAGCGGGGCAGCCCCTTTTTCGGCACAGCCCGCCAGCACGAAAGCGGCGAGTAACGTCAGAGGTAATGCACGTGGTACGGCAAATGGCATAGCAATTCCTTTTTAACCTAATGTATGGGTGACTTCCTGCACGTCCTTATCGTCCAGCTCACGCTCGAAACTGCGTAAACGTTTGTAGATGGACATCAGCTCCACAAGCGTAGTCCAGGAGCTAATCAGATACTGGAACGAACCGCGAACCTGACCAAAGACGTTGGTGATTTGGGTCATCAGACCGAGCGTAATCGTACCCGCAACGATGGACGGGAACAGCAGGAACAACCCGAAAACGTTATCAACCTGAAGATAAAGAATGCGCGCGATATTGAAATACATGTAATGGAAATAGAGGCGGAAGTAGTTACGACGTACGGCGCCAAACAGCTCACGCACGGTAGGCGGTGACGCACGGTTGGCATCGTCTTCACCATACACCAGCTCTTTACGGTAGGCCGCTTCCACGCGCTGGTTTTTAAACTCCAGCCCCGGCAACTTGATCCCTACCACCGCCAGCAGCCCCGTTCCCATCAGCGACCAGACAATCGCGGCAATCACCAGGCCGTAGGGCAGATGGCCGACAATCGGCAGCTCCGGAACGTGCGACGAGAGCGTCACCAGCACCGGCAGGAAGGCGATCAGCGTCATGATGGCGTTGATAAAGCTCACGCCCATATCTTCCAGAGTAGAGGCAAAACGCATGGTGTCTTCCTGCACACGCTGTGCGGCACCTTCGATATGTCGCAGGTGCTGCCAGTGCGCCATATAGTGTTCGTTCATCGCGGTACGCCAGCGGAACACATAGTGGCTGACGAAAAAGTTATTCATCACGCCGATCACCACGGCGATGAGGGCGATGCCGAGGAAGATCCCCACCTCATGGTAGAACTGGTTAATGGTCACTTTATGCGGCGAACTCAGCGCCGTCTGGATCAGATCGTAAAACGGCGCATACCAGGCGTTGACCGCTACGCCCACCTCAACCAGGAACCAGGTGACAAAGATGATTAACGACGTGCCGAGAATCGACCAGTATTGCCAGCGGTGAGGAGAATAGACAAACCAGAACATGGCAAAAAGCCCTACGCAGAGCACGTAATAAGCATAGAAAAGCAGATAGCTCATGGACCAGAAGCGCGCTGCGCTAATGGGAATATCGCCCGTAGCCCCCGTAAGACGGGTCAGCCACGCGCCGCCACCGGCCTGCCAGAAAATGACAGCCAGCAGTGCCCAAATAAATGCCGACAGGAAAAAGGGCCCCGGCTTTGGGAAAAAAGACTTAAACATTGTGCTTCCTTCTTGTTGTTATGGCTGTTGCTGCGTTCAACATATCGCCACACGAAACCTTGCCTGTACCAGCCTCCCGGCTCAGGCAAAAAAGTGAGACCTGCGGGTGAATTATTAGTTCGCTTCCCAGTTTTCAAGAATTGTTTCGGTGCGTTTCATTCGCAACAGCGATCGTAGCGTCTATCATACGGTCGATGTCACAAAATGGGAGCCACGCTGCAAGTAAATTGTTCAAATTTACCCACGGTTACGTTTTTCTCGCTATCGTTATGCAAATCGGGCCATTGCCCGACGCCGATTAGTAGTATAACTACCCGTAACTTTCCTTATTCACTTGATGGATGCTTTTCGTTGAAACGTTGTCTGCTCTCTATCGCCGCGCTGTGTGCGGTGAGCCTGTCCACCGCCCAGGCAGCACAGCCTCTGACGGCCCCGGTTCTGGCCTCTGACATTGCCGATCGCTACGCGAACCTTATTTATTACGGCAGCGGTGCGACGGGAATGGCGCTGGTCGTGATCGACGGTAACCAGCGGGTGTTTCGCAGCTTCGGTGAAACACGACCGGGAAATAACGTTCGTCCGCAGCTGGATTCCGTTATCCGTGTCGCGTCGATAACCAAGCTGATGACCAGCGAAATGCTGGTGAAACTGCTCGATCAGGGCGTGGTGAAACTCGACGATCCGCTCAGCAAATATGCGCCGCCCGGCGCTCGCGTTCCGACATATCAGGGAACGCCGATCAGACTGGTGAATCTGGCGACCCATACCAGCGCCCTGCCGCGAGAACAGCCCGGTGGAGCTGCGCATCGCCCTGTCTTTGTCTGGCCAACCCGTGAGCAACGCTGGAACTACCTGAGCACAGCAACCCTGAAATCGGCCCCGGGCTCGCAGGCCGGCTATTCTAACCTGGCGTTTGATCTGCTGGCCGACGCTTTAGCGACGGCCTCGGGTAAGCCCTACCCTCAACTGTTTGAAGAGCAGATCACGCGTCCGCTCGGGATGAAAGATACCACTTACACCCCCTCCCCGGACCAGTGCAAGCGTCTGATGGTGGCGGAAAAAGGGGCCAGCCCGTGCAATAACACGCTGGCCGCCATTGGCAGCGGTGGAGTTTACTCTACGCCTGGC
This sequence comes from Enterobacter sp. MGH 38, assembly GCF_000492855.1. Lineage (NCBI taxonomy): Bacteria > Pseudomonadati > Pseudomonadota > Gammaproteobacteria > Enterobacterales > Enterobacteriaceae > Enterobacter > Enterobacter sp. MGH 38. Next base: position 113,796 of record NZ_KI535608.1, on the reverse strand, counting down.
GACATGATGCGCTGGATGCAACAGTTCCTCTCATCGGATTTTTACGCGCGCAGCAATCAGGCCGACCGCATGCAGACGCTCATCTACCAGCGTGCTCAGTTACGTCGCGTCATTGGCATGGATGTACCCGGTAAAGCCGATGCCCTCGGCATGGGCTGGGTGTATATGGCGCCAAAAGATGGCCGACCGGGGATTATTCAAAAAACCGGTGGAGGTGGCGGATTCATCACCTATATGGCGATGATTCCGCAATCAAACGTAGGTGCTTTTGTGGTGGTCACCCGGTCGCCAAATACACGCTTCGTGAATATGAGTGATGGCGTAAATAATCTGGTGGCCGAGCTGAGCGCCAATAAAGCGCAGGTGCTTACGGCCTCTAACTGATCTCAATAGTCCGTGGGCAAACGGTTGATACTGACCAGTTTGCCCCGGCTCATATTGATGTAGTTCCCCTGACGCAGCGCCGCCAGAACCTCCGCAACGACCGAACGAGAAATACGCGTGCTACGCTGAATATGATTCATAACACCAATTTTTGAACGTAGCGCATCATCCCACTCGGCCATATTCAACAGCATCGCCCGAATTTGGCTATAGGAATTATTTCCAATCAGCTGTATATCACGTTTTCCCAGTAAATGGTTTAGCCATGACAGCCAGCAGAAAGCTTCTTGCCAAACATGCGCTTCTTGAATAAGTTCGCATGCAGTAGAGGCAGGCAAATAAAATCCGGTACAAGGTGTTTGTGCAATCAGAGAATATTCAAGATAGTTGTCATTTATCCATGCGCTTAAACCGTGGATATACGGTGCCCGCGCAATACCCATAAGTAATTCGTCTGATTTACGGTGGACGGCAGTCAGACCGGATTGTATGACAACGGTCAATGGTTCATCATCATTATTGCCGGTAGTTATTAATTGTTGTGGTTCGGTCTTAAATGGGGTACCGGCGATTTCCAGACACTTAATGAGCCGGCTTAATTCAGAAAGTGGTTTCGCATTAACGTTCATGCATACCTCAAGTCATCTGTATCTGTCGGTTCTTTATTATTTTTAAAGCACATAAAAAAGCGGGGGCAAAATCCCCCGCGTTTTTTTCTTACCAGGTATATTTCACACCCAGGTTTGCTCCCCAGTTCTGGTCAACGTCGCCGCCGCCCAGATAAGTCGCATCAGTGTAAGCACTGAAGTTTTTCGTGAAGCTGAACTGAGTACCCAGTCCCACGCGAACCGCAGAGCCTTCTACGCCGTTATCAATGCTGTCGTTGTTGATATCAGCATTGTTGTCAGCATCGTCATACACGTAAGCCAGTTTGAAGTAAGGCGTTAATGCCTGCTCGCCGCCGTAGTTGAAGGTATAACCTGCATCCACGCCGACTTCATAACGCATACTGTCGTAAGACTGACCATCGATACGCATGTCGTTGCTTAACTGGTAGTCATCACCGGACTGGAACAGGCCAGAAATCGCCGCGTAAGGCGTGACGTAGCCAGACAGGTTTGGTTTCCAGTCATAGCCCAGTTTCATCCCGAAACCAACGGCGTCAGTCGTGGTATTACCGTCAACATACTGACCATTGCTCATGGTGGCAGAGAGGTCGTTGTTGAAGCGGGTGTAACTCAGTGAGCTGTCGAGGAAGATATCGTTCATGAACTTCGCCGACGCGTAGATCATCGCAGTCTGGCTGTCCTGATCGACCTGACCCGTACGATCGCTGATATCACCCTTCGCGAAACCAGCCGCACCACCGACAATCCACTTCGCGTTATTACCGTCGATCTGAGTATCCAGACCTACCATGATGCCGCTTACGTCCTGATCGTAGCTAACGGTGCCATTATCCGCGTCAAAGTTGCCGCCGAAATAGCTCACCCATGCGCCGCCGTTATCTGCCAGGCCATGACGGCTGTTGGTCAGACGGGTACCCACGGTATCCTGTTGCAGATTCCAGATGTTGGTATTAGCAGAAGGAATGCTCAGCGCCATGTTGGCGTAGTCAGTCAGCTCTTCCTGCTGGAGAACAACGGTGTCGCCCTTCTGCTGCGCCTGATAGGTGTATGCACCTAAATCAGCTTTATTTGCCGCAGTAAAGCTGGCAGCGGTATCCGCGTTATTGTCATAGACGCGAATGATCTCTTTGTTTTTGTAGTCAGCTACGGAGCCTGCGCCGGTCGCATCGTCGATGCGCACTTTATAGTTACCGGCAACGTCACCGTTCACCGCCAGATGACCGTCAGAGTTCAGCGCGACAACACCATAGTCGTAGTCCGCTTTATTGCGATCGTTGGTGATATACCGTGCGTTGTTCAGGTCGCTGTTCAGCACATAATCGCGGCTGGCAACGTTGAGTACACCGCCATCGGTCAGCACCATATTGTGCGTATCAACCTGACCCAGACCCAGCGCCAGCTCTGCACCGTTGTCCACGGTAATGGTGTTGGCATACAGCTCAGCTGTCTCTTCAGTCAGTGCCGCACGGCTGTAGCTATCCAGATACAGGCTATCGGTTGCTACCGCGCCGTTGTCGCCGATGTTCAGGCTAGACGCATTGGTCAGGGTGATGGAATCCGCCAGCAGGCCGGAGTTTTCAACATTGACCTGAGACTGGTTGTTCACCGTCAGCGCGTCGATGTTGGAGATCTTACGGGTATCCCACTCGGAACCGTTATCCAGCGCCACGTTGAACAGGCCGCTCTGATAAACCTCTTCACCTGCAACGTGACCGTTGCTATCAAAGGTAGAATCAGGCCAGATGCTGTTTGGAGAAAGTGCATGCCAGTCTACATTGCTGTAGCCTTCACCATACATCTGCGCCGTGCCGATGGCCTCAACGCTGGACTGCGCGGCACCCACCCATTTACTGCCGTTGGTCAGCGTGACATCCAGCTTGTCGGTATCATCCCAGCCGTTGGTAGTTGGGTTATAGATGCCGTCATCGGTGGTATCCGTTGCCGGATCGCCATTCTCGTAGAAGTTGTTATCAAAGGTGCTGGAGAAAAGGATGTCGCCGGTAATGGTAGAGTGATCGAAGGTAGCGGTGGTCTGCATAGCGTTATCAGACGCGCCAGCCACAACGATCAGCGCCGCATCATCCGCAGCCGTGGCGTTGGTTTCACCGTAGTCGCTCGGCTTCGCCGTTTGACCGTAGAAGCCGCTGGTACCCAGATCGCTGTACGCACCGGAGGTCAGCACAGAGTCTTTCACCACCAGCGTATCGGTAAAGACATTGCTGCTGTTAGCAACGCCTTCAACACCGTCGTATGGCGTGTTATCCAGATCCTGGTAACCCTGCGTCAGCGTGATACCCGCAACGTGGGAATTGTTCTGAATAACGATATCAGATTCAACGTCCAGCGTGATGGCGTTACCCAGCTCATAGGTGTCCAGATAATGCGTTTCAGTGGTTTCGCCATTGACGACATCATACGCGTAATGCTCGTAGGTATCGTTGATGGTGGAGTTATCAACGGTCAGGCTAAAACGATCATACTGGGTATGAGCGGTGCCGTCAGTATCTACGCCATCTGCACACGTCGTGGTCATACACTCTGAGGTGATCATGCCATTAATGGTGCTGTTAGAAATACTCAACGCGTTCGCACGGCCATTGACACCATCATCCAGATAGTATGTCGAAATAACTCCGTTTACGGTTGATTTATTGACGACCGGATAAATGTCACCATCATGTGTGGCATCTGAATAATTCCAGTCAGCATAACCATAATACCAGGGCGTGGACGCAGTATTGTCATATCCAAAAGTATTATATGTCGTGCCGGATATATCTTTCGCATTGGCCTGAGAAGCGATAGCCAGTGTGCAGGCTAATGCAAGTTGTGATACAACCAGTTTCTTTTTCCATGTTTGCATTGGGTCATCCCTCCTCAGGGACGTAAGCAAGTTTGTCCATCAAATCATTTAGCAACATTAAATTGCGGAAGGAATTATGCAGTTTCACTTCGAAAAGGTTCAATGAATGATTCCATTAAGTCCGTATTCAGACAAATAAGCTTATAAACCCACGGCAATATCAATCATTATGAATAAATATTATAAATTCAACTGATTGCAAACTACTTTAGTTGCTTCGACACATATAATAAAAAGCAATTAATCATTTATATTTATAATCCCAAACCAATATAGAAGCCTCACCAATATTACACGCCACGCTGAACATCAGAATAAGATTTATAATATAGACTAAATACATGCAGCGTATATTAGTCGATTTCGAAAATCTAAAAGACAACTTTAGTAAAACACCGCTCCCTGCTTTCAGGTACACTATACCTCTTTGTTCCACAAACATCAGGCATACCATGACCGATTTAATTGCACGTCCCCGTCGCCTGCGCAAGTCACCCGCACTGCGCGCCATGTTTGAAGAGACAACACTGACCTTAAACGATCTGGTGTTGCCGATTTTTGTTGAAGAAGAGATCGATGACTACAAAGCCATCGACGCGATGCCGGGCGTGATGCGCATTCCTGAAAAGCATCTGGCCCGCGAGATCGAACGCATTGCGAATGCGGGCATCCGCTCGGTGATGACGTTCGGTATCTCCCACCACACTGACGCGACCGGCAGCGATGCCTGGAAAGAAGACGGCCTCGTGGCACGCATGTCGCGCATCTGCAAAGAGAGTGTGCCGGAGATGATCGTCATGTCCGATACCTGCTTCTGCGAATACACCTCTCATGGCCACTGTGGTGTGCTGTGCGATCACGGCGTGGACAACGATGCGACCCTGCTGAATCTGGGCAAGCAGGCGGTGGTTGCCGCCGCCGCGGGTGCGGATTTCATTGCGCCTTCTGCGGCAATGGATGGGCAGGTACAGGCGATTCGCCATGCGCTGGATGCCGCGGGCTTCACCGACACCGCCATCATGTCCTACTCCACCAAATTCGCCTCCTCTTTCTACGGTCCGTTCCGTGAAGCAGCGGGCACGGCGCTGAAAGGCGATCGTAAAACCTATCAGATGAACCCGCTGAACCGCCGCGAAGCGATTCGTGAATCTCTGCTTGATGAAGCCCAGGGCGCTGACTGCCTGATGGTGAAACCGGCTGGCGCGTACCTGGATATCCTGCGCGACATTCGCGAACGCACCGAACTGCCGCTGGGCGCATACCAGGTGAGCGGTGAGTACGCGATGATCAAATTCGCCGCGCAGGCGGGTGCCATCGACGAAGAGAAAGTGATCCTCGAAAGCCTGGGGGCGATCAAACGTGCGGGCGCGGATCTGATCTTCAGCTATTTCGCGCTGGATCTGGCCGAGAAGAAAATTCTGCGTTAATCCGCTTTAGCGCCGGGTGGCGACTTCGCCTTACCCGGCCTGCTCTCTGCGCTAATCTTCACCAAACTGCAATACAAACGACATCTCCTCCTTCTACTGTCTGGGCAAGACGGCAGGAGGAGTGATCAATGTTTAGTCTCGACAGCGTTCTTGATGACCTTTGGCCTCAGGCGAGGCCCGCACCCTGGCAAAAAAGTCTGTTAAAAAGACTGCTTCACGAAGACGAATTTCAGCAGTTTGCCGCCAGCCACCGTCACCTGAAAGGGCTGGATATGGTGGATCAGGTTCTGGAACACCTTGATATTCACTGCTCCGTTTCCGCCCGCGATCTCGAACAAATCCCCGAACACGGCCCACTCATTGTGATAGCGAACCACCCCACTGGCACGCTGGATGGGCTGGCGTTGCTGTACGCCGTTTCCCGCGTGCGCCGCGACGTCAGGGTTGTTACCAACAGGATGCTGTCCCACCTTGAGCCCCTCAGTTCATTGTTTATTCCCGTGGATAATATGGGCGGCAGAACCGCAAAAGCTTCGCTGATACAGATGGAGCAGCACCTGCAAAACGCCGGTGTGCTGATCTTCTTTCCGGCGGGCGAAGTTTCCCGCCCAACGCGCAAAGGCATACGCGATAAAAAATGGCATCCGGGCTTTATCAAGCTGGCTGGCAAATTACGGGTGCCGCTACTTCCGGTACATATCCAGGCGCACAACAGCCTGCTGTTTTATGCCAGTACCCTGGTCTCGCCAACGGTATCCATGCTGCTGTTGATGCAACAGATGTTTCGCCGCCGTCACAGTCAGTTGCCGATCAAAATCGGCCAGCAGATTGCCTGGAATGACCGGTTTAGTTCTACCCTTTCATCGCGTGAGATGGCCGAGCAGTGTCGTCAGCACGTGATACGTCTTGGCAAGGGATTGCCTGGCGTCTTTAAAACCCAGTGCGCCATTGCCCGCCCGGAAGACAGGGCCACGCTGAAGCGCGAACTGGCGCAGGCCGAGTGTCTGGGAAAAACGAGCGATGGTAAGGCCATCTATCTTTGGCAGCGCAACGGGCAGGAAGAGGCGCCTCTGCTGCGCGAGCTGGGGCGGCTGCGCGAGATTGCCTTTCGTGCCGTGGAGGAAGGCAGCGGGAAGCGGCGGGATACGGACAGCTACGATGATGACTATCTGCACCTCATTTTGTGGGATGACGATGACCTGGAGATTGTCGGCGCGTACCGCTTTATGCCAACGGCCATGCAGGTGGAAAAGCGCGGCGTCGAGGGGTTGTACAGCTACAGCCTGTTCCACTACGACGAAAAAATGCAGGACATACTGGAGCACGGCATTGAGCTGGGGCGTAGCTTTATACAGCCGCGCTACTGGGGGCGTCGCGGTCTGGACTATCTGTGGTCAGGTATTGGCGCCTATCTGGCACGCTATCCTCATTACCGTTACCTGTTTGGCCCGGTCTCCATCTCCGGGGGGTTACCGCCTGCCGCGCGGGATCTGCTGGTCGCCTTTTACCGCTTGTGGTTCCCGGCGACGCATCCTCTAGCCGCCTCGCGCCAGCCCTATCCCGCATCCCTGCCAGACGTGCTGGCGCAATTTGGCGGGGTGGATTACGTGGATGACCTGACAAAGCTCAAATCCCTGCTCGGCAACCTGGGCTGCGGCATCCCGCCGCTCTACAAACAGTATTCCGAGCTATGCGAACCCGGCGGCGTGCAGTTTGTCGATTTCGGCAGCGATCCGGCGTTCAATAACTGTATCGACGGGCTGGTGCTGGTGGATTTGTGTTATCTGAAGGCGAACCGCTATCAGCGGTATATAGAGGCGCACTTAATACCCTCCCCCCTGCCCTCTCCCTAAAAGGGAGAGGGTGAAAACCGCACCGGTCAGTCCCCTCGCCCCTTTGGGGAGAGGGTTAGGGTGAGGGGCTCAAACCGCACGGTAGAACGGCTTATCCCCCAAAATCGTCGCCCGCTGCATAATCCTTCGCTGCGGCAGATAATCCGCATTGGCGTAATGCTGCGTGACGCGGTTATCCCAGATCGCCAGATCGTTCTCCTGCCAGCGCCAGCGCACCTGAAACTCGGGTTTCGTGATATGCGCAAACAGGAAGCTGAGCAGCGCCTCGCTCTCTTTCTCCGCTACGTCCACGATACGCGTGGTAAACCCTTCATTCACAAACAGCGCCTGCTTTCCGGTCACCGGATGCGTACGCACCACCGGGTGCAGCAGCGGGGGATGTTTTTCGACCGCATCCAGCCAGCGCTGGTGCTCCTCTTCCGTTTTACGGTACTTATATTCCTGGAATGATTTTTTGAAGTCATGCTCCGCCCGCAGGCCGCTCAGTAGGGTCTGGAGCGGCGCGGAGAGCGCCTCAAACGCTGCGATCCCGCTGGCCCACAGCGTATCGCCCCCCGTCTCAGGCAACAGCTTCGCCGCAAGAATCGCCCCGGCTGGCGGTGTGTCGATAAAGGTCACATCGGTATGCCAGTTATCGTTATCCGGCGGGTTATCGTTGTGGGTGTCGAGGACGATAATCTCCTCCACCCCTTCCGCATGCGGATAGACGGGGTGGATATGCAGGTCGCCAAAACGCAGGGCCAGCGCGCGCTGCTGATGCGGGGTAATGGCCTGTTCACGCAGGAACACCACCTGATGACGCAGCACCGCGTGGTACAGCTGCTCAAACTGGTTATCGCTCAGCGGACGGGTTACGTCCAGGCCCGACACTTGCGCGCCAATGTACGGCCCCAACGGGATAATCGTCAGACGTTCACTCATTGTATTTCTCCATGCCAGGGCGTCAGGCGACGCTGTAGCGCGCGCAGTCCCAGTTCTAATCCAAAGGCGATCGCGGCGATCACTGCGATCCCTGCCAGTACCACATCAGTCGCCAGGAACTCTCCCGCCGACTGCACCATAAACCCAAGGCCGCGCGTGGCGGCTATCAGCTCTGCCGCCACCAGCGTAGACCAGCCCACCCCAAGGCCGATGCGCAGCCCGGTCAATATCTCCGGCAGCGCGCCCGGTAAAATGACGAACAGCAGGACCTGCGCGCGGCTGGCGCCGAGCGACTGCGCCGCACGTATGCGCACCTGCTGCGCACTCTTTACGCCAGCCAAGGCCGACATCGCGACCGGCGCAAAAATCGCCAGGTATATCAGTAAGATCTTTGACGTCTCGCCGATGCCAAACCAGATCACCATCAGGGGCAAGTAAGCCAGCGGCGGGACGGGACGGTAAAGCTCTATCAGCGGGTCGAGAATGCCGCGTACCGTCGGGCTCAGTCCCATCGCGATCCCCACCGGAACGCCAATAATGACCGCCGCCAGCAGCGCCACCAGAATACGCGTCAGACTGGCGCCTAAATGCTGCCAGAGCGTGGCATCCATAAAGCCCTGCGGCCCGGCGATAGTAATCAGTTTTTCCAGAACCTGGCCTGGCGGGGGCAGAAACAGCGGGTTGACCCACTGCTGCGCGGCAACCGCCCACCATACCGCCAGCAACACCACCAGCGTGCTGACGCTTAAAGTGAGCTGGCGAGAGAACGGCCAGCGTAAGGCAAGGCGCGTCCGCCGCGTTTTTTCACTGAAAACAATGCTCATGAGAACGCCTCCCGTTGCTCAAACACGCGGCTTAAGACGTATTCACGCTGTTCAATAAACAGCGGATCGGATTTGATGCTGCGTACCGGTTCTCCCGCCACATAGCGCCGGGCAAACTCGAGCGGCAGGCGCTCCAGCACGCGTCCCGGCCCCGGTGAGAGCAGCACCAGCTCCGTCGCCATAAACACGGCCTCTTCGATATCGTGGGTGATTAACAGCACCTGCTTGCCGGTTTCGTGCCACAGGCGCAGCAGCAGGGTTTGCATCTGCTCGCGGGTGAAGGCATCCAGCGCCCCGAAAGGTTCGTCCAGCAACAGCAGCTGTGGGTTAGCCGCCAGCGCACGGGCGATCCCGACGCGCTGACGCTGCCCGCCTGAAAGCTGCCAGATAAAGCGTTTTTCAGCCCCCTCCAGCCCGACCTTTTTCAGCATATCGCGCGCCGTATTCAGGCGCTGTTCACGCGCTACACCGGCCAGTTGCAGACCAAACGCAACGTTTTCCTGAACGTTTCGCCACGGGAGTAACCCTTCGTTCTGGAAAACCACGCCGCGCTCTGCGCCCGGCCCCGTGACCCGTTTCCCTTCCAGTTGGATCGAGCCGTGCTGATACGGTACAAACCCGGCGATCAGGTTCAGCAGCGTCGTTTTCCCGCAGCCGGACGGTCCCAGCACCACCAGCAGTTCACCGCTGTCCAGCGTCAGGTTGATCGCTTCCAGGGCGGGTTTGCCGCCGTAATCGGCAGACAGGTTTGTAATGTTCAGCATTGCAGCCCCCTTATTTCACAAAGCGATCGGTCACAAACTGGCTGTAATCCGCCGCCACCGCAGGCACTTTGCCCTGCTCTTTCAGGAACGTCGCAGTGTCAACAATCGCTTTGCTTACCGGCCCGTTCAGCTGCTGGACCTGCTGAGCAGGCGTCAGATAGGTGTTGCCTTTTACCAGCCCCGGCACGTCAGCTTCCGGCACGCCGCTCAGACGTGAGAGTTTCTCCAGGTTGGTGAGCTGTTTCAGCCATTCATCCGGGTTGCTGATGTATGGCTGCTGTGCGTCGATGGCGCTTTTGGCGAAGGCTTTCACCACTTCAGGGTGTTTCTCGGCAAAGTCCTTACGTACCACCCAGACATCAAGGGTTGGCGCGCCCCACTGCCCCACTTTTTCGGAGTCGGTCAGCACGGTGCCCTCTTTTTCCAGTTCGTTGACGGCGGGCGCCCAGACGTATGCTCCGTCGATGTCGCCACGCTGCCAGGCGGCAATAATGGCCGGAGGTTGCAGGTTGATGATCTGCACCTGGCCGGGCTTAATGCCCCAGTGTTTCAGCGCTGCCAGCAGGCTGTAATGCGTGGTGGAGATAAACGGCACCGCGATGCGTTTGCCGATCAAATCTTCGGGTTTCGTGATGCTTTTCTTCACCACCAGCGCTTCGGAATTTCCGAGCTGCGACGCCAGCAGGAAAACTTCAATCGGCACCTGCTGGCTGGCGGCCACCGCCAGCGGGCTGGAGCCCAGGTTGCCAATCTGCACGTCGCCCGAGGCTAACGCCCGCACAATCGCCGCGCCGCTGTCGAACTTGCGCCAGTCGACGTTCGCCCCGCTCGCTTTGGCGAAGGTGTTATCCGCCTGCGCGACTTTCGCCGGCTCAGCGGAAGTCTGATACGCGACGGTGACGTCCACCGCCTGCGCCTGAAATGCCCACAGCGCCAGTGCGCCGAGAAGTGTGATCCGCGATGAAATTGCCATAATGTCTGCTCCCTTGTTGTTATGAGAGCAGTATTTCCGGCGCGAGAATTTTGATAAAGGAATAAAAAAGAATCGCTAATGACGATTCGTTTTTAGAAAAAAAGCGGGAAAGGATAGTGAATTTTGTGCGGTTGTTTCGCCGGGTAAGGCGCAGCCGCCACCCGGCAAAGACCTCAGCGCTGAACCGTCAGCGCAGCAATATCTTTCGGCGTGGTCCGGCAACATCCCCCGATTAATTTAGCGCCAGCCGCCAGCCACTGCGGTAAATACCCCGCCAGCGTCTCGCACGCTTCACCGTGGTGATGCCAGGTTTTGCTCACCGCATCATAATGCTCGCCGGAATTCGGATAGACCACCAGCGGCAGCGATGTCAGGCTGTGCAGATGCGTCAGCGCCGAGGTGGTGTTTTCCAGCGCGATACAGTTGATCCCCAGTGCGACAACCTGCGGGTAGTTTTCCAGCGCAGAAACGACATCCCGCAGCGGCGTTCCGTCACTCAGGTGCTCGCTGTCACGCAGGGTAAATGAGAACCATGCCCGGGCGCGGGGATACGCCGTCAGCAACGCCGCCAGCGCCTTAATCTCAGTGAACGAAGGCAGCGTTTCACAGGCCAGCAAATCCGCGCCCGCATCCAATAGCGCCTCTACACGCGGGCGGTGGAAGGCGGTGAATTCTTCAGCGCTACGCACGTAATCGCCGCGATACTCGGAACCATCGGCCAGATACGCGCCGTAAGGGCCCACAGATCCCGCCACCAGCAGCGTGCCTGCATTTGCGTTCTCAGCCAGGTACGCTTCCCGCGCTTTGCGTGCCAGCTCTACGCTTTTGCCAATCAACGCCCGGGATTGCGACTCGTCCAGCCCGCGAGCGGCAAAGCCCGCGGGTGTCGCCTGATAGCTGGCGGTGATCGCCACCTGTGCCCCCGCGCGGTAGTAGTCGAGGTGTACGTCACGGATCAGCTCCGGGTTTTCCATCAGCACTTTAGCCGACCAGAGGCTGTCGGCAAGGTTACAACCGCGCGCTTCCAGCTCCGTTGCCATTGCCCCATCCAGCACGACAAACGGCTGGTTTTCAAGGAGGGCGGTAAGCGGATTATTCTGCGACATGTTCAGGCTCCTGCGTGGTCAGGTTTCGGGTCAGATAGTACGCACCATAACACAGGGCGACAAACGGAAGCCCGCAATAAAGGGCAATACGCTGGCTGGGGTCAAACCACAGGCCGACGCAGGCCACCAGGCAGAGGATAAAGCCAAGCACGGGCACCAGCGGATACCATGGCGCGCGATACTGCAACGCCGAAAGCGGTTGCCCGGACTGCACGTGACGGCGACGAAACACAAAGTGCGACGCGCAGATGCTGATCCACACTGCCACCACCGCAAAACCGGAAATGGCTGACAGCGCCACAAACACCGTATCCGGCGCGACCACGCTGGAGAACAGCGCCAGCACGCCGCCCAGCATGGAAACGGAGAGCGCCGTCAGCGGCACGCCGTTTTTGTTGACGCGGGCAAAGCAGCGCGGCAGCGTTTTCTCGTTAGACAGAGACCACAGCATACGGCCAGAGGCGTACAGGCCCGAGTTCGCCGCCGAGAGGATCGCCGTCAGGATCACGAAGTTAAAGATATCCGCCGCATACGGAATGCCGACCTTTTCAAACACCAGCACAAACGGACTTTTCTCCACGCCAGCCTGCTGCATGGGGATCAGCGCCGCCAGCACAAACACGGTGCCAATAAAGAAGATGATGAGCCGGGCGATGGTGGTGCGAATAGCAACCGGAATAACCTTGTGTGGGTTTTCCGTTTCCCCTGCCGCGATGCCGATAAGCTCTGTACCTGAGAAGGCAAAGTTGACCGCCACCATGGTCATCAGGATCGGCAGACCGCCGTGCGGGAACCAGCCTTCGGCAGTAATGTTGCTCAAGCCCGGCGCCGGTGAACCATCCTGCATCGGGATAAAACCGAAGATCGCCGCTCCGCCGAGAATAATGAAGGCGATGATGGTGATGACTTTCACCAGCGAGAACCAGAATTCCCCTTCGGCGAAGAAACGCGTGGAAATCACGTTAAGAGCAAAAATCACCACGCAAAAGACGACGCACCACGTCCAGACGGGAACCTGCGGGAACCAGTACTGCATACAGAACCCGGCTGCGGTAAAGCTCGATCCGAGCGCCACCGTCCAGGTCAACCAGTACAGCCACGCCACGGTATACCCTGTCGCCGGGCCGAGATAACGAGCGGCGTAGACGTGGAACGCCCCGGTTTCCGGCATCGCCACGGAGAGCTCGCCCAGACACTGCATAACCAGCCAGACCACCAGCGCACCGATAAGATACGCCAGCAGCGTGCCCGCCGCGCCAGTTGTCGAAATGATGTATCCGGTATTGAAGAATAACCCTGTGCCGATAACGCCACCCAGCGAGAGCATAATCAGGTGGCGGGTTTTCATGGTGCGCTTAAGCTGCCCGTTTTGTTGTTCTGTTTGCATATTACCTTCTAAACGTATGGACATCTAAACATCCAAAGAAGGGTGTTATACCGCGATTGTTAACAAAAAGCCACCCGGCACGACTTCGGCGCAATTATTGGTAAATCCTTAAATCAGTTCTATAGTCGACACAGTTTCTTCTTCACCAGGACTCACTATGCGATTTAACGGACTGACCAAAGGTTTCTTTATTCTCATCCTGGCCCTTGTAACCTGGGCTTTCTTTGACGTGCTGTCACCCTATTTCTCGGCGATTCTGTGGGCCGCGATCCTGACCATCATTTTCAACCCGGTGAAAAACAAGCTGCGTACCGCGCTGGGCGATCGCAACGGGCTGGCTTCCCTCCTCACACTCGGCATTATCTGCCTGATCGTGTTTATTCCGTTGATGGTGATCCTTTCCTCGCTCGCGGTGGAACTGAACATGGTTTACACCAAGCTGCAACAGAACAACACGCAGTTCCCGGAAGTCATCGCCGGTATCTTCAACCGCCTGCCGGACTGGGCCAGCGGCTTCCTGGCGGATCACAACCTGACCAACGCCGCGCAGATCCAGAAAAAGCTTTCCGATGTCGCGTTACAGGGCGGACAGTATCTGGCGGGTAGCGCGTTCCTGATTGGTAAAGGGACGTTCGGCTTTGCTATTAGCTTCGGCATTATGCTGTACCTGCTGTTTTTCCTGCTCAAAGACGGGCCCTATCTGGTGCGCCAGATCCTCGACTCGCTGCCGCTGTCTGACTTCGTCAAACAGCACCTGTTCGCGAAGTTTGTCGGCGTCTCGCGAGCTACGGTAAAAGGTACGGCGGTCGTGGCGGTGGTTCAAGGTACGCTTGGCGGTATCGCCTTTGCCATCGTCGGTATTGACGGTAGCGTACTGTGGGGAGCGCTGATGGCGTTCCTCTCCCTGGTGCCCGCCGTCGGCTCGGCTATCGTCTGGGTTCCCGCCGCCATCTTCCTGTTTGCCACTCACCAGCTGTGGCAGGGTCTGTTCATTGTGGGCTTCTTTGTCATTATCGTCGGGCTGGTGGACAACCTTTTACGTCCGCTGCTGGTGGGCAAAGACACCAAAATGCCGGACTACCTGATACTGATCACCACGCTCGGCGGTATGGAGCTGTACGGCATTAACGGCTTTGTGATTGGGCCGCTGATTGCCGCCCTGTTTATCGCCTGCTGGAACCTCTTCTCCGGCCGCGACCACGCAGGCAACGCCGAGGAGCTGGACGCAGATTTTATCGAAGAAGGAAAAAATCCTCCGGATCTCTAACTAAACGCGTTTTGACAGGCGGCCCGGTGCCGCCTTTTTTTTCGCGATAAATCAGGGGTTTTCTATAATCTTTAATGAACGCTCTTCCACATTTGTCGTAGAAGGATCCAACAGGTGCGAATCGCCACGATCACAAACTGGGCCTATGGTGTCACGGTGTGCCTGACCATTGCTTCCGGTATCGTCATGCTGATGGCTTCCCATGCCGACAACGTAGAACGTCAGGCTGTTAAGCAACGACAAATTTTTGACCAGCTTACGGAAGAGATTGAAGCAGAAACCTGGATGCTCTCCGACTTAGCGCGCCTTTACGCCATCAAAAAAGAGCCCGATGTGCTGAAAACGTACCAGGCGAAAGAAGGCGAACTGAAGAATATCGAGCGCAAGCTGGGCCAGTTAAAAGATACGGGCGCAACGGGCGAAGAGCTGGCGCTGCTGTACGAAGGGCTGAAGATTGTCGATGACCTACAGGATGAACAGCAGGCAGCAATTGCCAGCGTCGCCAGGGGTGAGGAACAACAGGCCATTGCGTTACTCTTCGGCAAAATCTACGAACTTGAAATGGAACGCGCCCAAAGCAAGATTGACCATTTTCGTGTGCTTCTGGATAAGCGCATTATCGCCGATGTCCAGGCAGCGACCAACACGTCAAAAACCCTGCGTACCGCCTCTGAAATGATGGTCGGCCTGACCGCCCTGCTCTTCTTATTCGTGATGGGTTTTATTCTCAAGCACCGCGTGCTGCGCCCGGTGGTGCGCCTCAGTGATGTGGTTCACCGGCTGGCCTCACAGGATTACGCCGTCGAAACGCCAAATTTCAACCAGGTCGATGAGATAGGCGATATGGCGCAGGCCATTCGCATTTTCCGCGAGAACGGGCTGGCAAGGCAGCGGCTTGAAAAAGAACGCGACGCAGACTGGGCCATCCGCGAGCTGCTCGCGCGAATGACCCAGCGCTTGCAGGGCTGCGAGAACGTTAGCGACGTGATTGAGGTGGCAGAGCTGTTTGCTCCCAACATTGCGCCGGGTGTCGCCGGGCGTCTGTATATTCTGGATCGAAACCCGTGGGAGATGCGCTGTGCGGCGGAATGGTTATCTCCCCAGGGAGAAAAAAATGCTTTCCACCCCGATCAATGCTGGGCCATACGCCGTGGTCAGAGCCACCCACCGGTCAACGGCGAGCCGGATATCGGTTGCCAGCATCTGCCTGAATCACAAAAAGACAGTTCATTCTGCGTGCCGCTCATTGCGCAGGGGGAAGCCATTGGTTTGCTGTCGTTTCAGAACATCACGCCTGAAACGGCACCGTCCCGCGCCTATCTCGAATTAATGGCGGAAGCCCTGGGTCTGGCGCTGGCCAACCAGCGTCTGCGCGATGCCCTGCTGGAAAAAGCGCTATTCGACCCGCTCACCGGCTTGCGTAACCGCCACCACCTTGAAGATACCCTGCGCACTCAGATAGCTCAGGCGATGCGCAATGATGAACCGGTGAGCTGCATGATGATCGACATCGATCACTTCAAAAGCATTAACGATCGCTTCGGCCATGAGGCTGGCGATCATGTGATTAAGAGCGTGGCGACAATTGTTCAGCGTGCCGTGCACGATGCCGGCCTGGCCTTCCGCTTTGGTGGCGAAGAGTTTCTGGTGCTACTTACGGGTGCGGATGAGGAAGCGGCTCACGCCTGCGCAACGGAGATTTATAACGGCGTCCATACGCTGTCGCTACGTTATGGGCTTGCTGAGATTGGCCCGGTAGATGTGTCGATCGGGATCGCCAGTTACCCGCAGCACGCCCAAAGCGACGACCTGCTGCGCGCGGCAGACGTTGCGCTTTACCGGGCGAAAGAGCTGGGGCGCTCGCGGATCGTCAGTTTCAGTATGCTGGAGGCGGGTTAAGCGAAACTCAGTGCCAACGACGTCAGAGGTACGCGCACTCTCTTATTCCCTCACATTGAGGGTGCGTTATCATTCTTTGTACAAATAAATTCATCTTAACGATGCCACCATTGAT
Source organism: Enterobacter sp. MGH 38 (assembly GCF_000492855.1). Lineage (NCBI taxonomy): Bacteria > Pseudomonadati > Pseudomonadota > Gammaproteobacteria > Enterobacterales > Enterobacteriaceae > Enterobacter > Enterobacter sp. MGH 38. The sequence goes on along the minus strand of NZ_KI535608.1, from coordinate 97,384 downwards.
AAAAAATGGGGGTGCGTAAATATATCAATAAATCAAAGCGATCATTTTTTAAACTCGGGTGGTTTATTACACTAAGTTTTTATGTTTTAAAAAACGTAAGCTTCAGCCAGCGGTCTGCAATCACGGGGCAAAATACAGCTATCATTTTGATTTTTATGATTTTAATCAAGTAGCGTTTGCAAAAAGGCGTGGCGTTCAACAAAATAGACAAACTTATAGGATAAATAACTTATAATTCTTATACTTCTGTTAAAAAGAGGAGGCCAATATGCGAATAATCCTAATGCTGTGCTGCTTTTTGGTACAAAGTTTAAGCTGGGCTGGCGAACTGCCAAAGCCTGTGGGCAAACCCATCTTAACCATTAGCGGTAATATAGAAAATACGAACGAAAATGGAAATGCCGTTTTTGATATTGCCAGCCTTGAAAAACTGGGCATGGTGAGTTTCCAGACGACCTCTCCCTGGTATAATGGCCGCACGAAGTTTGAGGGTATCCCGATGCGCAAACTCATGGAGTATGTGGGTGCAAAGGGTTCTGTCCTGAATGTGATTGCACTCAATGATTACACTACCGTCATCCCTCTCAGCGACTTCCAGAAATACAACGCCATCCTGGCTTTAAAGGTCAATGGCGAATATATGCGCATCCGCGATAAAGGTCCGTCATTCATCGTCTACCCTTATGACAGTCTTCCTGAACTCAATAATCAGATTTATTACTCGCGATCGGCATGGCAGGTCAGCAAAATGAAGATTGAATAGTAGTTCAGGAGAACATAATGAACAGGATACTGGTTGGTATCATTTTTTCTCTTTTTATCACTACGGGATATATAGCATTTCTTGTTTACGATCGTCAGCAAGAGTTGCAAAAATTGACTCACTACACTGAGTCCTGGTCTGTAGCCCAACTGGTATCTGAATATTACCGATTTGAATCATGGATTGGACTGTACGCAACCGAGACTGATGACGTTACGGTAGACCAGGTTCGCATGCGCCTGGAAATCATGCTGAGCCAGAATGATTTATTGAAAGAGGGCGGCCTGGGTCGTTATATAAACAGCGAAAAAGCGCATCAGGCGCTCGCCTTACGCCTGGAAAATATACTGAACTATCTGGATGGTCATCTTGAGAAAATGAGCCGTTCAGAGTTAAAGCTCTATCTGAAAAATATGCATTCACTGGATGCCCCGCTAAGCCAGCTTTCATCCACGGCTTTAACAAAAGATGTTAATACAATCAATGAAACCAACCTTAAAATACAGGTTCTGTATTATATTTACTCGGCACTTTCTCTGTTGCTGGTTATTTTAAGCTTCATACTGGGCTTTTTGATTATCTATCAAAATAAAAATATCCTGAAAGCCCATATGCAGGTGAAAACGCTGGCTGAAGAACTTCAGCTATCCAAAGAAACCCTGCAAATCCAGAATACAAAACTGGAATACGATGTTTATCATGACTCCCTTACCGGCATGAAAAACCGTCTTTTCTTTTGGGATGATCTCAATAAACTTAATCTACAGGCTGAGAAAAAACATATTTCGGTCACGGTGATGTTATTCGATTTAGACCGGTTCAAAGAGGTGAATGATACCTACGGTCATGATACCGGGGATTTACTGTTACGTGAGGTATCCACGCGCCTTAATGCTTTGGGCCGCTTTTCAGAGACATTTTATCGTTTGGGCGGCGACGAATTTGCGTTTCTCTCCAGTGGCTTAACCGAAACCGCAGCCGTCTCACGCGCGCGAGAAATCAGTGATAGCATCAGCAAGCCCTATACAATCAATAATCAACTCATAAAAATAGCCACCTGTGTAGGTATTGTTTTATCGGATAACGAACGACGTTCAGATTACCTTTATAAATTTGCCGATCTGGCGCTCTATGAAGCCAAGAAAGAAGGTTCTCAGCAAATCAAAGTATTCCGCCAGCGAATGCTACAGAAGTTGCAGGAAAGCAGAACCCTTGAAAATGATATGGCAAGAGCAATAGAGAATGATGAATTTGTTGTTTATTACCAGCCTATTGTGAATTCCGTCAGCAAGGAAATTTACGGCTATGAAGCGCTTATTCGCTGGATGCATCCTGTAAAGGGAATGCTTGCCCCGGATAGCTTTATTTTCGCCGCTGAAAAAACAGGCATGATCAACGAGATAGGTAAAACCGTACTTAAACTGGCCTGTAGGGAAGCGGTCTCCTGGACTGTTCCGGCCAGGATCTCCGTCAACGTCTCGCCTGTTCAATTGGGCAGCAAATCATTTATTAATACGGTGCAGTCCGTTCTGGCTGAAACCGGGCTCCCGGCTAACCGTCTTGAGTTAGAGGTCACGGAGTCCTCCCTCTTCAGTGACAGAAATAACCCCATTGCGATTCTGAAAAAACTCCGCGCACTGGGCGTAAGAATCTCCATTGATGATTTTGGCACGGGCTATTCGTCGCTCTCCAGACTCAGCGAACTGAATTTTGATAAAATCAAGATCGATAAATCTTTTGTCAATCCGATATCTACGCAGGAAGATGCGCTTAATATTGTGAAGCTGATTACCGGTATGGCTAAAAGCCTTAATATGGGCGTCATAGCTGAGGGCGTTGAGACCGAAGAGCAGCTTGAGCGGCTTCAGGCTCTGGGTTGCGAGCTTGTGCAGGGATATCTTTTCAGCAAACCACAGCCTCAGGTCGACAGCAAAATCAAGAGCGGCCCGGAATGATTCCCTCTCCTCAGCCCGATACCAACCGGGATCACATTTTTCACCCCTGGGTATTCACTGACAATAAACAGGTGTTATCATTCACCCCGTAAATATCTATCAACTCAATCCGAGGCTTTGATGCTGGAGAATGTAATCATCCGATAATCAGCTTCCCGACCATTCCAGGCCGGACTGATTATCAATGCGCTGAAACCGTATGCGGACACCGCTGTGTGTTTGCACGTTTTGCCCATGATGATTAAACAGGTTTTCCAGTATGAATTTATCCCGTCAGGAACAACGTACCTTACACGTTCTCGCCAAAGGTGGCCGTATTGTGCACGTCCGCGATACCTCCGGCCGCGTCACCGCCGTTGAATGCTATAGCCGCGAAGGAATACTGCTGGCTGACTGCACGCTCGCCGTTTTCAAAAAGCTCAAAACCAAAAAGCTGATCAAATCCGTTAACGGTCAGCCCTACCGCATTAACACTACGGGGCTGAACAACGTTCGCGCTCAGCCTGATAATCGTTGAGGAGAGGATGATGGATATCCCACGTATTTTTACTGTTAGCGAAAGCGAACACCGCATTCATAACCCCTTTACGCCAGAGAAGTACGCGACGCTGGGCCGCGTGTTACGCATGAAGCCAGGCACACGCATTCTCGATCTTGGCAGCGGCTCGGGAGAGATGCTTTGTACCTGGGCACGTGATTACGGTATTACCGGTACCGGCATCGACATGAGCCCGCTCTTCACCGCGCAGGCCACACTGCGCGCAGAGGAACTTGGCGTCAGCGAACGCGTCCATTTCATTCATAACGATGCGGCCGGCTACGTCGCGAATGAAAAATGTGACGTGGCGGCCTGCGTTGGCGCAACCTGGATTGCGGGGGGCGTAGCCGGGACAATGGATCTGCTGGCAAAAAGCCTCAAGCCCGGGGGAATAATGCTCATCGGCGAACCGTACTGGCGTCAGGTACCCGCGACGGAGGAGACAGCCCAGGCCTGCGGCGTCTCGTCGATTGCAGACTTTCTCACTCTGCCCGGTCTGGTTGCGTCTTTCGATCAACAGGGCTATGACCTGGTTGAAATGGTGCTGGCTGACCAGGAAGGCTGGGACAGGTACGAAGCCGCAAAATGGATGACCATGCGGCGCTGGCTGGAGGAAAACCCAGACGATGACTTCGCGCAGGAGGTTCGGGCGGAGCTGACGATATGTGCGATACCTCTTTACTTTAAACTCACCGTTGCAGTCACAGATAAGAAGCGATCCGTCACACGGCTTAAGCGACGAATCGATGACAAGGAGCGCATCCTTCATGATGCCGCACCTGTAGATAGTCTCACCAGCTCGCATGTAGTACGTAGCGGCTGGTTTCTGGATAAGCACCTCATCAAGTGACAGGCGCGTTTCAACGTAATCAGCAGCTGGACTCGGGAACCCCATAACTCACCTCCGATAATTACTGTATATGCATACAGCATTATCTATCGGCGGTATCGATCAATAGTCTTTATGGTGCTACACTTCAGACCTTTCCGAATTCACTAATTTTTATCATGTTAAATTTTTTAGGGTTGCCTAGTCAGCATTGATGCTGCCAGTGCATTTATCAGAAAGAACCGTTCTACGCAGCAGCGCAGATCACCAGAATTAGGTGGCGTTAGGATGAGTTTTTGTCTTGCCGGTCAAAATAAAGGCAGCATGTTATGGCATGGTTAAAAATGATTTCATGTCAATTATTTACTAAAAATGTCGTAAGATGATATCATGATAAAACACTATTCATTAATAATAGATACTATGAAATATATCAACCTTTTAATATTGACATTAATAATATTCATTGTAGTTTTTGTTTTTTATCCTAAGAGTGCAGATGAAAGCACCGCCAAGCCTGATTCAAATATTAACTTCACAATTAGGTCATCATTCGATTTGAAATATGATGATTGCATAAAAAGATTGCCAGCTTTAAAAGAAGACTTTGAAGGGTACGCAACGTCCTTCAATAAGGAAATGGACGGCTTTTATGCGAAAAATAATTCTGACTTATACTATGTTAGGTGTAATAAGTTGTTAAATAAATTAGAATATAAGCAAGGTAAGTAGAATGAAAGTGATAAACTTGATTTTCCCTGCGCTGTTAAGCATGTCAATCCCCATTGATATGCTTAACGGTTATGTATTGAATACATATGATACTGGGGTGGTTTCGCAAATATACAAATCATTCATTATATTAGTTTGCTTTTCCATTTTGATAATAAAAAAACCTTTAGTTGTATCATGGTATATCTCCGCAGTAATATTCCTTGTTTGCGGCTCGGCATTTGTGCTCGCGTTAAGCGGAGGTGGAGAAACAATATCTGAAACAGTGCAGATAGCAATAAGATGCATGATGTTCTTCATCGTAATGACAACATTAACATATTTAAATCCAAGTAAAGAATTTATCGGAAAAATATGTGCAATACTGCTTATATTGCTTTTTGTTAATTTCTTGCTTGGTTTCTTTGGCTTTGGGTATTCTTCATATGGCAACGAACTAGTATCAGCTGGTGATAGCATGGGCGTAAAAGGATACTTTTACTCGGGAAATGAGCTTTCCTTCGTTATTATGATTTTCTCATTATTTTCTGTATGCTATTTTAAAAATGAAATTGTATGCATATTTGCAATGTCAATGCTTCTCTTTTGTTCAGTCATGCTTTCTACAAAAGCATCTCTGGCATCTACTGCAATAATATTTGCTGTTTGGGCGTTTGGCAGAACAAATGCAGTTGTAAAGGCGTTCACTACTATTATCATAATGATATTTACAGTATTGTTTTTTGACGATTTAATTTCTAAAGTGACTTCTTCAGATATTGTTAGCAGATTATCATGGATGTATGAGACTGGTGGTTTGTTAAGGGCGGTTCTTTCTGACCGTGATACGTTTATAATAGATGCATTAAACCAGTTGAATTTACTAGACTTCAGTGCCGGTTACGTATTTGGATTTGGAAGGGATTATTTGACATTCTCTGGTGTTAAAAGCTCAACAGAAATGGACTTTGTTGATGTTTACTTATGGTTTGGAATTCCAGGAATTATTTTCTTTGTAAGTTATTTCTATAAGCTAAAACGACTCCTCAACAAGATCACTTACGAAGCTAAAAATAATTTAATCTGCGTGGCATTTTTTTGGATGACGCTCTTTGTTTCATTCGTTGCTGGACATATTGTGTACTCTGGAACTGCTGTAATACCTCTATGCCTTGTCTTGTATGCCCTTGGAAAAGAAGGTATTAGAGAGAGAGGGTTTTCCTCATCTCCCGTTGGTTGCTGATTGAATGGTAAGCTGAATTCGGCTTACCTTGTTATCGCATTGTTGCTTGCAATATCTGCAATAAGGGTTGCTAATGCAGGGTTACTTGCCGCATCTACGCTCCTTGTTTGTGTGGAGTAGTTGGTCAGTGTCCATGTTTTATTGTTGCTGCTATTCAAAAATTGATTGCACGACTCATATCTATATGTGGGGGTACTGGAATATGCAACATTACCATTACTGGTCACATGTATAACGCATCCAGTAATATTAACAGTTTCGGTTCCTGTCAAGATCTCAAATGGCCTTACAACAGATGAGGAGCCGAAGTGCGAAAGAGCTGTTACTTCTTTCATTATGACGCTTGTTGATGCTCCTGTTTTGATATATGAACTAGGCGTTCCCTGAGTTGACAGGAATGTAACACCTGCGAATTTAATATGCCTGCAATCAGTAACCTCGACAAAAGCCCTGTTTGTGTCAGCCCAGGCTCCTGTAATTGAGATATCACTGAATGTTACATCACAGTTTCCTGATGTACCTGTCGGTTTCCCGCTAAAATCGATAGCTCTCGCGTTTGTGTCTGTGATATCTATCTCAATATCAGAGAACCTTATTTCTCCCAACGCGTTCGTAGTGTTACCTGAGTTTCTTGCGAAATAAATTGCCTGTACAGATGGGTTGCTTATCTTGATATTGGAAAATGTTAATTTATCTGTGCCATCTAATGGATAATATCTACATAGTATCCCGGTGGCACACCTGCTAGACACTACATCAGATATCAGCAAATCACTTGCATATTCTATCGCCAAAGATGCATTGCTAGACTCAATATAACCTGTGTTAATAACACCGAGTCTAAAGTTGCACCTAATTCCATGAGACTCACAGTTTTTGATGATGAAGTTGCTTATAACTACCCTGGTTGCACCAACGTGATCTGTATCCGACCCCATCACCCTGATACCGTTACCTCCTGAGCTGTTAATTTCAGTCCTTGAAATATCAATGGTGCTTGTTCTGTTTGCAATGTCAGCGTAGACAAATAGGGTTGACTGGTAGGTGTTTATGCCTCTGAAGCCATCTATAAATACTTTACCAAAGTTTTTAACTACAAGGCCAGAGCCTAGCCTAGTTTCTGCATCTCCTGACCCTCCAGATTGCTTCCCTAGCCCTGCATCGTAGCTATATACGTTGTATGCATAGAATTCTGTTCCAGTGTTGCACTCTGCATTGCTGTACCACGATCCATGCATAGAAATATCCCTTAAGAAACATTTCCCCCCAGTTATGATTGCAAATGATGGATTTGGTGCATTGTTATCTGATTGCTGTGAAATTCCCAATCTATCGAACCATCAATTGTTATGTCATATGGTTGCCTGATTGACGCTGTTAATGGTGTTCTCAGCCAAAATTGGTTGACTGTGAATTTTGTTTTTTTCCATTTTGATTTAATAGTTAAATCACTATTTACCGTGAAATCGCCTGACAGCGTATAGTTTTCTGAGGACAGAATTATATTTCCACCAACACCAAGCAACCTCTGTAACTGGGCGTCATTCTGTGCGATTTTCCACCCTGAATTAACCTCATGAAAAAAGGTTACAGGGTAAAGTTCTACAGAACCATTGATAGACGTTGTGTCATAACTCGCAATAGTTAAAGGAGATGATAATGGTGCGCTAAGCATCATCACAACTCCATTTAGCCTGATATATCTCGTGCCGGCAGGAATAATTTCTCCAACATTTGCATTTACGCCAATTGATGGCGGGTATACATCCCCGCCCAAAAATCCGTTCATCCCCCTTAGCCATGAAAGATTAAGAGTGCTTGCAAATTGGTCAGGCTCATAGCCTAAAATATTCGGGAAATAAAATTGCTGGACTCCATATGCATCATACACAGACATGGAGTGACCTTTAACCGTCACGAACTTGGTTATCTGACCATTGTAAACTGGATAACCACCGGCGTTGATCAAGATTGGCTGGGATACAGGAATTAAATCCCCATCCTCACCTTCAATGTAAACCTGAATCTGGTTAGCGGGTATAGTTGGGTCGGTATCAATCTGACCGATATAGATTTTTCCGTTTGCAACTGCTTTGAATGAACGCGCCAGAGTGAATAACTGGCTAGGCATACTCACTACAACATTTGCGGTGATATCTGACATTTACTGTGCTCCGGGCGCAGCAAAGCCGCACAAGCTAGAACTTGCGCAGCGTTGCGTTAAGGTCGGTTATAATTAGTTAAAAAAATGGAGGACTTATGGAACGAGACTGGTTGAACTTTGCATTCTTGATTTTCGGTATCTGTCTTGGCGTCGCCCTATTCACTTAGCGCTTCAGACTTCGCACCCTGAGCGAATGAGTTAACGACTCTCTCGACGTCAGATAGCGCTTTCTCAAAAGCAGTGGATCCTCTTGGGGTGTTTGCCAGACGCAGCATTGCATTACGTGCTGGCTCGCTCTCATACATCCTTGCCAGCAATCCATATCCACCACCAACCCCTAATAATGCTGGGTTAGTTACAGTGCCAATTCCCATTATAAACGGGATCGCCTGCTGTCCGGTTGGCGTTGTTACCCCTGCCTGCCCCGCTCTCTTCGTTGACTCCAGATAGTTCTTCAGCCCTCTCAGATAAGCAGCATCACGGCCTTTAAACGCGATTCCAGTCTGGTTAGACATCAGGTTAACCTGTCGCAGGAACTGGTCAGGTGATTCGGCTAATCCATCTCAACACCGTTTGCTTACATGGCATCCCATCATCACGACAGACGGAGCGCAGCGATTCACCCTCCGCCAGTCTCAGGCGGATGCTTTCCGCTAACTCTTCTGAGTAATCTGATGGGCGACCGATTTTATTTTCTTCGCCCATATTTCATTACGCCTTAGTGAATGCTTGTGCGTAACGCCTTAGTGAATGCTTGTGCGTACTCTACTGTGCGACCTGGACCCATCTGAATGACGCACAGGTCACCGATAGGCAGGAAGCCCGCAGTAATGGTAGGCTACATGGAGCGCAATGAACAGGATGGTTATTTCCGTTTTGCGCCCCTACCAAACGGAGGTGGAGTTTACTGCCAGCCAACTCACTGGATGCCACTCCCCTCACCTCCAGCCAAATAACAAACCCGCACATCGCGGGTTTTTCTTTATCCGGAGCCCGTATGCAACTCAACCCAGTGGCAGCCGTCATCATGGCTCTTATTGCATGGGCGGCTATCTCTTCACTCATTCACATGTCAGAGGGCTTGTTATGGCTGCACTGGTATATGTATTAGCAATTTGCGCAGCTAACTACCTGGTGTTTGTGTTCGGCCCATGGTGGTCAATCATCAACTCCTTCGTTCTCATTGGACTCGACTTCATCCTTCGCGACGTTCTTCATGAACGGATTGGATTTATAAAGGTTACTGGGCTTTCTGTTCTCTCCGGAGTCATCAGTTACACCATAAATCCAGCAGGCGGGATGATAGCCATTGCCTCTTCAATCTCGTTCGTTCTCGCATCGCTAGGTGACGGTAGTGTCTATCAATTATTGATTCGCAAGCCGTGGTCAGTTAAGGCAAATGCCTCAAATATAACTGCTTCAGCCATTGACTCTATATCGTTCCCGCTTATCGCATTCGGCTCTCTTATGCCAGGAATCATTGCCGGCCAGTTCATTGCTAAGGTTGGCGGAGGTTTTATCTGGTCATTAATTTTAAGGAAGAGATGATGACAGTCCACTTTCACGGAGGTCCTATTTGGGGTGATAAGGATTCACCTACAGATATGCTCATAAAGGCTCTGTACCGTGACGGTGGGGCGTTTATTTCCTTTGCAAGGCCTGAACAGATGAAGAAAGTCGCGATGTTTCCATGTGACATCAGGCTTGATAACGGAGCGTTTTCTGCATGGGATAAATCCAAAAAGAAAAAGATAGCCGTGGATTGGGGGAGGCGAAGTGAGAAGTTTTATGACTTCGTAGGGAAATGGTTCAGCCGCATTGAGTGGTTTCTTATACCTGATGTTATTGAGGGGTCTGAGGAAGAGAATGATGAGCAGTTAGAGCTTGTGCCTCACTGGCTTGCTTCAAAGGCCGTTCCAGTTTGGCACTCTGATGAATCAATTGAAAGACTTGTAAGGCTATCAGATCGGTATGAATGGGTGGCAATAGGATGCTGCGGACCTCACAGGCATATACGTTCAAAGTGGTGGGAGCATCGCATGAATGAGGTGTTTACCGAGCTATACATCAATAGAAATTCGGAAGTTAAGCTTCACGGATTGAGGATGCTAGATGTCAGGGTGCTTGGTATGTACCCATTCGCCAGCGCAGATTCTACCAATGTTGCTATTAACGTACCAAAAACCGAGAAACGATTTCCTGAGATAACAGACAAATTAGCTCGCACAGCTGTGCTGCGCGCAGCCATAGAAAATGTCCACCCTCCATCAATACCGGAGTGGGTAGAAAGAAAGGCAAAAGAACCGGCTCAGGCCGGTTTTTTATTTGAATTCACAGACGCAGCGTGAGGTGTGAAATGGCTAAATTTGCTGTGGGCGCGTTAGTGCAGCTTAAGTCTGGAGGCATCAGAGGGATGGTTGAGAGCCAGATTGAGCCAGAGGGTGACCACCCGAAATACTGGTGCAGGTGGGATGACGGCAACTACTCGGTGCATCACGAATACGAACTTCGCGCGGCTACTGTTGATGAGCCTCGCGTGTATAAGAAATTAGCGTAAGGAGATTGATGATGACTTTGCTTGAATTGCTGGTTAAGGAATTGCCATCTAGGGGCGGGTGGCCCGATGGCGTTGAACGCCTTGAGCAATATCCTGATGGGGCTCTGTTTGATGGTCCTAATTATCAAAGTAACTTTAAGTTCCAAAGGGCAGATGACTTTGGTGATGATGAAGTAACCCGCGAGCAATACGAAGCCGCACTAGTTGCCAGCAAGCCAGAATGGGATGGTGAGGGATTGCCTCCTGTGGGGTGTGAATGTGAGTATGAAACTAAATTTGATGGATGGCAGCCAGTACGAATTGAGCTAATCAAATCTGAAGGGATCGCCTTTACATGGCTGTCAAATAGCCAGGCTTACAATGGGCTTGATTGTGTCGGAGTGCAAAAGTCAGGCTCTTTCCGCCCTATCCGATCAGAAGCAGATAAGAGACGCCACGAGACAATGCGACAACTGTCTCATTCTCTCCGGGCAAATGGATCGGTTACAGAAGAGCAACTAAACAGACTGTACGCAGATGTTGCAGCAGGAAAGATTCCACACATCCGCATCGACTAGACCGCCGCAATGGCGGTTTTTTATTGGAGATAGATAATGTCAGACAGCGAAGAAATCAAAATCGAAGGCGGCTGCATTTACGAGTCACAGAATATTGATGGCGATAATTCAAAGTTCATCGTTACAGTGGTTGGACTCTCCCGCGTCCTGTTTGCTGACTTTCCGATGATTAAATTCAACGAAAGTTATCTTGAATATTGCGTAACAAGGAAAGAATTCCAGAAGCGATTCAAGCTATCGGAGTAACCATGGAATCACACAGCCTCACACTCGATGAGGCCTGTGCATTTCTCAAGATATCCAGACCTACCGCAACCAACTGGATTCGCACAGGCCGACTTCAGGCAACACGCAAAGACCCTTCCAAACCAAAATCCCCATACCTCACTACACGGCAAGCCTGCATTGCGGCGCTTCAGTCTCCGCTGCATACTGTCGGCGTGAGCGCGGGTGATGGCATAACAGAGGAACTGAAATGTCACTATTCCGCAGAGGTGAAACCTGGTACGCCAGCTTCACATTGCCGGACGGCAAAAGATTTAAGCAGTCTCTTGGGACAAAGGACAAAAGGCAGGCCACGGAGCTTCATGACAAGCTAAAGGCCGAAACATGGAGGGTGAGTAAATTAGGAGAAACCCCTGAAATGACCTTTGAGGAGGCTTGTGTCAGGTGGCTTGAGGAGAAGTCTCATAAGAAGTCACTGGACGACGACAAGGGCCGGATCGGATTCTGGCTACAGCATTTTGCAGGGATGCAGTTGAAGGACATTACAGAAACGAAGATTTACTCTGCTATCCAGAAGATGACAAATCGCCGTCACGAGGAGAACTGGAAGCTCATGGAAGAGGCGTGTCGCAAGAAAGGGAAGAAGCCTCCAGAATACAAACCAAAGCCAGCAGCGGTAGCCACAAAAGCAACTCACCTATCATTCATTAAGGCGTTGCTCAGGGCAGCAGAACGTGAATGGAAGATGCTGGATAAGGCTCCGATCGTCAAAGTTCCTCAACCGAAGAACAAGCGTATCAGATGGCTTGAACCTCACGAGGCGAGAAGGTTGATTGATGAATGCCCGGAGCCGCTTAAGTCAGTCGTAGAGTTTGCGCTTTCTACTGGCTTAAGACGTTCGAACATCATCAATCTGGAATGGCAGCAGATAGACATGCAGAGAAAAGTTGCGTGGATTCACCCGGAGCAGAGCAAGTCTAATCAGGCCATTGGCGTGGCGCTGAATGATACTGCTTGCAGGGTGCTGAAAAAGCAAATCGGAAATCACCACAAGTGGGTGTTCGTTTACAAGGAAAGCAGCACTAAGCCTGACGGAACCAAATCACCTGTAGTGAGGAAGATGCGCTACGATGCCAACACTGCATGGAGGGGTGCGCTAAAACGAGCAGGGATTGAGGATTTCCGATTTCATGACCTGAGACATACGTGGGCAAGTTGGCTTGTTCAGGCTGGAGTGCCTATTTCTGTGTTGCAGGAGATGGGAGGATGGGAGTCAATCGAAATGGTTCGTCGCTATGCTCATCTGGCACCCAATCACTTGACCGAACATGCGCGGCAAATAGACTCGATTTTTGGGTGTTCAGTCCCAAATCTGTCCCATAGTGAAAATAAGGAAGGTACAAATGACGCGTAACTACTTGATTTGAATGGTGCCGATAATAGGAGTCGAACCTACGACCTTCGCATTACGAATGCGCTGCTCTACCAACTGAGCTATATCGGCCCTGAAAGGCCGGTTACGAGCGTAACCACGGGGCAAAAGAGTAGATCTAACCGGGTGATGCGTCAATGCCCTTTTGAATCAAACGGCTATTTTTGCATCACCCGCGATTATTTACGCACGAATGGTATCATCACCAAAGCCGATCCACTTGTAGGTGGTCAGCGCTTCCAGCCCCATCGGACCGCGGGCGTGCAGCTTCTGTGTGCTCACCGCCACCTCCGCGCCCAGACCAAACTGGCCGCCATCGGTAAAGCGCGTCGAGGCATTGACGTAAACCGCAGACGAATCCACTTCATTCACAAACCGATCGGCATTGCGCAGGGTGCGCGTCAGGATCGCGTCAGAATGCTGGGTTCCGTGTTCACGAATGTGCGCAATAGCGTCATCGAGATCCGCAACTACCTTCACGTTCAGATCCAGCGACAAATACTCATCGTCGTACTGCTCCGCATTAACCGGAACGACCTTCGCCGGACCGTCTTTCAGCAGGGCGAAAGCGCTCTCGTCCGCATGCAGCGTGACGCCACTTTCCGCCATCTGCTTGCTCAGCGCTGGCAGGAAGGTACTGGCGATGCCCTGATGCACCAGCAGCGTTTCTACCGTATTACAGGTGCTTGGACGCTGGGTTTTAGCGTTGACGATAATCTTCAGCGCAGGTTCTACCTCCGCGGTGTCATCCACCACGATATGGCATACGCCAATACCACCGGTGATCACCGGAATGGTAGATTGCTCGCGGCACAGCTTGTGCAGGCCCGCACCGCCGCGTGGGATGAGCATGTCGATGTATTTGTCCATGCGCAGCATCTCGTTAACCAGAGCACGGTCGGGGCTTTCAATCGCCTGCACGGCACCCGCCGGTAAACCACACTCCTCTAGCGCCTGCTGGATGACGTTTACCGTCGCGGCGTTGGTGCGCCAGGTCTCTTTCCCGCCACGCAGGATCGCGGCGTTACCGGTCTTCAGGCACAGGGAGGCGACATCCACCGTCACGTTTGGACGCGCTTCGTAAATCACCCCAATGACGCCAAGCGGCACGCGACGACGTTCAAGGCGTAACCCGCTGTCGAGCACCCCACCGTCAATCACCTGCCCTACCGGGTCGGCGAGGTTGCACACCTGACGGACGTCGTCGGCAATACCTTTCAAACGCGCCGGGGTCAGCGCCAGACGGTCGAGCATCGCTTCGCTCAAGCCGTTGCGACGCGCTTCCAGCAGATCCTGCTCGTTGGCGAGCAAAATTTCCTGCGACTGAGATTCCAGATAATCAGCGATTTTTTCCAGCACGCGGTTTTTCTCGCGGCTGGAAAGGAGCGCCAGTTTATACGAGGCGGCTTTCGCGGCTGCGCCCATTTGTTCCAGCATGTTCTGGCTCCTTAACGAATAATCATGTCGTCACGATGCACGGCAACCGGGCCATATTCATAGCCCAGGATGGCGTCGATCTGCTGGGAATGGTGGCCAGCAATCCGACGCAGCGCGTCGCTGTTATAACGACTTACGCCATGAGCGATGTCGCGACCTTCAAGGTTACGGATTCGGATCACTTCACCACGCGAGAAGTTGCCTGTCACGCTTTTAATTCCTTTTGGAAGTAACGAGCTTCCTCTTTCCAGAATAGCGGCGGTCGCGCCTTCATCCACGGTCAGTTCGCCAGCCGGGGGCGCACCAAAGATCCAGCGTTTTCGGTTTTCCAGCGGGGTCGCCTGGGCGTGGAAGCGAGTACCCACAGAGATGCCTTCCATCACATCACCGATTACGCCCGGACGGCTGCCCGCGGCGATGATGGTGTCGATACCGGCCCGGCACGCCACGTCCGCGGCCTGGAGCTTGGTGCCCATGCCGCCTGTCCCCAGACCAGAAACGCTGTCACCCGCGATGGCGCGCAGCGCATCGTCAATGCCGTGAACGTCTTTGATCAGTTCAGCCTGTGGATTAGAGCGCGGATCAGCGGTAAACAGCCCCTGCTGATCGGTCAGAAGCAGCAGCTTATCGGCCCCTGCCAGGATCGCCGCCAGCGCAGAGAGGTTATCGTTGTCGCCCACTTTGATTTCAGCGGTGGCAACAGCGTCGTTTTCGTTAATGACCGGAACGATATGGTTATCCAGCAGCGCACGCAGCGTATCGCGGGCATTCAGGAAACGTTCTCTGTCTTCCATATCCGCACGCGTCAGCAGCATCTGCCCGACGTGAATGCCGTAGATGGAGAACAGTTGTTCCCAGAGCTGTATGAGTCGGCTTTGTCCCACGGCGGCCAGCAGCTGTTTGGAAGCGATCGTCGCGGGGAGTTCGGGGTAGCCCAGGTGTTCACGCCCGGCGGCAATCGCCCCGGATGTCACAATTACAATACGATGCCCTGCGGCATGCAACTGAGCGCACTGACGTACAAGCTCAACGATATGGGCACGATTCAGGCGGCGCGATCCGCCTGTTAACACACTGGTACCGAGTTTTACCACCAGCGTCTGGCTGTCACTCATGATTCTCTGCCGTTCAACAATAAGGGAAAATGATGTCAGTCAGACGTTTTAACAGGTGTCAGCCCCGTTGCCAACTGCCTTAGCGCATGACCCGTCACTTTGTTGCGCGGGATCAGGAAGCGTAGCGGCAGATTTTGACAATTTTATTACCGAAAAATTAAAACATACTTTTTTAGACATATTCTTACTTTGTCATAAAACTTTCACCCACGAACGATAAAACCCTTCCTGTTTTTCACGGGGTAATAAGCCGAATCTTATTACTCAGCGAATATTAGCGCGTTTTTATAAAATCAGGATTGAAAATGAAAAAGAGCACTCTGGCATTAGTGGTAATGGGCGTAGTTGCTTCCGCATCTGTTCAGGCAGCAGAAGTTTATAATAAAAACGGGAATAAACTGGACGTGTACGGCAAAGTAAAAGCAATGCACTACATCAGTGATGATGACGCTAAGGATGGTGACCAGACTTATGTTCGTTTCGGCTTTAAGGGTGAAACGCAGATTAACGATCAGCTGACGGGCTACGGACGTTGGGAAGCTGAGTTCGCGGGTAACAAAGCTGAAAGCGACTCTTCTCAAAAAACACGTCTGGCATTTGCCGGGCTGAAACTGAAAGACTTCGGCTCACTGGATTATGGCCGTAACCTGGGCGCGCTGTATGATGTCGCCGCATACACCGATATGTTCCCGGAGTTCGGCGGTGACGGCCTGGCACAGACCGATAACTTCATGACGAAACGCGCCTCCGGTCTGGCCACATACCGTAATACCGATTTCTTTGGCCTGGTTGACGGCCTGAATATGACCCTGCAATACCAGGGCAAAAATGAAAACCGCGACGTGAAGAAGCAAAACGGTGACGGCTTCGGTACCTCACTGAGCTATGACTTCGGCGGCAGCGATTTTTCTGTGATTGGTGCGTATGCCAGCTCCGACCGCACCAACGAGCAAAACCTTCAGGCACGCGGCGAAGGTAAAAAAGCAGAAGGCTGGGCAACCGGTTTGAAATATGATGCCAATGATATTTATCTGGCCACTATCTATTCCGAAACCCGCAATATGGCCCCTATTTCCGGTGGCTTTGCAAATAAAGCGCAAAACTTCGAAGTGGTCGCGCAATATCAGTTTGACTTTGGTCTGCGTCCATCTCTGGGTTACGTGCAGTCTAAAGGCAAAGATATCGAAGGTATCGGCGATGAAGATATCGTGAAATACATCGACGTAGGTGCGACATATTATTTCAACAAAAATATGTCTGCGTTTGTTGATTATAAGATCAATCAGATTGATGACGATAATAAACTGGGCGTAAGCAGCGATGATATCGTTGCGCTGGGCATGACCTACCAGTTCTGATGTTGTGGTAATAAAAAAACCGGCGCTGAGCCGGTTTTTTTGTGCCCGGTGACGCTGTGCTTACCGGGCGTACGGGATAGTACATTTTTCAGACCGGGTAAGGCGTAGCCGCCACCCGGGGCTGGGACATCATCAGGCTCTCAGTTTCACCGCTTCGCTGGAAAAATCGTCCGCAGGCTCCAGCTTCAGATCCAATGTTGCCAGCAGGTCGCGAGCTCTGCCGTGAAATTCTTTTAGCGTATGCTCCAGGCGATCGATCACTTCCTGATCTTTGATGCTCGTCGCCTGCCAGTGCCCGTCTTTATTAAACAGGCCAAACTGATAGGTATAGGTAAAACGGTTTTCCTGTGCTTCCATTTCCATCCACCAGCCCCAGAACTCACGTTTTTCGGGTGCAGGCTTCACGTTGACGCAAACAGCCAGGCAGTCGAAAAAAAAGCGATTCTCTTCACACTGCTCTTCTCGAATATACGGGCCAAGAGCCATGAACTTCTTAATCAGTCTACTTTTCGGGTGTCCACTCGGTAACGTCATTGCGATCTCCTTTTGTGAAGCACTGTTTTACCAAACCAACGAAATTTAGCAAACTATTAACACAATCTCTGCGTGATCCAGCGTGTGATCTCTTTCAGCGCTTTGTCAAAATTCTGGTACACCGGGCTGAAGGGCACCTCCAGCAATTTACCATCAGAAGATGACGACGTGATTAAGCGTGACTCCTCTTCCGGGCTAAACGGATCGTTCTTCCAGAAACCGGACATCATCGGAGTTGGACAGCGGCGGCCGAGTAAGCCCTGCGTTTTTAATGAATAACGATTAAGTTCAATGCGCAACGCTTCGTCTGAAGCATCATGCATGCCAAGTCGGCTCGCCAGTACGTCCAGATACATCTCAGGAACGCTACCCTGACGCGCAGGATCGCTTAACAGAGCATGCACCACCGGACCAAGACAGGCGACGGCCTTCAGGCGTGAAGATTCAAGGTAGGCAAGCCGTACCGCGACGTTAGCGCCAAAGCGGAAGCCAAACGCGCCAACCCGGGTGTGATCAACCCAGGGGATATTCTCCAGCGCTTTTAATGCATGCTGGTGCAGCAGGCTGGAGTCTTGCGTAAGTTTCCATTTGGATGAAAAACCAATGGAAGGCATATCAAGCGTGAGCATGGCGATTCCGTTTGGGGCAAAGTAGCGCTCATACAGGCTGTAATAGTCAATTTGTAACGAGTCCAGTCCACCGCACATCAGAACCGTCGGGAACGGCCCTTCCCCCTCCGGCATATGCAGGAATCCGGTCACCGGGCTGCCGCCGGGAATGGCGAACTCAATTTCACGCATCCGGCCAGGCAACCGCTGCGCAGCCTCTTCATAAGCCCGGTTTGCCAGCGCCTGCGCCTGCTCTGCCAGTTCGTCGCCTTTAAGATGCGGATATGCAGCGATGCTGTAAAGGTTTGCCGCATGCAGCCAGTGCTTGCCGCTGAGAGTGGCATCTTCTTCCTGGCTCGCTTTTTGCTGCCAGAGCATGGCCTGCTTTGACCATTCGTAGATCCAGTTTCCACCACGGTAGCCCACCACCGTATCGTAGAGATCGCTGTCGGTACGCTCGGACTCGCTCATCACGATACGCGCCTGCACGTCGAGGATTTCACGCGGATCGATGCCGCGCCAGATCCACATCAGGCGGTTAATCATTCGATACCAGTGGGGCACGTTTTTACCGTCTAACGCTGACTGAACGGCAGGCATTGTCCCCGGATTAAACCGACGCACCAGCGTCGACGTTTCAGGGTGCTTGAAACGGGGTTTGAAGAGAGTTTCGGTGAGATTCGCCTGCGTCATTGCGTTGCCTCCATGGATACGTCATATGAAGACCATTGTAACGCGTGGCAGGGTAAAAAGAACAACGCCCGGCATAACCGGGCGTGTAAAGTTACGTACTGAAATTAACGGCCAGAGATAGGCGGTACGAAGACCACGCCCATATCCCATGGCTGTTCAATCCAGGTATCCTGCGGGATATCAATGACGTAATCATCAACCAGTGGGCGACCCGCTGGTTTCGCGAAGATAGTGACGAAGTGCGCTTTTGGATACATTTCGCGGATAGCCACCGCAGTACCGCCGGTATCCACCAGATCGTCGATAACGATAAAGCCTTCACCGTCGCCTTCCGCGCGTTTCAGCACTTTCAGTTCGCGCTGGTTGTCGTGATCGTAGCTGGAGATACATACGGTATCGACATGACGAATACCCAGCTCACGTGCCAGCAGCGCCCCCGGTACCAGACCGCCACGGCTGACGGCAATAATGCCTTTCCACTGTTCGGAAGGCATCAGACGCGCAGCCAGTTTGCGTGCGTGAATCTGCAACATGTCCCAGGTGACGACGTATTTTTCGCTCATGTGAAGTGTCCCAGCCTGTTTATATACGGCTTAAAAAAAATGAGGGTGAACCAGGTTGCGCGAGATTATAGAGATCTGACGCACTAAAAACCAGTGTTACGCGCCATGAGCCTGAGTTTTTACATGCTTAATGCTACCAGCCACGGGAGAAAGTGGTATTCTCAGTTGCATCTCGCAAGCCTGACTTGTGGTAACGATTAACCTGCTAACCCTGTGACCTGCAACATTGTTTTGCAGCGCAACGACAAGGAGACCTATCGTGTCTGAACTGTCTCAATTATCTCCACAGCCGCTGTGGGATATTTTTGCCAAAATCTGCTCCATTCCGCACCCTTCCTATCACGAAGAACAGCTTGCCGAACATATTATGGGCTGGGCAAAGGAAAAAGGTCTGCACGCTGAACGCGACCAGGTTGGCAATATTCTTATCCGCAAACCTGCCACCGCAGGTATGGAAAACCGTAAGCCAGTGGTATTGCAGGCGCACCTGGACATGGTTCCGCAGAAAAACAACGACACCGTTCACGACTTCACAAAAGACCCGATTCAGCCGTACATCGACGGCGAGTGGGTGAAGGCGCGGGGCACGACCCTGGGCGCAGATAACGGCATTGGTATGGCTTCCGCGCTGGCCGTGCTGGCTGACGACAGCGTTGAACACGGTCCGCTGGAAGTGCTGCTGACCATGACTGAAGAAGCGGGCATGGATGGCGCGTTCGGTCTCCAGGCAAACTGGCTGCAAGCGGACATTCTAATCAACACCGACTCCGAAGAAGAAGGTGAGATCTACATGGGCTGCGCGGGCGGGATCGATTTCATCTCTACCCTGCCGCTGTCCCGCGAAGCGATCCCTGCCGGATTCGAGACCTTTAAGCTGACGCTGAAAGGGCTGAAAGGCGGTCACTCCGGCGGGGATATTCACCTGGGCCTGGGCAACGCCAACAAACTGCTGGCGCGTTTCCTGGCGGGCCATGCCGCTGAACTGGATCTGCGTCTGGTGGACTTCAACGGCGGTACTCTGCGTAACGCGATCCCTCGCGAAGCCTTCGCTACCTTGGCAGTGCCTGCGTCGAAAGCGGACGAACTGAAAAAACTCTCCAGCGTGTATCTGGAGATCCTGAAAAACGAACTGTCTGCAAAAGAGAAAAACCTGACGGTGGTGCTGGAGTCCGTTACGACGGATAAAGCCGCGCTGACCGCACAGTCTCGTGACACGTTCGTCCAGCTGCTGAACGCAACGCCAAACGGCGTTATTCGCAACTCTGACGTGGCGAAAGGCGTGGTGGAAACCTCCCTGAACGTGGGCGTGGTGACCATGGGTGACGACAGCGCAGAGATCATCTGCCTGATCCGTTCCCTGATCGACAGCGGTAAAGAGTACGTTGTGAGCATGCTGGAATCTCTGGGTACCCTGGCGGGCGCGAAAACGTCTGCAAAAGGCAGCTACCCGGGCTGGCAGCCGGATGCAAGTTCTCCGGTCATGGCACTGGTGCGTGAAACTTATCAGCGACTGTTCAACAGCACCCCGAACATTCAGGTTATTCACGCGGGTCTGGAGTGTGGTCTGTTCAAGAAACCGTATCCGGATATGGACATGGTCTCCATTGGGCCGACCATCACCGGGCCACACTCCCCGGATGAGCAGGTTCATATTGAAAGCGTCGGTCACTACTGGACGCTGCTGACTGAGCTGCTGAAAGCAATCCCTGCGAAGTAATTCGCCGTCTGTTGCCCGGTGGCGCTACGCTTACCGGGCCTACAATTAGCGTAATCTACAGTCCCAACACCAGCTGACGCTCCAGCTGCGGATCCAGCAAGGTGACGTGCAGCCCCACCAGCCTCACCCCTCGCCCGCCCCGCCGTTCTTCCCATGCCTTTTTTGCCGTCGCGATAAGATCCTCTTTGTTGAGGCGTGGCCAGACGTGTTCCTGCGTCGTTTGCTGAAAATCGTTAAATTTCAGTTTGATGCCCTGCCGGGCAATAAGCAGATCCGGTTTGACCTTCAGTAAGCGTCGTTCAAGTTCAGGATAGAGTTGTTCCGTAATAATGGTTTCACATTCGGTCCAGTCATGGATATCTTCACTCAGCGTGCGTTCAACGCCGACCGATTTACGCAGCCGTTCGTTGTTCACATCCCGGTCATCAATGCCCTGACTGCGTTCCCACAGTACGCGGCCAAACTTGCCAAAACGCTTAAGCAGCAGCGCCAGATCGCTGCGCTGAACGTCTTCGCAGGTGCGTAGCCCCATACTTTCCAGCTTCGCGGCGGAGACTTTGCCCACTCCGGGGATTTTGCTGAGCGGCAGCGTCTTTAAAAACGCCGAAACTTCTTCCGGAGTGATAACGTACTGGCCGTTGGGCTTATTTAAATCGGAGGCGATTTTGGCGAGAAATTTGACCGGCGCGACACCCGCCGATGCCGTCAGGTTCAGCTCGTTGAAAATAGTCTGGCGGATCTCCTGCGCCATCAGGGTGGCGGAGCCGTGGCAGTGCACGCTGTGGGTGACATCCAGATAGGCTTCATCCAGCGATAACGGTTCAATCAGTGAGGTGTAGCGGGAAAAGATCTCCCGAATGTGGCTCGATGCTTCTTTATAGGCATCAAAACGTCCGGGCAAAAGAGTGAGATGCGGGCACAGTTTCAGCGCCATCGCTGTCGGCATGGCGCTGCGCACGCCGTATTTGCGAGCAGGATAGTTGGCGGTGCTGATGACACCGCGCTGTACCCGGCTGCCGCCAATGGCAATGGGAATATCCCGCAGCGCCGGGTTGTCACGCATCTCCACTGCGGCAAAAAAGCAGTCCATATCGACGTGGATTATTTTGCGCATAGTAAGCCCTCACTCGTTACTGGATAAGTATACAGTAAACAAATGAGGGTTGAGAAGTGTGCATGGGAATTGTCGGGTGGCGGCGTTGCCTTACCCGACCAGGAAGACTAAATAATGCGTTGCTGCTCGCGAGCCATCCGCTTTTTCCGCGCATCGCACGGTTCCGGACAATCGCACACTTTTTCCATTCCGATGGAAGAGATGCCTCCGCAACTGCCCTGAATGCTTTTACGCTTGATGATCCAGCCTAAGGACATGCCGAAGATCACCAGCACAAACACCGCAAAGGTCGCCAGAAAGGTCAGCATAATCAGCCTCCGAAATCATCGAGCATGATGTTCTCATCTTCCACGCCAAGATCTTTTAGCATCTTAATCACGGCCGCGTTCATCATTGGTGGACCACACATATAGAACTCGCAGTCTTCCGGTGCCGGGTGCTGTTTGAGGTAATTTTCATACAGCACGTTGTGGATGAAGCCCGTATAGCCTGTCCAGTTATCTTCCGGCTGCGGATCGGATAACGCCACATGGAAGGTAAAGTTAGGGTTATCACGTGCCAGTTGTTCAAACTCATCGTCATAGAACATTTCGCGCAGTGAACGCGCTCCGTACCAGAAGCTGATCTTGCGCTTGCTGCCAAGTCGTTTGAGCTGGTCAAAGATATGCGAACGCATCGGCGCCATACCCGCTCCGCCGCCGATAAAGACCATCTCCGCGTCAGTATCTTTGGCAAAGAATTCGCCGAACGGGCCGGAAATCGTCACTTTGTCGCCAGGCTTGAGGGACCAGATATAGGATGACATGACGCCAGGGGGGGCATCAGGCACATTCGGTGGCGGCGTGGCGATACGCACGTTGAGCATAATAATGCCCTTCTCTTCCGGGTAGTTAGCCATGGAATAGGCGCGGAGCGCGGGCTCTTTTACCTCGGAAACGAAGCGGAAGAGGTTAAATTTATCCCAGTCGGCCCGGTACTCTTCGGGCACGTCGAAGTCAGCATACGCGACGGTGTGTGCCGGACATTCAATCTGGATATACCCACCCGCACGGAACGGGACGCTCTCCCCTTCAGGGACACGCAGCTTGAGCTCTTTAATGAACGTGGCTTTGTTATCGTTAGAGATAACTTCGCACTCCCATTTTTTCACGCCGAAGATCTCCTCCGGCAGCTCAATCTTCATGTTCTGGCGCACAGCGACCTGACACGCCAGACGGCATCCCTCTTTCGCTTCACGCTTCGTAATATGGGACAGTTCCGTTGGCAGAATATCACCGCCGCCCTCTTTCACCGTCACACGGCACTGGCCACAGGAGCCACCGCCGCCACAGGCAGACGAGACAAAAATCCCGTTGCCGGAGAGCGTGTTAAGCAGCTTATCCCCTGCCGGGGTACGGATCTGATTCTGCGGATCGTCATTGATATCAATGATCACATCCCCGGAATTGACCAGCTTCGCACGCGCCGCCAGGATCAGCCCTGACAGCACCAGTACTATCAGCGTGAACATCACCACGCCAAGAATAATTTCCATTTGTTAGCCCTTATAGCTGCACACCGGAGAAGGACATAAAGCCCAACGCCATCAGGCCGGTGGTGATAAAGGTGATCCCTAAGCCACGAAGCCCCGCAGGTACGTTGGCATATTTCATTTTTTCACGGATCCCCGCCATGGTAACAATCGCCAGCATCCAGCCGATACCGGAACCGAAGCCATACACAACCGATTCACTGAAGTTGTAATCACGCTGAACCATAAAGGAAACACCGCCAAAAATGGCGCAGTTCACGGCGATCAGCGGCAGGAAGATCCCCAGCGCGTTGTACAGCGACGGGAAGTATTTATCGAGGATCATCTCCAGGATCTGAACAAGCGCCGCAATCACTCCGATAAAGGTGATGAAGTTCAGGAAGCTAAGATCAACCCCCTCCACCAGCGCGCCATCGCGCAGCACGAAGTTGAATACCAGGTTGTTAATCGGAACGGAAAGCCCCAGCACAACGGTAACTGCCACGCCCAGACCAAATGCCGTCGATACCTTTTTAGAAACGGCAAGGAACGTACACATGCCCAGGAAGAAAGCGAGCGCCATGTTTTCAACAAACACCGCGCGCACAAATAAACTCAGGTAATGAGCCATTGTCGGTTACTCCTTTTCCTGCTGTTCAGGCTTCAACGTACGAATCAGCCAGATCAGCAAACCGATAATGAAAAATGCGCTTGGGGCCAGCAGGAACAGGCCGTTCGGCAGATACCAGCCGCCGTTCTGTACCGTATCCAACACCGGAATGCCAAACAGCTTGCCGCTGCCAATAAGTTCGCGCAGGAAACCAACCGTCAACAGGATTACGCCGTAACCCAGGCCGTTGCCGATACCGTCCATAAAGCTCGCCAGCGGCGGCATTTTCATCGCATAGGCTTCAGCACGCCCCATCACGATACAGTTGGTGATAATCAGGCCGACAAACACCGAAAGCTGCTTCGAGGTTTCATAGGCGAAGGCGCGCAGGAGCTGATCGACCACGATCACCAGCGAGGCGATGATCGCCATCTGCACGATGATCCTTACGCTGTTGGGTATGTGGTGGCGGATCATTGAGATAAACATGCTGGAAAACGCTGTCACCAGCGTTACCGCCAGCGTCATGACCACCGCCGTTTCCAGCTTGGTGGTGACCGCCAGCGCCGAGCACACCCCCAGCACCTGAAGCGTTATCGGGTTATTGGCTAACAGCGGGCCAATCAGCACCTTTTTAACTTCTTTCAGTTCACCCGTATCAGCCATTATTCAGCGCTCCTTCACGTACATTCTTCAGGAAGGGACCAAAGCCCAGTTCACCCATCCAGAAATCAAAGCTGTGCTGCACACCGTTTGAGGTGAGCGTGGCGCCGGAAAGGCCATCAACGGCAAATTCATCGCCGGGACGCGCGCCCCCTTTTACCACCTTCAGCGCAGGCTGGCCGTTGTCGTCGAGCACTTTTTTACCAACAAACTGTGCCCGCCAGTTAGGGTTCTCAACTTCGCCCCCCAGCCCCGGCGTTTCGCCCTGATCGTAATAAGTAATGCCTTTAACCGTACGGCCGTCGGTATCCAGCGCCACAAAGGCGTACATCATTGACCATAAACCGTTGCCATAGATGGGCAACACGATTTTCTGAATGCGTTTTTGCTCGTCACGGACGAGGTAAATCTCCGCGACATTGCTGCGGCGCTTAATGCCTGCCGGATCCTGCGAGGCGTCAAGCGTGGTGCTCATTTGCGGATCTTTTAGCGCCAGCGCCTGGTTGTATTTCGCCGGGTCTTTATCCATTAACTCCCCGGTTTTTAAATCCACCAGCCGTGCGGTAATACGTTCGGCAAACACCGCTGCGACGTCATCCTTCGTCATGCCTTCCTGCATCAGCCCGGCAACGGCCAGGATGTTACGCTGTTTATCCAGCGCACGTTGCTCCTGCTGTAGCGGTTTCAACCCTACGGCAGAACCGGCCACGACAATGGAACAAACCAGACACAGTACCAGCACCACCAGCAGCGTTTTGCTGATGCTGTCGTTATTTTTGATCTCAGCCACGCGCCTTCCTCCGCTTAATGTTGGCGCGCACGACCAGGTAGTCGAACAGCGGCGCAAACAGATTGGCAAACAGAATGGCCAACATCATCCCTTCCGGATAAGCCGGGTTGACCACGCGAATCAGTACACACATCACCCCAATGAGCGCGCCGTAACACCATTTACCTCTGTCGGTAAACGAAGCTGAGACCGGATCGGTGGCCATGAACATCATGCCAAACGCAAAGCCTCCCAGCACAAGGTGCCAGTACCACGGCATGGAGAACATCGGGTTTGTGTCT
Organism: Enterobacter sp. MGH 38; assembly: GCF_000492855.1. Classification (NCBI taxonomy): domain Bacteria; kingdom Pseudomonadati; phylum Pseudomonadota; class Gammaproteobacteria; order Enterobacterales; family Enterobacteriaceae; genus Enterobacter; species Enterobacter sp. MGH 38. The sequence continues at coordinate 71,417 of NZ_KI535608.1, read as the reverse complement.
GAACCAATGAAGTTGAAAAGCGTGGCGGTGAGTACCATCCCGAGCATGACGCCAGCGACAATGCGCCAGGACGCCACGCGGCCAAAGAGGATGATAGCCCCGCCGATCAAAATCATCAGGGTAGACACTTCACCGATGGAGCCTGGAATATTGCCGATAAACGCATCAAACCAGGTGACAGGCTGTCCGGTTGCATTATTGACCAGCGTTTCGCCGCCGCCAGCCGCCCACTGTGAAAGTGGCGTCGCGCCGGAGAATCCGTCTGCTGCCGTCCACACCAGGTCGCCCGAGATTTGCGCCGGATAAGCAAAGAACAGGAACGCGCGTCCTGCCAGCGCCGGGTTGAGGAAGTTGCGTCCGGTCCCGCCGAAGATCTCCTTGGCAATCACCACGCCAAAGCTGATCCCCATCGCCGCTTGCCAGAGCGGCAGCGTTGGCGGAACAATCAGCGCAAACAGAATAGAGGTAACAAAGAAGCCCTCGTTGATCTCATGTTTGCGAATAATGGCGAACAGCACCTCCCAGAAACCGCCCACGATAAAGACAGTCATATAGATGGGGAGGAAGAAGACAGCGCCCAGCGTCATCATGCTGATCCAGCCGGCATCTGCCGCAAAGCTCACCCCCAGCGACTGTGCCAGACGATAGTGCCAGTCAGACTGAATCACCTGCGCCAGCTGCTCTGCATCATACATATGGTGCAGCGCCGGAATAGTTTGCAACCCAACGTTATACATCCCCCAGAACATGGCCGGGAAGACCGCAAACCAGACCAGAATCATCATTCGCTTGAGGTCGATGGCGTCGCGAACGTGCGCCGCGCCTTTCGTTACCAGACCCGGCGTGTAGAAAATGGTCGTTGTCGCTTCATACAGCGGGTAGTACTTTTTGAGCTTCCCTTCGGTAAAGTGCGGCTCAATTTTTTCAAAGAGGTGTTTTAAGCCCATGTTTATCCTTCCTGCTCAATGCGGGTTAACACCTCGCGCAATACGGGTCCATATTCGTATTTACTTGGACACACATAGGTACACAGCGCCAGATCTTCTTCGTCCAGCTCCAGACAGCCCAGCGCCTGGGCACCGTCGGTATCACCGGCCAGGAGATCCCGCAGCAGCACGGTGGGCAGAATATCCAGCGGCATCACGCGTTCGTAGTTGCCAATCGGAACCATGGCGCGCTCACCGCCGTTGGTGCTGGTGGAGAAGTTAAACAGCTTATGACGCAGGAAGTGGCCGAGCGTGGTGCGGGTTACCGAGTATTTTTCTGCGCCAGGCAGTACCCAGCCGAACAGCTCTTTATCGCGTCCTTCAAGCACCACACTCACCTGAAGATGGAAACGACCCAGCCAGGCCATCGGGCCTGTCGCGTGCCTGCCGCTCAGCACCGAACCGGAAATAATACGGTTTTCACCCTCTTTCGTTTCGCCAGCCAACAGCGCCGTCAGGTCAGCCCCAAGCAGCGTGCGAACCAGACGCGGTTGGGTTGCCTGAGGGCCGCCGATGGCAATAATGCGTTCTGCGCACAGCTCACCCGTGGTGAACAGCTTACCGATAGCGATCACGTCCTGATAATTAAGATGCCAGACCTGTTTCGTCAGGCTTACCGGCTCCAGGAAATGAATATGCGTTCCCACCAGCCCCGCCGGATGCGGGCCGGCAAATTCATTAAAGGCCACCTGCCCTTGCGGATGACCGCCCAGCTTACCGCCGCTGGCCTGGCAGACATGCACTTTGCCCGGCGTCAGGCGTGTTAACACGGTGAGGCCGGCATCGAAAGCTTTTCGTTCCGCCAGGATAAGAGGCTGCGGATCTGCGCTGAGCGGGTTGGTGTCGATGGCCGTAACGAAGATAGCGGCCGGCACAGTGCCTGGCACGGGCGTTTTGCTATAGGGCCGCGTGCGAAGCGCCGTCCACAGTCCCGACTCCAGCAGTTGCGTCTGCACCACGTCGTGGCTGAGGGTGGCGAGATCGGCGGCGTCAAAACGCGCAAATTCGCGTTTCTCATCACCTTCAATTTGAATAACAACCGATTGCAGGACGCGACGCTCACCACGATGGATGGCAACAACGGTGCCGCTGGCTGGGGCTGTAAACATAACGCCAGGATTTTTTTTATCCTCGAAGAGTGCCTGGCCTTTTATTACGCGATCGCCTTCCTGTACCAGCATCGCAGGACGCATGCCCACGTAATCATCACCTACAATGGCGACATGATGAATACTGGCGCCGGTGGTAACGTGCTGTTCAGGCACGCCAGAGATTGGCAGATCGAGTCCTTTTCTGATTCTAAACATGTGGTTAGCAGGTATCCATGAACAACAATCCAGAGAGGCCGGAGTGTACCATTTTCGGCCCTGCCAGGGGCAGCAAATCCGCCGTCTGGCGCGCCGAAATGCGAGCTATTGCGCAAAGTTCCTGGAGTCAGGACAATGTGAATGGGTTATAAAGTAAAACTAATTTGTAAACTCAAAGGTTGGCTCTTGCGAAAATCTCCATCGGTGCTAATGTGAGCGCTCCTGTCCAGATTAGTCTGATTTCGGGTGTCTTTTGCCGTTCTGGCAAGTTGGTCATTGTTTTATCAAGGAACCAGTAGTATGCGTAAAATCGCATTGTTCATTGCGATGCTTCTGATACCGTGCATGTCGTTTGCCGGGCTGCTTGGCAGTAATAGTTCAACGACGCCGATCAGTAAAGAGTATAAACAGCAGTTGATGGGATCCCCGGTTTATATTCAAATCTTCAAGGAAGAGCGCACACTCGATCTGTTTGTCAAAATGGGCGAGACTTATCAGCTGCTCGATAGCTACAAAATCTGTAACTATTCTGGCGGGCTGGGGCCGAAACAGCGGCAGGGTGACTTCAAAAGTCCGGAAGGGTTTTACAACGTTCAGCGTAACCAGCTAAAACCGGACAGCCGCTTCTATAAAGCGATTAACATCGGTTTCCCCAATGCCTTCGACCGTGCGCACGGTTACGAAGGGAAATACCTGATGATCCACGGCGCCTGCGTGTCTGTCGGCTGTTATGCGATGACGGATTCCGGCATTGATGAAATCTTCCAGTTTGTCACGGGCGCACTGGTCTTCGGTCAGCCGAATGTTCAGGTCAGCATCTATCCGTTCCGTATGACGGATGCGAACATGGCACGCCATAAGTACTCTGTTTACACAGATTTCTGGAAACAGCTAAAACCGGGCTATGACTACTTCGAGCAGACCCATAAGCCGCCGGTGGTGTCCATCGTCAATGGCCGTTACGTGGTGAGTAAACCGCTCAGCCATGAAGTGGTTCAGCCGCAGCTGGCGTCAAATTACGCGGTCCCCGAGACAAAATAGCGCCCACTCGCCTGGCATGATCTTTTGCCAGGTTTCGTTGCCCGTCAGCGGCTGCGTTGCAATGACAGTGACCACATCGTTCGGTGTGGTCTCCTTCTGAAAATCAATTTCCACATCCTGATCGAGCAGCGTGGCGACGCCAAACGGCGCACGTCGGGTGATCCAGAACAGATTTGTCGAGCAGAACGCCATCACGTAGCGCCCGTCAGACAGCAGCATATTAAAGACGCCCTTCTCGCGTAACTCAGACGCCAGTGACGCTATGTATTTAAAAACGGCGGTCATGTTGCCGGGCGTACGGGGGTAGCGCTCGGTCAGCTTGTGCAGCAGCCAGCAAAATGCTTTTTCGCTGTCCGTTTCACCGACAGGACGAAAATTGCCGGTTTCCAGTGATTTATAGCCCGAGAGCTGCCCGTTGTGCGCGTAGGTCCAGTTACGGCCCCACAGTTCACGGGTAAACGGATGGGTATTTTCCAGCGCCACTTCGCCGCGATTGGCCTGGCGAATATGCGCGATCACCGAACAGGATTTAATAGGATAGTCCTGCACCAGTCTGGCAATGGGTGAGTTAAAGCTGGGCTGTGGATCTTTAAACGTGCGGCATCCTTTGCCTTCGTAGAAGGTAATGCCCCAGCCGTCTTTATGCGGCCCGGTTCCTCCACCGCGCTGAACCAGCCCGGTAAAACTAAAGCAGATATCGGTTGGCACATTGGCGCTCATCCCGAGCAGTTCGCACATAGATCACCTCCACAACAGCGGGGGGCACCGGCGCCCCCCAGCGAAGTCTTACTTAACCATCTCTTTTTCGATCAATTGGATCAGGATGTGGATCACTTTGATGTGAATTTCCTGAACGCGATCGGCATAACCGAAGTGTGGAACGCGGATTTCAATGTCCGCTGTACCGTCCATCTTACCGCCATCTTTCCCGGTCAGGGTGATCACTTTCATGCCCTTCTCACGCGCGGCGGCGATCGCTTTGATCACGTTAGCGGAGTTACCGGACGTGGAGATACCGAGAAGCACATCGCCTTCACGGCCTACGGCTTCAACGTAGCGGGAAAAGATGTGGTCGTAACCAAAATCGTTGCCTACACAGGAGATGTGGCTCACGTCGGAAATCGCAATCGCCGGGTAGCCCGGACGGTTTTCGCGATAGCGTCCGGTCAGCTCCTCGGCGAAGTGCATGGCGTCACAGTGGGAACCGCCGTTACCGCAGGAGAGCACTTTACCGCCGGCTTTGAAGCTGTCGGCAAGCAGGACCGCCGCGCGCTGAATAGCGTGAATATTGGCATCATCTTTCAGAAAGTTCGCCAGCGTTTCCGCCGCTTCGTTCAGTTCGTTACGAATAAGATCCTGGTACATGAGGATAATCCTTCAGTATTGATGAAATAACACAGTGGAGTGTACCGGATAGCAGTAAAAGCGAGAAGCTAAAGCCATGCGAATCGTCCGGCGTTTTGATTTTTTGTGCCGGCTAAAACGCGAACAATGTGAACCAGGTTGTAATTATTTTGTAAACACATTGCTAAAGGAAATGACATCAACTACAACCATATCATCACAAGTGGTCAGACCTCCTACAAGCAAGGGAGCTTTTCTTTATGATGATTTTGAGCATTCTCGCAACCGTTGTACTGCTCGGTGTGTTGTTCTATCACCGTGTTAGTTTATTCCTGAGTAGCCTGATTCTTCTGGCCTGGACGGCTGCACTTGGCGTCGCTGGCCTGTGGAATATCTGGGTTCTTGTTCCCCTGGCCATCATTTTACTGCCGTTTAACCTGACGCCGATGCGTAAGTCGATGATCTCTGTGCCGGTGTTCAGGGGATTCCGTAAAGTGATGCCGCCGATGTCGCGTACAGAGAAAGAAGCGATTGACGCCGGTACGACCTGGTGGGAAGGCGATCTGTTCCAGGGCAACCCGGACTGGAAAAAGCTTCACAACTATCCACAGCCGCGTCTGACCGCCGAAGAACAGGCCTTTATTGATGGTCCGGTAGAAGAAGCGTGCCGCATGGCAAACGACTTTGCCATCACTCACGAAATGGCCGACCTGCCGCCTGAGCTGTGGGCATACCTGAAAGAGCATCGCTTCTTCGCGATGATCATTAAGAAAGAGTATGGCGGTCTGGAATTCTCCGCTTACGCTCAGGCTCGCGTGCTGCAAAAACTGGCGGGTGTCTCCGGGATCCTGGCGATTACCGTTGGCGTGCCAAACTCCTTAGGCCCGGGCGAGCTGTTACAGCATTACGGTACAGAAGAGCAGAAAGATCACTACCTGCCGCGTCTGGCGCGTGGCCAGGAAATTCCGTGCTTCGCGCTGACCAGCCCGGAGGCGGGCTCTGATGCCGGCGCGATCCCCGATACCGGCGTGGTTTGCATGGGCGAGTGGCAGGGCCAGCAGGTGCTGGGCATGCGCCTGACCTGGAACAAACGTTATATCACCCTCGCGCCTATCGCCACGGTGCTGGGCCTGGCGTTCAAACTCTCTGACCCGGAAAAACTGCTGGGCGGTGAAGAAGATCTGGGCATTACCTGTGCGCTGATCCCAACCTCGACCCCAGGTGTTGAGATTGGTCGCCGTCACTTCCCGCTGAACGTACCGTTCCAGAACGGTCCTACCCGCGGTCAGGATATCTTTGTCCCGATTGATTACATCATCGGTGGCCCGAAAATGGCCGGTCAGGGCTGGCGTATGCTGGTAGAATGTCTGTCTGTGGGCCGCGGCATTACCCTGCCGTCGAACTCAACCGGCGGTCTGAAATCGGTGGCGATGGGGATTGGGGCTTACGCGCATATCCGCCGTCAGTTCAAAATCTCCATCGGCAAGATGGAAGGTATCGAAGAGCCGCTGGCGCGTATTGCGGGCAATGCATACGTGATGGACGCCGCAGCCTCGCTGATTACCTACGGAATTATGCTGGGCGAAAAACCCGCCGTGCTGTCGGCAATTGTGAAATACCACTGTACCCACCGTGCACAGCAGTCAATTATTGATGCAATGGATATCGCAGGCGGTAAAGGGATCATGCTCGGTGAAGGCAACTTCCTGGCACGCAGCTATCAGGGCGCTCCGATTGCCATCACTGTTGAAGGGGCAAACATCCTGACCCGCAGCATGATGATCTTCGGTCAGGGCGCCATTCGCTGCCATCCGTACGTGCTGGAAGAGATGGCTGCCGCTCAGAATAATGATGTGGATGCCTTCGACAAGCTGCTGTTCAAACATATCGGTCACGTCGGCAGTAACAAGGTGCGCAGCTTCTGGCTGGGCCTGACGCGCGGGCTGACCAGCGCGACGCCAACCGGTGATGCGACCAAACGTTACTACCAGCACCTTAACCGTCTGAGCGCCAACCTGGCTCTGCTGTCTGACGTTTCCATGGCGGTGCTGGGCGGTAGCCTGAAGCGTCGCGAGCGCATCTCCGCCCGTCTGGGTGATGTGCTGAGCCAGATCTTCCTGGCCTCTGCGGTGCTGAAACGCTACGACGATGAAGGCCGTCAGGAAGCGGATCTGCCGCTGGTGCACTGGGGCGTGCAGGATGCGATGTATCAGGCCGAACAGGCAATTGACGATCTGCTGGCGAACTTCCCGAACCGCTTCGTGGCAGGTGCCCTGCGCGTCGTGATCTTCCCGACCGGTCGTCATCACCTGGCGCCGTCCGACAAGCTGGATCACAAGGTAGCGAAGATCCTCCAGGTACCGAGCGCAACCCGCTCTCGTATTGGTCGGGGTCAATATCTGGCACCTACCCCGCATAACCCGGTAGGTTTGCTGGAAGAGGCGCTGCTTGACGTGATGGCCGCCGACCCGATTCACCAGAAGATCTGCAAACAGCTGGGCAAAAATCTGCCGTTTACACGACTGGATGAGCTGGCAAAACAGGCGCTGGCGGGTGGCATCATCGACAACAGCGAAGCTGCGATTCTGGTGAAAGCCGAAGAGAGCCGTCTGCGCAGTATTAACGTGGATGATTTCGAACCAGAAGAGCTGGCGACACAGCCGGTAAAGCTGCCGGAGAAGCACCGCAAACCTGAAGCCGCATAAGACGTTCAGCGTCCATCAACCCCGCTCCGTGCGGGGTTTTTTAATGCCACATTTTCTCGTAATGACGTGCTACAGTGTCAAAAAGCGATCTTTTAAGGAGTCGGTATCGTGCCTGGTTTGAAGATTTCTGTTTTGCAGCAGCCTTTAGTTTGGATGGACGGTCCAGCCAACCTTCGCCATTTCGATCGCCAGCTCGAAGAGATTAGCGGTCGCGATGTGATTGTCCTGCCGGAGATGTTCACCACGGGTTTTGCGATGGAGGCTGCAAAACAGTCGATGCCGCAGGACGAGGTTGTGGCCTGGATGCACGCCAAAGCGCAGGAGACAAACGCGCTGATTGCCGGTAGCGTCGCCCTCCAGACCGAACGCGGGCCGGTTAACCGCTTCCTGCTGGTCGAGCCAGAGGGAAAGGTGCATTTCTACGATAAGCGCCACCTGTTCCGCATGGCGGATGAACATCAACATTATGAAGCCGGAAGCGAACGCGTGGTATTTGAATGGCGTGGCTGGCGTATTCTGCCGCTGGTCTGCTATGACCTGCGCTTCCCGGTGTGGTCGCGCAACCGCAACGATTATGACCTGGCGCTGTATGTTGCCAACTGGCCTGCGCCACGTTCACTTCACTGGCAGGCGTTATTAACGGCGCGGGCAATTGAAAACCAGGCTTATATTGTGGGATGTAACCGCGTAGGCACGGATGGTAACGGACACCATTATCGCGGCGACAGCCGGGTAATAAGCCCGCAGGGAGAAATTATTGCTACAGCCGAGCCGCATCAGGCCACGCGAATTGACGCCGAGCTTTCGTTAACTGCGCTAACGGAATATCGCGAGAAGTTTCCGGCCTGGCAGGATGCCGATCGTTTTAGCATAGAAAATAAATAAAGGACATCGTCGTTTACTTTAGCCAGGTCGTACGAGAACCTAATGCGCGACCTGGTAAATAAGCAATATTTACATTCACACTGAATCTGACGCTCCCGCCCACCCCCTCTTTTATTTTTATCGAAACATTCTATTCCAACCTTATAAAGTTTAGTCCTTCAATGTTTAACATTATGTTAATTGCAATAGCATTACCAAGTGAAAACAAATAACCACCCATTAACAAAACAGAAGAACAATAACCCTAAAACCCGTAAATCGGCCATTTAAGAAAACATGTAAGTACTTGAAAAATATAGACTTAAATCTTAAATGCAGCCTGAAAAGGTGTGTTCAGACTATTTAATTAAGACTTATACCAGGTATTCAGTATGATGCCTCACATCAAACGACGAGGTTGATGCTTCGTCCAAAACTAATATCGTGCTTAATCATCGCGTATAAGGTGTAATATGTTATTTCACACTAATAACTCTATTTATTTATCTCATAATGATGGTCAGCAGGTGAGCCACACGCCGTCGATGCATTGCTATGGTTGTGTGAAAAAATGCCTGTTTGGTGACGCTGAAGCGTGCGCTCGTAAAACCTGCACAGGACTTGAATGCTATATTTGGCCTGATAACAATTCTTACCTTGTAGAAGGTATCCGGCACTATTTTGAATGTGTGAGCGACAAATATATTTCTCAGCCAGTCGTGATTATTGATTTTAGCCATAAAAATATCACCTATTTTCTGAACGATAGCTGGCTCGAACAATTCAAAAATATGCGCCTTATCCTCGTCACTGACAAAAAGATGACGGCGATTGCCCATTACTGGTTCTATAACGATACGTTAGAGACCACCATCAGCTCTATTATCTTTTATGATGATTCCGCTGAGGAGGTTGCCACGAAACTGAAGAAAACGTTCCTGGCAAAAACGATCAAACCATCCGGGAGTAGGCCAAAACTGAGCCAGAATGAATTCAGCCTGTTTTCGTTCTTGTTCAATGGATGGACACCTAAAAAAATCGCGTATCAGAACGGTACTAGCGTCAAAAACACCTATGCCATGAAAAACAGAATTGAGCGCAAACTGGGAGTTTCTATCACCCGCCTGGTGAATTAGCCTTAAATGGTATTGCGTAAAAAAATCGACAATCACGGATGGGGATTAATTTCTGTAGAAAATTCCTGGATAAACGATGCTTTATCTCATCACAACTCGTTTTTTTCCTTAATGCATTATTAATATAAATATTGATATATTATAGTAGATTTAACATTTATAATTTTAACGCATAGAGTTTTATCACATGGATATCGTTACTATTAGACATATTGAGCACAACGACAACACTATGCGCTGCTATGGGTGTATGAATAAATGTGTTTTTCCTTCTTTTCGTACTGAACAACAGGGCGAGTGTAATGGTTCTGAATTTTATATCTGGCCTGAAAATAACTCTTTTTTGATAGAAGGTATATTACAATACTTTAACAACATTACGGTTAAAATCATTTCTCAACCCATTGTAGTCATTGATTTTAACTATAAGAATATAAATTTTTTCTTAACAAACAGCTGGTTAGATCGTTTTAAAAACGCAAGACTGATCCTGATAACTGATAAAAAGATGGCCGCGATTGCCCATTACTGGTTTTATAACGACACAAGCGAAACAATAATCAGCACCGTCATTTTTCATGATGATATTATTGATGATATAAAATTTAAAATTCGCCAGTCGTTCCTTGGCAAGATAACGCGACCTTCGGAGAAGAAAGCCAAACTTAGTGCAAATGAATACGCCCTGTTTTCTGAATTGTATAAGGGACAACTCCCGAAAAAGATAGCCATGAAGAATGCTACAAATGTTAAAAACATTTACGCCATGAAGATAAGAATCGAGAACAAGCTGGGCGTACCTATTTCAAGGCTCGCCAGTTAACCCTCAGTTCAAAAAACCTGAAAAAACATAAACCTGGATCAATCCACATATAATATTCTTAATCATGCAGTGGTTTATCTTTATTGTGTACATATACGGCTAACTTTACACTACGATATTGCCAGCGCTTGTAATTTCACTATAACCATCAGCCATAAACTTCGTACTTACGGATGTTCTTGGTCAATTTTAATAGCATGCCTTCACTTTATTTTTAAAGTAAGGAACGTAACTACAGGTCTGGATTCGATAATGAATACGCATCTTTCCACCGTAAAAGTTAATTCAGAGCACGATTTCAATAATATTGAAGAACCCAGAAAAGATTCTCTTTTGTGGGGTGTTGAATGGCTTTGTGCACATCACGCTAAGTATGCCAGCAAAGAAGTTCTTTACGCTGGCTTGCCGAAAAGCGACAAGCTTGAGCCGGAAATGGCTTTGCGTATGCTCGACCAGATGGGGATATCTGCTGGCTGGGTAAAACGCGATCTTAATTCAATATCGTCCTGGCTCTTTCCGCTGCTGATCGCCCGCAAAGATGGAACGTATTGCATTATTACCGCGCGTAACGGTAAACGCGGACAATTCACCTATCAGATCGTGGTGCCTGAAAACGAAGGAATACTTACCGTTTCAGCGGCTGATTTGCTGGAAGTTTACGGCGGCTATGCCCTTGTCACCACGCCAAAACCCAGTCTGGATGCGCGTGCCGACGATCTTCTCTTACCGAAAGCGCAGAATGAAGGTCACTGGCTTTATTCTACGCTGTGGCGCTACCGCCACTATTTTTACAGCGCTGCGCTGGCGGCACTGCTGGCAAATATACTTACGCTGGCTGGCACCTTCTTTACGATGAACGTCTATGACCGGGTGATCCCGACGCAGGCCTATGTCACCCTCTGGTCGCTGGCTATTGGCGTCGTGATTGCCAATATATTTGAGTTTTCCAGCCGCCAGATCCGCGCATACCTGATCGATATCGCGGGGAAAAAGGCAGACCTGATCCTGGGCGCGAAGCTTTTTCGCCAGGTGATGTCTATGCGCATGGAATATAAACCACATTCTTCCGGGACCTTCGCTAACCAGCTGCGCGATTTTGAGGCAGTACGGGATTTTATTACCTCTGCGACGCTCGCCACGCTGTCCGACCTGCCCTTCTGCGTGCTGTTCATGTTCATCATTTATATGATTGGCGGTCCGCTTGCCGTGGTGCCCCTGGTGGCAATGCCGCTCATTTTAATTGCCAGCATCGTTATTCAGTGGCCGCTGGGTCGCTATATGGAAGAAAACGTTCGCGAGATTTCGCTCAAGCAAGGCCTGCTGATTGAAAGCATTGAGGGACTTGAAGCCCTGAAAGCTGCGCAGGGTGAAGGCGTTATGCAAAAGCGCTGGGATGATTTCAGCGCGCTGGCTGCCGCTTCCTCCATGAAAACCCGCAACCTTTCCATGCTGACAACCAATTTTGTCTCCTTCGTTCAGCAAATTACCACGGTCTGTATTGTTGTGCTGGGTGTGTATTTGATCCACGCGGGCGAGCTCACGATGGGCGCCATGATTGGCGTAGTGATCCTTTCCAGCCGTTCTCTCGCCCCGCTGGCATCCGTTGTCGGGCTGGCGTTGCGTTATCAGCATGCCAAAACGGCCCTGAAATCGCTTAACCAGCTGATGGATACCCCCACTGAACGCGATTCCTTAATTACCTATCTACCAACGCCGAATTTCACGGGCAGCATGCGCCTGCACAAAGTGGGGTTCACCTATCCAGTGCCGGGAATGATGGTAGCCCCGCGCATTCTCGAGAATATCAATATCAATATTGAAGCCGGTGAGCAGATTGCGATTCTGGGCAGGATCGGCAGCGGGAAGTCTACCCTGCTGCGGGTGATGGCGCGCCTGTATCAGCAGAGCAGCGGGCAGATATTCATTGATGAAGTTGATGCAACCCAGGTTGATCCGGCGGACTGGCGTGCGGCCGTAGGCTATGTCGGGCAAGACTGCCGTCTTTTTTACGGCACGCTGCGTCATAACATCATTATTGGCAACCCGGGCGTAAGCACGGAAGAGTTTCTGCGCGTGGTTCGCCTGACCGGGCTGGATCAGGTCGCAGCCAGACACCCGCTGGGTTTTGACATGCCCATTGGTGAAATGGGGAACTGCCTGTCGGGTGGACAAAAGCAGCTCGTTGCACTGGCCCGCTGCCTGTTGCTAAGGCCGAAGATTTTACTGATGGATGAACCGACCAGCTCCATGGATGCGATGACGGAGACGTTATTCCTGCGGCGGTTAAAAGAGGCCACAAAGGGGCAAACGCTGATCATTGTCACGCATCGCATGTCCGTACTCAGTCTGGTTGAACGCCTGATTGTGCTGGAAGACGGGCACGTTGTGAAAGACGGGGCAAAAGATCGGGTCATGGAAAGCCTGAATGAGAACGTGCTGAAGAAAAAACAAACGATGCATTCGGTTGAAGAAAAGCAACAGGAACAAGGTGTGAAGGGATGATGAACGAGGACGATGTGAATCAGAACGCCTCAAAAGGAGAGGCCGATAGCGGAGCGGGAGCTTCCTCCACGGCGTTGAGAAAAATTGAGGGCGGCGCCGGAAAAACAGCGCTGGCGGTGCAAAAACCGCAGCCGACAGGAAAGGTAAAAGCGGACGATCTGAAATTCATGCATGACCTGCAGGGCGCCCTGATCGCGCAGAAAACCCCTTTCAGCATGATCATGCTCTATACCATCACGATGGTTGTCGTCGTCGCGCTGGTGTGGGCACATTTCGCTCGCGTTGAAGAGATAACGCGTGGCGATGGAAAAGTCATCCCGGCCAGCCGTGAGCAGCTTATTCAGAGCCTGGAGGGGGGCATTCTTGAGGAGCTGAACGTTCAGGAGGGCGATATTGTCGAGAAAGGACAAATCCTGCTGAAAATCGACCCCACGCGTGCCGGCGCCAGCTACGGTGAATCGCTTTCAAAAGTTCAGGGGCTGAAGGGCAGCATTGCTCGTCTCAGGGCTGAAGCCTATGACACTCCCCTGACCTTCCCGCCGGAAATTGCAGGAATTGAGTCCATCGTGCGTGATGAGACGCAGGCCTATAACGCGCGCCTCAAAACCCTGAATGAAAGCGTACAGGCATTGCAGCGCAGCCTGGCACTGGCGCAAAACGAGGTCAGCCTTTCCGAGCCGCTGGCTCGCAAAGGGCTGATGTCCGATGTGGAGATCCTGCGCCTCAAGCGTCAGGCCAACGAGTTCAGCCTGCAAATTGCCGAACGGACCAACCGCTTCCGCTCTGATGCCAACAGCGAGCTAAACCGTCTGGAATCTGAACTGGCGCAGGCGGAGGAGATCCTGCGCGGACGTCAGGACGTGATGAACCGTACTACCGTTGTCGCCCCCGTGCGCGGCACGGTAAACAATATCCGCGTGACCACGCGCGGCGGAGTTATACAGCAGGGAGCGGAGATCATGACCATTATTCCGCTCGAAGATAACCTGCTGGTCGAAGCCAAAATTAAACCCTCTGATGTGGCATTTATTCATCCGGGTCTTCCCGCGACGGTAAAAATTACCGCCTACGACTACGCCATTTACGGCGGCCTGACCGGCGTCGTCGAACACCTGAGTTCAGACACGCTAATTGATGAAGAGAAAGCCCGTCAGGGACGTGGTGATTCGACCTATTACCGGGTCTTTGTCCGTACAAACCGGGCGGCGCTACAGGTTAAAGATAAAGCGTTCCCGATCATTCCGGGGATGGTGGCAAACGTTGAAATCAGAACCGGGGAGAAGACCATTTTGTCTTACATCCTCAAACCAATACTGAAAGCGCGTGAAGCATTCAGGGAGAGATAATTTTATGGTTAAGGCACGTAAAGAGCGCCGTTGGGCCAGGGTTGCAGCCGCGGTTGCACTCTGTTTGCCCTGCTCTTCTTTTGTCACCCCGCTTCACGCGGCTGACGCGGCGCAGATCAAAAACATCCCGGCCTCGCTGCCACCTATGCGCACGCAGTCAGAACTAAACCGCGCATCGCAAACGCAGCCGGTAGCACGCGCGCGTTCTCAGAATGCCGCGCCTGCCACATCCTTGCCTTCTATGCGCACGCAGTCGCAATATGCCAGTACGTCCAAAGCCGTGCCGACTCGGGCCTTCTCCGCGCCGCAACCTGAGCGTTATGCCACCGCACAGCAGGCCGCAGCGCCAATGTCGAAGCCGCAAAGCACGGCGGGTAACAGGGCAGCACTGAAAAAGAATTACGACTTCTTCCCGGCCGTCACCGAATACTATGAGCCCGATCCGGCCTATGCCACAGTTCGTCGCCACAGCGCGTCGGCAAATAGTCGCGCCACCAGCGGCATGGTGCAAGGCAACTTCAACGGCACCAGCACCAGTGATTCGCGGGAGTTTCTTCGCAGCATGGTCGCAAGAGCGCTGGCGTACAGCCCCGAACTTCGTGCAGCCTCCTCTGAGGTTCTGGCCTCGGATTATATGGTGGATCAGGTCAAAGGCCAGCGTTTGCCCCAGGTGCGGCTGGGCGTAACCTCGCCGTTGACGACGATGGGTGGAGATCGGCAGGCTTCTTCCAACAACACGCATTTTAGCGACTCCAGCGGAACCGTATCCGTTAATACCCCGATCATCGACTGGGGCAGGATCGGTAATCAGGTAGATAACTCGCTGGAGACGGCCAAGGCCGCTCGTTATTCAAAAGAGTATTCCCGGGAGCAGCTGGCCTATAACACCGTGTCTGAACTGATGAATATGAGCCGCTATGAGCAAAGCCGAATAGTGGCGAAGCATTACGTTGGTCGGATGAAAGAGCTGGTTAATATGCTGTCGCAAATTACCCAGGCGGACCGCGGCAGAGAGAGCGAACTGGTACAGGCAAAAGCGAAACTGATGTCTGCACAAGCGAGCATGGACAATATCGAACATCAGCTGAGCGCGAGTAAAATTAAGCTGGTGCGCCTGCTTGGCGCAGAGCCATCGCTACCAGACGATCTCAACTGGCAGGATACGATTATTCCGGCATCGGTCGCCATTGCGTCGCTGGATAAGAACCCGATGATGCTGAACCTGCAAGCAAAAGTCCGCGCTGCGGAATATGAAGCGGAGAGCATTAAGGCCGCGGCGCTGCCGCAGGTCAACTGGGTGGTATCTAAAAGCACAGCCAAAGACAGCAACGGCAACGAAAGCGGCTGGTATACCGGCCTTAACGTCGAATGGGAAGCGTTTAGCGGCGGCTCTCAGCGTGCCGCTCAGATGACGGCCCGCGCCAAAGCTAACGTCGCGCAGCAGCAGTATGAGGTGAGTTACCGCGACCTGGAGTATCAAATCAACTATCAGGTGCAGGTCCGTGATTCGTCATTCCTGCGCGCCGATGACTACGATCGTCTCTCAGGCGAAACAGACCGCGTGCGTCAGATGTTCTACCAGCAGTGGTATCACCTGGGCAAACGAACGCTGCTTGACGTTTTGACCGCTGAAAACGACCACTTTAACAACCAGCTCTCCGCCATTAATAATCGCTATGACGGATACATTTCCAACGTAAATGTTATTGCCAGCGCCGCGATGATGCTGTCCTGGATGCGAATAACCTGAATCGTATCGACCTGATAAAAAGCCAGACCGTCAGTAATGACGGTCTGGCTTTTTTATTGCCTCTGACGTCTTACCACAGCGGGTTTTCTTTATCGATCTCCGCCCAGCGCAGATACATATCGCTCGACATCATGAAATCGTTATGCCATTTCCACCACGTATGGAGAGCGTAATAGGCCAGGCAAGGGAGGTAGCTGAGCAGGAAGTACACTTCAAACCATACCTTCCATCCGAGCAGGGTAAGCAGCAATCCGACAATCGCCGACCAGGCAAACTCCACACACAACAGCATCACCAGCCTCAGCCACAGCGGTTTCTCAGACAAAGCCCGCCAGGGGATCGCCGGAGAGAAAAAGAGATCGATCTCGTTAAGGAAAAGGTGCCCCAAAAAGATATATCGCTTCGTGAACCGTAAAAACAGAAGATTGATTGCCAGCACCACCGCACAAAGCACCAGCATGGTAATGATGGACTCGAGGGTGAAGTACCGGCCATAGCGCTCAAATTGCTCACTGTTACGTAAGGGACTAATTGTCAGCAGGTTCATCACGATGGACAGGGTAATGGCGATGGCCAGATACTGGGACAAACGCTTATATTTCCCTTTATCCCTTGTCGATGCGATGACCTGTCGAATGTAGATCGTGCGCATCGCGGCGAACATTCCCCAGATAATCAGCGGGGCAACGATGGTCAGCGTCAGCAGCACGATGTCCGGCTGAGCCAGGGTAAGCATCAGTGCACTAATGCCAGCGAAAACCAGCGTGGCGATAACCATAGCAACGAGAGGATCGTAAACAATCGGAGCCGTCGGCCGGGCCTCTTTCTTGAGAAAAATGGACAAGTCGACATTCTTAACCACGCACTTGTACGCCCAGAACGCCTTGAGGTCGGCAGTGAAGCTATACAGTATCAGCGCAAAAATAGCGCTCGCCAGCCAGACATCCTGTCGGGTAAAGGAGAACCCGGCATTTTTCCAGTAAAAGCCCAGCAGCACAAACGTCACGATATAGATAAAAAGAAGGTTCCTTTTATCCTGAAAGCGAATGAACGTTAAATAATCTGGAATCATATCTCGACCTTTACATCTCTAATGCTTTTCTACAGTGCAGAACGCGTTCGGCATTAAAACCGACGAAATCATTCAGCATTTGGCCAAGATAAGGTTTGTTACTCATCTCCAGGAACAGCGGGCTGCCTGGCTGTTCGATAAACCGCGTCATGGATTCACGCCATTTGACCGTGTGGGTCAGGTGCAGCGAGAGGTTTTCCTTAATGGCCTCCGGAACGATTTCTATTTTGCCCGTCACGTTCATCAGCACGTCGTACGCGGGTGAGGTGAAAGGCTGTCCGGCGAGAAAATCGCGCATCAGCTGTACGCCCTCTTCCATCAAACGCGTGTGCCACGCGCCGCTGACGCCGAGCTTAATCGGCTCATAGCCTTCGTCCACCAGCACCTTAGCGAACTCGCTAAGCGCAGCCGGTGTCCCGCCGATAACTTGCTGACGCGGGGTATTATCACAGCTAATATCCAGCTCAAACCCGTAGCGGGTGATGATGTTGCTCAGGGCGGCAAAATCCGCCCCCTTCAGCGCAATCATCGCGCCCTTCTGCCTTTTGCTGACCGCATCCATGGTGCTGGCGCGAAAATGGAGGGTGCGGAAAAGCGTCTCCAGCGAGATCGCACCCGCAGCGTAAAGCGCACTGTATTCCCCCACGCTGTGGCCACAGGCTCCCGTCACCCGAAGCGCCGGAAAACGCTCGCGGCAAAGGGTATACAGCGATACGTTAATTGCCGTGACGGCCAGCTGTTGCACTGTAGTCTGAATCAGTCTGTTCATCGGCCCCTTTAGGCAGAGTCGGCGCAAATCAAGCCCAGAAATATCGCTGGCACAATCCCAAATCTGTTTCGTCGTTGAATTCAGATCCCAGAGATCGCTACCCATCCCAATCACTGGATTCCCTTGCCCGGAAAACAGCAGCACGACAGGCTGCGATGCGTTATTAAGCGTCATTGTCATTTCCTTATAAATAATACTTAAAGCCAACATAGCCACCGGCGACATCGCCGAAGAAGGCAAACTCAGAATTTGCGCTACCCAGTGCTGAATAGACGCCGGTATAGGCCTCCAGCTGGTCATCAATAAAGGTCAGCGGTGCGCTGAGGTGTAGCCCCGTCAGGGTGCTTTGATCCATCAGGTTGAGGATCAAATAGGGTTGCGCGGCGATCTGATGCGTGAACTGCACGCTGGACCAGGCGTTGAGATAGTGTTTCCCCTGCAGCATGCCTTTATTGCCCGTATTGCTTATCTCGGAGGCCATCAGGTACTTGTAGGAATCAAATGCCCTGTCGAGCGGCGCATAGCCTGTCGCGGTGTTCAAAAAGGTCATCAGGTCACGCTGTTTATTCCACTCAGAGCGCGAATAGCCTTCGCTCTGGTAGTAATATTCCAGTCCAAACACGTTGAAGGTATCGGAGGTGTATTGCGCACCAACGGCCACCTCCACGCCCTGTTTATCCTCTGTTTCATACAGCGAGTCGGGGAATTCATATCGCGCCAGCTCAGCAGTTTTTTCGTCCGACAGATGGCGCCAGCGCTGCTCCGCATGCCACGCCACTTCGGCACTGATGGTGAGCTGCGGGGTGTAGTGGTAACTGTCTGAAAGCGCAACCGAATGCGAATCGCCCATCAGAACGCGCATACCCGGCGTATGGTCACGGAAGGCGTGAGAGGTATAGCCCAGCAGCCATGACTCACTGCTGTTGCCGCGCTGGTTTGCAGACCAGTTTCCGGAGGTCAGATAATATTTATCAATTGAGGCCAGCTTCGGAATCACCGTCAGCGAGAACGACTCATCCCGGTTGTCCATCGACAGCGTTGCCGCCCATGAAGAGGACTGATAAGCCGTACGGAGCTCGGGATCGTAAATCCGCGTTGGTTTTGCTCCGTCGTAATAATGCGGCGTGAGATCGGAAGGCGAGCGCAGGAAGAAGAGCCCTTGCCTGGCCTGGAGTTTGCCAACCTCAAGCTGCAGGCTGTCCGACACGGTATAGGCAAGCTTGAGCCGCTCAATTAGCAGACGCGAGCGGCGATCGTCCTCTTCAAATGCCCCGAGCTTGCGCGGCGTGTACCAGGTCAGCCCATAGACGGAAAAGTCCAGATCAAGCGCATTATCAATCAACGAGCAGCGACTTGAAACATTCACTCCGGCATCGTTATAGATATTGTGTCTGGTATATGGGTTTCGACCATTGATTCGCCAGTCTGAAATCTGTTTTTTAACGGCGGACACCTGCTCATATAACGTCACGGACGTGTTTTTTGCGACGTCATTACCCGAGAGGCAGTCAGCAAACACGCTTACCGGCAGAGCAGAAAGCACGAGGGTTAATCCGGTCAACGTGCGCTTCATTTCACACCTCGCTGAATAGACTCGCGAGTGAACGCCGATTCAGGTAACGACTCCAGACGGACGTCGCTGTACTCCATGACGGAATAACTGTTACCGTGACGCACCTCTTTCACTGTAATTTTCATCGGCCGCATCTTGCCTAATACCATTTGGAAATCCTGATATAAAACTTCTTTAATTAACTTATTATCCAGAGAGAAATAGGCCGCCTTATACGGACGGTTATCTCCCATGCTTTCGACGTAATACATCACCTTCGGCCAGGTGACCTCCGCAGATTTGCGGACCAGCTCCAGCACGTAACACCGCGCCTCACCGCAGGCAGTTTCTCCCTTAAGCGAGGCGTCGTAGGCATATTCAAAGTTGGTGACAATCACGTCGCCATTGGATATTTGCCCAATCAGCCGCTGCTGGCGTGAGACGGGAACCGGACGGCGCAGTTCAGGGGTGTAGAACCATAGATCGTACCAGTCTGAGAGCAGCACTTTGCCCTTGTCGCGCGGGGGATAAACAAAGCGCGCCAGGGAGCGGGCATCCGCTTTGATTTCCCCCTCTGGTTTCATAAAGCGCATGGAAATATCCAGCACCTGTTTATTTTCGGGCCGTGTGGCGCCCGCTTTAAATTCATGAATAGTGAGGGTGTAGCGAAACGGCTTATTTGGCGAACGGACTTCATCCGCACGGCGAATAATTTCCAGCGCGCGTTCGTCAGCCGCGGCAGAATAAGCCGCTGCTGAAAAGAGGCACGCCCCCATCAGGAGATGAGCAATAACACGAACTTTCATATCGTTTCCTTACGAGAATTTAAATGCATCCGAAATATTGAGACGTGAAGCACGCAGCGCGGGCAGTACTGAAGCTCCCGTCGCGGCCAGGATCGGCAATACCAGGGTTATCCAGTTAAGCGCGGCGCTGTCGGTTTTGATAAATGCCGTGTAGCCCTGCGATTGCCCTGGCGACGGCGGCATCGCGATACCGTAGAGGTTAATCACGGCAGCAATGGCATAACCAATCGCCAAGCTGCCCAACGCGCCGATAATGCCGATGAAAATGCCCTCCAGCAAAAACAGGCGAGTCACGTGTAGCGGCTTCAGGCCAATCGCCCTGAGCGTGGTAATTTCCCGGGTGCGCTCGATAATATTCATCGTCATCGAGTTACCGATCATAAAGATGACAATCAGACCAACGATGAGCTTTATGAAGAAGTAGATCCCTGATAAAAGCCCCTCGACCTGCTGATAAAATATCGAGGCCTCTTTCCAGTCTTTGACGATTAACGGTAATTTGTGGTCGGCAATAAATTGACGCAGTTTCGCCGTGAACGCGGCAGTATCGTCCTCTTTTAACAGGATCAGCACCTTACTCACGCTAGCGGTGCCCATAATACGTTGCGCAGTATCCAGCGGAATTTTCATCGCTACGTCATCGTAATCTTTGATGCCCGATTCAAAGATGCCGCGAAGCTTCATTGACAGCGCGCCCTGTCCGCCCTGCGTGTTGACCACCAGCACGTCCAGCCAGTCGTCATAGTGGGCATTGAGCGTTTTCGCCAGCCCGCTCCCAAGCGTGATTTCATCCGTACGGATGCGGGACAGATCGCTGCCGATGATTAATTTATCAAACGAGCCCAGCTTCAGTGCCGGCAGCGGCTCTACGCCCAGCGCGGAGAAATAGCTGGAGGTTTCGCTCTCATACTGCGAAATAACACCGGTGAACTCCAGCTGGCCGGAGAGCGTCGAGATACTCTCGGCCAGAGTCGGATCGTTGAGGATCGCTTTCTTTAATGCCGGGTAATCTTCGATCAGACTTTTGTTTTTATTGGATGTTTCGAAATAGTTTTTATTATAAATCTGAACATGACCAATGTTAGTACGGATGGTTTGCTCTTTCAGGATCCAAAAGGAGTAATCAATAAAACCGCCGTACAGAAAAATCGACACGCCACCTAACATAATGGCGGCAATCGTTGAAAACGAGCGCCTTTTGTGGCGAAACAGATTTAAGAAAGCAAACTTTACGTCCCGCGAACGAAATAATACACACCAGAGGACAAAAAGCAGGATCAACACAACAACGCTTATCGCGAACACCATTTCCCCGGACATTTATTTCCCTTTCACCAGCGGTAACAGTACTTCTGTCACTTCGTTGATATCCCACTCTGGCGCATTGCCCGATGCCAGAGACGATGCGGTACTGGCATTACGCAGCTCTATTTCAGCCAGTAACGCGTCCGCCTGCTTCTTGCGTTTACAACTCAACAGCGCGCGATAGCGCATTTCGTTAATGTGTTCCACTAAACCGGCATTGAATATGCCAGGGGTTTTCAGCATCTGTTCCGTATCGTTTAACGTCACCACACAGCGTCCGATAGCCGCAGGCAAATACGCATCGACTCGCGCGCGCATGTAGCGCACCAGCGGGTTCTCTGCATAGAGATCGACCGCCTCATCCAGGTAGAAAAAGCCCGTTTTGCCGAACTCAGATGCCCGAATAAAGTCATTGGTTTTAAGGAAATAGTCGGCCTGACGCAGCGTACCGTAGGCATAGAAAACCAGAGACAGAGGATTGTCGTTGGCTTTGTATTCCTTGAAGAGCGACTGCGTCATCTCGGCGAGCATGTCTGCCTCCATCGGGAAACCGCTTTTTATGACGTGCTCGGCTACCGGTGCCGGTGCAGCTTTGATGTTTCCGGCATAGGCCAGGCACAGCAGAAACCAGCAGAGAAGGAAAAAATTACGTTTGTGAATCATGAACTAAAACTCCGTCCTTAATTTCAACCACGCGCCGTGCACGCTCTTTAAGCTGGCTGGAGTGCGTGGAAATAATAAAAGTGGTGCGTGTCTCCTGATTAATTTTCAGCAGGAGATCCAGAATGGCTTCCCCGGTGACCAGATCGAGATTTCCGGTCGGTTCATCGGCAATGACAACCTGCGGGTCGTGTGCCAGCGCCCGGGCGATGGCCACGCGCTGCTGCTGCCCGCCCGAAAGCTGGCCCGGTTTACGTTCGGTAAATCCCGCAAGCCCCACGCTCTCAATAAAATGCAGCGCCCGCTCTCTGGCTTCTTTTTTTCCGACATGGCCGTTTAACACCAGCGGGAAAAAGACGTTATCGAATACGCTCAATACGGGTATCAGATTGAAAAACTGAAAAATAAAACCCAGGTGTCTACCGCGGATCGCCGCGAGCTGTTCTTCCGGCAGATGGTTGAGTAATTTTTTCAGAAACATCACCGTTCCCACGGTGGGTTTATCAATTCCCGAGAGGATATTTAACAAGGTACTTTTACCGCTGCCGGACGGGCCGCAAAGCGCCAGAAATTCACCTTTTTCTATTTCCAGATTGATATTTTTCAGGGCATCGACTTTGCCTTCGCCCGAGCCATAACTCTTATAGATATTGTTCAACGATATCATTGGGAGTTCTTTAATTATTCCGCTCATGGAGATGTCGTTATTCCTTGCAATATTCAATGTCGAAATAGCTGTAGCCAAACTGCTTGTCGGGAACGATGGTTCTTAATCGCCCCGAAAAATCAGCATGTTGTTTGAGCCAGGCGAAACTTAACGCTGGAGTCAGGCAGCCGCTGGCACCGTAGAGATCAACCAGATCCAGCGTGTTATTCGCGGGCAGCGCCGAGCGAGACAGCAGGTCTTTGCGCAGGCCCGAAAACGCAATCTGTTCAGGAACCTGGGTGTGCTCGATGGCATCGGCCATGACGTATTGCCCCCCCTTCACCCGAATAGCGCTCTCCTGCTGGCTGAAGATGAAACATCCGGCGCGTTCAACCGTTAAATTCACGTCTTCGGCCTTGTCCCTGCGTTTCTCCCCCCACTTTAGGGAAATATCTTCATCAGAAAACACCAGGATGGGGATCGCCCGGTAAGCCGTACAAATCACCACAAAATCAAAAACATCCCAGCTCAGGTAATCGTTCGCCAGAGCGATGGCCTGCACGAAAGATTGCTTCTCGCTTCGCAGCTTGAACGTAGGTGCGTTAACCGAGAATTTCTTGACCAGGTTTTTCGGCAGCGTATCGATCGTTGATATGTGCAACGCGCTGGAAATATTCTCAAACGGCCCGGATTCGCCCCAGGAATCGACGTAGATAAATGCCGTACGCTGCTTTAATAGCTTCATACGCTCTTTGGTCGGCAGCGCCATCAGCGCGTCATCAGCCGCCTTCTCCATCGCCTCAAGATATTTTTGATAGTGAGGGTTACGGATCATCTCTCCCGGGTAGAGGTCCGGCTGCGTACCAAAACGTTTTAATCCCCATCCATTGGCGTGGGTAGATTTAAGCGCCTTATTAAATAAATGTGCTTCCCAGGCGTTTAACCAGCTGGGTTGATAGAAATAAAATTTATCTTCCGGCTCAACAAGCGAAAATGAGGATAAATACATATGGCTCTCCACGCTCCTTCAAAGGCCCCGGTGAATATCAGACATCACGGCACCAATGATTGAACCATCCACGCCAACGCCGACTTTAAGAAGATGTTTTTTGTGGTGCCCAATAATGCCCTGGTCAATAAGGACATGCTGCGCAACGCTTTCAATAATGGTGTCATTCCCCACCGGGGAAATAAGCTCTTGCTGCGATAACGTATGGTGTCCAATAATTAAATCGACAATTCCTGAACCGGTGGCGGTATAGCCAATCTGGCCTTTGTAGGCGAGAACCGGAATGGTATTTTCCTCAGCGAAGACCGCTATTGCTTTAGCTTCCGCTTTGTCACTGATGGATGAGCCGTTACCGTGCGGCATGATTGCGCACAGTTCTTCCGCACTCAGGTCCGCTTTTTTCATCGCAGCCTGCATCACCTTCAGGATATTGGTGCTGAGCCATGAGCTGTCATTGCTTCTTCCGGCGCTAATCTGCGTGTAGGTGGTTTGCAGCCGCACGCCGGAGCCTGCCTTCCTTGCGCGGCGGTGACGCGCATTTTCGAGCAGAATCGCGCTGTATCCTTCCGCAAAAAGAACACCTTTACTGTTCTCACCGAAAGGCTGAACCAGGTGCGTATCCAGCATCGATTGGGTATCGAGGAACCAGATATCCTGGGTTTTAATTTTTGAGCAATTCACCACCAGCACAATATCAACGCCGCCATGCTCGATGGCCTGACAGCCTAAATGCACCGCCGTCATCGCTGAATTACTGGTGCAGTTCATATTGGGGGGGAGATACTGCAGGTGATATTTACGCGCAATATGTCCTGCAATCTTGTCCTGCGACATATTGTCGACGTGCAGCGTCATTAATGATTTTGAAAGATAAATATCTTCAACATCATTTTTGTTATAAAAATTCTTGAAGGCCATACCATCGACCCGAGGGCCGATGCCGGTTAAATAAACGCGAGCGTTACACCCGCCCAGCCACTGGACATCCAGCCCGGCCTGGGCGAGTGCATCGTCAATCAGACGATAAAGCAGATCTAATGCGCTATCATCCGTATGATCCAGCGTGGCAATATGCTTATTGCCATCGAACCCACACTTAATTGCCTCGTCGTCGGATTTAAACCAGGGCTTTCTTTCAACGCGTTTGCCCAGCTTCAGGTTTTGCATAAGCTGAAGGCTGTCTTCGGCAAACGGCAGGCAGGAACTGAACCCCGAAATAATAGCGGCATTATCCACAATATTATCCTTTAATCACAAACGCGTAGTAGTTGCCGCCTTCCGTCGCGCCCACCAGCAGCACGTGCTTAAGGGCCAATTTCAACGGTTCACGAACGAAGTTAATTCGCTTATCGAAGAACTCAACGGTATGAGGAATAGCGGGAACCGCCTGCTTCTTAATACAGTCAATGATGACCGCCAGGTTAAGCAGCCCGGCAGCAGACGCGACAAAACCAAAGCAGGCGTTATAGTTCACCACAGGCACGTCCGGTTTTGCCTGCGCGAAGGCTTCAGCGATCGCATCGATTTCAATGCGTGAACTTTCATCGCTGCCTTTGCTGGTGCCGCAGACCAGGTCGATCTCCTGCGCCGTCATGCCGGCATCCTTCAGCGCGCGGGCGATGGCCAGCGCCATAGAGGCAGATTTCTCGCCCTGCTGTGAGGCGTCAAAATAGCTATTGCTACAGGATTTGCCGTAACCAACCACTTCTGCCAGCACCTCGGCGCCACGCTCCGCCGCGCGCTGCGGATCTTCCAGCAGCAGCATGCACGCACCTTCGCCTGGGATATAACCCTTCGGATCGTTACCGTAGATGTGATAATCCCGCGCGTCAGAGGTCATATGGAGCTTCCGGGTGACCGCATCCATGTAGAGAGACATTGAGGGGAAATACTCGTCCGCACCGCCCACCAGCACCTGCGGCTGCAGATCCTGACGCACAATTTCGTAGCCGTAGGTTAATGCGCCGAGTGCCGCGTTTTCCCCGGTCGCCAGCGTGGTGGTATAGCCCTTGATCCCTTCGGAAATGCCGCAGAACGTTGGGATAGAGTTCATCAGCGAGCCCGGGAATTCAGAGGTTCTGACCTTGCGCGGATCGGGCTTCAGGCTTTGCAGATATTTGTAGGTGGTTTCCTGCGGGCCGCTGGACATTCCCATCACCATACCCAGCGCATCGCCATCACGTTTAATTTTACGCTTCGCCTGCTCCAGCGCTTCGGACAACGCGATTAGCGCAAACGTACCGCCACGGGTGGCTTTTCGCGGATCGAAGCGACGCAGATGTTTACGCGGCTCAAGGCCGGTGACCTGGAAGGTTTTGAAGTGCTCGTTCGCTTCCGGACGGGTTGCCGTGAGATCGCTAAACGCTTCACCGAACAGGTCCTCAAACTGACGGGTCGTTTCGAGAACATCCAGCAGCTCTTTCGCTTCTTCCAGCGTGTCTTCCGGGAAGGTGACGCCCCCCAGCTCTACGCTTTGGCTTTGCTTCCAGACGTTGTCGAGGATCTCGTTAACGGTGTGGCCAATCGCGGAGACGGCACCGAGACCGGAGATCGCGACGCGCTTTTCGTCGTAGACGCTGACCGGAACGGAACACGGATCCATGCTGATAATCATGCTGCAGTTATTACCGCCGAACGCATAATTGTTCTTCATGAAGAGGTTGATTTTCCGATCGCGGAAGTCGTTCGGCACGTAGTCCAGATCGCAGTTAGGACGCGCGTTATTGAAGTTCAGCGTCGGCAGCACGCGGTTATCCGGTAGCGTAACCAGGCAGGCGATCAGTTCGACGATCCCCGCCGCACCGATGTTGTGGCCGAAGTAAGACTTGGTAGAGCTAACCAGCAGCTTTTCGTTGTTAGCGAACACCTTTTTCATCGCCAGCGTTTCGATGCGGTCGTTCGCTTCAGTGCCGGTACCGTGGGCGTTGACGTACTCAATCTGCTCTGGGGTGACGCCCGCGTTTTCCATCGCCTTATGCATTACCTGCACAGCGCCGCTGGCGCGCGGATCCGGTCCGGTTTCATGGAACGCATCGCAGGAGGTGGCATAGGAGAGAATTTCACCGTAAATGGTGGCACCGCGCGCAACGGCGTGCTCATATTCTTCCAGCACCACGGCACCCGCGCCTTCGCCAATCGACATGCCGGAGTTGCCGGAAAACGGCGTGCAGGCTTCGGGATGCATCACGTTGAGGGCGTAAAACCCAGCGAAGGTTGGCAGGTAGATTGGCTCTGTCCCAACGGCCAGCATCGTTTTGCTTTTGCCGTTCTGGATATAGTCAAACGCCATCCCGACCGCATTCGGGCTGGCCGTACAGGCGGTCGCCACCAGCTCAACCCCGCCCTGCAGCCCGAGCAGCGTAGAAACGCTGGAACAGCAGGAAGAGAAACCGCCTGAGAATAAGGCTTTACGCAGGGAGAAATCTTCCATACGTTGTTCGAACAGCGGTAAGAACGCCTCGGTGCCGGCGGAAGAAACGCCCACAATCAGGCCGGTGTTTTTCAGGTGAGCCTTATTTTCGGCCAAGCCCGCCTGGTTCAGCGCATCTTTTCCGACCTTGTAGGCCCAGAGTGCAGCATTATCCAGAGATGCAATCACATCATCAGGCAATTCTGAATAATCAATATCATGCAAAACTTCAGCCGCTCTGGCGTTTTCAAACCATTTTGAAAAACGCACGCTGTCGGTCACGCCATTTTTTTTATTTAATAATGCGTCTCTGAAATCCTGCAGGTTATCCGCCAGCGAGGAGAGGATCCCAATCCCGGTAATAACAACGCGTTTCCGGTTTGTCTTCATAACTATGTACCACCGTGTACAGACAAGTAACAGCATGAGAGGAGCCGTGGCATTAATTAATCCACGACTCTCCCTCACTGTTTCAGTGAATAATTAACTACAGCGCGCTTTTTGCTTTAGATGCATCAACAAAGCTGTTCTCGGTCGGATTAACCAGCATGCTCAGGTTATAGATGAAAGGCATCCCTTTGGTTTTCGCGGCGACGTTTTCAGAAGCGGTTTGAATATCAAAGCCGCTAATATCAGACCAGGCAAATTCATTCTCAATCAGTGCCAGCGCAATAACGCACTGCAGGGCTGGAGAGAAAATAGCCTTCGCCACTTTACCGACTTCCTGACCGTCAACCAGTACGCTGTCGCCTGAGGCAATACCCGCACATTCCCCTTCGACAATCATGCCGATTACCTTGCGAGAGCCTTCGCTATGGGACAACGCTTCCGCTGCCTCTTTACCCACAAAGCCTTCTTTGTCGTACTGTACGGCCCACTGCATCTGGAGCTCTACCGGGTTGAGGCGGTAGCCAGCCCACAGCGCCTCGTCCCAGCCAGGGTTTTCGATACGCACGATTTTCTGGTAGTCCAGACCGCCGGTCTTCAGCTGATATTTATCCCCCTGCTCCAGCAGCTGCTGCCACTGCTCCAGCAGCTGTTCCTGCTGGCCCACAACCATATAGGCGAACTCGCCATGCTTGCCGCAGCGGAATACCATCAGCTCGTCGTCGGTATTCATATACTCATAGTAAGGCAGGCCGATAACGTCGAAACCGTGGATCTCAGACATCAGTTCCCAGGAGTATGGCCCTTCAACCATGATGGCCCCCCAGTTCTGCTCGCGCATATCAGCAATGTCCGGGGTTTCCTGAATATCCAGTTCGTCCGCTTTTACCAGAAGGGCATTCAGGCCAGCGATAATTTCCGCTGCCGGAATGTTTTCAGACATGATGTAGTAGCCGTCTGAAGCGCAAAGGACATACACGTCACCGCGCACGGTACCGTCTTCATTCAGTACCAGAGAGTAAATCCCCTGCTCGTCACGGATAATAGAAACGTCCGCAGAGACATAGTAATTCACCAGAGCCCAGGCATCATCGCCCATCACGCTGACGATGGACATGTGGGAATAGTCCACCAGCAGAGCATTTTCACGCACGGCTTTATATTCCACCATCGGGTCGTGGTAGGCAGAAGGCACGTTGGCATTGTTATAAATGCCCATTTTCGCATTGTTTTTCAAATGAAAATCATAAAGAGACGTCATAACGGGATCCTGTTATTCGCAATGGTGAATTACGCTTTTTTCTTCTGGATGATAAATGTCGCCAGATTGTTGATACTTCTCATATAAGAAGGATCGTCGCTTTCGCTGACTTTAATATCGAAAACTTTATCCAGCATGACCACGATTTCCGTTGCATCAACGGAATCCAGTTTTAAGCCATTACCAAACAGGGCAGTATCATCATCAATTTGAGATTCATCGCGCTGAATATTCAAACGCTGAATAATCTCAGTTTTAATTGTTATCAGCACATCCTTGCGCTGGTCAATTTCGTTTTTCATTGTAGACATGGTATTAACTCTCTCAGGGGTTTACTTACTTTCGCGGTAATTAATAATTGTGCCGTGGCTGATTAATCGCTTTCCGACGTTTGCCGTCACGGAGTAGTGCTTAAAGCCATGAGCATCAGAAAATGCCAGCTTGCTGGTGACTTCAATCGAGTCGCCAGGGTAGGCAATATCCTTAAATTTTAAATTCTGGGCAGCCAGTACGCCGCGCACCTGCGCGCGGCGGGTGCGGATGATCTCCCGCATTTCATCACGCTGAATGAGCGCATGGATATCGCGTAACGATTTGAGTTCGCCACCGTACGTCTCGCCGTAGATGTCGCAGATATCGGTGAGGAACGAGAGGTATTCGCTGGCCTGCCCAAAGATTTCAGAAATAATCACCCCGGGCATGATCGGATCGTCCGGGAAGTGCCCGAGCAAATAAGGTTCGTTATAGGTGATGTGCTTCGTCACCTTCACAAAGCCATTTTCGCCGTATTTGAAGTCATCAATTCTGTCGACCATCAGCAGCGGCTGACGCCAGCCGCCCATTTCCAGAAAGATCTTCGAGGGGATAACGTATTTAGACATAACTCACCGCATCACCAGGCCGCCATCGATAACGATGGTTTGGCCCACAATGTAACTGGACGCTGTCGATCCTAAGTAAACGACGGTGTTCGCCACCTCGTCGCATTTACCCAGCCGGCGCAATGGAATAGACGCGGTAACGCCGCGCACTACCGTGCGGGAAACTTTTTTGACCATTTTGGATTCAATCATTCCCGGCGCAATGGCGTTAACGCGCACGCCGTACGGCGCCAGCTCGGCTGCCAGCGTACGGGTAAATCCGAGGATCGCCCCTTTTGAGGCACTGTAGTTCGCCTGCCCGACGCTTGGGATAATGGCCGCAATGGACGCCACGTTGATGATGGCCGGGCTTTCCGCCGAACGCAGCAGCATTAGTGCCTCTTTGGTCAGGCGGAAAATACTGAACAGGTTGGTGTCTACTACCTGACTAAAATCATCAAAGCTCATCGAGGCGAAGAGGCTGTCTTTGACAATGCCGGCATTGTTGACCAGCACGTCCAGCTTTCCGGCAGCTTGCGTCAGATGAGCACAGAGCGCAGAAACGCTCTGCGGATCGGCAAGATCGCACTGAATAATCGACAGCTTGTTCCCGGCAGGATGCGTCTCTTTCAGCTCCGTTAACTGCACGGCATTCGATTTGTACAGCGCATACACATCGCAGTCCTGATCGAGAAACTTCGCACAGATCGCCAGACCAATATCACCGCTGGCTCCGGTAACCAGAACCGTCTTTGCCTTCAGATCGTTATATTGATACATAATATTCACAAATAATTAGGTTAATAAAGTATGACAACGGCAGTCGCATAATTCTGACAATGCGAAATACTGAGCGAGGCATTCTTGAGCTGCTTGTCGTCAAGCATCTCTTTGACTCGCCCGGAAAAAATGAAATGGGGGCAGCCCAGTTCGTCATGGCTAATTTCAATATCTTTAAACGTAATCCCGTCGCGATATCCACAACCAAGCGCTTTAACCATCGCCTCTTTTGCCGCCCAGAAGCCCGAGGCGCGTTCATAGTTCGGATCTTCCCGGTTAATTTTTATATTTTCCTGCTGGGTAAAGACGCGCTGTAAAAAATCATTTTGCCAGTTTGTTATCGCCCGCTTTATTCGCGAAACCTCCACGATGTCCGTGCCGATACGCATGTGTCATGCTTCCCTGTTCAGAGCTGATAAGAAATATTCAGATTAAAATTAAATTTGTTCACGTCCATGCTGCCGGGGAATTTTATCGGCATTGAGATGGACGAATCATATGCCAGGCTCTTCACGTTCCCCTGAATACCGAGCGTGCTGCCGATGATAATTTCCTGGCCATACTGGCTGTCTCGTCTTATGTGACCCGCGTCAACGCCTAAATAATAATTAGCGTCAATTCCACGCACCGGATGATAAAACGTATTTTGCAGAAAGTATCCGCTGTTTCCGGTAAGGCCAACGCTGTTTTCAAACCCGCGCACGCTCCAGCGATCGCCTATCGTCATCTGATCCTGAAGCGTCAGCTCACGCGGTGCGTATTGCGCCAAAAAAAAGGCGCTATACACGCTGCTGCCGAGCTGGCGGGTGTAGTTGCTTTCAACGTTCACCAGCTGGCTAACGGGACTGACGTCGCCGTAGACCATATCGGGCGTATGTTCTGCCCCGAACCAGGTTAAAAAACGCTGCCAGGAGAGTGAGGAGTCCCAGTGAGCATTCACTAACTGTTGCTTATAGTTAACGCCAACCTTAACGTTATCCATATCACGCTTCTGTAAGACCAGCGCTTCGCCATCAACGGTATAGCCTGATTTCCGGCGTATCAGTTCTGCACTGCCGCTCACCTTACGGGTTTTATCCCGATACAGCGTGCGCGATGCTTTGACGTTTGCGTAATCGCTTTTACCCGCATAGTCTACGCTGGTGTAGAAAAGCGGTATGGTCTGACGCGACCTGCTGGTGCTGTAGAACAGAGAATAGTTCCAGTAGCCTACCGGCAGCGCGTAGTAACCACTCACACTTTCATAGCGGCCGTTTGTGCTTTTTGTTCCCGCCAGATAAAATAGGTCACTGAACCGGGCGATGTTATACAGGTAGCCCACCGCAGAGGTCAGGTATTGCCCCGTCTCTTTAACCCCCCAGTTGTTATAGCTCGCGCGCACGCTCCAGTTTTTCACGCGGTTGGTGCGGATGTGAATCGTGCTATAGCCCTGCCTTGTACCCGGTTCGATGTTGATTTTGACGTCAACGCCCGGCTCCTGCTGGAGGTTTTCCAGCCCTTGCTCGATATCGCGAATATTCAGGATGTCTTCTTTCGCAAAAGGCAGCATCCACGGATTAATGTCGCTACTGTCGACAATAATCTTTTCAATTTTCCCTGCGCTCACGTCAAGCTTCAGCGTGCCGGACGAAATGTTTTGCGTTGGGATCGTAATTCGGGTCGTGATGTAACCCGCATCAATATAAAAGTCCTGCAGCGCCGCGGCAATTTTTACCACGCCAATACTGCCTACACAGCGGCCCAGGATCTCTTTTTTAATGGCCCTGTCGGTCTTACGCTGTAGAAAATCATTTTTAAGAACGAGCGACGTAATCGTAAAGCAGTTCTCTTCTTGCGGTAAATCATTCAGCCTGAATACTTTACGCTCGGTGCTGGAATAAACGTCCTGCCGATAAACCTTTTGCTCTTTGAAAGTATTCAGATCGGCATTTTGCTGCTGTTTGATAAGATTGTTTATGCCATCTTCAGCGAAGGCGTGAAAACTCAACAGCAACAATAGCGGTAAAAATTTAAATCGCGATTCCATTAACTTTCTCAGAAAAAAAGGCAGCAGGGTCTCGTTCTGACTTTGCGCTATCAGGCGATAGCTGCTGCCTTTTGTTACACCTTATAAATTACAGACCTACAACGTCGCCGGTATTAGTGACTTTATTTGCATTAAGTTCCATACCAGACAGACCGCCGAACACGGCGCTGCTACCGCTGTTAGTCAAGTTGTTGACGGTGATACCGGCAACACCATAACTCACCATATTCAGGTAGTTATAAATATTGCCTGCCGTTTTCACCAGCAGGGTATAATCGCTCACGATATTACCGCGGTTGTTAATGTCGGTACCGGCATTAATCGCGATATTCTGCGCGAGGATATTGCTGTTGGCGTTATTGGTGACATGACGCTGAGTATCAATTTTTGCGCTGGTGACGCCTACGATGTCTTTATAGTTCTCAACACCGTTTGCGGCATTAATTGCCAGTGCATTACCTGAAGAGATGGCATTGCGGTTAGTCAGTGCACCTTTCAGGACGTTGAAGTTCAGATCGCCTTTACCGCTGATCCAGCCATAGTTGGTGACGTTGTTATCAACGGTCAGATTCAGAGTCTTATCTGACGCGATAACGCCGGTCGCGGTGTTGTTCTCCATGCTGCCGTCGCTGTAGTTATTCAGCGTACCTGCGGTGACGTCAAGGTTGCCCGCACTCCAGGTGGTTGCATAGTTGTTATAGAACGTTCCCGCTGCTTTGATGACGGCATCCGCGCCGCTCACCAGCATTGCACGCGTATTATCCAGCGTCCCATTAGACAGTACGCTCAGCGCACCTTCATCCGCGATGATGCTGCTGTTGTTGTTGTAGACGTTCTGACCGGAAAGCGACGCGCCTTGACGACCAATCATGCCGCCAACATCGCCCGTCACACCGAAGGTTTCGCCGTGATTACGAACAAAGTTGTTACCGTCACGGTTTTCAATATTCCCTGCCGCAGTAACAGAGAGCTTCTTATCAGCTACGATCATGGCGGTGTTGTTGTACACGGTGCCTTTTGCATCGACGGTAACGTTCTTACCAGCAATCAAACCGTTATTGTTGTCAACGGTGTTGGCAGCCAGTTTGATGTCACCAGTCTGAGAAAGGACAGAGCCACGGTTGCTGTCGAAATTACCCGTCAGAGCCAGATCGATATTGCCGTAGGCGGCAACCTGACCGTAATCGTTGTTCAGTCGGTTGGCTTTCAGGGCAATGTCGCTACCGGACAGGATCTGACCGTAGTAGTTATCAACCGTACCACCAGCAGTAATGGTCACGTCGCCAGCCTCAGCGCTTATTTCACCGCGGCTGTTGTTAACATTCCCTGCGGCAGTCAGCGTTAAATCACCGACCGCTTTGATTTTGCGCGAGTTGTTATCAATGGTATTGGCACTTAAGGTCGCATCGCCATAGCTGATCATATTCAGATCGTTATAGATATTGCCTTTCGCGCTCATTGCCAGGCTGCTGTCAGCAACGATATTCCCACGGTTATTGATGTCATAGCCCGCGGAGATCGTAACCTTATCGCCAACCATGTTGCTGTTGGAGCTGTTGGTCACGCCACGCTGGCTGTTCACCACCAGATGCTCGCCAGCAGCGATATCTTTCAGGTTGTCGATACCGGTCAGCGCGGAAACCGTCAGTGATTTCTCGGCAGAAACGGTATTACGGTTAGTGAAAGAGCCGTTCAGAATGTTGACGATGGCATCACCCAGACTGCTGATCCAGCCGTAGTTGGTCAGGCTGCCCTTCACGTTCATGGTCAGGTTTTTATCAGCCGCAATAACGCCCGTTGCATCGTTATCTTCGAGCGCGCCATCGCTGTAGTTGCTCAGGCTGTTGGCGTCGATCGCCATATTACCCATGCTGTAGATGGTCGAGTAGTTGTTGTTCAACGTACCGCCAGCTTTGATGGTTGCATCTCCACCGCTCACCAGTAACGCGCGGCTGTTGTCGATGGTACCTTTCGCCAGAATTGTGAGCGGACCGTCCTCCGAAACGATACGGCTTTGGCTGTTGTAGATGTAGTTGCCAGACAGCGAAACGCCCTGCTTGCCGACCATTCCACCATTTTGCTGCGGCATACCGAAGTAGGTACCGAAGGCAGTGCCGAAATCATCAGCGTAGCGGTTTTCAATATTGTCGCCGGCCGTTACGGACAGAACCTTATTGGCTACAATAAATGCCGTGTTGTTGTTCACACCAGCGTTGGTATTAATGGAGACGTTCTGTCCCATAATGAAGCCACCGCGGTTGTTCAGGGCATTCGACGCCAGGGCAACATCACCTTCTTCAGAGCTGAAGACGCCGATGTAGTTGGTGATATTGCCGCCAACCGCCGCGCTCACGCCGGTACGGCCTGCAACACCGCCGTTGTCGTTACGCAGGGAGGCCGCTTTAGCAATCACTTTGCTGTTGGAGTTAAGCTTGCCAGAGTAGTTATCAATAGCGCCGGCGCTTTCCAGGGAGATATCGCCATTCGACGCCATCTGCCCACCGTTGTTGTTGATGCTGTTCGCTGCAATCTGCACGCCCTTCTCGGCAATAATGCCTAAAGAGTCATCGCTGGCGGTATCTGCCGTTTTGGTTGAACCGTTATTAACGGTACCTTTGGCTGCAATCTTGGTGAAACCACCGGCAGAACGGAGCATGCCGCGGTTGTTATCAACGTTACCGCCGCTGACGACGTTCACATCGCCCAGAGAGTCAACCATACCGCTGTTGTTATTTACCGAAGCAGACTCAAGGCCAACGTATCCGCCGAGGATCTGACCGTTGCTGTTATTCAGGGTGCCGGTTTTTAACGCAACAATTCCTGCTTCAATCCCTACAGCAACACCTTTTCCATAGTTGGTTAAGGTATTGTTATTGGTATCTACCGCCAGCATGCCTGCAGCCGCAATCTTTCCGTTGGTATTGTCGATAGCACCGCTATTTACATAGAGGTCTGCCATGGTCGAAATATTGCCCGAACGGCTGTTGTTGAGGCTATTTTTATTGGTGTCCAGCGCAATGGTACCGACGGAAGTAATATCCCCGGTGGTGTTGTTCAGTGCACCCTTGGTTTTAATATTGATCTGACCAGAGGATTCAATGCGCGCATTGTTGTTCAGCAGCTGACCGTTAGCGTCAATATTTACGCCGCCGATGCCGCCAGCAATAACGCCCTGATTACGCACGCCCACACCGCTCTCGGTGCTGATGAGGTTAATTTTATTGGCATACATACCGCCCAGAGCAGCAACGTCAATGCTGTTAGCATTGCGCGTTCCGGCGGCCGTTACCGAACCGGTCACCTGGCCTGCTGCATCAACGTAGTTATTGCCGGCAACAACGTTCAGCTCGTTGGCGGTGACTTTACCGTTCACCACAACGTTGCGGGACAGAATTTCTGTCGGGCTGGAGTTGTTCAGTTTACCCAGCGTAATGGTTCCACCATTCACAGAATAACCGGCTAACGCATCGTTCTGAATATCTGGCGTACCGGTAGTCAGGGTCAGCTTACTGGTGTTAATAGAACCACCGCCGTTAACGGTAATTCCGTTCGGGTTGGCAATGATTAAATCGGCTTTATCACCCGCAACTTCCATCATGCCGTTAATTGCAGAGGCATTTTTAGAAGTGACTTCGTTCAGAATAACTTTTGCTGCACCGGAGGTCAGGTTGCTGTTCCCCTGAATCTGGCCCGCCAGGGTTGTATTCGCACCCCCAACGCTGTTATTAAAGATAAGACCGTTCTTATCTACGTTTAGCTTGTCATACACATTATGTGAAAGCCCCTTATCGTTGGCTTTATTAATGTTGATAACAGGCACGTTGCCGACAGAAGAAACGACACCGTTCTTCATGCTGATCTCTGCAGTGTGCGCAACAAACGGCAGAGCGAGCAGAACTGAAGCGGCAACAGGGTGCCACTTCAGTTCTAATTGAAAGACATTATTCTTATTACTTTTCATTATTACCTACTCTTTATTACGGAATCATTACATTCTCTAGGAATTATAATTTCGCCACTCTAAATAAAATCTTCACTTCCTATGATCATTGACCTCCTGGGGTTCCCTACCTTTTCGTTAATTTAGACTCAAGCGCGTAATTAAGATTAATTTTGTCATTTTTGATCTGGAATGGCATTCAGACTGCACCACTTATTCGGCACTTTTGATTAGGAACAAGTCATTTGACATTAGGAATAGTAGACTTCCTGTTGCCTTAATGACTCATCCTTTATTAAAAACAATGCGCTAATCCTGATAAGAATAATCACCATAGGTGTAAGACTCAGCAGCCCTTTTTTCTACACCGTTAAATATCGTACCCTGAATGGCAACATCATTTTGTTCAAAGCGGCGCAGTCCCGCCTCCACTTCTTTTATCGAGTTTTGTTCGAACCGCACCACCATCAGGGAAGTCGATGCATATCTTCCTATAATCGCTGCGTCCGTTACGCTCAGGATGGGAGGGGTATCAACGATTACCACGTCGTACAACGTTGAGCATGCCCTTATCAACTCTGCAAAATTATCCGTCATGATGAGTTCCGCCGGGTGAGTGACCATGCGCCCGCGGCCGATAAAATCCACTCCTGAATATTCGGTTTTCTGAATAACGCTTTCGATATTGCCGCCTTCCGTTAAGAAATCAGCCAGGCCGGCTCTGCTCTCGGTCTTTGAGAAAATGCGATGCAAATATCCTCTGCGTAAATCGCAGTCAATCAACAATGCCCGTGTTCCCGCCTGAGCCATCAGGACAGCCAGGTTGGAGCAGACAAATGACTTCCCTACCCCAGGAGAGGTGCCGGAGATCATTAATATGTTATTACCGGCTTTAAGCATGGCGAAATGGAGACTGGTACGAAGCCCTCTCAGCGCCTCTATCGCAAGCGACGTTGGGGCTGAATTTGCCAGCAGCTCATCAGACTGATACGTCGGGATCGCACGGCACCGTCTGCGCTTCGTCAACTCCGGAGCGAGGGGAACAACCGCATACACTGGAATATCGCGCATCTCAAGTTCCGCCGGCTGCCTGATCCCTTTTATCAGCATGTTGCGAACAAGGATGATCCCCGATGAGAAAAGGAAACCGAGCATGGCTGACAGAATAACAATCAGCAGCTTTTTAGGTTTGACCGGCTTCAGCTGCGTTACCGCGCGATCGATAATACGCACGTTGCCCAGCGTACTGGCCTTACTGATATTTAATTCATGCTGTTTATTCAGTAAAACCAGATAAATGTCATTACCCATCTGCACATCGCGGGTCATACTCAGGATCTCTTGCTGCGTG
The DNA here is from genome assembly GCF_000492855.1 of Enterobacter sp. MGH 38. NCBI lineage: Bacteria > Pseudomonadati > Pseudomonadota > Gammaproteobacteria > Enterobacterales > Enterobacteriaceae > Enterobacter > Enterobacter sp. MGH 38. The sequence goes on along the minus strand of NZ_KI535608.1, from coordinate 33,780 downwards.
CTGGGCATCGCGCTAATTCGCTGGTTGAGCTTCTCTTTTTCTGCAACAAGAATCGCTTTTTTCTCTGACAATGCTTTATACGCAGGGTGCGTTCGTTTATACAGCTTGGAGATTTCTGCTTCCTTGAACGTCAGTTCATTAAGTTGAGTGTCAATAGCAACAACATTATCCAGAATAAATTTCGCTTCTAATGATAAGTCAACAGACTCATTATTCTTCCGAAATTCATTAAGTTTACTTTCAGCCTCTATCAAATTACTTTTGATTTGCAGTAACTGTTTATTTAAAAAAGCCAGGCTTTTACTGGCCTCTTCTGACTTCCGCGCAACGTCCTGAGCCAGATAGTTATGTGCTATATTATCGAGTATTTTGCTGATAATCACCGGTTCGGGGCCAGTCATGCTCAAATGTAACATGCCGTTCCCACCCGATTTGGTATCAATGGAGAGTCTCTCCTTTATTTCTTCGATGACAGAATACTCGTTGCGCTTTATAATAATAAATGAAGTATTTTCAGTGAGCTGAGCGCTGTCAATCAGGAAATCAACGTCGTCAGTGTGGACAGGCACACCGACTTTGCCCTCAACAATGGACTCTCCGATATATAATACGAAGCCTCCAGACTGAACCATGTCCAGCTTCAGGGGCTGATTGATATACGGTTCCGGTACGGAAAGATAGGCAATCGCAATTTTCGCCGGTTGATGACCGAACAGACGTTGCAATAGGCCGTTGGCTACAGGATAGGTTTTTTCAGTCGTGACGATATCCAGCCCTAAATCGCGCACCGTTTTTCCAATCACCAGGCGTGATTTTATTAACGACACTTCTGATTCAGAACTTACCCCTGCCCCCTCAGGTAGCACAGGGGACAGCTTGCTTAATATTCCCAGAGAAGGGTTTTTCTCAACCTGAATTAACGCATCACTTTTGTAAATGGGCGTCAAAGTGTTAGCAATAATAATGCCGCACACAATAAACAGGAGAGTCGTGGCCGCTATCCACACTTTGCTATAAAATAAAACCTTGAGGATATGGAAAAGATCAATCTCCTCCCCGCGCTGGAGATAATCGGGAGGATCGTTGCTAACGTATCTGTTATTCATACGGTAATCAGCCTTACTTATTCAATCTGCTGAAAAACCTTTACCCATTCTTCAGCAGAGGATAAAAGTTGTTTAAAAATCAAATCTGATATTTCACGTCCCCGGCGGTACGGGTCGGCAATTTCGAGCTGCTGAAGCCAGTAGCCGAATAAAAACGTTTTCCCCCTGGCCTCCATGGCCATCCGGGTTACCGCTTCAATATGATTCTTCTCCATCGTCAGGATAAGATCGTACTCACGGCACATCGCTGGGGTGAGCTGACGTGCGATATGCCCTTCCAGAGAAAATCCATAATTCCGGGCGGTTTGCAGAATAACGGGATCGGCACATTCACCCGATAGTGCTGAAATCCCGGCGGAGTCCACCGTCATTTCCGGCAAGCAGGAACGCAATATTCGTTCTCCCGCCGGAGAACGACATATATTGCCCGTGCAAACCACCAGGATGGCGTTATAGTGCCCCTTCACGATTAATTTCCCCAGTTTCTCACAAAGCGAGTCGTTTCCGTCAGGCTGTAGATACCCGTAATGGTCGGCATTAGCTGGTTAATGACCCTGTTCCAGCGCGCAACTGGTGCGGATGTCACATAGACAATGTCGTAAGGCTTGAGCTTAAATTCTGTTCCAAGTACCAGTGCAGTAGCATCTCGCGCGTCGAGCTGGTAGATCGCCGCACGTTTCTCGTTTACGTCTTCTGATTTGGCCTCAGAACGGATCACGAATATCCCACTGGCATCGCTGGTTAGCTGATTCATCCCCTCAGCATTCCCCAGCGCTTCCGTCAGCGTCATGCCTGAGCGATCCATTTTCATGGTGCTCTGCTTAACAACATCCCCCATGACAAACACTTTTAAATCGTCATTGCGTGGGACATAGAGAATATCGCCCGGATAAAGCAATTTATTCTGCTGTAAATCGCCATACTGCATGAGGGCCTGAAGCGAAATTGTCGACTTTTTGCCCCCCTGGGTTAATACCACATTGCTCCAGTCGGCATTTTCCGTCAGGCCACCGGCCTGGTTTACTGCATCAATAATCGTCAGCGGCACGTTAGTAATAGGCTGCTGGCCAGACTGGTTTACCTCACCCGATACCGTGACCTTCTGTGAACGGAACGCAGCAATCCCCACTTCCACCTGAGGAGACTCAATATATTTCGCCAGATGCCCGGTAATCATCTCTCTGACTTCCGTCACCGTTTTATCCTTCACGACAACTTTCCCGATGTAGGGATAAAAAATAGTTCCGTCTGAATGTACCCAGTTTCCCGTATCGCTGGCGCTTCGATACTGTCCTGATGGAGTGGTGAGTTCCGGATGTTCCCAAACGGTCACCATAATAATGTCGCCAACACCAATACGGTATTCATACGCCTCCAGGCGCTTGTTTAGCTCTGCATTGCCCTGGGCAACAGCCACGTTTTCCCGCAGCTGCGCTATCAGCGCAGGTGTGACGGGATAAACATGAATATCCAGCTCGCTCTGCTTATTCTCCTGCGAATGAACCACTTTTTTTCCGGAGGTATCGATATGGCTGCCCGGCGCGATCTGGCAGCCGGCAAGAAGTAAGGTAGAACTTAAAATAAACAGAACCGCGATTTTTTTCATGCTTTTCACAATGTCATCCCTGTACAACGACACTCTCTTTAATTAATCGGCCAAACGACATGCTTCCCGTAAGGAAGAAATCCAGCAAGCCATTATTTATAAAATTATAACCATCACATGTTTTGCCTGTCCTGGATATGTGGATTATTCCTGGTTGAAAACATCGCTTTCTTACATTAATGTCAGCGTGAAATTACATTCCTGCGAGGTTAACAATTCCCATTTACTGAAGGAGTGTTCTTAATTAATAGTTTATTCATGTCGTGTAAAATATAAATATATTCATACCGTAGTACCTGTCTGTCGGTATGCAACATTACGAAGATGGACTCCTTCCATTCAAGTTAACCAAAGGAATACCAATGGATACGTCTAAAGTTATTTTATCACGATGTCAGTTTAGCAATATCGGTCTACATCATTTGCTTTCAGAAACATTCAGGAAAGAGAAAGTCATCTCTTTTGACAATCAACAGAATCTTTTTTCCTGGACTAAAGAGGTCAGGAGGGGCTCTTTTTTTACCCTATATTTAGTTTTACCTGACTCGATATACAGTAATATCATTTACTTCCACTGGCTGATCTCTCTTCGAAAAAAAGCGCATAATGCAACCATATCAGAAGTTATTATCGCCTATCATTCGGATATTTTTCCCACACTGTTTTCCTGCATTTGTTCCCATTTCAGGCATCGTCTTGTAAACATAAATAATCTTACGAACGATGAGATCATCAAAAAAATGCATGCCCAGCGTCACCCCAGCAAAAGCAAGGTAGTTAACAAATACATCGAACTGACGCATATGGAGTTTTGTGTGTTGAAGCTGATGATTGCGGGTTACACCATTGATGACATTAGCCTCGTGCACAACATTAAACCTAAAACAACCTACACCTATACCAATAATATTATGAAGCAACTGGGTTTTAACTCGTTGAAAAAAATATATTCCTGTGGCGAGATCATCCGGGAGTCAATCGAGAACGAGATTATCAGGGAGAAGAAAAAATACTACAGCAGCGCCAGCCCTCTTGCTTTCGAACCCCAGTGTGCATAATCGCCGTTAACCCTTCCTCGCTTCTGCAAAAAAATACGGAAAGCATCGCTGCGATCCGTATTTTCTTTAGGCATAATTAGTGGCTTTTCACTAAAATTTCTACACGACGGCTATTAACGTTACAACCCGCCGCTTGCTGGGTGGCACTGGTTCCACAACCTTCAGCGGTTTGTGCTACCCCCTGTCCAACTGTGTTATTAATAAGCTCTGGCTTAATACCTTTCTCAATCAATAACGAACGAACCGTATTCGCACGCGCTTCAGAGAGACGCTGGTTGGCTTCACGGCTACCAATCGCATCGGTATAACCAATAATCTGAATTTCACGAACGTTATTCGCCTGGCGGATAAATTTCACTACCTCATCCAACTTCTGGCGAGATTCCGCAAAAATGCCCACCGTGTTGCTTGCGGCAAAGCGGAACAGTACCTGCTCCTGAATAAGCACTATGCCGGTATTATTAACGTAATCACAGGGTTTGACCTGCGAGGCTCGATTAATAATCCTGGTCTGCTTATGCATATTTTTCAGAAGTGATTCCGCGCGCGCGCGTTCCTCCAGCGCCGCCGTATTTCCCGTAGTGCCTGGGTTCACCTGAATAAAATAGGTTTGAGCACTTTCGGTATTGAGCTGCTGCTGCGGGTTTTGTTTGCCCTGATAGGTCGGCTGGTCGTTGAACCAGGATTCCACCGTGTGCGCACCGGGTGCGGCACACAGGACGGTAAACTGGCCTGGCAACAGCACCGACTGCAGCTCGCGGTCCACATAGACTGTCGCAGGAACGGTGCCCTGCGGATAATAGACGACAACCTGCGCCAGTTCAGGCGTTACGCCAGCTACCGGACGATAAGGCTGCGGTGCCGTATTTTTTGGCGCTGGTTTAATCACTACCGGTAAATCGATGGCCTTTTCCACTTTTTCGGCTGAATAAGCGGGATTAGCCATAAATGCACTTAAGGCAGCAGCGACACAGAACGCCAGATTTATTTTTTTAAAATTCCGAGGGGTTACTTTCATTTATCAAATTCCCGATTAACCCAGTGATTGATCGTAAAACAACAGAGATGCGCAGAAATCCCGCCATCCGAAGATGGCGGGTTTTACTGGGTTACATCATTATTTGGTTATTCTGCAGCAGCGTAACCAGATCGGTTTGAACATCAGCCAGAGTGACAACCTGAGTAAATCCATGCTGTCCGCCCTGACCGTCACGGTCGATACTGATCACGGTATCGCTTCCGACAACTTCCACCTTGACGTAATCCAGCACGCCGCGGGAGGAGTAATCCAGCTCCAGTTTTCCATCGTCCTCGAAGAAGGAGATAGAGCCCTTATAGTCAAGCAGCTCGCTCATATCGAGCAGGTCTGCATCACTGTCTTTCACCAGATTACCCACCTTGAAACCGTGGATAGTGTCGTGCCCGTTGCCGCCGGTGCTGTCGTTGGTCATTCCTTCCAGCACGTTGTACATCAGCGTGTCGTTACCGCCGTTGACCAGGTAGAAGGCGTCATTGCCACCGCGACCATCGAACAGGTTATTTGCGGAGTTATCCGTAAACGTATCCTGCTGGCTGGAACCTAAGAGACCCTCGATATTGAGGAGTTTATCGGTGCCGTTACCGGTTGCAGTACCTGTCCACAGGTTCGCGTTGATCGCAGTAGTTGAACGGCTATAGTCAACAACGTCCATACCGGCAGTTTCGCTCCAGACCGGCTTACCGCTCACAATCTGGTTCCAGCCGCCGCCACCGTTGTAGGTGTCGTTGCCTGCAGAACCGAAGAAGGTGTCGTTATAGCCCGTCCCGACGATCCCGCTGTTGCCAGAGGTGTTGTTTGCCGCATTGCCGCTTTCCGCCGTCAGTACGTAGGAGTCATGGGCTTTACCTGTTGTCAGGCCACCCCAGCTCTCATTTACCGTACCGTTGGTGTAACCACCAATGCTGCTCGTTGCGCCAACGTGATCCGCTTCACCGTCGGTAATGCGCAGCATCTGCACGGAGTAAACTTCATTCGGATCCAGCCCGAAGAAGCTCACCAGACCCATGCTGTTGCTGGAACCAGAGGACTGCGGGTTAATCAACTGGGTTGCCACAAGCTCGCCCGCTGAGTTGTATAACTTCACGGTGTTGCTGTAGAAGGTATTGATGCCGTTGCCGTCAACAATACGGATCTGCAGGCTCGTGCCGTCCGCCGCGATATTGGTGTTTTTCACCAGCATCGTGCGTCCCGCGTCGTCTCTTGCCACGACATCAGCATCCGCGCCAGAGCGGTACAGCACCAGGTCCATCGAACCGTCCCAGTCATAGTCGAGTGCGACGGCACCCGTCATGTTGTTGAACGTCGTGCTACCTGTCAGGCTGACTTTATTGGCGCCCCAGTTGTTACTACCGGTATTGGTATACAACATTGGCGAGCCAGTCACGCCAGAGCGTGGCACTTCGATGATGTCCATCTTACCGTCGTGGTTCCAGTCCACTGCCAGCGACGTGCCGCCATCAACGTTATCGCCAAACCACTGCGCCTGGCTGTCCGTTGCATTGAGCTTACCGGTACCATCGTTCAGATAGATACGGCTCTCGTCGCTGTTACTGCCCCCCTTCGAACCACGGCTCAGGAACAGATCCAGCCAACCATCGTTGTTGTAATCCGCATAGGTCATGGAGATAGACAAGTTACCGTAGTCTTCATGGCCATCGTCACGGAACACGTTCGCGTAGTAGCCAACTTCACCGAAGTTGGTCTTCGACGTCCCGGTAGTCTGGTTATACAAGATACCCAGACCGCGGGAGTTGTTGCCGACGAGGTTGCCAGCGCCGTTGTAGTCGATATGTGCCGTAATATCTACGGTACCGTTGTTATCGATATCCACAGCCCCTACTTCGTGCAGCACACTCAGCGACGTTGGCAGTGCCCCGCCAGGATGTCCGTCAGAGAAGCCGGAATTATCCTCGTAACTCAGCGTGCCCTGCGTATTTTTGATGAACGAAATGGAGTCTGCTTCGGAGTCACCCAGCACAAAGTCCAGATAGCCATCACCTTCACGGTCATAGGAAATCACGCCGCCGAGGTGGTTCAGGGTGCCCTGATCCAGCGCCTTCGCGGAGTAACTACCGTCTGCGTTCTGCAGCCAGTAGGCGGTACGACCCGCGTTACTATAGCTACTGATCTGAGACATGACGTCGGCATAGCCATCGCGGTTAATGTCCGCAAAGGCTGCGGAGTTAACATAACGGCTGTATGACGTGCTATCTACGTCGTAACCCGCACCGTTTTCAGTTGACGGTTGGGCAAGGTACGTTGAATCGTAGTCTTCACGCGTGACGGAGTCATAGACACGTCCGGCGTTAGCGGTTGCTGTACCAGAAGTGCCGCGAGCACTCTGGAAGAATGACCACAAACCGTCCTGACTGATGGTCACCGCAGCGGCGTTCAAACCGCGGCTATCCGCATCGGTCGTTCCCCCCCAGGTTTGTTCAATCAGCGTACTGCCGCCACCTTCGGTGACACCTGTACTGGTGCTGGCGCTCATGCTTGAGCGGTTACCCGCTTCATCCCAGACCACAAAGGCCAGGTTATGTGCGCCAGAAGGCAGCGACGTATTCAGACTCCAGGAGCCGTCAGCGTTAGCCTTCACGAAGCCAATGACCTGATCCAGACCTTCCTGATATGTCCCGTTGTTGTTGACGTCACTCACCAGCGAGATAATCGCCCCCGCTTCAACACGACCGTATTGACCGCTGGAGAAGGTGAACGAATCTCCTGTGGTGGTGTGCTGCGGCACATCTGGCGCCCCGGTAATACCGTTCGGAGAATCCAGATCGATAACCACGTTGTAGCTATCGGCAAAGTTCGTGTTCGTACCCGGGTTACCCGCAACGTCAATCACCTGCAGCTTGAAGCTGTGGGTGGTGCTTGCCGTCGCTTCCGGCAGTTCATAGCTCCAGCTCTGGCCGTTGAGCGCCAGCGTTTTCCAGGTCTTTCCGTTATCCAGAGAGATCTGCAGATGTTCGCCCGCCTGCAGCGCCGCGCTCAGGTTGCCGCTGATGGTCACCGTACGGTCACGGGTGACCATGTCGCCGTTGGTTGCCGTTGCCGCGTGGCTGAAGTGATCCCCGGTCGTCAGACCATGGCTGGTATCGGTAGTCACTTTGGTTGTCGTAGACAGACCGTTCATGTCACTGCCGCCCGATGCCACCTGCAGCGCCTGAGAATCGGTGCTGCCGACGTTACCGGCGTTATCCACCACGCGCGCCTGAATGGTGTAAGCACCATCGTTCAGCGGCGTGCTCTGCATATCCACAGTCCAGGATGTGCCGGTTACCGTTGAGGCACGCGTCCAGGTCACACCGTTGTCGAGGCTAATCTCAACCCACTCGTCCGCCTGCAGGGCTTTGTTCAGCTCACCGTTAATCAACAGCGTGTTATCGCTGGTAATGAAGTCAGTATCTGAAGCGCCACGGTCTTCCGAGACAGAGCTGATGTTGATAACCGCGTCAGACACGGTGGTATCGACAACAATTGTCCAGGTGTTGCTCGGCGTACTGACGTTGCCCGCCGCGTCCGTGGAGGTTGCGACCAGATTCCAGGTGCCTTCAGCCAGCTTGTTCGCGTCAGTGATTTGTAGCGTCCACTGACCCGTTGTGCTATCGGCAACGGCGGTACCCAGCAGAATGCGGGTTGTCGCATCCACCTGATGGTACACATTCACCGTGCTTCCCTTCTCTGCCGTACCGGTGATTTCCGGCGTGGTGTCGTTGGTCGGCTTGCCGTGAGCAACGGAACCCTGAACCGGGTTGACGTCGTCCAGCACATCGGTGATAGCCGGTGCGACAGGCGCAACCGTATCCACAACCAGATCAAAGTCGATCGGCGTGAGCGGGTTATTGGACGGGTCGGTCCCGGTGATACGCAGCGTGTGCGCGCCATCACTCAGGCTGCTCGTCGGCGTGAATTCCCAGTTACCGTTGGCATCCGCTTTCACGGTGCCCAGCTGAACGCCACCCACGTCGGTGATGATAATGGTACTGCCCGCCGTCGCCTTACCGACCAGCTGTACCTGGCTGTCGTTGGTGACTTCACCATCGCGAAGCACGCGAGAACCACCCGCTTCCTGGACATCATCCACCACCTGCAGCAGCTGCAGATAGCTTGCGCCCGTAGAGACGTTAACGGTGATATCGTCAACGATCGCGCTGGCGTTACCTGCCGGATCCGTTACCTGGGTAGCGAACTGGTGTTCGCCATCAACCAGCGGCGTGGACGGCGTGAACTGCCAGCTACCGTCTGGGTTGGTGACGGTGACGGTACCCATCGCCTGGCCATTATCATAGATAGTAACCGTGCTGCCCTGCTCCGCTTTACCGGTGAAGGTTGGCTTGTTGTCGTCGGTGGTCATACCGTCGGTCAACTGACCTTTCCAGGCACCCTGATCGTCAGACACCTGCAGTCCGGAAACCGGATTCGGCGCTGTTGAATCAATGGTTACCGTAAACGAACCGCTGCGATCGCTCTCCTGACCCGCGCTGTTGGTATTGGTCACCGTAAAGGTGTAGCTACCGTCAGCCAGTGCCGGAGATGGCGTGAAGCTCCAGGTGCCATCGCTGTTCAGCGTTGTTTTACCTACAACCTGACTGCCGTTGTAAATGGTGATAGTATCGCCCGCAGCACCGTCCGCCGTTCCTTTCAGGGTTGGCGTATCGTCTTTGGTCAACGCATTGTTGGCCAGGTTGATAACGGTTGTGCCGGTATCGTCCAGAACGTTAAGGATCGCTGGCGCATCCGGCGTGTCGGACATAATGACGTCATAGCTGTCAGCCGGTTTCGCCACGTTGCCAACGCGATCGGTTTCCGTCACGGTCAGTTGGTTGATGGAATCACCGTACAGCGATTCAGATGGCGTCAGTTCCCATTTGCCGTTCTGATCGACCGTGGTGGTGCCCAGTACTTTGGTGTTGCCGTCTTTATCCGTGGTGTACACGGTAATAACGTTGCCTACTTCCGCACCAGAGCCGCGAATTACCGGACGTGAATCGTCCAGAACGCCGCCATCTGCAACAATCCCCTGAACGTTACCCACGTTATCCGTGACGGAATCAATGGTCACTTTGCTCGCATCCGGCGCGGTGTAGTCGGTAGTCAGAATAAAGTCCGCAGACTTGTCGCTGACGTTGCCGGCTTCATCCGTGGCCGTCACGTAGAAGGTGTTTTTCCCTTCAGGTAACTTGCTGCCCGGCTTGAAGTTCCATGCCCCGTTGCTGTTCGCGGTGACTGAACCCAGCAGGGTGCCGTCAACGGTGTAAATATTGACGGTGCTGCCCGCTTCAGCCGTACCGTGCAGGATCGGCTGCGGATCGTCAGTGACATCGTTGCTGTTCAGGTCGTCCTTAACGGTACCCACCTGATCCTCCGCGTAATCAATGCTCGGACGATTCGGTGCTTTACTGTCAATTTCGAAGCTGAAGGTGCTGGAGGTATCCTCTTTACCCGTCAGATCTTTCGCGGTTGCCGTAATGTTGTGTACGCCATCGCCCAGATCGCTGGTAGGCGTAAATACCCAGTTGCCGCTGGCATCGGCCTTGACGCTGCCCAACACCACGTTGCCATCCATGATGGTGACAGTGCTGCCTGCTTTCGCCTTACCGATAATTTCCGGACGCGCGTCGTCAGTGACGTCGTTCGCCTTCATTTCACCCGTGACGCTGCCTTTATCGTCCATCACGCGAACGATGGTGACCGGAACGCTGGAGGTATCAAGCGTGACGGTAACACCGGCATTTTCAGCTCCCAGATTGCCTGCTGAATCTTCAGCACGCGCGGTGAAGGTGTATTCTCCATCCGCCAGAGAACCGGTGGTGTAGGTCCAGTTACCGTTCGCGTCTGCAACCGCAGTACCGTTTTCCTGGCCGTTCACGTAGACGTGAACAACGCTGCCTGGCTCTGCCTTACCGCTGATGGTCGGCGTCGCATCGTCAGTGGTGTCGCCATTAGCCAATACGCCGGTCTTCGGACCTTCGTTATCGCTCACGATAAAGCCTGTGACCTCACCCGGCGCGCTGGTATCAACCGTGATTGGGAAGCCGCCAGTCTGCGGGCTTACCTGACCAATGTCGTTAATCGCTTCCGCGACAAACGTATGAACGCCGTCCGCCAGTTTCGGCGTGTTGAAGCTCCATTTGCCCTGGGCATCGGCCTTGGTTTCACCCAGCAGGGTGGTACCGTTCGGGCCGCCATAAATGCGAACCGTCACGTTGGCTTCCGCAGTACCGGTCAGAAGCAGGGTGTTGTCGTTGGTTGTCGCATCCTTCTGCAATGGACCGGTATGCGGCGCGACGTCATCTTCGACACTGCTCAGGGTCGGTGGCAGCGGCTGACCGCCTGCATCGATCTGAATAATGTATTCCGGTGAAGCCGCCGTGGTGTTACCCACGCTGTCGGTCTCTTTCACCGTCAGGTTGTAAGTCCCGTCAGGCAGGGCTTTCGTGACCTGAAGCTCCCAGGTGCCGTCAGCCTGTACTTTGGCGGTGCCAATCACCTTGTCGCCGTTGTACACGGTGATGGTGTTGCCCGCTTCCGCGCCGGTGCCTTTGATCAGCGGCGTGTTATCGTCAGTCTTACCGCCTGACGTCACGGAGCCGGTCACAGAACCAAAGTCATCCACCACGTCAGTGATGCTCACTTTGCTTGCTTCTGGTGCGGTGTAGTCCAGGTTCAGCACGAAATCGTCGGACGCTGCGCTGGTATTACCCGCCCTGTCCGTCGCCGTCACGTGGAAGCGGTGCTCACCTTCCGGCAGTTTCGCCGTCGGTGAGAAGCTCCAGGTGCCGTCGGCCTTCGCCGTCACTTCGCCCAGCAGGCCGTTCTGATCGTAGATCTTCACGGTGCTGCCCGCTTCCGCCTTGCCGCTCAGGGTCGGCGTCGGGTCGTCGGTGCTGCTGCCGTTAGACAGGGCGCCCTGTACGGTGCCCACGTCGTCCAGCGCCGCGTCGATGGTCGGCTTCACCGGCGCATCGGT